>NZ_CM125966.1:4385000-6242500 GCF_052246875.1 Streptomyces sp. GDS52
GGAGCGTCGCATGCAGGCTTGCCTGCATGTCGTGACTGCGTGCCTTTTGAAGAATGAGCCTGCGAGTTTGCGGTGTGTTGCGAGGTTAACCCGGGTGGGGAAGCCGTAGCGAAAGCGAGTCCGAACAGGGCGCCGAAGTAGCACGCTCAAGACCCGAAGCGGAGTGATCTAGCCATGGGCAGGTTGAAGCGGAGGTAAGACTTCGTGGAGGACCGAACCCACCAGGGTTGAAAACCTGGGGGATGACCTGTGGTTAGGGGTGAAAGGCCAATCAAACTCCGTGATAGCTGGTTCTCCCCGAAATGCATTTAGGTGCAGCGTCGCGTGTTTCTTGCCGGAGGTAGAGCACTGGATAGGCGATGGGCCCTACCGGGTTACTGACCTTAGCCAAACTCCGAATGCCGGTAAGTGAGAGCGCGGCAGTGAGACCGTGGGGGATAAGCTCCATGGTCGAGAGGGAAACAGCCCAGAGCATCGACTAAGGCCCCCAAGCGTACGCTAAGTGGGAAAGGATGTGGAGTCGCACAGACAACCAGGAGGTTGGCTTAGAAGCAGCCATCCTTGAAAGAGTGCGTAATAGCTCACTGGTCTAGTGATTCCGCGCCGACAATGTAGCGGGGCTCAAGCGTACCGCCGAAGTCGTGTCATTGCGATATCAACCCCCAACGGGGATCGTGATGGGTAGGGGAGCGTCGTGTGCCGGGTGAAGCAGCCGCGGAAGCGAGTTGTGGACGGTTCACGAGTGAGAATGCAGGCATGAGTAGCGATACACACGTGAGAAACGTGTGCGCCGATTGACCAAGGGTTCCTGGGTCAAGCTGATCTGCCCAGGGTAAGTCGGGACCTAAGGCGAGGCCGACAGGCGTAGTCGATGGACAACCGGTTGATATTCCGGTACCCGCTGTGAAGCGCAAGACATCGAACCAGGCGATGCTAAGTCCGTGAAGCCGCCCCGATCTCTTCGGAGTTGAGGGGAGTGGTGGAGCCGACGGACCAGACCTGCAGTAGGTGAGTGATGGGGTGACGCAGGAAGGCAGTCCAGCCCGGGCGGTGGTTGTCCCGGGGTAAGGGTGTAGCCCGAGTGGTAGGCAAATCCGCCACTCATCCAGGGTGAGACCCGATGCCGAGCCGATTGTGGCGAAGTGGATGATCCTATGCTGTCGAGAAAAGCCTCTAGCGAGTTTCATGGCGGCCCGTACCCTAAACCGACTCAGGTGGTCAGGTAGAGAATACCGAGGCGTTCGGGTGAACTATGGTTAAGGAACTCGGCAAAATGCCCCCGTAACTTCGGGAGAAGGGGGGCCATCACCGGTGAGGGAACGTGCTTCCTGAGCTGGGGGTGGCCGCAGAGACCAGCGAGAAGCGACTGTTTACTAAAAACACAGGTCCGTGCGAAGCCGTAAGGCGAGGTATACGGACTGACGCCTGCCCGGTGCTGGAACGTTAAGGGGACCGGTCAGCTCCATTTCGGTGGGGCGAAGCTGAGAACTTAAGCGCCAGTAAACGGCGGTGGTAACTATAACCATCCTAAGGTAGCGAAATTCCTTGTCGGGTAAGTTCCGACCTGCACGAATGGCGTAACGACTTCTCGACTGTCTCAACCATAGGCCCGGTGAAATTGCACTACGAGTAAAGATGCTCGTTTCGCGCAGCAGGACGGAAAGACCCCGGGACCTTTACTACAGTTTGATATTGGTGTTCGGTTCGGCTTGTGTAGGATAGCTGGGAGACTGTGAGCCCGCCACGCCAGTGGTGGGGGAGTCGTCGTTGAAATACCAGTCTGGTCGTGCTGGATGTCTAACCTGGGTCCGTGATCCGGATCAGGGACAGTGTCTGATGGGTAGTTTAACTGGGGCGGTTGCCTCCTAAAGAGTAACGGAGGCGCCCAAAGGTTCCCTCAGCCTGGTTGGCAATCAGGTGGTGAGTGTAAGTGCACAAGGGAGCTTGACTGTGAGACCGACGGGTCGAGCAGGGACGAAAGTCGGGACTAGTGATCCGGCGGTGGCTTGTGGAAGCGCCGTCGCTCAACGGATAAAAGGTACCCCGGGGATAACAGGCTGATCTTCCCCAAGAGTCCATATCGACGGGATGGTTTGGCACCTCGATGTCGGCTCGTCGCATCCTGGGGCTGGAGTCGGTCCCAAGGGTTGGGCTGTTCGCCCATTAAAGCGGTACGCGAGCTGGGTTTAGAACGTCGTGAGACAGTTCGGTCCCTATCCGCTGCGCGCGCAGGAGTCTTGAGAAGGGCTGTCCCTAGTACGAGAGGACCGGGACGGACGAACCTCTGGTGTGCCAGTTGTCCTGCCAAGGGCATGGCTGGTTGGCTACGTTCGGGAGGGATAACCGCTGAAAGCATCTAAGCGGGAAGCCTGCTTCGAGATGAGGGCTCCCACCCACTTGATGGGGTAAGGCTCCCAGTAGACGACTGGGTTGATAGGCCGGATATGGAAGCGCCGTAAGGTGTGGAGTTGACCGGTACTAATAGGCCGAGGGCTTGTCCTCAGTTGCTCGCGTCCACTGTGTTGGTTCTGAAACCACGAACGACCCCATGCCGGGCCACGGCGTGGTGCGGTTGAGTGTTTCATAGTGTTTCGGTGGTCATAGCGTAGGGGAAACGCCCGGTTACATTCCGAACCCGGAAGCTAAGCCTTATAGCGCCGATGGTACTGCAGGGGGGACCCTGTGGGAGAGTAGGACGCCGCCGAACAAATTGTGGGAGAGCCCCGCACCGATATGGTGCGGGGCTTTCTGCATTTCAGGGGCAGGTCTCCCACCTGCCCTTTTCTGGTCGTGGGGTTCTTTGTCAGAGGCGACCCGCTGCTTTCAGTGCCAGATAGGCGTCGGCCAGTGCCGGCGCCAGACCGTCCGGGGTCGCGTCGACGACGGTGACGCCGTGGCGGCGGAGCTGCTCCGCTGTCCGGTCGCGTTCGGTCTGGGCCTGGGCGGCGGCCGCCGCCTCGTACACCGCATCGGCGTTTCCGCGGACTTTCGACATCTGGGCCAGGTGGGGGTCCGCGACCGATGCGAGCAGCACTGTGTGCCGCTGGGTGAGTTGGGCCAGTACGGGAAGCAGTCCCTCCTCGATGGGGGCCGTGTCGAGCGTGGTGAACAGGACGATCAGAGAACGGCGGGGGGCCGTCCGCAGGGCCGTGGCGGTGAGGCTCCGGGCGTCGGTTTCGACGAGCTCCGGTTCGAGCGTGGCCATGGCGTTGACCAGGGATGGGAGGACATCGCCCGCGGACCGGCCCTGTACGAGGGCGCGGAGGCGGCGGTCGTGGGCGAGGAGGTCCACGCGGTCGCCGGCCCTGGAGGCGAGCGCCGCGAGGAGCAGGGCCGCGTCCATGGAGGCGTCGAGGCGGGGGATGTCGCCGACACGGCCCGCGGAGGTGCGGCCGGTGTCGAGGACGAGCAGGATGTGGCGGTCTCGCTCGGGGCGCCAGGTGCGTACCGCCACGGCGGACTGGCGGGCCGTGGCACGCCAGTCGATGGAGCGGGTGTCGTCGCCGGGAACGTACTCGCGCAGGCTGTCGAACTCCGTGCCCTCACCGCGGGTCAGGACGCTGGTGCGGCCGTCCAGTTCGCGCAGGCGGGCCAGTTTGGACGGCAGGTGCTTGCGGCTGGTGAACGGCGGCAGCACCCGTACCGTCCAGGGAACCTGGTGCGTGCCCTGGCGGGCGAAGAGACCGAGCGGGCCGTAGGAGCGGATGGTGACGCGGTCGGCTTGGCGGTCGCCCCGGCGGGTGGGACGCAGCCGGGTGGTGATGCGCCGGCGTTCACCGGCGGGGACCGACAGACGGTGGCGGGAGGCCGCCACCTCGGTGCCGGGCTGCCAACTGCTAGGGGGCCAGGCGTCACGGATGCGGGCACGGAGCGGACGGCGGGACGTGTTGGTGAGCGTCAGGGTGACGTCCGCGCTGTCGCCCAGCCGCACCGAGGTGTCGCCGGAGCGGCTCAGGCCGAGCCCGCGTACGGGGGCGGCCAGGGCGAAGTCGCAGGCACAGGCCACCGCCAAGGGAGCGTTGACGGCGAGGATGCCCGTCCAGCCGGGTTCCCAGATGCCGACGGGGAGAGAGCCGAGTGCCGCGAGGAGGGCGGCGCGTCCGGTGAAGGCCATCAGCGGGGGACGGGGACGTGGGCGAGGATGGCGTTGATGACCGAGTCGGTCGTGACGCCTTCCATCTCGGCCTCCGGCCGGAGCTGTACGCGGTGGCGGAGGGTGGGGAGGGCGAGGGCCTTGACGTCGTCGGGGGTGACGTAGTCGCGTCCCGTCAGCCAGGCCCAGGCGCGGGCGGTGGACAGGAGGGCGGTGGCTCCTCGGGGGGAGACGCCCAGGGCCAGGGACGGCGATTCACGCGTGGCGCGGACGATGTCGACGACGTAGGCGGTGATCTCGGGGGAGACCGTCGTCCTGGCGACCGCGGCGCGGGCCGCTTCCAGGTCGGCGGCGCTCGCGACGGGGCGTACGCCGGCGGCACGCAGGTCGCGGGGGTCGAAGCCCTCGGTGTGGCGGGTGAGGACGTCGATCTCGTCCTGGCGGGACGGGAGGGGGATGGTGAGCTTGAGGAGGAAGCGGTCGAGCTGTGCCTCGGGGAGGGGGTAGGTGCCCTCGTACTCCACGGGGTTCTGGGTGGCGGCGACGAGGAAGGGTTCCGGGAGGAGGCGGGGGGTGCCGTCGACGGTGACCTGCCGTTCCTCCATGGCCTCCAGGAGCGACGCCTGGGTCTTCGGGGGCGTGCGGTTGATCTCGTCGGCGAGGAAGAGGTTGGTGAAGACGGGGCCGGGCTGGAAGGAGAACTCCGCGGTGCGGGCGTCGTAGACCAGGGAGCCGGTGACGTCGCTCGGCATCAGGTCGGGGGTGAACTGGACGCGTTTGGTGTCGAGTTCCAGAGCAGCGGCGAGAGTGCGGACGAGCAGTGTCTTGGCGACGCCGGGAACGCCTTCGAGGAGCACGTGGCCGCGGCACAGCAGGGCGACGGCGAGGCCGGTGACAGCGGGGTCCTGGCCGACCACGGCTTTGGCGATCTCGGCGCGCAGGGCCTCCAGGGAGGCCCTGGCGGCGGCCGGATCCCCGGTGTGCGCGGCGTTGTCAGTGGTCGGGTCCATCATGGACGGCGTACCTCTCTTTCGAGGGCGTCGAGTCGGTCGGCGAGGGAGGTCAGGGCCGCGTCGTCGCCGGGCGGCGGGCCGAACAGGAGATCGTGTGGGGAGGGCTGCTGTCCGTCGCCGTGCAGGCGGGCGGACAGGGCGGGCAGCAGGGCCTCGGGTGCGTGTGCCTGGGAGGCGGGGACGCCTACGAGGGGGGCGAGGCGGGTGCGTGTGGTGGAGCGAAGAGCGGCGGCCGCGCGGTCCCGGGCGTTCGCCTTGCGGTAGAGGCGGGCGCGGCCTTCGACGGTTTCGGAGGCGCGGATCGCGACGGGAAGTCTTTCGGGCACGAGGGGGCCGAGCCGGCGTGCCCGCCACAGGGCGGCCAGGGCTGCGGCGATGAAGAGCTGCAGGGTGCCCCAGAGCCAGCCGGAGGGGAGCAGGTCGAAGAAGCCGCTCTCGCCGTCCTCGGAGGCGGCGGAGGCGTCGGCGAGTGAGGGGAGGTACCAGACCAGATGGGGGCGCGAGCCGAGGAGTTGGAGGGCGAGCGAGGCGTTGCCGTGCTCGCCGAGGCGGTCGTTGAGGAGGATGTCGGGGGCACCGATGAGGACGGTGTCGCCGCCGCCGGTGGCCGCGGGGATGCGCAGCAGGGTGGCCAGGCGCTCGCTGGGGTAGCACTCGTCCACGTCGAGGTGGGTGGTGGTGTAGCGGATGCCGCCCGTGTCCGCGGTGCCCGCGCTGCGGGCGGCGGGCAGGGAGCAGCGGGGGGAGAGGGTGGAGCCGAAGCTGGTGGCCGGATCGGCGACGACACCCGGGGCGAGCCGGTCGACGGACGCGCTGCCGGAGGAGACCAGGACGGTGCGGCCGCCGGAGTCGGCGATTGCGGCGTGCAGTCTCGACTGCTGGCGGTGGGTCAGGCGGTCGGGGACGGCGACCAGGAGGGTCGTGTCGGGGCTCGCGGCGGCGGACGCCTCCTGCAGGGTGGTGACCACGCGCGTGTCCACACCGCGGTCGGCGAGGAGTTCGGCGACGGCGCGGCTGCCGTGGGGGTCGGCGGAGCGCGGGTCGAGTTCGCCGTGGCGGGCGTCGGAGCGGACCACGGCGATCACGACGGCCGCCACGATCAGCAGGACGAGCGCGAGGACGACACCTCGCGCGCGGGTCCACACCTGGCGGGTGGTGGGCGAGGCCGAGGTGGAGGTGGAGGTGGAGGTGGAGGTGGAGGTGGAGGGGAGCGTTACCTCGGTCGTCATCCGGCGGCTCCCTGGCGGGCGCTGCCGCCCGTGTTGTCGCTGCGGTCGCTGGTGTTCGTGCCGTCGCCGTTGCCGTGGCCGGCAGCGGTGCCCGCGAGCCGGGGTTTGCTGCGTTCCAGGTCACGGTCGAGTTCGGTGAGGTGCCGGTACGACTGTTCCGTCGCGGTCCGGCCGCCGTACGTGACGTCGTCGAAGCTCCGCGCGGCGGTGTGCAGCCGGTCGGCGTGGGCGGGCAGGGTACGGCCCGCCTCGGCTGCCGCCTCGTCGGCGGTGCGGCCCGGGCGGATGTCGAGCAGGGCCCGTTCCTCCAGGGCGCGGACGACGGCGCGCATGCGTTCCTGCACGGCCTGGTTCCAGTGGCCCTGGGCGGCGTGTGCCTCGGCGGCCGCGCGGTGTTCGGCGGCGCTGCGGGGCCGGTCGTCGAACAGCGCGGGCGCGGAGGCCGGCCCGCGTCGCGGGGTGCCCAGCCGCCACCACAGGGCGCCCAGGACGGCGACCACGGCGGCGATGACGACGATCAGTCCGAGCGCACCGCCGGGCGTCGCGGTGGCGGCGGCGTCGAACAGCTTGCCGACCCATTCCCAGAAGGTGTCCAGGACCTGTTCGAACCAGCTGGGATCGTTCTCGTGGTACATCTGCTTGGACAGTTCGCGCCGGGCCGCCTCCCGCGCGGGATCGCGCGGGATGGTGACGGGCGGCTCGCCGTCGCCGCGCAGCAGTGTGTGCACGGTGCCGCCGGCGGCTTCGGACAGCGCCCGCGCCGAAGTGAGAACTCCCCCCGTGGTGTGCACCCCCTCAGCTCCCCGGGGTGGTGCCGGGACCGTACCCCTGGATGCCGGCGGCGCGGCCCAGTTCGAGGTCGAGGGCTTCGCGGCGGATGCGCTGGTCGACGTAGAGGAGCACGGTGACGCCGGCCGTGATCGGGAACGTGATCGTGGAGCCGATGACCGAGCCGATCCCGCTGATGATGAGGAACGCCCAGCCGATGTCGCCGCCGGTGCCGTCGAGGAAACCGGAGACACCGCCACTGCCGAACGCCGTGGCGACGAGGGCGAAGGGGATGACGACGATCGACGCGACGACGTTCGCGATGATCAGTGCGAGCAGCTGGATGCCGAAGATCCGCCACCAGGAGCCGCGCACCAGCTTCGCGGACCGGCTCAGCGCCTTCATGACGCCCTGCTTCTCCAGCATCAGCGTGGGCACGGACAGCGAGAAGCGGACCCACAGCCACACGGCGACGACGCCACCGCCGATGACGCCCAGCACGGTGAGCGGCGCGCCGGGCGGACCGCCCACCGTGGCGGTCACGAGGATGCCGGGCAGCGCGCCCACGGCGATGACGGCGACAGCGATGAGCAGCAGCAGGAAGATCAGGCCGTACAGCTTCAGGACCTGGGGACGGTCGGTGCGCCAGGCCTCGGCGGCGGTGACCGACGTGCCGAGCACGGCACGGCTGGTGACCGTCGCGAGCAGGGCGGTGGCGGTGAGGGCGCCGATCAGGGTGATCATGGAGACCATCCCGCTGTTGAGCAGGGAGGCGCCCAGGGCGCCGGTCAGCTCGTCGAGGGTGGCGCTCGGGTCGCTGAGTGCCGCGGCGCTGGAGCTGTCCAGGAACAGTCCCTGGACGAGGACGACGACGAGCTGGATGAGGACGGCGATGGTCAGCGAGAGGCCGAGGACCGTGCGCCAGTGGGTGCGCATGGTGGAGACCGCGCCGTCGAGGATCTCGCCCACACCGAGCGGGCGGAGCGGGATCACACCGGGCTTCGCGGCGGGCGGGGGACCGCCCCAGCCGCCTCCCCAGGCCCCGTAACCGCCGGGACTTCCGTAGCCGCCTGGGCCGCCGTATCCTCCGGGCCCCGTGGGGCCGCCGGGGGGCGGGGTGCCCCATCCCGGGCCGGGCGGTGCGGGATGGGGAGCCTGGCCGGGGCCCGTGGCGCCGGGCGGGCCGGTGGGCGCGGACCACTGGCTGGGCGGTGGCTGCTCCTTCGACCACTTGACGCCCGGCCCCTGAGGCGCGTGCTGCCCCGGCTGCTCGGGGTGCGGGCGGTCTGCGGGCCCGGCAGGCCGGGACTCGCCCGGTTCCTGCCCGTCGGACGGGGCGGATCCGGGCGAGGCCCAGCCCGGAGTGTCGTTCATCGTCGCTCCTTCACGGTGCCCGTCCGCGGTCGCGGCGGCAGGTTCGCAGCCATCGTGCCATGGGGTGTTCGTCAACGGACCTGCCGGACCTGTCGGATCCGGCGAGGGACGGGCTGTACCTTCAATTGTCCGCGTCCCAGGGGGCAGACTGGCCGCATGGCTGATCAGTACGCACACGGCAGCGACGACAAACGGCCGACCGAGATCCCTGCGCTCCGCTGGGAAGAGCCACCCGAAGGGCCCGTTCTGATCCTTCTCGACCAGACGAGACTGCCGGCCGAGGAGGTCGAGCTGGTCTGCACGGACGCACCCGCGCTGGTGGAGGCGATCCGCTCGCTGGCCGTGCGCGGTGCGCCGCTGCTGGGCATCGCCGGTGCGTACGGCGTCGCACTCGCCGCCGCACGGGGCTTCGACGTGGACGACGCCGCGGCCGCGCTGGAGGGCGCCCGGCCCACCGCGGTGAACCTCGCGGTGGGGGTGCGCCGGGCCCTCGCCGCCCACCGGGGCGTTCTCGCCCGGGGTGGCGACGAGCGGGAGGCGGCGGTGGCCGCGCTGGCCGCGGCACGGCGGCTGCACCGCGAGGACGCCGAGGCCAGCGCGCGGATGGCCGGGCACGGACTGACGCTGCTGGACGAACTGCTGCCCGGTGGCGGACACCGGATCCTCACCCACTGCAACACCGGCTCACTGGTGTCGGGCGGCGAGGGAACGGCGTTCGCGGTGGCGCTGGCGGCGCATCGGGCGGGCCGTCTCAGGAGGCTGTGGGTGGACGAAACGCGTCCGTTGCTGCAAGGTGCTCGCCTGACGGCATACGAGGCGGCCCGCCGCGGAATGGCGTACACCCTGCTCACCGACAGCGCGGCGGGATCGCTGTTCGCGGCCGGTGAGGTGGACGCGGTACTGATAGGGGCGGACCGCATCGCGGCCGACGGCTCGGTGGCGAACAAGGTGGGGAGCTATCCGCTCGCGGTGCTGGCGCGGTACCACCACGTGCCGTTCATCGTCGTGGCCCCGGTGACGACGGTGGATCCGCAGACGCCGGACGGGGCCTCCATCGAGGTCGAGCAGCGCCCCGGGCATGAAGTGACCGAGGTCACCGCACCACGGGTGCCGGTGGCCGGAACCGAAGCGGGAGGCGGGATTCTTGTGGCACCCCTGGGGACCCAGGCGTACAACCCGGCGTTCGACGTGACACCACCGGAACTGGTGACGGCGATCGTCACGGAGGAAGGTGCCGTCTCACCCGTGACGACCGAGGCCCTGGCCGAGCTGTGCGCCAGGTCACGCCCGGTCACGATGAGCTAATGGGATGATGTCGTTTATGAAGGGAAGAGTCCTTGTCGTCGACGACGACACCGCACTGGCCGAGATGCTCGGCATTGTGTTGCGTGGTGAAGGTTTTGAACCGTCTTTCGTAGCCGACGGCGACAAGGCGCTGGCCGCTTTCCGTGAGGCCAAGCCCGACCTGGTGCTGCTCGATCTGATGCTGCCCGGCCGGGACGGTATCGAGGTGTGCCGCCTGATCAGGGCGGAGTCCGGGGTGCCGATCGTGATGCTCACGGCGAAGAGCGACACCGTCGATGTCGTGGTGGGCCTGGAGTCCGGTGCCGACGACTACATCGTCAAGCCGTTCAAGCCGAAGGAACTGGTCGCCCGGATCCGGGCGCGGCTGCGCAGGTCGGAGGAGCCTGCGCCGGAACAGCTCGCCATCGGCGACCTGGTGATCGACGTGGCCGGACACTCCGTGAAGCGGGAGGGGCAGTCGATCGCGCTGACCCCGCTGGAGTTCGACCTGCTGGTCGCGCTGGCCCGCAAGCCGTGGCAGGTGTTCACGCGGGAGGTGCTGCTGGAACAGGTCTGGGGGTACCGCCACGCGGCCGACACCCGGCTGGTGAACGTCCATGTCCAGCGGCTGCGCTCCAAGGTCGAGAAGGACCCGGAGAAGCCGGAGATCGTGGTGACCGTCCGTGGCGTCGGATACAAGGCAGGACCGAGCTGACATGTCCGGGGACAGTGCCGCTTCGGCGCCCGGCCGGTCCGGGGACCGACCGGAGCGGCCTGTCGGCCTGCCGTCCGGCAGCCGGGCACCAGGGCGCTCCCCCCGGGGGCGCCTGCTCAAGGACGGGCTGCTGCAGGGCGGAGTCCAGGGCAGCCCGGTGATCCGCCTGTTCGTGCGCTGGGTACGCCGGCCGTTGCTGCCCGTCATGCGGCTGTGGCGGCGGAACATCCAGCTGAAGGTGGTCGTCACCACGCTGCTGATGTCGCTGGGCGTGGTCCTGCTGCTGGGCTTCGTCGTCATCGGCCAGGTACGCAACGGTCTGCTGGACGCCAAGGTGAAGGCGTCGCAGAGCCAGGCCACCGGCGGGTTCGCGGTGGCCAAGCAGCAGGCCGACGAGGCCTCGAGCGGCACCGGTGAGGACGCGGTCGCGGTGGGCGACCGGTCCTCGCAGAGCGTCATCCAGTGGATGAGTGACCTCGTGGAGTCGCTCTCCAGCGGCGGCCAGGGCGCTTTCGACGTGGTCACCCTGCCCATGGACGACGAGAGCGGCGGCGGGCGTGGCCCGCGTGCCTCGGGGCACGTCGACCCGTCGCAGAGCGTGCCCGGGAACCTGCGGGACAGGATCGACACCAACACCGCGGCGGCCCAGCGGTACACGCGGATCGTCTACAGCAACGGCGCGGACTCGCAGCCCGGCCTGGTCATCGGCAAGCAGGTCAACGACCCCAACGGTGATCCGTACCAGCTGTACTACCTCTTCCCGCTCACGCAGGAGGAGAAGTCGCTGAGCCTGGTCAAGGGCACTCTGGCGACCGCGGGGCTGTTCGTCGTCGTCCTCCTCGGGGCGATCGCCTGGCTCGTGGTGCGGCAGGTCGTGACGCCGGTGCGGATGGCCGCCGGGATCGCGGAGCGGCTGTCCGCCGGGCGTCTCCAGGAACGGATGAAGGTCACCGGTGAGGACGACATCGCGCGGCTCGGCGAGGCATTCAACAAGATGGCGCAGAACCTCCAGCTGAAGATCAACCAGCTCGAGGAGCTGTCGCGGATGCAGCGCCGTTTCGTGTCGGACGTCTCCCACGAACTGCGGACGCCGCTGACGACCGTACGGATGGCCGCGGACGTCATCCATGAGGCGCGTGAGGACTTCGACCCGATCACCGCGCGGTCGGCCGAACTGCTCGCGGACCAGATCGACCGGTTCGAGTCGCTGCTTTCGGACCTGCTGGAGATCAGCCGTTTCGACGCGGGCGCGGCGGCGCTCGAGGCGGAGCCGATAGACCTGCGCGAAGTCGTACGGCGCGTGGTCAGCGGGGCCGAGCCGCTCGCCGAGCGCAAGGGCACGCCGATCAAGATCGTCGGCGACCAGCAGCCCGTCGTCGCCGAGGCCGACGCGCGACGCGTGGAGCGCGTCCTGCGCAACCTCGTCGTCAACGCCGTGGAGCACGGCGACGGCAAGGACGTGGTCGTCAAGCTCGCCGCGGCGGGCGGGGCGGTCGCGGTCGCGGTGCGGGACTACGGTGTCGGGCTCAAGCCCGGTGAGGCGACCCGGGTCTTCAGCCGCTTCTGGCGGGCGGACCCGGCACGTGCGCGCACCACCGGCGGTACGGGACTGGGGCTGTCCATCGCCCTGGAGGACGCGCGGCTGCACGGCGGCTGGCTCCAGGCATGGGGCGAGCCGGGCGGCGGCTCGCAGTTCCGGCTGACGCTGCCCAGGACGGCCGACGAACCGCTGCGGGGCTCCCCGATCCCCCTGGAGCCCAGGGATTCCCGGCGCAACAGCGGACTCGGCGGTGCCGGAGAGCCGCAGGGCGGCGGGGGCGGCGGGGACGGCAGGAAACAGTCCACCGTGCCCGCGCGGCCCGTGGACACCGACGGATCGGCCCGAGCGGCCCGCGATCCGCTCGCGACGCTCTCGGCCACCGTGGTCCCCACGGCCGACCCGACGGCACTGCCCGGCAACGGCGCGCGCGTGGTGTCGCGGCCGCCGGGGGACGGGGCGCGGCAGGGAGAGCAGGCGGGAGCCGGAGAGCCGGCCGGCGCCGACACGGGCGCCGGTTCTGGCGGCCCCGGCGGTGAGAACGGGACGGCGGTCACGGACCGGAGTGAGAACGAACCCGAGGACCGGTCCGGGGACCGGCCGGCGGACAGGCAAGGGGAGGCTTCGCGTGGGCGGTGAGCGCGCAGGACGCGGCAGGACGGCTCCGGCACGCGTGGTGGCGTACGCCACCAGCGGTGTCGTACTGCTGGCCGGGTGCGCCTCGATGCCCGACAGCGGGGATGTGCGGGGCGTGGACTCCACGCCCCGCCTGGACGCGCAGGTGCGGGTGTTCGCGATGCCGCCGAGTGAGGACGCGTCGCCGCCCCAGATCATGCAGGGCTTCCTGGAGGCGCTGACCAGTGACGATCCGGACTACAGCACCGCGCGCCAGTATCTGACCGATGAGGCGGCGAAGGTGTGGAAGCCGGAGCTGTCCACCACGGTGCTGGCGGACGGGCCGGGTGCTCAGGCCGGTTCGTCGGGCCGCGAGGACGCCGGGGAGCTCTTCTTCAAGCTGACCGGCGACAAGGTCGCCACCGTGGACGCGCAGCAGGCGTACACGGCCGACTCCGGGCCGTACGACCAGCTCGTGCATCTCACCCGGGACGTGAAGACCCGCCAGTGGCGCATCGACGGGGTGCCGCAGGGCGTCGTCATGGGCAAGTCGGACTTCCAGCGCAACTACATGTCCGTCAGCAAGTACTACTTCGCCTCGAACACCGCGGGAGCCGGTGGGGCCGACGAGGACGGTCCGTCGATGGCGGTCGCCGACCCGGTCTACGTGCGCAGCCATGTGGAGCCCACCACCCAGATGGTCCGCTCCCTCCTGGGCGGGCCCACGAACTGGCTGGACCCGGCCGTCAGGTCGAGCTTCCCCACGGGTACGGAGCTGCGCAAGGACGCCGGTCCGCTGACGGCGGACGACCAGGGCAGGCTGACCGTGCCGCTCAACGACAAGGCGGCCGACGTCGGCACCAAGAGGTGCGAGGAGATGGCGACCCAGATGCTGTTCACGCTGCGCAACCTCAGCCCCGCCGTGGACGAGGTCGAGCTGCGGGCCGCCGGGAAGAAGCTGTGCTCGCTGACCCAGGAGGCCACCAAGACCGTGGCCGACCGGGGATCGCTGAACCACCCCGACTACCTGTACTTCATCGACGAGGAGCACCGGCTGGTACGGATCGTCGCGGGCGGCAACGCCACCCAGCCGGAGCCGGTGCCGGGGGCGCTCGGCGAGGGCACGGCGCGGCTGCGGTCGGTGGCGGTCGCGCGGGACGAGCACGCCGCGGCCGGGGTCGCGCTCGACGGGAAGTCGCTGTACGTCGGATCGCTGGCGCCGGGCGGCTCGCTCGGGGAGCCCGTGCTGACCAGCGCGGGCAAGTCCGAGGACGACCGGCTCACCGCGCCCAGCTGGGACGCGCACGGCGGCCTGTGGGTGGCCGACCAGGATCCCGGGAACGCCCGGCTGCTCCTGCTGGAGGAGGGCGGGGGCGAACCGCTGGAAGTACGCACACCGGGCCTGGACGGACGGATCCAGGCGGTCCGGGTCGCCGCCGACGGGGTCAGGGTCGCGCTCGTCGTGGCCAAGGGCGACCGGCGGTCCCTGATGATCGGGCGGATCGAGCGGGACGGTCCGGACGGGCAGGAACGGACCACGGGCGAGCAGCCGACCGTCACCGTGGTGGAACTTCGCCCCGCGACGCCGGAGTTGGAGAAGGTCACCGCCATGTCCTGGACCGGGGACAGCCGGCTCGTGGTGGTCGGACGGGAGGAGGGAGGCGTGGAGCAGATGCGGTACGTCGAGGTCGACGGTTCCGTCCCCGAGGTGCCTCAGCCCGCCGCCCTGACCGGTGTCAAGGCGGTGACCGCCTCCCCCGACGAGCAGGTGCCGCTGGTGGCGTACTCGGTGGACGGGATCGTGCGGCTGCCGTCGGGTGCGCAGTGGCAGAAGGTGACGGAGGGGACCGCGCCGGTCTATCCGGGGTGACCGGTCCGTCCGGGGTGGCCGGCCTGCGGGTCGTGCGGAGTTTTCCACAGGGGTGGCCGGGGGCCGCGGGCGTTGGCACAGTGGGGCCATGCGGGGCTGGTGGCAGGACCTGAGCGACCTGGTGCTCCCTGCCGAGTGCGGCGGGTGCGGCAGACCTCGTGCGGTGCTCTGCGAGCGGTGCCGTACGGCACTGAGCGGTGCCGCGCCACGCGGGGTGTGCCCGGTGCCGCGGCCGGCCGGGCTGCCGGTCGTGCACGCCGCCGCCCTCTACGCGGACGAGGTGCGTGCCGTGCTGCTGGCCCACAAGGAGCGGGGCGCCCTGGCCCTCTCCCGGCCGCTGGGCGAGGCCCTGGCGAGAGCGGTGCGCGCGGGGCTGCGGGAGACGGGGGAGACGGGTCGGTGGGAGGCGGCGCGGCCGGGCCCCGGTGAGGCTCCGGGGGCGGTGAGTGGTCACCGCGGGGCGGTCCTGCTGGTGCCCGTGCCGTCCGCGCGGCGGGCCGTGCGGGCCCGTGGACACGACCCTGCGCTGCGGATCGCGCGGGCGGCGGCGGGTGCGCTGCGGCGCCAGGGGCTGCCCGTCTCGGTGCTGCCCGCGTTGCGTCATCGGCGGGACGTGGCCGACCAGTCGGGGCTCGACGCCCGGCGGCGGCTGGCCAACCTCGCCGGTGCGCTGGCGGTGGTGCCGGGCTGTGACCGGCTGCTGCGCGAAGGCTCCGTCGTACTCGTCGACGACCTGATGACGACCGGGGCGTCGTTGGCGGAGGCCGCGCGTGCGGTGCGTCTCGCGTCGCCCACCGCGCCGCGTGCGGGAGCGCTCGTGGGGGCGTGGGGGGCGCGAGGGGCGCGCACGGGGGTGGATGTCGGGCCTGATTCGAGTATTTCGGCGCCCGCGTTCGTGTACAGGGGTGAGACATGGGAAAGGAGAGGAGCACGAGGGGAAGACCAAGAGCGACGGGAACGACGGGAGCGGCGAAACGGATCGGTTCACGAGAGGGTGGATCAAGGGTCGGGCCGTTCGACCCTGGTGACGGGGATGAGCAGGGCCGATCGGCCCATTGACGTGAAGTGCGCGGCGGTTGTTGCGGCTTCACCGGATTCTTTCGAAATAAACCGGAACTGACGGGGAACTTGAATCGTTGCAGGTAGTGAGAGGGTAAATTCACCTGAACGGAGGTACGCGGCAGTAGAGGGTGACGACATCCGTCCGGGCGAGATATGTTCGGTTGAGAGGGAAAGCCGCAGGCCGCACCTCTCGAATCCGAATGCCGTGTCACGGGTTTTCTGTTATTACCCGGGCTGGTGGACTGGAGATCTCGTCCATGGGGGATGGAGGTGGAAGTCACCGAGTCCGAGGTTCCGGGGCCGACCGGGGCCTGGTGCAAAAGGGAGACGCTCCGCACCGAGGCGGAGTGATCCGGGAACGGAGTTCTGCGTGGACATCGTCGTCAAGGGCCGCAAGATCGAGGTGCCCGAGCGGTTCCGGAAGCACGTGGCCGAGAAGCTGAAGCTGGAGAGGATCCAGAAGCTCGACGGCAAGGTGATCAGCCTCGACGTCGAGGTGTCCAAGGAGCCCAACCCCCGGCAGGCCGACCGCAGCGCCCGAGTGGAGATCACGCTCCATTCCCGCGGTCCGGTGATCCGGGCGGAGGCAGCGGCGAGCGACCCGTACGCGGCGCTCGACCTGGCAGCGGAGAAGCTGGACGCACGGCTGCGCAAGCAGCACGACAAGCGTTATTCACGGCGCGGCGCGCGCAGGATCTCGGCGGCGGAGGTCCCCGAGCACGTCCCGGGCGCGGCGACGCTCAACGGGACGGGCGCGCATTCCCCCGAGGAGGGGCAGGGCGCAGTCCCCACCAAGAAGATCGGCACACTGGAAGTACAGGGTGACGGCCCCCTCATCGTCCGCGAGAAGACCCACGTGGCCGCCCCCATGACCCTCGATCAGGCTCTCTACGAGATGGAGTTGGTCGGGCACGACTTCTACCTGTTCGTCGACTCCGAGACGAAGGAACCCAGTGTCGTCTACCGGCGGCACGCCTACGACTACGGCGTGATCCACCTCAGCACGGACACGATGGTCACGCAGCCGCCTGCTCCCGAGGCGGGCGGACCCCTCGGCGGCTGACCCCGCGGGGGGCGGTGGCTGAACCGGTGCCCCTGGGGGCGCACACGCGCGCCCCCAGGGGCACCGGTGTGCGACCACTTCGCATCCCCCGTCGGCACCCCGGTGCCGTCCGGGCATGGAATCATGGCGGCAACGGCCCAATCGGTGGGCCGTTGCCTTGGGTTGGCGATGGCTCACGACCACGGCCACAGCCTTCAGGGGGAGGAACGATGGCGGACAGCTTCGGCCCTATGCGTGGAGAGGACTCCGACGACGGCGTCACCGGCACGGGCCCGCACGCGGGCTCCAGGTACCAGGAACCGGCCGGTGAACCGGCCGAGGAGGCGGGCAGGGAGCCGATCAGGGTCCTGGTGGTGGACGACCACGCGCTGTTCCGCCGGGGACTGGAGATCGTCCTCGCGGCCGAGGAGGACATCCAGGTCGTCGGCGAGGCGGGGGACGGCGCCGAGGCCGTGGAGAAGGCGGCGGACCTGCTGCCGGACATCGTCCTGATGGATGTGCGGATGCCCAAGCGGGGCGGCATCGAGGCGTGCACCTCCATCAAGGAGGTGGCCCCCAGCGCGAAGATCATCATGCTGACGATCAGTGACGAGGAGGCCGATCTCTACGACGCCATCAAGGCGGGCGCGACCGGCTACCTCCTCAAGGAGATCTCCACGGACGAGGTGGCCACCGCCATTCGGGCGGTGGCCGACGGACAGTCGCAGATCAGCCCCTCCATGGCGTCGAAGCTGCTCACCGAGTTCAAGTCGATGATCCAGCGCACCGACGAGCGTCGGCTGGTGCCCGCGCCCCGGCTGACGGACCGTGAGCTCGAAGTGCTCAAGCTCGTCGCCACGGGGATGAACAACCGCGACATCGCCAAGGAGCTGTTCATCTCCGAGAACACCGTGAAGAACCACGTGCGCAACATCCTGGAGAAGCTGCAGCTGCACTCCAGGATGGAGGCGGTGGTCTACGCGATGCGGGAGAAGATCCTCGAGATCCGGTGACGTCAGGCGAGGGCGCGGGTCAGCTCCCGGGTGAGCCGTTCGCGCAGTTCGGGCGCGTCGACGCGCTCCACGCGGACGTTCGTGCAGTCCACCCAGCTCGCCGCCTCGACCAGGGCCTGCGCCACGGCGGGGACCGCCTTGGGGCCTTCCAGCGTGATCTGCCTGGCCACCAGTGTGCGGCCCTCGCGCGCCGGGTCGACGCGGCCGACCAGCCGGCCGCCGGCGAGCACGGGCATCGCGAAGTAGCCGTGCACCCGCTTCTGTTTCGGCACGTAGGCCTCCAGACGGTGGGTGAAGCCGAAGATCCGCTCGGTGCGCGCCCGTTCCCACACCAGGGAGTCGAACGGGGACAGCAGCGTCGTACGGTGACGTCCGCGCGAAGGCGCGGCGAGGGCCTCCGGATCGGCCCAGGCGGGCTTGGACCAGCCCTCGACCGTGACCGGCACCAGGCCCGAGTCGGCGATCACCGCGTCGACCTGATCGCCCTTGAGACGGTGGTAGTCGGCGAGGTCCGCACGGGTCCCGACGCCGAGGGACCGGCCCGCCAGGCGGACCAGACGGCGCAGGCACTCGGCGTCGTCCAGCCCGTCGTGCAGCAGGGCGTCGGGGATCGCGCGTTCGGCGAGGTCGTAGACCCGCTTCCAGCCGCGGCGCTCGACGCACACCACCTCGCCGTACATCAGGGCCCGCTCGACGGCGACCTTGGCACCGGACCAGTCCCACCACTCGCTGGTGCGTTTCGCGCCGCCCAACTCCGTGGCCGTGAGCGGGCCCTGGGCGCGGAGCTGCTTGACGACCTGGTCGTAGGCGCCGTCGGGGAGCTCGTGGTTCCAGTGCGGGCGGCCGCGGTAGGCGCGGCGGCGGAAGGCGAAGTGCGGCCACTCCTCGACGGGCAGGATGCAGGCCGCGTGCGACCAGTACTCGAACGCGCGCGGCGGCTGGGCGCCGGCCTTCCAGTACGCGGCCTCGACCGTTTCCCGGCCCACGGCGCCGAGGCGGGCGTAGGGGATGAGCTCGTGGGAGCGGGCGAGGACGGAGATGGTGTCGAGCTGCACCGCACCCAGGTGACGCAGGATTCCCCGGACGCCGGAACGGCGGTCGGGGGCGCCCAGGAAGCCCTGGGCGCGCAGGGCGATGCGGCGGGCCTCTGCCGCCGAAAGGTCCGTGGCCGGACGCGGGAGAGTCGTCATACGTCCGCACGATAGAGGGCGGCACCGACACCGGCCCCGGGTTCGGGCGGACGCCACCTCCCCGCCCGCTCCCGCCCCCTCACCCGTCCCTCTTCTTCCGCTCCCGCTCCCTCACTCCCCGGCGGGCAGGTACGGCATGGTGGAGGCGAGTCCCAGGTCGGACGGCAGCAGGGAGCCCACCCAGGAGTCCCGCAGCACGCCCTTGTTGTTGACCGCGGAGCGCAGGGTGCCCTCGACGACGAAGCCCGCCCGTTCCGCCACCGCGCGGGAGCCCCGGTTGCCCACCTCGGCGCGCCATTCCACCCGGTCGACCGACAGCTTCGTGAAGACCCAGCGGGAGACGGCGACGGCGGCCTCGGTCATGTAGCCGTTGCCCCGGTGTTCCTTGACGCCCCAGTAGCCGATCTCGCCCACCCCCAGGGAGCGCATCGTGACGCCGAGCATGCCCGTGAACTCCCCGGAGCGCAGGAAGAGGCCGAAGGTGAACATCGAGCCGTTCGCCCAGCCGTCCGGACACATCTGCTCCGTGAAGCTCTGCGCGTGCTCGGGAAGATACGGGGAGGGGACCGTGGTCCAGCGCTGGATGTCGGCGTCCTGGCAGGCGGCGTACACCGCGTCGGTGTCCTGCGGGCCGACCGCGCGCAGGAGGAGGCGGTCGGTGGTGAGCGTGACGGGTTCCATCGGCCGATTCTGCTCACGGGGGAATGATCGGCGCCAACCGTTTGCCGTACGTGAGGAAGTGATCACCCTTCGCGCAAATCGCCGGGCGGGGCGGCACCATTCGCGGGGTCCGGACGTTGTTCCTCGAGAAGCGGCCGCGCAACAGATACGAAGCCGCGCGCGGCCACCGTCGCGGCAGGCCTCCCGACGTGGTGGGGTCCTCGCATACGATGGCCGTTGCTCAGCAATGAAATGGAAACCGACCGTCCCAGGCCCGACCGGCAAGGAGACCACCCCCCGTGTCCGTCCTCTCGAAGATCATGCGTGCAGGCGAAGGCAAGATCCTGCGCAAACTGCACCGCATCGCGGGCCAGGTCAACTCCATCGAAGAGGACTTCGTCGACCTCTCCGACGCCGAGCTGCGCGCCCTCACCGATGAGTACAAGGAGCGGTACGCCGACGGTGAGAGCCTGGACGACCTGCTCCCCGAGGCCTTCGCCACCGTCCGTGAGGCCGCCAAGCGCGTCCTGGGCCAGCGCCACTACGACGTGCAGATCATGGGCGGCGCCGCCCTCCACATGGGGTACGTCGCCGAGATGAAGACCGGTGAGGGCAAGACCCTCGTCGGTACCCTGCCCGCGTATCTGAACGCCCTGTCCGGCAAGGGCGTCCACATCATCACGGTCAACGACTACCTGGCCGAGCGCGACTCCGAGCTGATGGGCCGCGTCCACAAGTTCCTGGGCCTCGAGGTCGGCTGCATCCTGGCCAACATGACGCCGGCCCAGCGCCGCGAGCAGTACGGCTGCGACATCACCTACGGCACGAACAACGAGTTCGGTTTCGACTTCCTGCGCGACAACATGGCGTGGTCCCAGGACGAGCTCGTCCAGCGCGGCCACAACTTCGCCGTCGTCGACGAGGTCGACTCCATCCTCGTCGACGAGGCCCGTACGCCGCTGATCATCTCCGGCCCGGCCGACCAGGCCACCAAGTGGTACGGCGACTTCGCCAAGCTGGTCAAGCGCCTCAAGCGCGGTGAGCCCGGCAACCCGCTCAAGGGCATCGAGGAGACCGGCGACTACGAGGTCGACGAGAAGAAGCGCACGGTCGCCATCCACGAGTCCGGGGTCGCCAAGGTCGAGGACTGGCTGGGGATCGACAACCTCTACGAGTCGGTCAACACCCCGCTGGTGGGCTACCTGAACAACGCCATCAAGGCCAAGGAGCTCTTCAAGCGCGACAAGGACTACGTGATCATCGACGACGAGGTCATGATCGTCGACGAGCACACCGGCCGTATCCTCGCCGGCCGCCGCTACAACGAGGGCATGCACCAGGCGATCGAGGCGAAGGAGTCGGTGCCGATCAAGGACGAGAACCAGACGCTCGCCACGATCACCCTCCAGAACTTCTTCCGCCTCTACAAGCGCCGCGACCACAACGGCAAGGAACAGCCCGGTCTGTCCGGCATGACCGGTACGGCGATGACCGAGGCCGCCGAGTTCCACCAGATCTACAAGCTCGGTGTGGTGCCCATCCCGACCAACCGGCCCATGATCCGCAAGGACCAGGCAGACCTGATCTACCGCACCGAGGTCGCCAAGTTCGAGGCCGTCGTCGACGACATCGAGGAGAAGCACGCCAAGGGGCAGCCGATCCTCGTGGGCACCACCTCGGTGGAGAAGTCCGAGTACCTCTCGCAGCAGCTCAGCAAGCGCGGCATCCAGCACGAGGTGCTGAACGCCAAGCACCACGACCGTGAGGCGACGATCGTCGCCCAGGCCGGCCGCCGGGGCAGCGTCACCGTGGCCACCAACATGGCCGGCCGTGGCACGGACATCAAGCTCGGCGGCAACCCCGAGGACCTCGCCGAGGCGGAGCTGCGCCAGCACGGTCTCGACCCCGAGGAGCACATCGAGCAGTGGGCGCACGCCCTGCCGGACGCCCTCGCGCGGGCCGAGGACGCCGTCAAGGCGGAGAAGGAGGAGGTCGAGCGGCTCGGCGGGCTCTATGTGCTCGGTACCGAGCGGCACGAGTCGCGGCGGATCGACAACCAGCTGCGCGGTCGTTCCGGCCGTCAGGGCGACCCCGGTGAGTCCCGCTTCTACCTCTCGCTCGGCGACGACCTGATGCGCCTGTTCAAGGCCCAGATGGTCGAGCGCGTGATGTCCATGGCGAACGTGCCGGACGACGTGCCGATCGAGAACAAGATGGTCACGCGCGCGATCGCGTCGGCCCAGTCGCAGGTCGAGACGCAGAACTTCGAGACCCGTAAGAACGTCCTGAAGTACGACGAAGTCATGAACCGGCAGCGCGAGGTCATCTACGGCGAGCGGCGCCGCGTGCTGGAGGGCGAGGACCTGCACGAGCAGATCCACCACTTCATGGACGACACCATCGACGCCTATGTGCAGGCCGAGACGTCCGAGGGCTTCCCCGAGGACTGGGACCTGGACCGGTTGTGGGGCGCCTTCAAGCAGCTCTACCCGACGAAGGTCACCGTGGAGGAGCTGGAGGAGGAGGCCGGCGACCGCGCCGGGCTGACGGCCGAGTTCATCGGCGACTCCATCAAGGAGGACATCCGCAAGCAGTACGGGCAGCGTGAGGCGCAGCTCGGCTCCGAGATCATGCGTGAGCTGGAGCGCCGGGTCGTGCTGTCGGTCCTGGACCGCAAGTGGCGCGAGCACCTCTACGAGATGGACTACCTCCAGGAGGGCATCGGCCTGCGCGCGATGGCGCAGAAGGACCCGCTGGTCGAGTACCAGCGTGAGGGCTTCGACATGTTCACCGCGATGATGGACGGCATCAAGGAGGAGTCCGTCGGCTACCTGTTCAACCTGGAGGTCCAGGTCGAGCAGCAGGTCGAGGAGGTCCCGGTCGAGGAGGCGGCGCCGTCGCTGGAGAAGGCCCCGCAGGAGGCGGTGCCCGCGCAGGCGGGTGCCCGGCCGGAGATCCGCGCCAAGGGGCTCGACGCCCCGCAGCGGCGGAGCCTGCACTTCTCCGCGCCGACCGTGGACGGCGAGGGCGGCACCATCGAGGGCGAGTTCGCCGAGGACGAGCCGGTGCGCTCCGAGGCCGACGGCCTCACGCGCGCCGAGCGCCGCAAGCAGGCGCGGGGCGGTCGCCGCCGCAAGAAGTGAGCCGGCCCGCGGGCTTCCGGGCCGGGCGAGCGCTGAGGCTCCGTACGGAGCCGTGAGAGCAGGCGGAGGGCCGGGCAGACCCCAGGGTCGCCCGGCCCTCCGGCGTCAGTGGTCGTGGGGGCGGGGCGGGCGGGTGCCGCCCAGTTCCACGGCGGTGCAGCGCCAGCGCAGGTCCTGGCCCTGTTCCAGGCGGAAGGCCATGGCCCGCAGCCGGTCGCCGGCACCGATCCGGGCGAACACCTCGAGCGCGCCCTCGCGGGCGACGTAGTAGCCGATGTCCCGCACCACCGGGCGGGTGCCACGGGTGCGCAGCGGACCGCGCTCGGCGAGGTCCGCCAGTTCGTCGTAGGCGCGGCCCGCGGTGTGCCGGAGCATCGAGTGGACGGGCCGCTGACCGCTCAGGACGGCGAGCAGCAGCTCGGCGAAGCGGTCGGTGGGGCGGGGCTGCGCCGGCCGGGGTGCGGGGGCCGGGAGAGCCGGGCGCCGTCGCAGCAGGGCACTGGCGGGAGCGGTAGCAGTGGCCATGGTCCTGGTCCTGGCCGTCGGCGTGAAGGACGGCGGGCGGTTGTCGTCGGGACGGGTGGACGCCGGGGCGGGTGCGGGGGAGGGGCGGCCTCCGCCGGGGGACGGGGCGAGGACGGTACCTCCCGCGGGGGTGCGCGGCGGGACGGTGCCGCCGGTGGGGCGGCGCGTGTCGCGGCGGCCGGGAGGGCGGGTGCCGGTGCGGCGCCGCGCCCTGGTCATGACCTTGTTCACGGGACTCCGTTCGACGGGCCGGAAGTCGCCCTCGACCGGGGGACCGAGGCGATACCGGGCAGTAACTTAGGGGTTGGGGCTCTTGTACGGGGCGGCGGAGTGCGGCGGCAAGGCGCCGTGAGCCGTGTCGGGGCGGCGGCGGAGTTCACTTATCCGAGTGAACGGCGGCCCCCCGGCCTCGTACTGGAGCGGGCGCACCGGGTGAATTCCGGGCTCGGGGTGGACGCGGCCCGGGGGGTGGACAGAGACCCGATGGGGGACACCCGCACGTATCCTGAAGGCTCAGCCGGCGGGGTGCGACCACCCCTCGACGGAACGCCGGCGGACCTCCGACCAGGAAAGCGGCCGACATGCGCGTCTACGTCCCCCTCACCCTCCCGGGTCTCGCCGAGGCGTACCGGACGGGTGAGCTGGGCGCGGGACCGTTCACCGCCCACGGTGTGACGCCCGCGCTGCGCGAGTGGTACCGCTCCGAGGACGTCGAGGAGCTGGAGTACGCGGCACTGGGCGGTGCCGCGCTGGCCTCGCTGCGGCTGCTGGCGGCGGACGCCGCGGCGCCGCGGCGCCGGGTCGTGGTCGCCGTGGACGTACCCGACCGGGCGGCCTCGGCCGATCCGGCCCCCGGCCCCGGCGTGGTGCGGGTCGACGGACCCGTCCGGCTGGACAGGGCGGCGGCGGTGCACGTGGACGCCCCGGACGCGGAGGCGGACGTGGCGTCGGCCGCGGACGCGCTGCCGGCCGCGGACGGCGGGGACGACAGCGCCCGGGCCGCCGTGGACGGGGCGGAGGACCACGAACTGCTCTGGTACGCCACCCAGGAGATCCCGAACCTGCTGGGCCCGGCGGCCCGGTCCGACTAGTCCGAGTCGGCAGCCCGATTGTCAGTGGCGGCGGGTACTTTTCCTTCCATGGGGATGCACACGGACGCGCACATCGTCTGGGACTGGAACGGCACGCTGTTCCACGACGTCGACGCGGTCATCGGGGCGACCAACGCGGCCTTCGCCGAGCTGGGCCTGGAGCCGCTCACGCTGGAGCGGTACCGGGAGCTGTACTGCGTGCCGGTGCCGAAGTTCTACGAGCGGCTGATGGGGCGGCTGCCGAGCGGGGCCGAGTGGGAGCTGATGGACGCGACCTTCCACCGGTACTACTCCGCGCACCGGGTGCGGTGCGCACTCGCCGAGGGCGCGGCCGAGCTGCTGGCGCAGTGGTCGGCGGCCGGGCGCAGCCAGTCGATCCTCAGCATGTACGGACACGAGGACCTCGTGCCGCTGGTCCGGGGCTTCGGCATCGAGCCGCACTTCATACGCGTCGACGGGCGGACCGGGCCGTCCGGCGGGGGCAAGGCGGAGCACATGGTGCGCCACCTCGGCGCGCTGACCGGCGTCGACCCGACGCGCACGGTGGTGATCGGGGACGCCGCCGACGACGCGCTGGCCGCCCGGCACGTCGGGGCGAGAGCCGTGCTCTACACCGGCGGTTCGCACAGCCGGGCCAGCCTCGAAGCGGTCGGGGTGCCGGTGGTGGACACGCTGGCGGAGGCCGTCGTGGAAGCGGAACGCCTGGCCGGCTGAACACCGGGCCCGCGCACCCGGCACCGGGCGCCGCGGGCGCGCACTGTGCAGAACGTCCAAGTTCCACCCCGTGTTTTGTACACATACGGCTCATGACGGGCCCCCTGCGGGGGGCGATAGCCTGGGTGCCGTGATCAGCGCGATAGCTCGCGGGGACCTCGCCGTCCCCGCCGTGCGCCCGGAGAGCACGGACGACATCCGTGACCGGGCGGAACTCGCTGGTCCTCGCGGGCGGAAGGGGACCCGAAGGGTTCCAGGGACGCGCGGCACTCCCCGGGCGCGGACGCGGAAGAGAGCAGCGTCACACCCGGCGGGCGCGTCGAAGTCGGCAGAGAAGCCCCCGCTCGTCTCATCTTGCGGCATAGCGTCGGAACGGACCGGACACCCCGTGTCTGTCGTACCACCGCACCGCAGGCGCGGAGACCGTACTTCCTTCTACGTCACGCAACGGCGCGCGACAGGAGTCAGAGGACAATGCAGACCAAGCTGGACGAAGCCAAGGCCGAGCTGCTCGAAAAGGCCGCCCGGGTAGCTGAGAACAGCCCGGCCGGCGGGAAACTGCCGACCGGGACGACGGACAAGGGCATGCCCGACCGGGACACCGTGCTCGCGTTCCTCCAGCGCTACTACCTGCACACCGCCCCGGAGGACCTCCTCGGCCGCGACCCGGTCGACGTCTTCGGAGCAGCCGTCGCGCACTTCCGGCTGGCCGGGAACCGTCCGCAGGGCACCGCCAACGTCAAGGTCCACACCCCCACCGTCGAGGAGAACGGCTGGACCTGCAGCCACTCCGTCGTCGAGGTGGTCACCGACGACATGCCCTTCCTCGTCGACTCCGTCACCAACGAGCTGACCCGCCAGGGCCGGGGCATCCACGTCGTCATCCACCCGCAGATCGTGGTCCGCCGCGACCTCACCGGGCAGCTGATCGAGATGCTCGCCACCCCGCCCGCCGACGACCTCCCGCACGACGCCCACACCGAGTCCTGGATCCACGTCGAGATCGACCGCGAGACCGACCGCGGCGACCTCAAGCAGATCACCGCCGACCTGCTGCGCGTCCTGTCCGACGTCCGCGAGGCCGTCGAGGACTGGGGCAAGATGCGGCAGGCCGCCGTTGAACTGGCCGAGGGACTGCCCGACGAGCCCGTCCCCGGGGACGTGCCGGAGCAGCAGGGCGAGGAGGCCCGGGAGCTGCTGCGCTGGCTCGCCGACGACCACTTCACCTTCCTCGGCTACCGCGAGTACCAGCTGCGCGACGACGACTCCCTCGGCGCCCTGCCCGGCACCGGTCTGGGCATCCTGCGTGCCGACCCGCACCACGCCACCCCGGAGGGCCACCCGGTCAGCCCGTCCTTCGAGCGGCTGCCCGCCGACGCCCGCGCCAAGGCGCGCGAGCACAAGCTGCTCGTGCTGACCAAGGCCAACAGCCGGGCCACCGTGCACCGGCCGTCGTACCTGGACTACGTCGGCGTCAAGAAGTTCGACGCCGAGGGCAACGTCGTCGGTGAGCGCCGCTTCCTCGGACTGTTCTCCTCCGCCGCCTACACCGAGTCCGTCCGCCGGGTTCCGGTGATCCGCCGCAAGGTCGAGGAGGTCCTCGAGCGGGCCGGCTTCTCGCCGCACAGTCACGACGGGCGCGACCTGCTGCAGATCCTGGAGACCTACCCGCGCGACGAGCTCTTCCAGACCCCGGTCGACGAGCTCCAGGCCATCGCCACCTCGGTGCTCTACCTCCAGGAACGCCGCCGCCTGCGGCTCTACCTGCGCCAGGACGAGTACGGGCGCTACTACTCCGCCCTCGTCTACCTTCCGCGCGACCGCTACACCACCGGGGTGCGCCTGAGGATCATCGACATCCTCAAGGAGGAGCTCGGCGGCATCAGCGCCGACTTCACCGTCTGGAACACCGAGTCGATCCTCTCCCGGCTGCACTTCGTGGTCCGTGTCCCGCAGGGCACCGAGCTGCGCCAGCTGTCCGACACCGACAAGGAGCGCATCGAGGCCCGCCTGGTCGAGGCCGCCCGCTCCTGGGCCGACGGCTTCGGCGAGGCACTCACCGCCGAGCTGGGCGAGGAGCGCGCCGCCGAACTGCTGCGCCGCTACGCGGGCGCCTTCGCCGAGGGCTACAAGGACGACCACACCCCGCGCAGCGCCGTCGCCGACATCGTCCGGCTGGAACAGCTCGACGAGGAGAAGAACTTCGAGCTCAGCCTGTACGAGCCGGTGGGCGCGGCCCCCGAGGAGCGCCGCTTCAAGATCTACCGCCAGGGCGAGGCCGTCTCCCTGTCCGCCGTGCTGCCCGTGCTCCAGCGGCTCGGCGTCGAGGTTGTCGACGAGCGGCCCTACGAGCTGCGCCGCGCCGACCACAGCGTCGCCTGGGTCTACGACTTCGGGCTGCGGATGCCCGAGGTGCCCGGCGCCGAGCACCTCGGGGACGACGCCCGTGAGCGGTTCCAGGACGCCTTCGCCGCGACCTGGACCGGCAAGGCGGAGAACGACGGCTTCAACGCCCTCGTACTGAGCGCCGGGCTGGACTGGCGGCAGGCGACGGTACTGCGCGCGTACGCCAAGTACCTGCGCCAGGCCGGCTCCACGTTCAGCCAGGACTACATGGAGGACACCCTCCGCAACAACGTCCACACCACCCGGCTGCTCGTCTCCCTGTTCGAGGCGCGGATGTCGCCGGAGCGGCAGGGCGCCGGGTTCGAGCTGCTGGACGCCCTGCTGGAGGAGATCGACGCCGCCCTCGACCAGGTCGCCTCGCTCGACGAGGACCGCATCCTGCGTTCCTTCCTCACCGTGATCAAGGCGACGCTGCGCACCAACTTCTTCCAGCAGTCGGGTGACGGCCGCCCGCACGACTACATCTCCATGAAGTTCGACCCGCAGGCCATCCCCGACCTGCCGGCGCCGCGTCCGGCGTTCGAGATCTGGGTGTACTCGCCGCGGGTCGAGGGCGTGCACATGCGCTACGGCAAGGTGGCGCGCGGCGGCCTGCGCTGGTCGGACCGCCGGGAGGACTTCCGCACCGAGATCCTCGGCCTGGTCAAGGCGCAGATGGTGAAGAACACCGTCATCGTGCCGGTCGGCGCCAAGGGCGGCTTCGTCGCCAAGCAGCTGCCCGACCCGTCCGTGGACCGCGACGCCTGGATGGCCGAGGGCGTCGCCTCCTACCGGACGTTCATCTCGGCGCTGCTCGACATCACCGACAACATGGTGGCCGGCCAGGTCGTGCCCCCGGCGGACGTCGTCCGGCACGACGGGGACGACAACTACCTCGTCGTCGCGGCCGACAAGGGCACCGCGCGGTTCTCGGACATCGCCAACGAGGTCGCCGAGTCCTACGACTTCTGGCTCGGCGACGCCTTCGCCTCCGGCGGCAGCGCCGGATACGACCACAAGGGCATGGGCATCACCGCCCGCGGCGCCTGGGAGTCCGTCAAGCGGCACTTCCGGGAGCTGGGTGTGGACACCCAGAGCCAGGAGTTCACGGCCGTCGGCATCGGGGACATGTCCGGTGACGTGTTCGGCAACGGCATGCTGCGCAGCGAGCACATCCGGCTGGTCGCCGCCTTCGACCACCGGCACATCTTCATCGACCCGAACCCGGACGCGGCCGCCGGCTACGCCGAGCGCCGCCGCCTGTTCGAGCTGCCGCGCAGCTCCTGGGCGGACTACGACACCGGCCTGCTGTCGGCCGGCGGCGGGGTCTTCCCGCGCAGTGCCAAGTCCATCCCGGTCAACGCCCAGATCCGCGAGGCCCTCGGCCTCGAGGAGAGCGTCACCAAGGCGACCCCGGCCGACCTGATGAAGGCGATCCTCAAGGCACCGGTCGACCTGCTGTGGAACGGCGGCATCGGTACGTACGTCAAGGCGTCCACCGAGTCCAACGCGGACGTCGGCGACAAGGCCAACGACGCCATCCGCGTCGACGGCAGGGACCTGCGGGTCGCCGTCGTCGGCGAGGGCGGCAACCTGGGCTTCACCCAGCTCGGCCGGATCGAGGTCGCGCTGCACGGCGGCCGGATCAACACCGACGCCATCGACAACAGCGCGGGCGTGGACACCTCCGACCACGAGGTGAACATCAAGATCCTGCTCAACGGCCTGGTCACGGACGGCGACATGACGGTCAAGCAGCGCAACAAGCTGCTCGCCTCGATGACCGACGAGGTCGGCCGGATGGTGCTGCGCACCAACTACGCGCAGAACACCGCCATCGCCAACGCCCTGGCCCAGTCCAAGGACATGCTCCACGCCCAGCAGCGTTTCCTGAAGCACCTGGTGCGCGAGGGTCACCTCGACCGGGCCCTGGAGTTCCTGCCCACCGACCGCCAGATCCGCGAGCGGCTGGCCGCCGGGCAGGGCCTGACCGGCCCGGAGACGGCCGTCCTGCTGGCGTACACGAAGATCACGGTCGCCGAGGAGCTGCTGAGCACCTCGCTGCCCGAGGACCCGTACCTCAAGAACCTGCTGCACGCGTACTTCCCGGCCCCGCTGCGCGAGCAGTTCCTCGACCGGATCGACGGCCACCCGCTGCGCCGTGAGATCACCACGACCGTCCTGGTCAACGACACGGTCAACACCGGCGGTACGACGTACCTGCACCGGATGCGCGAGGAGACGGGCGCGTCGCTGGAGGAGATCGTCCGGGCCCAGACCGTGGCCCGCGCGATCTTCCGTTCCGCCCTGGTGTGGGACGCCGTCGAGGAACTCGACACCAAGGTCGACGCGGACGTCCAGACCCGGATCCGGCTGCACTCGCGGCGGCTGGTGGAGCGCGGTACGCGCTGGCTGCTCAACAACCGGCCGCAGCCGCTGGAGCTCGAGGAGACGGTGGCGTTCTTCGCCGAGCGCGTCGAGCAGGTCTGGTCGCAGCTGCCCAAGCTGCTGCGCGGCGCGGACCTGGAGTGGTTCCAGAAGATCTACGACGAGCTGACGGGCGTCGGCGTCCCCGGCGAACTCGCCACCCGCGTGGCCGGCTTCTCCTCCGCGTTCGCGGCGATCGACATCGTCTCGGTGGCCGACCGCATGGGCAAGGAGCCGCTGGACGTCGCCGAGGTGTACTACGACCTCGCCGACCGGCTCTCCATCACCCAGCTGATGGACAGGATCAGTGAGCTGCCCCGCGCGGACCGCTGGCAGTCCATGGCCCGCGCGGCGATCCGCGAGGACCTGTACGCGGCGCACGCGGCGGTGACGGCCGAGGTGCTGGCGCAGGGCAACGGCACGGCGTCACCGCAGCAGCGGTTCCAGGTGTGGGAGGAGAAGAACGAGGCCCTCCTCGGCCGGGCCCGCACCACTCTGGAGGAGATCCGCAGCTCGGACACGTTCGACCTGGCCAACCTGTCCGTGGCGATGCGGACGATGCGCACGCTGCTGCGTCCGCACGCGTAGGCCGCGGCGCCGGCCCGGCGCTGACGCACACGGGGGTGCCCCGGACCATCGGGTCCGGAGCACCCCCGTGGTGTGCTCGGGGTGCCCCGGAGCGGATGGGGTGTTAAGGCTCTGAGGGTGAGTGTCCGTCCTGCCCGCTCCGCTCGCCCCGCCCGATCCGGCCGGCCCGGCCGTTCTGCCGGTACCCGGTGGTCCGTCCTGCCCGGGGGGACCGGCAGGCCGCGTGCCGCGCCCCGGCCGGCGGACATCGCCCGCACCGCCGTCCAGGTCGCCGCCGGGCTGACCCTGGTCCTGCTGCTCGCGGTGATCGTCCGCCTCCCGTGGGCCGGCGACCTCGGCATGCACGCGGCGACCCTGCAACGCCTGCGGCACGACCTGGCCGACCCCGGCAACCCCCTGGTCGACGCGGACACGCAGAGCCCGTACTACTCGCCGTGGACCGTGCTGCTCGGCGGCCTCGCCCGGCTGCCGGGGCTGTCGGGGCTGTCGGTCTTCGTGGTGCTGCGGCTCGCCGCCCTGGCCGGACTCGCGCTGCTGGTGACGGGCGTATGGCGCTACGTACGGGCACTGACCGCACGCGGAACGGCCCGCGGGACCGGAGCCGCTGCCGCGCACGGGGCGGGGCCGCGGGCCGGCTTCGCGCTCGCCCTGCTGAGCCTGCTGTTCCTGTGGGGCACGACCCCGTTCCTGTGGAGCGGCTTCCCGGGCCTCCACTCGCTCGCGCTGACGGTCTCCTACCCGAGCACCCTCGCCCTCGGCCTCGCCTTCCACCTCTGGGCCTGGCTGACGGCCGCGCTGCGCCGCCGGGCCGGGTGGGGAACGTGGGCGGGGCTGGGCACGCTGTGGGCGGTGATCCTGCTGTGCCACCAGTTCACCGGCGTCGTGGCCACGCTCGGCGCCCTCGCCACGGTGCTGTCGGCCCGGCCCGCGCGGCTGCCGCGGGCGGTGTGGCCGCGGCTCGGCGCCGGACTGCTGCTGGGCGTCCTCGTGCTGTGGGCCTGGCCGTACTACGACTTCTTCGCGCTGACGGGCGCCGGCGCCCGACTGGAGTCGGTGCACCGGGAGCTGTACCGGGACCTGCCGGCCCGGTTCGGGCTCGTGCTGCTCGGCGTGGCCGCGCTGGCGGTGCGGTGGCGGCGCGACCGGTGGGACCCGCTCGCGCTGTTCTTCGCGCTGGGCGCGCTGGTCTTCGCGGCGGGCTGGCTGACCGGCCACCACGCGTGGGGGCGCGCCCTGCCCGCCGTGCTGATCCCGGCGCAGCTCGCGGCCGCCCTGGAGACGTTCGGCGCGGCACGGCGCACACTGCGCGCCGGGTGGGCCGTCGTCCTGGCCGGTGCGCTGGCCGTCGGCGCGTGGGCACAGGCGGGAGCGGTGGGCTACGTCGTCCCGCGCGACGCGCTGCCCCGGGTGGCCGAGGCCCGGTACCGGGAGCCGTGGACGGGGTACCACTGGATGACGCCGTGGGTGGAGTACGGGGACGTCGTCATGGCCGAGACGGAGCCGGCCCGCCGGATTCCCGCGTACGGGCCCTACACGGTCGCCCCCGGTTACCCCGACTTCTTCCTGCCGGACGAGAAGCGCAGGGCGGCGGCCACGGAGCGGTACTTCGCACCGAGCACACCGCAGCGGGTGCGCCGGGGCATCGAGCGGACGTACGGAGTGCGGTGGGTGGTGGACACGACGGGCACGCTGCACGACACCGGGCTGCGGGCCGTGACCCGGGGACCGGAGGGCCAGACGCTCTACGCGGTGCGCTGACCGGGCACCTCACCGACCCAGCGCGTTCGCCACCGGACGGGCCAGCCGCCGTACCGCCGGGCGGGTCACCCGGGCCGTCACCCCCACGGGCTCCCAGCGGATCTGCAGGCGGCCCGCGCCGTGGCCCTCCGGTTCGACGGTGACGCGGTGCGGGGCCGTGCCACGGCGGTACGGGACACGGGCGGTGAACGGGGCGAAGGCCAGGGGCGCCAGCAGGGGACCCGTGTTGCCCTGCCCCCGGAGGGTGAGGCGGAGCAGCGGATGGCGCACCCCGGCGAACCCGCCCAGCGGCAGGGAGGCGGCCGCCGGGTCGAGGCCGACGCGGCCCTCGAAGACACCGGGACGGACGAGGGAGAGGCGGAAGGGCACGGTGAGGTGGCGCCGGCCGGGAGAGAGGAGGAGGGTCGCGCGCTGCGGGCCGAGCGGGAGGCGCAGCGCCGGATCGTAGGTACGCACCGTCAGTTCGACCGGTCCGCCGAGGCCTCGGGCGATGTCCGTGATCTCGTGCCGGAACAGGGCGGTGGGGAAGGGGCGGACGTCCGGTTCCAGGTCGGAGAGGTCCAGTTCGGCGCGGGCGGCGGCGGACGCGGGAATCCGGTCGCCCCAGTAGGCGCGGCCGTCCGGGCCCACGGTCAGCTGCCTCGGGGCGATGTCGTGGCCCAGACCGCGGGCCGCCTGCCGGGCCTCGGACAGGCGGCGGTCGCGGAGCAGCTGGAGGACGACCCGTTCGGCGCGCGGGAGGCGGGCGTACGCGCCGGGCGACAGTGTCTCCAGGTACGGGTTCAGCAGGTCCGCGAAGCCCGCGAGCCACTCGTCGTCCCGGTGGGGCAGGTCGCCCGTGTACATCCGGACGTCGTGCTTGAGGAACTTGTGGTCCTTGTCCGCACGCAGCGACGCGTGCCCGCTCTCGACGAGGAAGGCGTCGATGAGGTGCTGGACGTGGACCCGGTCGCGGACGTTGGCCGGCTTGTGCCGCTGGTTGGAGAGGGACGCCGACTCCTGGGCGGCGTAGGGCGTGATGTACCAGAGGTACACCGGCTCCGGGACGATCGTGAACCTCCTCGCGAGGCAGTACGCCTGCGCCGAGAACAACTGGTCCTCGTAGTGGATGCCCTCGGGGAAACGCAGGCCGTGCCGGTCGAGGAAGGCCCGGGAGTACATCTTGCCGGTCGACAGGTGCTCGAAGAACAGCCGCGGATCGGCCTCGATGCCGTCCAGGGTGCGGCGCTCGCGCACCAGGTGCGGCATCCAGGTGGAGCGGCGGCCGGTGTCGGTGCGGACACGCCGGATCGCGCCCATCGCGAAGTCGATGTCCCGTTCGCGGTGGGCGGCGAGCAGCAACGCCACGGCGTCCTGGGGGAGTTCGTCGTCGCTGTCGAGGAACATCAGATACGGTGCGCGGGCGGTCTCCAGGGCGCGGTTGCGGGGCGCGCTGCAGCCGCCGCTGTTGTACGGCAGGCGCAGATACCGGATACGCGGGTCCGCAGCCGCCAACCGCCGTGCCACCTCGGGGGTCTCGTCCGTCGAGTGGTCGTCGCTGACGACGATCTCGAGGTCGCGGTGGGTCTGCCGGCGGACCGACTCGACCGCGCGGGGGAGGCGTTCGGCGTCGTTGTGGACGATGACCGTCACGGTGACGTCGGGTACGGGGGGCGCGTCGGATGCTTCTCGAGGGCTGTGCTCCTCGGCGGGTGGCTTCATCAGGAGCTCGCCTCCTCGGGGTCGGGCGCCGGGGTGCGCTCCTCCAGGGGCAGCACCGGCGGCAGCGACTCCTCGTCCTGGCCGAGGAAGACCCGGCGCACGACGCGTTCGGCGGCGCGGCCGTCGTCGTACTCGCAGAACCGGCGCCGGAAGACGGCCCGCGCCTTCGCCGCGCTCGCGTCGCGCCAGGCGTCGGTGGTGAGGATCCCGGTCAGCTCCTCCTGGGTGCGGGCCACCGGACCCGGCGCCTCGGCCGTCAGGTCGAAGTAGACACCGCGCGTCTGCCGGTAGACGTCCCAGTCGTCGGCGTGGATCACCAGGGGGCGGTCCAGGTTGGCGTAGTCGAACATGATCGACGAGTAGTCGGTGACCAGCAGGTCGGCGGCCAGGCACAGGTCCTCGACCGGGTCGTAGGAGGAGACGTCCACGATGCGGGCGCCGCGGCCGCCGCGCCGCAGCGAGGTGAGGGGGAAGGTACTCCCGGAGGTCCCGGCGCCCCCGGCGCCCCCGTCGTAGAAGTAGTGGCCTCGCACCAGCAGGACGGTCTCCTCGCCGAGGCGGTCGGCGAGCGCGGCGAGGTCCAGGTGCGGGACCCAGCCGGCCTCGTAGTCGCGGTGCGTGGGCGCGTACAGCACGGCCCGGCGGCCGGGGGCGATACCGAGGCGTGCGCGGATCGCGCGGACGTCGTCGGCGCCGGCCGTGTAGTAGACGTCGTTGCGCGGATAGCCGTAGTCGAGCGAGACGTGGCGGGACGGGTACGCCCGCTGCCACATGCGGGTGGTGTGGCTGTTGCCGGAGAGGCTGTAGTCCCACTTGTCGACGCGCTCCAGCAGGGCCTGGAAATCCAGGCCCCGGGCGGCGGCCGGGAACGGCATCTGGTCCACGCCCATGCGCTTGAGCGGGGTGCCGTGGTGGGTCTGGAGGTGGACGGCGTCGGGGCGTTTGACCACGGTGTCCGGGAAGTTGACGTTGTTGACGAGGTACTTCGCGGTGGCGAGCGCCTCCCCGTAGCGGCGGGTGCCGGGCACCACGTGGTCCGTGCCGGGCGGGAGCAGGGCGGCGTGGTGGGCGGTCACCACCCACACCGGGTGGATCCACGGGGCGAGTTCGGCGAGCTCGGCGGCGATCGCGGCCGGATTGCAGGCGACGCCGCGGTTCCAGTACGCCGAGAACACCGCCAGTTCCGGGTCGACGGGGCGGCGCAGGGCCCGGCGGTAGTGGTGGTCGCCGAGCAGGGTGCCGAGCCGCCGCCCGCCGGTGCGCGCCGCGGACCCGGCGGCACGGCGGGTGCGGTGGGCGGCCCGGAGGGCGCGGTACCGGGTGTAGGCGCCCTCCTCGAGCAGCGAGCGCCGGACGCCCTCGAGGCCGGCCGGGTTCCGGTGGCCCTCGGGGCGGTGCCGTACGGCGGCCAGTGAGGCACGGCGGAAGAACTCCCGGGCGACCGGCTCGGGCATGCCGCCGCGGGCGAAGGCGCGCAGACAGTCGCCGACCATGAGCTCGTACAGCACGTCGTGGACGGCGGGGCGGTCACCGGCGAGGCCGAGGAGGGCTTCGTAGTGCTCGACGAGGGCGTAGCGCTGCTCGGCGGTGACCGGGGGGAGCGCGGCGGGACGCAGCCGCCGGTCCTCGTGGGCGACGCGGGGCAGACAGGCGACGCGGTCGGCGAGCAGGAGGGCGGCACGGGCGGCGTACGGCTCGTCGAACGGGGTGCCAGCCGGGGTGCCGTCCGGGGCTCCGGCCGCGGTGAGCCGGGTGCGGTGGGTCCGCCAGAAGGCGGCGCGCAGGACGCGGGTGCCGAGCAGCGGGGTGAGGCGCAGCAGGCGCGCGCAGTCGTCGAGGGCGAGGTCGGCGCGGCCCGCGCGGACGAGCAGGGGGCCGTCGGGGGAGGGCAGGCCGGAACTGTGCCAGGTGCTGCGGACGTGGTCCAGGAGCAGGACGTCCACGGTGTCGGGGAGCCGGGCGAGGTGCTCGGCGACGGTTCGCGGGCCGCCGGGCGGCAGGCCGTCCTTGGCGGGGACGAAGTGCAGCCAGCGGCCGGTGGCCAGGTCCGCCCCCGCCACTCGGGCCGCCGCGTCGGAGGTGCCGTCGGGCAGGGGCAGCACCTGGACGTCGGGGGTGTGCCGCTCGGCTGTCTCCCGGGCCCAGTCGCCCACGGCGGCGACGATGACCTCGATGTCCGGGGAGGGGGAGGTTCCAGAGGCGGCGAGGGCGGTGGGGGAGCAGAGGGAGTCGAGGAGGCCGGTCAGATGGTCCTGGGTGTTCGGCCCGTGGACGATGACGCTGAGCTCAGGCATCTCGGGGCTCCTTCGTCTCGTCACCGATCCGGGCGTTCCCTTCGGTCATATTGGCATCAATGCGGCGAAGGGGCTGCCCGGAGACGGACGGGTGACGCCTCAGGAGGGAGCGGTGGCGGCCTCCGGACCGGTCACCGTCGTGGGCTCGGTCGGGGCCTTCGGCTCGGTCGCGGCCTCCGGTCCGGTCTCGGCCTTCGGCTTGGGCTTCGGTTTGGGCTTGCGGGCCTTGTCCGGACCGCCGGTGAACGCCTCGTACTCCTTGAGCACCTCGTCCGTCGGCCCGTCCATCCGCAGCTCGCCCCGCTCCAGCCACAGCACGCGCTCGCAGGTGTCCCGGATCGACTTGTTGCTGTGGCTGACCAGGAACACCGTCCCGGCCTCCTTGCGCAGCTCCCGGATGCGCGCCTCGGAGCGCTTCTGGAAGGAGCGGTCGCCCGTGGCCAGCGCCTCGTCGATGAGGAGGACGTCGTGGTCCTTGGCGGCGGCGATGGAGAAGCGCAGCCGGGCGGCCATGCCGGAGGAGTAGGTGCGCATCGGCAGGGTGATGAAGTCGCCCTTCTCGTTGATGCCGGAGAAGTCGACGATCTCCTGGTAGCGCTCCCGGACCTGCTCGCGGGACATACCCATGGCCAGCCCGCCGAGATGGACGTTGCGTTCGCCCGTCAGATCGTTCATCAGGGCGGCGTTGACGCCGAGCAGGGAGGGCTGGCCGCCGGTGTAGATCCGGCCGTTCTCCACCGGGAGCAGTCCGGCGACGGCCTTGAGCAGGGTCGACTTGCCCGAGCCGTTGGTGCCGATCAGGCCGATGGCCTCGCCCCGGTAGGCGACGAAGGACACGTTCCGCACCGCGTGCACCCTGCGCACGCCCCGTGCCGCGTCGTCCTTGCCCCGCCGGAGCATGCGGCTCAGCGCCGCCGTGGCGCTGCCCTTGCCGCCCTTGGTCCCGTTGACCCGGTAGACGATGTCGACGCCGTCGGCGATGACGGTGGGGATCTTCTCGCCGGTGTTTCCGGCGTTGACAGTGTTGTCAGCCACGACCGTAGGTCTCCTCGGCCTTCCAGAAGTAGACGAAACCGATCACCCCGGCCAGCAGCGCCCAGCCCACCGCGAACGCCCACACATGCGGCGGCAGATACGAGGACCCGTACCCGTCGATCAACGCGAACCGCACCAGATCCATGTAGACGGCGGCCGGGTTCCACTGCAGCACGTCGGCCAGCCAGCCCGGCACGTCCTTGCCCTCCAGCATCGCCGGCAGGCTGAACATCACCCCCGAGGCGTACATCCAGGTGCGCAGCACGAACGGCATCAGCTGGGCCAGATCCGGCGTCCGGCTGCCCAGCCGGGCGAAGACCAGCGCCAGCCCGGTGTTGAAGACGAACTGCAGCCCCAGCGCGGGCACCACCAGCAGCCAGGACAGCGCCGGCAGACTGCCGAACGCCACCACCACCGCCACCAGCACCACCATCGAGAACAACAGCTGCTGCAGCTGCTGCAACGCGAAGGAGACCGGCAGCGCGGCCCGCGGGAAGTGCAGCGCCCGCACCAGCCCCAGGTTCCCGGAGATCGCCCGCACCCCGGCCAGCACCGAACTCTGGGTGAAGGTGAACACGAACACCCCGGTCACCAGGAACGGCACATAGATCTCGTGCGGGATGCCCCGGCGGGCGCCCAGCAGCAGCCCGAAGATGAAGAAGTACACCGCCGCGTTCAGCAGCGGGGTCGCCACCTGCCACAGCTGGCCCAGCTTGGCCTGGCTGTACTGCGCGGTCAGCTTCGCCCGGGAGAAGGCCAGGATGAAGTGCCGCCGCGCCCACAGCTGACGGAGGTACTCGGCCGGCGACGGGCGGGCACCGCTGACCGTCAGCCCGTGCCGGGCGGCGAGCGCGGGGAGGTCGTCCTCGACCGGGACCGGGCGGACCGGTGGGGAAGGCGGTGTGTGGAGGGCCTGACTCACATCCGCTTCTTTCGCTAGGGGGCGGGGGTGGGGTGGCGGCGATGCGATGCCGTGTTCCGCCCGGTGTTCCCCCGCACACCTTCGCGCGTTCACTTACGTCGGGACGGGACCGTATCGTCGCAACGCGAGCGTAGGGCGAACGCGCGTCGGAACGCAACCGTTCCGTCCCGGCGGTCAGGGGTGCGGTGCCGTTCTGTGCCGGACCGGTGTACGTATCTGCGTCAGAACGGACCCGTATCGTCGTCACGCCCTATGCTGGGCCGCATGACGACCAACGCCGACGAGCCCCAGCCGCGTCCGCGCCGCAGGGCCCCCGCCGGGGCCGCCGTCCTGCGGGAGGATGTGACGGAGGCCATCCGGGCGGCCGTCTTCGAGGAACTCGCGGCCGTCGGCTACGCGCGGATGTCCATCGAGGGGATCGCGCGCCGCGCGGGCGTCGGCAAGACCGCGGTGTACCGCCGCTGGCGCTCCAAACTGCACCTGGTCCTCGACCTGGTCTCCGCCATCGCCGTGCAGGGGCTGCCCGCGCCGGACACCGGCTCCCTGGAGGGCGACCTGCGGCTGCTGTACGAGGTCACCTCACGCGCCCTGCGCCACCCCGTCGCCTCGCAGATCCTCCCCGACCTCCAGGCCGAGGCCGCCCGCAACCCCGACATCGCCGAGGCGCTCCGGAAGGCGCTGCGGGAGGGCCAGGACGGGGTCGCCCGGGGCGTCGTCACGGCGGCGCAGGAGCGGGGCGAGGTCCGCCCCGGCGTCGACCACGCCCTGGCCCTCGACCTGATCTCCGGCCCCCTGTACTGGCGCTCGGTGGTCATCCGCAACCCGAAACTCCCGAAGGGCTACCTGCCCTCCCTCGCCCGCGCCACGACGGAGGCACTGAAGGCGTTGTGACGCGACCAGGGCGCCCGCCTCGGAGGAGGCACGCGCCGTCCGGGCGAGGCGGACAAGACAGCGGCGGGGCTTCTTGAGCAAGCTCCTGGCCTACGGACACGGCTGTGCCGGCTCCCCTCCGCCCAGGAGGGTGGCGGGGAGCTCCGCCGCAGAGCCTTTCGGCCCGGTGCGGTCGGTGAAGCGGGATCGGTATGACGCGGGTGTGGTCGCGTAGTGCGCGGTGAAGTTCTGCCGGAAGGTCACGGCGCTGGCGAACCCACATGCTGCGGAGATGCGGGTGATGCTCCAGGTGGTCGTCTCCAGCAGTCTGCGGGCCTCGTCGAGTCTGCGGGTGAGGATCCACTTGGCCGGGCCCATGCCGGTCGTCTCGTAGAAGCGGCGGGAGAAGGTGCGGGTGCTCATGCAGGCGCGGTGGGCGAGGGCGTCGACGGACAAGTGCTGGTCGAGGTTGGTCAGGGCCCAGGTGATCGTGTCGCCGATGGGTCCGGCGGTGTCGTCGGGGATGGGTCGGTCGATGTACTGGGCCTGGTCGCCCTCCCGGTGGGGGCGATGACGAGATGGCGGGCGATGGCCGCCGCCGCGGACCCCAGTCGGGTGCGGACGATGTGCAGGCAGGCGTCGAGCGCGGAGGCCGTGCCGGCTGAGGTGAGCACGTCATCGTGGTCCAGGTAGAGGGCGTCCGCGTGCACGTCCACGGCGGGGTAGCGTTCGGCCAGTTTCGCCGCTGCCACCCAGTGGGTGGCAGCGGCGCGCCCGTCGAGCACGCCGCTGCCCGCCACGGGGAACGCGCCGAGGCAGAGCCCGGCGATCCCTGCTCGCCCTCATCGCCGGGGCCGTCATCGGTCTGGCCCTCGGGGCCCTCGGCGGTGGTGGCAGCGTCCTTGCCGTACCGGCGCTGATCTACCTGCTCGGATTCACTCCGGCGGCGGCCACCACGGCCAGCCTGATCATCGTCACCGCCACCTCCGTCACCGCCCTGTACGCCCACACCCGCGACGGGAACGTGGCATGGAAGACGGGGCGCTGTTCGCCATGGCGGGCGTCGTCCCCGCCTTCCTCGCCGGGGCCGTCGCCGGACGCCTGCCCCAGGCGGTGCTGACGGCGGCGTTCGCGGTCATCGCCGCGCTGGCGGCGCCGCGCATGCTGCGTCCGTCCGCGGCCGAGCCGCCGGACCGGGTCCACCCCGGCAGGGCGGCCGGTTCCGGTGCCGGGCCGGGCACCGTAACGGGCTTTTTGGGGGTCGGCGGGGGATTCCTGGTCGTGCCCGCCCTGGTGAGCGTCCTGGGGCTGCGGATGCGGCGGGCGGTCGGCACCAGCCTGCTCGTCATCACGGTGAACTCGCTCGCCGCGCTCGCCGCTCGCACCGGCACCGGTGGCGGCCTCCACTGGGAAGTCAGCGGGCCCTTCACCGGAGCCGCGGTCCTCGGTGCCTGGGACGGCAAACGGCTCGCGGCGAAGATCTCCTGCACCACCCTTCAACTGACGGCCCTCCTCGATGTCGGCCAGGCGCTGCTTGCTGCAGGCCGGTCGCGCGATCGCGAACCCCACCCAGCCCAATGCGTGCAAGGCGGCGACCTCCTCAAGGCGACCACCTCTTCGCAACCCCGACCCTCCTTGATCAACCCGGACCACCCCCGAGAACCCCGGCCCCGCGCCCAGCACAGCCACTTACGAGACCGCCCTCAGTTCTGCTCCCGCCAGATCAAGCCCCCCACCAACTCCGCACGACATTGAGGTCCCCCGCCGGGGGCACCGCCGACACGCAAGGATGACCTCTGCCATGACCACACCCACCGCCCTCACCACCGACGAGGCACGCACCCGCCTGCACGAACCGACCATCATCGACGTGCGCACCCCGGGCGAATACGCCGGCGGTCACCTCCCCGGCGCGCTCAACATCCCCCTCGACCAGATCCAGCACGCGCTGCCCGACATCCGGAACGCCGTCGACCGTGGTGACGTCCTGGTCGTCTGCGCTTCGGGCGCCCGCTCCGAGAACGCCTGCCGGATCCTCGCGGAGAACGGTGTCACCGCCGCCACCCTGTCGGGAGGCCACCGGTGCCTGGGCGGCCGACGGCCACGAGCTGCACCGCCCCCAGGGCGCCTCGCGTGCCACCTGGGGCATGGAGCGGCAGGTGCGGCTCACCGCGGGAGTGACCGTGCTGCTCGGCCTGCTGCTCGGCCTCGTCGTCCACCCCGCCTTCCAGCTCATCTCCGCCGGCAGCGCGGGCGGCCTGGTCTTCTCCGCCCTCACCAACACCTGCGAGCATGGCCGCCATGCTCGCCAAACTGCCCCACAACCGCCCCCGCGCCGCCGACCTCGACAACACCCTGGCCGCACTGCGCAACCGCTGAACCACGCTCAGAGAGGGAGGGTCCGGAGCCGGACCCTCCCTCTTCGCGTGTCAGGCATGCGGCCCATGGCCTGCTATCCGTGCGCAGCCGGCTCCTTTTCCGGCGGTGACTGCGGATCCCGCCGTCTGGCCGGCCGGAGCAGCACCAGCAGGGCGGCCAGCGCCGCCACGCCGGCCAGGACCAGCACGACCAGCCGGTCGGACACCGCTGCGCCGAGGTCGGACAGCCGTTCCTCCAGGGCGAACTCGGTATCGGTACTCAGCACCGACGGCAGCGCGGCTGTGCCGTCGAAGGCCAAAAACGCCACACCGAGAGCGATGAAGAACAGGCCGCCGAGGAGCGAGGTGCTGTGCAGGGCCACCGGTCCCACCTGGAAAGTCCGGCCCCGCAGCCAGCGCTTGCGACCCAGATCGAACCGGTCCCACAGCAACGCCAGCACGAACATCGGAACCGCCATCCCCAGGGCGTAGACGGCGAGCAGCACCCCGCCGTGCAGGGGGTCGCCGTCCACGGCCGCCACGGTCAGGATGCCGCCCAGGATCGGCCCCGCGCAGAATCCCGCCAGCCCGTACACCGCGCCCAGGGCGAACACCGACAGCGCCGAACCCGAACGGCGCCCGCCCGCGGCCTGCGCCAACCGGCGGGAGCCGAAGCCCACCCCGGTGATCTGCGCCACGCCCAGGGCGATGACCGTCCACCCTCCCACCGTCACCAGGGTGTCCCGGTGGCCGTAGAAGAGCCGGCTGGCGAACGAGCCGGCCACACCGAGCGGCACGAGCGTCGTACACAAGCCGAGGTAGAACAGGCCGGTGCGCGCCACCAGCCGGGTGCGGCTGGTGAAGGAGTAGGCGAAGAAGGCCGGCAGCAGCAGCGCGCTGCACGGACTGAGCAGGGCCAGCAGTCCGCCGAGGAAAGCCATCGCCAGGCCGACCTCGCTCATCGCCCGGCCGCCTTCGCCGCCGTCTCGACGGCTTCCTTGAAGGTGGCCGTGGGCTGAGCCCCCAGGATCGGCTTGCCGTTGATCAGGAACGCCGGAGTGCTGGTCACCCCGAGGTTGTAGCCCTCCGCCTGATCCTTCTGCACGGCACTGCGGGCCTTGTCGGACGCCATGTCCGCCTGGAACCGCTCGATGTCGGTGATCCCGGCCTCGCGGGCCATGGTGATGAGGTTCTCGGCGCCGAACTCGCCGGTGTTGCGTTCGCGCGGCTTGCTGTAGGCGACGCCGTGGAACTCCCAGAACTTCTTCTGCTGCCCGGCAGCCCAGCCGGCCAGCGCGGCCTGCTCGGACTCCTCGCCGAAGATGGGGAAGCTGCGCCATTCGATGCGCAGGATTCCCTTGTCCACGTACGAGCGCAGCAGTTCGGGCTCGGTCTTGCGGGCGAACTGGCCGCAGAACGGGCACTGGAAGTCGGAGTACTCGATCATCACCACCGGGGCGTCCGCCCGCCCGACCGCCAGAGCGTCGGAGGGATCGCGGCGGGCGAGGGCGAGCAGGCTCTCGTCGGCGGGCGCGGGGGCGACGGACTCGGTGACGACCGCGGCCTCCTCGCGGTCTTCCGAGTCGTCCAGCGTGAGGGCGAAGGCCGCGGTCACCGCGGCGGCGGCGAGAACCGCGGCGGCCGCGATGGTCCGCCTGCGGTTGCGGCGGACCATCGCGGACGCAGACGGGGTGGATCCAGTCATGGGACACCTCGGACGTTGAGGAGGAAAAGGGTGCAGAACTGGCCGCAGGTCAGGCGGAAGCCGTGACCGGGCACGCGGCCTGCAAGGACAGGCGGCGCAGCGCGGCTTCCGCCAGCAGCCCCGCCGACAGGACAGCCAGCAGCGGCTGCAGGGGCGCCCAGTAGCTCAGGGCACCGGAAGCCCCGAGGAGCACAAGGACGAGCTTGTTGCAGACCGGGCAGCCGACGGCGAAGAAGGACAGCACCCCGCCGACCGCTCCCAGCCGGCCGCCGTCTTCGGCTTTCGGCTCCGGAGCGGGCGCGGGCCGGCGCACGTAGGTGCTCAGGACGATGCCGGCCAGGACGGCCGTGACAACCAGGGCCGGGTAGTTCCACCACTGCACGGGAACCGACCGGCCGAACAGCGGATTGGGCACCACGTCGGTGGGCGCGCCGACCAGGATCGCTGTGGCCAGGGCACCTGCGCCTGCCACAGCCCACTGCCGGGACCGCCAACCACGCAGTGCTGCGCCCGCCCGGCTCCAGGAACGCGAGGAACGCGAGGAACGCGAGGAAGAGGACATGCTGAAGAACTCCGTTTCCGAGGATTCAGGGACGCGGCCGACGGGCCGGTCTAAATCCGTAGAACGGAGTGAAGTGTCACTGGCGGCGGAGCCGCGCTGCCCGGCAGCATCCCGGAGCGCTGTGACACGGAAGGCGCGGGATCGGTCTGCAGTGATGCAGGACCGGGGCACGCAGCAGACGGCGGAGGATTCTCGGCCCGCTGCACGCTGGGATCGGCAATCGCCTTCTTGCCGCACGGCGCCGCTGCACCGTCTGACGGTTCAGTAACGGTAGGGGCGTGTACACGCTCCGCGGTGGACAGGGGTGCGCCCGGTCCTCCACGCTCGGCGTGCCCGAAGACGCACAGCAGTGCCACCACGGCCACGAGCAGAGCCAGCACACCACGAAAGCGGGCATGTGCCCGCTCGTGTGCTGCTCGCTTCATCGCCGCTCCTGCACCCTGTTCGTAGACACGGCCACCCTAGGTCACTCGCGCCGGTCCATGGTCACCCAGGTCGGCGAGCCGGGCAATCCGGTGCGGCTGCGCAGTCAGGCCAGGGAGAGGAACAGCTTCTCCAGGCGGGCCCGCATCTGCTCCCGGTCACCACTGGCCGCCATGTCCGAGTCGGTCAGGCAGTGCTGCAGACCGGTGGCGATGATCGCGAAACCGGCCTTGTCGAGTGCTCGGGAGGCCGCCGCGAGCTGCGTGACCACGTCCTCGCAGTCCCGGCCCTCTTCGATCATCTTGATCACCCCGGCGATCTGACCCTGTGCCCGGCGCAGCCTGTTGACCACCGTCTTCAGTTCCTCAGCCGCCATCGCCAGTTCCACGAGCACTCCCTCTATATACCCCCGCCGGTATCCTGCCCGCAGGGGCGACACTCCGGAAAGAACCGGAAAGAACCGGAAAGAACCGGAGGCGTCAGCGACCGGCAACGCCCCCGCACATCTCGCCGTCGACCCCGGCGCCCACGGCGCCCACGGCGCCCACGGCGCGCTCGGACCAGGCCGGGGCAGAGGTCATCTGCGCGGACTGGTGCCGCGGCCCTAGCCGCGTGCTGCCGGCGGGTGGAGGCGGAGCCAGCCCTGCCAGGCTGAGGTGATCATGTCGTCGACGGTGTGGCGGGCCTTCCAGCCGAGTTCGGTGGCGGCGCGGTCGGCGGAGGCGACGACGCTCGCCGGGTCGCCGGGGCGGCGGGGGGCGACCGTGGGCGGCAGGTCGTGGCCGGTGAGGGCGTTGATGCGGTCGATCATGCCCCGGACGGAGACGCCCTCGCCGCGGCCGATGTTGAGGGTGAGGTCCCGGCCGGGGGCGGCGCGCAGGGCGCGGGCCGCGGCCGTGTGGGCCTCGGCCAGGTCGACCACGTGGACGTAGTCGCGGACACAGGTGCCGTCCGGGGTCGGGTAGTCGTCGCCGAAGATGAGCGGGGGCGCCTGCCCGGTGAGCTTCTCGAAGACCATGGGGACGAGGTTGGAGACGCCCGTGTCGGCGAGTTCCGGGCTCGCGGCGCCCGCCACGTTGAAGTAGCGCAGGGAGGCCGTGGACAGGCCGGTGGCCCGGCCCGTCGCGCGGACCAACCACTCGCCGGCCAGTTTCGTCTCCCCGTACGGGGACATCGGCGCGCAGGGGGTGTCCTCGGTCACCAGCTCGGCGGCGGTCTCCGGCATGCCGTACACCGCGGCCGAGGACGAGAGGACGAAGGACGACACGGCACCGGCCGCCGTCACCGCCTCCAGCAGGACGCGCAGGCCCTCGACGTTCTCCCGGTAGTAGAGCAGGGGCAGTTCCACCGACTCGGCGACCTGCTTCTTCGCCGCCAGGTGGACGACGCCGGTGACCTCGTGGTCGGCGAGGGCGCGCGCCACCCGCTCGCCGTCCAGGGTCGAGCCGACCACCAGCGGCACTCCGTCCGGCACCCGGTCGGGGACGCCGGTGGACAGGTCGTCGTAGACCACCGTCCGCTCGCCCGCCTCGGTCATCGCCCGTACGACGTGCGCCCCGATGTAGCCGGCGCCGCCGGTGATCAACCAGGTCATGTGCGGACGTCCCCTCGTCGTTCGTCGGCCGTGGTGGGTGGTCGGTCCCCGCCGGCTCTCCCCGATCCTAGTGAAGCAGGCGCCTCAGTCTCCCGCGTACGACCGAAGCGGCACCGTGTGCGCCGCTCGCGACCCGCAGTGCCAGCGCGCCCGAGTGGGTGGCGTACGGCCGGACCAGCACCACGCCGTGCCGGGCGCTCGGCACCGCGCGGCGGCGCAGCAGACCGGGGCCCGCACACGCGTGCGCGGTGACCTCGCGGCTCGAGCCGTCGCCGAAGCGCACCCGCAGGCGCAGGTCCCAGGCGCCGGCGCCGAGCGCGGCCAGCCGGGCCGGCCGTACGGTCGTCTCCGCGGACCAGCCGCCCCCGGCCGCCGCCCGCAGCGGCACCGTGCACGCCCTCCTGCCGCCGCCGTCCCGGTGCCGCCACTCGATCTCCAGCTCCGAGGGGTGCGCCCGCTCCAGCAGGCCGTACAGCTCGTGCAGGTGAAGGTGCAGGCGGGCGGTACGGGTGCGGGGGCGCAGCTCCGCGTCGACGGCGAGCGGCAGCCGGGTCACGGGGCGGGCCGGCAGGGGCTCCAGGGTGACCCCGGGCAGGTCGGCGGACCAGCAGGGCGTGCCGTCCGCCGCGCGGGGGTAGGGCGGGCACAGCCGGGCCGGGCGGCCCGCCAGTTCCTGGAGGCGGGGCAGGTCGCGGGGCTCGGGGGAGGCCAGCAGGACCCGGCCGATCAGCCGGCCGGGCGCGACCGGGTCGCGGGCCCAGTCGGCCGCGTCGTACTCGGCGAGGAACGCGCGGGTGTGCGCCCACCACGCGCGCCGGTGGTCCGCGTCGTGCAGCCGCAGCTCCCGCACGTACATGCGCAGCTCGTGGTCGAGGAACTTGGCCCGCGCCGCCCGCGCCAGCTCCTTCTGCCCGGCGGCCAGCAGGATCTCGTACGCCGTGCGGCACGCGTGGGTGCGGTCCCGCCAGTTGTCGAGGCCCGCGCGGTCCAGCGAGATCGACAGCCGCCGGGCGGACCGGCGCACCTGCCAGACGTAGACCCGGTCCGGGACCAGGGCGATGCGCGGGGCGGCGGCCCACAGGCGCGCGGTGAAGACGAAGTCCTCGTAGGGGAAGTGCCCCTCGGGGAAGCGGATGTCGTGTGCGCGCAGGAACGCCGTCGCGTAGAGCTTGTTGACGCAGAGGGTGTCGTGCACCAGGCGGGGGCGCCGGGCGGGGTGCGGGAGCACCCGGGGCGCCGCGTACAGGCCGGGCTGCCACGGCACCTCGCGCCCCGACGGCAGCTCGCGGCGCACGCACAGCCCGCCGGTGACGTCCGCGTCCGCCGCGCCCGCCGCGCCGAGGAGCGCGTCCACGGCACCGGGCGGGAGGACGTCGTCGCTGTCCAGGAACATCACGTACGGCGAGGTCGCCGCGGAGAGCCCGGTGTTGCGCGGGGAGCCGCAGCCGCCGCTGTTGGCGCGGTGCCGGATCAGCCGGAGGCGGGGTTCGGTCCCGGCCAGCCGGGCGAGCAGGCCCGCGCTGCCGTCCGTCGAACAGTCGTCGACGGCCACGACCTCGCGCACGGCCGGCCCCTGCCCGAGCGCCGAGTGCACGGCGTCGGTCACATGGGCGGCGTCGTCGTGGCCTATCACCACGACGGTGACGCCGGTGGCGGCGGTCCGGTGGGGGTGCATAGGCGTCCCCTGGGGCTCGGGTGACTGGTCACTGACCTTTTGCCCGTTAACAGGTGGTTCGTACCCCCGTGCCCGTCGGCACTGTGCCGCGGCGGCGCTGCGGCTGCCGTCAGGCGCCGTTCGCCGCCGCCGTGTCCAGTGCGGCGGTGAGTCGGTCGAGGCGGGCCCGCAGGGACTGGATCTCGTCGATCCCGAAGCCGGTCGCGGCGACGATCCGGCGCGGGACGTCCTGGGCCCGCTCGCGCAGCGCGGTGCCCTCCTCGGTGGGCCGCACCTCCACCGAGCGCTCGTCGCGCGTGCTGCGCTCCCTGCACACCAGGCCGGCCGCCTCCAGCCGCTTGAGCAGCGGGGACAGGGTGCCGGAGTCGAGCCGCAGGTGTTCGCCGAGCTTCTTGACGGGCAGCGTGCCGTGCTCCCAGAGGGCCAGCATCACCAGGTACTGGGGGTAGGTGAGGCCGAGGTCCTTGAGGACCACCCGGTACACGCCGTTGAAGGCGCGCGAGGTGGCGTGCAGGGAGAAGCAGATCTGTTGGTCGAGGCGGAGCCAGTCGTCGGCGGAACCGGGCGGTGGGGCACCGGCCGGTTCCGTGGCCGGCGAGGGGTTCGGGGTCGGCGTCATGGCTCCAGGGTAGCTCTTTCGAGCCATTTGATTGTGCGCAACTGAATTGCGTGCTCTACTTGTGGTCGTACGGCGGTCGGGGTCCTCGGAGACGGAGGGCCGGCCGCCCGGCCACGACTCGAGAGGGAAGGTTTCCCATGGACGCGCTCTACACCGCTGTCGCCACCGCCACCCACGGCCGCGAGGGCCGCGCCGTCACCTCCGACGGCAAGCTGGACCTCGGTCTCAGCGCCCCCGTGGAGCTGGGCGGCAGCGGCGAGGGCACCAACCCGGAGCAGCTGTTCGCCGCCGGTTACGCGGCCTGCTTCGGCAGCGCCCTCGGCCTGGTCGGCCGGGCGGCGAAGGTCGACGTCAGCGAGGCCGCGGTGACCGCCGAGGTCGGCATCGGCAAGGAGGGCGAGGGCTTCGCGCTCGCCGTGACGCTGCGCGTCGAGCTGCCCGACACGGTGGACGAGGAGACCGGCCGCAAGCTGGTCGAGCAGGCCCACCAGGTCTGCCCCTACTCCAACGCCACCCGCGGCAACGTCCCGGTCGACCTGGTCATCGAGTGACCGAGTGACCGAGTAGCCGAGTGACCGAGCAGCCGACCCGGGCTCAGTCGGCGGGACCCCGGCCGGGCCGCCCCGAAGGCCGTCCGGAGGGCCGCCAGGTGGGCGGCCGGGTCGGAGCGGGCCGCGCCGGGCGCGTGGCGACGGTGACACGGAACCCGGGCAAGGGGCATCCAGCGGTCGGCGCGGGGGTTCGGCCCGGGAACGGCCGCCGGGTCGCCCGGGTTGCGCCGGGTACGGCGTCCGGGGGCATCCGTCACCCGAAGGAGCGGACCCGGGGCCCTGTGTGCGGAGCCCCGGGCCCGTCCTCCGGCTCTGCCTCCGCGCAGCTCACTTCACGGCGCCCGCCATCACGCCGGAGACGAACTGCCGCTGGAAGGCGAAGAACACGGCCAGCGGGATCACCATCGAGATGAACGCGCCCGGCGCCAGCACGTCGATGTTGTTGCCGAACTGCCGTACCTGTGTCTGCAGGGCGACCGTGATCGGCTGGCTCCCGGAGTCGGTGAAGATCAGCGCGACCAGCATGTCGTTCCACACCCACAGGAACTGGAAGATGCCCAGCGAGGCGATGGCCGGCCCGGCCAGCGGCATCACCACCCGGGCGAACAGGCGCAGTTCACCCGCGCCGTCCAGCCGGGCCGCCTCCAGCAGCTCTTTCGGGATCTCCGCGAAGAAGTTCCGCAGCAGGAACACCGCGAACGGCAGACCGAAGCCGACGTGGAACAGCACCACGCCGACCAGCGAGCCGAAGATGCCGAGGCTGCCGAAGAGTTCGGCGATCGGGATCAGCGCCACCTGCACCGGCACCACCAGCAGCCCCACCACACCCAGGAACCACCAGTCCCGGCCCGGGAACTCCATCCAGGCGAAGGCGTATCCGGCGAGCGAACCGATCACCACCACCAGGACCGTCGCCGGGACGGTGATGTACGCCGTGTTCAGCAGGGAGCCGGTGATGTCGCCGTTCTCCAGCAGGGTCTCGTAGGCGCCGAAGGTGAGCTGCGAGGGCTCGGTGAACACCGTCCACCAGCCGTCGGCGGCCATGTCCTCGGGGGTGCGCAGACTGGCCAGCAGCAACCCGAGCGTCGGGACCAGCCAGAACATCCCGACGACGATCAGGAACGCCTGGACCAGCCCCCCGCCGACCCGGTCGGCGATCCGGGAGGCGAGCGAACGGGACCCCGGCGGACGCGCCTTGACCAGCGGGCGCCCCCCGGCCGGCCGCCGCGTCTTGAGCGGACGTGAGCTCATCGCCTGACCTCCCGCCTCAGCCGCCGCACGTTGAACCACATCACCGGGATCACCAGGAGCAGCAGGAACACCGCGATCGCGCTGGCGATGCCCGGCTGGTCCTCGGAGAAGCCCTTGCGGTACAGCTCCAGCGCGAGGACGTTGGCGTCGTCCTGGGAGGAGCCGGGGGCGATGATGAAGACCAGGTCGAACACCTTCAGCACGTTGATCATCAGGGTGACGGTGACGACCGCGAGCACCGGCGCCAGCAGGGGCACCGTGACCCGTCTGAACACCTGCCACTCGTTGGCGCCGTCGACCCGCGCGGCCTCCAGCAACTCCCGGGGCATGCCCGCGAGTCCGGCCGCGATCAGCACCATCGCGAAGCCCGCCCACATCCAGATGTACGAGCCGATGACGGCGGGCGTGACCAACGACGGGCCCAGCCAGTCCAGGCCGTTGTACGGCTCCTCGAAGTTGCTCGCCGGAAGCCGGAGATGTGCCCCGTCCGCCGCGGCCGACAGGGAGAACGTGCCGTCGGCCGCCGCGGTGGCCGTCTCCACCACCGTGCCGTCCCGGACCGCCTCGATCCTCATGCCGGGGTAGCCCAGCTCGTCGGCGTCGACGCCGTTCAGCGTGCCGACGCCCTTGCCGCGGGTGAAGTCCTGCCAGGTCGTGCCGGTGATCCGGTCCGGCTGCGGCTTCGGCGCGGCCGCCCGCTCGGCGTCGTCCGGGATCAGGTCCGGGGCGACACCGACCAGCGGCAGCGCGACGGTGTCCCCGACGCGCACCGTCCCCTTGGTGACGAAGGCGCCTCCGCCGGCCGCCTCCAGCGGCGACTCGCGGCCCGGGTGCGCCTTCGGGTACGCCGACGACTCGGCGAAGGTGTCGTGCACCCCCACCCACACCGCGTTCGCGACGCCCTTGTCCGGGTCCTGGTCGTACACCAGGCGGAAGATGATGCCCGCCGCGAGCATCGAGATCGCCATCGGCATGAAGACGACCAGCTTGAACGCCGTGCCCCAGCGGATCCGTTCGGTCAGCACCGCGAAGACCAGACCGAGCGCGGTCGCCACCGTCGGCGCGAACACCACCCAGATGACGTTGTTCTTCAGGGCGGTGCGGATGCCGTCGTCGGTGAACAGGGCCCGGTAGTTGTCGAGTCCGGCGAAGCCGCCGCCGGACTGGTCGTAGAAGCTGCGGATGACGGAGTACCCGATCGGGTAGACCACGAGCGCACCGAGCAGCAGCAGCGCGGGCAGCAGGAACAGCGCCGCGACGGTCCTGCGGGTGCCGGTGACGCTCCTGCGCGACTTGGGGGCGGCAGGGGCCTCGGGGACCCCCGCCGCCGTGTCCGACGCCATCGCCGGATCAGTCCCCGTACGCCGCGGCCGCGTCGGCCTCCAGCTTCGCCTGCGTCCCCGCGATGTCCTTCGGGTTCTTCAGGAAGTCCTGCAGCGCCTTCCACTCGCCCTTGCCGGGGGTGCCGCCGAACGCCTGCGGAGCCTGGTCGGACATGTCGAAGCGGAAGTCGTCCCCGGCGTCGACGAGCGCCTTGGCCATCTTCTGCTGCACCGCGTTCGGATACGCCGAGTTCGGCACGTTCCTGTTCGGCGAGAGGTAGCCGCCCAGCTTCGCCTGGATGCCGGCCGCGTCCGGGGAGGCGAGGAAGGTCGCCAGGGCCTGCGACGCCTTCGAGTCCTTCAGGATCACGGCCGCGTCGCCGCCGGACACCACGGGCGGGCTGTCACCGACCGCGGGGAACGGGAACACCTTCGCGTCCGTGCCGACCTTCGCCTCGGTCTCACCGATGTTGACCTGCACGAAGTCGCCCTCGTAGACCATGCCGGCCTTGGGCTGGTCACCGCCGGTGAACGTCTGCGTCACGGAGGCCGGGAACTCGGTCTGCAGCGCGCCGCCCGGGCCGCCCGCCACGTAGTCCGGCTTGCCCCAGACCTCCGCCAGTGTGGTCAGCGCCTCCTTCACGGAGGGGTCCGTCCACTTGATCTCGTGCGCGGCGAGCCGGTCGTACTTCTCCGGGCCCGCCTGGGAGAGGTAGACGTTCTCGAACCAGTCGGTCAGCGTCCAGCCGTCGGCGCCGCCGACCGAGAACGGGGTGACGCCGGAGTCGTAGACCGTCTGCGCCGCGGTGAGCAGCTCGTCCCACGTCTTCGGCTCGCTCGCGCCCGCGTTCTCGAAGACCTGGGCGTTGTACCAGATCAGCGACTTGTTGGCGGCCTTGTAGTAGACGCCGTACTGCTTGCCGTCGACCGTGCCGATGTCCTGCCAGCCCTGCGAGTAGTTCTCGGCGAGCTCCTTGGTGGCCTCGGCGCCCAGCGGCTTGGCCCAGTTCTTCTCCACGGCCTGCTTGATGGCGCCCGGCTGCGGCAGCAGCGCCACGTCGGGCGGGGCGCCGCCCGCGATCTTCGACCCGAGGAAGTTGACGATGGGGTCCTGGGCGGGAACGAAGGTCACCTTCGCGCCGGTGCGCTTCTCGAACTCCGCCAGGACCTTCTTGAAGTTGGCCTGTTCGGTGCCGGTCCACACGGCGGCGACCTCGAGACTCTCACCGTCCAGCCGGGGAAGCGTGACGGTGGCGGCGGTCTCGTCGGCGGTGCCGTCCGGGCCGTCGTCGGTACCGTTGTCGTCGCTCCCTCCGCACGCGGTGAGCGAGACCGCGAGGACACCCGCGACGACGGCGGCGGAGGTTCTCGCCGCCCTGCGGGTGCGGGGAGTCGGCGTTTTCGTGGGTGTGCCGGGCGACCTGTGGATCCGGATGGTTCTGCTCGTCCTGCGCATCACTGCCCCGTTCTTCGTACCTCGTCGAACGTCGAGCGCTGTCCCGTGGGCTCTGTGTACGCCCGGGAGGACGGGGCGGCAAGACCGCCTCCTGCGTCCAGTCCGGGATCGTGACCGCGTCGTGACTCTCCGGGGCCGTGGGGCGCCGGATCGGGGCACGCCGGGACGGCGCATGCCGGGGCGGGTCGTGTCCGTGCCGCGTGGCGGGTGACGCGAAAGCGGGCGCCGCGCGGTCGGACGGCCCGGGAACGGCTGACGCACGGTCGGGTGCCGCGCGGTCGGGTGCCGCGAAAGCCGGTGACGTGCGGTCGGATGACGCGCCGTCAGGTCGGAGCCGGGTCAGAGTCAGGTCAGAGCAGGGACGGCACCTCGGTGGCCGAGACCTGGCGGGCCGCGCGTTCCAGCGCGCTGGCGAGCAGCGCGAGGTCGGTCGGGCCGTTGCCGAGTTCCCGGACCGGGCGGCGGGCCGGCGGATCGCCCATGCGGTGCCACTCCAGCGGCACGACCGTGGGCCGCAGCGTCGCCGTACGCGGGATGCGGCCGGTCACCCGGCCGCCCTGGAACGCGGTCACCGTGCCGTCCGGGTGGACCAACTGCCCGCGACCCGGAGCCGGTTCTCCTTCGCTGCCCCGGCCCTGCTCGAACGGGGAGGTGTCCCCGCGGCCGCCCGGCGCGGGCGGGTCGAGCGTCACACGCAGGGTCGCCCGCCGCACCGGCTCGGTCTCCGCCGTACGGGCGCAGGGGCCGGTGGCGGCCACCAGGTGCACGCCGAGGCGCTCGCCCTCCCGGGCGACCGCCTCCAGCGCCCGCAGCACCGACCCGGCGGCGGGCCGCCCCGGCGAGCCGAGCGCGGGGGCGACCAGCGCGTCCAGGTCGTCCACGACCACCACCAGCCGGGGCAACGGCGGCGGGGTCTCGGCCCTGCGCCGCGCGGCCCCGGGCCGCAGCCGCAGCGTCGAACTGGGCGGGGCGTCCAGGTCGTCCCCCGGGTACTCACCGCCGGCGGCCGCCTGGCCGCGGGGCGCGGTCGTGCGCTGGGCGACCATACGGTCCGACAGCTCACGCCCGGTGTGCCACTCCACGAAGTCCGACCGGCCGAGCAGTTCGGCACGCCGTTTCAGCTCGGCGCTCAGCGACTGGGCGAACTCCCGCATCCGCACCGGGTCGTTGGCGCTGAGATGCGTGGTGACGTGCGGTACGTCCGTACACATCCGCAGTCCGTCGCCCGGACCGCCGCCCGACGCGGCGGCGCACCGGCCGTCCACCAGGACGACGCCCAGCCGGTCCGGCCGTTCGGCCGCGGCCAGGGAGGCGACGACGGCCCGGAGCAGTTCGGTACGGCCGCTGCCGGGCGGCCCCTCCACCAGCAGATGCGGCCCCTCGGCCGCGAGGTCGGCGCAGACCGGGCCGCGCGGACCGGCGCCCAGCACCGCGGACACCCGGCCGCCGACGCTCTCCCTGTCGTCGGCCGCGTCCGCCCAGCGGGCCATCAGCGAGGCCGGGGTGGCGCGGGCCAGCCCCAGTTCGTCCAGCAGCCGCGCCGACGGGGGCAGCGGCGCCGACACCCGCGGGTGCACCGTGCCGGGGGCGCCCTCCGGGCGCAGCGGTGCCAGCGCCCGCGCGAAGCGTTCGGCCCACGCCGGGGAGACCGCGTCGACCGTGGCGACCGTGCCGTGACCGACCGGCCCCGGTGCCGTGCCCGTACCGGTGCCGGCCACCCGCAGCAGCCGCAGGGTGGTCGCCACGTCCCCGCTGAGCAGGGCGACGGCACCGCACTCCCGGAACGCCGGGGTCACCGCGCAGGCCGCCTCGTACGTCCGCGTGACCGGGGACGCGGCGGAGGCGGCGGACGTCTCCGCGAGACACAGCAGGTGGATCCCGGCCCGCGGCCCCTCCACGGCCAGCCGCACCAGCGCGTCGCGCACCCCGGCGTCCCCGGGGTCGCCGTCCACGACGACCACGGTGTACGGCCCCGCGGAACCGTCCGCCGGGCCGGCGCCGTCGCCCACGGCCCGGGAGGGAGGTCGGCGCTCGCCCCGGTCGGCTCCGTCGGGGCGGGGCTGCTCCGGGATGAGCGGGGCGGCGGGGGCCGGCCCGGTGGGCGGGGCCGGCCGGGTGGGCGAGGACTGGGCCGCGTGGTCGTGGTCCGCCAGGCGGCGCAGCAGTTCCTCGGTGCGGGCCGCGGCCTGTTCGCGGTCGTGGGCGAGGAGCAGCCGGCAGTCCTGGCCGTGTCCTGGGCGTACGTGCGGCAGCCAGCCCAGCCAGGCCCATGCGGCGGTCCGCTCCTCCAGGGGGCGGGAGCGGTCCGCGGCGATCAGGACGATCTCCAGCGCGTCGGGGGAGTGCAGCGCGGCGAGCTGGGCCAGCACCACGCGGGCCAGCCCGGTGAGCCGCTCGCGCGGGCCGGCCAGGCCCAGCGAGCCCACCTCGCGCAGTCCCGAGGTCATCGGTACGGCGGGCAGCAGACCCGCGCCGCCCGGCGCCGCCCGGTCGGCCGTGCCGAGGCGTATCGCGAGGGTCTCCGGATGGCCGGGCCCGCGCTCCCACAGCCGGGGGCCGGGGCCCAGCGCGGTCAGCAGCAGGGCGGCGGGGTCGGGCCAGGTCTCGGGCGGGCCCGGCGCGGCCACGGCCCGTCCGGGCGGGACGGCACCGGCCGTCTCCCCGCCGGTCCGCCCGTCCGACCCGGCGGTCTCCGGCTCCTGGCGTCCCCCGGTCAGCCGCCGCGCCCACGCGGAGAGCCCGCCGCGCCTGCGGGCGCCGGAAGGCTGCTGCGCGAGCCCGGTGTCGTCCAGGTCGGTGCCGCGCAGCGGGGTGCCCTTACGGCTGGTGGGGGCAGGGCTTCCGGGGCCGCCGGTGCCCGAGCGGGTGGCCCCGGTGGGGGGTGCCGGGGGCGCCGGGGGTTCTGGGGCCGTCCCGCCGTACGGGTCGCCCGGGTCGCCCGGACGCCCGGTGTCCGGGGTGCCGTCGGCAGGCCTCGGCTGCGACACCCGGCGCCCCTTGGGGGCCAGCGGCACCTCGCCCCGGGGAACGACGTGCACCGTGCGCCCGCCGGGGCCGGAGGGGCCCGTCCCAGGGTTCTCGATCCCCGGTGCGCCGCCCTGGCCGGGGACCAGCGGCGCGCCCGCCCCGTATCCGCCCGAGACGGTGGCCCAGGGGGCGGAACCGTAGCCGTGGTGGGTCGGACGGCCCGGCTGCGCAGGTTGCGCGGCCGGTACCCGCGCGTACCCCGACCCCAGCGTCCCCGTCCCCGAGGTCGTCCCGGCCGACGCCCCCGCCCCGGCCGGTTTCCCGCCGTCGTCGCCCGCGGGGGGACCCGGTACGCGGACGTGCCCCTCCCCGTCCGGGGTCGTCCGCGCGCGGGCTCCCGGCCCGGCGGCCGGGGTGAGGCGCAGGGCCGACTCGCCGATCCGCAGCAGCGCGCCCGGTGCCAGCGCGACCGGGCGCGGGCCCACCCGCCGGCCGTCCAGGGTCGTGCCGTTGGTGGAACCGAGGTCGGCGACCGAGACCCTGCCGTCCGGGCCGACCGTCACCGCGCAGTGCAGCCGGGACACGTCCGGGTCGTCGAGCGGCACATCGGCGTCGGCCGAGCGGCCGATGCGGATCTCGCCGCCGTGCAGCAGATGGACGCCGCCCGCGTCGGGACCGGCGACGACATGGAGCCTGGTCGGGGTGTCGTCCAGCTCGGGATGCGGTTCGGGTGCGCCGGGGGCGCCCACGGCCAGCACCGCGCCGTCGATCAGCGGAGGTTCGCCGAGGGTGCAGCGCTGGACGTCCAGCCACTGGTCACCGGCGTACAGCACCGGGGCGCCCGAGCCCGAGGAGGAGCCGGATCCCCCGTCGCCGCCGGACACCGCGGAGACCAGCGCGGCGGCCACCGCCGCCAGGGCCGTACCGGCGGGGGCGGTGACGACCACGTGGCCCCGTGCGGGGGAGGGCGGGCCCAGCGGGTCTACGACGGTCAGCCGGATCTGCATCGCCGGGAGCGGTCCCTTCTGCGCGGGCGCCGCGGCACAGGGGACGAAGCGGCCCCGCGGTCCCCCACCGCGGACTTCCCCCACCACCACACGCGCACGTACGGCCAGTACTGCAGGCATCCTCGCACCTGACACCGGCGACATGCCCGCCCCCCGGCGTCAAATGATCTTGATTGGTCGGCTCTGCCCTCAAAAGTGCCTGACCAATGCGCCGTGGATGATCGTTTCAGCACTGCTTGAGATCGGTCGCGTCCCCTGTCCGGCAACCAAACGGACCGAGTCGAGCGTCTTCCGTCGAACGCGGACGGGACCCCGTACGTAGAGAACCCCACACGGTCCCGGCGCGAAGAGGACGCGAAGAGGACGGCAAGAGGACGGGAAGCCGTCGAAGTCGACAGGCCGGTGATGCGTGGGGCGGCACTACAGTGGAGCGGAGCATTTTCGTTCCGCGGTACGACGAACCACGGTGTACGCCAGCCAGGCAAGCAGCAGGGAGCGCATGACGTGCGGCCGGTAGGGAGCAAGTACCTGCTCGAGGAGCAGATCGGACGCGGTGCCACGGGCACCGTCTGGCGGGGCCGCCAGAGGCAGACCGCGGGGGCCGAGGCGGCGGTGCCCGGCCAGCCGGGTGAGACCGTCGCGATCAAGGTCCTCAAGGAGGAGCTCGCGAGCGACGCGGACATCGTGACGCGGTTCCTGCGGGAGCGCTCCGTCCTGCTCAGGCTGACCCACCCCAACATCGTCCGGGTCCGCGACCTGGTCGTCGAGGGCGACCTGCTGGCTCTGGTCATGGACCTCGTCCAGGGCCCCGACCTGCACCGCTACCTGCGGGAGAACGGCCCGTTCACCCCCGTCGCCGCCGCGCTGCTGACCGCCCAGATCTCCGACGCGCTCGCCGTCAGCCACGCCGACGGCGTGGTGCACCGCGACCTGAAGCCCGCCAACGTCCTGCTCAGGCAGGACGGCGGCGCGCTGCACCCGATGCTGACCGACTTCGGCATCGCCCGGCTGGCCGACTCCCCGGGCCTGACCCGCACCCACGAGTTCGTCGGCACGCCCGCGTACATCGCGCCCGAGTCCGCCGAGGGCCGCCCGCAGACCTCCGCCGTCGACATCTACGGTGCCGGCATCCTGCTGTACGAGCTGGTCACCGGCCGCCCGCCGTTCTCCGGCGGCTCCGCCCTGGAGGTGCTGCACCAGCACCTGAGCGCCGAACCGCGCCGCCCCTCCACGGTCCCGGACCCGCTGTGGACGGTCATCGAGCGCTGCCTCAGCAAGGATCCCGAGCGCCGGCCCAGCGCCGAGAACCTCGCGCACGGCCTGCGGGTCGTCGCCGACGGAACCGGTGTGCACGCGAACTCCGCGCAGATCGCCGCCGCGGAGAACGTCGGCGTGCTCCTCGCGCCCGACCCGGCGCCCGCCCCCGTGCCCGGCACACCGGCCGCGCCCGGTGCCGCCGACCCGACGCAGGTACTGCCGCACACCGGGGGCGCGTACGACCCCAACGGCGCGACCAGCGTCCTGCCGCACGCCGGTGCCCACACCGGCGGGCCCTCCGGTGCCGCCGACCCGACCGCCGTCATGCCCCCGGTGCCACCGGGCCCGCCCGGCCAGGGCGGTCAGGGACAGGGTGGCCCCGACGACCCGCACCCCTGGCAGAACCAGCTGCGCGCGGCCCGCGACCGCAACGAGCAGACACAGGTCCAGTACCTCGACCCGGGCGAGGACCCACTGCGCCGCCGCCCCCAGCGGCAGGTCGCCCGGCCACCGCAGCCCGCGCAGCAGCCCCAGCCGTCGCAGCAGCCGCAGCAGCGCCGGTCCGCCCCCGGCCACGGACAGCAGCCGCAGCCGTACCAGCAGCCGCAGCAGTACGCCCCGCCACCGCCGCAGCGGCCGCGGCAGCCGGAGCCGCAGCGCTACACCCCGCCGCCGGAGCCGCGGCGTCCCGCGCGCGAGCCGCGGCAGCGGCAGCGCAGCGCCAACCCGATGCGCATCCCCGGCCTCGGCTGCCTGAAGGGCTGCCTGTTCACGATCCTCATCCTGTTCGTCGCGAGCTGGCTGATCTGGGAGCTGAGCCCGCTGCAGGACTGGATCGGCAGTGGCAAGGGCTACTGGGACCAGCTCACCGACTGGTTCGGCACGGCGACGGAATGGGTCCAGGACCTGGGCGGACCCGGGGCGCCGTAGCGCCCCGGGCACGAGAGCCGACCGCCCCTCCGGGGGCGGTTCCGGCCTGTCTGCCGATTTGTCGACACCCGGCGGGTGAATTCGGCGTCCCCGGTGAACGTCGGCTTTCGAGGCGCGTAGCTTTGGCGACAACACGCGTCGGTAGGAGCAGTCTTGGCACGGAAGATCGGCAGCCGGTACACCGCCCACCAGATCCTGGGCCGGGGCAGCGCCGGCACGGTGTGGCTCGGCGAGGGGCCGCGAGGACCCGTCGCCATCAAGCTGCTGCGCGAGGACCTCTCCTCCGACCAGGAACTCGTGGGACGTTTTGTGGGGGAGCGGACGGCACTGCTCGGCCTGGAGCACCCGCACATCGTCTCGGTGCGCGACCTGGTGGTCGACGGCAACGACCTCGCCCTGGTCATGGACCTGGTCCGCGGCACGGATCTGCGCACCCGGCTCGACCGGGAGCGCAGGCTCGCCCCGGAGGCCGCGGTGGCGATCGTCGCCGACATCGCGGACGGCCTGGCGGCGGCGCACGCGGCGGGGGTCGTGCACCGGGACGTCAAACCGGAGAACATCCTGCTGGACATGCAGGGCCCGCTCGGTCCCGGCGGCTCGCACCGTGCCCTGCTGACCGACTTCGGCGTGGCCAAACTCATCGACACCCCGCGCCGCACCCGGGCCACGAAGATCATCGGAACGCCGGACTACCTGGCGCCGGAGATCGTGGAAGGCCTGCCGCCGCGCGCGTCGGTCGACATCTACGCGCTCGCCACGGTCCTGTACGAGCTGCTCGCGGGCTTCACGCCGTTCGGCGGCGGACACCCCGGGGCGGTGCTGCGCCGCCACGTCACCGAGTCGGTGGTCCCGCTCCCCGGCATCCCCGACGAACTGTGGCAGCTGCTCGTGCAGTGCCTGGCCAAGGCGCCGGCCTCGCGGCTGCGGGCCTCGGAACTGGGGACCCGGCTGCGGGAGCTGCTGCCGATGCTGGCGGGGATGCCGCCGCTGGACGTGGACGAGCCGGACAACGATCCGGTGGAGCCGGAGAGGCCGGAGCGAGGGAACATCCCGGTCTCCGGCCCGGCACCGGGCACCGGGGTGCCCGTGCGGCGGCGCGGCGCGGTCCCGCTGGTGCCGGGTGCGAGGCCGGCCGACTCCAACCGGGACACCCACACCTCGATGCGGGTGCCGACCCCCGACGAGCTGGCCGGCGGCGCCCGCGGCACGGCCCGCGCGCCCCGCGCGAGCGGCGCCCGCCGTCCCGGTTCGGCCCGCAACCGCGTGCTGGCCCGCCGGCGCCGGCTGACCCTGGCCGCGCTGACGGTGACCCTGCTGGCCGCGGTGGGCGCCGGCGCCTGGCTGGCCACCTCGGACGACGAGCCGGGAACAACCTCCCCGGGCGGCGGCAACGGCACCGGCAACTCGGCCCCGGCCGTCCCCTGAGCCGCACCCGCCCCACACGTGACCAGCGCCGACGTCACCGGTGGGGATTCCGGCCCGGTGTTCGGTAGGGGCGGCTCGAGCGAGCCGTTACGCTGGGGGTGTGGCAGTCGTCGATGTATCCGAAGAGCTCAAGTCCCTCTCCTCGACCATGGAGTCGATCGAGGCCGTTCTGGACCTCGACAAGATGAGGGCAGACGTCGCCGTGCTCGAGGAGCAGGCGGCCGCGCCCTCCCTGTGGGACGACCCGGAGGCGGCGCAGAAGATCACCAGTAAGCTCTCCCACCTCCAGGCCGAGGTCAGGAAGGCGGAGACGCTGCGCGGGCGGATCGACGATCTCGCCATTCTCTTCGAGATGGCCGAGGAGGAGGACGACCCGGACACCCGCGCCGAGGCCGAGGCCGAGCTCACGGGCGTCCGCAAGGCGCTCGACGAGATGGAGGTCCGCACCCTCCTGTCCGGCGAGTACGACGCCCGTGAGGCGCTCGTCAACATCCGGGCGGAGGCCGGTGGCGTCGACGCCGCCGACTTCGCGGAGAAGCTCCAGCGGATGTACCTGCGCTGGGCCGAGCAGCACGGCTACAAGACCGAGGTCTACGAGACCTCGTACGCGGAGGAGGCCGGCATCAAGTCGACCACCTTCGCCGTGCAGGCGCCCTACGCCTACGGCACCCTCTCGGTCGAGCAGGGCACGCACCGCCTGGTGCGCATCTCGCCCTTCGACAACCAGGGCCGTCGCCAGACCTCGTTCGCGGGCGTCGAGGTGCTCCCCGTCGTCGAGAAGGCCGACCACGTCGACATCGACGAGAGCGAGCTGCGCGTCGACGTCTACCGTTCCTCGGGCCCCGGCGGCCAGGGAGTCAACACCACCGACTCCGCGGTGCGCATCACGCACATCCCGACCGGCATCGTGGTCTCCTGCCAGAACGAGCGCTCCCAGATCCAGAACCGCGCCACCGCGATGAACGTCCTCCAGGCCAAGCTGCTGGAGCGGCGCCGCCAGGAGGAGCAGGCCAAGATGGACGCCCTCAAGGGCGACGGTGGCAACTCCTGGGGAAACCAGATGCGTTCGTACGTGCTGCACCCCTACCAGATGGTCAAGGACCTGCGCACGGAGCAGGAGGTCGGCAACCCCGAGGCCGTGTTCAACGGTGAGATCGACGGCTTCCTGGAGGCCGGAATTCGCTGGCGCAAGCAGCGGGAGAAGTGACCTCCGCGCTGACAAGCGCTTTGTCGACAAGGCAACTGCCGCCCTCGGGGCGGCAGTTGCCTTTCGCGTACCGGGGATGTCGGGGTTTTACGTCACACTCACGGCTTCGATGTTCGGCAAAACGCGCGTACCTGGACATCGCGTACGCAACGGCCTTGACGTTCATTTGAAAAGTGGGAAGGGTGAGGCGCGGCATGCGTATCTCTGGGGCGCATGTGAACCGGGGCGCGTTTCATCGCAGTTACCCCGTTGATCACGGCCCCGAGCGCCGCCTCACTGACGATGAGCTACTGGGGGTAGCAACCAGATGACCAAGAAGACGCGTATCCGTGTCGCACGGATCGCGGCCGCTGCCGTGATCGCGGGCGGCGCCTCGCTGACCGCCGCCGGCGCGGCCTCCGCCCTCGGCATAGGCGTGAACGCCGGTGTCGGGAGCCAGGGCGCCAACGTCGGCGTCAACGTGAACGTCGGGGACGAGGACGCCGACGACGAGGAGCCCACCCCGCCGGAGACCCCGCCGACCGAGCTCCCGACGGAGCCGACCGAGGAGCCGACGGCGCCGACTGAGGAGCCGACGGAGCCGACTGAGGAGCCGACCGAGGAGCCGTCCACCGACCCCACCGAGGACCCCACGACGGACCCGAGCACCCCGAGCACCCCGGGTGCCCCGGGCAACGGTGACAACGGGAACGGCGACGACAAGGGCAACGGCGGTGGCGGCAACGCCGCCAACCCCGCCGGTGGCTCCGACGTCTCCACCCAGGAGCAGGGCTCCTCGGCCCTCACCGACACGGGCGAAGAGCCCGCCACGTCGGCCCAGGGCAACGGCCAGGAGCTCGCCGAGACCGGCGCCGCCGAGATGACCTTCCTGGTGCTCGGTGCCGCCACGATGATCGCCGGCGGCATCGGCTTCCGTGTGCTGCCGCGCCTCATGACCGGCCGCGGCGGCGCCACCGCCTGACGGTGACGCCGCGCGTACACACCGTACGCAGGGCAGGGACGCAGACACAGACCGAGGGGCCCGGAGCGCAACTGCGCTCCGGGCCCCTCGGGCGTGCTCGGGGTTCTCCGTGCCGGACGTGCCGGGTATGCCGGACGGCGGATCCGTGACGGTCAGACGGTCTGGTGGGCGAGCAGTGCCACCGCCGCGACCAGGATCGCCAGCAGGGCGATCAGCGTCATGGGGTTCAGGCCCGCGAAGAAGTTCACCTGCTGCATCCGCTCGCGGCTCGCACGGCACACCGGGCACCGGCCCTCGCTCACGGGTGCGGCGCAGTTGGCGCACACCAGCCGGTCGTACGTCATCCGCTCTCCCTTCTCGCACCGGTCTCAGTCAGTACAACGCCCGCGGGGGTGTGAATGTTCCCCCCACCACTGTGCCAGGTTCCCCGGGAATCGGCGCGGCCCCCGTATCCTGCCCGCCCCCGCCCCGCCCCCGCTCCCGGGCCGGCGGGCTCGCCGCACATCCGGCATAAAGCGCGCAAGTGTCACGCAACCCACTCCGGTGACTGCGGCCGGGCTTCCGCTTCGCGTAAGGTCACGCACATCTACCCCCGGCGACCCGTGGTGCACCCGTGATCCGATTCGACAACGTCTCCAAGGCCTACCCCAAGCAGAACCGTCCAGCCCTCCGGGATGTCACCCTGGAGGTCGAGAAGGGCGAGTTCGTGTTCCTCGTGGGGTCCTCGGGCTCCGGCAAGTCCACCTTCCTGCGACTGATCCTCCGCGAGGAGCGGGCCAGCCAGGGTCAGGTGCACGTCCTGGGCAAGGACCTCGCGCGCGTCTCCAACTGGAAGGTGCCGCAGGTCCGGCGCCAGCTGGGGACGGTGTTCCAGGACTTCCGCCTGCTGCCCAACAAGACGGTCGCCGAGAACGTGGCCTTCGCGCAGGAGGTCATCGGCAAGTCCCGGGGCGAGATCCGCAAGTCCGTGCCGCAGGTGCTCGACCTCGTCGGACTCGGCGGCAAGGAGGAACGGATGCCCGGTGAGCTCTCCGGCGGTGAGCAGCAGCGCGTCGCCATCGCGCGGGCCTTCGTCAACCGGCCCAAGCTGCTCATCTGCGACGAGCCCACCGGCAACCTCGACCCGCAGACCTCGGTGGGCATCATGAAGCTGCTCGACCGCATCAACCGGACGGGCACCACCGTGGTGATGGCGACGCACGACCAGAACATCGTGGACCAGATGCGCAAGCGCGTCATCGAGCTGGAGAAGGGCCGCCTCGTCCGCGACCAGGCACGCGGCGTCTACGGCTACCAGCACTGACGAGGAACGGAAAGGCTTAAACCCACGCCATGCGCGCCCAGTTCGTTCTGTCGGAGATCGGTGTCGGTCTCCGCCGCAATCTGACGATGACCTTCGCCGTCGTCGTCTCCGTCGCCCTGTCGCTCGCCCTGTTCGGCGGGTCGCTCCTGATGAGCGACCAGGTCACCAGCATGAAGGGCTACTGGTACGACAAGGTCAACGTCTCCGTCTTCCTGTGCAACAAGAGCGACGCCGAGTCCGACCCCAACTGCGCCAAGGGCGCGGTGACCGAGGACCAGAAGGGGCAGATCAAGGGCGACCTGGAGAAGATGTCGGTCGTCGACTCGGTCACCTACGAGTCCCAGGACGCGGCGTACAAGCACTACAAGGAGCAGTTCGGCGACTCCCCGCTGGCCAGCTCCCTCACCCCGGACCAGATGCAGGAGTCGTACCGCATCAAGCTGAAGGACCCGGAGAAGTACCAGGTCGTCGCGACCGCCTTCGACGGCCGGGACGGCGTGCAGTCCGTGCAGGACCAGAAGGGCATCCTGGACAACCTCTTCGGGCTGCTGAACGGCATGAACTGGGCCGCCCGCGCGGTGATGGCGCTCATGCTGGTCGTCGCCCTGATGCTGATCGTCAACACGGTGCGCGTCTCGGCGTTCAGCCGGCGCCGGGAGACCGGGATCATGCGCCTGGTCGGCGCCTCGGGCTTCTACATCCAGGCGCCGTTCATCGCCGAGGCCGCGGTCGCCGGACTCATCGGCGGCACCCTCGCCTGCGGATTCCTGCTGGTCGGCCGGTACTTCATCATCGACAACGGACTGGCGCTGTCGGAGAAGCTGAATCTGATCAACTTCATCGGCTGGGACGCGGTACTGACGAAGCTTCCGCTGATCCTCGCCACGAGCCTGCTGATGCCCGCCCTGGCCGCTTTCTTCGCGTTGCGCAAGTACCTGAAGGTTTGACGGCTTTCCTGCTTCGGTGTGAACGTCGGACCTCTTCGCAAGAGACCGAGTGACCTTTGCCACGAGGGGCGTGCGGCCAACGCGCGGTGCGCCCCTTCGCGTTGTCCTAGACTCGCCGGCATGTCAGGTCGTGCCCTGTTCTGCCAGCCCCGCCGCTTCCGCCGCGGATCCGCCCTGACGTTGGTGTTCGCGAGCGTGCTCGTGGCCGGCGCGGCCACCGGCAGCCTGCCCGCGACCGACCGGAAACCCGCAGCGCGCCCCACCCAGGCGGCCGCCCCCACCGGACGCCACGCGGAGGTCGCCGAGGCGGCCGAGGAGGCCATGGCGGCCGGCACGTCCCCCGTGGAGGCCGCCGAGCGCGCCGTCAGCCGCAGTGGGGACCGGTGGGGCGCCGTCTACTCCCCGGGCGAGTACGAGGAGTTCGAGGACGCCCTCGACGGCCGGTACACCGGTGTCGGCCTGTGGGCCCGGGAACGGTCCGGCCGGATCGAGGTGACCGGGGTGGGCAGCGGCACCCCCGCGGCCGAGGCCGGTATCCGCGCGGGCGACCGGCTGCGCAGCGTCGACGGCGAGCGGGTCGACGGGCGGCCCGTCACCGAGGTCGTCTCCTTACTGCGGGGTGGCGACGCGGCCGAGTCCGCCGGCACCACCGTCCGCCTCGGCCTGGAGCGCGGCACGCGCACCTGGAGCGAGACCCTGCGCCGGACCCGGCTCTCCCGCGACACCGTCACCGTCGACGAACTCCCCGGCCGGATCACCGTCATCAAGGTCGGCGCCTTCACCAAGGGCTCCGGCGACCAGGTACGGACCGTCGTCGAGGAGGCACCGGCCGACGCCGGCCTCGTCCTCGACCTGCGCGGCAACTCCGGCGGCCTGGTCACCGAGGCCGTCACCGCGGCCTCCGCCTTCCTCGACGGCGGCCTGGTCGCCACGTACGACGTCGAGGGCGAGCAGCGCGCCCTGCACGCCGAGCCCGGCGGCGACACCGGCAGACCCCTGGTCGTGCTCGTCGACGGCGGGACGATGAGCGCGGCCGAACTGCTCACCGGCGCCCTCCAGGACCGGGGCCGGGCGGTCGTGGTGGGCGCCCGCACCTTCGGCAAGGGCTCCGTGCAGATGCCCGGCCGGCTGCCCGACGGCTCGGTCGCCGAACTGACCGTCGGCCACTACCGCACCCCGTCCGGCCGGGGGGTCGACGGGCACGGCATCACCCCCGACCTGGAGGCCGAGACGCAGGCGCTCCGGCGGGCGGGAACGGTCCTCGCCGGGCTCGGCCGGTAGCCGCGCGGGAAACGGCTTTCCACAAACCTGCTCCGTAGTGCGAAAATGGGCCGCACTATGGCTAAGGAAAAAGGGCGCAAGCTGATCGCGCAGAACAAGAAGGCGCGGCACGACTACCTCATCATCGACACCTACGAGGCCGGTCTGGTCCTCACCGGGACCGAGGTGAAGTCGCTGCGTCAGGGCAGGGCCTCGCTGGTGGACGGCTTCGTCCAGCTCGACGGCAACGAGGCGTGGCTGCACAACGTGCACGTCCCCGAGTACAGCCAGGGCACCTGGACCAACCACAGCGCGCGGCGCAAGCGCAAGCTGCTGCTGCACCGCGCGGAGATCGACAAGCTGGAGTCCAAGTCCCAGGAGACGGGACACACCATCGTGCCGCTCGCCCTGTACTTCAAGGACGGCCGCGCGAAGGTGGAGATCGCGCTGGCGAAGGGCAAGAAGGAGTACGACAAGCGTCAGACGCTCCGCGAGAAGCAGGACCGCCGCGAGACCGACCGGGCGATCTCGGCGGTCCGCCGCAAGCAGCGGGCGTAGCCCGCCCGTCCACGGCGGACGGGCGTGGGCGAGGAGGGCTCCGGACCCGTCCGGACCCGTCGCACGGGAATACGCTGGCACCGACCCGCGTTGGTCACGTACGATGGCGACAGCACCCCACAGCGGGTGCGCACCTTGAGAAAAAAACATGGGGATGATCGGTTTCGACAGCGGCTGTCGAAGCAGGGGAAGCGTGTCGAGGAAGCGGCCATGATCTCGTAAACCACAGGCCGAAAAAATAATCGCCAATTCCAAGCGATCCATCTCCCAGGGCGAGCTCGCCCTCGCTGCCTGATCTCAGGTAGCGAGCAGCAGCTCTCCTACTAGAGGGAGTGTCAGCCCGGGGGTGTTCCCGACCCGGATCCTGGCATCATTCAGGGGACTAAACCTTGATCCCGGTCACGGGGTGAAGAGGGAAATCAAACAGTGACTGAGCCCGTCGGAGACTTGTCCGCGTGATCTCCGGGGCTGAGAAAAGCACAGCGGACTGCACACGGAGAAGCCCTGATTCCGCACCGTTGGACGCGGGTTCGATTCCCGCCATCTCCACAATTCCCATGTGGGCACAGGCCCCGTCGCAGCAGCGGCGGGGCCTGTGTCGTGCGCGGCCGACCTTTCCATGGCCCGGTCCCTTCGCCGTCGCAGTGCGGCCGCGTCAGCCCAGCGGCAGAAGCGCCGCCACCGAGAACTCCTGGTCCTTCGGCCCGGCCTGCAGGGTGCCGCCCAGTGCGACGGCCCGGCCCCTGAGCCCGGCCAGGCCCGTGCCGCGGCGCCGTCCGCCCGCCGAGGGGAGGGGCGGCGCCGGGTCGGCGGCGACGCCGTCGTTGCGGACGGTCAGCCGGATGCCGTCGGCCCCGGTCCGCAGTTCGATCTCGCAGATCCGGGCACGGCTGTGCTCCAGCACATTGCCCACCGCCTCGTGCAGCACCGACCGCAGACAGTCCGCCACCGCGCCGCCCGGCTCGACGAGCGGGGGCAGGGAGGTGCGTACCGCTATCCCGGCGGCGGTGAGCAGCCGCTGGGCGTGGGCGAACTCGTCGGCCAGCGAGAAGGCCGCCTCGGGGCCGCTGATACGCCGCACGTCCTCATGCGTCCGCCGGGCGAGCTCCACCATTTCCGTGAGCGCCGCCCGGGCGGACCCTTCGGGAGCGTCCGCCCGCAGGGCGCTCTCCCCCCGCAGCGCGATGACCACCAGCGACGTGCCCACCAGGTCGTGCAGATCCTGCCGCATCCGGGCTCGGGTGCGCTGCTCGGCGAGCAGGGCCGTCTGCTCCCTGCTGCCGTGCAGCCGGGCGGCGAGCCGAGCGAGGTGGGCGACCGCGAAGACCGTGCTCGCCGTGATCGCCGTGCTCAGCAGAACGCTCAGCGAACCCCGGTCGGTGACGACCACGCCCGTGTGGATCAGTAACGGCCCGCTGGCGCCGACCAGCAGGGCGACCGGGAGAGAAGTGGTGGGCGGCAGCGTGAGCAGCACGGCGCCGGCCAGGAAACCGAGCAGGGACAGCCACCGGTAGTGGAAGAGCACCAGCGGCAGGTAGGTGAGCACGGCCTGCACCAGCAGCAGGGCCCACCTCCAGCGGTGCGGCAGCCGGTAGGGCGGCGGGGCGTACTGTCCGAGCAGGACGGCGGGCATCAGCACCAGCACGGTGAGCCCGGTCGCCACCGCGCGTCTGCCGATCGACGACGAGGCGACGTCCAGCGCCGTCAGCGCGAGCGATCCGACCACCAGCACGGTCAGCGTGCCGAAGGCGACCCGAGCCCCCGGCGGAGCCGCCCGGCTCCGCCCTGCCCCGCTCCGCATCGTCTTTTCGCCCCTGCCCTGACAGCCCCGCTCGCGGGTGGCCCCACCTGGTGGCCCGGGGAGGCCGGGGAGCGGTGATGATCTTGGTCCTTATGATTCTCACATAGTCGCCACAGGGGGTGGAGGGGTCGGCGCCGTGGACATCCCCTCCGCGAAGGTCGCGGCCCGGCTGAGCGGCCAGCGGGTCGAGGCGCTGTCCGAGGGGACCGACATCGACGTCGAACTCGGTGAGACGGACGACGTGGTGGAGGCCAAGGTGCGCCCTGAGGGGCCGCGGTCGACGAAGCGGGCCGGAGTTCGGTCTGCAGAAAGTGCACACGAAAGCCCGGTTGCCGGTGACCTCGCAAGCAGACATGGAAGGTTCATGCACAAGTACAGGCTGACATTCTTCCTCTTTTTTGTTCCCTTCATGGCGACAAGCGGGATCGACAGACTCGGACGGAACGGCTGGGCGCCGATTTTCGGCGCGCTCGAGATCGCCCTGGCTGTCGCTGTATCCGTGGGTGCCGGCAAGGAGATGTGGGATGCCCGTAGGAAGCGGTCGGTAGACGAATGAGTGAAATGAGAAAAAAATCGGTCATGCTCGCCGTCATGGGCTGTGTTGCCTTCCTGATGGGGATCGTGGGCTGGGCCGTGTGGGGCAGATTCCAAGCCATGGGCTCGTTCATGTCCTCGGCGGTTATCTTTGCCGGGGCATGGCTGTTCGAACGGTTCTCCGAGTCGCCGCGGGACACCTAGCCTTCCGCCGCGGACGCAGGCAGCCGTCCGGCCTGTCGTCCGGCACACGGGACCGCGCCAGAAAAGATCTTGCAGAGGGATAATCGGCCGGTGATCGAAGTGCTGGTGGTCGAGGACCACGCCGTGGTGCGGTCCGGGCTGGTGACGCTGCTCTCGCGGGAGCTGGGGATCCGGGTCACCGGCCAGGCCGGTGACGGTCCGGCCGCGCTGGCCGAGGCCGAGCGGCTGCGGCCCGACGTGGTGCTCCTCGACATCGACCTGCCCGTCATGGACGGCATCGCCGTCGCCGCCGCACTCACCGCGCAGGTGCCGGGCTGCCGCATCCTGATGCTCACCGCCCTGGACCGCCCCGGCCATCTGGGCCGGGCGCTCGCCGCGGGGGTCTCCGGCTACCTGCTGAAAAGCGCCACCCTCGCCGAGACCGCGGACGCGATCCGCCGTATCGCCGCAGGCGGCCGACTGGTCGATCCCCGTATGCGCGACCGACGGGCCGCCGAACTCACCCCCTTGACCGAGAGGGAGGCCGAAGTGCTGCGGCTGGCGGCGACCGGCGCCCACGCCCGTGAGATCGCCGCCGAACTCTTCCTGAGCGTGGGCACGGTGCGCAATCGGCTCTCGTCCGCCGTGGGCAAGCTCCACGCCCGCACCCTCGTCGACGCCCTTCGCATCGCCGAACGCCACGGCTGGGTGTGACCGGCAACACCCCTGTCCGGGTGCACTCGTGAAGGTCTCACTCCTCAGGGCACGTGCCGCGTGATCGGATCCATGTCGACCGACGCACGCCTGCCGCCGCTCACGAGGCGCGGCGCGGCGGGTGTGTGCGGGAGACGGGGAGTGCTCGGTGGCGATGGTGGGGTGGTGGGCCGCGGTGCGGCGGGTGAGGGTGGAGACGGCCGCGGTGTATGCCATGGCCGTGCTGGTGTACGGCTCGGCGGTGGTGGGCGTGGTGTTCGGCGGGCCGTGGACGATCGTGTGGTTCCTGCCCGCCCTGCTGGGCTCGCTGGTGGCGATCTGGTGCGTACGGTATGCGGCCCGATGGGAGGCGTCGGCGGCGGCGCGTGCGGCGGCGGAGGAGGAAGAGCCGCGGCACTGACGTCACCGTTCCGTTCGTGCCTCCGCGCGCGGTGCGGTGCTGGCGCGTTCCGTCAGGCGGGGCGGGAGCAGGGTGGCCTCCGGCACGGGGGCGTTGGACAGCTTCCGTAGCAGCAGGTGCACCGCGCGGGTGCCCAGTTCGGTGGAGGGCACGGCGACCGAGGTGGCCGGGACCCGGGCCGAGGCGGCCACGGGTGCCGGGCAGACGGCGACCAGGGAGAGGTCCTCGGGGGTCCGCAGGCCGAGCTGCTCGAAGGCGTCGATCAGCGGGTCGAGCAACGGCTCGTTGTGCACCACCAGCCCGGTCAGCGAAGGCTGCTCGCGCAGCAGCCGCTCGGCGATCGCGCGGGCCGCCTCCCGGCCCGCCTCGCACGGGTACACGGCGGAGGCGAGCCGGTGCCGGTCGGCGGCGGCCGTGAACCCCTGCACGAGCCGGCGCGCGAACGCCGTCCGCCGGACGTACACCTCCGGCGGCGAGCCGACCAGCGCCACCGTCCGGTGCCCCAGCCGCGCCAGATGCTCCACGCACAGCTCGCCCGCCGCACCGAAGTCCAGATCGACGCAGGTCAGCCCGTCCGGCTCGGCCGGGACGCCGATCAGCACGGACGGCAGGGGCAGCGAGCGCAGCAACGGCAGGCGGGGGTCCTGGAGTTGTACGTCCATCACGACCAGCGCGTCCGCCGCCCCCGTCTCCGCGACCCGCTCGATCCCCTCCTCGCCCTCCTCCTGGGTGAGCAGCAGCACATCGTGGTCGTGGGCGCGGGCGGCGGTGACCACCGACACCGCGAACTGCGTCACCACCGGTACGTGGACGCCGGAGCGCACCGGCACCGCCAGCGCCAGGACCCGGGAGCCGCCCCGGGCGGTGCCACGGGCACGGGCGGGCGCCCGGTAGCCCAGTTCACGGACGGCGGCCCGGACGCGGCGCCGGGTCTCGTCGGAGATCGGCCGCTTGCCGCTGAGCGCGTAGGAGACCGTGCTGGGGGAGACCCCGGCGCGCCGGGCCACATCCGTGATCTTCACCATCGGGGGTCCTCCACTGACACGGTTCGCGGGGGGAGAGAACGGGAGGGGGAACGGAGGGGGGAATGGAGGGGTGGGAGAGGGAAAAGAGTGTCGAAGCGCTTCGACGGGTGAAGGTATGTGCGGGCCCGGGGGCCGTCAATGGGCCGGACGGGATTCGACGGAGCGGTTCGACGGCCCGAACGGCGAGCGGGGGCCCAGCGGTCCGAACAGGGCCAGCGCCGTCAGCAGGGCCGTCCCGGCCGCCGCCACCGGAACCCCGTACCCGGCCGCCGCCGAGGCGTGTTCCACGAGCCAGCCGCCGGCCGCGCTGCCGCAGGCGATCCCGCCGAGCAGGCCGGTCACCGCGAGCGTCATGCCCTCGTTCAGCCGGCCCTCGGGGGTGCAGCGCTGGACCAGTGTCATCGTCGTGACCATCGTCGGCGCCGTGGCCATCCCGGCCAGCAGCAGCGCCCCCGCCAGCAGCAGGAGCGAGCCGGTGAGGGCCGCCGCGAGCAGCGGCAGCACCATCAGCGCGGTCATCGCGGCCAGGCACAGGGGCAGCCGGGACCAGGCGGACCCCGCCGGACGCACCGCCCCGTAGGCGAGGCCCGCCGCGCAGGAGCCGGCCGCCTGGAGGGCCAGCACCGCGCCGGCCGCCGGGCGGTGCCCCTGCGCGTCCGCGAACGCGATCGTGACGACCTCCATCGAGCCGAACACCGCACCGGTCGCCAGGCAGACGACGAGCAGCGGACGCATCCCGGGAGCCCGGAAGGGAGCCCGGCCCGTGGCGCGCCGTTCGGCCGGCGGCTCGGTGGAGCGCTGGGCGACGAACAGCGTCACGCCCGTCAGCAGCAGCACCGCGCCCACCAGCGTGCCCGCCTCCGGGAAGAGCGCCGAGCAGAGGAAGGCCGCGAGCACCGGGCCGAGCATGAAACACAGCTCGTCCGCGGCCTGTTCGAAGGAGTTCGCGGTGTGCAGCCCTTCGGCGGCGTCGGCACGGCCCGTCAGCAGGTGGGCCCAGCGGGCCCGGGACATCCCGCCGGTGTTGGGCGTCGTGGCGGTGGCGGCGTAGGCGGCGAACAGGGTCCAGTCGGGGGCGCCGTGGCGCACGCAGAGCAGCAGCGCGAGGGAGCCGAGCACGGCGGACACCGTCGCGGGCAGGGCGACGCGGGCCTGCCCGTACCGGTCGACCAGCCGTGCCGTCCACGGGGCGACCACCGCGGTCGCCGCCAGACCGGTCGCGACGACGGCACCGGCCAGGGCGTACGACCCCCGGGTCCCGGCGATCATCATGACCGCGCTCACGCTGAACATGCCCATCGGCAGCCGGGCGACGAGGTTCCAGACGGTGAACGCGCGGGCGCCGGGCAGCGCGAACAGACGGCGGTACGGGCCGTGTTCCCGGTCCTTCGGCTTCTTCGGCCGCCCGCGCGGCGCGAAGTCGACGGCGACCAGGGTGTCGGCCGTGACGGTGAACAACGGGGCGTCCCGGGAGGCCGCACGGCGGCCGCGGAAGGTCGGCTGAGGCATGACCCCACCGTCGCCCGCCCCCGCGGCACCGGTCCAACACCTGATCGGTACCGATTCACGCACCGGCGTTGTAAGTTCACCGGGTGTCCGCCCCCACCCACCTCGACCCCCGCCTCCTGCGCGCTTTCGTCACCGTCGCCGAGGAGCTGCACTTCACCCGCGCCGCCCTGCGCCTGTACGTCGCCCAGCAGGCGCTCAGCCGTGATGTGCGGCGGCTGGAGCGGGAGTTGGGCAGCGAGCTGTTCGTACGGACCACCCGCCAGGTGACGCTCACCGCCGACGGCGAACACCTGCTGCCGTACGCCCGCCGCGCCCTCCAGGCGCAGGACGACCTGATCGCGGCCGCCGGACAGCCCCGGCCGCTGCTGGTGGACCTCAACTCCCCGGGCCTGCCGACCCCGCGCCGGGTCCTGCACCGGGCCCGCGAACTCACCCCCGGCCACGAGCTGATGGCCCGCTACGAGAGCGGCCTGACCTGGGCCGCGGCCGAGGTGCTCGCGGGACGGCTGGACGCGTCGTTCGGACGGTTCGCGGGGCTTCCCGAGGCGCTGCGGGCCGGGCTCGACCAGCAGCCCGTGCGGTACGAGCCGATGGCGGTGGTACTGCCCGAGGACCACCGACTGGCCGCACTGGAGGAGGTGCCGCTCGCCGCGATGGCCGGCGAGACGGTGTACGCCGGGGCGGGCAATCCGCGCACCCCGGAGTGGACCGACCTCGCCCTGAGGCTGTTCGAGGGGCGGGACATCGCCCTCGCACCGCCGGAACCCCTGGCCGTCGGGGACGAGGAGTTCGAGCGGATCATGGCCAGAACACGCTGTCCGGTCCTCGCGGTGGTGGGCTTCCCCGCGCTGACCGCGATGGTGGTGCGCCCGCTCGTCGACCCGGTTCCCTTGTCGCCCGTGTCGCTGGTGTGGCGAAAAGGAAGGACTCACCCCGCTCTGGACGGACTTCGCCGGGCCGCCGCCGGTATCGCCGCCGAGGAGGGCTGGTTGCGACCCCCTGTGGAGGGGTGGGTTTCGGACAGTGATCTCGCTGTCATGAGTTCTCTCTGATGTCTCACGAATGACACGAATCGGCACCGGGGGAACACAGGACCTCCGCGTACGCTACATTCGACGCTCGAGCACAGTGTGATAAAAGGGGCGCTCGGAGCGGGTGGGGGCCCGAATCCGACGGCGACTGCTCGGGCCGTGAGCGCACCCCGGAACAGTCTCGTGGGGGAAGTGCGTGGAGAAGTGGCGAGAAGACGCCCAACCGGATCGGTCCGAGACCGCGTCGGCGTCCAAGGGTGACCACGGGAACTGGTTCTCCCGAAGCACGGCCGGCCACACCGCCGAACCGGAGCCCAGACCCTACGCCTCCGCCAGGGACGACTGGCCCTATCCGTACGACACGAGCGCCGTGACGCGCCCGACGGTCGGCACGCCGGCCGCGGACGGCACGCGCGGGATGCCCGTACAGCGCGGACCGGAGGGAATGCTGCACGACCCCTGGCAGGAGGACGCCCCGGCGACGGCCGTCCTGCCCCCCGTCCCCTTCCCCGCTCCCGCGGCACCCGCCGACGACGTACCGGACGACGCACCCGCCGGCACCGCGGCTGACGCGGACGACGCACCCGACACCGACGGCACCGACGACTCCGCCGGGCGGACCCATGACCCGCACGAGGTGACGATCCAGCTCGACGCCGTGCAGATCGGGGACGGAGTGCTGCTCGGCACGCCGAACCGGTCGGGCGGCGGAGCGGTGCACGAGCCCTCCGACGGGCCCGTCTTCGTCGACGAGTCGGGCCGCCGCGGCCGCCGCTACCGCCGTATCGGCCTGGCCGTCGGTCTGGCCTGCGCGGCGTACGCCGTCGTCATCGTCGCCACGCTGCTGTCCGGCAACTCCGACGCCCCCTGGGTGCCCGTCCCCGACCAGGAGCAGGGGCAGCCCGCCGAGAAGGTCGAGACCTCGCCCCGGCCCGCCGAACCGGACGCGTCCCCCGACACCGTCACCGCCCCGGACCCGGGCACCGAGCCGACCGCCGGCGCACCCGACCCCGTCACCCCGCCCGAGGCCGGCCTCCCCGCGGGCGGCGGGGCCGCCGCCCGGGACGGAGCCGTCGAGCCAGCCGCCCCGTCGCCGACGCCGTCGACCGGGACCACCCCGAAGCCGGGCACCGGCGCCTCCTCGAGCGCCCCGGCCGAGCCCCCGGCCGGCGCGGAGCCCACCGCCACGCCGGCCCCCTCGGGCGGCACCAGCACCGCTCCGGCCCCGCCCCCCGCCGAGGAGGACCCCGGCGGCGAGGAACCCGTCGGCGTCGACAACCGCGCCCAGGCGCCCGCCGACCGGCCGGCCGTGGCCGCCGAGAGCCCTGCCGCACCGCCGGCCCCGTCCACCGATCACGCCGTACCGTCCCCGGAGCACGTTCTCTGATGGCATCCCACCCCCGCCGCCCCGGACCCGCGACCGGAGACCGAGGCGGCTCCCGGCGTCGCAGCCGGCCCAGCCGCCGCCGTCTGCCCCTGCGCCTGCTGCTTCCGCTGCTCGTGCTCGTCGCCCTGGCGGCGATGCTCATGCTGCGCGGATACACGCACAGCGAGATCCTCGCCGACCACCGCGTCCAGCCGCCCGCGCCCACCGACAAGGTGCCGGACAAGATCCTCGAGGGCGGCCCGGTCATCGACGCCCGTGAGGGCCGCACCGAGACCCTGAGCGTGCCCGACCGCCGGCTGGTCCTCACCTTCGACGACGGCCCGGACCCGGTCTGGACGCCGAGGGTGCTGGACGTGCTGAAGAAGCACGACGCGCACGGGGTCTTCTTCGTCACCGGCACCATGGCCTCCCGCTACCCGGGCCTCGTCCAGCGCATGGTCGACGAGGGCCACGAGATCGGCCTGCACACCTTCAACCACCCCGACCTCTCCCTCCAGTCCAAGGAACGCATCGACTGGGAGCTGTCGCAGAACCAGATGGCGATCACCGGCGCGGCCGGCATCCGCACCTCGCTCTTCCGCCCGCCGTACTCCTCCTTCTCCGCCGCCATGGACAACAAGTCCTGGCCGGTCACCGAGTACATCGGCAGCCGCGGCTACATCACCGTCGTCAACAACACCGACAGCGAGGACTGGCAGCGGCCCGGCGTCGACGAGATCATCCGCCGTGCCACGCCCGAGAACGGCGAGGGCGCCATCGTCCTGATGCACGACTCCGGCGGCGACCGCAGCCAGACCGTCGCGGCACTGGACAGGTTCCTGCCCGACCTGAAGGAGCAGGGCTACGCGTTCGACAACCTCACCGAGGCCCTGGACGCGCCCAGCGCGATGAGCCCGGTGACCGGCCCCGAGCTGTGGAAGGGCAAGGCGTGGGTCTTCCTGGTCCAGGCCTCGGAGAAGGTCACCACCGGCCTGGCGGCGGGCCTGGCGATCGTCGGCTCCCTGGTCATCGCCCGCTTCGTGCTGATGCTCCTCCTCTCCGGCGCCCACGCCCGCCGGGTCCGCCGCCGGGGCTTCAGCTGGGGCCCGGCGGTCACCGAACCGGTGACGGTGCTGGTCCCGGCCTACAACGAGGCCAAGTGCATCGAGAACACCGTCCGTTCCCTGATGGACAGCGACCACCCGATCGAGGTCCTGGTCATCGACGACGGCTCCAGCGACGGCACCGCCCGCATCGTCGAGGCCATGGGCCTGCCCAACGTCCGGGTGATCCGCCAGCTCAACGCGGGCAAACCGGCGGCGCTCAACCGGGGCCTGGCCAACGCCCGCCACGACATCGTCGTGATGATGGACGGCGACACGGTCTTCGAGCCGTCCACCGTCCGTGAACTCGTCCAGCCCTTCGGCGACCCGAAGGTGGGAGCCGTGGCGGGCAACGCGAAGGTCGGCAACAAGGACAGCCTCATCGGCGCCTGGCAGCACATCGAGTACGTGATGGGCTTCAACCTGGACCGCCGCATGTACGACATCCTGGGCTGCATGCCGACCATCCCGGGGGCCGTCGGCGCCTTCCGCCGCTCGGCACTGGTACCGCTCGGCGGCATGAGCGACGACACGCTCGCCGAGGACACCGACGTCACCATGGCGCTGCACCGGGCCGGCTGGCGCGTGGTCTACTCCGAGAACGCCCGCGCCTGGACCGAGGCCCCGGAGACCGTCCAGCAGCTGTGGTCCCAGCGCTACCGCTGGTCGTACGGCACCATGCAGGCCATCTGGAAGCACCGCCGCGCCGTGATCGAGAAGGGTCCCTCCGGCCGCTTCGGCCGGGTGGGCCTGCCCTTCGTCTCCCTGTTCATGATCGTGGCCCCGCTGCTGGCCCCCCTGATCGACGTCTTCCTGCTCTACGGCATCGTCTTCGGCCCGACCCAGAAGACGATCATGGCGTGGCTGGGCGTCCTGGCCGTCCAGGCGGTCTGCGCGGCCTTCGCCTTCCGCCTCGACCGCGAACGCATGACCCATCTGATCTCGCTGCCGCTGCAGCAGCTCCTCTACCGCCAGCTCATGTACGTCGTGCTGCTCCAGTCCTGGATCACCGCGCTCACCGGCGGCCGCCTGCGCTGGCAGAAGCTGCGGCGCACCGGCGTCGTCGAGGCGCCCGGCGGCTCCGTACCCGGCCCGCGTGCGCAGAGCGACGACCGGAGGCCCGTGGCATGACCCAGCACACGACCGAGCCCGCACCCGTACCGGAGCCCGCCGCGGCCCAGGCCGCCGGCGCCGCGACACCGGGCCGCGACCGGTACCTCGACCTGCTGCGCTCCATCGCCCTGGTCCGCGTCGTGGTCTACCACCTGTTCGGCTGGGCCTGGCTGACGGTGCTGTTCCCGTCGATGGGCGTGATGTTCGCGCTCGCGGGTTCGCTGATGGCGCGTTCCCTGAAGCGCCCGGCGGCGAGCGTGATCCGCAGCCGGATCCGCCGTCTCCTGCCGCCGCTGTGGGCGTTCGCCGCGGTCGTGCTGACGATGATGTTCGTGAACGGCTGGAACCCCGCGAAGGACGACGGCACCTGGGGCCTGGTCGGACTGGTCAACTACCTCGTCCCGATCGGTGCTCCCCCCTACCCCTGGGAGCTCGGCTCACCGTCGGGCCTGCTGGACGTCACCTGGGCGGTGCAGGCCGCGGGCCCGCTCTGGTACCTGCGCGCCTACCTGTGGTTCGTCCTCGCGTCACCGCTGCTGCTGTGGGCGTTCCGCCGGGCCCCCTGGCCGACGCTGCTCGCCCCGCTGGGCCTGACGGCGGTCGTCGGCACCGGCCTGGTGACCATCCCCGGCGAAACGGGCCGCGCGATCACCGACTTCGCGGTCTACGGCGGCTGCTGGGTGCTGGGCTTCGCCCACCACGAGGGCATGCTGAAGCAGATCCCGCGCTACGTCTCGGTCTCCTGCGCGTCCCTGGTGATGGCCTTCGGCCTGTGGTGGGCGTCGGGCCACCTGGGCCCCGACGGCTGGGACCTCAACGACATCCCGCTGGCCCAGGCCGCCTGGTCGTTCGGTTTCGTGGTGATCCTGCTCCAGTACTCCCCGTCGTGGCGGGAACTCCCGGGGCGCCTGGCGCAGTGGGACAAGCTGGTGACCCTCTCCAACAACCGCGCGGTCACCATCTACCTGTGGCACAACCTGCTGATCATGGCGACGGTCCCGCTCGTCGACCTGCTGTACCGGCTCCCGTTCCTGCAGAGCGAGCGCGGGGTGGAGGCCATCGGCAGCACGTACACGCTGTGGATGTTCGCCCTGGTCTGGCCGCTCATCGGCCTGACGGTCCTCGCGGTCGGCTGGGTCGAGGACCTCGCGGCGAAACGGAGGCCCCGCCTGTGGCCCAACGGCGCGAAGCGCTCCACCGGCCGGCGGAGCAGGGCCGGTGCGGCGGCGCACGGAGGCTGACGCCGGGGGCCGTCCACTCGGCCCCCGGCCGCCGTGTCCTGAGCCCGGGACGCCGTGCCGTGGGGCTAACGTGAGGCGGTGCCAGCCGTTGTCGAGTCCCGTGCCGCGGGTACGGGACGTCCACGTGGAAGGGCCCGCCACCGTGTCTGCTGAACTCTCCGAGGACCTCAAGAAGCTCATCGACGACACCCCCGTCTTCGCGACGGTGGCCACCCTCCAGCCCGACGGCAGCCCGCAGCTGACGGTGACCTGGATCAAGCGCGACGGCGACGACCTGCTGATCTCCACGACCGTGGGCCGCAGGAAGGAGCAGAACCTGCGCCGCGACCCGCGGATCACCGTGATGATCAACCCGCCCACCGCGCCGTACACCTACGCCGAGGTGCGCGGAACGGCCACGCTCGGCACGGACGGCGGCCCGGAGCTGATCGAGGAACTCTCGCGCAAGTACACGGGCAAGGGGTACGCGGACTTCAACCCGGCCTCCGCCGCCGACGCCCCACGCGTCGTCGTCCGGGTCACCCCGCGCAAGGTCGTCGGCCCGCTCTAGGACGAAGCACCGGCCGGGGCGCCGGTGAAGCGATTCGACGAACCGGACGGACTGCCGCCGGATTCTCCTGAGCGGGCGTCACCCCACCCCGTGCTCCGGAGTGCTCTTCATCACCAACTACGCCTTGCCATGCGCGCTTTCACGTGTGGAGGTACTGTGCAGGACGCTGATACTTTTCAGTGCCTTGAACTGTGAGGCGGCAGTCGGTCCGCAGTCGTGTGGACCGCAACCAAGTCGTAGGCTCGTACGTCTTGCTTGCGGGACTGGTGCTGAGTGCGAGGAGGGACATGTGACGCCGGAGGGGCGAGGGGAAGAACCCGACGTCACCATGCAGTTGAAAGCACTCGGTTCGTTCACGGCAGAAGAGACCGTGCAGTTGCGCATGCCCGTGCAGCGCACCGCCGGCCCGAAGGGCGAGAAGCCCGAGCAGTCCGGGACGTCCGGGATACCCGGGGCAGCCGAGCCGGCTGACGAATCCGCCTCGGCGGAGGCCGCCTCCGCGGAGCGAATACGTGGCGGTGGAAAAGCCGGCCGATCGCCCCGTTCCAGAAACCGGAACCCCCGCAAGGCCCCCCGCCCCTCCCTCCGTTCCCGCCTCGCCGCCGACCCCCGCCTGGCACCCCTGCTGGGCGTCCTCGCCGCGTCGGCCGCCCGCCTCGCGCCCCACGCCCGCCGGATGAAGCCGGAGTACCCCCGGCCCGGACGCACCGACTGGCGCCGATGGCTGCCCTCCTGGCGGCAGTGGCTCGGCGGCACGTTCGCCGGCATCGGTCTCAGCGGCTTCTTCCTCGTCGTGGCCTACGCGGCCACCGACATCCCGGACGACCTCAACTCGCACGCCACCCAGCAGGACAACGTGTACTTCTGGGCCGACGGGACGCCCATGGCCCGTACCGGCTGGGTGCAGCGCCAGGAGATGCCGCTGCGGGACATCCCCGAGGACGTCCGCTGGGCGGTCCTCGCCGCCGAGAACGAGAACTTCTACAACGACCCCGGCATCTCCCCGATGGGCCTCACCCGCGCCGTGCTCCGCACGTTCGGCCAGGGCGACACCCAGGGCGGTTCGACCATCACCCAGCAGTACGTCAAGAACGCCTATCTGAACCAGGACCAGACGGTCCGCCGCAAGTTCACCGAGGCGATGATCGCCCTCAAGCTCGACAACCGGATGAGCAAGGAGGAGATCCTCGAGAGCTACCTCAACACCAGCTGGTTCGGCCGCGGCACCTACGGCATCCAGCGCGCCGCCCAGGCCTACTACGGCAAGGACGTCAGCGAACTCGACGCCGGCGAGGCCGCGTTCCTGGCCTCCCTGCTCAAGGGCGCCGGCCTGTACGACCCGACCCTGAGCAGCGCCAACCGCGACCGGGCCGTGGAGCGCTGGACCTGGACCCTCGACCGGATGGTCGACATCGGCAAGCTCTCACCGGCCGAGCGGGCCACGTACAAGAAGTTCCCCGAGCCGCTGAAGAGCAACCCGCTGTACTCCACCGGTGAACAGAGCGACTACCTGGTCGAACTCGCCTCCCAGTACGCCAAGAAGGCCGGGAAGATCACCGAGAAGCAGTTCGACCTCGGCGGCTACCAGATCTACACGACCTTCGACAAGAAGCGGGAGAACCGGCTCACCGACGTCGTCACCAAGGCCCGCAAGAAGGCACTGAAGGACGACCCGAAGACCGCGAAGGCCGTGCACTACGGGGCGGCCTCGGTGGCCGCCGACGGCCGGATCCTCGCCGTCTACGGCGGCCCCGACCACCGCAAGCAGGGCTACAACGAGTCCAACGCCACGACCGTCCCGGCCGGTACGGCCTTCACCCCGTTCGTGTACGCGGCGGGACTGCAGCACGGAGTCCGCACCACCCGTGACGGAGAGCGGACCCCCGTCACCGGCGAGTCCCTCTACAACGGCGACCACGACGTGCCGGTGACCACGCCGGAGGGACCGTACTGGGACCGCAGCGGCCGCAAGGTCGCCGCCGGCAACGACGGGGAGAAGTCCTACGGGCAGATCTCCCTGCGCCGGGCGATGGCCCTCTCGGTGAACACGCCGTTCATGCAGCTCGGCATGGACACCGGCCTGGACAAGGTGCGCGCCACCGCCGTGGCCTCGGGACTGCTGCCCTCCAGCATCGGAGCCCGGGTGCCCGCGCTGTCGATGGGCAGCTCCACCCCCAGCGCCATCCGCATGGCCGGCGGCTACTCGACGTTCGCCGCGGCCGGCGAGCACACCGAGCCGTACTCGGTGCACCGCGTCACCCGCAACGGTGCCAAGATCCCCCTGGACCTGCCCGAGCCGCGCCGGGCGGTCCGCGCCGAGGTGGCCGAGGAGGTCAGCTCCGCGCTCACGGAGTCCTTCCGCACCGCCCACCCCGACGGCGCGCCCGCCACCGCGAAGGTGGCCGGGAAGCCCGGGACGACGGAGAAGGACACCGCCGCCTGGTACGTCGGCACGCACGAGTCCGTCTCCACGGCGATCGTCGTCTACCGCATCGACCTCACGGAGAGCCTCGAACCACTGCCGCTGGAGGGTCTCGCCGGCACCGCCGACGACAGCGTCCCCTACGGCATCTGGTCCGGCGCTCTGGGCCTTTCCGGATGACCACCGGCCGGGCGCCGCAGTCCCCCCACCGACTCTGGAGAACGAGCCGTACATGAAGCCATCGCCGGGGCGCCGCCGCAAGGCCAAAGCGCCGCGTCGCACCGCCGCCCTCCTCCGCCCCGGGGTCCTGGCGTCGGCGGCGCTTCTCACCGCCGCGTCGCTGACGGCGGGCTACCTGGTGCTGAACGGCACGGACGACACCGCGCCGACCGCTTCCTCGGGGGACGGCAAGAAGACCGCGGGGGGCGCCGCCGAGGAGCCGGAATGGGACGGGAAGACCAAGGTCCTGGGAGACGGCTCCACCTCCTACACCGGCCCGCAGAAGGACCGGTTGAAGCCGAAGCCGCTCAAGCCGGGCCAGAAACCTCCCCAGTTCGTCGTCTTCTCCTGGGACGGCGCACTGCAGGGCGAGGACGGGCTCTTCTCGCACTTCCTGGACGTGGCCGACGAGAACGACGCCCGTATGACGTTCTTCCTCACCGGGATCTACCTGGTGCCGAAGACCAGGACGGAGCTGTACGACCCGCCCCAGCACAACAGGGGAGCCGCGGCGATCAGCTACCCCACCGACGAGCACATCCGCACCACGCTGGAGCAGTTGGGCAGGGCCTGGAAGAACGGGCACGAGATCGGCACCCACTTCAACGGGCACTTCTGCGGGGAGAAGGGCGGCGGCGACTGGAGCGTCGCGGAGTGGAAGAGCGAGATCGACCAGTTCAACTCCTTCGTGAAGAAGTGGAAGACCAACACCGGCTACACGGACATGCCCCCGCTGCCCTTCGACGTCGACAAGGAGGTCACCGGCGGGCGCGCCCCCTGCCTGGAGGGCCAGGCGAACCTGCTGAAGGCCATCAAGGACTACGGCTACCGCTACGACTCCAGCTCCGCGGGGGACTTCCAGATATGGCCGACCAAGAAGGACGGCGTCTGGGACTTCCCGCTGCAGATGCTCCCGTACGAGGGCGGCAAGTACCAGGGCCTGTCCATGGACTTCAACTTCCTCTACAACCAGTCCGACGGCAAGACCGACGGTGACCCGGCCATGTACCCCCAGTGGGAAGAGGAGACCGTCGACACCTACATGGCCGGCTTCAACCGCGTCTACCACGGCAGCCGGGCACCCCTGTTCATCGGCAACCACTTCGAGGAGTGGAACGGCGGCATCTACATGCGGGCCGTGGAACGGGTCATCAGGAACGTGTGCGTCAAGAAGGACGTCCAGTGCGTGTCCTTCAAGGAACTGGCCGACTGGATGGACGTACAGGAACCCGCGACGCTGGAGCGGCTGCGCACCCTCGATCCGGCCCAGTCACCGGACTGGTCGACAGTGGTGAAGTGACGACCCGTCACCAAAGGGTCAACTGGCTTACCCCTCTTCACAGATGCCGCACATCTCATGCGAGGATGCGCCTCCCGGCATCCCCCAGCCGGGGCAAGAGGGGAAACATCCATGAAGTCGAGAAGAATAAGCCGCACGCGGCGCCGCGCCACCATATTCGGGGCGGCCACCGTCTCCGTCGTCGCCGGAGCGGCGATGCTGCCCGTCTGGAGCGCGGGCGCCGCGGTCACCGACGACCCGACGGTGGACGCCAAGACCAAGGCCACCTTCCAGCGCCTCGCGGACGCGGTCTTCACCGACCGCACGGAGGCCCTGGTCGCCGGCGGCCAGACCGACCGGGACAAGCCGCGGACCAACGGCTTCTCCGGAGACGTCCGGCTGTCCTCCGGCACGGCCCGCAGTGAGGACGCCGCACTGTCGAAGCTGGACCGGCGTCGGAACGCACTCGCGAAGCTGGGCGAGAAGTACAGCAAGGGCAGCACGACCGTCACGCTGGGCGCCACCAACGTGAAGGGCCGCAAGGCGAAGGCCGTGGCCACCGAGACCACGACCCTCACCTACGCGAAGGCCCGCGGCGGTGCGCCGGGCACCACGGGGTTCCAGACCCGTCACGAGCTGACGTTCACCGCGGACCGGCGGGGCGATTGGCAGCTGACCGGGATCAGCCCGGCCGACGAGGACAACCTCGCCGTGAACGAGACGACCGCGCCGCCGGCCGCCGAGCCCGTGACCGTGAAGTCGGCCACCACCACGCCTGCGGCGCCCAAGGCCGCGATCGCGTACCCCGGCCCGGCGAACCCGAAGAACCTCACGGCCAGCGGGCTGGACTACAAGGCGATGGCCGACTACGCCAAGCGCCACTGGTCCGACTACAACCCGGACTACCCGAACTTCAACGGGGCGGGCGCGGGCGGCGACTGCACCAACTTCGTCAGCCAGGCCCTGAAGGAGGGCGGCTGGAAGCACGTCCCCGGCTACGTGTACGACTACACCCGGTGGTTCGGCAACGCCGAGATCCAGTCGCACTCGTTCGTCGGCGTCAACGAGTGGTCCTGGTTCGCCCAGAACTCGAAGCGGACGACCAGCCTCGCCAACGTCCACCAGATGGACGTCGGCGACGTGCTCCAGATCGACTTCGACAACAACGGTTCGAAGGACCACACCATGATCGTCACGTCCCGCAGCCAGGGCGTGCCGTATCTGACGTACCACTCCACCAACACCTACAGCAGGTCGGTGACGAGCATCATCGCGTCGTACCCGAACGCGTCGTACTACGCCTACCGCACCTGACCGCCCGGCTCCGGCCGTGATGCGGCGGCCACGCCTCACCCGTGCGCGGGCGGGGCGTGGCCGTCCGAAACGGCCGGGGGCCGCCGGACAGGGGTTCCGGCGGCCCCGGGCCGGATGGTGTCCCGCCGGCTGGTGAGAGGCATCTCCGCGATCCCGACGCCGCGGGGCCGGAAACGGGTGCCGTGCCGAAAACCGTGAGCAGTCGGCGGGCATGTGTCACTCAAGCGCTCAGATGAGCGATATCAGGACAGTAGTGGCCGAAGTGCTCACGCTTTTGGTGTGGCGGACCGCCGCACCGGTCAGGAGATGCTCGTGAATAATTCCTCCCTCGGCGTCGTGCTGATGTCCGCCGGAGCCGTGGCCACCGTGGCCGGAGCCCTCATGTACGTCCTTCCGGGGCCCGGCCTTCCCGTCCTGATGCTGGGGCTGGCGCTCATGGTCGGCGGAGCCGCCGTACGGATCACCGGCGGCAGGTGAACACGGTCACTTCGCGACGTGCGTGAGGAAGGCGGTCCAGGAGGCGGGGGAGAGGGCGAGGCGCGGGCCGGCAGTGTCCTTCGAGTCACGGACGAGGACGGCGGCCGGGGCGGTGGCTATCTCGACGCAGTTGGAGGCGTCGGGGCTATATGTGGATTTACGCCATGGAACATCGGTCATGTGGGGCTCTCTCAGCTGTTTTGGGCGATACGGCGGATCAGGTCGCGGGACTCGGCAGGTTCGAGGGCGTTCGACTCCATGCGGTCCAGCACTGAACGGTACTTGTCCAATTGGGCTTCCGCGTCGAGGAATTCGCACCCGTGGTGGGTGTCCAGCTGCACAGTGTCGAGCTGTGGGACAGGCCCCAGCAGGTAGTCGATCGACTGTCCCGTCCCAGGGAAGGACCCCTTGCCGAACGGGATGATCCGAACGGTGACGTGGTCGAGCTCGCTCATGTCCAGCAGGTGTTGGAGCTGGGCGCGGACGGTTGCGGAGCCGCCGTACCCCATGTGAAGAGCGGACTCGTGGATCACTGCCGTGTAAGGCGGCGGATCCTCGCGGTGAAGAATGGCTTGGCGCTTGATGCGATGGGACACGCGGTGCTCGATCTCGTGCTGCCGCAGGGGCGGCACCGCCTCGCGGAAGAGGGCGCGGGCATGGTCGGTGGTCTGCAGGAGGGCGGGGATGTGAACCACCAGTGCCACGCGTAGGGCTGCCGCATGGTGCTCCAGTTCGGCGAGGTCGATGAGGCCTACGGGCAGGTTCTCGCGGTACTCCTCCCACCAGCCCCGTGATCGCCGCCCGGTCATCGCGGCCAGGGCGTCGATGAGCGCGATGTCGGAGCAGGCGTATGTGCGTGCCATGGAATGGATCCGGTCGGCGCTGACAGGTGTGCGGCCCGTTTCGATCATGCTGACGCGCGCCTGGTTGACGCCGAGCAACTCGCCGGCGCCGGTGGCGGTGAGGCCGGCTCGCTCACGGAGCTTGCGCAGTTCAGCGCCCAGCCTCCGTTGCCGCAGCGTCGGATTGTTGGTGGGCGGCACAGCGTTTCCTTTCTGGCCGCGATGCGGCACCTCTCTCCCTCACACGAGTGAAACGTGGATGGATCCATTTGTTTTCGTAGGATCCATCTAACCAGCCGCTCTACGGTGGTCACGTAACGCTCGACCGCCCGCTCCGGAAGCGCACCGCAACCGCGGCACTGCCACCGCCGGCGTCGCCGTTGAGCGAGCTCAAGTCGCCTTCTCCCATGGAGCCGTTCATGGTCACCGTAGCCCCGCCCCACCCCTGGGCGTACGCCCTTCGCTTGCCCCATGACCCTCGCGCCGTACGTGTCGCACGCATGACGGTGCGGGCCGTGCTCGGTGGGCACGGGAGGCAGGACGCCCTCGAGGCGGTGGAGCTGTTGACGTCCGAGCTGGTCACCAACGCCTACCGGCACACCGGGGGCCCGCGTCGTTGCGGCTCACCTGCCTGAGCGACGGCCGGCTGCGGGTCGGGGTGTGGGACAGCCACCCGCACATCCCGGCGCCGTTCGACGGGCCTCCCGGGGACCGGGGCGCGCTCGTCCCGGCCGGTGCCGAGTCCGGGCGAGGGCTGCGCATCGTGACCGAGTACGCGGACAGTTGGGGCGGGTGGGCGCTCGGGGACGGAGTGCTGGGGCGGAGTGCGGGGAAGTTGCTGTGGTTCGAGGTGGGCGGGCGGCGGGGCGCGGGGTGACGCCCGACCGGTGCGTCCGGCGGCTCTCACCCCGTACCCGCCGGGAGTGAGAGCGACGTTCCCCGGTGGTCATCCGCTGCCACAGGGCGGAAACACTGTCCGCCTACCCTCGGGAGCAGTCCCTCGCGGCATCCGTCCGCCGCGCCCCGGAGAGCAGTGGAGGCGTCATGACAGCCCCTGGCGGTCGCTGGATCCAGCACTGGGACCCCGAGGACGAGGACTTCTGGAACCGGACCGGGGAGCGGGTCGCCCGGCGGAACCTCCTCTTCTCCGTGCTGTCCGAGCACATCGGGTTCTCGGTGTGGACGATGTGGTCGGTGCTGGTGCTCTTCATGGGCCCGGAGTACGGGCTGACCCCGGCCGACAAGTTCCTGCTGACGTCCCTGGTGACGCTGGTCGGCGCCGTGGTCCGGGTGCCGTACACCTTCGCCGTCGCGGTGTTCGGCGGGCGGAACTGGACGGTCGTCTCCGCCGCCCTGCTGCTCATCCCCACGGTCGCCGCGTTCGCCGTGATGGAACCGGGGACGTCCTTCTCCACGTTCCTGCTGGTCGGCCTGCTGGCGGGCGTCGGCGGCGGCAACTTCGCCTCCTCCATGACCAACATCAACGCCTTCTTCCCGCTGCGGAGGAAGGGCTGGGCGCTCGGCCTGAACGCCGGCGGCGGGAACATCGGCGTACCGGTGATCCAGCTCGCCGCCCTCGCGGTCATCGGGGCGGGCGGCGGGCCCCGGGTGCTGCTCGGCCTCTACATCCCGCTGATCGTCGTCGCCGCCGTGCTCGCCGGGCGGTACATGGACAACCTGGCCTCCGTGAGGAACGACACCGGGGCCGCCGGGGACGCCGTCCGGGAGCCGCACACCTGGATCATGTCCTTCCTCTACGTCGGCACCTTCGGCTCGTTCATCGGCTACAGCTTCGCCTTCGGGATGGTGCTGCAGAACGAGTTCGGCCGTACGCCGCTCCAGGCCGCGTACGTCACCTTCCTCGGCCCGCTGCTCGGCTCCCTGGTCCGCCCGGTGGGCGGACGGCTCGCCGACCGGTACGGCGGCGCGCGGATCACGCTGGGGAACTTCGTCGGCATGGGCGCGGCGACCGGGGTGCTGATCGTCGCCTCCACGCAGAAGTCCCCGGCGCTGTTCACCGCCGCCTTCGTGGTGCTGTTCGTGCTCACCGGCCTGGGCAACGGCTCGACGTACAAGATGATCCCGGGCATCTTCCAGGCCAAGGCGCGGGCCCGGGGGCTGAGCGGTGAGGAGGCGGCGGCGTACGGACGGCGGCTGTCCGGGGCCGCCATGGGGCTGATCGGCGCGGTGGGCGCGCTCGGCGGGGTCGGCATCAACCTCGCCTTTCGCCAGTCCTTCCTCTCCCACGGCTCCGGCACCGGCGCGTTCGCCGCCTTCCTGGCCTGGTACGCGGTCTGCCTCGCGGTCACCTGGGCCGTATACCTTCGCCGCCCGGCGCGGCCGGCCGGCACGACGGGCGTGGCGGAGAAGGCACCACAGGTCAGCCACGCCCGGGTGTGACGTAACACGGGGGACACGAAGCCGAACCGAGCCCGTCATGGAGCATGGGCAGAGTCGGTCGGCATGAGGCCGAGCCGTGCCCCACGCAGCACACCGACTCGAGTGAGGGACGAGAATCCGGGAATCATGGACGACGAACAAGAGCAGTCACCGGAACACGGACCCCTCGCGGGCTTCACCGTCGGGGTGACCGCCGCGCGCCGGGCCGACGAGCTGGGCGCGCTGCTCCAGCGGCGGGGCGCCGCCGTGCTGCACGCCCCGGCCCTGCGGATCGTGCCGCTCGCCGACGACAGCGAACTGCTGGCCGCGACCAAGGGGATCATCGAGCGGGCCCCGGACATCGCCGTCGCCACGACGGCGATCGGCTTCCGCGGCTGGGTCGAGGCCGCCGACGGCTGGGGACTGGGCGAGGAGCTGCTGGCGAAGCTGCGCGGGGCGCGGATCCTGGCGCGCGGACCGAAGGTGAAGGGCGCGATCCGGGCGGCCGGGCTGACGGAGGAGTGGTCGCCGCCGTCGGAGTCGATGGCCGAGGTGCTCGACCGGCTCCTGGCGGAGGGCGTCGACGGACTGCGGATCGCCCTCCAGCTGCACGGTGAACCGCTGCCCGGGTTCGTGGAGTCGCTGCGGGCCCAGGGAGCGGAGGTGGTGGGGGTGCCGGTGTACCGGTGGATGCCGCCGGAGGACATCGCTCCCGTCGACCGGCTGCTGGAAGCGACCGTCGCCCGGACCCTGGACGCGGTCACCTTCACCAGCGCGCCCGCCGTCGCGTCCCTGCTGTCCCGGGCCGAACAGCGCGGGATGCTCGACGACGTCCTCGCCGCCCTGGGCCACGACGTCCTGCCCGCCTGCGTCGGCCCGGTCACCGCGCTGCCGCTGCAGGACCGGGGCATCGGCACCGTCCAGCCGGAACGCTTCCGGCTCGGCCCGCTCGTCCAGCTGCTCTGCCGGAAACTGCCCGGCCGGGCCCGCTCGTTGCCGGTCGCCGGGCACCGGCTGGAGATCCGCGGGCACGCCGTCGTGGTGGACGGCGAGCTGCGCCCCGTACCGCCCGCGGGGATGTCGCTGCTGCGGGCGCTGGCCCGCCGGCCCGGCCGGGTCGTCGCCCGCGCGGACCTGCTGCGCGCGCTGCCGGGCGCCGGCCGCGACGAACACGCGGTGGAGACCGCGATGGCCCGCCTGCGCACCGCCCTCGGCACGCCGGAACTGATCCGGACGGTCGTCAAACGTGGCTACCGCCTCGCCCTGGACCCGCACCCGGAGCCGGAGCGCGCGGAGCCGGAGCACGCCGACGACTGAGGCCGGGGGGTTCCGGCCGGGGAGGCGGGCAGGCACTGTAGGAGGGAGCGGGTTTCCGGGACGGACTCCCCACTCGCTGCGCACCGGCCCCCACAGGGCCGGGGCGAACCCTAGGCGGTGACAGGCACATGGCACTGGGTACGGTCACGGCGCCCCACGAGCTGAGGTTCGACACCGGGCGGATCTGTCTGGATCTCCTCGCCACCACGCATCCCGAGGAACGGCTCGGCTCCGTCGAGGTGGTGTGCGCCTGGATCACCGGCTCCGGACTCGTCCCGGCGGGCACCCCGCTGGCCCACGCCGACGGCTCCTGGCCGGCCGCCTTCCGCGAACTGCGCGGGCACCTCGCCCGCCTGGTGCGCGGCCGGCCGGCGCCCGGCACCCCCGCGTACGCCCGCGCGCTCGCCCGCGTCAACGAGCTCGCCCGTGCCGCGCCCCCGGCGCCGCGGGCGGTGCCGGGGGACGACGGGACGCTGGTACGGCGGCTGGACGGGCCGCCCGGCAGCGCGGCCCTGCTCGCGGTGATCGCCCGGGACGCCGTGGACCTGCTCACCGACCCGCTCGCGCGCGCGAGCCTGCGGCAGTGCGAGGGCGACAACTGCCCGATCGTGTACCTGGACACCTCGCGCGGCCGCCGCAGGCGCTGGTGCTCCAGCGAGATCTGCGGAAACCGCGAACGGGTGGCCCGCCACCGCCGCCGGACCGCCGCCCTCCCCCGCGCCTGACCCGTCCTCACCCCCGGCCGGCCCACCCGCGCCCCGGCCCTTTCGCTCCTCCCCGCTCTTCCTCATTCCTCTTCACTCCTCTTCACTCCTCCCCTCCAACTCCACCGTCCCGTATGCGGCTTTCGTTCTCCGCCTCGCGAAGTGACTTCGCTTACACCTCGTTTGGTCTCCGCGTCGCGTGGGCAGCCCGGCCGGTCCGGCCGCTGTGGCGGGAATGTGAAGAAGAGGCGGGGGGAATGTGTGCCCATGTCCCGGTCTTCCCCCCGCTCCGCGGAAAACTCTCGCCCCGGGTTGAACATCCAACCCACCCCGTCCGTACCGGTTGTGGAGCGAACGACTGGGGGATCCCCCGGACACCGGAGGTGGGCGTGCGCAAGGATGCGGCCGTGGCCAATGAACGTGGAGCGAGGGCCCGACATCGCATGTCTCCGTCCTCATCGTCTCCGTCCTCATCGTCGAACGAACCTGACGAGGAGTTGATGCGTGCGCTGTATCGAGAGCACGCGGGACCCTTGCTCGCCTATGTCCTGCGCCTGGTCGCCGGAGACCGGCAACGCGCCGAGGACGTCGTGCAGGAGACGCTCATCCGTGCCTGGAAGAACGCCGGTCAGCTCAATCGAGCCACCGGTTCGGTACGCCCCTGGCTGGTGACGGTCGCCCGGCGCATCGTCATCGACGGCCACCGCAGCCGGCAGGCCCGGCCGCAGGAGGTCGATCCGTCGCCGCTGGAGGTCATCCCCGCGGAGGACGAGATCGACAAGGCGCTGTGGCTGATGACGCTGTCGGACGCACTCGACGACCTGACCCCGGCTCACCGGGAGGTGCTCGTCGAAACGTACTTCAAGGGACGTACGGTCAATGAGGCGGCCGAGACGCTGGGCATACCCAGCGGCACGGTCCGCTCCAGGGTCTTCTACGCCCTGCGTTCGATGAAGCTGGCACTGGAGGAGCGGGGGGTGACGGCGTGATGAACGGGTACGGGGGAAACCAGGGATTCGGCGCGGGTGGTTCGGGTATGTCTGGTGTCATGCAGGGATCACCGGTGCCGAACGAGCATGAGACCGTCGGCGCCTACGCTCTCGGGATCCTCGACGATGCCGAGGCGACCACGTTCGAGGCGCACCTCGCGAGCTGCGAGTGGTGCGCCCAGCAGCTCGACGAACTCGCCGGTATGGAGCCGATGCTGGCCGCCCTCGCGGACCTGCCCGGCACCGGTACACCGTCGCTCGGCGAGTCGCTGTCGGCCAAGCCGGCGCCGCGCGTGGTGGAGAAGCTGGTCGACGAGGTCGCCGAGCGCCGCGCCAAGAAGCGCCGCCGCAACTTCTACATGGTGGCCGCCGCCGGCGCCCTGATCGTCAGCGGCCCCTTCGTGGCCGTCGCGGCGAACAGCGGCAACGACGGCGGGGGCGGCGGGACCGGCGGCACCAACCAGACCCTCTCCGCGAACCCCGCGGAGGATCTCTTCGAGCAGATCCCCGACAAGATCACGGCCACCGACCCGGGCACCAAGGTGTCCGTGACCCTGGCGCTGCAGAAGAAGGACTGGGGCACCGGCGTCGTCACGCAGCTGACGAACGTCAAGGGCCCCGAGAAGTGCGTGCTGATCGCCATCGGCAAGAACGGCGAGCGGGAGACCGTCACCACCTGGTCCGTCCCGGAGTGGGGCTACGGCCTGCCGGACGCCAAGACGGACAAGGCCAAGCAGCCGCTCTACGTCCAGGGCGGCGCGTCGCTGGATCTCAACGACATCGACAAGTTCGAGGTCGTCAACTTCGACGGCGAGAAGCTGGTCGAGGTCGACGCATAGCCTCACGGGGCCCCCTTCGCGTACGGTTGACGGCTGCCCAGCACGTCAGAAGGGGGCCCGGTGGCCGCTCAGGCTCAGCAGGAAACCGCGGTCGATCCGGTTCACGATTCCGTTCGCGACCGGGAGATCACTACCGAACAGGAACACCTCGACCGGGTGTACCGACGGCTCGAGGAGAAGATCCACGAGGCCGAGTTCCTCATGCACGACGCCGCCCGGGGCGGCCAGGTCGGCACACCCGGCGCACTCGCCGAACGGGACGCCCAGGTCTTCCGGGCCGGCGTCCACCTCAACCGGCTGAACAACGAGTTCGAGGACTTCCTCTTCGGCCGGATCGACCTGCTCCGGGGCAAGGACGGAAAGAAGGGACCCGACGGCGCCTACACCGCCGTCGAGCCCGCCGAGGGAGCCATCCGCCCCGACGGCACCGCCGACATCGCCGAGACCCTGCACATCGGCCGCATCGGTGTCCTCGACGAGGAGTACTCCCCGCTGGTCATCGACTGGCGGGCGCCCGCCGCCGCCCCCTTCTACCGGTCCACCCCGGTCGATCCGGGCCGGGTGGTGCGCCGGCGCGTCATCCGCTCCAAGGGCCGCCGGGTCCTCGGCGTCGAGGACGACCTGATGCGTCCCGAGCTGACGGCCTCCCTGGACGGCCACGAACTGCCGGTCGTCGGCGACGGCGCCCTGATGGCCGCGCTCGGCCAGGCCCGTACCCACAGCATGCGGGACATCGTGGCCTCCATCCAGGCCGAGCAGGACCTGGTGATCCGCGCCCCCGCCGCCTCCGTGACCTACGTCGAGGGCGGCCCCGGCACCGGCAAGACCGCCGTCGCCCTGCACCGTGCTGCCTACCTGCTCTACCAGGACCGGCGCCGGTACGCGGGCGGCATCCTGATCGTCTCGCCCACCCCGCTCCTGGTCGCCTACACCGAGGGCGTGCTGCCCTCCCTCGGCGAGGAGGGCCAGGTCGCCATCCGCGCCATCGGCTCCCTGGGCGACGACGTGTCCGGCACCGGGGCCACCCTGTACGACACCCCGGCCGTGGCCCGCGCCAAGGGCTCGTACCGCATGCTCAAGGTGATCAGGAAGGCCGCCCGCGGCGCCCTGGAGCACGGCGCCACGCCGACCCGGCTGCGGGTCGTCGTCTTCGGCCGGCGGATCGAACTGGACGCCGACGAGCTGGCGGCCGTCCGCCACACCGCCCTCGGCGGCACCGCACCGGTGAACCTGCTGCGCCCCCGCGCCCGCAAGCTGCTGCTGGACGCGTTGTGGGGGCGCTCCGGCGCGGCCGGCCGGCACACCGATCCGGAGCTCGCCGCCGAACTGCGCTCCTCCTTCGACGACGACGTCACCACCGAGGACGACTTCCTCTCCTTCTTCGACGCCTGGTGGCCCGAGCTGACCCCGGCCGCCGTGCTGGACGCCATGGCGGACGAGCGGCGCCTCGGCCGCTGGGCCCGGCGGATCCTCAACCCGGGCGAGGTCCGCAGGGTCGCCCGTTCGCTGCGCCGGGACGGCCGCTCGGTGCACGACGTCGCCCTGCTCGACGAGCTGCAGGCCGTCCTCGGAGCCCCCTCCCGGCCCCGGCGCAGGCGCGAACTCGACCCGCTGGACCAGCTCACCGGCCTCGAGGAGCTGATGCCGGTGCGCGAGGAGTCGCAGCGCGAGCGGGCCGAGCGCCTCGCCCAGGAGCGCACCGAGTACGCCCACGTCATCGTCGACGAGGCGCAGGACCTCACCCCGATGCAGTGGCGCATGGTCGGCCGGCGCGGCCGGCAGGCCACCTGGACGATCGTCGGCGACCCCGCCCAGTCCTCCTGGTCCGACCCCGACGAGGCCGCCCAGGCCCGCGACGAGGCTCTCGGCAGCAGGCCCCGCCGCCGCTTCGAACTCACCGTGAACTACCGCAACCCGGCCGAGATCGCCGGCCTCGCCGCCAAGGTGCTGGCGCTCGCCATGCCCGGGACCGAGGCGCCGAGGGCGGTGCGCTCCACGGGCGTCGAGCCGCGCTTCGTCGTCGCGGAGGGCACGCTGGGCGAGACCGTGCGCGCGGAGACGGCCCGGCTGCTGGAGCGGGTGGACGGCACGGTCGGTGTGGTCGTCGCCATGCAGCGCCGGGAGGAGGCGCGGCGCTGGCTCGACGGGCTGGGGGACCGCGCGGTGGCCCTCGGCAGCCTGGAGGCCAAGGGCCTGGAGTACGACGCGACGATCGTGGTCTCCCCGGCCGAGATCGCCGACGAGTCCCCGGCCGGCCTGCGCGTCCTGTACGTCGCCCTGACCCGGGCGACCCAGCAGCTCACCGTCGTCTCGACGCGACGGGACGAGCCGGACGCCGCCGGAGTGCCGGACCTGCTCCGGGACTGAACCCGGAAAAAGGCTCTCGGGGGAATGGTCCTGCGCCATCCGTTTGTTAGCCTGGCAAGTGACACCGGCCCGATCCAAGCCCCCGGGCCCAACCTTCGTCGCTACGAGCGACCACTTGCCGCGAGGCGAGCATGGCGGGTCGGTGTCACTGAACGACCGAGAGGCCCATGTCACTTCCGGGTGACATGGGCCTCTCGCGTCTCTGCCCCGGGTCTGCTGCGGGCGGGCTGCGGGCCGCTCCGCGCAGCGACTTACGTGCGACCCCCTGCCTCTCGTATGGTGGAACGGTCTTTCCGAAAGCTGCCGCATATACCCGCTTTCCGCGCGAACAAAACGTTCGCAATAGGAGGCGGCTACCGCGTACTCAGGGGTAGGTGCGACGATCGGACGGCACGAACAGCTACAGGTGAAAGCAGAGGAAGTCGGCCATGGCAACGGCGCCCAGCGTCTCCTACTCGATGACCATCCGGCTGGAGGTGCCGTCGAGCGGGACCTCCGTCTCCCAGCTCACCACCGCGGTGGAGTCCTCCGGCGGCACGGTCACCGGCCTCGACGTCACCGCGTCCGGGCACGAGCGGCTCCGGATCGACGTCACCATCGCGGCCACCTCCACCGGGCACGCCGACGAGATCGTGGAGAAGCTCCGCGACATCGAGGGCGTCACCCTGGGCAAGGTCTCGGACCGTACGTTCCTGATGCACCTCGGCGGCAAGATCGAGATGGCGTCCAAGCACCCCATCCGCAACCGCGACGACCTCTCCATGATCTACACGCCGGGTGTGGCCCGCGTCTGCATGGCGATCGCCGAGAACCCCGAGGACGCCCGCCGCCTCACCATCAAGCGCAACTCCGTTGCGGTCGTGACGGACGGCTCCGCCGTGCTCGGCCTGGGCAACATCGGCCCCAAGGCCGCTCTCCCCGTGATGGAGGGCAAGGCCGCCCTGTTCAAGCGGTTCGCCGGCATCGACGCCTGGCCGCTCTGCCTCGACACCCAGGACACCGACGCGATCGTCGAGATCGTCAAGGCCATCGCCCCGGGCTTCGCCGGCATCAACCTGGAGGACATCTCCGCGCCGCGCTGCTTCGAGATCGAGGCCCGGCTGCGCGAGGCCCTCGACATCCCCGTCTTCCACGACGACCAGCACGGCACCGCGATCGTCGTCCTGGCGGCCCTGACCAACGCGCTGCGGGTCACCGGCAAGGCGATCGAGAACATCCGGGTCGTCATGTCCGGCGCCGGCGCGGCCGGCACGGCCATCCTGAAGCTGCTGATCGCGGCCGGTGTGAAGAACGCCGTCGTGGCCGACATCCACGGCGTGGTGCACGCGGGCCGCGAGGACCTGGTGGACACCCCCGCCGACTCCCCGCTGTGCTGGATCGCCGACCACACCAACCCGGAGAACCTGACGGGCACGCTGAAGGAGGCCGTGCGCGGCGCGGACGTCTTCATCGGCGTCTCCGCCCCGAACGTCCTCGACGGCGCGGACGTCGCCGCGATGGCCGAGGGCGCGGTCGTCTTCGCGCTCGCGAACCCCGACCCCGAGGTGGACCCGGGCGTCGCCCGCGAGACCGCGGCCGTGGTGGCCACCGGCCGCTCCGACTTCCCGAACCAGATCAACAACGTGCTGGTGTTCCCGGGCGTGTTCCGCGGCCTGCTGGACGCCCAGTCCCGCACCGTCAACACGGAGATGATGCTCGCCGCCGCGCAGGCCCTCGCCGACGTGGTCACCGAGGACGAGCTGAACCCGAACTACATCATCCCGAGCGTGTTCAACGACAGGGTCGCGGGCGCGGTCGCCGACGCCGTGCGGGAAGCGGCGAAACTGACGCAGACCTCGGCCTCCTAGGGCCTGTCCGGCGGATCCCGGGGGCGGGCGGCGTCGCTGTGACCATCACCACGACAGGTGTGCGACCGGCGCGTCGTGGAACCCTTGCTGTACGGCCGCGCTCTATCGTGGCGGCCGTACAGCAAGGGTTCCGCCCTCCGGCTCCCGCGCTCTGCTGCCGGAAGCGGACGCAGTGTCACCGACATCAGGCCGTCGCGTTCCCCGTGTGACCCCCATGGGTGACTCCCATGGGTGTTCTCATGGCTTCTGCGGGTGCCGGATTGGCGTTACTGCCGCAGGTAGAGGCAGGATGCTGCACCAGGACAATGTCCAGAAGGCAAGCACCTCCAGGGGTGTGCGGGCCCGACAGGACCCGGGTCCGGGCCCTCACCGAGGACCCTGGCAGCATCGGCTTGACCGTGCCCTGCGTGCGGCCCTGCCGCGTGGCACGCCTCAACGGCAAGAAGAACACGGGAGTAACAACATGAACCGCAGTGAGCTGGTGGCCGCGCTGGCCGACCGCGCCGAGGTGACCCGCAAGGACGCCGACGCCGTGCTGGCCGCGTTCGCCGAGGTCGTCGGCGACATCGTCTCCAAGGGGGACGAGAAGGTCACCATCCCCGGTTTCCTGACCTTCGAGCGCACCCACCGTGCCGCTCGCACCGCGCGCAACCCGCAGACCGGTGAGCCGATCCAGATCCCGGCCGGCTACAGCGTGAAGGTCTCCGCGGGCTCGAAGCTCAAGGAAGCCGCCAAGGGCAAGTGATTCTGCCGTTCGTACGTCCCGGGACGGCGTACGGCGCACAGTGACGTCGAAAGGGCGGCCACCCGAACGGGTGGCCGCCCTTTTGGCAAGCCCGAATCAAGCCAGCCGAGCCCCTCGCCCCCAGCCGGTCGGGGCCGGGGGCTCGGGGAGTGGGTCAGCCGAGGGCCTTGCCGGGGAGTTCGACCTTCGCCCCCAGCTCGACCAGCTTCTCCATGCTGTGTCTGCCCGGGGGACGACCCCCGGACCCCCAGCCGGTCGGGGCCGGGGGCTCGGGGAGTGGGTCAGCCGAGGGCCTTGCCGGGGAGTTCGACCTTCGCCCCCAGCTCGACCAGCTTCTCCATGAAGTTCTCGTAGCCGCGGTTGATCAGGCCGATGCCGTGGACGCGGGACGTGCCCTGGGCGGCGAGGGCGGCGATCAGGTAGGAGAAGCCGCCGCGCAGGTCGGGGATGACCAGATCGGCGCCCTGGAGCCGGGTCGGGCCCGAGACGACGGCCGAGTGGAGGAAGTTGCGCTGGCCGAAACGGCAGCGGGAGCCGCCCAGGCACTCGCGGTAGAGCTGGATGTGCGCGCCCATCTGGTTGAGCGCCGAGGTGAAGCCGAGCCGGGACTCGTAGACCGTCTCGTGGACGATGGACAGCCCGGTCGCCTGCGTCAGGGCGACCACCAGCGGCTGCTGCCAGTCGGTCTGGAAGCCCGGGTGGACGTCCGTCTCCAGCGCGATGGACTTGAGCTGGCCGCCGGGGTGCCAGAAGCGGATGCCCTCGTCGTCGATCTCGAAGGCACCGCCCACCTTCCGGTAGGTGTTCAGGAACGTCATCATCGAGCGCTGCTGGGCGCCGCGGACGTAGATGTTGCCCTCGGTCGCCAGCGCCGCGGACGCCCAGGAGGCGGCCTCCAGGCGGTCGGGGAGGGCGCGGTGGTTGTAGCCGCCGAGCTTGTCCACACCGGTGATGCGGATGGTCCGGTCGGTGTCCATCGCGATGATCGCGCCCATTTTCTGCAGGACGCAGATCAGGTCCTCGATCTCCGGCTCCACCGCCGCGTTGGACAGCTCGGTGACGCCCTCCGCGAGGACCGCCGTCAGCAGCACCTGCTCCGTCGTGCCGACGGACGGGTACGGAAGCTCGATCTTCGTGCCGCGCAGCCGCTGCGGGGCCTCCAGGTACTGGCCGTCCGCCCGCTTCTCGATCGTCGCGCCGAACTGGCGCAGCACGTCGAAGTGGAAGTCGATCGGCCGGCCGCCGATGTCGCAGCCGCCCAGACCGGGGATGAAAGCGTGCCCGAGACGGTGCAGCAGCGGTCCGCAGAACAGGATCGGGATGCGCGACGAACCCGCGTGGGCATCGATGTCGGCGACGTTGGCGCTCTCCACCCGCGTCGGGTCGAGCACCAGTTCACCGGGCTCGTCGCCCGGACGCACCGTCACCCCGTGCAGCTGCAGCAGTCCTCGCACGACCCGGACGTCACGGATGTCCGGGACGTTGCCCAGTCGGCTCGGCTCACTGCCCAGCAGGGCGGCGACCATGGCCTTCGGTACGAGGTTCTTCGCACCGCGGACCCGGATCTCACCCTCCAGCGGGTTTCCGCCGTGGACAAGCAGGACGTCTTCAGCTCCGTTGACGGTCATGAATCTCGCGTTCCGTGGAGGGGGGCAGGGGCCAGAAGGGCAAGCGTAGTCGCCCTTCCCCCGGGCTCTGCCAGCCCGTGTGCGACCCGGTCTCCGCCCCGCCGCCCCCACGACACGAGCAGTCCCTCAGTGGCCACTCGGGGTCACCGCCGTACTGTGCGCCGGGGGTGCTCCCGTACGCCCGCCGGGCCCCCGGACCTCCGGCCGCGGACCGCTCGGGACGCGGCTCCACCAGGGAGCTCCGCCGCCGCGCGGCCCGGTTCACCCGCGTACCCCCGATTGCCTCCCCACGGAAAGGGAAGATGCGGGATCATGTCTGGCATGACCGAGGTGTCCTCGCTCACAGGGCGGCTGCTCGTGGCCACTCCCGCCCTGGCGGACCCGAACTTCGACCGTGCGGTGGTGCTCCTCCTCGACCACGACGAGGAGGGCTCCCTGGGTGTCGTTCTCAACCGTCCGACCCCGGTGGACGTGGCGGACATCCTGGAGGGCTGGGGGGATCTGGCCGGCGAACCGGGGGTCGTCTTCCAGGGCGGCCCGGTGTCGCTGGACTCGGCCCTCGGCGTCGCCGTCGTCCCCGGCGGGACGGGGAACCGGGCCGCGCCGCTGGGCTGGCGCCAGGTGCACGGCGCGATCGGGCTGGTCGACCTGGAGGCGCCGCCCGAGCTGCTCGCCTCCGTCCTCGGCTCGCTGCGCATCTTCGCCGGATACGCGGGCTGGGGCCCCGGCCAGCTGGAGGAGGAGCTGGTGGACGGCGCCTGGTACGTCGTCGAGTCGGAGCCCGGCGACGTCTCGTCCCCGGCGCCCGAGCGGCTCTGGCGCGAGGTGCTGCGCCGTCAGCGGGGCGAGTTGGCGATGGTGGCCACGTATCCGGACGATCCGTCGCTCAACTGATGCGCGTGAGCTTCAGTACCCTGGTGCTCATGAGCACTCTTGAGCCCGAGCGCGGGACTGGTACGGGGACCCTCGTCGAGCCGACGCCGCAGACGTCCCACGGCGACGGTGACCACGAGCGCTACGCCCACTACGTCCAGAAGGACAAGATCATGGCGAGCGCACTCGACGGCACGCCCGTCGTGGCGCTGTGCGGCAAGGTGTGGGTGCCGGGCCGGGACCCGAAGAAGTACCCCGTCTGCCCCATGTGCAAGGAGATCTACGAGTCCATGAGCGGTGGCGACGACGAGGGCGGCAAGGGCGGCAAGGGCAAGGGCGGAAAGTAGGCCCCGGCCTTCCCGAGGAGCCGTCCGGGCCGCGTGGCCGTCGTCCGGACGCGTTCAGGCCCCCGGGTGCGTTTTGCGCGCCCTGGGGGCCTTTGTGCTGCCCGCGCGTTGCGCGGAGTGCTTCCGCCGGTCACAGAGTGGTCGAGACCTCTTGTGGGCCGGTTCACCCAGTACCTAACCTCCGGTGTTGTTGTGCACGGCGAAACATTCATTGCGTATGTTGCAACGCCCCATCGGAGGAAGCAGTCCATGAAGCTGTCCGTCCGCCTGGTCGCCCTCGCGGCCGTCCTCGCCACCGCCGCCTGCGCGCCCCAGACTTCCTCGGGCTCCTCCTCGGCCGAGGACGAGAAGACCGGGACCTTACGCGTCTGGCTCTTCCGGGAAGTCAACAACGCGCCCAAGGAAGAGGCCGTCGAGTCCGTCGTCGCCGGGTTCGAGCAGGCGCACGACGGCGTCGAGGTCACCGTGGAGTACATCCCGGTCGAGACCCGCGCCCAGCGCATCAAGGCCGCCTTCAACGACCCGAAGTCCGCGCCCGACCTCGTCGAGTACGGCAACACGGACACCGCCGGATACGTGAAGGACGGCGGACTCGCCGACGTCACCGAGGAGTTCGGCGCCTGGGACGAGGCCAAGGACACCGACCCGACCGCCCGGCAGTCGGTCACCGTCGACGGCAGGGTCTACGGCGCGCCGTACTTCGTCGGCGTGCGCGCGCTCTACTACCGCACCGACGTCTTCGAGGAACTCGGGCTCGAGGCGCCCAGGTCACAGGCCGAGCTGATCTCCACGGCCCGGAAGATCCGCGCCGCGAAGCCGGAGCTGTACGGCATCGCCGTCGGCGGCGCCTACACCTACGGCGCGATGCCCTTCATCTGGGCCCACGGCGGCGAACTCGCCACCGGCAAGGGGGGCTCGTACGCCTCAGCGATCGACACCCCCGCCGCCCGCAAGGGCATCGAGGCGTACACCTCCCTCTTCGGCGACGACAACTGCCCGGCCGCCAAGTGCGCCGGCATGGGGGGCAACGACACGGTGACCGCCTTCGCCGCGGGCAGGGCCGCCATGGCGATCGGCGGCGACTTCAGTCACGCGGCCGTCGAGGCCGGCAAGGTGAAGGGCCGGTACGCGGTCGTGCCGCTGCCGGGAGTGCGGTCCGGGTCCATCGCCCCCGCTTTCGCGGGCAGGAACAACCTGGGTGTCCTGAAGTCGACTTCGCACCGCACCCTCGCCGTCGACCTGATGCGGCGGCTCGCCTCGAAGGAGGCGCAGGGCGAACTGTTCGACGCGATGGGCTTCCTGCCGACCTTCTCCGACGTGCGGCAGCAGACGGCCGCGAAGGAGCCGTTCCTGAAGCCGTTCGTCGAGACCCTCGCCGCCGACACCAAGTTCGTGCCGGCCTCGCCGGCCTGGGCGCAGATCGACTCCTCGCTGGTGCTGCCGACGATGTTCCAGGAGGTCGTCAGCGGCAAGAAGGACGTGGCGGCCGCGTCGGAGAGCGCCGCACGGAAGATGAACGAGGCGTTTGGCTCCGCTGGATGACTGTGCCCATGAGTTCGGGGGCTGCGAGTCGTCGGCGGCTGCGGGTGGTTTGTGGCCGGTCGCGCAGTTCCCCGCGCCCCTTTGGGGGCTGGATCACCCCCTGGCTGTATCTGGCGCCCGCCCTCGTCGTCCTCGGGGGGCTGCTCGCCTATCCGGTCTACCAACTCGGCCTGATCTCGCTCTTCCACTTCACCCAGGCGCAGGTCAGCGGCGGCGAACCGACCACCTTCAAGGGGTTCGGCAACTACGCCGAGCTCTTCGCCGACGACCAGTTCTGGCAGGTGCTGCTGGCCACCCTGCTGTTCGCGGCGGCCTGTGTGGTGTCCACCCTGGCCGTCGGCTGCGCGCTCGCCGTGCTGCTCACCCGGGTGCGCGCCGTGCCCCGGCTCGCCCTGATGCTGGCCGGGCTCGGCGCCTGGGCGACCCCGGCCGTCACCGGCTCCACGGTGTGGCTGTTCCTCTTCGACGCCGACTTCGGCCCGGTGAACCGGGTGCTGGGCCTGGGCGACCACGCGTGGACGTACGGGCGGTACAGCGCCTTCTTCCTCGTCCTGCTCGAAGTGGTCTGGTGCTCCTTCCCGTTCGTGATGGTCACCGTCTACGCCGGCATCCGCGCCGTACCCGCCGAGGTGCTGGAGGCCGCCGCCCTGGACGGCGCCTCGCAGTGGCGCATCTGGCGCTCGGTGCTCGCCCCGATGCTCCGGCCGATCCTGGTGGTCGTCACCATCCAGTCGGTGATCTGGGACTTCAAGATCTTCACCCAGATCTACGTCATGACGGGCGGCGGCGGCATCGCCGGCCAGAACCTGGTCCTGAACGTCTACGCCTACCAGAAGGCGTTCGCGTCCTCGCAGTACAGCCTCGGCGCCGCGATCGGCGTGGTGATGCTGCTGATCCTGCTCTCCGTCACGCTGGTGTACCTGCGGCTGCTGCGCCGTCAGGGGGAGGAACTGTGAGTCTCGTGGACCGGAGCGGGGCGCGCCGGGGGAATCGCCGGGGGAGTCCTGTGCGCCGGTTCGTACGGCGTCCGTGGCGGCTCGCGGCCGAGGCGACGGCGCTGCTCGTCGCGGTGGTGGTGGCCTTCCCGCTCTACTGGATGGTGCTGGGTGCCTTCAAACCGGCCGGCGAGATCGAGTCGGACCGGCCCCGGCCGTGGACCCTGACCCCCACCCTGGACTCCTTCCGACGGGTGTTCGGGCAGCAGGAATTCGGCCGGTACTTCGTCAACAGCGTGGTCGTCGCGGTCGCCGTGGTGATCGCCTCGGCGCTGATCGCCTTTCTCGCGGCGACCGCCGTGACGCGGTTCAGGTTCCGTATGCGGACCACCCTGCTGATCATGTTTCTGGTGGCCCAGATGGTGCCCGTGGAGGCGCTGACGATTCCGCTGTTCTTCCTCATGCGGGACCTCGGCCAGTTGAACACGCTGTGGTCGCTGATCCTGCCGCACATCGCGTTCTCGCTGCCGTTCGCGATCTGGATGCTGCGGGGGTTCGTGAAAGCCGTTCCCGAGGCGCTGGAGGAGGCCGCGTACATCGACGGAGCGAGCCGCGCGCGGTTCCTGTGGCAGATCCTTTTCCCGCTCGTTCTGCCGGGGCTCGTGGCCACCAGTGTGTTTTCCTTCATCTCCACCTGGAACGACTTCCTGTTCGCCAAGTCCTTCATCATCAGCGACATCTCGCAGTCGACGCTTCCGATGGCCCTGCTGGTCTTCTACAAGCCGGACGAGCCGGACTGGGGCGGCGTGATGGCGGCGTCCACGGTGATGACGATCCCGGTGCTGGTCTTCTTCGTACTCGTACAGCGGCGCCTGGTCTCCGGACTGGGCGGAGCGGTAAAGGACTGAACCATGACCGAACTCATTCCGGCGCCCCGCGGCGTCGTCGCCGGTTCCGGCGAGGTGCGGCTGACGGCGCGCTCCCGGCTCCACGCCGGTCCCGGGACGGAGGGCGTCGGCCGATGGCTGCGCACCGTCCTCGGGCAGGCGACCGGTCTGCCGCTGGGCGAGGGCAGGGAACTCGACAACCCCGACGGCACGGACGGCGACGGCATCGGGCTCCTGCTCGGCCCCGGGCTCGGCCCCGAGGAGTACCGCCTCGTCAGCGACCGGACGGGCGTCCTGATCGAGGGCGGCAGCGCGGCCGGTGTCTTCTGGGGCGCCCAGACGCTGCGGCAGCTCCTCGGCCCCGACGCGTACCGCAGGGCCCCGCTCGGCCGCGACCGGGTGTGGGCGGTGCCGCACGGGACGATCGAGGATTCCCCCCGCTTCCGCTGGCGCGGACTCATGCTCGACGTCGCCCGGCACTTCATGCCCAAGGAAGGCGTGCTGCGCTATCTCGATCTGATGGCGGCGCACAAACTCAACGTCCTCCACTTTCATCTGACGGATGATCAGGGGTGGCGTATCGAGATCAAAAGGTATCCGAAGCTGACCGAGATCGGTTCCTGGCGGGCCCGGACGAAAGTCGGGCACCGGGCGTCACCGCTGTGGGACGACACACCGCACGGTGGCCACTACACGCAGGACGACATCCGCGAGATCGTCGCCTACGCCGCCGAGCGGCATATCAGCGTCGTACCGGAGATCGACGTACCCGGGCACTCGCAGGCCGCCATCGCCGCGTATCCGGAACTCGGCAACACCGATGTCATCGACACCGCCTCCCTGACCGTCTGGGACACCTGGGGGATCAATCCGAACGTACTCGCCCCCACCGACAACACCCTGCGCTTCTACGAAGGGGTGCTCGAGGAGGTCCTGGAACTGTTCCCCGCGGACGCCGGCCCCTCCGTTCCCTTTTCGGGGTTCGTACACCTCGGCGGCGACGAATGCCCCAAGGACCAGTGGCGTGCGTCGGCCGTCGCGCAGCAGCGGATCAACGACCTCGGCCTGGCCGACGAGGACGCTCTGCAGTCCTGGTTCGTCGGGCACTTCGCCACCTGGCTCGCCGCGCGGGGGCGCCGGCTGATCGGCTGGGACGAGATCCTGGAGGGGGGACTCGCCCCGGGCGCCGCCGTGTCGTCCTGGCGCGGCTACGCCGGCGGGATCGCCGCCGCCCGCGCGGGACACGACGTGGTCATGTGCCCCGAGCAGCACGTCTACCTGGACCACCGGCAGGACGCGGGCCCCGACGAGCCGGTGCCGATCGGGTACGTGCGCACCCTGGAGGACGTCTACCGGTTCGAGCCCGTGCCGCCGCAGCTGACGGCCGAGGAGGCCGGGCGGGTCCTGGGCACCCAGGCCAACGCGTGGTCCGAGGTGACGGAGAACCAGGATCGGGTGGACTACCAGGTCTTCCCCCGGCTGGCCGCCTTCGCCGAGGTCGCCTGGAGCGCGCTGCCGGCCCCCGCGGAACGGGACTTCGCCGATTTCGAACGGCGGACGACGGCCCACCGCCGGCGCCTCGACGCCCTGGGCGTCGCCCACCGCCCGCCCACCGGACCGCTCCCCTGGCAGCGGCGCCCCGGAGTGCTGGGCCGCCCCCTCGACGGCCCGCCCCCGAACCGGTAGCGCCCGCCCCGCCCCGCCGGTGCGGGGCGGGCGCTCCGGCGATGCCCCGAAGTCCGCCCAACTCCGAACAGGTCGTGAAAAAGGGCACAAGGGTCACCGAAGAGTGCTGTTCGACCGCACCGGCGATGTCCCGCCAAATCGGGCCATGCCCGGGGTGAAGTGGGCGAATGCCTCCTAGCGGACCCCTGTCTTCGGCACTCGCGAAGATGTGCCAGAGTTGCCACGTCCGCCCTGTCAGGTCGTACCGTACGGCTGCGACAGGTGGGACCAGGTGGGGCCGCGGGAAGGGGCAGCCGGTTTTGAGCACGCACGCACCGCAGGCGGCGCAGGCCGTGACGCTGCCCACGACGCTGGACGAGGCGGTGGCGGCGCTCACCGCCGTGCCCGCCGCCGTGCCCGTCGCGGGCGGCACCGACCTGATGGCCTCCGTCAACTCCGGGCAGCTCAGGCCCACGGCGCTGGTCGGCCTCGGCCGGATCAGCGAGATCCGCGGCTGGCAGTACCAGGACGGCCACGCGCTGCTCGGCGCGGGCCTCACCCACGCCCGTATGGGCCGCCCCGACTTCGCGGCCCTCATCCCGGCGCTCGCCGCCTCCGCGCGTGCCGCCGGACCGCCGCACATCCGCAACGCGGGCACCCTGGGCGGCAACATCGCCTCCGCCGCCCCCACCGGTGACTCGCTGCCCGTGCTGGCCGCGCTGGAGGCGACGCTGATCATCGCGGGACAGGGCGGAGCCCGCCGGGAGATCCCGGTGTCGCACCTGCTGGCCGGGATGGACATGCTGCGCGCCGGTGAACTCATCGGCTACGTGCGCGTACCGCTGCTGCACGCCCCGCAGGTGTTCCTCAAGGCCACCGGCCGCACCGGCCCCGGCCGCGCGCTGGCGTCCGTCGCCCTGGTGCTCGACCCCGCCCGGCGCGGCGTCCGCTGCGCGGTGGGCGCCATAGCGCCGATGGCGCTGCGGCCCCTGGAGGCCGAGCAGTGGGTGGCCCAGCTCATCGACTGGGACAACAACCGCGCGATCGTGCCGGAGGCGCTGAACGCGTTCGGGGAGTACGTCGCCGCGGCCTGCATCCCCGACCCGGTCCCCGAGGAGGACGGCTCCGTCACGCCGTTGCCCCCCGCGGTACTGCATCTGCGGCGCACCGTCGCCGCGCTGGCCCGACGAGCACTGGGGAGGGCGCTGTCGTGACCGACGAGCAGCACGGAGAGGGCACGTCCCGGGGCGGCGGCAGCCGCTGGGACCCGTTGCCCCAGGGCGACTACGACGACGGCGCCACGGCCTTCGTGAACCTCCCCGAGGGGGGCATCGAGGCCCTGCTGGACTCGATGGAGAGCCCGCTCGCCGCACCCGGCCACGGCTACGTGCCGCCGCCGATCACCGTCACCCCCGCCCCCGAGGGCACCGACCCGGCGGCACCCGGCGGCTGGACGGTGCCGGGCGCGCCCGCCGACGGCGCCCAGTGGAACGCCCCGTACGACCCGCAGGCCCCGTACGACCCGCAGGGCGGCCCGTCCGGGCAGACGGCAGGGCAGGGCGGCCCCGAGGCGCGGACCGCGCAGGGGCACAGCGGGCAGGGGCACAGCGGGCAGGACCGGTTCACGTACGACCCCGGGGCCTCCGGGCAGTGGGCCTTCGAGGAGCCGCCCGCCGCCGGGAACCCGGCACCGGGTTCCGACGTGACCGGGCAGTGGTCGATCCCCGTGGCCGAGGGCGACCTCCCGGACGAGTCCGGCGAGTTCACCACCTCCGCCCTGGCCGAGCAGTGGGGCGCCACCCCGCCGGTCACCCCGCCCGCCACCCTTCCCGGCGGCGCCCCCGCGCCCTGGGCCACGCAGTCCATCGGACAGCCGTGGGGGCCGGGTGTGCCGGGTGTGGACCCGCATCACCCCGAGACCGGCTCCGAGCCCGGTTCCGGCCGGGAGCAGGACGGCCCGGAACCCGGCCGGCCCGCGGAGCCCGGCCGCGACACGCCCACGCCGGGGCGGCCCGCGCCCGAACCGCCGTCACCCGCCGAGCCCCACTGGCGGACCGAGCCGGAGGCCTACCGGGAGGCGGCCGGAGTGCCGTCCGCCCCTGAGCTCCGCGAGCACTCGCAACCGGGCACGGAGGGCGCCGTACGGCCCGCTCCCGGCCCCGGAGAGCCTGCCGAGGCGGCCGAGGGTGCCCGGCGCCCCGAAGCCCCGCACGAGGCCCAGGAAGCCCCACGACGCCCCACCGGTGACGACCCGTCCGAGCCGGCCGCCGCCCCCGAAGCGGCAGAGCACCCCGAACCCTCCGCGCCGGACGGCTCGCCGACCGGGACCGAACCGCTCCCCGGAGTCGCGCACGACGATCACCCCCTCGCCACCTACGTGCTGAGCGTCAACGGCACCGACCGGCCCGTCACCGACGCCTGGATCGGCGAGTCGCTGCTCTACGTGCTGCGCGAGCGCCTCGGGCTCGCCGGTGCCAAGGACGGCTGCTCGCAGGGCGAGTGCGGGGCCTGCAACGTGCAGGTCGACGGCCGGCTCGTGGCGTCCTGCCTGGTCCCGGCCGTCACCACGGCCGGCAGCGAGGTCCGTACCGTCGAGGGCCTCGCCCAGGACGGGCAGCCGTCGGACGTGCAGCGGGCACTCGCGCGGTGCGGCGCGGTGCAGTGCGGCTTCTGCGTACCGGGCATGGCGATGACCGTGCACGACCTGCTGGAGGGCAACCCGGAGCCCAGCCGGCTGGAGACCCGTCAGGCGCTGTGCGGCAACCTGTGCCGCTGCTCCGGCTACCGGGGCGTGGTGGAGGCGGTCCAGGAGGTCGTCGCCGAACGCGAGGCGCACGCCGAGCACGCCGAGCACGCCGAACCCGACCCGGGCGCGGACCCGGGCACGGTTCCGGGCGAGCCCCGCATCCCGCACCAGGCCGGACCGGGCGCCGGCGGCGTCAACCCCGCCGCGTTCCCGCCCCCCGGACCGCACGACCGGCCCCACGGCCAGGACGGAGGCCAGGCGTGAGCAACGAAGCCGCCACCGTGCAGGCCGCACGGGCCGCGGAGGACGCCTCCCGGGCGGAACCGGTCCCGCGCGGACTGGGCACCTCCCTGCCGGCCTCCGACACCCGCGCCAAGACCGAGGGCACCTTCCCGTACGCCGCCGACCTGTGGGCCGAGGGCCTGCTGTGGGCGGCCGTGCTGCGCTCGCCCCACCCGCACGCGCGCATCGTGTCCATCGACACCACCCACGCGCGCGAGATGCCCGGGGTGCGCGCCGTCGTCACCCACGAGGACGTCCCCGGCGACCCGCTGTACGGCCGTGGCCGCGCCGACCGCCCGGTCTTCGCCTCCGACGTCGTACGCCACCACGGCGAGGCCATCGCCGCCGTCGCCGCCGACCACCCGGACACCGCGCGGCTGGCCGCCGCCGCCGTCATCGTCGAGTACGAGGTGCTCGACCCGGTGATCGACCCCGAACAGGCCTTCGAGGCCGAGCCGTTGCACCCCGACGGCAACCTGATCCGGCACATCCCGCTGCGCCACGGCGACCCGGACGCGGTCGGCGACCTCGTCGTCGAGGGCCTGTACCGCATCGGCCGCCAGGACCCCGCCCCCATCGGCGCCGAGGCCGGACTCGCGGTACCCCGTCCCGACGGGGGCGTCGAGCTGTACCTGGCCTCCACCGACCCGCACGGCGACCGGGACACCGCCGCCGCCGCGTTCGACCTGGAACCCGACCGCGTCAAGATCGTCGTCACCGGTGTGCCCGGCGCCGTCGCCGACCGCGAGGACCAGAGCTTCCAGCTGCCGCTCGGCCTGCTGGCGCTGCGGACCGGCTGCCCGGTCAAACTCACCGCCACGCGCGAGGAGTCCTTCCTCGGCCACGCCCACCGGCACCCCACCCTGCTGCGCTACCGCCACCACGCCGACGCCGAGGGCAAGCTGGTGAAGGTCGAGGCGCAGATCCTGCTCGACGCGGGCGCCTACGCCGACAGCTCCTCCGAGGCCCTGGCCGCCGCCGTCGCCTTCGCCTGCGGCCCCTACGTCGTCCCGAACGCCTTCATCGAGGGCTGGGCGGTCCGCACCAACAACCCGCCCTCCGGCCATGTGCGCGGCGAGGGCGCCCTGCAGGTGTGCGCCGCCCACGAGGCGCAGATGGACAAGCTGGCCAAGAAACTCGGCCTCGACCCGGCCGAGCTGCGCCTGCGCAACGTCATGGCGACCGGCGACGTCCTGCCCACCGGCCAGACCGTGACCTGCCCCGCCCCGGTCGCCGAACTCCTCGAAGCGGTACAGGACTTCCCGCTGCCGCCGCTGCCCAAGGACACCCCCGCGGAGGAGTGGCTGCTGCCCGGCGGCCCCGAGGGCGCCGGGGAACCGGGCGCGGTGCGCCGCGGGGTGGGCTACGGCCTCGGCATGGTGCACATGCTCGGCGGCGAGGGCGCGGACGAGGTGTCCACGGCCACCGTGAAGGTCCAGGACGGCGTGGCGACGGTGCTGTGCGCGGCCGTCGAGACCGGCCAGGGCTTCACCACGCTGGCCCGGCAGATCGTCCAGGAGGTCCTCGGCGTCGACGAGGTGCGGGTGGCCCCCGTGGACACCGACCAGCCCCCGGCGGGCGCGGGCTGCCGCGGCCGGCACACCTGGGTATCGGGCGGCGCGGTGGAGCGCGCGGCGAAGATGGTCCGCACCCAGCTCCTCCAGCCCCTGGCCCACACGTTCGGCATGTCCGCCGAGCTGCTCCAGATCACCGACGGCAGGATCACCTCGTACGACGGGGTGCTGTCGACGCCCGTCGCCGAGGCCCTGGAGGGCAAGGAACTCTGGGCCACCGCCCAGTGCCGCCCGCACCCCACGGAACCCCTGGACGACTTCGGTCAGGGCGACGCCTTCGTCGGGATGTCCTTCTGCGCGATCCGCGCGGTGGTCGACGTCGACATCGAGATCGGCTCGGTACGGGTCGTGGAACTGGCCGTCGCCCAGGACGTGGGCCGGGTGCTGAACCCGGCCCAGCTGGCCGCCCGGATCGAGGCGGGGGTGACCCAGGGCGTGGGCGCCGCGCTCACCGAGAACCTGCGCACGCCCCGCGGCCTGATCCGCCACCCCGACCTCACCGGCTACGCCCTCCCGACCGCCCTGGACGCGCCCGACATCCAGATCGTGAAACTCGTGGAGGAGCGGGACGTGGTCGCGCCCTTCGGCGCGAAGGCGGTCAGCGCGGTGCCGGTGGTGACCTCGCCGGCGGCCATCGCCTCCGCCGTCCGGGCCGCCACCGGCCGCCCGGTCAACCGCCTGCCGATCCGCCCCCAGGCCGCGGTGGTGACCAGCGGCTGACGGCGCGGCAGCCGACGGATGCCGTCGGCTGCCGACGATGGCTGTCGGTGGCCGCTGACGGCTGCCGGAGAACGTGTTTCAGGTTTATTCACGCGCGAAGGCAACGCACAGGGGTGTTCACGCGTCTTGTGGGGTGAGGGCGGCCGTGTCCGTGTGCGGCCGCCTGCCCGTCCGGCCGTCCGCCGGGCCGTCCGTCCGTGGTGGACCGGGGCGTTGTCAGTGGTGGCGCGTAGTGTTCCGAGCGGTGGGGGACGGCTGCCGGCCCGAAGGCGCGGGGGCCCCTCCTGCCCGGGCGGGGCGGAGCACGGTACACGGGACTGAGCACACGAATGCGCGGGGGAGCCATGAGCACGACCGACACCGTTGTCACGGATGTCGTGGACGTCGCGGCAGCGATCACCCTGACCGACGACGCCCTCGACCCGTTCGTCACGCACGCGTCCACGCGCCGCTGGCTGACCGGCCCCGGACTGCCGTGCGACAGCGGCCTGTTCAGTTTCGCGCGGCTGCGGACCGAGGGCCTGCGCACCGTCGCCGGCGCGACGGGCGACGCGGGGGAGACAGGGGGCCGGCTCTCCGCGGAGCTGCGGGACCAGCTGGTCATCGGCGGGCTGCTCGGCCCGGCCGGCACGGAGACCGGGTCGGTCCTGCTGGACGGGACCACCGGCGCGGTCTCGACGACGTACTTCTTCCCCGACGGCCCTGACCGCCCCGACCGTTTTGACCGCCACGACCTGATGGACGTCCGCCCGCTCGCCCCGTCGCTGCCGACCCTGGTGCGGTTCGCCGCCGCCACGGACGAACTGGCGGGACTGCGCGGCCAGTTCGCCGCCTACGCGGGCCGCTACGGCACGAAGGCGGTGGCCGAGGCCTCGCGGCAGCTGCTCGCGGTGTTCGAGGAGGGCGCGGACGGCGAGCCGGCCCCGCTGTGGCGGATGGCCGCACTGATCCGGCCGCTGGCCCTGGTGGCGGGTCCGGGCACGGCCTCGGGGCTCGCCCTCGACCTCCCGGTGCGCCTGCTGGACCAGGAGTTCGGCCGGGGCGGTGTGGTCCGCTTCGAGGAGGTCGACTTCCCCGCGACGCTCACGCACGAGCCGACCCGCCGCTTCCTGCGCGAGACGGGCCTGCCGGAGGACGGCTTCCTCTTCCAGCTGGACACCGACCTGCCGTTGCGGACCCTCACGGAGTACTACGCCGACGGCGAGGGCGAGTTCCCGCCCGCCCGCCTCCCCGCCCACGCCGACCGGCTGATACGCCTCGGCCACTTGACCGACGACCACAGCCTGGTCGTCGACGGCGCCACCGGCGCGGTCCTGAACTGGAGCGGGCCGGACTCCGTCCTGTACCCGCTGAACACGGACATCTCGACCCTCGCCTTCACCCTCTGGCTGCTGCACCGCGAGCACGCCATCGACGAGGAGTCGGGCCACGTGCTGACCAGCGAGACGTACGACCAGCTGGCCATGACGATGATCCAGGTCCTGTCCGCCGTCGACCCCACGGGCACCACGACCGACGCGGACTGGCACTACTGGACGGAACTGTTCCAGGACGAGGCGGGCGGAGCGCTCTGAGCCCCGCTCGCCTCAGCCACCCGCCCGCAACGGGCATCCGGTGCCGACGCGCGCGGTGAGTTCGGCGCGCAGGGCGGTGAGTTCCGCCATCCGCGTGTCGACGACCCGGATCTTCTCCGCGAACAGCGCGGACAGCGCCCCTGCGGTGTCCGAGGCGTCGCGCAGTTCCTCACCGTGCCGTGCGATCTCCGCCAGGGAGAACCCGAGCGTCTGTGCGGTGCGGACGTACTGCAGCCAGACCACCGTCTCGGGCGCGAAGTCGCGGTAACCGCTGGGCAGCCGCCGACTCGTGACGAGGCCGAGCTTCTCGTAGAACCGGACGGTGTCCCTGGACAGACCCGCTCGCGCGGCCAACTCCCCTATCAGCATGGCCCTCCGTCGGCCGGTGGCTTGACCTTGGACCCTACTCCACTGTTTAGCGTGAGGCACCGCCACCGCCGACCAGCAGGAGCTTCCTCGTGCCTCTCCTCCCCTCTCCTTCCCGGGCCTCCTACCTCCGTGTCGTACGGGCGAGTGCCTGGTACGACCTCGTCGTCACGGCCGGATTCGCGACCCCCTGGACCTACGCCCTGGCGCACGGCCTGCTGTCGTCGGCGGGTGACGCCCTCGGGCTGGGCGCCCTGCCCGACCGCGACCCGGTGCAGACCCTGTACGCGAATCTGATGGGTTCGGTCGTGGTCGTCTGGTCCGTCCTGCGCCTCAGGAGGACACGGCCGGCACACGGGATCTACGACGGCGCCGCCCGCACGCTGTTCTCGGCCTGGTTCGCGTACGCGCTGGCCAGTGGTGCCACGGGGCTGCTGTGGCTGTTCCTCGCCGTGGAGGTGGCGTTCGGCGCGGTCCAGCTCGTGCCGTGGTGGCGGCGGGCGGACGAGCGGAAGGACGGGGTGGAAGCGGCGCTCGGCGGAACGACGGGGTGACCCGCACGAGGACCCCGAGACCCGTCGGCGCGGCGGAGTCTCGGGGGCTCCCGTCTCGAGTGCCTACTCCTCGTCAGTCTCCTCGTCGGACTCGTCGTCGTCCTCGTACGGCGGGATGCGCTGCCCCCGGCTCTCGCAGATGTGCAGGACGTCGGTCAGGCACTCGGCCAGGCGCCGGGTGACGAAGTGGTACTCGTCGGCCGTGGCGGGCGTCCCGGAGCCGAGGAGGGCCTTGGACAGATCCAGCACCGCGGAGGCCGTCGCGATCTGCTGCTCCTCGATCCTGTCGGCGAGAAGGGACAGGGGGGGTGGCTGTGCCGTCGGCCGACAGGAAAGCCGGTTTGCCGTCGTCGCTCCACGGCAGCAGACGCAGGTGGGTGGGGGAGAGGGTCATGCCGGCACTCCGTGGAAGTCGATGCCGAGGGCGGCGAGGGTGGGAGAGGTTCGCCGGTCCTGCTGCCACAGGCGCTCCTGCTCCCGCTCGTGGGCGATGAGGTAGGGCCGTACGAGCGGCAAGTCGTCGGCCTTGACGAACGCGGCGGCACGGGGAGAGCGGTGGGCGGGACGTCCCGCACCCACCGCTTTGTGCGTGATGATCAACCGCCGTGTCGGCGTGTTCGCCGCGTGCCCGGCGGGACGTCGGCGCCTGCCGGTGGACGGCAAGAGCCAGGAGAAAAGCGCGGCCAGTAGGCTTTGCATGTCGGCACCCCTTCGCAGTGCGGGCCATGCCCCCGGACAGTTCGCCCTGTCGCGGGGGTTCTGTGGTGTGTCCTGCGTTGCAGAGTGTACGCGTATACGAGTATTCGCGGTCGCGTGATTGTGCAGATTCGCGGATTCTCGGTTGCATGGACCTTGACCGCTCAGTACCCGTCTGGCCCCAGGTCGCAGAGGAACTGCGACGCCGCCTCGATGCTGGGCAGTACCCCGCCGGCGAGCGTTTCCCCGCAGTGAACGAGCTGGCGGCCGAGCTGGACGTGGCTCCCTCGACGGTGCAGAAAGCCGTGGCCGCTCTCCGAGAAGAGGGGCGCCTCTACACCGTGCTGGGTCAAGGCTCGTTCGTGAAGGGCGACGAGTGACAAGGGGTGGTGTGAGCAGGCAGAGGGAAGTGCCGCACCACCCCGGACGACTATGGCGTCCTCGCCCGGGGCGCCCGTGTCCAGCAGGTCATGGACCCATGTGCGGCGAAGGGCCGAGCGACTGACCTGGCTCTGCGTCTGACCGGAGGCGCAGAGCCAGGAGCCGCGTCATCGCTGTTCAGAGGCCGTGGCGGGAATCGAACCCGCGTCACTCGCTTTGCAGGCGAGTCCCTCAACCACTCGGGCACACGGCCGTGTTCGTCGGAGTTCGTCGGAACCGGTGCACCGACCGTAGGCCGCGGCGGGAGGAAGGCTCAAGGAAAGGGCGGGCGCCGCAACGGGACTGCCATGCCCCGTTCACAAAGGGCGGCGGGACGTAGGTCCGAGGTCCCGGTGGGGTTCCTACCCCCGACAGGGGTCAAAGCAGTCCGTGGCCCTTACTCTGGCGGGCATGACCACCCCGAACCCGCGCGACACCGGTGTCGCCGACCCCGCTGAGCCCGCCGTTCCTGTCCCGGCCCTTGCCCCCGACCCCGACGCGACCGTACTGAGCCGCCCCTACCGGGCGCTGAGCATCGGGATCGTCTCCGTGGTGCTGCTGATCGCCTTCGAGGCGACCGCGGTGGGTACGGCGATGCCGGTGGCGGCGCGGGAGCTGGACGGGGTGTCCCTGTACGCGTTCGCGTTCTCGGGGTACTTCACGACGAGCCTGTTCGGCATGGTGCTCTCCGGCCAGTGGTCGGACCGGCGCGGCCCGCTCGCGCCGCTGACCTGGGGCATCGCCTCCTTCGCCGTCGGGCTGCTGCTCTCCGGGACGGCGGGCGCGATGTGGCCGTTCATCCTCGGGCGGGCCGTGCAGGGGCTCGGCGGCGGGCTGGTGATCGTCGCGCTGTACGTCGTGGTCGGGCGGGCCTACCCGGAGCGGCTGCGACCGGCGATCATGGCCGCGTTCGCGGCGAGCTGGGTCGTGCCGTCGATCGTCGGTCCGCTGGCCTCCGGCGCGGTGACCGAACACCTCGGCTGGCGGTGGGTGTTCCTCGGTATCCCGGCCCTGGTGGTGTTCCCGCTGGCCCTGGCGCTGCCGCAGATACGCCGACTGGCCTCCGGCCCGGTGCACGACGGCGCGGAGGCGCCGGCCTCCTTCGACCGCCGCCGCATCCGGCTCGCCCTGGCGATCTCCTTCGGCGCCGGACTGCTCCAGTACGCCGCCCAGGACCTGCGCTGGCTCTCCCTGCTGCCCGCCGCGGCGGGCGTGGCGCTGCTGGTGCCCGCGGTGCTGGGACTGCTCCCGCACGGCACCTGGCGGGCGGCCCGCGGACTGCCCTCGGTGGTGCTGCTGCGCGGCGTCGCCGCCGGGTCCTTCATCGCCGCGGAGTCCTTCGTCCCGCTGATGCTGGTCACCCAGCGGGGACTCAGCCCCACGCTCGCCGGGTTCTCGCTCGCGGCGGGCGGCGTGACCTGGGCGCTGGGCTCCTGGCTCCAGTCGCGGCCGCGACTGGAGCCGTACCGGGAGCGGCTGATGACCCTCGGGATGCTGCTGGTGGCGGCGTCCATCGCGGGGGCCCCGAGCGTGCTGATCCCCGCGGTGCCCGCCTGGGCGACGGCCGTCGCCTGGGCCTTCGGCTGCCTCGGGATGGGCCTGGTGATCTCCTCCACCAGCGTGCTGCTGCTCCAGCTCTCCGCCCCCGAGGAGGCCGGCGCCAACTCCGCCGCCCTCCAGATCTCCGACGGCCTCTCCAACGTCCTCCTCCTTGCCATGGGCGGCGCCGCCTTCGCCGCCCTCGGCGGCGGCATGGCGGCCCACGGGGCGACCCAGACCACCGGCTCCCACCCGGCCGCCTTCGCCGCGGTGTTCCTGCCGATGGCAGCGGTGGCCCTGGCGGGCGTGTGGGTGACGAGGCGGCTGCGGGTATCCAAGTGACACCGCGTGGTACCACGTAGTACCGTTGGGGCATGGCTGGACTGAATCTGCGGTTTACCGACGAAGAGCTCGACGCCCTGCGTGAGCGTGCGGCTGCGGAGGGGCGCAGCATGCAGGCCTTCGCGCACGACGCGGTGGTCGCGGCCATAAACGAGCATTCGAGGCTGTTCAACGAGGCGGCCGAGCACGTGCTGAAAGCCAGTGCGGAGCTCAACCGGAGGCTCGCCTGATGCACTACCTCACGCTGCCCGAGTTGCTGAACCTCGCGAAGCGGCTCGGGGAGGACGCGGTGCGCGATTACGGGTTGCTGGACTCGGCGCTGGCGCGTCCGCAGTCGAGTGTGTTCGGCCAGGACGCCTATCCGGACGTATGGCAGAAGGCCGCGGCGCTGATGGAGTCCCTCGCGCGCAACCACGCTCTCGTCGACGGGAACAAGCGCCTCGCCTGGTACGCGACCTGGGTCTTCTTGCACATGAACGGGCACGCGCTGGATCCGGACTTCGATGTGGACGAAGCGGAGAGGCTTGTCCTGGACGTATGCCAGGGCGCACTGGACGTGCCCAAGATCGCGTCCCAGCTGCCGCGTTTCGCGCGCTGAATGTGAACTCGGTCCCACCCGGGGGTGACCCTGCACGGCCCGGGGGACCGGGCCGCCGGGGCGCGGATATGGTGGCTCGGTCGTCATCGGCGGCCGCGCCGCCCGAACCAGCCCCCGTCCCCCCACGGAGACCGTGACTACCACCGCCGCTTCCGCCTCGCACCACCTGTCCCCCGCCTTTCCCGGCCGCGCCCCCTGGGGCACCGCCGGGAAACTGCGCGCCTGGCAGCAGGGGGCGATGGAGAAGTACCTCCAGGAACAGCCGCGCGACTTCCTGGCGGTCGCCACCCCGGGCGCCGGAAAGACGACCTTCGCGCTGACGCTGGCCTCCTGGCTGCTGCACCACCACGTCGTGCAGCAGGTGACCGTCGTCGCGCCCACCGAGCACCTGAAGAAGCAGTGGGCCGAGGCCGCCGCGCGGATAGGCATCAAGCTGGACCCCGAGTACAGCGCGGGCCCGCTCGGCAAGGACTACCACGGCGTCGCCGTCACCTACGCCGGTGTCGGGGTCCGCCCCATGCTGCACCGCAACCGCGTCGAGCAGCGCAAGACCCTGGTCATCCTCGACGAGATCCACCACGCCGGTGACAGCAAGTCCTGGGGCGAAGCGTGCCTGGAGGCGTTCGAGCCGGCCACCCGCAGGCTGACGCTCACCGGTACGCCGTTCCGGTCCGACACCAACCCCATCCCGTTCGTGGCGTACGAGGAGGGCGACGACGGCATCCGCCGGTCGGCCGCCGACTACACCTACGGCTACGGTTCCGCGCTCCGCGACAACGTCGTCCGTCCCGTCATCTTCCTCTCCTACAGCGGCAACATGCGCTGGCGCACCAAGGCCGGCGACGAGGTCGAGGCCCGCCTCGGCGAGCCCATGACCAAGGACGCGGTCAGCCAGGCCTGGCGCACCGCCCTCGACCCGCGCGGCGAGTGGATGCCGTCCGTGCTGCGCGCCGCGGACCAGCGGCTGACCGAGGTCAGGAAGTCCGTCCCGGACGCCGGGGCCCTCGTCATCGCCACCGACCAGGACTCCGCCCGCTCCTACGCCAAGCTGATCCGCGAGATCACCGGCGACAAGCCCACCGTCGTCCTGTCCGACGACACCGGCGCCTCGAAACGGATCGACGACTTCAGCGGCGGCGACGACCGCTGGATGGTCGCCGTCCGCATGGTGTCCGAGGGCGTCGACGTGCCGCGCCTGGCGGTCGGCGTGTACGCCACCACCATCTCCACCCCGCTGTTCTTCGCCCAGGCCGTCGGCCGTTTCGTGCGGTCCCGGCGGCGCGGCGAGACCGCTTCCGTGTTCCTGCCGACCATCCCGAACCTGCTGGAGTTCGCGAACGAGATGGAACGCGAGCGCGACCACGTCCTCGACAAGCCGAAGAAGGACGGCGAGGAGGACCCGTACGCCGACTCCGAGAAGGAGATGGACGAGGCGAACCGGGAGCAGGACGAGGACACCGGCGAGGAGATGCTGCCCTTCGAGGCGCTGGAGTCCGACGCCGTCTTCGACCGGGTCACCTACAACGGCGCCGACTTCGGCATGCAGGCCCACCCCGGCAGCGAGGAGGAGCAGGACTACCTCGGCATCCCGGGCCTCCTCGAACCCGACCAGGTGGAGCTGCTGCTGCAGAAGCGGCAGGCCCGGCAGATCGCGCACAGCCGCAAGAAGCCGGACAGCGAGGCCGACCTGCTCGAACTGCCCGCCGAGCGGCGCCCCGTGGTCTCCCACAAGGAGATGATGGAACTGCGCCGCCAGCTCAACAACATGGTCGGCGCCTACGTCCACCAGAGCGGCAAACCGCACGGCGTCATCCACACGGAGCTGCGCCGCGTCTGCGGCGGACCGCCCGCCGCGGAGGCCACACCGGGCCAGCTGCGCCAGCGCATCGCCAAGGTGCAGGAGTGGGCCACCCGCATGCGGTGACCCGTTCCGCCGACGCACGCCCGGCGGTCGAATCGGGGCAAAAAACGCCAGTTCAGGGATGAGGGTGCCCGGATTCTGGACAAAGCCTTCCGCTGACCGGACCGGCTCGCTACTGTCCGGCTACGCACACGCCCCGTGGCAGCGCCGCCGCGGAGCGCAGCCGTGAAGCGACCGTGCCCGGGACATGGCCGGGCCGCCGGCCGATCGGCGGCCTCTGAAGCGCGTCGCCGACGGGACTCGGTGACGCATACGCCGCGAGAGGGCCGTCGACCTCACCACGAAGGAGTGGGCGTCGTGACCGCGGAGACCTCTCAGACGCTCGACCGGGGACTGCGGGTCCTCAAGCTGCTGGCCGATACGGACCACGGCCTGACCGTCACCGAGCTTTCCCACCGACTGGGCGTGAACCGGACCGTCGTGTACCGGCTGCTCGCCACACTGGAACAGCACGCGCTGGTACGCCGTGACCTCGGCGGCCGGGCCCGGGTCGGGCTCGGCGTGCTGCGGCTGGGCCACCAGGTGCATCCGCTGGTCCGGGAGGCGGCGATGCCGGCCCTCCGGTCGCTGGCGGAGGACATCGGCGCGACCGCGCACCTGACCCTGGTCGACGGGGCGGACGCGCTGGCCGTGGCGGTGGTGGAACCGTCGTGGACGGACTACCACGTCGCCTACCGCGCCGGGTTCCGGCACCCGCTGGAACGGGGCGCCGCCGGCAAGGCGATCATCTCGGCCCGCCTGCGACGGCCCGACGACCCCGGATACACCCTCACCCACGGCGAACTGGAGGCCGGGGCGTGCGGGGCGGCGGCGCCCCTGCTGGGAGTCACCGGGGTCGAGGGCAGCGTCGGCGTGGTGATGCTCGCCGACGTGGTCCCCGAACGGGTCGGCCCCCGGGTCATGGACGCGGCCCGCGAGGTCGCGGAGGCCCTGCGCTGAGGGTGGGGGCGTCGGGGCGAGCACCGGTGGTCGTCGGGGTGCCGCGTCCAGGGCCGGTGGGGCGTCGCGCCGAGGGTCCAGGGCCGGTGGGGCGTCGCGCCGAGGGCCCAGGGCCGGTGGGGCGTCGCGCCGAGGGTCGGTGGTCGACGGTTGTCGGGGGCAGCGCGGCGAAGGCGTCACGTTAGATTGATCCCGTGCTCTCTCGCCTCACACGTTCCCAGGCCCTGGCCGTCTGCGCCGCCCCCACCGTCGCCCTGCTGGCCACGGCGGTCTTCGCGCCGCTGCCGTTCTCGGTGGCCCAGCCGGGGCTGACGGCCGACGTGCTCGGCGAGAACAAGGGCACGCAGGTCATCACGATCTCCGGCGCCGAGACCCGCGAGACCACCGGCCAGCTGCGGATGACGACGATCGAGGCGACCTCCCCGGACACCCGGGTCGACCTCCCCGACGTGATCGACAGCTGGTTCGGCACCGACCAGGCGGTCATGCCCCGCGACGCGGTCTACCCCTCCGGGGGCGACGTCAAGGAGATCGAGCGCTACAACGAGAAGCAGATGAAGCAGTCGCAGGACGAGGCCACCCGGGCCGCGCTGGGCTACCTGGACCTGGACGGCAAGGGCATCGAGGTCGAGCTGAAGCTCGCCGACGTCGGCGGCCCCAGCGCCGGCCTGCTCTTCTCCCTCGGCATCGTCGACAAGCTGAACGGCGACGGCAGCGGCGGCGACCTCACCGGCGGCCGGATCATCGCCGGTACGGGGACCATCGACGCGGACGGCACGGTCGGCGCCGTGGGCGGCGTGCCGCTGAAGACGCAGGCCGCCCGGCGGGACGGCGCGACCGTCTTCCTGGTGCCCGAGGCGGAGTGCGCCCAGGCCCGGACCGAACTCCCCGAGGGGCTGCGCCTGATCCCGGTCACCACCCTCGAGGGCACCGTCGACGCCCTGGTCTCCCTGCAGAAGGGCACCGGCAAGATCCCCCGCTGCTGACCGGGCGCCGCCGTTACTTCTTCCTGACGAAGCCCTCGTCCACCATCCAGTCCAGCGCCACCTGGTGGGGGTCCTGCCCGTCCACGTCCACCTTCGCGTTCAGGGTCCGCGCCACCTCGTTGTCCAGCCTCGCCGTGACCGGGTCGAGGACCTCCGCGATCGCCGGCCACTCCTTGAAGGTGCCGCTGTTGATCATCGGTGCCGCGTTGTAGTTGGGGAAGAACTTCCTGTCGTCCGCCATCACCACCAGGTTCATGGACTTGATGCGGCCGTCGGTGGTGAAGACCTCGCCGTAGGTGCAGGCGCCCTTGGCCGTCTGGGTGTAGATGATCCCGGTGTCCATCTGCGTGATGTTGCCCGCGCCCACGTCCATGCCGTAGGCCTTCTCCATGCCCGGCAGTCCGTCCGCCCGGTTGGCGAACTCGCCCTCCACGCACAGCGTCACCGCCGCCGGGTCGGACTTCGCCAGCGCGGCCACGTCCGACAGCGACTTCGTGCCGTACTTCCTGAAGTTCGCCTGGTTCATGGCCAGGGCGTAGGTGTTGTTCAGCGCCGCCGGCTCCAGCCAGGTCACCCCGTTCTTCACGTCGGCCTCGCGCACCGCCTCCCACTGCTTGCGCGGGTCGGGGATGGGCCTGCTGTTGCCCTGGTAGGTGATCCACGCCGTGCCGGTGTACTCGTACGCGGCGTCCGCGACCCCCTTCACGACCGCCGCCCGGGAGCCGACCGAGCCCTGGATGCCGGTGCGGTCGACGACGTCGGCGCCCGCCGCCTGGAAGGCGATGCCCATGATCGCGCCCAGGATCAGCTGCTCGGTGAACTCCTTCGAGGTGACGGTGAGTTTCGCGCCCTCCAGGGGCCTGCCCTTCCCGACCGAGCCGGGTTCCACGTCGTCGACCATGGGGGAGCCGCTGGTCAGCCCGCAGGAGGAGAGTCCCGCCAGCAGCATCCCGGCGAGCAGCAGGCACAGGCGGCGCCTCATGTGTCCGTCTCCAGCCCCCGTGGCCGCAGCAGCAGCTCGGCCAGCGAGGCCAGCCAGTCCACCAGCAGGGCCAGGGCGACGGTGAGGATCGAGCCCAGCACCAGGACCGGCATCCGCTGGCTGGTGATGCCGGTGGTGATCAGCACGCCCAGACCGCCGCCCCCGCCGAAGGTCGCGAGCGTGGCCGTGCCGACGTTCAGCACGAGCGCCGTACGCACCCCGGCGAGGATGAGGGGGACGGCCAGCGGCAGCTCCACCCGGGCCAGCACGCCCAGCGGGGACAGGCCGATGCCGCGCGCCGCCTCCAGCAGCGCCGGGTCGTTGGCCCGCAGTCCCGCGAGGGTGTTGGAGAGCACCGGCAGCACGGCGTAGGCGATGATGCCGATGAGGGCGGCCCTGCGGCCGATGCCCAGCCAGATCACCAGCAGCGCGAGCAGACCGATCGCGGGCGTCGCCTGGCCCATGTTGGCGAACGCCGTCGCGGCCGGGGCGGCCCGGCGGAACGCGGGCCGGGTCAGCAGGATGCCCAGCGGGATCGCGATGATCAGTACGAAGAACGTCGAGATCACGGTCAGCTCGATGTGCTGCCAGAGCGCCTTGGACACCTGCCCGTGGGACAGCGCGTTCCGGGACAGCGGGTCCAGATCGGCCTGGACGAACCACAGCCAGGTCGCGAGCAGCAGGGCGACCAGCGCCGTGGGCAGGAACGTCAGCCGCTGCCAGGTCACCCGGGGCGCGCTCGCGACCGGGGCCCCGGACCCCGGGGGCCCCGGCCGCGCACCGCGCGTGGCCCCGCCCCCGCCCCTGCCGTCGTCGTTCCCGTCGCCGCCCCCGTCGCCGTCACCGTGGTCGTGGTCGTGGTCGTGGTCCCGGAAGGCGAGCTCCCTGGCCTCGTGCTCGCCGTCGGGCCGGTGCCCCGGAGAGGCGCTCACGCGCCACCCTCCCCGCCCGCGCCCTCCTGCTCGGCGTGCGTCCGGTCGCTCCGCCGGCCCTCCAGCTCGTGCTGGGCCTCCATCGCCTCCAGCCGGTCGGCCTCCAGGAGTTCGTGCACCGAGTTCATCAGCGTCTCCACGTCGACGACACCCTGGTACGTGCCGCGCCCGCCGGTGACCACCACCCGCCCCGAACTGTCGGTGAGGACGGCCTCCAGCGCGTCCCGCAGGGTCGCGTTCCGGGTCACCGTGTCCTGCACCAGGGTGCCCGCGCGGGCCAGCGAGCCCTTGGCCCGCATCAGGTCGCCGCGCCGGAGCCACTTGTAGGGGCGGCCCCGCCGGTCGAGCAGCAGGATCTCGTTCGAGCCGCTGGAGCGGAGCATGTCGAAGATCTGCTGGAGCGGGTCGTCGACGGTCACCGTCGGATAGTCGGTGATCCCCACGTCCCGCACCCGGGTGAGGTTCAGCCGCTTCAGCGCCGCCCCGGCGCCGACGAAGCCCGAGACGAAGTCGTCCGACGGGTTGGTGAGGATCGCCTCCGGGGTGTCGAACTGGGCGATGTGCGAGCGTTCGCGCAGCACCGCGATCCGGTCGCCCAGCTTGATCGCCTCGTCGAAGTCGTGGGTGACGAAGACGATCGTCTTGTGCAGTTCGTGCTGCAGCCGGATCAGCTCGTCCTGGAGGTGGTCCCGGGTGATCGGGTCCACCGCCCCGAACGGCTCGTCCATCAGCAGGACCGGCGGATCCGCCGCCAGCGCCCGCGCCACCCCCACCCGTTGCTGCTGCCCGCCGGAGAGCCGGCGCGGATAGCGGTCGTGGAACTCGCCGGGGTCCAGACCGACCAGGTCCAGCATCTGCTCCACCCGGTCCCGCACCCGGGCCGCCGGCCAGCGCAGCATCTTCGGCACCAGCGCGATGTTCTGCGCCACCGTCATGTGCGGGAACAGCCCGCTGGCCTGGATCGCGTACCCGACCTGGCGGCGCAGCCGCACCGGGTCCATGTGGGTGACGTCCTCGCCGCCGATGCGGATGCGGCCACTGCTCGGCTCGATCAGCCGGTTGATCATCTTCAGCGTGGTCGACTTCCCGCAGCCGGACGGGCCGACGAGGATGACGGTCTCGCCCGCCCTGATCTCCATGCTGACGTCGTCGACCGCCGGCTGCGCACTGCCCGGGTACCGCTTGGTGAGGTTCTCCAGCTCGATGGGCGCCCCGGTGGCCGACGGCGCGGCGGCGGTTCTGGACGTCCCTGACGTCCCGGCCGCCCCGGACGTCCCGGGGACCCCCGGCGTCGGTGGCTCAGACACGGATCCCCCTGGAGATGGTCAGCCGTCCGAGCAGGACGTACGCGGCGTCGAAGAGCAGCGCGAGGACGATGATCCCGAGGGTGCCCGCGAGGACCTGGTTGAGCGCGTTCTTGCTGCCCAGCGAGGCGATCCCGCGGAAGATCAGGTTTCCGAGGCCGGGACCGGAGGCGTAGGCGGCGATGGCGGCGATGCCCATCAGCATCTGCGTGGAGACCCGGATCCCGGTGAGGATCGGCGGCCAGGCCAGTGGCAGTTCGACCCGCGCCAGCCGGGCCGTCCGCGACATGCCGATGCCCGTGGCCGCGTCCACCAGCGACGGATCGACCCCGCGCAGGCCGACGATGGCGTTGCGCACGATCGGCAGCAGCCCGTACAGCGTCAGCGCGATCACCGTCGGCGGCACCCCGAGCCCCACCAGCGGGATCAGCAGGCCGATCATGGCCAGCGACGGGATGGTCAGCAGGGTCGAGGTGGCGGTCGTGGCCAGGTCGCCCGCCCAGTCGCTGCGGTACGTCGCGACCCCGATCAGCACCCCGAGCACGGTCGCCGCCACCATGCACTGGAAGACGACACTGGCGTGCTGGTACGCGTCGACGAGCAGCTGCTGGTGGCGGTTGCCCAGGTACTCCCAGAAGTTCACGTCCGCTCACCCCAGCTCGGCCAGGCCCGTCCGGTCAGTCCGGTGTGCCCCGGCCGCCCTGCGGCGGCTCGCGGAGCGCCGCCTGCTCCACCAGGGGGATGATCCGCAGCGGAACGGGGTTCTCCATCACGATCGCCGTGGCGGCCCGGACGATTCCATCAAAACCGACGACCCGGTCGATCACCCGTTGGAGATCGGCGTTGGAACGGGCCACGAGCCGGCACAGCATGTCCCCGCTGCCGGTGGTGGTGTGCAGCTCGAGGACCTCCGGCACACTCGCCAAGTGCTCCCGGACATCGGGTCCTTGACCCTGCCGGATCTCCAGCGTCGCGAACGCCGTGACCGGGTAGCCGAGGGCCGCCGGGTCCACCTGGGGACCGAACCCGCGGATGACTCCGTTCGACTGAAGCCGGTCCAGCCGCGCCTGCACCGTCCCCCGCGCCACCCCGAGCCGCCGGGACATCTCCAGCACCCCCGTCCGCGGCTCCCGCGCCAGCAGCACGATGATCCGGCCGTCCAGCTGATCGATCGCCACGGAGGCCTCCCGGTGCGTGGTGGTCATCCTGTACAGAAAGCCCGGTGAATCGGGCGTTCGACTGGACATCCTGCCCAGCGGATACGTGAACTATTGCGCACCTTGCAGGGCTGCATCACCCTGCCCCTATGACGCAGACCACACACCTCACTCCCGACGCGACCGCCCGGCAGGCCGACCCCTTCCCGGTCAAGGGAATGGACGCGGTCGTCTTCGCCGTGGGCAACGCCAAGCAGGCGGCGCACTACTACTCCACCGCCTTCGGCATGAAGCTGGTCGCCTACTCCGGACCGGAGAACGGCAGCCGCGAGACCGCGAGCTACGTCCTGGAGAGCGGCTCCGCCCGGTTCGTCCTCACCTCGGTGGTCAAACCGTCCACCGAGTGGGGCACCTTCCTCGCCGAGCACGTCGCCGCGCACGGCGACGGCGTCGTCGACCTGGCCCTCGAGGTCCCCGACGCGCGGGCCGCGTACGCCTACGCCGTCGAGCACGGCGCCCGCTCCGTGGCCGAGCCGTACGAGCTGAAGGACGAGCACGGCACCGTCGTGCTCGCCGCGATCGCCACCTACGGCAAGACCCGGCACACCCTGGTCGAGCGCACCGGCTACGACGGGCCCTACCTGCCCGGCTACGTCACCGCCGACCCGATCGTCGAACCGCCCGCCCAGCGGTCCTTCCAGGCCATCGACCACTGCGTCGGCAACGTCGAGCTCGGCCGGATGAACGAGTGGGTCGCGTTCTACAACAAGGTCATGGGCTTCACGAACATGAAGGAGTTCGTGGGTGACGACATCGCCACCGAGTACAGCGCGCTGATGTCGAAGGTGGTCGCCGACGGCACGCTCAAGGTCAAGTTCCCGATCAACGAGCCCGCCGTCGCCAAGAAGAAGTCCCAGATCGACGAGTACCTGGAGTTCTACGGCGGCGCCGGCGTCCAGCACATCGCGCTCAACAGCAACGACATCGTGCAGACGGTCCGGCAGATGCGCGCGGCCGGTGTGCGGTTCCTGGACACCCCGGACTCGTACTACGACACCCTCGGCGAGTGGGTCGGCGACACCCGGGTGCCCGTGGAGACCCTGCGCGAGCTGAAGATCCTCGCCGACCGGGACGAGGACGGCTATCTGCTGCAGATCTTCACCAAGCCGGTCCAGGACCGGCCGACCGTGTTCTTCGAGATCATCGAACGGCACGGCTCCATGGGCTTCGGCAAGGGCAACTTCAAGGCCCTGTTCGAGGCGATCGAGCGGGAGCAGGAGCGCCGCGGCAACCTGTGACCGGTCGGGTCGGCCGGCCGCGGGACGCCGGCTGGCGGGGCGCCGGGTGCGGGGTGCGGGGCGCCGGGTGCCGGGTGCCGGGCGCCCGCATCCGGCGCCCCACCGGCCGACCCCGCCTCGGCCCACCGGCCGACCCCGCCTCGGCCCACCGGCCGACCTCGTTTCGGCCCACCGGCCGACCCCGCCTTAGTCCACCTCAGCCTGCTGCGACCTACCTCAGTCTGCTTCGTCCCGCCTCGGTCTGCTTCGGCCCGCTTCGGCTTCTTCTGCTCCCACGGCTTCTTCGGATTCCCCGGCCCTCTCGGCTCCCACGGCCTTTTCGGCTTCCCTGGTCCTCTCGGTTCTTTCGGCTTCTTCAGCCCCTTCAGCCCCTTCAGCCCCTTCAGCCCTTTCGGCCCTTTCGGCCTCCTTGGCCCTCTTGGCCCTCTTGGCTTCCTCGGCCTTCTTGGCTCTCTCGCTTTCTTCCGTCTTCTCAGCCCGCTTGGCTACTTCTGCCCTCTCGGCTTCCCCGGCCCTTTTGGCCTCCTTGGCCTCCTTGGCCTCCTTGGCCTCCTTGGCCTTCTCGGCTTCCTCGAGCCTCTTGGCTTTCTCGGCCCTTTCGGCCTCCTTGGCCCTCTTGGCCCTCTTGGCCTCTTCTGCCCTCTCGGCCTCCTCGGCCCAGGCGGGCGGTCCGTCGTCGACGGGTGGTTCGCCCAGCCGTTCCAGTGCCGCCTCGGCCTGCGGCACCCGGAGCGGGGAGAAATACGGGTTGAGCGCCATCGCCTCCCGCAGATGCCGCCGCGCCGGCCCCCAACGCCCCAGTTGCCCCTCGATCATGCCCCGGTGGAAGAGGGACAGGGCGTTGCGCACCCCGCCCTTCGTCCTCTCCGTCGCCCGCACCGCGTACTCCAGCGCCTCCTCGGGTTTCCCCGACCGGTGCAGCGCCCAGCCCAGCGCGTCGGCCACCTCCGCCGACGGCTGCCGCCTCCACTCCGCCCGCAGCAGCCGCACCGCGGCCCCGGGGTCCCCGTGGTCCGCCTCGAACCGCCCGAGGACCAGGTCCTCGTCGACCCCGTGCGCGGCGGCCGCCCGCACCCGCTCGCGCAGCAGGTCGTACTGCACCCGGGCCGCCTGCCGCAGCCCCAGCGACGTGTACAACTCGCCCAGCTCCAGCGCGTACTCCGGTCGCGGCTGCCGGGCCAGCGCCGCCCGGTAGGCGTCGATCGCCTCCGTGGTCCGCCCGAGCGCGGCCAGCGCCCTGCCCTGCCCCGCCTGTGCCGCCCGCTGGTCCGGGTCGGTCCGCAGCGCCTCCTGGAAGTGCCGCAGCGCGTCCTCCCGGTCGCCGCGCTCCCAGGCCAGCTGTCCGGCCCGCTCCAGATACCCGGCCCGCTCGGCGGGGTCCCCGGCCGCGGCGGCGGCGTCGGACAGCTGGGCCGCCGCGTCCTCCTGCAGACCCTTGTCCCGGTACAGGGCCGCCGCCCGCGCCATCACGACCGGTCCCGACCACAGCGCCTTCAGCCTGTCCAGCGTCTTTTCCGCCGCCCCGCCGTCGCCGAGTCCTGCATACGCCTCGATCAGCGGCGGATACGTCGTCCACCGCTTCGGCTCCAGCCGCAGCGCCCGTTCGCCCCACTCGCGTGCGGCGGGGTAGTCGCGGCGCGCGTTCGCCAGCACCGCCATCCCGCGCAGCGCCCCGGCGTTGTCCTTCGCCCGTACCTTCAGCGAGGTGCGCAGCGCCTGCTCGGCCCGCGGGTAGTGCGCGGGGTCCGCCAGCCGTCGCCCCTGCTCCACCCGGGCCGCCCCGAGCACCGCCCAGGCCTCCGCGTCCTGCGGATGCTTCTCCAGATGCCGCTGCCGCTCCGCGATCAGGCCCTCCAGACCGGGCAGCGACGTCGGCACGCCACTGGCGACCGCCGCCAGGGCCGGTGCCCCCGGCGCCGGCTCCACGGGCCCGTCCGCCCCGTGCCCCCACGGCAGCAGCACCAGCACCCCGCCGATCACGGCGCACCCGGCGACCGAGCCGAGCAGCATCCGGCGGTTCACCCGCCGACGGGGCCCGCCGTGCCCAGGGGGCGCGTCCGGCTCGCGGGTCTCTTGTGGCTTGTCGTCCATGGCGCACACTGTGCGTCACATCATCTGTCGATACGACGAACCACACCCCGGCTCACGGCGGCTTACCACCGGGTGCCGTACGCGGGGTTCACACCGATGGCCCTGGGTGTCACGCTGTGATCATGAGCCGTATCGAAGCGCGACGCGATGAAGACACGGTGCCGGCCGACATCCTCGTCGACCGCCTGCTCGGCGGCCTGCCCCCCGAAGCGGTGCTCACCGACCCCGACATCACGGCCTCCTACGCCAACGACATGGCGAGCTTCTGCCCGGCCGGCAGCCCGGCGGTGGTCGTCCTGCCCCGTACGGTCGAACAGGTCCAGCACGTCATGCGCACCGCCACCGCACTGCGCGTCCCGGTCGTCCCGCAGGGCGCCCGCACCGGCCTGTCCGGCGCCGCCAACGCGACCGACGGATGCATCGTGCTCTCCCTGACCAGGATGGACGCCATCCTGGAGATCAACCCCGTCGACCGGATCGCCGTCGTCGAACCCGGCGTCGTCAACGCCGCCCTCTCCCGGGCCGTCGGCGAGCACGGCCTCTTCTATCCACCCGACCCCTCCAGCTGGGAGACGTGCACCATCGGCGGCAACATCGGCACCGCCTCCGGCGGGCTGTGCTGCGTGAAGTACGGGGTCACCGCCGAGTACGTACTCGGCCTCGACGTGGTCCTCGCCGACGGCCGCCTGATGTCCACCGGCCGCCGCACCGCCAAGGGCGTCGCCGGATACGACCTGACCCGCCTGTTCGTCGGTTCCGAGGGTTCCCTCGGCATCGTCGTGCGCGCGGTCCTCGCCCTGCGGCCCGAACCGCCCGAGCAGCTCGTCCTGGCCGCCGAGTTCGCCTCCGGCGCCGCCGCCTGCGACGCGGTGTGCCGCATCATGGCCGGCGGGCACGTCCCCTCGCTCCTCGAACTCATGGACCGCACCACGGTCAAGGCCGTCAACGACATGACCCACATGGGCCTCCCCGAGAGCACCGAGGCCCTGCTGCTCGCGGCGTTCGACACCACCGACCCCGCCGCCGACCTCGCCGCCCTCGGCGCGCTCTGCGAGGCCGCCGGAGCCACCCAGGTCGTACCGGCCGACGACACCGCCGAGTCCGAACTGCTGCTCAAGGCCCGGCGGCTGTCCCTGGTCGCGCTGGAAGCGGTCAAGGGCACCACGATGATCGACGACGTGTGCGTGCCCCGCTCCCGGCTCGGCGAACTCATCGACGGCGTCGAACGGATCTCCGAGAAGTACCGGCTCACCATCGGCGTCGTCGCCCACGCGGGGGACGGCAACACCCACCCGACGGTCTGCTTCGACGCCCAGGACCCCGAGGAGTCGCGCCGCGCCCGCGAGTCCTTCGACGAGATCATGGCCCTCGGCCTGGAACTCGGCGGCACCATCACCGGCGAGCACGGCGTCGGTGTCCTGAAGAAGGAGTGGCTGGCGCGCGAGATCGGCCCGGTGGGCCTGGAGATGCAGCGGGCCGTCAAACGGACCTTCGACCCGCTGAACCTCCTGAACCCGGGCAAGCTCTTCTGAACGACCGCTGCCCGCACCGCCTTTCCCCACCGCACCGGTACGAAAGGTTTTTCGTACCGGTACCAGATCGGCGCCCGAAAGGGGTGGGTCCGGCCGGACGGGCGGTGATGCTTGCGCCCGTCTGATAGATGTGGTTCCCCCGACCCACCCCCGAGCAGATACGGGACGACGGACATGAGCGCCCCCACCCCGGCCCCCGGCGACGACACGCCGCGCGAAGGCTACTACCCGGACCCGTCCATTCCCGGGTACGTCCGGTACTGGAACGGTGCCGCCTGGGTGCCGGGCACGAGCCGTCCGGCACCGGAGGGCGGCGGCGCGCCCCTCGCGCCGGCGGCGTCCGCCGGTACCGCTCCGGCGCCCTCCGCCGAGGAGACCGGCCCGCACTTCTTCGACGAGGACCCGGCCGACGAACCGTCCCCGTTCTCCTCCCCGTTCCCTTCTTCATCCCCTTCTTCGCCGCCTTCTCCGTCGCCCTCCCCGGCCGAATCCCAGCACGGCAGCCGGCCCGAGCCCGCCTCCGCCTGGGGCGCCGACCGCTCCCGCCAGTCGGGCTTCGGCGGCGACCAGGACCGCCGGGTCTCCTGGGGCGCGGACCCGAGAGTGCCGCACGCCCCCGGTCCGGACGCCGGCGGGACGCCCCCGGACGACGAGTTCGTGTTCCACCCGCCGGCGGCGCAGTCGCCCACCGCGCCCGCCGCCTCTTTTGGGCCCGCCCCGTCCTCCGGCGGTGCCCCGGCGGAGGAGGGCACCATGACCTTCCGTGCCGCCGGCCCGCGCAAGGGTCCGTCCGGGGGGCCCGGTTTCGGGGCCGGCAAGGCCGCCGCCGCGCGTGCCGCCCGCGCCGTCTCCGCCCAGGCGGCGAACGGGAGTCCGGCCGCCGCCACCCCGGCTGCCGCTCCGCAGGCCGTTCCTCCGCAAGCCGTCCCTCCGCAGGCCGCCGCTCCGACTCCCGCCCCCGCCCCCGCCCCGACCCCGGCACCGGCACCGGGGCCGCTGTCGAGCGGCCCCGGTGGGGGGCAGTCCTCCTGGGCGCAGCAGGTGAACCGGCGCACGGACGGGGAGGAGCGGCCCCCCGCGCCGTGGAAGCCACCGGTCGAGGACGTGTTCCAGGCTGCCGCCAGACGCCAGGCCTCGGCCCGGCCCGCGGGACTCGGCAAGCGGCTGGTCGCGCGTCTGCTGGACACGGTCCTGCTCGGCGGGATCACCGCGGTGGCCGCCGTGCCGCTCGGCATCGCGGCGGCGGACCACATCAAAGCGAAGATCGACGCGGCCAAACTGTCCGGCGAGACCGTCACGGTGTGGCTGCTCGACGGCACCACGTCGGTCCACCTCGGCATCGTCCTCGCCGTCCTCCTGGTCGGCGGTGTCCTCTACGAGGTGCTGCCCACCGTCACATGGGGCCGCACCCTGGGCAAGAAGCTGATGGGGCTCGAGGTACGGGACATCGAGGGACACGAGGCGCCGGAGTGGGGCGCGGCCCTGCGCCGTTGGCTGGTCTACAGCATCCCCGGTCTGCTCGTCATCGGTGTGGTGGGCGTCCTGTGGTGTCTGTTCGACAAGCCGTGGCGGCAGTGCTGGCACGACAAGGCCGCACACACGTTCGTCGCGGGCTAGGGCCTTTTCCGCCGGAAATTCTCTGACGGATCGTCCCGGCGCCGGTACTCCGGACGGCGGCTCGCCGGATGCGATGCCGGGGGGTTCGCGGTCGACTCGGGCCATGAGCACCGAACCGCCCCCCGGCTCCGGTCAGCAGCCGCCGGACGACGACCCGTTCAAGAAGCAGCCCCCACCCGGCAGCCAGCCCCCGCCGCCGCACCAGGGCGCGGGCGGCGGTTCGCAGGCGGGTGGCGGTGACCCGTACGGCGGTGGTGGCGGTGACCCGTACGGCGGTGGTGGCGGAGGTCCGTACGGTGGGGGCGGCCCCTACGGGCCTGGCCCCGGCGGCCCTTACGGGTCCGGTCCCGGCGACCCCCTCGCGGGGATGCCGCCGCTCGCCGACAGCGGCAGGCGCACCCTCGCCCGCATCATCGACATGATCCTCGTGGGCATCGTCCTCTGGCTGCTCACCTGGCCCTTCGGGGTGAGCGAGTACAACGTGAACGGCGACCAGATCAACGCGGGGAAGTCCTTCGCCCAGTCCCTCATCGCCGCGGTCCTCTACATCGGCTACGACACGTTCATGACGGCCCGCACGGGGCAGACCCTCGGCAAGAAGTGGCTGAAACTGAGGGTGGCCGACCTGTCCGACGGCGCGACCCCGTCCACGCAGACGTCACTGACCCGTGCCGCCGTGCTCTGGCTGCCGTTCGCGTTCTGCTGCGCCTGCGTCTGGACCGTGATCGCGGGTGGCTGGAGCTTCTTCGACCGGCCCTACAAGCAGGGCCTGCACGACAAGGCGGCCAAGACGGTCGTGGTGAGCACACGATGACGCCGGGCCGGCTCGAGGCCGGCCCGGCACCCGTCAGGAGACGGCCCGCGCCCGCACCGCCTCGCGGGCCGGTGCGGCTGCCGGTGACGGCACGGTCGCCCGTACCGGCTCCTGCGGCGCGGACCGCACCACCGGGGCGGGACGGGTGCGCCCGGAGAGCGGCACCGTCATGGCCACCAGCAGTCCGAGGGCGAGCGCCGCGACGACGACGAGCGCGATCCCCGCGCCCGAACTCGTCTGTGACAACAGCAGCATGGTGAAGGTCGAGAAGACCACGGTGCACGAACCGTAGACGAGCTGAGCGACAGTCGGACGGGGCATGGCCATCGTGTCCTCGGGAATCGGGGGCTGGCGGCCTGGCTTTCCACCGGCTCGACGGTGTGCCGCCAGGCGACTCTCACCGCGAGCGTGCCCGAGCGGAACGCACGGTAAGCGTGACCTGACCGACGGGGCCGGTGCACAGGGGGCGCACGGAGTCATGCCGTCCGCACGGCCGTGCCCGGCGTGTCCGCGAAGTCAACGGCGCCTCTGCATAATGCAATTGTCCTGTTCAAGTCAAGGTCTGTTTTTTCTGCTGAACCTTTAGTCAAATGTGGTCACTTGACTACACGCGTTGATCACGTGTGCGCGACCATCCATCACCCGGACCCTGCTTTCGCGCGCACGAACGCGGGAGGGGATCTCAAGTGACCAGTAGACCCTGGACGTTCAGAGCAGCCGCGACGGGCGTGGCGCTCGCGGCGGTCACCGCCACCTGCTCTGCGTTCACCGTGGCCCAGGCCGACACGGCCGACCGGGCCGACCGGCCCGCCACCGTGGACCGACAGGACCCGGCGGAGCACCAGCACGTGGAGCACGACCTCGCGGGGCCGCTCTCCAAGACAAGGACGGCACAGCGCGAAGAGGCCCTGAACCAGGTCATATCAGGCCAGGCGTCGGTCAAGAACCGGGACGGTTCGAAGGTCGTCGAACTCAAGGGCAAGGGCAAGAAGGGCACCGGCAAGTACGTCGAGCTCGGCCGCGAGAAGACCGACAAGATCTTCACGATCCTGGTCGAGTTCGGCGACGAGATCGACAGCCGCTACGGCGGCACCCGCGGCCCGCTGCACAACGAGATAGCCGAGCCGGACCGCAGGGTGGACAACTCCACCGCGTGGCAGGCGGACTACGACCAGAAGCACTTCGAGGACATGTACTTCGGCACCGGCAAGGGTGTCGAGTCGCTCAAGACGTACTACGAGAAGCAGTCCTCGGGCCGCTACTCGGTCGAGGGCGAGGTCTCCGACTGGGTCAAGGTCCCCTACAACGAGGCCCGTTACGGCTCCAACCAGTGCGTTCCCGACAACTGCGCCTGGTACGTGGTGCAGGACGGCGTCAACGCCTGGGTCGACGACCAGAAGGCGGCCGGCCGGACCGGCGCCGAGATCAGCGCCGATCTCGCCGAGTACGACCAGTGGGACCGCTACGACCACGACGGCGACGGCGACTTCAACGAGCCCGACGGCTACATCGACCACTTCCAGATCGTGCACGCCGGTGAGGACGAGTCCGCCGGCGGCGGTGCCCAGGGCGAGGACGCGATCTGGGCCCACCGCTGGTACGCCTTCGGCACCGACGCCGGCGCCACCGGACCCGAGCAGAACAAGCTCGGCGGCACCCAGATCGGCGACACCGGCATCTGGGTCGGCGACTACACCATCCAGCCGGAGAACGGCGGACTCGGCGTCTTCGCCCACGAGTACGGTCACGACCTCGGTCTGCCGGACCACTACGACACCGCGGGCGGTGAGAACTCCACCGGCTTCTGGACCCTGATGTCCTCCGGCTCCTGGCTCGGCACCGGCAAGAACGAGATCGGTGACCTGCCCGGCGACATGACCGCCTGGGACAAGCTCCAGCTGGGCTGGCTGGACTACGACACGGCCAAGGCCGCGACGAAGTCGAAGCACAAGCTGGGCCCCGCCGAGTACAACACCCGTGACAAGCAGGCTCTCGTGGTCGCGCTGCCCGAGAAGGCGGTCACCACCGAGGTGGTCGTCCCGGCCGAGGGCGAGACCCAGTGGTGGAGCGGCAGCGGTGACGACCTGAGGAACACCCTGACCCGTTCGGTGGACCTCACCGGCAAGGCGTCGGCCGAGCTGACCCTCGACGGCTGGTACGAGATCGAGTCCGACTACGACTTCCTCTACGCCGAGGTCTCGACCGACGACGGCGCCAACTGGACCGCCCTGGACGGCACGGTGGACGGCCGGCCGATCCCACGCGACGGCAGCGACAAGCCGGCCCTGCACGGCACGGTCGACGGCTACCAGCCGCTGGCGTACCCGCTGGACGCCTACGCCGGTCAGCGGATCGACCTGCGCTTCCGCTACCAGACCGACGGCGGCCTGGCGATGAAGGGCTTCGCGGCCGACCGGATCTCGGTGACGGCGGACGGCACCGCCCTGTTCACGGACGACGCGGAGACCGCGGACGCCGCCTGGACGGCGAAGGGCTTCTCCCGCATCGGAGCGTCCTTCACCAAGGACTACGCGCAGTACTACATCGCCGAGAACCGCCAGTACGTGTCGTACGACAAGACGTTGAAGGTCGGCCCGTACAACTTCGGCTTCGCGAACAGCCGTCCGGACTGGGTGGAGCACTTCCCGTACCAGAACGGCCTGTTGATCTGGAAGTGGGACACCTCCCAGGCCGACAACAACACCAGCCGCCACCCGGGCAGGGGCCTGATCCTGCCGGTCGACTCGCACCCGACCGCGCTGAAGTGGTCCGACGGCACGCTGATGCGCAACCGTATCCAGACGTACGACGCGCCGTTCAGCACGTTCCGCACGGACGGCATCACGCTGCACAAGAACGGCGTCGCGACCAAGATCCGCTCCTCGAAGGGGGTGCCGGTCTTCAACGACCGGACGAACACCTACTACGACGGGACGAACCCGACCGGTGGTGTCCAGATCACTGACACCAACACCAAGATCAAGATCGTCAAGGAGTCCGGAAACGGCTCGACGATCCACCTCGAAGTGGGCCGCGCGACGAAGTAAACAGCGTTTTCGCAGCTCAGAGCGTGATCGGCGGTGACCCCCTGGCGGGTTGCCGCCGATCCGTGTTTAGGTGCGTCCTGTGGCTTTCTTATTGACACCTGGTCCGACGGGGGTATGACATCCATGGCCGCAGGAGGTTTCTGCAAGCTGCCGAACGGCACCGTGGTGGTGGCGCTGAACCTGCCCAGCCCCGCCGCCGGCCCCACCGGCTCGGTGCGCTTCCTCGTGCACGCGGGCAACCGGGCGCGCGCCCTGACCAGGCTGCGCAACCTGGGCCTGCGCGCCGTCTACCTGCGGGGCAACGCGGCCCCGCCGAGCCCCGACGAGATCACCGCGGTGCTGCACCATCCCGATGGGCTCATCTGGCGCACGGCACCCGGCAGCGGCGTCCTGGCCGGCACCGCGCCGGCCGTGGAGCTGTGGCATCCGATCAGGGCACTGCTCGGGCGCCCCACGGCCCCCGCCTGACCCGGCGGTCCCGCGGTCACCGCACGCCTCCTGCGCGTCTACTGCACGACGGGCTTCCCCGAGAGCTCCACGCCCGCTCCGCGCAGCTCCTCGAGCGCCCGCTCGGTGGTCTGTGCGGCCACCCCGGCGGTGAGGTCGAGCAGGACCTGGGCGCGGAAGCCCTCGCGGGTGGCGTCCAGCGCGGTGGCGCGCACGCAGTGGTCGGTGGCGATGCCCACCACGTCCACCTCGTCGATCTGCCGCTCCCGCAGCCAGTCGGCCAGCGTCACACCGTTCTCGTCGGTCCCCTCGAAGCCGCTGTACGCCGCCGAGTACGCCCCCTTGTCGAAGACGGCGTCGACCGCGCCGGAGCTGACCGCGGGGGCGAAGTTCGGGTGGAAGCCGGCGCCCTCCGTCCCGGCGACGCAGTGCGCGGGCCAGGAGCTGACGTAGTCGGGGTTGTCGGCGAAGTGGCCGCCGGGGGCGATGTGGTGGTCGCGGGTGGCCACCACGTGCCGGTAGCCGGCCGGGGCCGGGGTCTGAGCGATCAGCTCGGTGATGGCGGCGGCCACGTCGGCACCACCGGTGACGGCGAGGCTGCCCCCCTCGCAGAAGTCGTTCTGCACGTCAACGACGATCAAGGCGCGGCGCATGGTCGGAGTCCTTCGGCTGTGGGGTCGGGTGGGGAGCGGACCCGGCCGGTGAGGCTCCGGGCCCGTGGAGTGCGGATCGGTACGGATCGTGCACGAAATCGAACGAGAAATCGAACGGAGGGTCGGGTGCGGGGTCGAGTGCGGGATCGAACGTGGAGCGGTGCGGACAGGTGTGCGGCACGACGGGCCGGGGTCCCGGCCGGGGAGCCGTGCGCGCGGCGGGTGCGGGGCGTGCAGCGGGACACGCAGTTCTAGCTACCCGAGCCCTCGCACGCGTACTCCGTCGGAATGACGGGTTCTCCCCGGGAGAGCTGGGTCGCGGAGAGCGGCAGCTCGGCGCGGGCCGCCCGGTGCCGCTCGCGGAGCACGTCCAGCGGCTCGCGCGCGGTCGCGGTCACCTCGCCGCCCTTGACCAGTTCCACCAGCAGCTGCCGGTCGGCCAGCGCGTCGGGCACCTGCCCGGTGCCGACCACCTCGGCCTCGGCGACACCGTCCCCGTCCAGCCGCCGCGCGGCCCACTTGCGGCCGCCGACGGAGGTCTTGCCACCGGTGGACCTCTTCGTCACCGGCACCAGCGGTGCCTTCGGGTCGGCGGACTCGGCGCGGGCGACCAGCTTGTAGACCATGGAGGCCGTCGGGTGCCCGGAGCCGGTCACCAGCTGGGTGCCGACGCCGTACGCGTCCACCGGCGCGGCGGCCAGGGAGGCGATGGCGTACTCGTCCAGGTCGGAGGTCACCAGGATCCTCGTCCCGGTGGCGCCCAGCTCGTCCAGCTGCTGCCGCACCCGGTGCGCCACCAGCAGCAGGTCACCGGAGTCGATCCGTACGGCGCCCAGCTCCGGCCCGGCGACCTCGACGGCCGCGCGGACCGCCTCGGCCACGTCGTAGGTGTCCACCAGCAGTGTCGTACCGCCGCCGAGGGAGTCGACCTGCGCCCGGAAGGCGTCCCGCTCGCTGTCGTGCACCAGGGTGAAGGCGTGCGCGGAGGTGCCCACGGTCGGGATGTTGTAGCGGAAGCCGGCCGCCAGGTCCGAGGTGGAGGTGAAGCCGCCGAGGTACGCGGCCCGGGCGGCGGCCACCGCGGCCAGCTCGTGGGTGCGCCGGGCGCCCATCTCGATCAGCGGCCGGTCCCCGGCGGCGGAGGACATCCGGGAGGCCGCCGCGGCGATCGCCGAGTCGTGGTTGAGGATCGACAGGATCACGGTCTCCAGCAGCACGCACTCCGCGAAACTGCCTTCCACCCGCATGATCGGCGAGCCCGGGAAGTACACCTCACCCTCCGGGTAGCCCCAGATGTCGCCGGAGAAGCGGTAGTCGGCCAGCCAGTCGAGGGTCCGCCCGTCGACGACGTTCTTCTCGCGCAGGAAGTCGAGGACGGCCCCGTCGAAACGGAAGTTCTCCACCGCGTCCAGGACCCGCCCGGTGCCGGCCACCACGCCGTAGCGGCGGCCGTCCGGCAGGCGCCGGGTGAAGACCTCGAACACGCTGCGCCGGTCGGCGGTGCCACCGTTCAGGGCGGCCTGCAGCATCGTCAGCTCATAGTGGTCGGTGAAGAGCGCCGTGGACGGAACAGCCACCGGCAACCCAAGGTCCGCTGTGTTCATACGACGAATGCTACCCCCATTTCGTCACTCTGACGATTTCTATCCCGTCACGGACCGGCCGGGGCCGGTCGCGGGTGCGGCCCCGCAGGTGATTCCGGGTGAAACCCGGACGTATGACGGCCCGTGCGGGCCGGTTTGTGCTCTTGACGCCTTCCGGTGGCAGCATGGGCACTGTGACGTCACCCGCACCCCTGGAGATCGAACGCACCGAGTCGGCGGAAGAGGCCTTCGCCGTACCCGAGCCCGACGTCCCCTGGATCACCATCGTCCACAACGACCCGGTCAACCTCATGAGCTATGTGACGTACGTCTTCCAGACGTACTTCGGCTACTCCAAGGACAAGGCCACCAAGCTCATGCTCGACGTCCACCACAAGGGTCGGGCGGTCGTCTCCAGCGGCACGCGCGAGGAAATGGAACGCGACGTCCAGGCCATGCACGGCTACGGCCTGTGGGCCACCCTCCAGCAGGACCGGAAGTGACCACGCCGGACCCGACCCACCCCCGCCCGCGTGACCGGAAGTAGCGAATCGCCTCCATGTCAGGACAATTCGAACCGCTCCCCGACGGCGGCGCGGCCGTCGCCCTCGACGACGTCGAGATCTCCATCATCCGCTCCCTGGCCGTGCAGCTCATGGAGCTCCTCGGCCCCGGCCCGGCCGAGGACGCCCCCGACGACCCGCTCGCCGGACTCTTCACCGAGGGCCCGAGCGAGCCGCCCACCGACCCGGTGCTGCGCCGGCTCTTCCCGGACGCCTACGGCGACCCCGAGGAGCCCGACTCCCTCAAGGACACCGAGGAACAGCGGGCGCACTCCGCGGAGTTCCGCCGCTTCACCGAGAACGACCTGCGGGCCGGCAAACGCGACAACGCCCTCGCGGTGATCCGCTCCCTGGACGCCCTCACCGCGGCCGGTGAGGGCGGGGCGGTGCTGAAGCTCTCGGCCGGGGAGTCCCGGCAGTGGCTCGGCGCGCTGAACGACCTGCGCCTGGCGATCGGCTCCCGGCTGGAGATCGACGACGAGGGCGACACCGACCTCCTCTTCCGCCTCCCGGACGAGGACCCGCGCAAGCCCATGGTGATGGCGTACCTGTGGCTCGGCGGCCTCCAGGAGACCCTCGTCGAGACCCTCATGCCGTAGGCGCGCCACGCCCGCCGCCGCCCGCCGCAGGGCCGAGTCGCCGCCCGTCGCGGTGCGGCGCCACGCTTTCGGCGGAGCGACGCCGCCCATGTCGGGCAACCGGTCGGTATGTTCGGGAAAGTCCGCCGACGTGTTCGCTCAGAGAACACTCAAGTCCGCGTGGCGATCCTGTCAAGGCTTTCGCCTCCTATGTGCTCCTCGGGCGACCTTCGCCCACTTCCTCCTGTGGTGTGCGTCACAAACGGCTGCTGATCAGTGTTGCGACCGTGGTAGATCTGCACGACCACCAGGTGAACGCCACTCATGCGTTCGTCGGGTGAGCCACGAGTCGGCAACCGCCGGCCAGGCGTGAGCGGGCCCGCTCAGCTCCATCAGTCCGGGGGGACCGAGACCCGATCCGGGGCCCACCAGCGGCCCGGATCGACATGGAGAAAGGCGCATGCCACATGGCCTCACCGCAGGTCGACACGGAGTCCGTATCCGGCGAGGGGTACGAGCGCGGACTCAACAGCCGGCAAGTCCAGATGATCGCGATCGGCGGCGCCATCGGCGTCGGCCTCTTCCTGGGAGCCGGAGCGAACATCGCCAAGGCCGGACCCAGCCTGATCGTCATGTACGGCCTCGCCGGCGTGATCATCTTCTTCATCATGCGGGCGCTCGGCGAGCTTCTGCTCTACCGCCCGGTCTCGGGTTCCTTCGCCGAGTACTCGCGGGAGTTCCTCGGCCCGTTCTTCGGCTACTTCACCGGCTGGACGTACTGGCTGATGTGGATCGTCATCGGTATGGCCGAACTCACGGCCGCCGCGATCTACGTCAACTACTGGTTCCCGCAGATCCCGCAGTGGGTCACCGCCCTGGTCTTCCTGCTCGTCCTCTTCGGGGCCAACCTCATCTCGGTGAAGATGTTCGGCGAGATCGAGTTCTGGTTCTCGATGGTCAAGGTCACCGCCATCATCGGCATGATCGTGATCGGGCTCGGCGTGCTCACCTTCGGCTTCAGCGCCGCCGGGGACACCGCCGCGGTGTCCAACCTCTGGGCCTTCGACGGCTTCTTCCCCAAGGGCATCGGGTCGTCCCTGATGACCCTCCAGGGCGTCATGTTCGCCTACCTCGCCGTCGAAATCGTCGGCGTCACGGCCGGCGAGTCCAAGAACCCGGAGAAGACCCTCCCCAAGGCGATCAACACCCTGCCCTGGCGCATCGCCCTGTTCTACGTCGGCGCCCTCACCGTCATCCTGTGCGTGGTCAAGTGGACCGAGTTCGGGCCGGGCGTCAGCCCCTTCGTCGCGGCCTTCGCCCAGATCGGCATCCCGGCCGGCGCCGGCATCGTCAACTTCGTCGTGCTGACCGCCGCCCTGTCCTCCTGCAACTCCGGGATGTACTCCACGGGCCGCATGCTGCGCAGCCTCGCGGACAACGGCGAGGCCCCGCGGACCTTCAAGCGGCTGTCCTCCAGCAGGACCCCGGCGCTCGGCATCGCCACCTCGGTGGTCTTCATGGGCATCGGCGTCGTCCTGAACTACGTCGTCCCGGAGAAGGCGTTCGGCTACGTCACCTCCATCGCCACGGCGGCCGGCATCTGGACCTGGCTGATGATCCTGATCAGCCACATCCTCTACCGCCGCCAGGTGGTCGCGGGCAGGCTGCCCGCCTCCTCCTTCCCGGCGCCCGGCGGCTCGGTGTGCTCCTACATCGCCATCGTGTTCCTGCTCTTCGTCACCGCCCTCATCGCGATCGACGCGGAGGCCAGGATCTGTCTCTACGTGATGGCCGGCTGGGCCATCGTCCTGAGCATCGGCTGGATGGTCCTCAAGAACCGCAGCCCGCGCAGCACCGAGGGCCGCGAGCCGGAGTTCGCGAAAATCAGCCGCTAGCTCCTGCCGACCGTGCCGGAGCACCGGCCGTGGGGTTCTGCCGGGTGACCGTACCCGTCGTGCGGGAGTACTCGTGGCACTCCCGCACGACCACCGTTCAAGGCGTCCGGTGTCCCGGCGTCCGGCATCCGGGCCGTCCCGTACCACCCCTCGGTACGGGACGGCCCTCTGCTTATCCTGAACCTCATGCTGACCCTCACCCAGACCCTGTACGACCAGATCGTCGCCCACGCACGCAAGGACCACCCCGACGAGGCGTGCGGTGTGGTCGCGGGTCCCGTGGGCTCCGGCCGCCCCGAGCGCTTCATCCCCATGCTGAACGCGGCCCGCTCACCCACGTTCTACGAGTTCGACTCGAAGGACCTGCTCAAGCTGTACCGCGAGATGGACGACAACGACGAGGAACCGGTGATCGTCTACCACTCGCACACCGCGACCGAGGCCCACCCCTCCCGCACCGACATCGACCTGGCCGGCGAACCCGGAGCCCACTACGTCCTGGTCTCCACCGCCGACCTCGACGGCCTCGGCGAGTTCCAGTTCCGCTCGTTCCGCATCGTGGGCGGCGAAGTCACCGAGGAAGAGGTCGAGGTCGTCGAGGCGTACTGACGCGCCGATCTGCACGTTCCCACACCCCGGTCGTCAATCATCCGCAGTATGAGACGGCATTCGGTTCCCGTCATCGGGAATCGATACGATGAGCTCATGGTTCTCCATGACGTGAGCGACAAGACGCCGGGCAAGCTGCTCGTGGCGCGGCTGCACGTCGACCTGTGCAGACTCGCCAGTGCCATCTGTTGACACCGAGCTTCCCGCCGTACGGCCCGTGAGCCCCGGCGGCCCCACCGCGCAGGCACGCCTGCACACCTCCCGCGCCGCCGCGCGCCCACCGACCAGACGACATACCGACAGGAGCCCCCTGCCATGGCCATCGAGGTCCGTATCCCGACCATCCTCCGCCAGTACACCGACGGTCAGAAGGCGGTGGAGGGCACCGGAGAGACCCTTACCGACCTCTTCGCCGACCTCGAGACCCGGCACCCGGGCATCAGGGCCCGCCTCGTCGACGACACCAAGGGCGACCAGCTGCGCCGCTTCGTCAACGTGTACCTCAACGACGAGGACGTCCGCTTCCTGGACGGCATCAGCACCAAGCTGTCCGACGGCGACAGCGTCACGATCCTGCCGGCCGTGGCCGGCGGCGCGGCCTGATCCCGGATGCGCTACGACTCGCCGCTGGCCGCGGTGGGCAACACCCCTCTGGTGGGCCTGCCGCGGCTGTCGCCGTCCGCCGACGTCCGTATCTGGGCGAAGCTCGAGGACCGCAACCCGACCGGCTCGATCAAGGACCGCCCGGCCCTGTTCATGATCGAGCAGGCGGAGAAGGACGGCCGGCTCACCCCGGGCTGCACCATCCTGGAGCCGACGTCCGGCAACACCGGCATCTCCCTGGCGATGGCCGCCAAGCTCAAGGGCTACCGCATGGTGTGCGTGATGCCCGAGAACACCTCCCAGGAGCGCCGGGAACTCCTCGCCATGTGGGGCGCGGAGATCATCTCCTCCCCAGCCGCGGGCGGTTCCAACACCGCCGTACGGGTGGCCAAGGAGATCTCCGCCGAACACCCGGACTGGGTGATGCTCTACCAGTACGGCAACCCCGACAACGCCGGCGCCCACTACGCGACGACCGGCCCGGAGATCCTCGCCGACCTCCCCTCGATCACCCACTTCGTGGCCGGCCTCGGCACCACCGGCACCCTCATGGGCGTCGGCCGCTACCTGCGCGAGCACAAGCCGGACGTGAAGATCGTCGCCGCCGAACCGCGCTACGACGACCTGGTCTACGGACTGCGCAACCTCGACGAGGGCTTCGTTCCCGAGCTGTACGACGCCTCCGTCCTCACCACCCGTTTCTCGGTCGGCTCCGCCGACGCGGTCACCCGCACCCGTGAACTCCTCCAGCAGGAGGGAATCTTCGCGGGTGTCTCCACCGGTGCCGCCCTGCACGCCGCGATCGGCGTCGCGAACAAGGCGCTCAAGGCGGGGGAGTCCGCCGACGTCGCCTTCGTCGTCGCCGACGGCGGCTGGAAGTACCTGTCGACCGGCGTCTACACCGCCGCCACGACGGAGGAAGCCATCGACACGCTCCAGGGCCAGCTCTGGGCGTGACCCGCACGAGGACAGCACGAAGGGGCCGAAGACCTACTCCGGCCCCTTCGATGTTTTCGGGGTTCTGGGTGGGGTCCTGGGATCCCGGCGCCCTCGGCGTCCCGCCCGCCACCGGGTCACCGGGCCAGATGCCGCACCCGCTCCCACAGCGCCCGGTCGACGACCCCCACCCGGCGCCGGAACCCCCGCACCGGCACCTCGCGCACCTCGTCCGTCTCCAGGAAGCTCGCCCGCCCCCGGGCATCCCCCACGGCCCCCGCCGGCAGCGGGATCACCCCGCCGCGCCCCTCCCGGAAGCGCGTCGTGATCTTCGCGACGGTCGCCCGCTCCCCACGCACCGCCAGCACCAGGCACGGCCGGTCCTTCGACGCCCCGGCCCCCGCCGCCGGCCCGTCCTCGTAGGGCACGTCGGCCCACCAGATCTCCGCGGGCCGCGGACCGCCGGCCGTGTCGGCCGTCGCTGCGGTCGCCGCCCCCGAGGCCCGCGTCCGGCGTTCGGAGCGGGACCGGTGCCCCCGGCCCCAGCCGTCGACGAGCGTGGCGACCAGCGCGAGCAGTACCACCGCGACGAGGGCGAGCCACCACGACGTGTCCATGACCCGACGGTACCGGGCACCCGACGGCCCCGGCGCGCACCGCGAGCGTGCGCCCCCTCACACTCCTCGCACGACCCGCGGCCATCCGAACCGGTGACAGCACAGGTGAGTTCCCCCACAACCGTCCCTGGCGAAGGAGCGGCCAAAGGTTTTGAGTCTTACGCTCGACGGACCGCACGACCCCCGTTCCCCTCACCCCGCCAGCGGAGGTTTCTGCTTCATGAAGCTCACCGTCGTCGGCTGCTCGGGGTCGTTCCCGTCCACGGAATCGGCCTGCTCGAGCTACCTCGTCGAGGCCGACGGCTTCCGGCTGCTTCTCGACATGGGCAACGGTGCCCTGGGCGAGCTGCAGCGCCACTGCGGTCTCTACGACCTGGACGCGATCTTCCTCAGCCACCTGCACGCCGACCACTGCATCGACATGTGCGCGTACTTCGTGGCGCGCTACTACCGGCACGGAGGCCCCTGCGACCCGATCCCGGTCTTCGGACCCGAGGGCACGGAGCACCGGCTGACCACCGCCTACGACGACACCCCCTCGGCCTCCTCGATGAGCGAGGTCTTCGACTTCCACACGGTCAAGCCCTCCACCTTCGAGCTCGGCCCGTTCGTCGTGCACACCGAACGCGTCGCGCACCCGGTGGAGGCGTACGCCATCCGTCTCGAGCACGGAGGGAAGTCGCTGACGTACTCCGGTGACACCGGAGTGTGCCGGGCGCTCGACGAACTCGCCCACGACACCGACCTGTTCCTGTGCGAGGCCGCCTTCACCCACGGCAAGGAGAACATCCCCGACCTGCACCTCAACGGTCGCGAGGCGGGTGAGACGGCGGCCCGCGCCCGCGCCCGCCGGCTGGTCCTCACCCACATCGCCCCGTGGACCGACCCCCAGGTCAACCTCGCCGACGCCCGCGCCGTCTACGACGGCCCGGTGGAACTCGCGGCACCCGGCGCGACGTACGTGCTCTGAGCCCGCGCACGCCCGAGGCCACGCACGACCGCGCCCGCGCCCACGCACGACCGAGGCCCCGGAGCCGTCTTCCCTGACGGCTCCGGGGCCTCGGTCACGCTGTCGTACGGGGACGACGAGGACCACTCACGCCTTCGTGGTGTCCTCGATCTCCTCCTCGGGTTCACGGCCCGGGGTCGGCAGGTTGAACTTGACGATCGCGAAGCGGAACACCGTGTAGTAGATCGCCGCGAAGACCAGACCGATCGGGATGATCAGCCAGGGTTTGGTCGCCAGGTTCCAGTTGAGCCCGTAGTCGATGGCGCCCGCCGAGAAGGTGAAGCCCGCATGCACCCCGAGCGCCCAGGTGATCGCCATGGACAGGGCGGTGAGCACCGCGTGGATCACGTACAGCGCCGGGGCGATGAACATGAACGCGAACTCGATCGGCTCGGTCACACCGGTCACGAAGGACGTCAGGGCGAGGGAGATCATCATGCCCATCACGGCCTTGCGGCGCTCCGGGCGGGCGGCGTGCGCGATGGCGATCGCGGCGGCCGGCAGACCGAACATCATGATCGGGAAGAAGCCCGACATGAACATTCCGGCGTCCGGGTCCCCGGCGAAGAACCGGTTCAGGTCACCGTGGACGACCTCGCCCGCGGCGTTGGTGAAGTCGCCGATCTGGAACCAGGAGACGGTGTTGACGAACTGGTGCATGCCGACCGGGATCAGCGCACGGTTGATCAGGCCGAACAGACCCGCGCCGACGGCGCCGAGGCTGGTGATCCACTCACCGACGTTCGAGATGCCGTCGCCGATCGGCTCCCAGACCAGACCGAAGAAGACACCCATCGCGGTGCCGACGAACGCCATGATGATCGGCACCAGACGGCGGCCGTTGAAGAAGCCGAGCCAGTCCACCAGCTTCTTGCGGTGGTAGCGCTGCCAGAGCACCGCCGCCAGCAGACCCATCAGGATGCCGCCGAGCACACCGGGGTTGTTGTAGGTCGCGGCTATGTCCTCGCCGGCCTGCACCTTCGCCTCGGTGACGGGGAACGCCTTCAGGACGTTGCTGTAGACCAGGAAGCCGACCAGGGCGGCGAGCGCCGTGGAGCCGTCGGCCTTCTTGGCGAAGCCGATGGCCACACCGATGCAGAACAGCATCGGGAGGTTGTCGAAGATCGCGCCACCGGCGGTGGCGAACACGGCCGCGACCTTGTCCCAGCCGAGACCGTCGGCGCCGAACACGTCGGGCTGGCCGAGCCGCAGCAGGATGCCCGCCGCCGGCAGCACGGCGATCGGGAGCTGGAGACTGCGACCCACCTTCTGCAGGCCTTGGATCAGGCCGGATCCCCGCTTCTTCGCGGGAGCCGCCGATGCGGTGGCGGTGCTCATACTTCCTCCATCGGTGGTGGTCTACACCACTCAGTGGTGTAGACCTGTTGTAGCACGATGAAGGCCATATAAGGAACCCGTCGATTCCGCAACCGGAGCACTACGCGCCGTGCCCGCCCGGCGGTCCGCGGCACCGTCCCCGAGGGTGCGCCGAAGGCCCCCGGATCCATGATCCGAGGGCCCGAACGGCCGGCTCCACTGTAAGGGAGCCGCCGCATATAGCACCCTTGGCGTCGGCTGAAGGTTGCGGCCGTTTCCTCGGGCGCGCCCGGGGGTGCCGGCAGTCGTCCGCGGCGGGGTTTGGCGAGGGCCCTCCCGGTGGTGTAGACCAGCCGGGAGCGGTTCCGCCGTCGTGGCGCCCTCCTTCGGCACCGACGGCACGACCCCTCGCAAGGATGGGCCAACTGTGGGTTACTGCGACAAAGCGGTTCGGATCAGGGAGAGCGAACATGGCCACCAAGGCTGAGAAGATCGTTGCCGGGCTCGGCGGCATCGAGAACATCGAGGAGATCGAAGGCTGCATCACCCGCCTCCGCACCGAAGTCATCGACCCCGCCAAGGTCGACGACGCCGCACTGAAGTCCGCCGGAGCCCACGGCGTCGTCAAGATGGGCAGCGCCATCCAGGTCGTCATCGGCACCGACGCCGACCCCATCGCGGCCGAGATCGAAGACATGATGTGACACCGGGCGAACCGGGCGAACCCGGCAACCGGGCAACCCCCGGCCCCCCAGGGCCCCTTCCGGACAGCGGCGAGCCCGCCACCCCGGAAGGGGCCCTTCCCGTGGGGGACTAGGCTCGACGCCATGTCTCGAATCGACGGCCGCACCCCCGATCAACTCCGCCCGGTCACCATCGAACGCGGCTGGAGCAAGCACGCCGAAGGCTCCGTCCTCGTCTCCTTCGGCGACACCAAGGTCCTCTGCACCGCCTCCGTCACCGAAGGCGTCCCCCGCTGGCGCAAGGGCAGCGGCGAGGGCTGGGTCACCGCCGAGTACTCGATGCTCCCCCGCGCCACCAACACCCGCGGCGACCGCGAATCCGTCCGCGGCCGCATCGGCGGCCGCACCCACGAGATCAGCCGCCTCATCGGCCGCTCCCTGCGCGCCGTCATCGACTACAAGCAACTCGGCGAGAACACCATCGTCCTGGACTGCGACGTCCTCCAGGCCGACGGCGGCACCCGCACGGCCGCCATCACCGGCGCCTACGTCGCCCTCGCCGACGCCATCAACTGGTCCAGGAACAACAAGCTCATCCGCGCCAGCCGCCAGCCCCTCACCGGCACCGTCAGCGCCGTCTCCGTCGGCATCGTCGACGGCGTCCCGCTCCTCGACCTCTGCTACGAGGAAGACGTACGCGCCGACACCGACATGAACGTCATCTGCACCGGCGACGGCCGCTTCGTCGAGGTCCAGGGCACCGCCGAGGCAGCCCCCTTCGACCGCACCGAACTCAACAGCCTCCTCGACCTCGCCGTCACCGGCTGCGCGGACCTGACCGCCGCACAGCAGGCCGCACTCGACAGCGTCCTCGAAAGGTAAAAGACACACCAAGGGACGTGGCCGACGCGGGCAACCACGCCGGCCACCCCCGCGTCTGAAGGAATACGGACGCACGGACGAACCCGGACGCCCGACCGGACGCACGGGCCGCCCGGCCCGACAAGGAGGAACCGTTCCATGGCCGCGAGCCGCCGACGCCGCACCACAGCCGTCGCCGCCACCCTGGCGGCCGTCGCACTGACCGCCGGACTCACCACCGGCTGCAGCGCCGTCGACAAGGCACTCGACTGCGTCCGGACCGCCGACGCCATCGCCGACAGCGTCACCGAACTCCAACAGGCCGTCGAGAACGCCTCCGACGACGTCACCCGACTCGAGGAGTCCCTCGACTCCATCGAGCGCAACCTCGGCGAGATAAGCGACAAGACCGACAACGCCGACGTCGGCAAGGCCGTCGACGACCTCGAACAGGCCACCGTCAACGTCCGCACCTCCATCGAGAACGGCGACAAGACCCCCGACATCAGCCCCGTCACCGACGCCGCCGGCGAACTGACGAAGGTCTGCACCCCGTAGCGCGAGGGGGCGAGCGGCCGACGGCACAGGGCCCGGAATACTGGGCCCCATGACCCGCCTGATCCTCGCCACCCGCAACACCGGAAAGATCACCGAGCTCCGGTCGATCCTCGCCGACGCCGGACTGCCCCACGAACTCGTCGGCGCCGACGCCTACCCCGACGTCCCCGACGTCAAGGAAACCGGCACCACCTTCGCCGACAACGCCCTCCTCAAGGCCCACGCCCTCGCCCAGGCCACCGGCCACCCCGCCGTCGCCGACGACTCCGGCCTCTGCGTCGACGTCCTGGGCGGCGCCCCCGGCATCTTCTCCGCCCGCTGGGCCGGCCGGCACGGCGACGACCAGGCCAACCTCGACCTGCTCCTCGCCCAGCTCTCCGACATCCCCGACGACCACCGCGGCGCCCACTTCGCCTGCGCCGCCGCCCTCGCCCTCCCGGACGGCACGGAGAGGGTGGTCGAAGGCCGACTGAGGGGCACCCTGCGCCACACCCCCGCCGGCACCGGCGGCTTCGGCTACGACCCGATCCTCCAGCCCGACGACGAAACCCGCACCTGCGCGGAGCTCTCCGCCGCCGAAAAAAACGCCATCAGCCACCGCGGCAAGGCCTTCCGAGCCCTGGTACCGGCGGTGCGTGAGCTGTTGGGCTGAGCCCGCATGGCGACGGCCTGCGCATCATCCTTCGATTCGCAGGCCGTTAGTGTGCGGCGGAAGGGATTCGAACCCTCAAGCCCGATCAAGGGCCACAGATCCTAAGTCTGCTGCGTCGCCGTTGCGCCACCGCCGCTGGCGCCTGTCATGGTACCGGGAGTCGTGCGTTGCCTTGTGCCTCCCCTGCACCACGTGCTGGTGATCGCGTGGCAGTTGGGACACAGCAACCGCAAGTTCTCCCGCCGGTCGTCCCGCCAGTCCCCGTTGATGTGATCGACCTCCAGGGTCATGGGTCTGCCCAGCCATTCGGGACCGACTCCGCAGCGGGCGCATTCCTCGGCCACTCCGACACTGATAAGCGCCCGGCGCAGGCGCTTGGTCGCTCTCCGAGTGGTACTGCCGTGCTTCACCAGCACCTCTTCAGGGTTCTTGGCGTTCGTACCGAGTTTTCCTCGGTGGTGGGCCTGCCCAAGGAAATGCGACGTCGAGATGCGGTGCTCGGCGATCCACATACGCAACTGCGCGCGTTGTGCGCCGTTGTCAGGGCGGTTCAGGCGACGCAGCACCCCTGCTAGGGAGATCGACTCGGTGACTGCCGCTCGTAGCTCGTCCTCCGTGGGGCGAGAGCGCCTGCCGCAGGGGCGAAAGTGCGAGATGTCGATGCCGAAGTGAACGAACCGTCTCGACAGGTACCGGCGGAGGTTCCCGTATGGCCGGGCACCCAGGAAAGCGATGACCTCATCGATGTCGGTGCACCTCTCGGCTGCCTCGGCCAGCCGTCCGGAGGTGTACCGCATGCTGCTGGTCACGAGTCATGCCTCTTGCCTCGACCGCGGTAAGTGTCAGTCGTCGAATGGCAGTTGGGACAGAGCAGCCGAAGGTTCTCGATCCGGTTGTTCCGCCAGTTGCCGTCGACGTGATCGACCTCGAGTGGCAGCGGCTCTCCGAGCCACACCGGCTCGATTCCGCAGAGCGCGCAGCGCTCGTCCAGGCCGAGTTCGCGAATCGCCCTCTTGAGGCGACTGCTCGGAATGCGCCTGGCGTGATCCGACGTGTCCTCGACGAGGATCTCCGCAGCGGTCCGGCGGCGCTGGTTGTACCTCTGCCGCTCGGTGCGGACCACTGGCGTGAAGTGCGAGGTGTCGATGCCGTACGCCTTGATGCGGCGGCTGATGTGCGCGTGATGACCCCCGACGACTTCGATCCCGAGGCGGCGCAGCACCTCGTACATGCTGGTCGACGTGGAGACCGCCGCTTGCAGAACGTCCCTGGTCCATCGCACTCCATCGGGCTCGAAATGTGAAACGTCCACGCCCAGTTTCTTCATCCGCCCTCGGATGTACGCCCGCGTCGAACTCCTCGGATCCACCTCCAGCCGCATCAACGCCTCCGACAACGTCCGCGCCCCCCGAGCTGCCTCCTCCAGGCGCTCCTTGGTGTATGCACTGGCCCTCATCGGTTCCCCTCCGATCCCGGCCACCCGTTCGTGGCCTCGTACGGAGTAACGAACCGTTTATCGGACGGTCACGCGTGGAACGCGCGACGGCTCGTACCGGGAGTCGGTACGAGCCGTCGTCGGGGTTCTCAGGGTCAGATCGCCAGGTCCTTGATGATCTTGGCGACGTGGCCCGTGGCCTTGACGTTGTAGAGGGCGCGTTCGACCTTGCCGTCCTCGTCGACGACGATCGTGGAGCGGATGACGCCGACGACCGTCTTGCCGTAGAGCTTCTTCTCGCCGTAGGCGCCGTACGCCTCCAGGACCTGCTTGTCGGGGTCGGCGAGGAGGGTGACCTTCAGGGACTCCTTCTCGCGGAACTTGGCGAGCTTCTCCGGCTTGTCGGGCGAGACGCCGATGACGTCGTAGCCCGCGCCGGCCAGCAGTTCCAGGTTGTCGGTGAAGTCGCAGGCCTGCTTGGTGCAGCCGGGGGTGAGCGCGGCCGGGTAGAAGTAGACGATGACCTTGCGGCCCTTGTGGTCGGCCAGGGACACCTCGTTGCCGTCGGCGTCGGGCAGGGTGAAGGCGGGGGCGTCGTCCCCGGGCTGGAGGCGTTCGCTCATCGGTCTGGTCTCCTCTTACGTGCGCGCTGGGTGGATCAGGTACCGGGTTCGAGGGTATCCGGGTGCCCTGACGGTGCGGCGCGGCGTGAAGCTGACAGACTGTCCGGCACAGGTACGGGTTTCAGCGGATTTCGGAGGCGACACGGTGGCGGACACGGCGGACACCAGAACCCCGGCGCAGATCGAGGCGGACATCAGCCGCCGTCGCGCGGTGCTGGCCGAGACCCTCGACGAGATCGGTGTGCGGGTGCACCCGAAGACGATCGTCGGGGACGCGAAGGCCAGGGTCGCCTCCAACATCGACCACACGCTCGGCAGGGCGTACGTCGGGGTCAATCGTGCGGTGAGCGACGTGAAGGCGCAGTTCGTGGACGCGGACGGGGCGCCGCGGCTGGAGCGGGTGGTGCCGGTGGCGCTGCTGGTGGTGGGCGTCGTGGGGCTGCTGACCCTGGGGACGCGTCGGCGCAGGCGCTGACCCGGTCCGCGACCCGCGGGCGTGCGTCCGTGGTGAGGGCAGGTAGGTTTCAGGTGTGAGCGCCAAGAGAAACGAGCACGACCCCCGGCACGACAAGCTGCCCATCCGGATGCTGCACGACCGCGTACTCGTGCGGCAGGACGCGAGCGAGGGTGAGCGGCGTTCCGGGGGCGGCATCCTGATTCCCGCGACGGCGGCGGTCGGCCGCCGGCTGGCGTGGGCCGAGGTCGTCGCGGTGGGGCAGAACGTGCGGACGGTGGAGCCGGGTGACCGGGTGCTGTTCGATCCGGAGGACCGCGCGGAGGTCGAGGTGCGGGGCACCGCCTATGTGCTGATGCGGGAGCGTGATCTGCACGCCGTGGCCGCGGACCGGTTCGAGGGTTCGGAGGATTCGACGGGCTTGTACCTGTAGATCTGGGACGAGGAAGGGCTGGTGACCGTCGTCACCAGCCCTTTTCTTCCTCGTCTCGCCCAGTGGTGGTCGTGGTCGCGGTGGTGGGGCTGAAGGTGGCCTCGGGGCGCGGAGCCCGGTCGCCTGCTCCCTCCCGGTCGCTCAGGGTCTGCGGGGGCTCTGCTGGAGGTGGCCGGTGAGGCCACCCCGGTTGCCCGGGTCGTCCGGGTTGTCCTGGTCGCCTCTGCCGGTGCCCGTTCCGGCCGGTCCGTCCGGTCCGTCCGGCCCGTCCGTGCCGTTGGCTCCGTCGGTGCCGCCGTCGGTGGCGCCTGCGGGGGTGCTGTCCGAGGTGCCGCCGCCGGTGGGGATGTCGCCGGTGGTGCCCTCGTCGGTCCGGCCCCGGGGTCCGCCCTCGGTGCCGTCCTCGCCGTTCTCGTCCTGCTCCCGGTTCCGGTCGACGTTCTCGTCCGTGCCGGGCGTGTCGGACGTGCCGTCGTCCGGGTCGCCCGAGGAGGGGGCGGCGCTCGCGGTGGGCGGTGCGGTGTGCTCGGCGCCGCGCTGGAGCCGGAGGTCGAAGTCGCTGACGGGTTCGCCCTTCAGCGCCTCCCGGGTGAACTGGGCCCAGATCTCGGCGGGAGGGCCGCCGCCGTTGATGCGGGGCAGGCCCAGGGCCCCGTACAGCTCCTTCTGTGCGGCGGTGACGGGGTCCTGGCCCATGACGGAGACGACGGTGACCAGTTCGGGTGTGTAGCCGGCGAACCAGGCGGCCCTGTCCTCCTCGGCGGTGCCGGTCTTGCCGGCGGCGGGGCGGCCTGCGCCCTGGGCGGCGGAGGCGGTGCCGTTCTGGACGACGCCGCGCAGGACGGCGGTGGTGGTGTCGGCGGCTTCGCGGCTCACGGCCTGGCGGGTCTTCCGCTCGGGCAGCGGCACCGTCTTGTTCCCGTCCTTGGTGATCTTCTCGATCAGCGTGTAGGCGCCGTGTTCGCCGTGGTTGGCGAGGGTCGCGTACGCCACGGCCATGTCCAGGGCGCTGGCGGTGGCCACTCCGAGGGCGATGGAGGGGGAGGGGGTCAGTTCGGGGGTGGTGGCGGGGATGCCGAGGTCGATGGCGGTCTGCTGGACCCTGTCGGAGCCGACGTCGACCGCCATCTGGGCGTAGACGGCGTTGACGGACTTGTCGGTGGCCTCGCGGACGGTGATGTGGCCGTAGGAGCGGTCGTCCTCGTTGGCCGGGGCGTAGCGTTCGCCGGGCCAGCCCTGGACGGTGCGTTCGTTGGTGCCGTCGTAGACGGTGTTCGGGGTGATGGGCTGTCCGCTCTGGGTGGTGGCCCTGTTCTCGACGGCGGAGGCGAACACGAACGGTTTGAAGGCGGAGCCGACCTGGTAGTCCCTGCGGGTGGCGTTGGGGGTGTACTGCTTGACGTAGTCGATGCCGTTGTACATCGCCACGACCTTGCCGGAGCGGGGGTCGATGGCGGCGCCGCCCGCGCGGACGTAGGTGTCGACTTTTCGGTTCTCCGGGTCGAGCCGGTCGATCAGGTTGTCGTTGACGGCGTCGACGAAGGCGTCCTGCTTGTCCTTGTGCAGGGTGGTGGTGATGCGGTGGCCGCCGACGTCGAGTTCCTCCTCGTCGAGGATCTTGTTCCGGACCAGGTGGTCCTTCACGGTGCGCACGATGTAGCCGTGCTGGCCGGACATGCCGGTGGAGGTGGTGGTCTCCTTCGGCTCGGGGAACTTCAGGCCGGGGCGCTCCGCCTCGCTCAGCCAGCCCTGCTGGACCATGCCGTCCAGGACGTAGTTCCAGCGGGACTCGACGGCGGGCCGGTTCTCCGGGTGGGCGATGACGTCGTACTGGCTGGGGGCGTTGACGAGGGCGGCGAGGTAGGCGGCGCGGGGGGCGTCGAGGTCCTGTGCGTCGATGCCGTAGTAGGCCTGGGCGGCGGCCTGGATGCCGTAGGCGTTGCGCCCGAAGTAACTGGTGTTGAGGTAGCCCTCGAGGATCTCGTCCTTGCTCTGTTCGCGTTCCAGCTTGATGGCGATGAAGAACTCCTTCACCTTGCGGGTGACGGTCTGCTCCTGGCGCAGGTAGTAGTTCTTCACGTACTGCTGGGTGATGGTCGAGCCGGACTGTTTGCCCTTGCCGGTGGCGGTGTTCCAGGCGGCGCGGATCATCGCCTGGGGGTCGACGGCGGACTCGGTGTAGAAGTCGCGGTCCTCGGCGGCGAGGACGGCGTGCTGGGCTTCTTCGGAGATCCGGTCGAGGCGGACGCTCTCCCGGTTGACCTCGCCGTCGCGGGCGAGGACGGATCCATCGGCGTACAGGTAGACGTTGGCCTGCTGGGTGGCGAGGGCGTTGGCGGACGGGATGTGCACCAGGCTGTAGCCGAGGAAGAACGCGCCGACGAGAAGGAGGGCGGCGACGAGGAAGCCGCCGAGCACCATCCGCCAGGTGGGGACGTAACGGCGCCATCCGGTGCGCGTCCGCTTGCCCCCGGCTCCGGTCCGGCTCCCGCTTCCGCTCCCGGTTCCGGTTCCGGTTCCGCGCTGCGGGGTACCGGTGGTCCGCGGCTCCCGTGGTGCCCAGCCCTGGCCGTGCTGCTGTGGCTGCGGCTCGTCGCTCATGTCGAGTACGGCCTCCTGTTTCGCCGTGTTCGTCGCGGTATGCGTGATGGGTTCACGTTCGCGTCGTGTGTTGCTCTTCGTTCCTCTTATAGAGGACTGTCGCATCCGGCGCTCAGTTCCCTGCCGACGGCGCGTCCGGGCCGCGCATGCGGCTTCTCACACGTATGGCCCTCGAGGTGCGGGGTACGGCCGCGGGCGGCCGGTTGCGGTGCGGGGGCCGTCGCCCGCGAGGTCGCCGGAAAACACCTGGCAGGGCGTCAGGCGCGGGCAGTACGATCCTGCGCTTCGGCGCCGGACGCGAAGAGGTCGGGAGACGGTGGTGGGTGAGGCCGCGAGTACCGGCTTACGTGCAGGTGGGGGCTCGGTCCGGTTGTATCTGGCCGTGGTGGCCGGGGGCTTTCGGCGGTACGCGACGTACCGGGCGGCGACGGTGGCCGGGGTGTTCACCAACACCGTTTTCGGACTGATCCTGGTGTACACCTATCTGGCGTTGTGGAACGAGCGGCCGGACCTCGGGGGGTACGGGCCGGCGCAGGCGGTCACGTACGTGTGGCTGGGGCAGGCGCTGTACGCGACGCTGGCCGTTCAGGGCGGCGGGTTCGAGATCGAACTGATGGAACGGATCCGTACGGGTGAGATCGCGATCGACCTGTACCGGCCGGCCGACCTGCAGTGGTGGTGGCTGGCGCACGATCTGGGCCGGTCGGGGTTCCAGTTGCTGGGGCGGGGGGTGGTCCCCTTCCTGTTCGGGGTGCTGGTCTTCCCGGTGGCGCTGCCCGGCGATCCGCTGACCTGGTTCGCGTTCCTGCTGACGGTGCTGCTCGCGATGGTGGTCAGTTTCGCGATCCGGTATCTGGTGGCGCTGAGCACGTTCTGGCTGCTGGACGGCACGGGGGTGATGCAGATGCTGATGATCCTGGGGCTGCTCTGCTCGGGCATGGTGCTGCCGCTGAACGTCTTCCCCGGGCTGTTCGGGGAGGTCGTACGGGTGCTGCCGTGGGCGGCGCTCCTCCAGGGGCCGGCCGACGTCCTGATGGGCGAGACGGGCGCGTTGCCGGTGTTCGCGCTCCAGGGCGCGTGGGCGGTGGCGCTGCTGGCGGCGGGGCGGCTGGTGCAGTCGGCGGCGACGCGGCGGGTGGTGGTCCAGGGTGGCTGACGGTGGCGGGTCGGCGCTGGGGGTGCGCGCGTACGGGCTGATCGCGGGGATGTGGATCCGGTCGACCATGGCGTACCGGACGTCGTTCGTCCTGACGACCGTGGGGAGCCTGGTGGTGACCGGGCTGGACTTCGTCGGGATCGCGCTGATGTTCTCGCACGTCGACGTGCTGGCCGGTTACGTGCTGGCCGAGGTGGCGTTCCTGTACGGCCTGTCCATGCTGTCCTTCGGGGCCGCGGACCTGGCGCTGGGTTCGATGGACCGGCTGGGGCGCCGGGTGCGGGACGGCACGCTCGACACGCTGCTGGTGCGGCCGGTGCCGGTGCTCGCCCAGGTGGCCGCGGACCGTTTCGCCCTGCGCCGGGTCGCCCGTCTGCTGCAGGGGCTGATCGTCCTGTGCTGGGCCGTGGTCTCGCTGGACGTCGACTGGACGCCGCTGAAGCTGCTGCTGATGCCGGTGACGGTGGTGAGCGGGGCGGCGATCTTCTGCGCGGTGTTCGTGGCGGGCGCGGCGTTCCAGTTCGTGGCGCAGGACGCGTCCGAGGTGCAGAACGCGTTCACCTACGGCGGGCAGACGCTGCTGCAGTATCCGCCGACGGTGTTCGCGCAGGAACTGGTGCGGGGGGTGACCTTCGTGCTGCCGCTCGCCTTCGTCAACTGGGTGCCCGCGTCCTATGTGCTGGGCCGGCCGTATCCGCTCGGGCTGCCGGAGTGGGCGGTGTTCGGGTCGCCGGTGGTGGCGGCGGTGTGCTGCGCGCTGGCGGGGGTGGCGTGGCGGGCGGGGCTTCGTTCGTATCGGAGTACAGGGAGTTAGCCGGTGGACGGTGACGGCGACGGTGGGTTCATCCTTCTCGACCGGGTCGAGAAGGTCTTCGACGTGCGGAAGAGGACCGGCTTCCTGAAGCGGGAGCGGCGGCGGGTGCGGGCCGTGGACTCGCTCTCGTTCGCCGTGGCCCGCGGCGAGATGGTCGGCTACATCGGGCCGAACGGCGCGGGCAAGTCGACCACCGTCAAGATGCTGACGGGGATCCTCACCCCGAGCGGCGGACGGCTGCGGGTGGCCGGTATCGATCCCACCCGGGAGCGGATGCGGCTGGCGCACCGGATCGGGGTGGTGTTCGGGCAGCGGACGACGCTGTGGTGGGACCTGCCGCTGATCGACTCGTACCGGTTGATGCACCGCATGTACCGGATTCCCGACGCGCGGTACCGCGCGAACCTGGAGCGGCTGGTCGAACTGCTGGATCTGCGTGCCCTGTTGGACACCCCGGTGCGTCAACTGTCCCTGGGGCAGCGGATGCGCGGCGACATCGCGGCGGCGCTGCTGCACGACCCGGAGGTGCTGTACCTGGACGAGCCGACCATCAGTCTGGACGTCGTCTCCAAGACCAGGGTGCGGGAGTTCCTGCGGGAGTTGAACGCCGAGCGGGCCACGACGGTGCTGCTGACCACGCACGACCTGCAGGACATCGAGCAGTTGTGCTCGCGGGTGATGGTCATCGACCACGGCCGGCTGATGTACGACGGCCCGCTCGCCGGGCTGCACCGGGCGGGGGAGAGCGAGCGGACCCTGGTGGTGGACCTGGAGCGGGAGATGCCGCCGATCGACGCGCCGGCGCCCGCGCGGGTGGTGCGGGTGGAGGGGCCGAGGCAGTGGCTGGCGTTCCCGGCGACGGAGTCGGCGGCTCCGCTGGTGGCGCGGATCGCGGCGCAGTACCCGCTGGTCGACCTGTCGGTGCGGGAGCCGGACATCGAGGCGGTGATCGCGAAGATGTACGCGGAGCGGGCAGACCAGGCGGACCAGGCGGACGGGGTGGACGGGGTGGAGCAGGCAGAGCAGGCGGGTGCGGCGGAGCAAGCGGACGCGGCGGGGCGGGCGGTCCCGTAGACCCTGCCGCTCGTAGCCCTCGATCGGGGGACCTCGTAGGCTGCTGTCCATGACCGACGACGCAGTCCCGGACCTCCGCGCCTCCGATGCCGACCGAGAGCGGGTCGCCGCCGTCCTGCGGGACGCGGTCGCGGAGGGGCGCCTCGACATGGAGGAGTTCGAGGAGCGGCTGGACGCGACGTACAAGGCGCGGACCTACCGGGAACTTGAGCCGATCACCCGCGATCTGCCCGCCCCGGGCGTGACGGCCCCCGCCGTGTCCCTGACCAAGCCCCCGGAGCGGGGCGACACTTGGGCGGACCGGGTGGTCCCGGGCAGTGAGGGGACGTCGACCTGGGCCGTCGCCGTGATGTCGGGGTTCCAGCGCAAGGGCCGCTGGACGGCGCCGCGACGGTTCAACTGCTTCACCTTCATGGGCGGCGGGCAGATCGACCTGCGGGAGGCGAACTTCGCGGACCGCGAGGTCGTGATCAACGCGATTGCGATCATGGGCGGGGTGGACGTCATCGTCCCGCCGGGTGTCGAGGTCGTCGTCCGCGGTTTCGGCCTCATGGGCGGCTTCGACCACAGCGAGGAGGGCGAGCCGGGTGACCCGGGCGCCCCGCGGGTGGTCGTCACGGGGTTCGCCTTCTGGGGCGGTGTCGGTGTCCAGCGCAAGATGGCCCGGGCGGAGAAGCAGCGGCTGCGCGAGGAACGCCGTCGCGAGAAGCTGGAACGCAGGGACCGCAAGGAACACGGCGGCGAGCTCGGCGCCTCCTCGTCCGGCCAGGCCTCCCTGGGCCACGGCGGGCACGGGGCCGGGCACGGCTACGGCTCCTTCGACTCCCTGCACGGCCGCCACGGCGAGGAGCAGCGCGAGCCCCGCCGCGACGGCGACCGCTGACCGGACCGGACCAGACCGGACCGGACTGAACCGGACTGAACCGAACCGGACCGGACCGCCCGCGTCGGGCGGTCGCCCGCCCGCTCCCTACAGCCGGGCCGGTGCCCCGCCCTTCAGGTCGTCCAGGTCGAAGACCTCCGCCATCCGCGTGTACCCCCGGTCGCTCGGGTGGAGGTGGTCGCCCGAGTCGTAGTCGAAGCGCAGCCGGCGCGGGTCGTACGGGTCGCGCAGGGCCCGGTCGAAGTCGACGACGGCGTCGAAGACGCGCCCCGCGCGGATCTCCGCGTTGATCTGCTGCCGTACCGCCTCGCGCGGGCCGGTGTGGCCGCGGTGGCCGCCGAACGGCATCAGGGTCGCGCCGACGACCTTCAGCCCGCGGGCGTGCGCCCGCTCGACCAGGGTGTTCAGGCCGCCGACGACCGCGTCCGGGTCGGCGAGGTCCCGGTCGCGCAGGATGTCGTTGACGCCGAGGACGATGACGACGACCCTGACGTTCGTACGGTCGAGGACGTCGCGGTCGAAACGGTTCAGGCCGCTGGGGTTCTCCGGGGGGCGGCCGAGGCCGTCGGCGAGGACGCGGTTGCCGCTGATGCCCTCGTTGACGACGCCGTGGCGCGGCACGTTCCGCCCGGCCTCGGCCGCGGCGCGCAGCCGGTCGGACAGGACGTCCGGCCAGCGGTTGTTGCCGCCGGTGGTGGAGGTGATCCCGTCGGTGAGCGAGTCACCGAGGACGACGACGGTGCCGTCGGCCTCCTTGCTCAGCACGTCCAGCGCGGTCAGGTAGCGCCAGGAGGCGCTCTCCTCGGTGTACGCGACGCCGGTCGTGTCGCGGGTGTGCTCGCCGCGGGCGGCGTAGGAGATCTGGCGGGCGTGCGGGTGGTACGTGACCGGTCCGGAGACGCTGGGGGAGTACGTCGTGACCAGGACGTCCCCGTCGTGCGGGACGGCGACGCGCACGGCGTCGCTCAGCACCCGGCCGCCGGCCGGGATGACGACGGCGGGGCCGCCGCCGAAGGTGAGCCGCCGCATCGTGCCGGCGAGCGCCGCCGGGGTGCCCCGGCCGGCGGAGACGGCGATCGTGGCGTGGGTGACGGTCAGCGGGGACTGCCCGTAGAGGTTGGACAGGGTGATCCGGGCGCCGGTGCCGCCGACGCTGGTGTGCACGACGTTGCGCACCGAGCGGCCCGCGAGGCCGGTCGTCTCGGTGCCGGGTTCGCCTCCGACGGGGGAGGCGGCCCAGGAGCCGACCCAGGTGCCGGTGGAGGCGGGTGCGGCCGGGTTCCGCGGGGCGTCGCGGCCCTCGGCGAGGGTGCCGCGGTGTCGCGTACCGTCGTCGGAGGCCGCCGTGACGTATATGGCGGCGGAAACGGCCACGATCGCGGCGACCATGGCGGCGAGCAGGGCGCGGTACTTCGCGGGCGGCGCCCCCGCGCCCCCGTCACGTCGCCGGGTCATGCTGTTCTGTTCTCCTCGGACGGTGGGAGCCCGAGGCTCCGTTCGGATGACCATGATGCGTCATGGCCGAGGGGGAGTCGCCCGGCAGGGCTTCTGTCGGATCCCCCTGGAACAGACGCCGGGAACTCCTGTTCCGTTCCGGGAGTCGGACAGGAAGGGACAATGTGTGAGGGATCGCCGAACAGGTGCGGTGGGCCGGAGCGGGTGGAGCGAGTGGAGCGGATGAAGCGGACCGAGCGGACGAGGGCGGCGGACACCACGGATGCCGGAGCCGGTTCCGGTTCCGGCGGCGTCACGAACCGCACGATGACGACGTTCAGCGCGGCGGACGAGGAGAAGCAGCGCGGTGTGCGCCGGATGAAGCTCACCGCGACCGGACTGCTGCTGTTCGTCGCCGTGGTGTACGTCCTCGCCGAATGGGCCTCCCACCGGGGCGCCGGCGCCTGGGCGGGCTATGTCGCCGCCGCGGCCGAGGCGGGCATGGTCGGCGCGCTCGCCGACTGGTTCGCCGTGACCGCCCTCTTCCGCTACCCCCTCGGCCTGCGCATCCCGCACACCGCGATCATCCCCAACAAGAAGGACCAGCTCGGTGTCTCCCTGGGCGACTTCGTCGGCGAGAACTTCCTCTCCGAGGACGTCGTCCGCGGGCGGCTGCGCGCCGTCGGCATCGGCAGCCGGCTCGGTACCTGGCTCGCGGTGCCCGAACACGCCGACCGGGTCACCGCCGAGCTGTCGGCCGCCCTGCGCGGCACGCTGACCGTGCTGCGCGACTCCGACGTCCAGGCGGTGGTCGGCGAGGCCGTCACGCGCCGCGCGAACGCCCAGGAGATCGCGCCCGGCATGGGCAAGATGCTGGAGAAGGTCGTCGCCGACGGCGGCCACAAGAAGGCCGTCGACGTCGTCGTCACCCGCGCCCACGACTGGCTCGTACTGCACGGCGACTACGTGATGAACGCCGTGCACGGCGGGGCCCCCGGCTGGACCCCGAGGTTCGTGGACCGCAAGGTCGGCGAACGCGTCTACAAGGAGCTGCTGCGCTTCATCACCGAGATGCGCGACATGCCCACCCACCCCGCGCGCGGCGCCCTCGACCGCTTCCTCGCCGACTTCGCCTCCGACCTCCAGTCCGACACCGACACCCGCGCCCGGGTCGAGCGCCTCAAGGGCGAGGTCCTCGGCCGCGACGAGGTCCAGGACCTGATCGCCTCCGCCTGGACCGCCGTACGATCCATGATCGTCTCCGCGGCGGAGGACGAGCGCAGCGAGCTGCGGCTGCGGGTACGCGCCTCACTGCTGTCGCTGGGCGCGCGCATGGCGGCCGACCCCAGGATGCAGGGCAAGGTCGACGGCTGGCTGGAGAGCGCCGCGGTGTACGTCGTGACCACCTACCGCAAGGAGATCACCTCCCTGATCACGGACACCGTGGCGAGCTGGGACCCCGAGCACACGACGAGGAAGATCGAGGCGAACATCGGCCGCGACCTCCAGTTCATCCGCATCAACGGCACGGTCGTCGGCTCCCTGGCGGGCCTGGTCATCTACACGGTGGCGCGGGCACTGGGGGCGTAGGGGAGGTGGTGCCCGGGGTGCCCGGCGGACTCAGCCCCGCCGGTCGGCGACCGCCCACGAGGCGAGCGCCACGGCCCCCGCCGCCCCGAACACCGCCGGCCAGGCGCCCACCTTCTTCGCCAGGGGATGCGACCCGGCGAAGGCGGCGACGTACGCGGCCGACAGCGCCCCCGCGGCCGTCCCTCCGGCCCGCTCCCGCCACTGCCGCGCGGCGGCGGCCCCGGCGACGGCGAGCACGACCCCGCCCAGCTCCCGCTTCCGTGTCCAGCGGGCCACGCCGTACCCGCCGACCAGTCCGCTCGCGGCCAGTACCGAGCCGGGAACCTTCGCCATGTCCTGTCCTGCCTTCTGCGACTGCGCCCGAAGGGCGCCCTCCAGGACTTCGAGGCTAACTCCCGGACCGGCCGTCCCGCGCCCGGGGCGGGCCGAGACCGTGAGGGGGCCGTGGATGCCGGAACCGGTACTTGAGTCTCAGCTTGTCAACTTTCCTCCCGCGAGTTATATAAGAAGGCGTAGGGCATCGCACCTGGACCATGGATGAAAGGAGTGAGCTGTGATGCTCATGCGTACGGACCCCTTCCGTGAATTCGACCGACTCGCGCAGCAGGTCCTCGGTTCCACCGGCCGTCCCTCGGTGATGCCGATGGAGGCCTACCGGGCAGGGGACGACTTCATCGTCCACTTCGACCTCCCCGGCATCGACCCCGAGACGATCGAACTGGACGTCGAGCGCAACGTCCTCAACGTGCGCGCCGAACGCCGTTCCCCGGCCCCCGAGGAAGCGGAGCTGCTGGTCGCCGAACGTCCCACGGGCTCCTTCACCCGCCAGCTCTTCCTCGGCGAGACCCTGGACACCGAACACATCGACGCGTCCTACGAAGCAGGCGTCCTGACCCTGCGCATCCCGGTGGCCGAACAGGCCAAGCCGCGCCGCATCCAGATCACCGGCGGCGACCGCCGCAAGCAGATCGGCGGCTGACAGCACGCACCAAGCGCGTCCCGCGGATTCCGGCTTTCGGTTTCCGGATTCCGGTTTCCGCGGGACGCGACCCATGCCTGTCTGATCCGGGGGCAGTCGAAGCCCTGAGAAGGAGAGGAGTCACGACCATGACCACGCTGACGCCGCACAAGCCCGTGACACCGCGTACGGAAGGGGTGGTGATCCCCGCCCCGAACCGCGACCGCCGCACCCGCCGCGACGAGGGCCGGGACGACGGCTGGCGCGAACTGGTGGACGCGGTACGAGAGACGGGTCAGTACCCGACGAGAGCGGAGGCGGAGAGCGTCACCCGCATCGTCCTGTCCGCCCTCGGCGGCCACGTCGTCGGCGAGGAACGCGTCGACCTGGCCCGCGCTCTGCCCGAAGAGGCGGCCAGGGTGATCGCCTCCCAGATCCCGGCGACCCGCCCCCTGACGGCGGCGGAGTTCGTCGACTCGGTGGCCACCCGCATCGAGGGCGCGACCCCGGCCACGGCCCGCTGGGACGTCAGCTCGGTCCTGAGCGTCCTGCCGCGCCTGGTCGGGGATGCCCTGGTCACCCGCCTCCTGGACCAGCTGCCCCCGGGCTACGCCCTCCTCTTCGGCCGAGCGGAACTGTCCCCGGCGGAGTGACGGACGGAGCCGCTCGCCACACCGCCGAAACGGCACAGGGCGGCGACGACGGCTGCGGGCCCACTGCGTGACAGACGGCCGGGCGCCCCCTGCCGGCACTCCGGGGATGTGTGACATCCCCGGAGTGCCGGTGTCCGGCGCGAGGGGCGCCGTCGGGATCAGCCCGTCCTGCCGTTCAGGACGCGGCGGGCCGCCTCGGCCTCCGCCGCCGCCGGGGACAGCTCGTCGAGGGAGTCGAGTTCGGTGTCGCTCTCCAGCTCCCGCTCCCAGGCCGCCGCGAGCTGTTCCTGCTCCTCGCGCGGTTTGGCGCTGACGGCCTCCCGGTGCTCCGGGTCCAGAGCCGTCAGGAATCGTCCGACCGGGTCCGTGGACATGCCGTGCTCCTTGTCGCTGGGAGGTCACTGGGAAGTGGCCGGGAAGGCCGCCGGGAAGCAGGCCGCTCCCAGCACCAGCATGGCCAGCCGGTCCGCAGACGGCGACCCGACACGGGAACAAGAGGAGTGGGAGAGTGGAGGGCCACCTCCCTCCCGGCCTTCACGGAGACAGACCCGGACATGCGACTCCTGCTCATACGCCATGGTCAGACCCCCTCCAACCTCAAGCACCTGCTGGACACGGCAGAGCCCGGCCCCGGGCTGACCCCGCTGGGCCAGGAGCAGGCGGCCGCCCTCCCGGGCGCGCTGGCGAAGGAGAGGATCGACGTCCTCTACGCCTCCACCCTGCTGCGCACCCAGCTCACCGCGGCACCGCTGGCCACCCGGACGGGACTGGAGGTCGTGGTGCGCGACGGTATCCGGGAGCTGTCCGCCGGCGACCTGGAGATGCGAGGGGACGCCGAGGCCGCCGAGACCTACCTGACCACGGCCTTCGCCTGGTCGGCGGGGAACACCGGGCTCCGGATGCCGGGCGGTGAGAACGGGGTGGAGGCCCTGGGGCGGTACGACGCCGTCGTGGCGGAGGCCGCGGCCACCGGGGCCGAGACCGTGGCCATGATCAGTCACGGCGCCGCGATCCGCATGTGGGTGGCGGCCCGGGCGGAGAACGTCGACGTCGACTTCGCCGCCGCCCACGCGCTGCGGAACACCGGCGCCGTCATCCTCTCCGGCACCCCCGGCGAGGGGTGGCGGGCGCACCGCTGGGAGGACCACTCCCTCGGCCCCGAGGACAGTGGACCGGGCGAGAGCGGCCCCGCGGGGGAAGCCGTCGAAGGCGCCCACGGCTAGCCGGCAGGAGCCTGTGAACCTGTACGAGAAACTCGGGCACACCGTTCGAGAAGCCGTCTGAGTACGAACACTCATACGGCTGATCACGCTTTGGTGTTGGATGGACTCATGCTCGAAGAGCCGCCAGGCCCCGGCGACGGGCCGAGCGATCCCTGCGCAGCCCGACCCCGGTAGCTCTCCGCGACGAGACGGCTGTGGATTGTCACTGCCGGTGGTTAGAGTTCCTGGTGCGGCTGTGGGATGTCCGGTTGTTCAAGAGGTACGGGGAGGGCACTGTGTTGCCGAGCGAGGACGGTTCGGGTCCGGGTCTGTCGTCATGGGCGTCGGCCCCGTTCGGTCCGGCGGCGGGGGCGCTTTCCGCACAGGCCGACATGGCCGCCGAGCTGTCGTCGTTCACGGCGTTCCGCAAGCGCGTCGACGACCTCATCCGCGACCTGAAGGGCTCGGCGGCAGGCCCGGGCGAGGTGGGCCAGGAGCAGCTCGCACGCCACCAGTTCGGCGGCGGGGACGGGGCGTGGGCGGAGGCGGCCGGGCTGTTCACCGCGTACGAGACGGTGATCGGCGAACTGGAGACGCTCTCGAAGCTGCTGTCGGACTCCATGGAGGGCATGAACATCGCCGTGCTGGCCTCGCACAAGGGCTACCAGAACATCGACCTGGACGTCCGTGACCGCATGGCGGCGATCAGCGCGGAGACCACGAAGCACTACGGCGGCAGTTACGATCCCGGCCTCCCCCAGCAGGACCCGAGCGGCGGCGGCCGGACACCGGTGGGCGACGACGCCGGAGGGTCGATCTGATGGCAGGCAGGAAACCCGGAGGCGGAACGGCCTTCGAGGACATGAGCCATGAGCAGATGCTGGCATGGCTGGATCAGGCGAACGCGGGGACGGTGCAGGCCGCCGCCGACCGGCTGGTGGCAGCGGCGGAGGAGATCCGCAAGATCGCCGAGGAGCTGAAGGTCCGCCCGCAGTGGGTGGAATGGAAGGGCAAGGGCGCGGACGCCTTCCGCACCTGGAGCGGTGATCTGGCCAACTCCACCCTGCGGCTGGGCGACTTCAGCGAGGACGCGGCGAAGTGGCTGGCGGAGACGTCCGGAGCGATCGCCCAGGCGCAGGTGGCCATCCCCCGTGACGCCGAAAGCGCGCAGGCGAACCTGGACGCGGCGCGGGCGGCACGCAACGACCCGGACGCCGCGGCGGTGGGCGCCAAGTCCGCGAGCGAACTCGAGGCGCTGGCGGCGAACAAGGAGAAGGTGCGTCAGCAGGCAGCGGCGCAGATGCGGAAGCTGGGACAGACGTATACGTGGTCGGCCACACAGCTGAACGCGCTGGAGCGGCCGAAGTTCCCGCCACCGCCCAAGGCGTTCGTGCCGAAGGACAATGTCGAGTTCTACGGCGGCATGGCTGAGACTCGTTCCGGTGGTTCCGGTGGTTCCGGTGGTTCCGGTGGTTCCGGTGGTTCCGCGGTAGCGGGCGCCGCGCCCGGGGCTGCCACCTCCGCATATGCCGCGCACGACCAGGGGAGCTTCGCTGATGCCTCTGGCCTGCGGCAGTCCTCGGGTGTGACGTCATCCGCGCACCACGCACCGGAGGACGTGGGGCAGCCCACGCGGATGGGCATCGACTCCGTGGCCACGCTGCCACACAGCCAACCGTCTCCGACAACTGCGGCAGGCGGCTTGCCCGGCCCGGAGCAGGTGAAGGGCGGTACGACTCCGCAGGCCGACTTGGTCCCTTCCGCGTTCGGCAGAGGCGGAAGCGCTCCCGTCAACAACCAGGCAGGGCCGGGGAGAACACCAGGAGTCGGCCGTGCCCCCTTCCTGCCCGGACAGGGGGCCGTGTCGAATCCCGTGCGCATGCCGCCAGGTGCTGACGGCAGCAGCGGTATCGTCGGCGGCCGTTCCATCACACCCCCCGCGGGCAGGCCCACGGGGGCCATCCCGCGCGGTGTGGTCGTGGGCGGGGAGGGCGCGGCCGCACCACGTGGCCCGGTGGGTCCGACCACAGGACCGACGAGTCCGGTCGGCCGTGCGATGGGGCAGCAGAGCCAGGTTCCCGGCCAACGTCCCGGGAGCTCGAACCGAGGCGTCGTCGGCGGCCGTCCGTTGCCCCATGACGGTGCCGTCAGCGGCTTCCCGCAGCAGCCGGGGCGTGCGGGGGCGGTGATGTCCGGCCCTGGCAGCCCAGGTGCCACAGCGGGTTCGGGCACGGCGGGCCGCGGCATCGTGGGTGGCACGTCCAACTCGATGCCCCAGAGCGGTGGTCGTGGTGTCGGCGGAACTCGTGCCTCCCGGCTGGCGCCTTCGCCGAACAGGGGCAGCAGCCGCAGACGACCGAACGGCGCGGCGGAGGACGAGGAGACCCAGCGGCAGGGCGGACGCCGTGCCGTACCGCCGGTCATCGACTGATGTGTCCAGGAACGAAAGAGAGCGAAGTTCATGCGCACCAGCAGCACTCGGCACAAGGGCCGCCGTGCGGCGACTTCGGCGGTCCTCGGCTTGCTGCTGGTCACCGCCGCAGGCACGACGGCCCACGCGGAGTCGACGCGTGAGAAGCAGTGGTTCCTGGACGCGATGAAAGCCGAGCAGATGTGGCAGACCAGCACCGGCGAGGGTGTCACGGTCGCCGTCATCGACAGTGGCGTCGACCCGAACAATCCCGACCTGAAGGGACGTGTCCTCCCCGGCAAGGACCTTGCGCAGGACCAACCGGGCGACGAGCACACCGACTACACGGGCCATGGCACGGGTATGGCCGGCCTGATCGCGGGGACCGGCGCGTACGGCGGCGGCAACGGTGCCTTCGGACTCGCCCCCGGCGCGAAGATTCTCCCGATCAGGCTGCCCAAGGCGGATGAGGGATCCAACCAGGCAGATACAGAGGCGCTCTTCAACAAGGCGGTTGCACCAGCGATCCGCTACGCCGCTGATACAGGCGCAAAGGTCATCAACATCTCCCAGGGAGTCACAGAAGGTTCGCCACAGCTCACCGCAGCGGTCAAGTACGCACTTGACAAGGGATCCTTGGTTTTCGCCGGTGTCGGGAACGACGGTGACAAGGCCAACGAGGTGATGTACCCCGCTGCCACTCCGGGCGTGGTCGGTGTGGCAGCGGTGGGTAAGGACCTGCGCAGGACCGCCGAGTCCGAGTACGGTCCGCAGGTCGACATGGCCGCCCCGGGAGAGGACATAGTGGCCGCCTGCGGGAGCGAGACCGGGCTGTGCCGGACCCACGGCACCAGTGACGCCACCGCCCTCGCCTCGGCCAGCGCTGCTTTGATCTGGTCGGTGCATCCGGACTGGACCAACAACCAGGTCCTGCGCGTCATGCTCAACACCGTCGGTGGCCCCACCGACGGTGCCAAGCGCAACGACTCCATCGGCTACGGCATCGTCCGTCCCCGCGTCGCCCTGCAGAACCCCGGCGACCCGGGCCCCGCCGACGTTTACCCGCTCCCCGACCTCGCAGCCGCCGAGCCGAAGTCACCCTCCCCCCAAGCTTCCGGCACCTCCGACGCGGGCGCTCCGGCCAAGGACGACGACACCGCCGCAGCGGCCTCCGCGGCGTCCACGGACGACGGCGCCCTCTGGACAACGCTGGGCATCGGTGCGGCCGCACTCCTCGCAGCGGCCATCGCGGGCACCACCGTCCTCCGCAGGCGCCGGACACCGGCAGCCCCACTCCCGGCACCCGCCCCCGTCCCAGGCCAGTTCCCCCACCCGACAGCGGGGTTCACGGTGCCTCCGCCCACTCCTCCGGAGGCTCCGGGCAGCGCCATCCGGCCCGGTCAAGGGCCTGGTCCCAACTGAGTACAGCTACTCAGACACAGTGGTGCCCGATGCGGATGAGACGCATGCTGACGGGCCGTTACCGTTCTCCCGACCACAACCACTGCGTTGCGGACGCACATCCACATCCGCTCGGCAGCGAGTGACGGGAAACGGGAGGAACCACGCATGGCGTGGGACGAATGGGAGCAGCTCAAGACCGCAGCGGCCGAGCGGCAGTCCGCGCAGATACAGCTCGACCAGTCACCGGCCGACCCCGGTGGAAGGGCGGGCACTCTCATTTCGAGCAAGTCGGCCTGGACAAAGGCTGGTACGGACATCGGCTCGCTGCGTGAGGACATCGGCAAGGCGACGGCGAAGCTGAAGGACGGCCAGTCGGGACTCGGCAGCGACGCCGGCTGCCTGGCCGCCGCCGCCCAGAAGGATGTCCACGCCTCCTGGGAGATCTACGTCAAGAACGTCAGCGGGCGCTGCGGAAAACTCTCGAGCCTGCTGGTGAAGGCGGGCAACGACCAGCGCCAGACGGACGAGTCGGTCGAGGCGGAGATCGCCAGGCTTGAGGTGGCGTACGCGGACACGCCTGCTGTCGGCGGCCAGGACAAGGGGCGGTAACCGGACGTCATGGACCTCGCCACACTCAAGGCCCTCAAGCCGGCCGAGTACTCCGAAGCGGCCGACGGCTATCGCAGCACCTCCGACATGGCGAGCACGGCCAAGGACCGCATCGACAACCAGATCGCCGTGGCCATGCGGAACCATCTGAAGGGCGAGGCCGCCACCGCGGCGGTCAAGCAGCTGGGGAAGCTGAGCCAGAACTTCCACTACATCCAAGCGCAGTGCGGACTCATCGGTACTGCTCTCGAAGCCTTCTCGTACGAGATGGAAGCGGCCAGGAGGAAGCTCGACGCGGCCCTGGAGAGCGCCCGGGCGGCGAACCTCACCGTGAACAGCAACGGATCGGTCACCTACCCGCCCGGCGGCGAAAAGGGCGAGGACGGCAAGATCCCTGGCGGTGGCACGGTGAGCGGCCTGACGGACGGCACGGCCTCCGCCGTCGGCCGCCAGGCAGCCAACTTCGACCCCAACCCCCACCACCGCCTCGCCCAGGACTGCGCCGACCTGATCGCCACCGCCCTCAAGGAAGCGACGGAAGCCGACAAGAAGTGGGCACCGAAGCTGCGGGCCTTGAGGGCGGACGACGACCTCACCGTCTCCGATGCGGACTGGGCCGACACGTCCTCGGACACCAAGGGCGTGACCGAGGCCGGCAAGCAGTACCTCGACTCACTGCCACAGCCACCCAAGGACGGCAGTCCGAAGGAGAACGCGGAGTGGTGGAAGGCGCTCAGTGCAGAGGAGCAGGCCGCGTGGGTCTCCGCGCGACCCGGCACCGTAGGCGGGCTCGATGGGCTGCCCTCCATGGTCCGGGACGAGGCCAACCGCATCGTGTTCGACACGACGCGGGGCAGAATGCAGATGGAGCTGAACTCGATTCCGGCGCCAACCGCCAACGAATGGACCTGGGTCACGGTCGGGGGCTACCCGTCCAAGGTGCGTACCGATGAGTGGATGCAGTGGAACAACAAGTACGGCGACCGGTACGACCAGCTCGACAGATCCCTCAAAGGCATGCAGGCCATCCAGAACCGCTTCGACGCGACCGGTAGGAGAGGGCTGCCGGAGGCGTACCTGTTGGGATTCAACGCGGAAAAAGACGGCCGCGCGATCATCGCCAACGGAAACCCTGACACCGCAGATCACACGGCTGTCTATGTGCCGGGCACGGAGTCGGACTTGGGGGGAATCGAGGGAAACATTAGCCGGATGGTGAACGTCTGGCACGCAGCCAATAACGAAGCCGACGGAAAATCTGCTTCTACAATCACCTGGCTCGGTTATGACGCGCCTGACGACGTCTTTAAAGACGCGCCCTTCGAACACTATGCATACGACGGCGCCCCAGCGTTCCGCAGTTTCATGGATGGACTTGACGCATCGCGTTCCGGTGATTCGCCGGGTCACACCACCGTGATCGCCCACTCGTACGGCACGACTCTCGTCGGCGCGGCAGCCCAGACGGGGCACCTCAACACCGATGAAGTGATCTTTGCGGGAAGTCCAGGCGTCAAAGTGTCCAGTGCAGAGGAGATGGACGTCCCCAAGGGAAACGTATGGAACCAGGAGGCCGACGGAGACGTGGTTCCGGACGTTGGCCGCTGGGGTCACGGTGGGGACGGTTTCATCATCCCCAGCGACCCCGAGTTCGGCGCCAATCAGGTGGCCACGGACACCGAAGGCCACAGTGATTACTGGAAGCCGGACACCGAGAGCCTGTTGAATCAAGCCCTGATCGTTGTCGGGAAGGGCGACGAAGTGGCGCTGAAGCCGCCGCCCGACCCATGGGCGCATTCCAGGTAGGAGCCGATAATGAATATTCGACCGAGCGCCCTCGCGCTTGCCGCTGCCGTTCTCCTCGTCACTCTTACTGGATGCAGCATGACTGAAGGCAACTCCGACAGCGTTCCGTTTTCCGGCACAAGTACATCATCCGATGCCGCCGATGCGACCGAAAGGGTGTCCAGTGGTATCTACGATTTGATCGGAGTCAAGGGAAGGGCGTCCGAAAGCTATTCGACGGTCATGGGGTGCTCAGGGAAGGACACAGGAAAATACTTCCAGATCCTCCATCCCTGGAGCTTCTATCCAGCCTCGGCGAGCGACCTTGACGTAGCCATGGAGCGCCTCAAGGAAGAGTTGCCGAAACGCGGATGGAAAATCGTCGACTATGGGCCAGACACCAGTAAGAACAAGAACATCAGAATGACCGCAGACAATGACGAGAAAAAGGTCAGTACGAGAATCATCAAAATGTCGAAGAACGATCCACCGAAGTTGAGCCTGGATGTCGTATCCGGCTGCTACAAGATCCCGGACGGCCAAGAGATCGAACGCTTCTGATGTACAAACAAGGCGCAGGGCGACACTCATTTCGGTGACTCCCTGACCCACATGGCGAGGATCGTGACTGGAAGAACTCCGTGAGGCAGTCCCAGGTGAAGTTTGATGACCGCGCTCACCGGATTCGTCGACCGGGAAAGGGCGAAGGGGTGGCGTCCATCAGTGTGACCTCGCCATGCTTCGCCGATGACGTCGGATCTTCACGGGGATCGCAGGTGGAGAATTTGCCGGCTTCGTCCTAGGCGGCGGAATGGGGAGGGGCCTGCGGGAGCTTTTGTGGGTAGGGGGCGCCGGGCGCGAGGCACAGAATACTCATGCTGGCCCAAATGAGATCTGACTCGGAACCGACCTGGCGGGCAAAGAGTTCGATGCTCGTCGCTTCCGGGTGGATGGCTGACCGAGGCCCTTCATCGACGGGCAAGGGCCGACACCTGCTCACTCAAATTACTTCAACCCGAAGAAGGGTGAGGGGTCATCAAAAATATTGCTTTGATAATTTCGGGAAATTCTAGTGGTATCCAGTTGGAGCGACCTCGATGAAGAAGTCGCGGAGAGCGCCTCTGATCGTTGCATCAGGTGTCATCACGCTGGTCGGCTGCGACGTAGCCTCTAACGCTGCAAAACAAGCTCCAGAAGAAAGTCATAGGGCGGTTATGGATATCACCATGCAGCAGGCTGGTGAGCGTGCAGATTCGATGCTTGATGCGACTTTGAGCGCAATCAAGCCTGAAGTTATATGGACTCATAGCGGGACTTCTGAAGGTAGTTGCGATGTTTCTCGCTCGCGTATGGTGATGACCATCATCTCCAAGGAGCGTCGAGGGGACTTTCTTGGAGTCGTGCAGCGTTTCTGGGAGAAGAGCGGGTACATGATCAAGTCTGTAAACAAGAGTGGGGAATTCCCGGCTATTTTCGCTCAATCGTCTGACGGGTTCGGCATCTCCCTTGCAGTCGGTGGCGCAGGGCAGGTCGCCTTCGAGGTTGATTCCCCATGTGTTAAGCCGTCCGAGGTTGACGATCCCGCAACTCCAGCCAACGGTCCCGACTACGATCACCCCATTCCTCGTCCCAACGTCCACTCTGACTTCTGGTCGTCAACCACGTCAATCTCTGCAGCATCACCAACAGTGCCTGCGGGCTGATGATGACTCAGGAAATCCGTCTCCATCCCCCTGCGCTGGCATGTGCAGGGGAATACCGTCAACCCCGCTCCAAGCGTGATGCGTGCTAACGCCGCGAGGCAGAGTTCCCGTTGGGCAGCCGCGGCGCTGGTTCTGATGCTTGCCGGATGTGGGTCGGCCGGTTCTGGATCCTCTGCCAAGAAGCGGGAGACGCGGATGAACATGCAGGAGGCCGCTGACAGAGCGGACAGCATTCTGGATGAGACGTTGGCGGCCATAAATCCCCCCGTTCAGTGGACGCACGCTTACTCCATGCCGGGTGATTGCTATGTGGATCGCGAGCGTTCCGTCATGACGATGATTTCGGAAGAGCGACGCGGCAGCTTTCTAGGTGTTTTGGAAGGCCACTGGAAGGACAGTGGTTACAGTTTCGTTGCGGCAAGTGAGAACGGATTTGCTGTCAACTTCAAAACGCAGGACGGCTTCCAACTGCAAGCCCTGGTCGGGTCCAACGGTCAGGCCCATATCGGCGTTACTACCCCTTGCGTGGAGAAGTCCGAGATTGCTTCGCCGGCCAGTAGTCCGAACGGCCCGGACTACTCGAAGCGGGAGCTTCCGGCTCCAAACGTCCGATCTGACTTCTGGTCGGCAACCAGCCCGATTTCCTCCGCTTCGCCAACGACACCGGCGAGCGAAGGGTGAACCGCAGCGGCGTACAGGCCACTGACATCTCCGTGGCCATCGCCACCGAGTCCGGACTCGGCGCCCCTGTGCTCCAGATCGTGCGCGAGGCGCTGGGGTCCGGGTTCCGTGTGGTCGGGGTGGACCGGTTGCGGGGTGGGAGCAAGAAGGGGGTCTACCGGGTCCGGGGCGACGGGCCGCGTGCGGTGAGTGTGATCGTCTACAGCTGGGCCGAGTCCGAGAACTTCTGGCCAGGTTCGGAAGGCGCCGACGCGGCCCACCCGTTCGCTCCCGCCTCCGGGCTGGTCCCCTTCCTCGCCGCTCAGCGGAGGCTGGACCGCCTCGGGGTCCGGGTTCCCGAGGTGCTCCTGGCCGACGACAGCCGCCGGCGGTACCCGGCGGACGTCGCGGTGGTCGAGGACGTGGCCGGTGGCACCCTCGAAGCGCTTCTGGCGGCGGACCCCGCCCGTGCGGCGGCTGCCCTGGGCGAGCTGGCCGCCATGCTCGACGTGATGCACCGGCAGCACAGTCGGCGGTACGGCAGGGTGGACGTGCTCGAGCGGGGCGACAGGGCGAGCGGTGTTTCGTGCGAGCAGCTGGTTCTCGAGCGGGCCCTCGAGGATCTGGCGGACGCGGCGGAACGGGACCCCAAGATCGGTTCAGCCGCGAGTCCTCTGCACGACCGCCTCCAGGAGCTGGCCGCAGTCGTCCCGCCTCGGACGAGCCACGGACTGATCCACGGCGAACTCGGTCCCGACCACGTCCTGGTCGACGCCTCCGGGCGTCCGGTCCTGATCGACATCGAGGGGCTGATGTTCTTCGACGTCGAGTGGGAGCACGTCTTCCTTCAGCTCCGCTTCGGTGAGCAGTACCCGGCCTTGTCCCGCCCCGGCCTCGATCCGGCACGGCTCGACCTCTACATGCTCGCCATGCGTCTCTCCCTGGTGGCCGGCCCTCTGCGCCTCCTCGACGGCGACTTCCCGCACCGGGCGGCGATGCGCGGGATCGCCGAACACAACGCGAAGGAGGCGTTGGCGCTCCTGCCATCGAGGTGACCGAGCGGACAGCCCTCCCCACGGCCCCACACCGCCCCGGGCCGAAGTCAGGCCGGCGGATGAGTCGAGGGACCGGCGAGCGGGTCGGTGAGCAGGGCGTCGAGCAAGGCGTCGAGCGGGGCGGGTACGCGGTCGGGTTCGAGGGCCTCGACGAGGACGCGACCGTAGCGGATCTTGCGCCCCTTCTTCGTGCCGAGGAAGCGCCGCAGCTGCTGTTGCGGGGTGCGGCCCTGCTGTGCGGGCTGGCGCAGGAAGGTCTGCAGGGCGCGCAGGTCGCCCTCGGCCCGGACGAGTTCCTCCACATGTGCCGCACCCAGCGCGCGGATCAGCTCGTCCTCCAGGTCCGCCGCGCAGACGAAGAACCGCTGCGGCTGTGCCGCCCCGGCCCCCACCTCCCCGGCGGTCCCCGTCTCCCCGGTCAGGGCACGGGCGTAGAAGCGACGTTCCCGCACGTCGCACAGTCCCGTGAGGCGCAGGCCCAGGCCGGGTGGCGGCCCGAGAAGCCGGGCGAAGCGCCCGACGCTCATCGCACCGCCCATCGGCAGCACGCACACCCCTTCGCCCTCCAGGTCCCGCCCGCGCCGCTCGGCCAGTGCGTCGACGGCCGCGGCGTCGCTCGGCCCTTCGAGCAGGACGACCGCCCGGACGGGCAACCGCGCCGCCAGCTCACGCGCGGGCTCGCCCGGCCCACCGGCGTCCCACGCGACGACTGCTTCCCGGAACGCCCCCATGTCGGCCATGCGGAAAGTCTCCGCCCTCTCCGGCCGGGACGGTACGGATTTTCTCCGCCGGAGCCCTGGCGATCTCCTCCTCGGCCCGAGGGCGCCTCTTCCCTCGGACGGAACCAGGTGATCCGGGCGGACGTTCTCGGCAGTGGAAACCCTGACCGAAGGAGAAGATGGTCATGGATATCGCGGGGAAGCCCTCGTCCCGGCGCACCGTGCTCGCCCTGGGAGCCGGAGCAGCACTGGCCATCGCCTTACCTACGAGCGGAAACGCCCACGCGTCGACCCCCGCGGGCAGCAGCGAGGTCGTGCGTCGGCTGAGGGATCTCGAACAGCGGCATTCCGCCCGGCTGGGGGTCTACGCCCGCGACGTCGCCACCGGCCGGACGGTGCGGTACCGCGCGCACGAGCGTTTCCCCGTCTGTTCGCTCTTCAAGACGCTGGCCGTCGCGGCCGTGCTGCGTGACCTCGACCGTGACGGGGAGTTCCTGGCCAGGCGCGTCCGGTACACCGGGAAGGACGTCACGGACTCCGGCTACGCGCCGATCACCGGTGAGCCGGAGAACCTCGCCGACGGCATGACGGTTGCGGAACTGTGCGCCGCCACGATCTGCTACAGCGACAACGCCGCGGGAAACCTCCTGCTCAGGGAGCTGGGAGGACCCACCGCGATCACCCGGTTCTGCCGCTCCGTCGGGGACGGGACGACGCGGCTCGACCGCTGGGAGCCCGAACTGAACTCCGCCGAACCGTGGCGCAGGACGGACACCACCACCCCGAGCGCCATCGCGGGGACCTACGCCCGTCTGGTCCTCGGCACCGCACTCGCGGCCGGCGACCGCGAACGGCTCACCGGCTGGCTGCTCGCCAACACCACGGGCGGCGCGAGACTGCGAGCCGGCCTGCCCTCCGACTGGACCGTCGCCGACAAGACGGGGGGCGGGATGTACGGGGCCAACCACGACGTGGGCATCACCTGGCCCCCGGGCCGCCGCTCACCCCTCGTCATGGCGGTCCTCACGACGAAACACGAGCCCGACGCCTCCCCCGACAACCCACTGATCGCCGAAACCGCCACCCTCCTGGCGGAAGCGCTCACCTGCCCCCTGGGACAGGGCCCGAAAACGGCTCGGGCGGTGCCCGCGCGGTGAGCGCGGGCACCGCCCGAGGCGATGTCGACGTGGAGGGCAAGGAGAGCGAAAGGGCTTTTTCAGGAAAGGAGTTGAGAAGGAAGCCCCTTCATGGCCTCGCCGTGGGCAACGCTAGCACTCAGCCCGGGATCACGTCGCGCAGGTTTTCGAGGGTGATGACCCGGGAGTCCGGGTGCAGTCCCTCGGGGCGTTCGAGACCGATGTACGTCACGGGCTCGTCCGGGACCGGCCCGCCGTCCCACAGGTCCACGGCCGTGGTGGTGCCGTCGGACATCAGGTCGACCAGGTACCGCACCGTCAGGTGCTCGCGCTCCGCGACGGCGCGCACCAGTTTGGACACCGACACCTGGTTCTGCTCGACCCGGTTGGCCGACGAGACGCCCTCCAGGTACAGGTGCAGCCACTTCGCGCGCCACCGGCCGCCGTCCTCGCGCCGGAACATCAGCGGCAGCGCCACCCGGCCCGCCCCGCGGAGGTCCGACTTCATGCGCACCGTGCGCGGCTCGAACGGCCGGCCCTTCTGTTCACCGTCGCGCAGCATGAAACCGAAGAACGACTCCTCGACCTCCTCGAAGCCCTCGCCGTCGTAGATGTTGACCTGCGGAACGATGAACGCGCCGCGTACCCGGCGCAGGGTCAGGTCGATGAACTCCGAGGCCCCGTCGGGTGCCTGGGTGACGTCGCCCGAGTGCCTGCCCCCGCCGCCCCTGAGGGAGGTGTAGGAGAGCCAGGAGCGGGTGGTGTAGTCCGCGTCGAGGAGCAGCGCCGAGAGGTCGTAGTCGGTCCGGTGTTCGGTCTGCTTCCAGTACACGAAGAAGCGCAGCCGTTCGCCGTCGACCGCCGAGAGGGAACCTCGCGGCAGTACGCCGAGCCCGGCCGCGGTCGCCCGGCCGCTGAGCGGGAGCGCCACGCCGAGGACGTCGGGGTCGAGCAGCAGCCGGCCCGGTGCGGGGAGCCTGCGGCGCAGCTCGGCGTCGAGGGCGGCGGTCAGCCGGTCGCGGTCGGCGGCGGGGACCGGCGGCCGGGTGTCGGGGGCGGCCCAGCCGCGGCCACGACGGTTGACGAAGAGCCGGGGCGCGCCGGTCGCCCGCTCCCGGTTCTGGAAGTGCTCGCGGACCGAGAGCACGACCCGGCCGGAGACCTCGGGGGCGACCCGCGCCGCGGCGGCCACCACCGCGTCCCGCTCGTCCTGGTCGGCGGCGCCGCGCAGCAGGAGGTCCAGGGCGCGGAACAGCTTGCCGGGAGCGGACTCCAGCAGCCGCACCGCACCGGGGACGTCGGACGCGCCGAGCAGTTCCTCGACACGGCTGTCGAAGGAGCGCGCCTCCCTCTCGCCCCGCGCCACGGCGAACACCTCGGCGGCGTGCGGCCAGCGCGGGTACTCGTGCGGGTGGAGACGCTCGCCGAGCCGCTTGAAGGGCTCGCGGTGCGCGTGCACGTCGGCCAGCTTGGCGGGGTTCGCCGCGACCACGGCGTCGAGGCCCGCGAGCAGCGCACGGCGGGCCGGCCGCGGGAGAGTGCGGAACCGGGTCGGCTCCTGCAGCGTGACGTCGCCGCCCGACAGCGCGCAGGCCAGCCGCAGCACGTCGGTGACGGTGTCCAGCAGGAGGTCCGTGCCGGCGGCGAGACGGGCCTCGTTGACGACCGCCCGGTTCTCCCGGACCGGGATCGACTCCGGCTGGGGGCCGAGCGCGCAGCACTCGGCGAGGGTCCTGAGGTCGCGCAGGTGCTCCTCGCCCAGCGGCGTCGTGCTGCCCGCCAGGGCCAGGTACAGGTCCGTGAGTTCGTCGTCCAGGCCCCGCCCGAGGTGCAGCACGGTCACCCGGTCGCCCGCTGAGGCGATCAGCTCGCCCTGCGCCGCGAGCATCTCCTCGTAGGTGTGCCGGTAGCGGCCGTACGCGGGGAGGCTGAGCAGATTCAGCACCCCGTGTGCCGGCTGCGTCAGCACGCTCTCGCGCGAGGTGTCGTCGCCGAGCGCCTCCGCCACGCACCGCATCCAGAACTCCTCGGTGTCCGGCACGTTCGCCGGGAAGTCGATGAAGTACGCGTTGTGCCGGACGTGGTCGCCCACCATCTCGCGCACGGTGCGCAGCGTCCGCTGGGCGGTGTGCAGGACCGCGGCCTCGGACAGCCCCGACAGCCGCTCCAGCAGCTCCGCCGAGAGCTTGAAGCCCACGGACGTCAGCGCCGCGTCGAACTGCCGCGCGGCGGCGGCTCCTTGACCTGCGGAACCCCTGGGGGAGGGGAGGCGGTGGGTGTGCCGGATGACCAGCGATTCGAGACTGTGCGCCATTCGAGGATGGTCGCAGAGGGGTGCGAGCCGACGCACAGGAGTTTTCGTCCGCGCTGCCGAAGGTCCTACCGGGCGGCCGACGGCATCCGGACGACCGCGGTCCCTCCGTCCAGATCCACCGTCGTCCGGTCCGGTGGCGCCCCGTCCTCCTCGTCGTCGCGCATCAGGAGGGCCGACCGGCGCTCCTTCAGTTCGTTCTGCTTGCCCGGCGAAAGGGTCGCGTGCAGTTGCTCGAACCCGGTCGCCGATATCTGGCCCTGACGTGCTCCGTTCCGCCACGGAAGGACGCCGGCCCGGCCCGCATGCAACAGAAGCTGATCGACGAAGGCCAGCGCGGTCAGCAGGATGACCAGTCCGGGCAGGGTCATGAAGACGAGGGATGCCATGGCCTCAGTATCCAGGCCGAGCCCGCCCGCGTCCCCGGCGGTTCAGCCGCCGACCACCTTGCTCACGAGGCACGCGGGCCGACGCGTCTGATCAGGCATCTGTGGCCGATGACACCTCGTACTCGGGCAGGCGGCCCGGGTCGTTCGCGCAGGAGCCTCGGAGGCTCCCACGCGCTCTCGGCCAGGCAGAACCGTTCCCCAGGTGGCGGAGGCGACCGTGCCCCGTCTCCATGTGGCCTGGTGGCCCGGGTTGCCGGGCCGCCCGCGTACGCCCGGTACGTGGGCGGCCCTCCGCCTTGCGATCACAGCGCACCGGACACCGCGAGCCCCGCCCTGCGGACAGGCGACGCCACTTCACGGACAGGGCCCGGGACGGATCGCGCACCACGATCCGTTCAGCTGAAGGGGACGGCATCCGCCGGGGCGGTGTGCCAGTTGGTGACCACCGGCTTGTCGACCGTGATGGTGCCGACCTTGAGGGAGACCGGGTTGGGGTCGTCATCACCGACAGCGACGATGATGGAGTCCAGTTCCTTGCCACTGTTGTCGTTGGTGGTCTTCGGGTTCACCCCGGCATACGCGGTCGTGCCGCCGCTCAGCTTGATCTGCTCGCCGACGGTCTGCTCCGCGGGCCCCGCCTGGGTGCCGTCGGAGCCGAACGCCACGGTCGGAAGCGCGGCGGGCAGGTAGCAGGTGATCCCCGACTTCGCCTTGGCCATGATCAGGATGTAGCCGCCGGCCTGGCTCTCGGACCTGGTGCTCCAGGAGATGTCGTTGGCGCCGCAGCTCTGCTCGACCGGCACCCGCGTGCCGTCGCCCGTGTCGGCGCCGGAACCGCCCGGCCCCTTGTCCTCCTCGACCGGTTGCCGCCCGCCGTCACCGGTGTCGGCGCCGGAACCGCCCGGCTCCCCGTTCTCCCCGCCCGTTGCGGAGGAACCGGGCGAGGTGGCCGCCGAGGAGTCCGGCGTGGGAGTGGCCCCGTCCTCGCAGGCGGTCATCAGCAGGGTGCCGCACACGGCGGCTGCGGAGAGGAGTAAAGCCTTGCGACGGTTGCTGGACATGAAATCCCCCTGAGTGTCAGGTAGTTGAGTCCGGAGCCGTGACGGCTTCCGGTGGTCGCTCGATCACTATGACGGGGCCACGGGCCAAAGGGATGCCGACGTCTCCGCTCCAGGACAACGCTGTCACCAACCGGTGACACGGCTACGGACAGCTGGAGAAGCCCGGACCGGTTCGCCGGGCGGAAGCTTTCCGCGGGAAGCAGTCGACGAGGAGTGGTGGGGGAGAGCGACAAGGCAAGACCCTGTCCGAGGGGTCCGGCGCGGGCACGGTTTCCGTGACCGGCCGCGTCGCCGTCCTGCCGATCGCCGACACCCCTCGGGTGTTCAGCGCCGCATCGGCCGCTCCAGCAGGCCGGCGAGCTCGGCGTCGGTCGCCGGCCTGAGCGTTGACAGAATGTGCCGGGCTGCGGACAGATCGGTGGGGGAGCCTTCCACGGTCACGGTGTGGACCAGGCCGTCGCGGCGCAGACGCAGTTCCTGGCGCTCGTAGCCGCCCTCGTAGGTCAGCAGCCGGCGGCCTCCGCCGTCGTCCGTGCAGTGGATCGGTTCGCCGAAGGGGACGGGGCAGCCGTGCGCGTCGACGCGCCGGGTGTCGTGTCCCACGCGTTTCACACCGAGGTGCAGTCGCGTGGAGCGGGGACGCTCGTATTCGGCGCCGAAGCCGTCCTCGCTCGCGCCCAGGACGTGCAGTGCGTAGCCCGGTGGCGGGTCGCCGACCCGTAGCAGGGTGTGGTCCACGCCGTTGGCGGTGAGCCACTCGTCGAGAGTGGGGGGCTGCGTGGCTGCCCAGGTGGCGTACACCCCGCCGACGGCGAGGACGGTCGCTGCCCCGAGAGCGCCCAGCCTGACGCGGGTGCCCGGAAGGAAGAGCGCGGCTGCGAGCGCGTAGCAGGTGCCTCCGGCCGGGTAGAGCAGAAGACCGTTCTCCAGGTGATTGATCTTGAAGTTCACCACGGCGGCCCCGAACGCGCCGACCGTGCCGAGCACGTAGACGCTGGCTGCCCATGCCCACAGCCCGCGCGCTCGGCGCATGAGCGGCACGAGCGTGCGGACGGCGGTTCCGAACCCCGCGAGCACGACTACCGACAGAAGAGCCACACCGACGAGAACGGCGGCGAACGGAGCCGCTCCGCCGGTGAAGAGGGTGGCGAGCGCCGCCATCAACTGCACGTAGGTCAGGGTGCATCCGACCAGCCAGACAGCCACCAGATGAGCGATTGCGCGCCCCGCGTTCTTTCCCTGCGTCATTCGTATGATCATGCCGGGTGATCGACTCCGGTTCCCTGACCGCAGCAGAGAGCGACACAGAACTCGCCCGACCTGCCCGAACAACCACACTGGCCGGCCGAAGCGCTCAGCGGCCGACTGAGACGCCCCTTCACAGCCGGGAGCGTGACACCCGGTGTCCGGTCGGCTGCTCCAGGTCGAACGCCGGGTGCCCCACATCGGTGAACTCCACCTTCAGGCCGCGGGCGCGGCGGCCGCCGTCGCGGAAGCAGACCTCGTCCAGGCCCTCGGCGGCGGTGTCGCGCAGCTGCTCACCGGCGCCGGCGCCCTGGGCCTTGAAGCGGCGGGTATGGATCGCCACATCCGCACCGGCGACCAGAAAGGCCCCCGTGCCGCACCGCTGACCGAGATCCGGGGGCGCCGTCCCCTGTGCGGCGCCCCCGGCCGGGTGGCGCTACGGCAGCCGCTTCTCGTAGCTCTCGTCCTCGTCGGAGTCGTAGACCAGCTTGCCGTCGGCGTCATAACCCTTGATGCGCGGGGCCACGGTGACCCGCCGGTCCAGGACGTCAGAGGCGACGAACCAGCCGTGGTCCAGGGCGGCCTGGCTGGTGGCGCCGCCGTAGGAGACGGTCACCCGGGCCACTGACGGCTCGACCGTGCCGATGACACCCCATCGGAACGGAAGCTTCCAGTTGCCGCGGTCGAGGACCGACTGCTGGTAGAGCTTGCCACCGTTGCTGTCGGCCGTCACGGGGCCGGCGCCCGGCACATCGTCGGAGCCCACGCTGGTGTTGAGGCCGCTTGCCTCGCCGTCCTTCACAGTGCAGATCAGCCGGGTCTGCTTCGGTCGCTCCTTCACCGCGACGACGTACCTGCCGTCGCCGGAAGCGTTGGAGTCGCCGGTGCTGTTCATCGCCAGGATGATCCGGTAGTCCTCGGCCGAGCCCAGGTCCGTGCGGAAGTCGGACGGGCCGCCTGCGTGCGACCGGTCGTATGCGAGGCACTTCTCCAGCCCGTCGACGGCCTGCCCGAAGGTGATCCCGTCGAGGAGCTGGTCCTTGGTGGCCGGCCGCGCGGGCCCCGCCGGCGGCGCGGACGGCGTCGCCGACGTCCGCGGCGGGGCGCTGACCGGCGGTGTCGATGCCACCGTGTTCCCGCCCGCATCCCCGTCGGCCAGCGCGTACGCCCCCACGGGCATCGCCGCCAGCGTCACCAGGGCCGCCCCGGCCGCCGCCACCCGGCGCCGCCGCTCGATCGTGCCCCGGCGGCGGATCGCCGGATACGCCACCGGCGCGGGCCGGATCGTGTTCGCGTCCTCGGCGAGCAGCTCGCGCAGCTGCTCCTCGAAGTCCCCGCTGGTTCCCGTCCCCCGCTGCTTCTGCTCCTCGTTCACTTCCTGCCTCCCTGCCCGGACGACACTCGGCCGCGGACAGATTCGTCCACGACCTGCGCGAGCCCCGGATGCGTACGCAACTTCGCCAGCGCCTTGGAGGCCTGGCTCTTGACCGTGCCGGGCGAGCAGCCGAGCACCTCGGCGACCTCGGCCTCGGACAGGTCCTCCCAGTAGCGCATGACGATCACCGCCCGCTGCTTCGGCGGCAGTCCGGCCAGCGCCGCGAGCAGGGCGCTGCGCTCGGCGGCCCACGAGACGGCCTCGTCGCGCCCGGCCACCTCCGGCGGCACCGCGGTCAGCGTCTCCGTGACCCGCCGCTTGCGGAACCGGTCGCTGTTGCAGTTGACCAGTATCCGCCGGACGTACGCCTCCGGCCTGTCGCTGCGCGAGACGCGCCGCCATGAGCGGTACACCTTGGCCAGCGCCGTCTGAGTCAGGTCTTCGGCGTGGTGCACGTCGCCCGTGAGCAGATACGCGGTCCGTACGAGATGGGACCACCGCGCTGTGACGAACTCCTGGAACTCGGCCTCTTGTTCGACCTGCATCAAGCACCCTCCCTCACCCTCCAGACCACGGTTTCGGCGGGTTCGGTTGCCCGGGATCCGGTGTCTCGTCGGCCAGGTGAACGGGGCCGCTGACAACAACCAGCGGGGACCGAAGTGTCGAACGTCCCCTGGGACGACGTCGTCACGTCGGCTGACCGGCCTGGGACGATGACGAGCTGGTCGAGGAAGTCGACAGGCAGCTCGACGAAGAGTACGAGGTCACCTATGAGGTGACCGGCGAGAAGGTCGACTCCATCGACTTCAACGCAGGGGGCGGGGACGCGGCCGACCCGAAGTTCGAGACGGTGGACAACCCCACGCTGCCGTGGAAGAAGACGGTGAGGCTGCGTGGCATCGAGGCACCCGTCGTCAGACCGGTGACCGTGGACGCCGACGGCTCGGGCGACCTCTCCTGCAAGATCCTCCACAAGGGCAGGACCCTGGCCGAGGAGTCCGACGCGGGCACGGTCTCCGTGACCGGCTGCGTCGCCGTCTCACCGATCGTCGGCTGAGCCGATGGCCGCCGCGGCCGGTCCACCCCCGTGGGTCCGGCCTGCGGCGACATCAACAGAGCCTGGGCCGCGGGATCTTGTCCGGCAACGGTTCGCGCTGTCCGGGACAAGGGCCGGGCTGTCCGGGCAGGTCGGAAGGCTGTCCGGAACGGCGGTAGCGGGATGCCCGACGTGGCCGGGACGGGGATTGCCGGGTGTGAGGCGCGTGGCGACAATGGCGGAATGGCGATCTTAGGCGGCTTGGAGCCCGGCGGGGCGCGGACTTCGGCCGAGTACGTCGGACTGCTGCGGCGGCTCAAGGAGCACAGCGGGCTGACCTACCGGCAGTTGGAGGAGCAGGCCGCGGAACGCGGCGACGTGCTCGCGCGCAGCACCCTGGCGGACGTCCTGCGCCGGGACGCACTGCCGCGGGCCGAGCTCGTCGCGGCGCTGGTACGGGCCTGCGGCCCGGGGGAGGACGTGGCCGAGTGGCTCGCCGCCCGGGAACGGCTCGCGGAGGACGAGCGCCTCGCGGATGCGGAGAAGCCGGAAGCCTCCGAGGCCGGCCATGCGCCGGAGTCCGATCGCGCCCTGGACGCCGACCGCGCTCCGGGGACGGGCCGCGCCCCGGAGGGCGAGGCCGTCGAGGGCGAGGCCGCCGGTGGCGGTCGTACGCGTACCGCCCTGCTCACCCCGCTCACCCCGCTCGTCGCGCTGGCCTCGCTCGGGACGGTCGTCCTGCTCGTCATCGCCGCGGTGGTTCTGCTGCCGGACGACGAACGGACGGGAGACTCCAAGGGCGCCGGCCCGGAGGCCTCCATGAGCCCGGCGGCCACCCCCGTGGCGGCCGGGCCGATTCCCGGGTGGTCGCGGTTACGGCCGGTCGGGTCGCCGACGTTGTGCCTGACCGACGGGGAGGCCCGGGTGGACGGCGACACCAAGACGGTCGCGGTGCAGCGGCCCTGCACGGAGGCGGTGCCACCGCGCACGTACCTCCAACGGGAGTCCGACGGCCTGTACCTCATCAAGTGGGACCACCCGGACCACGGCCCCGGCTGCCTCACCGTCCTCGACGGGGGACCGTTCCACGGGATGCTCGAACCCTGGCCCTGGAAGGCCTGCCGGGGCGGCAGCACCGCCCAACGGTTCCGCATCGAGCCCGCTCCCGGCGGCGGCACGGACCACTGGCGGTTCAGGCCGGCCCAGGACGCGGAACCCCTGTGCGTCGGCATCCGCGAGAGCGCCGAGGACCCCGACGGCTCCCAGGGCTCCGACAAGGCGGGCGCGGTGGCCGTGGCCCAGCGGTGCACCGTGCAGGACGCCAACGGCCAGGTGTTCATCATCGAGCCGGAATGACACACCGTTACCGGCCGCGCGCCCACCACCGAACCCGGCCCCACCCCTCGTCGTCCGGAAATCCGACCCGCCCATGAGGTGTCACCCGTACATCACCGGCTTCCCGGGGCCCTCCCGCCGGCGTACGAGCGTGAGACGTGCAGTCGAAAGGGGCGCCGGAAGCCATCTTCCGTGCCTTCGGGCGCCCCTCCTGTGAACACTCCCCCGTCAAGGGGACCTACGCCAGGCCTGCACCTCGGGTGTGCGGGCGAGGCCGTCACCGGAGTGACGACAAGCCGCCGTGCCGCCTGCCTGCGCGTCCGGCCCACTCCGGAGTCGGGGGGCTCCGGGAGTCATCAAGCCCTGACGGGTCCTCCCGTGCCCGGAACGACCCGCCAGTTGCTCCCGTGGGAAGTGCAGTAGGCGTACGACCAGCGGTTGTCGTTCGTCTGGACCCCCCTGGCGATCTTCGTGCTCTTGCCGTTCGTGCAGGTGACCTTGGCGTAGTAGGCGAAGGTCACGTCACAGCGAACCCCGTACGTCCTGCCGTCCTCATCCCACGGCTTACCGTTGGTGCACCACGAGGGGAGGGCCAGCGCGCCCTGCGGTGCTGCCTCGACGGCCTGTGCGGGAACGGCTACGGCACCGAGAGCGAGGACAGCTCCCCCGAGTCCGACACCAAGAGCGGAACGAATACGCACGATGTGCTCCTTCTCGTCTGCTTACGGATTCAGCCGGGGCGTCCCCGGCTGACGGCCTCAAGAATGGCAAGGACGAAGAAGGAGGAAAGCGGAGAAAGCTGTCCCGGACAGGGCATGGACTGTCCGGCCTGGCCAGGGCCCTGTCCGAGAAGAGTCCGGGACAGGTCCGCCGCAGCGAATGCCGGATTTACTGCGGCGGAGCCTCTGCGGTGATCACCGCGACCCGCGGCGGGCCGCCCCGGCCGCCGGGGCGGCCGGGCGAGGTGTACGCACCTCACCCGAAGGTGCGGCCCCACGGGAATCGTGGCTCTACCTGGGGGTGTCGAGGGCCAGGGACTGCACGAACGCGCTCCACGCACCAGCCCGCACATGAACCACCGGGCCCTCCGCCCGTTTCGAGTCACGTATGAGCGTGCCGTCGACGGAGCACGCGCATTCCACGCACTCGGTGGCATTGCCTCCGCTGTACGACGACTTGAACCACTTCGGCCTGAAGATGGGCTGGTGGGCGACGGACATCTACAGCTCCTTGCGCGCGCGATGGATCAGGGCAGAGGAAGCCTCCATGTCCAACGCTTGTGCGCGAAGGTACTCGAACGCAAGTCTGTATCGCTCCAGTTCCTCTTCCTGCTCCAGGAAGAGTGAGCCGGTGTGGAAGTCGACGTAGACCACGTCGAGAGCCGCCTCGGTTCCCCCGAGGATGACGAAGCTGCCGAGTGCTGCGGAGTGAGCTCCCTTGGAGAACGGCAGCACCTGAAGTGTGATGTGCGGGGATTCGTTCGCTTCGAGTAGCCGGCCGAGCTGCTCCTTCATGGTCTCCGGTGCCCCGACGACCCGGCGGATCACAGACTCGTCGAGGATCGCCCACAGGCGAGGCGGCTTCGGCCGGGTGAGGATCTCCTGCCGCTTCATGCGGATGTCCACCAGCCGCTCGATCTCGGCCGGCTCCAGAGGGATCTCGTTGGCCTTCTGCAGAGCGGTGCTGTAGGCGCGGGTCTGGAGAAGGCCGGGGACGTAGACACAAGAGAAGTGGTCCTCGCGTACTGCCTCGTCCTCCAGCGTGAGCAGCAGGTTCATGCTCTCTGGGATGGAGTCGGCGAACGAACTCCACCAGCCTTGCTGTTTGGCGTCTTTGGCCAGCCTTACGACGGCCTCCCGCTCGGCGTCCGCTGCTCCGTACTCGCGGCACAGTGCGTCGACGACGATCCACTTCACCGGACCCGCCTGGGTCTCATACCGGCTGACCGTTGCCTTCGATACGCCGACCAACTGCCCGGCTTCCTCCAGGGTCATCCCCTTGCGGGCGCGCAACTTGCGCAACATCGCGCCCAGTTGACGGCGGCGTGTGGTGGTCCTTACGGACATGGAACTCCTCTGCGCATAACCCCAGGCAGCTGCGCGGGGTTTGAACAGGCTAGGCAGCGCGGCAGTCGGCTCACTACGGGATTCACTCGATAGAGGTTGATGAGAAATTACATAGTGAGAGTTCTCTGTGCCATTCTCGTGCACAGACCGCTACGCAATGCAGCCGTACGGACACGGCAGGCGCAGCATGCGCGTGGCTCGGGAGGGAGGAATGCTCATGCCCGGTATCGACACCAGGGACCGCCAGCACCGCTGTGTTCTGCCTTTTGCGGCGCTGCCGGCAGAGGTGCGGCTGCTGCGGAGGGCTGCCGCCGCGCAGCTGGACCAGTGGGGTGTGCCGACAGCAGGTGATGAGACGGGGCTCCTCGTCACGGAACTGGCGACGAACGTGATCAAGCATGTGGGTGAGGGCGCGCTCGCGACGCTGATTCTGGAGTGGAAGCGCGAGAGGCTCCGCGTCGAGATGCATGACAAGAGCCGCACGCTCCCCGCCCTGCGCGGTGCCGACTGCGACGCGGAGTGCGGCCGTGGCCTGCACATGATCGCGGCCATGGCGGTGGACTGGGGGACTGCCGTTACGGCACTCGGCAAGGCGGTTTGGTGCGAGATCGAGCTGGGCTCCGAAGCCTCGTGCCGCCGGGTGAAGCGTGCCGTTGAGGCGCTGGAGAGCTACCAGGGGCATGGTGCCGTTCGTGAAGGGCGCCGGCGTGATGCCGTTCTGGAAGAGTCGGCGATTGAGCTGATCGTTGACCTGCTGCACTGGACCTCCGCGCGCGGCCTGGACCCGGATGATGTGCTGGACCGGGCCCAGATGCACTACGAGGCCGCAGCGGACGCTGCTTAGTGGGCGGCTGTCCCAGTGGAATCCCGTATCAGGTCCCGGAGGGCAGCCGGCGTACGCCAGGATTCACCGGGACGGGTCCTGTGACACATGCGGTGACAGTTAGCGCAGAGGCAGGCAAGGTCGTCCAAGGCGGTCTTCCGTGTCCCGGAGACGTGGAGAGGAGTGACGTGATGCACCTCGATGTACCCGTCGCCGAGATCTCCGTAGAAGCGGGCGAAGTCGAAGTGGCAGACCTCACACCGGAGTGGCTGGCCGCTTTGCCTGGCCCTCTGAATCCGGAGTTTCCGGAGCTTCGGGTCCCGCTCACGGGCGAGCGCCCGGCGGACGAGGAGCCGTCCTTCAATAGCGGTGAAGCCGTCTTCGTCGAGTTCGTCAGGCTGCTGAGGGAGGAGCTGCAGCTCACCCGAGCTGATGCCTTCTTCGATGGCTTGGGCGGCTTGGAGCATCTCAGCCTCGCGCTGGGTGAAAGCTTCGATCATCCGAAGCGTCGGCTGACCGCATCGAGTGCGAGCCCCTTGGTGAGGGCCGTAGTTCGTGGCGAAGTCTGCCGTTTTGCGGCTCACGCTGTCCGGCGACCGGAACTCAGGAAGAGCCTGGGCTTCTGGGGTATGCAAGGGCAACGAGCGCAGCAGTTCGGAGAGCTCCTGCACTTCCCGGTCACCGGTCCTCAGCTCCCGCCACCCGTTTTTTACGACCAGCGCGCCAGCCAGCACAAGCTCATCCTCAGTCCACACAGGGCTCCGCATGGGCAATATCGTATAAGTGTTCGGCGTAACGGAGGGTGTGTTCGGTGAGTGGCGAGGTGTACTGCACACTAGGTCGAGTCGCGTTGTCAGTGGGGTCTGTCACCCTCAGTGATGGTGGAGTACAAGATGTACCTGCCGCTGTACGGCTGCAAGGAGGGGCATGACCCACATGAAGGAAGCCAACGCTGATGCGGCGGTGCGAGAGCCGAAGTTCACTTCGGTTGAGATCTGCGCCGGGGCCGGCGGCCAGGCCATCGGCCTGCACCAGGCTGGCTTCGGGCATCTAGCGCTGGTTGAGATCGACGACTACGCGGTCGAGACGCTCAAGCTCAACATCGAGGAGCACGAGGTGTGGGCGTGGGAGCGGGAGAACTGTGATGTCCTCTCAGTCGACGTCAAGGAGTTTGAGCCATACCGGGATCTGGACAAGGGTGCCGAGCTGCTGAAGAAGCGCGGGCTCGACCTCCTTGCTGGTGGCGTACCGTGTCCCCCCTTCTCGCATGCTGGCAAGCAGCTCGGCAAGGATGACGAGCGAGACCTCTTTCCGCGCATGCTCGAGCTGGTCATGAAGCTCAGCCCGCGTGCTGTGATGATTGAGAACGTCCGGGGGATCATGGACCCGAAGTTCTCGGACTACCGTGACTGGATCGAGGCGCGCCTCCAAGGTGGCACGTATCGTGGTGATGACGGTGAGTTGACCCATGATGAGGGCCTTGGCTACACCGTCGCCCGTTGGAACGTCCTTGAGGCAAGTGACTTCGGTGTTCCCCAACTTCGTCCGCGTGCTGTTCTCGTAGCGTTCCGGGATGACGTCATCAAGGACCTCAAGTATGAGTGGCCGACGGCAACGCATGAAGAGCCAGTCAGCGTGGCTGAGAGCCTGGAAAATTCCATGAGTGAACGGTTCGAGCCGTACCTTGAAGGGGTGCATGCGGAGCAGGCAAATGCTGCTCTTGAGCGATGGCGAAAGAAGGCGCGAGAGCGTGACGCCGAACTTAAGGGAAAGGGCGGAGGTGTCGCCCCGACTCTTGTTGGCGGATCAAAGAAGCATGGCGGCGCAGACCTTGGGCCGAGCCGCGCTAAAGCGGCTTGGAAACTTCTCGGTGTCTCCGGTATGGGTGTTGCTAATGACATCGATACATGCAGGGAGAAGGGGACGGAGGAGCGTGATCTTTTCCGTCCTGATGGCCCGATGCTCACGGTGCGGCAAGCGGCCATCATCCAAGGATTTCCAGATTTCTGGGAATTTTCGGGCGGGAAGACTGCTCAGTATCGCCAGGTAGGAAATGCCTTTCCGCCGCCAGTAGCCGAGGCTGTCGGGAAATCGATCGCTGACGTTCTGAAGGCGGCGCAGGAGCGAGAGCAGAAGCAGGGCTGACCAGTCTCTTATTCCGCCTTGCGGAGTATTTTGAGACGTTGCCTGACCTCAGCAGCAATGCGCGTTGCGCATTGCTCTGACGGTTCGTGTTCCCAGAAGCGGAGAACCGTCCATCCTGCTTCTGTCAGAAGCTGGTCAGTTTCTCGGTCGCGGGCCATATTCCGGGTCACCTTGTCTGACCAGTAGCCAGAGTTTGTCTTCGGCGGTACGTAGTGTTCAGGGCATCCATGCCAGTAGCAGCCATCGATGAACACGGCCACCTTCGTCGGCCGGAAGACCATGTCAGCGGTCCGGCGAAGGTGGGGCAGTGGTCTGGCTGCCACCCGATAGCGCAATCCCTGAGCATGGACAAGGCGTCTGATAAGCCGCTCAGGAGTGGTGTCGCGGCTGCGGATTGCCTGCATGTTGCGTCGGCGGGCTGCCGATGAGGCCCAGGAGCCGGCCGGAGGTACCCAAATCTCGTTGCTGGCCATCTGCCTGCTCCACGCTCCGCTCGCTACCTGAGCTGATCAGACCTCGTCTTCACCTGTGACCCTGGGGAGGCGAGGTGCTGTTACGACGGGGTCGTCTGCTGTTGCGAGTACCCATGAGCGGCCCTCCAGTTCGACCCGCGGACGGTCGCCATGATGAGGCTTGGCTTCGGCTACCCGGAAGCTTACAAACTCACCTCTCTGTGGCACCTCTGCGCCGATCGCCTGGGCGATTGCCTGATGCCTGCTGTAAGGACCGACGATCACGATTCCCTCTTCACGCAGCACCGTTCGTGCTCGGTTCTTTCCTTCTCGCAGGCGAGCCATGTAGTCGAGTTGTTGTGCCGCAGTACGGACCGCTCCGCGTCCGATTCGACGATTCTGAACCCTCCGAAACAATTCAACAACCCTTCTCTGCCCCTGATAAGTCCCTTCCAGGAGGATCTCTTTTCGCGTGGGCTCAGGGAGCTGGAGGAGGACGTTCTCGGGTAGCTCTCTATCTCGCCAGAGCCAGAGCACCTTGTCTTTGCGATATTCAGCTTTCAGGGTTAGCTTTTTATCGCGATTTTTTCCCGTATTGAGCCACTCCTCGCGGACGCGGAACAGGCCAGCACTCCAGCGGCTCTGAGAGTCATCTGCCCATACCAGCAGGCACAAGTAGCCAATTGCCTCTGGTGGGATCATCCATCCACCGAAGTCCTGAGAGAACTTGCAGTCGACGTCTATGCCAAGAATCTGGTAGTCCATGGGATGTTTGCTCACGGTTCCCACGTCACCGCCGTCAGCAAACTTGAACTCTCGCTGCAAGTTAATCTCTACAAGAGTTCCCGCATGGGTTTTCTCGGTTTTGAAAAGCTGTTTCCATGAGTACCGTCCTGTTGCTTCACCGTTGAGTAGTTGGTCAATGGTGTCGCGCAGGACAGAGGCGAATCTTTGGCCTGTTGGGTCGAGTGAAAGGATGTGATCGCTGACCTTCTTCAGGTCAGGGTCCATCCTGAGTAGATCCTGATTTGCGAGCCAATGGGCGGCTCGCCTGTCTTCGTGCTCCTCGAATGGAAGCAATTTCCGCCCCTGTGTGCCTACATGATGGTGTGTCATGAAAATGCTGGATGGCAGGGTCTTGCGTTGTAGAAGTCCTGTGGTGACCACCCGTTGCTAACTGCGCCAGCGCAAGATGTTTTCGGCCGCACTGCCTCCACGGCCCCGCCCCAGCTGGCAGCAGAGTGCCCCTCCGCGGTGGTCAGACTACCGGCCGCCGTCGGGTCTGCATACGCGTTCCGAGCGCCTTTGCCTGACCACGAACTGGCCTCGTCAGACGGGAATGGCTGCTCACTTTTGCGGTGACGGGCTCACCGGGATGGTGGCTTCACCGAAGTGCCGCGAGTCCTTCGCACGGAAGCGCACCAGACGGCGGTCTGCGCTGGTGGCTGACCTCGGCGGAACAAGAGTGAAGGCCATCACGATCTTCGACGGGTCGGCGGTTCCGTTGCGGACGGCTGCCTGGACGCTGTCAGGGCTGCTTCCCTCCACCACTGGGTAGACCAGCGCGATGCCGGTCTTGGACCCGATCTGCGCCTGCGCAGGTGCTTCAGCGGCGGCGTCGTTGATGAGCCGCTGTGCTGCGGTGCGGTGCTCGACGCTGGCAATACGGCCGAAGGAGCTCTTGCCGTCCTGAATGCTCCGTCGGACCAGGGACAACGGGACCGAGCCGAGGACGCTGGCATCGATGCGGTTGTCCGAGGCGAGCCGGGGTGAGATGAGCAGCCAGTCATCGACCTGCGCAAGGGTGCCGTCAAGCTGGCGGAGATAGGTCAGGTGAGGGTCGAAGTACCGAGGGCGTTCCCATTCGAGCCCGGACAGCACACTGATGAGGTCGCTATGCGTAACGGTTCCAGTGAGCGCTGTAAAGGTTCGCGTGAGCGTGCTCGAGTTGTCCGGAGGGTTGCTGAACGACACCGGGGTCGTGCTCAGTGCTTGCAGCAGGGGTCGCCAGCGCTCGGTGTTGCGCTTGGTCACGGTGCTGTTCAGTGAGTAGGAAGCGGGCTCGATGGGCCGCCCTGGGGACCGGATTTCCACGAGTTCCGCGTTGAACATCTTGTTGCGGGCCGAGGGCTTGAGCCAGGGCAGGTGCTGTGCCACCAGAGGAGGGATCTGTACAGGGGTGACCTGAGGCTCTCCGTCGACCATCACGGAGTACTGGGCCAACTGCTCCCGGAAGGTTTCCTCATCACGGCAGACGGCTTCGTAGGCTTCGTAGAGGTCGACGAACTTGTTGCGGCCGAACGGCTCCTCCCGGCCGATGTACAGCCGGACCAGGTCCCGGTACCCGGAACGGAAGCCGAACCAGCGCCCCATCTGCATGAGCGTGTCAGCCTGCTGGGTGGTGCGGCGGTAGTAGGTAACGGTCAGGCCCTCGACGGTGAAACCGCGAGAAAGCTTCGTGCCGCCCACGAGGATCTTCCAGACGTTCGGTGTCCGGTCGAAATCCAGGTCGAGCTGGGCGAAATAGCTGTCGGTGTCCCCGTTCACGACGATGACCGGCTGGCCTCCGCTGCCGATGCGCTGCCGTGCGAGATTGACGTACGGTCGCAGCTCGTCGTAGGAGGCCGGCGAGGGAAGGTCGCTAGCGTGAGCCGCGCTCACCGGCGTGAAATCCGCCTCCCACAGTGCGGCAAGACGCTCGTGTCCCGCTGCCGAGCTGTAACCAGCCTGGTGCCACATGGAGTTGATGCGCAGCGCCAGATCGGCGTGGTCATCCTGACGTACCGATTCATGGGCGAGCATCGTGTGATGCCGGAAGTTGGCGTCGGGCACACCATGGTCAGCCCGGTAGAGCTTCAGGGCGCCAGACAGGACGAAGGCGTCCATGGCCTCCTGGAGCCTGTCGCCTGTGGAGTCATAGATTCCTCGCACGTGAGCCTTCTCCTGGGAGTTGGCGTACGTGCGTTCCCTCACCGGGACAGGCGAGTTCAGGTCGTGGAAATCCTGGACGCCCATGTAGCCGGCCGGGCGGGGAAGCGAGATCAGGAAGTCGCTGGGGAAGATGTCCATGTCGTCACCGGGATCGATGAAGACATTGGCGAAGGGTGTCGCGGTGTAGCCGATGTACTGGGCTCGTGGGAGCAGTCCCAGGAGTTTGGATATCAAGCCGTTGATGGCTGTGCGCTCGGTGCTTCCCCGTTCCCACTTCTTCGGGTCCGAGGTGTTCACGGAGGCCTGGTCGGACTCGTCGTCGATGATGAGGGTCGGCAGCTCCCCCAGGATCCCGTGGATCTGCTTGAGGTCTTTGACGAGCTTCGTGAGGACGGCCTTGTTCTTCTTCACCACGAGAATCCGCGCTGCGGTGTGGTGAAGGTTCGCCGAGTCATGCAGCGGCAGGGTGGGGGCGCGCTTCTCGAACTCTAGGGCCCGGATGCCCTGGGCCAGGCTCTTGTAGTCGTTGTCGCGTGTGGTCAGGCGCTCGATGTCGAACGCACCGAGCGTGGAGGGACGGCCGCCGTGCCGGACGAACTCCGGCCAGCCCTCGTCGTCACCCACGTAGTCCACACCCACCAGGGAGTCCACATCTGTGACATCCGCGCCCCGCAGGATGTTCTCCTGGCCGATCAGTTCCATGTCGAGACGCCTCTGAGTCTGGGCGCGCAGCAGGTTGAGGGTGCCCCCCAGGACGATGACGAGACGGTATCCGGCGTCGATGGCCTTGGCGGCCACGCCGGTGAAGTTCGCCGTCTTGCCGGACTGGACGTAGCCGACGACCAGTCCCTTCGCTTGGCGGGGCGCCGGCTGTTCGGGGTCGGCGAGGCGCTCGACGACTGCCAGGCTCGCCTGGTCGAGGCTCGCGATGGCGGCCTCGGACCAGCCCTTGTCGCGGAGCTTCCGCTCGTACGCCGTCCAGTAGAAGGATCTGGCCGCCGCGCGTTCAGGGGTATACCACGGGGTGAATTCCCGGGTGATCACCGTCGCGCCGGGCACCTTCGCCACAGGTACGGCCTCGTCCAGGACCTTGCACAGCTCACTTCCGAGCCGGAGCCGTTCGTAGACCACCGCGCGCCGTTCGTCGGTGCGCGGTGGGGAGCCCGCTCCCCACTGCGGGTTCTCCACGAAGTCCCAGGCGGTCAGGTGGCGGCCCCACAGAGCGGTCAGTGCGTCGTCACCACCGATGAGAAGGGAGCGGAACAACTCCTCGCCCAGGTCCGCGTCCGGGTGGGAGTCGTCCGCGGCGAGCGCTGCCCAGCGCTCGAAGTGACGTGGCATGCTGCCCATCCCCGCCAGCGCGGAGGTGTGGATGTCGAGGAGCACACCGGAGGAAGTGTCGGTCATCTCTTGTCCTCAGTCAGGGGCCGGAGCGGGCCAGGAGCGAGAGCGGTACTGGATATCAGGCGGTCGCCTGGTCACGGCGGTCGCGGTGCGCACCTGCCGCTGCCAGGAGGATGGTGTTCCAGTAGTCCACCCGGTCCTGGCGGCCACGCTCCCAGCGTCCGAGACCGAAGCAGTCCTCGAGCAGCAAGTACAACAAGGTCTTCGTGACGGGGGCGTCGTTGCTTCCGCCGCGACGGCCGTCGTTGAAGTCGCTGCGGAAAGCCTTGTTGAGGAGGACGGTGTTGTTCTCGCGGTCGAGGTCGAAGAACTTGTCAGAGGGAAGCGAGACCCAGGTGAACGAGATGGGCTCTTCCCCCGGCTTCTCGGGCAGCTCCTCCTTGACGACCCGCTTGATCTTCGGGTCCATCCCCTTACCCGGGAGCGTCACGGGCTTGCGGACGACCTCCGTGCGCTTCGCGCCCTCCCGGTAGGCGGCCTCGGCATCGCCGAGGTACCCGTGAAAGGTGTTTCCGGAGGCGTCCACGGCTTTCTCGACGCCGAGCGTGAAGGCAGGCGTGACGGTGACGTTCTCCTTTTTCACGTCGAGGCTCAGGACGCTGTTCTCGCGGGGCGGGAGGTCGACGGCCACGCGAGCGAGAGCGAGGTGTCCCTCAGGGTTGCGAAGACCGTTCCAGCCGCCGGCCTGGACGAGGCGGTCGTTGCGGTAGAAGTAGAAGCCCTGACGGTCGGCGAGGGGGCCGATCTGCCGGAACCCGGCCTGCTTCGACTTGGCGGGCCAGATGTGCGCGGTCAGTTCGACGTCCCCCAGGCCCTCCACGGGGGCCGTGAACGTACGGGGGTAGCGCGGTTTCCCTGGGACCTTGTAACCGAAGGGGTCCAGTGCCTCGACGGCGATGTGGTCGACTTCCTCGCCGAGTGCCCCTTCGCCACTGCTGACGTCCCACACGGCGATGTCGAGCTTGAGGCCGTTCTGGAGGAACCTGTGCAGGTAGAGCCCGAGGTGAGTTTCCAGGCGGGCGATCGCCTTGGACAGGTAGTGGTCGCTCTGGCCGACGGTCACCGTTTCGAAGGCCCGCACCTGGTCCCAGCGCACGATCGTGCCGTGCCACTCGATGACGCCGTCGTAGCGGTCCACGAGTTCCTGCGCGTAGCGCGGGTCGACGGTGTCGCAGCGGAAGCCGTCCTCGATGCCCTCGGCAGTGAGACGGCGTCCTGCGGTCCGGCTGCGCTTGGTCCGGCTGACCACGGTCAGGGATGCTGCGTGGGACAGTGAGGCGGCCTTCAGGCCCGTGCCGTACAGGCCGAGGGCGCTCTCGCCGTAGTCGCGGCGCCGTCCCACCGTCATGGCGGCGTCCAAGCCGGGATCGTCCATGCCCTTGCCGTTGTCGATGACCAGCAGGGTGAGGATGCGCTTGGCGTCCCGCAGGAAGTGCACAACGATCTTGTCAGCGCCGGCATCGATCGAGTTGTCGATCAGGTCGGCCACGGCGACCTCGAAGCCGTACCCCTGATTGGTCAGAGCCTTGCCGTAGCCGGCATCGGGTGGCAGGTGGGTGCTACTGGTCGTGGGGACCTCGTACTGCCAGACGGTGCCGGGCTCGTAAGGCATTGTGCGTCCTCGAATACACGGGTCCGGGCCTGCCTGGTGAGAGGCGGCCCTATGGGGTGGTGGGGTCCGTGTGACCGTACTGCAAAGGTCGGACATGCGGGCGGTTGGGTGGCGAAGTTAGGGGATTAGTTTCAAAACTGTTGATCGGTTACTGGTCCGTCTCACTCCTGGGACAGCGGAAGTCCCCAGAGCACACGAAGGTCCAGCACGTCGTGAGAGGCCCGTCACATGCTCTGGAGCGTTGCTGGCCGATCTGACCGTCAGCGCGCGGTGCGGGAGGGCACCTCGCGGAAGCGTGACCACTCGCCCGGAAAGTGGTCGCGCTTCCGCAGCTGGTGCCCTGGCCGAAGTCGATGTGCCGACCAGGGCACATGCTCGGTCCATCAGGCTCTGTACCTCGTAGCCGATGCGCAGCCGCTACAGCTCGTCAAAATCGAAGAGCAGTGCCGTGACCCGAGCGGGGGCCTTGTCGAGCAGGAAATCGTCGACGAAGACCACGTCTTGAACACCTGGGCTCTCCGCAGCGACGGCGGCACGAACGTCTCTGAGGCGTTTGGCTTCGATGCCTTCGTCCGCCGCTTCGAATGGGCTTTTAGCCGCTACCCACAGCCGTTCCTCAAAGAGGACCATGGGCCCCGCGCCTCCCAGGTCAGCTATGAATTCGGTGTCCTCGACATCGGAGGCCCAGTTCTCCAGCAGCCCAGCAGCTGCTCGGGGCCGGTGGCTGGGACCGGAGTCAGCAGGTCGCAGAATCGATAGCAAGTCGCCGGCGAGACGCCAGTCGAGCAGGCTGTGGTAGGCCATGTTCGTGTAGTCGCGAAGGCATTCGTAACAGGAGCCGCGGCACTCCCGACTGTGCGTGCCGGAAGCGTAGCCATCGATCAGATCCCGCGCGGTGCGCATGAGGTCGTTGAAGACAGCGGGCTCGGCGAGGTGGGTGCAGTAGCCGGCGCCGTTGTCCAGGGTGTCAGAGAGGAACGCGAAGGTCCGCGCTTCCTTGTGAGCTGACCCCGCCCCGTGGATACCGGATGAGATCTCGTTTGGCTGGACTTGCAGAAGCGAGCCTGCGGCTGACCGGAGAAGGGCAGCGAGTGAATACCAAGCGGCCCGTCGACCTGAGCGGTCGTCGGGGAAACCAGTCCGCTGTGGCACTGACGCGAGGTTCAGACGCAGTCCCTCGTGGCGCACTTCGCCGACCCGGGGGCCAAGGAGGAACAAGTCAGTGTGCTGAGAAGCGCCGATGGCGGTCGTGAGAGCTTCAGTCTCAGCGGAGATGTCCTTGGCGAGCCACGGGAACAGCTCTACGGCGCCTGCCTCCAGGTACGCACCTGACCAGGGCGCCGTCGCTTTTACCTTGGCGAAGCTGAAGAGCCGACCGCCGTTGTCATTGACGGCGTAGCGACGGCCCTTGCCGGCGTGGACGACCAGGCCCGGCTCTGTGATCCTTTCAGGCGCGCCTTGGTCGAGGTTCGCCGCTGTCCTCGGTGCCAGTGACCGGGCACGCCAGGCGAAGTTACCGTCGAAGTCACGTGCCTTGCCCGAGCAGAAGAAGCCCTTCGGCTCCCGGAGCCCGATCTCGCGGTACGAGCCGTCCGCGGCCCCGCAAGCCGGGCACGGCTGGGGCGGACCGACCTCTTCCTGGGGCGGCTGGGGCTGGATGCCCTCCGCCAAGTGGCCGCAGGCGCGGCAGATACCGATGAGAGTGTTCTGCCCCAGTGGGTTGTCGACGGCCCGGGGCCGGTGCCCGCCCGGCTCGAATGCTGCGACTCCCGTGGCGGTATGCACCTGGCCGTCCTTCACTGTCTCAGCGCCAGGGGCGAACTGCGAGACGGCGATGTCCAGCGAGCGGTCGACAACTCCCTTCGGTGGCCACGGATACGAGTTATAGGGACGCTTCGTGTACAGATACCGGGCTGACGTGGGGAACCCGAACATCGGGAGCAGGCCGGACTCGGCTAGCCGCTGGCTTAGTTCCTGGTGCCCGTGTGGTTCGTCCGCGATCTCCGTGACAAGGGAGGTGAGGGTGCCGGTGACCCAGGCCGTCATCTCGTCGGGGGACCACGCACCGCGAGTCTGCTGAGCGAGGGCCTCTGCGATTGCTCGGACCTCAGGCTCGCGAGATGTGATCCACGTACTTACCGCGTCACTGACGGCAGGCCAGTCTGAGCAGTATCCGAACTGGCCGTGCACGTTCCGGGTGGGGTCGAGTTCCGTGTCGGCACCTGACTCCGGGTGTACAGCGTCGAATGCCCGTCGCAGCACCTCCGCTGCCAGAACCCGCTGGTAAATGTCCTTCATGTCGGTGGACAGGTAGGGCGGTGGTGTCGCGTCGTTGGTGATGCGCTGCGGGTCCTGGAAGTAGTGCTCGTCGTGACTTCGGCCACGGCACACAGTCAGTGCGAGCGCCACGGGTGAGGTTCGTCGGCCTGCCCGGCCTACCCGCTGCTGATAGTTGAACCGGGTTGGCGGCATGTTGGCCATCAGCACTGCGGACAGAGGGCCGATGTCGACGCCTGCCTCCATCGTGGTGGTGACGGAGAGCACGTCGAGTGTGTCGGGCTTCTCGTGCTGTTTGCCGTCGAGCAGGATGCCCTGGAAGCGGGCCTGGCGCCCCTGGGCGTCGAGCCGGTCCGTCTGGCCGGTCAGTTCGGCTGTGCTCAGACGGAAGGCGCCGAGCTTCTTGCGGGCCATCCAGGCGTAGTAGTCGCTGTCAGTATTGTCGAACGCTACGGACTCGGCGGGGAGAGGGCCTCCGCATTTCGTGCAGAGGCCGATACCTGGGTGCAGGTGTCGGCGGCGGCATTTGGGACAGCTCCATGAGGCCGCACGGCCGTGTCGCAGCGCGACGTGTTCCGGCTGGATGAGGTAGTTGCGCACCGCGCTACCCCAGATCCGTTCCACCGCTGCACGGATGTCGTCTGTGTCCTGCTTCAGATGGCTGGCGGCTGCTTCCCAGAAGGTGACAAGCTTCCGCGGCGGATCGTCAGCGGAGCTGCGGAGCCCCGCAAAGCGGCGCATGTGGCCCAGGACACGAAGGCTGGCACGGGCCAGAGCCACGTGGGACGTACGGTCCGCATCTAGTGGAGCCTGGTCGGAGGCATGCGTGAGCCACCCCAGCCCGAGCGACTCGAAGTCACGTCCGGCGCTGCCGAACAGTCCGCTGAGAAGCTCCACACGGAGGGTCTCCTGAATGTCATAGCGCAACTGCTCCTGCCGTTCGCTCAGGTGCAGTCCTGGCATGTCTCGAACGAGGCCCTCGCCCTTGGGCCACTGGTACAGCGAGGTCCAGGACTGGGGGTCTGCCCCGCTAGGGCCATCTGCTGCCTGGAGGGACGCTTTGGGTCCGCCTGGATTAACACCCTCCTGAACAAGGCGCTCGGCGACAGAGGCGGTGTGGCTGTCGAGACTGGGCACGCGGCTCAGAAGGGCGTAAAGCTCAGCTTCCTCAGCCGCGTCTATTTCTTCATCATCCAGGTCGTCAAGCCCGCCATTTACACGGGACTTCTGGCACTTCTCCCATCTGTCATAGGTCTCTGGGTCCCGGTCCCGGAGGCGCTTGCGCGCGGCCTTGGCTTCTGTGGCTTCTGCCGGTTCACCTGCGGCCTTGCGGGAGTAGTAATCCGACACCGAGGCCAGGTCGGCGATAGGGTCGCCCTGGTGTGTGACCTCATCGGCCAGGAAAAGGCGGAGCAAGTCCTGGTAGTGGCGGAGACCCAGGCCGGCGGAGAGCTTGGCCGCGTCCTGCCGACTGTCTGAGAAGACCACGGCCTGACGGTGTGGAAGCAAAGAGAGCAGGCCAGTGGTGAGTACCTGGTTGACCTTCTCGAAACCAGTGCGCATGCTCCGGACGGGAGTACGCATCCGGCGTGTGTCGCTCAGGCTGAGATGCTCGCTGCCGAGCTGACGCACCTCCCAGTCGTCGCCGCACGAAGGGCATTGGGTCGGAGCCGCAGGCAGATTCTCCGGAGTGAGACGGTTGTTGCCTCGTTTGGACTGCGGAACGGTGACGTGGAAGGACCAGCCCGTGTAGTCGCGGTGGTTGCGGAGCATGCCGGTGCGTGGGTCGTACTTGCTGCGCTTGAACTCGAAGCCTGCGCTGAGGGCGCCCTTGTCTGAGGTCGGGGACCAGGAAAGGCTGTTTATCGCCGGGCTGTCCCGGCGCGGCCAGTAGACGATGTAGTTGGCCGCGCTGGGGCCCAGAGAGGCGGCATCCGGGAGCGAATCAAGGTCCGGCAGGTCAGCCAGCAAGCCGGCTTCGAACGCGCCCTTGGTCTTCTTGAAGGCTGACTCAGGCGCGTACCCGCCGAGGAACACGTCACCACAGTTCTGGCAGTAGAGCAGTTCTAGGACGCGTGCTCCGCAACCGCACCGTGAGGTGGGCCGGGAGTAGAGCTTGCCAACTGTTCTGTCCTGGCCCTCGGCGCGTTGGGCTTCCGGGCATTCAGGGTCCGAACAGGCCCAAACGCCCGGGATGTTCCGGAAGAAGAGGTGTCCGCGAAGTTTCGGTGTGGCAGGGTCCTGCGATGTGCGCAACGCGGCGAGGACACCGCGCAGCGCTTTGGTTCGAGTGGGAGGCTCAGCCTCGGGGAACAGCCGGTCGGCGACGTTCTTGTCGAAGTCCGCGATGAGCCGGTCGCCTTCGCGCAGCGCGTTGATGAAGGCATCTCGCGCCCCGCTCTCCGTGAGGAGTTTGTCGGCCGTCCAGGAATCAGGCTTCTCACAGAGGTTCGCGTAGTCGTCGGCGGAGGGAGAGAGGTCCGTACGCGTGTGGTTCGGCAGCACGAGCTGTCCGCCGAGAACGTCAAAGCGGTCGCGGTCCGTTCCGAAGAACTCCTGGAGGAAGTCCAGGTCACGGGGGGCTTCGAGGGAAGCAGAAGCCGCAAGGATCCGGAACTTCTCGGGTTTGTTGTCCAGACCCAGCCGGTGCCGGAGATTGCGCAGCAGGTATGCGATTTCAGTGCCCGCGGTACCGCGGTACATGTGCAGTTCGTCGACGACCAGGGTGAAACGGGCCTCAGGAACCTCCTCCAGCCAGCGCCGCGTCTTCTCGAAGATGCCTGCTTCACGTGAGCGCATGAGCATCACATTGAGCATGCTGTAGTTCGTGATCAAGATGTCCGGAGGAGCTTGGATCATGTCCCAGCGGCAGCGCATCTCCGCGCCGTCAAGCCTGGGGATGAAGAAGCGGCCGTCTCCGCCGGCCTTATGCGCCTGCTGTGAGAGCTCTTCGGTTCCAGCAAACTCCTTCCGCAGCGTCTTCACACCAGAAGGTGAACCGATGTCCCCAGGAACCGGTGTTGCTCCTGTGTAACGGCCGAAGTAAAAGCGGTGGCCGGGGCGTGTCCGGGCAAGCCAGCCCCTGACCTGGTCGCTGTCCAGCGCCTTGCGTAGACGCATCATCTGGTCGTCAACCAGAGCGTTCATGGGGTAGAGGACCAGCGCGCGGACAGCAGCGTGCCGTCCGTGCTCGCCAGCACGCTGCGGCTGATACCCGCCGTGGGGAGATGTCCACCAGCGGTTCACCGGCAGAGTGGCGCCCGGCCAGGCTGCGGACTCCTGAACCAGGTCGGCCAGGATGGGAAGCATGAAGGATTCCGTCTTACCGGAACCTGTTCCCGCGGTGACGACGACATCCCGCCTGTCGCGGACCGCTGAGACGAGGGCCTGGTGCTGGTGCTGGTAGAGCGATGGCACGCCTTGCAGCAAGCCAAGGCGTGCCAGTTCCGCCAGGTCAGGGTGAGCGCCTGCTTCGCGGACAGAGCCAGCGAGATCGGTGTCCACAGACGCGTACTGCGGGCGGATCTCCAGGAGCGGATCACGCCACGCTCCTCCGTCCACGTCGAAGAGCTTCTGCCGCTCCTTCTCAAGGTGTTCGTCAGCGAGGCCGAACGGAGTGTTGTAGTAGCGGAACAGTGCATCCTTGAGGTGCTCAAACGTCCCCAGGACATCGACTTCCCGGCCCGCACGGCCGGACTGTTCGGCGGTGGTGTCACTCATGGTTCCCCCCGAGACTCTGACCGAGCGATTCAGCGATTTTCATCGCTACGGACTTGGGCACATTGTCGTACGCCAGGTTCTGGGCTTTTTCGTTGATGTGCGGAGCGAGCCCAGAGCACATGACCGCTACACGCCGGTGTAGATCTGGCAGCGGGTAGCCCCAGTCGACGAACAGGGTTCCGAACCGTTTGCGACCACTGTCTTTCTCGGGCAGCCAGCGGAGCACATCCGCTTTTTGGTTCTGGGCCGCGACTACGGAATAGATCCCTGTCTCGTGGCTTGTTTCGTACCACTCGCCGTCCCGCCTGATCTGGCACACCTGCTTGCCCTCGCGTTGCTTGATCCGGTACAGGCCGTCGGTCTGAGAGTTGCTCACAAGTTGGTACTCACGCCTCTCCATGTCATACCGCTCCAGAGGCTTGCCGTACTCCGGTACGGAAGCTGGGGTGCCGAGCCGGAGAGGTGGCAGCAGGGCGGCAGCCTGAAGGGCGAAGCACGGTGTGTATGAGATGCCCAGGTCCGTCGCCCAGTCCTTGAGTCCAGACTCGTCACTGAACTGGACGATCAATGAGGCCGGCAGAGGAAGGTCCCGCGACGGCCGTGCACTGGGCACCCTGAAGAGTTCGACTGGGCCGTCTTCCAGCGCGTGCCCGAGCCGCCGCTCGAATGCGGCCGTTCTGCTGCCGGTCAGGACGGCCAGTCCATGAGCCTGTGGAAGCTGGGTCAGAACAGGGGGAGCCGCACACCAGCGCCGGTTACGCCAGTCAACGTCCATGAAGGCGAGGGACACTGCATCACGCAACCACCTCCCAGGCGCGCCGGGTTCGACCTCCGGGCAGCGGGTCCCAGCGAGCCACCACGCTCCCTGCTTGACCTCAGAGAGTGTGCCCGCCCCCTGCTCGCTCACCCAGCGCAGAAGCAGGTCACCTGGCTCGATCATCAGACGCCCCTCTTTCCGGCGATAGCCTCCGCCGTCGCGACATACTCCTGCCATATCGGAAGATGGGACCGCCCGGCCGCGCTGATAACGGCGTAGGCCCAGGCGTAGTCCTCCCCGGAGGGAGTGGGGGCAGGGATGTTCGCGGCGTCCTGCAAGGGACGAACTGACCACCGGGACGGCGTTCTGTAGACCAGCCACGCGTAGCCAGGGGGTACTTCGACTTCAAGACAAGGACCAGTAGTCGCTTCTGGCAGGCGGGACGTCATCCATGCGGGAGCCGGGTTCTGCCTGACTTTGTGTACGCTTCCGTCCGGTGAGATCAGCGCGGCTTCCAGAACTGTGCCGCGTACGAGTTCGATGCGCGGAAGCCTGATGCTGTCCGGCGCGTACGCGCCGCGGATAGCCGGATGGTCCTCATCATCAACCTCAAGGAGCTCACTGCGCGCGGTGCCATTGCAGGGGTATCCGAGCATCCCCGTTCGCGGAGGCAGCGCCTCATGCAGTCCATCGTGCACGGTGAAGGTCTGACTGCTGCCCGGAGTACCCACGGTGTGTGCGCCTTCTTCGAGCGGGACGACCCACAGAGGGAAGGGAACGCGTGGGTCGGCGCGAAGCTTCTGCGTGCGGCCGTCGAGTACGACTTCCACCTCATGGTCAGGGCCGTCGCCGGGAGGAAGGAGTAGATCCGGCACCCCGTGCCGCATGTAGTGGCCCGCGACTCCGGAGCCTGCCCGGTATTCGGAGGCTATACGGAGGCCTCCGGCGAGTTTGGTCTGCTGCCTGATCTGGGGCTCGAGAACATGGGTATGCCTTCCGCCCTGGTCCAGGGTCTGAGTGAAAGCGGACCCGCTGACAGCACGGACTCCCTTGAAAAGTTTCCATCCCGCCACAGGGGCTAGCACTTCCCGGATGGTTCGGCCGCCGAGGGACTCGACCATGGAACGTACTTCGCTCACGGCGGAGTCCGCCGCGAGGATCCAGTGCTGCTCGCCGGGTTCGAAGTACTCGGTACTCACCCAGTCGCCCAGGTGAGGGTGCTTGCGCAGCAGCACGACTTCCTGTGGTGTCCACTCAGCGACGAGGTCACTGCCTTCGAGACGTAGTCCTTGAGTGAGTTGCTGAGTGGAGGGGTGCAGCGTTTCCAGTCCGCTGTACGCTCCGCCATAGTCTTGGCGGAGCGTGAATCCCCGTCCGCCGGACAGGCTCACCGCCGTCTCCGGTAGTTCGTCGACGGTTTCCGCCAGCCATTCGAGACGCTTGCCACGGTCGGCGACTACGAGCCGGAGACCGAGGGCCCGGCGCCCGAACCCACGCTCCGGTTCATGGAGTTTCCCGTCCCAGTCATCGGCGAGTCTCCTGAGGAGGCTGACGATGAGAGTGTCGCTGCTGTCGCCCGCCTCTTTCAGTTCGTCCATGAGGCGAGGGGAGAAATGGCGGTCGCGACCCGCTGTCCATGCACGGAGCCGCCGAAGAAGCTCCCGGCCAGAAACCTCTGTGGGGTTGTTCGGCCGGAGGCGGGTGGCAGCGAAGAACCGAGTGAGGATCTGCCGGTCTGAACTGCGGACCAGCGCCTGGGAGATGGGATAGCCGATCTTTCGATGGTGCTCGCCCGTACTCACGGTGCTTGTACCGCAGAGCCCGCCCGTTTCGTCCAGCCAGCTACTGAGTTGCTCCCACAGCGTCGCGACGTCTTCGAACGCGTTCACCAGCTTCTTCGCACGGGGAGTGCCCACCTCCTCGCCGAAGAGGTGGGTCCAGCGGCCGTAGAAGTTACTCCTCAGCATGTCGCCCGAGGACTCCATGCGAGTGGCGGCCAACACGGACAGGGCGAGGAGAGGGAGGCTCGGGGGCGGCCCCGGACTTCCACGGCTCTTCCACAGGAAACAGGCACTCTCGATCCGATGGAGCAGTGCCTTGTGTGGATCGTCCCAGTTCAGCTCCTCGGCCACAGCTTGGGGGAGGCTGACTTCGATGCCGTGGTGTTCGGCTAGATGTTGCTGTACTTCGTCATTGACGTACAGGACAGTGCTGCGGAAAGCCTGGCTAGCTCCGAAGAACTCGTTGCCGAGAACCTCGTGCCAGTGCTGGTATGCCCCCCTCATCGGCCTGCGAGCCCCTCCTCTGCGAAACGCGTGCCCTGCTGTTGCTGGGCACGCTCACTGGGCGGGCACTTACCCCGGCTGGCACTGCCTAATGGGCGGGCAGCCGTTGTCCGCAACGCGGGGCAGGCGGAACGAACACACATGGTGTGTATGTGACGGAATCACACTACTCCCGGAGTCGGTGTCTAGAAAGTGCAGGAGGAAACTATTCCGCACAGGTGGTGTTCTGGCGTGACGTACCGGGCGGTCGGTTGATGGCCGCTGGGCTAGCCCGTACTGCGGCGCTTCGGCGGTGACTTGTTCTGTTCAAGTAGGTTTATAGCCTTTTTAGCGGCGATCCACTCGTTCGAGAGTGGGCGGAGGCGGGCGTGTGTCGGCCGGGCCCCGAGTGCTGGTGAGCGCTTCCTGGTACCGCCCCTGTCCGTTCAGGCTGCGTCCCAGGCCACAGTGCAGAGCCGCGACCGTGCTCCCTTCGGCGGCTGCCAGGCCCCGGGATACACTGCTCCGCCCCACCCCGACCGGAGGTCAACTCAGTTTTACCCGCACGGGTACTTGTCGGTGCCCCGTTGGTTCTGGTGATCCTCTCCCTGTCCGGCTGCTCTTTTCTCTGGAGCTGCACCGACACGACGGCGGAGCGCGGTGAGGCCGGTGTGAGGGTGCAGGTCGAGGGCACGTCGGGGCGGCCTCTCGGCGTCACCGCCGAGGTCGTTGGCTGGAGTCTTGAGCCCCACCCGCAAGTGCCCTCCGAAGGCGACCAGGTCCGCTTCCGCTTCCGCTTCGACGGCGCCGACGAATATTCCGGCCCTGCAGTGGACGTCTGCGCGGTCGACAAGGAGCGCGTGGTGTTGGGGTGTCAGACGGTTTACTCGTACCAGGCGTTTGGACCGGCCGACGATCCCCTCACGGGCGACGAATGGCTTGCCGTCGAGCACCCTGAGCAGGTTGCTGAAGTGCTGTTCATCCCCAACGACCAGTCCTACGACGGACGAACCTGCGAGCAGGACATCAAGGACGGTGGCGGGGAGCATCCTCCGGAACTACCCGGCATGGGAGACCAGTTGTAGGGAGGGCAAGGCGGTTGAGCGCGAGGTGCGGGTCTGCCGGCGCCCCGGTGTTCGCGCTGTCCGGTGGTCCGGTTGTGCGCGCATCGCCCCGGCTCGACCGGTCCCACCGGAGGCAAGCAGCCCGGACATGATCGAGCGGTTCGGTCGGCGAGTTCCGGCAGGTGCGACGCTCGGTGTGCGCTCTGCGTCGTCCCGCGGACCCGTCCCTCCCAGGGCCGCGGAAATCCATGGGCGGGCCCGGGGAAGAACGCGTACGGTGTGGCTCCACGCCCTGAGACGGATGGAAGGAGGCGAGTGCCGTGCGGTTCACACCTTTCCAGCGCTCCCTCTTCCGCTGTCCCGGCGTGGTTCGTCACTTCTGACCGGGAGCGCTCCGAGCAGCCTGTATCCCGGAGGAATCCATGACCGATCCGGTCATCCGCGCGCTCTCCGCGAGCGACGCCCGTCTCTTCGACCGACTCCCCGACCCGCTGGGCGCCCGTGAAGGCCACCGGCGCACCCGGTTCCGCCCCGACTGGATGCGCGTCGCCCTGCGCGACGGCGAGGTCGTCGCACGCGGCGCGTGGTGGGGCGGCCCCGACGACCCGGAGCCCCTCAACATCAACTGGTTCGACGTGGCCGAGGGCGAGGAGGAGGCGGGGGCCGAACTCCTGCGCTCCGCCCCCTGGCAGGTCGAACTCGAGATCAACCTGCCTGCCGGCTGGCGGGACGAGCCCGGCCTGCGCGCCGCCGCCGAGGCACGGTTCGCCGCCGCACGGGCCGCCGGGTACGAACTCCTGGTGGAACGCTTCCTGTACCGCTGGACCCCGGAACGAGGTCTGCCCGAGCGGCCCGGACGCCTGCGCTTCAGTGCCGAACCCGACGACACCGTGTTCTTCGACGCGTTGCGCCGCATCCACTCCGTCACCCTGGACGCCCACGCGCTCAGGGCCATCGAGGAGGGCGGCCTCGACCAGGCCGCCCAGGAGGAACTCGACTTCTTCCACTGGTGCCCCTCCCCACGGGAGTGGTGGCAGATCGCGTACACGCCGGAGGGCGACCTGGCCGGCATCCACGTCCCGGCTCACAACCCTTCCGGCCCGACCATCGGCTTCATCGGAGTCGTTCCGGAACAGCGTGGTCACGGCTATGCCTACGACCTCCTCGCGGAGTGCACCCACTTCCTCGTCGAACAGGGCGCGGAGTTCATCGGCGGAGGGACCGACCAGGGCAACTTCCCCATGGCTGCGAACTTCGCCAAGGCCGGCTTCCCCGTGGTCAGCGAACGCATCAACTTCCACCCGGCGCGCCGAGCGGTTTAGCGAGGAGCAGCACGCGGTGAGGGGTCCGGGTCCGAGGACGGGTCCGGATCCCTTGTCCGTGGCGTGTGGGACCTCTGCTGCGGTCGGCGGCCACCGTCTCGTCGTCGGTCCACACGTCCAAGGACTCGCACGGTCTCGACGGGGGTGACGATGGTCAGCGCCGGGCCGGGCACATGTCTGATCGCGGTGGTTCGGTCCGGTGGCGGCTTCTATGATCTGCACATGGCAACGAGACTCGTGCAGATCAACATGAAGGCCCGGGACGACTCCGTGCTCGGCCGGTTCTGGGCGGAGGTACTCGGGTGGGGTGTCGACAGCGAGGCGCCCGGTGTGACCAACCTCGAACCCGTGGGCTTCGCCTACCCCGACCCCGTGGCCGTCTGCATCGACATCGTCGCCCGCCCGGAACCCAAAACGATGAAGAACCGGGTGCACCTCGATCTGGCCACCACCTCGACCGCCCATCAGGCGGAGCTGGTCGAGCGTCTGAAGGGCCTCGGCGCGACGCTCGCCGACGTGGGTCAGGGCGACGTCCCCTGGACGGTCATGGCCGACCCGGAGGGCAACGAGTTCTGCGTCCTGGAGCCCCGCCCGGTCTACCGGGACACCGGGCCGATCGCCGCGGTGGTGGTCGACTGCACCGACCCGCGGGCGATGGCCCGTTTCTGGGGCGAGGCGATGGACTGGACGCCGCACGAGGTCACCGACGACCACGCGACCATGCGCTCCGCCCAGGGCGTCGGCCCCTACCTGGAGTTCCTCCGCACCCCCGACACCAAGAGCGGGTGGAACCGCGTCCACCTCGACGTCCGTCCCTACCCCGGTGACGACCCGGCAGCAGAGGAAGCGCGGCTGCGCGCCCTGGGCGCCACCGACCCCGGCATCGACCAGTCCGTGATCTCCTGGAGGATCCTGGTCGACCCGGAGGGCAACGAGTTCTGCCTCCTCACCCCTCGCTGACCTTGAGCAACGGCTCCGGCCGTTCGCGGGTCAGCCGGCCGGGAGCGGAGGCCGGCGCGTTCAGGGTGGCGGGCGTATGCCTCGTTAAGGGTGAGCGCCTGCTGGTCGCGGATTTCCTCGGCGGGCCGAAGTGGACGGAGGAAGCATGTGTCGGCCGGTCCTCGGGTGTCGGCGCGCATGGTTGGAATGCTGGAACGGTCAGCCGCGTGCGGTCTCTTCGGCTGTCGGCGCCGGTGGGTCGTCGGCGGTGATACGGGTCAGCAGCATGCGGGCTTCCCGGATACGAGGGTGGTCCGGATGCAGAGACCGCTCGCAGTCGGCCAGTGCCTCACGGGCCGCAGCTTCCGCCTCGCTCCGGTGCCCCAGGGCATGGAGGGCAACGGCCGTGCCCATCCCCAGACTCCCGCTCTGGCTCCGATACCCAGGCGGGGTGAGTCGGCGCGCCTCGGTGAGCGCTTCCCGGTACCGCCCCTGCCCGTTCAGGCTGCGTACCAGGCCGCAGTGCAGAGCAGCGACCATGCTCCCTTCGGCTCGGGGCAGATTCCCTCGGGCGATGGCCTCGGCCTCCTCGTAGCGGGCCTGCCCGCACAGGGCGTCGACCAGGTTGTCCAGCACGCACAATTCGATGCCCCACACCGGTACCAGATGCTTGAGGCGGGTCAGGTCGCGCAGTACTTCCAGCCCTTCGGCCTCCGCCTCTTCGTGGCGCCCCTCCTGGTTGAGAGCCATCATGTGGTTGCTCCGGACCATCAGCAGCAGCTCCCTTCCGGGACCGACCATTCCGTTCAGTTCTGCCGTGAGGGATTCCAGCTCGGCCAGCACCTGCGCCCCGCGCCCGTGGGCACAGGCCGCAGCCGTGGCCACGGCCCTGGCGTGCCATGCCACAGCAGTTCCCCGACCTCGCCTGCTCAGACGCCTCGATGCCGCCTCGAGCGCCCGGGCTCCGGCCTCGGCCTCCTCGTACTTGTCTTCCTGACATAGCTGACTGAGGCGTTCCAAGGCGGCCACTTCCCGTGAGCGGCCCCGTATCAACCGTGTGATCTTCACAGGCCGTGAGGTTACGGGAAGGCGTCCGACCAGACAGGTTCCGCTTGCGGCCGGCGGCCTTCTTTACCGTCGCCACTCCAGCCGAAGCACGCCGGCTGTCGATCCGGTGCAGACGGCGGATGCCGCGGAGGCGGAGCCAGCGGTTGGTGTTCGGCAGGGTCGGGGGCTGGAAACGGAGCAGCAGCCATCGCGCCGGTTCCCGACCCTGCTGACAGCCGGACACACCGCGTCTATGCCTGCAGCCAGCGCCTCAGTGACTCGATCGTGTCCTCCGGTGGCGTGTTGAAGCACAGCCGGATCCAGGGCGCCTCCTCGGTGAGGACGTTGACCAGACGCTCGAACAGCAGGGTGTTCTCCGGCAGCATCCGTATGCCACCGCCGATCATCGCCAAACCGAACGTGTGCTTCTGGAGTTGCTCCCGGACGATCGCCGCCGCGCAGTCCGGCTTCGCCCCCGGGCAGGATCCGGAGACCCCCGACCCCGCCGAGGCGGCCCAGGACACGCCGGTCGCGCGCCGCACCGAACCCCCGGACGCGGCTCACCGGAGGCCGCACCGCGCACCGGCCCCCGCTCGCGTCGAGGACGTGCCAGGGGCGAAGACGGATCCTCGGCACCACCGCCACCCGCGTCGACGGCTGGTGAGCGACACGGGACGGAGCGGCACGGCACACGGAGGGCGGGGGCGCGGCAGGCCCCCTTCTCCCGCTCTTGAACTCGCACCCCGGCAGGTCCACCATGGGAGCGCTCCCAGCATCCGGGAGCCCCCCGCAGTGACTCAGGAGCCGCTCATGCCCACCTCCGTGTCGTTACGCAGGCGCAGAACCCTCTCCGCAGTCCTACTGGCCAGTTCACTCCTCGTCGGCGGTCTGCTGACCGCGCCGGCCGCGGCGGGACTCCCCGCCGCCGCGGCGGCGACCACGGCCGTCCGCGTCAATCAGGTCGGTTATCTGCCGGACGGCCCCAAGCGCGCCACCGTCGTCACCACGTCGTCGCAGGCGCTCACCTGGCGGTTGCGCACCGCGTCCGGCACGCTGGTCGCCTCCGGTTCGACCGTCCCGCACGGCGCGGACCAGGCCTCCGGGCAGTCCGTCCAGGTGGCCGACTTCTCCTCGCACCGGGAAACGGGGTCGGGGTACGTCCTGACGGTGGACGGCAGCAACAGCGACCCGTTCGACATCCGCGCCGACCTCTACGACGGCCTGCGCTCGGACGCGATGGCGTTCTTCTACCACCAGCGCAGCGGCATCGCCATCGAATCCTCCCTGGTGGGCTCCGCCTACGCGCGCCCGGCCGGGCACCTCGGCGTGGCGCCGAACAAGGGCGACACCTCCGTCCCCTGCCAGTCCGGGGTCTGCGACTACACCCGGGACGTCAGGGGCGGCTGGTACGACGCGGGCGACCATGGCAAGTACGTGGTCAACGGGGGCATCTCCACCTGGCTCGTCGTCAGTTCCTTCGAGCGGGCCAGGCGTGCGGGCACCGACGCGGCGCTGGGCGACTCGACCCTGCGCGTCCCCGAGCGCGGCAACGGCGTGCCGGACGTCCTGGACGAGGCGCGCTGGGAGCTGGACTTCCTGATGCGGATGCAGGTGCCCGACGGCAAGCCGTACGCGGGCATGGCGTTCCACAAGGTGCACGACGCGGTCTGGACCGGAATACCGACCCGCCCCGAGCAGGACGACCAGGTCCGTGAGCTGCACCGCCCGTCCACGGCGGCGACCCTGAACCTCGCGGCGAGCGCCGCGCAGTGCGCCCGCGTCTACCGGCCGTACGACGCCGCGTTCGCCGACCGCTGCCTGGCGGCCGCCCGCAAGGCATGGACGGCGGCGCGGGCCGATCCGGCCCTCTACGCGCCGGATTCGGACAGCACGGGTGGCGGGGCCTACGGCGACACCCAGGTGAGCGACGAGTTCTACTGGGCGGCCGCCGAGTTGTACGCGACGACCGGCGAGAGCGCCTACCGGGACGCGGTCACCTCCTCGACCTGGCACACTTCCACCGGCGCCTTCACCCGGTACGGCTTCGGCTGGGCGGACACGGCCGCGCTCGGCCGGCTCACCCTGGCCACCGTGCCCAACGGGCTGCCCGCCGCCGACCTGACCCGCATCCGCTCCTCGGTGACCTCGGCCGCCGACAGCCACCTGTCCACGATGGCCGGACAGGGTTACGGGATGCCCATCCCCACGGACGGGTACTTCTGGGGCTCCAACAGCGAACTCGCCAACAACGCGATCGTCATGGCCGTCGCCGGTGAGCTGACCGGTGCCGGGCGCTACCGCGCCGGGGTGCTCGAGGCGATGGACTACCTGCTCGGCCGCAACGCCCTCGGGCAGTCCTACGTCACCGGCTACGGCGAGACGTCCTCGCGCAACCAGCATCACCGCTTCTGGGCGCACCAGGCGGACGCCTCGCTGCCCAACCCGCCGGCGGGTTCGCTCGCGGGCGGCCCGAACAGCGCCCTGCAGGACCCGGTGGCGGAGGAAAGGCTGGCCGGCTGCGCGCCCGCCGCGTGCTACGTCGATGACATCGGCTCGTACTCCACCAACGAGGTGGCGGTCAACTGGAACGCCCCGCTGGCCTGGCTCGCCGCCTACGTCGCCGAGCGGACGTCCACCGGCGAGGAACCCACCGCGGCCTGCGCGGTGACGTACACGGTGGACAACGCCTGGAGCGACGGGTTCACCGCGACGGTGACCGTCAAGAACACCGGCTCGGCCGCCGTGGACGGGTGGCAGCTGGGGTGGAGCTACGCGGGCGGCCAGCGCGTCACCAGCACCTGGAACGCGACCGTCACCCAGAGCGGCACCGCCGTCGTCGCCCGCAACGCGGACTGGAACCGGGTGATCGCGGCCGGGGGGACGGCGAGTTTCGGCGTCCAGGGGTCGCTCAGCGGAAGCAATCCCTCCCCCACGGCCTTCACCCTCAACGGAAGCGCCTGCGCCTGACCCTCGGCGCGAACGGACAGGGGGACGACGGCCGAACGGACGGACGCCGCCCGGACCACCGGACCACCGGCCCGCCGCGCGTGCGCGGCGGGCCGGTGGTCCCCGCGACCGGAGCCGGGGACGACGCTCAACTGCCCCGGTGGTCAGCCAAGTCGACGAACGGGCAAAGGGTCGGCCGAGAAGCCCGTGAATGGTGTCCAAGCGGTTCACAAGAGAGATGGGGACTCATGAGTCTTTGCCGCCACGTTTGACATGTACTCTGCGGCTCCGCATGCCCCCCACCTGCTGCACGCACCCCCAGGAGATGCTCCCCCATGCGAAGACTCCTCGCCTGTCTGGCGGCCGCCGCCACCCTCGGCGGGCTCACCGCCGCCGCACCCTCCGCGTCGGCCGCCGACTCGGGCACGTTCAGCGTGCTCAGCTACAACGTCGCCGGCCTGCCCGGGAGTCTCTCCAGCGCCCCGACGCCCCGTGGGTCCAGCACCCCGGAGATCGGCCGTCGGATCGCGCCGTACGACATCGTCCATGTGCAGGAGGACTTCAACTACCACGCCCACCTCTACGCGGCCGACACCGCGCACGCCCACCGCACCCCGACCAGCGGCGGTGCCGGTATCGGCAGCGGACTCAACACCCTGTCGAAGGTCTCCTACGACGTGGACGACTTCGAGCGGGTGCGCTGGAACTCCTGCCAGTTCGACTCGGGTGACTGCCTGACCCCCAAGGGCTTCACCTTCATGCGCGAGCGGCTTGCCGAGGGCGTCTACGTCGACTTCTACAACGTCCACACCAACGCCGGGACCAGCGACGGCGACCTCGCCTCCCGCGCGGACAACCTCAACCAGCTCACCGCCTTCATCAAGAGCCACTCCGCCGGCAACGCGGTCGTCGTCATGGGCGACACGAACACCCGCTACACCCGCTCCGGCGACACCATCGCCGAGTTCGCCTCCGCCAACGGCCTCACCGACGCGTGGGTCGAGCTGATCCGCGGCGGCACCCCTCCCGCCAAGGGCAGCGCCGCGCTCGTCTGCGACCAGAAGCAGCCCACCGTGCCCAACACGTGCGAGGTCGTCGACAAGATCCTCTACCGCGGCAGCAAGCTCGTGTCACTGAACGCCACCTCCTACGACAACGAGCACGCCGAGTTCCTCACCAGCGACGGGCTCATGCTCTCCGACCACGCCCCGATCGCGGTCGGGTTCTCCTGGTCGCGCACCGCCGGCTTCCGGCTCAGCGACCAGTTCGGCGGCCCGCACGGCACCTACTTCAACGACATCGACAGCGTCCCCGCGTCGGCCCGCGCCACCACCATCGCCCTGCGCGCCGGCTCCCGCGTCGACCGGATGAGCATCACCCTGGGCAACGGCACCACGCTCGCCCACGGCGGCTCCGGCGGCACCGCCTCCTCGCTGACGCTGGGCAGCACCGAGTACGTGACCACCGCGTACCTGTGCCAGGCCAAGAAGGACGGCCACACCCGGATCTTCCACGCCAAGTTCACGACGAACCTCGGCCGCACCCTGGCCGGCGGTTCGCCCACGTCCGACTGTGTCACCCGCACGGCGCCCTCCGGCTGGCGGATCGCCGGATTCCACGGCCGCTCCGGCGACGAGGTCGACAAGATCGGCTTCATCTACACCCAGCACTGACCCCCGCGGTCACGGCGGCGTCCCGGCCCGGGGAGCCGGGTGCACCGCGCGCCCGGCTCCGAGCCGCTTCCGGGAGCCGAGGGCCGCGCAGCATCGGCTCGCCGGGCGACTGCGCAAGCAGGTTTCAGCTGCCACCCGTGCGAGAGCGCCGACGGGAAGCCGCGGGTCTCTGCTGCGCGTGCGGTGACACCAGTCGTCTCCAGCTTCGCCCTCTGGGGTCGTGACACCAGCACGACTGCACGGTGCCGTCGGACCACGTCGAGCCGGCAGCACCTCATTTCGTCAGGAGTTCGAGCCGAGCAAGCCAGGTGGGCCGAGTGAGCAGCCGGGTTCCACAGCCGCGGGAGTCGACCCGCGGCTGTGGAACCCGCGTGTTGCAGGAGATCCCCCCGCTGGGGCCTCCAGTTCCTTCAGGGCCCTCAAGCGCGGCCGGCCCAGCGGGTGAGCATGGCGGTGGCCTCGGTGCGGTCCGCGGTGGGGAGGTCGGCGATGGTGGTGTGGTGGTTGGCGCCGGGGACCCACAGGACGCGGGAGTCGTGGCGGCCGGGCGGGAAGGGTTCGGCGGTCGAGGGGTCCTGCGTGCCGTTGACGAACAGCAGGCGGGTGCCGCTGCGGCGGACCCAGCGGTCGATGTCCGGCATCGCGTCCGGGTCGAAGCGCAGGGGGATGTCGCGGGGGACGAAGGAGCGCGGCTCGATGGCGCCCGGGTGGCGCAGCAGGCCGTCCAGGTGGGCGGTGGGGACGTCGAGATAGCCCATCTCGGTGCCGAGCTGATACCAGTACGGGATGTACACGCGGGCGATCGCGTCGGCGTAGAGGGCCAGGCCCGCCGTGTCGTCCAGCCAGGTGTACAGCTGGTCGGCGGTGGCGTCCGGGCCGGGGACGGCGGCGAGGTCCGCCGCGCTGCCGCCGTTCTGCCAGAACATGAAGGGGACGCGCAGGACGGCGATCTCGAACGCCTTGTCGGCGCTGCCGACGATGCGGAAGGTGTCCCCGGCGGCGGTCGTCCCGGCCTCGTAGCGGGCGACCAGTTCCGCGCGGTGCAGCAGGAGCCGGCGCTGGGCGGTCCTGATCGCCTCACGGTCGGCGGCCGTGCCCACGGTCTCCAGGAAGCGGAGGTAGGCGGAGTCGTCGCGGTCGTCGACGTTGTTCGGGGCCGCGTAGGCCACGGTGCCGTCCACGTCGTGGGGGTGGAAGCGGCGGTGGTACACGCTCGCCATGCCGCCCTTGCTGCCACCGGTGGAGATCCACGCGCCTCGGTAGAGCCGGCGGAAGGTGCGGACGATGCGGTGGTGGTCGTCGGCGGCCTGGCGGATGGTCAGGTGGGAGTAGTCGTGGGCGCTGGGGCGTGAGGTGCCGAAGTAGCGGTGCTCGACCTGGAGCTGGTTGCCGCCCAGGAGGACGGTCGGTTCGGTGAGCCGGGAGGTGAGCGAGGCTCCGTACCCGGTGGTGAACAGGACGGTGGGGCGTTCGGCGGACGTGTGGAGCAGGGTGAGGCGCTGCTCGAACGTGCCGGCCGAGGGGTCGGTGTGGTCGACCGGCTGGCGCAGTCCGAGCACGAAGAAGCGGTGTCCCGGTGCGGTGTCCGGCCGTTCCTCCACGATCCGTACCCCCGGCAGGGAGCCCAGACGGCGCACGATGTCGTCGTCGGTGGCGGCGGGTGCGGGAGGTGTCCCGGTCAGGGCGTGGGCCGGGGCGGACGCCATCGCGGCGAGGCCGGCCGCCGAGGCCGCCGAGGCGGTCGAGAGCAGTAGGCGTCGTCTCGTCCAGAGGTGCATCGGGTGTCCTTCTCTTGGCGTCGGGTGCCTCCAGTACAGCCGTCGGACGCGGTGGAAAGATCCCGTGTGCGGGGGAGCCGTCTCCCCCGTAGAGGGGAGGAGAGGGGAGGTGCGGTGTGCGGCAGGGAGGGCGGTGGCGCCGGGAAGCCGATGACCTCGCCCCCGGGGGACACTCGGGTGGGGTGTCGACAGTGAGGCGCCCGGTGTGACCAACCTCGAACCCGTGGGCTTCGCCTACCCCGACCCCGTGGCCGTCTGCATCGACATCGTCGCCCGCCCGGAACCCAAAACGATGAAGAACCGGGTGCACCTCGATCTGGCCACCACCTCGACCGCCCATCAGGCGGAGCTGGTCGAGCGTCTGAAGGGCCTCGGCGCGACGCTCGCCGACGTGGGTCAGGGCGACGTCCCCTGGACGGTCATGGCCGACCCGGAGGGCAACGAGTTCTGCGTCCTCACCCCTCGCTGACCCTGAGCAACGGCTCCGGCCGTTCGCGGGTCAGCCGGCCGGGAGCGGCGGCCGGAGCGTTCGGGGTGGCGGGCGTGTGCCGGCCGGTCCCCGAGTGCCGGTGCACATGGTCGGAGTGCTGGAACGGTCAGTCGCGTGAGGTCGAGGAACCGATGCTCGAGCGCGGTGCGCTCGTCTCCCACGAGACAGTGCGCCGCTGGTGTAAGAAGTTCGGGCAGCCCCATGCCGGCGCGCTGCACCGCCGGCGGTCCCGGCCCGGGGACACGTGGCACCTGGACGAGGTCTTCATCAAGATCAACGGAGAGCTGATCAGCGACAGATCCTGTGAGCCGGCCGCGGACAGCGCCGATGCCGGATCGAGGAGCCGGGAGAGCGCGGCGGCCGGCCGGCGCACCGCCTGGCGGTCGAGTTCGTCCTCCCGCCCGAAGGAGTGCAGCACCTTCGTACGCGAACGTCCCACGGCCGGGTCCCAGTCGTTGTGGGCCGGCTGCAGATACCGGACCGTCTGCCCGCCCTTGTTCCGCCGGGACGGGAACTGTTCCACTTCGAGAAGAACCGCACCGCATGAAACGGTCACGCACAGCCACCGACCGTTGCCGGCGGCAGCTCAGTGACCCGGCCCTTCACTTCACCTGGTCCCTCGGCCGACGCGAGGGCTGAGCACCACAGGCCCCGCGGCTCGGATCGGCGCGCCGGTATGCGGTGAATGCTGCGTTTTCCCCTGGCTGGCCCCATGGCGTCACACCTTGACCATGTCTGAAGTGCCAGCTATGAGGGTCTTCGTTACGTTCGTCGCAGGTCGGTCGCCCGGCCGACGTCCGTGCGACAGAGAGAAGTGACATGCCCACGCGCACATTTGCTGTGGCCGCTGCCGGAGTAGGCGCGGCGGTCCTTGCAGCCACCGGTATCACCTACGCCTCGACCTCCGGATCCGCCCCGGCGTCCCCGTCTGTCCACCAGGCGGCCGCGTCTGCCCAACGGGCGGCCGAACCTGTCCAACGAGCTGCCCCTGCCGCGGCTCCCGCGAACGGCGGCAGCGCAAGCGGAGAGAAGAAGGACGAGGGCCGCGACCGCGAGGGCGGCGACCGTGAGGGCGGCGACCGTGAGGGCGGCGACCGTGAGGGCGGCGGACGCGGCTACGGCCACAAGGAAGAGGGAAAGATCTACTTCAACGAACGTGTGTACTCCGCCTCCGCTGAGGGCTGCGTCACTGCGGCCAGCGGACTGGGCTCCAGCAGCTTCAATGTTTTCAATGACAGCCGAAGGACTGTCGAGGTCTTCCGCGGCCTCACCTGTGACAACGGCGCTCCGGTCGCCACCGTGGGTCCCCACGGCGCCACCAATGGCGTTGTGACCCGTACCGTCCACGGGAGCCTGTTCGGCGACGATGGCGTCGTGGGCAGTTTCCGGGTGCTCGGCGACTACGACGAGTGGTGACAGCGCCGCCCGGAGCACAGGGAAGGTCCCGGCCCGCCGTAATCGGGCCACGTTCCCGGCTTCGTGGATCTACGTGGGGCAACGGCGGGCACCTGCGTGGACTTGATCCGCTTTGACCGGCTGCTGATCGCGCTCGATGGAGCTCGACTCGCCCATTGAGGTTCTCTCACTGGAGATCACTTCGAGTGGTTGTCGAGGACAAGGGCGGCGCGGGTGATCTCGCCGATGCGGCTGAGGCTGACGTGCTTCAGCGCGCGCCGGCGTTCCTCGAGCTCGGCGGCGGTGCGGCGGCCACTGCGCCGGTCCCCGGCCCTGCTGACGGCCGGTCACCTCTCGTTTACGCCTGGATCCATCGCCGCAGTGCCTCGATCGTGTCCTCCGGCGTCGTGTTGAAGCACAGCCGGATCCAGGGCGCCTCCTCGGTGAGGACGTTGACCAGGCGCTCGAACAGCAGGGTGTTCTCCGGCAGCATCCGTACGCCACCGCCGATCATCGCCAAACCGAAGGTGTGCTTCCGGAGTTGCTCCCGGACGGTCTCCGCAGCGTGGTCCGGAGAAGCGTCGATCAGGCACGGAACGGCATCGAAGCCCGCCTCGCGCAACGCCGCGTTCGCCGCCCCGATCCGGGCAGTGAGTGCCGCCTCGTCGACACCCTCGGGCATCCGGCTGTAGTCGAGCGCACTCGGATGCAGACCGATGGCCAGTACCTTCGTGTCGCCCGGCAGCGGAGTCGAGGTCGTCGGTCGGCCCATGGACGGTGTCCTCTCTGCTTGCTTCACGGTGATTTTCCCGGTGTATCACGGGAGGTGGGCAGAGGGGCGGCTCGGTTCGAGATCGGCAGATGATCTCGGCCGGCTGCTCCGGTACTTCAGCGCCCACGGTTCGCTGAGATGCGAGCGGTTTCTGAACGCAGTTCAGGTCCACAGACCTCGACGATTGATCCGTCGTGCCTGGCGAGAAACGGGTGCGGCCGCTCGCTCGGCCTTGGGGGCATGCGGGAGTGGCCGACTGACTCGGGCTTCTGGTCGTTTCGGCCCGGGGTCCGACCTTCTTCGGGGGCGTGAGACTGTCTGGTCGTGCCGGAGAAGAAGAGTGGGTCGGCGGCGGCCTTGGCCGAGGCGTCGTCTCCTTCGTGGTCGCAGCGGGCTCGTGCCGGGCGTGAGCTTGCTTCCTTCGCTGATGTCCCTGAGGCTGCGGAGGCGTTGATGGGGCTGCTGCTGGACGCCGAGGACACGGCGGTGACCCGGCAGACGGCAGAGGCTCTGACCCGGGTGGGGACGGTGGCGGCCATAAGGCTGATCGTTCGCGCGGCTGCCGAGGCCGACGACAACCAGGCCGACTGGCTGCAGACCGGGGTGCATGACGCGCTCGTGGAACCGGACGGTGGGGCGGATCCTCCGGCTCGGATACGCGGGCTTCTTCGAGCGCTCGGGATGACTGAGTTCACGGGTGACAGAGAGCCCGACACCCCGGGCTGAGGATGCCCCACCGGGTGGTCGGCGGATTCCGGGGCGCCGTTGCCGGTCACGCGGGAGGGGAGAGCTGTTCGCGTACCCATGCGGGGTCGGGGTTGGTGTGCGGGCGGCCTGCCACGACGACGGTCGGTACGGTCTCGTTGCCGTCGTTGGCTTCCCGTACCGCCGCCGCTCCGGCCGGATCGCGCCAGATGTCGACCCAGTGCAGTCGACGGGCGCTGCGGCCCAAGCGGATGCGCAGGCGCAGACAGTACGTGCAGCCCGGGCGCCAGAAGACGATCGGTCGGCCGTCGGCCGCGCTGCGGCGTTGTGCCTCCAGCGCGCTGATCGACCTCGGGAAGATCAGGGGCGAGTTCAGACAGGCGAACAGTGCGAACAGCAGCAGGAGTGCTGCGGCTGTGCCGGGGCTCCCCTTGAAAAAAAGCCTGGTTGAGAGAACCGAGCCGCAGAGCACCAGCAGCACCGGCAGGATCCAAGCACGCGTCATGAGGACGCAGACTATCGATGAGGGGACGGGCTGTTCGAGCCGGCCGAGTAAGCAGCCGGGCTCCACGGCCGCGGAACAGCTCCCGTGGCTGTGGAGCCCGTGTGTCGCAAGGTGCCCGTCAGGCCCTTCGGGAACAGGCGGCCCAGCGGGTGGGCACGGCGGTGGCGCCGGGAAGCCGATGACCTCGCCCCCGGGGGAAAGGGCGAGGCCATCGGTGCTCATGGTGGTGGGGGTTCCCTCACGGGGCCCGTCCCGCGGTCGGCGGGGCGGTGGCCGGATGCGAGACCACCGGATACGGGGCCGCCGGACACGGGACCAGGGGTCACTCGGGCTGCAGTGGGCCGCGGCCGAACATCGAGAGCACCTGGTAGCTCTTGTCCTCGGGGCCGGGTGCGCTCATCTCCATGGCGAACCCACCGGTGAACAGGTCCCGGTCCACGGGGCGTTCGTGGATCCAGTCCCGGATCACCTCGCGGAAAGTGATCTTCCAGACGCCGTCGCGTTCCTCGTACCGGTTGAACGTGCGGCTGGCGGCGATCAGTTCGCGTGACGGGTCCCCGAACCGGTGGTACGAGAGGCGGTGGGTCTCGCCCTCGGCGGTCTTGCCGTCCACCTTGTACCACTCGTTCAGCAGGTAGTGGGTGGTGTTCTCGAAGCGGGGCTTGAACTCGTCGATGATCCAGTTCACCCACTCGTCCACCCCGCCCTCCTTCATGTCGCCCAGGCGGACGAAGGCGTCCTCGAAGTAGATCGATTTGAGCAGCTGGGCGTCACGCCGGTCGATCCCGCGGCAGTAGGCGACCTCGAGGTCGTGCAGCCGGTCCTTGACCTTCAGTTCCCGCAGGAGGCGGAGGTCCTCCTCGGTCACCAGGTCGGCGGGGCGCACTGCGTCGTCGGTCATTGTTTTTCTCCCTCAGGTGAGGATTCAGGCAGGTGGGGGGACGTAGGTGGGGGCGCGTACGACAGGGTGCGGTCCCCGTCACGCCTCGAGTCGCCGGCCGGTGCGGTCCGGGAGCAGGCGGATCGCCACGGTGGAGATCAGGATCGTGAGCAGGCCGTAGGCGGTGATCAGCAGGGTTCCGTTGTCCGAGATCTGCATCAGCCACGTCGCGAGCAGGGGCGCCGGTGCGGCGAACAGCATGTTTCCGCCGGTGAGTCCGAGGGCCGATCCGGTGTACCGGACGGGGGTCGGCAGCGCCTCGGCGTAGAAGGCCCCCTGGCATCCGGTCATGAACTGCACACCGCACAGCGCACCCGTGATGGTGAGCGCGGCCATCCACCAGTTGCCCGTGTCGAGGATCAGGAAGAACGGGACGAGGAAGGCCAGCAGCACGGCGAGACCCGTGTAGAGGACGCGCTTGCGGCCGATCCGGTCGCTGGACCAGCCGCCGAGCAGGCTGGCCCCGATGGAGATCGTGTTCGCGACGACCATCAACCCGAAGGTGGAGCTCTTGTCGAAGCCGAGCTGGCCCGTGAGGTAGCTGATGGCGAAGGTGACGGTGATGTAGTACAGCGCTCCCGGCGCGGCCCACGCGAGCACCAGCAGCATCACGGTCTTCCGGTGCTGCTTCAGCAGCCCGCGCGCCGGCTGCTCGCTCTTGCCCTCGTTGGCGAGGAAGGCCGGGGTCTCCTCGACGCGGTGCCGGATGTAGTAGCCGACGGCGATGAGCGCCACGCTCAGCAGGAAGGGGATCCGCCAGCCCCAGCCGGTGAACTGGTCCTCGGTGAGCCACGCGGCGAGTCCGGTCAGGGTGAGGGTGGCGAGCACCTGGCTGATCGGCGATCCCACCGACATCAGGGCACCCGCGAGACCGCGGCGCCGGCTCGCCGAGTGCTCCATCACCATGAGCTGCGACCCGGTGTGCTCGCCCCCCAGGGCGAAGCCCTGCAGGAACCGCAGTGTCACCAGCGCGAGCGGGGCCACCATTCCCACCGTGGCGTAGGTCGGCAGCAGACCGATCAGCACCGACGCCGCGCCCATGAGCAGCAGCGTGAACATGAGGACGTTCCGGCGGCCGAGCCGGTCGCCCAGCATGCCGAACACGAGGCCGCCCAGGGGCCGTGCCACCAGCCCGACCCCGAAGGTCGCGAACGACGCCAGCAGCGCGGTGCCCGGCGCGAGGTCGGGGAAGAACAGCTGGGGGAACACCGTGGCCGACAGCGCGCCGTACACGGAGAAGTCGAACCACTCCAGTGCGGAACCCAGCGCGCCGCTGACGACCGCGCGCCGGGCGGTGGGTGTCCCGCTCCCGGCCTCCGGGCCCTTTGGTGCCGTGTCCGGCTGGGTCGCTTCGGCCTGCCCGTCGAGTCCACTGACTCTCATTGCTTCACTCTCCTCGGTGTCCTCACTGCGCGGCACGTCACACGAGCCGACCGGCGGTTCACGCCTCAACGGTCACTTACGCCACGGGCAGGCAAGGGGGTGGTCTCGCGCCCAGGAGTCCGCGTCACGCAAAGCCACTCGTTCGAGTCTGCGTTCGCCTGCGGATATCGAGAGAATCCACTATCAGGGAGTGGCTAGTCAATCATTCCCTGTATGTGGGAACATCAGGGCGTGAACACTCTTCAAACTGTGGACAGGGCGCTTCGACTCCTCGCACTGGCGCAGCGGGAGCCGGTCGTCACCCTCGCCCGCGCCGCCGACGAACTGGGTGTGGGAACCTCCGTCGCCCACCGGCTGCTGGCCACCCTCGAGGCGAACGGCTTCATGCGGCGCTCACTCGACGGTCCCGGCTACCGCCTCGGCCCGGCCATGACCAGCGCCCGCCCCGCCCACGCCGACACGGACTTCACCCACCTCATCCAGGACGACCTGCTCGAGCTGCAGGCGGCCACCGGCGAGACCGTGGAGTTCGCGGTCCTCGAAGGGCAGGCGGTGCGCTACATCTACGGCATCGCCTCACAGCACCACATGCGCATCGAAGCCCGCGCGGGAACGATCCTCCCCGCGCACACCTCGGCCTGCGGACGGGCCCTCCTCGCCACCCTCACCACCGAGCAGCTCCGCCGGATCTACCCGAACGAACCCCTCCCGCAGGCGGTGAAGACCACCACCCCGACCCGCACGGCCCTCGAGGCCGAACTGGAGAACGTCAGGCGGCGCGGCTACGCGCGCAACGTCGAGGAGACCCAGCCCGGCATCGCGGCACTCGCGCAGACCCTCCCCACCCCGCAGGGATACCCGCCCATCGCCATCACCATCTCCGGGCCGCAGGCGCGCCTCTGCTTCACCCGCGAGGACCCCCGCACCCCGTCCGAGACGGCACTCACCCAAGCCCTGCACCAGGCGACCCAGAAGATGCAGGCGAAGCTCACCTCGAAGCTCCAGCACTAGCCTCACCGGCATGGGGAGCAGGCGTCATGGTGATCGAGGCCGTATCCCTCTGATCAGCGGAAACGGGATTCGGCGGCATCGTCCGACACCGCCCGGGGTGATCTCGCGGGCCCTCGTCAGGCGGAGGGCTCGGGTTCGAGTCCCGAAGGCGACTCCACCGAGTCCCGGTCCGGAGGCTTCAGGGCCGGCCGGGATTTTCTCGTGCCGTGGGCGGGACGCCCGAAGCGGTGGACGGACCGGAGGAGCCCCCTTCCCCGCCCGGGAGAGGGCGGGGAAGGGGGCTCCGGAGGGAAGCGGGCAGCGGGTCAGCCCATGCGCTTGACCGTGGCCCAGGAGCCCGACCGGAGGGTGGACGCGCTGCCGAGGGCGGTGCGGGTGCCGGTGTGGAGCTGGAGGTCGCCGGCGGCGTTGGTGGCGAAGACGTCGGGGATGCCGTCGCCGGTGACGTCGGGGCTGCCGTAGACCAGGGGATACGCGGCGTAGGTCCAGGTGCTGGAGGCGTAGACGCGGTCGCCGTCCAGGCTCGCGGCGGACGTGCCCAGGCTGGCGAGGACCGTGCCCTTGCCGTCGCTGTCCAGGATGCCCTTGCGGAGCTGGATGTTGCCCGCCGCGGTGCGGTACGTCAGATCGGCCGCCCCGTCGCCGTTGTAGTCGGCGATCGCCACGAAGTCCCGCTCCTTGTCGCCCCAGGCGGAGGAGGTCATCTTGGCCGCCTTGCTGAACGCGCCACCGCTGTAGCCGCTGAGGATCCACAGCTCGTTGCCGGCCGCTCCGCCGGCCACGAACAACTCCGGCCGGCCGTCCCCGGTGATGTCGCCCGCCGACTTGATCTCCGAGAAGGTGGAGGGGGCGGGGGCGTTCGCCGGGAGGCGTACCTCGACGCGCCTGGTGACGTCGATCGCGCCGTAGCCGTCGCCCGGGTAGATGAACAGGCGTCCCTCGGACGTGCGGACCACCCAGTCGGTGATGCCGTCGCCGTTGAGGAAGTCGCCGTTGTGCGTGATGAGGGAGTAGGTGCCGGTGCCGTCCCAGATGTGCGGGGCGGTGCGGCGGCCGCTGAGCAGAGTGCCCTTGTCGTGGGTGCCGTAGGCGTTGGACAGCCAGGTGCCCTTCTGCGACATCGAGTTGATCCAGAGGTTTCCGGCCTCGGTCACGTTGCCGAAGTCGGCTCCGCCGTCACCGTTGAGGTCGCCGGGGCCGTCGGCGGCCGTGCGCGGTGTGACGTAGAAGAAGTACTTGCGCGGATTGGGGGATATGTTGCCCGCCGCGTCGACGGACTTGACGTACAGGGTGTTGGGCCCGGCGGCCGGGGGCTTGATGCCGGTGATGGTGGCCTTCTTGACGGCCGTCGTGCAGGACTTGGTGAGACCGCCCGAGGTGCCCTGGGAGCCGCCGGCGCAGGCGTAGCCGGCGTAGTTGGTGGAGTTGATGGACCAGACGAACTTCACGATGTCGGTCTCGGAGGACGAGCCGACCTCGAAGGTGAAGCTGCCGGAGTTGCCGAAGGGCTTGACGGACCAGACGCCGGGTACGCCGTCGCCGTCGTTGTCACCGGGGAAGTCGGGGGAGACGACTTCCCCGGGGGAGTCGGGCAGAGCGGTGTCGTAGGTGAAGCGGCACACGCCGTCCCCGCCGGTGGGCGCCCAGCCGCTGCTGGCCTTGGCGTCCCAGGCCCGTACGCGCCACGAGTAGGTGATCCCGTTGGTCAGGTGCGACTTGATCGAGACCCCGCCGACCTCACCGTCGTCCACCGCCTTGGTGAAGGTCTTCTTCGTCTCGGACTTGCCGGTCTGCCAGAGCTCGAACTCCAGCTTGGCCAGGTCGCTGTCGGGGTCGGTCGCCTTGCCGCTGATGGTGATGGTGTCCGCCTTGCCGATCTTGATGTACGGCGAGGCGGAGGTGTCGCAGGAGCCGGGGCTCATGGTGACGGAGGTCGGCCGGTTCGGCTTCCGGTTGTAGGTGACGGTCAGCGTGGGGGAGCCGCTGCCCTCGGCCTTGAACTTCTTCCAGGAGTAGGTGTCCGTCTCCAGGCTGCTGGCGGAACCGGTCGGGGCGGAGGACGAGGTGGAGGCCACCAGGCCCAGGTTGAAGCTGGTCACGCCGTCGTCGGCGGCGTCCTGGAGCAGCGAGGTGACGGTGAAGTTGACGTAGGCGTCCGGGCAGGCGCTGTTGGACTTCCAGCCGTAGGCGAAGGACTTCGAGGTGATCTTCCGCTTCCAGGACGGCTGGCGGTTCCAGGTGGTCTTGGAGGTGAAGTCGCCCGTGCCCCACAGCTGCACCGTGCGCTTGCTGCACGACCAGGAGTGGGTCTCCAGGACCTTGAGGGTGGCGCTGGAGACGTCCGCGCCCGAGATGGCCTTCTTCAGCTTCATGCGGAAGAAGGAGCGGGCCGTGCCCCAGGTCTCCCGCTCGAAGCCGACGCGGGCCTCCTTGGTGTCCTCGTTGTAGTTCGCGCCGTCGTAGAAGCTGGAGCTGGGGTACCGCTTGTAGACCGTGGTCCAGTTGGCGCGGATACCGGTGGTGGAGGGGTCGAGGAAGAGCGGGTAGGTCAGGTCGTCGGTGTCCGCGAGGTAGCTGCTCGGCGGGGTGATCGTCAGCACGTCGTCGCCGAACCCGGCGGCGGCCGTGGCGGCGTGGGCGCCCTCGCCGGGGCCGTTCACGGCGGGCAGGGCGAAGGCGCCGGAGGCGGAGGCCCGTACGCCGCCGTGGGCGACGGGGTCGGCGTCGGCCCCGGCCCCGCCCGGGTTCTCGGCGGGGTTCTCGTCCGGTCTCTCGTTCGGGACCTCGTCGGCCGGTACGTCGTCGGGGTCCTCGCGCTCGGGGGCCTTCTCGACGGCCTCGGGGCCCTCGTTGGTGCCGGTCGCGGCCTCGGCTTCGGCGTCGGTCGCCGCGGGCTCGGTGGTGTGCGTCCCGGCGGAGTCCCACAGGAAGGGCGTCGGGGAGACGGCGATCTCGTTGCCCGAGCCGTCCTTCGCCGTCAGCACATGGGTGCCGGGGTCGAGGACGAAGGAGAGGTCGGGGGAGGTGACGCGGTAGCGCGGCGGGTCGGCGACGAGCCGCTCCGCGGCCTCGGGCGTGTGGACGACCAGGACGTGGGTGAAGCCGGTGTCCCGGGCGGACAGCATCAGGTCCACGCCGGGCAGGACGCCCTCGTACAGCGCGCGGTTGCCCTCGACCACCGGTTCGGGCAGCTCGCCCGGCCACTCGAACTCGATCTCGTGGTCCTCTGCGGTCATCGTCAGCAGTGGGATCCAGGAGGTCCCGGCGGTGTCGTCGATCTGTTCGGCGGAGGTGGTTCCGGTGCGGAAGACCGCCGGCCGCACGGCTGCACCGGATCGGCGGGCCGACGCCTTGCGGGCGCCGCTCTTCCCGTTTCCACCGGCTGAAAAAGTGACCGGATAAGGGCTGTTGACAGTGTGCCAGCCCTTGTCGCCCTTGCGCAGAGAGGTGTCGACCGGCGCCCATTCGCCCTGTGCGTTCCTGGCGCGCAGCGGTGCGACGGAGACCGTGTAGGTGAAAGTTCCGTCAGGATTCGCGTAGGTGGTCGAGAACTCGTCGGCCGACGCGGCGACTTCGACCCGCTTGCCGCTCGCGCGCGCCCGGTGCTGGGCCTCGTCCTCGCCGACCGGTCGCGCGGCCCGCGCGGCCCGCTCGGCCTGTTCGGACCGGGCGTCGGCGGCGGTGTCACCGTCGTCCCGCAGCGCGAACAGCGCGCCGCCGCCGGCCAGCACGGCCAGCGCCACAGCCGCGGCCACGGCGCGTCGAACGCGCCGCCGGCCAGGGGGAATCGGTTCCATGGCGGTGTCGAGGTCGCTCAAGGGGCCCTTCTCCACAACAGGCTGGACCGCGCTGCGGCGGTACGGCTCTTCCGGTGTGCCCTCATGTCCTGGTGACAAGCCGTGGCGAGCGCGCTACGCGTCGGATCGGGCGGTTGGAGTATGAACAGTTCCTCCACATCAGATCAACACCCTTCGATCGCAAAGGCGTTGGGTTTGACCGCCGGGTGGCGCCGCGGATGCGATCGGTGAAGATTTTTGATCTTGTTTGTCTGACTTTGGTGAGTGACATAGCTAACACGGGTTCGGTGAGTCTTGACGTGGATCTTCACGACGTCTTTATGTTCGTGCTCAACCTGTAAATCGATGTTCACCAACTGCCATCAATCCCAAGCTGCTTGATGGTCCGTCACGGGGGGAAGGGCCGACTTGGCCGTGCATAAGGGGCTGTCCTGGTGCGGCCGGGGTTCGCTGACGCGATCACCGCGTGAGCGCCTGATCCGCCGCAGAACGCGGGCCGGTGTCATCGCCGGGCTGGTCCTCGCCCTCAACGTCACCCTGCTGCCCGGTGCCTTCGCGTTCGGCCCCGACACCCCCCGTACGGCGGTCGAGCTGGAGGACCTGCAGAAGACGGACCCCGTTCCCCTCGACGAGGAACAGACCGACAAGCTCGAGGAACTCTCCGGCTCCGCCGCGACCGACCCGCAGAAGGCGTACGAGCCGGCCGCGGTCGCCGAGGTGCCCGAGGCCTCCGGCACCAAGACCGTCGACGACCTCACCGCGGGCGGCACGACCGAGGTCGCGAAGTCGGCCGACGGCACGATGTCCATCGGTGTCGGTGCCCCCAAGGGAGCCACCTCCGCCGAGGCCGACGCCCTCGAAGGCCAGTGGAGCGTCGCCGCCGCGCCCGAGGCGGACGTGGTCGCGAGCGGCGCCCAGGGTTTCCTGCTCGCGGTCGACGCGCCCGACACCGCGGCCGGTGACGCGGTCGTCTCCATCGACGCGACCAAGCTCGCCGAGAGTTACAGCGCCCAGTGGCTCGACCGGCTCTCCTTCACCCTGATGCCGTCCTGCTACGCGACCACCCCCGACCTGGAGGAGTGCTCCACCGGCGTCCCGGTGACCACCGAGGTCGAGCGCACCGGCGACACCGTGACCGTGCCGGTGGACGCCGGCGACTCCTCGGGCTCCGAGACGGACACCGGCGAGGACGAAGCGCCCGACGAGGTGGTGGGCGACACCGACACCACCGTCGACGTCCCCGAAACCCTGGTCAACATCACCCTCGACACCGCCGACCTGCAGCCGGTCACCATGCAGTCCACCGCGGACACCGCGGTGGGCAAGGGCGCCGGCAGCGTCGACTCCGCCGTCTCGCGCAAGGGCGCGTCCGGCGCCGTACGGCAGACCGCCGGCTCCTCCGGCGGCGGCCTCCTCGTCGGCAGCTCCTACGGCGCGGGCGCCGCCGGCGACTTCTCCGCGAGCCCGATCGTCTCGGCCGGCTCCTGGACGGCGGGAGGCTCCTCCGGCGCCTTCAGCTACTCCTACACGATGGCCGCCCCGCAGGTCCCGGCCGGCCCGACGCCCAACGTCACCCTCAGCTACAACTCGCAGACCTCGGACGGCCGTACGTCCTCCACCAACAACCAGGTCTCCTGGGTCGGCGAGGGCTGGGACTACAACCCCGGCTCCATCACCCGCACCTTCGTCGGCTGTGCCGCCGACACCGCGAACGCCAACAACGCCAAGCACTTCACCGGCGACCAGTGCTGGGGCTCGTACAACGCGGTGCTCTCCCTGAACGGGACCACCACCGAGCTGGTGCGCGACGACACCACCAAGCAGTGGAAGGGCGCGCGCGGCGAGAACATGCGCGTCGAGCTGCTGACCGCCGCCGACTACAAGAAGGTCATCGCCGACGCGACGGGCGTCGCGGCCTCGGACATCGGCCACAGCTCCGGCAACGGCGACGACGACGGCGAGTTCTGGCGGATCACCACCGACGACGGCACCCAGTACCACTTCGGCCTGAACCGCCTCCCGGGCTGGTCCTCCGGCAAGCCCGAGACCGGGTCGGTACTGAACGTGCCGGTCGCCGGCAACCACTCCGAGGACCCCTGCCACGCCGCGAAGTTCGCGGACTCCTTCTGCGACCAGGGCTGGCGCTTCCAGCTCGACTACGTCGTCGACACCTCCGGCAACGCGATGTCGCTGTGGTGGGAGAAGGAGAGGAACTCCTACGCGCGCAACATGAAGGAGAAGCCGGCCGCCCCGTACGACCGCGGCGGCTACCTCTCCCACATCGACTACGGCCAGCGCGCCACGACCCTCTTCTCCGAGGAGCCCCTCGGCCGGGTGAAGTTCAACGCCCGCGAGCGCTGCTTCGACGACCCCGCCCTCGACGTGGCCTGCTCGAACAGCAACTTCGACTCCAAGCAGTCCCACCGCACCCGCCCCTGGTTCGACACCCCCGCCGACCTCGCCTGCGCGACCAGCGGCAAGTGCACCACGTACGCCCCGACCTTCTGGTCCCGCAAACGGCTCGCCTCGGTCGACGTCTGCACCCAGCGCGAGCAGGGCGTGCGGCTGACCGAGTACAGAGTCGACGCCGACGGCAACGAGACCGGCCGGCGCAACGCCTGCGGCCTGGACGGCGACGCGGCCACCACCACCTTGCTGTCGAAGGTCGACTCCTGGAGCCTGAAGCAGTCCTTCCCGTGGAACCTGACGGGTGAGTACACGGCGCTCTGGCTGGAGGCCATCACCCGCACCGGCTACGCCGTGGACGGCTCCACCGCCCGCCTGAACCCGGTCTCCTTCGGCCACAACGAGAACGCACTGCCCAACCGGGTCAAGAACGGCTCCTCCGACACCAACCCGCTGTTCGCGCGGCTGCGCATCCAGGACGTCGTCTCCGAGTACGGCGGCCGCACCCACGTCGACTACAAGGCGCCCGAGGGCAAGTGCCTCACCGGCGCCGCCCGGCCGACGCCCGACAGGAACCGCTCCCTCTGCTACCCGGTGCACTGGCACGCCGACGGCGAGCTGGAGGACAAACGGATCTCCTGGTTCCACAAGCACGTCGTCGACAGGATCACCGAGTTCCCGCGCCTCGCCGACGCGCAGGACATCGTGACGACGTACGACTACGCCACCGACGGCGACGCCGTCGACGGCGCGCTCTGGGCCAAGAGCCAGTCGGAGTTCTCCCGCCCCAAGCAGCGCACCTGGGACGACTTCCGCGGCTACCCGGTCGTCACCACGACCACCGGCACCACGGACGCCGTGGGCGGCAGCGCCGCCTCCAAGTCCGTCACCCGCTACTTCCGGGGCATGGACGACGACGTCCTCGCCGACGACACCCCGGAGAAGTCGTCCGACGACGTCAAACGCTCCGTCGTGACGACCGACATCACCGGCGCGACCCTGGCCACCGACCGCAAGGCGTACGCCGGCATGGTCGCCGAGTCGCTCACCTACCCCGACGCGTCGGCCGACACCGCCACCGGCTGGGTCGCCCGCACGGTCAACATCCCCGACCCCCCGGTCCGCCTGGCCACCCGCGACCGCACCGACGGCCCGGACGTGACCTCCGAGCGGGTCACGCTCGGCAGGACGTCGACCATCTCCAAGGCCTCGGTCAAGGGCCCGGACGGCTCGTACCTGCGCACGGTGACCTCCGAGACCGAGTACGACGCCACGTACGGCCTGCCCACGAAGGTCAAGGACCACGGCGACACGGCCGTCTCCGGCGACGAGTCGTGCACCGCCACCTCGTACGTAAACAACACGTCCGGCACGAACCACCTGGTCGGCCTGGTCGCCCGGACCGTCACCACCACCGGGACCAGCACCTGCTCCACCGATCTGTCCAGCGCCACGGGCTCGAAGCTGGTCAGCGCCTCGCGCATGTACTACGACGGCGCGACCTCCTCCACCGCCACGCCCACCAAGGGCCTGGTGACGAAGACGGAGACACCGAACGGCGCCGGCACCGACTGGGAGACCGCCCACCCCGAGTCGCGCACCGAGTACGACTCCACCGGCCGCGTCACCAAGGTCACCGACCCGACCGGCGTGTACAACACCACGACGTACACGCCGGCCGGCGGTCAGGTCTACAAGATCGAGACGATCACCGGCAACAAGGTCGTCGACGGCGCCGAGGTCCCGGGCTTCAAGGACACCCTGCTCGTGGAGCCCGGCCGCGGGGTCACCGTCAAGTCGACCGACGCCAACAACCGCGTCGAGTCCTACGAGTACGACCCGCTCGGCCGCGCCGTGGCCGCCTGGGACGCCACCCAGTCCGCCACCGACGACCCGACGGTCACGTACGCGTACAACATCGACTTGAAGAAGCCGGTGTCGGTGGTGGTGCGGTCGCTCTCCGACAACCCGAGCACCGCCGCCGGCGACGGGACGTACGAGTCCTCCACCACGATCTACGACGGCCTCGGCCGTGAACGGCAGACCCAGACCCCGGCGGTCGGCGGCGGCCGGCTGATCACCGACACGCTCCACAACGGTGCCGGCCAGGTGCGCTACACGCGCAACGCGTACTACATGGAGAAGGACCCGGGCACCGAACTGGTCGTCCCCGCCTCCGAGTCACTGGTCCCCAACGCGACCTCGTACACGTACGACGGTCTGGGCCGCGTGCTCACGGTCACGCCGGTGCACCGTTCCTACCCGCAGACGGGCCAGTCGTTCGACAACGGCGGCAAGAAGGTGACCACCACCGACCGCCGCACCCGCTACGAGTACGGACTCGACCACACGGTGATCCGCCAGCCCAAGGGCACGCCCGCCTCCCGGGTGTGGACCGACGCGCTGGGCCGCACGACCCGCCAGGACACCTTCAGCGACACCGCCCTGTCCGAGGCCGGCGCGATCAGCACGACGTACGAGTACGACCTCCGCGGCGACATGGTGACCAGCACCGACGACGTCGGCAACACGCGGACCTGGACGTACGACGCGCTGGGCCGGGTCACCGACACCACCGACCCGGACACCGGGGCGACCCGCACCGACTACGACGCCTACGGCCGCGTGGCCAAGGCGACCGACGCCCGCGGCCAGGCCGTCTCCTACACCTACGACCGCCTGAACCGCGTCGAGCAGGTCAAGGTCACCCCGAAGGGGACCACGTCCTCCACCCTCGCGCAGACCTACGCCTACGACGGCGCGACCGGCGGCAAGGGCCTGCTCTCCTCGGCGACCCGCTACACCGACGGCAAGGCGTACACCACCACGATCGGCGGCTACACGGCCGACTACCAGCCCACGGACATGACCACGGCGCTGCCGCCCGGTTCCACCGCGGGCCTGACCGCCGACGGCTTCGCCACCCAGTACAAGTACACGTACAAGTACAACTCCGACGGCCAGCTGGAGACGTACACGACCCCCGCGGCCGGCGGCCTCGACGCCGAGGACGTGATCACCCGCTACAACAGGGCCGGTCTGCCGGTCTCGGTCTCCGGCAAGGACTGGTACGCCGCCGAGGCCGCGTACTCGCCCTACGGCCAGGTGCTCCGCTCCACCACCGGCGAGCAGGGCCACCGGCTGTGGCAGGAGAACACCTTCGACGAGTCCACCGGTGAGCTGCTGACCGGCAGGCTCGTCCGGGAGAACGCCACCGACCAGACCGTCGTCCCCGGCAGCGAGGTCAGCAAGCGCTCCTACGCCTACGACCCGTCGGGCAACGTCCTGTCCGTCGCGGACAGGATGGGCTCGGTCACCGACCAGCAGTGCTTCACGTACGACGTGCTCGGCCAGCTGAAGGAGGCGTGGACGACGCCGGGCGGCAGCGCCTGCACGGCCTCCGGCAAGACCACCGCCGAGCCGGTGTACTCCGACGGCAAGGTCAACGTCTCGTCCGCCAACAGCGGGTACTGGCAGTCGTACGACTACGACGCGCTCGGCAACCGCACCAGGAAGACGGTGCACAAGGCCGACCCGACCTTCACCTCCGGGGTGCGGGACACCAAGGGCGACGTCGTCAGCGACTACCTCTACGGCACCGGCGAGACCGAGAAGAACGACCAGCCGCACACGCTGACCTCGTACACCACGACGTCGAAGACGGCGACGAACGCCACGGTCACCACCCGTTCGACGCAGACCTACGACGCCGCGGGCCAGATGGAGTCGCGCTCCACCGGCGGCGACACGGCCCAGACGATGACCTGGACCTGGGACGGCAAGGTCGAGTCCGTCACCGGCTTCGGCACCGACGGCTCCGGCGCCTGGACCGGGGTCGGCGGCCTCTGCATGGACCTGTCGGGCGGGTCCACGACGGCCGGCACCGCCATCCAGATCTACGTGTGCAACGGCAACAAGTCGCAGCAGTTCCGCCTCAAGGCCACCGACACCGACGACAACGGCACGGTCGAGGACGCGACGATCGGCCAGCTCGTCGTGGGCGGGCAGTGCCTCCAGCCGAGCGGCGCCACCGCGGGTTCGGCCGTCCTGATCCAGGCGTGTGACAAGGCCGCGGCGACACAGCGCTGGCAGACCCTGAGCACCGGTCAGGTCAAGTACGTCACGGGCACCTCGACGAACCTGTGCCTGGCGGCCCCGGCGTCGACGGTCGGCACCGACCTCACGCTGGCGGCCTGCAACTCCACCGTCGCCGGCCAGATCTGGAAGCCCGCGTCGAAGACGACGTACGTCTACGACGCGATGGGCAACCGTCTGCTGGAACGCACGAGCGCCGGCGCGGTCCTGAACCTCCCCGACACCAAGGTCTCGCTGACCACGGCCGGCAAGGCCCGCTACGTCGAGCGCACGTACGCCGGCATCGGCGGCCCGTCGGTGACCCGGTTCCGCGAGGGCGCCAACAACACGGCCGGCGTCAGTGAGCACCTGTTCGCCCAGGCGACCGACCTCAACGGCACCCCGCTGGCGGAGGTCCGCCTGGACGGCGGGATGCAGGTCCGGGTGCAGAAGAGGGACCCGTGGGGCGAGGACCGCGCGGTGAGCATGCTCATGCGCACGCACACCGGCTTCCACACGGGTGACGACGACGCGGAGACGGGCCTGACCCACCTGGGCGCCCGCGAGTACGACCCGGCAACGGGCCGCTTCATCTCGGCGGACCCGGTCCTGGACGACAGCGATCCGCTCCAGGCCAACGGCTACTCGTACGCGAACAACAACCCGGTCACACACGCGGACCCGTCGGGTCTGACGTCCTCGGCCTCCAGCTTCGACGCCTCGATCGCGGCGCTGGACGCGAAGATCGCCGAGTACCAGAAGACCCTGAACCGCTCCATCGGCGACGTGATCCTCGCGACCGGCTGGGCCGTGTTCAAGGAGTTCGTCGGCTGGAACGACGTGGTCGGCTGCTTCACCCAGGGCGACCTGTGGGCCTGCGGAAGCCTCCTGATAGACGCCGTCCCAGCGACCAGCTTCTTCTCCAAGGGCAAGAAGATGTGGGGGGCCTTCAAGGCGACGAAGCGCGCGGTCGAAGCCTGGCGCACCGCGAAGAAGGCAGCCGAGATCGGCATGAAGTAGGCCAAGGCGGCCAGGGCGGCGCTGGTCAAGGCGAAGAAGGCGGCGGAGGCGGCCGCGGCGGAGGCCAAACGAAAGTCCAGGGAAGCCGCGAAACGCGCCGCCGAGGCGGCCAAGAAGAAGTCCCACACCGGTTCCAAGGGCGCCCGGGGCAACCCGGTCCAGGTCCAGGCCCGCACCACGGCCCAGTCCAAGGGGTCTGTGGGCGGCGGCAAAGTCGAGAACAAGTCCGGCGGGTCCCGGAACGGGTCGGGCAAGGAGGACTCGGGCGGGAGCTCGGGTGGAGGGGGCGGCGGCTGCACGAAGGACGACAACAGCTTCACCCCGGACACCAAGGTCCTGATGGCCGACGGCACCACCAAGGCGATCAAGGACGTCAAGGCCGGCGACAAGGTCCTGGCGACCGATCCGGAGACCGGCGAGACAACGGCGCAGACAGTCACCGCCGAGATCCTCGGCAAGGGCGTCAAGCACCTGGTCAAGGTCACCATCGACACCGACGGCAAGAAGGGTTCGAAGACCGCCGAGGTCACCGCGACCGACAAACACCCCTTCTGGGTCCCCGAACTCGACGACTGGATCGACGCCACCGACCTGAAGTCCGGCCAGTGGCTGCGCACCAGCGCCGGCACCCTGGTCCAGATCACGGCGGTCGAGCGCCGGACGGCACTGGACGCCACGGTCCACAACCTCACCGTCAGCATGCTGCACACGTACTATGTGCTGGCGGGCGCCGCTCCCATTCTCGTACATAATTGCGATAGTGAAGTTCACTGGGTTCCGGAGAACGCTCACATGAGCCCCCAGGCCCAGGCTTACGACAGCGGCGCAATGGGGTCGAGGCCTGGCGTTGCACCGGCGTTGCAGTACTACAAGCCGAACGGTAGCAAGCTGGCGCAGGTCAAGTTCGATGGCTTCGACTCTACGAACGGCGTGCTGATCGACCGAAAGCTCAGCGTGACGCATCGCAACAAGACGTACCAGCAAGCCCTCAATCAGTCCCAGGCACTGGAGCAAAATGGGTACTCAGGCAGGTGGGAAGTGCCCAACGCTACAGAAGCTAGACGGGCTCGCAAGCTACTCGGCGATCTCCTAATCACCAACATCAGAGTGAGGATTGTCCCCTAATGGAACTCGCCCACGTCCTGGCGCGTGCCTTCTCAAGTGTGGCCGTGTCCATCGACCTGGCCGACGATGACGACATTGATCCGGACATCGCTACGGACATCATCGAACCGGCTGCCGCGCTGTTCAAGGAGCTCTCAGAGGATGACCGCCGGGCGTTGGCCGCGATCATCGTCGAGGTCTCCGAGCTGGAGAGCGATCCGGTTCGAAAGAGGTCGATGCTGAACCTGCCGGAAGAGATCGGTCTCCTCGAAGAGGAGTGACTCCTGACGGCCCCCTTCAGCCCCCAGATCGGACTAGGGTTCAACCTCCGGTTAGCGACTGAAAAAAGCCTCGCCCACTGTCTGTGGGTGAGGCTTTTCTGCAGTCTGACGGCAACGGTGACAGCAACGTCAGCGGACGACCGGTGCGGTGGGTGGGTCTTCAGGGGCGTCGTTGTCCGGACCGAGAGCATCGCCCAGGGTATTGATGGCTTGGCGTTGGAGGCGGAGCCGTACGTGGGCGTAGACGTCGGCGGTGACGTCGATGTGGGCGTGACCCAATAGCTCCTTGATCACGACGAGTTTGACGCCCTGTTCCAGGAGCAGGGTGGCGGTCGAGTGGCGGAGGTCGTGGAAGCGGATGCGTCGGAGTCCGGCCCGATCGAGGAAGCTGCGGAAGCGGCGGGTGAGGTTGGCAGGGTCGAGAGGCCGTCCACTCGGCGTGGTGAAGACGATTCCGCTGTCTCTCGCTCCTTGCCCCAAAGTCTTTGCGTGAAGTGGATCGGTCCGGTTCGAGCGCCTCACCCGTGACGTGGCGTCATGTCCCGGCCGGGGTGGATGGCAGTGCAGGCGCGATGCCGGTGATCATGTGGTTGTCGAGACCCATGAGAACCGAGCGGGACCGTGCCTGCCCCTGCACTGTCTCCCACGCCTGCCATACTGGACCACCTGGCCCGTGCGGAAGTCGCCGTCCCCGTCGTGGACGCCGTGAAGCTGCACCACTGTCTGGCCCTCGTACCCGATGGGGCGGCTCCTGTTTCCGCCGACGGTCACGGTGGCGTTTCGTTGTCCGGTTTCCTCACGGACGGCCCGACGTGGCTCTCGGGACCGTCGTTTCACCGGCTCTTGTGCATCCCGCCGGAAACACCCGGCCCGAGCGGTCCTTCTCGTGACGGTCGTCGGGTTCTCCGTGGGGTGGGGCAGGGGGGTGTCCCGGCCGGTCGTCGGTCAGGCGCCGTGGCAATCCCCGTACGGGTGGTCCGAGCCGCACCAGCAGGGGGCCGACCGCTGCGGGGGCCAGGGTACGGCCCGGCCGCGGGCGGCCAGGGTGGTGGCGTACTGGGGGAGGAGGCCGGTGTCGTCGGGGGTGGTGGCCTCGGAGGCGGCGAAGGCCTCGTAGGAGGGGACGGTGCCGGTGACGACGCCCAGGTTGAGGGTGCCGGAGGCGGCGAGTTCGCGCAGGGCCGTCTCTATCGTGGCCAGGTGCTCCTGGTGGGAGGGGTACTCGGCGGTGAGGGAGGGGTACGCCTGAAGGAGCTCGGCCAGTTCCGGGGCCGGCCAGTGCAGGATCGCCACCGGGAAGGGTCGGGACAGGGCAGTGCGGTAGGCGCCCAGTTCCGCGCGGAGGCGGGAGATCTCCGCCTCCAGCTCCGCCGGGTTCTCCGAGCCCAGGGACCAGACGCGCTTCGGGTCGTGGAGTTCGTCCAGGGTGACGGGCAGGCTGTGGACGGTGTCGGCGAGGGCGTCCCACTCGTCGTGCGGGACGCCCAGCATGCGGCGGACCCGGTGGCGGCCGAAGAGGAGCGGGTGGGTGGGGGCCGGGGGCTCCGGGACGTCGGTCAGCAGGAGGCGGACCGCCTCCGTCAACGTCTCGTGCGCCGCCTCGAGTTCGTCGTGCGTCTCCAGGGACTCCGCGACGACCACCCAGGGGGCGGGGTCGCGCGGGGCCGCGGTGCGGATGCCGTCGATGATCGCGCGGGCCTCCGCCTCGTGGCCGTACTCCCACAGGTTCGAGGCCTTCAGGGCGCGGACCAGGTGCGGGTTCTCCAGCCCCGCCTCCCCGGTGCCGGAGGCCAGCAGGCGGTCGTAGAGGGCGGCCGCGGCAAAGCGGTCGCCGGAGAGTTCCAGATGGGCGGCGGCCCGCAGCAGCAGGCTTTCGGCGTCCTCGGGATACAGACCGGCGGTCCGCTCCAGGCGGGCCGCTTCGGCGGTGTGGTCGACGTTTTCGGCGGGCGTGTCGGGGCGCATGGGTGACACCGTACTGCCGACGGGTGACGGAGAAGAGACCGCCGCAGGTCGGCGACCTTCCCGAGGGGGGACCAGGACTCCTGTACGCAAGGCGTGGTGCGGAGGAGCGCGGGGCCGGTGCCCGTTCCGCTTCGGGAGGTCACGCCGCCACTTCTTTGATCGTTTTGAAAGGGTTCAATTCTTCTTCCCCTGGCCGGATAGGGCCTCCTGTAGCGCTTCCATCGTTTACTCGACGGGTGTAGGGAAAGGCCGTGCAGGCTTATTGACGAGTGTCTCGCGCCTCCTTTACGTTCGCATGAATCGATTCATCATCGATTGATCCTCTACGACTCACCCTCTCTCCCTCTATGGAGCCGCTGTGATCAGTAGAAGGAACATCCTCGCGGGCGCCGTGGCCACGGCGGGCGTCGTGGCCACGGGAGCGGCGCCGGCGGTGGCCGCGTCCTCCGCTGCGGGCAAGGGGGGAAGCGTGTTACGCGTGGCGTCCCCGACCGTCGAGTACGTGCGCCACCCCCTGGGGCTGGACGTGGCCCGGCCGCGCCTGAGCTGGCCGTTGACCGCGGCCGCCGCGGGGCAGCGGCAGAGCGCCTACCAGGTGCGCGTCGCGTCGAGCGCCGCCCGCCTGTCCCGTCCGGACGTGTGGGACAGCGGCAAGGTCGCCTCGGCCGAGTCCGTCCTCGTCCCCTACGACGGACCCCGGCTCGAGCCGCGTACGCGCTACCACTGGTCGGTGCGCGTCTGGGACGCCGAGGGAGCCGTCTCGCCGTGGAGCGCGCCGGCCTGGTGGGAGACCGGCCTGATGGACGAGGCCGAGTGGTCCGCGCGGTGGATATCCGCTCCGGCCTCCCTCACGGAAGCGCCCTCCCTGGAGGGCAGTTCGTGGATCTGGTTCCCCGAGGGCGAACCGACGCAGAGCGTCCCGGCTGAGACCCGGTGGTTCCGCCTCTCCGTCGACCTCCCGGACGCGGTCACCGCGGCCACGCTGGTGCTCAGTGCGGACGACCTCTACGTCGCCTCCGTCAACGGCACCGAGGTGGCGAGCACCGCCACGGACCAGGACGAGTCGAGATGGCGCCGCCCGGACGTCATCGACGTCCTCGCGCACCTACGCTCCGGCACGAACGTCCTGGCCGTCTCCGCGACCAACCGCACGGTCGGCCCCGCCGGCCTCATCGGCGTGCTCGCCCTCACCACGGCCTCCGGCGAGCGCAGGATCCTCACCGACGGCGCCTGGAAGACCACCGACCGGGAACCGGCCGACGGCTGGCGCGGACAGGACTTCGACGACACCGGCTGGCAGGCCGCCAAGGCGGCCGCCGCCTGGGGCGCCGGGCCGTGGGGCGAGATCGAGCCGGTGCTGTTCGCGGCCCACCAGCTCCGCCACGAGTTCAGGCTGCCGCGCAAGAAGGTCGCCCGCGCCCGCCTGTACGCCACGGCCCTCGGCGTGTACGAGGCCCACCTCAACGGCAGGCGGGTAGGGCGCGATGAGCTGGCCCCCGGCTGGACCGACTACGCCAAGCGCGTGCAGTACCAGACCTACGACGTCACCGACGCGCTCCGCCCGGGAGCCAACGCCCTCGGCGCCCACCTCGCCCCCGGCTGGTACGCGGGCAACATCTGCTGGTTCGGACCGCACCAGTACGGGAGACACCCGGCGCTGCTCGCGCAGTTGGAGGTCGAGTACGCCGACGGGACGAGCGAGCGCGTCACCACCGGACCGGACTGGCGTGCGGCCCCGGGGCCGATCGTCTCCGCCGACCTGCTGGCGGGCGAGACCTACGACGCCCGCAGGGAGACGGCCGGGTGGACCTCGCCCGGATTCGACGCCGGAACGTGGCTCCCGGTGCGTGACGCCAAGACCGATGCCGACACAGGCGCCGACGTCACCGTCCCGCCGCGGATCGTCGCGCAGGTGGACGGCCCCGTACGCGTCGAGCGGGAACTCCGCACCCGGAAGGTCACCGAACCCGAGCCGGGCGTCTTCCTCTTCGACCTGGGCCAGAACATGGTCGGCTCGGTACGGCTGCGCGTGTCGGGCGCGGCGGGGACCGCGGTGCGGCTGCGGCACGGCGAGGTCCTCAACCCCGACGGCACCCTCTACACCGCCAACCTGCGCTCGGCCGCGGCGACGGACACGTACATCCTCAAGGGGGCCGGCACGGAGGTCTACGAGCCGCGCTTCACCTTCCACGGCTTCCGCTACGTCGAGGTGACCGGATTCCCCGGCACACCGTCAGCGTCGGCCGTCACCGGGCGGGTCATGCACACCTCCGCACCCTTCACGCTCACCTTCGAGACCGACGTGCCGATGCTCGACCAGCTGCACCGCAACATCACCTGGGGCCAGCGCGGCAACTTCCTCTCCGTCCCCACCGACACACCGGCCCGCGACGAACGACTGGGCTGGACCGGCGACATCAACGTCTTCGCGCCCACCGCCACCTACACGATGGAGTCCGCCCGCTTCCTCACCAAGTGGCTGGTCGACCTGCGCGACGCACAGGCCGCCGACGGCGCGTTCACGGACGTGGCCCCGACCGTCGGCGACCTCGGCAAGGGCACCGCGGGCTGGGGGGACGCGGGGGTCACGGTCCCGTGGGCCCTGTACCGGACGTACGGCGACCGGCAGGTCCTCGAGGACGCCTGGCCGTCCGTCCGGGCCTGGCTGCGTCACCTGGAGCAGAACAGCACCGGCCTGCTGCGCCCGGCCGCGGGATACGGCGACTGGCTGAACGTGTCCGACGAGACGCCCAAGGACGTCATCGCCACCGCCTACTTCGCGCACAGCGCCGACCTCGCGGCCCGCATCGCGACGGAACTGGGGGAGGACCCCGCCCCCTACGCCGACCTCCACGCACGCGTCCGCACGGCGTTCCGGGCGGCGTACGTGAGCGCCGACGGCCGGGTGAAGGGCGACACCCAGACCGCCTACGTCCTCGCCCTGGCCATGCACCTGGTCCCGGACGCCCTGCGCGAGGCCGCCGCCGACCGGCTCGTCGCCCTCCTCGAAGCCAGGGACTGGCACCTGTCGACCGGATTCCTCGGCACCCCGCTCCTGCTGCCCGTCCTCACCGACACCGGCCACACCGAGGTCGCCTACCGGCTGCTGCACCGGCGCACCTACCCGAGCTGGGGTTTCCAGATGGACAAGGGAGCCACCACCATGTGGGAGCGCTGGGACTCCATCCGGCCCGACGGCGGCTTCCAGACCCCGGGCATGAACTCCTTCAACCACTACGCCTACGGCTCCGTGGGGGAGTGGATGTACGCCAACATCGCCGGCATCGCCCCGGGCCGGGCGGGCTACCGGCAGATCGTCATCCGCCCGCGCCCGGGCGGCGAGGTCACCTCCGCCCGGGCCACCTTCACCTCCCTCTACGGCCCGGTGTCCACCGCCTGGGAACAACGGTCCGGCCGCTTCCGGCTGTCGTGCGGCGTACCGGCCAACACCACCGCCGAGGTGTGGATCCCGACGGATCACCCCGACCGCGTCGCGCACACCCACGGAACCTTCGTGCGCGCGGAGAACGGCTTCGCCGTCTTCGAGGTGGGCTCGGGGAACCACCGGTTCACCGTGTGACGGCGGCGCGCACCCGCCCCTCCGGTCCCGCGAGGCGTCCCCCGGAGGGGCGGTGCGCGCCGGTCGCACCGCCACCCCGCCCCGTCGCGGTACCCGCACCGGTCGCACCGGTCGCGCGGCGAACGACACGCTCACCGGGGCGAGGACGTCCTCGCCGACGGCGGCGTCGCGCGGTGGCCCGTTCCGAGGGGGAACCGTCGCACCACCCCGGACGTTGAGAGGGTGCCGGGACCGGACCGGCGCGAGGCGGGGACGAGGGGAGGGGCGACCAGTGGTCCGTGGAGCGATCCGTGGGCGGGTGGACGTGCGTGTGGCCTTCGCCGTGCTGCTCCCTCTGCGCCCGCTGCTTCCTCTGCTCCAGGTCGTCCTGCTCGTGCTGCCGGCCGCCGGAGGGTTGTCCGGCCTGTCTGCGCTTTCCGGCACCGTCGCGCTCGCCGCGACCACCGTGGCCGCCGCCACGCTCATCGTGTGCGCCGTCGTCCTCGCGCGCTGCGCGCCGCCCATGCCGCCCACCCGGGTGCGTACGGCCCTGCGCGACCGGGACCGGCGTACCGCCTTCCTGCCGCAACGCGACCCCGACGCCCGGGGGCGCACCCGGCCCAGAGCACCCGGGCACGCCCTCCCGGCGACCGCCGCGTAGGGCACCGGCCTCCTCGGGTCCGGTTCAGGTTCTCCTCACCACGCGTGACCCTGCGCGGGTCGTCATGCCGCCGTTCAGTACTTCCGTCCCGGCACGACGAGACCCCCGGAGGGCTCACCCATGTCCGTCTTCGCCAGCCTGGTCGAGCAACTGGCCGACCTGCTCCAGCCGTTGTTCGGCCTCTCCGCGGCGGCCGCCGCGATCGTCCTGTTCACCGCGTTCGTACGGCTCCTCGTCCACCCGCTGTCCCGGGCCGCAGCGCGCGGCCAGCGGGCCAGGGCCGAACTCCAGCCGAGGATCGCCGAGTTGCGGCGCAAGCACGGTCGGAATCCGGAGAAACTGCAGAAGGCCGTACGGGACCTGCACGCGCGGGAGCGGGTCTCGCCGCTGTCCGGGTGCCTGCCGAGCCTGCTGCAGGTGCCGGCGTTCTTCCTGCTGTACCACCTGTTCTCGAGCGACACGGTCGGCGGGCGGCCCAACGGACTGCTCGGCCATGAGCTGTTCACCGCGCCGCTGGGCGGACGCTGGGCCGACGCGCTGGGCGACGGGGGCCCGTGGGGAGGGCCGGGGCTCGTGTACGCGGGACTGTTCGGCGTCGTCGCGGTCGTCGCCCTCTTCGGCTACCGGCTCACCAAGCGGTCGATGGCGGCGAACGCGGCGCTGTCCGGGGGCTTTGGCGCGTCGGGGACGGGCGGCGCGGTGGAGCAGCTGCCGGGGATGGGCGCGGTGACCAGGGTGATGCCGTTCATGTCGTTCTTCACCCTGGTCACCGTGGCCGTGGTACCACTGGCCGCCGCGCTGTACATCGCCACCAGTACGGCGTGGGGCGTGGTGGAGCGAGCCGTCCTGTACCGGTGACACGCCCCGACCCTGGTCAGGGCCGGGGCGCCAGGACGAGGAGCGGGTGTGGGCGGGCGGGAGGCTCCGGGACGTCGGCCGGTCGGCTGCCCATGAGGGCCGGCCGGGTGGCCGGGCGCTGCTCCATATGCGCCGCCCACCTCGCGCGGGGGCACGTCTTTCACACAATGGCTGAAACGATAGATTTTCGTGCGAATGTCCCTTGTTGCTCGTGAGAGGAGACCGTGTGGATGTCGGGCTGATCAACGGCCTCCCCAGCCATCCCCTCTTCGTTCACGGCGCAGCGGTGCTGGTCCCGTTGACGGCGTTGGCGCTCGTGGTCTGTGCGCTGTGGTTTTCGGCGGCGCGCAGGCTCAGCTGGGTGCTGCCGGTCATGGGGCTGGTCACTCTTGCCCTGGTGGTGCTGACCACCGAATCCGGCGAGTGGCTGGAGGAACGGGTGCGGGAGAGCGCGCTGGTGGAAGAGCACGCCGAGATGGGGTCCGGTCTCACTCCGTGGGCGATCGCCCTGTTCGTGCTGACGGTCGCCGTCTGGCTGCTCGGACGCGGCGGCCTCCGCCGGGAACGAGACCGCAGCGGGGAGGCCGGCAGTCCCGCCGGGGGCGGGGCGTCCGCCGTGGCACGGACGGCTTCTTCTGTTCCGGTGCGCGTCGTGGTGCTGGTGATCGCCCTGGTCGTGGCCGTCGGCGCGGTCATCCAGGTGTACCGGATCGGTGACTCGGGTGCGAAGGCGGCCTGGCAGGACCGTTTCTCGACGAGCCGGTCCGGCGCCGGGCGGTGACGCGCCGGAGGCGGTCCGGCCGGCCTGGGCGAGGCATCGGCCGGACCGCCTCGCGTCATGCGTGCGGCCCTCCGGGGGTGGGGCGGTCAGCGCAGCTGGTCGAGCGCCTTCTGGAAGGCGGCGGCGTGTCGGGCCTCGTCCGCGGCGGTGTCGCGGAAGAAGCGGGCGGCGGTGGTGTCACCGACGGCGGTGGCCCGCTCGGCGAACCCCGGGTACACCATGGTCGCCTCGTGGCGCTCCCCGGTGATGGCCTTGTCCAGGTTGTCCCTCGTCGCGCGGACCAGGCCGGCCAGCACCGCCTCGCCGGCGAGGTGCTCCCGCAGTTCGACCATGGCCGTGCCCTCCCACAGGCGGGCCAGCGCGGCGTTGCCGGACTGCTTGGCGTGGGCGGCGAAGAGCATGTACTTGGCGTGGGCGAGCGCCTCGCCGTGCAGGGCGGTGTCCAGGTTGGCCTTGGTGCGGGCGGCCTTCACCTTCGGCAGTCCGGCGGGCACCGACACCACGTCGGCCTTCATCGGTGCCGGGACGGCGCCGTGGCCGGTGGTCACGGCCGTCAGGGCCGTGCGGAAGGCGTCGCGATGGCGGCCCTCGTCCGCGGCGAGCTCGCGGAAGAGCTCCGCGGCCTTCAGGTCCCCGTCCTGCTGGGCCTGGTCGGCGAAGCGGCGGTACATGATCTCGTGCTCGTAGGTCTCGCCGTCGATGGCCTGGCGCAGGTTGGCGGCGTCGCTGCCGACCATGCCGAGGAGGGTGGCCGCCTCGTGCAGGTGTTCGTTCAGCTCGGTCTGCGCCGTGGTGCGGAAGAGGTGGGCGACGGCCGGGAGACCCTGGCGGTCGGCCTCGGCGGCGAAGAGGCTGTAGGCGGCGTGGGCGTAGGCCTCGCCCTGCATGGTGGTGGTCAGGTCGGCGATGGTCCGTGCCTGCAGGGCCCGGCCGGCGGTGTGCGGTGTCGGTTGCCCTCCGGTCGGGGCGGCCAGCGCCAGGGCCGGCGCCGTCGGCGCGGCGGTGGCGGCCAGCGCGCACAGACCCACTACGAGCGTACGTATCGAGCGATGGGACACGAGATGCTCCTTCCAGGACGCATCCTTCTGGGTGCGAACGCTCCTCATGTCACCCGCACATGCACCCCAGCGCCCCCTCACGTCACCCACCCGGGTGAATACACACAGTCACCATGCGCCTTTTCGTCGACGTGTTCCGCTCGTCTCAGCAGGCCGCTTTCCTGCCTTTTCCCCTGGACAACCGCGTCCGGCTGAACGACGAGGCGTACGGACAAAGCGGCGATGTCCTCGGGTGCACACCTCGTGTGCCCGAGGACAGTCAGCAGGGCCACGCCCAGCTCGCCGATGAGGGGGGCTTCCCGGACGGGACCCGCGTACTCCGGTGTCAGGGTGCGCAGGCCCTTCGCGGGCCGCTCGGGTGCGTCTGCGGGCACCGAGGCTCCTCGGGCGGACGGAGATCGACGGGACGCCGCGGGAGTACCAGGGCCTGTCCGGCGGATCACGTCGCAGGAAAGCGACGGCGCCCTCATCAGCGCCGGTGAGCGGGGGCGATGGGGGTGCCCCCACTCGAGCGAAGCCGAACGGGGGGCGTGACGACAACGCGGCAGATGTGCGTGCCGGACCCCGCGTCTGCGGCATGATCCGCCGGACGGCTAGTCGGCCAGGAAGTGTTCCAGTGCCTCCACCACGAGCTGGTGGTCATGGAGTTGGGGGAGGCCCGAGACGGTCACCGCGCCGATCACGCCGACGCCCTCGACGGTGATCGGGAACGAACCGCCGTGGGCCGCGTAGGTGTCGGGGTCCAGGCGCGAGGACTCCTCGAACGTCGTGCCCTTGGCCCGGTGCCGGGCGCCCACCAGGTACGACGCGGAACCGTACCGCTCGACGACCCGGCGCTTGCGGGCGATCCAGGCGTCGTTGTCGGGGGTGGAGCCGGGGAGGGCCGCGTGGAAGAGCTGCTGGCCCGCGCGGTGGATGTCGATGGCGACGGGGGCGTCGCGCACCCGGGCCAGGTCGACGAGGAACGAGCCCAGTTCCCAGGCGTCCTCGTGGCTGAACCGCTGGAAGACCAGGCGGCGTTCCTGCGCCTCCAGTTCCTCCAGGCTCGGCTCTTCGGTGATCGGCTCTTCCGTGTCGGGTGCTTCCACGGTCGGCTCCTCCTCGCCGGGGGTGGGTTCGGGCCGGGTCACAGGGTCACCGTCACTTTCTCGTCGGCCGAGCGCCGGGCCGCCTCCAGGACGTCCAGGGCGGCGGCGGCCTCGCGCGCGGTCACCGGGTGGGGGCCGCCCTCCCGGAGGGCCTTCGCCACGGCCGTGTAGTAGGCGGGGTAGTCGCCGGGCAGAGTCGGCTCGGGGCGCCCGCCGCCGGTCACCGGGGACTCCCCGGAACCGACGCGGCCCCACAGCTCCTCCGGCTCGGTGCCCCAGTCGGCACCGGCGTCGGTGCCGGGGCGCAGGCCGTCGCGCAGGGCGGCCTCCTGGGGGTCGAGGCCGTGCTTGACGTAGCCCGCCTTCGAGCCCAGGACGCGGAAGCGCGGGCCGAGCTGGGCCGTGGTCGCGGAGACGTAGAGGTGGGAGCGGACGCCGTTCGCGTGGGTGAGGGCGATGAAGGTGTCGTCGTCGGTGCGCGCGCCCTCGCGGCGGACGTCCACCTCGGCGTACACGGAGGCCACCGGGCCGAAGAGGACCAGCGCCTGGTCGACGACGTGGCTGCCGAGGTCGTAGAGCAGACCGCCGACCTCCGCGGGGTCGCCGGACTCGCGCCAGCCGCCCTTGAGCTGCGGACGCCAGCGCTCGAAGCGGGACTCGAACCGGTACACATCGCCGAGTGTGCCCTCGGACACCAGCTTGCGCAGGGTGAGGAAGTCGTTGTCCCAGCGGCGGTTCTGGAAGACGGACAGGAGCAGGCCGCTCTCCTCGGCGAGCGCCGCCAGCTCGCGGGCCTCGGCGGCCGTGCCGGCGACGGGCTTGTCGACGACGACCGGCAGACCCGCCTCCAGCGCGGTGGTGGCGAGCGGGACGTGCGTCCTGTTCGGCGACGCGACGACGATCAGGTCCAGCTCGGCGGCGCGCTCGAACAGCTCGTCCGGTGTCGCCGCGACGCGGACGTCCGGGAACTCGGCGCGGGCCTGCTGCTGCCGCTCGGGGTTCGAGGTGACCACCGTGTCGAGCGCGAGGCCCTCGGTCGCGGAGATCAGCGGGGCGTGGAACACGGAGCCCGCGAGGCCGTAGCCGACGAGGCCGACGCGGAGGGGAGTGCCAGTCATGCTCCTACTTTCGCAACGCTGTTGCCAAAGTGCAAGCACGGGAGAGAATGAGCGGGTGAACAGGACGTACGGCGGTATGCGGGACGGCAGGCGGGACGGGACGGGCGGGGTCAATCTGCTCGCCCTGCGCAGCCACAACACCGCGCTCGTGCTCGACCTGCTGCGGACCGCCGGGGCCGAGGGCATCAGCCGGCTGGAACTCGCCGAGCGGACCGGCCTCACCCCGCAGGCGGTCAGCAAGATCACCGCACGGCTGCGGGCGGAGGGGCTCGCGGCGGACGCGGGACGCCGGGCGTCCACCGGGGGCAAGCCCCGGACGGTGCTGCGGCTGGTGCCGGAGGCGGGGCACGCGGTGGGCGTGCACCTGGACCGGGACGAACTGCGGGCCGTCCTGGTCGACCTCGACGGGACGGTCGTGGGGGAGCGGAGCGCCCCCCTGGACCTGGGCGCGGGGGCGGAGGCGGTACTGGCGGGGGTGGCCGGAGTCGTCGAGGGGCTGTGGACCGCCGGGGGCGACGGGACCGGCGGGACCGGCGGGACCGGTGGGAACAGGGCCGCCGGGGACGGGACCGGCGTACGCGTGCCGTCCCGGCCCGCCCTGCTGGGTGTCGGGATCGCCCTGCCGGGGCCGCTCGACCACGCCCGGGGCGTGCTGCACCGGGTGACCGGGTTCCCCGAGTGGGACGGGTACCCCCTGCGGGACGCGCTGTCGGAACGGCTCGGCGTGCCGGTCGTCGTCGACAAGGACACCAACGCGGCGGCGCTGGGCCTGGCCGTCGACGGCGAGGGCGGCTCCTTCGCCTACCTGCACCTCGGTACGGGACTCGGGGCCGGGCTGGTGATCGGCGGCAGCGTGCACCGGGGACCGCGCACCGGGGCGGGGGAATTCGGACACCAGGTCGTCCAGTTGGACGGGCCGCGCTGCGGCTGCGGCGACCGCGGCTGCATCGAGGCGCTGTGCCTGGCCGCCGTGGCACGGGGCGACACGGACGAGGCGGCGCGGGTGCTGGGCGTCGGCGCGGCGAACCTGGTGGGCCTGCTCGACATCGACCGCGTCCTGCTCGGCGGCCGCACGATCGAGGCCGCCCCGGAGGCGTTCGCGCGGGGCGTACGCGCGGTGCTGGACACGCGGGCCCGGCGGACGGGCGACACGGCCGTGCCGGTACGGGTCGCCTCCGGCGGCGGGGGCGGGGTCGCCGAGGGGGCGGCCCAGTCGGTCCTGGCGCCGGTGTTCGGACGGGGCGACGGCTGACCGGAAAGCAGGGGGCGGGGCCGGTGCACTGCTCCGAGCGGGGGGAACCATGGGGCCGTGCGGGGGTGTTCGGGGATGTCGCCGTGCTGCCCGCCCGCCGACCGGCAAGGTCATACGGTATGCGAATCCGCACGCCCGCGTCCCTCTTCCTGGCGGTGCTGGCCGCCGTCCTTCCCACCGCGGCCCACGCCCGGACGGAAGCACCGCCGCCCGCCTGCGCCACCGAGAGCGACGTCGACTTCCCCCTCACCGCCCGTATCCGCGGCGGCCCGGACACCTACCCGGCCGGCGGTGGCTACGGCACCTGGTACCTGGAGCTGACCAACACCACCGACCGCTTCTGCGGCGGCATCCACCCGGTCGTCGTACTCGTCGACGACAAACGGGAGTTGCGGGCCTCGCAGCCGGTGCTGGAGTTCTACGCACCGGACCGGGAACAGCCGCACCCCGTCCACTTCGAGACCACCGACGAGGACGAACTCGTCGGTGCCTTCGTCGACGAGCAGGCGGGCTTCGAGGGGTTCGCCGTCGAGGCCGGCCGGACCCTCACCGTGAAGGTACGGCTCGCGCTCACGTCCGACGCCGCGGCGGGCGAGGTCGTCGCCCAGGCCGCCGTCGTCCAGCGGCAGGGGGACGACGGCGACTGGGTCGGGCAGTCGGACGACTACCGGTTCCGGATCGAGCCGGCGCCCGGCAAGGAAGCCGGTGACACCGACCCCGACGAGCTCGCCCGTACCGGTATCGACGCCACCGGAAAGCTCCTGACCGTCGCCGCGGTGGCACTGCTCACCGGGGGACTGACGGCAACGCAGGCCCGTCGTCGCCGCTGAGAGCTCCGAACGATCCGAACCGGCGGGCCGGGGAGCGGCGGAGCACCCCGGGTGTCCTCGAGCCGTGCCCCACCGGGCGTTCCCACAAGATCCGGGCATGTCTAGGCTGGGGCAGGCAGGAAGGACCACGTACGGCAGGAGAGCTCGCACATGGCAGACCGCAAGCCGATCGAATCGTGGCTCACCGACATGGACGGGGTGCTCATCCACGAGGGAGTGCCGATCCCGGGGGCCGACGCCTTCATCAAGAAGCTGCGTGAGTCCGGAAAACCCTTCCTGGTGCTCACCAACAACTCGATCTACACCCCGCGCGACCTGCACGCCCGGCTGCGCCGCATGGGCCTGGACGTTCCGATCGAGAACATCTGGACCTCGGCGCTCGCCACCGCCCAGTTCCTGGACGACCAGCGTCCCAGCGGCTCGGCGTACGTCCTCGGCGAGGCCGGTCTGACCACCGCGCTGCACGACATCGGCTACATCCTCACCGACCACGAACCCGACTACGTGGTCCTCGGGGAAACCCGGACCTACTCCTTCGAGGCCATGACGAAGGCGGTACGGCTGATCAACGACGGCGCCCGTTTCATCTGCACGAACCCCGACGAGACCGGCCCCTCCGCCGAGGGCCCGCTCCCGGCGACCGGCGCGGTGGCGGCGCTGATCACCAAGGCGACGGGCCGGCAGCCGTACTTCGCGGGCAAGCCGAACCCGCTGATGATGCGCACCGGACTGAACACCCTCGGCGCCCACTCCGAGACCAGCGCCATGATCGGCGACCGCATGGACACCGACGTACTGGCCGGCATGGAGGCCGGAATGAGGACGTTCCTGGTGCTCACCGGCCTGACCCGGCCCGAGCAGGTCGAGAACTTCCCGTACCGGCCGTCCCAGGTCCTGGACTCCATCGCGGACCTCGTCGACCTCGTCTGACTGACCCAGGCAAAACCCCGCAGGCCCCGATGTCACCCGTACGGCGCAGCACCGCATCCCTGCGGATGCGGTGCCCTGCCCGGCGGGGCACGCTCCCGGTGTCTGGAGGTGCACGATGGGTTCTGTGCGACTCGCTCTCTGTACCGGAGTCCTGGAGGCCGCCGCGCTCACCCCGGCGGCGTACGCCGCGGACGGGGTGTCGGCGACCCCGGCCCCCGGTACCGATGTCACCCTCGAGGTGGCCGAGTGTGCCGAGCGGACCGCGGCCGCGGTGTCCTCGGCGTTCGTCTCCGAGGTCCGGCTCACCGTCGCCCTCGCTTCTTCCCCCGCCGCCTCGCCCGTGGCCCCCGTGGACGCGGGCGGCGGGGGAGCCGCCCGGACCGTCGCCGCCGCCGACGAGTCCGGGGAGGGACCGGGCACGGTGCAGACGGTGGCCGGACTGTTCCTCGCCGCTGCCGCCGCGACGGCGGCCGTCGTACGCAGCCGCGTCCGGCGGGACCGCGGAACGCGCTGAGGCCGACGATGACCGATCACCATCAGAACCAGAGTCCGTCCGGTGTCGGGCGGCTGCTCCCCGGGGTGGCCTGGGTGGTCCTGCTGCTCGGCTTCTGGCTGTGGGGCCGCGAGGGAACCGACCTGCTCCCCGGCGTATCCGGACCCGCCACGGGTGACATGGCGGCGGTCGGCCGTCCGCCCCGGGCGGAGCTCCCGCCCACCCACCGGCCGCTGGGCGAGGCGCCGCCACGGCGCCTGGACATACCCGGCCTGGACGTGCGGGCGCCGGTGGTGGCCCGCGGCCTGGACGAGCGGGGCGCGCTCGACCCGCCGCCGTTCGACCGGCCGGGCACGGTCGGCTGGTACGCGGACGGGGTGACGCCCGGGGCGTCCGGCACCGCGCTGGTGGTGGGGCACATCGACACCGAGACCCGGCCCGCCGTGTTCTACGAGGTCAGTACGTTGCGGCCCGGCCAGAAGATCCGGGTGGTCCGCGCGGACGCCGAGGTCGCCGAGTTCACCGTCGAGGACGCGCAGGTCCTCCCCCGCGACGACTTCGACGCCCGGCAGGCCTACGGCCCCCGCCTCTCCGGCCGGGCCGCACTGCGCCTCGTCACCTGCGGCGGCCCCTACGACGCGGCACGCCACCGCTACGCGGCCAACGTGATCGTCTCGGCCTGCCTGACGGACACCACCACCTGACGCCGGCTCCCTCCCTGCCCGTCCGTCCGGCCGGCCGTACACCGGGCTGTAACGGGTCGCGGACAAGAAGGGCTCGGCCTCATGGGTGACGCGGGGTGTATGTCAGGATTGGGGCTCGGAAGGCTTGGAACAAGTGCACCCAAGGGGGGTTGGATGTACGGCAGCAGGGGGGTCGGGGCGTTCGCCGGGAGGCGGGCGTCGGCAGCGGTACTGGGGGCGGCGCTGCTGATCACGGGCTGTTCCTCCGGTGACGACGAGGGGGACGGGTCCGGCAAGGGGGCCGACGCGGCGATCACGCAGCAGCCGAAGGGCGCCAGCCCCTTCTGGGTCAACCCGGAGGGCAACGCCGCACAGCAGATGGCCGGCCTGGAACAGGACGGCAAGAAGGCGGAGGCCGAGCAGATCCGCAAGATCGCGGAGCAGCCCACCGCCGAATGGATCAGCCCGGAGAACCCGGAGGAGCAGACCCGCGGCTTCACCGAGGCCGCCGACAAGGCGGGCCGTACCGCGCTGCTCGTCCTCTACAACATCCCGCACCGGGACTGCGGCCAGTACTCGCAGGGCGGTGCCGCCGACGGCGACGCCTACCGCTCCTTCATCGACGGTGTGGCCAAGGGCATCGGGGACCGCGCGGCGACCGTGATCCTGGAGCCCGACGCGGTGCTCCACCTGGTCGACGGCTGCACGCCGGAGAAGTTCCACGAGGAGCGCTACGACGTACTCAACGGTGCCGTCGACAAGCTCAAGAGCCTGAAGAACACCACGGTGTACCTGGACGCGGGCAACGCCGGCTGGGGCGACCCTGACCAGATCTTCGAGCCGCTGAAGTGGGCGGGCATCGACCGGGCCGACGGCTTCTCGGTGAACGTCTCCAACTTCTACTCCACCGAGGACTCCATCGCCTACGGCAAGAAGCTCTCCGCCAAGGTCGGCGGCAAGCCCTTCGTGATCGACACCAGCCGCAACGGCAACGGCCCCTACACGCAGGGCGATGCGGACGAGCGCTGGTGCAACCCGCCCGGCCGCGCCCTCGGCGAGACCCCGACGACCGAGACCGCGGACCCGCTGGTGGACGCGTATCTGTGGGTGAAGCGGCCCGGCGAGTCGGACGGCGAGTGCAAGGGCGGTCCGAAGGCCGGTGCGTGGTGGGAGGACTACGCGGTGAAGCTCGCCGAGGCCGACGAGGGCAAGGGCGACGGCGACTGACCACGTCACGGCGTACGGAGCGACGCACCACGTAGCGACGGCCTGCGTGGCGACGACCAGGGACAGAAGGAAGAAGGGGCGTCCTCCGCCGTGGAGGACGCCCCTTCTCTCATCTGCCTGGCGTCAGGGCACCTGTACCCACTGCGCCTTGCTGGGGGTGCCGTCCGCGTTGGTGGCGAACAGCATGTACCAGCCCGCCTGGACCAGGTTCCGGCTCTTGGGGACCGTCACCTTCAGCTTGTCGCCGTCGGCCTCGAAGTCCAGGGCGATGGAGCGCTGGTCGATGTCGGTGACATGGGTCGAGGCGCTCGGCCGGATCAGCCGGACGTTCTTGATCGACCCGGCGTCCTTCGAGGTGAACGTGGCGGAGCCGCCGCGCTCGACGGTCTTCGGGCCGCCCGTCAGGTCGGGCTGCCCGGTCTCGCCGTACAGGTACGGCGGTGTGTAGATCTCGATGCGCTGTTCGAACGTGCCGGGCTTGGTGTTGGCCTTGTCGCCGTAGAGCGAGTCCGAGCCGAAGAACATCACGCGGCCGTCGGGCAGCAGGATCGAGCCGGCGTGGTAGTTGCGGCCCACCAGCGGATCGGCGACGCGCTTGAACTCGTTCTCCGCCGTGTCGTAGATCCGCGCCTCGAGGATGTTGGACTCGCTGCGGCCCCGGTAGTCCTCCGAGCCGCCCGAGACCAGGATGTTGTCGTCGGGCAGGATCGAGTACTGCGGGTAGCGGGTTCCCTTGTCCAGCGAGGGGCCGTCCACGAAGCGCGGTTCGTCGGCCTTGAGGTCGACGATCCGGGTCTTCTCACTGGCCAGCTTGGACTCGCCGACGCCGCCGCCGCCGATCACCATGTACTTCTCGTCCTGGGCCGGCGGCAGCAGCACCGTGCCGGACGTCTCCATCATGTCGGGGTCGCTCAGCCCGGGTATCTTGTCGAACTTGTTGGTCTCCACGTCCCAGATGCCCGGCTCACGGCCCTCGTCGGCCGGTCCGTACCCCGCGTTCGAACCCGAGTAGAAGACCTTGCTGTTCTGCATCAGGAACAGCGCCGGGTAGGTCGGGAACTGGCGGACCTTGTCCGTGTAGGTCCACTTCTTGGTCTCGGGGTCGTAGACCTCGTTCTTGCCCGGGACCAGCTGGCCGATGTCGTCGAGGCCGGAGACGCTGAGGATCTTGCCGTCGCTCAGGGTGGTGAGCGTCGGGTACCAGCGGGCCTCCTTCATCGGGTCGACCTTGATGTACTTCTCCGCCACCGGGTCGAACTCGAAGGCGTCGTCGATCCCCTGGAAGTCCTTCTTGTCCAGGGCGAGCTTCTCGGCGATGCCGTACGTGTTCTGCGCGTCCTCGCCGCTCAGACCCTGCACGGTGTAGTTGTCCTGGGTGCCGGTCTCGTACTTGGCACCCTCCTTCTGCGCCTCGACGTAGGTGCGGCCGTAGCCCGGGGTGTTGCCCAGGAACTCGCCGGTCGCCTTGTCGAAGTTCTTCTTGGCGCGCGGGACGAGCACCGGGTCCTTCGAGACGAAGGTCTTGCCGTTGTCCTTGCCGACGAACCTGGTGCCCGCCGGCAGGGTGATCGGCTTGTCCGGGTTCTCGTTGTGGACGACCATCAGGCCGCCCGCCTTCGTCACGTCACCCTTGAGCTTCTCGTACCGCTTGGTGCCGCCGGCGATCAGCAGGTTGCCGTTGGCGAGCTGGGTGTGGCCGGTGCAGAACAGGTCGCTCGGCGTCGGCACCTTCTTGATGGTCTTCTTGACCGGGTCCCAGATCCGCGTGTCGTACTTCTTGGCGTCGAAGTTGTCCTTGTTGTTGCCGGAGCCCGCGACGAGCAGCACCTTGCCGGTGTGCAGCAGCGCCGCGTGGATGGTGTTCTGGCGGTACTCCTCCGGGAACTCGACGATCTCCCAGCGGCCGTTCTCCGCCTTGTACTCCGGCTTGTTGATCTTGTACTGGTGGTATTTCTCGGTCCCGAAGCGGTACAGCCAGGGCCCGTTCATTCCGGCCAGCGCGAGCACCACCGTCGTGCCTATCGCGATCCGACGGGCGCGACGGCGGCCTGCACGGTCGTTCATTCCTTACGTCCCCCAAGTCCACCCAGGGCGATCTGCATCGTCTGGTCGTCACCGGGGTGAGAGCCCCCGGTACCTCCTGGTCCGCCCGGTCCCCCTGCTCCTCCCGGTCCGCCGTGGGCGCCGGCCCAGCCGGGCCGGTCCTGCGGGGCGTGGGGCGCGTGGTGCTGCTGCGGCAGCTGCTGCGTCCGGGGGTCCGGTGCGGAGTCCTGTGCCTGGCCCGCGGCGTGCGCGCCGGGCTTCTTCCTGTCCTGGCGCATGCCGTGGCGCCAGGCGAACATGGGCGCGGCCGTGATGAGCAGGGCGAACGTCGCCCAGATGATCATGGCCGGGTGCGAGTGTCCGTAGACGAATCCGGCGGTGATGGAGCCACCGAAGATCAGGATGAAGTACCAGTGGTACCGGAAGGTTCCGAACCAGGTGTCCGGGCTGGCCGAGTCGCCCTTCGGGGTGACCACGAACTTGCTCTTCCTGCGCAGCACGGAGTCGATCAGTGCCTTCGCGTAGAGCGGCGCCGACAGCGCGGACATCACCATGCCGGCCACACCGCCGGAGCCCTCCGGCTCGTGCGGGGAGACGTTGTGGCGGCGGTTCCAGATGTAGAGGCCGATCTGCAGCGCGGAGGCGTTGCCGTAGAGCATCAGCCAGACCGCGGGATCGATGTTCACACCCGAGGCGCCCAGGCCCAGGAACAGCGCACAGCTCAGCGCCGCCAAAATCCAGTTCAGAGCCGACATCGGGTAGAAGATGATCATCATGGTGTAGTTGAAGAGCTTGCTCGGCGGGAGCGAGTAGAAGCCCTTCCAGTACTGTCCGATGATCGTCTCGTACGTACCGCGCGACCAGCGCATCTGCTGGGTGAAGAAGTCCGTCCAGGCGTTGGGGCCCTCACCGACCGCGAGCACGTCCGGGGTGTAGACCGAGCGCCACTTCTTGCCCGTCGCCGGGTTCTTGTGGCGGTGCATCTCGAAGCCGGTCGCCATGTCCTCGGTGATCGAGTCGTACAGACCGCCGATCTGCTGGAGCGCCTTGATGCGTACGGCGTTGGAGGTGCCCACGAACATCGGTGAGCCGTAGCGGTTGCCGGCCCGCTGGATCAGCGCGTGGAAGAGGAACTGCTGCGACTCGGCGGCCTTGGTGACGAAGTTGTCGTAGTTGCCGTAGACCTGCGGGCCGATGACGAAACCGACGTCCGGGTCGCGGAAGAAGCCGAGCATCCGCTCCAGGTAGTTCGGCAGCGGGATGTGGTCGGTGTCCACCGAGGCGAAGTACTCGTAGTCGTCGCCGTGCGCGTCCAGCCAGGCGTTGTAGTTGCCGTGCTTGGTCTTGGCGCGGTGCGGGCCCTTCTTCTGGTTCCACTTCGCGACGCCCTTGCGGGAGAAGTGGTGCACACCGAGCCGGGCGCACACCTCTTTCACCTCGGGGTCGTCGCCCTCGTCGAGCAGCCAGACGTGCATGGTGCCCCGGTGGCGGATCTTCACCGCCGCCTCCAGGGTCTTCGTCACCATCTCCAGCGGCTCCTTGCCGGGCACGAAGGAGGTGAGGAAGGCGACCCGGGTGCCGGTCTCCGGCACCACCGGGATCGGGTCGCGGGCGACCAGCGTGGCGTGCGCGTTCGACAGCACGTTCATGCAGCGGAAGAGCTCGATCAGGCCGATCGAGACGAGCATCACCATGTCGAGGGCGGGCAGCCAGTCGAACGCCGGGTAGTCCCGCTCCGTCCAGTGCGCGGGCTGCAGCAGCCACACCAGCAGCACCACCGACAGCAGCGGGGCCGCGACCAGCATCAGCGCGATGCGGATGCGGTGCGGCTCCTGCGAGATCAGCGAGCGGTACTGGACTGTGTAGGGCTTGCTCGGATCAGGCTGGGTGAGGGGGCCCGAGAGCCGGCTGTAGTGCTCGTAGTCGTATCTCGGCAGCGTCTTCTTGATCCGTCGGAACGCGCCCGTGTTTCCGGTCCGGTGTGCAGGCACTCTGAGCTGGGTGGTCTGGGACGGATCGTTGTCCCCTTGGGCGCCCGTCGGCGTCGACGTCATGAATCATCCCCCCACACACGGCCTCGCCGTGTGTTTCGTCGCTTGCTGCCACCCGTGTCCGGTCCCCCTCGACCGTCCCAGGCGTGTCAGTGGTGTCAGAGGTGTCCCGCTGTCACCACGGCACCCACACCATATAGACACGGCGTGGCGTTCTTTCGGTTGCATGATGCCCTCGTCGGCGGTGCTCCGCGAAACGGGACCTCTCACCCCGTACCGTCCGTAACCGGTCTCCCGCCGCCCCAACAGCCGCGAATGCGCGGCATGATGAAGAACCCAGGTTGTACCGTGTCCATCATGATCGCAAGGTGTGAAAACGGGTGTTCGCCGGTCGTACGCGCCCATTGTGGCGTCTGAGGAGGTCCGGCGGGGGGCCTGTTCCCCCCGTGGTTCCAGGGGTTCCATACGTGTGGTGAGGGCGTTCTGTTCAAGACAGGCCCCTCGGCGGGCGCGAGAGGGGATCCGGCCAAAAGCGGCGGGCCCCTCGATCGCGAGGGGCCCGCCGTGTCGGTGCGCCGCCAGGGACTCGAACCCCGGACCCGCTGATTAAGAGTCAGCTGCTCTAACCAACTGAGCTAGCGGCGCTCACTGACGCGACAACTCTACCGGACCGGACGGGGTGCTCCCGACCTCCACCTCCGTCCCGGCGTGGTCCCGCGCGGTCCCGCGCGGCCTCGTCCCCGGGTCCGGGGCAGGCGAGGTCCGCCACCTGGGCCCATGGCGCGTCCATCTTTCGAGGCGTCAGAGTGCGCGCCCCGGGAGCAGTTGAGAAGCTGACCTTCGTGCACAGACGTGAGGTATTTCACCGGACGTGTGGCCGGATGTGTGACCGGTCGTGCGGCGGGACGTGTGAGGGGGATCGCATGGAACCCCCGGTGTTCGAGGAGTTCGAGCCCGCGGGCGACTGCGGCTGCCCCGGCTGTGTGCACCGGCGGCGCGTCCTCGCGTACGCGCCGGCCGGCGGCTCGGTCGGCCACCCGGCGGCGTTCCGCCCGCTCGTGGTGGCCGCCGCGGCCTCGGCGGTGGTCGCCGCGCAGGCCGCCCCCGCCCTGGCCGCACCCCACACCGCCGAGCGGCCCGGCACCGAGCGGCCCGGCGCCCCGGGGGTCCCGGGTGTCCCCGCAGGTGACGAGCCCGCCACCCCGCAGGGTCCGAGGGCTCCGCTGTACGGCCCCGCCGGCCTGCCCGCCGATCCCGCGGACCCCTCGGTCCCGACGGCCTCGCGCGCGATCAGCCGCACGGACATCATCGAACGGGCCAGGAGATGGGTCGACCGGAAAGTCCCGTACAGCGTGAGCGCGTTCTGGTCCGACGGATACCGGCAGGACTGTTCGGGCTATGTCTCGATGGCCTGGAACCTGCCCGGAAACGAATGGACCGGCAGCCTCGGGCAGTACGCGGAGAGGATCGGCAAGGACGAACTCCAGCCGGGGGACATGCTGCTCTTCCACAACGCGTCCGATCCCTACGGCGGCTCCCACGTCGTCCTCTTCGGCGGCTGGACGGACGGCGCGCGCACCACGTACGTGGCCTACGAGCAGACCCCCCCGAACACCCTCCGACGGACCACCCCGTACGCCTACTGGAACAACTCCGCGGGCTACGTCCCGTACCGGTACAAGGGCGTGACCGACGGTACGGCGAGGGCCGAGGGGGCGGGCGCGGCAGCGCAGGCCCGGACACCGTTTCCCGGAGTGGCCCACTTCGGCCCCGGCGCGGACAACCCGCACGTCACCGAGCTCGGCCGCCTGCTCGTCGAGCGCGGTGGCGCCCGTTTCTACGCCACCGGCCCCGGACCGCGCTGGACGGACACGGACCGCGCGGCGATCCGGGCGTTCCAGCAGGCGCAGGGCTGGCAGGGGGCCGCGGCGGACGGCCTGCCGGGGCCGCTGACCTGGGAACTGCTGCTGACCGGCGGGGGCAGGAACATCCCGGCCGCCGGGGACGCGCAGGACGCGCACGGGGTGCCGGGCTACCCGGGCCGGGCGGCGTTCCGGCCGGGCGCGGTCGGCGGCCAGGTCACCCGGCTGGGGCGGCAGCTGGTGCGGAAGGGGTTCGGCCGCCACTACGTCACGGGGCCGGGCCCGCGCTGGAGCGAGGCGGACCGGCGCAACGTCGAGGAGTTCCAGCGCGCCCAGGGCTGGCGCGGCGGTGCCGCGGACGGCCTGCCGGGGCCGGAGACCTGGCGGCGGCTCTTCTCGTAGTCCGAGGGTCGCTCGCCGCGACCCACCCCTGCGGGCTCCGTCACGGCCCGCAGGGTCCTTCCGAGGTGACGCATCTGGCGCGGAGGCTGGAGGCACGCATGACCACGATCACTCCCGACACCCCCGAATCACCCATCCCCGAATCGCCCACCTGCGAACTGCCCGTCCCTGGACCACCCACCTGCGAACTGCCCGTCGTCGAACCGCCCGCCCCCAGATCGCCTTCCTCCGAAGCCGGGGGCCCGGCGAAGGGCCGGCCCGGCCGGGTCATCCGCAACGAGACCACCACCGAGATCCCCGTCCATCTGCTCTTCCGCGACGGGCCCGACCCGGTGCCGGTGCGGCTGCGTCCCATGGTGGTGGGAAGCCGACAGGGGACGGGGGAGCGGCCGCGGCTCGGCCGCCCGGTCGCCGAACGGCCCCTGCCCCTGCCACCGGTCGACCCCGAGCTGGTGGAGCGGCCGGCCCGGGTGCTGCCCGGCGGCGCGGGGGTGCTCGCCGGGATGTGCGGGGCGGCCGGGTGCGTGGCCACGTCCTGGTGGGCGGGCGTACTGCCACCCCTGGTGGCCGTTGCCCTCGGACTCCCGGAGCACCCGGGAGCCACCGGGCTCGGGCCCGCCCAGTGGGCGGGGTACGCGGCTGCCGGGGCCCTCGGCCTGTTCGGGTTCGGCGGGCTGGCGCGCGGCCGGACCGGGCGGGCCTGGGTGCTCGGCCTGTTCGGCCGTTACCGGGGGAGCGTCCGGCGGACCGGTCTGCTGTGGGTGAACCCGCTGCTGCTGCGCCGCCGGGTCGATGTGCGGCTGAGGCACTGGCGCAGCGAGCCGATGCAGGCGGCCGACCACAGCGGGGTGGCGCTGCGGGTGGTGGTCCTGGTGGTGTGGCGGGTGCGGGACACCGTGCGGGCGACGCTGGGCGTGGAGGACCACGAGACCTATGTGCGCGAGTGCGTCGAGGCGGCGCTGCTCCGGGTCCCGATGGAGGCGCCGGGCGCGGTGCGGGGCTCGCCGGACACGGTGCAGGACGCGCTGACCCGGCTGGTGGCGGCGGACGCCGCGCCCGTCGGGATCGAGGTGTTCTCGGTGCGCCCGGTCCGGGTGGAGTACGCCCCCGAGGTGGCCGCCGTCATGCACCGGCGCCGGATCGCCACGCTGGACGCCCAGCACCGGGCGAGCGTGCTCACCTCGGTCGTGGACTCGGTGGAGGACACGGTGACCCGGCTGACCACGCGGGGGCTGGTGGAGCTGGACGACTACGAGCGCAAGATGCTGGTGAAGGACCTGACGGTGGCGTTCTGCGCGGGACGGGGGGAGGCGGGGCCGTAGGGCGGCGGACGGGCCGGTGGGCGGGGAGGCGGAATCGGTTCCGCTATTGGTATGGACATGCTCAATCCGCGGTCATAATCTGAGACTTGGTCTAGACCTACCTGCACAGCTCAGTGAAACTCCCCCACGTTCTCCAGGAGCGGCAGCATGCGCACACGGACCAAGCTGTACGCAGCCGCGGTAGGACTGGCCACGACCGGAGCGTTCGTGCTCTCCTCCGGCGGTGCCAGCAGCCACGGCTACACCGATCTGCCCATCAGCAGGCAGAAGCTCTGCCAGAACGGCAGTGTGACGAACTGCGGCGACATCCAGTGGGAGCCGCAGAGCGTCGAGGGCCCCAAGGGCTTCCCCGGCTCCGGCGCCGCGGACGGCCGGCTCTGTTCGGCCAACAACACGCGGTTCGCCCAGCTCGACAGCCCGAAGACGCCCTCGGGCGGCGCCTGGCCGACGACCAGGGTGACGGGCGGCCAGAACTACACCTTCCGGTGGCAGTTCACGGCCATGCACGCCACCAGCGACTTCTCGTACTACATCACCAAGCCGGGCTGGAACCAGAACCACAACCTGGCCCGGTCCGACCTCAACCTCACCCCGTTCCTGAAGGTGCCCTACAACGGGCAGCGCCCGCCGCAGACCCTCTCGCACAGCGGCACCCTGCCGTCCGGGCTGAGCGGGCGCCACGTCATCCTCGCGGTGTGGTCGGTCGCCGACACGGGCAACGCGTTCTACGCCTGCTCGGACGTCACCTTCTGACAGCACCTTCCGGGGTCGCCTCCCGGGGTGCGGCGCCGGACACGTCGAAGGGCCTCCCGCTGGTGCGAGAGGCCCTTCACCGTGCGCCGCCAGGGACTCGAACCCCGGACCCGCTGATTAAGAGTCAGCTGCTCTAACCAACTGAGCTAGCGGCGCATGACTCCCGCCGTCCGCTTCCCGCGACCGGCGACTCGAAAATAATACCCGGTCCCGGGGGGTGCTCCGGCCACGGCGGCGCCCGCCGTGGCCGGAGCACCCCCCGGGACCGCCGGACCGGAGACCTCAGATCGCCATCGACAGCAGGACCGGCGCCGCGTTGCGGTTGAGGGCGTCGGCGGCGTGGCGCAGACGGTGGGCGTGTTCGACGGGCAGGGACAGGGCCAGGCAGCCCACCGAGGAACCGGCGGTGATCGGGACGGCCGCGCAGACCGTGCCGATCGCGTACTCCTGGAGGTCCAGGACCGGCACCGTGGGCGGGTGCGCCGCCAGCTGGGAGAGCAGCAGCCGGTCGCTGGTGACGGTGCGCGAGGTGAGCCGGACCGTCCGGTGCCGGTCGAGGTGCTCGCGCCGGCCGTTGTGGTCGAGCTGGGACAGCAGGCTCTTGCCGAGCGCGGTGGCGTGCGCCGCGTCACGGAAGTCGACCCACTCGTTGACCTTCGGGGTGGCCGGCCCGTCGGCGTACTGGGTGACCTTGACCTCGCCGTCCACGTACCGGCTCATGTAGACGGCGGCTCCGACGGAGTCGCGGAGCCGGTCCAGGGTGCGCTGGAGCTTGTCGTGCAGGGCCTCCTCGTGTTCCTGTTCCTGGGCCGAGCAGAGGCGGGCGAACGCCTCCCCGGCGACGTACGCGCCGTCGGCGCCCTGTTCGACGTAGGCCTCGCGACACAGCATGGGCAGGAGCGTGGTCAGTCGCTCCCGGCCCAGGCCGCTCTCGCGGGCGAGTTGGGTGCCGGTGATCCCGGTGGTGTGCCGCGACACCGTGTCCAGGACGCGCAGGGCGTCCTGGACCGAGTGGTACGGAGCGGTCGGCTTGTGCTTCAGCGCCACGGTGTTTCCCCCTGCGCTCGCTTGTAGGTCCTGTCGTCACCTTCCCGCCCGCCCGGCGGGCGGGAAGGTGACGACAGGACCTGGGGCCGCAATCCGGTCAGCGAATCCCCTCCACGATAGCCGTCAAGCGGCTGTCCAGGAGCGAGTGTTGACGAGATCGCGGCCTTCCCAACTGCGGAACCGGTCCTCGGGCATATGCCAGAGGAATGCCCCGGTGCGTCCACCTCGGACGTTCCGGAGCCCTCCCCCGAACACGCCCCGTCATCACAGGACCGCGCTGAGGAACTCCCGGGTGCGGTCGTGCTCCGGCTCGCTGAAGATCTTCTCCGGGGCGCCGGCCTCGATGATCCGGCCCGAGTCGAACATCAGGACGCGGTCGGAGATGTCCCGGGCGAAGTTCATCTCGTGGGTGACGCAGAGCATGGTGATGTCGGTGGAGCGGGCGATGTCCCGCAGCACGTCCAGGACACCCGCGACCAGCTCCGGGTCCAGCGCCGAGGTCACCTCGTCCAGCAGCAGCACCTGCGGCCGCATGGCCAGCGCCCGCGCGATCGCCACCCGCTGCTGCTGACCGCCGGACAGCTGCGCGGGGTGCTTGTCGACGTGCTCGGTCAGCCCGACCATCTCCAGCAGCTCCCGCGCCCGCTCCTCGGCCTCGTCCTTCGACATGCCGAGCACGGTGACCGGGGCCTCGGTGATGTTCCGCAGCACCGTCATGTTCGGGAACAGGTTGAACTGCTGGAAGACCATGCCGATCTTCTTGCGGATCTCGCGGACCTGCTTCTCGGGTGCGGGGTACAGCTGGTCCCCGTCGACGGTGACCGTGCCCTCGTCGGGCTTCAGCAGGGTCATCAGCAGGCGCAGGATCGTGGTCTTGCCCGACCCGGACGGCCCGATCAGGGTGACGTGCTTGCCGGCGTCCACGGAGAAGTCCAGGTTGTCGAGGACCGTGTGGTGACCGAACCGCTTGGTGACCCGCTCCAGCCGGATCAGCTCGTTGCCGTTGGACCGGCCGACGCCCGCGGGGGTCTTCCCGGTGCTGACACCGGCACCGACACCGGTGTCGGACGTGGGGGTGTGTTCAGTGGACAAGGCGTCGCTCCAGGGCTCGCAGGGCAAGGGAGGCCAGGTAGGAGATGACGATGAAGGCGATGCCGATCACCGTCAGGGGCTCGGTGAACTGGAAGTGCTGCTGGGCGAAGAGGCGCGCCTCACCGAGCATCTCCAGCACGGTGATCGCCATCAGCAGGGGCGTGTCCTTCAGCATCGAGATGACGTAGTTGCCGAGCGCGGGCACGACCCTGCGCACGGCCTGCGGCAGGATCACCGCGGTCCACGTCCGACGCAGCGGCAGGTTCAGCGCCGTCGCCGCCTCCCACTGGCCCACCGGCACGGCCTCGATGCCCGCGCGGTAGACCTGCATCGTGTACGTCGAGTAGTGCAGACCGATGGCGAAGACACCCGTGGTCAGCGCCGAGAAGGTCAGGCCCCACTCGGGCAGCACGTAGAACAGGAAGAACAGCTGCACCAGCAGCGGGGTGTTGCGGACGAACTCCGTCACCGCGCCGACCGGCCAGGTCACCCAGCGGGACGGCACCCGCATCAGCAGGGCCCACACCAGGCCGAGGACGAACGAGATCAGTGAGCCGAACACCAGGATCTGCAGGGTGACCAGCAGACCGTCCCAGAAGTACGGCATGAACTCGGAGACCGCGTTCCAGTCCCACTTCATCAGACCGCACCTCCCGCGTTGGTGGTCTCGGCCCGCTTCAGCTCCACGTCCGGGTCGTGCTTCGGCGTCCTGCCGACCCCGGCCTTCAGCTTCTTCTCCAGACCGCGCATGACCCGGGTGAGCAGGAAGGCGATCACGAAGTAGATCACCAGGATGTACGTGTAGATCTCGGCGCTCTCCTGCAGCGCGAGGCGCACCAGGTTGCCGCTGAACGCCAGATCGCCCATCCCCATGATCGACACCAGGGCGGTGCCCTTGAGCAGCTCGATCAGCAGGTTGGAGAACGGCGGGATCATCTCCGGCACCGCCTGCGGCAGCAGGATCAGCCGCAGCCGCTGGGTGGGCGTGAAGCTGAGCGCGATGCCGCCCTCGCGCTGGGCGGGATCGACGGCGGCCAGCGCACCGCGCACGATCTCCGAACCGTAGGCACCGTAGGTCAGGCCCAGGGCCAGCGTGCCCGCCCACAGCGGCACCAGCTGCCAGCCGAAGGCCGGGGGCAGCACGAAGAACACCCAGAAGATCATCACCAGTGCCGAGGTACCGCGGAACACCTCGGTGTAGAAGCCCGCGAGGAAGCGGACGAACTTCAGCCGGTGGGTGCGCGCGACGCCCACCACGAAGGAGACCGCCGTCGCCAGCAGCGCGCTGAGGACCAGCAGCTGGATCGTGACCCAGACGCCCTTGAGTACGAGTTCCCAGAGTCCTGAGGTCATCCGCCGCACAGCTCCTTCGCGGTCAGATCCGTCATCTCGTCCTCGGTGAAACCGAACGGCCTGAGGATGCGCAGCAGCTCGCCGCTCTCCTTCAGTTTGCCCAGCTCGACGTTGAACGCGTCCCGCAGATTCGTCTCGGTCGGCCGGAAGGCGAACGCGCCGCCGTCGACGTGCGGCTTGCCGTCGACGATCGGCTTGAAGGGCTCCGTGACCTCGGCCTTGGCCGACTTCTTGACCACCTCGCGGGTGGTGAGCGCCGTACCGGCGAAGACGTCGACCCGCCCGGCCTCCACCGCGTTCAGCCCGGCGACCTGGTCGGGGACGATCAGGATGTCGCCCTCCGGATACCCGGCCTCGACCGCGTACGCGATCTCCGCGTACCCGGTGCCGGTGGCGAACTTCGCCTTCTTCTCGACGACGTCCCGGTAACTGGTCAGCCCCTTCGGGTTGCCCTTGCGCACGATGAACGAATCGAGCATCTGGTAGTCGGGGTCGGAGAATATGACCTGCTCGCAGCGGGCGGGGTTGACGTACATCCCGGCGGCCACGACGTCGAACTGCTGCGAGTTCAGCCCCGGGATCAGCGAGCCGAACTCGGTGGGCACGGGCTGGACCCGGTCCACCCCGAGCCGTTTGAAGATGACCTTGGCGAGTTCCGGTGCCTCGCCGGTCAGTCTGCCGTTCCTGTCGATGTAGCCGAAGGGGATCTCGCCGGCGATGCCCAGGCGGACCACGCCCGCCGCCTTGAGCCGGGACAGCAGGTCACCGCCGTTGGTACTCGCCTCGGTGGGCACGCGCGAGCAGCCCGCCGCGCCGAGTGCGCCGAGCGCCGCGACCCCCGCGAGCAGCGATCGGCGTGAGGGCCCGGTCGGGCCGAGGGTGTCTCTGCGTCGTCTCAGTGGTCTTCCCAGTGGTGGAGCCATGGCGGCGCGGCTACCCGGGAAGACACCGGTTATGCCCGCTGCTTTCGGCCCCGTTCGGCGGTCGGGCGGTCTTGACCGGTGCGGGACGATGGGTCTCATGATGGACCGATATGTCGAGGTCTCGCTGGCCAAACGCGGAATCACCTGTACGGCCCGGTTGCTCGACGACCGTGCGCCGATCACCTGCGCGGCCGTCTGGGACGCCCTGCCCCTGTCCGGCGACGTCTACCACGCCAAATACGCGCGCAACGAGGTCTACGCCCTGTTCCCGCCCTTCGCGAAGGCGGAACCGCCGCTGGAGAACCCGACCGTCACGCCCGTTCCGGGAGACCTCTGCTACTTCTCCTTCGCGGGCGCGGAACTGGGCACCAGGGCCTACGGCTACGACCGCGAGGTCGGCCCGGGTGCCACGGTCGTCGACCTGGCCCTGTTCTACGAGCGGAACAACCTGCTGCTGAACGGCGACGTGGGCTGGGTGCCCGGCATCGTCTGGGGCCAGGTCGTGGAGGGCCTGGCGGAGATGGCCGACGGGTGCAACGACCTGTGGCGCGGCGGCGCGCAGGGGGAGACGCTCAGCTTCCGGCGGGCGTGATCCCGGGCGGCCGGACGGCTTCGGCGGCTCCGCTCCCGTAGAGCGCGTGGGCCGCCCGCAGCACCAGCGCGTCGGCGTGGCGGGCGCCCACGAGCTGGACCCCGATCGGCAGACCGGCCGCGTCGGTGCCCACGGGGACGCTCGCCGCGGGCTGCTGGGTCAGGTTGAACGGATAGGTGAACGGGGTCCAGCCCGTCCAGCGTCGGTGGCCGGAACCTTTCGGTACCTCCACGCCCGCCTCGAACGCCGTCCGCGGCAGGGCCGGGGTGACGAGGAGGTCGTGGGTGTCGTGGAAGAGACCCATGCGCCGGCCCAGGTCCATCCGGACGTCCACCGCCGCCAGGTAGTCCAGCGCCGACCGGCGGGCGCCTTCGCCGCAGATCTCCCGCAGCCCGGGGTCCAGCAGTTCCCGCCGCTCCCGCGTGAGGTGCTGCACCACCCGGGCGGCCCCGGCGAACCACAGGGTGTGGAAGGCGTCCACCGGGTCGGTGAGGTCCGGGTCGGTCTCCTCCACGTACGCGCCGAGCGCGGCCAGTCGCTCCACCGTCCGCCGTACCGCCGCCGCCACTTCGGGCTCCACCGCCACCTGGCCGCCCAGCGACGGCGAGTACGCCACCCGCAGCCCCCGCACCCCGCCGTCCAGCCCCTCCCGGAAGGAGCCGGGGGCCGGCGCGAGCGCCGACCAGTCGCGGGAGTCCGGCCCGCCGATCACGTCCATCAGCAGCGCCGCGTCCGCCGCGTCCCGCGTCATCGGGCCGACGTGCGCCAGCGTGCCGAAGGCGCTCGCCGGATACAGCGGCACCCTCCCGTACGTCGGCTTCAGCGCGAAGATCCCGCAGAACGCCGCCGGGATGCGGACACTGCCGCCGCCGTCCGTCCCCAGGGCCAGCGGTCCCGCGCCCAGCGCCACCGCCGCCGCCGCGCCCCCGCTGGAACCGCCCGCGGTCCGCGCGGGGTCGTGCGGGTTGCGGGTGACACCGCTGAGCGGGGAGTCCGTCACCCCCTTCCAGCCGAACTCGGGGGTCGTCGTCTTGCCGAGGAAGACGGCGCCGTGCTCCCGCAGCCGCGCCACCGACGGGGCGTCCTCGTCCCAGCGGCCCGCCGGGTCGACGGAGCGCGAGCCGCGCAGCGTCGGGGCGCCGCGCAGCAGCAGGATGTCCTTCACCGTGACCGGCACCCCGTCCAGCAGCCCGCGCGGCTCACCGCGCCGCCACCGTTCCTCGGAGGCGGCGGCCCGCTCCAGAGCCTCCTCGGCGAACAGCCGGACGAACGCGTTCACCTCCGGCTGGACCGCCTCGGCCCGCTCCAGTGCCGCGCGGGTCACCGCCACGGGACCGAACTCGCCCCGGCGGTAACCGTCGAGGAGCCGCACGGCGGTCAGGTCGGTGAGCCCGGTGGGCTCGGTGGACTCGGACATCGGCTCTCCCGCCACATCAGTGCCCGGGTACGTACCCGCGCTGTTTGTCGACCACGTTCACCAGCGGCTTGCCCGCCTCCCAGAGCTCGTACAACTCCACGAACTGGGCGGCGAGTTCGTCGCGCCAGCCGATCGTGTCCCCGCTCATGTGCGGCGACACGATCAGCCCGGGGGCCCGCCACAGCGGGCTGTCCGGGGGGAGCGGCTCGGCCTCGAAGACGTCCAGGGCGGCGCCCGCGATCCGGTGTTGCCCGAGGGCCTCGGCGAGCGCCTCCTCGACGACCAGCGGCCCGCGCCCGACGTTGACGAAGTGGGCGGACGGCTGCATCACCCCGAAGCGGCGGGCGTCGAACATGCCCCGGGTCTGCTCGGTCAGCGGCGCGGCGGAGATCACCCAGTCCGCGCGGGCGATCAGCCGGTCCAGGTCCTCGGAGCCGTGCACCCCCGCGCGCGGGGTGCGGCCGACCAGCGCGGTGGTGACGCCGAGCGCCTCGAGCGTGCCGGCGATCGCCCGGCCGATCGGCCCCGACCCGACGACGCAGGCACGGGTCCCGGCGACCTTGCGCGACTCGCGGTGGAGCCAGGTCCGCTCCCGCTGGAACTCCAGCGTCCGCGGCAGGTCCTTCGCCAGCGCCAGCACGAGAGCGGCGACGTACTCGGCGATCGGCAGGTCGAAGACGCCCCGCGCGTTGGTGACCACCGTGTCGGAGGCGGCGAGTTCCGGACAGAGAAGGTGATCCACTCCGGCGCTCGCGGTGTGCACCCAGCGCGGCCGCGGCCCCCCGCCCGGCCAGGCGGAACGCACCGCGTGCGAGGTGAAGTCCCAGACCAGCAGCACGTCGGCGTGCGGGAGGCGCTCGGCGAGCGTCGAGGCGTCCGCGTGCTCGATCCGGACCCTGCCGGTCAGCCCGCCCAGCCGGGGCGGCGGGTCGGCGTCCAGGACGAGCAGCGTGGGGACGGCCCCCGGCGTGGGCGAAGAGGCGGTCGAGGCGGTGGTCGCGGGGGTGGGCGAGGGGGTGGACATGGGCCGCCGTTTCCCCGGATGACCGGAAGTCTGAGATGTACGGATTGACCACGCTGGCACCCCGAACCTACCGTCGTCAACACGGGCGTTTCGGCGAACCGTTGCGTGCTCGTCTCTCACCGTGAGGCCGGTGCTGACATGGACGTCTCCTTCATCGGCGGTCCCGGCCCGCAGCGCGGTGTCGGCGTGGTCGCCCCCTTCGACTTCGCGCTGGACCGCGAGCTCTGGCGCTGGACGCCGGACGACGTGTCCCTGCATCTCACCCGAACGCCGTACGTGCCGGTCGAGGTCAGCCTGGACCTCGCCCGGCTGATCAGCGAACACGAGACCCTCGGCAACGCGGTGAGCACGCTCACCGCGGTCGGTCCCGAGGTCGTCGCCTACGCCTGCACGTCCGGCAGTTTCGTCGGCGGGGTCCTGGGGGAGCGCGCCATGTGCGAGGCGATGAGTAGGACCGGCGCGGTCCCGGCGATCACCACCTCCGGCGCGCTGCTGGAGGCGCTGGTGGAACTGGACGTACGGCGGGTGGCGCTGGTGACGCCGTACACCGTGTCGGTGACCCGGTCGCTGGAGCAGTACGTGGCGCAGGCCGGGGTCACGGTCACCGGCTGTGCGTACATGGGTCTGACCCGGCAGATCTGGCGAGTCGCCTACCGGGAGGTGGTGGACATGGCCCGGCGGGCGACGGCGCGCGGCCGGCTCGGCGCGGCGGACGCGCTGTTCCTCTCCTGCACCAACCTGCCGACGTACGACGTGATCCCGCAGCTGGAGGCGGAACTGCGCATACCGGTCATCTCGGCCAACCAGGTGACCATGTGGGCGGCGTTGCGCCGATTGGGTACCCGGGCGGTGGGACCGTATCAGGCGCTGATCGACACGTCGGCGCGTGTCACGACCGGGCCCGGGAACGAGACCGGGACCGGCGCCGAGGCCGTACTGCCGGACCGGACGTCCGGCGCGGTGCTGCCGCGGAGCCCGGTGCCGCCACCCGCTCCGGTACTGCCGGACGGGCCCCGGGCGCCGGGCGTGCAAGGTGCTCAGGGCGTTCCGGGCGCGCAGGGTGTGTCGGGGGTGCCGGACGAGAAGCAGCAGGAAGGCTGGACATGACCGCACTGGGATTCCTCTATCCGGGACACGCCGCCGAGGACGACTATCCGCGCGCCGAGCAGCTGCTGGGCAGTGACATCCGGGTGGACCTGGTGCACACCGACATCGGTGAGGACGCGCACCGGGTCGACGCGCTGCTCGCGATGGGCGACGCCGACCGGCTCGCGGCCGGCGTCGGGGAGCTGCGGCGCGCGGGCGTCGACGCGGTGGTGTGGGCCTGCACCAGCGGCAGCTTCGTACGCGGCTGGGAGGGCGCGCAGGAGCAGGTGCGCGCCCTCGCCCGGACGGCGGGCACCCCGGCCTCCTCCACCTCGTTCGCCTTCGTGCACGCGGCCCGGGAGATCGGGGCGCGGCGGGTCGCCGTCGGCGCGACCTACCCGGACGACGTGGCCGCGCTCTTCACCGACTTCCTGGCCGCCGGCTCGGTGACGGTGACGGGGGTGACCAGTTCCGGGATCATCACGGCGGCGGAGGTCGGCACCTGGGGCGAGGCCGAGCTGTTCGCCCTGGCCCGCGCGGCCGACCACCCGGACGCCCGGGCGGTCCTCCTGCCCGACACGGCCCTGCACACGCTCGCCCACCTCCCGGCCCTGGAGAAGGAGCTCGGCAAACCGGTCCTCACCGCCAACCAGGTCACCGTCTGGGAGGCCCTGCGCCTGGCCGACCGCAGGGTGAACGCCCCCGCCCTGGGCGCCCTGTTCACCCGGGAGCCGATCGTGCAGGTGTGAACGGTGCGACGGCGTCCGCCAGGTGGTGCGGGGGATCACGACGTCGGAATCCGCGGGCCGGGGACGGCGGTCCCGCCGGTTCGGGTGTTCGACCCGCCTCCACGAAGACCGTCACGGGCCTTGTACCGGAACGCGAAGCGCTTGACTCCCGCACCACGCCGCGGGACACGACCAGCGGTTCGGGCGGACACGCACGGCCGCGGCGGCGGGGGCGGTGCGGCGGGGGCGGTGCGGCGAGGCGAGGGGAACAAACGGGGACACCTCCCTGTTGGTGGCCGGTGAGACGTCACCCGAAACAGGAGGCACCCCGCCGTGGCCGCAGACGACACCGCAGCCGACGAGATCCGAGGCACGGCACAGGGCACCGCCCCCGTGCCGCTGTCCGTCCTCGACCTGGTCACCGTGGGTGCCGGCCACACCGCCACCGAGGCGCTGCGCACGGGTGTCGACCTCGCCCGGCTCGCCGAGGCACGCGGCTTCCACCGGTTCTGGGTCGCCGAGCACCACTCCATGCCGGGTGTGGCGTCCTCGTCCCCGGCGGTGATCCTGGCCCACCTCGCCGCGCACACCGACCGCATCCGGCTCGGCTCGGGCGGGGTGATGCTGCCCAACCACGCCCCGCTCGTCATCGCCGAGCAGTTCGGCACGCTCGAGGCCATGGCCCCCGGCCGGATCGACCTCGGCCTCGGCCGCGCCCCCGGCACCGACGGCGCCACCGCCGCCGCCCTGCGCCGCACCGAGAGGCTGAACGAGGGCGCCGACGACTTCCCCCAGCAGCTCGCCGAGCTGACCCGCTTCCTGGACGACGACTTCCCCGACGGCCACCGCTACCGCCGCATCCACGCCGTCCCCGGCCCGGTCCAGGCGACCTCGCCCGGCGGGGTGCAGTCGACGCACCGGCCGCCGGTCTGGCTGCTCGGCTCCTCCGGCTTCAGCGCCCGGCTGGCCGGCCTGCTCGGCCTGCCGTTCGCCTTCGCCCACCACTTCTCCGCGCAGAACACCGTCCCCGCGCTGGACCTCTACCGCGAGTCGTTCACCCCGAGCGACGTCCTCGAGGCGCCCTACGCCCTGATCGGGGTCTCCGCGCTCGCGACCGACGACGAGAAGGAGGCCCGGCGCCAGGTCCTGGCCGCCGCGCTCAACATGGTCCGGCTGCGCACCGGCCGCCCCGGCCTGGTGCCCACCCCCGAGGAGGCGGAGGCGTACCCGTTCTCGCCGATGGAGCAGGACTTCGTCGAGTCCTGGAACGCCAACGTCGTGCACGGCACCCCGGACGAGGTCCGCGCCGGTCTGGACGACCTGCAGAAGCGCACCGGCGCCGACGAGCTGATGATCACGGCCAACGCGCACAGCGGTGACATACGCCTGCGTTCCTACGAACTCATCGCCGACGCCTACGGGTTGCCCACGACGTCCGCCTGAACCCCGGGCGTGCCCAGCAGTTCGGAGATGCGGTCCGGCGACACCGGACGGGAGTACAGCCAGCCCTGGCCGGTGTCGCACCCGATCCGGCGCAGCCGGGTGGCCTGCGCCGTGGTCTCCACGCACTCTGCGGTGACCGTCAGCCCCAGCCGGTGGGCGAGCTGCACCATCGCCTCGACGATGGCCTCGTCCGCCGGGCTGGGCGTCTGGTCCCGGTCCTCGTAGGGGAAGCCCCGGACGAAGGCGCCGTCCAGTTTCAGGACCGACACCGGCAGCCGGCTGAGGTAGGCCAGGTTCGAGTAGCCGGTGCCGAAGTCGTCGATGGCGATGCGCACGCCCATGTCGCTGAGCGCCTTCAGCGCCTGGAGGGGCCGGCCCGAGGAGCCCATCACCGCCGACTCGGTCAGCTCCAGCTGGAGGAGCTCCGGGGCGAGGCCCGTCTCCGTCAGGGTCTCGGCGACGTCCGCGACCAGATCGGAGTCCCAGACCTGCCGGACCGCCACATTGACGCTGACGAAGATCGGCGGCTCGGTGGGGTGCTCGACCTGCCAGTGGCGGGCCTGCCGGCAGGCGGTGCGCAGCACCCAGCGCCCGAGCTGGACGATCGAGCCGTCCTCCTCGGCGATGGAGATGAACCGATTCGGTGTCAGGGTGCCGAACTGCGGGTGGTTCCAGCGGACCAGGGCCTCCACACCGTGCACCCGGTCGTCCTCCATGCCGACCAGCGGCTGGTACTCCAGCGTGAACTCGCCCCGTTCGACGGCGGGGCGCAGCGTGGAGGCGAGGGCCTGGCGGGTCATGCGGTGCGCGTTGCGTTCCGGGTCGAACAGCGTCCAGCGGGACTTGCCGTCGGCCTTCGCCCAGTAGAGCGTCGTGTCGGCGGCCTGCATCAGCGCGGTGGGCGTGGTCCCGGCCGCGTGCCGTTCGACCACCCCGATGGACGCCGAGACCGACAGCCGCCGGCCGTCCACGTCGAAGGGGTCCTGGATCGCCCCGAGCACCGACTCGGCGAGGTCGGCGAGCTGTTCGGTGCCCGTGGAGTCCTCGACCAGCAGCGCGAACTCGTCCCCGCCGAGCCGGGCCACCAGCGGGGTGCCGGCCCTGGACCGGCCCGCCTCCTCGGCGCACAGCGTCAGCCGTTCGGCGACGGCGGCCAGCAGCCGGTCGCCGACGCGGTGGCCCAGGGCGTCGTTGATGGCCTTGAACCCGTCGAGGTCCAGGGAGCAGAGCCCGATCCGGCCGGTGCCGCTCTGCTCGTAGGACTCCGCCTCCAGGGCGGCCGTCAGCCGTTCGAAGAACAGGGTGCGGTTGGGCAGCCGGGTCACCGGGTCGTGCATCTGCAAGTAGTGGAGCCGGGACTGGAGTTCGCGGCGGGCGCTGACGTCGGCGACGGACAGCAGGACGCCGGGCGCCTCGGCCGCGGGGGGTGCGTCCCCCGCGTCCCCCGCCTCAGGGGGGAGTGGCGCGACCGACACCTGCACCCACAGCGAGTGCCCCTCGGGGTGCTTGAGCCGGCGGGTGCAGCGCAGCCGCGCCTGCCGGCCGCACAGCACCTCGCGGTAGGAGTGCCAGGCGCGCGCGTCGGAGGAGAGGTCCACCAGGTCGGCGGCGGCGGCCCCGACCAGGGTGTCCGGTGCGCGGCCCAGCAGGGTGGCGAGGGTGCTGTTGGCGCTGACCACCCTGCCCTCGCGGTCGACCACCGCCATGGCGAGCGGAGCGGCCGTGAAGACGGAGCGGTACGACGGAGGCGGCGCCAGGGGGGACGCCGGCAGGGGCGCCAGAGGCGAGGTCGGCGGGGGCGCCGGGGGTGAGGCCGGTTCTTCACGTTCGGCACGGGATGGGGCAGAGGTGTCACTCTCCGTGACGATCGGCCGGTTGAGGTCTGCTGCGGGCGTCGGCCCTTCGGACGTTCCGCTCACCGCTCGCTCCCGCCGTGCACTCGATCGCTGTCCGTGCCGGAAAGCCTCAGGAATGTCTCAGGAAAGTGTGCCGATCATAGAGGCCGACCCGGAGCCCTTCCAGTCACTGTCCAGTGTCCAGCACGGTCACGCATCTCTGCCAGATCGTTTCTGCTCGGAGGTGGACGGCTTCTTCAGGCCTGAGACCGGTTGTGACGTTCCGTAAGTGGTTCGAGGCGCCGAACGTGAACGGAAACCTCGGCCTCTCACCCGTCCGGTGTAGATAAACAGGGCGCAGTATGACAATCCATCTCATTCTGGGTGCGGTGTCCTGCGAACCGTCTCCCGGAGGTCCTAGTGCCGCGCCAGCTCCCCCTGAGACGACTCGGACATGAGGCTCTCAGGGGATTGGGCCGACAGGGTGGTGAGTACGGCCGCCCCCGGCTGCGCAGCGCGGCGGCCGTACTCACCACCCTGTCGGCGCTCGCGGCCACGTCCCTGGTGACAGGCATCTCCGACGCCGAGCCCTTCTCCGCGGACCCCTGCGCCCTGACCCGCACCGACACGCACCACTCGGAGGGCCTGGACACCTGGAACGCCGCCTACCCCCGGCCGACCGGCCGGCTGGACGCCGTCATGGTGTTCCTGTCCTTCCCGGACTCGCACCCCCTGACCACCCCCGACGACATCGCCGCCGACCACTTCCCCGCCACCAGCGACTTCTTCCACCGGGCCTCCTACGGCAGATTCACCCTGCGCCCGCACGTCCTGCGTGGCTGGATCCCGATGCCGCGCCCGTCCACCGCGTACGCCATACGGCGTGACTGGTCCCTGCGGGACCGGTCCGCCTACCTGCGCGACGCGCTCGCCGCCGTCGATCCGAAGGTCGACTTCTCGCGCTACGACGTCGTGTACTTCGTCGCCGACCCGGACGCGCCCGGGGTGGACTCCGACGCCACGAAGGTCGTCAACCTGGAGACCCCGCTGCGGGCGGACGGCACCGACATCCGCCGGGTCGTCACCGTGTTCGAGGACCATCCCCCGGACCGGCTGGTCCTCGCCCATGAGACCGGCCACGTCTTCGACCTCCCCGACCTCTACAACCGGCCTGTGGACGGCAAGAGCGACTGGGACACCCACGTCGGCGACTGGGACCTGATGGGCAGCCAGTTCGCCCTCGCCCCCGACCTGTTCGGCTGGCACAAGTGGAAGCTGGGCTGGCTGGCGCCCCGCCAGGTGCGGTGCGTGCAGGGCGCGGGGCCCGTGCGGCTGACGCTGGAACCGCTCGGGGCGGGGCCCGGCGTACCGGTGACCGGCGCGGCCGGGGCGCCCTCCTTCGGGCTGGGCCGGGGCACCAAGCTCGCCGTGGTGCGCACCGGCCCGGACAGCGTGCTCGCCTTCGAGGCGCGCGGTCCCGTCGGCGACGACGCGGGCGCCTGCCGGTCGGGGGTGCTGGTCTACAGGGTGCGCGGCACCACCCGGTCCGCTGAGGGGCCGATCGAGGTCGTCGACGCCCACCCGCACACGGAGGCCTGCTGGGGGGAGTCGGTCTACCCGCCCCTCGCGGACGCCCCGGTCGCCCTCGGCGAGAGCTTCACGGTGCCGGGGGAGGGCGTGCGGGTGCAAGTGCTGGGGCGTACGGATTCGGGGGCGTGGACGGTGCAGATCAGCATCGGGGCCGGAGAGGGGACCGAAGACGCGTAAAAGGCCCCTTGCTTTCGCAAGGAGCCTTCCACGTGTCTGTGCGCCGCCAGGGACTCGAACCCCGGACCCGCTGATTAAGAGTCAGCTGCTCTAACCAACTGAGCTAGCGGCGCCTGCTGACGTCGTAGACATTAGCACCCTGGTCGGCAGGAGGAAAAATCGATATCCGCACGGCCGCGCGCGCCGCCCGTACGGCCGCCCAGAGCAGCACCTCCGGGCCCGGCAGCCAGGGGTGACGCGTGTCCGGGGCGACCAGCCAGCGCGCGTCGGAGCGGTCCGCCCGCTCGCCCGGATCCGGCGCCGGAACGGTCACCGCGTCGCCGGTGCCGTGGCACAGCAGGGGCGGAACGGCGCCGGTGCGACCCGCCTCCCCGGCCTTCCTGCCGCGGGCGTCCCACTCCTCCCACTCCAGCAGCGCCGGCAGCCGCTGGGCGGTGCCGGGCGTCGAGAACAGCAGCATCCGGCCACGGAACTCGGCCACCGGACCGGAGCCCGGCCCCTCGTCCCACATCCGGTCCAGCATCCGGCGCCCGAAGGTCGTGGGGGCGCTCACCACGTCGAAGGCGGAACCGCAGGGCAGCACGACGGGAGCGTGCGGCCGCTCCTCCCAGAGCGAGAGGGTGCTGCGCGGATACGTTCCTGCGGAGGCGAGCCAGGCGGCGCCGTCCGGGGTGACACCGCTGACGTCGGATGCCTTGCGTGCACTGCGTGTGCTGCTCATGCGGTCTGTCTACCCGCGGTGAGGGAACGGTTTCCCAGGGTTGCGGGAATCCGGGACACCGGGGCGGGGAGGGAGGTATCTTGCCCACCTGGCATATGCCACGCCTGTTCGAGGGGGTGGCGGCCGACCTACCACGCAGAGCACACGACCGTGCCCACACCGCTCACACCGGGTCGGCGGACCCCCGGCCCTCACCCCCGTGCAGCAGCTCCCGACCGAACTCGATCATCTTCTTCGCGTAGTCCTCGGTCCACTCGGCCCGCTCGGCGATGGCGGCCGGCGTCAGCCGGTCGAAGCGCCGCGGATCGGCCAGCTGCGCCGCCGCCACCGCCTGGAACTCCACCGCCCGGTCCGTCGCCGCGCGGAACGCGAGCGTCAGCTCCGTCGCCCGCTCCAGCAGCGCGCGCGGATCGTCGATCGACTCCAGGTCGAAGAAGTGCTCCGGATCGGCGGCCGCCTCCGCGGGCTCGAACAGCAGGGGCGCGGGGCGTAGCCGCGGTCGGTCCCGGTGCGGCGTGGGCTCCGCCATGTCGTCTCCCTTATGCTCGTCCTTCTCGTCACACGCGCCGCACACACCTACACGTACGTCACGCCGGCCCGCGGGCAAGCGGACCACCGTCCATTGTCCCGCGCCCTGACAAGAGGGCCCGAGGCCCATGTCCTCAGGCACCGGCAGAATGGCTTCCCAGCCCTCCGGACCATATGCGTGTGCCGCTTATTCCCAGCCGGGGGGCCTTGAGAGCACCTGCCGAACCCGGGGCGCCTCCGTGTCTGTCAAGCACCTTCCGGACCGCTTCGGTCAGTGAAGCCGCCCGCGCGTCGTCGGAGCCGCTGACGATGTGGTTCATCACGTAGCCGAAGGCGATGCCGTGCTCGGGATCGGCGAGGGCGAGTGAGCCGCCACGGCCGGTGTGGCCGAAGGCGTTCGGCCCGGTCATGCCGCTGACCGCGGAGAACGCCAGACGCTTGTAGAGGCGGTTGTTCATCTCACCGACCTCTGCGAGTGCCTTCGTCTCGGTGCTGGTGGAGTGGAGCATCAGGTACTCCGACAGCACCTCGAAGTACACGTAGCCCAGGAACGGCAGATTCTGGACGGCAGCGGCGAGCTGGTCCACAAACGTGCCCGGCGCCGTCCGGCGTCCGGCAGCGCCTGCCAGGAGGGGCGGCCGTACGGATCTGATGCAGCGCTCTCCTGCGCAGCCGGAGGTCCTCGGCCTTGGTGAGGAAGCTGCGGTGATCCAGGTATGTGCCCAGGTGGACGCGGCCGAGCCGCAGGTAGTCGATGCCCCTGGCCGGCGTCGGGGCGGTGGGCTTGATCTCGATCATCAGAGTTTGAGTGTGCGACTTGGTCTGTAGCAGGTAGGCGCCGAGGTTGTGCGGGCGCAGGCCGTCGGGAGTCTCGGTCAGTGGTGCGCAGTACAGCGCGGCGAGCAGGCATCCGGAGGAGGAGTAGAGCTGGCCGCTGGCCCGGATGGCGTCCAGGGCTGTCGTGGTGTGCATCAGATGGATCGGGCGACCGCTGGTGAGCACCTGGATCATGGCGTTGTGGGCGGGCAGATGGCCGCCGGGGGTGTCGTGCTGTAGTCGGCGCCGCCAGTCGTCCTCGCTCTCGGCGCACCCGGCCGGGGCGGCGCGGACGGTGGTGGTGGCCAACGGGTGTGCGATGCCCGATCTGCCGCCGTGGGTCGAGACGGTGCAGCTGGCGGAGAACCTGGGGGTGACCGGCGGCCGCAACGCCGCCCTGGAGCACCTGTCGGACATGGACCTGGTGCTGGACCTGGACGACGACGGCCTGCTGGTTTCCGACGACGTCTTCGCCACGATCACCGCGCTGTACGCGGCGGATGTGCGGCTGGGGATCGTCGGCTTCCGTATCGCCGACGAGAGTGGAGTGACCCAGCGCCGCCACGTGCCCCGGCTGCGGGCCGGTGACTCGATGCGCGGCGGGGAGGTGACCGGCTTCCTCGGCGGAGCCCACGTCCTGTCCGTGAAGATGCTGCAGGAGGTCGGCCACTGGCCGGACACGTTCTTCTTCGCGCACGAAGAGACCGACATGGCCTGGCGGGCGATCGACGCCGGCTGGCGGGTGCGTTACGCGCCCCAGCTGCTGCTCCAGCACCCGCGGACCTCCCCGGCCCGGCACGCGTTCTTCTACCAGGTCAACGCCCGTAACCGGGTCTACCTGGCACGCCGTCACCTGCCCGCGCTGCTCGTCCCCGTCTACCTGGGGGTGTGGGTGGCCCTGACGCTGGCCCGCACCCGCAGCCTTTCCGGGCTGCGGGCCGGGTTCGGCGGCTTCGCTGAGGGCTGGCGCACCGAGTGCGGGCACCGGAAGCCGATGCGCTGGCGCACCGTGTTCCGACTGGCCCGCCTCGGCCGCCCCCCGGTGATCTGAGCGACTCACGCAGCGGCCTGGGCCTCGGTGTGCAGCCACGCCGGAATCGCCCGTGGGGTCCGCTCCAGCCACTTCAGGTAGCGGCTCACCCCGTCCTCGATGTCCACCTGCGGAGCCCAGTCCAGCACGCTGCGCATGCGGGTGATGTCGGCGCAGGCGCCGAGCGGATCGCCCTGTGGCCGCGGGGTCTCGATGATCCGCGCACCAGGGTGCCGGCGGCGCACCAGGTCGGCGACCTGCCGGATGGAGGTGGCGCGGCCGGTTCCGACGTTGAGCGTCGTACGGTCCGCGCGCTCAATCACCGCTGACAGCAGGGTCGCTTCCGCGATGTCGTCGACGTGCACGAAGTCCCGCACCTGGTGGCCCCCGCCGTTGAGGTGCAGCGGCAGACCGAGCGCGGCCCGCATGGCGAACCAGGCCACCACCCAGCTGTGACTGTTCTCCTTGACCACCTGCGGCTCCCCTTAGACGGAGAAGTACCGCACGATCGCGTACGAGTCGTCGGCGCCGCCCAAGGCCAGGGCGGTCTGATGCTCGCCCCACAGCTTGGTGTTGGCGTAGACCGACCCGGGCGTCAGTACGTCCTCCTCGCTGAAGCGGGCCCCCGCATCTGGCGAACCGTTGCCGACGCCGTAGACGCTGGCCGAGGAGACGAAGACCAGCCGCCTCAGCATGCCGCTGTGCCGGGCCGCGGCATCCAGCACGGTCTGGGTACCGCGGATATTGGCTTCCAGCGCCGCAGCCGGATTGCGGGTGCACTCCGCGACGTCGGCCAGCGCCGCGGCGTGGATGACGTAATCACTGCGCGAGATCAGGTCGTTCATCAGCGCGGCGTCGGTGATGTCGCCGGCGACGACGTCCGGGTCCCCGGGCGAGATGCCGAACACGGAGGAGCAGACGGAACTGCCGTAGGCGTCCAGTCGGCCCACGGCAAGCGGTTTGGCGCCCAGTGCGCGGAGTTTGTGCACGATGCGGCTGCCGACCAGTCCGAAGCCTCCGGTCACGGTGACGGTGGCGCCGGACAGATCAGCGAAGCGCTCCCTGGTGTTCACGCGAGGATCAGCCCTTCTCGACGGCGCCGCGCGGATACGCGGCGTCACGCCGTCGAGGACACCACCAGACCCCGCCGGGCTCCAGGGGACGACTGTGTGGCCGGTGTGTGCCCGGCCTCGGTGAAGCCTCCTCAACCCCCGTCCGAGTACGGCATGGTGGAGGGGTGGCGTCAGTATCGGAGGGGGCGACATGGATCTGGACCGTCATCCGCTGGCGCACCTGCGCCGCAGTCACCACTGGTCCGGAGAGGACCTCGCCCGTCTGCTCCGTGCGCAGGCCCGTAGGCGTGGCCTGCGCAGCGGTATCGACCGAAACCGGATCTGGCTCTGGGAGACAGGAACTACACCGAGCGAGGAGAGCCAGTTGCTGCTGGCAGAGGTCCTCGATGTTCCCACCGCCGCGATCGAACATCTCCGATGGCCCGACTGGCTGCCCGCCTTCGAACAGCCCGCCCCATTCAGCGCTTCGGGAAGCCGGGCCGCCCTGAGAGAGGTGCAGATCACCCGCATGGACCGACGATCCTTCCTGGTCCTCAGCAGCAGCACCCTCATCGAGGTCGCTGCCGACTGGGCCCGCATCGAGCCACAGCACCTGTCCCAGGCCCTGAGTGGACAACAGATCGACGAGGAACTCCTGAGGTGGTTGGAGCAGCGTTCCAGCGAACTGCGCACCCTTGCAACCGGGCCGCACCGGCAGGTCTCTGGCCTCATCGACGCCCATCTGAACACTGCGATCGACCTGATCACCCAGGACCGCTACAGGTCAGCAATCGGCCGCCGCCTCCACGCCGTGGCCGCCGACCTCGCGCACTGCGCCGCATGGCTGCGCTTCGATGCCGACCGGCACGCCGACGCCCAACGCCACTGGCAGGCCGCCGTCCACGCCGCGCATCAGGCCGGGGACCGCGATCTCGCCGCGGTCGCACTGTCCGACCTCGGTTACCAGGCAACCTGGTTGTCCAGGCCCGCCGACGCGATCGAAGTGCTGGAACATGCCCGCTCCCGGACCCGTACGCCGGCCGCCCGCTCCCTGCTCGACGTACGCCGCGCACGGGCTTGCGCCGTACTCCGAGACCACACTGGAACCGGGCGTGCCCTGACATCCGCCGAGGCCGAGCTGGACCGGATTCGCCCGCAGGAGACACCCCCCGTGGTGTCCTGGATGTCGATGGCAGATGTCAACGCCGACGCCGGACGCTGCTGGCTCGATCTCGGCGACCCCGGTCGTGCCGGCAACGCAATCGACTCCGGACTGGGCGAGCTCGATCCACGCCGGTCCCGTACCAGAGCGGTGTTCCTGACTTACCGGGCCGAGGGCTCGCTCCATGACCGCGACGCCTCAGCTGCCGCGGCCGATGCCCGCGCCGCTCTCGACACCGCCCTCGACTCCGGGGCCACTCGCTGCATCGACCTCGCTTCCGCACTCATCCGCCGCCTGGACGATCGGACCGAGCAACCGATGATCGAGCTGCGCGAGTACGCCCGGGAACGACTCGCGGGGTGATCCGACAGCGGCCGGGGGCTGGCCCTGAGTGTCGGCAAACGACGGCCAGTTCGTCCGGTGAGCGCACCAGGGCGATGCCGTCGAGTTCAGGTTCGCGGCCCTGGGCGCACTCGGCTGCCGCGGCAGCGGTGAAGTCCGCGCACAGCGTTGCCTCGGGGAGGGCCGGGGCGAGGTAGGTCAGACCGACACTGCCGTTCTCGCCGCGGGTGACGACCCACAGCTTCAGGTCCTCGGGGGCCGCGCAGGTCCCCGACGCCTCGACCAGTTCCCGCGCGGCCTGGCCGGCCAGTGCCGACTCGTCCAGCACCGCCCGGCCCTGGGGAGGCTCCAGGGACCCCCGGGCAGCGGCCCGGGGCGGCCGTAGATGCACGCCGGTTCTCGTTCGTGCTGGAGGAGTCGGTGTTGCGGTACCGGCTGTGCAGCGCGGAGACCATGGCGGCACAGCTTGGTCACCTGCTCGGGGTCATGGACCTCCAGAACGTTGCCGTGGGGCTCATCCCGTTCTCAGCTCAACGAGCCGTGTGGCCCATGCCCACCTTCACGATCTTCGACGACGCCAGGGTGCACGCCGACACCCTGGACGCTGCCGTCACCCTCACGCAGCCCGGCCAGGTGGAGCTGTACAGCCGAGCCTTCGAACGGTTGTCACAGGAAGCAGTGAGGGGAGCGGCTGCACGTGCTCTCATAGCGGGTGCGTTGGCATCCCTGGACTGACTGTCTGTGCGTTGTCGCAGCTCAGGGCCGCCACGCGACCCGGTGTTCCGCGAGGTGGGTCAGGACCGAGTGGTTGGCCTCCCAGCCGTCCGGGAACTTCACGAGGGTGCCCAGCTGGACCGGTTCCGTCGACGGATAGGCGTCCAGTAGGTCGCTCACACCCGCCCGGCACACCACGATGCAGGCGTGCCGGTGGCGGGAGGCCAGGACGCACAGTCTGCCGGTCTCCAGGTGGAAGGCGGTGGCGTCGGGGCGGCCGGAGAGGGGGTGGAGTACGACGGTGACGTCGTACTCGCGGCCCTGGAGCCGGTTCGCCGTGTCGACGACCACGTCCGTCACACCGAGTTCCGTGAGCGCCGACCGGACCGCCGCCGCCTGGTCGCGGTGGGCGGTGCCGACGGCGATGCGGTCGGCGGTGAGCGGGACGGGGTCGGGGGTGGGGCGCTCGGAGGTCGTGGCGCCTTCCCGGTCCAGCAGGCGGCGGACCACCAGGGCCACCGCCCGGACCGCCTCCGGATCGGTGCGCGGGGTGTGCCGGGCGGGCAGCTCCAGCAGGCCCCAGCCGGACTCGGCCGCCTCGTCGATCACCCGGTCCGGACCCGAGCCGTCCGACGGCACGGCGAGGGCGAGCCGCCGGTCGCCGGGGCCGGTGCCGCTGCGGAACGGCGTGTACGGGTAGAACGCGTCCGACACCAGGGGCGCCGCCGAGGCGGGCAGCCGCCACGACACCGGCAGGCGGTGCTGCGGCAGTTCGGGATTGTGGGCGAGCAGGGTCGTCACGGCGGACGCGGACGGGTCGTAGGACAGGCCCGCCCACTGCTCGCTACCCACGATCGAGAACGGGTCCAACTGCCCCGGATCGCCCACGAACAGCGCCCGCTCGAACAGCCCCGCCACGGCGAGCAGCGCGTCCGAGCGCATCTGGTACGCCTCGTCGACGATCGCGTGCGCCCATGGTTCGACGCCCTTGACGTGCGCCCACTTGGCGGCCGTGGAGATGACCACGTCGAGCCCGGCGAGATCGGCGGCCTTCGCCGACTTGCGGACGTTGTCCAGCCCGTCGAGCGCCTTGTCGTACGGGTCGGTGTCGCTGCTGTGCAGCCGGCCGACCGGCAGGTCCGGGCTCTTCTCGGCGAGCCGCAGGACCAGGTCGTCGACCTGGGCGTTGGTCTGCGCCACCACCATCAACGGGCGCCCCGCCTCGGCGAGTTCCAGCGCAGCGCGGACCACCAGCGTGGACTTGCCGGCGCCGGGCGGGGAGTCGACGACCACACCGCGCGCGGTGCCGTGCAGGGTGTCGCGCAGGATCGCGTCGGTGGCACGGGCGGCCGCCGCGCCGGGGTCGAAGCCCGCGTCGGCGGTTGCCGCCCCGGTGGTCACGGTCTCGGGGGGCATGGCCTCGGTGGTCACAGCAGGTCCTCCTCGGTCACCGGGTCGGCGGCCTCCGGTGTGGCGGCTGATGCGCCGGGCGGGCCGCCGTGGGTCCACGGGGTCTCCTCCAGGTCGGGGAGCTTCGCCCCGCCGCGCGGCTCGTGCTCGAACAGGGTGAAGCAGAGCCGGTCGCCCTTCTCCGGCACCGAACCCGCCTCGGGCTCCTTGCCGCGGCCCATCTTGTCCAGGATCCGCAGGACGAGCAGGGACCCGCCCGCTTCCGCAGCTTCCGCAGCCTCTACGGCTTCCCCGGCTTCCCCGGCTTCCGTGGCCTCCATGGCCACGAACTCGGCCGTCTGCGGCTTGCCGCCCAGGGAGCGGTACACCCTGGTCCGCTCGCCCAGGTACGGGCGGTCGTCCGTCCGGACGGTGACCAGCGGGCGGGGGCTCGGCCGCTTGCTCTCGCTGTACGCCATGACGACATCGACGACCTCGCCCGCGAACGCCTCCCCGGACAGCCGCCGGCCCGCCATCACCAGCGGGTCGTCCAGGGCCTCCTGGGCCTCCAGCCGGGCCTGCTCCCGCTCGCGCGTGGCGAGCTTGTTGGCCGCCGTCACCGCGTCGTCGCGGCGCGGCTGCGGCGGCTCACCGGCCAGTACCCGGTCCCGGTGACCGGTGAACGACCAGCGGTCGCGCGTCCACCGCTCCTCGACGCGCGCGCCCTCCGGCAGCGCGCGCAGCAGGTCCAGGCCCCGCCACACCGCGTCCCAGGTGGGCCGGGTACGGCTCTGGACCAGCGCGCGGATCTCCCGCTCGGCGGCGGCCAGCGCGCCGAGCCGGTCGTCGGCCTCCAGACCGTCCTCCGCGGCGGCGAGCGCGCTGCGGGCGCGGTCGTACCGCTCGACGGCCGGGGCGAGCAGCTTGTTGTCGAACGCGGGGTCGGTCGCCGGGCCCGCGGGCGGACAGAGCAACTGTCCGCCGGCGTCCCGCGCCAGCTCCGCCTCCTGCGCCGCCTCGGCCCCGGAGCGTCCCTCGGGCGGGTCGATCCAGGCGAGCAGTGCCCCCAGGTGCTGGTCCTCCAGTGTGGACTGGCCGGTCGCCCAGTGCCGGCCCAGCAGATCCGTCATGGCGGTCAGGAGCGACGAGCCGGGCACCCGGGCCCGCTCCCCGAAGTGGGTCAGCCACCGGCCCAGCAACGGCACCCGGGGCGGCGCCGGGAAGGGCGCTTCCGGGTCCTGCTCCGCGGTGCGCCGGAACCGGGTGGAACGGCCGAGGAGCCGCACGAGGTCCACACCGGCCCGGCTCGGCACGATCAGCTGCGGCGCGTCCGCGCACAGCTCGACCTCGACCTTGACCCGCTTTCCGGTCTCCGGATCGGTCTCGCTGCGTTCCGCGGCCTCCACCGCCTCGGCGCAGTCGTCCACGTACGGCAGGACCACGTCGGCCAGTTCGGCCAGGAACGCGAACCTGAGGTCCCGGTCGCGCGGCTGCGGCACGGCCAGCAGCCGCGGCGCGTCCCGGTCGGTGCCCACCAGCGCGCCGAGCGGGGCGCCCGCCTCACCGGCGGTGATCAGCGGCACGAACACCAGCGGCCGCGCGGACAGGTGCCGGTGCCGGACGGTGGCGGCGGGCTGGGCGCGGCCGGTGCTGACGGCCTCGAGGCGGGCCAGGGTGGCGATCAGCGACAAGGGGCCACCTCCGGGCGGCCGGTGAGGGCCGGCGCGTCGGCGGAAGCCCGCGCGCCGACGGGGGCCTGCGCGTCGACGGGGGCCTGTGCGCCGGCGAGGGCCTCCGCCCGCAGCGCCGCCGCCCGGCGCAGGGCGGCCACCGTCGGATCGTCGGGATCACCGATCTCACCGCGGGCCGCGGCCAGCACGTCCTCGACCGTCGTCAGGGAGCCCAGTTCGGCGCGGACCGGGCGGCCCAGGGAGGTCACCGCGCCCTGCGCGCGGGAACGGTCCCGGCAGTGGAAGGCCAGCTCGCACGCGGACAGGCACTCCGGCGCGTAGCTCGCCGGGACCGACTCCACGGCCTCCGTGAGCCGCTCGCGGGGCAGCCCGGGTGCGAAGCAGATGCCCTCGGGGAGCGCGCCGGCGATGTCCTCGATCCGGGTGAGCCGGGCCAGCTGGCGGGCGGTCACCGCGCGCTGCTTGCGCACGTCCACGGCGGACGCGGTCGGCAGGTTGGAGAAGTCCTTCGGGCACACCAGCAGGATCCTGTGCCGCACGCGGGGGGCCGGGACGGCGGTGAGGCGGGCGGCGACCTGCTCCAGCGCCAGCACGTACACCGCCGCCTGCCGGGCCGCCGCGCCGACCTTCGCCGGGTCCGCCGCCCCGTCCAGCAGGGGGAAGGACTTGATCTCCACGACCGTCCAGCTGCCGTCCGGGTGCACCACCACCGCGTCCGGTTCCAGGAAGGCCGGCGAGCCCGCGACGTCCAGCGCGAGCAGGGGGTGGTCGAGCAGGGACCACCTGCCCCGCGCCCGGGTGGCCTCCTCCAGCGCCAACTCGGTGCGCGCGGCGCGCCCCTGGGGGCCGGACGCGGTCAGGTCCGGCACCCGCGCGCCGGCGGGCGGTTCCGCGGAGCGGTCCAGCCTCTCGTGGACGAGCCGCAGCAGCTCCGTACCGCCGTCCGCCTTGACCCGGGCCTCGAACGCGTTGCCCCGGACGAACGCGAACTGGGACTGGCCGAAGACCGAGGGGGAGCCCAGCGCGCCCGCCAGTCTCGCCTTGTCCACGCCCGCGCCGTCGAGGATCGCGCGGCGCGCGCAGCCCGGGTTGGCGGCCAGGGCGGCCAGGGCGCGTGCGTCCAGCGCCTTCGCCGACACGTCCGGACCGCGCAGCTCAGCGAGTCGGTGCCGGAGCGGCCTGGGCTCCTTCCCCCCGGCCGGAGGGGGAAGCGCCGCCCGGCTCGGCTTCCGGGGCGGGCCCTGGCTCGAACTGCCGCTGCCGTGGCCGCTGTCGTGGAAAGTGCTCACCCGCGGAAGTCTGGCATCCGGCACTGACAATCGGGGAACCCGGGACGGGAGAGGCCACCGGGACCGGCGCCGGACGCGGCAGCAGACGGGCCCTCACCCGGTCCGAGTACCGCGTCACCACGGGGGCGAGCAGCAGTCCGGCGCCCATCACGGCGGCACCCGCGACCGCGTCCAGGAAGTAGTGGTTGGCGGTGCCCATCACCACGACGAGCGTCACCAGCGGGTAGACGACGGCGGCCGTCCTCGCCGCTCGCGCCGCCCACGTCGCTTGCGCTGTCTGTGCTGTCTGTGCCGTCTGTGCCGTTCGGGTTCTGCCGATCTGCCACAGGATCACACCGCACCACAGGGCCCAGCCCACATGCAGGCTCGGCATCGCCGCGTACTGGTTGGTCAGCCCGCCCAGGCCCCGCGGGGCGCTGGCCTCACCGGCCCACCAGCCGTAGGAGCTGTACTGGGCCATGGTGTCGACGAAGCCGTGGCTCGCGTCGAGCAGCCTGGGCGGGCAGGTGGGCAGCAGGGTGAAGCCGATCAGCCCGATGAAGGTGGACGTCATCAGCCAGGTGCGGGCGGCGCGGTAGCGCACCGCGTGGGAGCGGAACAGCCAGACCAGGAGCGCGGGCGTCACCAGGTAGTGCAGCGACGCGTACCAGAAGTCGGCCGGTACGCCCAGCCACGGTTCGCGCGTGAACAGCCGGTTGAGCGGGTGCTCGGCGTTGAGGTGGAGCGCCTGCTCGATGCGGAGGATCGCCAGTCCGTGGTCCACGGCGTCGGTGACGTCGCCCCGGACCAACAGGCGCCCCGCCGAGTAGCAGGCGTACACGAGGAGGATCAGCGGCAGCTCGGTCCACCAGCGCAGCCGGATCGCCGGGGCCCCTTCGGTACCCGGTGTCTCGGTGTGCGGCATCCGATCGCCCTCCCCCTTCACACTCACTCCCGCCCCCATGGCGATCCGGTCAGCCACTGTAGGCGTACTCGTGCCCCTCATGAGGTGCCTTCGGCCCTGATAGACGTTGAGATCGCCCCCCGGGTTGCCCGTCTTGGGGGTGCGCGATGATGGAGGGGCCCGTCCCCGATTTCTCCCGGAAGGTCTCTCATGGCACCGCGCATCCTGCTGGCCCGGCACGGACAGACCTCATGGTCGTTGTCCGGCAAGCACACCGGCAGGACCGACGTGCCGCTCCTGGACGAGGGCCGGCAGGGCGCCAAGCTGCTCGGCGAGCGCCTGCACCGGCCGCCGTACGACGGGATGCCGGGTGTCGAGGTGCGCACCAGCCCGCTGGTCCGCGCGCGGGAGACCTGCGAACTCGCCGGGTTCGGCGAGCGCGCGCAGACCTGGGACACCCTCATGGAGTGGCACTACGGGGCGTACGAGGGCATGACCCCCGACGAGATACGGGCGGACCGCCCCGGCTGGCTGATCTGGCGCGACGGCGTGCCCGAGGGGGAGACCCTCGCCGAGGTGACGGCCCGCGCGGACGAGGTGGTCGCCTGGGCGCGCTCCGCCGACCGGGACGTGCTGGTCTTCGCCCACGGGCACATCCTGCGCTCGATCGGCGCCCGCTGGCTGGGGCTGCCGCTCGACTTCGCGGCCCGCATCCGCCTCAACCCGACGTCCCTGTCGGTCCTGGGCTGGGCGTACGGGGAACCGGCCGTCGAGAGCTGGAACGACCTGGGGCACCTGGCGGGATGAGCCGACCCGGTGGCGGGCCCGAGGCCCGGGCCTGCCTCCGGCCCGGGGGCTGACGCCGGTCCGGACCCGATACCGGCCCAGGCCCGATATCGGCCCGGGGGGCGGTCACGTCATGTGGGGCCGGTCACGTCATGCGGGGCCGGTCACGTCATGCGGGGGAGGGAGTCGTGGCGGTCCAGGAAGGCCGACACGTCCGAGGCGCGGCGGTGTGGGAGGAGTACGCGGGCCGTGCCCGCCAGCATCGTGCGGACCCGGGACGACTGGACCTCGGGCAGCAGGTCCAGCACCCGCATCCCCGCGGCCGCCGCCTCGTCCGGGTACCCGCCGCGGGCCAGGTCGTCCGCCAGCTCCGCCGTGTACAGCGCGATGTTGCGGGTGAAGTGCGGGTCCTGGAGCTCGGCGGCCCGCCGCGCGTGCCGGGCCGCCCGCGGCCAGTCGCCCAGGGCCGACCAGCACTGTGCCTTCAGGCCCTCCAGTTCGGCCTCCCCGTAGAAGGTCATCCACTCGGGGTCGGCCGGTGCGGGACCGCGGTCGAAGTAGGCCTGCGCGCGGGCCAGCGCCTGCTCGCAGCCGGACCGGTCGGCGAGCCCGGCCCAGCCGCCCGCCTCGCGCAGCGCCAGCAGCGACATCAGCCGGGCGGAACCGAGCGGGCGCGCGGCCCGCTGCGCGGCCTGCGCCGCCCGCACCGCCTCCCGGGGGCGGCCCGAGTCCCGGGCGAGGAACGCCGTGTTGCAGAAGGCGTGCGCCTCCAGCCCCGGGTCCCCGGTCACCCGCGCGGTCGCCAGCGCCTCCGCGTAGTGCGAGCGGGCGTCGTCGAACCGGCCCGAGTCGTGCGCCAGCCAGCCCACCGAGATGGCCAGTTCACCGGCGCCCGCGTACAGCCGGTCCGCCGTCCGCTGCCGGGTCGCCCCGGCGTCGAGCAGGGCGTAGGCGGCGCGCAGCGGTGCCGCCGCCCTGCGGTAGAGGCCGTCGGCCCCGTGCCGGTCGTCGAGCAGCCTGATCCGGCGGACGGCGTCTTCCAGGGCACCCGCGTCGCTCGCTCCGGGGCGGCGCACGGCACGCTGTGCCGCCGAGGCGTCCGGGGCCAGGGCGAGCGGGCCCAGTGAGGCGGCGGCCACCGTGGCGCCCCCGCCGGTCATGAATGCGCGACGCAGCACGTCGCTCTCCTCGTAGTTGTGGTGCGTGTGGTACGGGTCGTACGGGTTCTGCTGGTCATACGGTTCGGGGGCCCCGCCGGTCTCACGCGTGACGAGTGCCGGGGCCGCGTCGGGCGCCGGGGGGGTGCCCCCGTCGTCCCGCGTCCGGCGCCCGCGGACCGACGCGCGGGGCGCGAAGCCCAGGTCGGTCAGCGTGCGGCCGGGGAACATGTGCAGGAAGACTCGTTCGTAGGCGTAGTTGGGGCAGCGGATCTCGCCTGCCTCCACCCGGTGCACGTACCGCGCGTCACAGCTGACCCGCTCGCCTATCTCGCGAGCGGCCCTGCGGACCGACGCGGCGAACTCGGCCGGCGAGCGCGTTCCGCGCAGTTGCCGGAAGACGAGATTCGGCCGGGGTGGCCGGTCGGGCTGGGACGAGGGCACCGTTGACGACGCCATGGCCGGGTCCTCTCTGCGAACCGTCGAACCATGCCGGAAGCAGAGCGGTCCATCCGTCGCGCCGCTCTGTTGCCGGCGGGCAAGAACGTACCTGCTGTGACGGAGTCGCCACGCAGAGTTTGGCAACAAACCGGATATCTCGTCCGTGATCCGCCATGAACTGCCATTCTGTGCTATTGGGTTTCGCCGTAGCCCAGGTCGGTCCGCCGCGTTGAACCCCGTGTGAGGAACGCCCGTGTGTGGTGGAGCCGGAACATGGAGGCGGGGATGGTGACCAGCCGGAGCAGTGAACCCCGAACGCCGTCGGGCGGACTGTCGGGCGGGCCGCCGGGCTGCTGCGACGTGGTGACGGTTCCGGCCCGGCAGGGCCTGGAGGCGGTGGACATCCTCCGGCGCGGCGCGGCCGGGGCGGGGGACGCGGTGGGGCCCGTACTGCACGGCGACGGCGGGAGCACCCTCGGGTTCCTGGTGCCGCCGGGGACGGCCGCCGCGTGGGACGTGCCGGGCAGCACCTGCACGGAGACCGACGGCCGCGGGCTGAGCCTGGCGCCCGAGGCGCCGCCGGTGGAGGGATCGGACTGGCTGCTGCCGCCCGAGGACGACACCGGCCTCGCCACCGATCCCGCGGTCCTGCGGGAGGCGCTGGACGAGGCGCGACGCCTGCTCGACGTGGCGGACGGCTGCCGCTGAGCCCGCCGGGTCGGGACAGGCGCTGCTCGGGACGACCGGGAGTGGGCCGGTCCGTGGCGGCTTGCGACAATGCCCTCATGGGAAGGTCCAGGAACTCCGGACGCGGGCGGTCCGCCGCCGAAGCCCTCGTCGAGAGCGTCGACGGAGGGCTCGCCCGGCTCGTCCCCGACCGGGAACGGCCGAGGGCCTGGACACTGCTGATCGACGACGCCCCGCAGTCGCACGTCGACCTGGACGATCCGGCGTACCTCTCCTTCGAGTACCAGCGGCGGATCGGACACGTCATCGACACCGCCGGGCCGGCCGGCCGCCCCGTGCAGGCGGTGCATCTCGGCGGCGGCGCGTTCACCCTCGCCCGGTACGTCGCCGCCACCCGGCCCCGCTCCACCCAGCAGGTCGTCGAGCGGGACGCGCGGCTGGTGCAACTGGTCCGCCGGGAGTTGCCGCCGGCCCCCGGGGCGCGGATCCGGGTGCGCTCGGCGGACGCCCGGGAGGGGCTCGCGAAGGTGCGGGACGGATGGGCCGGCCTCGTCGTCGCCGACGTGTTCAGCGGGGCCCGCACCCCCGCCCACCTGACCTCGACCGAGTTCCTGGACGACGTCCGCAGGGCCCTCGCCCCCGGCGGGGTCTACGTCGCCAACCTCGCGGACGGGCCGCCGCTGGCCCATCTGCGCGGCCAGATCGCCACCGCCGCCGCCCGGTTCGCCGAACTCGCGCTGATCGCCGACCCGGCGGTGCTGCGCGGCAGGCGCTTCGGCAACTCCGTGCTGGTCGCCTCCGACGCGCCCCTGCCGATCGCCGAGCTGACCCGCCGCGCCGCCTCCGACCCGCACCCCGGGCGCGTCCAGCACGGGCGGGAACTCAGGGACTTCACCGGCGGGGCCGCCCCGGTCGGCGACCTGGGGGCGGTCGACTCCCCGGCGCCACCACCGTCGGTGTTCCGGTGACGCCGACGTTCCGGTGACAGGGTGACAGGCGGGGCGGGAGGGGGCCGGGCCGCCCGGTCAGTAGGTGTTGATCTCCACGCGCGGCGGGCCGTCATGCCAGGTGCAGAAGACCGACACCCGGTCCGCGCCCGCCGCGAACTCCACCCGGATCCACGACTCCGTCTTCCACACCTGCATCGACCAGCCCGCCCCGGGCGTCGCCGACACCAGTGACGCGGAGCTCTCGCCGAGGTCGAAGACCGCCCGGCCGCCGTCGGTGTCGTACGCCTTGACCTCGCCGGAGGTGGCCGGGGCGGGGTCGGCCGGCGCGGGGGCGGCCCCGCCCGGGGCGGGATCGGGGGAGCCCCCGCCGGGCCCGCCCGCCGACTCCTGCTCCCGCGCGTCCCGCGCGCCACCCGCGTCCGCGGCTGTGTCGCCGGTGCCTCTGGAGTTCCCGGTGCCCCCGGAGTTCCGGGAACTCCCGGAGCCCTTGGGAGCCTCGGTCCCCTGACCGCCCTTCGAGCCCTCGGAGTCCGCCGCGTCGTCGGCGGTTTCCGGCGCTCCCGCGTCGGTCGGGCGCCGGGTCGAGGACGACACCGGCCGCGACTCCTGCGTCGTCGTGTCGGCCGCAGTGATGGGCAGCGCACGGGGCGGGTCGTAGGCCGTGCCCGCCATCACCGTGTCCACACCCCACCACGACAGCGTGACCGCCGCGCCCGTGGCGAGCAGCCAGGCCAGTACGTGTACGAGTCCTCTGCGCATCGTCGGCCCATCCTGCCTCACCCGCCCCGCACGTGTCGCGCCTGCGGCGGTGTCCGGAGTTGTCCACAGGCCCGCACCGGGTCGCCCGGCATGGCGTACGGTGCCGCCCATGGCACGTGTTCTCGTAGTCGAGGACGACCCCTTCGTACGCTCGGCGCTCATCCGGCAACTGACCGACGCCGCACACCTGGTGCGCAGCGTCGGGACGGCGCTGGAAGCGCTGCGCGAGGTCGCCCATTTCCGTTTCGACGTCGTCGTCCTGGACCTCGGACTGCCCGATCTCGACGGCTCCGAGGCGCTGAAGATGCTGCGCGGCATCACGGACGTGCCGGTGATCATCGCCACCGCGCGGGACGACGAGGCGGAGATCGTGCGGCTGTTGAACGCCGGCGCGGACGACTACCTGATCAAGCCCTTCTCGGTGGAGCACCTGTCGGCCCGGATGGCGGCCGTACTACGCCGGTCCCGTTCCCTCGCGGGAGAGCCGGCCGAGCCCCCGGTGCTCCGGGTCGGCGGGCTGACCGTCGACCCGCTGCGCCGCCAGGCCGAACTGGACGGCGCCCGACTGGACCTCACCCGGCGGGAGTTCGACCTGCTCGCCTTCCTGGCCGGGCGGCCCGGAGTCGTCGTGCCCCGCAGGGAACTCCTCGCCGAGGTGTGGCAGCAGTCCTACGGCGACGACCAGACCATAGACGTCCATCTGTCGTGGCTGCGGCGGAAGCTGGGCGAGACCGCCGCCCGGCCGCGCTATCTGCACACCCTGCGGGGCGTCGGCGTGAAGCTGGAACCCCCGGCCACGGAACTGCCCCCGGCCACGGGACCGCTCGCGGCGGAGCCACCGCGATGAGATGGGCCCTGGTGAAGGTGTCGGTGGCGGTGACCGCGATGGTCGTGATCGCCTTCGCGGTACCGCTCGGCCTCGTCATCCGCGAGATGGCCCGCGACCGCGCCTTCTCCAACGCCGAACGGGAAGCCGCGGCCGTCGCCCCCGCGCTGTCCATCACCACCGACCGCGACCAGCTCGAACGCGTCGTCGCCTCCGCCGGGTCCGACGCCGCGATGGCCGTGCACATACCCGTCGGCGCCGACGCCGAGCCCCTCGACATCGGGCGCCGCCGCGCCACCGCCGAGGACGTCGAGGCGGTACGGAGACTGGGGCGGGCCTCCACCTCCAAGGTGTCCGGCGGCTCGACGCTGCTCCAGCCGGTCGCGCTCAGCACCGGTGAGATCGCCGTGGTCGAGGTGTTCGTCCCCGAGTCCGAGGTCACCAACGGGGTGGGCACGGCCTGGGCGGTGCTCGCGGCGGTCGGCGTCGCCCTCATCCTCGGCTCGGTCGCGGTCGCCGACCGGCTGGGCGTGCGGATGGTGCGGCCCGCGCAGCGGCTGGTCGAGGGGGCGCACGAACTGGGGGAGGGCAAGCTGGGCGCGCGGGTGCCCGAGAAGGGGCCGACCGAACTGCGGCTGGCGGCCGTGGCGTTCAACTCCATGGCCGACCAGGTCGTCCAACTCCTCGCCAACGAGAGGGAACTGGCCGCCGACCTGTCCCACCGGCTGCGCACCCCGCTGACCGTGCTGCGGCTGAACGCCGCCTCCCTCGGCGACGGGCCGGCCGCCGAGCAGACCCGCGCGGCGGTCGAGCAGCTGGAGCGTGAGGTCGACACCATCATCCGCACCGCGCGGGACGCCAAACCGCAGACGGCGGCGGCCGGCCCCGGCGCCGGCTGCGACGCGGCCGAAGTGGTCCGGGAACGGATGGCGTTCTGGTCGGCGCTCGCCGAGGACGAGGGCCGCACATGGAGGGTGGCCGGAGCGGACGGCCCGGTCCGCATCCCCGTGGCCCGCGCCGACCTGGCCGCCGCCCTCGACGCCCTGCTCGGCAACGTGTTCCGGCACACCGCCGAGGGCACCGCCTTCGCCGTGGACCTGCACAACGGCGAGGACGCGGTGATCGTGCTCGTCTCCGACGCGGGCCCCGGCATACCCGACCCTAAGGCGGCGATGGCCCGCGGCCGGGGCTCCGGCAGCGACGGCTCCACCGGCCTCGGCCTGGACATCGTGCGCCGGCTCGCGGAGGCCACCGGCGGGGACGCACGGATCGGCTCGTCGGTGCTCGGCGGGACCGAGGTGCGCATCTGGATCCAGCTCGACGGCCGGGAGGGGGCGCCCCGGCGGCGGCGCGGGCACCGGGGGACCGTACGTCGGCGCGGGCCCGGCCGGCTGATACCGACCTTCAGGTCCTGATCTTCCTGGCCCCCTGGTCCCTCTGGTTCCCCTGGTCCTTTTGGCTCCCCCTGACCCACGGCGGACCGGCCGACGGGGCGCGGCCCTCCCCCAGAGCGCCGCGCCCCGCTTCCCCCGCCCCGTTCCCCCGTCCCCCGTTCTCGGGAGGGTCAGATGGCCTCCGGCCCCGGCAGGGCGCCCGACTTGGCCGCCCGGCTGTACCAGAGGGCGCTGGCCTTCGGGGTCCGCTCCTGGGACGCGTAGTCGACGTGGATCGCGCCGAAGCGCTTCTCGTAGCCGTACGCCCACTCGAAGTTGTCCAGCAGGGACCACAGGTAGTAGCCGCGCACGTCCGCGCCGTCGGTGATGGCCCGGCGGACCGCGGCGAGGTGGCCGTGCAGGTAGGCGATCCGCTCCGGGTCGTGCACCGCGCCGTCGGCGCCGGGCTTGTCGTCGTAGGCGGCGCCGTTCTCGGTGACGTAGAGCGGCAGGCCGGGCGCGTCCCGGGTGTACCGCATGATCAGCTCGTGCAGCCCGGTCGGGTCGACGGACCAGCCCATCTCGGTGCGCTCCCCGGGCACCTGATGGAAGGCCACGTCGTCCGCGGCCGGCCACGGCGAGTGCTCGCTCGCCCCGTGGCCGTCGGCCCGCGGTCCCTCCGCGTCCGGGTCCGCCGCCGACACCAGGGTGGGCGTGTAGTAGTTGAGGCCGAGCGCGTCCAGCGGCTGGTGGATCAGGTCCAGGTCGCCGTCCTGGATGCACGACCAGTCCGTCAGCGACGAGGTCGCCGTCAGCAGCGACTCGGGGTAGGCGCCTTTCAGGATCGGGCCGTGGAAGATACCGCTGGCCAGGTCGTCGATCTTGCGCGCCGCCGCCAGGTCCGCCGGGTCGTCGGGGGAGAGGGGCCGGACCGCCGCGGAGTTGAGGCTGATCGCGATCGAGTTGCGGGCGGGCATCACCGACCGCAGCGCCTTGGCACCCAGTCCGTGCGCCAGGTTCAGGTGGTGGGCGGCCCGCAGCGAGGCCGCCGGGTCGGTGCGGCCCGGCGCGTGCACACCGGAGGCGTAGCCCAGGAACGCGCTGCACCACGGCTCGTTGAGCGTGATCCACTGCTCCACCCGGTCGCCGAGCGCCTCACCGACGAGCTGCGCGTACTCGGCGAAGCGGTACGCGGTGTCACGCTCCGGCCAGCCGCCCGCGTCCTCCAGCTCCTGCGGCAGGTCCCAGTGGTACAGGGTGGCGGCCGGCTTGATGCCGTGGGCCAGCAGTTCGTCGACCAGCCGGCGGTAGAAGTCCAGGCCGCGCTGGACGGCCGGGCCGCGGCCGGTCGGCTGCACCCGGGGCCAGGCGATGGAGAAGCGGTAGGCGCCCAGGCCCAGTTCCGCCATCAGCGCCACGTCGTCGCGGTAGCGGTGGTAGTGGTCGACAGCGATGTCACCGGTGTCGCCACCGGCGGTCTTGCCCGGTGTGTGGCTGAAGGTGTCCCAGATGGACGGCGTACGACCGTCCTCCCGCACCGCGCCCTCGATCTGGTAGGCGGAGGTCGCGGCACCCCAGAGGAAGGCGGGGGGGAAGGCCGCCGGGGTCACCGGCGTGGTGGAGTCAGTCATGGAAGCGCTCCCATAGGCGGTCGTGGAGGAACCTGCGAGTCAGGGCCGGAGGTGAGAAGAGGGAGAAGGGGAGAGAAGAGGGGAGAAGAAGGCGAGAGGCGAGAGGGGGACAGCGAGGGGCGGCACGGGGACGAGCAGGGGCCGAGGCGTCGGTGACCCGGCCCCCTGGTGGGAGGTATCGGCGGACGGAGCTCAGCCCTTGACCGCGCCCTGCATGATGCCGCCCACGATCTGCTTGCCGAAGACCGCGAAGACCAGCAGCAGCGGCAGTGTGCCCAGCAGGGCACCCGCCATGATCAGGGACTGGTCCGGGGTGAATCCGCGGCCGAGGCCCGCGACCGCGACCTGCACGGTCGGATTGCCGGACTGGGTCAGGACGAGGAACGGCCACAGGAAGTCGTTCCAGGTCTGCACGAAGATCAGCATGCCCAGCACGGCCATCGCCGGCCGCGCCGCCGGGAACACCACGTGCCACACCACGCGCCAGCTGCTCGCGCCGTCGACCCGGGCGGCCTCGATGATCTCGTCGGGCAGCGCCTGGAGCAGGTACTGCCGCATGAAGAACACGCCGAAGGCGCTCACCAGCGACGGGAAGATGACCGCCTGCAGCTGGTCGGTCCAGTCCAGCTTGGCGACCATCATGTACAGCGGGATGATGCTCAGCTGCGGCGGGACCATCATGGTGCCGATCACGAGCAGCATCAGCGCGCCCCGGCCCCGGAAGCGCAGCTTGGCGAAGGCGAAACCGGCGATCGTCGACAGGATGACGACGGTCACCGCCGAAATGCCCGCCACGATCGTGGTGTTGAGGAACGCCTCCCCGAGGTTGGCTTCGGTCCAGGCGATCTCCAGGTTCTTGAACAGGTTCGAGCCGAACCAGAACGGCGGCGGGGTCTGTGCGAGACGCTGGGTGTCCCGGGAGGCGGCGATCGCGGTCCACACCAGTGGGAACAGCGAGACGATCGTGAACACGATCAGGATCGCGTACGCGATCGGGCCGCCGTGCAGGGTGCCGCCGGCCCGCGCGGACTTCGGCAGACGGGAGCGGACCTGCTCCTTGGCGGACGTGGTCTCGGGGGGCGGGGGCGTCACAGTCGTCGTCACGGCCACAACTCCTTAACTGCTGGCGCGCAGCCGGCGCGAGATGACGTAGTTGATGATGCCGATGACGATCAGGATCAGGAACATCATCCAGGCGATCGCCGAGGCGCGGCCCAGGTGCTGGTTGATCCAGCCCTGTTCGTACAGGTACAGGCCGAGCGTCTGGAACTGGTGCTCCGCACCGCCGGACGCGCCCTTGTTGGGGTCGAACAGCAGCGGCTCGCCGAAGACCTGGCTGGCGCCGATGGTGGAGACGACCACCGTGAACAGGATCGTCGGGCGCAGCGAGGGCAGCGTCACGTGCAGGAACTGCTGCCAGCGGTTGGCGCCGTCCAGCGCCGCCGACTCGTACAGGTCCTGCGGGATCGCCTGCATCGCGGCCAGGTAGATCAGCGCGTTGTAACCGGTCCAGCGCCAGATGATGATCGTCGAGACCGCGAACTGTCCGGGCCACTTGTCGTCCTGCCAGGCGACCGGGTCGATCCCGACGAGGTCCAGCGCCCAGTTGATCATCCCGTAGTCACGCCCGAAGAGCAGCACGAACACCAGGGAGGCGGCGGCGATCGAGGTGGCGTACGGGGCGAGCATCGCGACCCGGTAGAAGGTCGAGCCGCGCAGCTTGTAGTTGAGGATGTGGGCGATGCCCATCGCCATCAGCAGCTGCGGGACGGTCGAGATGATGCCGATGGTCAGGGTGTTCCGCGCCGCGTTCCAGAAGAAGTCGTCGTCGAAGATCCGGGTGTAGTTCTTCAGCCCGACCCAGTTCATGTCGGTCGGGGCGGTCAGCTCCACCTGGTGCAGCGAGGCCCAGCCGGTGTAGATCAGCGGGAACAGGCCGAAGGCGAGGAACAGCAGGAAGAACGGTGCGACGAAGGCGTACGGGCTCCAGCGCATGTCGCGCTGCCAGCGGCGGGACAGCTTCTTCCGGCGCCGCTCCTCCCTGTCCTTCGCGCTCGCGGACGCGGTGCCCCGGGGCGGGCGGCCCGGGGCCGCGCCCCCCTTGACGGGGGACGCGGCGGTGTCGTGACGGGTGGACATCCAGGTCACTTGTCCAGGTTGTTGTCGATGGTCTTGACGGCCGTCTCCCAGGCTTCCTTCGGCGACTTGCCCTTGGTCACGAGAATGACGCCGTTGTCGCCCAGGCCCTGCGAGATGATCTGGTCCTTCGGGCCGATGACCTGGACCGGGATCTGCTGGGCGGCCTCGGCGAAGACCTCACCGATCGGGGCGTCGCCGGTCATGTCGTTGACCGCGCCGGTCACTTCGGGGCTGTCGAAGATGCTCTGGGCGCTCGGGAAGCTGCCCTGCACCTTGAACAGCTTCGCCTGCTGTGCGGGTGCGGTCAGCCAGGCGACGAGCTTCTTGGCCTCCTCGGCGTTCTTGGCGCTCTTGGGCACGGCCAGGAAGGAGCCGCCCCAGTTGCCGGCCTTGGGGGGCAGGGCCACGTCCCACTTGCCCGCGGCGTCCGGCTGGGACTTGCCCTTGATGTAGCCGAGCATCCAGGGCGGGCAGGACATCGCGGCGAACTTGTTGTTGGCGATCGTCTGGTCCCACGAGGGCTGGAACTGCGTCTGGGCGCCGACCAGCCCGTCCTCGGCGGCCTTCGCGGTCATGTCGAAGGCCTTCTTGACGGCGGGGTTGGTCTTGTAGATCACCTCGCCGGAGGAGTCGTAGAACCGCTTCTCCTCACTGCTGAGGACGGCGCTCATCAGGCCGCCGGGGGAGTCGAAGAAGGTGGTGCCCTTGGGCGCCTTCTTCTGGTAGTCCTCACCGACCTCGATCAGCTTGGCCCAGTCGCCGGCCCACAGCTTGCCGAGCTCTTCGCGGTCGGTCGGCAGGCCCGCCTTCTCGAACAGGTCCTTGCGGTAGCAGATCGCCATCGGGCCGATGTCGGTGCCCAGGCCGACGGTCTGGCCGTCCTTGGTGGTGGCCTGCTCCCACTTCCACCCGAGCCAGTCGCTCTTGTTCACGCCCTCGACCTTGGAGAGGTCCTCGAGCTTGCCGGCCTGGGTCTCCACGATCTCGGCGATGTTGCCGACCTCGACGGCCTGGACGTCCTGCAGGCCGCTGTTGGTGGTGAGGTGGTTGAGCAGCGCCGGGTAGTAGTTCTCGTTGCGCTCGACGACGTTCTCGGCGATCTTGATGTCCGGGTTCAGCTTCTCGTACTCGGCGTAGAGCCCGGCCTCCTTGAAGCCGAAGGTGCCGAACAGACCCAGCGTGACCGTCGTCTTGCCCTTGCCGTCCGACGAGGAGTCGGAGTCCTTGTCTCCGCCGTCGTCGGCGCAGCCGGCCAGCAGCCCTGTGCCCAGCGACACCACGGCCGCGACGGCCAGTGCCTTGCGGGTGAAGAGCTTCCCCCCGTTCGTGCGCTGCCGGGAGAGGGGGAGGGTACGTGCTCGCATTGCGTCCTCCTGATTGCCCTGACGTACCGACCCCCGGCCAACGGCTTTGTCAGGCCTGGCTGTTGCGTGCTGCGGCTCGGGCGGGGAACGTGCGGGTTGTGTATGTGTCAGGTACCGTGGGAGCGCTCCCACAAGTGATGTGTTGAAGGGTCGCGGGTCCGGGCGGGGGTGTCAAGGGACCGAACGTGGAGAACTGCGTTCAGTTATCGGGCTGTTAGCCGGCCACCCGGCCCTCACCGGGGGTGCCCGGGGTCCGGACGGCGGTCCCGGCGGCGGTCGCCGCCGCTGGTGGGGCTGTTAGATTCCAGGCCAGCAGGCCTGGCGGGACACAGGACGGAAGGCGGGGCGCAGATGGCAAGCCACGGAGCGCGGGGCCGCAGCGGCGGCCGGCCCACCCTCGAAGAGGTGGCGGTGCGCGCCGGTGTCGGCCGGGGCACGGTCTCCCGGGTGATCAACGGGTCACCTCGGGTGAGCGACGCCACCCGGGCCGCCGTGGAGGCCGCCGTCGCCGAACTCGGTTACGTCCCGAACACGGCCGCCCGCGCGCTGGCCGCCAACCGCACCGACGCGATCGCGCTGGTCGTGCCCGAACCGGAGACCCGGTTCTTCGCCGAACCGTACTTCTCGGACATGCTGCGCGGGGTGGGGGCGGCGCTCTCCGACACCGAGATGCAGCTGCTGCTGATCTTCGCGGGCAGCGACCGGGAGCGGCAGCGGCTCGCCGACTATCTGGCCGCGCATCGCGTGGACGGGGTGCTGCTGGTCTCGGTGCACGCCGACGACCCGCTGCCCGACATGCTCGCCCGGCTGGAGATCCCGGCCGTGATCAGCGGCCCCCGGTCGGCCGCGGAGACCCTGACCTCGGTCGACTCGGACAACTACGGCGGCGCCCGGCAGGCCGTCGAGCACCTCCTCGGCCGGGGCCGGCGCCGTATCGCCCACATCACCGGCCGCCTCGACGTGTACGGCGCCCAGCGGCGCATCGACGGCTACCGTGACGCCCTGCGGGACGCGGGCCACGAGGTGGACGACCTGCTGGTCGAGGCGGGCGACTTCTCCGAGGAGGGCGGCCGGCACGCGATGGCGGCCCTGCTGGAACGCCGCCCCGACCTGGACGCGGTCTTCGCCGCCTCCGACGTGACCGCCGCCGGCGCCCGGCACGCGCTGCGCGAGGCGGGCCGCCGCATCCCCGACGACGTGGCCCTGGTCGGCTACGACGACTCCGCCATCGCCCGCCACATGGACCCGCCGCTGACCAGCGTGCGCCAGCCCATAGAGGAGATGGGGCACCGGATGATCGACCTCCTCCTCGCCGAGATCGCCGACCGCCGCCCGTCCGCCTCGCGCGGGCTGGAACGACGCCAGGTGGTCCTGGCCACGGAGCTGGTGGAGCGGACCTCCTCGTAGCCCCGCCCGGTGTGACCATGGGCGGGGGAGGGTACGGGGGTGGGTATGCGCCATGATCACCAGCACTTTTCGGACCCGGCCGAGGACACCCGGCCCACCGGTCACCACGACGGACCTGAGGGGAACGGGGAGCCCGCGGCGCACGGCGCTCACCACGGGCCGGCCGATCACGCCGGTCGTGCGGATCACGGTGGTCATGCGGATCACGCCGACCACGCCGGTCATGCCGACCACGCCGGTCATGCCGACCACGCCGGTCACGGTGACCACGGTGATCACGTGGAGCAGTTCCGGCGGCTGTTCTGGTTCATGCTCGTCCTGGCGGTCCCGGTGGTGGGGTTCAACGGGATGTTCGCCCACCTCGTCGGCTACGACCTGCCCGAGGCGGGGTGGGCGCGGTGGATCTCCCCGGTGCTGGGCACCGTGGTCTACGTCTGGGGCGGCCGGCCGTTCCTGACCGGAGCCGCCTCGGAGATCCGCTCCCGCGCGCCCGGCATGATGCTGCTCATCGGCCTGGCCATCACCGTCGCGTTCGTCGCCTCCTGGAGTGCGACCCTCCACCTGGTCGACGACGAACTGGACTTCTGGTGGGAGCTGGCCCTGCTGGTGGTCATCATGCTCCTGGGCCACTGGATCGAGATGCGCTCCCTGGCCCGGACCACGTCCGCGCTCGATTCCCTGGCCGCCCTGCTGCCCGACGAGGCCGAGCGGGTCGAGGGCGACGACGTCGTGACGGTCGCTCCGGCCGACCTGGCCGTCGGCGACGTCGTCCTGGTCCGGCCCGGCGCCTCGGTGCCCGCCGACGGGAAGATCGTCGACGGTTCGGCGAGCATGGACGAGTCCATGGTCACCGGTGAGTCCAGGCCGGTCCGCCGGGAGCCCGGTGAGCAGGTGGTCGCCGGCACCGTGGCCACCGACTCCGGGCTGCGCGTGGAGGTCACGGCCGTCGGTGAGGACACCGCTCTGGCCGGCATCCGGAAACTGGTCGCCGACGCCCAGTCGTCCTCCTCGCGCGCCCAGCGCGTCGCCGACACCGCGGCGGGGTGGCTGTTCTGGTTCGCGCTGGGCTCGGCCGCGCTCACCGCGGCCGTGTGGAGCCTCGTGGGCCTGCCCGACACCGCCGTCGTACGGACCATCTCCGTGCTGGTCATCGCCTGCCCCCACGCCCTGGGCCTGGCGATCCCGCTGGTGGTGTCCATCGCGACCGAGCGGGCCGCCCGCGCCGGCGTCCTGGTCAAGGACCGGCTGGCGCTGGAGTCGATGCGCACCGTCGACGCGGTCCTGTTCGACAAGACCGGCACCCTGACCAAGGGCGAGCCCACGGTGACCGGGATCGAACCCGCCGGCGGCCGTACCGAGGACGAGGTGCTGGCCCTGGCCGCCGCGGCGGAGAACTCCAGCGAGCACCCCCTGGCCACGGCCGTCGTCGGGGCGGCACGGACACGCGGGCTGGAGGTGCCCGGGTCCACCGACTTCTCCTCCTCCCCGGCCGTGGGGGTGCGGGCGGTGGTGGACGGCACCGTGATCGCCGTGGGCGGCCCCTACCTCCTCGAGGAGCACGGCCTCGACGAGCTGCCCGTCGCCGACACGTGGCGGAAGGAGGGCGCGATCATCCTGCACGTCCTCGCCGACGGCCGGGTGATCGGTGCGCTGCGGCTGGCCGACGAGATCCGGCCGGAGTCCCGCGAGGCGGTGGACGCTCTGCACGCGGCGGGCGCCCAGGTCGTGATGATCACCGGCGACGCCCGTGCGGTGGCCGCCACCGTCGCCGGGGAACTGGGCATCGACCGCGTGTTCGCCGGGGTGCGGCCCGAGGACAAGGCGGCCAAGGTCGCGGAGCTCCAGGCGGAGGGGCTGAAGGTCGCCATGGTCGGCGACGGGGTCAACGACGCCCCGGCCCTCGCCCAGGCCGACGTCGGTATCGCCATCGGCGCCGGCACCGATGTCGCGATCGGCTCGGCCGGGGTCGTCCTGGCCTCCTCCGATCCGCGCGCGGTGCTCTCGGTCGGGAAGCTGTCGCGGGCGAGCTACCACAAGATGAAGCAGAACCTGTGGTGGGCCGCCGGCTACAACCTCTTCTCGGTGCCCCTGGCCGCGGGTGTGCTCGCGCCGCTCGGGTTCGTCCTGCCCATGAGCGTCGGCGCGATCCTCATGTCCGCGTCCACCGTCGTGGTGGCCCTCAACGCCCAACTGCTGCGCCGACTGGAACTGTGAGGTGCGGCGCTCCACGGGAGGGGGCGCCTCGCACGCGAAAGAGGCCCCCGAGGGGGCCTCTTTCGATCAGGGTGAGTGACGGGACTTGAACCCGCGGCATCCTGGACCACAACCAGGTGCTCTACCAGCTGAGCTACACCCACCATGGCCGGTACCGGTGAAGATCGGTGTCTTCCCCGACCAGCCGAGAAAAAGTGTACCTGGTCCGAAGGGGTGCTCGCGCCAGGGTTTCGCGGCGCCCCTCGGACGGCGGCCTCACACGCCTACTGAGCAGGCAGGACGTGCTTGGCGGCGATCTTCTTCGCGGTGTCGGAGTCGGGGCCGGGCTGCGGTACGAAGACGGCCTCGCGGTAGTAGCGCAGCTCCGCGATGGACTCGCGGATGTCGGCCAGCGCGCGGTGGTTGCCGTTCTTCTCGGGGCTGTTGTAGTACGCCCTCGGGTACCAGCGGCGCGACAGCTCCTTGATGCTGGAGACGTCCACGATGCGGTAGTGCAGGTAGTCCTCCAGCGTCGGCATGTCCCGCAGCAGGAATCCGCGGTCCGTGCCGACGGAGTTGCCGCACAGGGGCGCCTTGCCGGGCTCCTTGACGTGCTCCTTCACATAGGCGAGGACGCGCCGCTCGGCGTCCTCGAGCGTCGTGCCGTCCGCCAGTTCGGCGAGCAGCCCGGACGCGGTGTGCATCTCCCGCACCACCTCCGGCATCGTCTCCAGGGCCCCTTCCGGGGGGCGGATGACGATGTCCACACCGTCGCCGAGCACGTTCAGCTCGGAGTCGGTGACGAGGGCGGCCACCTCGATGAGCGCGTCGTCGGACAGCGAGAGGCCGGTCATCTCGCAGTCGATCCACACCATGCGATCGTTCATGTGTCTCACCTTACGGCGCGCGGAAGGGTGGGTGACCCGTCGGGGACCGGGTGAGTGATGCGGGCGGGAAGCGGGCGGCGGGCGGGGGGAACCGGGCGGGGGGAACCGGGCGGAGAGCGGGCAGAGAAGCGGGCCGGGCCGGAGACGGAAGTCTCCGGCCCGGCCCGTCGGCCGATCCTTGTCGCGCGGCCCTGTCTCAGGTGCTCCAGGTCCGCCTCACGGCGCGCTGCGCTGCCCCGGCACGCCCGCCCGCGGGACGTACGCCTCGCGGCCCGGGTCCGCCGAGGCCGCCAGGGACGGCCCGCCCAGGGCGCTCGCGGCCGCCGCACGCCGGGACTGGTGCGGGACGGGGTTGTCCGGGTGCGGCGCGGTGGACGCCGGGCCGGCCTGCCCCGGGTGCCCGTACGGGTGCGCCGGGCCGGACGGGACGGCTCCCGGGGTGTTCGGGATGCCGTCGGCGCCCTGGTTCCGCTCGGTCTGGGGGCGTCGCGCGCGGTACGCGGCCCGGTAGGCGGCCGGGGACGAACCCAGCTGGCGCCGGAAGTGGCCCCGCAGCGCGACCGGTGAGCGGAAGCCGCAGCGGCCCGCGACCTCGTCCACCGAGTAGTCCGACGTCTCCAGCAGGCGCTGGGCCTGCAGCACCCGCTGCGTGATCAGCCACTGCAGCGGCGCGCTGCCGGTCAGCGAGCGGAAGCGGCGGTCGAACGTACGACGGCTCATGTACGCGCGTGCCGCCAGCGTCTCCACGTCGAACTGTTCGTGGAGGTGCTCCAGCGCCCAGGCGACGACCTCGGCGAGCGGGTCGGCGCCGATCTCCTCGGGTAAAGACCTGTCGAGATAGCGCTCCTGACCGCCCGTCCGGCGCGGCGGGACGACGAGGCGCCGGGCGAGTGCCCCCGCTGCCTCGTTGCCGTGATCCGCGCGCACGATGTGCAGGCACAGATCGATTCCGGCCGCCGTACCCGCCGATGTCAGCACGTCGCCGTCGTCCACGAAGAGTTCGCGCGGATCGACGTGGACCGACGGATAGCGTTTCGCCAGCGTCGGCGCGTACATCCAGTGGGTGGTCGCCGGACGGCCGTCCAGCAGGCCGGCCGCCGCGAGCACGAAGGCGCCGGTGCACAGGCCGACGATGCGGGCGCCCTCCTCGTGGGCACGGCGCAGCGCCTCGAGCGCGTCGTCCGGTGGCGGCGAGGTGATCGAACGCCAGGCGGGCACGACGACGGTGCCCGCGCGGGCGATCGCCTCCAGGCCGTGCGGCGCGGTGAGTTCGAGACCCCCCGTGGTCCGCAGCGGGCCCCCCTCGCCGGCACTCACCAGCAGTCGGTAGCGCGGTACGCCGGCGTCCTGGCGGTCAATCCCGAACACCGACAGCGGTATGGAACTCTCGAAGATGGGACCGCCGCTGAACAGCAGTACGGCGACGATCTCCTTGCGACGTCGCCCGGCGAGTTTCCGGGCCGCGATCTCCGGCGCGGCAGTGGAGTCGTGGCTCATACTGCTAAGCCCCCCTCGGTGGTCGCGGCGCCTCGATCCTTTCGGGTCTGTCGCTCCAACACGTTTCCCCTCGGTCCTGCACGAGTCCCCCGCCGTAAGACAGTCAAGATCGAATCTACTGTGTCCCGTCGCGTCCGGGTGGCCAGTTCGGCTCCGGCGCATTGTCGACTTGGCAACTTGGCGTGAAGCATTCGATCACGAAGGGTCGCACTCGTGGGCCGTGCAGGGAAGTGCGCCTCGTCGCGGTGGCCAATCCCCGTAGGGTGCGCGGGGGTCGCCGACCCCTTTTTGTGCAGGTCGAACGGGGGTTGGGGGGTGGCCACGGCAGGAGATGCACAGGTTGCGGAAGTTGGCTGAAAAGATACGCCCGTGGGCGCGGAAACCGGTCACGCGACCGGTGTATCCCGGCCGCCCCGCGCCGCCCGCCCGGAACCGCACCGGAACCGCACCGGAACCTCACCGGAACGGGGTGACCGGCGCCGGCGGGGACCCGGAGGCCGCCGGGCGGACCACGCCGGTGACCCGGCCCCGGGAGGACTCCCGGCGCGAAGGCCCCCCGGGGGCCCGGCGCACGGTCCGCCCCCGGCGGCGGGACGGGGCCCGGAGGCGAGGCGCTCCCTGTGGCGTGGCTCACGGGGGTCAACGCGCGGCAGGGGTGCCGGTCACTGCGGTTCCGGGACGGAACCCCGGATCAGGGGATCCCCGGGCCTTCGGAACCACGGCGTACGGCGACCCCCTCGCGGCTCGGTCCACCCCGCGCAAACCGTCTGTACAGCGCAGCGACCGTTGCGTGCCGGGTGCCCCCTCGGGCATGCTCCGGGAAACCCGTCGGCCCGCTCGGGCAGGGGTCTGGGCCGATAACGCGTACCGCCGTACCCTTGGGGGTATGGGGTGGGGAAGATGATTCCCGGACACAGCTCCGACGCACCCTGTCGTCACCCATCACAAGGATCACAACGCCGAGACAGCCATGGCCGGTCACGAATTCTTCGAACCCGCGGATCGTAAGCGCCCCCTCGCCGACCCCACGGCGGCCGAGTCGCTCGGGGCCGATCCCCTGGGCGCGGAAAAGTCGCGCCAACCGTGCGATCCCGCGTTCCGGCACGGTGTGGTCGTCGGCTTCGACGGCTCCACCTCCAGCGAGCGGGCCCTCGCCTACGCGATCGGCATGGCCCGCCGCTTCGGCTCCGCGCTGATCATCGTCCATGTCGCCAACCGGCTGCCCACCACCGTGTGGGCGGGCTGCGAGCCGCCGGTCTTCGTCGACGTCCCGGACCACCGCACCGAGGTCCTCGGCCTCGAACTGGCCTGCGCGGACCACCTCACCGAGGTGCCCTGGATCCTGGTCGAACGCGGCGGCGACATCTGCCACGAACTCGAGGAGGTCGGCCGGGAGTACGAGGCCGACGCGATCGTCGTCGGCTCCACCCACGGCCTGGTGGGCCGGCTCTTCGGCTCCGTCGCCGGCCGGCTCGCCAAGCGGGCCCAGCGCCCCGTGGTGGTCATCCCCTGAGGCGCCGGCCCGCCGGACGGCTTGGGCCCGTCGCTATTCGACCGTGACCGACTTGGCCAGGTTCCGCGGCTTGTCGATGTCCCGGCCCAGGGCCAGCGCCGTGTGGTAGGCGAGGAGTTGCAGCGGGATGCCCATCAGGATGGGGTCCAGCTCGTTCTCGTTCTTCGGGACGACGATCGTGTGGTCGGCCTTCTCCTGCTCCCGGTGGGCGACGGCCATGATCGGGCCGCTGCGGGCCTTGATCTCCTCCAGGGCCGCGCGGTTCTTCTCCAGCAGGTCGTCGTCGGGGACGATCGCCACCGTGGGCAGCGCGGGCTCGATCAGGGCCAGCGGGCCGTGCTTGAGCTCGGACGCCGGGTAGGCCTCCGCGTGGATGTAGGAGACCTCCTTGAGCTTCAGGGACGCCTCACGGGCCACCGGGTAGCCCCGGACCCGGCCGATGAAGAGCATCGAGCGGGCCTCCGCGTACTGCAGGGCCAGCTTCCTGATCTCCTCCTCCTGCTCCAGGATCTCGGTGATCTGCTCCGGCAGCCTGCGCAGCCCCTCGATGATCCGCTTGCCGTCGCTCACCGACAGGTCGCGGGTGCGGCCCAGGTGCAGGGCGAGGAGGGCGAAGGCGACCGTGGTGTTGGTGAAGCACTTCGTGGACACCACGCAGACCTCGGGACCGGCGTGCACGTACATGCCGCCGTCCGCCTCGCGGGCGATCGCCGAACCGACGACGTTCACCACGCCCAGCACCCGCGCGCCCTTGCGCTTCAGCTCCTGCACCGCCGCCAGCACGTCGTACGTCTCACCGGACTGGGACACCGCGATGTACAGCGCGTCGGGGTCGACGACCGCGTTGCGGTAGCGGAACTCGGAGGCCGGCTCGGCGTCGGCCGGGATGCGGGCCAGCTCCTCGATCATCTGGGCGCCGATCAGCCCCGCGTGGTACGAGGTGCCGCAGCCGAGGATCTTCACCCGGCGGATCCGGCGCGCCTCACGGGCGTCCAGGTTCAGGCCGCCCAGGCGCACTGTGGAGAACCGGTCGTCGATCCGGCCCCGCAGTACCCGGTCCACGGCCTCGGCCTGCTCGTGGATCTCCTTGTGCATGTAGGTGTCGTGGCCGCCCATGTCGTACGAGGCGGCCTCCCACTCCACGGTGGTCGGCTCGGCCGTCGTACGGGTGCCCTCGGTGGTGTAGGTGCGGAAGTCGTCGGCCTTGAGGGTGGCCATCTCGCCGTCGCCGAGGGTGACGACCTGTCGGGTGTGGGTGACCAGGGCGGCTATGTCCGAGGCGACGAACATCTCCTTCTCGCCGATGCCGAGCACGACGGGCGAACCGTTGCGGGCCACCACGATGCGGTCCGGGAAGTCGGCGTGCAGCACGGCGATGCCGTAGGTGCCCTCGACGACCCGCAGCGTCTCGCGGACCTTGTCCTCCAGCTTGACGGCCTGCGAGCGGGCGATCAGGTGGGTGAGGACCTCGGTGTCCGTCTCCGAGAGGAACTCGACGCCGTCCGCCTCCAGCTTGCGGCGCAGGTCGGCGGCGTTGTCGATGATGCCGTTGTGGACGACGGCGACCTTGCCCTCGGCGTCCAGGTGCGGGTGGGCGTTCACGTCGGACGGGGCGCCGTGGGTGGCCCAGCGGGTGTGGGCGATGCCCGTGGTGCCCTTGAAGCGGGCCGGGACCTTCGCCTCCAGCTCGCGCACCCGGCCCTTGGCCTTGACCGTCCTCAGTCCGGCGGCCTTCGGCGACGTGATGGCGATGCCCGCCGAGTCGTAGCCCCGGTACTCCAGGCGCTGCAGGCCTTCGAGCAGCAGAGGGGCGACGTCACGCCTGCCGATGTATCCGACGATTCCGCACATATGGGTGTGTTCCTAGCCGTAGACGATGCGCCGCAGCTGGCGGAGCGAGAGCTCCGGCGGGGCCACCGCGCGATAGCGGAGATCCGCCTCGATCCGTTCGAAGATCGTCGCGTTCACCAGGCCCTGGGCCTGGAGCTCGCGGTGGCGGCGACGGACGTACTCCTCGGTCGTCTCGTCGAAGTAGGCGAGCACGTCCTGGACCACGCGCAGCGCCTCGCCCCGGCTGAGGGGTGTGGACCGCGTCAGATGATCGACCAGTTCGTCGTGCACCCGATGATCCTGAGGTAACGGGGAGGCTCGCGCAAGAATCCTGCCCGATTTCGGGCAGGAAAGCGTACGGAGTGTCGGCAGTGGTGGACGGCGGTCGTAGACGGTCGACGGTAGACGGAGGCGGGGACGTTTACATGCGCTTCAGGACCGCCTGTTTGGCCAGGGTGAACTCCTCGTCCGTCAGGATGCCGGAGCGGTGCAGTTCGCCCAGCTCGCGCAGCCGGCGCAGCAGCGCGTCGTGCTCGTCCTCGGCGGTGGCGACGGAGGTACCGGGGGCGGCCTCCGGTACTGCCGGGTGTGCGTGCCCGGCGCGGTCCTGGGCGGTGTCGCCCCCGAGGGCGGGCACGGAGTCCCTGGCGGCGGGGTGGGGCAGACGGGCCTGGACGGCGGCGGCGACGAGCGCCATCAGGGGGTCCTTCTTGAAGCCCCACAGCTCCACCGCGTCGGGGTCGTACTTGGCCGGGGCCTTGGTGGGCGCGCTGTGCACGAGGAAACGGAGGTGGCCGTTCTCCAGTCCGGTCGCCGGCACCCACTCCACGGCGGCTATGTCGGTCAGCGCGAGGGTGCGGGCGCCGGCGGCGGACTTGGCCTCCTCCGTCTTCCAGTTCCACTCCAGGCGGATCCGCTCCCCGTCGAAGCTCACCGAACCGTCCCCGGCGGAGGCGGACAGCGGTACGGACGGACCGGGCAGCAGGTACTCCGGGACCGGGTCGGAGGGGACCTGGTCCAGCAGCAGGGCGTTGCGCACCTCGTCCGTGAAGTACTCGGCGACGCCGTACCGGTCGGGCTCCACGACCAGTTGGTACGGGTCGTGCGACTCGGCGAGCCGGCCGCCGGTCGCCTGCAACAGAGGGTCGGCGCCCTCGCGCAGCCGCAGCCTGAGCCGCCCTGTTTTCTTGCCCTGCTCGAACGAGACCCCCGCCAGCGCGCCGAGCGGGACCAGCAGTTCGCCCAGGGTCCTGCGGAGCAGCCCGACGTTCTTGTCCCGTCCGGGGGTCAGTCGCAGGGCGTTCCCGTCGAAGACCCAGGTTCCGTCCTTCTGGATGATTTCCGCCATGGGAGGGATTGTTTCACCCGATCGGGGGAGAACGGTCCGCCCCGGCCAGGCCCCCTGCCGCCGGCCGGGGCCACCCCGGGCGGCGGCCCCGGCCGGGCGGGTCAGAGGCCCGCGAGGGGGTTCTTCAGGGTGCCGACCAGCTGGAGCGCGCCGGACGGGTCCGCGAGGTCGACCATCTGCCGGTTGTCGCGCAGCTGGAGCCGGTTGAGGCAGGACAGCGCGAACTCGGGGGCGAACAGGTCGTACCGGGCGAACTTGTCGGCGAGTTCGGGCACCGACGCCTGGTACTCGCGGGTGATCTCCGCGACCGTCCGCCAGAAGTCGTCCTCGGCCAGGACGCCCGCGGAGGCCAGGTCGGAGGCGAGGAAGCGGAAGAAGCAGTCGAAGACGTCCGTGAAGACCGACAGCAGCTTCTGGTCCTCCGGCACCTCCACGCGGATGCGGGAGACCTCCGGCGGCAGCACCGCGTCCGGGTCCAGCACCGCGATCTCCTCGGCGATGTCCTTGTAGACCGCGCGCCGCACCACCCCGTCCTCCAGCACCAGGACCACGTTCTCGCCGTGCGGCATGAACACCAGGTCGTAGGCGTAGAAACTGTGCAGCAGCGGGGTGTAGTAGGCGCGCAGGTAGTGCCGCAGCCAGTCCGCCGGGGCCAGCCCGGACCGCTCGATCAGCGCGCCCGCGAAGGACGTCCCCTCGTGGTCCACATGGAGCAGGGAGGCCATGGTGGCGAGGGACTCGCCGCCCTGCAGCGAGGGCACCGGGCTCTCCCGCCACAGCGCGGCCAGCATCTTGCGGTACGGCGAGTAGCGGTCGGTGGCCTGCTCGTACTCCAGGTGCCGGTAGCCGACCGCCGCCCGCTCCCGGATGATCGTCAGCCCCGTCGAGCTCAGTACCGGGTCGTTCTCGATCAGCCGCGCCAGCCAGTCGTTGATCGCCGGAGTGGCCTCCATGTAGGCGGCCGAGAGGCCGCGCATGAAGCCCATGTTGAGGACGGACAGGGCCGTCTTCACGTAGTGCTTCCGGGGGGCCGTCCGGTTGAAGAAGGTCCGGACGGACTGCTGGGCCAGGTACTCGTCGTCGCCCTCGCCGAGGCACACCAGGTGGCGGCGGGCGACCTCGGCGGCGAAGGTGACGGTGAGCTTGTTCCACCACTGCCAGGGGTGGACGGGGATGAGGAGGTAGTCGGCCGGGTCGAGGCCCTGGCCGGTGAGCGTCCGGTGGAAGCGCTCGACGGTGTCCCCGCCCAGCTCCTGGCGCAGGAACGACTCGTACTCGATGCCCACGCCGGCCGTGAACGCCGCCCGTGAGCGGTGCGCGGCCAGCCACACCAGCCGGACCGGGTTCGCCGTCTCCGGCGCGTAGGCGCGGTACTCGTGGATGCCGAAGCCGAGCCGCCCGTTGTTGGCGACGAAGCAGGGGTGGCCCTCGGTCATGCCGGTCTCGACGGCCTGGAAGCCGGCGCCGACCAGCTCGGCCGAGGTGACCGGCGGCTTGGCGAGCTTGTAGCAGGTGCCGGAGAGGGTGGAGGAGATCTCCTCCAGGTACACCGGCAGGACCTCGTCGCCCAGCCCGAGCGACTTGTGCAGCTCGATGAAGAAGTCCAGGGCGGCCAGGGGGAGTTCGGTGCCGTCACGGTGCCGGCTGATGGAGTCGGCGGCCACCTGCCAGTGGTCCAGGGCGCGGCGGACGGCGGTGAAGCGGTACTCGGTCAGGCCGTCGTCGCCGCGGACGACGTAGCCGTCCCCGCCGGTCTCCTCGGGGTGGATCAGCCGCTCGTGCGCGAACTCGGCGAGCGCCTTGCGGATCAGCAGGCGGTTGGCCCTCTCCCAGCGTTCGGGGGTGAGGTGGTCCACGGCGTCGGCGGGGCTCATATGCCCACCCCCGTGGCCGCGGCGAACTGTTCGCGGGTGCAGAAGCTCAGCAACGCCTTTTTCTCCGGCTTGTCGATCTCGCGTACGGGGACGAAGCCCACGGCCTCGTTCAGGGCGTGCACCGCCTTGTTGGACACGTCCGGTTCGACGACGACGCGCCGGACCGCCGGGTCCCGGAAGAGGTGCGCCAGCACGGCGGTGATGACGGACCGGGTGAAACCGTGCACCGGGGTGTCGGTGGGCGCGACCAGGAAGTGCATGCCGACGTCCCCGGGCTCCGGCTCGTACAGTCCGGCCAGCTCGCGGTGGGCGGGGTCGTACGCCTCCATCAGGAAGGCGGGCCGGCCCTCGTGCAGCCCCAGGTGGGCGTGGTGGTGCTCGTCGGCCGCGATCCTCATGTACGCACGCTCGACGTCCTGGAGCCTCGCGTCCCGCATCATCCAGAACGCGGCCTTGGGGTCGGTGACCCAGGAGTGCAGCAGTTCGGCGTCCCGGAGCGGGTCGAGCGGCCGGACGGTGAAGGTGCCCAGTGCGCACCGGTAGCCGCTGTCGGTGATGCTCATACGGTGAACTCCTGGAAGGCGATGGACTTCTCCACGGGGTAGTACTCGGAGCCCAGCATCTCGCGGATGATGCAGCTGTTGCGGTACGGGCCCATGCCCAGGTCGGGGCTGGTGACGCTGTGCGTGTGGAGGCCGGCGTTCTGCAGGAACACGCCCCGGCCGGTCACGTCGACGGCGTAGTTGCGGGCCACGTCGAACCGGCCGTGGCCGTCGAAGCGGAGCCGGCCCTGGACCGGTTCGAGGAAGGCCGGCTGCTCGTAGTGGTAGCCGGTGGCCAGCACCAGGCCCTCGGTGCTCAGTTCGAAGTCCTTGCCCTGCTCGTCCTGGTGGAAGCCGAGGGTGTATCCGCCGTTCTCGTGGCGGGCGCTGACGAGCGAGGAGTTGGTGAGCAGCCGGGTGGGGACCGCGCGGTCGCCGCTCTCGATGTTCTTCTGGTAGAGCAGGTCGAAGATGGCGTCGACGAGGTCGGAGTTGATGCCCTTGTACAGGCCCTTCTGCTGCTTCTCCAGCCGGTAGCGGGTCTCCTCGGGCAGCGCGCGGAAGTAGTCGATGTAGTCCGGGGAGGTCATCTCCAGGGTCAGCTTGGTGTACTCCAGCGGGAAGAACCGCGGGGAGCGGGTGACCCAGTTGAGCGAGTAGCCGTGGACGTCGATCTCGGAGAGCAGCTCGTGGTAGATCTCGGCGGCGCTCTGCCCGCTGCCGACGATCGTGATCGACTTCTTCTGCCGCAGTTCCGCCTTGCGGTGCATGTACGCGGAGGTGTGCAGCAGGTCGCCGTCCAGGCCGCGGCACGGCTCGGGCACGGACGGCACGGTGCCGGTGCCGAGCACCAGCCGGCGGGCGCGGTAGGTGTCACCGGCCGCGGTCCGTACGGCGTACAGTTCGGTGCTCTCGTCGTACGTCACCTCGGTGACGGTCGCACCGAAGCGGATGCTGCTCAGCCGGCCGGCGGCCCAGCGGCAGTAGTCGTCGTACTCGACGCGCAGCGGGTAGAAGTTCTCCCGGATGTAGAACGAGTACAGACGGCCCTTCTCCTTCAGGTAGTTGAGGAAGGAGTAGGGGGAGGTCGGGTCGGCGAGGGTGACCAGGTCCGACATGAACGGCGTCTGGAGGTGGGCTCCGTCGAGGAACATCCCGGCGTGCCACTCGAAGTCCGGCTTGGACTCCAGGAAGACGCCGTCCAGGTCGTCGATGGGCTCGGTGAGGCAGGCGAGGCCGAGGTTGAAGGGGCCCAGCCCGATCCCCACGAAGTCGTGGGCGGTGTCAGGGGCTTCAGGAAGCGCGGTCAAGGGACTCTCCCAGGTACTGCTCGGCGTGGCCGGCGATCAGATCGAGGACGGCGGTGATGTCGGCGGTCGTGGTCTCGGGGTTCAGCAGGGTGAACTTCAGGTAGTGGCGGCCCGCCACCTTGGTGCCCGCGACGACCGCGTCACCGGAGGCGAACAGGGCTTTGCGGGCGTAGAGGTTGGCCCGGTCGATCTCGGCGGGGTCGGTGACGGCGGCCGGGACGTAGCGGAAGACGAGCGTGGACAGCGACGGTGCGACGACCACGTCGAAGCGCGGGTCGGCGGCCAGCAGCTCCCAGCCCTCGTGGGCCAGGTCGCAGACCTCGTCGAAGAGCCCGCCGATGCCGTCGGCGCCCATCACGCGCAGCGTCATCCACAGTTTCAGCGCGTCGAAGCGGCGGGTGGTCTGCAGGGACTTGTCGACCTGGTTGGGGATGCGCTCGGTCACCATGCGGCGCGGGTTGAGGTACTCCGCGTGGTAGGTGGCGTGCCGCAGCGTGGCCGCGTCGCGGACCAGTACGGCCGACGAACTCACCGGCTGGAAGAAGGACTTGTGGTAGTCGACGGTGACCGAGTCGGCGCGTTCGATGCCGTCGATCCGGTCCCGGTGCTTCAGCGAGGCGAGCAGTCCGCAGCCGTAGGCGGCGTCCACGTGCATCCAGACGCCGTACCGGGCGCACAGTTCGGCGATCTCGGGCAGCGGGTCGATGGAGCCGAAGTCGGTGCTTCCGGCGGTGGCGACGACGGCCATGGGGACGAGGCCGTCCTCGGCGCAGCGGGCCAGTTCGCGGGCGAGGGCGACGGTCTGCAGCCGCTTGTCGTGGTCGACGGGGAGCGGCACCACCGCGTCCGGGCCGAGGCCGAGCAGTTTCGCGGACTTCTGCACGCTGAAGTGGCTGACCTCGGAGGTGAGGACGCGCAGTGTCGCGAGGTCGCCGGTCTTGGCCTCCTCGCGGGCCAGCAGCAGCGCCTGGAGGTTGGACTGGGTGCCGCCGGAGGTGAACACCCCGTCGGCGGACGGCCCGAGGCCGATGCGGGCGGCCGTCCAGTCGATCAGTTTCCGCTCGATGAGGGTGCCGCCGGCCGACTGGTCCCAGGTGTCCAGGGAGGAGTTGACGGCACAGAGCACCGCCTCGCCGAGCACGGCCGGGATGACGACCGGGCAGTTGAGGTGGGCGAGGTAGCGGGGGTGGTGGAAGTAGACCGCGTCCCGGAGGTAGACCTCCTCCAGTTCGTCCAGCGCCGCGGTGGTGTCGTGCAGCGGCCGGTCGAGGTCGATCCGCTCGATGGCGGGGGCGAGGGCGTCGACCGTGACGCCGGTGAACGGGCGTTCGGTGGTGGCGAGTTTGGCTGCCACCCGCTCGACTCCTTCGGTCACGGAGCGGCGGTAGTGCTCCGCGGTGGTGTCGTTGAGCAGGTGCGAGCGCATGTGGGGGCCTCCGGTGGGGATGGTCCGGTGCGGGGAGGGAGCGGGGCGCGCGCCGCGGTGCGGCCCGCTTTTACTTAGGTGAGCCTAGCCTAAGTAGATCGGCTCTCTTCCTGCTCCGGCCGTGACCGTGATCACTCCGCCACGAGGTGTACGGGGCGCTCAACTGGCGTGATGGCCAACGCTGTTCGCGTAACCGCTCCGGTGCCGGGCTTCGGCGCCCCCGGCCCCGTCCGGGCCCGGGCGGGGCCGGAAACGGACCGAGCCGCCTCGTTCCGTCGGCCTGGAGGGAGGGGAAACGGAACGGGGCGGCTGCGGGGACGGTCACGTAGGACTCCCGGGGGAGGGTTCAGGCGGGGGCGGTCAGCTGACCTTCTTCGCCTTCTCGATGGCCTCGGCGAGGTTGTCGAGCAGCGGGGTGCACTTGTCGTAGGACAGGATCGGCTCGGCGGAACGCGCGATGACCTGACCGGCCTTGACCGCGGGGAGCTTCTTCCAGGTCGCCTCGGCGATGTCGGCGGGCTGGATGGCCGAGCTGCGGTCGTCCATGATGATGACGTCGGCCTGGTGCTTGTCGACGTTCTCCCAGCTGAGGCTCTCGAACCAGCCGCCGGTCGGCTTCTTGGCCTCCTCGGTCGGCTCGACGAAGTTCACGCCGAGCGCCTTGAAGTACTCCAGGTCGGCGGAGAGATTTGTGCCGGAGACGTAGAACAGCTCCGGGCTCGCCGAGCCGGCCATCACCTTGATGTCGGGGTGGGCCTTCGCGGCCTTGCGCAGCCGCTCGGACGCCGCCTCGAAGCGCTTCTTCGCGTCGACGACCGCGGCGGCCTTCATGTCGCCGCCCAGCGACTCGGCCAGCTCCCACATGCGCTCGAGCGGCGCGGTCAACTGGCGGTCGTAGACGGATACGGCGACACTCGGCGCGAGCTTGGCGATCTTGTCCTTGGACGCCTCGGGGACGTACCAGAGGGTGCCCGCGTCGTCGAAGGTGGTGGAGACGAGGACCTCGGGGGCGAGGGTGGCGTACTTCTCCACGTTGAACTGGTCCCAGACGTTGCCCAGGACGGTCACCTTGCTGACGTCCATGTCGCCGGCCTGGACGTCGGCCTTGCCGTCCTTGGTCCTCGTCGGGCCGAAGACGCCCTTGACCTGGACGCCGTAGTCGTACAGGGCCGCGGCGACACCGGTGAACGCGACGATGTTCGCGGGTACCTTGTCCAGCTTCACGGTGGTGCCGCGGTCGTCCTCGAAGGACCAGGGACCGGACTCGGGCCCGGCGGACCCCGGTGCGTCCGATCCACCGCTCTTCGCGTCCCCGTCGCCGCAGGCCGCGAGCGCGGCACCGAGTCCGAGAGCGCCACCGGCGGCGAGCAGGCCGCGACGGGAGAAACGGGCGGTTCTGGCGTTCGACATGACGGGGTCTGCTTTCGTGCGTGCGGAGCAGGTGGGTGCGGGCGGGCCCGCGGGCCCCTGGCTGGAGCCAGACTTAGGTTAGCCTAACCTCAGATTTTGTCCAGAGGTGCGGACCGCCCGCCCCGCGCCGTCAGCCCGCCGTCAGTCCCAACTCCCGGGCGATCAGCATCCGCTGGACCTCGCTCGTGCCCTCGCCGATCTCCAGGATCTTGGAGTCGCGCCACATACGGGCCACCGGATACTCGTTCATGAAGCCGTAGCCGCCGTGGATCTGGGTGGCTTCGCGGGCGTTGTCCACGGCGACCGTGGAGGAGTACAGCTTGGCCACCGCCGCCTCCTTCTTGAAGGGCTCACCGGCCACCAGCCGGCTCGCCGCGTCCCGCCACGCCAGACGGGCCGTGTGGGCCTTCATCTCCATGTCGGCGATCTTGAACTGGATGGCCTGGTTGGCGCCGATCGGACGGCCGAACGCGTGCCGCTCCCCGGCGTACTTCACCGACTCGTCCACACAGCCCTGCGCCAGCCCCGTGCCCAGCGCCGCGATGGCGATCCGGCCCTCGTCGAGGATGCGCAGGAACTGGGCGTAGCCCCGGCCCTCCTCACCCAGCAGGTTCGCCGCCGGGACGCGGACGTCGGCGAACGACAGCTCCCGGGTGTCCGACGCGTTCCAGCCGACCTTCGAGTACGGGGCCGCCACCGTGAAGCCCGGGGTGCCGGACGGGACGATGATCGCCGAGATCAGCGGCTTGCCGTCGGGCTTCCGGCCGGTGACCGCCGTGACCGTGACCAACCCGGTGATGTCCGTGCCCGAGTTGGTGATGAAGCACTTGGTGCCGTTGATCACCCACTCGTCCGTCGACTCGTCCAGCCGGGCCGTGGTGCGGGTCGCGCCCGCGTCGCTGCCGCCGTCCGGCTCCGTCAGCCCGAACGCGCCCAGGATCTCGCCCGAGCACAGCCGGGGCAGCCACGCGCGCTTCTGCTCCTCGGTGCCGAAGAGGTGGATCGGCATCGCGCCCAGCGAGACACCGGCCTCGAGCGTGATCGCCACCGACGAGTCCACCCGGGCCAGTTCCTCCAGGACCAGGCCCAGCGCCAGGTAGTCGCCGCCCATCCCGCCGTACTCCTCCGGGAAGGGCAGGCCGAACAGGCCCATGCGGCCCATCTCCCGGACGATCTCGTACGGGAACTCGTGCCGCTCGTAGAAGTCGCCGATCTTCGGCGCGACGACGTCGTGCGCGAACTCCTCGACCGTGCGGCGGAGTTCTTCCAGTTCGGGGGAGAGCTTGTGGTCCATGGTCGTTCACGACTCCTGGTGGGAGAGGGCTCGGACGGTGCGGGACGGGCTCTGTCGGCCCAGGTGGGCGGCCATCCAGACGCTTGTGGCGACCAGACGGCCGAGATCGACACCGGTCTCGATGCCGAGACCCCGCAGCATCCATACGAGGTCTTCGGTGGCGAGGTTGCCGGTGGCGGACTTCGCGTACGGGCAGCCGCCCAGCCCGCCGGCGGAGGCGTCGACCGTGGTGACGCCCTGCTGGAGCGCGGCCAGTGTGTTGGACAGGGCCTGGCCGTAGGTGTCGTGGAAGTGGACGCCCAGGGCGGACACGGGGACGTCCGCCTCGGTGAGCGCGGTGAGCAGGGCCGTCACATGGCCCGGGGTGGCCACCCCGATGGTGTCGCCCAGGCTCAGTTCGTCGCAGCCCAGGTCGAGCAGGGCCCGGCAGACCCGCACCACCTGCGGGACGGGGACGGCGCCCTCCCAGGGGTCGCCGAAGCACATCGACAGATAGCCGCGGACGTGGACGCCCTCGGCCTTCGCCCGGCCCACCACCGGCGCGAACATCGCCAGCGCCTCGTCCACCGTGCGGTTGAGGTTGGCCTGGGCGAAGGACTCCGTGGCACTGGCGAACACCGCCACCCGGCGGGCGCCCAGCGCCAGCGCGCGGTCGAGGCCCCGCTCGTTCGGCACCAGGACCGGCAGCGACACCGGCAGGTCGGCCACCGCCGGGAACAGCTCCTCGGCGTCCGCCAGCTGGGGCACCCACCCGGGGTGGACGAAGCTCGTCGCCTCGATCGTGGTCAGGCCCGTGCCGGCCAGGCGGCGGATGAACTCCGCCTTCACCACCGCCGGGACGGTCGCCTTCTCGTTCTGCAGTCCGTCGCGCGCGCCGACCTCGTGGATCCGCACGCGGGCGGGCAGCCCTTCGGCCGGTACGACCATGGGCAGGACCGGTTCCGGGGCGTTCATGCCGTCTCCTTCTGCACGGGTGACTCCACAGGCGACTCCGCGGGTGTCTTTGCGGACGGCTCCACAGCTGTCTCCGCGGGCGCGATGACCGCCAGTACCTGGTCCATCGCGACCGTCGTGCCCGGGGACACGTCCAGCTCGGTGACCGTGCCGGCGTGCGGGGCGGAGATGACGTGCTCCATCTTCATCGCCTCCACCACCAGCAGACTCTGGCCCGCGCTCACCTCGTCGCCGACGGCGACCTTCACCACTGTCACCGTGCCGGGCATCGGCGCGGTCAGCGAGTCGGCGCCCGCCTGGCCCGCCCGGGTGAGGGACGCGGCCACCGGGTCGTGGTCGCGCACGTGCCAGGCGTCGCCGTCCCGGCCGAGCCAGGTGCCGTCCGGCAGGGCGGCGAAGGTGTGGGCGACGCCGTCGAGCGCGAAGGTGAACCGGTGCCCGTCCACCGGGCCCGCGGACCCCCGCAGCGGGATGTCCGCCCCGGGAAGCAGCAGTTCCGTGCCCCCGTCCGGGGTGCTGCGCACGCGCACGGTCACCGGGTCGTGGCCCGACACGTGCAGGTGGTGCGCCGTCCACGCCCGCTCACCGCCCATGCGCCAGCCGTCGGCGGCGGCGAACGGATCGGCCCAGCCGGAGCCGTCGGCGGGCGCGAGGGAGGCCTGGCGCAGCAGCGCCGCCGCCGCGTACGTCTCCGCGGGCACCCCGTCCGGTACGAGACCGTCCACCTCACGCTCGACCAGTCCCGTGTCCAGCTCGCCCGACACCACCGCCGGGTGCGCGAGCAGCCGCCGCAGGAACCCGGCGTTGGTCTGCACGCCCAGCGTCACCGTCTGAGCCAGCGCCGCCCGGAGCCTGCGCAGCGCGGTCGCGCGGTCGGGGCCGTGGGCGATCACCTTGGACAGCATCGGGTCGTAGAGGCTGCCGACCTCCGTGCCCTCGGTGAGGCCGGAGTCCGTGCGGACGCCCCCGCCCTGCGGTTCGCGCAGGTCCAGCACCGTGCCGCCGGAGGGGAGGAAGCCGCGCGCGCCCTCTTTCACAGATACGGTCTCCGCGCAGATGCGGGCCTCCACCGCGTGCCCGGTGAGCCGCACGTCCTCCTGCCCGAACGCCAGCCGCTCGCCCGCCGCCACCCGCAGCTGCCACTCCACCAGGTCCAGTCCCGTGATCAGCTCGGTGACCGGGTGCTCCACCTGGAGGCGGGTGTTCATCTCCATGAAGTAGTACGAGGCCGGGTCGTTGCCCGGGACGATGAACTCCACCGTGCCCGCGCCCCGGTAGCCGCAGGAGCGGGCCGCCTGCACGGCCGCCTCGCCCATCGCGGCCCGGGTCGCCTCGTCGAGGAGCACACTGGGCGCCTCCTCGATGATCTTCTGGTGGCGGCGCTGGAGGGAGCACTCGCGCTCGCCCAGATGGACGACACCCCCGTGGCCGTCGGCCAGGACCTGGATCTCGATGTGCCGGGGGCGGTCGATCCACCGCTCGACCAGCAGCGTGTCGTCGCCGAAGGAGGCGCGGGCCTCGCGCCGCGCGGCGGCGATCTCGTCGGCCAGCACCGAGGCGTCCCGCACCAGCCGCATGCCCTTGCCGCCACCGCCCGCCGACGGCTTCAGCAGCACCGGCATGCCGATCCCGCGGGCGGCCTCGGCGAGCTGCTCGTCGGTGAGGCCGCTGCCGCTCGAACCCGGGACCACCGGGACCCCGGCCGCCCGCACCGTCTCCTTCGCGCGGATCTTGTCGCCCATCAGGGCGATCGCGTCGGCGCCCGGCCCGACGAAGACCAGCCCCGCCTCCGCGCACGCCCGCGCGAACCCCGCGTTCTCGGCGAGGAACCCGTACCCGGGGTGGACGGCCCGGGCGCCGGTGCGGGCGGCGGCCGCCAGCAGCCGCTCCACCGACAGGTAGCTCTCCGCGGCGGCCGCCGGTCCGATCCGTACCGCCGTGTCGGCCTCCCGGACGTGCCGGGCGTCGGCGTCCGCGTCGGAGTACACGGCCACCGAGCGCACGCCCATCGACCGCAGGGTGCGGATGACCCGGACGGCGATCTCGCCCCGGTTGGCCACCAGCACCGTCTCGAACATCTGATCAGTCATCGTCAGGGGTCCCCTCACATCCGGAAGACGCCGAACTGGGGGTCACCCAGGGGCGCGTTGGCGCACGCGGTCAGGGCCAGGCCCAGGACCTGCCGGGTGTCCATCGGGTCGATCACGCCGTCGTCCCAGAGACGGGCCGTCGCGTAGTAGGCGTTCCCCTGGTGCTCGTACTGCGCGCGGATCGGGGCCTTGAAGGCGTCCTCGTCCTCGGCCGGCCACTGCTCCCCGCGCCCCTCCAGCTGGTCCCGCTTGACGGTGGCGAGGACGGAGGCGGCCTGCTCACCGCCCATCACCGAGATCTTCGCGCCCGGCCACATCCACAGGAAGCGGGGCGAGTACGCCCGCCCGCACATCGAGTAGTTGCCCGCCCCGTACGACCCGCCGACCACCACCGTCAGCTTCGGCACGCGGGTGCAGGCCACCGCCGTCACCATCTTGGCGCCGTGCTTGGCGATGCCGCCCGCCTCGTAGTCCTTGCCGACCATGAAGCCGGAGATGTTCTGCAGGAAGACCAGCGGGATGCCGCGCTGGTCGCACAGCTCGATGAAGTGGGCGCCCTTCTGGGCGGACTCGGAGAACAGGATGCCGTTGTTGGCGACGATCCCCACCGGGTGGCCGTGGATCCGGGCGAAGCCGGTGACCAGGGTCTGCCCGAACTCCGACTTGAACTCGGCGAACCGGGAGCCGTCCACGACCCGCGCGATGACCTCGCGGACGTCGTAGGGCGTGCGGGAGTCCACCGGCACCGCGCCGTACAGCCCCGCCGGGTCCACCTTGGGCTCGACGGCCTGCTCCACCCGCCAGGGGAACTCGCCCCGCGCGGGGAGCGTGGAGACGATGGTGCGGACGATCCTGAGCGCGTGCGCGTCGTCCTCGGCGAGGTGGTCGGTGACGCCCGACACCCGCGAGTGGACCTCGCCGCCGCCCAGCTCCTCCGCCGTGACCACCTCGCCGGTGGCCGCCTTCACCAGGGGCGGGCCGCCGAGGAAGATCGTGCCCTGGCCGCGGACGATCACCGCCTCGTCGCTCATCGCCGGGACGTACGCCCCGCCCGCCGTGCAGGAGCCGAGCACGGCCGCGATCTGCGGGATGCCGGCACCGGACATCCGGGCCTGGTTGTAGAAGATCCGCCCGAAGTGGTCCCGGTCCGGGAACACCTCGTCCTGCATCGGCAGGAACGCCCCGCCGGAGTCCACCAGGTAGACACAGGGCAGGCGGTTGTCCAGGGCCACCTCCTGCGCGCGCAGGTGCTTCTTCACCGTCATCGGGTAGTACGTGCCGCCCTTGACGGTGGCGTCGTTGGCGACGACCACGCACTCGCGCCCGCCGACCCGCCCGATCCCGGCGATCACACCGGCCGCCGGGGCCTGCCCCTCGTACATCCCGTCGGCCGCCAGCGGGGCCAGCTCCAGGAAGGGCGAACCGGGGTCGAGGAGCGTGTCCACGCGCTCGCGCGGGAGCAGCTTCCCGCGCGCCGTGTGCCTGGCCCGCGCCCGCTCGCCGCCGCCGAGCGCGGCCGCGGCCAGCTTGGCGCGCAGCTCCTCGACGAGGGCGCGGTGCGCCTCCTCGTTGGCCCGAAAGGACTCCGACGCGGGATCGGCCGCGCTGTGAAGCTCCGGTGCCTCGTGCATCCTGCGGTCCCCTCACTGGTTAATGAGCGTTAACGCGTTCCCCTCAGGTTAACGAGCGCTAACCCCGCTGTCTAGAATCGTCTCCATGGCCACCAGAACCGACGCCCCGACCCGCCGCGAGCAGATCCTCAAGGAGGCCGCGCGGCTCTTCGCCGAGCGCGGGTTCCACGGCGTCGGGGTCGACGAGATAGGCGCCGCGGTCGGCATCAGCGGGCCCGGCCTGTACCGGCACTTCCCGGGCAAGGACGCGATGCTCGCGGAACTGCTGGTGGGGATCAGCGGCCAGTTGCTGACCGGTGCGAAGCGGCGGCTCCAGGAATTCGGCGAGGTCGGCGGGGCCGACGGGGGCGGCGGGGTCGGCGGGGCGGATCCCGAGGCGGTCCTGGACTCGCTGATCGAGGGCCACATCGACTTCGCGCTCGACGACCGCCCCCTCATCACCCTGCACGACCGTGAACTGGACCGCCTGCGGGACACCGACCGCAAACTGGTGCGGCAGCTGCAGCGGCAGTATGTCGAGCTGTGGGTCGGGGTGGTGCGCGAGCTCTACCCGGAGCTGGCCGAACCGGCCGCCCGCTCGGCCGTGCACTCGGTGTTCGGCCTGCTCAACTCCACCCCGCACCTCGGCCGCCCCGGCGCCCTGCCCGGCCGCGCCACCACGGCCGTCCTGCTGCACCGGATGGCCCGCGGCGCCTTCGCGGCGGCGGGCACCCCCTGAGAGCTCCGGCGGGCACCCCCCGACTCCGGCGGAGTGACGAGCGTTACGGGGCCTCCACTCTGGACGACTGTGGCTACCCGCCGGTATCTTCACTGTCTGAGCAAGCGCTTAGCCACGTGGGCCGCAACCATCCATTGAGAAACCCCCACGGCGAGCAACCACATACGCGAGAGCGGCGCCGGTTTAGGCGCAAAGAAGGGATGGCGACGGTGCGCCGTACGGTGTTCAACGAGGACCACGAGGCTTTCCGGGAGACCATCCGCGACTTCATCGAGGCCGAGGTCGTCCCGGTCTACGACGAGTGGTTCGCGGCGGGCCAGGCGCCCCGCGACTTCTACTACAAGCTCGGTGAGCTGGGCATCTTCGGCATCAACGTGCCCGAGGAGTTCGGCGGCGCGGGCATGGAGAGCTACAAGTTCGAGGCCGTCCTCTACGAGGAGACCGCTCGCGCGGGCGTCCAGTTCGGCGGCTCCGGCGTGCACGTGCTGCTCGCCCTGCCCTACATCAAGATGCTCGCCACCGACGAGCAGAAGAAGCGTTTCCTGCCGAAGTTCACCACCGGCGAGGAGATGTGGGCCATCGCGATGACCGAGCCGGGCACCGGCTCCGACCTCGCGGGCATGAAGACCACCGCCAAGCTGAGCGAGGACGGCACCCACTACGTCCTCAACGGCGCCAAGACCTTCATCACCGGCGGCGTCCACGCCGACAAGGTCATCGTCTGCGCCCGGACCGCCGCCCCGACCGCGGAGGACCGCCGCTTCGGCATCTCCCTCTTCGCCGTCGACACCAAGTCCGAGGGCTACTCCGTCGGCCGCAAGCTGGACAAGCTCGGCCTGAGGACCTCCGACACCGCCGAGCTGGCGTTCGTCGACGTCAAGGTCCCCGTCGAGGACCTGCTCGGCGAGGAGAACAAGGGCTTCTCCTACCTCGGGCACAACCTGGCCTCCGAGCGCTGGGGCATCGCCTTCGGCGCCTACGCGCAGGCCAAGGCGGCCGTCCGGTTCGCCAAGAGTTACGTGCAGGAGCGCACCGTCTTCGGCAAGCCGGTCGCCCACTTCCAGAACACCAAGTTCGAACTGGCCGCCTGCCAGGCCGAGGTGGACGCCGCCGAGGCGGTCGCCGACCGCGCCACGGAGGCCCTGGACGCCGGCGAGCTGACCCCCGCCGAGGCCGCCTCCGCCAAGCTGTTCTGCACCGAGGTCGCGCACCGCGTCATCGACCGCTGCCTCCAGCTGCACGGCGGCTACGGCTACATGAACGAGTACCCGATCGCCCGCCTGTACGCGGACAACCGCGTCAACCGCATCTACGGCGGCACCAGCGAGATCATGAAGTCGATCATCGCCAAGGACATGGGTCTGTAGAACACCCGGAATCCCCGACGCATACAACTGACCCCATGAGTCAGGCACTACAGGAACTCCTCGATCTGCTCGACCTCGAGCAGATCGAGGAGAACATCTTCCGTGGCCGGTCCCGCTCCGTCGTCGTCCCCCGCGTCTTCGGCGGGCAGGTCGCCGCGCAGGCCGTGGTCGCCGCCGGGCGGACCGTCCCCGCGGACCGGCCCGCGCACTCCCTGCACGCGTACTTCCTGCGCCCCGGCGACCCGGGCGCGCCCATCGTCTACACCGTCGACCGGATCCGCGACGGCCGCTCCTTCACCACCCGCCGGGTCGTCGCGGTCCAGCACGGCCAGCCGATCTTCCACCTCTCCGCGTCCTTCCAGACGTACGAGGAGGGCCTGGACCACCAGGATCCGATGCCGCCCGCGCCGGACCCGGCCGCGCTGCCCACCTCCGAGGAACGGCTCCGCGACTACGACCACCTCGACCCCGACGTCGTGGAGCGCTTCCTGGAGGCCCGCGCCGCGGTCGACCTGCGCTACGTCGACGAGCCGCCCTACGGCCGCTTCGGAGAGCCCCGCGAACCCCACTCCCAGGTGTGGTTCCGCACCAACGGCAAACTGACCGACGACCCCCTGCTGCACGTCGTCCTCGCCACGTACGTCTCCGACATGACGCTCCTGGACTCGGTGCTGCTCGCCCACGGCCGGGGCGGCTGGGCGGTGGGCGACGTGGTCGGGGCCTCCCTCGACCACGCCATGTGGTTCCACCGCCCGTTCCGCGCCGACGAGTGGCTGCTGTACGACCAGCACTCCCCGTCGGCGCACGGCGGCCGCGGCCTCGGCCAGGCCGGCATATACACCCAGGACGGCCGCCTCGCGATCTCGGTCATCCAGGAGGGCGTGGTCCGCGTCCCCCGGTGATCAGCGGGCGTTCTGCTCCAGCCCCGCCTCCGCCAGCAGGTACGCCGTCATCGGGTCGTAGTGGCGGGGGCTGACCACGTGGTCGTCGAGGGGCACCGTCACCTGGACGGTGCCCTCCGCCTCCGCGAGGAACAGCGCCGGGTCGTTGCAGTCGGCGTAGCCGACGGAGTCGACGCCGTGCTGTCCCGCGTACCCCGCCCAGCCGTGGTCGGCGACCACCAGGTCGGGCAGCGGGCGGCCCTCCCGCTCCAGGGCGGTGAGGATGGCCTTCATCGGCTCCCCGGAGTGGGTGTGCCACAGCGTGGCGCCGTGCTCCAGCACCGCCACGTCCGCGAACTGCATCACGTACCCCTCCTCCGTGGCCAGCCCGTCCGGGATCACCACGATCTCGCAGCCGGCGGCCCGCAGCGCGGCGGCCGTGGCACGGTGCACGTCGAGCAGGCCGCCGGGGTGGCCGGTGGCGAACAGCACCCGCTGCCGCCCGTCCGCCGCCTTGCGCAGCCGCCTTGCCATCCGCTCCAGGGCGGCCACGGTCAGCTCCGGGTCGATGGTGTCCTGGCCGTACCGGTGTTCGGCGTCGTCGCTGACCCCGACCCGTTCCGCCATCACCGCGAGCACGTCCTGCTCGTCGCTCCAGCGGTCGCCGAGCTCCAGGCCGAGCCAGAAGTGGCGGTCGCCGTTCGCCAGTTTGCGGTAGTGGGAGAGGTTGTTCTCACGCGGTGTGGCGACCTCGCCCGCGATGCGCGTGGCGGTGAGGTGGCGGAGGAGTTCGGCGCGGCTGGGGGTCCCGGGTATCGGCATGCCCCCATTGTGGAGCAGAGCCCTGTGGGCGTCCCCCGGCGTATCGCCTCCTGGGACGTGCGTCACCTACTCGGAACGCCTCCGTACGGATACTCAGTGGGCCCGGCCCGGGGCGGTGGTGCCGGGTACTCAGGTGCGGCGCAGGGCGAACCACAGCTCCATGCGTACGTCCGGGTCGTCCAGGTCCGTCTCCAGCAGGGCCGCGCACCGTGCGATCCGCTGCCGCACGGTGTTGCGGTGCACGGCCAGGGCCACCGCGGTGCGGTCCCAACTGCCGTGCAGGGAGAGCCAGGTGCGCAGGGTGTCCACGAGGGCGGGGGAGCCTTCGACGGGGGCGAGCAGCAGACGGGCGTGGGCGTCCGCGTCCGCCGGGGCGACCAGGTCGTCCAGCGCGGGGCGGGTGCCGTGCACGACGAGCGGCACCCGGGTGGCGCGGGCCCGGGCCAGGGCGCGGGCCGCCTGGGTGTCGGCCGCGGGCCAGTCCTGCGGGGCGACGGCGGCACTGACCCCCAGGGTCCAGCCGGGCGGCGCCTGGGGCTCCCGCCCGGCGGGGACGAGCACCCGCACGACCCCGCCCGCCGGATCCACCAGCGCCGACCCGAGCGCGGCACCGAGCGCGGAGGCCGCCAGGGCGTCGGGGGCCTGCGCGTTCGGGGTCTGCGCGTTCGAGGCCGGTGTGTCCGGGCCCCGCGCGTCCGGCCGCGCGTGCACGACCCGCCACCGCTCCCCGCCGAGCAGCGGCGCCACCTCCTCCGGCTCGCCCCCCAGCAGCAGCCGCACGAGCGCGGCGGAGCGGGCCGCGCCGGTGCCGCTCTGCTGCTCACCGGTGAGCAGGGCGAGCAGGACGGCGGCCACCGACGCGATGGCGTGGTCCCCGGAGTCCGAGCGCGGAGCCGCGACGCCGAGCACGAACCCGTGACCGGCACCGAGCGCGTACGCGGTCAGCCGGACCCCGGCGAGCGTGTCGGCGGCGGAGGCGGGCGCGGGACGGCCGGGGCCGTCGCCGGGTGCCGGGGCCGGCCGGTGGCCGGTACCCGCCGGCCGTACCACCCGGGCCAGCCGCGCCAGCGCCGCCCCGCTCTCCGCACCCGGGTCACGGCCCGCCGTGGCGAGTTCCGTGCCCTCCGGGCCGAACAGCACGGCCCGGCCGCCCAGCCGGCGGGAGAGCTGGTGCAGCACGGCCGGCACCGGGTTCGGGCGGGCGGCGGCGGACGCGAGGCTCTGGTGGGCCTCCGTCACCCGGCGCAGCTCCGCCAGCCGGGCCTGCGCCATCAGCTGCCACACCGCGCGGGCCACCCCGGAGAACGTGGTCCGCGGCGGCACCTCCAGCAGCGGCAGCCCGTGGAGCTCGCAGGCGGCGGCCAGCGCCTCCGGCACCGTGTCGTGCACCGGCGCCAGACCGAAGCCCAGGGCCACCCCGCCCGCCGCCACGATCCGGGAGGCGTACGCGTCGAAGTACCCCGGGCCCGCCCCGTCCGGGATGTGCACGCCCGCCGACAGCAGCAGCTCCCCGCCCAGCAGGTACGGGTACGGGTCCGCCATCTCCGAGGTGTGCACCCAGTGCACGACGATGTCCGGGCCCGACGGCCCGGCGACCCGGCGCAGCCCCAGATCCTCCCGCGCCAGGAGGGCGTCCAGGGGCACCGGGGGCGTGGGCGGGACCATGGGATCCGACATGGTGGACGTTTCCTCCATCCCGTTCGCTCTCAATGGATGAAACGTACACTTCGCAGTCGCTTTCCGGCCACCTAGTGTCAGGTCCGACCGGCAGCCCTCGGGTGCGGGCGGACCTCTTCGCGACGCAGTACGCGGACCCCCGCCGCACCCCGCGACGAGCCACCGGACAACTTCCAGCTGCACGACACCCCGACGACACCCCGACGACAGTGCGCGAAGGAGGCCGACATGGCCGTCGACTACCTGGTCATCGTCTTCTACATGGCCGCCATGCTGGCCATGGGCTGGTGGGGCATGCGCCGTGCCAAGTCCAAGAGCGAGTTCCTGGTGGCGGGCCGCCGCCTGGGCCCCGCCATGTACTCGGGCACCATGGCCGCCATCGTCCTCGGCGGCGCCTCCACCATCGGAGGCGTGGGCCTCGGCTACAAGCACGGCCTCTCCGGAGCCTGGATGGTCTTCGCCATCGGCCTCGGCCTGCTGGCGCTCTCCGTCTTCTTCTCCGCCCGCATCGCCCGCCTGAAGGTCTACACCGTCTCCGAGATGCTCGACCTGCGCTACGGCGGCCGGGCCGGCATCATCTCCGGCGTCGTCATGTGGGCGTACACCCTGATGCTCGCGGTCACCTCGACCATCGCCTACGCCACGATCTTCGACGTCCTGTTCGACATGAACCGCACCCTCGCGATCATCCTCGGCGGTTCCGTCGTGGTCGCCTACTCGACGCTCGGCGGCATGTGGTCGATCACCCTGACCGACATGGTGCAGTTCGTCGTCAAGACGATCGGCGTGCTGCTCCTGCTGCTGCCGATCGCGGTGGTCAAGGCCGGCGGCTTCAGCGAGATGAAGGCGCAGCTGCCCACCGGGTACTTCGACCCGCTGGGCATCGGCGGCGAGACCATCTTCACCTACGTGCTGATCTACACGTTCGGCATGCTGATCGGCCAGGACATCTGGCAGCGCGTGTTCACCGCCCGCAGCGACAGCACCGCCAAGTGGGGCGGCACCGTGGCCGGCACCTACTGCCTCGCCTACGCCCTCGCCGGCGCCGTCATCGGCACCGCGGCCAAGGTGCTCTACCCCGACCTCGGCAGCGCCGACGACGCCTTCGCCACCATCGTCAAGAACGAACTCCCCATGGGAGTGCGCGGACTGGTGCTGGCCGCCGCGCTCGCCGCCGTGATGTCGACCTCCTCCGGCGCGCTGATCGCCTGCGCCACCGTCGCCAACAACGACATCTGGGCGCGACTGCGCGGACTCACCTCGGCCCCGGGCACCGACCGCGACGAGGTCAGGGGCAACCGCGTCTTCATCCTCCTCATGGGCCTCGCCGTGATCGGCACGGCGATCGCGCTGAACAACGTCGTCGAGGCGCTCACCGTGGCGTACAACCTGCTCGTCGGCGGCCTCCTGGTGTCCATCCTCGGCGGACTGCTGTGGAAGCGCGGCACCGCGCAGGGCGCCCTCGCCTCCGTCACCGTCGGCGGTCTCGCGGTCATCGGCCTGATGGCGACCTACGGCATCCTGGCCAACGAGCCCATCCTCTACGGCCTGTTGTCCTCGCTCGCGGTCTACGTCGTCGTCTCCCTGGCGACCAAGCCCACCGACGAGGCCGTCCTCGCCGCCTGGCGGGAACGCCTGGCCGGCCGCACCCCCGAACCCGTGTCCGAAGAGGCCACTGTCGCCCAGTAGAGTCACAGGGCAGGCAGGAACATACGCGACGAAACGCAGGAAAGAAGGCAGTCCCCATGAGCAGCAACGAGACGCCCCGCGGGCCCGTCGACTCCTCCCGCGTCCCCCGGTACGCGGGCCCCGCGACCTTCGCCCGGCTGCCCCGCCTGGACGAGGTCGGCCGCACCGACGTCGCCGTGGTGGGCGTGCCGTTCGACTCGGGCGTCTCCTACCGGCCGGGCGCCCGCTTCGGCGGCAACGCCATCCGCGAGGCGTCCCGGCTGCTGCGCCCCTACAACCCCGCGCAGGACGCCTCCCCCTTCGCCCTCGCCCAGGTCGCGGACGGCGGCGACATCGCCGTCAACCCGTTCAACATCAACGAGGCCGTGGAGACCGTCGAGGCCGCCGCCGACGACCTCCTCGGCACCGGCGCCCGCCTGATGACCCTGGGCGGCGACCACACCATCGCCCTGCCGCTGCTCCGCTCGGTCGCCAAGAAGCACGGCCCGGTCGCCCTGCTCCACTTCGACGCCCACCTGGACACCTGGGACACCTACTTCGGCGCCGAGTACACCCACGGCACCCCCTTCCGCCGGGCCGTGGAGGAGGGCATCCTCGACACCTCCGCCCTCTCCCACGTCGGCATCCGCGGCCCGCTCTACGGCAAGCAGGACCTCACCGACGACGAGAAGATGGGCTTCGGCATCGTCACCTCCGCGGACGTCTACCGCCGGGGCGCCGACGAGGTCGCCGACCAGCTGCGCCAGCGCATCGGCGACCGCCCGCTGTACATCTCCATCGACATCGACTGCCTGGACCCGGCCCACGCCCCCGGCACCGGCACCCCCGAGGCCGGCGGGCTGACCTCCCGCGAACTCCTGGAGATCCTGCGCGGACTGGCCTCCTGCAACCTGGTCTCGGCGGACCTCGTCGAGGTGGCCCCCGCCTACGACCACGCCGAGATCACCTCGATCGCCGCCTCCCACACGGCGTACGAGCTGACCACGATCATGTCCCGCCAGATCGCCGCGGCGCGCGCCGACATCACCGGCAACGCCAGCAACACCGACAACGCCGACAAGGAGGGCACGGCCAAGTGACCCACGACCACGACCTGGTGCTGCGCCCGACGCCGGCCCAGACGGAGGCCGCGCTCAACCCTCCCCCCGGCCGCAACGGCGGCGACCTGGTCGTGGAGACCCTGGCCGGGCTCGGCGCGACCACCGTCTTCGGCCTGCCCGGCCAGCACGCCCTCGGCATGTTCGACGCCCTGCGCCGCTCCGACCTGAGGTACGTCGGCCTGCGGGTGGAGAACAACGCCGGTTTCGCGGCGGACGCGTACGGCCGGATCACCGGCGAGGCGGCGCCCCTGCTGCTCTCGACCGGCCCGGGCGCGCTGACCTCGCTGCCCGCGCTCCAGGAGGCGGCGGCCGCCTCCGCCCCCGTCCTGGCGATCAGCAGCCAGATCCCGACGGCCGGGCTGGGCGGCGGCCGCCACGGCTACCTGCACGAACTGCCCGACCAGTCGGCCTCGTTCCGGGGTGTGGTCAAGTCCGTCCACACGGTGCGGACCGCGTCCCAGATCCCGTCGGCGATCACTGAGGCCTGGAAGTCGGCCCTGACGGTGCCGCACGGTCCGGTGTGGGTGGAGATCCCGCAGGACGTCCTGCTCGCCCAGACCACCCTGCCGCAGGTGACGGCCATGGACGCCACCCCCGACGAACTGCCCCCGCGCCCCGAACTGACCGCGGTGGCCGCCCACCTGCTGTCCACCGCCACCCGCCCGGCGATCATCGCGGGCGGGGGAGTGGTCCGCGCGGACGCCTCCGGCAAGCTGCGGCAGCTCGCCGAGCTGATCCAGGCACCCGTGGTCACCACCCCCGGCGGCAAGGGCGCCTTCCCCTGGACCCACCCGCTGTCCCTCCAGTCCTGGCTGGAGGACCGCCACACGACGGACTTCCTGGAGGACGCCGACGTCCTCCTGGTCGTGGGCTCCGGACTGGGCGAACTCTCCTCCAACTACCACACGTTCACACCGCGCGGCCGGATCGTCCAGATCGAGGCCGACCTCGGCAAGCTGGAGTCCAACCACCCGGCGCTCGGCATCCACGCGGACGCCCGCCTCGCCCTCCAGGCCCTGCTGGAGACGGCGGAGCCGCGCGAGGACAGCACGGCCCCGGAACGCGTCCGCACCCTGCTGTCGAAGGTCACCGACCGCATCGACGCTCAGGAACTGGCCTTGGAGCAGCAGGTGTTGACGGCCGTCCGCCGAGCCCTGCCCGCCACCTCGCCCTCCTTCTGGGACATGACGATCCTGGCCTACTGGGCCTGGTCCGCCTTCGACGCCCAGGGCCCCAACCACCTGCACTCCGCCCAGGGCGCCGGCGGCCTCGGCTACGGCTTCCCGGCCGCCCTCGGGGCCGCGGTCGCCGACCCCACCCGTCCGGTCCTGGCGGTCTCCGGTGACGGCGGCGCCCTGTACTCCATCGCCGAACTGGCCACCGCCCGCCAGTACGACCTCGACGTCACCTGGCTGATCGTCGACGACGGCGGCTACGGCATCCTGCGCGAGTACATGACCGACACCTTCGGCGAGCCCACGGCCACCGAGCTGACCCGCCCGGACTACGTCGCCCTCGCCGAGTCCTTCGCCGTCCCGGCCGTACGCACCACCCCCGAAACCCTGGAACACGACCTGACCCAGGCCCTGTCGACCCCGGGCCCGTCGGTGGTCGTCCTCCCGGCCGTCCTGCGCATGTTCGCCCCGACCCACCTGGACTGAACGGCCGCCGACCGAACCCCCTGTTAAAATAGGCGAATTGGCCTCCGGTGTCCCCTCAGTGGGCGCGTCCGGAGGCTTTTTTCATGCCTTCCGACAGCACGTCCGCATCCCCGTCCCCCTCCACTGCGACCCCCACCCCCGGCTACCGTGCCCTGCTCCGCAACCGTGAGTTCACCGGCCTGTACGTCAGCTTCACGCTGGCGGTCGCCGCGAGCACCCTGTCCGGCTTCGCACTCGGCACACTGGTCGACGACCGGACCGGGTCCCCGTTCCTGACGGCCATGAGCATGTACGGCGCCACGTTCGCCACGGTGCTCGGCGCACTGACACTGATGTCGGTCGCGGACGGGAAACGTCCTCGCCGGACCCTTGTCGCGCTCCAGTGCGTCTCCCTGGCGGGCGTCGCGGCGCAGGCGGTTCCGGGGCTGCCCCTGGCCGCCCGGTTCGGGCTCCTCCTGGTCCTGGGGTTCTTCCAGTCCCTCGGCGCCGGGGCGCGGATGGGGCTGCTCGCCGAAGTCGTACCGGCCTCCGCGTACGTGCTCGCGCGGTCGCTGATGAACATCACCTCGGGCGGCACGGCCGTTCTCGGGTTCGCCGTCGGCGCCCTCCTGCTCCGCCACCTGAGCCCGCACGCGGTCTTCGCCGTCGCCGCCGCCCTGACCGGACTCGGGCTGGTCGCCGTGGCGACGACCGTCCGGGAGCACTCGACCCGCCGCCCGGCCGATCCGGGCCGTCCCGGCCCTCACCCCCGCTCCGGACTGCGCCGGACCTGGACGACCAACGTCGAACTCTTCTCCCACCCCGGCAGACGTGCCCTGCTGCTGAACCTGTGGGTGCCCAACGGCCTGATCGTCGGCTGCGAGGCGCTGTTCCTCTCCTACGACCCGGAGCAGGCCGGCGTCCTCCTGGCCGCAGGCTCGGCCGGCATGCTCCTCGGAGACCTGACGGTCGGGCGACTGCTCACCGCCGACCGGCGACGCCGCTGCGCGTTCGCCCTGCGGCTGCTGCTCGCCGTGCCGTACCTGCTGTTCGCCGCCCACCCGCCCCTGGCGGTGGCGGCGGCCGCGGTGTTCGTGGCCAGTGCGGGGTTCGCCGCCACCCTGCCGCTCCAGGAACAGCTCCTCGCGCTGACCCCGGAGCCGGTCCGCGGCCAGGTCCAGGGCGTGGAGTCCGCCGGTCGGATGACCTGGCAGGGCATCGGAGCCGCACTCGCCGGCGGCGTCGCCCTGCACCTCGACCCCGGCACCACGATCACCGTCCTGGCCGGCCTGTCCGCCGCCGTCACCGTCCTCTCCCGCCCCTCCGTGCTCCGCGCCCGGCCGTCCCGGACCAAGGTGCCGATCAAGTAGGACTCCTCCGGCCGATCATGCTGGAGTCAGACCTGTTGCGGGTACCTGCACCGTCGGAGTCGCTCATTGCCATGCGCCGCAAGTATCTTGCGGCGCATGGCAATGGCTGACTATCTTGTACCGCATGACAAAGGGGCTGCCCGCTACCGGTGACCAGCGTCGCAGTCAGCTGCTGCGCGGAGTGCTCGACCTGTGCCTGCTGTCGCTGATCGCCGAACGACCGCGCTACGGCTTCGAGTTCGTGGCGGCACTCGCCGACAACGGGCTCGATCTCGTGAGTGAGGGCAGCATCTACCCGCTGCTCGCCCGACTGGAGCGGGAGGAACTCATCTCCTCGTACCGCGCCCCGTCGGCCAGCGGGGGCGCCCCACGCAAGTACTACCGCCTGACCGAAGCGGGACGTGCCGAACTGGCGAGCGGCCGGGCCGTGTGGCACGCCTTCAGCGGGCGTGTGGGGCGGATCCTGACCGCCACCGAACCCACGGGGGGAAGCACACCATGACGGACCAGCGCACCATGACCAACCAGCAGATACTCGCGGTCTGCCGCAGCAACTGGGAGTACCGGGGCCTCGACGACACATCCGTCCGGGAGATGCTCGACGAGCTCTCCGCTCATTTAGAGGACGCGGTGGCCGCGGGCCGCACACCTCAGGACGTCGTGGGCGACGACGTCAAGAAGTTCGCCGCTTCCTGGGCGCGGGCCCGCGCTCCGTTCACCCACCGGCTGCTGCGCACGGCGGCGATGGTCTGCGTCGTGATCGGTTCGCTGATCCTGGCCACGAGTCTGGTCCGGTGGACCACCGAACGGGTCGTGAGCGTCGACGATGTCGCCTTCTGGGCCGTCGTCGCAGCGGTCACGGTCGCCTGGGAGCTGCGGCGCGGCAGCCTGGGGCTCGGCAGGAGCCTGACGGTCGCCCTTGTCGCCGGCTCGGCCGCAGTGCTGCTCTCCCGGTGGCTGGGCGGCGACGGGGTGCTGTTCACCTTGCCGCTGTGGGTGGCCCCGGTGCTGCTCCTTCCCGGACTGCCGTACGCCGTCGCTGATGCGCGGAGCAGGAAGAGCACCGCACCCGGCGTCGACTAGGTCCTGCCCATCGGTCGTGCGACCAGGGGCGCCGGATCCGATCCGGAGCTACGGGGGTGGGGCCGGCCATGCCAGGGGGTACTCCTGTCTCGCCCTTCCAGCCCGACCCGGCAAAGCGGGCGGTCTCGATCGAGGCTGTCAGAAAGGACTTTGGGAGATCGATGACGGCAGCAGATGCAGTGCCCATGGTCTTCGTCCACGGGACGCGCTTCAGCGCGGGACAGTGGAGCGTGCAGCTTGCCGCACTCCGGGACGAATTCCCGGTGGTCGCCGTCGACCTGCCCGGTCACGGGGAGCGCTCGGCTCAGCCGTGGAGCCTGGGCACCGCGACGGAGATCATCGCTTCCGCGGTCGACTCGCTCGGCCGCGGACCGGCTCTGGTCGTCGGGCACTCGCTCGGCGGATACGCCGCGCTGGAGTTCGCGCGGTGCCGTCCGGAACGACTGCGCGGGCTGATCCTCGCGGGAGCCAGCGCCTCCACCCGCGGCCTCGGCACAGTGCCGTACCGGTGGGTCGCCGGACTGGTCCCCCGTATACCGGCGGATCGGCTGGCCCGGTGGAACGACCGGTTGCTGCGGCGGCTCTATCCGCCGGAGGTGGTGGAGGCGACCATCCGTTCCGGTTACGCCTTCCATGCCCTGCCGGCAGCCTGGGGCGAGGTGCTCGGACGTTTCGACGCGGATGCGATGCGTCATGTGAAGTCTCCGGTCCTCATCCTGAATGGCGAGAAGGACGTCGTCTTCCGGTCCGGCGAGGCGGACTTCGCCCGCGCGCATCCCCACGCTCGCGTCGAGTTGATCCCGCGGGCAAGGCATCTCGCGAACTTCGACGATCCGGATGCCTTCACCGACGCGGTCCGCCGCTTCGCTCAACAGCTCCCGGCCGTCAGCTGATCGCGACAGCACCAGGTCCACCCGGCGTCCCCGGACACCCACCAGCCGATTGTGGTGCTCAGCCACAGCTCGCCGGGTGGATCACGGAACCGCCCTGGAGCACCGGCAGGGGCCTGGAGACCAGTGCGCGGTCGCCCCGGATGCGGTGGGCCGTGATGGGATGGCGGAGTGAGCCGTGCCACCGAAGAGACCAATCGCCGCATGCTCCGGGCGCGGGACGCGATGGACCGCGACTACGCCCAGCCGATGGACGTCCCCGCCCTGGCGCGCATCGCGCATGTGTCACCGGCGCACTTCACGCGGACCTTCCGGGCCACGTTCGGCGAGACACCGCACCGCTACCTCCAGCGCCGCCGGGTGGAACGGGCGATGTTCCTGCTGCGGGAGACCGACCGCAGCGTGACGGCCATCGGCTTCGAGGTCGGCTTCAACAGCCCGGGTACCTTCAGCCGCACGTTCCGCGACATCGTCGGCCGGTCACCGCGCACGTACCGCAAGGAGGCGACGGCCGCGAGCGTGCCGACGTGCTTCACGATGGCGTGGACCCGGCCGAGTGCCTGACCTTCCGGCAGGCGTCCGGCGCCCGGAAACCGAGCAGTTTCGGATAAGTTTTCTCCCCGCCGACTGGATAGCGTGAGCGTCATGTTCAACGCCATCACACACTCACAGATGTACGTCCTCGACCAGGACGAGGCCCTCGACTTCTACGTCGGCAAGCTCGGTCTGGAGGTCACCGCGGACATCGACATGGGCTTCATGCGCTGGCTGACCGTCGGCGTCCCCGGCCACCCCGAGCGGCAGATCCTGCTGGAGAAGCCAGGCGCTCCGGCGATGTCGGAGGAGACGGCGGAGCAGGTGCGCGACCTGGTGACCAAGGGGGCCATGGGCGGCTGGTTCATCCTCACCACCGACGACTGCCGCAAGACCTACGAGAGGCTGCTGGAGAAGGGCGTGGAGTTCACCCAGGAACCCACCGAGCGCCCGTACGGAATCGACTGCGGCCTGCGCGACCCCTTCGGCAACCACCTCCGCTTCACCCAGCCGAAGGCCTGAGGCGGGGTGAGCGGACGCCGGACGGGGCGGGGCCGGAGCCCGTGGAGGAAGCCGTCTGTCGAGGAATGCGCTGGTCGCGGACGGTCGGGCCGTTTTTCCCTGCAGCGGTGAAGAGCGAGAGCGCGCCCGGCACGGACGTGTCCCCGACCACCTGGCCCCTGAGCACCCAGCAGCGGATCGATCGTGACCTCGGTGACTGCGCAAGGGTGCTGAGGGAGGTTCACGAACACGACGGTTATCCGGTGAACTGGCCCGGCCTCCCGGAGGCGTGGCTGACGACGCCCTCGCTCGTCGCCTCGTGGGTGGCGGAACTGCACGGCCGGGTCGCCGGTCATGTCGTCCTGTCCCGGAGCGCCGCGGGAGACGCGGCCCCCGGGCTGTGGAGCGCTCGTACGGGGACGGGCGCCACCGCCGTGGTCAGCCGGCTGTTCGTCGCCCCGTGGGCTCGCGGCCACGGGATCGGCGCGCTGCTGATGGCGCGGGCCGTCACGGAGGCGAAGGACCGCGGCCTGCACCCGGTGCTCGACGTGGTGGCCTCCGACACCGCGGCGGCTGCCCTGTACGAACGGCTCGGCTGGCGGCTCCTGGCCACGGCCGAACGGCAGTGCGGTCACCGAGGGTGAGGCGGGGAACGGATGTTCCCGGCGACATCCGGTGTGGATCGTTCGTACGCTCCTCGTATGCAGCTTCGGTACGCCTTCAGGTTGTACCCGCAGCCCGGTCAGCGCGCCGCGTTGGCGAAGGCGTTCGGGTGCGCCCGCGTCGTGTTCAACGATGTGGTGCGTGCCCGCGAGGACGCCCGTGGGGCCGGGCAGCCGTTCCCGAAGGCGGCCGAGCTGTCCCGGAAGCTGATCACCGAGGCCAAGCGGACAGCGGAACGGTCCTGGCTGGGTGAGGTCTCCGCGGTGGTGCTGCAGCAGTCCCTGCGGGACGCCGAGAGGGCGTACCGCAACTTCTTCGCCTCCCTCAACGGCACCCGCAAGGGCCCCAGGATCGGCCCGCCGCGCTTCAAGTCCCGCAAGGACGCCCGGCAGTCGATCCGGTTCACCGCCAACGCCCGCTGGAAGATCACTGATGGCGGTCGGCTGGACCTGCCGAAGATCGGTGCGGTGAAGGTGAAGTGGTCCCGCACGCTGCCCACCACCCCCACCTCCGTCACCGTCATCAAGGACGCGGCCGGAAGGTACTTCGCCTCCTTCGTCATCGACACCGACCCCGCCGCCGATGCGGCCCGGATGCCCGACACCGACCGCACCATCGGCATCGATCTCGGCCTGACCCACTTCGCCGTGCTGTCCGACGGCACGGCGATCGACTCCCCGCGCTTTTTGCGCCGCGCGGAGAAGAAGCTGAAGAAGGCCCAGCGGGAGCTGTCCCGCAAGCAGAGGGGAAGCAGGAACCGGGCCAAGGCCCGCCTGAAGGTCGCCCGCGCCCATGCCGGGGTCGCCGACGCGCGCCGCGAGTTCCACCACCGGCTCTCCACCAGGCTGATCTCCGAGAACCAAGGGATCGCCGTGGAGGACCTGTCGGTGGCGGGACTGGCCCGCACCAGGCTGGCCAAGTCGGTGCACGACGCCGGATGGTCCTCGTTCATCGGCATGCTGGAATACAAAGCGGAGCGGTACGGCCGCATCTTTGTGAGGGTGGGACGGTTCGAGCCCACCAGCCAGACGTGCTCCGCCTGCGGGCACCGCGACGGGCCCAAACCCCTGCACGTGCGGGAGTGGACCTGTCGCGCCTGCGGCACGCTCCACGACCGGGACCACAATGCCGCGATCAACGTGAAGACGGCCGCCGGACTGGCGGTATCGGCCTGCGGAGCGCCGGTAAGACCGGGAGCGATCCCGGCACGGCGCGAAGAAACAGGAAGCCGTGGAAGCCCGCCCGACGCCCGTGCCGCGTAGCGGCACAGCACCGGGCGAGCAGGCCAGAATCTCCCTCCCTCGGGAGAGAGAGCAAGTCAACAGATCGCCTCGACCCACTCCGGGTGGTCGTCCTTCCGATGTCTACAAAATGTTGATCACTCGATCGGCTGCGGAGGCGATCCGGTGGACGATATGTTCTCCGGGGTCACAGGCTTCCCCGTCAGGCCGTTACCGGAGGCCACGACTACCCTGAGCGCGGAGAGGAGGACGGCTTGCTACTGAGATTCCGCGTCGCGAACGTGCGGTCCCTGCGTGACGAGCAGGAGCTGTCCTTCGTCGCGCCGGGCGACGAACAGGGCGGATCGGCGAACCCGGTGGATCTCGCGGGCGGCGGATCCCTCTCCGTACTCCCGCTGATCGGCATCTTCGGGGCCAACGCCTCCGGTAAGTCGAACGTCCTGAGCGCGATGACGGACATGCGTAACGCGGTCCTCAACTCCTACGCGCAATGGGCCTCTTACGACGGAATCCCGCGCCAGGTCTTCTCCCTGGACCCCAAGAGCGAGAGCGAACCCTCCTTCTTCGAGGTCGACGTCGTCATCGACGCGGTCCGCTGGACGTACGGCTTCGAACTCGGAGCCACCCGTGTCGAGTCCGAATGGCTGCACAGCTACCCGCACGGCCGCCGTCAGGAATGGCTCGACCGCGACGCCTCCCGGCCGGACGTCTTCAAGTGGCCCGGCGCACGGGTCAGGGACCGGGCCCAGCTCGTACGGCGTACGCGGCCCAACGCCCTGCTGCTCTCCACGGCCGGCACGGACAACCATCCGCAGCTCTCCCCGCTGTTCCACTGGTTCCGCCGCAACTTCTGGATGATCAGTCCGGAGGTCGAGCGCGACGAGCGCGCGCGGTACACCACGAAGGAACTGTCCGGTCCCAGGGCCACCAGGATCCAGGAGCTGTTGAGGGTCGCCGACCTCGGCATCACCGGAGCGACGGTCGTCAAGGACGGCCCGGGCCGGGACACGGTGAAACTGACCCACCACTCGGCTGCCGGGGACGTGCCCTTCGACTGGCAGGAGGAGTCCTACGGCACCCGGTCCTGGTTCGCCCTCCTCGGCCCTCTCCTCCTCGCCCTCGACGAGGGCGCGGTCCTGCTCGTCGACGAACTCGACGCCAGCCTGCACTCCCGTTTCGCGGCCGAGGTCGTCCGGCTCTTCCACGACCCGTACGCGAACCCCAAGGGTGCCCAGCTGGTCTTCACGTCGCACGACGCGACCGTGCTCACCACCCCGAGCGGCGAGCGGCTCCTCGACCCGGCGCAGGTGTGGCTGACGGAGAAGGACAAGGACGGGGCGACCGAGCTGTATCCGCTCACCGACGCGGAGCCGGGCGACGACGAGGACCTCACGCAGTCCTATCTCGCGGGGACCTTCGGCGGGGTTCCGGCCCTCCTGGAGGGGCAGATCGCGCGGCGGCTGCTGGTGGCGCGTGAGGCCGGCACGTACGACGGGACAGGCGAGCGAGCGGACGAGGCGGGGCGCGACTGATGGGGCGGGGGCAGAAGGGCAGGGACTCGTGGGAGCGTCCGGCCCGACGGGGCGGGCAGCGCAAGCGTCAGGTCTTCGTCTTCACCGAGGGCAAGGTGACGGAGCCCTCGTACTTAGACATCCTCAAGGACCAGGGCGTCCCACTCGCCGACGAGATCCCGGTGGAGATGCACATCGCCAACCGCAGAGCGGACAGCGGGCGCAAGCCACTCGACCTCGTCGAGCAGGCGATCAGGCTGAAGCGCGAAGAGGACCGCAAGGCGAAGCGGGCCAAGCTGGAGGAGAAGTACCTGCCCCAGGTCTGGTGCCTCTTCGACCACGACAACTACGCGTACGTCCGCGACGCACTGGACGAGGCGAAGGCGGCGGGCATCGGCGTCGCCTTCTCGCACCCGTGCTTCGAGGTGTGGCGCCTCGCGCACTACAAGCCGGTCAGCGGCTCGTTCGCCGGGGTGTGCGGAGGGGCGGCCGACCGGCTCCCGTTCCAGCGGGGCTCCCAGGACGCCAAGACCCCCAAGGTAGTCCTGCCGCACCAGGTCCTGGGCCGCTACAAGACGGCCCGGAAGAACGCCGAGCGGATGAACGGCCAGCACGCGGCGCATGTGGGCAAGTGGGACAGGGACCCTTACACGGACGTGCACGAGTTCGTGGAGAAGGCGCTGCACATCGACAGCTACTGACCCCTCTCGGCCATGATCACGCGCTGATTTCGGTATGGCCCCGGCGGGGTCATAGGGTCTCTCCGTCATCTCAGGTCGGGTCGTAGGGAGTCGTACGTGGCCAAGCTCACGCTCGCCCAGCTGGAACGGCATCTGTGGGCCGCCGCGGACATCCTGCGCGGCACGATGGACGCCTCCGAGTACAAGGACTACATCTTCGGACTGCTCTTCCTGAAGCGGGCCAACGACGAGTTCGAGGCGGCCAGGGACAGGCTCCGGCAGTACGCGGTCGAGGAGCTGAAGCTCAGCGACGAGGACCTGCCCGGCTACCTGGAGGGGCCGGGCGCCTACCGCAAGCGCGATGTGCTGTACGTGCCGGAGGAGGCGCGTTGGGCCGAGGTCTCCGCCGCCACCCACAACATCAACGAGATGACCCTGCGTCCCGCCCTCCAAGCGCTTGAGGGGCAGAACAGCAAGCTCAAGGGCCTCTTCGACCACCTGGACTTCAACCGCATCGGCGGATCGGGCGCCGCGTCCGGCGCGGCCAAGCTCGCCGACCAGCGCCTGAAGCTCCTCATCGCGCACTTCGGGCGGATCCGGCTGCGCACGGAGGACTTCGAGTTCCCGGACCTGATCGGTGCCGCGTACGAGTACCTGATCAAGGAGTTCGCGGACACGGCCGGACGCAAGGGCGGCGAGTTCTACACCCCGCGCGCCGTGGTCCGCATGATGGTCGAGCTCCTCGCCCCCACCGAGGACATGAGGATCTACGACCCGTGCGTCGGCTCGGGCGGCATGCTCATCCACGCGGCGGAGTACGTGGAGGAGCACGGCGGCGACACGTCGTCGATGTTCTTCGCCGGACAGGACGCCAACTCCGGCTCCTGGATCATGTCGACGATGAACATGGTCCTGCACGGGGTGCGCCGCTTCGACCTGGCCACCGGGGACACGCTCTCGCAGCCGGCGCACGTTCCGCGCTCGGACGAAGACCGGTTCGACGGGGTGCTCAGCAACCCGCCGTTCTCCCTGGACTACACCCTCGCGGACCTGGCGCACCCGGCCGAGCGTGCCAAGTACGGGGCGACGAGTGAGCGCGGCAAGGCCGACCTGATGTTCCTCCAGCACATGCTGTGGGAGGCCAAGCGGGAGAGCCCCCGCGGCGGCATGGTGATCACGGTCATGCCGCACGGGGTGCTGTTCCGTGGCGGCGGTGAACAGGCCATTCGCACGGAGCTGCTGGAGAAGGACGCCATCGAGGCGGTCATCGGCCTCGCCCCGAACCTCTTCTATGGCACCGGCATCCCGGCCTGCATCCTGGTGCTCCGCCCGCCGGGCCGGAAGGACCGGGCGCGGGAGGGCAAGGTGCTGTTCATCAACGCCGACCGCGAGTTCCACGCGGAGCGGGCGCAGAATATCCTGCTGCCCGAGCACGCCGAGAAGATCGTCTCGACGTTCCACGCGTACGAGGAGGTACCCGGCTTCTCGCGGATCGTCACCCGTGAGGAACTTGCCACCAACGACGACAACCTCAACATCCGCCGGTACGTTGACAACACGCCGCCGCCCGAGCCGCAGGACGTGCGGGCGCACCTGGTGGGCGGGATGCCGCGCGCGGAGATCGAGGCGAAGAAGCCGCTGCTCGACTCGTACGGGATCGGGGTGACCGATCTGTTCGTGGAGCGGGAGCCGACGGACCCGGCGTACGTCGACTTCCGGGACGAGGCGGCGGGTGGCCGTCCCGAGCTGGGCGAGCTGGCCCGGCCCCGGGAGGAGGCGTTGCGGGTGGAGTTCGGCAAGTGGTGGGAGGAGGAGGCCGCCCTGCGGCTGGAGGCGGTGGCGGCCACCCCCGAAGCACTCGCCTCGTCCACCTCCTCCGAGCGCAAGGCCGCTTTGATGGCGGTGCGGGGGCAGCTGATGGAGTCGTTCGGGGAACGGCTGGGCCGGGTCGGGCTGCTGGACCGGTATGCGCTGGCGGGGGCGGTCGCGGGCTGGTGGTACGACGCCAAGTACGACCTGCTCGCACTGTCGGAGAACGGGTTCGGGGGCGTTGTCGACGGGTGGGTCGAGAACGTCGACACGATGCTCTCGCCCGAACAGGACGCGCGGACGAAGAAGCTGCGGACGAGGACGGCAGCGGAGCGACGTCAGGCGTACGACCACAAGGTGGTCGCCGCGATCGCTCCGCGGTTCCTGGAGGAGCTGGCGGAGGCGGACGCGCGCAAGGCGGAGGCGGACGCGCGGTTCAAGGAGCTGAGTGCGCGGCTTTCGGGGGGCGGGGAGGAAGCGGAGGGCGACGGGGAGCCGGCCGACGGTGAGGCCGACTCGGAGGAAGTTGCTCTGAGCGTGGAGGAGTTGGCTGAGCTGACGGCTGAGCTGGCGCGGGTGAAGAAGGCACGCACGAAGGCGGGCGCGGACATCAAGCGCCTTGAGGCGGACTTCCACCGGTATCCGTACCCGAGCGACTCGCCCACGCTAGGGGAGGAGCCGCCACGGTTGTTCCGGGCGCGGGAGAAACTGGACGCGGAGGGGGAGCGCCGGGTGGTGCTGGACCTGCTGCGGGACGACCTGGCGGCGAAGCTGGACGGGCATGTGGTGCGGTGGCAGCGGGAGCTGGCGGCTTCCTATGAGACGTGGGAGCAGAAGTACGCCGTTTCATTGAGGGAGATTCGGGCGGGGCGGGAGCGGGCGGCCGGAGAGCTGGATGGGTTCCTGAAGGAGCTAGGTTATGTGGGATAGCGCCGAAATCCAGTGGACCGAAGTTCGGAACGTTGGTGACGTCCGCATGGGGAAGCAGCTCTCGCCAACAGCCCGGGATGCACCTGGGCAGTTTCCGTATCTGCGCGTGGCGAATGTTCATCTGGGGCGGATTGACTACGCGGATGTGAACACGATGGGGTTCACTAGTGCGGAGCGTGAGGCGTATGGGCTCAAGCCCGGTGACATTCTGCTAAACGAGGGGCAGAGCCTGGAACTCGTTGGGCGTAGCGCGATTTACGACGGAATGGAAGGAAAGTTCTGCTTCCAGAACACTTTGATCCGCTTCCGGCCGGGTGTTGATGTTCTTCCTGCGTATGCCCAGTTGGTTTTCGAGCGCTGGCTAGCAACCGGGGTCTTCGCGGCGATCGCCAAAAAGACGACCAGCATTGCTCATCTGGGGGGCGACCGGTTCGGGGCGCTGTTGTTCCCCTTGATTCCGGTGGCTGCGCAGCGGCGGATCGTTGAGGTGATCGAAAGTTCCACCGCACTGGAGCGTGGCATTGAGGCCACCATCGCTAAGCTGCGCAGTGTGCGGCAGGGGGTGTTGGTGGAGCTGGCTTCCCTCTCGCTGGCAGGGCAGAGCGCGGAAGGTCATGGTACTTCTGCCGAATCCTTTTCGTCATTGGGCAATGTCTTGGAGCGGATCGAAGTCGGTGTTGCGTCGGCCGGACCCGAGGCAGCACCCGCCCCTGGAGAATGGGGAGTGATCCGGCTCGGAGCGGTTACCTCTGGGAGATTTGATTCCGCGCAGGTCAAGAAATTGCCTACTTCTGTGAAACCTCGCCGGCAGCTGGAGATTACGTCTGGAGACCTCCTCATGGTCCGGGTCAACGGTTCTGCAAGTCTTGTCGGGTCAGCGGTTGTCGTTGATAAACCATCACCTCGTTTGCTCCTGTCTGATTTGGTCATGCGCCTAGTGCCTAAGTTTGGGGTGCTAGATTTGAATTTCCTCGGAGCTGTATTGTCTGCGCCCTTCGTGCGACGACAGGTAGTGGCCCGTTTTCGCGGCACAAGCGGGCAATTTCAGATTCCGCAGAGTGAACTCAAATCTGTTACCATTCCCCTCCCGGATCTGCCCAAGCAGCGGGAGGCTGTAGCCACGCTCAAAGCATTTGATGAACAGGTCAGCCGAGAATCTGGTGAGCTTAGCAAGCTGCGGCGTCTCAGGCAGGGGCTGGTGGATGACTTGCTTTCCGGCAGGTTGACGGACCCGGTGGGCGGCAGAATTTTGAGGTGACTCGCCCCCGCCCCAGATGGCGGGGGCCAGCCATTTGAGGCGGAGTCAAGCTGGGAAGCTTCCGTCCTTGACCGTTGCGACGAACGATGTCCAGACGGTTGACGGGAAGACCAACGCGGGCCCCTGAGGGGCCGCCTTGGAGTCGCGGACCGGGACGCCGGTCGGGTAGCCGTCCAGGATCTCGATGCAGCTGCCGCCTTCGTTGCCGCTGTACGTCGACTTGCGCCAGCCGTGCAGGGAGGAGGCGTTGGGGATGGTGGGTTCATTCACGGTGTTCGTAGTCCTTTGCTGTCGCCCTCATCAGGGTCAGTGACTCCTTGAGCGGCATTGCGTCGCCTAGCGCGAGATCGTAGGTGCCTTCAAGGCGGTCGACCATGGCGGGGGAGTCGTGAATCTTGCCCACCTGGATACCTTCGGAGTACGCCACCGGCGGCTGATCCTCGAACTTGAGCAGGGTGAGCATGCTCTGCATGAGGGCGTGGACCCCCAGTCCGAAGGGCAACACGTGGACGCGTACGCGTCCTGATTCCACCAGCTTCACGATGTGGCGGAGTTGTCCTGCCATGACCTCCGGCCCGCCCACCACCCGCCGCAGTACAGCCTCGTCAAGCAGCGCCCACACTACGGGTGTCACCGGGTCCTCAAGGATCTTCGCCCGCTCAAGGCGTGTGACAACGAGCCTGTCACATTCCGCTTCACCCACCGGAGGGAACGACGTGCTCAGAACCGCACGTGCGTACCTTTCCGTCTGGAGGATGCCGGGGATGAAAGACAGAGCGAACTCCCGGATCATCGTTGCCTGTTGTTCGAGCTGAAGGGCCGACTCGAAGTATCCCGCGACAGCGGTGTCGTCGTCCGGCAGGAAGCTGCTGAGCACATCGCCCGTGTTCAGCGCCCTGTCGAGGCGTCTCGCGTCCTCCTTGGACGGGGTGCGCCGGCCCGCCTCGATGTGCGAGATGTGCGAACGCGTCATGACGGCGGCCGTCGCCAGTTCCTGCTGCGTCAGCCCGGCCGCTTCGCGCTGCGCCTTCAACCACTCCCCATAGATGTTGCTCATCGTCAACTCCCATGTGACAGATGCCTTGTCACCTCTGACCCCCTGGCGAGCCTAGCCCGGCCCGTCTCACTCTGTGAGTGGATCGCTACACAGCGATGTCCATGCACGTCGACCTGCCCTCAGGCACGGAAGACCCCCGCGACCGCTACCGACGGCCCGGGGGCATGGCCCTCAACCGCACTGGAGTTGAAGACGTGTTGCACCGTATCGCCTGCCTTCTTGAGCCGCTGCTGCGGCTCCTGTGGCCCGCCTCCGGGCGCCATCGGCACCGGAACCGGCACCGCGCCGGGGAAGCAGCCCGGCCCACCCCCGCGCCGGCCGCCCCCGTCGCACCCGGCCGTCGCCCCTCCCCGCACGAGGCCCTCCTCCCCGGCGAGGACTCCCGGCTCGTCCGCCCCTACCTCCTCGCCCACGAACGACGCGCGCAGGCCAGGCAGCAGCGCGCCCGCCGCCGAACCCTCTGGCTCGCTGTGCACGGCATCGACGTAGGGCCACGGCACATCCACGGTGTCGATGTCCGCTCGCGCCGGATCCGGGGGAACGAGGTGGCCGCCGCATGATCTACAAGAGCCACGACACCGCCGCCCCCACGGCCGGCCGACCCCGCCTCCTCCCCTGGTCCAACCTCGACGGCAACCCCTGCTACCTCGTCACCGACGACACCGGTACCGGCCGTCTCGCCCGCCTCGCCGACGACCTCGAAGCCGTCCAGCTCGGCATGGCCGACGACCTTCTCGGCCACGCCGTCGACCTCCTGGGCGACACCAAGGCCACCGCGCCCCAACTCCGTTACCTTGCGGCTTGCTTGGCCGAGGCGCTCCACGACGTGCACCGCATCGCCCGCAGCAGGGGAGAGCGTCTCCCCGTGCCCCACGGCGACGAGAAGAGCCCCGACCCAGTCCCGGAAGAGGGCCCCGGCACCTGACCCGCCCGCCTTCGTGGCCGACCGTGCGGGTGTACTGGCTTGAAACCCCCGTACCTTCGCACGATCGGACCTGTCCTCTCCCCGTATCCCTTCCCTTCACCCCGCCGCCCGGGCCCAGAATGGATCTCCGGGGAACGGCGGGACGTACGGAGGGGCGCGGGCTGTGGTGGTGCACGTCGAGCGGGACGAGGTGGAGCGGCCGCTGGTGGCCCAGTTGGAGGCCATGGGGTGGACGTACGTCCCGGGCGTGGAGCTGGACATGCTCGACGCGGCCGAGCCGCTGCTCGTCGACCAGCTCGGGCCCGCGCTGCGGCGGATCAACCTTAGGGGCGGTGACGGTCAGCCCTGGATGGGCGAGGACGACATCCGGCGGGCGGTCGGCGAGTTGGCCTCCCTCTCCCTCGGCAAGGGTGTCGTGCAGGCGAACCTCGCCGCCACCGACATGCTGCTGCACGGCTGGACGCTGCCCTCGCCCTCCGCCGCGCACGGTGGTCCGTCCGCCACCGTCCAGTACGTCGAGTGGCATCCGGACCTCGTCACGCGCAACACCTTCACCGTCGTCGACCAGCTCCGCGTGCGCAGCCGCTCCGGGGAGCTGTCGATACTCGACCTCGTCCTCTTCGTGAACGGCATCCCGCTCGTCGCCGTCGAGTGCAAGAGCCCCGATCTCGCCGAGCCCGTCCGCAGTGCGGTGCTCGAGCTCCGGCACTACGCCGGGAACCCCGTACTGGACCTCGACGCCACCGATACCCCGGCCCCCGCCGGTGTGCCGGAACTGTTCCGGACCGTCCAGCTCCTCGTCGCCGCGACCGGCGAGACCGCCCACCTGGGCACCGTCACCTCCGAGCCCGAGCACTTCCACCCGTGGCGCAGCGTCGAGCCAGAGGAGGAGGGCACGCTGCGGCGGGAGTTGCGTACCGCCGGGCTGCTCGTGGACGGCGACGGCGACGGCGCCGATCCGGCCGCGCCCGCGCCGCTCGGCGAGCAGCAGAAGCTCGTCGGTGTGGTCCTGCGGCCGGCCGCCCTGCTCAACGTCGTACGGCACTACGTGATCCCGATGGCCGTCGAGTCGGACGCGGACGGCGGGGCCGTGCGGACCGTGAAGGCCGTCGCCCGGCACCAGCAGTACCGGGCCGCCGAGAAGGCCGTACGCAGACTGCTGACCGGGCGGGCTCGTGCCGGGCGGGACACCGAGGACGAGCGCGGCGGTGTCATCTGGCACACGCAGGGCTCCGGCAAGTCGCTGACCATGACGTTCCTGGTGCGGCGCGTGCATCTGCACCCTCGGCTCAGCGAGTTCACGGTGGTCGTGGTCACCGACCGCACCCAGTTGCAGACCCAGCTCTCACGGACGCTGAAACTCAGCGAGTCCGACGTCGAGACGGCGCAGACCCGGACACAGATGGAGGGGCTGCTGCGCGACGGCGGGCGGCGCGTCGTCTTCGGCATGATCCAGAAGTACGGGACCGGCTTCACCTTCGCCGGGGACGCGGAAGGCAGCGCGGACGACCGGAATCTGACGGGAGAGGAGACGGGCCGGAGCGAGGACGAAAGCCCCGGCCCCGTACCGGACTTCCCCGAGTGCAACACCTCGCCCGACATCCTCGTCCTCGTCGACGAGGCGCACCGCTCCCACACCAGCGTCCTGCACGCCGCCCTGCGCAAGGCGATCCCGAACGCCGCCAAGATCGGGTTCACGGGTACGCCGATCATCACCGGGCGCGAGGAGGACACGCGCCGGATCTTCGGGCGGGGCGACTCGCCGCGGGGCTTCCTCGACGAGTACCGGATGGAGGACGCCCAGCACGACGGCGTCGTCGTCCGCATCCGCTACGAGGGGCGGACCGGGGAGGGCGAGGTCCGTGACGGAGAGGTCCTCGACAAGGGGTTCGACGACCTCGTCCGGGACCGCACCCCCGAGGAGCGGGCCGCGCTCCTCAAGCGGTGGCCCACCGAACGGGACGTCGCCGAGTCCGTTCCCATGATCGAGGCGAAGGCCGAGGACATGCTGGAGCACTGGGTGACCACCGTGCTTCCCGGCGGCTTCAAGGCACAGGTCGCGGCGGTCAGCCGAAAGGCGGCCGTGCGGTACCACCACGCCCTGCGCAAGGCCCGTGACGAACTGCTGGACCGGTTGGCCGAGTTCGACCCGGAGTCGGTGACGGGGACCCCGCTGGAGAAGCTGTCCGCCAGACAGCGCTATCTCCACCAGGCCTACCGGTTCCGGGCGCTGCTGCGGCGGATCGACTTCGTTCCCGTCATCTCCCCGGGTTCCGGGCACAAGCGCGGGGAATGGCGGGAGTGGACCGACGCCGGCCGCCAGGAGGCGTACACCGAGCGCTTCCAGAAGGCGTTCCCCGAGCTGGCGCCCGATCCCGAGTGGGTCGCGGTGACCCCCTTCAATCCACCGCAGGCCCCGACCCCTCCCACCGGTCCCGCCGGCGGTATGGACACCCCGTGGTCCGATGCCGCGAACAGCGGGCCGCAGCCGCTCCCCACCTCGGTGCCCGACCCCGTGCACCCCGACAGCCCCGTCGCGTTCCTGATCGTGAAGTCCATGCTGCTCACGGGATTCGACGCCCCGCGCGAACAGGTGCTCTACCTGGACCGGCCGATCCGGGACGCCGAACTGCTCCAGGCCGTCGCGCGCGTCAACCGCACCTCGCCCGGCAAGGAGGTCGGTTACGTCGTCGACTACTACGGCGTCTTCGAGCACCTCTCCAGCGCACTCGCCGGGTACCGGAACGCCGACGTCACCGACACCATGCGCGATCTGTCCTACGAGGTGGAAAAACTCGGCCCCGCCGCCCGGAAGGTCCGCGACTTCCTGCGGCGCAACGGCATCGACGACGCGCAACTCGACCAGCTCGCCAAGCTGGGGCCCGCGGCCCTCGCCCTGCAGCCCGACGACCTGCGGTTCGACTTCGACGAAGTGCTGCACGAGTTCCTCGCCACCCTCGAACGCGTCCTTCCGCACGAGGACGCCCTGGACTACGTGGCGGACGCCCGGCGCTGGAGCCTGCTCCAGAAGCGGGTGCGGCGACTGTGCCGGGACGCCGAGGGTGGCACGTTCACCCTGCGCCGGTACGGACGCAAGGTCCGGGCGATGATCGCCGACCACCTCGAAGGGCCGGAGATCGACCAGGTCATCCCGCCGGTCTCGCTCACCGCCCTCACCTTCGACGACGCCGTGCGGCGGCTGCCGCCGCAGGAGGCGGCGGCGGAGATGGGCCACGCGCTCCGCTTCCACTTGGAGGAGCGGACGAAGCGGGAGGACCCCGCGAAGTACGAGCGGCTCTCCAAGCGCCTGGAAGAGATCCTGCGCACGATGCCGGGGCGCTTCGAGGAGCAGATCGAGGAGTTCGGCCCGCTGATCGAGGAGGCCAGGCAGGAACAGGAGGAGTCCCCGGAGCTCGCCGGTCTCACGCCGCTCGAACAGCGGGCGTACCGGCTCGTGGAGCAGATCCTGGAGGACACACCCGGGATCAGCCTCGCCGACGGCGGCGACATCAGGCGGCTCACGGACAAGGTGTGCGCCATGGCCACCCGGACCATGGCCAGGGCGTCGTACCAGGGGCAGCACCAGGACATCAGCGCGCTGGCCGGAGACCTCCAGGACGTCCTGCTCAGTGGCCATGTCCGGCCTGTGAAGGGGGACTGGGCGGCGTTGGAGAACGCGGCCGAGCGCCTGGCGTCCTTCGCGCAGGACAACCTCCGGCAGTTCCGGAACAGGGCGAGGGGAGAATAGGCGCGTGACCGCGCCGGCCGACCCCTCGACGTACCCCGCCCCCGAAGCCCTCCTCACCGTGGAGGGGCTGTCTCTGCGGGTGCGTGCCAGCGCCCGAAGGAAGCGGTTCGCGCTGACCGTCGAGAGCGACGCGACCCTCACCCTGCACACCCCGGCCGGGCGTTCGACGGCCGAGGCGGAACAGTTCGTCCGCGCACACCGGGACTGGCTGGTGACCAAGCGGCGGGAGCGGGAGCGCACACGCCCGCTCAGCCCCGTCAAACAGCTCGTCGACGGAGAGGTCTTCCGTTATCTGGGGAGGACGTACCGGCTGGCCGTGTCCGGTGAGGAGGGGGCGGGCGGAGGAGTCCGGCTGATCGCGGGGCGCCTCGTCATGGGTCCGGATCTGGCGGCGGAACCCCGGGCGGGTCGGGCGGCGCTGGTCGACTGGTACTGCCGGGCCGGCCGGAACTGGACGGGACAGCGGCTTCAGCCCTGGGCGGCCCGCATGGGGGTGACCGAGCCGGAACTCGACGTGCGGGACCTGGGGGACCGATGGGGTTCGTACCGGCCGCCGCAGGCCGGGACGGGCACCCAGGGGCTGATGAGTCTCGGGTGGCCGCTCTTCCAGCTGCCCATGCATCTGATCGACTACGTCATCGCCCACGAACTGGCCCACGTGAAGGTGCCCGGGCACGGGGAGGACTTCTGGCGGCTGCTGCGGATCGCACTGCCCGAGTACGAGGAGCGGCGGGCGGACCTCGACGAGCTGGGACGGCGGCTCTGGATGGGCGATGTCCGGTAAGCCGGGCCGAACTCCCTCTTGATCAAGGGAGTTCAGCCACGGCGAGGCCTACCAGATCGACTCGACCCACTCCGGGTGGTCGATGAACGGGTTGCGGTTGCGCTGGTAGGAGTCGTAGATGACCTGGTTGCGGCGCTTCTCGAAGGCGTCCGGCGGGTCCTGCTCGTTCCACGCCTTCAGTACGGAGAGCCTGCCCATGTACGGGTTGCTGCCGTTGTTGACGTTGTTGTTGGGCTCCAGGTCGGCCCAGCCGTCGCCGCCCTCGTAGCGGACCGCCATGTAGAGGATCATGCGGGCCACGTCGCCCTTGACGGCGTTGCGCGGCTCGAAGGAGTCGGAGTCGGTGAGGCTGCCGCCGCCGTTCGCGACGGCGCTGCCGCCGTTGTCGAAGTCCTTGTTGCCGCGGATGCTGTTGACCTGGACGTCCGTCGGGCGCAGGTGGTGGATGTCGGTGCCGGGGCCGGTGGAGGTGCCGAAGTCTCCGTGGGACTTGGCCCACACGTGCTCGCGATTCCAGTTGCCCACGTTCCCGCCGTTGAGGGACTTGGCGCGGGAGACCCCCGAGTACAGCAGGATCACGTTGTTGCTGTTGTTCGGGTCCTGGTCGGTGGCCTTCAGGGCGTCCCAGACGGCCGAGTAGGACAGCTTCGTCTGGCTGCTGATGATCGTGTGCAGCGAGGACTTCAGGGCGGGGCCCGTCTTGCCGACCGCGTTCTTGTAGTACGTCGAGTCGTAGTCCGTGGTCGAGCCGGCCGTGACCGTCGCCACGGCCGGTTCGGCGGTCGTCGCCGTGGCCGGGGTGGCGGCCAGGGCGGGGGCGGCGAGGGCCGTGAGGACGGCGGCCGTGGCGAACGCCACCGCTTTCCGGCGCCGGGTGCGCATGCGTATCGCGAGCATATGGGGGTGTCCGATCTACGCGGGTTGAGTGAGGGTCTCCGCATCGTGACATGGACATGAGATCACGGGAATGTACATGACGTGTCGATTGCGTGACGTCCTCCGGGAGGAACGCCCCCGTCCGGGTACCGGCCGCCCCGCCCGAATGGTGCGGAGGGATGAAAATCGGCTCCGTGGGCGTTGGAGCCTTCCGGAAGATCAGGACGATCGGATCGCAGGTCCGGACCGGAGGGCACCCGCGTGACACCACAACAGGGATGGGCACGACGACTGACCGGATACGCCTGGCGCTATCCCAAGGACGTCGTCCTGGCCCTGGGCGCCTCCCTCGGGGGCATGGCCGTGATGGCGCTGGTCCCGCTGATCACCAAGGTGATCATCGACGACGTGATCGGCGACCACAGCCGCGCCATGATGCCCTGGGCGGGCGCCCTGATCGGCGCCGCGCTCCTCGTCTACGTCCTCACCTACATCCGCCGCTACTACGGCGGCCGGCTCGCCCTCGACGTGCAGCACGACCTGCGCACCGAGATGTACCGGTCGATCACCTGGCTCGACGGCCGCCGCCAGGACGAGCTGTCCACCGGGCAGGTCGTCGGGCGGGCGACCAGCGACCTCCAGCTGATCCAGGGCCTGCTCTTCATGCTGCCGATGACCATCGGCAACATCCTGCTGTTCCTGATCTCCCTGGGGATCATGGCGTCGCTGTCGCTGCCGCTCACGGGCGTCGCCCTCGCCGTCGCGCCCGCCCTGTGGTGGATCGCCAGACGCAGCCGCACCCGGCTGCACCCCTCCACCTGGTACGCCCAGGCCCAGGCCGCCGCCGTCGCCGGCGTGGTCGACGGCGCCGTCGGCGGTGTCCGCGTGGTGAAGGGCTTCGGCCAGGAGGAGCAGGAGACGGGGAAGCTGCGCGAGGTCGGCCGGCGGCTGTTCGCCGGGCGGCTGCGCACCATCCGCCTGAACTCCCGGTACACCCCGGCCCTCCAGGCCGTCCCCGCCCTCGGCCAGGTGGCGATGCTCGCGCTCGGCGGCTGGCTGGCCGTGCGCGGCAGCATCACCCTGGGCACGTTCGTCGCGTTCTCCACCTACCTCGCCCAGCTCGTCGGCCCGGTCAGGATGCTCGCCGTGGTCCTCACCGTCGGGCAGCAGGCCCGCGCCGGCACCGAACGCGTCCTGGAGCTGATCGACACCGAGCCGTCCCTGACCGACGGCACCAAGGAGCTGCCCGCCGACGCCCCCGCGACCGTCGAGTTCGACGACGTCTCCTTCGGCTACGAGCCCGGACACCCCGTCCTCGACGGCCTCTCCTTCGAGATCCGTCCCGGCGAGACCCTCGCCGTCGTCGGCGCCTCCGGCTCCGGCAAGTCCACCGTCTCCCTGCTCCTGCCACGCTTCTACGACGTCACCGGCGGTGCCGTCCTCGTCGGCGGGCACGACGTGCGGGAGCTGACCACCGAGTCGCTGCGGGCCGCCATCGGACTGGTACCGGAGGACTCCTTCCTCTTCTCCGACACCGTCCGCGCCAACATCGCCTACGGCCGCCCCGACGCGACCGAGGAGCAGATCGTGGCCGCCGCCCGCGCGGCCCAGGCCGACCGGTTCATCACGGAACTGCCCGACGGCTACGACACCACGGTCGGCGAGCACGGCCTGACCCTCTCCGGCGGCCAGCGCCAGCGCGTCGCGCTCGCCCGCGCGATCCTCACCGACCCGCGCCTGCTGGTCCTCGACGACGCCACCTCCGCCGTGGATGCCCGCGTCGAGCACGAGATCCACGAGGCGCTGGCGGAGGTCATGCGGGGCCGTACGACCCTGCTGATCGCCCACCGCCGCTCCACCCTCAACCTCGCCGACCGCATCGCCGTCCTCGACGCCGGCCGGCTCGCCGACATCGGCACCCACGACGAGCTCCAGGGGCGCTCCTCCCTCTACCGCAGGCTGCTCACCGACCCCGACGAGCTGGGCGGCGTCTCCCCGGGCCACACCCCGCCCGCCGCGCCCCAGGAGGCCCACCCGGAGGACACCTCGGTCCGCGCGGAGCTGGACGCCGAGTTCGACGCCGAACGCGGGGTCACCCCCCGCCTGTGGACCGGCGACCGCGAACCCAAGGACACCGCCCTGGCCGACAGCCCGGCCACCCCCGAGCTGCTCGCCCAGGTCGCGGCCCTGCCCCCGGCGAACGACGTCCCCGACGTCGACGAGAGCCGGGCCGTCCGGCGGGAGGAGTCCTACGGCCTGCGCCGCCTGCTGCGCGGCTTCGGCCTGCCCCTGCTGATCAGCCTCGGACTGGTCGCCGTGGACGCGGGCATGGGCCTGCTGCTGCCGGTGCTGATCCGGCACGGCATCGACGACGGCGTCACCCGGGCCGCCCTCGGCGCGGTCTGGGCGGCCGCCCTGCTCGGCCTGCTCGCCGTGGTCGCCCAGTGGGCCGCGCAGATCGGCGAGATCCGGATGACCGGACGCACCGGCGAACGCGTGCTGTACTCGCTGCGGCTGAAGATCTTCGCCCAGCTCCAGCGGCTCGGCCTCGACTACTACGAGCGCGAGCTGACCGGCCGGATCATGACCCGGATGACCACCGACATCGACGCCCTGTCGACGTTCCTGCAGACGGGCCTGGTCACCGCGTTCGTCTCGGTGGTCACCTTCTTCGGCATCATGGGCGTCCTGCTGGCGATCGACCTCCAGCTCGCCCTGGTCGTCTTCGTCACCCTGCCCCCGCTGATCGTCGCCACGTTCTTCTTCCGCCGGGCCAGCGTGAAGGCGTACGAACTGGCCCGGGAACGGGTGTCGACGGTCAACGCCGACCTCCAGGAGTCGGTGTCCGGGCTGCGGATCGTGCAGGCCTTCGGGCGCGAGGGGCACGGCAACCGGCGGTTCACCGAGCGCAGCGCCGACTACCGTGCCGCCCGGATCCGGGGCCAGTGGCTGATCTCGGTGTACTTCCCGTTCGTGCAGTTCCTGGCCTCGTCGGCCGCGGCGGTGGTGCTGATCGTGGGCGGGGCCAGGGTCGACAACGGGACGCTGGCGATCGGCACGCTGGTGGCGTACCTGCTCTACATCGACCTGTTCTTCGCCCCGGTGCAGCAGCTCTCCCAGGTCTTCGACGGCTACCAGCAGGCGACCGTCTCCCTGGGCCGCATCCAGGAACTGCTCCGGGAGCCGACGTCCACCGAGGACGCCGCGGAACCCCTCGACGTGCCCTCCCTGCGCGGGCAGATCGCCTTCGAGGACGTGCACTTCGCCTACGGGGACGAGGAGGAGGCGCTCAGCGGCATCGACCTGCGCATCCCCGCCGGGCAGACCGTCGCGTTCGTCGGCGAGACCGGCGCCGGGAAGTCCACCCTGGTCAAACTGGTGGCCCGGTTCTACGACCCCACCGGGGGCAGGGTCACCGTCGACGGCACCGACCTCAGGGACCTCGACCTCACCGCCTACCGGCACCGGCTCGGCGTGGTCCCGCAGGAGGCCTACCTCTTCCCGGGCACGATCCGCGACGCCATCGCCTACGGCCGCCCGGACGCCGGCGACGCCGAGGTCGAGGCGGCGGCCCGCGCGGTCGGGGCGCACGAGATGATCGCCACCCTGGAGGGCGGCTATCTGCACGAGGTCGCCGAACGCGGCCGCAACCTCTCCGCCGGACAGCGCCAGCTGATCGCCCTGGCCCGCGCCGAACTGGTCGACCCGGACGTCCTGCTGCTCGACGAGGCCACCGCCGCGCTCGACCTGGCCACCGAGGCGCAGGTCAACCAGGCGACGGACCGGCTGGCGGGGCGGCGGACCACGCTGGTCGTCGCCCACCGGCTGACCACCGCCGCCCGCGCCGACCGGGTCGTCGTCATGGACCGCGGCCGGATCGCGGAGGACGGCACCCACGAGGAACTGCTGGCCCGCGACGGGCGGTACGCCGAGCTGTGGCGGACCTTCATCGGGCAGGCCGAACCGGAGGAGCCGGTCGGCGCCGGACGCTGACCACGCAACCGTCCGCGGTACGCCGGGCGTCCGTATCCGCGTACGCCGTTGTGCGCGGCGGATGCGGCAGGTGCGGCGAGTGCGTCAGGTACGGCAGGTGCGGGTCCGGTCCGGGGGAGGAACGGCAGTGGGCGGTGGAGCGATACGTCGGCGGCTCGCGCTGGGACTGGCGGTGCTGACCGCGGCGGGGCTGCTCGTCGCCGCCGCACCGGGCGAGGCGCAGGCCGCGGGGCACTGCGCGGGGCGCAAGGTGCGCAGCCTGCCGTTCTCCACCGGCACCGTGGTCGTCCACAAGCGCGGCGGCTACCTCTGCGCCGTCACCCTCGCCAAGAAGCCCGGCACCCGGCGGACGATGTCGGTGAGCATCCGGGCGCGCGGCGGCCGGCCGGTCGTCGACGAGGGCCGCTACACGCGCTACGCCGGCCCGGTCACCGTGCACGCCGGCCGCCGCTGCGTCTGGGTGAAGGGACGGGTGGGCGGCGGCTCGGTCAGCTCCGGCTGGATCCTGTGCTGAGCCCGAGCCCGAGACCGAGACCGAGGTCCGGCCCTCATCCGCTCGCACCCCCAACTCCCTGTCCTCCGTAGGGTTTTTGTCCCCTCCGTGCACAGGGTTTCCCCCATGTCCCCTGGTGCTCGGGCGAGTCGGTCCGCTACCTTCCGGCGCACATCTGTCTCACAGGGGAGTGCGCATGCGCAAGGCGCTCAGATGGCTGCTGGCGCTCACGGTGCTCATAGGCACACTGAGTACGGCCGGGGCGGCCACCGCCGCCGAGCCGGAGGCCACCGGCACCATCGGCACCACCGGCACCACCGACATCAAGGAGAGGCTGCTCTCCGTACCGGGCATGAGCCTGGTCGAGGAGAAGCCGTACACCGGTTACCGCTTCTTCGTCCTCACCTACACCCAGCCGGTCGACCACCGCAGGCCCTCCCGGGGCACGTTCCAGCAGCGGATCACCGTGCTGCACAAGGACGTCGCACGGCCGACCGTCTTCTTCACCGGCGGCTACCACGTCTCGACCACGCCCCGCCGCAGCGAGCCCACCCAGATCGTGGACGGCAACCAGGTCTCCCTGGAGTACCGCTTCTTCACCCCGTCCCGTCCCGAGCCGGCCGACTGGTCCAAGCTGGACATCCGGCAGGCCGCCGACGACCAGCACCGCGTCTTCACGGCGCTGAAGGGGATCTACTCCAAGAAGTGGATCTCCACCGGCGGCTCCAAGGGCGGCATGACCGCCACCTACTACGAGCGTTTCCACCCGCACGACATGGACGGTGTCGTCGCCTACGTCGCCCCCAACGACGTGGTGAACAAGGAGGATTCCGCCTACGACCGCTTCTTCGCGAAGGTCGGCACCAAGGAGTGCCGCGACCGGCTGAACGCGGTGCAGCGTGAGGCGCTGGTGCGCCGGGCACCGCTGGTGAAGAGGTACGCGGCCCTCGCCGCCGAGGACGGCTACACCTTCGACACCGTCGGCAGCCTGGACCGCGCCTACGAGGCGGTCGTCCTCGACTACGTCTGGGGCTTCTGGCAGTACGGCACGGTGGCGGACTGCGAGCAGATCCCGGCGGACGCGAAGAACGCCACCGACGACGAGATCTGGACCTCGGTCGACACGATCTCCGGCTTCTCGTTCTACACCGACCAGGGCCTCAGCCCGTACACGCCGTACTACTACCAGGCCGGTACGCAGCTCGGCGCGCCGACCGTCAACTTCCCGCACATCGAGAAGAAGTACGTCCGTTACGGCTACCAGCCGCCCCGCAGCTTCGTCCCCCGCTCGATCCCGATGAAGTTCGAGCACCGGGCCATGCGGGACGTCGACACCTGGGTGCGGCACCACGCCCGGCAGATGCTGTTCGTCTACGGCGAGAACGACCCGTGGGGCGCCGAGCCGTTCCGGCTCGGGCACGGCGCGCGCGACTCCTACGTGCTGACCGCCCCCGGCATGAACCACGGCGCCAACGTGGCCGGTCTGGCCGGGGAGGAGAAGGCGCTGGCGACGGCCCGCATCCTCGACTGGGCGGGCGTCGCGCCGGCCGCGGTCCGGGAGAACCCGGCCGAGGCGAAGCCGCTGGCGGCGTTCGACGCCGAGCTGGACCGGCGGGACGTCGAACGCGAGCCGGCCCTGCGCCCGTAGGGGCGCGGCCGGTAGGGACGCGCCAGGCGGCTCACACCGGGCGGGCGCAGCCCACCGGTGTGGAGCCGCCGAGCCGGACGAAGAGGGCCGTGGACGCCGGGCACCGTGACTTGGCGTCCACGGCCTCGGTCACCTTGTACTCCGGCTTGTGCTCCCCCTCGCCGTCACAGGCCGTCTCGCGGACCTTCCCGTCGGGCAGCCCGTAGACGCAGTCGCCGACGACGGTGCGCGGTCCGCCCCCGCCGCCGGGATCGCCCGGGTGCGGCGGCTGGAGGTTGCGCATGCAGGCGTAGCCGCGCGGCACCACCCCGTCGCCGTCCTCGTCGAAGGAGGGGTGCTGCTCGCTGATGTGCAGCACGAAGTCCGTGGTGGCCGGGCAGCGCGGCCCGTCGCGCACGGTCCCGTCGTGGCGGGCGACGACCCGGGCCGCCGCCCGTTCACCGTCGCAGGACACCTCGGTGAAACTGGTCCGGCCGAACGAACTGCACTCGTCGACGTCGAGGAACACCGCCCCGAACCCCGAGGTCCGGGCGGGCGTGGGCGGTACCGGGGAGGACGTCCGAGGTTCGCCCGGGCGGCCGTCCTCCCCGGTACCGCCGAGCGCGCTCTGACATCCGGTCGACAGCGCCGTGACAAGGGCGGCGAGCACGCACACCGCTCCCAGGGAACTCCTCATGTGCGACACCATCCCCCGAAAATCCCCGTCCAGCGTGACCGGCCGGGGCGGGTCACGCCAGACATACGGGATGGTTTGCGCATGTCGGTGACGGTGTGTCGGGTGTGTGGCGTACGGGCGCTACGTCCGCGCGCCCGTACGCGTCCGTACGCCTCCGTACGGGGGCCGAGCCCGTACGGGTCGGCCGCTCCGTACGGGTCGGCCGGTCAGTACGTCAGGCCGTGCCCGACGGGGTACAGCACCGTCGACGGGTCGTCCGCGCGCTGCACCGGCACCGGCAGCTTCCCGCGCGGCTCCACCTTGCCCGCGATCACCCGGGCCGCCGCCCGCAGTTCGACGTCGGTCCAGGAGTACGTCGCCAGGTACGCCGGTACGGCGGGCAGGTGGGCCACGTCGTACGGGTTGCGGACCGCCACCGCGACCACCGGCCGGCCGGTCGCCAGGAGTTGCTCGACCAGGGTCCGCTGGCTGCTGCCCGCCGAGACGTTGTACGTCCCGACGACCACGGCGTCCGCGTCCCGCGCGGCGGCCACGGCCCCGGCGATCGTCGCCGCGGACGGTGCCGTCCCGGTGGACAGGGCGGTGGCCGTGAAGCCCAGCTCGGTCAGCGCCCGGGCGAGCACCCCGGTCGGCGGACCCGTCGTACCGGACGGGGAGGCCGGGTCGGCGCCGACCACCAGCAGCTTCGGCTGCCTGCGCCGGGACAGCGGCAGCAGGCTCTTCTCGTTGACCAGCAGGGTGGTGGTCCGTTCGGCGATCCGGTCGGCCGCGGCCAGGTGCGCCCGGGTGCCGACCGTGCGGTCGACACCCGCCCGGCTGACGTACGGGTCCTCGAACAGGCCCAGCTTCGCCTTCAGCCGCAGCACCCGCAGGATCGATGCGTCGAGCCGCTCCTCGGTGAGCTCGCCGTCCCGGACGGCCTTCAGGACGGCGTTCCACGCCACGTCCAGGGAGGGCGGGTTGAGCAGCTGGTCCACGCCCGCCTTCAGCGCCAGCACCGGCACCCGGTCGTCGCCGTACTTGGTCCGTACGCCCTCCATGCCGAGGGAGTCGGTGACCACGACCCCGTCGTAGCCCAGTTCCTCGCGCAGGATGCCGGTGAGGATGGGGCGGGAGAGGGTGGCGGGGTCCTCGGAGCCGTCGAGCGCGGGGACCATCAGATGGGCCGTCATGATCGAGTCGATGCCCGCGGCGATCGCCGCCCGGAACGGCGGCGCGTCCAGCCGCTCCCACTGCTCACGGCTGTGGGTGATCACCGGGAAGCCGGTGTGGCTGTCGACGGCGGTGTCGCCGTGCCCGGGGAAGTGCTTGGCGGTCGCCGCGACCCCCGACCGCTGGAACCCGGAGACCTCGGCCGCGACCATCGCCGCCACCGCGTCCGGCTCGGAGCCGAAGGACCGTACGCCGATGACCGGGTTGGCCGGGTTGACGTTCACGTCGGCCACCGGGGCGTAGTCCTGGCGGATGCCCAGGGCGCGCAGTTCCCGCCCGGCGATCCGGCCCAGGGTGCGCGCGTCGGAGCGGGAACCGCCCGCGCCGATCGCCATCGCCCCGGGGAACAGGGTCGCCGGCTCGCCGACGCGGGCGACGATGCCGTGCTCCTGGTCGGTGGAGATGAGCACCGGCAGCCCGCGCGGCAGGCCGAGGGACGCCTTCTGGATGCCGTTGGAGAGCCCGGCGATCTGGTGCGGATCGCGGGTGTTGTGCGCCCAGGCGAAGTAGATGATGCCGCCGACCCGGTACCTCTCGAGCAGCTCGGCGGCCGTGCGCACGCCGATCTCCTCGAGGTTGGCGTCGATGTCCGCCTGGTCGGGGTCGGTGGCGGAGTGACCGTAGACGCGCATCACGAACAGCTGGCCGACCTTCTCCTCCAGGGTCATCCGGGAGACGAGGGCGCGGAGCTTTCTGTCGTCGGGGGAGCCCGGGGAGCCGGCGGGCGCGCCGGCCGCGTGCGCGGTGCCGCCGGCCGCGAGGGCGGTGGTGACGCCCGCGGTCGCGGCGAGGACGGTACGTCTGGACGGACGGGCGGTGCCTGCCGTGCTTTCCGTGCCTGCTGTGTTTCCCGTGTTTCCCGTGCTGCTGTCGGGCACGTGCGCTCCTTTGGGAGGTGGTACGCGGCGGAATCTGCTGAAGGAAACTTCCAGGACGCCACCAATATCCGGGAAGTTTCTGCCAGTCAAGGGAGTGCGCGGCACGGGTGAGCGGACGACACGGGGGAGGGGCCGCCACCGGCGCGCTGGGAGGGGGCGCGCGCCGATGACGGCGGTGCTGCCGGCCGCGGTGCGGCGGAGAGGGTGGGTCGGCGATCGCAGCCGGCAGCGAGGGCCGACACCGCACCACGGAGACTCGTCCGGCAGTCCGGGCATTGGACGGGACGGAGCGGTCGGGGGTTCCGGGGTGCGGGCGGGAATCTCAGGTCGGGGCGGACGGTGTGCGAGCGGCCGCCGGGGACGGAGGGGACGCGGGGGGCCGGTGGGCCGCGATGCCGGGCCAGTGGGCGCGCAGGGTGCGCACCGTCTCCGCGATCGCCGGACGGCGGGCCGCGCCGGTGCGCCACAGCGCGTACACGTGCCGCACCGGCATCGGGTCGAGCGGCACCTCCACCACCCCGTCGGGCAGCGGACCACGTCCGAGCCGGGGGATCAGCGCGATCCCGAGCCCGGCGGCGACCAGGGCGACCAGGGTCGGGTTCTCGTCCGCCTGGTGCACGATCTCCGGCTCGTGCCCGGCGGTCCGGAGGGTGCGCACCAGCCACTCGTGACAGACCCGCCCCGGCGGCTGGCAGATCCACCGCTCGCCGCCCAGCTCCTCCCGCCGTACCGCCGTGCCGCGCTCCGCGAACGGATGCCCGCTCGGCACCAGCAGATCGCACAGGTCGTCCCCGACGACCACCTGCTCCACGCCGGCCGGGGCGGGCAGCGGTGCGATGTCCCAGTCGTGCGCGACGACGAGGTCGACCGCCCCCTTGGCCACCAGGTCCACGGACAGGTGCGGGTCGACCTCGGTCAGCCGGGCGTCGAGCGCGGGATGGCGCACGGCCAGATCGGCCAGTACGGACGGCATCAGTCCGCGCGCCGCCGACGGGAAGGCCGCGACGGTCAGCCGCCCGGACGGCACTCCGCGCCGCTCCTCCAGCTCGGTCTCCGCCCGCTCCACGATCGCCAGCAGCTCCTGTGCGGTGGCGACGAGGTGGTGGGCCGCGTCGGTCAGGCGCACGCCCCGGCCCTCCCGCTCCAGCAGCACGGTCCTGGTCTCCCGCTCCAGCTTGGCGATCTGCTGGGAGACGGCCGAGGAGGTGTACCCGAGCGCCACGGCGGCGGCTCCGACGGTGCCGTGGACGGAGACGGCGTGCAGGGCGCGCAGGCGCTGGAGGTCGAGCATGACGGCTTCCTGACCGGTGGGCGGGACGGGCGGCGGGCGGTGGGCGGGACGGGCGGCGGACGGTGCGATCGGTAAGCGGTGCTTCATCCCACCATGCAGGAATCGTCGCTGGTACTGAAGGGTTCCGCCGGTGATCCTCGACGTATGCGACCTTCCCACGTCCTGCTCGCCGTTCTCGTCACCGCCGTCTGGGGCGTGAACTTCGTCGTCATCGAGATCGGCCTCGACCACTTCCCGCCGCTGCTCTTCTCCGCCCTGCGCTTCCTCGCGGCGGCCCTGTCGGCCGTGTTCTTCGTCGGGCGCCCCCGGGTGGCGTGGAAGTGGATCGTGGGGGTGGGGCTGGCCCTCGGGGTGGCCAAGTTCGGGCTGCTGTTCGTCGGCATGGACGCGGGCATGCCGGCCGGGCTGTCCTCCCTGGTGCTGCAGATCCAGGCGGTGTTCACCGCTGTCATCGCCTTCCTGGTGCTCGGCGAACGGCCCGCGGGGGTCCGGCTGGTGGGCATGGCGGTGGCCCTGGCCGGGATCGGCGTCGCCGCCGTCGACGAGGGCGCCTCGGGACCCCTGGGCGCGTTCGCCCTGGTCGTCGCGGCGGCGGCCTGCTGGGGCGTCTCGAACGTGCTGACCCGCAGGGCCGCGCCCGACGACGCCCTGAACTTCATGGTCTGGGTGAGCACGGTGCCGGTGCTGCCGCTGCTGGCGTTGTCGCTGCTGCTGGAGGGCCCCTCGCGGGACCTGGCGGCGCTGGCCTCACTGGACCGGCGGGGGGCGGGCGCGCTGCTGTTCGTGGCCTGGGGCGCCACCGTGTTCGGCTTCGGGGCCTGGGGGTGGCTGCTGCGCCGTCACCCCGCGTCGACGGTGGCGCCGTTCTCGCTGCTGGTGCCGGTCTTCGGGATGTCGTCGGCGGCCCTGTTCCTCGGCGAGCCGGTGACACCGCTGCGGTGGTGCGCGGCGGCGCTGCTGGTGGGGGGCGTGGCGCTCGCGTCGGTCACCTGGCCGGGGCGGGGCACGGAGCGGAGGCCGGAGCGGGACGCGGTGGCACCGGGCGGCCGGCGGGAGGAATCCGCCGGCCGGGGGAGCGGGTCCGCCGGCCGGGAGCCGGTCAGGCCGATTCGTTGAGGAGGCGGGAGAGGTGGGCGTGGCCGGGGCCGAGCAGGCCGGGAAGGTCGGCGGCCCGCTGGTACCAGCGCTTCTCGTACTCCCAGCAGAGCCAGCCGTCCCAGCCGTGGCGGGAGAGGACCTCCACGCAGTCGGCCAGCGGCAGGATGCCCTCGCCGAGGGGGAGCGGGGTGGTGTCCTCGGCGGAGGCGATGTCCTTGACCTGGACGTAGCCGAGGTGGGGGGAGAGGGCCGCGAAGCTCTCCACGGGCTGCTCGCCGCCCAGCCAGGTGTGCATCACGTCCCAGAGGGCGCCCACCTGCCGGTGGCCCACGAGGCCGAGGATCCTTATCGCGTCGGCGCCGGTGCGGTGGGAGTCGTGGGTCTCCAGCAGGATGCGGACGCCGACGTCACCGGCGTACCGGGCGGCCGTGCCCAGGCGCCGGGCGGCCGCCCGGTCGGCCTCCTCGGGGGTCTGCTCGGGGGTGCCGCCGGGGAAGACCCGGATGTAGGGGGCGCCCAGGTCGCGGGCGAGGCCGAGGAGGGCGCGGATCTCGTCGACGACGGGGCCGTCCTCGCCCGGCGCGGCGACTCTGACGTATCCCGCGACGCTCAGGACCTCGACGCCGGCCGCCTTGAACCGGGCGGCGACCTCGACCCGTTCCTCGGGGGTGAGGCCGGGGTGGACCGGTTCCTCGGGGTGGGCGCGCAGTTCGACGCCGTGGTAGCCGTGCGCGGTCGCGAGGCGGAGCACGTCGGTCACGGGCAGACCGGGGACACCGAGGGTGGAGAACGCCAGCTTCATGTCCACGGACCTACCCGCGACATCCGTTGGCGACTCCCCCTCGTCCCCCCGATCCCCCGCGCGGGTCCGTGTCAGGCCCCGCCGGCCCTGTGGTAGACGCACACCTGGGCACCCGACTTCGCGGTGGTCGCCCGCACCAGCTCGAACGGGCGCTTCGCGCCGTCGACGGGGAAGATCGACTTGCCGCCGCCCAGGATCACCGGCATGACGACGAGCTGCAGCTCGTCCACCAGGTCCTCACTCAGCAGGGTGCGGACGAGGGTGGGGCTGCCCATCGTCGCGAGGTCGCCGCCCTCGGCGGCGCGCAGCTCCCGGATGCGGGCGACGGCCTCCCTGCCGGGGACGAGCCGGCTGTTGTTCCAGGTCAGGTCGGACTCGGTCAGGGTGTCGGAGACGACGTACTTCGGCAGGCCGTTGATCCGGTCGGCGAAGGGGTCCCCGGCCCGCTCGGGCCACGCCGCGGCCATCGTCTGCCAGGTGCGGCGCCCGTACAGCAGCGCGTCGGCCTTCTCCAGCGTGGCGTCGAAGACGCCGCCGAGGACCTCCGGGTCGAAGTACGCGTGCGACCAGCCGCCGTGCCGGAAGCCGCCGTCGGTGTCCTCCTCGGGTCCGCCGGGGGCCTGCACGACACCGTCGAGACTGATGAACTCGGTGATCACGATACGCATGGCTGGTGCCACTCCTCCTGCGCGTCCTGCGCGCCTGTTCGCCGGGGCGATGACGGAAGGACAGACCGGCCCCACCGGCGGAACTCATCGCTCCCCCGGAAACACCGCCGACACACCCGACGAGCCCCGCGCACCCGACGGGTCCCGCACACTCGACGGGCCCCGTACACATGATGGGTCCCGCATACTCGACGGGCCCCGTACACACGATGGGTCCCGCACACTCGACGGGCCCTGCACACTCGACGGGCCCCGTGCACCCGACGCATCCCGTACACGCGGCGGGACCCGCGTGCCCCCGCTCACCCCCTGGGCGGCCCGGAGGACCCCCGTACCATCAGCTCGCCCCGGATGGACGCGATGTCCCCGGGCGGCGGCTCCTCGCGGCCCATCGCGATCCGGCCGGCCCGGGCCCCCGCCTCGGCGAGCGGCAGCCGTACCGTCGTCAGGGCGGGCACCGCGTCGATGCTGAACGGCAGGTCGTCGAAACCGGCGACCGAGACGTCGTCGGGGATCGTCCGGCCGGAGTCCCGCAGCGCCGCGCACGCGCCCAGCGCGACGGAGTCGTTCGCGGCGACCACGGCGGTCAGCGCGGGGTCCCTGCGCAGGAGTTCGAGGGCGGCCTCGTAGCCGGACCGGCGGTCGTAGCGGCCGTGGACGGTCCAGCGGGGGTCCTCCTCGATACCGTGCGCGGCGAGCGCGGCCCGGTGCCCCTCGAGGCGGTGGCGCGTGGTGGTGCGCTCCCGCGGGCCGGCGATGTAGCCGAGGCGGCGGTGGCCGAGCCCGATCAGGTGCTCGGTGAGCTCCCGGCCGCCGCCGCGGTTGTCGAAGGTCAGCGCGATCGCCCCGGTGTCCGGCGCCGGCGGCCGGCCGCACAGCACCACCCGGGTCCCGGCGTCCGCCAGCTTGCGCAGCTTCGCGTCCATGGCCGCCCGGTGCGGGGCGTCCTCGATGGCGCCGCCGGTCAGCACCACCGCCGCGGCCCGCTGCCGCTGCAGCAGCGTCAGGTACGTCAGCTCGCGCTCCGGGGTGCCGCCCGTGTTGCACACGACCGCGAGTCTCTCCCCGCCCGCACGCCCGCCCGGACCCCCGATCTCGGACTGGATCGCGCTCGCCATGATCCCGAAGAACGGGTCGGCGATGTCGTTCACCAGGATGCCCACCAGGTCGGAGGTGGCGGCGGCCAGGGAGCTCGCGGGGCCGTTGAGCACGTAGTCCAGGTCGTCCACGGCCTTCAGCACCCGCTCGCGGGTGGAGGCGGCCACGGGATAGTTCCCGTTCAGCACGCGCGACACCGTCGCGGGGGAGACCTGCGCGCGGGCCGCCACGTCCGCCAGGGTCACCGTCATGTCTCGTCCTCCGGTCGCGCAGGTCGTCTCGTCGTCGTCCACGCCGGGCCCCTCGCCGTGGTTCCCGGGGCGCCCGTCGAGCAGACCCTATGGCCCCACGCTCCGTTGTTCGCCCCCTCGAACAAGTCGGGTTCTCCGTGCTCTTGTCCGGACCGCCGTTCAGAGGCTAGCTTCTAGCTACATAGAAAGCGCTTGCTGTGGCGTTCACCAGTCCCCGCGCCCCCGGCCGCCGATCGCCGGCCGGTGCGTGACGGGTGGGGCGTGCGCGGCGCGCGGGGACCGCGTACGAAGGGAACGACGTGACACGCAAGACGGTGCGTATCGCCATGAACGGTGTGACGGGGCGGATGGGCTACCGGCAGCACCTCGTCCGCTCCATCCTGACCCTGCGCGAGCAGGGCGGCCTCGACCTCGGTGACGGCACCGTGCTGTGGCCGGAACCGATCCTGGTCGGCCGCCGCGAGCACGCGCTGCGCGCACTGGCCGAACGGCACGGCCTGGAGCACGTCTCCACCGACCTGGACGCCGTGCTCGCCGACGAGAGCGTCGACATCTACTTCGACGCCCAGGTCACCTCCGCCCGCGAGGAGGCCCTCAGGAAGGCGATCGCGGCCGGCAAGCACCTCTACACCGAGAAGCCGACCGCCACCGGCCTCGACGGCGCCCTGGAACTGGCCCGGCTGGCGAACGCGGCCGGCGTCAAGCACGGCGTCGTCCAGGACAAGCTCTTCCTCCCCGGCCTGCTCAAGCTGAAGCGCCTGATCGACGGCGGCTTCTTCGGCCGGATCCTGTCCGTGCGCGGCGAGTTCGGCTACTGGGTCTTCGAGGGCGACTGGCAGGACGCCCAGCGCCCCTCCTGGAACTACCGTGCCGAGGACGGCGGCGGCATCGTCGTCGACATGTTCCCGCACTGGGAGTACGTCCTGCACGAGCTGTTCGGCCGGGTGAAGTCCGTCCAGGCCCTCACCGCCACCCACGTCCCGCAGCGCTGGGACGAGAACGGCAAGCCCTACGACGCCACCGCCGACGACGCCGCCTACGGCGTCTTCGAGCTCGACGGCGGCGCGATCGCCCAGATCAACTCCTCCTGGGCGGTCCGCGTCCACCGCGACGAACTCGTCGAGTTCCAGGTCGACGGCACCGAGGGCTCCGCGGTCGCCGGGCTGCGGGGCTGCCGCGTCCAGCACCGCTCCGCCACCCCGAAGCCCGTGTGGAACCCGGACATCCCCGCCACCGAGACCTTCCGCGACCAGTGGCAGGAGGTCCCGGACAACGGCGAGTTCGACAACGGCTTCAAGGCCCAGTGGGAGCTGTTCCTCAAGCACGTCTACGCCGACGCCCCCTACCACTGGGACCTGCTGGCCGGCGCCCGCGGCGTCCAGCTCGCCGAGCTGGGCCTGAGGTCCTCGGCCGAGGGCCGCCGCCTCGACGTACCGGAGATCATGCTGTGAGCATCCGACTCCCCGCACCGGACGGGTCGTTGCGCACGTACGAACCTCGCACCGACCCCCTCGCCCTCACCTCCGGAGCCCCCTTCAGCTCCCGTACGGTCTTCTCCGCGGCGCACGTCGTCGCCGACCCGTACGCCGACACCACCCCCGACTCGCCCGCCGCCGTCGACTGGGACGCCACCCTCGCCTTCCGCCGCCACCTGTGGTCGCACGGGCTGGGCGTCGCCGAGGCGATGGACACCGCCCAGCGCGGCATGGGCCTGGACTGGGCGGGCGCGGCCGAACTGATCCGCCGCTCCGCCGCCGAGGCGAAGGCCGTCGGCGGGCTCATCGCCTGCGGCGTCGGCACCGACCAGCTCGCCTCCGGCACCCTCGCCGAGGTGCGGGCGGCCTACGAGGAACAGCTCGCGCTCGTCGAGGAGTCCGGCGCGCAGGCCATCCTGATGGCCTCCCGCGCCCTGGCCGCCGCCGCCCGCGGCCCCGAGGACTACCTGGAGGTGTACGGCCACCTGCTGCGCCAGGCCGCCGAACCGGTGATCCTGCACTGGCTCGGCCCCATGTTCGACCCGGCACTGGAGGGCTACTGGGGCTCGTCCGACCTCGACGCGGCCACCGACACCTTCCTGGAGGTCATCGCCGCCCACCCCGACAAGGTCGACGGCATCAAGGTCTCGCTGCTCGACGCCCAGCGCGAGATCGACCTGCGCCGCCGCCTCCCGCAGGGCGTGCGCTGCTACACCGGCGACGACTTCCACTACCCCGAGCTGATCGCGGGCGACGACCAGGGCTTCAGCCACGCCCTGCTCGGCATCTTCGACCCGCTGGGCCCGCTGGCGGCGGAGGCGGTGCGTGTCCTCGACACGGGGAACACGCAGGGCTTCCACGCCCTCCTCGACCCCACCGTCGAACTCTCCCGCCACCTCTTCCAGGCCCCCACCCGCTTCTACAAGACGGGCGTGGTCTTCCTGGCCTGGCTGGCGGGCCACCAGAGCCACTTCACCATGGTCGGCGGCCTGCAGTCGGCCCGCTCCCTGCCGCACTTCGCCCACGCCTACGAACTCGCCGACACCCTCGGCCTGTTCCCCGACCCCAAGCTCGCCGAGGAACGGATGAGGACCCTGCTGCACCTGTACGGAGTGACCCCATGACAGCCGACCTCGCGCGTTTCAGCATCAACCAGATGACGGTCAAGCAGCTGTCCCTGCCGGAACTCGTCGACGCCTGCCGGAACCTGGGCGTCCCCGGCGTCGGCCTGTGGCGCGAGCCCGTCCAGGCGTACGGGCTCGACGCGGCCGCGAAACTGGTCCGGGACGCGGGCCTGACGGTGACGACCCTGTGCCGGGGCGGCTTCCTCACCGCCCTCGACCCCACCGAGCGGGCCGCCGCCCTCGCCGACAACCGCCGCGCCGTCGACGAGGCGGCCACGCTCGGCACCGACACCCTGGTCCTGGTCTCCGGCGGACTCCCGGCCGGCTCCAGGGACCTGCGCGGCGCCCGCGAACGCATCGCGGACGCCCTCGCCGAACTCGGCCCCCACGCCGAGGAACACGGGGTGAGACTGGCCATCGAACCCCTCCACCCCATGTACGCCTCCGACCGCTGCGTGGTCTCCACCCTCGCCCAGGCCCTCGACCTCGCCGAACGGTTCCCGGCCCGGCAGGTCGGCGTCACCGTCGACACGTACCACGTCTGGTGGGACGACACGGCGCCCGCGCAGATCGCCCGCGCCGGCGCGCAAGATCGCATCCACACCTTCCAGCTCGCCGACTGGACCACCCCGTTGCCCGAGGGCGTCCTCAACGGCCGCGGCCAGATCGGCGACGGCGCGATCGACATGCGCGAGTGGCAGGGGTACGTGGAGACGGCCGGCTACACCGGTCCGATCGAGGTGGAACTCTTCAACGACGCCCTGTGGGCCCGCGACGGACGGGAGGTACTGGCGGAGACGGCGACCCGCTTCGCCGAGCACACCGCCTGACGCCGTGGTGGGGGCGCGTACGCCCCCAGGCCCGATACGGACCTGCCCTCAGGAGGTCGCACTCTCCTGGGGGCCGGGCCCATACCCGGCAGGTGGGGCGCCCGGACGCTCGGCCACCAGCGCCAGCCACCCGTCCGTACCGTACGGTGCCGGCGGGTCGACCAGTGGGTCTGCGTGGCGAACGGTGGAACCCGGTCGGATTCCTTCAGCGGCGTACGGCGGTGGTCCGGCCGTCGAAGGTGATGTCGAAAGCTTGGAGTGCGGCATTCCGGCCCTCACGTCCGGTGCTGGTCGGGTCCCGACTCATGACGACCAGGTGCGACCTCTCGCCTTCGCGTCAGTACGCGACCCCTCTCTCGCAGCCTTGACCGAGACGCCCGCTTTGCCGGGTCAGGCTGGAAGGGCGGGACAGGAGTACACCCGGCATGGCCGGCACCGCCCCCCGTAGCTCCGGACCGGATCCGGCGCCCCGTCCGAAGCGGCGGACGTTCTCCGCGGAGTACAAGCTGCGGACCGTCGCCGAGTACGACGCCGCCCCGACCGGGAGAAGGGCGCGATCCTGCGGCGTGAGCGGCTGTACCACGCTCATCGTCGGACTGCTGAGTGATGCTCTGGAGCAGTGGTATCAGGGTTCCTGCGACGGTCGACAAGGTGCTCTGCGGCATCCGCCGGGCTGCCGAGACCGAGTTGACGCGGTGATGATTCGGCAGCGGCAGGATCTCGGAGGCCTGGCGGGTGCCGCGGACGCGGTGGAGCAGTGGTGTGACGGGACAGGACGCGCGCGGGCGCCCTCCAGGGCGCCGCTACCAGTCGGTGGGCAGTGGACGCAGCCGTGGTCCACGCCGCGACTTTGCGCAGTGGACGGAGACCGGCGTGGCGGGTGCGGGCGGCACGGGCGCCGGGCCTGTTGTCATGCCGTGTTGCGACATCCGGTGAGGAGGAGGGCGACCATGCGCTTGGCGTCGGCCTGATCGTAGTCGGGGCCGGTGATGCAGAGGTTTCCGATGGCGCGCATGAGCGTGTAGGCGGGGACACCGGGGCGAAGTTCGCCGTCGGCGGCGCAGGCGTCCAGCAGCGTCGCGCAGGCCGGGACCAGGGTGTCGAGCATGAGGACGTGGAGGTTCTCCAGCCCCGGATCTTCGGACCCCAGCGCCGCGCCGAGGCCGTGCTTGGTCACCAGGAAGTCCACGAACGCGTCCGTCCACAGGGTCAGTGCGGTGAACGGCGAGGCGGACTCCTCGAGGAGCCGGGGCGCGAGAGCAGCGCAGGCGTCGATCTGGTGCCGATAGGCGGCGGTGACGAGGTCCGCGCGGGTCGGGAAGTTCCGGTAGACCGTGCCGACACCGACGCCGGCGCGTTCGGCGATGTCGCGGACCGGCGCCTGGACGCCCTGCTCGACGAAGACCGCCGCAGCAGCCTTCAGTACGCCGCTGCGGGTGCGCTGCGCCTGTGCTTGGCGTACCCCGACCGACTTCGGCACGGATGACTCCCTTTACTCGCGGAACAATGTTCCGCTAAGTTGGCGGAACGTCGCTCCGCCAAAGTATGGCAGAGCTGCTCCGCAGAGAAAGCACAGGTCTCTCATGTCCTCCCGCCCCCTCGGCCACCAGATCGTCTCGGTCAAGCCCATCCCCGTTCCCGCGCCTGGCCGCGGCATCGACCTGCAGGTGAAGGTCACCGCTCCCCGGTCGGGCCAGAACCTGCCCGTGATCGTTTTCTCCCATGGCAACGGGTGGTCCCTGGACGGGTACGAGCCCCTCGTCGACCGGTGGGCCGCCGCCGGATTCGTCGTGGTGCAGCCCACCCACCTGGACTCCCGCCGCAACGCCATCGGCTGGGACGACCCGCGCTTCGCCACCATCTGGCGCGTGCGGATAGCCGATCTCCACGCGATCCTCGACAACCTCGGCGACATTCTGGCCGAGGCGGGCCTGGGGATCCGCGTCGACCGTGAGCGTATCGCCGTGGTCGGCCACTCCTGGGGCGCCCAGACCGCGGGCGCCATCCTCGGTGCCCGCGTACTCGACGCCGACGGCGTTCCCGGCGAGGACTTCTCCCACTCCGCGGTGTCGGCCGGCGCGCTGATCGCCGCGACCGGAACCGGCGACACCCTCACCCCGTTCGCCGCCGAGAACCTCCCGTTCATGAAGCCGGACTTCTCCACCATGGCCACCCCTGCCCTGGTCATCGCGGGCGGCAAGGACCAGTCGCAGCTCTCCACCCGGGGGCCGGAGTGGTTCACCGACGCCTACCACCTCAGCCCGGCCCCCAAGAGCCTGCTCACCTTCGCCGAGGCCGAGCACACCATGGGCGGCATCGCCGGCGAAAGCCTCGCCGAGACCACCGACGAGGACCCCGCCCGCGTCGTCCTCCTCGCCGACGCGATCTCCGGCTACCTCCGCGCGGCCCTCGGCTTCGACGACGCCGAGTGGACCGTCCTCGGCAGCACCGCCGAGGACGGCGACGGTACGTGGAGCATCGCCGGCAAGTAAGCCCAGCCCTGCAGTCGGAGGGCGCCCGGCGCCGAACAGTCGAGTAGAAGAACGCCCCGGTCCGACCGGCGAGGGGGCGGCGGTGCTCGAAGCCCCTCCCTCGCCTCTGCTGACACCTCGGTCCGCTCCGGGTCGCGCAGCGGCCGCAGTCCGCCGGGCAGCTCGGGCAGGAGGAACGAGTACCGGCCGAGCATGCCGACGTGGTGCCGCACAAACGGGGAGAGCCGGGCGACGTCCTCGTCCCGGACCTCGTGGCCGTCGGCACGGAGCTGGGTGACGGGGGCGTCCATGTACCGGGTGTTGAACAGGACCAGGGCGTTGAGGACGAGTCCGAGGGCGCCGATCTGGTCCTCCCTGCCGTCCTGGTAGCGCTGGTGGAGCTGTCCGGCGCGGCCGTGGAAGATCTTCCGGGCGAGCGCGTGGCGGCCTTCCTGGAGGTTGGCCTGCACCTTGATCTGCCTTCGGTGGCCGGGCTCGTCGGCCAGGCGCAGGATGTGCAGGGTCTTCGCGACCCGCCCGTAGTGCGCGATCGCGTCGCCGAGCGGGGTCGGGCGCCCGTCGCGAGAGAGCATCCGGATCACGTCGTACGCGCGGACGGCCCCGGTGTGGATGGAGCCGATGATCCGCTCGAGGTCGAGCTGTTCAACGAGGTGCTGTGGGCCCGCGACGGACGCGAGGTCCTGGCGGAGACGGCCCGGAGGTTCACGGAGCACGTCGAGCCGTGAGCCGTGAGCGGCGCCCCGGGCCCCGGGTGCCGTGGCCCGGGTCCCGCGCGCCGTCAGGTTTCCGTCCCCGTTCCCTCTCCCGGCACACCGGTCCGCAGGTGCGCCGCCAGGCGGTGCAGCGTGCCGAGGGCGCCGGCGTCCGACCCGTCCCCCAGCGGATAGTGCAGGGCCGGCTCGGAGGCGGGCCCCAGGGCGACGGGCCGTACCGCGACGGGCGGGCGGCGGGCGTGGGTGAGTCCGATGCCCCGCACGTCGCGCGCGCCCAGGGTGAAGGCGACCGGGACGGTCGGCGCCTGGAGCACGGGTGCCGTGGTGAGGTCGCGGGGGGCCCGCCGCAGCGAGGTCAGCATCGTCGTCAGGCCGTGTTCGGCGACGAGGGTTCCGGCGAGGGGCGTGATCGCCTCCAGGGGCGGTTCCTCGTCCTCCCCGTACCCGAGGGTGAGCGTCACGTCCTGTTCGACCCCGGCGGTCGTGCGCGTCACCCGGATCCACGCCAGTGCGGGCCGGCCGGGGTGCCCCGTCACGAGCAGATGGGTGGGCTCGGGGGCCCGGTCGCGGGCCAGATCGGTCAGCCGGCGCGGCGACCAGGGCAGGTTGACGGGTTCCGCGGTACCCCAGCCGGCCGGGGCGGAACCCGTGAGCGCCCGCCAGGCCGTCTCGAGCGCCTTGCCCAGGACGATGTCCTCGTGCGCGGGGAGCGTCGTACGGAACGCCACGACGAGCTGCCGGTCGCTCGACGGGGACGTCCGGCCGAACGCCTCGGCGACCGGAGCCGTGCCGTCCGCCCCGAGCGCGGGCGCGAACGTGCCGTCCCGCCAGCGCAGCACCGCCCCGGACAGTCCGTCGTAGTAGCCCTGTGCCGGGTCCTGGACGACCCAGCGGCCCGGCACCTGGAGGAGGGTGGCGCGGGCCGGGGCACTGAGCCGGACGTGCGGCGGGGTGACGATCTGCAGGGCCCGGCCCGACTCGGACGTGCCGCGCAGCACCTCGGAGAGCCAGGTGGTCAGGGCCAGGACGGGCCGGTCGGACAGGACGACGGACGTGGTGTCGGTGAGGACGTCCACGACCGGCTGCCCGTCGTCCGGCGCGACGGCCGCGCGCACGTCCACGACCTCGGTGCCCGCCGTCCCGGGCCAGGTGCTGCCGCCCAGCAGCAGGGCGAGCCGCCCGCACACCGATCCCGCCAGCCGCTCGGCCCCGGGCACGGCGCCGGAGGCCCGGGCCTCGGTCCACCAGAACGGCACGGGCACCTCCCGCCCGAGCAGCCGTTCGGCCTCCCCGGGGACCTGGACCAGCAGCGGGGCCTCCACCGACACGAGGGGCCTGCCGTCCGGGGCGCACAGCCGCAGCACGGCGCCCCCGGAACCGGCGGTGACGCCCGCCTCGGGGCCGGCCGCGTACAGGCCGGCCAGCAGGGCCCAGGTGTCCGGCATCCTCGGGGTGAGGGCGATGACGTCCTTGGTCATGACGCTCCCTCCTCCCCGGCCCCGGCCAGCGCGGTCTGGACGAGCTGGTGGCGCCGGCCGCGGCGGACCAGGGTGCCGCGGCCGGGCGGTTGCGGGGAGGCGTACAGGCCGGGGAAGAGCTGCCCCTCGGTGCGGTCGCCGTCCATCACCAGGGCGGTGGTGCCCGTCTCGCGCAGGGTGGTCAGCAGCGGCTCGTACAGCGCGCGGGAGGCCCCCGCGGTACGGCGCGCCAGGACGAAGTGCAGGCCGATGTCCTGCGCGGAGGAGACGTACGGCAGGAAGGGCGCGAGGGGCTGCTGTCCGGCGGTGGTGAGGATGTCGTAGTCGTCGACGAGGATGACGATCCGCGGGCCCCGGAACGCGGGTTCGCCGGTCTCGGGTGCGTCCGGGTCGGCGGTCTCCGGCAGCCGCTTGTCGAGTTCGGCGGCGATGCCCGTGGAGAGGGCGGCGGCGAGGGTGGCGTTGTGGGCGTAGCCGCCCCGGTACGGCTCCGGGACGACGCCGCGCAGGCCGCGGCGCGGGTCGAAGACACCGAAGACCAGCTCGTCGTCGGAGTACCGCTCGACGAGCCCGGCGACGACCAGCTTCAGCAGGTTCGTCCTGCCGCACTCGTTGTCGCCGAGGACCAGCAGGTGCTGGTCACCGCCGAAGAGGTCGAGCAGCACGGGGGCGAGGGCGTCCTGGTCGAGGCCGAGGGGGATCCGCCGCGGTTCGGCGGCCGGTGAGGGCAGCCGGGACGCCGGCAGCCGGGCCGGCAGCACCCGCACCGGGGCGGCGGGTTCGCCGTGCCAGGTGGCGCGGACGGTCCGGGCCGCCTCGTCCAGGGCCGGGCCCAGGTCGCCGGTCGTGGGCGAGCCGTCGATGCGGGGCAGGGCGGCCTGCGCGAACAGCTTGCCGTCGGTGAGCACCCGGCCGGGCACGTCCGGCGCGAGGGTCCCGGAGAGCTTGCGGTCGACGGAGGAGTCGGCGGGGTCGTTCAGGCGCAGTTCGACGCGGGTGCCGAAGAGCGACTGGGTGGCGATGCGGACGTCGTTCCAGCGCAGCATGCCCGCCACCACGTGGATGCCGTAGCCGCCGCCCCGCTTCAGCAGGTCGGCGACCGGCTCGTCGAGGTCGGCGAAGTCGTCGCGCAGCGCGCCGAAACCGTCGACGACGAGGACGACGTCGGTGGAGCCGAGCTGCTCCAGCCGGCCCTGGGCGCGGAGCCGGCGGAGCTGGTCGACGGAGTCGATGCCGTGCTCACGGAAGACCGCCTCGCGCTCGTCGAGCATGGCGCGCACCTCGGCCACCGTACGGGCCGCGCGCTCCCGGTCGGCCCGCCCGGCGATCCCGCCGACGTGCGGCAGGGCGGCCAGCGCCGACAGACCGCCGCCGACCAGGTCCAGCCCGTACACGGCGACCTCGCGGGGCGTGTGGGTGACCGCCAGGGACAGCACGAGGGTCCGCAGAAGTGTGGTCTTGCCGGACTGGGGGCCGCCGATCACGGCCGCGTGACCGCCGGCCGTGGTCAGGTCCAGCTCCCACCGGCCCTGCCACTGCCGGGCCGGGTCGTCGAGCACACCGAGCGGCACCCGCATCCCGCCCGTGGCGCGCGCCAGGTGCAGCCCGCGCTCGGAGACCCGGACCGGTCCCGCGGCCGCGTCCAGGGTGACGGCGTCCGGCAGCGGGGGCAGCCAGATGCGGCGCACGGCGGGCGCTGCGCCGGCAAGCCCGCCGACCATGAGGGACAGGACGGTCGGGCCGGTCTCGCGGCGGGTGGCGGAGGGTTCCTCCTCCGGCTCCTCGTCCCGCTCCGCGGTGTTGTACGCCGGGTAGGGCAGGGCGAGCGGCTCCTCTTCGCGCCGCTCGCGCGCCGCCGGGCCGCGGTGGGCGCCGGAGACGTACCCGGCCTTGAACCGTTCGTAGGTGGAGGTGTCGACCTTGAGGTAGCCGAAGCCGGGCAGCGGCGGCAGGTGGAAGGCGTCGGTGGTGTCGAGGACCGTGCGGGACTCGTCGGCGGAGAAGGTCCGCAGCCCCAGCCGGTACGACAGGTAGGTGTCCAGGCCCTTGAGCTTGCCGCCCTCGATGCGCTGGCTGGACAGCAGCAGGTGGACGCCGATGGAGCGGCCGATGCGCCCGATGGACAGGAACAGGTCGATGAAGTCCGGCTTGGCGGTGAGGAGTTCGCCGAACTCGTCGATGACGACGAACAGGTGCGGGAGCGGTTCGAGGTCCGGCCGCTCCGTGGCGCGCAGCACCGCGTAGTGCCCGATGTCGGCGACGTTGCCGGCGTCCTTCAGGACCTGCTGGCGGCGCTTGACCTCGCCGGCGAGGCTGGTGTGGACGCGTTCGACGAGCCCTGCCTGGTTCTCCAGGTTGGTGATCATCCCGGCGGTGTGCGGGAGTTCGGCGAAGGGGGCGAAGGTGGCGCCGCCCTTGTAGTCGACCAGGACGAGTGCCAGCTCCTCCGGGGAGTGGGTGGCGGCCAGGGCGAGGACGAGGGTGCGCAGCAGCTCGCTCTTGCCGGAACCGGTGGCCCCCACGCACAGTCCGTGCGGGCCCATGCCGAGCTGGGAGGACTCCTTCAGGTCCAGCAGAACCGGTTCGTGACGGGCCGTCAGGCCGATGGGCACGCGGAGGAATTCACGTTCGCCGCGGGGCTGCCACAGGGTGGACAGGTCGAGGTCGGCGGGGTCGGCGATGCCGAGGAGCGCGGGGAAGTCGACCGGACCGGTGACGGGGCTTCCCTCGGCGACGGACTCCGGCGACAGCCGCAGCGGGGCCAGCAGCCGGGCGACGCCCTCCACCCCGGCCGCGGTGACCGGGTCGACGGCGCCCTCGGCGGCGGAGGAACCGCGCACGTCCTCGACGGCCACCTGCTCGCCCCGGACGGTGAGGCGCACGCTCACCTCGTCCGGCTCGTGCACCTGCTCCTGGAGGAGGTGCACCACGGTGACCCCCATGTCCGCCAGCCCGACCGCCGAGTCCGGGCGGGGGAGCTCGGCGGCCGGCTCACCGTGGGCGTCGACGACCACCAGCAGCCGGCCCGCCAGCCGCAGCGCGCTCCGGTCGGCCAGCCCGCGCCGCACCTCCGCCGCGTACGCGGACCGCCGGCCCAGCTCGTGCCGGAGCCCTTCGGCAAGCTGCCGGACATCGGGCGCGATACGGCGGGCGGCCACCGGACCGTCGTGCGCCTGCGGATCCAGCACGTGGGGCAGCCACTTCGCCCACTCCCACTCGGCGAGCCGCTCGCCGGGCACGGCCAGGGCGAGCGCGACGTCGTCGGGAGCGTGCGTCACCGCCGTCTGCGCCAGCAGGGCCCGGACGACCCGCAGGACGTCCTCCCGGTCGCCGACGACGCTGACGTTCCCCGCCCGGTCCAACGGCACCGTCAAGGGCACGTCGGCGGCCGTCGCGAACCGGCGCTGCAGGGCGCGCGCCTCGTTGAGCATGAACGGGTCCGGCGGCGTCAGCACCCCGCCGGCGCCGCTCTGCTGGATCTCCGGCTCCTGAGCCGGTACGTCACCGAGACCGACCCGTACCCGCAGGAAGTCGGCGTCCCGGCGGCGCCGCTCCCATAGCCGGGCGGGGTCCCGCACCAGGTCGTACAGCGCGTCCGGCGGCGGGTTCAGCTCCTGCTCCGCATCCCGCAGCCGGCGCTCCGCGACGCCGAGTTCCTCCCGCAGTTCCTCCAGGTACTCCAGGTAGCGCTCACGCTGGGTGCGCCGGGTGCGCTGCGCCTTGCCCCGCTGCGACAGGAACAGCGCCACCGCGCCCAGCAGCGCGAAGACCAGCACGACCGCGCCCACCACCGCGAACCGGCTGTTGCGGATCACGGTCATCATGACCACGGAGCCCATGACGCCGGCCATCGGCAGCAGCGCGGTGGCCGCGTTGCCGATCTTCCCCTCGGGAAGGTTCGGCGGGGGCTCGATCGTGCGGGGCCGGGCGGGTTCCGGGGGGCGGGTGCTGCGGGCGGGCCGATGGACGATCTGCAGGGTCACGGGCGGACTTCTCCGAAGCGAGTCGTGACGGAAGAGACGGAAGAGGGGTAGGGCGGACACGAGTTGGAGCGCACCGACCGGGCGCTCATCGCACCCTCACCGCGCGCCCCATCACCTCGGCGGCCAGCCGCAGCACGGCCTGCTGCGTGGTATGCGCCAGGAGGTCGGTGCGGATGGGACCCCCACCGGCCAGATGCCGGTCGTACGGCACGGAGACGACGGTGACCCCGGCCTCCTTGAGGTGCCCCGCGGCCGTCTTGTCGTCGAGGAGCATGTCGGGGGTGCCCGACACCAGCGCCACGACCGTCGTGGCCAGGGCGGAGTGCGGCAACCGGGCCAGCCAGTCCAGCACCTGACGGGTGGCGTTCACCCCCTCCGCGGTGGCCGGCGAGACCACCACCCGGGCGTGCGCGGTGTCCATGGCGGTGCGGGCCACCTCGCCGGGGAGCGTCTCGCAGTCGACCACGGTCACGGCGAAGTAGCGGCGCAGCGCCAGCGTCACCTTGCGGTACGCCGTCATGTCGAGCGGCGGACCGACCTGGCCCCGGCTCGCGGGAAGCAGCCAGCCGCCGTCCGACACCGGCACCAAGTAGCCGGTCACGTCCGTCAGTTGCATGGACGGATGGAGGATCGACGCGAGATCGGCGCACGTCCAGCGCACCGCCTCCGCACCCATGCGTACCGGCAGGGTGCCCAGCGCGGCATCCGCCTCCAGGGTCAGCACCGGGTCGTGCCGGTAGTGGTTGAGGGTGCGCCCGAGCAACGCCGAGACGGTGGACTTTCCGACACCGCCGCGGATGGAAGTGACGGCCACCACCCGGCCCGTGGTGACGGGCTGCTGCAACTCCCGGGCGATCCGGGTCTGTTCGGCGACGTCCTGGGCCACGGACGAGGTGAGCTTGCGCAGCGCCCTCCCCGTGCGCCGGGTCACGGAGTCGCCGTGCAGGGGGCGGCCCAGGGCGAGGAGGAGACGGGGGTCGAGGGTGGGGGAGGACTCGGGAGCGGGGGCAGCCGGGAGGTGGGGGGCACGGGTGGGGACGGGGGCGGCGGGCGCCGCGGGCCGCTCCGGGACCGGCTCGTCGGCGGCCCGGACGGCCGGTACGGGGGAGGGGGACACCGGGCCGTCCGGAGCGGCGGGCATATCACCTTCCGCGCCCGCCCCCGCTTCCGCGCCCGCCCCCGCTTCCGCACCGGTGTGCGTCCCCGCATCCGAGGAGCCGCTTCCCCCGCCGCCCAACTCCCGCAGCACGTCCCGCTGCCAGTCACCGCCACCACCGCCGTCGCCGCCGTCACCGTCGTGCGCCGACGGCTGCTCCCGCCCCTGCTCCCCGCTCGTCATGCCACCGCGCCCCTCAAGCCCTCAAGCGAAGGTGTCGAGCAGTCGCCCGTACACACCGAACACGCCGACGAGCAGCGGAAGCAGCGCGATGACCCCCACCGACTCGAGCAGGTCACCGGCCCGCCGCAGCCGGACCCGTACGTGCTCGGCCGGCTGCACGGCGAGCACGAGGAGCGGCAGGACCGCCAGCACCACGAGGACGGCCAGCGGTGCCGCAGCCGAGGACCGCTCCGCCCACACCGCCAGCAACCGCACGGCGACGCCCGCCGCGGCGACCAGCAGCACGACCACCTCGGCGACCAGCGGAAACGCCCGGGCCCGCAGCGCCAGCACCACCGCGACGACCGCGGCCAGCGGCACCGTCCACCCGGAGGGATCCCGCAGCGCCAGTACGGCGGCCACGGCGGCCGACCCCGCCAGAGTGACCGTGGCGAGGACCAGCCCGCGGTGGGCGGCGGCCAGGGCGACGGACACCTGGTGACGGCTGACGGAGACCCTGCCGGCCCGGCGGTCGTCGAGCCCGGAGAGCCCGGACGCCATCAGCGCGAGCCGCGGCAGCACGCCGAGCACCACCACCGAGACCACGCCGACAACGGCCCCGACACGGGCCTGCTGCTCCGCCGTCCCGGCGCCGGACTGCACGGCGACGACGACCTCCCAGCCGACGACGGTCAGAGCCACGGCCCCGGCACCCACGAGCCCGCCCCGCCCCAACGGCGTGAACAACCCCAGCAGGACGAGGACCAGCACACTCACGGCGGCCACCCCGGCGAGCCGCAGAGCACCCGCCGACGACCCACAGACTACATCGACCAGGCTCCACACACCCAGCACACCGAGCGCGCCACCGGAACACAGGAGGGTCGCGGCGAGCCCGTGCCTGCGCACCCGCCCCAGAACCGCACCCGCGACCGCCGCCGCACCGGCGGCGGCGAGCAGCGCGGCGGCGACGACCGAGCCGTCGTACCGCGCACGCGCGAACAGCGCGGCGACGACCACCCAGCCCACGCTCGCGACCCCCGCCGTGACCCGCCGCGCGGCCGGCCCCCACACCCATGCCCGGTGGCCGAGATCCTCCGCCACCTCGTCGGTGACGTCGTGCACGACGGGGGCGGGCGGGGCGTCCTCCGCGCGGACGAGACGCAGGACGGCACCGTCGCGGATGCCCGCCGTCTCCAGCGTGCTGTCGTGGTCGAGCGCGGAGCCGTCCACCGTGACGAGGTGACGCGAGGAGGGCCGCCCCGCCACACGGTCGTCCAGCAACCGCATGATCTCGGGCAGCAGCAACCCGACCGGCTCCCGCGCCGGAAGCACCAGGTCGACGCGGCGCCGCTCACCGACGAGCGTGACCCGGCTCAACACCGTCGGCCCACCGGCCGTTTCCCTGCTCAAGGCCCCCGGAGACATCACGCTCGCGAACCTATCACCGGCCTGTAGGACTATTAGAGGGCGTGGAAACGCCTGGGGAGTACGGACTGTTGCCCTGCCCCATCAGCCGATGCGACACGAACGACCACCCCACACACCCCGCGCACAGCACGGCCGCGATCACCATTCCGGCGATCACCTTCCCCACCCGCTCGTCCACGGCCCGCCGTTGCCGCTGCGCCCCGAACAACAGGGCGTCCCGCAACCGCCGCCGCCGCACGGAGACGGATTCGAGAAGCTGGCTGTCGTAGTCCTGGGCGGACATGCTGCTCATTCACCTCGTGTCGGGTCAGGTGGGAAATGCGCCGAGCCGGCTGCGCTTGAGCAGATTCACGGGCAGGTGCTCCGACTCGACCTCGATCCTCCCGGAGCCACTCCCCGAGACGCATCGCGGCCGCGGCCCGACGGTCGGGAATCTGCTCAGGGCGCCTGCGAGCGGTCGTCGAGACGCCGGCTTCTGATCGGTCGGCCGTCCTCGTCCCACCGGTATTCCTCTTGGACTGTGAGACCGCCGTAGTCCTTGTTCCGGAACGGGTCCTGGAACATCACCAGGGCTCGTTCCGCGTAACCGCCCTACAGGGAGCCGTCCTTGACGCCGGTGACGAACGGCTGCCAGGCCGCCCCGCCCAGCATCAGGACAGGGCCGGCCGTGTCCTTGCTGTCGCGGACGGGGACGGTGCCAGGGAAGTCGTCGGAGACTTCGACGCAAGCGCCGCCCTGCTGGCCGTCACTGTAGGAGGACTTGCGCCAGCGGGCGGTGCTCAGGTCCCGGGTGACTCGCATGGCTCGTATTTCTCCAACATCGTCTCGATCAGCGCTGCGGACTCCAGCGGCGAGAGGGCACAGGCTTTCTTCAGATCGTACTCTCGCACATGCCGTGTGACAGCCTCCCTGTCGTCGATGCTTTCCCCGTACCCGGCGCCCTCCTGGTACATGGTGATCGAGTTGTCCGGGAGGGTCAGCAGGATGAGGGTGCCGCTCATCAGGGCGCACGCGTCCGCCTCGAACGGGCTTACCTGGATGGTGGTACGACCTGTGTTCACCAGTGGCAACAGCGCCGCGAGTTGTCCGCTCATTACCGTTGGCCCGCCTACGGCCTGTCGTAGCGCCGCTTCCCCGATGATCCACCAAAAATCCGGCGGGCAGTCCCGCCGCAGGATCTCCTGGCGGCCCAGGCGGTCCGCCACCAGGCCGTCGATCTCCCGGGAGTTCAGCCCTGGTTCCCCCGCGGTGAACAGTGCGCGCATGTACGCCTCTGTCTGGAGCAGTCCAGGAATGAGACTCGCGCCGAACTCCTGAATCCGCACCGCCCTCGCCTCCAACTCCAGACAATGATCGAACCGCCGAGGCGTGTACTCCCGCTTCACCGCCCCCCACAATCCCTGGAACAATTCCCCCGTCCCGAAAGCCACATCCAACTTCTCCGAGAGCGGCGGCAGCGGAAGCCGTTCCCCCGTCTCCACCCCGTGCAGATGCGTCTTGCTGTAGTTGACGATGTCCGACATCCGGTCCAGCGACAGCCCGATGAGCCGGCGCTGACGGCGCAGCTCGACGCCGTACAGGTCGCGGGCGGAGTGGACGGGTTCGAGGTCCCGGGAGGGCTGGGTCATGGCGGTCGGTGCTCCCTTGCCGTGTGTCGTGTCGGCATTCCGTCCCGTGTTCCCGAGGGAACGGGCATCCACCGACGGTAGTCGCTACCGGTGACATTTTGAGCGCAAAAAGTGAGGGTGCCCAGGTGGCAACCGTTCCGGAGCCCGGTTCGGAACACCGTCACCCTGGCCGGCCACCCTTGTCCGCCGCGACGCTGAGAGCGTGAACAGTGAGAAGCGGCAGGAGGCCGCACCCTTGCCCTCCCGCGGACGTAAGACGACCGACACGACGCCCCGCCCAGGCCGCCCCGAACGGGAGGCGAGTCGGCTCCCGGTCGGTGAACTCGCCCTTGACGTACGGCAGGAGAAGCGCGGGATCGTCATGGACCACCAGGACGGGTTCGTATGGCTGCGCCCGGAGAGCGGCGGCACGGAGTGGACGGCACTGCCCGGCGACGTGCAGCCGTTGAACGTCCGTGAACGGGCCGAGGAACCGATGTGGACGCGGGTGGCCAGGGCCAACGCCCGCAGCAGAGGGGAGGTTCTCTGAGGTGGGAGACGCGGAACAGGCGTGCGAGGACCTGCGCGAGGCGCTCCGGGCGGCGGGGGTGACGTTGCCGTCCCTCGGGCTCGATGTCGCTTCGTACGCCGGGTCCACTCCGCTCGCGCTGATCGACCTGGGGCGCTGCAACGTGGCCACGGCCCGTGCACTCACCTCCGCGCTCCGGCCCGACCGGGGGCGGCACGGTGAGGCTCGGCGAGAATCACGGGCAGGCGTGTTGGCGCGTCACTGCCGCGAACCATCAAGTGGTACATCGCGATTAAAGCGGTCATTCCGACCACCTGTCTCAGGTCGGGAATTCGCCCAGCCAGCTGCGCTTGAGCAGGTGCTCGGGCAGGTACTCCGATTCGACCTCGATGGGCCGCCCGGCGTCATGGGCGAGACAGGTGAGGGCCAGAATCGCAAGGGGAATGTCACCCTCGCCGGATTCCTCGCGGTCGGGGTCGGCGTTCCAGTATTCCTTGTGCAGTTGGAGTGCCTGGATCAGGGCTCCGTTGAACTGGTCGGGGTCCTGGCCGATGAAGCGATAGAAGAGGTTGATCGGCGGATACAGGACCTTGAGCGTCGTCTCGCGGTCGAGGAACCGCAGCCGGTCCGGGTCGGTTCCGTCGAACGCGGCGACGAGTTTGTCCCCGAGTCCGGGCCGCTCCAGCCAGTACGTCTGGAGTGCATCCACCCAGTGATAGATGTACTCCTCGAACACGGCACCGGAGGCCCGCAGTGTCTCGATCGGCACCTGGCACAGCTGTGTCATCCGCGCCTGGTCCCGGCAGACGACCGCTAGCCAGAAGGCTTCCAGCCAGGTACCGGCGTCCACGAAGTGCGTGATCCCCACGGCGGGGATCGTCCGCATCTTATGGCCGATCATGCACTCGACGGTGGAGCCCTCCGGAGCGGTCGCCGAGGCGAACAGCGCGGACCCGACCTGCATGGCCATGACCCATGCTTCCCACGTCTCTAGCTTGGCGGCAGTGGGATCATCGAGGGTCTGCAGCTTAGCTGTACTCAGTGCGCTGCTGAAGGTCAACCCGAAACTATCCGGGTAATTTTCGAGGTTCTCGACCTTCGCAAGCGTGCGAGTGTTCAATTTTTCGCGGAATGCGTCCGGAATCGGGTTGCTGCCCTCCATTTCGGGACGTGAAATATTCGCTACCACGTGCAATTTCCTCATTTCTTTATGTTGAACTGTAGCATTTCATATCCGGCGTACTTGGCGCCGTCGGGCTTGGCTTTTACGAGGACGTAGTCCACTTGTTCTTTTTCGAGTGCCTTATTTAGGTCGTCGGCTAGCTTGCGTTCCGCCTCTGCTGATTTTAGTAGATCCGCATCTCCGGATTTCACCCCCTTTCTTTCGTTTCTGTTAGCCCTCTTTTCCATTTCCTTCAAGATTGTTTCAAAGTACTCCTTCGTCCCCTGCGTCACCAGTCGATTGCTGTGCCCCTTGCGTACTCCGAGAGGGGCCGTCGTCGACCCTTTCGCCTCGACGACGACGTACCGGCCGTCCGTCGTCCGGTACACCTGGTCGAACCGATTGTTGCCGAACGCTCCGTCGTCCAGACGCGCCGCACCCTTGTAGTGCTCCGGTATCGCGTGGCGCTCGGCCGCGTACTCACCGAGCAGTTCGGCCTGCCGGTTCGCGTCGCCGTGGAGCGGTGAGTGTGTCTCGTCGGCGAGATCCCTCGCGGCGGCCAGTTCGTCCGTGGGGTTGGCGGCGTAGGCCTTCTCCGCGTCCTTGAGGACGTCCTCCGCCGCCTTGTCGGCCTTGACCGCCGTGTCCCGTTTGGCGGCCTGTTCGTCCAGGTAGTCCCGGGTCGTGCCGGGGAGATCCGCCGGCTTGCCCTCGATGGGATCCGGACGCACATAGCTTTCCTTGATCGCCGGAGGCATGTCACTGGCCGCGATCCATTTGGGCGGCGCGAACGGGTTGAGCGTGATCTGGGGTACGGCCTGGCCGTATCCGCCCTCTGCGGTCGTGTCGCGCCGGTATCCGTTCTCCCGGTAGTGATCCTTGAACCATTGGGGGTCGTTGTTGGCCCGTTCGACCTGCCGGCGCATGACCTCGCGTTCGAGGTCCAGCGGATCGCGGCTGCTGGACGGCGACCCGCCCGAGCCGTCCCCGCCCGCGCGCCCGCCCCCGGTCCCAGCATGCTGGGCGGGAATCGCGCCACCGTCGGTCCCACCGTCGCCCGCGTGCCCGTCCCCGCCCGCCGCGTGCCCGCCTGTGTCGCGTGCGGGCACCGTGTCCGTGCCGCGCGCCCCGGCGTGCTCGCCGACGTGTGCGGTCGCCGCCGTGTTCCCGCCGGCCCGCCCCGTCGCGTCGCCGCCGACGTGGGCCGCCGTGCCCCCGGCGGAGTGCGCGCCCGCCCGGTCGCCCGCCCCGACCAGCGCGCCCTCCTCGTGCGGCAGGCTCCGCTCCAGCAGCTCCCGGTCCGCCGCCGACAGTTCCACCTTCGCCGGGGCCGCCGTCCCGTCCGCGCGGACGACCGAGCCGTCGTCCAGGTTCAGGCGGGTGCCGTCGGGCCACTCCACGACGTTGTCGCGGATGACCGGCGTGTCGTCGGCGACCCGGACCACGCTGCCGTCGGGCTGGACGCGCCCCGCGCCGGCGAGGACATTGTCGTAGGCGCCCGCGTGCACGCCTCGCAGGCCGGCGAACAGGTCGGTGACCTTGACCGTGCCGAACGTCGCGGCCTTGCCCAGGTACGTCATGGGATCGACCAGCCGGGCCGTCCTGCCGAGCGCGCCGACCGTGCGGGCCACCGCGCCGCTCTTCGCGGCTGCTCCGGCGCCTCCGGTGAACACAGTGGTCAGGACGTTGAAGGTGACCGCGCCGCCCGCCCGTGCGGGGTTCTCGCCCCACTGGTCCCAGGCGACCAGCGCCTTGCCCGTCTCCTTGACCGCGTTGCGGGAGTCGCGCAGGTAGGAGGGCAGTTTGTCCTCGGGCATCGCCCAGTAGGCGGCGCCGACGACGGGCACCGCGGTGATGAGCACGCCGGTCGCGAGCTTGCCGAGCCCTTTCCATGCCTCGCCCGCCGCGTCCCAGCCGTCGAAGCCGACGAGGGTGCCCAGGCCCTGGATCGTGCCCCACACCCCGTCGACGACGAATCCCTTGCCGAACTCCCACACCTGGTGGCCCAGCCAGTCGAGCCCGTGCCGCTCCTTCTCCACGATGTTGCCCCAGGGCAGTTCCTCGGACTGGTTCAGCAGCTCGGCGGTGAAGCCGTAGGTGCGGGTGCCGCGCTCCACCAGGCGCTTGTCCGCGCCGTCCTCGAGGATCAGCTTCGAGCCGCCCACCAGCGCGGTGATCGTGTCGTGGCAGGTGATCTCCGCCAGCCAGAAGGCCTCCGTGGTGGCGTTGACGTCGTACACCAGGTCGTTGTTGAGCTGGACGTTGTCGTCGTCCTCGCGCCAGTCGTCGTCTCCCGCTATCTGCTGCCGGAAGGTTTCCGCACGCCGCTTGAGGCTCTTCAGCCTGGCCACCAGCGGCTGGATCTCCGTCTCGTACGCGCTGAGGGCCGCCGCGACCTTCTCCAGATCGTCGGCGAACTCGTCCGCCTTGGCCGCCACCGGCGCGGTCGTGGCGAACAACTGCTCCGCCTCCGGTGCCGTGTAGCACGCCGACAGCCCCTGGAAGCGGGTGTGCACGTCGGATCCCGACTGGCGGAAGGCGAGGGCCTCCCCCGTCAGCAGCATGTGATCCGTGCCCAGTTGCTCCAGGTCGCCGGTGAACTGCGGGATCTTCTGCGGGTCGATCAGGTCCGTGCTCACGTGCCCCCCTGCGCCCCGCCCGCCCCCGGCAGGTCGATCTTCGGCTCCTTCAGCGCGTTCGCCTGGGCCTGCGCGGCCATCTTCAGATCGCCCTTGACGTACTCGTTGGTCGCGGTGGCCGCCCCGTTGAGGGAGTTCGACGTGCGCACCGCGACGTACATCAGCTTCTCCTGGTAGGCGGTGAAGAACTCGCCCAGCGCCGCCGCGACCGGCCCCTGGACCCCGCTCTTCTCCACGCCGCCCTGCTGGACCGTGCCGGCGGACTTCGCCGCACTCGGCAGCGTCTCCTGCAGGGCCTTCCCGGTGTCCGAGAGGCCCTCGGCCGCCTCCGCCGTCTTCGTGAGAACGCGCTGTACGCCGGACGGCGAGATGTCCCACCCCGTCATGTGGATTCCCCGTAACTCCCGTGCGCCGTCATTCCAGCCGTGCGCCGACGCGACCGCGTCAGCCGATGTTGTCGACCGCCGCCCGCGCCTTCGCCATCGTCGCCTGGGCCGTCCCGTCGTTGTCCTCGAGGGTGGTGCGCACCAGTTGGATGATGCTGCGTACCTCGTTGGCCGCGCGGTTCCAGCGCACTTCCTTGCCGTGGTACTCCTCGGAGACCCCGTCGGCCTGGAAGTCGGCCATGGCGGCCTTCACGGCCTTGTCGCGGTCGGCCAGTACGCGCTCCAACTGGCCGACGATGCCCTGCAGGCCGCCCTGCACCTCGCTCGACGCGCCGGTGTCGTAGGAGCGGCGGTCCAGATTCTGGCCCATCGTCAAAACCCCCTGTGGTTGTCGGTCTCTGCCCCGGCTGCGGGTCTAGCGCGCACCGAAGCGGGCCGCGTCGAAGTTCGCCGCCCCCATGTTCTTCTGGGCGTTGTCCTGCTGTTCCACGTCACCGGTGCCGAACGCGGTGTCCATACCGCCCTGGCCTTCGAGGATCGCGCCGAGCGACTGGTTCAGCGCGGCGGTGATCTCGTCCGCCCGTGTCTTGAACGAGTCGAAGGCGACCTTTCCGGATCCGTTGAACTTGCCCTCCAGCGGCTCGGCCGCCTGGATGAGCATGCGGATCAGCGTGCCCAGGTCGGTGCTCGAACCGACCGTGTTCTTGCCCAGATCCGACAGGGTCGTGGACCCCATGTCGAACTTCACGTGTGTCACCCCCGTGCGTCACGTACACATCACAAACCTGTTCGAACATGCTGTCGCACAACCCGTCGCGGATGCAACGCCGTTGAGCATGATGTGACGTGATCCGGACATGTCGGGGACGACGGCCCACGGCTCGCCGGGAAATTTTTTCCGCGAAGGCGTACAACCCTCCCCGCACCCCGCGGGTCGTACGTGCTGTCAGGACTTCTGTGGGGGGACCCGGGGGGGATCCGAGAGGTTCTGACGGGGGAGGGAACAGGGGGAGGGAGCCGAGGGGGCCCGGTCGACGGACCGGGCCCCCTCGAAGCGTGCGGGACGTTCAGAAGAAGACCCCGCACCGCAGCAGCACGTTCGCGTACGGTCGGGCCTCGCCGGTGCGGACGACGAGGCGGGCGCCGGCGGTCAGTTCCTTGAGGTGCTCGTGGGGGACCAGGTCGAGGGCGGGGAAGTGGCCCGCCAGCAGCTCCGCGGCGGCCGGGTTGGCCTGCCGGATCTCGGTGGCGGCCGTCGCGCCCTCGATGACCAGCTCGGCCAGCAGTCCCTCCAGCACCTCCGCGAAGGACGGCACCCCGGCCCGGAAGGCCAGGTCCACCACGCGCGGCCCGTCCGGGATCGGCATGCCCGCGTCGCACACCAGCACCCGGTCCGTGTGGCCCAGTTCGGCCAGCGCGCCGCACAGGTGCCGGTTCAGGATCCCGCCCCTCCTCACAGCGCCGCGACCTCCTCGGCCGTCGGGAAGGACACCTGCGCGCCCTCCCGGGTGACCGTCACCGCGCCCACCCGGGCCGCGTACGCCGCCGCGTCGGCCAGGGACTCGCCCAGGCCCAGCCGCCAGGCCAGCGCGGCGGTGAAGGAGTCGCCCGCACCCGTGGTGTCCACGGCCCGCACCTTCACCGGGGGGATGCGGGAAACCCCGCCGGACGAGGCCACCAGCGAGCCCTCGCCGCCCAGCGTCACCACCACCGAGCGGGGGCCCTTCGCGAGCAGCAGCCGCGCCCAGTCCTCGGGCTCCTCGCCGGGACGTGCTCCCTCGCCGAGGATCACCTTCGCCTCGTGCTCGTTGACGATCAGCGGGTCGCAGACCGCCAGCACCTCGTCCGGCAGGGGCTGCGGCGGCGACGGGTTCAGCACGAACCTGCTGTCCGGCGCCAGCGAACGCGCCACCTCCACCACCGTCTCCAGCGGGATCTCCAGCTGGGTGGAGACCACCCTGGCGGCGCGGAGGAGGTCCCCGGCGGCCCGTACGTCACCGGGGGTGAGCCGGCCGTTGGCGCCCGGGGAGACGACGATGCTGTTGTCCCCGGACGGGTCCACCGTGATCAGCGCGACGCCGGTCGGCGCCCCGCCCACCAGCACGCCCGCCGTGTCCACCCCGGCCTCCCGCTGCGAGTCCAGCAGCAGCCGTCCGTGCGCGTCGTCGCCGACCCGGGCCAGCAGGGCCGTCCGGGCGCCGAGCCGGGCGGCGGCGACCGCCTGGTTGGCGCCCTTGCCGCCCGGGTGGACGACCAGGTCGGAGCCGAGCACCGTCTCCCCGGCGTCCGGCCGGCGCTCGACGCCGATCACCAGGTCGGCGTTGGCCGACCCCACGACCAGCAGGTCGTAGTCGTACATGGAATGGCTCCCCACATGGTCGTCGTACGGTCGTCACACGGTTGTCTGCGGCACGGTCGTCCGGGGGCGGCCGGTCGTGACGACCGACCGCCCCCGGTCCTGATCGCTCGTCGGTGTCAGCCGCTGAACTCGGCCACGTTCTCCTTCGTGACCACCTTCACCGGAACCATCACCGTCTCGTCGATCTTCTTGCCCTCGGCGGCGCGCAGCGCGTTGTCCACCGCGATCCTGCCCAGTTCGCGCGGCTGCTGCGCGACGGACGCGTACAGCGTGCCCTGCTCGACCGCCTTGAGGCCGTCCGGCGTGCCGTCGAAGCCGACGACCTGGACGGACTTTCCGGCCTTGGAGCCGAGTGCCTTGATCGCGCCGAGCGCCATCTCGTCGTTCTCGGCGAACACGCCGTCGATGTCGGGGTGGGCCTGGAGCAGGTTCGTCATCACGTCGAGGCCCTTGGTGCGGTCGAAGTCCGCGGGCTGCTTGGCGACGACCTTGATGCCCGGGTACTCCTTCAGCCCCTCGGCGAAGCCGGAGCCGCGCTCGCGGCTGGCGGAGGTGCCCGCCTGGCCCTGGAGGATCACGATGGTGCCCTCGCCGCCCAGCTTCTCGGCGAGCGCCTCGGCGCCCTGCCGGCCGCCGGCCACGTTGTCGGAGGCGACCAGCGCGGACGTCTCGGCCTTGTTGACGCCGCGGTCCACGGCGATGACGGGGATGTCCGACTTGTTGGCGGAGCGCACCGCGGGTCCCGCAGCGTCCGAGTCCACCGGGTTGACGATGATCGCGTCGAGGCCGCCGCTGGTGAAGTTCTGCAGCTGGTTGGCCTGCTGCGAGGCGTCGTTCTGCGCGTCGGTGACGGTCAGGTCCAGGCCCTGCTTCCTCGCCTCCGCCTGCGCGCCCTCACGGATCTGCACGAAGAACGGGTTGTTGAGGGTCGACACGGACAGGCCGACCTTCTGCGCCTTCGCCTCCGAGGAGCCGTTGTGCAGGAAGGACAGCGCGCCGACGATCGCCGCCGCGACCACCGCGGCGAGCAGATAGGTCGCCGCCTGCTTCTTCCGGTCGCCTCCGCCCCCGCCCGGCGCACCGGACGCGGTCGGGGTCGCCCCCGCCTTGCGGCGCAGCGTGTCCAGGAGCACGGCCAGCGCGATGACCACGCCGATCACGACCTGCTGCCAGAACGCCGACACCGACAGGAGGTTGAGGCCGTTGCGCAGCACCGCCAGGATCAGCGCGCCGATCAGGGTTCCGGACGCCTTGCCGGTGCCGCCCGCGAGGGAGGCGCCGCCGATGACGACGGCGGCGATCGCGTCGAGTTCGTAGCCCTGCGCGGCCTGCGCCTGCGCGGAGGACAGCCGGGCGGCGAGCACGATGCCCGCGGCGGCGGCGAACAGGCCGGACAGCGCGTAGATGACGAGCTTCTGCCGCTTCACCCGCAGCCCGGACAGCCGGGCCGCCTCCTCGTTGCCGCCGATGGCGTACATGGAGCGGCCGATGTACGTGCGGCCGAGGACGAACGCCGTGATCAGGCCCATGACGATCATCACGAGCACCGGCACCGGCAGCCAGCCGCCGAGGGTGTCACCGAGGTGCGAGACGGAGTCGGGGAACGGGATCGGGGAGCCCTGGGAGATCACCAGGGACAGACCACGGGCCACCGACAGCATGGCGAGCGTCGCGATGAACGACGGCAGCCTGCCGTACGACACGAGGATGCCGTTGACCAGACCGCACGCGATGCCGGTGGCGATCGCCAGGAGCACCGCCAGCACCACGGGAACGCCCGCGGAGGTGGCGCTCCAGGCGAGGACGGTGGCCGACAGTGCGGCGACCGAACCGACCGACAGGTCGATGCCCGCGGAGACGATCACGAAGGTGACGCCGAAGGCGAGGATCGCGACGACCGCCGCCTGGACGCCGATGTTGAGCAGGTTGTCGGCCGTCAGGAAGTCGCCGGACAGCGCCGACATGGCGATGACGAGGACGATGAGCGCGGTGAGCGCCCCGTTGTCGAGCAGGAGGCGGCGCAGGCCGCCCGAGGCGGAGCCCCTGCCCCCCGTGCTCTTGAGTGTGTCAGTGGCCACGGGGGCCCTCCTTGCCGTTCTGGTCGGTGGTGCCATCGTTCTTGGTGCCGGTGCCGGTGCCGGTGCCGGTGCCGGTGCCGGTGCCGGTGTCCGCGCCGGGGTCCGCGCCGGGGTCCGTGCCGGCGCCGACCGCGAGGGCCATCACGGCGTCCTGCGTGGCGCCCTCGGCCGGCAGTTCGCCCGCGATGCGGCCCTGGGCCATCACCAGCACCCGGTCGCTCATGCCGAGCACCTCGGGCAGGTCGCTGGAGATCATCAGGACGGCGGCGCCGGCCGCGGTGAGTTCGTTGATCAGCTGGTAGATCTCGACCTTGGCGCCGACGTCGATCCCGCGCGTCGGCTCGTCGAGGATCAGCACCCTGGTGTCGGCGAGCAGCCACTTGCCGATGACGACCTTCTGTTGGTTGCCGCCGGAGAGGGTGCGCACGTGCTGGCCGAGGCCCGCCATCCGCACCCCGAGCTGCTCGGCGATCCGGGCCGCCGCGGTGTGCTGGCCCTTGAGGTCGACGAGGCCCGCGCGGGTGGCCGAACGCAGCGTCACCAGACCCAGGTTCTCCTCGACCGAGGCGTCCAGGACGAGACCCTGGCCCTTGCGGTCCTCGGGGACGAGCCCCACCCCGGCCGTCATCGCCGCGTTGACGTCGTGCGCGCGCAGCGTACTGCCCGAGACCGTCACGGTCCCGCTGTCGTACGGGTCGGCGCCGAACACCGCGCGGACCACCTCGGTCCGCCCGGCGCCCACGAGACCCGCGATGCCGACGACCTCACCGGCGTGCACCTCGAAGCTCACGTCGTGGAAGACGCCGTCGCGGGTGAGGCCCTCGACCCGGAGCAGGGTGTCCCCGGCGTCGGGCCGACGGCGCGGGTACTGCTGCTCGATGGACCGGCCCACCATGAGGCGGACCAGTTCGTCCTCGGGCGTGGCGGCCGGGACCTGGCCGACGCTGCGGCCGTCCCGCAGGACGGTGACCCGGTCGCCCAGGGCGGCGATCTCCTCCAGGTGGTGCGTGATGAACACGATGCCCACGCCGTCCTCGCGCAGCCTGCGCACGATGGAGAAGAGCCGGTCGACCTCCTCGGAGGTCAGCACCGCGGTCGGCTCGTCCATGATCAGCACGCGCGTGTCCAGGCTCAGCGCCTTCGCGATCTCGACCATCTGCAGCCGTGCGATGCCGAGTTCGCGGACCCGCGCGGTGGGCGACACGCGGACGCCGACCCGCTCCAGGAGGACGGCGGCGTCGGCCTCCATCCGCTTGCGGTCGATCATCCCGAAGCGGCGCGGCTGCCGCCCCAGGAAGATGTTCTCGGCGACCGTCAGATCGGGTACGAGGTTGAACTCCTGGTAGATGGTGGCGATCCCGAGGCGCTCGGAGTCCTGCGCACCGTGGATGCGCACCTCCTCGCCGCCGACCAGGATGCGGCCCTCGTCGGGGGTGTAGGCGCCGGACAGCATCTTGATGAGGGTGCTCTTGCCCGCGCCGTTCTCACCGAGCAGCACGTGCACCTCGCCGCGGCGCAGGTCGAAGTCGACGCTGTCGAGGGCGACCACGCCCGGGAAGGTCTTGCGGATGCCCTCGATGCGCAGCAACTCGTCCGGGTTGCTCACGACGTACTCCTTTGTACGGGGGACTGGTGTACGGGGGACTGGATGGGTGCCGGAGGTTCGGACAGCGGCGGTTCGGACGCCGAGGGCCGGGGGGCCGGGGGGCGTGGGGCCGGTTCGCCGCACGAGCGGCGTACGACGAGCCGGGCGGGGAGGGTGACGGACTCACCGGGCCGCCCCTCGATCCGGTCGACCAGCGCGCGCACGGCGGCCCGCCCGAGGTCGCCCGTGGGCTGGGCGATCGCGGTGACCGGAGGATCGGTGTGCACGAACCAGGGGATGTCGTCGAACGCGGCGAGCCCGACGTCCTCGGGAACCCGCAGCCCGCGCGCCCGGACGGCGTCCAGCGCGCCGAGCGCCATCAGGTTGTCGGCCGCGAACACGACCTCGGGCGGCTCGGGCAGGGCGAGGAACCCCTCGGTGACCCGGCGGCCGCTGTCGGCCTGGAAGTCGCCCTGGCCGATGTAGGCGGCGGGCAGGGGGAGCCCGTACGCGCCGAGCGCCTCGCGGAAGGCGTCGACGCGCTCGCGTCCGGTCGTGGTGGCGGCCGGCCCCGCGATGATCGCGAGCCGCCGGTGCCCGAGCCCGTACAGGTGCGCCACGAGGTCCCGCACGGCCGTCCGCCCGTCCGACCGCACCACGGGCACGTCCACGCCCGGGATCCAACGGTCGACGAACACCATGGGCGTCCCCGCACGGGCGGCCTCCAGCATCCGCGGCGAGCCGCCGTCGGTGGGGGAGACCAGCAGGCCGTCGATCCGGCGGTCCAGCAGGGTCGTGACGTGGTGGTCCTGGAGGTCGGGCCGCTCGTCGGCGTTGCCGATGATCACGCTGTAGCCCAGCGCGCGGGCCTCCTCCTCGACGGAGCGGGCCAGCTCGGTGAAGTACGGGTTCATGACGTCGCTGATCACCAGGCCGAGGGTGCGCGTCTGGTGGGTGCGCAGCGACCGGGCGACGGCGTTAGGTCGGTAGCCCAGCGACCGGACGGCGGCCAGCACGCGGGTACGGGCGTGTGCGCTGACCGACGGGTGATCGTTCAGGACACGCGACACCGTGGCGACCGAAACGCCCGCCTCGGCGGCGACGTCCTTGATGCTCGCCATCGCCTCCACCTCCTTGTGGAATCGATTACACGCACTGTGTACCGAGGATTGGAATCGATTACATGGGGGGAGGCAAGGGGGCGAAGGCGGCCGAAACCAAATCGTGACCGGAGCGTGGAGTGCCGCGTGCAGCCGACGCGTGCATAGGGAACTGATCACCGACTGCCACCGTCATGGTGTTCATGGTGTTCATGGCGCAGGGCGGGAGCACGATGGGCGAGGAGCCGGCGGGAGCGGAGCTGCTGCTGACGCTCCTCCTCATGGCAGCGGTCCCCACCCTCGTCGGAGGGGCGCTGCTCCTGTCCCTCTTCGGGCTGACGATGTGGGCGACGGCACCACTACGGCGACGCAGACGGGCCCGTGCCGAAGAGGTCTAGGTTTTCTGTGGGTCAGCGGGTGGCAGCGCCCGTCGGCGGGCAGGCGCACCCGCTGCGCGCCTGCCGACGGCACGACCGGACCGAGGCGAGGGCCGGCCGGTGCCCTCATCGTGTTGACCGCCCCCGGCAGGCAGTGCTGGAGTCGGCACGTGGACAGCATCCCCGCCAACCGGCGGCTCTGGAACCAGATCAGCAGCGCCTACCAGCACGAGCACGACCCGCGAATCGGCGCCACACCCCGGCTGTGGGGCATGTACTCCATCCCCGACGCGCACCTGCACGCCCTGGGCGACGTCGCCGGCAAGCGCGTCCTCGAACTCGGCTGCGGCGCCGGCCAGTGGTCCAGGGCACTCGCCGCCGAGGGCGCCACCGTGGTCGGGATCGACCTGTCCGAAGCCCAACTCGCCGCAGCGGCCCGCGCGATGGGAACGACCCGCTACCCGCTGGTGCAAGGCGCCGCTGAACAACTCCCCTTCGCCGCCGATAGCTTCGACCTGGTGTTCTGCGACTTCGGTGGGCTCAGCTGGGCGCCCCCGCACCTGGCCGTCCCGCAGGCCGCACGCGTCTTGGACCGAGGCGGGCGCCTGGTGTTCAACGTCGCCAGCCCATGGTTCGAAGCTTGCTACGACGAAGCCGCCAGCCGCGTGACCACGACGCTGCAGCAGGACTACTTCGGGCTGAACACCATCGCCGAAGACGACGGCGCGACCAGCTATCAGCTCACCTACGGCGACTGGGTCAAGGTCCTGCGCGGCGCGGGTCTCATCATCGACGACCTCATCGAGCCGCGGCCCGCACTCGGAGCACCCAACGGCTACAACGAAACCGATCCACCCGACTGGGCACACCGCTGGCCGGCGGAACTGCTCTGGGTAACCCACAAACCGTAAGTTCCACTGCGCCGAGACGTGAAGTCATCCCCTCGCCGGGCAGGCTAGCCGTGCCGGGTGAAGACGTCGCGGACGCCGGACAGGTCCGCTTCCTTCTCCTTCTCGTCCTCGTACTGACCGTTCTCGTCCCGGATCGCCACGACGGTCTCCGGGGTGAGGTCCTGACCGAAGCGGTAGACGGCCAGGCAGTAGTCGAAGCCGGACTCGCCGAAGAGGTCCGCGTCCTCGCTGCGGCAGTACTCCGCCAGGCCGTCGGACACGTGCCAGCGCGTGCCGTCGCACCAGAAGACACCGCCTGCGTATTGAATCCTCCCCTCCCTGAGGGGGAGGGGATTCCTGGCTCAGGCGGCCTCCCGGAGCAGCGCTCCGGGAGGTCTTGTGCCGTCGGCACCAGCCGGGTGGAGACCAGCCCGGACGAGCATGACGCGTGCGGAGTTCTTGTCTCTGGGGGACACGCTTCCGCAGGCGGTGCAGGTGTAGGTGCGCTCACCCAGCGGCAGTGCGTGCTTGGCTCTCGCAGCGCAGTGCGCGCAGTCCATCGTGGTGTGCGCGGGATGGACGAGACGGATGTCCCGCCCGTGTTTGCGGCCCATCTCGATCAGGGCCGTCTTGCTGGCGCCGATGGCGGCGTCGGCCGCCTTGCGGGCCATGGTGGTCCTGGCCAGGAACTTCGGGCGGAAGTTTTCGACCGCGATGACGTCGTGGTCGCGGACCACTTTCTTGGCCCACTTGCGTCCGGTGTCCGCCCGCTGCCGGGCGATCTTCTTGTGGGTCTTCGCCCGCAGTTTCCGCGCCGTGCGGTAGCCCCTCGATGCGGGCTCGCCCCTCTTCGGCCTGCGGCGGGCCATCATCCGGTCGTACCGGGCCAGCTTGGTTCGGGCCTTCCTGCCGTGCTCGGCGTGCGGCAGGTCGTGCGCGTCGGACGTGGTGGTCGCGGTCTCCTTCACGTCCCAGTCGATGCCCAGGACACGGCTGGTCTTCGGCAGGGGCTGGAGTTGGGCGGGGACGACGAACGAGCAGTACCAGTGTCCGAGGCTGTCCCGGTACAGGCGTACCGAGGACGGTTCGGCCGGCAGTTCCCGCGACCAGACCACCGTCACGGCGAGGCCGCCCGCCAGGTGCAGCCGGCCGTCCTTCAGCCGGAACCCGCGCCGGGTGTAGTTGAGGGTCGCCAGTGCCTCGCGTCTGGTCTTCCACTGCGGCATCCCGGCCCGGCGCGCTGTGGGCAGGCGTTCCCTGATGTCCTTGTGCGCCTTGGCGCGGGAGCGGCCGAAGTCGCGGATGACCTGCTGCTGGGGCACCGAGGAGCCCGCCCGCAGCCACGGCGTACGGGCGCGGGCCTCGGTCAGCATCCTGTCGAGCCGAGCCGGGCCGCACGCGGCCTTCTGCCCGGTGGCTCTGTTGTGCAGGTGCACGGCCCGGGACTTGGCGACGCATTCGTTTCACACCCAGCGGCACCGGTCCCACTCCGCCGCCAGGACGGCGCGGGCAGCGGACGACACGCGCAACCGGTAGGTGTACCGGGCAAGCCCGGCCCCCGCATCCGCCCCCACCTGCGCCACCTCGCCCCCCCCGCACGGCCCCGCCCGGAACACTCCGCCGTCCCGGGCCCTTTGAAGGACCATACGTACGACAGCCGCACAGACGCCCCCCGATCCCACAGTCACCACCCCCACCGGCGACCACGGGCACACGCGTTCGCATCACCCCGGCGACAGCGGTACGGGCGCTCCGCGTCCTGGACACCCGGATGCGATTCCTTCCTGGCGTCAACGCCGGGGCCCCTCACAGGAAACAGGTGAATCGTCCGGCCCGTCGCGGAGTTCGTGAGGTTCAGCGACTCGTAGTTCTCGGGACGGTCGCGGACCAGGGCGACGAGCGAATCGGGGACGCCCTCGCAGAGGGACTCCTGAGGGCGAAATCGCCCTCGGCGTACAGGTTCAGCTCCGACTCGTGGTCGAACGTCAGCAGCAGCACGCGGCCGTCCTCCGCGAAGTACCAGACCGCTGACTGGCCGCCGCCGTCGTTCCAGGCCAGACGGCGTGCACCGGTCACCGTCACCGGTTCGACCCCGGCGAGGTCGTCCACGACGGCCGCGCGGCGCCGTACTTCCGGGAGGGGTGTCGCTACCAGGGCATCCCACATCGCGTCACTCATTCCCACAAGCTATCCACCACCTACGACAAGGCCGCCGCAGCCCACCACGCCGTAGTCCTCACCTGGCCGGCAGGGTGATCCGGAAGAAACGCCCTGGGCGGTTCCGGAGAAGGCCCCCAGCTCGCACCAGTGCGAGGCCTTGCCCCGAACTCACGCGAGAGGAGCTTGAGCCGCGCGTCCGGCACAGGCTGACGCGTCACAGCAGAGCCACTTTCCCCCACGAGGCCGTGTTCCACGAGTCGGCCCTCCGTACCAGGGTCGGCGACCGCGCCGCCATGAGAACTCAACTCGCATATCTTCTGGAGGCTTCCGAAAAGACCTCCACCCGAGCCACCCTCACCTTCCCCACCACTGTCTTCGCCTCCTTCCTCGACGCCCTGAAGGAGTCGGCGAAGGCGCTGGGACGTGTACGCGGGGCCGTTGTGCCGATGCGGGGCTCAGGAGGGCGTCGGCAGCGCCTGCGGACGCGCTTCGTAGCCGGCGAGGTGGAGCCTCAGGCGGGTGAGGTCCTCGGCCTCGACGAACACCTGCTGCCCCCAGTACGCGGTGAGAGACAGAAGCAGAGGACGTTTTGACTTCAGTTCGGATGCGGCAACGGCGGCCTGTCCTGGCGTGAGGTCGAGCCCATGATTCGCCAGGCGCTGGGCACCATCTCCGGAGTCGAGGTCCGGGTGTGGGAGCCGGCCGACGCACCGAACGCCACCTCCATGACGAACGCCACCGAAGCGCCCCTTCATGAACCGCGAGCATGAGGCTTTCCTTATCGGTGGTGCTGCTCGGTGGGACGGTCGGCTGTTCGTGCGGGCGGTTTTCCTCGTCCGTCTGCGGGGTGCGGTCTCGATGTGTGCGAGGCCGGGATGCCCGTCCGCGCCCCGGGGAGGACACACCCTCCCGAAGTCGTGAGCACTTCGGCCACTCCTGTCCCGATGCCGCTCGTTTGAGCGCTTGAGTGACACATTCCCGCCGACTGCTCACGGTTTCCGGCACGGCACCCGTCTCCGGCCCCTCGGAGCCGGGGCCACGGAGAATCCCTGCACCGACCGAGGGGACACCATCTGGAGCTCAGGCGATCCTGGAACCCGACAAGGGCTGTGTGGATGAAGCCGAGCGGTTTCTCGACCGTGTCCGCGGACGGAACGGGCGCAAGCGGCGCCCGTGCGCACAGGCTCATGTGCGCACGGGCGTGGCAGCGCCTGTCCGAGACGGACCTCCTGTCCTCCACGAACCCGGCCCACCCCTGTGAGGGAGCGGGACCTGATCCACGCCACCCGCGCCACCCGTGCCGGCCATGCATCCGGCCGGGGGGCGATTTTCCGTGAGGGCCATGACGAGGGCGCCGTGGCCGAGGCCGGGCTCTTGCCGCCGGTCGGCACCCGGGTGGGCACGGCCACCCCCTTCCACTCCGCGGCGCCGAGTGGTGTGCCCGGCCGGGTATCGCCCATGACCGCGACGGCGTAGGGCAGAGCGCGGGCCGGCTCGGTGAGGCTCGCCCATGTTTTCGGCATGAGCCTCGTGCAGGGGACGCGGATCGAGCCGTTGCTCCCGGGCCGGACGCCGAGACGGGGTGGTCGGCGGCGTGACCACCGAGAGGTGATCGACGCGATCGCCTTCGAGTTCCGCACCGGGACGCAACGGGTCCACTCGCCGGAGGAGTACGGCGACTCACGGCGCCACCGGCACGCGGCCGGAGCCCGGAGAAGAGGGCCCCGGCCGGCGCACCGGCCGGTCATGCACGGCCGACGCCGTCCAGTTCGGCCACGTCCTCGTCGGAGAGGCAGAGCCCGGCGCCCGCGATGTTCTCGCGCAGGTGGGCGGTGGACGAGGTGCCGGGGATGAGCAGGATGTTCGGCGAGCGTCGCATCAGCCAGGCCAGCGCGACCGACATCGGCGTCGCCTCCAGCCGGCTCGCGACCCGCAGGAGGGCCTCGGACTGGAGCGGCGTGAAGCCGCCCAGTGGGAAGAACGGCACGTAGGCGATGCCGTCGGCGGCGAGGTGGTCGACGAGGTCGTCGTCGTGGCGGTGGGCGAGGTTGTACATGTTCTGCACACACACGATCGGGGCGATGCCGCGCGCCTCGGCGACCTGTTCCGCGGTGACGTTGCTGACGCCGAGGTGTCGGACCAGACCCTCCTGCTGGAGGGCGACCAGTGTTTCGAACGCCTCGGAGATCGAGTCCGGCCGGGGGCCCTGAGCGTCGCCCATGCGCATGTTGACCAGGTCGAGGGCCTCGACACCGAGGGAGCCGAGGTTCTCGTGGACCTGCCTGCGCAGGTCTTCGGGGCGCCGGGCCGTGGGCCAGCCGCCCTGCGCGTCGCGGGTCGCGCCCACCTTGGTGGCGATGAACAGCGACTCCGGGTAGGGGTACAGCGCTTCGCGGATCAGCTCGTTCGTGATGCGCGGTCCGTAGGCGTCACTGGTGTCGATGTGGGTGATCCCGAGGCCGACCGCCTCGCGCAGGACGGCCAGGGCGCCGTCGTGGTCGGCGGGCGGCCCCATGACCCACGGGCCGGCGAGCTGCATCGCGCCGTAGCCGAACCGGGTGACGGTCGAGTCACCCAGCCTCCAGGTTCCGCCGGGAAGAGGAGGTGTGAAGGCGGTCTCCATCGCAGTGCCTTTCGCTCTGTGCCGGGGGTGGTGTCTCCGTCCCCCTTGCACCAGCATTGGAGACCTGCTTCCCCTCGGGAAGTAGGCACTCGGAAGTGCGTAACCACCCCAGAGGTTGGCAGTGAGATCGGTGACAACGACGAAGGCCGAGAAAAGGGCGCAGGCCAAGGCGGAGTACAACGCGTTCCTGGCGGTGTGCCCAAGCCGTCAGCTCCTCGACCGGATCTCGGACAAGTGGGTCGTCCTGATCCTGTGCGCACTGGGCGGTGACGCGTCCGAACGATCCGGCGCGTCGCACGCCCCGGAAGCGATGCGCTACTCCGAAATCGCCCGGCTGCTGGCGGGCGCCAGCCAGAAGATGCTGACCCAGACCCTACGGGCCCTCGAACGCGACGGCCTGCTCACCCGCACCGTGACACCCACGGTCCCCGTCACCGTCACCTACGAGCTGACCGACCTCGGCCTCTCGCTCCACCACCTGACCCGCGGGCTCAGGCAGTGGGCGCAGACTCACATGGACCAGGTCCTCACCAGCCGTGAGAAGCACGACGCGGGAGCTTCCTAGCGAGGACGGTGTTCTCCGTCTTGGCCGAGGGCCGGTCTGTGTCCGACCGTGAGGGACGCGCGGCGGGCGGATCGAGCCGCTGCTTCCGGACCGGTTGTCGGCGCGGGGCTCAGGAGGGCGTCGGCAGTGTCCGCGGACGCGCTTCGTGGCCGGCGAGGTGGAGTCTCAGGCGGGTGAGGTCCTCGGCCTCGACGAACACCTGCTGTCCCCAGTACGCGGTGAGGCGCTGGGCGACGTCGACCAGCCGACGGCGGTCCTCGGGCGTGTGCGCCGGGAAACGCGCATAACCGTGGTCGGCGATCTCGTTGCCCAGCTCGCTGAAGAGCACGGCCCGGAAGCGCTGCTCCTCCTCGTCGGTCAGCGGTGCGACGGCGGCCTCGGCCTCGGTGGGCCGCAACCGGACGTTGTAGAGGTCTCGCATCGCGTACGGCTCCGCCATCTGCTCGAGTTCGTCCGCGAGAGCCTACCGACCCCGGCCTCCCGGGCAGGGCCCGGGAGGTCCGACCCCACCCGTACCGTGGAACCGCGTCCCACCGGTCCGCAGCGACCGCCCGGTGAGCGGGGTGGGCCGGGTGCCGGAGTGCACGATGACTGAGGAGTTCGCCGTGCGCGAGTCGGAGAAACCTGCCTGGGGCCGAAGCCGAAAGGCGTGGCGTCAGTGCTCGTCGATCAGCTCGGTCGCGCGGATCACTGCGGTGAGGGCGTCGGGGTGGCCTGTGCGCCGGTGAACGTCAAGGCAGGTGTCGGCGAGCTTGATGACGTGTTCGTCCTGGTGGCGGACGGCAAGGGCGAAGGTCTCTTCCGCTGACCGGTGGGCGGTGGGGAGGGCGTGCCGAGGTGCGGGTGCGGTGGGGGTGTAGGCCGCGGCCACGGCCGCGCCGGCCGCCCAGGCCGCGTGCAGGCTCATGACCCACTGGGTGCTGGGGAGTGCGGGCAAGGTACGCAGGACGGCCATGGGCGCGGTGGCGGCGTGAACCAGCATGACGGGCGAGCCGTGCGCGTTCGGGAGGTAGTGCACGGCGGCAGCCGTCGTCAGATCGGCCAGCAGGTCCCGGGCCTGCCCGGCGTCCGCGGCGGGTCTCAGCGCGGCCAGCGCGATCGGCCAGCCGGTCAGGTCGGTGAGCTGGTCGAGCCGGTGGTTGATGCCCGCGGTCTGGTCGGGAACGCGCGGAACGCCTGCGAGAGCGGACGCCGGGTCGGCGGTTCCGGAAGGGGTGGCGGAGGGCACCCGCTGCCAGCGCGCCGCCCAGTAGCCGAGGGCTTGGCCGAGCTCGGCCAGGCGCGGTCCGTCCTCGTGGTCCAGCAGGGCGTGGACGGCGTGGCCGGTACGGATCACCCCGTGGGTGGCGCCGGCCGCGATGCCGGGCAGAAGCCGTGGCCACCACGTCTCCAGTACCGCGCGCCAGGGCTGTTCGGCCACCTCGCGTTCGAAGAACGCAAGCCAGTCACCGAGACGGCGGGGGTCCCCGAGCGCCGTGCGCCATTCGGCGGCGGTGATGGGCGAGACGCCGCGGGGCCGATCGTCCAGCCGGCTCATGTAGAGGTCCAACCAGCGGTGGACCTGTCGCGCGTGTCCGCGCCGGACCATGGACTCCACCGCCATGGGGCCGTGATTGGTCAGCCAGCCCTCGAATTCCGGTCCGGTCCGATGCAGCCGTTCGTAGGCCTCGTCGAGCGTGCCGTCGATTTTCATGTGATCTGACTCTAGCCACGCGATGGTGCGCCACCATCGGTCCAGGGATCCAGAAGCACCCCTACACCGGACCTAGGACCTTCGGACGGGCCCCCACATCCGGATCGGCCCGACCGGAAGGGAGCGAGCACGGTGGCTCGGACGCCGGCCGAGCAAGTGCTCGCCCCTTCGTCCACGCGCTCACAGCGGCTTCCCGGCGCTGAAGCCCGGACGGCCCGGCACTCTGTCACACCCCACCGGTACGGTCGGAGCATGTCCAACCAGTCCGCGGCGACCCCCGGTGAGCGGCGGCTCGCCACTCTCGAAGGTGTCCTCGAGCGCATCACGTACGCCAATGAGGACAACGGCTACACGGTCGCCCGGGTCGACACCGGCCGGGGCGCCGGCGACCTGCTCACCGTCGTCGGGGCGCTGCTCGGCGCCCAGGTGGGCGAGTCGCTGCGGATGGAGGGGCGGTGGGGGTCGCACCCGCAGTACGGCAAGCAGTTCCACGTGGAGAACTACACGACGCTGCTCCCGGCCACCGTCCAGGGCATCCGCCGCTACCTCGGCTCGGGGCTGGTCAAGGGCATCGGGCCGGTGTTCGCCGACCGCATCACCCAGCACTTCGGGCTGGACACCCTGACCGTCATCGAGGAGGAGCCCAAGCGGCTCGTCGAGGTGCCCGGTCTCGGTCCCAAGCGGACCAAGAAGATCGCCGACGCCTGGGAGGAGCAGAAGGCGATCAAGGAGGTCATGCTCTTCCTCCAGACCGTCGAGGTGTCGACGTCGATCGCCGTGCGGATCTACAAGAAGTACGGGGACGCCTCGATCTCCGTCGTGAAGAACCAGCCCTACCGGCTGGCGTCCGACGTGTGGGGCATCGGCTTCCTCACCGCCGACAGGATCGCCCAGTCCGTCGGCATTCCGCACGACAGCCCGGACCGGGTCAAGGCGGGCCTGCAGTACGCCCTGTCGCAGGCCACCGACCAGGGGCACTGCTACCTCCCCGAGGAGAAGCTGATCGCCGACGCGGTGAAGCTGCTCCAGGTGGACACCGGGCTCGTCATCGAGTGCCTCGCCGAGCTGGCCGCGGAGCCGGAGGAGGGCGAGGACCCCGGGGTCGTCCGGGAGAAGGTGCCCGACCCGCAGGGCGGCGACCCGGTCACCGCGGTCTACCTCGTCCCCTTCCACCGCGCCGAGCTGTCCCTCTCCGCCCAGCTGCTGCGGCTGCTGCGCACCGGCGAGGACCGGATGCCGGGCTTCAGGGACGTGGACTGGGCGAAGGCCCTCGGCTGGCTCAAGGGGCGTACCGGAACCGACCTGGCCCCCGAGCAGGAGGCCGCCGTGAAGCTGGCGCTCACCGAGAAGGTCGCGGTCCTCACCGGCGGACCGGGCTGCGGCAAGTCGTTCACCGTCCGCTCCATCGTGGAGCTGGCCCGCGCCAGGAAGGCCAAGGTGGTGCTCGCGGCGCCGACCGGCCGCGCCGCCAAGCGCCTGGCCGAGCTGACCGGCGCCGAGGCCTCCACCGTCCACCGCCTGCTGGAGCTCAAGCCCGGCGGCGACGCGGCCTATGACCGGGACCGGCCGCTGGACGCCGACCTGGTGGTGGTCGACGAGGCGTCCATGCTCGACCTGTTGCTGGCCAACAAGCTGGTCAAGGCAGTGGCCCCCGGCGCCCACCTGCTCTTCGTCGGCGACGTGGACCAGCTCCCCAGCGTCGGCGCGGGCGAGGTGCTCCGTGACCTGCTGGCGGACGGCGGTCCGGTGCCCGCCGTCCGCCTCACGCGCGTGTTCCGGCAGGCCCAGCAGTCGGGCGTGGTGACCAACGCGCACCGGATCAACGCCGGGCGGCACCCGCTCACCGACGGCATGAAGGACTTCTTCCTCTTCGTCGAGGACGACACCGAGGAGGCCGGCCGGCTCACCGTGGACGTGGCGGCGCGCCGCATCCCGGCGAGGTTCGGCCTCGACCCGCGCCGGGACGTGCAGGTGCTGGCCCCCATGCACCGCGGCCCGGCCGGCGCCGGCACGCTGAACGGGCTGCTCCAGCAGGCCGTCACCCCGGGCCGGCCGGACCTGCCCGAGAAGCGGTTCGGCGGCCGGGTCTTCCGCGTCGGCGACAAGGTCACCCAGATCCGCAACAATTACGAGAAGGGTGAGAACGGGGTCTTCAACGGAACCGTCGGCGTGGTCACCTCGCTCGACCCGGTCGACCAGCGGCTGACGGTGCTGACGGACGAGGACGAGGAGGTGCCGTACGAGTTCGACGAACTGGACGAACTGGCGCACGCCTACGCGGTGACCATCCACCGCTCCCAGGGCAGCGAGTACCCGGCCGTCGTCATCCCGGTGACCACGGGGGCCTGGATGATGCTCCAGCGCAACCTGCTCTACACGGCGGTCACCCGGGCCAAGCGGCTGGTCGTCCTGGTCGGCTCCCGCAGGGCGATCGGGCAGGCGGTCCGCACGGTGTCGGCGGGCAGGCGCTGCACGGCGCTCGACTTCCGGCTCGCGGGCGTCTGATCCGCCGTTGTTGCGGTCCTTCGCCCCGGTCCCGAAAGAAAAATGATCGATCAAATGAGTCGCAAAGGTCACAGGGGCTTCCGGAAGCGCAACGCAGCGGGCAGGATGATGAAGTTGGCGGCACTCAGTGCCGCCGATGGGCCCGATGGTCGACCCCGAGTGCACTCTCCTGAGCCAAGTGGGGGATGGTAGAGACAGTCAGGGCACCTCGAAGATGAGGCACTACGTCGGTGAGGGAAGACGTGAGCGACAACTCTGTAGTACTGCGGTACGGCGACGGCGAGTACACCTACCCGGTGGTCGACAGCAGCGTCGGCGACAAGGGCTTCGACATCGGGAAGCTCCGCGCCCAGACCGGACTGGTGACGCTGGACAGCGGTTACGGCAACACCGCCGCATACAAATCCGCGATCACGTACCTGGACGGCGAGGGAGGCATCCTCCGTTACCGCGGGTATCCGATCGAGCAGCTGGCCGAGCGCTCCTCCTTCCTGGAGGTCGCCTACCTGCTGATCAACGGTGAGCTGCCGACCGTCGACGAACTCAGCGTGTTCAAGAACAACATCACGCAGCACACCCTGCTGCACGAGGATGTCAAGAACTTCTACAAGGGCTTCCCGCGCGACGCCCACCCGATGGCCATGCTGTCCTCGGTCGTCTCGGCGCTGTCCACGTTCTACCAGGACAGCCACAACCCGTTCGACGAGCGCCAGCGCAACCTCTCCACCACCCGGCTGCTGGCCAAGCTCCCGACCATCGCGGCCTACGCGTACAAGAAGTCGATCGGTCACCCGTTCGTCTTCCCGCGCAACGACCTCAGTTACGTCGAGAACTTCCTGCGCATGACCTTCTCGGTCCCGGCCCAGGAGTACGAGCTCGACCCGGTCGTGGTCTCCGCCCTGGACAAGCTGCTCATCCTGCACGCGGACCACGAGCAGAACTGCTCGACCTCCACGGTGCGCCTGGTCGGTTCCTCGCAGGCGAACATGTTCGCCTCGATCTCCGCCGGAATCTCCGCCCTGTGGGGCCCGCTGCACGGTGGCGCCAACCAGTCGGTCCTGGAGATGCTCGAGGGCATCCAGGCCGACGGCGGCGACGTCGACTCCTTCATCCGCAAGGTGAAGAACAAGGAGGACGGCGTCCGCCTGATGGGCTTCGGCCACCGGGTCTACAAGAACTTCGACCCCCGCGCCAAGATCATCAAGGCTGCCGCGCACGAGGTGCTGTCCGCCCTCGGCAAGTCCGACGAGCTGCTGGACATCGCGCTGAAGCTGGAGGAGCACGCGCTCTCCGACGACTACTTCGTCTCGCGCAGCCTCTACCCGAACGTCGACTTCTACACCGGTCTGATCTACCGGGCCATGGGCTTCCCGAGCGAGATGTTCACGGTCCTGTTCGCCCTCGGCCGCCTTCCGGGCTGGATCGCCCAGTGGCACGAGATGATCAAGGAGCCGGGCTCCCGCATCGGCCGCCCGCGCCAGATCTACACGGGCGTGGTGGAACGGGACTTCGTCCCGGTCGAGCAGCGCTGACCGACACCGGTCACCGGTACTACGGACGCCGGACGGCATGCCCTCGGGGGTGTGCCGTCCGGCGTTTTCGTCGGCGGGCCGGGCCGCTCCCCGGCCGCTCGGGCCGGAACCCGGGTCCCGGAAAAGCGAGAAGGCGCCCCACGCCGGTCCCCCCACGGGCCGACGTCAGGGCGCCTTCCCATGTCCCGGTGCGGATTCCCCCCACGGGATCCGGCCGGGCGTCTGTGAAGAACAGCGCCTGAATCGCTGTGTGAGCACAATGAGCAGAACGGAGCCCACGGTCCTCATGCGGTCTGCCGGGACAGCGCACGGTCGGGAGGGCCGCTCAAAGCTCCCCGATGTACGTGCCCCGGCAACGCAGTCTGGGAAAGTCCCCCAAAGACATCCCCAGATGCCAGGTCGCGCCCCCCAAGACGCTTCCCGACATCGCCAACTTAGACCTTCGAACCCCTTCGATGGTTACGTTCACTTCACTGTGATCTGCGTCTCCTGCGTATGTCCGTTACCTGCACAAGGGTCCCGTTATCGCCCATGGGACCCTTGCGTAAGGACGGTGCGTACGCCTTGTGAAGAGCTTATGTGAAAGGTCGTACCGGACTCCAGGGGTTCTCGGCTGCTGTTCCATAAAGCCGAGTGAGTGAGCGTAACCCTGCACGGGTGAGTGTCGTTGTCCGGTTGTGAATCTGACGGAGTGGGCCAGGGCGCAGGGTGTGCACCCGCAGACGGCGTACCGGTGGTTCCGTGAGGGGACGTTGCCGGTGCCTGCCCGGCGGGTGGGTCCGCGCACGATCCTGGTGAACATCGACGCTGTTGCCGTGCCCGCGGCGGTGGGCGGGCTGGGTCTGTATGCCCGGGTGTCGTCGCATGAGCAGAAGGCGGATCTGGAGCGTCAGGTGGCTCGCCTGTCACGGTGGGCGGCGCAGGCCGGTCAGCGTGTGGTGCGGGTCGAGCCGGAGGTCGGTTCGGGGTTGACTGGCCGTCGGCCGGGGGCCGGGCGGCTGCTCGCCGACCCCGAGGTGGCCACGGTGGTGGTCGAGCACCGGGACCGGCTGGGCCGGATGAACACCGAACTCGTCGAGGCCGCCCTGTCCGCGACGGGCCGCCGTCTGGTCGTCCTGGACGACGGCGGGGCCGAGGACGACCTGGTGCGGGACATGACCGAGGCGCTGACGTGGTTCTGTGCCCGCCGGTACGGGCGCAGGTCGGCGAAGAGCCGTGCCCGCAAGGCGCTGGAGGCCGCCGGGCATGGCTGAGCCGAAGAAGAAGCCGCTCAGGGCCATCAAGGCGCCGTTCGTCGCCGACGGACCCACCGGCGTCAGCATCCGCACCCGTCTCAAGGGCCTCACGCCCGGGGACGACAAGGTGTTGCGCCTGGTCGGCGCGCACCTGGGCTCGCTCGCCTCCGCTGATCTCAAGCGCAGGTGTGCTGACAGCCTGGAGCACTCCGCCGACACGTGGGCCGAGCGCAAGCGTGCCCTGACCGCCGATTCCTCGTCCCGTTGGGCCGGTTCGATCACCAAGGCGTCGCACGATCAGTGGGCGCTGTCCCGTCGTGCTCAGCTCGCGCACATCCAGGGGCTGGAAGCGGGCGTCGAGACGATTGCTCACCGGCTGTCCCTGCCCGTGGGTGAGAGGGGATCCAAGCGGGCGCCGGGCGGCTACCGCACCCGGCGGGAGTGGTTCGCCAAGACCCGGCGCCTGCATGTGCTGGAGGACCGGCTGGAACGCGAGCGGTCCGATCGTGCGGCCGGTGTCGTGCACGTGGTGCGGGGCGGGAAGCAGCTGGCCCGCAACCGGCACCATCTGGAAGCCGCCCGGCTCACCGCCGGGCAGTGGCGGCAGCGCTGGGAGGCCGAACGCTGGTTCCTGCAGGCAGACGGGGAGTCGGGCAAGCCCTGCGGGAACGAGACCATCCGCGTCAGCCCCGACGGCGGGGCCGGCATCAAGCTCCCGGCCCCGCTGGCGCACCTGGCCAACGCGCCGCACGGCCGGTACGTCCTCACCGGCCGGATCGACTTCCGGCACCGGGGCCAGGAGTGGGCCGACCGCGTGTCCGCGAACCGGGCGGTGGCCTACCGCATCCACTACGACGTGGACCGTGACCGCTGGTACCTCACGGCCTCCTGGACGATCCCCCCGGTCCAGACCGTTCCCCTGGTGCAGGCCCGCTCGGGTGGTCTGATCGGCGTGGACACCAACGCCGACCACCTCGCCGCCTGGCGGCTGGACGAGCACGGCAACCCGATGGGTGAGCCCCGCCGCTTCTTCTACGACCTCGACGGCACCGCCCAGCACCGGGACGCCCAGGTGCGGCACGCCCTCACCCGACTGCTGCACTGGGCTCGACGCGAAGGCGTCGCCATCGCGGTCGAGGACCTGGACTTCGGCGCGGAGAAGACGCGAGAGAAGCACGGCCGCAAAAAGCGGTTCCGCAGGCTCATCAGCGGCCTGCCCGTCGCCAGGCTGCGGGCACGGCTGGTGTCGATGGCGGCCGAACTCGGCATCGCCGTCGTCGTCGTCGACCCCGCCTACACCTCTCGCTGGGGAGCCGAGCACTGGCAGAAGCCCCTCACCTCGAAGAACCGCAGGACCACCCGTCACGACGCCGCCGGCGTCGCGATCGGAAGGCGCGCCCTCGGGCACCGTGTCCGGCGACGGACGGCACCGCCCCCACACGACCGGAGTGATCGTGTGGGGCATCGGACCGCCCAGGCCGGACACCGTGCCCGGGGGCGTGAGGGACCCCGCCCCCGCGTTCCCGGACCACGGACACGATCCGTGTCGCCGGATGCGGAGCGAACGCGGGCGACCAGGACACCCAACACCGTTCGGGAGGTCCGCAGTGAGCAGGAATGGGTCCAGGACTCACTCCTGCTCACTGACTAGGAACGGTTCATCAGGTCGAGATCTCAATGAAACGCCCTTCGGCGGCGGGTCGGCCGGTGCGGCGGAGGCCGGCCGGGGCACCGTGTCCTCAGGCCTTGCCCGCCAGTTCGAAACCGGCCTCGTCGACGGCGGCGCGGACGGCCTCCTCGTCGAGCGGGGCCGCGGAGACGACGGTGACCACGCCGGTGGCGGCGACGGCCTTCACCGAGGAGACCCCGGGGATCCCGGAGAGCTCGCCGGAGACGGCGCCCTCGCAGTGGCCGCAGCTCATGCCGCTCACCTTGTAGACGGTGGTGACGGAACCCTGGGTGTCGGTCTGGGCGGTCATTGGTTACTCCCTCGTCGAGACGTACGGGGTTGAGGGGGCCCGCGGGGGCCACACGTTCCAGACTATACCCCTAGGGGGTATGAATCCAGGATCGTCGGGACTCTCCCGGATCAAGGAGCCGACCGCGACAGGACGGGGGTCCGCGGATAGCGTTCCGCCGCAAACGGTGATCGCCGGGAAGGGGCGGGGAGGCACCGGGGTGCGCGTACGGCACTCCGCGCCGGCCCCGCACCACCGGCGCGGACGGAAGGCGGGCCGGTCATGCGCGCGGTGGTGTTCGAGCGGTACGGGGAACCGGCCGAGGTGCGGGAGGTCGCGGACCCGGAACCCGCGGAGCACGGGGTCGTGGTGCGGGTCGAGGCCACCGGCCTGTGCCGCAGCGACTGGCACGGCTGGCAGGGCCACGACCCGGACATCACGCTGCCGCACGTGCCCGGCCACGAACTGGCCGGCGTCGTCGAGGCGGTCGGCGCGCGGGTCACCGGCCGGAGGGTCGGCGACCGGGTCACCGTCCCCTTCGTCTGCGCCTGCGGCAGCTGCCCGGCCTGCGCGGCCGGGGACCAGCAGGTGTGCGAGCGGCAGACCCAGCCCGGCTTCACCCACTGGGGCTCGTTCGCCCAGTACGTGGCCCTGGACCACGCCGACGTGAACCTGGTCGACGTCCCCGAGGGCATGTCCTTCGCGACGGCCGCCTCCCTGGGCTGCCGTTTCGCCACGGCCTACCGGGCGGTGGTGCAGCAGGGCCGGGTGGCGGCGGGGGAGTCCGTCGCGGTGCACGGCTGCGGCGGGGTGGGCCTGTCCGCCGTGATGATCGCGGCGGCCGCGGGCGCCCGGGTCGTCGCCGTCGACGTGTCCCCCCGGGCCCTGGACCTGGCCCGGAGGTTCGGCGCGGCCCAGTGCGTGGACGGATCCGGGACGCAGGACACCGCGGCCGCGGTCCGCGACCTCACCGGCGGGGGCGCCCACCTCTCCCTGGACGCCCTGGGCTCACCCGCCACCTGCGCCGCCTCCGTGAACGGCCTGCGCCGCCGGGGCCGACACGTCCAGGTCGGCCTGCTGCCCTCACCGACGGGCACGACCCCGGTGCCGATGGCCCGGGCCGTCGCCCTGGAGCTGGAACTCCTCGGCAGCCACGGCATGGCCGCACACGCCTACCCTCCGATGCTGGAGCTGGTCCGGGCGGGCGTCCTGCGCCCCGACCTGCTGGTGACACGCACCATCGGCCTGGACGCCGTCCCGTCGGCCCTGGCGGCGATGGGCACGGCACCGGGCGCGGGCGCGACGGTCATCGAGCCCTGGAGGTGAGCACCGCCCGCGTCCGCCCGGGGCCGGACGCGGGCGGTGCCGTACGGATCGGCTAGTCCCGGCGGCCCCGGTTGCCGGGCCGGGCCGCCACCCAGCGGCGCACCGTGTCCGCGTACCAGTACGGTTTGCCGCTCTCCACGTGGTCGGGCGGGGGCAGCAGACCGTGCTTGCGGTAGGAGCGTACGGTGTCCGGCTGCACCTTGATGTGCGCCGCGATGTCCTTGTACGACCACAGACGTCGGTCGGTCATGCGTCGTTCCTCCCCGCGAGCACCACGGAGGCGGCCAGGGGGCGGCCGTCAGGGGGAGCCGGGTGCTGCGCTGGCGATCACCCAGCGTTCTGCCCGGTGAACGACGCGTTACGGGACGGGTGGGCGGCTGTGTGCGGGACGTGACGGAAGAACCGCCTGTGCGGGACATCTGTGACAGGGGCGGGGTGTTTGTGACACAAGTGGCACAAAGGCCCTCGCCGGTCCGTCGGCGGGGCGGGTTGATCCGTCCGGGGTGTTCCGGACGAACCGGACGGGTCCGTGGAGGCCCCGTCGAGATCTGGTCCGTATGTCTGGACAAAACATTGACAGGGCTTCGCCGCACGACTAGAAACCGGGGGAGAGCCGTACCAGGACGACCGGGAGCACCGGGCACCGCGACACGGCACGAAGGGAACGCGATCGCGATGGCGTACGACCTGATCACCATGGGCCGCATCGGAGTGGACCTCTACCCGCTCCAGACCGGTGTCCCGCTTCCGCAGGTCACCTCCTTCGGCAAGTTCCTCGGCGGCTCGGCGACGAACGTCGCGGTCGCCGCCGCCCGCCTCGGACGGCACACGGCGGTGATCAGCCGCACCGGCGACGACCCCTTCGGCACCTACCTCCACCAGGAGCTGCGCGGCTTCGGCGTGGACGACCGCTGGGTCACCGCGGTCCCCGGGCTGCCCACCCCGGTCACCTTCTGCGAGGTGTTCCCGCCGGACGACTTCCCGCTGTACTTCTACCGCCTGCCCAAGGCCCCCGACCTGGAGATCGACGCCCACGAACTCGACCTGGACGCCATCCGCGACGCGCGCGTCTTCTGGGTCACCGGCACCGGACTGAGCGAGGAGCCCAGCCGCACCGCGACCCTCGGCGCGCTCGCCCACCGGGCCAAGGCCGGCACCACCGTCTTCGACCTGGACTGGCGCCCGATGTTCTGGCCCGACCCCGACCAGGCCCGCCCCTTCTACCAGGAGGCCCTGCGCCACACCACCGTCGCCGTGGGCAACCTGGACGAGGTGGAGGTCGCCACCGGCGTCCGCGAACCCCACGCCGCCGCCCGCGCACTGCTGGCCGCCGGCGTCGAACTCGCCGTGGTCAAGCAGGGACCGAAGGGCGTCCTCGCGGTCAGCGCCACGGGCGAGAGCACCGAGGTCCCGCCGCTCCCGGTGAACGTCCTCAACGGCCTCGGCGCCGGCGACGCCTTCGGCGGCTCCCTCTGCCACGGCCTGCTCGCCGGCTGGAGCCTGGAGCGGACCATGAGATACGCCAACGCCGCCGGAGCCATCGTCGCCTCCCGGCTCGAGTGCTCCTCCGCGATGCCCACCGAGGACGAGATCGAGGCGGCGGTCACCGCGGGGGCCGTGCGATGACCTACGTGCACTTCGGCCGGGCGCGTTCCGGCCGCACCCCGGGGCACCGCTGACGGCCGGCCCCGGCACCGATCGCCTCCGGCGCGGGAGGCCGCTTTGCTTTGGCAGGAGCGAAGTGCGTGCGATGACTCCCCGCCCGCTACGGCCCCGCGCCGGAGGTCCCCGGCCCCGAACCCACCGGGGCTCACCCGTCCCCACCCACCCGGATTTCCCCCGCCCCACCCACCCCGATCTCCCCCGGCCCGAGTGTCCACGGGGAGACCGGAACGCCCGACAGTGTGTCGGGCGCGCCACGCGCCCGATGCTGATGGGATGAACCTGATGAATCCATGGCACGTGAAGAACCGACGCCGCCCTCTGTGAAGGAGTACTGGGTCATGACGAAGATCGTCAACCACTGGATCGGCGGCAAGACCGCCGAAGGCACGTCGGGCACGTACGGGCCGGTGACCGACCCGGCGACCGGCGAGATCACCACGAAGGTCGCGTTCGCCTCCGTGGAGGAGGTGGACGCCGCGGTCGCCGCCGCCCAGGAGGCGTACCTGACCTGGGGGCGGTCCTCCCTGGCCAAGCGGACCTCCGTCCTCTTCGCCTTCCGGGCGCTGCTGGACGCGCACCGCGACGAGATCGCCGAACTGATCACCGCCGAGCACGGCAAGGTGCACTCCGACGCGCTCGGCGAGGTCGCGCGCGGACTGGAGATCGTCGACCTGGCCTGCGGGATCAGCGTGCAGCTCAAGGGAGAGCTGTCCACGGAGGTCGCCACCCGGGTCGACGTCGCCTCGATCCGCCAGCCGCTGGGCGTCGTGGCGGGCATCACCCCGTTCAACTTCCCCGCGATGGTGCCGCTGTGGATGTTCCCGCTGGCCATCGCCTGCGGCAACACCTTCGTGCTGAAGCCGTCCGAGAAGGACCCGTCGGCCGCCGTCCGCCTCGCCGAACTGCTCTCGGAGGCCGGGCTGCCGGACGGCGTCTTCAACGTCGTCCACGGCGACAAGCTCGCCGTCGACCGCCTCCTCGCCCACCCCGACGTCAAGGCCGTCTCCTTCGTCGGCTCCACCCCCATCGCCCGTTACATCCACACCACCGCCTCGGCGAACGGCAAGCGCGTCCAGGCCCTGGGCGGCGCCAAGAACCACATGCTGGTGCTGCCCGACGCCGACCTGGACGCGGCGGCCGACGCCGCCGTCTCCGCCGCCTACGGCTCGGCGGGGGAGCGCTGTATGGCGATCTCCGCGGTCGTCGCCGTCGGCGCGATCGGCGACACCCTGGTGGAGAAGATCCGCGAGCGCGCCGAGAAGATCAGGATCGGTCCCGGCAACGACCCGGCCTCCGAGATGGGCCCGCTGATCACCAGGGCCCACCGCGACAAGGTCGCCTCCTACGTGGCGGACGCGGCGGGCGAGGGCGCCGAGGTCGTCCTGGACGGCACCGGCCACACCGTCGAGGGCCACGAGGGCGGCCACTGGATCGGCATCTCCCTGCTGGACAAGGTGCCCACGTCCGCGAAGGCCTACCAGGACGAGATCTTCGGCCCGGTGCTGTGCGTGCTGCGCACCGAGACGTACGAGGAGGCCCTGGACCTCATCAACTCCTCGCCGTACGGCAACGGGACCGCGATCTTCACCCGGGACGGCGGCGCCGCCCGCCGCTTCCAGCTGGAGGTCGAGGCCGGCATGGTCGGCGTGAACGTGCCGATCCCGGTCCCCGTCGGCTACCACTCCTTCGGCGGCTGGAAGGACTCCCTCTTCGGCGACCACCACATCTACGGCAACGACGGCACGCACTTCTACACCCGCGGCAAGGTCGTCACCACCCGCTGGCCCGACCCCTCCGACGCCCCCACCGGCATCGACCTGGGCTTCCCCCGCAACCACTGACGGCACGGACCGTCATCCCGGCCGGCCGGGACCGTGCCCACCCCCACGGTCCCGGCCGACCGGGCGCAGCCGCTCCGGGGGCCCGGTTACCCGACTGCCTGACGCGTAGCCGCTGCCCTACGGAGCACCCCTGCGTCGGCGGGGAGATGGTGTCCCGCCGGGTGGTGCAGGGGTATCTGCCCGGTGCTGACTCCGCGGGGCCGGGGACGGGTGTCGTGTGGAAAAGCGTGAGCAGTCAGCGGACAAGTGTCATCCGAGCGCTCAAATGAGCATTATCGGGACAGTGGCGGCCAAAGTGCTCACGCCTTCGGGAAGGTGTGTCACGCCCGGGGCGCGGGCGCCTGTCCTGCATCGCACACGTACGAGGCCGCGACCGACCCGGACGGTAGCGGAAAAGCGCCCGCCCGATCAGTGGGCTGACACGCCGCCACTTGTCACGTGCGGGGAAAGCCCTGACATCGACGGGACCTGCGGATTCGCGCCTTGAGCCCCTACGTCATTCGGCGGGATGCCATCCATGCCCGATGGACGGCCCGCCCGAACGAAGTCGAGATACTCGTCCTGCACGACACCTTGGTCGACCCACCGTCCTCGAAGGGCGCCCGTGCATTCCTCAGCCAGGACCGAAGCGCCCTGCGGTTCCTCGGTCGAGCCGAGGAACCGACCGAACTCTTCTTCCTCGGTGTCCGCCCAGCAGGCCCTGAACGGTGGCGCGGTACGCGTGGCCGGCATCACTGTCTTCGTCGAAGATGACCGGCTCCCCATGCTTCGAGGGCATATCAGGTGGCCGGGCGCTCGGAAATCGCAAGCGCCGGTGGGGGAGCTGATGCCAGGCTGCCTGATATGTCCGACTGAGTCTTGATCGATGCGGCCGACCTGGCGGCCTGCTCGATCTTCGCGTGGTGGGCGGCGCGGGCTTCCTCGTCGATCTGCTTCTCGTGTTCGGCGCGCAGCCCGGTCCGGCCGTCGAGGCCCTCGCGCAGGATGTCGGCGTGCCCGGCATGCCGGATGGACTCGCCGAGTACATGGACCATGACGGCGAACAGGTTCGTGTCGGCATGAGGCTCCGGCCACCACGGCACGTGGCCGGGGGCGTCGAGGGGAAGCTCGTTGATCGTCGCGTCCGAGTGTTCCCACGTGCGCCGGTAGAACCCGATGATCTGATCGCGGGTCTCGTCCTCGGTCGCCCACAGGTCGCTGCCGTCGGAGTCCTGCCACCGGGACAGCGGTTCCGGGGAAGGGCGGTCGAAGACCTCGCCGAAGTACCTGGCCTCGACGGTGGCCACGTGTTTGACCAGGCCGAGGAGGTTGGTTCCGGTCGACGTCAAAGGTCTGCGGGCGTCGTATTCGGACAAGCCGTCGAGTTTCCAGAGCAGCGCCTCGCGGTCCCGTCGCAGTCTCCCGTGCAGGTTGTCCTTCGCGAACTCATCGATCATGCGGCATGAACCTTCCATAAGCTGTTCGTGGTCTCAAGGTCCCGTAGAGACTGCTGCGTGGATAGGTGACGGTCGGGTTTCATGGTGGTGGGCGTGTGCAGCAGGGCGACCGCCGACGGTTGGACCACCGGACACGACAGCATGGTGTGGGTACGAATGCTCGACACGCACCTTGACGTCACCGCGCAGTCGGCGCATAGGGCTGCGTGGCGTACGCTCCGGCGGCTCGAGGGCCGCGGTCTCCTGGTGGGGCGGGGCCCGGCGCGTGTGGAGGATCTGCCCAACGACCCGCTCCCATGTTCGAATGCGCGGCCGGGCTGCCGGAGGGCCCGGCGCCGCGCCGGCGGGTGGCGTTCGGCGGCTGAGCGAACCTTCGGCCGGAGCGCGCGTCCCGCCGCGTACTGCGGACGCGGTACACGGCGGCGGTTCCGTACGCCGCTGGGAGGGCGCCCGGTTCGGTCTGCGGTCGGCACCGTATGGAGGGGGAGACCCGTACGGTTGACGCATGGATCTTCGAATGCCCGGCCGGCCCGGAGCGCGGTGGCCCCGTTGGCGGCGGTCGCGGCGGGCGCTGGCCGCCGTGGGTGCCGTCGTCGTGCTCGCCGGGGCCGGTACGTGGACCGCCGTCGCCGCCGAGGACGCGGCGCCCGCGGTCAGCCGGACCGACCGGATCGCGAGTACGGCCGACGGGGTGCGCATCGACACCTCGTACTTCACCGCCGGCCCGGCCGGCCGCCGCCCCGCCGTGCTGCTCGGGCACGGCTTCGGCGGCAGCAAGGACGACGTACGGCAGCAGGCCGAGGAGCTCGCGCGCGAGGGGTACGCGGTGCTGACCTGGTCCGCGCGCAGCTTCGGTAAGTCCACCGGGAAGATCGGGCTGAACGACCCGAAGGGCGAGGTCGCCGACGTCTCCCGGCTCATCGACTGGCTGGCCGAGCAGCCCGAGGTGCAGCTGGACGAGGAGGGCGACCCGCGCCTCGGCATGGCCGGTGCCTCCTACGGCGGGGCCATCGCGCTGCTCACCGCCGGGCACGACGACCGGGTGGACGCCCTCGCCCCCGCGATCACCTACTTCGACCTCGCCGAGGCGCTGTTCCCGAACGGCGTGTTCAAGAAGCTGTGGGCGGGCATCTTCGTCAACTCCGGCGGCGGCTGCGAGAAGTTCGAACCCGCGCTGTGCCGGATGTACGAGCGGGTCGCCGAGTCCGGCACCCCGGACGCCGAGGCCGTCAAGCTGCTCGAAGAGCGGTCCCCGTCCGCCGTCGCCGACCGCATCGACGTACCGACGCTGCTGATGCAGGGGCAGAACGACTCCCTGTTCCCGCTCGGCCACGCCGACGCCGCCGCGAAGGCGATCCGCGCCAACGGCGCCCCGGTCGACGTCGACTGGATCGCCGGCGGGCACGACGGCGGTGAACCGGAGGCGGACCGCGTCCGCGACCGGACCCGGGCCTGGTTCGACCGGTACCTGAAGGAGGACAAGGGGGCCGACACCGGCCCCGCCTTCCGCGTCACCCGCACCGGCGGCGTCGACTCCACCGACGGGCGGGCCGTGCTGAGCGGCGCGAGCGCGGACCGCTACCCGGGCCTGACCGGCGGCGGCAAGGACGTCCCGCTCACCGGACGCGAGCAGAGCTTCGCCAATCCGGCCGGCGCCAGCCCGCCCGCCGTCTCCGCCCTGCCCGGCCTCGGCGGTACCGGCGGCCTCTCCCAGCTGTCCTCGCTCGGCGTCGGCGTCTCCCTGGACTTCCCCGGCCAGCACGCCCGCTTCGAGTCGGCCCCGGTCACCGGCGACCTGCGGATCACCGGATCGCCGACGGCCACCGTGCACGTGAGGTCGACCAGTGACGACGCCGTCCTCTTCGGAAAGGTGTACGACGTCGGCCCGGACGGACGACAGCAGGTGCTGCCCTCCCAGCTGGTCACCCCGGTCCGCGTCGAGGACGCCAAGGCGGGCAAGGACGTGACCGTCACCTTCCCGGCCGTCGACCACGAGGTCCGCCAGGGCCACCGCCTGCGCCTGGTCCTCGCCTCCACCGACCTCGGCTACGCCTCACCGGCCGCCCCGGCGACGTACACCGTCTCCCTCAAGGGCGACCTCACCGTCCCCACCGCGCCCGGGGTGACCACCGCGGCGGCCCCGCTGCCCGCGTGGGTGTGGTGGCTGCCGCTCGCCGGAGCCGTGACCGCCCTCGTCCTGGTGCTCACCGGCCGCCGCCGCACGGCCGCCGCGCCCCCCGATCCCGCACTCGCGGACGTGCCCCTGCAGATCACGGACCTGAGCAAGCGCTACGCCCGCTCCACCGACCGGTACGCCGTGCGGAACCTGTCCTTCCGGGTGGAGAAGGGCCAGGTCCTCGGCCTGCTCGGGCCGAACGGCGCGGGCAAGACCACCACCCTGCGCATGCTGATGGGCCTGATCACCCCCGACGGCGGCGAGATCCGCGTCTTCGGTCACGCGATCCGCCCCGGTGCCCCGGTGCTCTCCCGGGTCGGCGCCTTCGTCGAGGGCGCGGGCTTCCTGCCGCACCTGTCCGGCCGGGAGAACCTGGAGCTGTACTGGCAGGCCACCGGGCGCCCGGCCGAGGACGCCCACCTGGACGAGGCCCTGGAGATCGCGGGCCTCGGCGACGCCCTCGCCCGCGCGGTGCGCACCTACTCCCAGGGCATGCGCCAGCGCCTGGCCATCGCCCAGGCCATGCTCGGCCTGCCCGACCTGCTCATCCTGGACGAGCCGACCAACGGACTGGACCCGCCGCAGATCCGCGAGATGCGCGAGGTGATGATCCGGTACGCGGCCGCCGGCCGCACGGTGATCGTCTCCAGCCATCTGCTGTCGGAGGTGGAGCAGTCCTGCACCCACCTCGTCGTCATGGACCGCGGCAGGCTGGTCCAAGCCGGTCCGGTGCGGGAGATCGTCGGCTCCGGCGACACCCTGCTCGTGGGCACCGCGTCCCCCGTGGACGAGCCGCTCGCCGAGAAGGTGGCCGCCCTGCCGGGCGTCGCCTCGGCGGTCCGCGCCGACGACGGGCTGCTGGTCCGCCTCGACGCCGACGGCACCGCCGCCCGACTGGTCGCCGAACTGGTCCGGCTGGACGTGCCGGTGGAGTCGGTGGGCCCGCACCGCCGCCTCGAAGACGCCTTCCTCACGCTGATCGGAGGTTCCGCATGAGCACGCTCACCGAGCGGAACGGGCCCACGGAACCGGCCGGGCCCACCGGACCCGGAGCGCCGGCCGGGCCCGTGGAGGTGGCCGACGGCTACCGCGCGGGCCGCACCCTGCCGCTGCGGGTCGAACTGGTCCGGCAGCTGAAGCGCCGCCGCACGCTCGTCATGGGCGCGATCCTCGCCGCCCTGCCGTTCGTCCTGGCCGTCGCCTTCGCCATCGGAGGTGAGCCGGAGGGCCGGGAGGGCCGGATCACCCTGATGGACACGGCCACCGCCTCCGGCGCCAACTTCGCCGCCGTGAACCTGTTCGTCTCGGCGGGCTTCCTGCTGGTCATCCCGGTCGCCCTGTTCTGCGGGGACACGGTCGCCTCGGAGGCCGGCTGGTCCTCGCTGCGCTATCTGCTCGCCGCGCCGGTGCCGCGCATGCGGCTGCTGTGGTCCAAGCTCGTCGTCGGGCTGGGGCTCAGCCTCGCCGCGATGGTGCTGCTGCCGGTCGTCGCGCTCGCCGTCGGCACCGCCGCCTACGGCTGGGGCCCGCTGCGGATCCCCACCGGCGGCTCGCTGGACCCCGCGACGGCGGCGCAGCGGCTCGTGGTGGTCGTGGCGTACATCTTCGTGTCCCAGCTGGTCACCGCCGGGCTCGCGTTCTGGCTGTCGACGCGCACCGACGCCCCGCTGGGCGCGGTCGGCGGAGCCGTCGGACTGACCATCGTCGGCAACGTCCTCGACGCGGTGACCGCCCTCGGCGACTGGCGGAACTTCCTGCCCGCGCACTGGCAGTTCGCCTGGGCGGACGCCGTCCAGCCGGACCCGGAGTGGTCCGGCATGATCCAGGGCACCGCGGTCTCCGTGACGTACGCGTTGGTGCTGTTCGCGCTGGCCTTCCGCGGTTTCGCCCGCAAGGACGTGGTGTCGTAGCCGCGCATGCCCGAAGTGGGCCGAGTGGGCCAAGCGGGTGAATCTGCGCAACCGATTCCCGTGCGTCGGGTTGATGAAGCAGAAGGGCTTGCGACGCCACGAGAAAGGAAAGCGCTGTGCTGCTCCGTCCGCGGTACACCGGCATCTTCCGCAGGCGTCCCCGACGGTGAGCATGCCGTGGTGTCCAGGTACCGGCCCCCGGCTCCGCCGTGGCCGGCCTCGCGCGTCGATTCTTCGTGCCGAGGCCGCCGGCTTTCCCACTTCTTCGAGCAGGAAGACGAACGACATTGCGACAGACCCTGAGCAAGGGAGTGTTCGCGGCGGCCGCCGCCACGGGCATTCTCTCTCTGTACGGCGCCCCCGCCTTCGCCGACGCGCACGCGGAGGGAGCCGCCACGGACTCTCCCGGTGCGCTGTCCGGGAACAGCGTCCAGGCGCCGGTGGAGGTACCGGTGAACGTGTGCGGCAACACCGTCGGTGTGGTCTCCGCGTTCAATGAGGCGTCCGACAACCTGTGCGCCAACACCTCGCACGCGTCCGAGCCCACGTCCGCGACCAAGGCTGAGGACAAGTCCGGGAGCCTGTCCTCCGCCGAACGCTCGTACGACGGCCACGGCGGTGGCGCGCACGCGGAGGGGGTCGCCAAGGGCTCCCCGGGTGTGGCGTCCGGAAACCTCGTCCAGGCGCCGGTGCACGCGCCGGTGAACGTGTGCGGCAACAACGTCGACGTGATCGGCGCGTTCAACGAGGCGTCCGACAACGACTGCCGCACCACCTCGCACGGCGGCAGCGGCGGCGGTGGCGCGCAGGCGGAGGGGGTCGCCACGGACTCTCCCGGTGTGGCGTCCGGGAACCTCATCCAGGTGCCCCTCGGCCTCCCGCTGAACGTGTGCGGCAACAACGTCAACCTGGTCGGGCTGTTCAACGAGGCGTCCGACAACGACTGCCGCACCGAGCAGAGCCAGGTGCCCGAGACCGAGACGGAGACCGAGACGCCTTCGACGCCGCCCACGAGTACGGACACCCCGCCCCCCGCGCAGGTCGTGGACACGCCGCCGCAGGACGTGGAGGAGCCCGGTGCGCCGCCGCACCTGGCCGAGACCGGCAGTGAGGGCATGCTGGCGGCCTCGGCCGCCGGTGCCACCCTGCTCGTGGGCGGGGCGCTGCTGTACCGCCGCAGCCGCGCCGCCCTGCGCGGATAGCGGAGAGCGGTTCCCGGGTGCCGGGCCCCGTCGGCCCGGCACCGCGGGGCTTTCCGGAGCTCCGGTCCGGGGGCTCAGTGCAGTACGGGGAGGGTTTCCCGTCAGAGGCTCACCGGTGCCGGCGAGTCGGTCCGGCCGACGGACGAGGGGACCGGGACCCTTCCCCGCGCGGGGGTGGACCTGAGCCGGCGGCGCACCCCCTGGACGAGTGCCGCCGCGGTGTACGTCGCGCCCTGGACGAAGCGCATGGACGGGCCGAAGCCGGACGCCGTGGTCAGACCCGCGAAGAACAGGCCGGGGTGGGAGGACTCGAAGCCCAGTCCGATCGCCGGGGACCCGTCGGGCAGGGCCGCCAGCGTGCCGCGCAGCTCGGCGGAGAGCATGCCGAGCCGGTCGCGGTGCACCCGGAACCCCGTGGCGGCGATGACGTGTTCGGTGCCGAGGGAGCGGGTCTCACCCGTGTGGTTCACCAGGTCCAGCCGTACGCCACCCGGCACCGCGCAGGCCTCCGTGACCTCGTGGCCCGGCAGCAGTTCCACCGCGCGCTCCACCCGGTCCCGCACCCACCAGGCGCCCGCCGGACCCAGCGCCGTGGCCGCGATGCGCGACCGGGTCTGCTGCGGCAGCCGTCGGAAGAGGCCGGGGCGCTCGGAATAGAACCAGTTCCGCCAGCCGGGGCCGAGACCGCTGTGCGGGGAGCGGACCGACTGCCACCAGGGGCGTTCCCAGGCCGGCGGCACGTCGTTCCACCGCACCCGGTCCGCCCGCGCCAGCACCCGTACGCGGGTGCCCTGTTCGGCGAGCAGGGCCGCGGTCTCCAGGGCGGCCTGACCGCCGCCGAGCACCGTGACGTCCTTGTCGCGGAAGGGGGCGAGGTCGCTGTGGTGACTGCTGTGCGTCACCAGGGAGGGGTGCAGTCCGCGCAGGGCCTGCGGCACCTCGATGAACGGCATCACACCGACCGCCAGCGCCACCGTCCGCGCGTGCAGCGCCTCCCCGTCGTCGGTGACCACCGTGAAGCCGGCGGGGCCGACCGCCACCCGGGCCACCATGCGCTCGTCGACCTCCGGAACGGCATGGCGGGCGAACCACAGGCCGTACTCCGCGAACGCCGTCACCGGGATCGGCTCCGCGTGACGTGCCGTCAGTCCCTGCTCCGCGCAGTAAGCGGCCAGGGTCCACTCCCCGTCCGGATCGGAGAGGTTGGACGCCCACGGCTCCGACTTCAGGAACATGCCGCCGGGCATGTTGTCCCGCCAGGACGCCATGGGCCGGCCGAACACGCGCAGGCGCAGCCCGGCGGCCGCGGCGTGGGACGCGATCGACAGACCGTACGGTCCGGCGCCCACCACCAGAAGGTCGTACATCATCAACTGCTCGCTTTCTCGTTGTCGGTCGGGGAGGGCGAGGCCGCCCGGGGGATCAGGGGTGCTGCCGGTGTCGCCGCAGCGGGGCCCAGCCGCTCGCGCAGCCGGCCGGACACATGACGGGCCCACAGGCCCCACATCGCCCGGCCGGGTCCGCGGTCGTCCCGGGCGTACCAGGCCAGTTCGCGTGTGCTGGGCGCCGTGCGCAGCGCGGCGAGCGGCGCGTAGTTCTCCACCACGAACGTCCGCCCGGCCACCGGCTCGCCGACCGGTGGGCGACGTCCCGTCAGGTCCAGGTGGAGGGCGCGTACGACGTCCACTCCGGCGCTGTCCTCGAAGAGCCGGAACTGGGCGCCGGGGCGCGGGTTGAAGTCGAGCAGGTGGTAGCGGCCCGTCGTGTGGCAGCGGCGGAAGTCGAGGTCGAAGACGCCGCGGTAGCCCAGTTCGCCGGTGAGCCGCTCGGCCAGGGCCTGCACCTGGGCGTTGGGCGTCCAGCGGCCCACCGCCGTCAGTCCCGCGCCGCGTGGCCAGGACAGCTGCTTGCGGCCCGGCCCGCCCGTGCGCACGGCGCCCGCGTGGTCGGCGTAGCCGTGGAAGAACCAGTCCCGGTCCGGCCCCGGCGGCAGGTAGGCCTGCAGCAGGAGCGGGCTGCCCGCCTCGTCGGTGCGCAGATACAGCTCCCGGGCCTGCTCCGCGGACCGCACCAGCCGGGTGCTGCGCAGCCCGCTGCCGGCCGGCAGCAGCCAGGGCCGGCTCCACTTCGCCACCAGGGGCAGCCCGAGCCGCCGGGCGTCCTCGATGGCCCGCTGCGGGCTGTCCGGGACGAGCGTGACCGGGTGCGGAACGTCCGCGGACGCGCACACGGCGGCCAGCTGCGCCTTGTCGGCGACGCGTTCGGGCAGCGTGCCGGGCATCTCGGGCAGCAGGTAGGAGGGTGCCAGGGCGTCCCGCAGGCGCCCGGCGGCGATGGCGCTCGCGTCGTCCATCGGGACCAGGACGGCGGGTCGTGCGATCCGGTCGGCCACGCGGCGCAGCACGGCGAGGACGTCGTCCGTGGACGCGCCGGGCGCCGGCGGTGGATACAGCCGCCGGACATAACGTGAGCGGCGGACGGGACTTGCGGACTCGTCGGCGACGACATGCACCTCCACTCCCGCCCTGCCGAGCGAACGCACGGCTCCGAGCGTTCCGTGGTGGAAGGGATTCCGGTCGATCCGCAGAATGACGGCGGGGACACGGGTGTCGAGCAGCGGCACGAATTCCTCCTTCTTTCGATTCCTGCGGGGCTCTGCGGGACTCTTCAGGGCTATTCAGGGTTATTTGGGGTTTAGGGTTTCTTTTCGATCGACTCACCCGCACGGGGGAGCGCGGCACTCGGAAGCCGCATGTCAGTGGCGTCACGGGATGTCCTGTGACTGACTTTCGTATGACTGTTCGTCAATAAAGAGTCCAGAAGCTGAAGGTCGGACGAGAAGCGAAGAGAGGAGCCGGTATGGCCCCACAACACGAGCGTGTCCGGGTTCGCGGGCAGGTCGTGGGCGCGGTGGCGGTCGCGGTGTCGGCCGCCCTGGCATCCGGCCTCATGGCGGGCACGGGGGTGGAGGTGGCGGGCGACGACTCCCGCCCTCCGGCACCGGGTCCGGCGGCGTCCGTCACGGTGCCTCCGGTCGAGGTGCCCCCGGTCGAGGTGCCGTCCCGTCCGGTACCGCGAGGGGCGTTCCCGCCCTTCGGCGCCTTCCTCGCGTCCGACGCCCGTGGTGTGGCCCGTATGGAGCAGTTCAGCCGCTGGCTGGGCGGTGCCGAGCTCCGCGTCGGCCACACCTATCTGCCCGGCAACCACTGGAGCGACATCGAGGGCGACGTCGGCTTCCTCGAGGCGTGGGCGCAGTGGCGCAACAAGAAGGACGACCGGATGCTCGTCCTCAACGTGCCCCTGCAGGAGCGCAACGAGGAGGGCGTCTCCGACGAGGAGGTCCGGCAGCTGCTGCGGCGGGGCGCGGCCGGAGAGTTCGACCACCACTTCCGTGCCCTGGCCGAGCGGCTGGTCCGGCTGAAGGTGCCGGACACGATCCTCGTGCTCGGCTGGGAGATGAACGGCGTCACGTACACCCATCGGTGCGGGCCGGATCCGGAGGCCTGGAAGAAGTACTGGAACAGGATCGTCACCACCATGCGGGCGGTGCCGGGCCAGAAGTTCCGGTTCGACTTCACACCGAGCCGCGGCCGGGACTCCGTTCCCTGGACGCAGTGCTACCCCGGGGACGACGCGGTCGACATCGTCGGCATGGACTCCTACGACCAGCCGGCCGGAATGCCGTTCGACGAACAGGTGGAGGAGCCGTACGGGCTCCAGGAGCACGTGGATTTCGCGAAAGCCCACGGCAAGCCCATTTCCTATCCCGAATGGGGGCTTTTCCGCAACGGCGACAATCCCGAGTACATGCGCCGCATGCTCGCGTGGATGGACGAGCACCGGCCGCTGTACAACACGGTGACCGACTACTGCCCGCACGGGGTGTGGCAGTGCGGCGACAACCCGGAATCGTCCCGCGTCTACCGGACGACGCTGTTCGGCCGCACCAGCACGACGACCCCGGTGCCCGTGCCCACACCCACGCTCCCGCCCACGCCCGCACTCCCGCCCACCGCACCGGAGCCGCCGAAGAGCTGCACGCCGCTGGGCCTGGGCGACCGGGTGGAGCAGTGGCTCGGCGGGAAGCTCTGCCTCCGCCTCGACTGGTGGTCGCGCCTGGGGTAGCGCCACCGCCGACCCGGCCGGGTACACCGTGGTCACCGCTGTTCGCGCGCGTCGGCGGCGGTGGCCGGGCCGGGCACCGCGGCGGCCGGGGTGTGATCAGCGGTCTCGGCGGTCGCGGTGCCCTCAGCGGTCGTGATGGTCGCGGAGACCTCGGTGGTCCGGCCGTTGTGCCGGGGCCGGGACAGCAGGGCCAGCGAGCCCAGCAGCCCGCCCGCGCTCGCCCCCACCAGGGTGGTCACCGCGGGCGACGCGGACGTCGGCTCGTCCGGCTTCACCGCACGCGAGAACTGCACGAGCCGGACCTGGGTGCTGCCTTTGGTGTGCTCCGCGTGCCGGGTCAGCGCGCGGGAGACCGCGTTGGCCATGTCGACGGCGAGGCCGGGCTGCGCCGAGGTGGCCGAGACGGCGACCATCGGCGCGTCCGGTGAGGTCGCCGTGCTCACGCTGTCCCGCAGGGTCCGCAGCGGGACGCCCGCCCACACCTGGGCGTCCCCGAGCACCGCGAGCTGCGTGGCCACCCGTCCGTACGCCTGCGCGAAACCGCGGGCGGACTCCGGGGTGGACCCCGCGGTCGGTACGGCGACGACGTAGCTGGTGGCCGTGTAGGTCGTGGGGGTGAGGACGCCGTACATGCCGCCGGTCAGGCCGCCGACGAGAGTGCCGCCGACCACGAGCGCGGACCAGGTCGGCAGCCTCCTGAGACGGTCCGGGGACAGGCGGTGCCGACGGGCCGGAGTGTCGGTCATGACGTGCTGGCTCCGAGAGGTGAGGGGGACGAAGGTGAGGAGGGGGACGAGGGGGAACGGGAGACGGCTGCCGCGTACACGTCCATGAGGCGGGCCGTGCTGCGGGTGATGCTGTAGTGCCGGGCGGCCTCGGGGACCGTGCGTGGCCCGGGGCCCGCCGCGCGGACCTCGGCGATCGCGCGCGCGTACTCCTCGGGGCCGCCGGGCACCCGCCGGGCGCCGGCGGCCGACGGCGCCGCGTCCTCGATCGCCGGACAGGACGTGTAGAGCACGGGCAGGCCCGACGCCAGCGCCTCCACGACGGCCAGGCCGAACGCCTCCTCCGAGGACGGGGAGGCGAGCAGGTCCATCGCCGACAGGAGCGAGGGCAGGTCGGGGCCCGGCGAGCCGTCCGGGCCGTAGGGACGTTCGCCGGTGAACAGGACGCGGCCGGCCACACCGGCCTCGCCGGCCGTGCGGCGCAGGAGGTGCTCCTCGGGGCCGCCGCCCACCAGCAGCAGCCAGTGGTCGTCCGGGAGCCGGGCGAGGGCGTGGACGAGGACGTCGAACCGCTTCCCCGGGGCGAGCCGGCCGACGCCGCCGACGACGAACGCGCCCTCCGGCAGACCGAGGCGCCGGCGGGTGTGCGCGCGCCGCTCCGGGTCGAAGCGGAAGCGGTCCAGGTCGATGCCGTTCGGGACGACCTCGATACGGGGAGCGGGCACGCCCCACCGCCGCAGCCGGTCGGCCACCGCCGGGGAGACGGCGACCGTCGCCGACCCGAGCCGCTCGCTGCCGAGGTACAGCGCGCGCACCCCCGCCGTCAGCCTGCGGCCCTCCATCTGCGTGTCACCCAGGGAGTGTTCGGTGGCGACGACCGCGCGGACCCCGGCCAGCCGCGCGGCGAGCCGGCCGTAGACGCAGGCCCGGTACAGGTGGGTGTGGACCAGGTCGTAGCCGCCGGAGCGGATCAGCCGGACCAGCCGGGGGAGCGCGGTCAGGTCACGGTTGCCGCCCATGCCCAGGTGCACGACGCGGACCCCGTCGGCGGTGAGCCCCTCGGCGACGGCACCCGGGTTGGTGAGCGTCACGACGTCGCAGCCCACGGGCAGGTGACGCAGCAGCAGACGCAGCTGCTGCTCGGCCCCGCCGACCCCGAGACCGGTGATGATGTGCAGAGCCCTCATCTCACAGCCCCTTCACCGGACGTCGGCGCCACCGGTGCAGACGGTGCTTCAGGTGCAGGCGCCAGGCCGTGTCGTTCTGGCCGATGTGCAGGCGCGGCAGGGCGTGCGGGCCGGTCAGCGCGCCGGGGTCGATGGCGCAGGCGTAGGCGTACCCCGCTTTCCGCACCGCCCGCACGGCGCGGGCGTCGACGGTGCCGTACGGGTAGCAGAAGCCGTCGGGCCGGGTGCCCGTCAGCTCCGCCAGCCGCGCGCGGCTCTCGGCGACCTCGGCCTCGAGGGTGGGCTGGTCCGCCCGGGTGAGGTCGACGTGGGTCAGCCCGTGCGAGCCGATCTCCACGCCCTCGGCCGCCGCGTGCCGGATGCCGTCCGCGGTCAGCAGCGGCTTGCGCGGGCCGAGCGGGTCCCAGGCGTTGTCGCCGCCGAGCCGTCCGGGCAGCACGAACAGGGTGGCGCCGCAGTCCCAGCGGCGCAGCAGCGGAAGGGCCTCGGTGACGAAGTCGGTGTACCCGTCGTCGAAGGTGAGCCCGACCAGACGCCGGCTCTCGCCCCGGGCACGGGCGGCGAGCAGGTCGGCCACGGACACACCGCGCAGCCCGCGCCGGCGCAGCCAGGCCAGCTGCCTCTCGAGCCGTTCGGGCGTGACCGTGATGCGGTACGGATCGTCCGAGCAGTCACCCACCGAGTGGTACATCGCCACCCACGGGACGGGGCCCGGGGGCGCGGCGGGAAGCCTGCCGGTGCCGACGGAATCAACGGACCCGGCAGAACCGGTGGAATCAACGGAATCAACGGAAACGGTCATGAGTGAGCTTTCGGGTGATGGTGCGTACGGAGCGCACCGCGGATGCGGAGCCCTGGACGCGCAGGGCCAGGGAGAGCGCGACGAAGACGGCGGTCACGGTGAGCGAGCCGGCCGCGAGGCCCGCCAGGGGGGAGTCGGCCCGGCTCGCGGCGAACGCACCGGCGGCGGTGGCGCCGACCGAGGCGAGCACCGGCCGGCCGAGCGCGGCCAGCACCTGACGGACACGGAGCCGGACACCGCCGGCGCCGCCGCGCCGGGACGTCCGCAGACCGGCCAGCAGCAGGGCGGCCGTGACGGTGATGCCGACGGCGTTGGCGGCGGCGATCCCCGCCACCCCCCAGGGACGCACGGCGACGGCGCCGATCAACGAGGTCGCGACGATGCCCACGCCCATCACCGCGAGGGGGTACCAACTGGGCCGGCCCGCCGAGAAGTACGAGCGGATCAGCGTGCCCACCAGGGTCTGCCCCAGCAGTCCGAGGGCGTACACCCGCATGACGTCGGAGGTCGCCGCGGTGTCGCTCGCGGTGAACGCGCCGCGCTGGAAGAGCAGTTCGATCATCTGCGGGGCACAGGCGAGCACCGCGCACATGCCCAGCAGCACCACACAGGACGACAGCACCAGATCCCGCTCCACGCGGTCGCGGGCCCGTTCGGTGTCACCGTCGGCGAGCGCCCGCGCCACCACGGGGAAGGTGACCGTGCACACCATCAGCGACAGGGTCATCGGGATCTGGGCGACCTTCTGCGCGTAGTTCAGGTGCGAGATGGCCCCGGCCGGCAGGGCGGAGGCGAGGAAGCGTTCGACCAGGACCTGCGACTGGCGGCACAGGGCGAACAGGAGGACGGCGGCGATCAGGGCGAGCCGCACCGGCCGTTCCTCGCCGCCGCCCTGCGCCCCGCCGACCGCAGCCGGCGCGCGCGACGCCAGCTGCCGCCACAGCGACGGCAGTTGCACCGCCACCATCAGACAGCCGCCCACCGCGACCCCGGCCGCCGCGGCCCGCACGCCCCACTCGCCGCCGAGCAGGAACATCGTGGCGACGATGCCCGTGTTGTACGCGATGTAGATCGCCCCGGGTGCGAAGAACCGGCGGTGGGCCCGCAGGGCGGCACTGCAGTACCCGGCGAGCCCGAAGGCCAGCAGGCTGATCGCGGTGAGCCGGGTGCAGTCGACGGCGAGCCGGGGGTCGGGCAGGCCGGGCGCCAGCACCTCGACCAGGAAGGGAGCCGTCCCGGCGACCAGCGCGGCGACCGCGACGAAGGCGAGGCTCAACCGTGGCAGGGTGGCGGCGACCAGCTCGCGGACGGGATCGCCCGCCACGCCCCGGGCGCGACGGGCCAACGCCATGCTGAACGCCGGGATCAGCGCGATCGCCAGCCCGTCCTCGATCAGCAGGGTGGCGGAGATCTCCGGCACGGTCCACGCCACCAGGAAGGCGTCCGTGTCGCTCCCGGCGCCGAACAGCCGCGCCAGCGACTGGTCGCGCACCAGGCCGAGCAGGGAACCGCCGATGGACAGCGCCGCCGTGACGAGCGTGGCCCTGGCGAGGAACTTGCGGGAGGCCGAGGGCGAGGACGGGCCGTGGCCGTCCCCGACCGGAGGTGCGGCACGTGCCGCGGGGACGGTCGCGGCCCGGTCGGTTCCGTGTCCGGGGGTCTGCGAAGGCACCACCGTCATCGCGCCGCGGCCTCCTCGAGGCGCCCCCGCGGGCCGCCCCTCGGTACGAGGTGCCCCCGCTCACCGCCGCCCAGCGCCCACCATGCGGCGAGCCCCAGGGCCAGGGCGGTCAGCACCGTCGAGGGGCCGCCGATGTCCCCGTACACGAAGTCGGTCAGCAGCCAGACCAGCAGCCCGCAGGCGACGAGCCCGCAGTCCGCTCCCGGTCCGCGGCGGCGGACCCGCAGCAGCCCGCGCAGCCCGAGCACGAGCAGCGCCAGCCAGCCTCCGGCGAGGGTGAGCAGCCCGATCAGGCCCTGCTCGCTCAGCACCAGCAGGTACATGCTGTGCGGCGAGAGCAGCGCCTGCTTGTGGTACTCGGATCCCGCGCCCGCGATGTCGCTGCCCGAGGACAGCGCCAGGGTGGCGTGCCCGTCGCGATGCTCGGGAAAGCCCTTCAGACCGACACCGGTCAGCGGCTGCTCGCGCCACATGTCGCCGGCGGACGCCCACAGGGCGTACCGGTCCACCACGGACTGGTCGGGGTCGGCGGTGACCTGCGTGATGCTGTCGATCCGCTCGGTCAGCTGCGCTGTGCCGACGCCGAACCCGCCCATCAGGACCACCCCCGCGGCGGCCACGGCCGCGGCCGTCCTCAGCGCCCGCCGCAGCCCGGCCAGCGCCAGCTGCACGGCGCAGGTCAGGGCGGTCGCGATCCAGGCGCCCCGGCTGAAGGAGAGCGCCAGCGGCAGCAGCAGCGCGAGCGCGCAGCCGGTGGCCGCCGCCCGCTGCCGTACCGGCCCCCGGCCCAGCGCGATCCCCACCGCGCACACCAGACCGAGGGCGACCGCCGCCGCCATGCCCATCACGTCCTGGGCCCCGAAGGTGCCGACCGCGCGGATCGGCTCCCCCTGGTAGGAGGCGCCGGTCCCGGTGGCGTACTGGTGCACGCCGACGGCCCCCTGCCACAGCGCGAGCCCCACGAACGACCAGGCCAGCACCCGGAAGTCGGCGCGGCCGCGGAGCAGCGTCAGCACGGCCGCCGGGACGAGCACGAAGACCTGCAGATAGCGCCCGAGGCCGGTGAGCGCCGCCTCGGGCGAGGACGCCCCCATGGCGGCCAGCGCGAGCCCCACGACCGGCAGGCCCAGCACCACCGCCGCGGTGGGCGACAGCGGGCGCCGCCGCTCGCGCAGCAGACGGATCACGCAGTACACCACCAGCAGCCCCGAGACCACGTCGGCGGGCCCCGCCCCGTCGTAGGTCAGGGGCAGGGCCAGCAGGGCGAGCACCGCCACCGGGGGCAGGACCGGCGCGAACGCGGCGGCCCGGCGCGGCAGGGGTGCGAGAGCAAGGCTCACGTCGGTCAGCTCCCCGTCGGGCGTACCAGCGACGCCGCGGTGCGCAGCAGGATGCAGACGTCCTGCCACAGCGACCAGTCGTCGATGTAGGCGTTGTCGAACCGGGAGCGGTCCTCGATGGAGGTGTCGCCGCGCAGCCCGTGGACCTGGGCGAGGCCGGTGATCCCGGTCCGCATGCGGTGGCGGGCCGCGTAACCCTGGTAGGTGTGCGAGAACTGCGCGACGAAGTAGGGGCGTTCGGGGCGCGGTCCGACCAGGCTCATGTCGCCCCGGAGCACGTTCCACAGCTGGAGCAGTTCGTCGAGCGAGGTGCGCCGCAGCATCCGGCAGAACCGGCGCATCTCGTTCTCGTCGGCCACGCTCCACCGGGTCGCCGACTCGTGCTCGTCGGCGGGGCGGTAGGTGCGGAACTTCAGCAGGGTGAACGGCTTTCCGTTCCGGCCGATGCGCTCCTGCCGGAACACCACGCCCGGCCCGTCGCTGATCCGCAGGACCGCCGCACACGTCAGCAGCATCGGGCCGACCAGCACCAGCAGCGTCCCCGACACGAGGATGTCGAGCAGCCGTTTGCCCACGCCGGCGCGGCGCACCGGGGACAGGCACAGCCGCCGGCAGGCGAACCCGGCCAGCCGCTGCCGCGCCGTGTACGCGGGGGAGTCGGCGTCGAGCTCCCAGATCACGCAGCCCGACTCGGCCAGGGTGCGCAGCAGCGGTCCCTGTTCGGCGCGGACCGAGGGATGGACGGCCAGCACGGCCCGCACCCCGTTCTGGATGACGGCACGCTCGACCTCCTCACCGGTCCGCAGCACCGGGACGCCCCCGGCGTCGTCCGGCTGTTCGGCGACCACCCCCACCGGCCGTACGCCGCACCGCGGGTGGCGCAGTACGGCGGCGGCCACACGCTGCGCGGTCGCCGCCGGGCCGATGACGAGTGCGGCGCGCGGGTGGCGCAGCAGCGCTGCGCGGCGCCGTCCGTGCACGGCCGCGCGCAGCGCACAGGCCGCCGCCGTCTGCACGGCGAGGCCGGCCAGCACGGTGCCGACGGACAGCGCGTGCTCCGGCCGGTACGCCGCCCACAGCGCGGCGGGCGCCAGCCAGGCCACGGTGATACGGCCGCACACGGCGGGCAGTTCGTCCAGCAGCCCCGGCACCGGCGGCCGGCCGTCGCGCGGACGCAGCAGCAGCGACGCGGCGACCAGCAGGAGGACGAGCGAGGGGTGACGCTGGGCGCCGGTGAGGGCCAGGGTGCCCAGCAGGGCGGCGGCACCGTCCGCGAGGAACAGCGGGACCGGGGAGGGGGGCCGGGCCGGTGGCCGTCTGGCGGGGGACCGCACTCCGGTGGCGGGGCCGCGCGGCGGCACGACGGAGACGGTTACGGGTCCGTGCTCCCGCGGCGGCACGCCGGGGGAGGAGACGGTACGTTCGGCAGTCACGAGCTGAGGGGCTCCCTGTGCTTGGTGGGCTCGACGCGCTGTGTCGTCCGGTTCGCCCCGGCGCCGCAGCCCGCGCCGAGCGGCTGTCCGGGCTCGGCGGCACGGGCCTCGCCACGCCCGACGGCCTCGGTGGGACGCGTTCTTTTCCTGGCGGGCCACGCACCGAGCAGGTCGCGGTAGACGTCCGCGACCTGCTCGGCGGTGTGCCGTACGTCGTGGCGGGTCAGTACGTGCCGACGGCCCCGGTCGCCGAGGGACTCGCGCAGCGGCGGGTCGAGCAGCAGCTCGGACAGGGCCTCGGCCAGCGCCGCCGGGTTCTCCGGCGGGACCAGACACCGGGCGGCGAAGGAGGGCGGCAGGCTCTCGCGGGCGCCGTCGACGTCGGTGACCACCACGGGACGCCCGCAGGCCATCGCCTCCAGCGGGGCCAGGGCCATGCCCTCCCAGCGGGACGGCAGGACGACGAGATCGGCGGCCTGGTACCAGGGTGAGGCGTCGGGCACGGCTCCTGTGAACAGCACGGACGGCGGGGCGGCCGCGCGCAGCCGGTCGCGGTCCGGGCCGTCGCCGACCAGGACCAGCCGGGCGTTCGGCACCCTGCGCACGACGGCGTCCCAGGCCCGCAGCAGGACGTCCTGCCCCTTCTGCCGGCACAGCCGCCCCACGCAGACCGCGAGCGGCGCCGCCGGTGCCAGCCCGGCGAGCGGGGCGAGCCCGGCCCGCACGGTGCCGGTGCCGGCCGGGTGGAAGTGCTCGGGGTCGATGCCGTTGGGGACGACGGTCCACCGGCCGGCGATCCCGGCGTGCGCCCCGGTCGCCCGTTCCGCCTCGCTCACACACACCACCCGCGCGGCCCAACGCGCTCCCCAGCGCTCCCACTTGAGGGCGAGGGCGCCGGTCTGCCCGCCCACCGCCTCGAACGACCAGGCGTGCGGCTGGAAGACCGTCGGAATCCGCCCGCGCACCGCGAGCCGCCCGGCGAGCCCGGCCTTCGCGCTGTGGGCGTGCACCAGATCGGGGCGCACCTCGTCGATGAGCCGCGCGAGGTGCCGCACCTCCCGCACGAGTGACGGACCCGGCGAGCGCGTCGCCCTCCAGTTCCGTACCTGCGCGCCGAGCAACCGCAGTTGGGTGGTGAGGGTGCTGTCGGGGCAGGCCGCGATGACGTCCAGGCCGTCCGCCAGCTGGGTGCGGACCAGGTCCGTCACGACGCGCGCGACCCCGCCCTCCACCGGCTGGGTGAGGTGCAGCACCCGTGGCCGACGGCCCGAGGGCGACGGCTCCATGTACACGGTTTCCTCATCGGCGAAGGCGCCGGGGACCGTGGCCGGCGCGTTCACGGCCGGGCGTCGGCGGCGAGGAAGAACACGCCGGCCCACGCCGCGTTGCGCTCGGAGCCGAGCCGGAGGGTGGCCCGGTCACCTGCGTGCAGCAGGCCCCTGCCGAGGGTGAACACGTCGGAGTCGTAGCCGAGGGTGTTGGCGTGCGCCGGCACCCGTGCCGGAACAGCTCGCGCGGGCCCGCTGATGGTGGAGTTCAGGACGTCGTCGGCGGGGTTGGCGGCGTCGGCGAGGACGGCGGTGGAAGCGGGCGCGCCGGTGGTCAGGGTGAGCGAGTCACCGGTGGTGCCGCGGTCACCGTTGTACGCCACCATCCCCACCTCGCCCTCCGCGTCCGCGGGAAGGTCCAGTCCGCTCAGCCCGATCTCCACCCCGGCGGTGGACGCCAGCGGTGTGAAGCCGTCCCAGAGCGAGAGGTGCCGCAGCGGCTCCGCCGGGTTCTCGTACGCCACCACCAGCGTCCAGCCGCCCCACGCGCCGGCCGTCGACCGGCCGGAGGCCACGTTGACCTCCGCCACGGTGTACAGGCCCGGCCCGCTGTCCCGCACCAGCTGTGTCACGTCCGCCGAGGCCTGGAAGGCGTCCGCACCGTTCGCCACCCGGTGTCCGACCACCGTGTCGGCGAGGAGCTCCTTGTACTCCCCGCCGGGCTCGGCGATCAGGACCCGCCCGTTGTCCTGTGGCGGCTTCTGCTCGCCCACGAGCAGGTTGCCGCCCCAGTAGAGGCGCGCGTACGACACCCGGGAGCCCGAGGGCAGCCGGACCTCCGCGCGGGAGGAGTTGTAGGTGTTCGGGTCGCGGTCGACGTCGACGTAGAACATGTCGAAGTCGCCGTTCGCCCCACGCGCGCCCGACTGCACGTCCGCACACGCCGAGTGGCTCGCGCGGCAGGTGGCAGAGGAGTTGGCCGCGCGCACGATGCCGCCGTGCTGGAGTGCGCCGTACCGCTGCCCGAACGCGAGGCTGCTCGCCTCCGGCGCGGGCGGCGCGGCCGGCGCGGCGACTGAGGGTCCGTAGGGGACCCACGCCGTGATCAGGGTGAGGACGCCCACCGTTGCATGACGAAGCAACTGGCCCAGGGAATGACGCATGACCGGCGAAGCCTTTCGGGGAGGTGGCGGTGACAGGCAGCGCGAGGAGTGCGGTGCGTCCGCCCAGGTGAATACGTCCGGAGGTTCGCAACTCTAGCCAGCCAACGGACAAAATCCCCGAAACTCGTTTAAGGCAGACAAGTGTGTTGGAAACGTGAAGCCTCTTCTCGGTGGGCGACGACCACGTGATGCCGGTCCGCCGCGGGGCCCGGAGTGCGGACGGCCCGATCCGCGGGCTCATCAGGCAGGACGGGGCAACGGGGTGAGAGGGGGCACCGAAGGGCCCATGCCCGGTTGCGGGAAGCGGGGTGCGCTTTCACGGTGGGCTCAAGGTCCGAGCTTCGCGGAAAGGAACTCCCATGCGCGCTCTGCCTGCGCGGCGCATCGCGTTCGGTGCACTGTGCGCCGTCCTCCTGGTCGGGGTCACCGGCCCCGCCGCCCTGGCCGCCGACCCGGCCGGCGAGCACGGCCGGGTGGCCTCGCCCGGCGCACCGCTCGTGCAGGTCAGGAACTCCGACGTGCGTGGGGACGAACTCGCCCCGGTCGCCGACCTGCTGACCGCCGTGACCCGGGCGGACGACGGCCGGCTGCCCGCGGCCGGGGTGAGGATGCTGGGCGATACCGCGAAGGACGCGCTGAAGAAGGCCGAAGCGAAGCAACAGGCCACCAGGGCCATGCCGTTCGCCTCGGCCCCCGCGCCGGGCGTACTGCTGCCCGCGGCCGAGCCCGACCCCGTGAGCGACGCGCTGGACAACCTGTGGGATGCCGTCGACCGCCTCCTGGACCTGCTCCTCCCCGGGGACGACACGATGAGCGCCGCAACCGCTGACGCGACCAAGGAGGAAACCACCGACGCGGCCACCGAAGAGACCGCCGGTGCGACCACCGAAGAGTTCGACGAGATCCTGGACGAGATCCTGGGCGAGATCGCGGACGGGGCCGATGACACAACCGACGACGCAGCCGACGGCACAACCGACGGCACAACCGACGGCACAACCGACGACGCGGCCGATTCGACGCTCTCATGGCTCGACGACCTGCTGGTCGAGATGGAGAAGCTCATCGACGAGCTGTCCGTCGACGACCCGCAGGTGTCGGTGGTGGGCACGCAGACGACGTCCTCCAGCGCGATGACCTCCGGCGTGACGTCGTCGAGCGGCGCGCCGTCGACACCCGTGTCCTCGGCCCCGGACACCGCATCGCCTGTGGTCACGCTGCCCGCGACCGCCTCGACGGCGCCGGCGGTGGTGCTGTCGGCCGATTGATCTCATATGAGAACTCGTCAATCCGTGGTCACCCGGTTTCCGGTCCGGCCAGGGATCGTTAGGCACGGCGACAGAAACCCTCCGGCGACCCGCGTTGCCGAAGAAAGGAACACGATGAAGTCCCTGAAGGCTGCCGCCGTCCTTGCCGGGTCCTTGATCGCCGCCGCCATGGCCGCGCCTGCGTCCGCCCAGGAGATCGACCTGGCGTCCACCGGCCTCGACACCGGCCTGAACACGCGCACCGCGGTCCCCTTCGAAATGATGCCGCTGCACGACGAGTCGAAGAGCGCGGAGCAGAGCAGCTCGGTGTTCGGCACGGCGCACGAGGCCGCGGCCGTGGTGAACGAGGCCAAGCCGGTGCACGGAGATCTGGGGCTCCACGCCTGAGGCATGACATACGAGAGTCGGCCCCCGGTCTTCACCGGGGGCCGACTCTCGTATGTCCACCTTCTTTGTGCGCGGAGGGACGCGGGTTCTCGAGGTGTGTGCCGAGAGCCCCGGCGCTCGGGGACGCCGGGGCTCTCGGGTCACGACGGCGGATGTCAGCGGCCGTGTCCGTAGTGCTCTGCTTCTAGTAGCTGTTGTTCATGCAGGTGTTGCCGGCGGCCGGGTTGAGGAACCCGATCACGTTGACGGTGTTGCCGCACGCGTTGACCGGTACGTGGACCGGGGCCTGGACCGCATTGCCGGACAGGAAGCCGGCCGAGCCGACCGCCGAGCCCTGGGCGCCGGCGTCCGCCGCGGCGATACCGGCCCCGCCGAGCATCACGGCGGACGTGCTGAGAGCGACGGTGGCAGCCTTCGCGATACGAGACATCACGTTCTCCTTAACTGATCTGTAAACGCGGCCGCATGACACGCGGTCGCACGTCCCGCTCAACGCGGCGCTCCCGCTCCTGGTCACGGAGATCGTCCCGGGATCACCCGTTAGGAAAGGGACTTCACCGGACGAGTGGGGCGTTCTCCTGCGGAAGTGCCTGGTCCGGCATGCCGGTTGAGTGCGCGAGGCGGGCGGCCGCCCCTTGGATTCGGCCGCCGGGAGCGGGTGGACGGCGACCGCAACAGGAACCTTCACGAGAAACTTGCGCATTTGGGCGTTTCGACTACCCAAAGCCGCGAACCTCGCCTACGTTAGCCACCGTCAGTGACCAGCCCGACACGGGCTGTGTCCACTCAGGGAACGGAGAGGTAATGCGCAAGTACCAGAAGGCCGCCGTCGTCATGGCCATGCTCGGCAGTGTCAGCTTCCTCGGCGCCGGCGTCAGCCAGGCCGGTGACAAGCCTGACTTCGAGGTCAACAACAAGCAGGCCACGACCTGCATCCAGGACAACTCGGTCCAGGGCCTCGTCAACATCGACGACGTCAACGCGGGCGTCGGCGCCCTGCTGGGTCTCGGTAACGCGGAGAACAAGGAGACCAACGCGGTGTCCTGCTCCTCGAACTTCGCCCTTGGTGGCTGATCACCCTCAGGTGATCTGGGGTGGGTCCCGGGGCTCGAACCCAAGTGTTCGAGCCCCGGGCCTGCCCGGCTCGTGAGCCGGACCAGATGCTCGGAGCGACTCCGCGGTGTCATCGCGGGGTCGACCGTCAAGGAGAAGGCGGATGTTCGAGAAGGTTCGCCTCGTCGGTGAGTCGGAGCAGAACTGCTCCGGCGCGGGCGTCGGCGTCTCCTGCGGGAACCGCGTCATCGCCGGCGGCGAGAAGTCCTGACCCTCGTCGGTCGGGCGCGATGGCGCCTCTTTTTCGCAAAAGAGCGCGTTGCGGGCGTTTCATCTACCAACTGCCGCAAACGTCGCATAGATTGGCGACTGTCCGTGACCGACCCAACACGGGTCGTGTCGGAAGAGAATGGAGAGGTAATGCGCAAGTACCAGAAGGCCGCGGTCGTGATGGCCATGCTCGGCAGTGTCGGCTTCCTCGGTGCCGGTGTCAGCCACGCCGGTGGCGAGCCGGAGGTCGAGCTGAACAACTCGCAGACCACGACCTGTGTCCAGGACAACTCCGTCCAGGGGCTCATCAACATCGATGACATCAACCTGGCGGTCGGCCTGCTGGGTCTCGGTAACGCGGAGAACAAGGAGACCAACACGGTCTCCTGCGACTCCAACTTCGTCGTCGGCGGCAAGTGATCACAGCCGGCTGATCCGGGCAGGTCTCGGGGCTCGAACCCAGGTGTTCGAGCCCCGGGCCTGCCCGGTTTGTCGACCGGTCCAGGCGTGTGGAGCGGCCCCGTGGTTCAGCCGCGGTGGGTCGACCGTCAAGGAAGAAGGCAGATGTTCAAGTCGAAGAAGATCGCAGCGGCGGCGGGAGTCCTGGGGGGCTTCGTCCTGATCGGCGCCGGTGCCGTCCAGGCCTTCGGTGCCGAGGGCCCGGACAGCTGCACCAAGGACAGCGAGGGCGTCGTTCGCTGCGTGCAGGCGAACAATCAGAAGATCACGACCGACGAGTCCGGGAAGGTCCACTTCGTCAACGAGTCGAAGCAGAGCTGCTCCGGTGAGGGTGCCGAGGTCTCCTGCGTCAGCAGTGCCTCCTTCCCGGGTAAGAAGTCCTGACGTCTTCGTCGGCCGCAGGGTCGTTGTTCGCGTCGGCATCCCTCGCGACGGACCATCCGTGCAGTGGAGAGTGGCCGGAACCCGATACCGGGTCCCGGCCACTTTTCGCATGTCCGTCATCGGCGCGGCGTGGCGCCGATGGGCTGTGGCGCTGTGCGTTCGATGAGGACTGGAGGCGGTGAGGGCGGCGCGCATGGACGGCTCCGGGGCGGGGGTGAGGGCGAACCAATCCATGATTACCAGTAATCATGACTTTTGTCCGGAATTGCCGATGTGTGGGCGATTCCGGCCGTGAGGCGTGTGTGAGCGGGTTTCTGTGTGGCTGTGAGGCCGTTCCGGCCTCGGTCTCACGGGCTGCCGCGGGGCCGGAAAGCCACCGTGGACGGTCGAGGCGCTCGGCCCGGTGGCGGTACGCGTCGCGCCGGAACGAGGGAGGGCCAGCGTTCTTGCTGGCCAGAAGGTACTTGCGCCCCCGGCAGGACTCGAACCTGCGGCCAAGCGCTTAGAAGGCGCCTGCTCTATCCACTGAGCTACGGGGGCCCGGGTGTGGTGGCCACTGTCGCGGTGCCCGGGTGTGGCCGGTTCCTGACGTTGCCGGGGACAAGGATAGGGCTCCCGAGCCCCTGCCCCTGACGCTTCGCCTCCGTGGCTCGATGTGGAGGTCCGGTGAAGCGGTCCCGATAATCGCAGGCGGGTACGAATCGTGCACTGCTTTCGGCCCCTGGCGCATCGGGTGTTGTGCACTCGTTATGCCTCGCCCGCGCCCGCGCCCCAGTCGTCCCTTCCGTCCCTTGTATCCGATCGGCGCGCAGACATGCTCATATGCTTCAGAATTCCCCTGAAATTGGGCATTCTTCGCATGTGGTGACCTTGGACGTACGGCCTCAGCTGCTCGACGCACTCTCCGCCCTGCGCGACCGTGTCGCCGCCGCACGCTTCCCGCTGCCCCTGGCGGGGGCTCCCCGCGCGCGTGCCAACCGCGACGAACTGCTCGCGCAGCTCGACGACTACCTGGTACCCCGCCTGAGAGAGCCCCGAGCGCCGTTGCTGGCCGTCGTCGGGGGATCCACCGGGGCCGGCAAGTCCACCCTGGTGAACTCTCTGGTGGGGCGGCGGGTCAGTGAGGCGGGGGTGCTGCGGCCGACGACACGCACACCGGTGCTCGTCTGCCACCCGGAGGACCACCACTGGTTCAGCGGGATGCGGGTGCTGCCCGACCTCACCCGCGTGTGGGTGCCCCAGCAGGAGACCGAGGACCACCTGCTCCCCGGCGAGAACCCCGCGCGCGTGCTGCGCGTCGAGACCGTCGACAGCCTTCCGCCCGGCCTCGCCCTGCTCGACGCCCCCGACATCGACTCCCTCGTCTCCGACAACCGCGTCCTCGCCGCCGAACTCATCTGCGCGGCGGACATCTGGGTCATGGTCACCACCGCCGCCCGCTACGCCGACGCCGTCCCCTGGCGCATGCTGCGCGCCGCCAAGGAGTACGACGTCAGCCTCGTGACCGTCCTGGACCGGGTGCCCCATCAGGTGGTGTCCGAGGTGTCGCGGCAGTACGGTGCCCTGCTCACCAAGGCCGGACTCGGCCACGTACCGCGCTTCACCGTGCCGGAGCTGCCCGAGTCGGCCTGGGGCGGCGGGCTGCTGCCGGCCTCCGCCGTGGCGGCGCTGCGGACCTGGCTCGTCCACCAGACGCAGGACCCCGCCGCCCGCGAGCACGTCATGGCGCGGACCGCCCAGGGCGTCCTCGACTCCCTCAACTCCCGCATGCCGGAACTCGCCGGTGCCGCCGCCGCGCAGCACGCCGCCGCGCTGCGGCTCACCTCCGCCGTCGACGGGGCGTACGACAGCGAGCACTCGCGGCTGCGCGGTCGGCTGCAGGCCGGGGCCGTGCTCGCCGGCGACGCGCTCAAGCGGTGGCGCGCCTTTCCGCTCGACTGCACTCCCGTCGAACTCCTCGACACCCTCGTGGAGAGCCTGGGCGCCCTGCTGCTGTGCGCCGTCACCGCCGCCGACGAGCGGGTCGACGCCGCCTGGCGACGCGAACCGGCCGCGAACGCACCCGAGTTCACCGACCGTGACGGGGCGGTGGAAGGCGCCGAGCACCGGATCGGGCTGGCCGTACGGCGCTGGCGGCGCGAACTGGAGGAGTACGCCGAGGAAGAGGTACGCGAACTCGACCACGCCCCGGCGCCGGACCCCGAGACGGTCACCGCCCTGGCCGCCACCGCGTTGCTGAGCGGGCGCCGGGAGTGGACCGCGGGGGAGAAGCTCGCCGAACGGATCGGCGCGCACGGGGCGTTGCGGCTGCGCGACCGGGGCGGGCGGCTGCTTCTCCAGCACGTGAACCGGATCATGCACACCGAACGCGAGCGACGGCTCGCGCCGCTCGACGCGCTCGAGGTGCATCCCGAACCCCAGGCCGAACTCATCGCCGCGTTGTCCGTACTGCAGAAGGAGAGGTGAGCGGTGACCGCCGTCACTGACCAGGACCGCACCGAGCACCCTGAGCGTTCCGACCGCCCGGACGCGGAGGGCGGATCCCCCGAGGCCCAGGACGCGAAGGGCGGGTACGCGTACCGGGACGACGGGCACGAGGGGCACGAGGGGTACGACGGGTACGGGGACGACACGGGCGACAGGGAGGGCGACGGGAGGCCCTCGAAGGGGCCGGCCTCGCAGGCTCCCTGGGACGACGGGCTGATCGCGCGGCGGGGGAGCAGGGCCGCCGGGACCGGGGCCGCCGGGACCGAGCGGTCCGCCGTGCTGGAGGCCCGTAAGCCCGCACCGCAGACCGTGACCCCCCTGGTGTACGACCCGCCGCTGCTCTCGCGGCTGGACGCGTTGCACGAGCTGGTGGGGCTGTCCCGGGCCCGGCTCGACAGCCGGACGCTGGCCGGGGCGGGCCGGGTCCTCGACGAGGCCACCGTGCGACGCCGGCTCTCCGGACAGCACACCGTGGTCGCCATCGCGGGTGCGACCGGCAGCGGCAAGTCACAGCTGTTCAACACGCTGGCCGGGGTCGCCATCTCGGAGACCGGCGTACGGCGGCCGACCACCGCCGCACCCATCGCGTGCAGTTGGAGCGACGGTGCCGCGAGCCTCATCGAACGGCTCGGCATCCCGCCCCGGTTGCGCCGCCGTCCGCTGCAGGCGATGGCGGACGCGGACGACCGGCTGCGCGGACTCGTCCTCGTCGATCTGCCGGACCACGACTCGGCGGCCGTGCAGCACCGCGAACAGGTGGACCGGGTCCTGGCCATGGTCGACGCGGTCATCTGGGTCGTCGACCCCGAGAAGTACGCCGACGCGATGCTGCACGAGCGCTATCTGCGGCCCATGGCCGCCCACGCGGAGGTCATGTTCGTCGTCCTCAACCAGATCGACCGGCTCCCCGGGGAGGCCGCCGAGCAGGTCCTGGACGATCTGCGGCGCCTGCTCGACGAGGACGGCATCGCCCTGGGCGAGTACGGAGAACCCGGCACGACGGTGCTCGCGCTGTCCGCGCTCACCGGCGACGGGGTCGACGAGCTGCGGGAGGCGCTGGGCCGGTTCGTGGCCGAACGCGGCGCCGCGGGCCGCCGTATCGGCGCGGACGTCGACGTCGCCGCCGCCCGGCTGCGGCCCGTCTACGCCCACCGCCGGTGGGCCGGGCTGAGCGAGGAGGCGCGGGAGGAGTTCTCGGACCGGCTCGCGGACGCCGTGGGCGCCGGCGCGGCGGGCGAGGCGGCCGAACGCGCGTGGCTGCGCAACGCCAACCGGGCGTGCGGCACCCCGTGGCTGCGGCTGTGGCGCTGGTGCCAGGACCGGGGCGGGCCGCCCACCGGGAAGTTCCCGCAGCGGACGCAGCCCGACCAGGAGGTCACGGCCCGGCAGCGGGTGGAGCAGGCGGTGCGCACGGTGTCCGACCGTGCCTCCCAGGGCCTGCCCGCGCCCTGGGCGCAGGCGGTGCGCGAGGCCGCCGTACGGGGCTCCCAGGGGCTGCCCGAGACGCTGGACGCCCTCGCCGTGCGCGCGAGCCTGCCGCCGGGGCGGCCGCCGCGGCCCGGGTGGTGGCCGGTGGCCGTGCTCGCCCAGGCGTCCATGACGATCCTGCAGTTCGTCGGCGGACTGTGGCTGCTGGGCCAGATCATCGGGTTCATGTCGCCGAACCTGGGGGTGCCGGTGCTGCTGATGGTGATCGGCATCGTCGGCGGGCCGCTCATCGAGTGGAGCTGCCGGATGGCCGCCCGCGGTCCGGCCCGGCGGCACGGGCAGGAGGCGGAGAGACGGTTGCGGGAGGCGGCCGCGGGGTGCGGACGGGCTCGCGTCCTGGACCCGGTGACGGCGGAACTGCTGCGGTACCGGGAGGTACGGGAACAGTACGGGCGGGTGGTGGGGGCGGGTGCCGGGGTGAACTGAGGCAGCGGCGCGGGTACCGGCAGAGGTACCGGTACCGGTACCTCTGCCGGTACCCGCGCCGTGACTCGTTCGGGTGGCGGAGTTCTCCACAGCGCGGTGGTGGTCCACAGGCCTCAGCGGGCCCGGCCCGGAGGGTGCAGTCTGACTCGCATCCGTACGGGACGGGCCCGTACGCGTATCCGCCCGGCGCCGGTGCCGGCGTCCGGACGGGGGAGGCAGGCGCGATGAACGAGACGACGATCTGCGCGGTGGGCAATGTGGCGACGCGGCCGGTGTACCGGGAGACGGCGTCCGGGCCGGTGGCGAGGTTCCGGCTGGCGGTCACCTCGCGGTACTGGAACCGGGAGAAGGAGAGCTGGGTGGACGGGCACACCAACTTCTTCACGGTGTGGGCCAACCGGCAGCTCGCCACCAACAGCATGGCCTCGCTGTCGGTGGGCGAACCCGTGCTGGTGCGGGGGCGGCTGAAGGTGCGTACGGAGACCCGTGAGGGGCAGCAGGGCCGGACCTCGGCGGACATCGAGGCGGTGGCGATCGGCCACGACCTGGCCCGGGGCACGTCGGCGTTCCGGCGTTCGGGCCGGCCGGAGCAGCAGGCCTCCCCGGACCGGCCGGAGCCGGCCTGGGAGACGGGAGCGGGCGGCACGGCCGCCTCCGGCGAGGGCGCCGGGACGGCCGAAGTGGCGGGTACGGCCGACGGGTCCGGGACCGTCGTCACCCAACGTGTACCGGAACCGGCCATGGTGACGTGATGTCAGCGGTCGGGCTCCGGTGACGGGGCTGACCGAAGTGCGGCTTATCGGCGATTGGGCGGGAAACGGCCCCGGGATGATTTGTCGACAAGTCCTGTTCGTCCCCGCCTCGGCGATAACGATTGCGAGTCGGATCATGCCTCCGAGCTGATCATCGGCAGGTGCGCTCCGAGGGCGTACTTAGGATGCCGGGCATGGCTCCCGGGGCTCTCGGGGCCGGTGATTCTGCTGGTGGGGCCCGTCCCCCCACGTCTGACGGGTCCCGCTCGGAGGGGAAATCGGTGTTTGCTGCGTTGTCTGTGTTCTCTGCGCGCCCTGTGTTGTCCGCGCCCCGGCGTGCGACGGTGACCCGTCTCGCCGCAGGGACGCTGGTGTCCGGACTCGTCGCCACCGGTGTGCTGGCCGGCGCCGGGACGGCTGCTGCCGCTTCCGGTACTTCCGGCACGGTGCGCGGTGAGGGAGGGGCGGCCGCCACGGGAGAGGGCCTGAAGACGTACGGCGAGGCCGTGATCCGCGGTGCCGCCGGGGACCAGCAGGTGTCGGCAGGGCTGTTCGAGATGTTCGTCGAGGGCGGCGGCATGCTGCAGACGTACGGCGTCGACATCCACACCCCCACGCAGACGGACGCGAAGTACTACGAGACCGCGTGGAGCGGCACCTCGCTGGGCGCCGACGAGGACGCGGGCCGGATCAGCTGGATCCTGCGCAACTCCTACCCCCAGGTGAACGACCTCGCGGCGCTCGCCGACCGGGCGGGCGTCCGGGGCCAGCTCACCGAGCAGGACGCGGCGGCCGGTACGCAGGTGGCGATCTGGCGCTACTCCGACGACGTGGACGTGGAGGCCGTGAACCCCCAGGCGGAGCAGCTCGCGGACTACCTGGAGAAGAGCGCCCGAAGCCAGCGGGAGCCGAGGGCGTCGCTGACCCTGGAGCCGCCGGCCGTCTCCGGCCGTCCGGGTGAACTGCTCGGCCCGGTGACGGTGCGCACGGGCGCGGACAGCGTGACGGTGTCACCGCCGGCGGACGCCGCCACGAGCGGGGTGCGGATCGTCGACCGGGACGGCGAGCCCGTCACCACGGTGGCGGACGGCGGCGAGGTGTTCTTCGAGATACCCGAGGACACGCCGGCGGACACGGTCGAGCTGACCGTGCAGGCCTCGACCACCGTGCCGGTCGGCCGGGCCTTCGCCTCCGACAGCCGCAGCCAGACCCAGATCCTGGCCGGCTCCAGCACCTCGACGGTCTCCGCGACGGCGAGCGCGACCTGGGCGGAGCGGGGCGCGATACCGGCCGTGTCCGCCCGGACGAACTGCGCCGAGGGCGGCGTCGACGTCACCGCCCTCAACCAGGACGACGAGCCCTTCACCCTCGAGCTCGCGGAGCGCGAGTACACCGTCGAGCCGGGTGAGTCCCACACGGTGACGGTCCCGCTGGCCGAGGACCGGGCGTACGACTTCACGGTCCTCGGCTCGGACGGCTTCGAGAAGCGGTTCACCGGCATGCTCGACTGCCGGACCCGGGCCGCCGAGACCGGCGTGGACGTCCAGACCCTCAGCGGGCCCACCCCCACCCCCCTCGGCGGCACGGCCGCCGACGTCAACCTCGCCGCGACCGGCGCCTCCAGCCTCACCCCCTGGATCGTCGGCACCGCCATCACCCTGGTCGTCCTCGGCGGCACGGCCCTGGTCATCACCCGCCAGCGCGAGACAGCCCGGGAGAGCTGAACCGACACGGTGGAGATCGCCCGGACCGCGGTGGGCATCGCCACCGGGACGCGGTCTGCCAGAGTGCGCCACCCGGTGCCGGCAGGTGTTGTGGTGCGCGGGAGGGGGCGGGATGAGCGTGGTGTGGGCGGCGACGTCACCGGAATCGGCGCGGTTCCACCCGGTTGAGAGACGTTCAGAGGTGAAGGATCTGTCAGATCGCTTCAACAGCCTGCGTTCCCGTGGTCAGGGGTACGTCGAGGTTCGGTCGCCGCACAGGGAGTTCCCGGTGCTGATCCTGGCTTTTCGAGATGATCACGCGGTCGTCCATCTGATGAGCGACGCTGAGCGGATGTCTCTGCTCGTGGGAGACGGCACCGTGCCCTCGGGGACCAAGGTCGAAGTCCCGATCATGGACGACCTCGCCGCGGTCGCCGGCGACTTTGTCCTGGGTGCCGAGTGCCGATCGGGCATGGGGCCTGGTGCACCACTTCATCCGGACGGGCCGTGGGAGGTCTGTCCGGTTCCGGGGTTGTTCCGCTGACAGCCGACGGTGACATCAGTGAGGGCGGACAGCCATGACCACCGGCAGCCACGTCCGGCACCTCTGCGTGCGGTGGGCCGCAGCCACGCCGGAGAAGCAGGACGTTGGTCGACAAGACGGCCGCAGGCGACGGTCGCCCAGGGGCAGTCGTGGTTGTGCTGAGGGGCTGCCCGCGAATTCACCAGGAGTGAGATCGCGTTCGACCGCGGCCGAGAAGCTTCCGGATCAGCAGGAACGTGCCCACGGCGATCAGAGCCGCCCCCATGAGGAGCAAGGCCATCCCGACGGCGATCAGGAACGTCCCGATGAGGATCAGGAGTGCTCCCATCAGGACCAAGAGCGTTCCGATGATGAGGAGAAAGATCGCGAGGACGATCACGGTTGCCTCCTGTCCTCCCTCCCGCTCCCACCCCTTCCCCGCTGCCGTGCAAACACTCTGCTTCACGGTCACCAACGGCTTGTCGCAGCCGAGAGGCCATCCCCGGTCCGCTGGTTTTCGATCAGGACCGGTGCCGGGCCGTCTCTGGGTCGTGCGAGGCCGGCCGACGTCGGCCGGCAACGACAGAAGCTCACGGCGTCTGAACCGGTCAGAGCCATGGGCTTCTCCGGTTCTGCCGGTCAGCCGGACCGATGATCAGTAGCCCGGCCACTGAGCGCGGTTGCCGGCGCTTGCCACGCCCATGAGGCTCCACCGGCCTCACGTCTTGGTGCTCTCCCGCGACCGCTGGGTGATCCACACGTAGCCCGCCAGCCCGAGCGAGCCACGCACCATGAAGTCGGCCCACAACTGCATGAGCTCACCGGCATCCTCCCTCCGCAGGACCACCGACAAGGCCAGGGCGGTGAGGACTCCCGCGATCGCCAGGGTCGAAGCGTAGGCGACCAAGCCACCGTGGTGGGGTCCCAGCCTTGTACCCAGGAGCCCGGAGGGGATTTGCACGAGCACGTGGAAGCCCACGCAGTAGAACAGCAACCCGGCGAAGATCACGATCGGGGGGATGTCTGCCGAAGGGGCGTCGGCTGGTGCTGCGCCGTAGGCATCGAGAGCCCAGGCCGGAGGGATCACGTAGGTGAACAGCAGGATCGCGCCACTCAGATGCATGGCGCCGAGGTGACGTGCGGCCCGGCGGAGGAGGCCTTGCGGCAAGACGCTCGGTCCGAGCGGACCAGTCATACCTGTGTTCACGCGACCCCCTGGCCCCTGACAGCGTCCCTCTGTCCCAGCGGCACAGTACAGCCACCGGTCAGGCCGCTTCCACGCTGATCGACCAGCGGCGGTCGTGGTGATCGCCCGCTGAGTCGTCCGAGGCCGTCGAAGACGACCGACGGCGACCGACGGCGACCGACAGTGACGGATGAGCCTCAGGTGCCACCAGCGAAACCACAGGTCAGCGCCCCCTGGTCAGATGGGTTTCCCCCTGGGGGTGGCGGTCGGGCAAGATGGGGTGTATCTGCCCACTGCCTGATTTCAAGCTGCCGGACGGTTTCTCTTGGCTGAGTTCATTTACACCATGCGCAAGGCGCGTAAGGCGCACGGCGACAAGGTGATCCTCGACGACGTCACCCTGAGCTTCCTGCCGGGGGCGAAGATCGGTGTCGTCGGTCCGAACGGTGCCGGTAAGTCGACCGTTCTGAAGATCATGGCGGGGCTGGAGCAGCCGTCCAACGGCGAAGCCTTCCTCACCCCCGGTTACACCGTGGGCATCCTGCTGCAGGAGCCCCCGCTGAACGAGGAGAAGACCGTCCTGGAGAACGTCCAGGAGGGTGTCGCCGAGGTCAAGGGCAAGCTCGACCGGTTCAACGAGATCGCCGAGCAGATGGCGACCGAGTACACCGACGAGCTCATGGACGAGATGGGCAAGCTGCAGGAGCAGCTCGACCACGCAGGCGCCTGGGACCTCGACGCCCAGCTGGAGCAGGCCATGGACGCCCTGGGCTGCCCGCCCGGCGACTGGTCCGTGGCCAACCTCTCCGGTGGTGAGAAGCGCCGCGTCGCGCTCTGCAAGCTGCTGCTCGAGGCGCCCGACCTGCTGCTCCTCGACGAGCCCACCAACCACCTCGACGCCGAGTCGGTGAACTGGCTGGAGCAGCACCTCGCCAAGTACGAGGGCACCGTCGTGGCCGTCACCCACGACCGGTACTTCCTGGACAACGTCGCCGGCTGGATCTGCGAGGTCGACCGCGGCCGGCTGCACGGCTACGAGGGCAACTACTCCAAGTACCTCGAGTCCAAGGCCGCCCGCCTCAAGGTCGAGGGTGCCAAGGACGCCAAGCGGCAGAAGCGCCTCAAGGACGAGCTCGAGTGGGTCCGCTCCAACGCCAAGGGACGTCAGGCCAAGTCCAAGGCCCGCCTGGCCCGGTACGAGGAGATGGCCGCCGAGGCCGACAAGATGCGGAAGCTGGACTTCGAGGAGATCCAGATCCCGCCGGGCCCGCGGCTGGGCAGCATCGTCGTCGAGGTGAACAACCTCAGCAAGGGCTTCGACGACAAGCTGCTGATCGACGACCTCAGCTTCACGCTGCCGCGCAACGGCATCGTCGGCATCATCGGCCCGAACGGCGCCGGCAAGACCACGCTGTTCAAGATGCTCCAGGGCCTCGAGGAGCCCGACTCCGGGTCGATCAAGGTCGGCGACACCGTCAAGATCTCCTACGTGGACCAGAACCGCGCCAACATCGACCCCAAGAAGACGCTCTGGGCGGTCGTGTCGGACGAGCTGGACTACATCAACGTGGGCCAGGTCGAGATGCCCTCGCGGGCGTACGTCTCCGCCTTCGGGTTCAAGGGGCCGGACCAGCAGAAGCCCGCCGGTGTCCTCTCCGGCGGTGAGCGCAACCGGCTGAACCTCGCGCTCACCCTCAAGCAGGGCGGCAACCTGCTGCTCCTCGACGAGCCGACCAACGACCTCGACGTCGAGACCCTCAGCAGCCTGGAGAACGCGCTGCTGGAGTTCCCCGGATGCGCCGTGGTCATCTCCCACGACCGGTGGTTCCTGGACCGTGTCGCCACGCACATCCTCGCCTACGAGGGCGAGTCCAAGTGGTTCTGGTTCGAGGGCAACTTCGAGTCGTACGAGAAGAACAAGGTCGAGCGGCTCGGACCGGACGCCACGCGTCCGCACCGCGCCACCTACAAGAAGCTGACCCGGGGCTGATCTCTTGCGGCACATCTACCGCTGCCCGCTGCGCTGGGCGGACATGGACGCGTACGGCCACGTCAACAACGTGGTGTTCCTCCGCTACCTGGAGGAAGCGCGTATCGACTTCCTGTTCCGCCCGGAGAAGGACTTCCAGCAGGGGTCCGTGGTGGCGCGCCACGAGATCGACTACAAGCGGCAGCTCGTCCACCGGCACACGCCCGTGGACATCGAGCTGTGGGTCACGGAGATCCGGGCGGCGTCCTTCACCCTCACCTACGAGGTGAAGGACGGCGACCAGATCTACGTCCGGGCCTCCACGGTGATCGTGCCGTTCGACTTCGAGGCCCAGCGTCCGCGCCGTATCACCGCGGAGGAGAAGGAGTTCCTCCTGGAGTACACGGACGGCGGGGGCGGTGAGGGCGACGGGGACGCCGACGCCGATCAGGAGGAGGCCGTCGCGGCATGACGGCGCTCCACCTCGCCGACGGGAGGGAGGCCGCGGATCTCGCGGCCTTCCTCTCCCGGCTGCTCCACTACGACCGTGCGGCCGCCGTGCGCCTTCAGGCGTCGGGCACCGCACTGGCCGTGTTCGGCCGCCCTCCCTCCTTCGAGGTGCTGGCGATCCGCTCCGTGCGGCTGGCCAAGCCGTACGAGGACGGTCTCGAGGTCACCCTGGACGTGACCGTGTCCGCCGGTGAGCTGCTGGAATCGGTGGACGAGACGGCCGGCACCGCCGCGGTGCCGGCCGCGGTGACCGGGCCGCCGTGGGCCGGTGTGCTGCCCCCGCGCGGGGGCTGGCGGGCCGAACCGGGGCTGCCCGCACCGGACGCCCTGCGCGCGCTGGTCGCCGCCGCGGTCACCGAGTTCCGGACGCGGACCGAGGCGCTGACCGCCGAGTCGCGCACCCGGGCCGAACTCGACCGGATCGGGCGGGAGATCTGGTCCCGCACGGTCGGCCGGAGCGACCTCCCGGTGCGGGCCGTGCACGCGGCCCAGTCACTGGGCTTCCTCCGGCCCCTCGGACCCGTCGACACGGACGGCGAGCCCGTGCTGCTCGCCTCCGGTGCCTGGCTCCGGCTGCGGACGCCGTACGGGTCCGTCGCCCTGCGGCGCGCGGGGCTCGGGGCGCTCGGTCTCAGCGTGCGCTGAGGCAGCCCCCGCCGCCCTCCCCAGGCTCCTCAGTCCTCCTCAGGCCTCGGTGCGCTCACTGTCGTCCGGGCGGACGGCTATGTGGTCCGGTTCCAGTTCCAGGGCGACGCGGTCGCGCATGCCCAGGGTCCGGGTGTAGTCGGCGGGGAGCTGGAGGCGGCCGGCCCGGTCGAGCATGGCGTACTCGCGGGCGACGACGGTCTCGTGACCGGTGGCGGCGTCGACCTCGCTGCGGCGCAGGACCTCGGTGGAGGTGCGGCCGTCGCGGATGGCGACCGTGCGGCGGACCTCGCCGGCCACCGCCTGGTCGTGGGTGACGATCACGATGGTCGTGCCGAGCCGCTCGTTCGCGGTGCGGAACGCGGCGAAGATCTGTTCCGCGGTGTGCGAGTCCAGTTCGCCGGTCGGCTCGTCGGCGAGCAGCACCGACGGATCGTTGGCGAGGGCCACGGCGATGGCGACGCGCTGCTGCTGGCCGCCGGACATCTGGTGCGGATGCCGGTCGCGGCAGTCGGCGACCTCCAGCAACTCCAGCAGTTCCAGGACGCGTTCGGCGCGGGCCCGGCGGGCGGAGCGCCCCCGGGCGGCGGCGCGCAGACGCATCGGCAGGGCGACGTTCTGCGCCGAGGTCAGATACGGCAGCAGGTTGCGGGAGGTCTGCTGCCAGACGAAGCCGACGACCTCGCGACGGTAGGCGAGACGGTCCTTCGCGGTCATCGCGAGCAGGTCGCGGCCCGCGACCCGGGCCGCGCCGGCGGTGGGGGTGTCCAGACCGGCCAGGATGTTCATCAGGGTCGACTTGCCGCTGCCGGACGCGCCCACGAGAGCCATCAGCTCGCCCTCGCGCACCAGGAGGTCGAGGCCCTGCAGGGCCTGCACCTCCACGCCGTCCGCGGTGAAGACCCGGACCAGACGGTCGCAGGTGATGAGCGCGTCATGGCCGAAGGCGGGACGCTCGCGGTCGGCGGCGACCCGGTGGGCGAGCTCGGCCAGCGTGGGATCCGTGGGACCCGTGGGATCCGTCGGCGTCGGGGTCGTCGGGGGCATCGTGCAGCACCTCCTGGAAGGGGACCGGCAGGGGCCGGGTTCGGCGGGAGCGGGTCCGTACGGTCAACGGGCGTCACCCGCCCGCAGTTCGCGCACCGCGTCCCGGCGGCCCGTCCACCAGGCCTGTACCGCCGCGATCCCGACGGTGAGCACGACCACCGCCAGAGCGGGCACCAGCAGCGACACCGGGTCGGTGAGCAGGGTGGCCCGGCCCGCCGGGGACCTGGTCGCCGGGAGGGCGACGGCCGTCAGGTCGATGCCGGGGGCGAGCAGCCGGATCGTCGCCCACGCCGTGAGGGTGCCGCCGGCCGCCGCGAGCAGGGCCTGCGGCAGGGACTCCAGGACGAGCAGGCGGCGGCCCTGGGCGCGGGTGAGGCCCATGGTGCGCAGGCGGGCCAGGAGCGCGGCCCGTTCGGGGGCGGCCCGCACCAGGGTCAGCAGCAGGGCGAGCACGGCGTACCCGGCGCCCGCCGCCACCGCCGCGGTGTAGACGCGTTCGGCGCCGGACTGGAGGGGCGAGTCGACGTATCCGGCGCGTTCCTCGGCGCGCACCCGGACCGACGTCCCGCCACCGTCCGCCGCCCGGCGCAGCGCGGCCCCGTCCACCCGGTCGCCGGTCACCAGCAGCGCGGTCGGGCGGGCGGCGCGGTCCGAGAGCGCGGACCGGTCCACCACCAGGAACTTTTCGCCGACGACGGCCGGGGTCCGCTCCCGCACCCGTACGATCCGCACGGTGATCGAGCTGCCGTCCTCCATGCGCACCGCGAAGGGCCGGGTGCCGTGGCGGTCGGCGACCCCGGGGGAGGCCACGGCGGGCAGGGTGTCCGACCCGCCCGGCGCCAGGACGTTCCGGTCGAAGGCGCCGATGCCGGTGTGCCGGGTGAGGGCCGCGTAGCCGGCCGGGTCGACGCCGGCCACCGGGACCGTGTCCTCGGGGGACCGGGCGTGGTCGGCGACGCTGACGGCGGTGACCTCCCGGACGCCGGGTGCCCGGCGGACCCGGTCGGGAAGGCCGGCGGGCAGGACGTGGAGCGCGTTCACGCGGGCGTCGGCGCCGACCGTGAGCAGGGCCGCCCGGTCCCGGGCGTCGGCCACGCCGCCGATCACGGAACCACCGAAGGCGGCCGTGGTCAGCGCGGTGAGCAGGGCCAGCAGGGGCAGCACCGCGGAACCGGCGGCACGGCCCGCGCGGGCCAGGGCCAGCGGGCCGACCACACCCCGCAGCCGTGCCGCCGGGCGGGCCAGCCCGCGCAGGGGCAGCGGGTACAGCCGCACCAGCACCAGCGCGGCGATCACGCCCACCAGCACCGGGGCCAGGGACACCAGGTGGTCCCCGGAGGCGTCCGGCCCGCCCGACGTGCCGCGGGTGCGCAGCGCCACGACCGCGCCCACCGCCAGGGCGAGCAGGGTGAGTTCGGCGACCGTGCGGCGCGGTGCGGGGCGGGCCGCGACGACGTCCCGGCGCCCGGTGTGCGCGCGGACGGCGCGGTGCGCGACGAGGGCCCGCAGGGGCAGGACCAGGCAGGCGAGGAGCGCGACGGCGCCGGCGGCGGCCACGGAGTACACCGGCCGTGCCTCGCGGACCGTGAGCCAGGCCGCGGCCAGTCCGAGGGCGGCCGCGGGCACGGCGACCACCGCGGTCTCCGCCAGCAGCCGGCCGGTGACGCCGGGCAGGGAGCCGCCGCGGGCGCGCAGCAGGGTGAGTTCGCCGCCGCGCCGGTCGGCGGCGAGGCCGCCCGCCATGAGCAGGACGACGGCGGCGACCGTGCCGGTGCCGAAGGCGGCGACGGAGACCAGCGGGCCGATGGCGGCGCGCAGCCCGGCGTGGCCGGTGAGCACGTCGTCCAGTTCGCTGTGCGCCCTGAGGTCGAGTGCGGTGGCCTCCCGCATCCGCTGGAGGACCGGACCGGACTCCACGGCCGCGACGGCGGACGTCAGCCGGGGCATGTCGTAGCCGTGCAGGTCGGGGACGGACGGGGCGAGCCCCCAGTACCGCACGGGCTTCCCGGCCGTGCTCAGCAGGGCGGGGGCCGCGTCCGGCGGCAGCAGCAGCGCACCCATCCAGTACTGCCGGACGTCGGGGTCGCCGGGGAGGATCGTCAGGCCCGGGGTGCGCATCAGGGGGTCGGTCGACCAGTACGCGCCCTCGGGGTCGAGCGGTGCGACGATGCCGGTGATCCGTACTTCGAGGGGAACGCGCGCCACACCGGGGAACGCCAGGACGGAGCCCACCTCGATGTTCAGGTCCCCTGCCGTGTCGGTGGTGACGGCGCCCTCGATCCGGGTGGTCGCCGCGGTCACGGTGTCCGGGACCTTCGGCAGCCGGCCCGCGCGCAGCCGGGAGTGGTCGGCGAGCCCGTCCTGCGCGAGGAGGTGGAGCTGCGCGGGCAGCCCGTCCGGCCGGGGCAGCCAGGGTTCGGACATCTTCTGGGCCTCGGAGGTGCGCACACCGGAGGAGGACCGGTGCGGGTCGAGGGGCAGGGACCGTCCGGCCAGGGCGAGCAGCTCGGACCGGTGGGCGCGGAGCACGTCCCCGCGCACGGCCGCCTCCTGCTCCTCCCGGGACAGGCCCGGGTCGGGCAAGGAAGCCGCCAGCTGCACGCCGGTGCTGTCCGGTCCGGCCGTCTCGAGGGCCCGGTGCAGGCCCGCGTCGCCGTACCGGTCGACCGCGCGCGGCAGCACGGCGGCCAGGAACGCGGTCACGGCCACCAGCAGCGCCAGCGCGAGCGCGGCCCCGGGCGCGGCCCGCAGGCGGGTGCGTACCCAGGGGGCGGCCACGCACGGCCTCGGGGACCGGACGGTCACCTCAACCACCTCCCCGTTCCCGCAGCGAGGCCACCGGGTCGACCCTGCGCACCGCCAGGACGGCGGTGACCAGCAGCGGGACCACGGCTATGGCGGCCAGCAGCAGGGCCACCCGCCCGGTCGGCAGTTCCACCAGGACCTCCGGCACCGGTCGGGCCGCCTCGGACGTCAGCATGATCAGCGGGATCACGGCCCGCGCCAGCACCGTGCCCCACAGCACGCCCACCGCCGACGCCAGGGCGACCAGCACCCCGTGCTCGAGGATCACCACCCGGGCCAGCCGCCGCCGTGAGGCGCCCAGGGCGCGCAGCACCGCGAACTCGGCGGACCGCTCCCGCAGCGCCCCGGCCGCGCTCACCGCGAACCCCACCGCCGTCAGCGCCGCCGCCGCGAGGGCCGCCGCGGTGAACGCCGCCTCGGGCCCCGCGCCGAACGGATCGTCGCGCAGCCGGTCGGCGATCTCGTCCCGCACCACCACCCGGGACGGTTCGACGTCGGGCCGGTCCCGCAGCGCCGCGGCCACCCGTGCCGACGCGCCCGGCGCGGTCCGCAGCCACCACTCGGTGGGCAGCACGCTCTCGCCCTCGCTGCTCTGGAGCACCCGGTTGACGGCCCGCAGGTCCAGCAGCAGGGCCCCGCCGTCGCCGCTGCCCCCGGTCGGCGCGGACGGCAGCCCCCGTACCGCGTGGGTGATCCGCACCGGCAGGGTGGAGCCGCCGATCGTCACGTCCACGCGCTCCCCGGGGCGGGCGCCCGTCGAGGCCAGATAGCGGTCGGTGGCGATCGCGGTGACCTCGGCCGTCCCCGGCTGCGGGATCTGCAGCCGGACGGTGAGCGACGGGGGGTTCCAGAAGCCGTCCCCCGGACCGTGGCCGGTGGTGTAGGCGAAGGTGGGCGGGTCGGTGGCGGTGAGCCGGGGGGAGGTCGGCTCGGTGCCCGTGTCGGGGGCGGTCCCCGTGACCGTGAGCTGCGAGGACGATGCCCAGTCGGCGGGCAGGGCGAGGGGCCGGGCCCGGCCGTCGGCGTCCGTGGCGGTCAGCCCGGTCAGGGTGAACCGGTGGTTCTCGGACTTTCCGGTCGGCTGGACCAGGTCGAGCTGGAGTCCGGTCAGGGTCAGTCCCCCCGGTTGCCCCGGTTCTCCCGGTTGCCCCGGTTTTCCGGGGGACGCCTCGGCGACCGTGGTGAGGTCGAGGGCCAGCGGGTGGGTCCGGCCGTCGGCGCGGAGCCGGCCCAGGCCCCACCTGTACGGGGTTCCGTAGGGGTCGGTCAGGGTGGCCCTGACACCGGCCGTGGTCCCGGCGCCCGCGCCCCGGATCCGGGCCGTCAGCGTCAGGCGCGCGGTGCCCTCGGGTATCCGTACCCCCGCCGTCCCGCCCTTCGGCGCCAGGTCCTCCAGGAACGGGCCGACCGGCTCGGGGGCGAGGTCGGAACGCATCAGCACCGTGTCCGCCGCATGCTCGGTGGCCAGCGCGAGCACGGTCGCCGTCCGGTCGCCGGACAGCGGCACCGACGCACGGTACGCGGGCGCGGCCGCCTCGACACCGGGGACGGCCGCGTACGCCCCGGTGCGGCCCGGTTCGCTCGCCCCGGCGCCCAGGACACGCACCTGCGCGCCGGCCCGGAAGTCCGCCTGGTCGTCCTGCGAACGCTGCCACGAGGAGCCCTGGCCGATCGCCAGCATGCCCAGCGCCACCGCGAGCACCAGCAGCAGGACCGGGCCCGCGCCCCGCATCGGCCGACGGCTGAACCGCCAGCCCGCCAGAGCCCCCGGCAGCCCCCGGCCGCGGGCCGCCCCGCGCTCCGCCAGCCGCGCCAGCGGCGGCAGCAGCCGCAGCGTGAGCACGGTGCCGGCCAGCAGGGCCAGCGCGGGGGCCGTGACGAGCAGCGGGTCGACACCGAGGTGGGCGCCGACCGCCCCGGAGGGCTGACGGCTCAGCTGCCAGTACGCCACGGCGGCCACCGCCAGCAGCCCCACATCCCCGCCCGCGCGGACCGCGCCGGGCAGCGGCCGGGCCCGGCCGGCCGTGAAGGAGGAGGTGAGCGCGGGCACCGTGACGGCCAGCGCGCAGCCCACCGCCACTGCCGCCGCCACCAGCCACACGGAGCCGCGTCCGGCCACCGGACCGACCGAGGTGTCCAGGTGCAGCCCGATCCGGGCGAGCGCGCCCTGCCCGGCGAGCAGCCCGGTGAGCGGTCCCGCCAGCAGCGGCGCACAGGCCGCCGAGGGCACCGCCAGCAGCAGCGCCTCCAGGGCGGCGAGCCGGGCCACCTGGGCGCGGGAACCGCCGCGCGCCCGCAGCACCCGGGTCTCGCCCGCGCGTTCGGCACTCAGCAGCCGGGCCACCAGGAACAGGGCGCAGCCGGCCAGCAGGACCAGCTGGAGGGCGATGATCAGCAGGGTCGAGCGGGAGACCAGCAGTGAGCGTTCGACCCGGTCCAGGACGGCGGGCAGGGCACTCGTCGCCTGCGCCGAACCGCCCAGCGCCGGATCCTCGCGCAGGGCGGCGACGCCGTCGCGTACCGCCGTGCGCAGCGCGTCGATCCGCCCGGTGTCCACCGCCGCGAAGTCGGCCGACGCGAGCCACGCCGAGGTGCCGGCGCTGACCCGGTCGCCGCCGAGCACCGAGGGGTCGGCGAGCAGCGGGCCGTACGTCGTGAAGTCCACCTCGACGACGCCGCGGCCGTGCAGGCCGTCCAGTTGCCAGTAGGGCGCGGTGGCGTCCACGGGCCGGTACAGGCCGGTGATCCGCACCTGGACCGCGGGGCCGCCGAGCCGGTCGGTGAGGGTGAGCCGGGCGCCGGGTTCCAGACCGAGGCGGCGGGCGGCGGCCTCCGGCAGCGCGGTCTCGATCACCGGGCCGGCGGACGCCCCGGGCGGCCGGCCCCCGACGATCCGCACCTGGGTGCGGTCCAGGGCGGCGAGGTGGGTGAGGTCGGGGGTGTCGGAGGTGCCGGAGGTGTCCCGGTCGCCGGAGGGGGCACCGGGGTCCGCGCCACCCGCGCCGGGGTCCGCAGGCCCGTCCGCGGGCCGCAAGGACGCGGGCAGGGCGTACGGGCCGGAGCGGGACAGGGTGCGCAGGGTCACCGGCAGCCCGTCGAAGGCGGCACGGGCGCCGTCCCGCACGGCGGCGCCGGCCGCGGCGCGCTCCCGCGCGGGGACGTCCGCCTCGACGACGAGGGTGGTGTCGGCCGCGCCCCGCGGGTCGCGCAGGGCGTGCCGCAGGGCCGCGTCGCCGATCGCACCGGAGTACGCCGTGAGGGTCGTCAGCACCGCCGTGGTCAGCAGGACGGTGAGCAGCGCGGCGGCGAGCAGCGGCCGGTACGCCCGGGCACGCGCCAGGACGAACCCCACCGTCCCCGCAGGGCTCCCCACCCGAGACTCCCCCTGTGTCGGTCCGGACCTCCGGGTGATCGTGTCAGAGGGGGCCCGTCACGGGGTAGCACTCGTAGCCCGGACTTGACCGGATCGTGATCGGAATCCGGCGACGGGCGACCGGAATGCGTACGTCCGCGAGGCGTCGAACCGGTGGGTCAGCCCGGGGAGTTGATCATCGTGGCGGCGGCGTACGTCAGGTACTTCCACATCGTGTGGTCGTGCTCCTCGGACAGGCCGAGCTCGTCGAGGGCGTCGCGCATGTGCTTGAGCCAGGCGTCGTGCGCGGCCCGGTCGACCTTGAACGGCACGTGCCGCATCCGCAGCCGCGGATGGCCCCGGTTCTGGCTGTACGTCGTCGGGCCGCCCCAGTACTGGATGAGGAACAGCCGCAGCCGCTCCTCGGCCGGACCCAGGTCCTCCTCCGGATACATGGGCCGCAGCAGCGGATCGTCCGCCACCCCCACGTAGAAACGGTGGACGAGCCGGCGGAAGGTCTCCTCCCCGCCGACCTGCTCGTAGAACGTCTGCTCCTGAAGCGTGCCGCGCCGAATCTCTGTCACGCAGTCCATGGTCTCAGACGCCGCGGCATAGGCCTCAGGACCTAGGTCCTCGAGGCCGTCGGGGGCTCCGGCGTTCCCGCCCCCTGCTCGTCGGGGAGGCAGGGACGGGAGCGTCACGGGTGTGCCCTCTCAGCCCCGGTGGATGGTGATCGTCGTCCAGGCGCCCACGTGGACCCGGTCGCCGTCCTGCAACGGGACCGGGACGAAGGGCTGGATCGGCTCCTCCGAGCCGTTGACCGTCGTGCCGTTCGTCGAGTTCTGGTCGACGACCGCCCAACTGCCGTCCGGCTGCTGGACCAGCACCGCGTGCTGGTGCGAGACGCCCGGGTCCTCCGGCGGCGTCGACAGGTCGATGTCGGGGGTGTCACCGGTGGAGTGGCGCCGGCGGCCGATCGTGAGCTGGTTGCCGGTGAGGGTGCGCTGCTGCTCGGGCGAGTACGCGGGCAGGTTCAGGCCCGTGGCCTCGGGGCCGGAGCGGTGCATCATCGCCATGAAGTAGTCACGGTCCGGACCGATCGTCGCGGTCCAGGTCACCGGCCCCCGGGGCTGCTGCGGGAACCCGCCGGGGCCGGGCGGCGCCTGGGTCGCACCGGGCTGCGGGTAGCCGTAACCACCGGGGCCGTTCGGGGCGCCGGGACCGTTCGGGCCGCCGGGGCCGCCGGAGGGCGGGGGGATCACCCAGTCGTCGTCACCGCCGCCGAAGGCGGGGCCGCCCTGGTGCGGCGGACGGCCGGTCTCCTGCGGGAATCCGGGCGGGGCCGGCGGGCCGCCGCCGAACGCCTGCGGGCCACCCTGACCACCGGGACCGCCGGGTCCGCCGTAGCCACCCTGGCCGCCGTGACCACCCTGGCCGGGCGGCGGGGGGACCGGGCGGGAGGGGTCGCCGCCGAAACCGGGCGGGCCCGGCGGGATCGGCTCGGCGGGCCGGTTCACCTGGGACGGACGGGAGCCCTGGTACTCGTTGTAGGGGTCACCGCTGCCGTATGACGGACCGGGCGGCTGCTGGTACTGCCCCCCGTGTCCACCCGGACCCCCGTGCCCGCCCGGTCCGGGGGGCACCGGACGAGGGGCGGCCGGTGTGTACGAGGTGGCTGTGTTCGTCAGGAAGTTCCACCGGCACTCCTCGCAGAACGGCGCGCCGCCCTCACGCGGCGTGCCGCACTGCGGGCACGGCTCCGGCCGGCCGCCGGGACCGCCCGGGCCGCCGGGACCGCCCGGGCCGCCGAAACCGCCGGGGCCACCCGGGCCGCCGGGTCCGGGCTGACCGCCGGGGGGCGGGAATCCGTAGCCACCGCCGGGCGGCGGCGGGGGAGGAGGCGGCGGGGGCACGGACCCCGCCATGCGGTGACCGCACACCTCGCACCAGTCGTCGGAACCCGACTGGTGTCCGTTCGGGCAGGTCGGCATGTCGGCGCCTCCTCCTCTCTTTTTCGGTCGCTTCCGACCGAAGTTCTCCGGCCTGGGGGCCGGGCTCGTTCACTTCAGGTTCACTTCTTCACACGAACAGTCTTGGTGGACCGGGTTTCGAGTGTCATCTCGTCGGCCTCCTCGACCCTCGCTTTCAGTCGCACAGTACCTGTCGAGGCGTCGACCACGTCCACCACCTTCGCAAGCAGCTTCGCGGTGTCCGCGTTGCCGGAGGCGCTCGCGAGCTGGACGGCGCGGCCCAGTTTGGACGTTGCTCCGTCGAAATCGCCCGCTTTGCGCAAGTCGAGGCCTTGTTGGATGACTTGGGCCAGTTCGGCCTGGCCGGTGTAGTGGGCGACCTGAGGGTTCAACGATGTGGAGGCGACCATGTCGTCCGTCCACACCGCCCGCACGAGACCCTGCGCGCCGAGCTTCTGAACTCCCTCTCCGGGCTGCGGAATCACCAGCGAGAGCCGGGCGGCCAGCATCTCCTGCCCGATGCCGGCCGCCGGGACCTCGACGCAGAGGTGGTAGTCACGGGACTCGTCGCCCCAGGACCCCAGCGGGTAGTCGCCCGCCCGCGGGCCGGCCTCGGTACGGCGGCCGGTCAGGTCCTCGACCGTCGGCGCGACCTGTTTGACGAACTTCACAGTCGTGCTCACCGGCGTCCACAGCCGCAGGCAGACGTCCGCGACCTCCTTGCCCATCGCCGTCTCCATCATCCGCGTGAAGTCGGCGGCGAGTCCGGCCGGGTCGGCGACGATGTCGGCGCTGCCGAGGAGGCCGGAGGCGACGGCTGTGACTTCTTTCACTTCCCAGTCGGTGCCCACTCCGCGGGCGTCACAGGTGAACCGCCCGGCGCACGCCTCCAGGGCCGCCTTCAGGTCCTCCGGCGACTCGTGCTCGTTGCGCCCGTCGGTCAGCAGGATGCCGTGCCGGATCGCCACGTCCGCCGACGCCAGCAGCCGGTCGGCCAGCCGGAGCCAGGTGCCGATGGCCGTGCCCCCGCCGGCGCTCAGCGCCCGCAGCGCCTGCTTGGCCTGCCCGCGGGTGGCCGCGTCGGCGACCGCGAGCCGCCCGGCACCGGGATAGACCTCCCGCGCCACATGCGTGCCGCCGACCACCGCGAAGTGCACGCCGTCGCGCAGGGCGTCGACCGCGGCGGCCGTGGCGTCCCGGGCGTTGCGCATCTTGGTCGGCGGATAGTCCATCGAGCCGGAGCAGTCGACCATGAGCACCACGGCCGCCGACGGGCCCTCACCGGGCGCGTAGAGGTGGGGGGCCGCCACCGCGCTGCCGATGGTGCCGCCGCCGGTCGCGGTCACCGTGACGATGGCGTTGACCTCGCGGCCGCCCTCCGGCAGGTACTCGTTCTGGTACACGTCCACCGAGAACTGCGGCACGTTGGATTTCGAGAAGTTGGCCATGCCTGTTTCTCTCCCCCTGGAGAACCCCGCGGCGGTGCGGGGCGACGACAGATGACGGACCGGTCCCCTCCGGTTCGTTTCCGGTTCGTTGGCACCTTCCCGCGGCTTCCCGCGGCCTTCCCCGTAGTTTCCCCGCGAGGGCCCGCCGTACGCGGCCTCAGGCCGATCCCGCCCCCCGCGGCACGGCCGGGAACGGGACGAGGGCCACCGTCACGTTGTCGTGGCCCCCGCCGTCGAGGGCGTGACCGACCAGGACCCGGGCGGCGTGCAGCGGACGGACGGCGGCGTCGACGGGGAGCACCTGTGCCATCTCCTCGACCGACTCCACGTAGTTCCACAGCCCGTCGGTGCAGACCACGACCACACCGGGCCGGTCCGGCTTGAACGACGCGGTGTGCGGCTCCAGTTCGTAGGCGTCCGCACCGAGCCAGCCGGTGATCGCGTGGGCGCGCTGGTCGGCGTAGGCCTCGGCCTCGCCCATCAGCCCCGCGGCGACCATCTGCGCGGCCCAGGAGTCGTCCTCGGTGAGCCGGGCCGGGGGTGCGGAGCGGTCGACCGGCACCCAGTACACGCGGCTGTCGCCGACCCAGCCGACGACCAGCAGGCCGTCGGTCACCACACTGCCGACGAAGGTGCAGGCGGGGGCGTTCTGGTGCGGGGACTGTTCACGGTCCGTGGCGGGCTCGTCGGCCAGCGCGTCGACCGCGTCCGCCGCGGCGACGATCGCGTCGTGCATCGCCTGCTGCGGGTGCGTGCCGCGCGGCAGCGCCGCGAGCAGCGACTCGTTCGCCGCCCGGGACGCGGCCAGCGAGGCCTCGTCGGGCCGGGTCGCGGAGGAGACGCCGTCGCAGACGACCGCGACCGAGACGGGGGAGCCGTCGGGCAGCGTGGTGGTGCCGATCCCGAAGGCGTCCTCGTTGCGGTGGTGGCGCAGGCCGCGGTCGCTGACCGCGGCCAGCGGGCCGCATTCCTGTTCCATGTGGTCCCGTTCGCGTGGCTGGGCGTGGCCGCAGTTCTCGCAGTAGCCGTCCTCGTCCACCCTGCCCGCGCGGCAGGCCACGCACACCGTGGTCTCCGGGGTGCTCGTGGTCGCCGGGGTGTCCGCGGAATCCGGGGCGGGCTGTCCGCGCTCGGCGGACACGCGCGGGTCCGGGGCCTGGAGCGGGTACTCCTCGGGCTGCGCGGCCGGCTGGGCGGGGCGGTCGAAGCGCACACCCGAGGACCGGGCCGCTCCGGCGGCGGGAGGCGCGGCGGGCGGGGGCGGAGGAGGAGGGGGCGGGGCGGCAGGGCGTGGTGGCACGACCGCCGGTGCCGGTGCCGGAGTCGCGGGTGCTGCGGGGCGGGGGATGGGGCCGGACAGCGGCAGGCCGGTCGAGTCCGTGCCCGACAGGTCCGTCGGCCGGTGCGTCGGGGCGGACGCGCCGGAGCCCTCCGGACCGGCTGCGGGCCAGCCCGGCCCGGTCGGCGGCGCGGGCGCCGCCGGGGGTGTCTGCGGGGGTGTCTGCGGGGGTGCCGCCGGAGGCCGGGCCGCCGCCCCGCGTTCCGCCGGGCCCGGCGCGGGCACCGAACCGTTCATGACGATCGTCGGATGGTCCGTCGGCGGTGCCGGGACCGCCGACAGGTCGTATCCGCACGCACCGCAGAAACGATCACCCGACTCGAGGGGTTCCTCGCAGCTCGGGCACTTCGACAGAGCGGCCTGCTGAGGCATTTGCGACATCAACTACACCCATGTCCGGGGGCGGTAACGGTTGGCACGTTCCACCAGGTCGATCCTCTCCTCACCGCTCCGCGCCAGCCGGGCCAGCGTGCGGTACGAACGCTCCAGCCCGAAGCGCAGGTTCCGCTCGTCCAGTCCGCTGCCGAGCAGGGTTCGTCCCCCGGCAGCGCTGCCGGCGTTTCGGTTCCCCCGGCCCGGCGGGCCCGGAAGCGGAACGGACCCCTGGCTACCGGAGAGTACCCAGTCCAGCGCGCACCCGAGGACCTCGGCCGACAACTGCTCCCGGCGCGCCGGATCCAGTCCGTACGACTCCAGGGCCTCGACCTGGGACGCGGCGGCACTCAGGTCGTCCAGGAACGGTACGTCACCGGGGGTGGCGGCCCGCCCCCGCAGTCGGGCGCGTACGGCCGCCACCCGCGCCGCCGTATAGTGGATGGAGGACTCCGGCACCGACTCCAGCGTCCGTACGGCGCCGCCCCGGTCACCGGTGGCGAGCCGCACGCGGGCCAGGCCGAACGCCGCGCTCACATGGCTCGGGTCGGTGGACCACACCAGGTGGTAGTACTCGGCGGCGTTGTCGAGCTGGCCCAGCACCTCCGCGCACAGGCCGAGCGCCAGCTTGGGGGCGACCTCGCCGGGGAAGGCGTCGTAGATCGCGTCGAAGGCGAGCGCGGCGCCCTCGTGGTCGCCGGTGACCAGGGCGGCGACCCCGCGGTACCAGACCACCCGCCAGTCGTCGGGGTCCCGCTCCTCCAGGGCCCGCAGCGCGTCCAGCGCGGTGTCCGACTCACCCGTCTCCAGCCAGGCGCGGACCTGCCGCAGCCGGGTCTCGGCCGACGGCGCGGGCGCCGCCGCCAGGGCGTGGACCAGCTCGGCGGGCGCGGAGGCCAGCAGGCCCGCCAGGAACCCGGCGTTGGGGTCGGTGGGGTCGACGTGCGGGACGGGCAGGGCGAGGACCGCCGCGGGAGCGTCGACGGGCTTGACGAGGTCCGCCGGGCCGGAGACGCCGGTGGTGGCGGTGGCGCCGGTGGCGGTTCCTCCGGCGAGCTGCTTTTGTCCCGGCCCCCGCCGTGGTGACCCGGCGCGCCGCACCGCCCGCGCCCCGAGGCGGGACACGTCGCCCCGCGACCGGGGGAACAACTCCGTGTCCGCCACCCGCGGTTCCGGGCCGAACAGGGTCGACAGGGCGGGACGGGCACGGCCCGACTGGAGCGAGACGACCTCGCGCAGGACACCGGTGAGCTGCTCGCTCATCTCCTGCGCGGAGGCGAACCTGCGGGACGGGTCGGGATCGGTGGCGCGGACCAGCAGCCGGTAGAACGACTCGTACCGCCGGAAGACCTCGATGTGGTCGGGATCGGGCAGCGAGTCCGCGTAGACGTTCGTGTAGCCCTGGAAGTCGAAGGTGAGGACGGCGAGCGTCCGGGCGACCGTGTAGAGGTCGGAGGCGACCGAGGGACCGACGTCGGCGACCTCGGGGGCCTGGTAGCCGACCGTGCCGTAGATGGCCGACTGGTCGTCGTCCGCCCTGCGCACCGCGCCCATGTCGATCAGCTTGAGCTCGTCCTCGGTCTGGATCGCGTTGTCGACCTTGAAGTCGCAGTACAGCAGGTTGCGGCTGTGCAGGTGCCCCAGCGCCTCGAGCGCCTCGATGCCGTACGCGCAGGCCTGCTCCACCGGCAGCGGGTCCCGTCTGCCGTCCGGCGTCCGGCGGTCGTTGGCGATCTCCTTCAGGGCCTTGCCGCCGACGTACTCCATGACGATGTAGCCGTCGAGGGAACCGGTGCGCTGGTCGAGGTGCTCCACGAAGTTGTAGATCCGCACGATGTTGGCGTGCTCGATCTCCGCGAGGAAGCGCCGTTCGGAGATCGCCGCCTCCATCGCGTCCTGGTCGCCCGTGTCCAGCAGGCCCTTGAGGACCACCCAGCGGTCCGAGACGGCCCGGTCCACGGCGAGGTAGATCCAGCCCAGTCCGCCGTGCGCCAGACAGCCGACCACCTCGTACTGGCCGTGCACCACGTCGCCGGCCCGCAGCTTCGGGACGAACGAGTACGGGTGGCCGCACTTGGTGCAGAAGCCCTCCGTACGACCCGGCCGGCCGGCCCGCGCACGGCCCACCTGGGCCCCGCAGTCCGAACGGGAGCAGAATCGCTTCCGCTCGGGCACCTCGGGGTTGTCCAGCACCATCGCGCGCGGGTCGGGGCGCGGGATCGGCGGGACCTGGACCAGCCCCGCGCCCAGCCGGCCACGGCCGGAGGAGCCCGTCGACGCACCGGAGCCGCGCACCGACACCGAACGCTCGGCACCGCCTCCCGGCAGGGAACGGGAGAGCCGCCCGGACACCGAGCGCCGGGACCTCGACGATCTCGACGACCTCGACGACCTCGACGAGCGCGATGACTGCGACGGCTGTGACGGCTGTGACGACGCCCGTGCACTGCGGCCGCCGGCCCGGGAGCCGCGGCCGCCTGTGGTGAGACCGGTCGGGACCGAGCCGACCATGCCCGTCGTCGGCGACACCACCGGTGCCAGCCCGCAGGTGTCGCAGTACAGCTCGCCGCCGCCGACGTCCTCGTAGGCGCCCTCGCAGCCGGGACGCTGACAGGCCCGGACGGCGGCGGCCCGCGCCCGCTGCTCCCGCTGTTCCGCCCGCGCTCCCTGCCCGTTCCGCCCCTGGCTGTGCGTCCGGTTCTCCGCCTGACTCATGCCGCTGCCTCCCCGTTGTCGCTCATGCGCCGGGCCCCCCGCCCTCCTCGGGCATGCCCTGACCGGGCACCCGGGGTGCGGTGGTGCCGAGGAGTTCGGCGGCCGCGTGCTGGTAGCGCAGCACCGCCTCCCGGGCGACGCGCAGATCGCAGGGCGCGCTCCACAGCATGCGGCGCGCCCTCTCGTACCGCTCGACCAGCACGGTGTCCTCCGCGAGGCCGTGCCGGGCGACCTTCGCCCGGTACGCGTCGAGCCGGCCGCGCAGCTCGGCACGGACCGCCAGAGGCGCGGTGACCGCGGTCAACGACTCGCGGGCGCGCTCCAGTTCGTCCTCCGCCTTCTGCTCCAGGGACTCCAGGAGCGGGGACAGCCGGTGCCACTGGGCGTGCCTGCGGTACTCGGCGGCCGTCACCAGCTGCTCCTGCAGCACGGTCGGCGGCCCGCTGACCACCGGCACCTCCGTCGCGGCGATCTTCGCGAGCACCTCGCCGCGCGCGGTACGGGCCTCGGCGAGCGTGCGGTCGGCGCGCGACAGGACGTCCCGCAGCCGCACGATCCGCTTCTCGGAGTCCTGACGGACCGCCAGCACCGCGTCGATCTCGCGGCGCACCTCCTCCAGGGCCCGTGCCTCGCGGTCGTACACCGTCGTGTCCGGCCGGCCACCGCCCGGCGCCGAACTCCCCTCCGCGGGCTTCCAGAACGCCAGCGGATCGGACACCACCTGCTCGCGCAGCGCGGTCAGGGAGCGGGTGATCCGCTCCAGGTCGTCGCCCGCCGGATGCTCGCCGGGGCGCACCCCGACCGGGTGCGCGAGCCGGCGGGTGCGATGGAGCTCGGCGGCCAGCAGATCGATCCGGGCGGGCAGCGCCGACCACACCGCGTCCGCGGCGACGACCATGTCCAGCGACGACGCGTACAGCTCGTTCATCCGCTCGACCAGCGTGGCCAGCGAGTAGCGCTCGCTGAGCCGGTTCCCCGGCCGGCCGGGGAGCCCCGGCGAGTTCGCGGCGGCGGTGGAGGTGGCCGAGCCCGCGATCGTGACGCACTCGCCGCGCAGCAGCTCCGTCAGCTCCACCAGGTCCTCACGGCTGGACCAGCGGCGCCGGGCACGGATCTCCCGGGCGGTGCGCAGGGCGCCCGCGTACGCGTCGAAGTACGTCCACAGCAGCGTGATCGACGCCTCGGTGGCCGCCCAGCGTTCCGCGGTGCGGCCGGTGAGGCGGGCACCCTCCAGGAGCCTGCGGCCCGCGTGGTCCTGCAGGGCGAGGAGCGAGGTCTCGACCGCCTCGTGCTCCGCGCCGAGCCGCGCCAGCGCACGGTCCACCTCGTCCCGGTCCATCACCGGCCCGGTGGGGTCCGTGTCGCCCATCGATCACCTTTCGCTGCGGGTCGGTCGTCGCCGGTCTGCCTTCGGCTGCTGTTCCTCGACGGCTGGTCAGCTCGTGCGCAGGTACTGCGGGGCGGGTGGCTCCGACTTCGCGGGATCACTGCCCAGTGTCGCCGACAGCCATGTCTCGTACGCCTTCTGCCACCCGTCCCCGGTGTCCTCGCGGAAGTCCACCAGGATCCGGTTGACCCGGCGCAGCAGGTCCTTCGCGTTCTGCTCCATCGCCACGCCGTAGTACTCCGTCGTGAAGGCGTCGCCCTTGAGTTCGACCGTCGGGTCCTGGGCGGCCTGGCTCGCGGCGAGCGCGCCGTCGGTGACCACCGCGTCGACCTCGCCGAGCTGCAGCCGCACCAGGCAGTCGAGCTGGTTGGGGACGGTGGTGCGGATGTCGGCGGACTTCGGGAGCCTGCCCGCCGCCTTGTCCTCCTCCAGCTTCGCGTACGCGGTGGAGCCGGCCGCCGTGCAGATCCTCCGGTCCGCGAGCGTCTTGTCGTATCCCGTGATCGATGACGCCTTCGGGGCCAGGACCTGCTGTCCCGTCCGGAAGTACGGGGCGGAGAACGCCACGTCCCGGAGGCGTTCGCAGTTGATGGTCATCGTGCGGACGACCATGTCGACCCGGCCGTCCTTGATCGCCGAAATGCGCTGGTCGGTGGGGATCGCCTTGAACTGGACCGCGTCCCGGTCGCCGAGTATGTCCTCGGCGATGCGGTGCACCAGATCGATGTCGAAGCCCTCGAGTCGTGCGCCGCCCCCGCCGTTGGGGTCCCGGTAGCCCCAGCGGTAGCTGTTCTGGTCGATGCCGACGATCAGCTTGCGCTTCTCGCCCGGCCGGTTCTTGATCGCGTCGATGGTGACGCCGTCCTCGTCGGAGGGGGGCAGGGTCTGCTTCTCCGGATCGGTGCACTTCGCGTCCGCGTCCGCACCGATGGCGTCCGTCACGGTGTGTCCCGCGGCCTCAGGGGTCTTCGGCGCCTTGGCGGCGGGGGACCCGGCGCGGGTCAGCACCAGCGCGAAGACCAGCGCGAGCACGCACACGGTGGCCATCGCGCCCACCCCGCCCCAGCCCCGCAGGCCGGCCCGCAGGCGTCGTGCGTTGCCCATCACGCCCCCTCTCACCGGTACTCCGACAGCCTGCGGCCGATGCCCAGCACCGCTCCGGCCGCGCCCAGCACGGCGAGGCCCGCCGCACCCTCCGGCAGCCCCTTCAGCGCGTCCCGGCCACCGCCGGCCGCCTCCGCGAACTCGGCCTTCTCGTGGGCGAGCGCGGCCGCCAGGCTGCTGTCGACGCCGTCGAAGCACTCGCCGGTCGCGCCCCTGCCGCCGATCACCAGGTCCAGTGCCTCCTGGTAGTTGCCCTTCTCGTCCTGATCCCGGGCGGCCCCGTGGCGCTTCTTCCACTCCGTCATGTTGCTCACGGCGGCGGTGACCGGCTTCTCGCCGCTGCTGTCGTCCGCGAGCTCTCCGGCCCGGGTCAGGCCCTTGTCGAGGGCGGCCATGTCGCGTTCGAAGTCGTGGTCGTAGGCGTCGTACGTCTCGTCGCCGACCTTCTTCGTCTCGGCGCCGCGCGACACCAGCGTCAGGTTCTCGTTGCCCCGGGCCTTCAGGGAGGCGATACGGGCGTCGTGCAGCACGTTGAGCGAGCGGACGCCGTGGTCGTAGGAGTGGTTCAGCCCCGAGCGGGCGAGGCTGTGGCCGGCGACCAGCCAGAGCAGGACGACCGTGGACGCCGCCGTGGCCGCGACCAGACCGTGGTTGAGCACGCGGTGGGTGCGCAGGTAGGTGCGGCGCTGCGTCCAGACGAGCGCGGCGAGGGCGACGGTGCCGAGCGCGATGGCCGCCCACGGGTACGGGGTCGCGTCCGCGTAGTCGGCCTGAAGGCGCTGGTTCTCCTTCTGGTAGAGGTCCTCCGCCGCCGGGAGCATCTCCTGCTGCATCTTCTCGTTCGCGTACCGCAGATAGGCGCCGCCCACGGGGTAACCCTGACGGTTGTAGGTGCGGGCGCGCTCCACCAGGCCCTTGTACTCGGGCAGCAGCCGGTTGAGTTCGGCGATGGTCGCCGCCGACGAGGAGCCGGGGTCGGAGTTGGCCGCGGCGTTGACCAGTTTGGCGGCGGCGGTGCGGATGTCCTTCTCGTAGCGGTCCCGGGAGGCGGCGGTCTCCTGACCGCCGGCCAGGAAGCCGCTGGAGGCCGCGGTGTTGGCGTCCGCGAGGGAGCGGTAGATGTCGGCGGCGTCGGAGGTGAGGGGCTGGCTGCTGGTGAGGACGGCGTCGGCCGCCGCGGCCCGGTCGGTCATCTGCCAGGCGGTGACGGCGCCGAAGGCGACGACCAGGGTGGCGAGGACCGCGCCGATGATCCGCAGGCGGCCGGGTTCGGTGGTGGCGGCCTCGCACAGGCGCACGGCGCCCTCGGCGAACGCCGTGCGCCGGGGTGCCTCCGGCGGCGGGGGCGCGGGAAGCCGGGAGCCGGTGGAGGGATGACGGGGTGCCGCCGGCGCGCCGCCGGGCCCGGACTGCGGCGGTACGGCGGGCATGGTGGGCGCGGCCCCGCCCGGCGATGCCGCGCTGCCGCTCGGCGTCTGTGTCACTCGACCTCCCCCGTGGTCATCCGTCCCGCCAAGTATCGCCGCACGAACCGGCATGTGCACCGGCTTTGGCGTGATCTTGAACCGCCCGCCGGTTCCTCTGTCGATCCGACAGTCCGCCGATCCGACCGGACGGCGGCCCGTCGCGCCGGCTGTCGGTCCGGTGGTGATCCGCCCGCCGGTTGGACTGTCGGCCCGGTTGCCGGTGCGGCTGTCGGTCCGGTTGCCGGTGTGGCTGTCGGTCCGACCACTGGTTCGACTGCCGGTCGGTTGCCGGGAGTTCCGACTGCCGCGGCGCCCGGGCCCTCCCCGCGAGCCGGCTCCCGCACGTTCCCCTCCGCACGACCTCTGCCCATGAACACGCCGGTGGAATCCGGTTGGTTCCGGGCGCCCGCGAGGGGCCGGCGCCGGTGTGCGGTCGACCGGACCTGCAGGAGCCTCCAGGCCTGCCTCCGGACCTGCCTCCAGGCCTGTTCTCCGGGCGGTTCTCGCGCCTGTCGTCAGGCCCGCCGCCCGGCCTTCGGGCCCGTCCGGCGGGTCGGGGCGGGGAAACGGACGGCGCCCACCCGGCGAGGACGAGGCGTGCCGGGCCGCGCCGCACCGGCGTGACGCGTGGGCCCGGCATCGGGCCCTAACCCCGCTCGTAGTGGGCCCTCAGCCGGGCGTGGGCCTCCGGCGGGGCCGCCAGGCGGTCCAGGCCCAGCAGGGCCGCGCCCAGGACCGGGGCGGCGGTGACGACCCGGGGGACCGCCTTGGGGGCGCGCTCGGCGAGCAGGGCGCGGATCCGGTCGTCCAGCAGGGCGTGCCGTGCGGCCAGGACACTGCCGCCCAGCAGGACGGGTGTCTCCTCGGCGAGCAGGTCCAGGCGGGTCAGCGCCACCACGGCCATCGCCACCACCTCCTCGGCCTGGCGTCCGACGATCGCACCGGCGACCGCGTCGCCCCCGGCCGCCGTGGCGAACAGGACCGGGGCGAGTTCGTGACGGCGGGCCGACGGGAGGTCCCCCAGGTGCAGGGCCTCGATGAGGGCCGGCATGCCGGACAGACCGAAGTGGGCCGGGAGGGCGTCGGTGAGGGCGGTGGCGGCCCCGCGGCCGTCCTGGGCCCGGGCCGCGTGCCACAGGGCCTCCTCGGCCAGCGCCCAACCGCCGCCCCAGTCACCGGAGACGCGGCCGAGCGCCGGGAAGCGGGCGGTACGCCCGTCGGGGTGCATGCCGACGCAGTTGATGCCCGCGCCGCAGACCACGGCGACCCCGCGGGGCTCGGTGACACCGGCGCGCAGGACCGCGAACGTGTCGTTGCGGACCCGCACGGTGGCACCCCAGCCGCGTGCCGTCAGGGCCGCCGTCAACTGCTCCTCCTCCACGGGGAGATCGGCGTTGGCCAGACAGGCCGAGACATGGGAGACGGCGGTGACCCCGGCGGCGGTGAACGCGGCGTCGACGGCCTCGGCGAGGACGTCCACCGCCGGCGTCACACCGACGGCGGGCGGCCGGAACCCGGCGCCGCGGGCCGTGGCCAGGACCGCGCCGTGCCGGTCGACCACGGCGACGTCCGACTTGCTGTTGCCGGCGTCGACGGCGAGGACGCCCGCGGTCACGCCCACGTCAGGTACTCCCGGTTGTGCGCGAGGAGCTGGCCGGTGAGCCGCTCGGCGTACTCGTACTGGCCGATCAGCGGGTGGGCGAGGAGGGCGCGGAAGACCCGCTCGCGGCTGCCGTGCAGGGCCGCTTCGAGGGCGAGGTCCTCGTAGGCGGTGACGTTCGCCATCAGGCCCGCGAAGAGGGGGTCCACCCGGGGCACCGGCAGCGGGCTCGCGCCCTTCGGGCCCACGGCGGCCTGCACCTCGATCACCGCGTCCTCGGGGAGGAAGGGGAGCGTGGAGCCGTTGCGGGCGTTCACCACCTGGTACGGGCTGCCGGCGCCGCGCAGCAGGGCCGCCGCCAGGTCCACCGCCGCCTCCGAGTAGTAGGCGCCGCCGCGCTCGGCCAGCAGGGCCGGTTTCTCGTCCAGGGCGGGGTCGGCGTAGAGGTCGAGCAGCCGGCGTTCCATGCCGGCCACCTCGGCGGCCCGGGACGGCTTGGTGCGCATGTCCCGTACGACCTCGTCGTGGGTGTAGTAGTAGCGCAGGTAGTACGAGGGAACCACGCCGAGGCGGTCCAGGACGGCCCGGGGCAGCCGGAGGTCCGCGGCGATCGCGTCGCCGTGGTCCCGCAGCAGTGCGGGCAGGACGTCCTCGCCGTCGGGGCCGCCCAGGCGCACCGCGGTCTCCCAGGTGAGGTGGTTCAGGCCCACGTGGTCGAGGTGGAGGCCGGCGGGGTCGGTGCCGAGGCGGGCGGCGAACCTGCGCTGGAGGCCGATGGCGACGTTGCACAGCCCCACCGCCCGGTGCCCGGCCCGCAGCAGCGCCCGGGTGACGATGCCGACGGGGTTGGTGAAGTCGATGATCCAGGCGTCCGGGTTGCTCCGCCGGACCCGTTCGGCGATGTCGAGCACCACCGGGACCGTGCGCAGCGCCTTGGCGAGACCGCCGGCGCCGGTGGTCTCCTGGCCGACGCAGCCGCACTCCAGCGGCCAGGTCTCGTCCTGCTGCCGGGCCGCCTGGCCGCCCACCCGCAACTGGAGCAGCACCGCGTCGGCGCCGTCCACGGCCGCGTCCAGGTCGGAGGTGGTGACGACCCGTCCCGCATGTCCCTGCCGGGCGAAGATGCGGCGGGCCAGCCCGCCCACCGACTCCAGCCGGTCCGCGGCCGGATCGACCAGGACTAGCTCCTCGACGGGCAGGGTGTCCCGCAACCGGGCGAAGCCGTCGACGAGTTCGGGCGTGTAGGTCGAACCGCCCCCGACCACGGTGAGTTTCATTGTCGTCGACCCTCTGCTTCCGCTCCGGTGGACGTGACACGTTCGGCGAACGCCTTCCGCGCGAGAGGCATATCAGGATCACGGGCGCCATGACCAGAGCGGGCGCGGGAACGAGTACGGGAACGGTGGAGGGCGGCGCCCGGAACTTCCGGGCGCCGCCCTCCACCGTGTTCTTCCCTGCCGCCGGTCTACTTCGTGGTGCTCGGCGGGGTCAGCGGGGAGGCCGCGACGGACTGCGGCGAGACGCTGCTCGCGTAGGCGGACGGGGGTGCGACGGCCGCCGCCGGATCGGGGCCCTCCGTCATCTCCACCGGAGCCGTGGCACCGCCGACGATGCGGATGCCGGCCGCGTCGAAGGCCCGCTTGATGCGCCAGCGCAGCTCGCGCTCCACGGTCAGCGACTTGCCGGGCATCGTCCTCGCCGAGACCCGGACGACCATCGAGTCGAGCAGGACGGAGTCGAGGCCGAGGACCTCGATGGAGCTCCACAGGAGCTCGTTCCAGGGCTCCTCCTTGCTCATCCGCTCCGCGACGGCGACGAGCGTGTCCTTCACCTGGTCGAGGTCCTCGTCCGAGCGGACCGTGACGTCCACGTTGGCGGTCGCCCAGCCCTGGGAGAGGTTGCCTATGCGCTTGACCTCGCCGTTGCGGACGTACCAGATCTCGCCGTGGTCGCCGCGCAGCTTGGTCACCCGCAGGCCGACCTCGATGACCTCGCCGGAGGCGACGCCCGCGTCGACGGTGTCACCGACGCCGTACTGGTCCTCGAGGATCATGAACACGCCGGAGAGGAAGTCCGTGACCAGGTTGCGGGCGCCGAAACCGATCGCGACACCGGCGACACCGGCCGAGGCCAGCAGCGGAGCCAGATTGATCTGGAACGTGCCCAGGACCATCAGCGCGGCCGTACCGAGGATCAGGAACGACGCGACCGACCGCAGCACCGAGCCGATCGCCTGCGAGCGCTGGCGCCGCCGCTCGGCGTTGACCAGCAGCCCCCCGAGGCCGGTGCCGTCCACGGTCGTACCGGTCCCGGACATCCGGTCGACGAGCTTGGTGATCGCCCGCCGCACGACCACTCTCAGTACCGTGGCGATCACCACGATGAGCAGGACCCTCAGGCCGATCGCGAGCCACGTCGTCCAGTTCTCCTCCACCCAGCCGGCGGCGTTGGTGGCGCTCTCGTGGGCGTCCTTGAGGCTGGGCACCATCGGGGTCCCGGAATCCGAGGGCGTCGGCGACGAACCCTCGGCAGGCAGGACGGCGGGCAAGGACACGGCAGGTACCTCCAGGTGCAGGTTCTGCCCCGGTGCGGCGGTCAAGGTCTTCAAGGTCACGAAAAGGTCAGGGAAAGGTCACCGGTGCGGGCAGAAGCACCACACTAACGGTGCATTGTGGGGGGACCGTCGCGATACGTGAAGAAGAGACCTCCCTCACCCACACCTGAACAGGCCAAGATTCCGGAGGTCGGAGGGCCTGTGGTCGAAAACACTCTCAGCCCGTTACCGGGACATGGTGGCGCTACGACCAGGCATGAGGGGAGACTGACTACGGATCGTCCCGGCGCGAGCCACGCGTCGCCGGCGTACAAGGAGGCATCCGTGCCGCATGTCCTGGTTCTCAACGCGTCGTACGAGCCGCTCGGCGTCGTACCGCTCCGCCGCGCGCTCGTCCTCGTCCTCGAGAACAAGGCCGTATGCCTCGAGGAGTCCGGCGCCTATCTGCACAGCGCGACCATCACGGTCCCCGCTCCCAGCGTGGTCCGGCTCAAACGCTTCGTGCGGGTTCCCTACCGGGGGCCCGTTCCACTGACCCGCCGCGCGCTGTTCGCCCGCGACGGGGGCCGGTGCATGTACTGCGGTGGCGTCGCAACCAGCGTCGACCACGTCATCCCGCGCAGCCGCGGGGGCAAGCACGCCTGGGACAACGTGGTGGCGTCCTGCCGCCGCTGCAACCACGTGAAGGCCGACCGGCACCTGTTCGAGCTGGGCTGGCGGCTGCGCCACAAACCGGCCCCGCCCACCGGCCTGGCCTGGCGCATCATCGGCACCGGCCACCGCGACCCGTGCTGGCTGCCCTACCTCCAGCCGTACGGCGCCGACGACGCGATGGCCCGCATCGACGGCCTGACCCGAGTGGACGGCATCTCCGCCTGACCGGCCTGACCTGGGCCTTCACGTCCGTGGTGCCGGGACCGCCCGGCACCACGGACGCTGGAAGTCTTCACCGGCCTCAGCCCCGAGGCGGGGAGACGCGGGCCCGCGTGCGCACGAACAGGCGCGAGTCCCTGCCGACTCCCTTCGGCGGAGGACTTCACGGAACGTGTGTTCGGGGACTCGCTCGCTGTGACGAAAACTGAAGTCAGCAAGTGAAGAGTGCCCGTATGCCGGCCGTGGAGCCGGTCCCCGCCCTGCCGGAGGTCCTGGTGAGCACGCCAGCCCCCGAAGGCTCCAGCCACCCGTGGCCAAGGCCGCGTCTGTCGGTCGAGGAGATGCCGGTGGCGAAGAACACCCAACCGACCCGCTCTCCGGACGACCTTGCCGCCGACACGTTCGAGTCGGACGAGGAACTGGAAGAGTTCCTCGCCTCCATGTATGCCGAGCGTCACCGCGGCGCGCCTGAACCCGCCGCCTGTAACCCGTCGTCCTCGACACCGACGTCGCGTCCCTGCCGCACAAGCGCGAGCTGACCTGTCCGCCCGAGTGTGAAAAGCGCCCGGCCCGGTTCCGGGTCGTGTGGAGTCGGGACTCGCTCTCGCTCGCGGACCGCCTTCTGGTCACCGTACTCCGGCACCGCTGGAGCCCAGGTCAAGCACCTGACGATGGTGCCTCTACGGGTGGTGTAAGGGATCTGAAGGTGGTGTCGCGGGCCCTGTCGGGAGCGGTCGGCTGCTCGTGCGGACGGTGTTCCGCGACCGCTCGGTGGGGACGGCGGCCTCGGCGTGTGTGATGCCTGGACACACCCTCGCGCCCAGGGGAGGACATACCGCCCCAAAGTCGTGAGCACTTAGGCCATAATTGTCCTGGTATGGCTCATTTGAGCGCCTAAGTGACACATGCCCGCCGACTGCTCACGGTTTTCGGCACGGCACTCGCCTCCGGCCTCGCAGGGCTGAGCCCTCGGAGGCCCCCTCGCATCACCCGGCGGGGCACATCCACCCGATCGCACTGCTCAACTCGCCCATCGGCATTGCCCCGTACGAGTCACCCCCGGTTCTGGGCGCCTTCTACCTGCTGAACTGTCCGTCTCACCCTCACCGTTACAGGCTTCGCCGACCGCATCGGCAAGTCCTCACAGGGGTTGCCGAGTTATTTACCGGCTTATTTGCCGGCGACTCTCGGAGGCTCGGGACTGGTCGGTGCGGCGGGTAGGGGTGATGAGTTGGCCGGGTCCGTCCTGTCCGGTCCCGCTCACGCGCTCTCTCCCGTCCCCGTGGGAGTCGGCAGGGCTCGGCGGGACTTGGGGGCGTCCCACTCGGCGTGCACCGTCTTGCCCACGGTCCGCACGGCGCGCCGGCTCACGTTGCACTGAGGCCCGTGCACGGCCGCTCGCGGTCGGCCAGGGCGTTAAGGCGTCGGGTCCGCCGTGATCGCGGCTGACCCGACGCCTTGACCGTCGCAGCCGTTACCGCCGGCTCGGCCCCCAGCAGCCCGCCGGCACTGCGGACATCACTTCACCACGACGTTGTCCCCGGACGACTTCGACGGTCCGGTGGTGGTGTTGCCGTTGTACACCCAGCGCCACGTGCCCGTCTTGGAGGCCTTCACGGTCGTCTTGAGGTTGCCCGAGCCGTTCGCGTACACCTTCTTCACCGTGGTGTAGGAGGCGGTGCCGGCAGGCTTGAACTGCAGGCTCACCAGGCGGCCTCCGTAGGAGGCGTACTTCCTGGTCTCCCAGTTGGCCCGGGTGACCTTTCCGGTCACGGTGATGGTCTTGCCCTTGGACACCGGTTCGGGCGAGGCGTTGACGGTCAGGCGGGAGTTGCGCTTGACGTGGACCGTCAGCCCCTTGTCGTCGGTGTCACCGCCGCCGCCCTTGAAGTGCACCTCGGCCCCGACCTTCCAGGCCCCGGCCTCGCTGTTGTACATGTCCCACAGGCTCGGGTCGAAGTACATCGTCTCGTTGAAGTCGCAGACGCTCGTGCTCACCCTGATGCAGTCGCTCGTCTCGATGGCGTGCCACAGCCGGTCACCCGAACCACTCCGGTACAGGAACACCGCGGGCGACCACTTCCACTTGTGCGTGGTCGTCATCCGGAAGGAGGCGGGCGCCGCGACCTCCTTCGACACCCCGATCACGATCGGCTTGCCGCCGTTCACCTGGACACGGGTGAACGAGACCCCACCCTCGGCCGCCCCGGCCGGCACCGCGGCCACGGCCGTGAACACCGCCGCCGCACCACCGGCCACGACGACTCTCCAGACCTGCTTCCCCACCTGATCCCCGATCTCCGTACGGAAAGGCACCGAAGGCTCATCCCTCCAGCGCCTTACAGACAGCCGGCATCCACACGGGGTTGTGCACCCGCGCATCACAATGGGGCATCAGGCAATCTCCAACGCCGCCTGAGCGAAGACCCCGTACGTCAGGCCACCGGCACCTGTTCGGCCTGGGCGGAGTTCACCGCGTCGCCAGCCTGGGTGTTGGTGGGCCGGCCTCGGGGGACCCCCGTTCCTCCGAGGCCGGCTGTGTGCCGGTCAGGCGTGGCGCAGTTCGGTCGGGTGGGTCGAGCGGTGGAGGAGGGGGAGGGCCGTCGCCGAGGCCAGGAGGCAGGCCGTGTAGGCCGCCGGGGGGATCAGCAGGGCGGCCCAGGGGAGGGACGGGATGGCCGTCAGGGCGCCGTAGGCGATACCGACCGTCATGCCGCCCAGGCCCGCGAGGAGCAGGGACGGTGCCAGGGGGAGCGCGGTCTCCAGGAGCAGTGCCCGGTTCAGTACCGAGCGCGGCACACCGGCCGCGACCTGCGCGGACAAGCCCCGTCGACGAGTGGCCAGGGACTCGGCGGTGCCGACGGCGAGGCCGGTCAACGTGATCAGCAGGGCCACGGAGATCGCCGCGGCGGTCAGGTTCAGGCCCGTCGTGTAGTACGACAGGGACTCGCCCAGGGTCACTTGGTCGCGGTGCAGTACGGCGAGGAACGCGTGACGCACTCCCATGAATCCGGTGCCGACGACCGTCACCAGCAGCATGGCCGCATGTGTGCGGGACGCCGCCCACGGGTCGGCGCGCAGTCGTTCCGCCGCGATCAGTACGGCCGCCGACCGGGCCCGGCCCGCGAGGACCCGCCCCATCAGCCGGGAGGAGGCCCCGGCCAGCCACACCGAGCCCGCGCCGACCGTGAGCAGCGCGGCGAACACCGTCACCGGGAACTGCCAGTTCACCCTGCCGGCCGGTGCGCGGTCGGACATCGCGGTCAGCACGCCCACCGCCGCCACCAGGATCGCCGAGCCCAGGAACAGTCTCCCCGGTCCGCGGGACGAACGGACACCCGTCTCGCGGCGCACCCAGCCCAGGGGCGAGGCCACCACGCGGCGCAGCGCCAGCACGCTCGCCACCGCGCCCAGCACGGGCACGGCGACGGCGATCAGGGCCACCGCCACCCAGGCGAGCGCGGTCGGCCGGGCCCACAGGCGCAGCAGGAGCAGCACCGAGAAGACGGTCGCCACCGCCGAACCGAGCAGGCAGGCGAGTCCGGTCTCCAGGGCTGCGACCCGCCGCACCTGCCAGGGCGTCGCCCCGGCCAGCCGCAGTCCGGCCAGCCGCCGGTCCCGGTGCACGGCCCCGACGCGGGCACACTGCCCGAGGAATCCGAGCACCGGAATCAGCAGGAGCAGCAGGCCGAGGATCACCCCGGCACGCGTTCCGGGCTCGTCGAGCAGGCCCTCGGCGACGGGTACGCGGTAGTAGCGGTCCCTCAGCGACAGCAGGACGCCGGCGGCGAGTGCGCATCCGGTGGCGAGCGCGGCGCCGGTCGCGGTGAGCAGGATGCGCCACCACTCCCGCCGGTCGGACCCGCGGGTGAGCTGCCAGGCCAGGCGGAGATCGGAGCGGAGGGAGGGGGCGGAAGGGGTGGAGAGCGAGGTGCTCACGCGCTCACCTCCAGCGAGGTCACGGTTCCGTCGCGCAGCTGTACCTCGCGGTCCGCGTACGCGGCCACCTGGGCGTCGTGCGTGATCAGGAGGACCGCCGTGCCCGCCTCGCGGGCCGTGTGCGCCAGGGCCGTCATCACCTGTTCGCCCGCGAGCGAGTCCAGGGCACCGGTCGGCTCGTCGGCGAAGACCACCTTCGGGCCGGTGACCAGGGCCCGTGCCAGCGCCGCCCGTTGGGCCTGCCCGCCGCTCATCTCGCCCGGCCGGAGCTCTCCCTGCCCGCGCACCCCGAACCGCTCCAGCCACTCCCCGGCCCGCTCCCGCGCCTCCGCGCGGTCGGTGCCCGCCAGCATCAGCGGCAGCGCCACGTTGTCGAGCGCGGTCAGCTCCGGTACGAGCTGCCCGAACTGGAACACCACCCCGAAGTCGGTACGGCGCAGCTCGCTCAGCCGCTTCTCCGGCAGCTCCTCCAGCCGCAGCCCCGCATACGTCACCGAGCCGGCGTCGGGGCGGACGATCCCGGCGAGGCAGTGCAGCAGCGTCGACTTGCCGCTGCCGCTGGCCCCGGTCACCGCGAGGATCTCGCCGGTGTGCAGCTCGACGGAGGCGCCGCGCAGGGCCTGCGTCCTGCCGTGTGCCTTGGCCAGGCCGCGGGCCGCGAGCAGCGGCTCCGTCGGCGGCTGGTCGTCCCCTTCGCTCACGGTGCTCAGGTTGTTCACGTCGCGTCGACCTCCGCGGTCAGGGTGGTGAGCCGGGCCGCCGTGGTGGTCATCCAACGGAGGTCGGCATCCAGGTGGTTGAGGGCGTAGTCCGCCGAGAGCACGGTCGCCGGGCCGGCGCCGCCCGCGGACTTCACCGCGGTGAGTTCCCGCATCCGCCGCATGTGGGCGGCGCGTTGGGCGTGCAGATACGCGGCCGGGTCGCCGCCGGACAGGATCGACACCACGACCTTGGCGAAGATCTCGTTGGTCACGAAGGGTGCGGGCGGGGCGATCTCCCCGGCCCAGCGGGCCAGTTCACGCGTCCCCTCGTCCGTCGTGCGGTACGCCGTCCGCTCCGGACCGCCGTCGGAGGCGGTGCCGTCGATCTCGGCGAGACCGTCGCGGACCAGGCGTTGCAGGGTCGTGTAGACCTGGCCGTAGGCCAGCGGGCGGGCTTCGGGGAACCGTTCGTCGTGGCGTCGCTTGAGGTCGTAGCCATGGCTCGGCCCCGAGGCGAGCAGCCCCAGCAGGATGTGACGGGTGCTCATGGAGATCAGTATGCACCCGGTATATGTACTGAGTGAATAGCGGGGCATGGAAAAAGCTCCGCCACCCGGCCGGCTGGTCGGCCGGGCGGCGGAGCCGTCGGCTCAGTCCGCGACCGCGTAGGCCTCCACCGACCACAGGGAGTAGCCGTACCGGGTGGCGCGGGTCTCGCCCTGGACGCGGACGTGGCGCACGTCGGGTTCGTCCATGCGCACGGTCTCGCGGCCGCCGCCGCTGTCCGGCACCGCCGCCGCTGTGCGCCAGCTGTGGCCGTCCGCCGAGACCTCGACGCGGTACGCCGACGGGTGCGCGTCCTGCCAGTGCAGCGCGACCTTCCCGAGCCGCACCGGCTGTTCCAGTTCGACCTGCCACCAGGCGTCGTCCTCGGCCGGGGACGACCAACGGGTCTCGGGATCACCGTCGTTGGCCGCCGACGCCGGGAAGTCGGGCGTCTCGTCGGCCGAGGAGCTCGCCCGGCCGGTGCGGGCCAGGTCGGGGCCGGCGGTGCGGGGGACGGCGTTCACCGTGAGCGTGTGGGCCGCCCCGCCGAAGCCGAGCCGGACCTCGTACGACCGGGTCGGAGTCCCCGGCTCCACCGTCACCTCGACCGGAACCTGGACGGACGTGCCGCGCGGGACGGTCAGGGTCTCCTTTGGAACCCGTACCTTCACGCCCTTCGGCGCCTCGACGGTCAGCTTGCCGCGCACCTCCTCGGGGCGCAGCGAGCCGAGGGTGGCGGTCAGCCGCCGGGTGCCGCCGATGTCGGTGTCCGCGGGGGCGTCCGGCAGCTTCAGCGTGGCGGCGGGCGCGTCCGTGAACCACGGCACGAGGTGCCGCACCCGGGAGGCGTCCGCGCCGGTGATCCGCACGGCGCCGGCCGGGCCGTCCGCCCGCAGCTCGGTGGCGCCGGACGGGGAGAGCGGGCCGAGGCGGCGCCAGCCCGCGCCCGGTACGTGGATCTCGGCCGTCCCCGTGGTGCCGGGCTCGGCCAGTACCGTCACCGTGCTCAGGTCGCGGACCCGCGGCAGGTGCAGCACGCCGTCCTCCGTCCGGCCGCCGGACCCGGCGGTCGGACTGCGGTCGATGCCGGCCCAGTCCTCGTACGCGTCCCGCGCCCGGTCCAGGAACGGGTCGAGGACGCCCTTGCCGACCGTCACCCGGGCCGACTTCAGCCCGGCCCGCTGCTCGCTCAGCTTCCGGTACGCGGTCCAGGCGGCGCCTGCGTCGCCGGACTCCTGCGCCCGCAGCATCTCCAGCGCGGTACCGCCGGCCTCGCCGTAGCGGGACAACTGTCCGCTCCAGGGGGCGACTTCGGTGGCGAGGGCGGCGGAGCGCGGGGTGCCGGCCAGGCGCTCGGGCAGCTCGCGCAGCACCGTGAAGGCCGCGCGCAGCCGGTCGTCCGCCGCGCGGCCCGCGTTCGTGCCGGCGGTCGCGCGGGTGCGCCAGAACTCCGCCAGCAGCGGCCGCAGATACGCCGACTCCTCGGCGCCGAGCACCGAGGACGCGTCGTTGCCCGCGAGCGCGGACAGGGACTTCTCGAGTTCGGCGTCGCCACCCGCGAGGTCGGCGATCGCGGCCCGCCAGGACTCCTGGGGGCGGTAGTCGCGCGGGTTCCAGGCGAAGTCGGCGGCGGTGAACAGCGGGATGCGGGACGCCTCGGGCTGCTCCATCGCGTTGGCGAGCAGGGCCGCCGAACCGGCGGCGACGGCGGGTTCCCGGCCCTGGTAGGGGCCGAGGAAGATCCGGCCGGGGGCGAAGTCGTTGACCGGGTAGTTGTCCATGGTCACCAGTGGACGCCCGAACGCCTCCCGCGCCTTCGCCAGATCGCCGCCCGAGATGGTGCGCGGCACCACCCCGACGCCGGTCCACGCCACCTCGACACCCGCGTCCAGAGCGTGCGAGAGGGCCCGCCGGTACGCGGTCGCCCCGTCCTCGTAGTACTCGGTCGGCATCAACGACAGTGCGGAGGAACCGGGATGACGTTCCGCCAGGTGCCGGGCCACCTCGTTCGCCACGTACGCCTGGGCACGCGCGGCCGCTTCCGGACCGGAGCCGAAGCGGCGGGCGTCCTCGCGGCAGTGCCACTCGCTGTAGCTGACGTCCTGGAACTGCAGTTGGAAGGTGCGGAAGCCCAGCGCCCACATCGCGTCCAACTTGCGTGTCAGGGCCCGCAGATCGTCGTCCGAGGCGAAGCACATGGCCTGGCCGGGCGCCACCGCCCAGCCGAGCGTGACGTGGTTGTCCCGGGCCCGCTCGGCCAGCTCCCGGAACTCCGCGCGCCGCCGGTCCGGGTACGGCTCGCGCCAGCGGGCCTGTCGGTACAGGTCGTCACCGGGCGCGTACAGGTACCGGTTCTGCTTGGTGCGGCCCATGAAGTCCAGCTGGGCCAGGCGCTGTTCGTGCGTCCACGGAGTGCCGTAGAAACCCTCGGTGATCCCGCGCACCGCCGTGCCCGGCCAGTCGTGCACGACGACCGCGGTGAAGCCGCCGTCCGGACGCAGGAGTTGACGCAGCGTCTGGACGCCGTGGAACAGGCCGTCCTCGCCCGCGCCGGTGAGGGCGACGGTGCCGTCGCCGACGGTCAGCGTGTAGCCGCCGGACGGGAGGGAGAGTTGGGGGTTGCGCGTCGGCTGCTGCGCGCCCACCCGCACCACGAGCGCCCCCGCGGGCGCCTGTTCGCCGGTGGCGGTGAACCGGCGCGCCCCCGCCTCCCGCAGCAGCTCGCGCAGGGCGTTGAGGGCGCGGGGGTCGGCCGTCGCGTCGGCGGTCAGGGCGACCTCGTCGGTCACCGCGACCGGGGCGCCGTTCGCGCGCAGGGAGTGCGGGCGGGGCCAGACGGCCAGGTCCGTCTCGGCCCGGTCGGGTACGGGGGACGTGGTCGTCCCGGGAACGGGCGGCGCCGCCACGGAGGCGGGCGCTGCGCCCAGGGTTCCGGCGACGACCGCGAACGCGAGGGCGGCCGCCCTCTTCCCAGGCCGCAGTTGCAAGGCTTCTCCTCGAGGAGACGAGACAGAGCGAGAGACACGAGGAACACGCAGAACACGCAGAACACGGAGCCTCTCATTCTGCGCCCCGCCTGCCAACGGGAGAGACCGTTGTGACAGGTTTGTCCTGGTGTGAGACATGGGAACGGGAACAGAATGTGAGCAGGAGCACGTTGTGGGCATGGGTGGGTCTGGTCTCGCGTCCTGTGGGTAGGGGCTGCGGGAACCCGACCGAGCGACTTGCCTCAGTGCTCAGTGCTCAGTGCTCAATGACCAACTGTTCTCGACGAGGAGGCCATCTGTGGCTGCCGCACCGGCTTATGTCCTGTCCCCCGCCCTGTCCAAACCCGTGGCGGAGCTGTCCGCCGAACCCGAAGGGTTGCACGCCTGCGTCTTCAGCGCGGAGGGGCCCCGTGCCGAGGTCCCCCTCACCAGCGAGCCCCCACTGCCCGACGCCGAACCCCTCACCAGCGAGCCCCCGCTCGCCGACGCCGCCCCGCTGACCAGTGAGTCCGACGCCGCCATGGACTCCACCGGACTCGACTCCTTCCCGGCCCAGTACGTCCCGGAGCCCTAGGTGGCCGCGCCCGGCCCGGCCGAGCCGCAGACCGAGGTACCGACCGAGCCGCCGCCCGCCGAGCTTCCGTCCGGGCCCCCGCCCGCCGGGCCCCTGTCCGAGGACCTGGCCCTGCTCGCCGCCCTGCACGGCGTCGCCACCTCCTACAGCCCCTCCCCGGACCGTACGGTCGCCGCCTCCGCCGCCGCCGTCACCCTCGCCCTGGCCGCGCTCGGCGTGGACGCGAGCACGCCGGAGGCCGTCCGCGACGCGCTCGCCGCCGGTGAGCGGGAGCGGGCCGAGCGGCTGCTGCCGCCCACCGTGGTCGCCTGGGGCCCAGGCTTCCCGGCCGCCCTGGCCGCGCTCCCCGAGGGCACCCGCCTGCTGGTGAGCACCGAGCAGGGCGAGACCCGCGCCTCGGCCGCGCGCCTCCCGCCCGGCGTGCACCGGGTCACCGCCACCGCGCCCGACGGCCGCACCGCCGAGGCCCACCTGATCGTCGCCCCGGCCGCGCTGCCCGCGCCCCCGGCCCGCTCGTACGGGCTCCTCGTCCAGCTCTACTCGCTGCTCTCCCGCCGCTCCTGGGGCATGGGCGACCTCGGTGACCTCGGTGAACTGGCCGCCTGGGCGGGCCGTACGCTCGGCGCCGGATTCGTCCAGATCAACCCCCTGCACGCGGCCGTCCACGGCGCCCCGACCGACCCCTCCCCCTACCGGCCCTCCTCGCGCCGTTTCCCCGACCCGGTCCACCTGCGGATCGAGGACGTCCCCGAGTTCGCGTACGTCTCGGGCGCCGAGAACCGAGACCGGCTGCGGGCCCTGAGCGGACGCGCCGCGGAGTTGCGCGAGGCGGTGCTGGAACAGGGCGCCCTGATCGACCGGGACGCCGTGTGGGAGGCCAAGAAGGCCGCGCTCGAACTGGTGAGCGAGGTTCCGCTGGGGCCCGGCCGGCTCGCCGCCTACCGCGACTTCCTCGCCGAGCAGGGCCCGGCCCTGGAGGACCACGCCACCTGGTGCGCGCTCGCCGAGGTGCACGGCCCCGACTGGCACACCTGGCCGGACGGCCTGCGCGACCCGCGCTCACCCGAGACCCGTCGGGCCCGCCGCGAACTGACGGCCCGCGTCGACTTCCACTCCCGGCTGGCCTGGCTCACCGACACCCAGCTCACCGCCGCCCAGCGGGCCGCCCGCGAGGCCGGGATGCCGGTCGGGATCGTCCACGACCTCGCGGTCGGCGTGCACCCCGGCGGCTCCGACGCCTGGGCGCAGCAGGACACCCTCGCCGCCGGCATGTCGGTCGGCGCCCCGCCCGACGCCTTCAACGCCCGCGGCCAGGACTGGGGCCTGCCGCCCTGGCGCCCCGACCGGCTCGCCACCTGTGGTTACGCGCCCTTCCGCGCCCTGCTCCGGGCCCTCTTCCGGTACGCGGGCGCCCTGCGCATCGACCACGTGATGGGCCTGTTCCGGCTCTGGTGGGTCCCCCGGGGGTACCCGCCCACCGAGGGCACGTACGTCCGCCACGACGCCGAGGCCATGCTCGCCGTCCTCGTCCTGGAGGCGTCCCGCGCCGGGGCGGTGGTGATCGGCGAGGACCTGGGCACGGTGGAGCCCGGGGTGCGCGAGGCGCTGCGCGAGCGCGGGGTGCTCGGCACCTCGGTGCTCTGGTTCGAACGGGACTGGGAGGGCGACCGCCGGCCGCTGCCGCCCGGGGCCTGGCGTGCCGACTGCCTGGCCACCGTCACCACCCACGACCTGCCGCCCACCGCGGCCCGCCTCACCGGCGAGCACGTCGAGCTCCGCGACGGCCTCGGCCTGCTCACCCGCCCCCTGGCCGAGGAGCGCGCGGAGGCCGCCGCCGACACCGGGGAGTGGCTGGAGCTGCTGGCCCGGCTCGGCCTGCTGCACGGCGCGGGCGGTACCGCCGGCTCCGAGGAGTCCGAGGCGTCTGCGGAATCCGAGGAGGAGGCGCGGATCCAGGCCGTCCACCGCTATCTGCTGCGCACCCCCGCCCGGATGATCGGCGTCTGGCTCCCCGACGGCGTCGGCGACCGGCGCCCGCAGAACCTGCCCGGCACCTGGGACCAGTACCCGAACTGGCGCCTGCCGATCGCCGACGCGCGGGGCCGTCCGATGGCGCTGGAGGACCTGACGGCGTCCCCGCGGCTGCACGCGCTGCTCGACGCCGTCCGCACCCAGGCCGCCCACGGTGCCCCCGCCACCCAGGTCACCCGACCGAGTGGTGCGGGCGGCGGTCCCTGAGGACAGAACAGGCCGGACCGGGGCACATCCGGTCCGACCGGGGCCCCGTACGGCACCCCGGGCGCGCGGGCCCCCTGGGCGTTCGCTAGTTTGGGCACCGTGGACAAGACGAACGCCCTGCGCGCCGGCGCCCTGGCAGCCGGTACGACGCTGATGATGCTGCTCATGACGTCCCCCGCGCTCGCGCTCACCCGTGACGACGGGGACGACCCCGGCACGGGCCTGAGCGTCGTCGAGACGCTGGGCCTCTACGTCGTGGCCCCGATCGCGATCTTCCTGGCCATCACCGGTCTGGTGATGGTCCTCGACAGGTCGGACAAGAAGAAGGACACGACCAGCTCCAACATCAGGATCAAGCCGGAATCCAAGGCCGACGCCAAGGCCTGACCCCGGCCCGGGACCCCGGTCGGTCGTCCCCGCAGCTTTCCGAGGGCGCCGTCCCCGCCGTACGCGGCGGGGTCGGCGCCCTTCGTGCTGCGTACCGTTCCGGCGCAAGGGACGGCTCACCACACCCGAGGGGAGACGGAGGCGATGTTCGCGACGACGGGCAGTGGCCCGACCGGTCTGGGAGGATCACCAGGACCGCATGAACGAACGCAGGGGTGGGGAACATGATTTTTCTGGTGCTGCTGGGCATCTTGGCGCTCGTCGTCGGTGGGTGCGTATGTGTGGTGTGGGCGGAGCGTGGTGGACCCCGCTGGACCCGCGCCGTGGCGGCCACGACGCTCGCCGCCGGGGAGCTGCTGCGCAGCTTCGGGAAGAACCGGGGCCAGGGCCTGAACGGGTCCGCCGACGGCGGCCAGGGCCTGAACGCGTCAACCGGCGACGGTAGCTAGGGAAACCGGGAGAGGGACCGACGGCTCATCCGCACGCAGCGTCCCGCGCCGCTGCCCACCGCGGGGCCGTCCTCTCGCACCGTGCACTCGGCCTGTGCGAGAGGACGCTCGCGTGTCCCGGCACCATGCCGCATGTTCACGGCGGTACGCCGACGTCGTTCGAGGACGAGGCCCTGCGCAGGCGCGTGGTCGGAGCACTGCGCAGGCGGGCCTTCGTACGGGCCTCCGTACGGCGAGGGGCGCCCGGCGTGACTCGTGCCGGGCGCCCCTGAGGTGTCTCCCTACGGGTTATGCCCGTTCGGCCGCCGCGTCCGCGGCCTGGGCGCGCAGGGCCCGCTCGACGCCCGCGCGGGACTCGGAGACCAGACGGCGCAGGGCCGGGCTCGGGTCGGCCGAGGCGAGCCAGGCGTCGGTGCGGTCCAGGGTCTCGCCGGTGACCTGGATCGCCGGGTAGAGGCCGACCGCGATCTGCTGGGCCATCTCGTGCGAGCGGGACTCCCAGACGTCCTTGAGCACCTCGAAGTACCGCTCCGTGTACGGCGCCAGCAGCTCACGCTGGTCGGTCTGGACGAAGCCGGCGATCACCGCCTCCTGGAGCGCGTTCGGCAGCTTGTCGGACTCGACGACCGACGCCCACGCCTCCGCCTTGGCCTCCTCGGTCGGCCGGGCGGCGCGCGCGGTGGCGGCGTGCCGCTCACCCGCGGCGGTCCTGTCACGCTCGTACTCGCCCGTGATCTCGGTCTCGTCGTACCGGCCCACCGCCGCGAGCCGCTGCACGAACGCCCAGCGCAGCTCCGTGTCGACGGCCAGGCCCTCGACGGTCTGCGTGCCGTCCAGCAGGCTGTCCAGGAGGTCCAGCTGCTCCGGCGTCCTCGCCGTCGCGGCGAACGCGCGCGCCCACGCCAGCTGGTGGTCGCTGCCCGCCTCGGCGGCCCGCAGATGGGCCAGCGTGGCCTCCGTCCAGCGGGTGAGCAGGGCCTCGCGGGCGGCCGGCGCGGCGTACAGGTCGATCGCCAGCTTCACCTGGCGGTGCAGCGACTGCACCACGCCGATGTCCGACTCCTTGCCGATGCCCGACAGCACCAGGGACAGGTAGTCGCGGGTGGCGAGTTCGGCGTCCCGGGTCATGTCCCAGGCCGACGCCCAGCTCAGCGCGCGCGGCAGGGACGCCTCGAAGTCGCCGAGGTGCTCGGTGACGAAGGCCAGCGACCGCTCGTCCAGGCGGACCTTGGCGTACGACAGGTCGTCGTCGTTGAGCAGGATCACGTCGGGACGGGCCTTGCCGACGAGCTGCGGTACGGCGGTCAGCTCGCCGTCGACGTCCAGCTCGACCCGGTCGCCGCGCACCAGCTTGCCGCTCGCCTCGTCCAGGTCGTACAGGCCGACGGCGATGCGGTGCGGACGCAGGGTGGCCTCGCCCTTGGCGCCGGCGGGCAGCGCCGGGGCCTCCTGGCGGATGGCGAAGGAGGTGATGACGCCCGTACCGTCCGCGCCGTCGGTCTCGATCTCCGGGCGCAGCACGTTGATGCCGGCCGTCTGGAGCCACTTCTTCGACCAGGTGCTCAGATCACGGCCGGAGGTCTCCTCCAGGGCGCCCAGCAGGTCCGACAGGCGCGTGTTGCCGTACGCGTGGCGCTTGAAGTACGCCTGCACGCCGCGGAAGAACGCGTCCTCGCCGACGTAGGCCACCAGCTGCTTCAGCACGGAGGCGCCCTTGGCGTACGTGATGCCGTCGAAGTTGACCAGCACGTCGTCCAGGTCACGGATGTCGGCCATGATCGGGTGTGTGGACGGCAGTTGGTCCTGGCGGTACGCCCAGGTCTTCATGGAGTTCGCGAACGTGGTCCAGGAGTGCGGCCACTTCGAGCCCGGTGCGTCGGCCTGGCAGGCGGCCTCGGCGTAGGTGGCGAACGACTCGTTCAGCCACAGGTCGTTCCACCACTCCATGGTGACCAGGTCGCCGAACCACATGTGCGCCAGCTCGTGCAGGATCGTCGCGGCCCGCACCTCGTAGGCGGCGTCCGTCACCTTCGACCGGAAGACGTACTGGTCCCGGATCGTCACCGCGCCGGCGTTCTCCATCGCGCCCGCGTTGAACTCCGGTACGAACAGCTGGTCGTACTTCCCGAAGGGGTACGCGTAGTCGAACTTCTCCTGGAACCACTCGAAGCCCTGCCGCGTGACGTCGAAGATGGCGTCCGCGTCGAGGAACTCGGCGAGCGAGGGCCGGCAGTAGATGCCGAGCGGCACCGACTGGCCGTCCTTCTCGTACACGCTGTGCACGGAGTGGTACGGGCCGACGATCAGCGCGGTGATGTACGTCGAGATCCGCGGCGTCGGCTCGAACTCCCAGACGTTGTCCCGGGGTTCGGGCGTCGGCGAGTTGGAGACGACGGTCCAGCCCTCCGGGGCCTTCACGGTGAACCGGAAGGTCGCCTTGAGGTCCGGCTGCTCGAAGCTCGCGAACACCCGGCGGGCGTCCGGCACCTCGAACTGGGTGTAGAGGTAGGCCTGGTCGTCGACCGGGTCGACGAACCGGTGCAGGCCCTCACCGGTGTTGGTGTACGCGCAGTCGGCGTTCACCCGCAGGACGTTGCGGCCCGGGAGCAGGCCCGGCAGGGCGATCCTGGAGTCCTCGAACACCTCGGCGGGGTCGAGGGAGTCACCGTTGAGGGTCACCTCGTGGACGGTGGGAGCCACCAGGTCGATGAACGACTGCGCCCCCTCCCCGTCCTCGGAGACGTCGAAGCGCACCGTGGTCACGGACCGGTAGGTGCCGCCCTCCTGCGCGCCGGAGAGATCGAGGTCGATCTCGTACGAGTCAACGGTCAGCAGCTTCGCCCGCTGCTGCGCCTCTTCGCGAGTCAGGTTTGTGCCAGGCACGCGGTCATCTCCTCGTTATGTGTGGGTTGCGTCATCCTTCCACGTGACCGGCACGGAACGCGATGACCATTTCCCGCCGGTGGCGCGCCCGGCCCGGCGCGAGCCTGGAGCCATGACGACGACCCACCACACCGCCCGCCCCGTCCCGGCCCCGGTCCTGGAGGAACTGCGCACCCTGGACGACGCGGGCCGCCCCGCGGTCCCCCGCACCGACGACGAGGGCGGCGCCCCGCTCCGCTGCTGCCTGCGCCGCAGCGTGCCCGGGGAGTCGATCGCCCTGGTGTCGTACGCGCCGCTGCGCCGCTGGGCGGCCCGGACGGGCGCCGACCCGGGCGCGTACGACGAGCAGGGCCCGGTCTTCATCCACGCCCAGCAGTGCGCGGGACCGGCACCCGACGCCGGCCTCCCCTTCACCCACGCCCACCGCACGCTGCGCCGCTACTCCGCCGACGGCCGCATCCTGGGTGGCCGCCTGGTGGACACCCCGGACGCCTTCGCCCCCGCCCTCACGGAGGCCTTCACCGACCCGGAGGTCGCCCTCGTCCACGTCCGCGCGGTGGAGTACGGCTGCTTCCTCTACGAGGTCCGACGCGAGGACCGGCAGTGACTGCCCCGTCCGCGGCCGACGGAGCGATCCGGGAAATGGAGAGGGGTGGGGAAGGGCGGGGCGCCTGACCTGGTACAGAAAAGCGGTAGCCGTGCTGTTCCTACTTCAGGTAGCATCCTGAGTATGAAGATCAGTGTGAGTCTGCCGAAGGAGGACCTGGCCTTCGTCGACGAGTACGCCGCCCGTACGGAGGCCGAGTCCCGCTCAGCCGTGATACAGGCCGCCATCGAGTTGCTCAGGCAGGCGCAGCTCGAGCAGGAGTACACGGAGGCTTTCGCCGAATGGGACGGAAGCGGAGACGCCGGGCTGTGGGACCGGACGAGCGGAGACGGGATCACCGATGAGGCGTGGTGACATCTACATGGTGGACCTGGAACCGGCGAGGGGCAGCGAAGCCAATAAGGTGAGGCCGGCAGTGATTGTCTCCAACAACGCTGCCAACGAGTCTGTCGTGCAGCACAACCGGGGGGTCGTCACGGTGGTGCCGCTGACGTCCAACACCTCTCGCGTCCTGACGTTCCAGGTCTTTCTGAGCTCTGACGAGAGCCGCCTGCCGAAGGACTCCAAGGTGCAGTGCGAGCAGGTACGTGCCGTTGCGCCGGACCGCCTGCTGCACAAGGTCGGCGCCGTGCCGCGGCAGCGCATGGCCGAGATCGACGTGGCGCTGCGGCGGCATCTGGCGCTGTGAGCATGCAGAAAGGGGCGTCCGTCGATTGACCGGCGGACGCCCCCTTCCAGTGCGGTGAGCCTCAGCCCTTGAGCTCGGCCGCCACCAGTTCCGCGATCTGGACGGTGTTCAGGGCCGCGCCCTTGCGGAGGTTGTCGTTGGAGACGAACAGGGCCAGGCCGTTGTCGACCGTCTCGTCGCCGCGGATGCGGCCGACGTAGGACGCGTCCCGGCCGGCGGCCTGGAGCGGGGTGGGGATGTCGGTGAGGACGACACCGGGGGCCTCGGCCAGCAGCTCGGTCGCGCGCTCCGCGCTGATCGGGCGGGCGAACCGGGCGTTGATCTGGAGGGAGTGGCCGGAGAAGACCGGGACGCGCACGCAGGTGCCGGAGACCTTGAGCTCCGGGATGTCCAGGATCTTGCGGGACTCGTTGCGCAGCTTCTGCTCCTCGTCGGTCTCGTTCAGACCGTCGTCCACGAGGTTGCCGGCGAAGGGCAGCACGTTGAAGGCGATGGGGCGCTTGTAGACGGCGGGCTCGGGGAAGTCGACCGCCGCGCCGTCGTGGGCCAGCTTGTCGGCGTCGGCGACGACCTTCTGGGTCTGGCCGTGCAGCTCGGCGACGCCCGCGACTCCGGAGCCGGACACCGCCTGATACGTGGCCACGACCAGCGCTTCCAGGCCCGCCTCGGCGTGCAGCGGACGCAGGACCGGCATCGCGGCCATCGTGGTGCAGTTCGGGTTGGCGATGATGCCCTTGGGGCGGTTCGCGATCGCGTCCGGGTTCACCTCGGAGACGACCAGCGGGACCTCGGGGTCCTTGCGCCAGGCCGAGGAGTTGTCGATCACGACGGCACCCTGCGAGGCGACCTTCTCGGCCAGTGCCTTCGAGGTCGCGCCGCCCGCGGAGAACAGCACGATGTCCAGACCGGTGTAGTCCGCGGTGGCCGCGTCCTCGACCGTGACCCCGTCCAGGACCGTCCCCGCCGAGCGGGCCGAGGCGAACAGGCGCAGCTCGGTCAGCGGAAACTTCCTCTCCTTGAGGATGCTGCGCATGACCGTGCCCACCTGACCGGTGGCTCCGACGATTCCGACCCTCACGGTGTCTCCCTACTGCGTTTTTCGCGTTCCTGTTACCTGGCCGAGGCTTTTCCATCATGCGGCCGACCACGGCCCGCCTGTCCAATTGTTAACGCCTTCTGCCCGAACAGTGGGACGCCCCGGCGCCGGGCACCGGTCGCGGACCTGCGGCCGCCACCCCTGCGAGCCGCAGGAAATCAGCCGTCGGGGGCCACCGGCCGCAAGGTCCCCTGCCCCGTCCCGCCCCACCCACACGGCGGTGTGACGTACGCCTCTGCCGGTACACGGCACCCGGGTGAACGTTCCGGTCCCGGCCGGCGTCGTAGGGGGGGACAGGGTGAGGGGGTGGGCAGTGCTGCGCGGAAGAATCCGGCGCGGCCGGCCGGCGTACGGCGCCGCGGACGACGACCCGCTGGACCCGGCGCAGGAACGCCGGGTGCGGGCGGTGCTCGCGCTCGGCGGGGTGCCGCAGGCGGACCTGCCGGACGGGGTGCAGCAGGTCCGCCTGCGGCTGCTGGAACGCGCCGCGAACGGGCAGGAGGCGCCCCGGGACGTCTCCGCGTGGGCGGCGGTGGTCGCCTCCAACCTCGCCATGGACTGGCACCGGGCCAAACGCCGCCAGGAGCGGCTCGGCGAACGCCTCGCCGCGCTGCGCCCGGCGGAGCAGCTCCCCGCCGACGAGGAGACCCGGCTGCTCTCCCTCGCCGTCGCCCGCGGGCTGGACGGGCTGCCCGACGCCCAGCGCCAGGTCGTCGTGCTGCGGTTCTACGCCGACCTCCCGGTGCGCTCGATAGCCGAACAGCTCGGCATCCCCGAGGGCACGGTCAAGAGCCGGCTGCACACGGCCGTACGGGCCCTGCGCGCCCGCCTGCACGAGGACGAGGTGGTATGACGTGACCGCCCACGACCGTCATCAGGGCGACGGCATGCCCCAGAACGACGGCATGCGCCTAGGCGACGGCACGGACGCCCTCATGGCCGCGCTCCTCGACGAGCCGCTGCCCGCGCGGGCCCGGCAGGACCCGGAGTTCACGGCCGCACGGGACGCGGCCGCCGCCGACATCGCCGTGCTGCGGGAGCAGCTGGGCCTGATCGGAGACGCGTTGGCCGACGCCGGTGAGCACCGGGAGGCCGGGTCGGGGGCCGGGTCTCCGGTGACCTTCCTGCCCGCCCGCCCCCGCCGTACCCGGCGCCCCCTGCGGATCGCCCTCGGGGCGCTCGTCGCGGCGGCGGCCGCCACGGTGGTCGTCGGCACGGGCTGGCTCGTGACGCAGACCGGGGGAGGGGCGTCCGAGGCGTCGGGTGACAAGGCCGCTGCCGACGCCTCGAGCGCCGAGCAGTCGGCCGGCGCCGCCTTCGGCAGCCCCCGCTACCTCGCCTGCGCCCGGCTCGTCGCCGAGGGCACGGTCGCGGCGGTGGAGCCGGTACCGGGCACGGGCCCGGGCGAGGGCGCCGGGCAGGAGCGCGTCACGCTGACGGCGACCCGGCTCTACCAGCCGGAGAAGGACGCGCGGGGCGGCGATGACGAGATCGTTCTCCTGCGAGAGGTCGACGGCCACCCCCCGCTGCACGAGGGCGACCGGGTGCTGTTCGGCCTGCCCCGCGAGGGCGCCGTCCCGGACACCGTGATCGTCGGCGAGGAGGCCATCGCCCCCGAACGGGCGCGGATCACCGCCGCACTGCCCGTGTCGCGCACCCTGACCTGCGAGTGATCGACGGGGGTGCGTACGGCGAAGGGGCGGGCGCCCCGGTGGACGCCCGCCCCTGCCTCTGGTGGCCGTCGGTTACGGCACGACCTTCTCGATCGTCACGCTGCCCGTGCCCGCGACCGTGCCGCGCGCGTTGACCAGCTGGACGCGCCCGAAGAACTCACGTCCCCCGGGAGCCGCCGCGACGGCGGTGGCGCTGCCGGAGACGGCGGCCGAGTCGCCCGTGCCGAGCTTCACCGAGGCGGCCCCGTCGACCGTGACCTCGCCGAGCGTGGCGGAGAAGAACACGTCCCGGTAGTCGTACTCGGCGGAACCGGCCGGGACGGAGTAGCCCACGACCTGCACGGTGTACGTACCGGCGGCCGGCTTGGCGATGGAGACCGACTCCTCCGAGTCGCCGTCGGCGGACTGGGCGACGCGGGTGCCGGCGGCGTTGTAGACCGCCAGGTCCAGGTCGGCGGCGGTGTCGGTGACGTTGCCGATGGCCACGTCGAGCGACGCGGCGCCCGCGGGCACCTCGACCGTGGTGGTGTGGACGTCACCCGTGCTGATGGTCGGCCGGTCGGTCTTGGCCGAGCCCAGCGGGCCGCCGACCAGCTTGCCGTCCAGGGCGGCGGCCTGGTTGGTCACCTTCCAGGAGACGTCGGCCGGGGTGCCGACCTCGGCCTCCGGGACGGTCACGGTCTCCGGGTCGAAGACCGCGCCGAGCACGGCGACGTCCAGCGTGTACGGGTTGTCGAGCAGCGGCGAGGTGCGGCGCGACTCGACCTCGATCTCCCAGACGCCCGGCTGCGGGTCCGCGTACGAACGCACGTCGGGGCGGCAGGTGTTGGCCGGGTTGGTGTAGTTCGGGTAGCAGTTGACCGTCGACGTCGGGTCGGCCGGGACGCCGTACGGGTGGATGGCGATGAACCGGGTCTGGCTCGTGGCCTTCAGCCCGCCGAGCGCGATCTCCAGCGTCTTCGCGCCCTCGGGCACGGTGACGAAGTAGGAGGTGGTGCTGTTGCGCTGGGCCTTTCCGGAGGCGGAGAAGGTGTGCTTCAGCGGCGCCGAGACGACCACGGTGTTCAGGATCTGCCGGTCGACGCCCTCGGTGCGAGGGTCGTCGACCTCGAGGATCGCGCTCTTCAGACCGGCCGAGCGGGGCGAGGCCTGGACCTTGACGGTCACCGGCTTGTTCAGCGACAGCTGCACGTCGCGGTCGCCGAGGATGCGGAAGGTGTCGCCGGCGTTGTTCTCGAGACCGAGCCTGTGCCGGATGGCGCGGTCGGGGCCGGACGTACGGGTGACGGTGATGTCGTACGTCTTCTTCTGACCGGCCTTGAGGCCGCCCTCACGGTCGTAGAGACCGGTGCCGGAGCCCGGGGTCTTCAGGAACTGGTCGATCGCGGTGTCGACCGGTGCCTTGACCGCGTACTCGTGCGCGGTGGCCCCGTCGCGGATCGCGTCCCAGGCGTCCTCGATGTCGATGAGGCCGGCGCCCTCCTCGTAGGCCTGCACGTCCTTGATGTGCCCGGCGGTGGAGGTGAGGGCGGTGCGCAGCTTCGCGGGGGTGAGGTCGATGCGCTTCTGCTTCGCGGCCGACAGCAGCAGCGCGGCGGCACCGGCGGCCTGCGGAGAGGCCATCGAGGTGCCCTGGAGCATGCCGTAACCGGCGGGCAGGGCGTAGCCCGCCTCGGCGACCGGCGCGCCCGGCGACCAGGTCTGGATGGTGTTGATCGCCGCGCCGGGCGCGACGAGCGTCGGCGTGAAGCCGCCGTCCTCACGCGGACCGCGCGAGGAGAACGGCATCATGGCGTACTTCTTCTTCACCTCGGAGCCGTAGTTGGCGGCCCAGGTCTCCTTGGAGATGGTCGCGCCGACCGAGATGACCTTGTCGGCCAGTGCGGGGTCGCCGATGGTGTTGGCGCCGGGGCCGGAGTTGCCCGCGGAGATCACCAGCTGGACGCCGTAGGTGTCGATGAGGCGGTTGTAGAGCTCGGCGCGGGCGTTGTTGCCGTCGTTCAGCGCCGGCAGACCGCCGATGGACATGTTGACGATGTCGACGCCGCGGTTGACGACGAGGTCGATCATGCCCTCGGTGAGCGCCACGCTGGTGCAGCCGCCGGACCAGGTGCAGGCACGGGAGGAGACGATCTTCGCGCCGGGCGCGGCGCCGTCCATCGTGCCGCCGAACAGGCCGTTGGCCGCGGTGATGCCGGCCACGTGCGAGCCGTGCGAGCCCTGGATGAGGCCGATGTTGACGAAGTCGGCCTTGTCGCCGGCCGCGTTGCGGACGACGTCCTTGCGGATCTCCACGACGAACGGCTGGCGCTCGGCGATCTCGGTGGCCGGGTCGTCGGTGCCGAAGTACCCGATCTGGAAGCCGTCCTTGTACGGCTTCATCGGGGTGTCGTCGGAGAAGTCCTGGTTGTTGTTCAGGTCGACGCGGACCGTGCCGGCCGCCGCGTCGTACAGCACGCCCCAGGAGTCGGTGGTATCGCCGTCGCGGTTGGCGTCACCGCCCGCGTCACCGCCGATGGTGTACGACTCCTTGAAGGTGCTGATCCGGTACGAGCCCTCGGGCGCCGTCCAGGTCGTGCCCTCGTGGGTGAAGGTGGGGCCGGACACCGACGCGGTCATCGGGCGCCAGGTCTGGTCGCCGTCCACGACCGGGTCGGTCGCCGTCACCCAGTCGACGATCTTGCGCTCGCCGGTGGTGGTCTTCTGCAGCGCCGGATGGGCGAGGTCCACACCCGTGTCGAGGACGCCGATGGTGACGCCGCGGCCGTCCGCCTTCGGGTTGTCCTTGACGAAGTCGACGGCACCGGTCTCGAAGGACGGGTTGTACGGGTTCTTGGCGGGGGTCCGCTTCCCGGGAGCCGGGTAGCCGCCCTTGCCGCCCTTGCCGGCGGCACCCTTGGTGGTGTCCGCGCCGGGCGTCGGGTCGTCCAGCGGGATCTCCTCGCGCAGGTCGATGCCGTGCACGGTGGAGAGCTTGGCGGCGGCTGCGATGACCGAGTCCGCCTCGGCGGTGGGGACGGTGGCGCGGACGTAGCCGAGCGCGTCGTGGGTCCGGCCGACCGAACCGCCCTTGACCGCGTCCAGCTGCTCGGCGACCTGCGCGGTCTCGCCGGGGGCGGTGGCGATCATCATCGTGACGTTCTTGACGCCGTCCGCCTTGGCCTCGGCGAGCAGGTCCGCGTCCTTCGAACCGAGCTTGTCGGGCGCGGACTTGACGTCGCCGTCGACGGGTGCGGCGGTCGGCGCGCCGGCGGCGACCGCCAGAGGTATCGGTCCGACCGCACTGAGCGCGGCGACGAGGCCGGCGGCCAGGGCGACACGGGCGACACGTCGTGTGCCCGATATCGCTTCGCGCTGGGAGGAACGGGTCATCGGCATCCCTTGCAGGTAAAGGCACCATCGTGGAGCGACCGGAGTCGATCGACCCTGGTCGCGATCGTCCGGAATGCGACCCCGGACGATCGCTGAGCCTTTCGCAAGGGACAGGTGTTTGGGGAGGGTTGGCCGAATCGAAATGGATGTGTGGGGAAAACCCGCTATGCAGGTATCGGGCGTCGGGTGACGAAGCGGGCAAGTCGTCCGCGCGGTCGCGTCGTACGGCGGTGGCCCGTTGTCGGACACTCGCCTGCCGGGCCGGCGGTCATCGGGGTAACGTCCCGGAGTGCGAGAGAAGTTGAGGGTGGCGGCCTACGCCGTGGTGGTGCGCGACGGGCAGTTGCTGCTGGCCCGGTCCCCGGTCCCCGGAGGTGACCCCGAGTGGGTCCTGCCGGGCGGCGGCATGGAGCACGGCGAGGACCCCTACGACACCGTGCGGCGGGAGGTCGAGGAGGAGACCGGCTACCGCATCGAGGTCACCGGCCTGCTCGGTGTGAACTCCAGTCGGCACACCTTCCCCGGCGGCCGCCTGAGCCGCCCCGTGGACCACCACGGCGTACGGCTGGTCTACGAGGGACGGATCACCGGCGGCGAACTCAGGAACGAGATCGGCGGCTCCACCGAACTGGCCGCCTGGCAGCCCCTGGACGCCGTCCCGGAACTGGTCCGGATCCGTCTGGTCGACATCGCGCTGCGGCTGTGGCGGGAGCGGCCGGCCGTGGGACGGGTCGCGGAACGCGCGGAGGGCTGACCGCTGTGGGGTCGCCCGGTCAAGGCCTCTGACCTCGATCGGGTGATTGCGCCGACTGTCGCGATCGGGTCGACGTTCCCCGACCCGGCTCTCCCGTGAAGTGAACGCGGAGTGACCGCGTTCGGGCCGGTGCGGAAGCGGGTTCCGACCCGCGGGGTGGTCCAAGATCCACGTACAGCGATCGGTGTCGCGCGTTGCCGCCGCGTTCACACGCAGGCCATTCCCGCTGCCAAGCATCCAGTACGAGCGGGACGTTCGCCCGGCGGGCGCCCCGCGACCACTGCCGACGCGTTCGCACCCGGGGAGAGAAGCGCCATGCCGCGCATACGCTCAGTCGCCGACTCCGCTGGACTCCACCGCCGTTCCGTCCTCGCCGTCACCGGTGCGGTGGCCCTCTCCGCCGGCGTCGGTTACGCCCTGCGGCCCGACGGCGAGGCCGTCGCGGCGGACGCCGCCACGGACGAGGCCGTGCGCGCCTCCTCCCGGCAGGCACCGGCCGCCCCGCTCGCCCCGTACACCCGGGGCACCACTCTCGAAGGGGTCTCCGTCCCGCGCGGCGGGTCCGGCTACCGGCGCCTCGAGGAAGGGCCGGGCTGGGGACGGGTGATACGCGGCGAACTGGCCGCGGCCCGCTCCGGCCGGGACGACCGCCGCACCACGCTGGCGGCGTTCGTACACCTCACCGACCTGCACGTGCTCGACGTGCAGCACCCGCTGCGCCTGGAGTACCTGCGTTCCACCGATGTGCGCGCCTGGCGGCCCCAGGAGGCGCTCACCGTGCACGGCGCGGTCGCCCTCGTCGAGCGGATCAACGCACTGCGCGGCGCCCCCGTCACCGGCTCCCCGCTGCACTTCGCGATGACCACCGGCGACAACACGGACAACAACACCCGCACCGAACTCGACTGGTTCCTGAAGGTGTTCAGCGGTGGCCGCGTCACCCCCAACTCCGGGGACCCGCGCCACTACGAAGGCGTCCAGAACAGCGGCCTGCGGCAGTACTGGCAGCCGGACACCGCCGTCCGCGACGCCGACAAGCAGCTCGGCTTCCCGCACCTGGACGGCTTCCTCGCGGCGGCCGTCCGCGAGGTCAACAGCCCCGGCCTCAACCTCCCCTGGTACTCCACCGTCGGCAACCACGACACGATGCCGCTCGGCTGCTACGCCTCCCACGGCGACTCCCACCTCGCCGAACTCGCCGTCGGCGGACGGAAACTGATGGAGATACCGGCGGCCGAGGCGAAGAAGCTCCAGCAGGCCATCAAGAAGGCCACCGACCCCCGGGGCGTCCAGTACGGCGAGTTCCTCAAGACCCACGCCCGCGCGATGCGTCCGGTCACCCCCGACGAGGCGCGCGCCCCGTTCACCCCCACCGAGTACCTGAAGGCGCACCTGGACCCCGCACACCGCGGGTTCGGCCCGGTGGGACACGGCTACACCGCCGCCAACCTCGACGCGGGCACCCAGTACTACGCGTTCCGCGTCTCCGACGACGTCATCGGGATCAGCCTCGACACCACCGACCCTGGCGGCCACTACACGGGCTCCCTCGGCACGGCCCAACTGCGCTGGCTGGAGCGGACCCTGCGGACGAACAAGGACTCCCGCGCGATCGTCTTCAGCCACCACACCAGCGAATCGATGTCGAACACGCACCGCGACCCGGCCCGCCCCGACGAACGGCGCCACGACGGCAGGGAACTCCTCGAGCTCCTCGGCCGGCACCGCAACGTGGTGGCCTGGGTCAACGGTCACCTCCACCGCAACGCCGTCACCCCGCACACCGGACCCGCCGGCTCCTTCTGGGAGATCTCCACCGCCTCCCACATCGACTTCCCCCACCTCGCCCGCGTCATCGAGCTGGTGGACAACGAGGACGGCACGCTGTCCCTCTTCACCACCCTGATCGAGTCCGCGGCCCCGTCCCGCACGGACCACGACGACCTCACCCAGACCGGCCTGGCCGCCCTCTACCGCGAACTGTCCTCCAACGCCCCGGACGCCCGCACCGACCTCGGCGGCACCCCCCAGGACCGCAACACGGAACTCCTCCTCAAGGCGTAGGAAGCCGGAAGGGCGGGCGGAACCGGCGGTACGGACGCACGGCGCGGGGCCGGGTCAGCGGGGCAGCACCACGACGTAGGCGGCGGGATCGCGGTCGTCCGCGGCCATCAGCGCCGTACGGATCACCATCGCCTGCTGCTCCGCCGCGTCCCGCAGCTTGTGCGGGGTGACGTGCACGACGGTGACGCCGAGCCGCTCCAGGAGTTCACGCTTGCGGGCGTACTCGAACCACAGGTCCTCCTGGCAGAGGTCCTGCCGGGACGTCCGGGTGTCCAGCTCGAGCGCCACGGCCTGGTCGGGCCAGTAGGCGTCCAGGCCGCCGAGGTGGGGGCCGCCCGGCAGGCGCAGGTCGACGTTCCACACCGGGTCGGGCAGACCGTACTCCCGCACCATCCGGTACAGCCGGTCCTCCGCGACCGCGCGGCCCCCGGCCACCAGCGAGTCCACCGCGTCCACCACGTGCGGCCGGTCCAGGAGCTTCGCACCGGTCAGCTCCCGCACCACCGTGGCCGCGTCGCAGTGGCCGCCGACCACCGCCTCCGTCAGCAGCCGGAGCACCGCGGCCGCGTCGTCCACCGTGGCCACCGCGTCGGCCAGCGCCCGCGGGACCGGCGCCACCGGCACGCCCGTCACCTGCGCGGGAACCGGCAGCACCGACGTGCGGACGATGCGGACACAGCCCGTGGAGCGCAGCCGGCGCAGTCGTGGCACCAGCACGTCGAAGGCGTCCAGGGAGGGCAGCGGGGGAGCGGAGGAGAAGCCGTGCAGGGTCAGCGCGGCCAGCCCGGTGATCATCGCCTCCTCGTAGCGGGGCGCCGTCGAGTCGGCCGGGCCGGGCTGGCCGGGGACCCGCACGGACCGCTCCCGCGCCGTGTACATCAGCACCGCGTGCAGTCGCTCCTCGCTGGTCGGCGGGCCCGGGTGGAGCAGGACGACGCCGGGGAGGAGCTGCCGCCAGGCGCCGCCGGGGCGGCACCGGTCGTCGGCCTCCGCGGCGGAGACACCGTGCGAGCGGAGCTGGGCGGTGGTCAGCACGCGCCGGGTGCCGGCGGCCAGGTGGTGCAGGGAGCGGGGGAAGAGCGGGGTCTCGTGGTTCATGTCCGGCAATGTCCCCGTGTGAGGTCCGCCCCCGAACCCCTGTTACAGAGCCGTCGACAATCAGGGACAAGCTCGTCCTCAAGGACGCTTGTTCGGATGCCGAAAACCCCCTGGTCCGTTCGGGTGGGACCAGGGGGCGCGGCTGATATTGACCGAATTTAGTAACGGTCACGGAGCGCGTATCCCAGGGGTGGGATCGCACCGGGAGCGGGTGGGTGTCGGTCCGCCGCGGCGGCGGGCCGACACCGCCGCCGCGGTGGGGGTCAGCCGGCCGCCGCGTCGCACGCCTGGCCGCGCAGCGCCCGCGCCAGGTCGTCCCGGGCCTCCAGCACCAGCCGGCGCAGTGCCGGGGCCGCGTCCTGGTGGGCCGCGAGCCAGGCGTCCGTCGCCTCCAGCGTCCCGGGCGAGTCCCGCAGATCGGGGAACAGGCCCCGCACCACGTCCATGCCGATCTGGATCGACCGCTCGGTCCACACCCGCTCGATCACCGCGAAGTACTTCTCCGCGTACGGCGCGAGCAGCTCCCGCTGCGAGGGCTGGGCGAAGCCCGCGATCGTCGCCTCCACCAGCGCGTTGGACAGCTCGTCCGACTCCACGACCCGCTGCCACGCCCGCGCCTTCACCTCCGCCGACGGGCGGGCGGCCAGGCAGCGGACCTGGTGGCGCCTGCCGGAGGCGGTGTCGTCCCGGGCCAGCTCCTCGGCCAGCGCCTTCTCGTCGGCGAGCCCGTGCGCGGCCAGCGGCTCCAGGAACGCCCAGCGCAGTTCCTGGTCGACGTCGAGCCCGTCGACCGTCACCGTGCCCGACAGCAGCTCCCGGAGCAGCTGGAGGTCGCCCGGCGCACCGGCCGACCGGGCGAAGAAGCGGGCCCAGGCCAGCTGCTGCTCGCTGCCCGGCGCGGCGGCCTCCAGCTCACGCCGGGCGCCCTCGGCGAGCAGCCGGCCGCCCGTCTCCCGCCAGGCGGGCGCCGCGTAGTGGACGAGCGCCGACTCGGCCCAGGCGTGCAGCATCTGCAGCACGCCGATGTCGGACTCGCGCCCGCCGAACCGCAGCACCAGGTCCACGAACTCCCGCGCGGGCAGCAGCGCGTCCCGCGTCATGTTCCACAGCGCCGACCAGCACAGGGCGCGGGCCAGGGGGTCGGTCAGCGCGCCCAGGTGCGCGCGGAGCGTGGCCAGCGAGGTCTCGTCGAAGCGGATCTTGCAGTACGTCAGGTCGTCGTCGTTGACCAGCACCAGCTCGGGCGCCTCGGCACCCGCCAGCTCGGCGACCACCGTACGCGCCCCGTCGACGTCCGCCTCGGCGCGCGCGTACCGCTCGAGCGCGCCGTCGCCCGTGCGCCGGTACAGGCCCACCGCGACCCGGTGCGGGCGCAGTTCGGGATGAGATTCCGCGGCTTCCTGCACCACCGCGAGCTCCTCGACCCTGCCGTCCGCACCCAGCAGCACCTGCGGGGTCAGGGAGTTGACCCCCGCCGTCTGCAGCCAGGACCGCGTCCAGGCCGCCATGTCCCGGCCGCTGGTCTCCTCGAGGACCGACAGCAGGTCACCGAGGCGGGTGTTGCCGTACGCGTGCCGCTTGAAGTAGCGGCGGGAGCCCTCCAGGAAGGCGTCCTGGCCGACGTACGCCACCAGCTGCTTCAGCACGGAGGCGCCCTTGGCGTAGGTGATGCCGTCGAAGTTGAGCTTGGCGTCCTGGAGGTCGCGGATGTCGGCGGTGATCGGATGCGTGGACGGCAGCTGGTCCGCGCGGTACGCCCAGGCCTTGCGGCGGTTGGCGAAGGTGATCCAGCCGTCGGTGAACCGGGTGGCGCCCACCAGCGAGAACGCGCCCATGAAGTCGGCGAAGGACTCCTTCAGCCACAGGTCGTCCCACCACTCCATGGTGACCAGGTCGCCGAACCACATGTGCGCCATCTCGTGCAGGATCACATTGGCCCGGGCCTCGTAGGACGCCTGCGTGACCTTGCCGCGGAAGATGAACTCCTCCCGGAACGTGACGAGTCCGGGGTTCTCCATCGCGCCCAGGTTGTACTCGGGCACGAACGCCTGGTCGTACTTCCCGAAGGGGTACGGGTAGTCGACGTGGTCGTGGAAGAAGTCCAGGCCCTGCTTGGTCACCAGGAACACGTCGTCGGCGTCGAAGTGCGGCGCGAGACCCTTGCGGCACATCGCGCCGAGCGGGATCTCCAGCCGCGTGCCGTCGGGCAGTTCACGCTCGTAGGTGTCCGTGACGTAGTGGTACGGACCGGCGACCACGCACGTGATGTACGTCGAGATCGGCTTGGTCTCCGCGAACCGCCAGACGCCGTCGGCGAGTTCACCGACGCCGTTGCTCCACACCGTCCAGCCCTCGGGAGCCCGCACCTCGAAACGGTAGGGGGCCTTGAGGTCGGGCTGCTCGAAGGTGGCGAAGACGCGCCGGGCGTCGGCCGGCTCGTACTGGGTGTAGAGGTACACCTCGCCGTCCTCGGGGTCGACGAAGCGGTGCATGCCCTCGCCGGTACGGGAGTACGCGCACCGGGCGTCGACGACCAGCTCGTTGTCGGCGGCCAGGTCCTCCAGCAGGATCCGGGAGCCGTCGAACACCTCCCCGGGGTCGAGGTCCCGCCCGTTGAGGGAGACGGCCGTCACGCTCGGCGCGATCAGGTCCGCGAAGCTGCTCGCGCCCGGTTCCGCGCAGCGGAACCGGAGGGTCGTCACCGAGCGGAAGGTGTGCGGCCCGGCCGCACCGTCACCACCGTCCCCGCCGGTCGCGGAGCGCAGGTCGAGGGACACCTCGTACCCGTCCACCGACAGCAGTGCGGCCCGCTCCCGGGCCTCGTCACGGGTCAGGTTCTCACCGGGCACGGGCGAACTCCTCGTACGTCGTCGTCGACAGGGCTGGACAGCACCGATCCTGCCATGCGCCCCTGACCAGGGGCAGCCGGGAATGACCGGGGGGAGTCCGGGCGTTTCCCCGGGGAAACGCCCGCCCCGTACTTCCCTCCCGAGGAGAGACATGCCCGACACGCCCCCCGCCGCCGCGTCCGCCACCCCTGTCGACTTCTGGTTCGACCCGCTGTGCCCCTGGGCCTGGATGACCTCCCGCTGGATGCTGGAGGTGGAGAAGGTGCGGGACGTCAAGGTCCGCTGGCACCTGATGAGCCTCGCGGTCCTCAACGAGGACAAGATCGACGAACTGCCCGAGGAGTACCGCGAGATGCTCGAGACCAAGGCCTGGGGACCCGTCCGGGTCGCCGCCGCGGCCGAGCAGGAGCACGGCGCCGAGGTGCTCGGCGACCTCTACACCGCGCTCGGCACCCGCTTCCACAACCAGGACGAGGGCCCGGAGAAGGAGGCCGTCGCGGCCGCCCTGAAGGAGGTCGGCCTGCCCGACTCCCTCATGGAGCACTGGGACTCCACCCCGTACGAGCCCCAGCTGCGCGCCTCCCACCAGGAGGGCATCGACAAGGTCGGCCAGGAGGTCGGCACCCCGGTCATCGCCGTGCCCGGCGCGGACGGCGAGCAGATCGCCTTCTTCGGTCCGGTCGTCACCCCCGCGCCCCGGGGCGAGGAGGCGGCCCGCCTCTGGGACGGCACCCTCGCCGTGGCCTCCGTCCCCGGTTTCTACGAGATCAAGCGCACCCGCACGCAGGGCCCGGACTTCAGCAACCTGTGACGGCGACGGGCCGCTCCGGGGCGGGTCGCTCCGGAACTCACCCCGGAACTCACCCCGGGACTCACTCCGGGACGGGCACGCGGACGGCCTTGGGGAAGGGCTTCATGACGAACCCCGTGCGCAGGTTGCGGCACTGCCTGCCGGTGTCCGGGTCCAGCACGTTCTCGCAGAGCCAGAACTCGTTCACGCCCGCGCGGCCCAGCCGCTCCTTGAGCCAGTTCTGCTCGGCCTTGTCGAGCTGACGGTGCTGCTGGTCGGCGTCGCACGTCCAGCAGGGCAGTTTCATGGTCCTGGGTGTCGTCATGGGTCACTTTGACCCGGAACGCCGCATACCGGAAGCCCCCGCGAGTCCTGTCCTCGCAGGGGCTTCCCTTTTTCCGCCTGCCGGGTGAACGGTGAGAAGACGATCACGGGGCAGGACGCTCACCGGGACCTCGCGGGCCCCCGGGGTGCCGGTCTCAGGGAGCCAGCAGCAGCACATCCGTGCGGGACTTCGCGGCTTCGTAGCGCCTGGCCACGTCCTGCCAGTCGACGACCTTCCACATCGCCTCGATGAAGTCCACCTTCTGGTTCTTGTACTGGAGGTAGAAGGCGTGCTCCCAGGCGTCGAAGACCAGGATCGGGGTCGCGCCCTGGCCGACGTTGCCCTGGTGGTCGTAGACCTGCTCGACGATCAGCCGCCCGCTCAGCGGCTCGTACGCCAGCACGCCCCAGCCCGACCCCTGGGTGGTCGCCGCCGCCTTGGACAACTGGGCCTTGAAACCGGCGAAGGAGCCGAAGGACTCGGCGATCGCGTCGGCCAGCTCGCCCACGCCGTCGGCGGCCAGCGGCTCGCCACCACCGTCACCCGCCATGTTCCGCCAGTAGATCGAGTGCAGGATGTGCCCGGAGAGGTGGAAGGCCAGGTTCTTCTCCAGCCCGTTGACCGAGCTCCACGCCTCCTTGTCCCGCGCCTCGGCGAGCTGCTCCAGCGTGTCGTTGGCGCCCTTCACATAGGCCGCGTGGTGCTTGTCGTGGTGCAGTTCGATGATCTCGGGGCTGATCACCGGCGCGAGCGCGGAGTAGTCGTACGGCAGGTCGGGCAGCGTGTAGACGGGCATGGGGTCCCCTTCGAACCTCTTATTGCAAAGAGCTTGCAACTGCACGTTAGCAGCAGAAGGGGCCGGGATGCGGGGTCGGCGTGCACCCGGGCACGGAAAAGGCCCTCACCCGGACACGTCGTCCGGATGAGGGCCTTCGCCGTCAAAACCGCCAAAGGGAAGGGGGTCTCAGCTCCCCGCGCGGGCCCTGGCCCGCTGCCAGGCGTAGCCCGCGGCCGCCAGGACCAGGACCATGCCGCCCGTGGAGTACAGCTGCACACGGGTGCCCGGCTCCCGGGCCATGAGGACGAAGACGCACGCCATCCCGGCCAGCGCGACCCACGTCAGCCACGGGAACGCCCACATCCGCACCACCAGCTTCTCCGGCGTTTCGCGCTCCAGGACGCGGCGCAGCCGCAGCTGCGAGACGGCGATGAAGATCCAGACGACCAGGATCACCGCGCCGATCATGTTCAGCAGCCAGGAGAAGACGTCGTCGGGCCGCCAGTAGCTCAGCAGCACGCACAGGAATCCGAAGACCGAGGAGGCCAGCACGGCGAGCCGCGGCACCCCGGCCGACACCAGGGCCAGCACCTTCGGTCCCTGTCCGCGCTCCACCAGGGAGTAGGCGATGCGCGAGGCGCCGTAGATGTTGGCGTTCATCGCGGACAGCAGCGCCACCAGCACCACGACGTTCATCAGCTGACCGGCGCCCGGGATGCCGAGCCGGTCCAGGGCGGCGACGTACGGACCGCTCTCGACCACCGCCGGCGAGTCCCATGGGACCAGGGCCACGATGACCGCCATCGAACCGATGTAGAACAGCCCGATCCGCCACATCGCGGTACGGACCGCGACGGCGACGCCCCTGACCGGGTCCTCCGACTCGGCCGCGGCGATGGTGACCGTCTCCAGGCCGCCGTACGCGAAGACGGAGGCGAGCAGCCCGATCACCAGCCCCTCGCCGCCGTTCGGAAACAGATCGGTGAGGTTCGAGGAGCCCGGGGAGTCGGTGCCCGGCAGCACGCCCGCGAGGGCCAGCACCCCGAGCACCAGGAACAGGGAGATCGCACCGACCTTCAGTGCCGCGAACCAGAACTCGAACTCGCCGAAGTTCTTCACGGCCGCCAGGTTCGTGCCGCAGAACACCACCATGAACAGCGCCACCCACGCCCACTCGGGCGTGCCCGGGAGCCAGCCTGTGACGATCTTCGCGGCGCCGATGCCCTCCAGGCCGACGGCCGTGCACAGCAGCACCCAGAACGCCCAGCCCGCCGTGAAGCCCGCCCAGGGCCCGAGGGCCCGCTCGGCGTGCGCCGAGAAGGAGCCGGACGAGGGGTGTGCGGCCGACATCTCGCCGAGCATCCGCATCACCAGCATGACCAGCAGGCCGGAGAGGGTGTAGGCGAGGACGATCGACGGCCCGGCGGCCGCGATGCCCGCGCCGGAGCCGACGAACAGCCCGGCCCCGATCACCCCGCCCAGGGCGATCATCGACAGATGCCGCTGCTTCAGGCCGTGGGAGAGGGAGGACTCCTCCCGCTGCGGCGGTGTCTCGACGGAGGTGCTGGGAACGGACACAACTCGTCCAATACGGGAGACGATGAAACCCCGTCAGTCTGGGCGGCCGCTCCCGCCCGGCGGGGAGCCTGCCCATCATGTGGACACGTGTCATACGGAGGGTGTCAATCCGGTGACCGGCGGGTGGCCGACGGGCCGCCCGGCGGTGAGCCGGACAGGGGAGCGCGAGCCGGGCCCGGGGCGCGGGCGCCGCTTTGGCGGGACCCTACAGACGCCGGTCGGGCGGCCCCTGTGGGAGAGGCCATGTCACCCCCGTGACCGGTATCACGCCGTTGCCCGGGTTGGGGGCGTTCTTTGTCCGAAGCCCACCATCCGCGTGTCGGCGCCTTTGTCGAGCGCTGACGGTGATCAGCGCGAGGGCGCTGGGATAGCGTCGCTTTCGTCCCCAGCCCCCTCACCCCGCGGAGTCCCCATGAGCACCGCTGCCGCTTCGTCCGCCCTGTCCCAGGAAGGCGGGACCCGCGTCGGTCTGGTCCTCGCCGACCTCGTCCCGGCCTCCCGCGTGCGGGACGTGGCCCTCGTGGTCGGCGGTGCCGCGCTCACCGGCGTCGCCGCCCAGCTCGCCGTCCCGGTCCCCGGATCCCCGGTGCCGGTGACCGGCCAGACCTTCGCCGCGCTGCTCGTCGGCACCACCCTCGGCGCCCGGCGCGGTCTCCTCTCCCTCGCGCTGTACGCGCTGGCGGGCGTCGCGGGTGTGCCGTGGTTCGCCGAGGGCGGGTCGGGCTACGGGGCGCCGGCGTTCGGCTACATCCTCGGCATGCTGCTGGCCGCGGCCGTCGTGGGCGCCCTGGCGCGGCGCGGCGCCGACCGCTCCGCGTGGCGGATGGCGGGCACCATGCTGCTCGGCTCGGCGGTCATCTACGCCGTCGGCGTGCCCTACCTGGCGCTGGCCACCGGCATGTCCGCCACCGCCGCGATCGCGGCCGGCCTCACCCCGTTCCTCATCGGTGACGCCCTGAAGGCGGCCCTGGCGATGGGTGTGCTGCCGACCGCCTGGCGGTTCGTCAACAAGCGGTGACTCTTCGGTGGTCCCCGGAAGGGGGCCGGCCGGGCGCACGCACAGCGCCCGGCCGGCCCCCTTCCGCGTCCGCGACGTCCATGGGACCGCGCCGCGGAACTGTCTCCGGGAGCCGTGCCTGAGGGCCGTGTCCGGGAGCCCTGTCTGGGAGCCGTGTCACACGCCCCCACGCGCCTGCCCGCGATCCGGCGTGTCACACTCGGACCATGCGCGTGTACCTCGGTTCCGACCATGCCGGATACGAACTCAAGAACCACCTCGCCGAGTGGCTCAAGGACGCGGGTCACGAGCCCGTCGACTGCGGGCCCCACATCTACGACGCCCAGGACGACTACCCGCCCTTCTGCCTCCGCGCCGCCGAGCGGACCGCCGCCGACCCCGACGCCCTCGGCATCGTGATCGGTGGCTCCGGCAACGGTGAGCAGATCGCCGCGAACAAGGTGAAGGGCGTACGAGCGGCCCTGGCGTGGAGCGAGGAGACCGCGGCGCTGGGCCGCCAGCACAACAACGCCAACGTGGTCGCGATCGGCGCGCGCATGCACACCTCGGACGAGGCGACGAAGTTCGTCGAGATCTTCCTGGGCACCCCGTTCTCGGGCGACGAGCGCCACATCCGCCGCATCGACATGCTCGCGGACTACGAGACCACCGGCGACCTCCCCCCGATCCCGTCCCACCACCCCCAGCAGTAGCCCGGCCGGGGGCGGGGGCGAGCCTGCGGTCCCGGGGTCCCGGGCGGGCGGGCCGAGAGAGTCGAGAGGGAGGGGAACCAACCCGTGCCGGAGGGCCACACCATTCACCGGCTGGCCGAGGACTACGCCGCGGCCTTCTCCGACGGCGCCCCTCTGCGGGTCTCCAGCCCCCAGGGCAAGTTCAGCGACGCCGCCGCCCTCCTGGACCGCACCGCCCTGCACACCGCCGACGCCCACGGCAAGCACCTCTTCCTCGGCTTCCGCGACCCCGACCCCGAGCACACCGACTGGGTCCACATCCACCTCGGCCTCTTCGGCAAGGTCGCCCTGGGCCCGGCCCCCGCACCCCCGCCCACGGACACCGTCCGGCTGCGCCTCACGCACCACGCGGCGTACGCCGATCTCCGCGGGCCCACCACCTGCGCCCTGATCACGGGCACCGAGAAGCGGGCGGTACACGCCCGGCTCGGCCCCGACCCGCTGCGCCCGGACGCCGACCCGGACGCCGCGTACCGCAGGATCAGCCGCAGCCGTACGACGATCGCCGCGCTCCTCATGGACCAGAAGCTCATCGCCGGCGTGGGGAACGTCTACCGCGCCGAGGTCCTCTTCCGGCACGGTATCGACCCGTACCGCGCGGGCCGGGACATCACCCCCGCCGAGTGGGACGCCCTGTGGACCGACCTGGTCGGGCTCATGCGGGAGGGCGTCCGCACCAACCGGATCGACACCGTCCGCCCGGAACACGCTCCGGAGGCGATGGGCCGCCCGCCGCGTGTCGACGACCACGGCGGTGAGGTGTATGTCTACCGCAGGGCCCATCAGCCCTGCCACATCTGCGGCGAGGAGATCCGCACCGCCGGCCTCGCCGCCCGCAACCTCTTCTGGTGTCCGGCCTGCCAGCAGCGGTGAGGCCGGCCCGGCGGGGCGGGGCGGGTGCGTGACGGGTGGGCGGCGCGGGAGGTCCGGCGCGATTTCCGCCGGACGACCACGCGACGGCGCCCGGTGAAGTTCACTGTGAAGTCGGTCCCCGGACGGGGGACAACCAGGACCTCCCGTGCCAAGTGGTCGCTCCGATGGATAGGGTCCCGAACTGATGGCAGCAGGACGAGAGAGGCGCGCAGCAGCCGACACGCTCACGGCCCGGGTGAAGAAGCAGTGGCACCGGGCCCGCGTCGGCGTGCGCCGGGCCGCCGTCGACTACTTCCGCGGGGACGGCTCCGACTGGATAGCCCTCGCCGGACTGCTGCTGACAATCCCGCTCATCTTCGCCGCGACGCTCGCCAACTCCGTCTGGTTCGCCCCGTCCGCGCTGGTGCTCCCGATCGTCGCCGGCGGGCTGCTGCTCCGCCCGGCGAGCCTGCTCGGCCTGTACGCGGCGGCGGCGACGGCACTGATCGTGGAGGCCGTCCAGCTCGGCCCGTACACCGAGGGCGCGTCCCGGGTGACCCCGGGCGTCGTCCTCGTGGTGGCCGCCTGCGGCTTCTTCGGGCTGGTCGTCGCCCAGTTCCGCAGCCGGGTGGGCGTGCCCTGGCGGCGCGGCGGCACCATGCTCTTCGACCTGCGTGAACGCATCAGGGTGCAGAGCCAGTTGCCGGCCCTGCCGAGCGGCTGGCACCGGGAGATGGCCCTGCGTCCCGCCGGCGGCCAGTCCTTCTCCGGCGACTTCGTGGTCGCGGCCCGCACCAACGGCGGGCGCACGCTGGAGGTCGTCCTGACCGACGTGTCGGGCAAGGGCATGGACGCGGGCTCGCGGGCCCTGCTGCTGTCCGGTGCCTTCGGCGGCCTGCTCGGCAGCCTCCCGCCGCACGCCTTCCTGCCGGCCGCCAACGGCTACCTGCTCCGCCAGGAGTGGCAGGAGGGCTTCGCCACCTCCATCCACCTCGTCCTCGACCTGGACTCCGGCGACTACGAGTTGTACTCCGCGGGGCATCCGCCGGGCCTCCAACTCAGCGCGGGCAGCGGCCGCTGGGAGGAGAAGGCGGGCGACGGCCCGCTGCTGGGCGTGTACGACGGCGCCCAGTTCGACCCGGTGAAAGGCTCGTTGCGCCCCGGGGACGTGCTGATGCTGTTCACCGACGGACTGGTGGAGACCTCGGACCGGGACATCGTCGAAGGCATCGACCGCCTCACCGGCGAGGCCGACCGCTATGTCGCCGGAGGCTTCCACGGGGCGGCCTGGCACCTCATCGAGGCGGTCGCCAAGGACGTCAACGACGACCGTGCGCTGCTGCTGATCTGCCGCGAGGGCAGCACGGCCGCCCTGCCCCGCTGACCCCGGCTCTCCGCGCCCGGACCGGCGGACCCCACCACTCTCCTGCCCCACCCGGACCGTGCGGCGCGAGGAGGGCGGGGACACTGGAGGGGTGACCGAGAGACCGCGCAACCTGCTGACCCCCGCCCAGATCGAGGCCACCGCCCGCGCCGTGCACGAGGGCCAGACCGACAAGGCGGGCATGCCGTACGCCGAGCACCTCCGGGCCGTCGCCGAGGGCGTCCGGGCCCGCGGCGGCGACGAGGAGCAGATCGCGGCGGCCTGGCTGCACGACGCCGTCGAGGACGGCAAGCTCTCGGAGCAGTGGCTCAGGGAGGCGGCACTGAGCCGGCGGACCCGGGACATCGTCCTCGCGGTCACCAAACGGTCCGGGGAGCCGCCCGAGGTCTACGCGGCCCGTATCCTCGCGACCCCCGGTGCCCTGCTGGTGAAGGAGGCGGACCTGGCGCACAACGCCGATCCGGCGCGGCTGGCGGTGCTGGACGAGGCGACCCGCGGCCGACTGGCCGAGAAGTACGCGCGGATGCGCACACTTCTCGGCCTCGTGGCGGGCACCCGGCCCGACCACCCCGCACCCGCCGACTAGGCGGAGACGGTCTCCTGCGTCTCCCGCTTCTCCCGGCCGTCCCGCTTCTCGCGGTCGTCCCGTTCCCCGAGGGGTTCGCGCTCGCGGTCGCGGGCCGACTGCGCGGCGTCCCGCCTGAAGGCCCATTCCATCTTCGGCTCCATCGCGAACCGGAAGACCCGCTGCACCGGCCTGGAGCACAGGAACGTCACCAGGGCGGCCGCGGAGACGGTCACGGCGGCCAGGCCGATCGGCTCGTGCAGCGCGGAGTGCTCGAACCAGCCCCGGTAGTCACCGGCCTTCACCACGAAGCCGTGCAGCAGATAGCCGTAGAGCGTGCCCGCGCCGAGCGCGGTGAACCACATGTGGCGGCCGGGCACCCAGGAGAAGAAGCAGGCGGTCAGCAGCAGAGAGCAGCCGAACAACGCCAGCATCATGATCGGGCCGGCCCACCACGGGGCACCCAACTCCTGCGCGGAGGCACGGTGGTAGAACCAGCCGGTGGGCATCCGCGGCACCGCCCACCAGCCGACGGCCAGCGCCGCCGCGAAGACCGGCACCGCCGCGATCCGTACCGACCGGCGGCGCACCAGCTGGAAGTGCTCGGCCTTCATGCACAGGCCGAGCACGAAGTACGGCAGGAACTGCAGGACCCGCTGCAGATCGAGGTCGTCGCCGATCTGGGGGGAGACGCTCGCCAGCATGGCGATGCCGAGCGCGAGCGGCAGCGGGTGGCGTACCGCCTTCCAGATCGGTGTGGTCAGCCGCCAGATGAACAGCGCGCACAGGAACCAGGTGAGGTACCAGGGATCGAGGAGGCTGATCTCGTACTGCGGGTCGTTGTCGATGACGCGCTTGAAGAGCGGATACGCGGTCTCGAAGATGATGTACGGCACGGCGACGCCGGTGATCAGCCGCCGCAGCCGGTCCGGGCGCATGTCGAAACTGCGCGAGAAGTAGCCGGAGATGACGATGAAGGCCGGCATGTGAAACGTGTACACGACGAGGTAGGCGGCTTCCAGGGACCGGTTCTCACCCTTGAAGGGCTCCCAGAAGTGGCCCACCGCCACCAGCACGATCGCCAGGTACTTGGCGTTGTCGAAGAACGCGTCCCGCTTCTTGCCGGAGGTGGCCTGCGTCTTCTGCGTGTTCTGTATGTTCTCCGAGCGCGGGCGCGGGCGCGGGTCCGGCGCTTCGGAGTCCGGCGGTTCGGCCGGGGGAAGCGGCGCCCTGCGGTTGCCGTTCGGTTGCAGCGAGTCCGTCACCGGGCCACCCGCCAGGAGCTCGGGGAGGGGAGCGGTGTGCTCGCTGCGCTTGCGGGGGACGAGGCAGCGTGGAACATCTGAGGCACCCTAGCGTTCGGCGTGGGTATTCGTAAAACTCCCACGTCATTCCTGGTTGTCGAATCCGGATACCCCCGATCCGTGAATGCAGACAGCTTTGCGGGAGTGACGGCCGACACGTCGTGCGGGCAGGGGCTCCCCGTGTGCCGCGGGTCCCTTTTGCCGTCATCATTCCGGGCGAAGTGGCGCATATCTTCGTCGAACGGGTCCGACAGTGTGTCCACTTCGGCCCGTTTCGCGGGCTGCCGGGGGGCTCGTCGGGATACGCGTGGAGGTAATTCGAAATAGCTGCGAACGTGTTGTGTGAAGACGGCAACGACACGGTCGAATTCCCCGGGCGGAGGTCACGCCGAATTGTTGTGTGAGGCCGCGCCGTTGGCTCCGCGCGTGCCCCGCGCGCCGGTGGCGGGTGCCGCACGCGGCGGGCGCGCGCGCGAGGAGTGGCCGAAGGGGGATGAACGATGCGTCACTCGCCGCATAGGACGGCCCTGTTGGTGGCACGATGGTTCTGGCGGGGTGCGCGGGGATGCGTCGCCCGGGCCGGCGAAGCGGACCGACCGAGGGTGTGATCAGTTGTGGCCATTTCACTGTCTGTCGTGGTGCTGTTGGCGATCGTCCTTGTGGTGTTGATCAGAGGGGGGTCCATCAAGGCCGGGCCCGCGATCGTCGCGATCCTCTTCGGCTTCTTCCTCGCCTCGACCGGCATGGCCCCGTCGATCAACCGCTTCATGGACTCGATAGCGGACATGATCAACTCGATCAGCTTCTGACCCCGCGGAGGCGCGGGACGGTCCGGGACGCGACCAGGGCCGGGCCGGAGGGGTGATTCCTCCGGCCCGGCCCTGAGCCGTGCGGAGCGGGCGACGGGAATCGAACCCGCGTAGCTAGTTTGGAAGACTAGGGCTCTACCATTGAGCTACGCCCGCAGGGGCGCACCGCAGGTCGGGAGGACCGCGGTACTGACAGGCATCGTAGCGGGTGGTGCGCCCTCGGCGCACACCCCGGGCCCGCTCGGGCCCGTCGCCGCACCGCGCCCGCGATATGCGGAGGCCACAGCGCGCGGCGGCATGTACCCTACGTGTCGCACCAGACGGGGTGTGGCGCAGCTTGGTAGCGCGTCCGCTTTGGGAGCGGAAGGCCGTGGGTTCAAATCCCGCCACCCCGACCAGTCACCCGATCACCGCCAGTGATCGGTTTTGGGGCGCTGTAGCCGCTGCCGTTACTATGCAAGCTGCACGCCCGTGTGTCTCAGGTCTGAAGTCTCCGGGCGGCGAATCCGCCGGACCGCTCTGGTCCCGGCAGAATCCGAGAAGTCAGCCACAAGGAGACCGAACCGTGAAGAGCGCCGTGGAGACCCTGAACCCGACCCGGGTTCGGCTCACTGTCGAGGTGCCCTTCGAGGAGCTCAAGGACAGCCTCGACGCGGCGTACAAGAAGATCAACCAGCAGATCACGGTGAAGGGCTTCCGCAAGGGCAAGGTCCCGGCCCGGGTCATCGACCAGCGCTTCGGCCGCGGTGCGGTGCTGGAGGAGGCCGTCAACGACGCCCTCCCGAAGTTCTACACCGAAGCGGTCAACGAGGCCGAGCTGAACCCGCTGGGCCAGCCCGAGGTCGACATCACGGAGCTGAAGGACGGCGAGACGCTGAACTTCACCGCCGAGGTCGACATCCGCCCGACCATCGAGATCCCGGACTACTCCGGCATCGAGGTCGAGGTCGACGCCGTCGAGGTCACCGACGAGGACGTCGACAAGGCCGTCGAGGAGCTGCGCGAGCGTTTCGCCTCCACCTCCCCGGTCGAGCGTGCCGCCGAGGACGGCGACGTCGTCACCATCGACCTGGAGGCCAAGGTCGACGGCGAGGTGCTGGAGGACGGCATCGCCAACGGCGTCTCCTACACCATCGGCTCCGGTGAGCTGCTGGACGGCGTCGACGCCGCCGTGACGGGCCTGTCGGCCGACCAGGAGGCCACCTTCGCCTCCGAGCTCAAGGGCGGCTCCGCGGCGGGCAAGGAGGCCGAGGTCACCGTCAAGGTCACCCAGGTCGCCAAGCGTGAACTGCCCGAGCTGGACGACGAGTTCGCGCAGCTCGCCTCCGAGTTCGACACCCTCGAGGAGCTGCGTGCGGACAGCCGCAAGCGCCTGGAGAACATGAAGCAGTACGACCAGGCCACGCAGGCCCAGGAGCGCGTCCTGGACAAGCTGCTCGAGCTGGTCGAGGTGCCCGTCCCCGAGAAGCTGCTCGAGGACGAGATCAACACCCGTAAGCACAACCTCGAGCACCACCAGCTCGCCCAGATGGGCCTCGACCTCGAGAAGTACCTGGAGATCCAGGGCAAGACGGCCGAGGAGTTCGACACCGAGACCCGCGAGGCCGCGGTCAAGGGCATCAAGACCCAGTTCGTGCTCGACCAGCTGGTCAACCAGGAGAAGCTGAACGTCAACCAGGAGGAGCTCACCGAGCACCTCATGCGTCGTGCGGCCTCCTCCGGCATGTCCCCCGACCAGTTCGCCCAGGCCGTCGTCGAGCAGGGCCAGGTTCCGCTCCTGGTCGGCGAGGTCGCCCGCGGCAAGGCCCTGGCCGCCGTGGTCGAGAAGGCCACGGTCAAGGACACCAACGGCGAGATCATCGACCTCGAGGACGAGGAGGACGAGGAGGACGAGACGGAGGCCGCCGAGGCCGCCGCCGAGTCCACCGACGCCACCGAGGACAAGGCTGAGGGCGAGGCCGACGCCAAGGCCGACAAGGCCGCCGAGGTCGAGGAGAAGACCGAGGGCTGACCCTCGCGTCGCCTCTGACGGACGTACGACGGGCCCCGGACCATCATGGCCGGGGCCCGTCTGCCGTACGGCCGCACCGGCCCCGCCGGCCGGGCCGCCCACGGCGCGCGGGACCCCGCCCCGCCCCGCGGGGCCACCTGCGCTCACAGCGAACACCCCCCGCTGCGGGATTCCCCGAAGGGGCCCGCGCGTTAGGGTCCATGAATACGAGGGCAGGGGAGTCCGCGAGTACGGCCGGACGGCCCCACACCCCGGCAGAACACGTGAGACGGCCCGGCGCCGTCGTAAGACGAGCAGGTGGATACGTGACGAATCTGATGCCTTCAGCCGCCGGCGAGCCTTCCATCGGTGGTGGCCTCGGCGACCAGGTCTACAACCGGCTGCTCAACGAGCGGATCATCTTCCTCGGCCAGCCGGTGGACGACGACATCGCCAACAAGATCACCGCACAGCTGCTGCTCCTTGCCGCCGATCCGGACAAGGACATCTACCTCTACATCAACAGCCCCGGCGGCTCGATCACCGCCGGCATGGCGATCTACGACACCATGCAGTTCATCAAGAACGACGTGGTGACCATCGCCATGGGCCTCGCGGCCTCGATGGGCCAGTTCCTGCTCAGCGCGGGCACGCCCGGCAAGCGCTTCGCGCTGCCGAACGCGGAGATCCTGATCCACCAGCCCTCCGCCGGCCTGGCCGGCTCGGCCTCGGACATCAAGATCCACGCCGAGCGGCTGCTGCACACCAAGAAGCGCATGGCCGAGCTCACCTCCCAGCACACGGGACAGTCGGTCGAGCAGATCACCCGCGACTCGGACCGTGACCGTTGGTTCGACGCCTTCGAGGCCAAGAACTACGGCCTCATCGACGACGTCATCCCCACGGCCGCGGGCATGCCGGGCGGCGGCGGCACCGGGGCGGCCTGAGCGGCCCACGGGAGCCCCAGCGGCCCCGTAGGACCCCCGTCGGACCCGCCCGGACTTGCTCCGGGCCCGACGGCAGCCCCAGCAGCCCCGGCCGACCGCCTCAGCCCCTTTCCAGGAGACACCGTGAACGACTTCCCCGGCAGCGGCCTGTACGACCGCACCCGTGCCGAGTACACCGGCCCCGCGGCCGAGTCCCGCTACGTCATCCCGCGCTTCGTCGAGCGCACCTCCCAGGGCATCCGCGAGTACGACCCGTACGCGAAGCTCTTCGAGGAGCGGGTGATCTTCCTCGGCGTGCAGATCGACGACGCCTCCGCCAACGACGTCATGGCGCAGCTGCTGTGCCTGGAGTCGATGGACCCCGACCGGGACATCTCGGTCTACATCAACAGCCCCGGCGGCTCCTTCACCGCGCTCACGGCGATCTACGACACCATGCAGTACGTGAAGCCGGACATCCAGACGGTCTGCATGGGTCAGGCGGCCTCCGCCGCCGCCGTGCTGCTCGCCGCCGGCACCCCCGGCAAGCGCATGGCCCTGCCGAACGCGCGCGTGCTGATCCACCAGCCGTACAGCGAGACCGGCCGCGGCCAGGTCTCCGACCTGGAGATCGCCGCCAACGAGATCCTCCGGATGCGTGCGCAGCTGGAGGAGATGCTGGCCAAGCACTCCACCACGCCGGTCGAGAAGATCCGCGAGGACATCGAGCGGGACAAGATCCTCACGGCCGAGGACGCGCTGAGCTACGGTCTGATCGACCAGATCATCACCACCCGGAAGATGGACAACACCAGCCTGCGCTGACGCGAGGGACCCGGGAGGCTGTATTGTCTGCCGCTCCTTGGCACGGTCGCGGACGGTCCACGTCGAAGCGAACCGTGCCAAGGGGGGCCCGGACGGGGGGCCCGGCAAGGTACCGTCGGACATAAGGCAGCACCAGGAGTCGCTGGACGTTGACGTCCAGGTGGCTCCCAGGCGAAGGGGAAGCACACCGTGGCACGCATCGGTGACGGCGGCGATCTGCTCAAGTGCTCGTTCTGCGGCAAGAGCCAGAAGCAGGTCAAGAAGCTCATCGCAGGGCCCGGTGTGTACATCTGCGACGAGTGCATCGACCTCTGCAACGAGATCATCGAGGAAGAGCTCGCCGAGAGCAGTGAGGTCCGCTGGGAGGAACTGCCCAAGCCCCGCGAGATCTACGAGTTCCTCGAGGGGTACGTGGTCGGCCAGGAGTCGGCCAAGAAAGCTCTCTCCGTCGCGGTGTACAACCACTACAAGCGGGTCCAGGCGGGGGAGAACGGCGGCGCCCAAGGCCGCGAGGACGCCATCGAGTTGGCGAAGTCCAACATCCTGCTGCTGGGCCCCACCGGCTCCGGCAAGACCCTCCTCGCCCAGACCCTCGCCCGCATGCTGAACGTCCCGTTCGCGATCGCGGACGCCACCGCCCTCACCGAGGCCGGGTACGTCGGCGAGGACGTCGAGAACATCCTGCTCAAGCTGATCCAGGCCGCCGACTACGACGTCAAGAAGGCCGAGACCGGCATCATCTACATCGACGAGATCGACAAGGTCGCCCGCAAGAGCGAGAACCCGTCGATCACGCGCGACGTGAGCGGCGAGGGCGTCCAGCAGGCCCTGCTGAAGATCCTCGAGGGCACCACGGCGTCCGTCCCGCCGCAGGGCGGCCGCAAGCACCCGCACCAGGAGTTCATCCAGATCGACACGACGAACGTCCTGTTCATCGTGGGCGGCGCCTTCGCCGGCCTGGAGAAGATCATCGAGGGCCGCGCGGGAGCCAAGGGCATCGGCTTCGGCGCCACCATCCGCTCCAAGCGGGAACTGGAGTCCACGGACCGGTTCGAGCAGGTCATGCCGGAGGACCTGGTCAAGTTCGGCATGATCCCCGAGTTCATCGGCCGGCTCCCGGTCATCACCTCGGTCCACAACCTCGACCGCGAGGCCCTGCTGCAGATCCTGATCGAGCCGCGCAACGCGCTCGTCAAGCAGTACCAGCGCCTCTTCGAACTCGACGGCGTCGAGCTGGACTTCGAGCGCGAGGCACTGGAAGCCATCGCCGACCAGGCCATCCTCCGCCAGACCGGCGCCCGCGGTCTGCGCGCCATCATGGAGGAAGTCCTCCAGGGCGTCATGTACGAGGTCCCGTCCCGCAAGGACGTCGCCCGGGTGGTCATCACCGCGGACGTGGTCCTCTCCAACGTCAACCCGACGCTGATCCCGCGCGACGCCCGCGGCCGCGGACCGGGCGAGCAGAAGACGGCGTAGCGGCAACAGCCGTCCCCGGCACAGGTGAAGGGCCCCGGTCGAGCGACCGGGGCCCTTCGCGTGCCGCGTACCACTACGCCGGGACGCGCACCTCGTCGCGGAGCTTCGTGGCGATGTCCGCGGCGGCGTCCTTCGTGATGTCCTTGGTGTTGTCACCGGGGGAGACCACCACGACCGTGCTGTAGTCCGCCCAGATGCAGAACCAGTTGGTGGTGTCCTGCTTGGTGAGGTTGTTCTTGCCCTTGCCGGCCTGGCACTTCATGACCGCACCGTCGAGCTCGACATCCTCGGGCTCGCCCACCAGCTCGGACAGGAGAGCGTTGTCCGAGCCCTTGCTCTTGGCGGTCTCCTTCTTGATGTTGGCGAAGAGCTTGTCCACGGCCGCCTCGGGGTCCTCGACCTCGCCGTAGGCGCCGAGGAAGGTCACGCCCTTCGCCTTGAGCAGCTCTTCCTGGCTGGGCAGGTCGGCCGGGTCGGGGTTCTTGAGGTCGTACCGGCTGAAGTCGGCCGTCGAGTACTGGGCGCCCACCGACTTGCCGTTCTTCACCCCGCCCTTGGCCAGGTCCTGCGTGGTGCTGGAGCTCGAGTCCTCGCCGGCCTCACCGACCCGCGTGTACTCGCCCATCACCTTCTCCGGCGCCGAGAGCTTGTGCGGGCCGTCGTCCTCCACACCGCCGGGACCGCCTCCGCCGAACACGAAGTACACGCCGACACCGATCGCCACCACGACCGCCGTCGCGCCGACGATCCAGCCGGCCTTCTTGGAGCCGCCGTCCGGCGCCGGGGGCTGCGGGGCGCCGTACGGGGCCTGGCCGTAGGGGGCCTGGCCGTAGGGGGGCTGCTGGGGCGGGACGCCCTGGCCGGGCTGGGCCGGGTAGCCGTAGCCGGGCTGGCCGGGCGGGGGCGCCTGCGGGGGGTAGCCGTAGCCGGGCTGCGGAGCCTGCGGCTGCTGGCCGTAGGGACCCGGCTGACCGTACGGTCCGGGCTGCTGGGGCTGCCCGCCGTACGGGCCCGGCTGGTTGTGGCTCATCTTCTGGGTTCCCCTCCAGATGTCTACGTGTCGTTGACATCCTGACTCAGAAGGGACGCGATCAAGCCAGCGGGGGGTGCACCGTTACAAAGGAATCGGGTTTCGGGACTGGGCCGTGACACCTCTAAACTGAGGCGCGTGACCGAGAACTCTCAGCAGCCGCAGCCGCCCACCCCCGAACTGCCGACCCAGTACGCGCCGGCCGACGTAGAGGGGCCGCTGTACGAGCGCTGGGTGGAGCGGGGCTACTTCGAGGCCGACGCCAAGAGCGGCAAACCCCCGTACACGATCGTCATCCCCCCGCCGAACGTCACGGGCAGCCTGCACCTCGGGCACGCCTTCGAGCACACGATCATCGACACCCTCACCCGCCGTGCGCGCATGCAGGGCTACGAGACGCTGTGGCAGCCCGGCATGGACCACGCCGGCATCGCCACGCAGAACGTCGTCGAGCGGGAACTCGCCAAGGAGGGCAAGTCCCGGCACGACCTCGGCCGGGAGGCCTTCGTCGAGCGGGTCTGGCAGTGGAAGGACGAGTCCGGCGGACAGATCTCCGGCCAGATGCGGCGCCTCGGCGACGGCGTCGCCTGGTCGCGTGAGCGCTTCACCATGGACGAGGGGCTGTCGAAGGCCGTCCAGACCGTCTTCAAGCGGCTCCACGACGACGAGCTGATCTACCGCGCCGAGCGCATCATCAACTGGTGCCCGCGCTGCCTGACCGCGATCTCCGACATCGAGGTCGACTACCAGGAGGACGACGGCGAGCTCGTCTCCATGAAGTACGGCGACGGGGACGAGACCATCGTCGTCGCCACCACCCGCGCCGAGACGATGCTCGGCGACACCGCCGTCGCCGTCCACCCCGAGGACGAGCGGTACCGGCACCTGATCGGCAAGCTCGTCAAGCTGCCGCTGACCGACCGCTCCATCCCGGTCGTCGCCGACGAGCACGTCGACCCCGAGTTCGGCACCGGCGCCGTCAAGGTGACCCCGGCGCACGACCCGAACGACTTCGAGATCGGCCGCCGCCACGACCTGCCGTCCCTCACCGTGATGGACGAGCACGCCGTCATCACCGTCCACGGCCCCTTCCAGGGCCTGGACCGGCTCGAGGCCCGCTCCGCCATCGTCGCCGCGCTGCGCGCCGAGGGCCGGATCGTCGCCGAGAAGCGGCCCTACGTCCACAGCGTCGGCCACTGCTCGCGCTGCAAGACCACCGTCGAACCGCGGCTGTCCATGCAGTGGTGGGTCAAGGTCGGCCCGCTGGCGAAGGCGGCGGGTGACGCGGTCCGCGACGGCAAGGTCACGATCCACCCGCAGGAGATGGAGAAGCGGTACTTCGACTGGGTCGACAACCTGCACGACTGGTGCATCTCGCGGCAGCTGTGGTGGGGCCACCGCATCCCCGTCTGGTACGGGCCGGACGGAGAGGTCGTCTGCGTCGGTCCGGACGAGGAGCCGCCGGCCGGCGAGGGCTGGCACCAGGACACCGACGTCCTCGACACCTGGTTCTCCTCCGGCCTGTGGCCGTTCTCCACGCTCGGCTGGCCCGAACAGACCGAGTCGCTCGCGAAGTTCTACCCGAACTCCGTCCTGGTCACCGGCTACGACATCCTCTTCTTCTGGGTCGCCCGGATGATGATGTTCGGCCTGTACGCGATGGACGGCACCCCGCCGTTCCGCACCATCGCCCTGCACGGCATGGTCCGCGACCAGTTCGGCAAGAAGATGTCGAAGTCCTTCGGCAACGCGGTCAACCCGCTGGACTGGATGGACAAGTACGGCTCCGACGCCCTGCGCTTCACCCTCGCGCGCGGCGCCAACCCGGGCGTCGACGTGCCGATCGGCGAGGACTGGGTCCAGGGCTCGCGCAACTTCGCCAACAAGATCTGGAACGCCACCCGCTTCGCGCTGATGAACGGCGCCACGGTCGAGGGTCCGCTGCCGGACGCCTCGAAGATGTCCTCCACCGACCGCTGGATCCTGTCCCGGCTGAACTCCGTCGTCGCCGAAGTCGACGCGTTCTACGACGACTTCCAGTTCGCCAAGCTGTCCGACGCGCTGTTCCACTTCGCCTGGGACGAGGTCTTCGACTGGTACGTCGAGCTGTCCAAGACGACGTTCCAGGCGGGTGGCGAGCCGGCCGAGGTCAGCAAGCGGGTCCTCGGCGAGGTCCTCGACGTCACGCTGCGGCTGCTGCACCCGGTGGTCCCGTTCGTCACCGAGACGCTGTGGACGACGCTGACCGGCGGTGAGTCGGTCGTCATCGCCGACTGGCCGGGGGACAGCGGCTTCCGGGACGCCGGCGCCGAGCGGGAGATCGAGACGCTCCAGTCGGTCATCACCGAGGTCCGCCGCTTCCGCGCCGACCAGGGCCTGCAGCCCGGCCAGCGGGTCCCCGCCCGGCTGACCCTCGACGGTTCGGCCCTCGCCCCGCACGAGCCGGCGATCCGGCAGCTGCTGCGCCTCCAGCCGGAGGGCGACGCGTTCACCGCGACGGCGACCCTGCCGGTGGCGGGCGTCGAGGTCGCCCTGGACCTCTCCGGGGTGATCGACTTCGCGGCGGAGCGCAAGCGCCTGGCCAAGGACCTGGCCGCCGCGCAGAAGGAGCGCCAGCAGGCGGAGGCCAAGCTGGGCAACGAGGCGTTCCTGGCGAAGGCCCCCGACCACGTGGTCGACAAGATCCGTACGCGGCTGGCCAAGGCGGACGAGGACATCGCCCGCATCCAGACCCAGCTGGACCGGCTGCCCCCGGCGTAACCGCGCGCCGCGCGCCGCGAACCGAGACCGACGGCCCCCGGAACCCGAGCACGGTTGTGGGGGCCGTCGGCTGCCGTGGAAGGGGGCGCGGGCCGGGTACGTAGACTGGGCTCCGTGAGTGAGCTCCCCCCGAACGACAGCGAGCAGCCCGGCTCCGGCGACCCCCTCGACCGCTTCGAGGAGATCATCGGGGCCGAGACGGAACGAGACCCCGACCTCGCGGTGATCGAGGCCGGCAGCCGCACCCTGCGCACGCAGGGCGGCCCGCCGCAGGCCGAGGTGCCCGCGCGGCCGGCCGACCCCGAGGTGGACAGGGCGCTGCGGGAGGTCGAGGGGGAGCTGGCGTCCCGCTGGGGCGAGACCAAGCTGGAACCGTCGGTCAGCCGTATCGCCGCGCTGATGGACGTGCTGGGCGAGCCGCAGCGCGCGTACCCCTCGATCCACATCACCGGCACCAACGGCAAGACGTCCACCGCCCGCATGATCGAGGTCCTCCTCGGCGCCTTCGAACTGCGCACGGGCCGGTACACCTCGCCGCACGTCCAGTCGGTCACCGAACGGATCAGCCTCGACGGGGCGCCGATCTCCGCCGAGCGGTTCGTGGAGACGTACCAGGACGTCAAGCCGTACGTCGAGATGGTCGACTCCCGGCAGGAGTACCGGCTGTCCTTCTTCGAGGTGCTCACGGGCATGGCGTACGCGGCGTTCGCCGACGCACCGGTGGACGTCGCCGTCGTCGAGGTCGGCATGGGCGGCACCTGGGACGCCACCAACGTGATCGACGGGAGCGTCGCCGTCGTGACGCCGATCGACCTCGACCACACCGACCGGCTCGGCGCCACGCCCGCCGAGATCGCCACAGAGAAGGCCGGCGTCATCAAGCCGGACGCGACGGTGATCATGGCCCAGCAGCCGGTCGACGCGGCCCAGGTGCTGCTGAAGAAGGCCGTCGAGGCCGATGCGACGGTGGCCCGGGAAGGGCTCGAGTTCGGGGTCGTCGACCGGCAGGTCGCCGTCGGCGGCCAGCAGGTGACCCTGCGCGGCCTCGGCGGGGAGTACCCCGACCTGTACCTGCCGCTGCACGGCGCCCACCAGGCGCACAACGCGGCCGTGGCGCTCGCCGCCGTGGAGGCGTTCTTCGGCGTCGGCGCGCAGCGGGCCGAACCGCTCGACCTCGACACCGTGCGGGGGGCGTTCGCCGCCGTCGCCTCACCGGGCCGGCTGGAGGTCGTACGCCGCTCGCCCACCGTCGTGCTGGACGCCGCCCACAACCCGGCGGGCGCGCGGGCCGCGGCCACGGCGATCGGGGAGGCGTTCCAGTTCAGCCGGCTCATCGGCGTGGTGGGCGCCAGCGGCGACAAGAACGTGCGCGGGCTGCTCGAGGCCTTCGAGCCGGTCTTCGCCGAGATCGTCGTCACCCGGAACTCCAGCCACCGCGCGATGGACGTCGACGAACTGGCGGGGATCGCCGTCGAGGTGTTCGGCGAGGACCGCGTCCAGGTCGAACCCCGGCTGCCCGACGCGCTGGAGGCCGCGATCACGCTGGCCGAGGAGGAGGGCGAGTTCACCGGAGCCGGTGTGCTCGTCACCGGTTCCGTCATCACCGTCGGCGAGGCCCGACTGCTTCTGGGAAGGAGCTGAGAAACCGTGCGTACACTCTGTGCTTCGACCCTGATCAGCGAGGTCTTCGTCATCGGCTTCGCCGGACTGGTCGCGATGAAGGACCCGGACCTCTCCGTCACCATGGTGTGGACGGTGTGCGGCATCGCCATGTTCCTGTGCGTGGCGCTGTGCGGGATGATCACCCGGCCCGGCGGCGTCGCCCTCGGCTGGGCCCTGCAGCTCGCCCTGTTCGTCTCCGGCTTCTTCGTCCCGACGATGTTCTTCCTGGGCGTGCTGTTCGCGGTGCTGTGGTGGGCCTCGGTGCACTACGGGCGGAAGATCGACGAGGCGAAGGCCCGGTTCGCCGCGCACCAGTCGGCTTAGCCGGTGTTGTCGGTGCCGGGTGCTTCACTGTGCTCGGCACCTGGGCCTTCTCCGCCGACGCGGAGATGATCCCGGCTTGCCCTTGTGCTCGGCGCACTGCTGATCGTGCTCCCCGCGGTGGCGGGGCTGTCGGACGGGGTCCAGGTGACGGCCTTGCCGCCCCACCGGGTAGCCTCGGGCCAGTCGATTTTCTGGCCTGCAAGGAGCCGCACACCATGACCCAGCGCACCCTCGTCCTCCTGAAGCCGGATGCCGTCCGCCGCTCACTGGTCGGCGAGATCATCAGCCGTATCGAGCGCAAGGCCGGCTGGCGGCTCACCGCGCTGGAGCTGCGGACCCTGGACCGTGCCACTCTGGAGCAGCACTACGAGGAGCACGTCGGCCGCCCGTTCTACGAGCCGCTGATGGAGTTCATGGCCTCCGGCCCGGTCGTGGCGATGATCGTCGAGGGTGAGCGGGTCATCGAGGGAGTGCGTCAACTGGCCGGTCCGACCGACCCGGTCGCCGCGGCCCCGGGATCGATCCGCGGCGACTTCGGCGTGATCGTCCGGGAGAACCTGATCCACGCCTCCGACTCGGAGGAGTCCGCCGAGCGCGAGGTGAAGATCTTCTTCCCCGGCCACGCCTGACGTCCCGCCCACCGAGACCGCGCATAACAATCGCATAGCGGCCGTGCGCTGCGCTGTGGCCGTCCGGCGGCTGGTCTGGGGGCTTCGCCCCCAGACCTTTTTGACATATGCGTGGCGTTCGGGGGAACGCATGCCTCCGATGGCCCGTCTCCACAAGCAACCGAACCCGCCATCTGATGACAATGGCGAAGACCCTCGCGCAGTGTTCGCGAAGGCGCGTCTACGATGGAACCCTTCGCGTCACCGCACCCACCTCGCCGACCTGAAAAGCCCTCAAAAGCCAGTGGGAAGGCCAGACGAATCCTCATGGGGAACTCTATGTCGTTCATCGGCCGTGACATGGCTGTCGACCTCGGGACCGCCAACACGCTGGTGTACGTGAGAGGTCGCGGAATCGTACTCAACGAGCCGTCCGTCGTCGCGATCAACACCAATACCGGTGGCATCCTCGCGGTCGGGTCCGAGGCGAAGAAGATGATCGGGCGCACCCCCGGCAACATCGTCGCCGTACGCCCGCTGAAGGACGGCGTCATCGCCGACTTCGAGATCACCGAGCGGATGCTCCGCTACTTCATCCTGAAGATCCACAAGCGGCGGTATCTGGCCCGTCCGCGGGTCGTCGTCTGTGTTCCCTCGGGCATCACCGGCGTCGAGCGCCGTGCCGTCATCGAGGCGTCGTCCCAGGCCGGCGCCCGTCAGGTGCACATCATCGAGGAGCCCATGGCGGCCGCCATCGGCTCCGGCCTGCCGGTCCACGAGGCCACGGGCAACATGGTGGTGGACATCGGCGGCGGCACCACGGAGGTCGCGGTCATCTCCCTCGGCGGCATCGTCACCGCCCAGTCCATCCGGGTCGCGGGCGACGAACTGGACAACGCGATCATCCAGCACATCAAGAAGGAGTACTCCCTCCTGCTGGGTGAGCGCTCGGCCGAGCAGATCAAGCTCACCATCGGTTCGGCGTACGACCTCGACTCGGACGAACACACCGAGATCCGCGGCCGGGACCTGGTCTCCGGGCTGCCCAAGACCGTGGTCATCTCCGCCGAGGAAGTGCGCAAGGCGATCGAGGAGCCGGTCAACGCCATCGTGGACGCGGTCAAGACCACCCTGGACAAGTGCCCGCCGGAGCTGTCCGGCGACATCATGGACCGGGGCATCGTGCTGACCGGCGGCGGAGCGCTGCTGCGCGGTCTGGACGAGCGGCTGCGCCGCGAGACGGGCATGCCCATCCACATCGCCGAGGACCCGCTGGACAGTGTGGCGCTCGGCTCCGGAAAGTGCGTGGAGGAGTTCGAGGCGCTCCAGCAGGTGCTGGACGCCCAGCCGCGCAGATGACGTGGCTCTTCGATTCCGCCGTACGGGGCGATCTCCTCTCGTACGGCGGATCGTTGATATAGAGACATAAGCTGACCCCCCGTAGTTCCCGGACCCGGAGAACCGTAGATCCTCAGATCTGAAGATCCGTAGGTCATCGGAGCCGTGGTTCCCGTAGTCACCCGTAATTCCCCGTATTTTCCGACCCCTTCGGTACCACCCCGTTTTCGCTACCCGTTCTCGACGAGGAAGGCACGGCCGTCGCACGTGAGGGACACACGAGAGAGCCGGCTGCTCCTGGTGCTGCTGATCACCACCGCTTTCGCACTGATCACGGTGGACATCCGCGGCGGAGAGGATTCACCGGTCGACGGTGCCCGACAAGCCGCGGCGACGGTCTTCGGCCCGATCGAGAACGGAGTGGCCGGCGCGGTCGACCCGATCGGCAACGCCGTCTCCGCGGTCCGCGACTCCGGTGACCGGCACGACCGGCTCGCCGAACTGGAGCGGGAGAACGCCGCGCTCAAGGCCGAACTCGGCAGCGACGACCGCAACCGCAGCAGGGCCAGACAGCTCGACACGTTGCTGAAGGTCGCCGGCCAGGGCCAGTACGGCATCAAGGGCGCCCAGGTCATCGCCATAGGAGCGGCCCAGGGCTTCTCCTGGACCATCACCATCGACGTCGGCGCCGCCGACGGCGTCGAGCGCGACATGACCGTCCTCAACGGCGACGGACTCGTCGGCCGGGTCACCACCGTCGGCCCGAACACCGCCACCGTGCTGCTCGCCAACGACCCCGACTTCACCGTGGGCACCCGGATGGAGGCCGGCGACGAACTCGGCTTCGCCTCCGGCCAGGGCGACCGGCCCCTGCGCGTCGAACTCCTCAACGGCAAGGCCGAGATCAAGAAGGGCGACCGGCTGGTCACCTTCGGCTCACAGGCCGACAAGCCGTTCGTGCCCGGCGTCCCCGTCGGCACCGTCTCCCGGGTCGACCCCTCCGGCGGCGGCCTCACCCGTACCCTCTACGTCACGCCGTTCGTCGGCTTCACCAAGCTCGACGTCGTCGGTGTGGTCGTCCAGGCCCCCGAGAAGGACCCGCGCGACACGGTGCTGCCCAAGAAGCCGAAGCCCACGCCCACGCCCACCGTCACGGTGACCGTCACCCCGTCAGCCCCGGCCGGCGGCCAGGACCAGCAAGAGCAGTAGGAGCTGTCACCTCATGCGCGTCAACCGGATCCTGCTCTCCAGCTCACTGGTCGTGGTGGCCCTGGTGATCCAGGTGAGCGTCCTCGCCCGCCTCCATCTTCCGGGCGCCGTCCCCGACCTGCTCCTCCTGACGGTCCTCGGCCTCGCCCTGGTCTACGGCCATGTCGGCGGCTCCCTCGTCGGCTTCGCCGCCGGACTCCTCGCCGACCTGGCCCCGCCCGCCGACCACGCCGTCGGCCGCTACGCCCTGGTGCTGTGCGTCGTCGGCTACCTCGCCGGACTGGTCAAGCCCGAGAGCGGCCAGGTGAGATCGGCGACCGGCCCGATGGCCGTGGTGGTCGCCGCGGCCATCGGCACCACCCTGCTCTACGCCGGTGTCGGCGCCCTCGTCGGCGACACCGCGGCCCGCAACGTCGGCCTCGGCGGACTGCTCCTCAGCGCGGCCCTGTACGACCTGCTGCTGGCCCCCTTCGTCGTCCCCGGGGTCATGGCCCTGGCCCGGCGCGCCGAGAACGATCCACTCGCCGAGAACAGTTCCGCCAAGTCCGGTGACGTCGCCTCCGGCTGGAGCGCGGGCGGCACCGGACTGCGCATCGGCGCCCAGCGGGGCCTGCGGGCGAAGGCGGCGCGGGCGCGGGTGGCGCGGGCCGGCCGCATCAAGGGGGTCAAGCGCCTGTGACACCGCAGAACCTCACCGAGGGGGAGGAAACCGCCGTGCCCTCCCACCCGTCTCCCACCGCCACCCTCAACGGAATGGGCTGCGCCCATGACTAACATCCCCGAGACCGGGCGCAGCCCCCGGGTCCAGATCCGGCTCGTCGTCATCCAGGTCCTCGTCCTCTCCCTCCTCGGCACCCTGGGCGGGCGCCTGTGGTACCTCCAGATCCGCGAGGGCGCCGAGTACGCGAAGAAGGCCTCCGGCAACCACGTGCAGCAGGTCGTCCAGCCCGCGGTCCGCGGCTCCATCCTGGACGCCCGCGGAGTGGCCCTCGCCGACAACGAGACCCGGCTGGTCGTCTCCGCCTCCCGCACCGAACTCATGAAGATGCGCGACGACGGCGAGGCCGTCCTCACCAAGCTCGCCGACGTCCTCTCCATGCCCACCAAGGAGGTCATGGAGAAGGTCCGGCTGTGTGACGCCAAGACCCCCCAGCCCTGCTGGAACGGCTCGCCGTACCAGCCCATCCCCATCACCGACGAGGCCACCGCCAAGCAGGCCCTGCAGATCCGCGAGCGCGCCGAGGACTTCCCCGGCATCAGCGCCGAACCCCAGGCCGTACGCCGGTACGCGGCCCCCGGGCAGGCCAACACCGCCCAGGTCCTCGGCTACCTCTCGCCCGTCACCGACGAGGAACTCCAGCAGGCCCAGGACACCGACTCGCCCTACCTGCGCTCCGACCAGGTCGGCCGTTCCGGCCTGGAACGCGAGTACGACAAGCAGTTGCGCGGCAAGGCGGGCGTCACCCGCTACGAGGTCGACAACCTCGGCCGCGTCATCGGCGAGGCCCAGGCCGACCCCGCCCAGCCCGGCGCCAACCTCGTCACCAGCATCGACGCCCGCGTCCAGCGGGTCGCCGAGTACGAGCTGAACGAGGCGATGAAGCAGGCCCGCAAGGAGATGGACCGCAACACCAACCGCCTCTACGAGGCCGACTCCGGGGCCATCGTCGTCATGGAGGCCAAGACCGGCCGCGTCGTCGCCATGGCCTCCAACCCGAGCTACGACCCCAACGCCTGGGTGGGCGGCATCTCCGGCAAGGACTACGCCAAGCTCACCGGCAAGAAGTCCAACTACCCGCTGCTGAACCGCGCCATCCAGGGCGTGTCGGCACCCGGCTCCATCTTCAAGGTCATCCCGACCGCCGCCGCGATCAACGCCGGGTACTCCTTCAACGGCCCCTACGAGTGCTCCAGCTCGTACTCCATCGGCGGCCAGGTCTTCAAGAACTTCGAATCCCAGAGCTTCGGCGGCATCAGCCTCGGCCGCGCCCTCGAGGTCTCCTGCGACACCGTCTTCTACCGGCTCGCCCACGAGGAGTGGAAGCGCGACGGCGGCAACAAGCCGAAGAAGAACGCCAAGGACTGGTTCTACAAGACCTCCCACCAGTTCGGCCTCGGCGAGCTGACCGGCATCGACCTGCCCAACGAGGTCACCGGCCGGGTCCCCGACCGCCAGTGGAAGGCCGACTACTGGAAGGCCAACAAGGACGCCTGGTGCAAGTCCGGCAAGAAGGACGGCAGCTACGTCGAGCGCATCGCCTACGAGAACTGCCTCGAAGGCAACCGACTGCGCGCCGGTGACTCCGTCAACTACTCCATCGGCCAGGGCGACACCCTCGTCACCCCCGTCCAGATGGCCACCGTCTACGCGGCCCTCTCCAACGGCGGCACCCTCTACCAGCCCACCGTCGGCAAGGCCGTCATCAGCCCCGACGGCAAGCAGACCACGGAGATCGAACCCAAGGCGCACGGCAAGCTGCCGATGACCAAGAAGACCCTCGACGCCGTGGACGGGGCCCTCGAGGGAGTCGCCACCCGCGGTACGGCCGCCTGGCGGTTCGGCGGCTGGCCGCAGGACGAGATCCCGATGCACGCCAAGACCGGTACCGCCGAGGTCCACGGCAAGCAGACCACCTCGTGGTTCGCGACCTACACCAAGGACTACTCGATCGTCATGACGATCTCCCAGGGCGGCACCGGCTCCGGCGCCTCGGGCCCCGCCGTGCGCAACGTCTACAACGCGCTGTACGGCGTCTCCCCGGACGGCGAGATCGACAAGAAGAAGGCACTGCTGCCCACCCCGCAGAAGACGCTGCCCGAGGTCAGGACCGACGGCACCATCACCTCCCCGAAGATCTCCAAGGACCCGGCCAAGGACCTGCGGGCCACCGAGGAGGCCGGGACCGGGGACGGCGGGACCGAGGAGGCCGGGACGCCCCCCGACGGCACCCCCGACGGCCAGGACCAGGGCGCGACCGTGAACACACCCCCGCCCGCCGACCGCGACACCCGCCGCCGGGACGCACGACGGAGCGCCGGCCGGGCGCGCCGCACGGCAGGCCGGAGGACGGCACCATGAGCGGCGGAGTCAACAGCTTCCACGTCTCCGGCTACGGACCCGAGCGGGCCGGCTGGACGCAGCTCTTCGCCCGCGACTCCCCGGCCCGGCGACTCGACTGGCCGATACTGCTGTCGGCGATCGCCCTGTCGCTGCTCGGCTCCCTCCTGGTCTACTCGGCGACCCGCAACCGCACCGAGCTCAACCAGGGCGATCCGTACTACTTCCTGGTCCGGCACTGGCTGAACACCGGCATCGGCCTGACCCTGATGATCGCCATGCTCTGGCTCGGCCACCGCGCCCTGCGCACCGCCGTACCGGTCCTCTACGGCGCCTCGGTCTTCCTGATCCTGCTGGTGCTCACCCCGCTGGGCTCCACCATCAACGGCGCCCACTCCTGGATCCAGCTCGGCGGCGGCTTCTCGCTCCAGCCCTCGGAGTTCGTGAAGCTCACCATCATCCTGGGCATGGCCATGCTGCTCGCGGCCCGGGTCGACGCCGGCGACAAGCCCTACCCCGACCACCGCACGGTCCTCCAGGCCCTGGGACTGGCCGTCGTCCCCATGCTGATCGTCATGCTGATGCCCGACCTCGGCTCGGTCATGGTCATGGTCGTCATCGTGCTCGGCGTCCTGCTCGCCTCCGGCGCCTCCAACCGGTGGATCTTCGGCCTGATCGGCGCCGGAGCCATCGGAGCCGTCACCGTCTGGCAGCTCGGAATCCTCGACGAGTACCAGATCAACCGCTTCGCCGCCTTCGCCAACCCCGAACTCGACCCCGCCGGCGTCGGCTACAACACCAACCAGGCCCGCATCGCCATCGGCTCCGGCGGCCTCACCGGCTCCGGCCTCTTCGAAGGCTCGCAGACCACCGGCCAGTTCGTCCCCGAGCAGCAGACCGACTTCGTCTTCACCGTCGCCGGGGAGGAACTCGGCTTCATCGGCGGCGCACTGATCATCGGCCTGCTCGGCGTCATCCTGTGGCGCGCCTGCCGCATCGCCCGCGACACCACCGACCTGTACGGCACCATCGTCGCCGCCGGCATCGTCGCCTGGTTCGCCTTCCAGACCTTCGAGAACATCGGCATGACCCTCGGCATCATGCCGGTCACCGGCCTGCCCCTGCCGTTCGTGTCCTACGGCGGCTCGTCGATGTTCGCGGTGTGGCTGGCCGTGGGCCTCCTGCAGTCGATCAGACTGCAACGCCCACTGTCCGCGAGCGCGTCCGGCCGTACGGCCGGTGCGGACCGGCCCCGCCGTTCCGCACCGGTCACGACTAGATTCAGGTCTGGCGGATAGGTTCAGTTCATGGCGGACACCACACGCGAAATCGAGCGAAAGTACGAGTCCGGCGACAGCGGACTCCCCGACCTGACCGGCGTCCCCGGCGTGGCCTCCATCGCCGACCAGGGCCTCGTCCACCTGGACGCCACCTACTACGACACCGCCGACCACCGACTCACCGCCGCCTCCCTCACCCTGCGCCGCCGCACCGGCGGCTCCGACGCCGGCTGGCACCTGAAGTTCCCCGTCGCCCCCGGGGTACGCGACGAGATCCGCGCCCCGCTCTCCGACACCCTCCCGGAGGACCTCGCCCGGCTCGTCCGCTCCCGCGTCCGCGGCGCCGCACTGGGCCCCGTGGTCCGGCTGCGCTCCGACCGCGACGTACGCCACCTCCTCGACACCACCGGCCGGCTCCTCGCCGAGATCAGCGTCGACACCGTGCACGCCGAACGCCTCACCGACGACGGCACCGCCCGGTGGACCGAGATCGAGGTCGAACTCGCCGACGACGGCGACCCCGTCTTCCTCGACAAGGTCGACAAACGACTCCGCAAGGCGGGCCTGCGCCCCTCGACGTCGCCCTCCAAACTCGCCAGGGCCCTCGCCGAGACGGCACCCCCCACGCACACCCCCCAGGCCGCCCCCGCACCCGCGGCCGCCCCGGCCGCGGCGCCGAAGCGCAAGCACCGCAGCCGGCCGGTCGGGAAACCCGTCACCGCCGGCGACCACGTCCTCGCCTACGTCCGCGCCCAGCGGGACGCCCTCGTCGAACTCGACCCCGCCGTACGCCAGGACGTACCCGACTCCGTGCACCGCATGCGCGTCGCCACCCGCCGCCTGCGCAGCACCTTCCGCTCCTTCCGCAACGTCCTCGACCGCAGGACCACCGACCCCATCGGCATCGACCTGAAATGGCTGGCCGGAGAGCTCGGCCTGGACCGCGACCAGGAAGTCCTCGCCGAGCGCCTCATCACGGCCCTGGACGACCTGCCCGGCACCCTCGTCCACGGCCCCGTGCGCGACAGGCTGACCACCTGGTCCGAGACCGGCCACCGCGGAGCCCACGGCAAGGTCACCGGAGTCCTCGACTCCCGCCGCTACCTCACCCTGCTCGACACCCTCGACGCCCTGCTGGCCGACCCGCCCCTGCGGAAGAAGGCCGCGGCCGGCCCGGACAAGGTGCTCGCCAAGGCCGTGAGCAAGGACCTCGACACACTCTCCGGCCTCGTCACCCGGGCCCTGGACCTCCCGCCCGGCCACGAACGGGACCTCGCCCTGCACGACGCCCGCAAGAAGACCAAACGCACCCGCTACGCCGCCGAGGCCGCCACCCCGGCACTCGACGCTCCCGCCAAGGACCTGGTCAAGAGCATGAAGTCCCTCCAGGGCCTGCTCGGCGACCACCAGGACAGCGTCATGGCCCGCAAGACCCTGCGCGAACTCGCCGCCGTCGCCCACGCGGCCGGGGAGAGCGACTTCACGTACGGGGTGCTGTACGGACGCGAGGAACGGCGCGCGGAGATCACCGAGAACGCCCTCCCGGAAACCTGGAAGCCGATCAGAAAATCCGCCGCCTTCTGAAGCGGTTAGGCTGGATGGTCACCCGCCCCCAGCCTCCGGCCGGGGGAGCCCCAGCCCGCACACAAAGGTTCCCGAGATGCCTGCCGAAGCCGCCGTGGCCGCCGAGTCTGTGTTCCCGCAGCTCGAAGCGCTGCTCCCGCATGTGCAGAAGCCGATCCAGTACGTCGGCGGAGAGCTCAACTCCACGGTCAAGCCTTGGGACAGCTGCGATGTCCGCTGGGCCCTCATGTACCCCGACGCGTACGAGGTCGGACTGCCCAACCAGGGCGTCATGATCCTCTACGAGGTGCTCAACGAACAGGACGGCGTCCTCGCCGAGCGCACCTACAGCGTCTGGCCGGACCTGGAGGAACTGATGCGGGAGCACGCCGTCCCGCAGTTCACGGTCGACAGCCACCGCCCGGTCAAGGCCTTCGACGTGTTCGGCCTGAGCTTCTCCACCGAGCTCGGCTACACCAACATGCTCACCGCCCTGGACCTGTCCGGCATCCCGCTCGAGGCCAAGGACCGCGGCCCGGACGACCCGATCGTCGTGGCCGGCGGCCACGCCGCCTTCAACCCCGAACCGATCGCCGACTTCATCGACTGCGCCGTCATCGGCGACGGCGAGCAGGCCGTCCTGGAGATCACCCGGATCGTCCGCACCTGGAAGGAGGAGGGCCGCCCCGGAGGCCGCGAGGAACTCCTCCACCGCCTGGCCCGGACCGGCGGCGTCTACGTCCCCGCCTTCTACGACGTCGAGTACCTCCCCGACGGCCGGATCGCCCGCGTCGTGCCGAACAGGTCGGGCGTCCCGTGGCGCGTCTCCAAGCACACCGTCATGGACCTCGACGAGTGGCCCTACCCCAAGCAGCCCCTCGTCCCGCTCGCCGAGACGGTCCACGAGCGCATGTCGGTGGAGATCTTCCGCGGCTGCACCCGCGGCTGCCGCTTCTGCCAGGCCGGCATGATCACCCGCCCGGTGCGCGAGCGCTCCATCACCGGCATCGGCGACATGGTGGAAAAGGGACTTCGCGCCACCGGCTTCGAAGAGGTCGGCCTGCTCTCCCTCTCCTCCGCCGACCACTCGGAGATCGGCGACATCGCCAAGGGCCTCGCCGACCGCTACGAAGAGGACAAGATCGGCCTCTCCCTCCCCTCCACCCGCGTCGACGCCTTCAACGTCGACCTGGCCAACGAACTGACCCGCAACGGCCGCCGCTCCGGCCTCACCTTCGCCCCCGAGGGCGGCTCGGAGCGCCTGCGCAAGGTCATCAACAAGATGGTCTCCGAGGACGACCTGATCAGGACCGTCGCCACGGCCTACGGCAACGGCTGGCGCCAGGTGAAGCTCTACTTCATGTGCGGCCTGCCCACCGAGACCGACGACGACGTCCTCCAGATCGCCGACATGGCGATGAACGTCATCCAGAAGGGCCGCGAGGTCTCCGGCTCGGGCGACATCCGCTGCACCGTCTCCATCGGCGGCTTCGTCCCCAAGCCGCACACCCCCTTCCAGTGGGCACCGCAGCTGTCGGCCGAGGAGACGGACGCCCGCCTGACCAAGCTGCGCGACAAGATCCGCGGCGACAAGAAGTACGGCCGCTCCATCGGCTTCCGCTACCACGACGGCAAGCCCGGCATCGTCGAGGGACTCCTCTCCCGCGGTGACCGCCGCATCGGCGCGGTCATCCGCGCGGTCTACGAGGACGGCGGCCGCTTCGACGGCTGGCGCGAGCACTTCTCCTACGACCGCTGGATGGACTGCGCCGACAAGGCCCTGGCGCAGTACGGCGTGGACCTCGACTGGTACACCACCCGCGAACGCTCCTACGAGGAGGTCCTCCCCTGGGACCACCTCGACTCCGGCCTCGACAAGGAATGGCTCTGGGAGGACTGGCAGGACGCCCTCGACGAGACCGAGGTCGAGGACTGCCGCTGGACCCCCTGCTTCGACTGCGGGGTGTGCCCTCAGATGGACACCAGTATTCAGATCGGACCGACGGGTAAGAAGCTTCTTCCTCTGACGGTGAAGAACACGGCCTGAGCCGTCGTGCCGAGCTGTTCGGTGGGCCCGCTCCGGAACACGGAGCGGGCCCACCGGCGTTCGCGGCCTGTGACGGGTGCGGTGTTACGACCGGGCCGTGTCGGGGGTGGGGGCCGGTTCGGGGCGGTGGGGCGGGAGGACGGCTTCCAGGTCGTCCAGGGCCCTTCTGGCGATGGCGATGCGGGTGCGCAGGTCCACGGCGGGGTCCGGGGCGGGGGCCGAGGGCGCTTCGGGGGCGGGGGAGTGTGCGTGTTCCAGTTCGCGGGCTTCGTCCAGGGAGCTGATGACGACTCCGATGAGGACGTTGACCAGGACGAACGAGGCGAGCAGTACGTAGGAGGCGTAGTAGACGATGCTCCAGCGGGAGATCTCCAGGCCGGCGTGGACGGCGTCACCGAGGCCGTCCAGGGTCATCAGCAGGAAGAGGGTGAGGACGGCGCGGCCGATGGAGCCGAACTGGCCGGGGTCCGCCTCGCTGAAGAAGACCCAGCCGACCATGGCGTAGACGTAGAGCAGGAGCGCGCCGACCAGGAGGAAGCTGACGGTGCCCGGCAGGCTGCGGGCCACCGCGACGAAGACGATCCGCAGTTGGGGGAGGAAGCGGGCGGTGCGCAGGACGCGGGCCAGGCGCAGCAGCCGCAGGACGGTGGTGTTCTCGCGGACGAGGGGCAGGAACGCGCAGGCGATGACGGCCAGGTCGAAGAGGTTCCAGGGGTCGCGGAAGAAGTCGCGGGGGCGATCCGCGTGGGCGCAGGCGCGCAGGGCTATCTCGGCGGTGAAGGCGGCGAGGCAGAGGTGTTCGGCGAGGCGTAATCCGTGGTGCCAGTCCCTGGAGAGTCCGCTGTAGGTCTCGGCTCCCAGCAGGGCCGCGTTGGTGAGGATCAGGGCGAAGACGGTGAGGGCGAACCAGCGGGCTTCGGTGACGGCGCGGGCTCTCTCCGCCAGGGTGTGGCGGAGGGGCCGGGGGGTGGCGCCCGTGGGGGCAGGGTGGTCGTTCATATCGTGCTGTATCTGCTCCTTCGTGCCGCGCGCCATGCCCGTCGCGCGGACGGGCCGGCGGGTTCGCGCGGCGGTGACACTCCAGAGCTGATTTCTACAGCATTGTAGATTCGCGGGTGCTCGTGCAGGCGTTCGTGCGGGTGAGGCGGTGCCGGTGCATCCGAACGGCCTGCCGGGGCGTCCTTCCCTGCATGGATCTGGAGAAGCAGGACGCCGGGAGACCGGCACCGCCCGCACGCCCGTCTCCGCCGCGGCGGCCGGAGGCGGCGGGTGAGGGGTGTCTGGTGGTGGCGCTCCGGCTGCCGGTACGGATCTTCGTGTTCCTCGTGGTCCTGCCGGTGCGGATGGTGTGGGACGCGGGCGTCGTCGCCGTGCGGTGGCTGGAGCGTGCCGTGTTCCGGCCGCTCGGGCGGGCGCTGTGGTGGGTGGGACGGGCGGTGTTCGTGTGGCCGCTGGTGGGGCTGTGGCGGTACGTCCTCGTGCCGCTCGGCCAGGCGCTCGCCTGGCTCGGGAACCTGGTGGTCGTCGTGCCCGCCGGGTGGCTGTACCGGTATGTGCTCGTGCCGCTCGGGCACGCGCTGGTGTGGCTGTACAGGCGCGTGCTGACGCCCTTCGGGCACGGCGTGACGGTGGTGCTGCGCGGGATCGCGACCGTCTGCGCCGCGATCGGGCTCGGGGTGTTCACCGCCCTCGCCTGGCTCACGCGGTATCTGGTCCTCGTGCCCGGCGCGTGGCTGTACAGGTGGGTGCTCACGCCCGTCGGGCATGCCGTCGCCTGGTGCGCGAAGGGACTGGTGTGGCTGGTGGGCGTGCTCGTCACCGGCATCGGCACGGGGCTGTACTGGATCACCCGGATCCTGTTCGTGCTGCCTTTGCTCGCGGTGTGGCGCTGGGTGCTGGCGCCGGCCGGGCGGGTGCTCGCCGTCGTCGCGCGGGAGATCGGCGACGCGCTCGGGCACGCCTGGCGGGTCGCCGGGTACGTCTCGCTCGCGGTGGGACGGTTCCTGGGCGCCCTGGTGCGGTGGACCGTCGTGGAGCCCGCACGGTGGATGTACGCGCGTGTGCTGACCCCGGTGGGGCACATGGTGCGGGACGCGGTGCTGCGGCCCGCCGCCGAGGCGGGTCGGGCGGTGGGCCGGGCCGTACGGCAGTCACTGGATTCCGCCCGCGCGACGCTGCGGCAGGCGCGCGCCGACCTCCGCCGGATGCTCGTCGGGGAGCAGCGGCCGGCACCGGTGGAGAACCGACGGGAACCTATCGGCGGTGACACGCGTACTCTTGGTAGCAGTACGACCGCTCTCACGAAGGACTGAACGACACTGGGCAAGCGACAGCCCGAAGGCCCGCCGCCCGCACCCGCGGTGCAGCGCATTCGACTGCGCTACACCAAGCGCGGCCGCCTCCGGTTCACCAGCCACCGTGACTTCCAGCGTGCCTTCGAGCGCGCGCTGCGCCGTGCCGAGGTGCCGATGGCGTACTCGGCGGGGTTCACGCCGCACCCGAAGGTGTCGTACGCCAATGCCGCACCCACCGGCACGGGCAGTGAGGCGGAGTATCTGGAGATCGCGCTCACCCGGGCGCGTGATCCGGAGCGGATCAGAGCCCTTCTCGACGAGTCGATGCCCACCGGGCTCGACATCATCGAGGCGGTCGAGGCCCGTACCCCGGGGCTCGCCGACCGGCTCACGGCCTCGGTGTGGGAGCTGCGGCTGGACGGTGTCGACCGGGAGGAGGCCCGCCGAGCGGTGGACGCCTTCGACGCGGCCGGTGTCGTCGAGGTGCAGCGCCGGACGAAGAGCGGGATGCGTACGTTCGACACCCGTTCCGCGGTCGTGGCTCTGGAAAGCCTGGAAACGCCCCCTCCTTCGGCTGATAGGCCGACCGGCCGGCCCTGTGCGATACTGCGGCTGGTTGTTCGGCACGTGACGCCTGCCGTTCGACCCGACGACGTCCTGTCCGGTCTCCGCGCCGTGGCCGATCTGGCGCCGCCGGTCCCCGCAGCGGTGACCAGGCTGGCGCAGGGGCTGCTCGATGAAGAGACCGGCACGGTGACCGACCCGCTCGCGCCCGACCGCGAGGCAGCAGCGACCGAGCCGTATCCGGCCGGTGCCACTGCCGCCGCGACGGCGCCGGTGTAAGGAAGGTCCCGCGTAGGGACGGACGCCGTAGCGCCGCCCTCGTACCTCGGGAGCCACCTGGGTCGGGCAGCGCATCGACCACAAGACTTTCGCCAGGCCGTGCGCATTCGGTGTACGGAACCGGTGAGACAGGACACAGAGAGTTCCCGTGCGGCGCCCGCGCCCCGGACGGCGGCAACCGCGCTTCGCGCGAGCCGCGGACGTCACCGGCATCGCCGGACCGGGTGCGGCGCCCGGGAGCCTGACGGGAGAAACCCCCGCATGCTCGAACCGACCGAGCCCACAGAGGGCTCCGAACCGAACAGCCCCAGCGACACCCTGCCGCCGCGTCGTCGGCGGCGTGCCGCGTCCCGTCCGGCCGGTCCGCCCACGGCGGGCACCGGCACGGAGGCGGAGACGGTCACGTCGGCCATACCGGCCGCCGCGTTCCCGGAGTCCGCCGAGCCCGCCGAGCCGCTCGACGAGAGCGACGAGCTCGCGGCCGAGGAAGGCACCGAGGCCGAGGCCGCCGCGCAGCCGACGGCCGCCCGGGAAGAGGCACCGGCCGCCGCGGACACCGCCGCTCCGCCCCGGCGTCGCCGTGTGGTGCGCCGCTCGGCCTCGCCCGCCGGGGCACCGGTGTCGGCGGAGGCCGCCGAGACCGTCGTGCCGACGGCCGAGACCCCCGCTGCCCAGGCTGCCGGGCCCGCCGTGGACGTGGCGCCGGCCGAGCCCGCCGGGGATGCCGCCCCGCCGCGTGCGCGCCGTCGTGCGACGCGCCGTGTGACCTCGCCGACGACCACCGTCACCGAGGCCCCCGAAGCGGCGGAGAGCGCCGCGACCGCGAGCACCGCGCCGGCCGCCGGTACGGCCGACACGGCTGTCACGGCCGGCACCACCGCCACTGACAGCACCGCCACCACCGACACCGACACCGCCGGGGACGCGGCTCCCCGCCGCACCCGGCGCCGTGCCTCGCGCAGCGTCTCCGCGCCCGCGACCACCGAGGCCGCCGCCTCCCCCGCCGAGGAGGCGCAGGCTCCCGTGACCGAGCCCACCGGGCAGACCGCGACCTCCGAGACGCCCGCCGAGCCCGCCGCGGACGACGCCGCTCCGCGCCGCCGTCGCCGTGCGGTCCGCAAGGCCGCCGCCGGTTTCGCCGAGCCCGCCCGGCCGGCCACCGGATCCACCGCGGCCGGAACCGGGGCCGGGGCGTCGAGGCGCCCCGCCCGTCCCGCCGTCGCCGTCTTCCAGGCCCCGGTGTTCACCGAGCCCCAGTTCCAGACGCCGGAGCGGGCCGCGGCCGAAGCGGCCGCCGAGGCCGCCGGCAGGCCGGAGCCCGAGCAGCCGGAGGAGACCGAGGAGCTTCCGGAGGAGCAGCCCACCGCCTCGCGCCGCCGTCGTCGCCGTCGGGGCGCGGCGGACGAGACCGACGCGGCCCCGGCCGCCGAGGCCCGCGTCGAGGCCGCCGAGGACCGGTCCGCCGATGTCTCGGGGCACGCCGACGAGTCGGCGGAGAGCTCCTCCGACGACGAGCACGACGAGCACGACGAGAGCGGCGACCACGACGAGAACGACGACCACGACGAGAGCGAAGGGGCCGGTTCCCGCCGGCGCCGTCGTCGCGGTGGCCGTCGTCGCAGGCGCGGCGAGTCCGCCGACACGGACGCCGAGGGCGGCGAGTCCGGGGACGACGCCGAGCACGACGCCGAGGACCGCTCCACCGACGACACGGAGCACGCCGACGAGCCGGCGGAGGGCCTCTCCGACGACGACCACGACGAGGTGGGCACCGCGGGCGGCTCCAGCAGCAGCCGGCGCCGCCGTCGCCGCCGTCGCCGGGCCGGGGACAGCGGCGGTGAGGCCGAGACCTCCACCGACGACCCCGAGCGCACCGTCGTCAAGGTCCGCGAACCGCGCAGGCCCGCCGAGCCGTCGGACGAGGTGCAGTCCATCAAGGGCTCCACCCGCCTGGAGGCGAAGAAGCAGCGCCGCCGGGAAGGCCGTGAGCAGGGCCGCCGGCGCGTCCCGATCATCACCGAGGCCGAGTTCCTGGCCCGCCGTGAGGCCGTCGAGCGCGTCATGGTGGTCCGTCAGTACGGCGACCGTACGCAGATCGGCGTCCTGGAGGACGGGGTGCTCGTCGAGCACTACGTCAACAAGGAGCAGGCGACCTCGTACGTCGGCAACGTGTACCTCGGCAAGGTGCAGAACGTGCTGCCGTCGATGGAGGCCGCGTTCATCGACATCGGCAAGGGCCGCAACGCCGTGCTCTACGCCGGTGAGGTGAACTTCGAGGCGCTGGGCATGGCCCACGGCCCGCGTCGGATCGAGGCCGCGCTGAAGTCGGGCCAGTCGGTCCTCGCCCAGGTGACGAAGGACCCGATCGGGCACAAGGGTGCCCGTCTGACCAGCCAGGTCTCCCTCCCGGGCCGCTACCTCGTGTACGTCCCCGAGGGTTCGATGACCGGCATCAGCCGCAAGCTGCCCGACACCGAGCGGGCCCGGCTGAAGACCATCCTCAAGAAGGTCGTCCCCGAGGACGCGGGTGTCATCGTGCGCACCGCCGCCGAGGGCGCGAGCGAGGACGAGCTGCGCCGTGACGTCGAGCGGCTGCAGGCGCAGTGGGAGGAGATCAAGAAGAAGTCCAAGGGCGGTGGCAGCTCGAGCGCGCCGTCGCTGCTGTACGGCGAGCCGGACATGACCGTCCGGGTCGTGCGGGACATCTTCAACGAGGACTTCTCCAAGGTCGTCGTCAGCGGCGACGAGGCGTGGGAGACCATCCACGGGTACGTCGCGCACGTCGCGCCCGACCTGGCCGACCGGCTGCAGAGGTGGACCAGCGAGGTCGACGTCTTCGCCACGTACCGGATCGACGAGCAGCTCGCCAAGGCGCTCGACCGCAAGGTCTGGCTGCCCAGTGGCGGTTCGCTGGTGATCGACCGGACCGAGGCGATGATCGTCGTCGACGTCAACACCGGAAAGTTCACCGGTCAGGGCGGCAACCTCGAGGAGACGGTCACCAGGAACAACCTGGAGGCGGCCGAGGAGATCGTGCGCCAGCTGCGGCTGCGCGACCTCGGCGGCATCATCGTCATCGACTTCATCGACATGGTCCTGGAGTCCAACCGGGACCTGGTGCTGCGGCGCCTCCTCGAGTGCCTGGGGCGGGACCGTACGAAGCACCAGGTCGCCGAGGTGACCTCGCTGGGTCTGGTGCAGATGACCCGCAAGCGGGTCGGCCAGGGCCTGCTGGAGTCGTTCTCGGAGACCTGCGTCCACTGCAACGGGCGCGGTGTCCTCGTCCACCTGGACCAGCCCACCTCCGCCGGTGGCGGCGGCAGGCGCAGGAAGCGGGCGCGGGCCGGTGCCGGGGAGCACTTCCACGAGCACGAGGCCGACGCGGCCTTGACGACGGAGGAGGAGGCGGAAGCGGAGTCGGAGACGGCGGCCGAGGTCGCCGCCGAGGTCGCCGAGCCGGTCGCGCTTCCCGCCCCCGAGTACGTTCCGGACGAGGAGCTGTACAGCAGTGCCGCCGAGGCGGAGGCCGCGGCCACGCGCGGACGCACCCGTCGCCGGGTGAGCCGTCGGGCCTCGGCTCCGGCGGGTGCGCCCCGGCGCGAGCAGCCCCGGCGCGAGCCGGCTGCGGCCGCCGAGGTGTCCGGGCCCGACGGGTCCGGCGCGGAGGTGCCGACGGCCCAGGAGACGACGGTCGCCGAGGAGACCGCACGCCCGGTCCAGCCGGAGCCGGCCGCCGAGGCGCACGCGGTACCGGCCGCCGCCGAGGACCCGGTCGTCGAGGCGCCCGCCGCGGCGGTGCCCGCCGAGGAGGCCGCTCCCCAGGGCCGTACGCGTCGCCGGGCCACCCGCAAGGTGTCCGCGCCGGCCGGTTCTCCGGCGGGTGCGCAGGCCGCGGTGGTGACCATCGCGGACAGCAGCACGGCCACCACGGCGGACACTGCCCCTGCGACGTCCGGGCAGACGCCGGAGCCGGTGGCCGAGGAGTCCCCGGCCGAACCGTCGCCCGAGGCGCCCGAGCCGGCCGCCGCACCGCCCCGCCCGCGCCGCCGTGCGGTGCGCAAGCCCACCGTGTCCACCGCGTCCGAGGAGGCGGCCGTCGTGGTCGTCCCGTCGGCCCCGGCGGCGGAGACGGCCCCGGCGGACGAGGCCCCGGCCGCCGAGGCGGCAGTGACCGTCACCGCGACGGCGCCCGCCGAGGAAGCCGCCGACGAGGCGGCTCCGGCCAAGAAGACCGCCCGCGCGGCGGCCAAGAAGGCCACGGCGAAGAAGGCGGCCACGAAGAAGACGGCGGCCGCCAAGACCACCGTCAAGAAGACGACGGCGAAGAAGGCCGCCACGAAGAAGACGGCGGCCACCAAGGCCACCGCCAAGAAGACGACGGCCACCAAGACCACCGCCAAGAAGACGGTGGCGAAGAAGGCGCCGGCGAAGAAGACGGCGGCGGCCGAACAGCAGTCCCCGCCGTCCGTGTCGAGCACCACCGACGGGGAGTGACGTCGGACCGTACGAGGAACACGATCCGCCCCCGGCCTCGCCGGGGGCGGATCGCTTTTTCCCCAACCCCCGCCTGTGGCACAGGAACTGACGGTACGAACAATCGGTGAACCGAGTTCCCCGGGCAGGTCTATGATGTTGCCCAGGATTCACGTTAATTTTTGACAAATGGGGCTTTTCCTCCCTGTGTGAGCGGAGTATTGGGGCGTAAGCAGTGAAGGCTCTCGTGCTTTCCGGGGGAGCGGGGACCCGTCTCCGCCCCATCACCCACACCTCGGCCAAACAGCTGGTGCCCGTGGCCAACAAGCCGGTGCTCTTCTACGGCCTGGAAGCGATCGCCGAAGCCGGGATCAGCGAGGTCGGGATCATCGTCGGCGACACCGCGGACGAGATCCAGGAGGCGGTGGGAGACGGCTCCCGCTTCGGGATCGAGGTCACCTACATTCCCCAGGAGGCGCCCCTGGGGCTGGCGCACGCCGTGCTCATCGCCCAGGACTTCCTCGGTGACGACGACTTCGTCATGTATCTCGGCGACAACTTCATCGTCGGCGGCATCACCGCACTGGTGAAGGAGTTCCGGGCGGAGCGGCCCGACGCGCAGATCCTGCTGACCAGGGTCTTTGACCCCACCTCCTTCGGCGTCGCCGAACTCGACGGCGACGGCGGGGTGGTGGGTCTGGAGGAGAAGCCGGAGCAGCCGAAGAGCGACCTGGCTCTCGTCGGCGTCTACCTGTTCACCCCGGCCGTACACGAGGCGGTCCGCTCCATCGCGCCCTCCTGGCGCGGCGAGTTGGAGATCACGCACGCCATCCAGTGGCTGATCGACGAGAAGCGGGACGTCCGCTCCACCACGATCTCCGGGTACTGGAAGGACACCGGCAACGTCACCGACATGCTGGAGGTCAACCGGTCCGTCCTGGAGTCCCTGGAGCCGCACAACGCGGGCGTGGTGGACGAGGCCAGCGAGATCATCGGCCGGGTGCGCATCGAGGAGGGCGCGCGCGTCCACGGCAGCCGGATCGTCGGGCCCGCGGTCATCGGCGCGGGTACGGTGGTCAGCGACGCGTACATCGGCCCTTTCACCTCGGTGTCCGAGGACTGCCGGATCGAGGACAGCGAGATCGAGTACTCCATCGTTCTGCGGGGCTCGTCCGTGACCGGTGTGCGCCGGGTGGAGACCTCGCTCATCGGGCGCGACGTCGAGGTCACGCCCGCTCCCCGTAACCCCAAGGCCCACCGGCTCGTGCTCGGTGATCACAGCAAGGTGCAGATCTCCTCATGACGGCCCCTTCCTCCCCCGTCTCCCCGGCCCGCCCGACCCGGATCCTGGTGACCGGCGGTGCCGGCTTCATCGGTTCGCACTACGTCCGTACGCTGCTCGGCCCCCGGGGCCCCGGCGATGTCGCGATCACCGTCCTGGACAAACTGACGTACGCGGGCAACCCGGCCAACCTCGACGAGGTGCGCGCACACCCCGGGTTCGCCTTCGTGCAGGGCGACATCTGCGACCCGGAGCCGGTCGGCAGGCTGATGGCCGAGCACGACCAGGTGGTGCACTTCGCCGCCGAGTCGCACGTCGACCGCTCCATCGACGGCGGCGCGGAGTTCGTCCGCACGAACGTGGTCGGCACCCACACGCTCGTCGACGCCGCGCACCGGGCCGGCATCGAGACCTTCGTGCACATCTCCACCGACGAGGTCTACGGCTCGATCGACGAGGGCTCCTGGCCCGAGACCCACCCGCTGCAGCCCAACTCGCCCTACTCCTCGGCGAAGGCCTCCAGCGACCTGATCGCGCTGTCCTACCACCGCACCCACGGCCTGGACGTCCGCGTCACCCGCTGCTCCAACAACTACGGGCACCACCACTTCCCCGAGAAGGTCATCCCGCTCTTCGTCACCCACCTCCTCGACGGCAGGAAGGTCCCGCTGTACGGCGACGGCGGCAACGTCCGCGACTGGCTGCACATCGACGACCACGTCCAGGGCATCGAACTGGTCCGCACCAAGGGCCGCGCGGGCGAGGTCTACAACATCGGCGGCGGCACCGAACTCTCCAACAGGGAACTCACCGGGCTGCTGCTGGAGGCGTGCGGCGCCGACTGGGAGACCGGCGTCGAGTACGTCGAGGACCGCAAGGGCCACGACCGCCGCTACTCCGTCGACTGCACGAAGATCCGCGAAGAGCTGGGCTACGAGCCGCGCAAGGACTTCCGTGCGGGCCTGGCCGAAACCGTCCAGTGGTACAGGGACAACCGCGACTGGTGGGAGCCGCTGAAGGAGCGGGCGGCGCTGAGCTGACGCACCGTCACCCCTGCGGGCCGGGGACCGCCCTCGTCCCGAGCCATCCGGCACAGAGGACGAGAAGAGGGAAGAACCCGATGAAGGAACAGTCCGACGCTCCGGCCGGCTGGCTGGTCACCGGGGCGGGCGGCATGCTCGGCCAGGACGTGTCGGCCCGGCTGGCCGCGGCGGGTGAGCAGGTCACCGCCCTCGACCGGAAGGCGCTGGACCTCACGGACGCCGACGCCGTACGGCGGACGCTCCAGCGCCACCGGCCCGCCGTGGTCGTCAACTGCGCGGCCTGGACCGCGGTGGACGACGCCGAGACCCACGAGGCCGAGGCGCTCGCGGTCAACGGCGACGGCCCGGCCCACCTCGCCGACGCCTGCGCCCGTACCGGCGCCGTCCTGCTCCACGTCTCCACCGACTACGTCTTCGCCGGCGACGCCACCGCGCCGTACGCCGAGGACGCCCCCACCGCCCCGCGCAGCGCCTACGGCCGCACCAAGCTCGCCGGCGAACAGGCCGTCCTGAAGACCCTCCCGGACAGCGGCTACGTCGTCCGCACCGCCTGGCTGTACGGCAGGGGCGGCCCCAACTTCGTCCGCACCATGATCGGACTGGAGGGCCGGCGCGAGACCCTGGACGTCGTGGACGACCAGCGCGGCCAGCCCACCTGGAGCGCCGACCTGGCCGGCCTGCTGCTCGAACTGGGGCGCGGAGCCCTGGCCGGCACCGCCCCGGCGGGCGTCTACCACGGCACCGGCTCCGGCGAGAGCACCTGGTACGGCTTCACCCGGGAGATCTTCCGCCTGCTCGGCGCCGACCCGGACCGGGTCCGCCCCACCACCAGTGAGGCGTTCGTCCGTCCCGCTCCCCGCCCGGCCTACAGCGTGCTCGGCCACGAGCGCCTCGCCGCCGCCGGTATCGAGCCGCCGCGCGACTGGCGCGCGGCCCTCACCGAGGCGTTCCCGGAGATCCACCGGTCCCACGAGAAGGAGAACCCGGCGTGACAGTGAAGGTCAGCGTCGTCATCGCGGTCTACAACCCGGGCACGTACGTGGAGGACTGCATCACCGGCCTGCTGCGGCAGAGCCTCACCCCCGACGAGTTCGAGGTCCTCTTCGTCGACGACGGTTCCACCGACGAGACCCCCGCCCGGCTGGACCGGCTGGCGGCCGAGCACCCCCACATCCACGTCATCCACCAGGAGGCGTCCGGCTGGTCCGGCAGGCCCCGCAACACCGGCATCGACGCCGCCCGGGGCGAGTACGTCATGTTCGCCGACCACGACGACTGGCTCGGCGACGAGGCCCTGGAGCGGATGTACGACTACGGCAGGGCGAACGACGCCGACGTGGTCGTGGGGAAGATGGCGGGCATCGGCCGCCCGGTCCCGCAGGAGCTGTTCCGGGTCAACCGGCCGCGCGCCACGGTGGAGAACGCGCCGCTGATCGACAGCCTCACCCCGCACAAGATGTTCCGGCGGGAGTTCCTCACCCGGCACGGCATGCGCTTCAAGGAGGGCCGCCGCCGGCTGGAGGACCACGTCTTCGTCGTCGAGGCCTATCTGCGGGCCGAGAGCGTCGCCGTCCTCGGCGACTACCCGTGCTACTACCACATCACCCGCGACGACGGCTCGAACGCCGGCTTCCAGCGCTTCGACCCGGCCGGCTACTTCGGGAACCTCCGGGAGGCCCTCGACGTGGTCGAGGAGCTCACCGAGCCCGGCCCGCTGCGCGACAGGCTGTTCAGCCGCTGGCTGCGCAACGAGATGGTCGAGCGGCTGCGCGGCGACCGGCTGCTCAGGCTCCCCGAGGACTACGCGGAGGAGCTGTACCGCGAGATCCGCGGTGTGATCACCGAGCGGTTCGGGCCGGGAGTGTTCGCCAGGGTGGCCCCCCTGCAGCGGGTGGTGGCCGGACTGGTCGCCGCCGACCACTACCAGGACGTCCGCGCCCTCGCCCGCTGGGAGGCCGGGATCAGACCCACCGGCACCCTGGACTCCCTGGCCTGGGAGGACGGCGTCCTGGCCATCGGGTTCACCTCCGAGTACCAGGTCGACGGCGAGCCGATGACCTTCCGCCGGGAGGACGGGCGCGACCTGCTCGGCCTGCCGCTGTCCGACAAGGCGCTCGAGGCGCTGGCCGGCCAGGGCATCACCCTGGACGCCCCGGTCGGCAGGAGCGACGTGGACCTGGTGGTCCGCCACCGAGAGAACGCCACGCAGTACTACCTCCCGGTCGAGTGCGCACCGCACCGCCCGGACGCGGAGGACGGCTCCTTCCGCCTGCGGATCACCGCGCGCGCCGCCCTCGACCCGCAGACCGCGGCCGCGGGCAAACCGCTGGACAAGGGCATCTGGGACCTGCACCTGCGCATCAAGTGCTGCGGCTGGAGCAAGGAGACCCGGCTCGGCGCGGTACGCGGCGAGGACGCGGAGGCCGGACGGCTGGCCGCGCTCACCGGTGAGCCGAGGCGGCTGGTCCTGCCGTACTGGACCGACGGGCCGGGCAACCTCTCCCTCGACGTCGACCAGCACACCAACAAGCTGGAGCGCGAGGCGGTGGCCCTGATGGACCCGGCCGAGGCCGTGGCCGGCGGCTCCACCGTGCGGCTCCCGTTGCCGCTGCACGTCGCGGGGGACGGGAGCGGCACGGCGGACCCGGTGCGGCTCCGCTTCGAGCGCAAGAACGTGGGCAAGTTCCCGGCCGACGCGGAGGTGGACGGCCGTACCGTGAGCGCCACGCTGCCGCTGGAGAAGCTCACCGGGAAGCGCTGGGCCGTCCGGATCGGCGTACCGTCCGCGGGCCGGGGCGAGGCGAAGTGGACCCGGCTCCCGGTCGACGTGGTGGTCGCCGCCGACGGCACCGCCCGGGTGATCGACCGGCACACCCCACCGGCCGCGCCGAAGAGGACCGCCCCGCCCCGCCCCCTGTGGCGCCGGGCCGCCGGGCGTGTCAAGCGCTCACTGACCAACCAGCGGAAGAAGAGCTGAGGACCCCTTCGATGCGACCCCTTTCCCTCTCCGGTGCCTGGGTGCACGAGCCGAAGATCTTCCCCGACGGCCGGGGCAGCTTCCACGAGTGGTTCAAGGCCCCGGCCTTCACCGAGGCGGCCGGCCACCCGCTCACGCTCGCCCAGGCCAACATGTCCGTCTCCAGCCGGGGCACCCTGCGCGGCATCCACTTCGCCGACGTGCCGCCCGGCCAGGCCAAGTACGTCACGTGCGTGCGCGGCGCGGTCCTCGACGTGATCGTGGACATCCGGACCGGCTCGCCCACCTTCGGCCGGTGGGAGAGCGTCCGCCTGGACGACCGGGACCACCACGCGGTCTACCTCTCCGAGGGTCTCGGCCACGGCTTCATGGCGCTCACCGAGGACGCCACCGTGATCTACCTCTGCTCCGAGGGGTACGCACCCGAGCGCGAGCACGGCATCCACCCGCTCGACCCGGCGCTCGGCATCGACTGGCCCGGGGACCTCACGCCGCTGCTCTCCGCGAAGGACGAGCAGGCGCCCACCCTGGCCGAGGCCCGGGAGCAGGGCCTGCTGCCCTCCTACGAGGAGTGCGCGGCCTACCGGGAGAGCCTCGGCGGCTGAACCGGCCGGTTCGACCGGAAGCTTTCGCGAGGCGGACCCCACTCCCCGCCGGGGAGTGGGGTCCGCCTTTCGCGTGCCGACCAGGAAACGCGCCGACCCGTGTGCCGACCAGGAGACCCGTGTACGTCCCCGAGGACGCGAGGCCGACGCGGCGACCGCTCCGGTGTCAGGCCGCGCAGTCCGGACAGATTCCGCGGTAGGTCAGTTCGACGCCGGAGAGCGTGTATCCGAAGCGCCCCGACTCCGGAAGGTCGGAGAGAGGGGTGCCCGTCGGGTGCACGTCGCGGATGGTGCCGCAGCCCTCGCAGAGCAGGTGGTGATGGGGGCGGTGCGCGTTCGGGTCGTAGCGCGTGGCACGGTGGTCGGTCGAGAACTCGACGAGTTCACCCAGCGTCACCAGTTCGCCCAGGGTGTTGTAGACCGTCGCCCGGGAGATCTCGGGCAGCCGCTCCACCGCGCGCGCGTGCACCTCGTCGGCGGTCAGATGGATGTGGTCCCCGCCGAGCACCTCGGCCACAACGCGTCGCTGCGCGGTCAGGCGCCAGCCGCGTTCCCGAAGTCTCTTCAAGAGATCACTCATGTACGTCACCCTAACCAGCGATTGATCCCATCTCAAGAACAGATATGATTCTGAATGTCGCCTTGACTTAGATCATGTCTAACATAGGGTGGGTCCTGATGCGGGCTGCGGAGCGGAGCAGTTCGCGCGGATGCTCGGACGGCCGGGCCCTCCAGGACCACCAGGCCTTGACCCCCCGCGAAGAACCACACATCGAGGAGCGAGTTTTGACCGAGAACAACCAGAAGCCGTTGACGACGGCCGCCGGCGCGCCGGTTGCCGACAACCAGAACGCCCTGACGGCCGGTCCGCGCGGTCCGATGCTCCTGCAGGACGTGTGGTTCCTGGAGAAGCTCGCGCACTTCGACCGCGAGGTCATCCCGGAGCGCCGGATGCACGCCAAGGGCTCGGGCGCCTTCGGCACCTTCACGGTGACCCACGACATCACGCAGTACACGAGCGCGAAGATCTTCTCCGAGGTCGGCAAGAAGACCGAGCTGTTCGCCCGGTTCTCCACCGTCGCCGGTGAGCGCGGCGCGGCCGACGCCGAGCGCGACATCCGCGGCTTCGCCCTGAAGTTCTACACCGACGAGGGCAACTGGGACCTGGTCGGGAACAACACCCCGGTCTTCTTCTTCCGCGACCCGCTGAGGTTCCCGGACCTCAACCGCGCGGTGAAGCGCGACCCGCGCACCAACCTGCGCGACGCCGAGAACAACTGGGACTTCTGGACCAACCTCCCCGAGGCCCTGCACCAGGTCACGATCGTCATGTCCGACCGCGGCATCCCCGCCTCGTACCGGCACATGCACGGCTTCGGCTCGCACACCTACAGCCTGATCAACGCCGAGGGCGAGCGGTTCTGGGTCAAGTTCCACCACCGCACCCAGCAGGGCATCAAGAACCTCACCGACGCCGAGGCCGAGGCCCTGGTCGGCAAGGACCGCGAGTCCCACCAGCGCGACCTCTACGACTCGATCGAGAACGGCGACTTCCCGAAGTGGAAGCTGTTCGTCCAGATCATGCCGGAGGCCGACGCGGACAACTACCGCTTCCACCCCTTCGACCTCACCAAGGTCTGGTCGAAGAAGGACTACCCGCTGATCGAGGTCGGCGAGTGGGAGCTCAACCGCAACCCCGCGAACTACTTCGCGGACGTCGAGCAGGTCGCCTTCACCCCGGCGAACGTGGTTCCGGGCATCAGCTACTCGCCCGACAAGATGCTGCAGGGCCGCCTCTTCTCCTACGGCGACGCCCAGCGCTACCGCCTCGGTGTGAACCACCACCAGATCCCGGTCAACGCCGCGAAGAACCCGGTGAACACCTACCACCGCGACGGCGCCATGCGGGTCGACGGCAACCAGGGGTCCACCCCGGGCATCGAGCCCAACTCCTACGGCCGCTGGGCCGACCAGCCGGCCTACCGCGAGCCGAGCCAGGCCGTGGGTGCCGTCGCCGACCGGTTCAACTTCCGTGAGGACGACGACAACTACTTCGAGCAGCCCCGCAACCTGTTCCGCCTGATGAGCCCCGAGCAGCAGAAGGTTCTCTTCGAGAACACGGCGCGCGCCATCAACGGCGCCTCGGAGCAGACCGTCGAGCGGCACATCGCCAACTGCACCCAGGCCGACCCGGCCTACGGCGAAGGCGTCCGCAAGGCGATCGAGGCCCTGGCCGCCGGCAACCTCTGAGCCTCACCGCTCGAGGGAACCGCGGTACACGCCGCATCGCGCCCGGGCGCGGGCCACTCGGTGGCCCGCGCCCGGGCGTGCGCCGTCACCGCCCGGTGCCGGCGCGGACACGACCAGCGCAACCGCGTGATCAGGAGAGATGCACATGAGCAGGGACGGTCTGACTCCTGAGCAGACGGAACGCGTCGTGGCCATCGCCATGGACCTGGCCCGGGCGGGCACGACCGAGGAGCTGGCGGGGTTCGTGGAGCACGGGCTGCCGGTCGACGTGACCGACGAGGCCGGCAACACCCTGCTGATGCTCGCCGCCTATCACGGCCACGCCGACACCGTGCGGGCTCTGCTCCGGCTCGGCGCCGACCCCGACCTGCGCAACGCCCGGGACCAGGCACCCATCGCCGGCGCCCTGTTCAAGGGCGCGGACGAGGTGGTCGAGGTGCTGCGGGAGGCCGGTGCGGATCTGGACTCCGGCACGCCGACCGCGCGGGTCGCGGCGGCCATGTTCGGGCGCGCCCACCTGCTCACGGGCTGAACCACCGGGCGGGACCGCCCCCGTCCGGCACGGCGTCCACCGATCGGCAGGGCCCGGTTTGACCGGTCGGGGCACGTCCCCGTAACCTTGACCGTCGGCGTGTCCATCGGGACGCCACATCCCCGTAAACCTCTTCCTCCCGGGCGCGGGTCGGCTCGGGAGAGGTTGCCCGTGTGTCTGTCGGGCGGCTGGCCTGCGGGGTGCCGTTCTTCGAGTGAGAGTGAGATCCGCGTGTACGCCATCGTGCGCAGCGGTGGCCGCCAGCACAAGGTTGCTGTCGGTGACATCGTTGAGGTTGACAAGATTTCCACGGGCAAGGTCGGCGACACGGTCGAGCTCTCGACCCTGCTCGTCGTCGACGGCGACGCCGTGACCAGCGACCCGTGGGTGCTGGCCGGCATCAAGGTCCAGGCCGAGATCGTGGACCACCACAAGGGCCAGAAGATCGACATTCTGCGCTACAAGAACAAGACCGGCTACCGCCGTCGTCAGGGCCACCGCCAGCAGTACACGGCGATCAAGGTCACTGAGATCCCCGCGGCTGCGAAGTAAGGGACTGAGGAGAGATGGCACACAAGAAGGGCGCATCGTCCACCCGGAACGGTCGCGACTCCAATGCCCAGCGGCTCGGCGTGAAGCGCTTCGGCGGTCAGGTCGTCAACGCGGGTGAGATCCTCGTCCGCCAGCGCGGCACCCACTTCCACCCCGGCGCCGGCGTCGGCCGTGGTGGCGACGACACGCTGTTCGCGCTGCAGGCAGGTTCGGTGCAGTTCGGCACCAGCCGCGGCCGCAACGTCGTGAACATCGTTCCGGTCGCCTGATCGGAAGCTTTCGCGAGGCGGACCTCACTTCCCCGGCGGGAAGGTGGGTCCGCCTTTCGCGTGTTGACCAGGAAACACGTACACACGTACACCGCACTGTCTCTGGAGGCACCCCCCATGACCACCTTCGTGGACCGCGTCGAACTGCATGTCGCCGCGGGTAACGGAGGCCACGGCTGTGCCTCCGTCCACCGTGAGAAGTTCAAGCCGCTGGGCGGACCGGACGGCGGGAACGGCGGGCGGGGCGGCGATGTCATCCTGACCGTCGACCAGTCCGTGACCACGCTCCTCGAGTACCACCACTCCCCGCACCGCAAGGCCACCAACGGCAAGCCCGGCGAGGGCGGCCACCGCAGCGGCAAGGAGGGCCAGGACCTGGTCCTGCCGGTGCCGGACGGGACCGTCGTCCTCGACAAGGCGGGCAACGTGCTCGCCGACCTGGTCGGGAACGGGACCTCGTACGTCGCCGCCCAGGGCGGCCGGGGCGGGCTCGGGAACGCCGCCCTCGCTTCCGCCCGGCGCAAGGCGCCCGGGTTCGCGCTGCTCGGTGTGCCGGGAGACCTGCGGGACATCGTCCTGGAGCTGAAGACCGTCGCCGACGTGGCGCTGGTCGGCTATCCGAGCGCGGGGAAGTCCTCGCTGATCTCCGTGCTCTCCGCGGCCAAGCCCAAGATCGCCGACTACCCGTTCACCACCCTCGTGCCCAACCTGGGCGTCGTCACCGCCGGGTCGACCGTCTACACCATCGCCGACGTGCCGGGGCTGATCCCGGGCGCCAGCCAGGGCAAGGGCCTGGGGCTCGAGTTCCTGCGGCACGTGGAGCGGTGCAGCGTGCTCGTGCACGTGCTGGACACCGCGACGCTGGAGTCGGACCGCGACCCCCTCTCCGACCTCGACATCATCGAGGAGGAGCTGCGGCAGTACGGCGGCCTCGACGACCGTCCCCGCATCGTCGTCCTCAACAAGACCGACGTACCGGACGGCAAGGACCTCGCCGAGATGGTCCGGCCCGACCTGGAGGCGCGCGGCTACCGCGTCTTCGAGGTGTCCGCCGTCGCCCACCTCGGGCTGCGGGAACTGTCGTTCGCGCTCGCCGAGGCGGTGGCCCAGGCACGGGCCGCCAAGCCGCAGGAGGAGGCGACCCGCATCGTCATCCGGCCCAAGGCCGTGGACGACTCCGGGTTCACCGTCACCCGCGAGGACGACGGGCTGTTCCGGGTGCGCGGCGAGAAGCCCGAACGCTGGGTCCGCCAGACCGACTTCAACAATGACGAGGCCGTCGGCTACCTCGCCGACCGGCTCAACCGGGTCGGTGTGGAAGGCGCGCTGGTGAAGGCCGGTGCCCGGTCCGGCGACGGTGTCGCCATCGGCCCCGAGGACAACGCGGTCGTCTTCGACTGGGAGCCGACGCTGACCGCCGGTGCGGAGATGCTCGGCCGGCGCGGCGAGGACCACCGCCTGGAGGCGCCCCGCCCGGCTGCCCAGCGACGCCGCGAGCGGCAGGCCGAACGGGACGAGTCCGAGCAGGAGTACGACGACTTCAAGCCGTTCTAGGCCGGACGGGCCCCAGCGCCTGTCGTGTGGAGCGTGCCGGGCCCGCGGCACGCTCCACACGGATCACGGCGACCGGCCCCGTCGTTCGCCGGGGCACCGCCTGGGCCAGGCCCGCCCACGGGCACAGCGTCCACGTCGACGTGCGCGGCCTGCGCCCCGACACCCGGTACTGGTACCGCTTCCGCGCCGAAGGGCAGCTCTCGCGCACCGGTCGCACCCGCACCGCGCCCCCGGCGCACAGCACGGGCGGCAGTCTGCGGGTCGCGCTCGCCTCCTGCCAGAACTGGCAGCACGGCTCCCAGGACTCATTCGCCGGGCGCCGGCGTTCACGCCGGTGGTGAAGCGAATCCGGTGGTTGCGGCGCGGAGCGTCGCCGGATCGTTCCGGCGGAGCCGGAATTCGGCCGATCCGCACCGGACTGTCGGTGACTGCTGCTAGCGTCCGGATCATGCAGCTTCGGTATGCCTTCCGCCTCGACCCGTCACCCGGTCAGCGTGGTGCGCTGGCCCGGGCGTTCGGGTGTGCGCGGGTGGTGTACAACGACGCGATCGCGGCCCGGGAGCGGGCCCGGGCGGCCGACCGGCCGTTTCCCACCGCCGGGGTGCTGTCCAGGACGCCGGTCACCGAGGCGAAGAAGACCCCTGCGCGGCACTGGCTGGGCGAGGTCTCGGCGGTGGTGCTGCAACAGGCGCTGCGGGACGTGGAGGCCGCCTACCGCAACTTCTTCGCCTCCCTCACAGGCGAGCGCAAGGGTCCGAAGCTGGGCGCGCCGCGGTTCAAGTCGCGCAAGGACCATAGGCAGGCGATCCGGTTCACCACGAACGCCCGCTGGAGGATCACCCCTGCCGGGCGGCTGAGCCTGCCGAAGATCGGCGAGGTACGGGTCAGGTGGTCCCGGACCCTGCCGTGCGTGCCGTCCTCCGTCACCGTGGTCAAGGACGCGGCCGGGCGGTACTTCGCCTCCTTCGTCGTCGACACCGACCCGGACGCCGACCTGTCGCGGATGCCCGCGAGCGACCGGGCCGTGGGCATCGACCTCGGCCTGGTCCACTTCGCCGTGCTGTCCGACGGCACAAAGATCGACTCCCCGCGGTTTTTGCGCCGCGCGGAGAAGAAACTCAAGAAGGCCCAGCGGGAGCTGTCCCGCAAGCAGAAGGGCTCCAGCAACCGGGAGAAGGCCCGCCGGAAGGTCGCCTGCGCGCATGCGCGGGTGGCCGACGCGCGTCGCGATTTCCACCACCAGCTCTCCACCCAGCTGATCCGTGAGAACCAAACGGTCGCGGTGGAGGACCTGGCGGTCAGGGGACTGGCGCGCACCCGGCTGGCCAAGAGTGTGCACGACGCGGGATGGTCCCAGTTCGTGCACATGCTCGCCTACAAGGCCCGGCGTTATGGGCGGACTTTCGTCAAGGTCGGCCGGTTCGAGCCCACCAGCCAGGTGTGCTCGGCCTGCGGCCACCGGGACGGGCCCAAGCCCCTGCACGTGCGGGAATGGACCTGCACGGTCTGCGGCACGGTCCACGACCGGGATCACAACGCCGCGAAGAACGTCAAGGCCGCCGGACTGGCGGTGACAGCCTGCGGAGCGCCGGTAAGACCAGAACCCGTTCTGGCGCGGTGTGAAGAAACAGGAAGCCATGGAATCCCCACGAAAACCGTGCCGTGTAGCGGCACGGCAACGTGAAGGAAGGCCAGAATCCTCGGGCCTCAGCCCGAGGAGCAAGTCAACACCTGTTCGACGTGCGCCGCGAGGGCATCGACGCACGGGTGCGGGTGGTGGACACCGTGGTGCGGCCGCAGGCCGCACCACGCACGCCGGCCCGGCTGCGGGTGGAGGCGGGCCGCCCCGGCGTCCACCCGGTGTGACCGCCGGCCGTCGTCCCGCTCCGCCGATACCGGAAAACCGCCGGATCCTCATATGGAATTTCCCCGCAAAGAGCGGGCGGACCAGCCGAATTTCGGGTTGTCGGGCGCTTCATCCTTTGTGGTGCTCCCGAGTATGAAGAAAGGGCACGGTCCCTCCTCCGGAGGGTGAAGTTCCGCGGTCCCCGGTCCGGGGCGCGGCCGCCGGCCGCGCCCCGGACCGCCGCCGTGCCCGCCCAGGACACCCACTGAGACAGGCCGGTGACCTGTGCAGTTACTCACAACGATTTCCGGGGCGTTCGGGGAACCAGTGTCAACGACCTGGGGGTCACAGGTGAATGACAGGTGGCGCGTACATATGCGCTGGAGGTCGCTCACCTTGCATTGCGGTAACCACAAGTGGGACCATTTTGCAGTTCCCTGATGCCCCGAGGTAGGTCACCTGTGTCACAGCACATAGCCAAGCCCCGTACCACCGCAGTGATCCTGGCCGGTGGCACCGGCCAGCGGGTGGGTCTGTCGATCCCCAAGCAACTGCTGAAGATCGCCGGCAAGGCAGTCATCGAGCACACCCTGACCACTTTCGAGAACGCCGACTCGATCGACGACATCATCGTGCTGATGGCGCCGGGCTACGTGCCCGACGTCGAGAAGATCGTCGCCAAGGCCGGTTTCACGAAGGTCACCCGGGTCATCGAGGGCGGCTCGACACGGAACGAGACCACCGAGCGGGCCATCTCGGCCCTCGGTGAGGGCCTGGCCGAGGGGGAGGACCGCAACGTCCTCTTCCACGACGCGGTCCGCCCCCTGCTGTCACAGCGTGTCATCGACGACTGCGTGAGCGCCCTGGAGCGCTACCAGGCCGTCGACGTGGCCATCCCGTCCGCGGACACCATCATCGTCACACGGACGCACGGCGACGACGGCGAGTTCATCACCGAGATCCCGGACCGCTCCCGGCTGCGCCGCGGCCAGACCCCGCAGGCCTTCAAGCTGTCCACGATCCGCCACGCCTACGAGGTCGCCGCCGGCGATCCCAACTTCCAGGCCACGGACGACTGCTCCGTCGTGCTCAAGTACCTGCCCGACGTGCCGATCCACGTCGTCGCGGGCGACGAGTACAACATGAAGGTCACCCAGCCCGTCGACGTCTTCATCGCCGACAAGCTGTTCCAGCTCGCCTCCACGGCGGTGCCCGAGCAGATCGGCGAGGAGGCCTACCGCGAACTGCTCACCGGCAGGACCCTCGTGGTCTTCGGCGGTTCCTACGGCATCGGCAAGGACATCTGCGACCTCGCCGAGTCCTACGGCGCCACCGTGTACCCGCTCGGGCGGTCCACCACCGGCACCCACGTCGAGAACCCGGAGGAGGTCGACGACGCGCTGTCCAAGGCGTACGCGGAGACCGGCCGCATCGACTACGTCGTCAACACGGCCGGCGTGCTGCGCATCGGGAAGCTGGCCGAGACCGACAACGCCACCATCGAGGAGGCGCTGAAGGTCAACTACCTGGCCCCGGTGCAGATCGCCCGGTCCGCGTACAAGTACCTCGCCGAGACGAAGGGACAGCTGCTGCTCTACACCTCCAGCAGCTACACCCGCGGACGCGCCGAGTACAGCCTCTACTCCTCGACCAAGGCCGCGATGGTGAACCTCACCCAGGCCCTGTCCGACGAGTGGGCCGGCGACGGTGTCTGGGTCAACTGCGTCAACCCGGAGCGCACCGCCACGCCGATGCGCACCAAGGCTTTCGGGCAGGAGCCCGCGGGCAGCCTGCTGTCCTCCGAGGCGGTCGCCCGCACCTCCCTGGACGTGCTGCTCTCCGAGCTCACCGGCCATGTCATCGACGTACGGCAGCAGGACCCGACCGCGGGCGCGGCCCGTGCCACCGGATTCGAGCAGGCACTCGCGTCGGTCCTGGATCGTCAGGACGGCGTGTAATAATCGGCGGCACATAAAATTCGTCAATTCAGGCCTCTGTGACTCTCCCGCTCACGCAGTTCGCGTGTGGGTGTATCGCGGGGGCCTGAATCCGTCACCCACACTTATCCACTATCTACAGGCGCAAACCGGCACTAACCCCCACAAGAGCAGGTTTATCCGTTGATATCCACCGCTATTCGCGTCGCCCGGGTGGGCAGCGCGGCCGAACTGGCCGCGGCGGTCCTCATGATGCTGGCCTTTCCCTGCCTCATGCTGGCCGCGCTCGTCCCGAGCGTCCCCGCCTTCGCGGCGGCAGCCGCCGTGACGTACCTGGCGGACCACTATCTGCACCACAAGGGCAGCTATCTGGTCAGCCGTCTCAGCAAGGTGCGGGCGGGCCTGTCGATCCGCTTCCTGATCCGGCAGTTGCTGCTGGTCCTGCTGCTGGCCCGGCTGTCGCTCGCGGACAACCTGATCTACTACGGGGCGATCGCCTGCTTCATCGCCTTCTACGGTCTTCAGGCCCCCCACGGCGCGTTGACCACACTGATCCGCAACCGCCGGCGCATGCCGGTGGCCACCCGCAACATCGACCTGGCCTCCCGCGTCCGCATCCCGGACGCGCCGCCGCGCGTACTGCTGCACCGCGCCGCCGAGAAGATGCTCCACCTCGACCTCGCGGCGGTCGTCGGCATACTGGCCGCCGTGGCGCTGGACTCGGCCGCCATCGGCTTCGTCGGCATCGGGAGCACGGTGCTCCTGGGCCTCCTGTACGTGCTGGCCCTGATGCCCTACGTGCGGGGCCGACGGATACCGCCGAACGCCGAGAAGGTGCTGGAAGCGGTCGACGGCTGGTTGAGCGACTACCGGCCGGAGACCGTGCTGTACTTCTCCGGCTCCAAGGACTCCGCCTACCAGGTCGACATGTGGCTGGAGACCATGGAACAGCTGGAGACCCGTCCGATGATCATACTACGTGAGCGGGCCATACTGAATAACCTGGCCTCCACCACGGTCCCCGTCATCTGCGTGCCCGGAGGGGTGCACCTGATGAACCTGGACCTGTCCACGGTGCGCGTCGCGCTGTACGCGGCGAACGTCGGCAAGAACATCCACCTGCTGCGCGTTCCCACCATGAAGCACGTCTTCATCGGCCACGGCGACAGCGACAAGATCGCCAGCGTGAACCCGTACAGCAAGGTCTACGACGAGGTGTGGACGGCGGGCCGCGCGGGCCGCGACCGCTACGCCATCGCCGACGTCGGCGTCCGCGACGAGGACATCGTCGAGGTCGGCCGCCCCCAGCTGGCCCCCATCGAGGGCGTCCGCGGCGAAACCGCCGACGGGCACCCTCCGACGGTCCTGTACGCCCCCACCTGGGAGGGCTGGGACGACAACCCCGGCAACACCTCGCTCCTGCTGGCCGGTGAGAACATCGTGAGGCGGCTGCTCGCGGCCGACCCCGCGGTCCGGGTGCTCTACAAGCCGCACCCGTTCACCGGAACCCGCAGCGCGCAGGCCGAGGCCGCCCACCAGCGGATCACCGCGCTGATCGAGGAGGTCAACGCCGAGCGCGCCGCCGACCCCCGCCACGCCGTGGACACGGAGGCCCGGGAGCGGGCCGCGGCCGAGCTGGCGCGCATCGAGGCCCGGCTGGACGAGCTGGCCGTCGGCACCGGTAGCGGCGACGAGGCCGAGGCCAGCCGTGACGGCCTGGCCGACGTGGCCCGGCACGAGGAGACCGCCCGGCTGCGCGCCGAATGGAACACCGCGTACTGGAGCTCCTTCCCCGACTGGGAGCACCGCGTCATCACGGGCCCCCGGCCGCGCCTGTACGACTGCTTCAACGTCTCCGACGCGATGGTCTCCGACATCTCCAGTGTCGTCTCCGACTTCATCGCCAGCGGCAAGCCGTACGCGGTGACCGACTCCGCCGGGCTGGGGGCGGAGGAGTTCAAGCGGCAGAACACGGCGGTGCGCGCCGCGGTGATCCTCTCCCGCGACGCGGCCGGACTCGACGAGCTGCTCGCCGCCGTCCGGGAGCCGGAGAGCGATCCGCTGGCCGCGGAGCGGGTCGAGCTCAAGCGCTACCTGCTGGGCCCGGACGAGCCGAAGTCCATCGACCAGTTCAACGCCGCGGTGGGCCGACTCGCCCGGAAGGCCGAGACGCGCAACCTCGGCCAGGAGTCCCGGACCGCGGTCGGCGGACCGGACGTGGAGCCGGCGGACGCGCTGCCCGCGCGGGCGGCGTCGGTGACCGGCGAGACGGAGGGTGCCGGAGCGGGCTGACCCGCCCCGGACACCCGTCCGGCACACGCAGGCTCGGCCCCCGAGGAGTTGCTCCTCGGGGGCCGAGCCTTTCGCGTCGGCCTACGACCGCCCCGACTCTCTTGTGACATGGGTCACTTGAGGGGGTGTTCGAGGCAACCCCTTTCCTCGAACACCCGTCTAGCGAGTAGCGAATGAGGAGATGCGAGGGGAATGTCCCGCAGCAAGGGGGGGAACGCGGCCGTGGCGCAGCCTGAGGTCACCGTGGTCATCGGGGCGTACGAGGCGATGCCGTATCTGGTCGAGTGCCTCGCCTCGCTGGAGGCGCAGACCATCGCCCCGGAGCGCATCGAGGTCATCGCCGTCGACGACGGCTCGACGGACGGCACGGGGGAGTGCCTGGAGGAGTTCGCGGGCCGGGCGCCCATGCCGGTCACCGTGATCCGGCAGGCGAACTCGGGCGGTCCCAGCGGCCCGCGCAACATCGGCCTGGACCGGGCCACCGGGCGCTACCGAACGCTTGCCCAGTGCTCCGCCCTTCAGGGTGGAGGTGTAGGGCATCCTGCCCGTAGTGGCCCGAAGGGGCGCGGCGGCATGGCTAAGATCGCCTTGTCCGACGACGGAGTTGTCGGACCTACCGCCGGACGGGCGGGAAGTCAGGCCTGCGGAGGCCGTGTAAGACCGACCCTCGCCGGTCGGCAGTGGCCTGTGAAACAGGAACCCGAGGTGGTACCGCGAAGCGGTACCGACCGGAATCTCCTGCCCTCGGGCAGGAGAGGACGTCAAGTCTTCTTCCTGGACGCCGACGACCGGCTCGGGCACGAGGCCCTGCAGCGGATGGTGGCCATGGCCGACCGGGCCGGCACCGATGTGGTCCTCGGCCGGGTCGAAGGCGTCAACCGGGGTGCCCCGAAGTCCATGTGGGGCCGCACCCTGGAGCGTACGGACGTCCACTCCTCCCCCATCAAGTACACGCTCAGCGCGCAGAAGCTGTTCCGCCGCGCGTTACTCGTCCGGCACGGCATACGGTTCGACGAGTCGCTGTTCACCGGCGAGGACGCGCTGTTCACCATGGAGGCGTACCTCAGGGCGAACGGCGTCTCCGTGATCGCCGATCACACCTGCTACTACCTGGTGGGCCGCGACGACGGCAGGCACGTGACCAAGAGCGGGAGTCACACCCTGCGCTTCGAGTCGGCCCGCCGCTTGGCGGACCTGATCGCCGCCCTCGTCCCCGCGGGCCCCCGGCGCGACCGGCTCATGCTGCGGCCCTTCACCGTCACCCTGCTCCCGCAGTTCGGCCCCCGGTTCCTCAAGGACAGCGACCGGGTGCGGCGGCACAAGCTGGAACTGGCGAAGCCCCTGATGGACGCGCACTGGAGCGAGGACGTCGCCCGGCACCTGAAGGTCGAGGAACGGCTGAGACTGCACCTGGTGGCCGAACAGCGGCTCGAACTCCTCACCGAAGCAGTGAAGTTCACAGCGGAGAGGAAGCAGGCGCCGGCCCTGCTGGAGCGGCGGGGCCGACGCGTCTACCTCGTGTATCCGCACTTCCGTGACCGCGCGGCGGGCGTCCCCGACTCCGTCTACCTCGCCTCGCCCCGGGAGGCCCGCGCCTTCCCCGGCTACCGCGAGGGCGGCACGGCCACCGTCCTGCGCCGCGCCGCCCGCCGGGCCCGCCACCTGCTGACCTCGCCCGGGAGGCCCGCCCCGGAGCCGAAGACCCCGGCGGCGGCATGACACCTCTACCCCTGACCGCCCCGGGCTCCGGTGTCGGCTCCGGCCTCGGCCCCGGTTCCGGTTCCCGGGTCGGTGTCGGGGTTCTGACGCGGGGAGGGGAGCAGGGCCTCCTGGGGGATGGAGGACATGCGCGTCCTGTGGTGCAGCGCGGTCGTGGACAGGGCGTGCAGGGCGGCGTTGCAGCGCTCCTGGGCCGTCGGCTCGTCGGGGCCCAGCAGCCTCAGCTTCAACTCCGCTCGGGCATCCGCCAGTTCGTCCTTCTCCGGGTGCCGGACCGACTCCAGCAGGGCCGGCACCCCGCCCGCGTCCGGGGCCAGTACGGTCGCCGCGGCCACCGTCGGGAACTCCGCTCGGAACGCCTCCTCGGACAGCCCGCCGGTGTTCGCCACCGCGTACGGCTTGCCGCTGGCCAGGAAGTCGCTGATGACGCTCGACACATCGCTGATCAGCAGGTCGGCGACGTCGAAGCAGGCGTACAGGGCGGGCCGTACGTCGATGACGATCTGGTGCTCCCCCTCCGGAAGCGACGCCCAGTACGCCTCCTCCCAGGCCGCCGTGACCCTGCTCACCGCCTCGGCCCGGCCCGAGGGCGGGGCGGACTGCGCCAGCATCCGCTCGACCTGGTCGGCGTCCGGACGGACCCCGGCCGCCGTGAGCCGGTCGAGCTCCGCGGTGAGCCGGTCCAGTTCCGCGACGGACCGGGTGGGCCGGGCGGAGCCCGCGGACCGCTCCCGGTTCGCCGCCCGGATCAGCTCCCGGATGCGCTGGTCGGCGGCGCCCGCCCGCGGATCCACCGAGCCGGTCAGCGGGTGCGGCTTGTACAGCAGCCGTACGCCCGGGTCCGCGAGCAGCGCCCGTACGAGGTTCTCCCCGGCCGCGAGCACCGAGGTGTTGCCCGGGTTGCCGTCCCAGCCCTCCCAGGTCGGCGCGTACAGCACCGTGGTGTACGGACCGGTGGGCGGGCCCGCGTACGGGTGCACGGCGTCCAGCTGGGGGCGGCCGATCTCCACCACGTCCTTGTCCTCGACCCCCACCTCGGCCCGCGCGTACCGCTCGCGCGCCTCGGGACCGGCCACCCACACCTCGTCGTAGGCCTTCGCGTACGGGTTGCAGGACGACAGCTTGTCGCTCTCGCCGTGGTTGACGAAGGCGTGCTTGATCGTGGGGATGCGCAGCACCTGCGAGGTCTTGCCGGAGTTCGACGGGTGGATGAGGACCCGCAGCGAGGACTGCTCGAGCCGCATCAGGGTGGCCACCTTCGGCAGGCACACGACCGGGATGTCGGTCGCCGCGATCTTCGCCACCATGAACCGCTCACGCAGGATGATCACCGGTCGGCCCTCGAGCCTGCTCATCGTCTCCAGCCACATGTTCGCCTGGTAGGCGGAGGAGGCCCCGCCGGAGAAGTACAGGCCGACCGTGGGCCGGTAGTCCTCCAGCCAGGCGTCGAACCAGTCGAGTACCTCCTGTTCGCCCGCCGGCCGCCGGGAGGGCAGCAGGCGCAGCAGCAGTGCGCCCAGGCCCGCCGCCGCGAGCACCAGCGACAACGCGATCCCGGCCACCGCGGGCAGGGAGGTCCGGGTCACCGCCGTCGCGGCCAGGCCGGCCGTCGCGGGCAGGCCGAGGAGCAGCAGCCGACGGCCGGGGTGGCGCAGCAGCGTGGCCGGGGCGCGGGTCAGGCGCAGGGCCGAGGCGTCGATGTTCCGGGTCACCACGGGCAGCGTGCGGGTGCGGCGGACCAGCACGGAGACCGCCTGGATCGCGCAGTGCAGAGCGTAGAAGGCGAGCAGGCCGACGACGAGCCACGCGTACCGCGGCTCCCCGCCCTGCCCGGCGAGTTGCAGCAGGCCCACCACCAGCAGCAGGTCCCGCAGCACATGGCGGACGGTGATGTCCGCGTGCGCCTTGGCGAGCATCGACAGCAAGCCGGGCTGCCACCGGTACAGGGCACCCTCGACCGCCAGGGACGCGGCGGTCGCGCCGAGCAGCAGCGGGGCGCTCGGGAGCAGGGCTCCGGCGGCCTGCGCCGCGGTGGCTGCCAGCAGAGTGGTGGCGACGAGGACCCTCAGCGCGGCCTGTCGGTGAGGAAGCCCTGCCGTGAACCATCGGTGGGGGAGAGGTACGTGCACTGCGGACACTCCAAAGTCGTCACACGAGGACGTGTGGAGATTAACGTGCACCGACCTGTGGGCGACACGGGCGTGTCCGCCTGCCGTTCCGGCCGTGAACTGTTATGTCCCGTTGCCGCTCCCGTCGGTCGGGGGAAATGCGGGCGTACCCTTCCAATAGGCCGGGGTGACCTGCGCGCTGATCTCATTTCGGTCCGGCCGGGGACGATATCCCGGCCGACCGCTCGGACCGTGGGCGATGAGTGAACACGGGCGGGCCGCGTGGAATCGATGTACACGTGTGCGGCCTTGACGTGAGGTCATCCTCCGTCGCCGATCGGTGTCAGGTCCGGCTGGTCGGTCAGGGGCGGCGGTTTTCGGCTCGGGCTCCCTTTCTGCTGCGATGTGTTGTCGTGACTCCCCGACTCCCCGAATCGCAGGGGACCCGGATGTCGTTTCCCTGAGCGGGCACCGGCCGTGGTGATCTGCTCCGCACCGGCTCGAGCATCGCCGGCCGGTGGGTCCTCCCCCGCCGGCCGAGGAGCCCGGACACGACCCGCGGTGCGGTTCACAGCGTGAAACGGTGGCGCGCCGCCCCGTTCCCTTCCCGTAGATTCCTGGTGAGCGATCGATCGATGTGAACCGGTGGTCGACGCGAATCCGATGTGAAGGGGACGGGCGGCGAAAGTGGCACGGGCAAGGCAGGCCGTGGGCGAGGCCCGCAGGATCGTCGTCAAGATCGGATCCTCCTCGCTGACCACCGCGGCGGGAGGCCTGGACGCCGACCGGGTCGACGCACTCGTCGACGTGCTCGCCAAGGTGCGCTCCGGCGGGGAGCGCGAACTGGTCCTCGTCTCCTCCGGTGCCATCGCCGCCGGCCTCGCCCCGCTGGGCCTGACCCGCCGTCCCAGGGACCTGGCCCGCCAGCAGGCCGCGGCCAGCGTCGGCCAGGGCCTGCTGGTGGCCCGCTACACGGCCTCCTTCGCCCGCTACGGCGTCCGCGTCGGCCAGGTGCTGCTGACCTCCGACGACATGAGCCGCCGCGCCCACCACCGCAACGCCTCCCGCACCCTCGACAAGCTGTTCGCGATGGGCGCCTTCCCGGTCGTCAACGAGAACGACACCGTCGCCACCGACGAGATCCGCTTCGGCGACAACGACCGCCTCGCCGCCCTCGTCGCCCACCTGGTCCACGCCGATCTGCTCGTCCTGCTGTCCGACGTGGACGGCGTGTACGACGGCGACCCCGCGCGGCCCGGCACCTCGCGGATCGCCGAGGTGCGGGGCCCCCAGGACCTCGCCCACGTGGACATCGGCAGCGCGGGGAAGGCCGGTGTCGGCACCGGCGGCATGGTCACCAAGGTGGAGGCCGCCCGGATCGCCGCCGCCGCGGGCGTCCCGGTCGTGCTGACCAGCGCCGTCCACGCGGGCGACGCCCTCGCCGGCGCGGACACCGGAACGTACTTCCACCCCACCGGCCGGCGCTCCGCCGACCGGCTGCTCTGGCTCCAGCACGCGTCCACCCCGCAGGGCGCGCTCACCCTCGACGACGGCGCGGTGCGCGCGGTCGTGGAGCGCCGCAAGTCGCTGCTGCCGGCCGGCATCGCGGGCGTCGAGGGCGAGTTCAGCGCGGGCGACCCGGTCGAGCTGCGGGACCGCGCGGGGCGGCCGGTGGCCCGCGGCCTGGTCAACTTCGACGCCAAGGAGATCCCCCGGCTGATCGGCCGTTCCACCCACGATCTCGCCCGCGATCTCGGACCCGGGTACGAGCGCGAGGTCGTACACAGGGACGATCTGGTGGTCCTGCACCCGTAATGTCCCGGATCGTCCGCCCCGCGCGGTGGACGTTCCGCAAAACCGCCCCATGACGCCCGGCGGCCTGCTCAACTTTCCTCCAGGGACACATCCGCCCGGCCCGAGAGCCGGCCTGTGCGTGAAGGAGGCCGTCGTGAGACGAGGACGCCCTGGGACGACGGCGTCCCGCGGTGGTGCCGGCTCCCGGACGGCCGGTGAGGAGCGCGCCCTGACCAGCGTCGCGGCCGGGGACCGGTTCCAGGGCGGCGAGCACCGGGACCTGCCCCGCCTGTGGCACGTCACCCTCAGCGTCTCCGGCAGCCGGGCCCCGGTCGCCGAGGTCCGCCGCGCCCTGGAGCAGCTCGCCCACGACCACCCCTTCCTGCTGACCAGCCGGTACGCCGACGACCACGCGGAGATCCGCTACTGGGAGGAGGCCCGGGACCTGCACGACGCGGCCGCCGTGGCGCTGCGGCTGTGGGGCGAGCACCGGCAGACCGCGGGCCTGCCGCCCTGGGAGATCGTCGGCCTGGAGGTCATCGACCGGGCCACCTACCACCAGCGCATCGCCGCGGGCCACGGCCCGGCCCCGGCGACCCCGGTGGGCGTGCACCCGTTCTGAACCGGATCACGCACCGCACCCACTGATGGCGACCACGCACCGCAACCGTCGATCGAGCAACCCCTACGGCGCGTCACCGCGTCCGCGAGAGCGCCGCCGGTTCAGGCGCGAAGGGGGCGGCTGCCCCGCCCCCGGTTCCCTCCGGCCGCACTATCCTTCCCCCCATGACCACGCTTTCGCCTTATGACTCGATGTCCCCGGTCAACCAGGCCGCCTACCGGGCCAAGGGCGCCGCCGCCACCCTCGCTCCGCTGCCGCGTGCCGCCAAGGACGACGCACTGCTCGCCATCGCGGACGCGCTGGAGGTCCGGGCGAGCGAGATCGTCGAGGCCAACGCCCAGGACGTGGCCAGGGCGCGCGAGGCGGGCATCGGCGAGGGCATGATCGACCGGCTCACCCTCACCCCGGAGCGGGTGCGCGCGATCGCCTCCGACGTACGGGACGTGGCCGCGCTGCCCGACCCGGTCGGCGAGGTCGTCCGCGGCTCCACCCTGCCCAACGGCATCGACCTGCGGCAGGTCCGGGTGCCGCTCGGCGTCGTCGGGATCGTCTACGAGGGCCGCCCCAACGTCACGGTCGACGCCGCCGCCCTGTGCCTGAAGTCCGGCAACGCGGTCCTGCTGCGCGGCTCGTCCTCCGCGTACCGGTCGAACACCGCGCTGGTGCGGGTGCTGCGCGACGCGGTGCACGGCGCCGGGCTGCCCGCCGACGCCGTGCAGCTGGTGCCCGGCGAGAGCCGGGAGAGCGTGCGCGAGCTGATGCGCGCCCGCGGCCTGGTCGACGTGCTCATCCCGCGTGGCGGCGCCTCCCTGATCAACACGATCGTCCAGGAGTCGATCGTCCCGGTCATCGAGACCGGCACCGGCAACTGCCACGTCTACGTCGACGCCCGCGCCGACATCGACACCGCCGTGGAGATCCTGGTCAACTCCAAGGCCCAGCGGGTCGGCGTCTGCAACGCCGCCGAGACCCTCCTGGTCCACCAGGACATCGCCCCCGCGTTCCTGCCGCGCGCCCTGGACGCCCTGGCCGACGCCGGGGTCACCGTGCACGCCGACGAGCGGGTGATGGCGTACGCCGAGGATTCCAAGGCGACCGTGGTGGAGGCCACCACGGAGGACTGGGAGACCGAGTACCTCTCCCACGACATCGCCGTGGCGGTCGTCGACTCCCTGGACCGGGCTGTGGAGCACATCCGGCTGTGGACCTCCGGCCACACCGAGGCCATCGTCACCACCTCGCAGCAGGCCGCCCGGCGGTTCACCCAGTTGGTGGATTCCACCACCGTCGCCGTCAACGCCTCCACCCGGTTCACCGACGGGGGGCAGTTCGGCTTCGGTGCGGAGATCGGCATCTCCACGCAGAAGCTGCACGCCCGGGGGCCGATGGGCCTGCCGGAGCTGACCAGCACCAAGTACATCGTGACCGGCGACGGACACGTCCGCCGCTGAACCACGGCCGCTCGGGCAGGCGGATGAATTTCCGTACCGTCTGCCCAAAATGACCCCTCAGGTCTACTCTGGAGATGTGCCGGAGGACGTGGGGGGCATGCCGTTCCCTGACGGCGGGGAGCCCGACGACGACCACGACCGCGGAGTGTCGGACGACGCGTTCGACTCCGTGGTCTTCGACGAGGCGTTCATCGGTGCGGCCGTGGTCCACGAGCCGACCGCCGTCGAACGCCTCCTGGCGGCCGCCCGGGCCAGAGCCGAGGCGTCCGAGGCCGAGGCCCGCCGTACCCGCCCGAAGAGCGAGCGGTACGAGGACGGATACGGCGACGGGTACGGCGGGCGTGACGGGTACGGCGGATACGGCCGCCGCCGCGGTGGCGCCTTCGACGACGTGGACGACGACTCCGACGATCCCGAGGTGCTGGAGGACGGGTACGGCTCCCCGGGGCCGTACGGCAGGCAGGTCCGCTGGCACCGCCCGGTCGCCTGGGTGCTCGCCCTCGTGATGGGCATCGGGATGGTCGCGCTCGCCTTCTCGGCCGTCTACCGGGGGGCCTCCTCCCCGCGTCAGGACCCGGCCCCGACGCCCGCCTCGACCGGCCCGGAGCAGGGCGGCGGCGTGACGCCGTCCGCCTCCGCCGACTTCTCCCGGCCGACCGTCCCGGTGATCCCGCCCGGCCCCTGACAGCGGGGCCGGACCTGGTGGGAACCTGTCACAACTTGTCGTGCGGCAGGGCGTTTACGGGAGCTCCCCGCGACCTACTCTGAAGATATGGCAGGGCCAGCGGACCCCCCTGGAGGGACTCCTGAGGGTGCCCCCTCGGGCGGCGAGGACGAGTACCGGTCCGTCGTCTTCGACGAGTCCTTCGTCCGTGCTGCCCGCCTCCAGGAGTTCTCCGCCGAGGAGCGCATCACCGACCACGCTCCCGCGGTACGCCGCCGTCCGCGGCGCCGCCGGGGCCTGTCCCGGCAGGTGCTGGTGCTCGTGGTGCTGATCGCCCTGGCCTTCGGCACCGCGATCTACATGGGCGTACAGCACCCCTACCGGGCGGCCACCGCCGGGGAGGCGGTCGAACCCCTGCGCATGACCGTGCTCCCGCTCGAGCCCGAGGGCAGGGTGCCCGGCACCACTAGCGTCGAACAGCTGTACGCCAGGAGTCCGGCGGCACAGTTCCGCGTCGGTGCCGAGGGAGTGCCGCTCCCGGCGTCCCGGCACACCGCGCACTTCTCGGACGGGCAGGTCGTGGCCGCGCTGCTCACCGCGAAGGACTACGTGGTCCGGTCCGCGCTCGATCCCGCGGTGCTCACCGGCGGGGAGACCCGCTCGGTACGCGTCCTGCTCGACGCCGACCAGCAGGAGCAGTTCGACCAGAGCCTCACCCGGCCGGCCGCCGACGGGCGGCACGCGCCCACCGGATGGCTCGTCCGCTTCGACCCCTCCCGCGCGGAGCTGGCCGACCACAGGATCCGCGTCCAGGGCACCCTGCAGGCAGCCGAGGCCGACCCCTCCACCCTCGAGGTCACCGCGGACCACACCTCCGTGTACGCGCTGCGGCCGACCGGTGCGGAGAAGGGCGCGGAGGCGTCGCTGTTCACGGTCCGGCGCGAGCTGCACTTCCGCTTCGACCGCGAGGACCTGCGCCTGCACCAGGCGCAGCTCGCCGTCTCGTACGTCCAGGCCGGCCCGCTGTCCTGCGCGGAGGACTCGGCGGGCCGGCTGCGCCCCCTGCTGGCGGGCGCCACGGCCGAGCAGGGCGGCCCCGCCGGCACCGACCCCTACGTCGCGGGCGGCACCGCGGCCCTGTGCGGCTCGCTGGCGGCGGGGGCACAGCCCAGGTTGTGACGACCGCGCCCCCGGTGGCCGTGTGGCCGCCCCCGCCGTGGCTCCTGTGCCTCAGGCGTGCCTCAGGTGCCGTCGCGCGGCGGGCGGTCGTCCCCGGAACCGGAGTCCGGGCCGGAGTCCGGCGAGGGCTTCGACCCTGATGCCCCTGATGACCCCGACGACGTGAAGCCGCCGAAGCCGCGGCGGACCCGGCCGCCCAGATCACCGGCGCCGCCCGCGATGTCGCTGACCAGCTTCATCAGCGGATCCTTGGAGTTCTTCACGTCACCGGCGTAGCTGCTCGCCGACTCGCGCCAGGAGTCCCGCACCGAGGCGTCCTTGTCCTCGTCGCGGCGCGGGTAGTGGCCGTCCATGAGCCGCTGGTAGTCGCGGGACTCCGCCCACTTCTTCAGCTCGGCCGCCCGCACGGTGGTGAACGGGTGGGAGCGGGGCAGCACGTTGAGGATCTTCAGCACGGAGTCGCGCAGATCGCCCCCGGCGTCGTACTCCTCGGCCTGCTCCAGGAACGCGTCGACGTTCATCTCGTGCAGATGGTTGCCACCGGCGATCTTCATCAGGCCGCGCATCGAGGCCTGGAGGTCCTGGCCGACCAGCAGCCCCGCACGGTCCGCGGACAGCTCCGACTTGCGGAACCACTCGCGCAGCGCCGTCACGATCGCCATGATCGCGACACTGCCCAGCGGAATCCAGGCCACCCGCACCGCGAGGGACGTCAGGAACAGCAGGACGGTCCGGTAGACCGAGTGCCCGGACAGCGCGTGCCCGACCTCGTGCCCGACGACGGCCCGCATCTCCTCCTCGTCGAGCAGCTCGACCAGTCCCGTGGTGACCACGATGATCGGCTCGTCCAGACCGATGCACATCGCGTTCGGCGTCGGGTCCTGGTTCACGTACATCGGCGGGACCTTCTCCAGGTCCAGGATGTAGCAGGCGTCCCGCAGCATGACGTTGAGATGCGCGAACTGCCGGTCCGAGACGCGCACCGAGTCGGACAGGAAGAGCAGCCGCAGGCTGCGCTCGGGCAGCAGGCCGCTCAGTGCCTTGAAGACCGTGTCGAAACCGGTCAGCTTGCGCAGCGCCACCAGGGCGGAGCGGTCGGCGGGGTGTTCGTACGCACGCGAGGAGATTCCGGGGAAGCGCCTGCGCTTCCTGCTCGGCACGTTCTCGTGCCCGTTGTGCTGATGGCCGTCGGACATGTGTCCCCCATGTGCGTCTGTGTGACCTTCGAGGTCCCCTTGGCGGTCCCTTGCCGGTCCTCCGTGCGGTCCCTGCCGCACCCGCTGCCCGCCCCGGGGCGAAGCCCAGCCTAGGCGGAGACGGCGTGGACCGGCAGACCGGATGCGAGCCGTGCGGCTCCCCGACAAGGACGGCCCGGGCGGCGGGATGGTTGCCTGCCGGGGTGCCCGGCGGGATGTCCGCCGTGGAGGCCCCGGCGCCCGGCCGGGGAGCGGCGGGGAAGGCAGCCGGGCCCGCAACGGCGGAGTCGGGGTGATCGTCGAGAAGGTGCCCGCTTACGATGAGCCGAAGTCTTTATCCCGCCCACACGCGATAGGTACTGCCGAAGATGAGCTTCCCCAGCGCCGCTGCCCAGTTGGTCACCCTCGCCGCCGAGGGCGGAGCGAACAGTGGCAACCACGAGAGCCTCAACCCCTACTTCGTCGGCGGCTGTGTCCTGGCCGCCCTGCTGGTCCTGCTGTGGATCACCACCCGCTTCAACCGCGACCGCTGAACCCCCCGGCATGAGCCACCGGACCGGCCCCGGGCCGTCCGGGGCCGGCCGGAGGACACACCTGGCCGTCCGGGGCCGGCCGGAGGACACACCTGGCCGTCGGGGCCGCCATGTTGGGCCGGTAGGGTCTGCACGCATGGAAGAGCAGGACATGCCTGTCGGTCCGGCGATGGACGCGGGCGGGGAGTCGACCGAGGCGACCACCGAGGTCACGACCGGGTCCGGGGCCGAAGGCACGGCCGCGCGACCGGCGAGCGGCGCCGAGCACCGTCCGGCGCCGCGCCGGGGCGGCGGCACGGGCGGTGGCAGAGTGCAGCCGGGCAAGCGCCGGCTCGGTGTCATGGGTGGCACCTTCGACCCGATCCACCACGGGCACCTGGTGGCGGCCAGCGAGGTCGCCGCGCGGTTCCACCTCGACGAGGTGGTCTTCGTCCCCACCGGGCAGCCGTGGCAGAAGAGCCACCGGGTGGTCTCCGCGGCGGAGGACCGCTATCTGATGACGGTCGTCGCGACCGTCGAGAACCCGCAGTTCTCGGTGAGCCGTATCGACATCGACCGCGGCGGGCCCACCTACACCGTGGACACCCTGCGCGACCTGCGCGCGCTCAATCCCGACACGGATCTGTTCTTCATCACCGGCGCCGACGCCCTCGCCCAGATCCTCACCTGGCGGGACAGCGAGGAACTGTTCTCCCTGGCACACTTCATCGGCGTCACCAGGCCCGGCCACCATCTGACCGACGCGGGTCTGCCCGAGGGGGGCGTGTCCCTCGTCGAGGTCCCCGCTCTGGCCATTTCCTCGACGGACTGCCGGGTGAGAGTCGGCAAGGGGGATCCCGTCTGGTACCTGGTGCCGGACGGGGTCGTGCGCTACATCGCCAAGCGCGAGCTGTACCGCGGCGAGTGAGCCGAGAGGGGCACCGGTGAACGACCGATACGAGGCGGGACACGGCGACGGCGGGGACGACCCGTACGGGCTCGTCGGCTACGACGAGTACGGACAGCCCGTCTACCGCCAGGACCAGGCCCAGCAGGCCCCGCGGCAGCCGTACGACCCGTACGGGCAGCAGGGGAACCAGGACCAGAACCAGTACCAGCAGCACCAGGGCCAGTACGGGGACGGCCAGGGGCAGCAGGGCTACGGCTACGACCCGTACGCCACGGGCGGCCCGCAGCAGCCCCAGCCGCCGTACGACCCCTACGGGGCCCAGGACACCCCCGCCCCCGGCACTCCCGGCACCTACGACGCGTACGACCCCTACGGCACCCCGCAGAGCGGCGGGACGGCACCGTCGTACGACCCCTACGGGGACTCCTCCGGGCAGACCGCGTACGGCGGCACCGGCCGACAGCCCCGGACCGCCGAGCAGACCGCGTACATCCCGCACCAGCCCGGCCCTGCCGACGACGAGACCGGTCGGACCGACGGCCGCACCGACGGCCAGACCGGCCCCGCCGACCTCCCCGCCGACTCCGAGGCACCCGAACAGGACTACCGCACCGAGCAGTTCGCCTTCGTCGAGGAACCGGACGGTGACTCCGAGGACGTCATCGACTGGCTGAAGTTCACCGAGAACCGCACCGAGCGCCGCGAGGAGGCCAAGCGCCGCGCACGCAGCCGGATCGTCGCCCTCGTCGTGGTCCTCGCGCTGGTCGCGACCGGCGGCGTCGGCTACCTCTGGTACGCCGGGAAACTGCCCGGCACCGGCTCCGACGCCGACACCGGCACCACGACGGCCGCGGGCGCCCAGAAACGGGACGTCCTCGTCGTCCACCTGCACGACACCAAGGGCGGCGACACCGCCACCGCGCTGCTCGTCGACAACACCACCACCCAGCAGGGCACCACCGTCCTGCTGCCCAACTCCCTGGCCCTCGCCGCCGAGGACGGCACCACCACCACGCTCGCCAAGTCGGTCGAGGACGACGGCTCCGGCGGGACCCGGACCGCGCTCGACACGGTCCTCGGCACCGACATCGAGGGCACCTGGCGGCTGGACACGCCCTATCTGCAGAACCTCGTCGACCTGGTCGGCAACATCGACATCGACACCGACGCCGACGTGCCGGACCCGGGCGCCAAGAAGAAGGGCGAGGCGCCCCTCGTCAAGAAGGGGAAGAGCCAGACCCTCTCCGGCAAGATGGCCGTCGCCTACGCCACCCACCGCGGCTCCGGCGAGGCGCAGGACGCCCAGTTGGCGCGGTTCGGGCAGGTCATGCAGGGGGTGCTGCGGAAGATGACCTCCGACGCGGACGCCGCGACGACCACCGTCCAGACCCTGGGGCAGATCATCGAGCCGCCCCTGACCGACAAGGACCTCGGCTCCTTCCTCGCCCGGCTGGCCGACCTCGCCAAGGGCGGCGACCACGAAACCGCGCTGCTGCCCGTGCAGGAGGACGGCACGCTCACCGCCGAGACGAGCGACAGCGTGGTCAAGGAGGTGCTCGGCGGCACGGTGAAGAGCCCCGACAAGGACGCCGCGGTCAGCGTCTCGGTGCGCGACGCCACCGGTGTGGAGGACAACGCCGAGAAGGCACGCGTGGTGCTCCTCAACGGCGGCTTCACCTTCCTGAAGGCCGGCACGGCCACCGCGGAGGCGACCTCCGAGGTCGTCTACGCCGACGCCGCCGACAAGGAGAACGCCGGGGAGGTCGCCAAGACCCTGGGACTGCCCGCCTCCTCCGTCAGCAAGGGCGAGGTCTCCGGGAACGCCAGGGTCTCGGTGCTCCTCGGCCAGGACTACGAGCCCGGCAGCTGACCGGGTGGGGCCGCCGCCGGCGGCCCCACCGGCCGGGCGTGCCCCGAAACGCGTGGGGCGTGCCCGGCGGTCCGTGAGACCCTTGGAGGCAACCGACCTCCGAGCGAAAGCCTTGTAGTGACCGCAACCGACCGTTCCATCGAGCTCGTCACCGCCGCCGCCCAGGCGGCCGCCGACAAGCTCGCGCACGACATCGTCGCCTACGACGTCAGTGACGTGCTGTCCATCACCGACGCCTTCCTGCTGGCCTCCGCGCCCAACGACCGCCAGGTCAAGTCGATCGTCGACGAGATCGAGGAGCGGCTCAGCAAGGAGCTCGGCGCCAAGCCGGTCCGCCGCGAGGGCGACCGCGAGGCCCGCTGGGTCCTGCTCGACTACGTCGACATCGTCGTCCACGTCCAGCACAGCGAGGAGCGGGTCTTCTACGCCCTGGAGAGGCTGTGGAAGGACTGCCCCGAGCTGGAGCTGCCCGCGGACGCCGTGGCGACCCGCGGCAAGGCCAAGGAGCACGCCCGGCAGATGGAGGCCGCGGAGGCCGCCGCACAGGCCGCGGAGCCGGGTGGTGAGTGGAGGTGAGTGCCTCCGGTGAGGTGTCCGGGTCCGGCCGCCGGGGCCGCCGCATCATCCTGTGGCGCCACGGCCAGACCTCCTGGAACGTGGAGCGCCGCTTCCAGGGCAGCACCGACGTGGAGCTCACCGAGACCGGTGTCGCCCAGGCCCGCCGGGCCGCGCGCCTCCTCGCGAGCCTCGCACCGGACGCGATCATCGCCTCCGACCTGAAGCGGGCCGCGCGCACCGCCGCGGAACTCACCGCGCTCACCGGTCTGGAGCCGGTGTACGACGAGGCCCTGCGGGAGACCTACGCGGGCGTCTGGCAGGGCCTGACGCACGACGAGATCATCGCCAGGTACGGCGACGAGTACACCGCCTGGAAGCGCGGCGAGCCGGTGCGCAGGGGCGGCGGCGAACTGGAGACCGAGGTCGCCGACCGCGCCGCTCCGGTGGTGCTCCGGCACACCGAGAAGCTCCCGGACGACGGCACGCTCGTGGTGGTCAGCCACGGCGGCACGATCCGCACCACCATCGGCCGGCTGCTCGGGCTGGACCCGCGCAACTGGGAGGGCCTCGGCGGGCTCACCAACTGCTGCTGGTCGGTCCTCGGCGAGGGAGCCCGCGGCTGGCGGCTGCTGGAGCACAACGCCGGCACCCTGCCGGAGCCGGTGCTCGGCGACGACGACTGACGGACGACCGACCGGACGACGGACGGCCGACGACTGACGGACGGCCGACGGACGATCGGCCGGGCGCCGGATTTCGCTTTCCGGCAGGTCGCAGGCTAAAGTTCTTCTTGTTCGCCCGCCGAGCGGGAAGAACACCCGGGGCTATAGCTCAGTTGGTAGAGCGCCTGCATGGCATGCAGGAGGTCAGGAGTTCAATTCTCCTTAGCTCCACAGATGGGGTGCCGGATCGAGAGATCCAGTACTTCACCCGACGAAGATCCCGTCCTCCGTACGAGGGCGGGTTTTTTCGTTGTTCCTGGTTGAGCGGTCCGGGGCCGACGGGCGTATACATCCATGAGGCGCCGATCCGTGTCTTGAACGGTACCCGGGCGTCGCTGACCGCACCGGCCCCGCCGTGGCAGAATCAAACGGCCGGAAGGGGGCGCGGCCCGACGGGAGGGAGTTGTGATGCCTGCGAGCATCCTCGGGGAGGTCGACCACCTCCTCGGCGGGGTGTCGACACGACGGACCTCGACCCGTCACCGCTGCCCGTCCCGCGGCTCCGCGCACGTCGCCCGGATCCTTGACGGCCTCGGCGTCCTCGGAAGCCTGGACGCCCTCGGTGACAACGGCGGTGTCTCCTACGTGTGTACGGCCTGCGGCCACAGCTGGAGCTGAGTGATGGGTGCGCACAGGCGAAGGTGTGACTGGTGCGGCAGCGGGACGCCGATCGTCCGGGACATGGAACCGGTCAATCCCGACTACCAGTACTGGTGCGAGGAGTGCGCGCGGGCGCTGATCATAAAGGGCGACCCGATCGAGACGTACCGCGAACTCGAGGGCGAACCGATCTACGGCCGGCTCCTGGAGGAGCACTGCACGCTCAAACGCTTCTATTCGTTCGTGACCGCGTGACAATGCGGACGGAACCGGGCGCAACGGAACCGATTTGGTGTTGGGCCCCGATGACCGTGTAAAGTTGGCGTCGCCGCCGGGGAAACCGGGCGGGAGCAGGACCTGGGGCTATAGCTCAGTTGGTAGAGCGCCTGCATGGCATGCAGGAGGTCAGGAGTTCAATTCTCCTTAGCTCCACAGCAGTAGAGGGCGGACCATCCGAAGGGATGGTCCGCCCTCTGTGCGTTGTGGGGCCGGTGGTCCGTGGGGGCGGTGTGCGGCGGCTCGGGGACGGGGACCGTGCGGGACAACCCCGAGGGGTGCCCCGCACGGATCTGTGTCAGCGGCCCAGTGCGCGCCGGCCGCGCCCCTGGGAGAGGACCGGCAGGTTGCGGGAGGGCGCCTTGGACGACGCCCCCTCCTCGATGCGCAGGGCCAGTGCCGGGCAGCGGCGCACCGCGCGCAGCGCCTTGTCCTCGGCGCGGCGCGGCACCTGGGCCTGCGCGACCGTCGGGAAGCCGTCCGCGCCGAGCTTGAAGACCTCCGGGAGGAGGTCCGCGCACAGTCCGTGGCCCCGGCACAGCGTCCAGTCGACGAAGATCTTCTGGCGGCTGGGTCCGTTCTCCTCGCCGCCGCCGCCCGGGATGCCCGTAGGGGTCTGCCCGCCCTCGAAGAGCGGCAGGACGCCCTCCACGGGCCGTCCGCAGCCATTGCCCATGAGATGGGCGGCGAGGTCGTCGGGGAACGCCTTGATGGTCGACTCCAGGAACATCGCGGAGCCGTCCGGATGCGAACACGCGCCGCGCCGCTTCACGTTCTTGGCGACCTGCTTGACCGCCTCCAGGGCGGCCGGTCCGCCGCCGTTGAGGATGTCCTCCAGGCCGCGCGCGGCGGCCGGCAGGCCCAGGTAGCACGGGCCGCACTGGTTGGCGCTCTCCTCGGCCAGCCACTTCGCCACCATCAGTGACTCGCCCAGCGGGCAGGTGTTCTGACTGATCGGCAGGATCGCCCCCGCGCCGAGGGCGCCGCCCACCGCGTCCAGGGAGTTGCGGGAGACGATCGCCTCGTTGACGGTCGCCGCGTCGATCCACTTGCCGTGGTAGCCGCCGGTCAGCACACCCTGCGGCACCGGTGGCGCACCGGCGAGCTGCAGGACGTAGCGCAGCGGTACGCCCGTCGGGACCTCGACCACCATGGGGCGGGTGACCGCCCCGGACACCGTGAGCATGACGGTGCCGGGCTCGTCGTACAGGCCGGTGTTGCCGTAGCGCTCCGGGCCGATGCGGGCGGCGATGGCGAGCTGGGCGAACGTCTCGGCGTTGGACAGCAGGGTGGGCGCGCCGCCGACGCCGTTCTTCGAGGCGCTGGTCTTGCGGCCCGGAGGGATCGCCGGACCGCCGTCGATGGAGCGGATCAGCGAGGCCGCGGCGCCCGTGACCATCCGCACCGGGTTGCGCTGCACGCGGGCGCGCAGCGCGGACCGGCGCCCGTTGTTGAGGCCGCGTTCGGCCAGCGCGGCCTCCATGGAGCGCTGGGTGGACTCCCGGGTGACCCCCACCACGAGCGTGCGGGCACCCATGGCCTCGGCGCACAGCAGCGCGCCGTCCAGGATGAGGTGCGGGGCACGGTTGATCAGCACCGTGTCCTTGCGGCAGGCCGGTTCGTCCTCGCTGCCGTTGACGACGACGACCGGCCGGACGCCGCGCTTGATCGCCGTTTCGGCGACCGAGCGCAGCTTCTTGTGGAAGGGGAAGCCCGCGCCGCCGCGGCCCCTGAGGTTGATGCGTTCAGCCAGCTGGGCGAGCTGTTCGCCGCCCAGGGGTTCGAGCGGCCCGTGCACCTTGAGGTGCATGGGGAGATCGAGCCGGTCGACAAGGTCGAAGCCCGACGTGAGCTGGGGAAGTCCGACGACGCGGACTTCGGGTACGTCGGGCAGAGCCTCGTTCACTTGAAGCCTCCGGAAGGCGTGTTCCAAGGTTCGCCCGATCCCGGTGCGTCGAAGTCGTACGACGCACCGGGAGATGGATCAGTGGCGGGACCGCTGTTGTACGTGTCACTCGGGTTGTACGTGCCGTAGAGGGGGTTCGACTCACCGGTGTCGCGCACATCACTCGCGCCGTAGCCCGGTGCGGTCGAATTGTCGTAGATCGGGATGCCGTATCCGGTGTCCTGGAGCGGGTCGTAGGCCGACGGCGGGGCCTCGCCGACCGGTGGCGGGGAGGGGACGGGCCAGGTGCCCGAGGTGCTGGAGGGGCCGTCCACGCGCGGGACGGCCTGCGTGGGCTGCATGTCCAGGGGCAGCTCCATGCGGGCGGTCTGGTCGGCGTAGAGGGGCTGCTGCGGCTGGGCCGGGGCGGACGGGGGCGAGACCGCGCGGTAGGCGGCCGCGAAACCGTTCGCGGGCTCCGGGGCCGGGGTGACGCGTTCGGCGGTCTCGTAGCGCGGCCGGGCCGGCTCGGGGCGCTCGGAACGGGACCGGGAGGCCCGTCTGCCGCCGTCCTGGTAGCCGGGGAGCCCGGAGGACGACGCCTCGGCCGACCGGGAGCGGCTCTCCTCCAGGGAGCTGCGGCCCGACTGGTCGGTGATGCCGAGCAGGCCGGTGACCCCGTCGGCGACCTTGCGCTTGACCGAGGCCGGGGAGACGCGCAGCACCAGGACGGCCATGACGCCGAGCACGGACAGGCCGTACAGGATCAGGAAGATCGGCTTGGCCGCTCGACCCGCGTAGAGCCCGTGCACCAGCGCGGCGCACCAGGCCGGGTAGGCCAGCATGTGCATGGCGCGCCAGCGTGCCGCGACGGGGGCGGGTGAGGCGAAGCGGTTGCGCAGGACGCCGGTGATGGCCACGAAGATCATCAGCATGCCGGCCAGCGTGCCCAGGCCGATCAGGAAGCTCCGGCCGGCGACCGCCTCGTCGTCCGTGAGGGCCAGCCCGAAGGGCAGGACCGCGGCGATCCAGGTGGTGTGGTCCAGGACCAGCTTGATGACTATGTGCACCAGCAGGAAGACGACCGACCCGACCGCCGTGGTGCGGTGCACGGCCTGCGACAGGATGCGCTCGCGCGGGCCGAGCAGTACCCGGTCCTGGGCGACGAGTCCCCAGATCACCGAGCAGCTCAGGCAGACGAGGGACAGGACGCCCGCGCCGAAGTTGAGGAACTCGAGGAACCAGTCGTCCGCCGTGCTGTCGTCCGGCCTCACGCCCTACCTCCCCACATCACGACGGAAAGCACGACGGCGAGCGGGTACGACCGACCGGCAGCCGACCGGCCCTGAATGGGCGGTGGGCTGCTGTCTGGACGAAGGTTCATGGGGGAACTCCGAACGTTCGGGAGAAGCGGTCCCGGGCCGCACTCTAAACCTCCTGCGTACCGGGGAGTACAGGTTTGAGTTATTGCGCTGTTATCAAAGGACGATCAGGCCGGAAGGATGCCCCATAGGGGGCGGTACGCGAAGTAATCTTTGACCGAAATTCAGGAATGTCGGTGGGGTGGAGGGCCTCGCTGCGGGTCCGTCACCGGTCCTCGGCGGCCCCGTGGGCCCGAAAGGCGCGTCGCGGCGCGCCGCGGGCCTGCGGTACCCTGACGCCATGCGTGCCGTACGCCTTCTGCTTAGCGAGCCGCGCTGATCAGTCCCGACCACGGTCGTACCAGGTGGTCGGAATCGGCGCGGCGTCCCCTCCTGTGCGAGGGGATTTTTCATTTCCGGAGGCCTGAGGGCCCGGAAGCCCAAGGGCCTGAAGGCCTGAAATGCCGCAGCCGAAGGCGCAGACGATCGATGGAGCTTTGAGGATCATGAGCGAGACGAACCCCGCGGCCACCGCCCCTGTGTCGGCGGAGGCCGCGCCGCACCGCTACACGGCCGCTCTGGCGGCCGAGATCGAGGCACGCTGGCAGGACTTCTGGGACGCCGAGGGCACCTACGACGCGCCCAACCCGAGCGGTGACCTGGCGGACGACCCGGAGCTGGTCGCCCGGCCCAAGAAGTTCATCATGGACATGTTCCCCTACCCCTCCGGTGCGGGACTGCACGTCGGCCACCCCCTGGGCTACATCGCCACCGACGTCTCCGCCCGGTTCCAGCGCATGACCGGCCACAACGTCCTGCACACCCTGGGCTTCGACGCCTTCGGGCTGCCCGCCGAGCAGTACGCCGTGCAGACCGGCACGCACCCGCGGGTGTCCACCGAGGCCAACATCGAGAACATGAAGGCCCAGCTGCGCCGGCTGGGCCTGGGCCACGACCGGCGCCGGTCGTTCGCCACGATCGACCCGGAGTACTACAAGTGGACCCAGTGGATCTTCCTGCAGATCTTCAACTCCTGGTACGACGACAAGGCCGACCGGGCCCGCCCGATCACCGAGCTGATCGCCGAGTTCGAGTCCGGTGAGCGCCCCGTACCGGGCCACGCGCGCGCGTGGAGCGAACTGAGCGAGGCCGAGCGCGCCGACGTCCTGGGCGGGTTCCGGCTGGCCTACGCCTCCGACGCGCCGGTCAACTGGTGCCCCGGCCTGGGCACCGTACTGGCCAACGAGGAGGTCACCGCCGAGGGCCGCTCCGAGCGCGGCAACTTCCCGGTCTTCAAGGCGAAGCTGCGCCAGTGGAACATGCGCATCACCGCCTACGCCGAGCGGCTGCTGGCGGACCTGGACGCCCTGGACTGGCCCGAGGCCATCAAACTGCAGCAGCGTAACTGGATCGGCCGCTCCGAGGGCGCCCGCGTCGACTTCCCCATCGACGGCGAGAACATCACCGTCTTCACCACCCGACCCGACACCCTGTTCGGCGCCACCTACATGGTGCTGGCCCCCGAGCACCCGCTGGTCGAGAAGTTCACCCCGGCCACCTGGCCCGAGGGCACCCACGACGTCTGGACCGGCGGCCACGCCACCCCGGCCGAGGCCGTCGCCGCCTACCGCGCGCAGGCCGCCTCCAAGTCCGACGTGGAGCGGCAGGCCGAGGCCAAGGACAAGACCGGCGTCTTCACCGGCTCCTACGCGACCAACCCGGTCAACGGCGAGCAGGTGCCCGTCTTCATCGCCGACTACGTCCTGATGGGCTACGGCACCGGCGCGATCATGGCCGTCCCCGCCGGTGACCAGCGCGACTTCGAGTTCGCGCGCGCCTTCGAACTGCCGATCCACTGCATCGTCGAGCCGACGGACGGTCGCGGCACGGACACCGCCACCTGGGAGGACGCCTTCGCGTCGTACGACGCGAAGATCATCAACTCGTCCAACGACGAGGTGAGCCTGGACGGTCTGGGCGTCGTCGAGGCCAAGGCGCGCATCACCGAGTGGCTGGAGCGCCGGGGCATCGGCGAGGGCACCGTCAACTTCCGGCTGCGCGACTGGCTGTTCAGCCGCCAGCGCTACTGGGGCGAGCCCTTCCCGATCGTCTACGACGAGGACGGCACCGCCCACGCGCTGCCCGAGTCGATGCTGCCGCTGGAACTGCCCGAGGTCGAGGACTACTCCCCGCGCACCTTCGACCCCGACGACGCCGACAGCCGGCCCGAGACGCCGCTGTCGCGCAACGAGGACTGGGTCCACGTCACCCTGGACCTGGGCGACGGCCGCGGTCCGCGCCGGTACCGGCGCGAGACCAACACCATGCCCAACTGGGCCGGTTCCTGCTGGTACGAGCTGCGCTACCTGGACCCGCACAACAGCGAGAAGCTGGTCGACCCGGAGATCGAGCAGTACTGGATGGGCCCGCGCGAGGGCATGCCGCACGGCGGTGTCGACCTGTACGTCGGCGGTGCCGAGCACGCCGTCCTGCACCTGCTGTACGCGCGTTTCTGGTCCAAGGTGCTGCACGACCTGGGCCACGTCTCGTCGGCGGAGCCGTTCCACAAGCTGTACAACCAGGGCATGATCCAGGCCTACGTCTACCGCGACAGCCGCGGCATCGCGGTACCGGCCGCCGAGGTGGAGGAGCACGAGGGCGCCTACTACTACCAGGGCGAGAAGGTCTCCCGGCTGCTGGGCAAGATGGGCAAGTCCCTGAAGAACGCGGTCACTCCGGACGAGATCTGCGCCGAGTACGGGGCCGACACCCTGCGCCTGTACGAGATGGCGATGGGCCCGCTGGACGTGTCGCGGCCGTGGGACACCCGTGCGGTGGTCGGTCAGTTCCGGCTGCTGCAGCGGCTGTGGCGCAACATCGTCGACGAGAACACCGGCGAGGTCACCGTCGTCGACACCGAGCCCGGTGAGGAGAGCCTGCGCGCCCTGCACAAGGCGATCGACGGGGTGCGCCAGGACCTGGAGGGCATGCGCTTCAACACCGCCATCGCCAAGGTCACCGAGCTGAACAACCACCTGACCAAGCAGGGGGGTGCGGTGCCGCGTCCGGTCGCCGAGTCCCTGGTGCTGCTGGTGGCGCCGCTGGCCCCGCACATCGCGGAGGAGCTGTGGCGCGCGCTGGGCCACACCGACTCGGTCGTCCACCGGGACTTCCCGGTCGCCGACCCGGCGTACGTGGTCGACGAGGCCGTCACCTGCGTGGTCCAGGTCAAGGGCAAGGTCAAGGCCCGCCTGGAGGTGTCGCCGTCGATCTCCGAGGAGGAGCTGGAGAAGGTGGCGCTGGCCGACGAGAGGGTCGTCGCGGCGCTGGGCGGGGCCGGGATCCGCAAGGTGATCGTGCGGGCACCGAAGCTGGTGAACATCGTTCCGGCGTGACGCTGTGACGCGGTGACGCTGTGACGCCTTAGAGTTGCGGGCCGGCCCGCTACGGGTCGGCCGGGCTGCTACCGACCGGTCGGGCTGCGGGGTTGCAAAACGGTGGGCTCGGGGTACTCCCCTACGGGCAGGTTCGGGGTTCTTCCGGAACTCCGGACCTGCCCGTTGCGTTTACCTTTGAAGAGCGGCGCGGTGTGTGCGGCGGCAGGCCCAAGGGCCCGGAGGAGGAGTCTCGTGGAAGCAGTGATCGCAGTGTTGGCCCTGCTCTTCGTGCTCTTCGTCGTGCTCGGCGCGTATGCCACCGTGAAGGCCGTCGGAGCCGCCAAGCGCAGTGCGGACCGGCACATCACCCAGGCCCGCCGCACGGTCGAGGACCACACCCTGAAGGTCAAGTCCTTCGCCCAGTCCGGCCCGGCCGGCGAGATCGCCCAACTCCGGCTCACCCTGCGTACGTCCATGCGGGCCACCCAGGACGCGCTGGAGGCCGGCGCCACCGAGGACCAGTCCCTCAAGGAGTCCCTCACCCTCTTCGAGCGGCTCAGCGCGCACGGGCACGAACTGGAGGGCGAACTCAGGCGCCTGGAGTCCGAGCCGGACCGCGGCAGCCTCGGCAGGCGGCTGCCCGAACTGCGCGAGCGTACCCACCGCATCACGCGGTCGGCGGACTCCCTGCGCTGGGCGGCCCGCGACCGCGCCCGCCACTTCGCGGACGACGACCTCGACTCCCTGAGCAGCCAGATCGACATGGAGACCGGAGCCCTGCGGCACTGGACGACCACCGAGCAGCAGTCCGCCCCGGCGTCCGCCTCCGCCGCGTCCCCGCCCCGGCCCGCGGCAACGGCCGAGGACGCCCCGGCAGCCGGACCGGCCCGCCCCGCCATCACCCCGCCCGGACCGCGCCTCACCTACCCCTGGCAGAAGAAGCCCCGTCCGGAGAGCACCACTTGATCCGGTCGTTCCGGTCGCCGTGATCCGGACACGGTCCCGCCCGGCACGCCGGTCCGGGCTGCCGAGGAGGCCGTACGCCAGGTAACCTCCAGCCCATGTCCCGCCATGTCGCCATCATCACCGATTCAACGGCCTACCTTCCGGCCCGGACGATGGAGCGGCACGGCATCACCGCGGTTCCCCTGACCGTGGTCCTGGGGGACCGCGCGCTGGAAGAGGGCACCGAGATCTCCACCCGCTCCCTCGCCGAGGCGCTGCAGAAACGGCGTCCGGTGACGACGTCCCGGCCCGGCCCCGAGGTCTTCGCCGAGACCTACCGCAAGGCCGCCGAGTCCGGCGCCACCGGCATCGTCTCCCTCCACCTCTCCGCCGAACTCTCCGGCACCTACGACGCGGCGGTCGTCGCGGCGCGTGAGGCGCCGGTGCCGGTGCGGGTGGTGGACACCGGCATGATCACCATGGCGCTCGGATTCTGCGCCCTCGCCGCCGCACGGACCGCGGAGGCGGGCGGCACCGCGGACGACGCGGTCACGGCCGCGGAGAAGCGGGCGGCGGGCACCTCCGCGTACTTCTACGTCGACACCCTGGACTATCTGCGCCGCGGCGGACGCATCGGGGCCGCGCAGGCCCTGCTGGGCTCGGCGCTCGCCGTGAAGCCGCTGCTCCAGCTGGCGGGCGGCCGTATCGAACCCCTGGAGAAGGTGCGCACGGCGTCGAGGGCCATCGCCCGCCTGGAGGAGATCGCGGCCGAGCGGGCGGGCGCCGCCGAGGTCGACGTCGCCGTCCACCACCTCGCCGCACCGGACCGCGCGTCGGCCCTCGCGGACCGGCTGCGCACGCGGCTGCCCGGCCTGGCCGACCTGCACGTCAGCGAGGTCGGCGCGGTGATCGGCGCGCACACGGGACCCGGCCTGCTGGGGGTCGTGGTCTCGACCCGGTGAGGGGCTGCTGCCGGGGCGGCGTGTCAGGGTGACGGAGTTGTCCACAACCGGCCGGTAGTCCACCGGAATCAAGCAAGATCATCGCGGATGCGGCGATCTGCCCGATCATTCCCGGCATGGCACTTCGATCACGTTCACACACGGCGACCGCGACCAGCGGGCCGGGCCGTGCACCCGCCTCCGACGGCCGCGCCCGCCACCGCAGGCCGTCCGCCGCCGGGACGGGATCCCGCTCCGGCGCCGGACGGGTGCGGCACGAGCACCGGCACCGGGACCGTGACGCCTCGGCGGAAGAGCTTCGGCGCCGGGCGGAGGCGCTGTTCGGGGAGCGGGGCGGGGGCGTCCAGGACATCAGGGGCGCCAGGGTCGTGCCGCGCTGGGCCGTGAGAGGCGCGGGCCCGGACCCGGCGGACGTGCGGACGCGGGAGGCGTTCCCGCACTCGGCGGCTTCCAGCAGGGTGGACCCGGACCTGGTGGCGGATCCGGACCCGTCGGCTGCGGGGGAGTGGCGGCCGGCCGGCCGGACGGTGCTCGCCCTGCGGGAGCGGCTGCCGCTGTGGGTGCGGACGCGGTGCGGGCTGGAACGGCGGAGCGTGATCGCGCTGTCGGTGCTGCTCATGGTGGTGGTGGGGTTCGCCGTACAGCACTTCTGGGGCGGACGGACCCAGCCGGTGCGGGCACCGGAGGTGGTGGGGGCGGCCGTGCCCCACGACGAGAACCGGCCGACCGCCCCGGCCGGAGCCGGCGAACCCGCCGGCACGGATCCTGCGGGGACGGCGGTCCCCGAGATCGTGGTCGACGTCGGCGGCAAGGTGCGTGACCCGGGCGTCCACCGCCTCCCGGCCGGCTCACGGGTCGCGGACGCGTTGCGGGCGGCGGGCGGAGTACGCCCCGGGACCAAGACCGACGGCCTCAACCGGGCCCGCTTCCTCGTGGACGGCGAGCAGGTGATCGTCGGCGGCCCGGCACCGGCGGCAGGGCCGGGGCCCGTGCCGGGCGGTCCGGCCGGAACGGCGGGAGCCGGACCCACGGCACCGGTGTCCCTCAACACCGCCACGTCGGAGCAGCTCGAGACCCTCCCCGGCGTCGGCCCCGTGCTGGCCCGGCACATCATCGAGCACCGCACCCGGAACGGCGGTTTCCGCTCGGTGGACGAACTACGGGAAGTAAACGGCATCGGCGACCGCCGCTTCGCGGACCTGCGGAACCTCGTGCGGCCATGAGCAGCCGGAGGACGAGGCCCGCCCTCACGGAACCCGCCCTCACAGAACCCGCCCTCACGGAACCCGCCACCCGGCTGCCCGTGCACGCCTCCTCCGGGAAGCGGCTCGGCGCCTCCCACCCGCGCCAGGAGGGACCGGCCGACCTGCGGCTCGTACCGCCCGCGCTGGCGGCCTGGATCACGGCGGCGGTGATGCTGCACGCCCCGCCCGACCGGGTGCTGGGCACCGTGATCGCGTCCCTGGCACTGGCCACCGTCCTCCTCGCCCTGCGAAACCGCAGAGCGGGACCGGGACCTGCGGGACGGGGACGTAGGGGACAGGGACGTACGGGGCAGGGACACGTACGCGTCTCCGGAGTCGCGGTACTGCTCTGCGTCGCCGCTGCCGCCTGCTCGGCGGGGCTGCACGGCGCGGATCTGCGGCGGGGCCCGGTACCGGAGCTGGCGCGGGAGTACGCCGCCGTGACGGCCGAGGTCGAGATCACCTCCGACCCCCGCCTGACCCGGCCCAGGACCGGCACCGGCCGACCGGCCCCGACGACGGTGCTCATCGAGGCCGACGTGCGGCGGGTGGAGCGGGCAGGGCAGGCCGGGGTCGGATCGGCGGTGGCGACCCGGGCCCCGGTGCTGATGATGGTCGACGCGCGTCCGGCCGGGGACGGTACGCCGGAGGGACGCGCACGCCCTGCCGGGAAACGTTCACCGTGGCTCGGACTGCTGCCGTCCACCCGGCTGCGGATCGAGGCCCGGCTCGCGCCCGCGACGGCGGGCGGTGACCGGTTCGCGGCCGTGCTGCGGGTCAAGGGCCGGGACGGACCGGAGACGGTGGGGGAGCCGACGGGGCCACAACGGCTGGCGGGGCGGCTGCGGGCCGGACTGAGGACGGCGACCGACGGGCTGTCGACGGACGCGCGGGCCCTGCTGCCGGGGCTGGTCGTCGGCGACACCGCACGCGTCACCCCGGAACTCGAAGAGGCGTTCAGAGAGACCGACCTCACCCACACGCTGGCCGTCTCCGGTGCCAACTTCACCATCCTCCTCGCCCTGCTCCTCGGCCCGCCGGGCCTGGCGCAGTATGCCGAGCGCCGTGGTCTGGCCGCGCGCCTCGGCATCCCGCTGCGGACGACCGCGCTGCTCGGCGGGGTGATCTCGCTCGGGTTCGTCGTCGTGTGCCGGCCGGATCCGAGTGTGCTGCGGGCCGCGGCCTGCGGGTCCGTCGCCCTGCTCGCGCTCGCCACCGGCCGCCGCAGATCGCTGATCCCGGCGCTGGCGACGGCCGTCCTGCTGCTGGTGCTCTACGACCCGTGGCTGGCCCGCACCTACGGCTTCCTGCTCTCCGTGCTGGCCACCGGCGCCCTGCTCACGCTCGCCCCGCGCTGGAGCACCGGACTGCGACGGCGCGGAGTGCCGCCACGGCTCGCGGAGGCGCTGGCCGCCGCGGGTGCCGCGCAGGCGGTGTGCGCGCCGGTGGTCGTCGTCCTGTCGGCGCGGGTGAGCCTGGTGGCGGTGCCGTGCAACCTCCTCGCCGAGTTCGCGCTCGCACCGGCCACCGTGCTGGGCTTCCTGGCGCTGGCCACCGCCCTGCCGGCGATACCGCTGGCGAAGGCGCTCGCCTGGTGCGCGAGCTGGCCCGCGGAGTGGATCGCGCAGATCGCCCGGACCGGGGCCGCGCTGCCCGGCGCCGGAATCGACTGGCCGGGCGGCTGGGCCGGGGCGGCACTGCTCGGGGCGCTCACCCCGGTCGTGCTGCTGGCCGGCCGGAGGCTGCTGGGGCACCCCTGGTGGTGCGCGGTCTGCGCGCTGCTCCTGGTGCTCCTGGTGGTGCGGCCGCCGCCGCTGACCCGGGTGGTCACGGGCTGGCCGCCGCCGGGCTGGCGGCTGGTGATGTGCGACGTGGGCCAGGGCGACGCGATGGTGCTGGCGGCGGGCGAGGACACCGGGGTGGTCGTGGACGCCGGCCCGGACCCGGCCCTGGTGGACCGCTGCCTGCGCTCCCTCGGCATCACCCGCGTCCCGCTGGTCGTGCTGACCCACTTCCACGCCGACCATGTGGCGGGCCTGCCCGGTGTGCTGCGCGGCCGCTTGGTGGGCGAGATCGCGATCACGGGACTGGAGGAACCTGCCGACCAGGCCCGCTTCGTACGCCGTCTCGCGGCCGACCGGCACCTGCCGATGACGCGTGCCGTCGCCGGGGAGCGGCGGCGCACGGGGGACCTGTCCTGGGAGGTGGTGTGGCCCCCACTGAGCCCCCGGCAGCCCGCAGCGCCCACGGCCCCGCAGTCCTGGACCCCGCAGCCGGAGGGCCCGAACGACGCCAGCGTGGCCATGCTCGTCCGGACAGGGGGCCTGCGCCTGCTCCTGCTCGGCGACCTGGAACCCCCGGCCCAGCGGGCCCTGGCCAGATCACCCGCCGCGGGGCGCCTGGCCGACGTCGACATCCTGAAGGTCGCCCACCACGGCTCGTCCTTCCAGGATCCCGGCCTCCTGCGCCGGGTGGCACCCCGGCTGGCGCTGATCTCCGCGGGCCGCGACAACACGTACGGCCACCCGGCTCCCACCACGCTCGACGCCCTCCGCAACGCCGGTACCGCGGTCCTGCGGACAGACCGCGACGGCGCGATCGCGGTGCTCGGCGACGAGGACGGGAGGGGAGAGCTACGAGTGGCGCGACGCTGAGGGCATGAGGGGAGCCGCGCACGACGACACGGACGAGGAAGCGACCCGAGCCCGGACGCGGGCACACAAGCGGGCACCGACGCCGGTCCGGACGCGACGGCGGTCGACGCCGGACTCTCCGATGTACGCCGTGATGCCGGCCGGGCTGCCGCTGCCCTGAGCGGTGGAGAGGGGGCAGCCTCTTCCAGAGCGCGGCGCGCGGCAGTAAAAGCCTTCATGGGCCGTTCATGTCGGTGTGCTCAGCGATGGCCATCGCGACCCTGGCGAAACAGCGCCGGGGTGAACGCATCTGTCACCGCTCGGGCTGCTTCTGCCACCGGCCCCGGACCGACGACGGCAACGGCAACGGTGATGCCTCGCTGATGTGGCTCACACCAGAAGGGCCTGTGAACGGACCAATCGGGCATGTCCTCGAACAGACCCTCGATGCGATGGCCGATGCCGAGGAAATCCTCGTAGCGGGCGACGCCGGCCTGGCCCAGAACCGGGCCGGGACCGGCCTTGTACTTGCCGCGGTCCTCAACCACCAGGCGCTTGGGCCTTCGCCTGGGCCGGAGCGGCGAAGCCAGGCTGTCCGAGCCGGCCCACCGCCGCCGCGCGGCCGAACTCGCTCACCGCATCGCCGCAGAGGACGGCGCCGCTGCGATGCTCGCCCCCATCGGCTCAGGGGGTGCCGGGCGAGCCCGAGGGATGCTCCGTCGTCGTGCTGCTGTGCCAGGCTGTCCGAGACGCTCTGCCGCGTCCAGCGCTGCCGAAACTCACGAATGATTCGAACGCCGCCGCCCCCGGCCGCTTTCCGAAGTCGTGAGTAAACGCTGCCGAAGTCGTGAACGTGGTCGACTCGCCGAGCTCCTTCGCCGCCTCATCGGCAGCTCCAGTCGCGATCGCCGCTCTCAGAAGCGTCAGGCGCCGTACTCGGTCGGCCTTGCGGCCTTGCCCGCATCCGTATCCCGCGCGCACACCCTGGTGGATGAGGCATCACCGCGATAAACGATGACGACTGCTGAGAGGACGACGGCCAGACCGAGAGCGGTCTGCGGACCGAACGGTTCACCGAACATGAAGGCTCCCCAGCCCGCTGTGACCGGGGCCATGAGGAACATGAGCGTGTTGACCTTGGTGACTCCGGAGCGCCTCAGGATGAGCCAGTACAGCCCGTACCCGCCGAAGGTCGACAAGGCCACGAGCCAGGTGATCGCGACCCAGAACGAGGGCTCAGCAGGTGGTTTCGCGACTCCGGCGCTCACGGCAAGTGCCGTGAAGACGACTGCACTGGTGGCGCAGTGGACGGTCATCGACACCGAGGGTGCGACCCGCGCGCGGGAGCGGCTTTCGAGGAACGTGGCCGCCACCAGCGAGAACATGCCGAGGAAGGGGACGAGATAGGCCCACCGGGCCACACCGGTGCCGGCCGCGGCATCGGCCATGGTGACAAGGGCGACGCCGCTCACCCCCAGGCACAGGCCGAGCCACTGCTTGCGCGTGACGTACTGACGCAGCAACGGTCCGGCGAGTACTCCGGCGACGAGGGGCTGGACGCCGTCGATCAGGGCTGTGGTGCCGCTGGAGACCCCGAGTTGAATCGCGTAGTAGACGGTGAGCAGGTAGCCGCTCTGCGACAGCGCGCCGATCATGGACTGCCGGGCCACATCCCGCACCGTGAGGCCCCGCCACGACGTTCCGGAGGTGGTGGCGATGACGATCAGGACGACGGCCAGCGGCAGGAACCGCCACATCAGGATCGTGACCGCGGACGCACTGCCCGCGCCGAGCTTGGCCCCGATGAACCCGGAACTCCAGCAGAGCACGAAGGCGATCGAGAGCAGGAAGTTCATGTCTCGCCCTCCAGTAAACAGATCGGTATACCCGCCAAGTCACTATACAGATCGGTATGGTGTGGAGGTATGGGTATTGCCGAGAGACCGCGACGGATCACGATGACGCCTGCCGCACGGCGCGTCCTGGAGGCCGCCGCGAGGCTGTTCTACGAGCGCGGCGTCCATGCCGTCGGGGTGGACCTGATCGCCGCCGAGGCCGGGGTGACGAAGAAGACCCTCTACGACCGGTTCGGTTCCAAGGAGCAGGTCGTCGTGGAGTACCTCGCGGATCGTGATGAACGCTGGCGGGGCTTCCTCGCCCGGTATCTCGACGCGGCACAGCCGGGGTCTGCGGCGCGCGTCCTGGCCGTCTTCGACGCCTCACGCGCGTGGGCGAAGAAGAACAGTTCCAAGGGATGCGGCATGGTCAACGCTCACGCCGAGATCAGCGACCCGTCCCACCCGGCCTACCCGATCATCATCGAACAGAAGCAGTGGATGCTCGCCCTGTTCACCGACCTCGTCGGGGACATGGATCAGGTCGGGGCCGACCGTCTGAGCCGGACGCTCATGCTGCTTCACGAAGGAGCGCTCGTCGCCCACGGCCTGAACGTCTTCGCGGACCCCATCAGCCATGCCCGTGAACAGGCGCAAGCTCTTCTTGTCGCCGTGGGGGACTCCGCGGTGAAGCGGTGAGGCGACGCCTGAAGGATCGCTTCCGAGAGCCGGAACGGCGCGATGTTCCGCCCTTCGGCGAGGACTGACGGCCGGGGCCCGGCGCTCGGCGCGGGCGACCGACCCGGGCGCCGGACCGTGACGGACCGGGACGGGTCGGTCGTGGTGCTCGGTGGTGGGGAGGGGAGTTGCGGGTGCGCGAGACTGAGGGCATGAGGGAAGCAGCGCGCGACGACACACACGTGGACACGGACAAGGAAGCGAACGCGGACACGCGAGCGGGCGCCGACACCGGTCCGGACGCGACGGCGGTTGATGCCTATCTGCGGCGACTGGGCGTCGAACGGCCGGCCCGGCCCACCGCCGACGCGCTGCGCGAACTGCACTTGCGCCATCTGCGGGCCGTGCCCTTCGAGAACCTCTCGGTCCACCTCGGCGAGGAGATCGTGCTCGACGGGAAACGGCTGCTGGACAAGGTGGTCAGCGGCCGACGGGGCGGCTTCTGCTACGAACTCAACGGAGCCTTCGGCACTTTGCTCACCGCCCTCGGGTACGAGGTCGTCCTGCTCGCCGCGCGGGTGTACGGCGACGGAGGACGGCTCGGCATCCCGTACGACCATCTCGCCCTGCGGGTACGGACCCCGGACGGAGACGACCTGCTCGCCGATGTCGGGTTCGGGGCGCACTTCCTGTTGCCGCCGGTGTTCGGGGAGCGGGAGGAGCAGAAGGACCCCGGGGGCACGTTCCGGATCGCCGAGGTGGTGCCCGACGCGGCCGGGGTGCGCGGTGGCCGTGACGTCCAGGACATCGCCCCGGTCGCGGACCTGGACGTGCTGCGGGACGGGAAGCGGGTGTACCGGCTGGAGCAGCGCCCGAGGGTGCTCGGCGACTTCGTGGGCGGGGCGTGGTGGCACAGCACCTCGCCGCAGTCGCATTTCACGCGGTCACTCGTCTGCTCACGGGCCACCGAGGACGGAGGGAGGATCACGCTCAGCAGCCGCAAGGTCACAGCGACAGCGGGGGACGGTACGCGTGAGGAGCGGGAGTTGGGGACGGACGAGGAGGTGCTCGCGTTCTACCGGGACCGGTTCGGAATCCGCCTCGCCCAGGTGCCGGCTGTGAGAAATCCCCACCAGGCCAGCTGATCGGGGCCAGTGGGGTTTTTAATGGCTGCCGTGAGCGATGTGAGACATGTGCTGGTGCTGCCCGACCGGGATGCCGCGGAGGAGGTGGCGGAGGCGCTCGGGGAGCGCTTCGGTGTCGACGAGGAGCCGCGGCTCGTCCGGGACGCGCTGGCCGGTGAGGACGACGCCGAGGACGCCCAGTGGCTCGTCGTCCTGCGCGACGAGGGGCAGCGGCTGGACCCCGGAGCACTGGACGAGTTCGCGGCGGAGTGGGAGGGCTGGCGGGAGGAGCCCTGACCCTGCGGCACCGCGGCACCGCGGCGCCGGGAACCGTCGCTGTCGGTGGTGCGTGGGATGCTTGTCGCGATGGCCAGGAAGACAGCTCAAGACGACCCTCTCGTCCCGGTGACGCTCGCCGTGGGCCAGGAGGACCTCCTGCTCGACCGTGCCGTGCGGGAGGTGGTGGATGCCGCGAAGGCCGCCGACGCCGACACGGACGTACGGGACCTCACCCCGGACCAGCTCCAGCCCGGCACCCTCGCCGAGCTGACCAGTCCGTCGCTCTTCGCCGAACGCAAGGTCGTGGTCGTACGCAACGCGCAGGACCTGTCGGCCGACACCGTCAAGGACGTGAAGGCGTATCTCGGGGCGCCCGCCGAGGAGATCACCCTGATCCTGCTGCACGCGGGCGGCGCCAAGGGCAAGGGGCTGCTCGACGCGGCGCGCAAGGCGGGCGCGCGGGAGGTGGCCTGTCCGAAGATGACGAAGCCGGCCGACCGGCTGGCCTTCGTGCGGGGCGAGTTCCGGGCCGTCGGGAGATCGGCCACACCGGAGGCGTGCCAGGTGCTGGTCGACGCCCTCGGCAGTGATCTGCGGGAGCTGGCCTCGGCGGTGTCCCAGCTGGCGGCGGACATCGAGGGGACGATCGACGAGGCGGTCGTCGGCCGGTACTACACCGGGCGGGCCGAGGCGTCGAGCTTCACGGTCGCCGACCGCGCGGTGGAGGGACGGGCGACGGAGGCGCTGGAGGCGCTGCGCTGGTCGCTGGCGACGGGGGTGGCGCCGGTGCTGATCACCAGCGCGCTGGCCCAGGGCGTACGGGGCATCGGGAAGCTGCTGTCGGCGCGCGGCGGCAGACCGGCCGATCTGGCGCGGGAGTTGGGCATGCCGCCGTGGAAGATCGACCGGGTGCGGCAGCAGATGCGGGGCTGGACCCCGGACGGCGTGTCCGTGGCGCTGCGGGCCGTGGCCGAGGCGGACGCCGGGGTCAAGGGCGCCGGGGACGACCCGGAGTACGCCCTGGAGAAGGCGGTCGTCACCATCGCGCGCGCGGCGCGGTCGCGGGGACGGGCGTAGGGCCGCTGCCCACCGGGTGTCCTGCCGGGTGTGTCCCCGGGCGCCCTGCCGGCGTCGGCCCCACCGGCCGCCCGGCCCCCACAGACCGAGGACCCCGCCCGTCACCCGGGGGAAGGGTGGACGGACGGGGTCCTCGGTCGAAGCACGGAGCTCGTACCCGCGTGGCGAACGCAGGCCGCGTACGAGCTCGGGGTGCCGGTCGGGGGCGGAGAGAGAGGGCCCGCCCGGGTCCTTCCGGCGATCAGATCAAAGAGTGGTTCAGCCCTTGACGGACGCGACCTTCAGCGCCAGCGCCGACTTCTTGTTGGCGGCCTGGTTCTTGTGGATGACGCCCTTGGAGACGGCCTTGTCGAGCTGACGCGCGGCGACGCGCTGGTACTCGGCGGCCTTCTCGGCGTCACCCGCGGCGACGGCCTCGCGAGCCTTGCGGATCGCGGTCTTCAGAGAGGACTTGACGGCCTTGTTGCGCAGCCGGGCCTTCTCGTTGGTCTTGTTCCGCTTGATCTGGGACTTGATGTTCGCCACGAATGAGCCTCTACAGGTTCTGGCACGGGGCCGCAGGGGTCCCGCGCCGGTGATTGCTTTCCGACGGTGCCCCGTGCCGGGAGGGCAAGAGACACAGCTCCCCACACTACCAGCGGCCCGATCGGCGGCCCAAACCCGTCCCGCGGCCCACCCGGGGGACGCCGTCCGGAGGAGCTCACCCCGCACCCGTGGGACGATGGAAGCTACGTATCGATCCGACCCGAGACCGCAGACACTGCGGACGCCTCAAGAATCAGGACCCTGCGTGCCCGCGACCCCCAGCCACGTGCCCGAGCCGAGCCGTACCGACCCGGCTCTGATCCGCAACTTCTGCATCATCGCGCACATCGACCACGGCAAGTCCACGCTCGCCGACCGGATGCTCCAGCTGACCGGTGTGGTCGAGCAGCGGCAGATGCGTGCCCAGTACCTCGACCGCATGGACATCGAGCGTGAGCGCGGCATCACGATCAAGTCCCAGGCGGTGAGGTTGCCGTGGGCGCCCACTCACGACAAGGGCAGCACGCACATCCTCAACATGATCGACACGCCGGGGCACGTCGACTTCACCTACGAGGTGTCGCGGTCGCTCGCCGCCTGCGAGGGCACGATCCTGCTGGTGGACGCCGCTCAGGGCATCGAGGCGCAGACCCTCGCCAACCTGTACCTGGCGATGGAGAACGACCTCACGATCATCCCGGTGCTCAACAAGATCGACCTGCCGGCCGCGCAGCCCGAGAAGTTCGCCGAGGAGCTCGCCAACCTGGTCGGCTGCGAGCCCGACGACGTGCTGAAGGTGTCCGCCAAGACCGGGCTCGGCGTCGAGGCGCTGCTCGACCGGGCGGTCGCCGACATCCCCGCCCCGGTCGGCGTCAAGGACGCCCCGGCCCGCGCGATGATCTTCGACTCGGTGTACGACTCGTACCGCGGTGTGGTGACGTACGTCCGGGTCATCGACGGCCAGCTCAACAAGCGTGAGCGCATCCGGATGATGTCCACGGGCGCGACGCACGAGCTGCTGGAGATCGGTACGAACTCGCCGGAGATGCTGTCCTCCGACGGCCTGGGCGTCGGCGAGGTGGGCTACCTCATCACCGGCGTGAAGGACGTCCGCCAGTCCAAGGTCGGTGACACCATCACCAGCCAGCACAAGGGGGCCGAGGAGGCGCTGGGCGGCTACAAGGAGCCCAAGCCCATGGTCTTCTCCGGCCTGTACCCGATGGACGGCTCCGACTACCCCCTGCTGCGCGACGCGCTGGACAAGCTCCAGCTCAACGACGCGGCCCTGGTCTACGAGCCGGAGACGTCCGCGGCCCTCGGGTTCGGCTTCCGCGTGGGCTTCCTGGGCCTGCTGCACCTCGACGTGATCCGTGAGCGCCTCGAGCGCGAGTTCGGGCTCGACCTGATCGCCACCGCGCCCAACGTGGTGTACCGCGTGAACATGGAGGACGGCGCCGAGCACATCGTCACCAACCCGAGCGAGTTCCCCGAGGGGAAGATCGACAAGGTCTTCGAGCCGGTGGTACGGGCCACGATCCTCGCGCCCACCGAGTTCATCGGCGCGATCATGGAGCTGTGCCAGACCCGGCGCGGCACCCTGCTCGGCATGGACTACCTCTCCGAGGACCGGGTCGAGATCCGCTACACGCTGCCGCTCGCGGAGATCGTCTTCGACTTCTTCGACCAGCTGAAGTCCAAGACCCGCGGCTACGCCTCGCTGGACTACGAGCCCACGGGCGAGCAGTCCTCCAGCCTGGTCAAGGTCGACATCCTGCTGCACGGCGACAAGGTGGACGCCTTCTCGGTGATCACCCACAAGGACCAGGCGTACGCGTACGGCGTGCGGCTCGTCGCCAAGCTGCGGGAGCTGATCCCGCGGCAGGGCTTCGAGGTGCCCGTCCAGGCCGCCATCGGCTCCCGGGTGATCGCCCGCGAGACCGTCCGCGCCATCCGCAAGGACGTCCTCGCCAAGTGCTACGGCGGTGACATCTCGCGCAAGCGCAAGCTGCTGGAGAAGCAGAAGGAGGGCAAGAAGCGGATGAAGATGGTGGGTTCCGTGGAGGTCCCGCAGGAGGCCTTCATCGCCGTCCTCTCCAGCGACGAGAGCGCGGGGTCGGGCAAGGGCAAGAAGTAACAAGGAGTAACAAGAAACAACCGGAGTCACCGAGGGTGCCAAGACACCCCGCGAGCCGGACGGAGAGGGGCCCGACGCGCGCAGGCGCGTCGGGCCCCCGCGCATCGGTCGTCACAGTGGATCAAAACAGTGGATCAAAGGGGCCTCTGTGCGAAGTGACAGGCCGTGGCCCCTTACGAAGCCGCCGGTCGGGCTCTACTCTGTCCCTGCCCGACGGTTACTCATGAGTTAAACAAGGTCATGCGAGCGTAACCAGTCGATCACCAGCCGACACCGAGCCGACACCCGAAACGATCACCAGCCGCACACCTGTCACATCTGAGCCAGCCGCACCGTTGCGGGCCCCGGAGGACGTCTTGAGCGACACACTGACTTTGATCGAGAACCGGCCGCCGAGCGTGGCGACCCTCTTCCTGGAGCGTGTCGCCGCCACACCGGACGCCGAGGCGTACCGCTATCCCGTCCCGTCCGCCACCGGCGAGGGCCCCGACGGCTGGAAGTCGCTGACCTGGGCCGAGGCCGCCCAGCGGGTCGACGCCATCGCGGCCGGTCTGATCGAGCTGGGCGTGCAGCCGGAGGAGCGGGTCGCGCTCGCGTCCGCCACCCGGGTCGAGTGGATCCTCGCCGACCTCGGCATCATGTGCGCGGGCGCCGCCACCAGCACGGTCTACCCGCAGACGAACCTCGACGAGTCCGCGTACATCCTGTCGGACTCCGGCAGCCGGGTGCTGATCGCGGAGAACGCCGAGCAGGTGGCCAAGGCGGTCGCGAAGCGCGCCGAGCTGCCGCAGCTCGGCCAGGTCGTGGTCATCGACGCGACCGGCGTCGAGACCGACGACTGGGTGATCAGCCTGGCCGAGCTGGAGCGCCGTGGCGCGGCCCGGCTGGAGAAGGACGCCGGGCTGGTCAAGGAGCGGGTCGCCGCGATCACCAAGGACCAGCTGGCCACCCTCATCTACACCTCCGGCACCACCGGCCGCCCCAAGGGCGTGCGCCTGCCGCACGACAACTGGTCGTACATGGCGAAGGCGATCGCCGCCACCGGCCTGCTCGACGGCGACGACGTGCAGTACCTGTGGCTGCCGCTCGCGCACGTCTTCGGCAAGGTGCTCACCTCCGGCCACATCGAGGTCGGCCACGTCACCGCGGTCGACGGCCGGGTCGACAAGATCATCGAGAATCTGCCGGTGGTGCGGCCGACCTACATGGCGGCCGTGCCCCGCATCTTCGAGAAGGTCTACAACGGGGTCGCCGCCAAGGCACGGGCGGGCGGTGGCGCCAAGTACAAGATCTTCCAGTGGGCCGCCGAGGTCGCCCGCGAGTATGCCAAGGCCACGCAGGACAACTTCCGCCGCACCGGCACCGCCGGCGCCCCCTTCGGCCTCACCGCGAAGCACAGCATCGCCGACAAGCTGGTCTACGCCAAGATCCGCGAGGCATTCGGCGGCAACCTGCGCGCCTGCATCTCCGGTTCGGCGGCCCTGGCCCCGGACATCGGCTACTTCTTCGCCGGCGCCGGCATCCACATCCTGGAGGGCTACGGCCTCACCGAGTCCTCCGCGGCCTCCTTCGTCAACCCGGGCGAGGCCTACCGCACCGGCACCGTCGGCAAGCCGCTGCCCGGCACCGAGGTCCGCATCGCCGACGACGGCGAGATCCTGCTGCGCGGCCCCGGCATCATGGAGGGCTACCACGGGCTCCCCGAGAAGACCGCCGAGGTGCTGGAGTCCGACGGCTGGTTCCACACCGGCGACATCGGCGAGCTGTCGCCCGACGGCTATCTGCGCATCACCGACCGCAAGAAGGACCTCATCAAGACGTCCGGCGGCAAGTACATCGCGCCCGCCGAGGTCGAGGGACAGTTCAAGGCGGTGTGCCCGTACGTCTCCAACATCCTGGTGCACGGCGCCGACCGGAACTACTGCACCGCCCTCATCGCCCTCGACGAGATCGCGATCACGGCCTGGGCGGCCGAGAACGGCCTGGGCGGCAAGCCGTACGCGGACATCGTCGCCGCGCCCGCCACGGTCGAGATGGTCGACGGCTACGTCAAGCAGCTCAACGAGGGCCTGCAGCGCTGGCAGACCATCAAGAAGTTCCGCCTCCTGCCGCGTGACCTCGACATCGAGCACGGAGAGATCACCCCGAGCCTGAAGCTGAAGCGCCCGGTGGTGGAGCGCGAGTACAAGCACCTCATCGACGAGATGTACACGGGCGCCCGGGAGGCGTGACCCGTACGGGGCGACCCGTGGGGCGTGAGCCGCAGCGTATGGCCGTGGGGCGGGGCCTGGACCTGACCGGTCCGGTGCTCCCGCCCCACGGCCGTCCGCCCGCATGTCCGGACTGTTCCGGCCGGCCATCGAGGTGGAGCATGTCGGCTGTCTCCTCTTCCTCGAGCTGGACCACGAGCGCTCGCAGCGGCCGGGCCGGTTCGCCCGGAAGTCCGTTGTCTCCGAAGACACTTGGCCGAAGCTGACGGACCTCAGCGGAGACGCCTCGTACGGCGGAATCACCACTCTCATGCGGAAGCTCGGCGCTCAGGCACCCACCCGTTCCGACCGGCGGATCGCCGACCTGCTCGACTCCGAGGCCACGCACTTCCGCGAGGTCGCGGAGGCTTTGCCGTAGGCAAGAGACGGATGGGGGGGGCTGCTGCGCGCGCAGCCCCCCCACCACCCTGCGCGCTCAGTCCGCCGCTGCGAAGGCCACGAACGCCGCCCAGCCGTCCGCGCGCACGGAGAGGTGCGGCCGGTGAATGTCCTTGGAGTCGCGAACATGGATGCTTTCTGCGGCGAGGGCCATTTCCACGCACTCGCCCCCCTCATTGCCGCTGTAGCTGCTCTTGCGCCAGACGAGCTGTCGGGAGCTTTCAGCACTCATCTTCCGTCTGCATCCTCTCGATCAGGGCCAGAGACTCTCGCGGAGTGAGTGCCTGGGCCCTGATGCTGCCGTAGCGTGCGGCCAGAATACGGACCTCGTCCATGTCCGTGGCCAGACGTGCGACGGCCTGTACTTCCGTGTATCCCACCTGGGGCTTTCCCTTTGGTGACAGCAAGGTGAACGAACCGCCCATACCGGCATGCTCGGACCGGTCCGTGGGCATCACCTGCAACTCGACTGTGCGAAGCCGCCCAAGTTCGAGCAGCCGGGTCAACTGCTCCTTGTGGACCTCGGGCCCCCCGATCGGTCGACGAAGCACCACTTCTTCGATCACGGCAGTCACCATGGGCGGAGGCCAGTCGGTCAGGATGCGCTGGCGGTCCATCCTTGAGGTCACCCGCTGTTCGATGGTCTCCTCCGTCAGCAGAGGCTTCCGCATCTCGTACAGCGCGCGAGTTCGCTGCTCGGTCTGGAACAGCCCTGGTACGTCATGGTTGTTGTAGAAGTTGACCTCGACCGCTTCCCCTTCCAGCCGCGCATAGTCCCGGAACCACGCCGGGTGCCGGACCCGTGCGCGTGCCTTCGCCCGCGCCACGTCCTCCTTCGTCGCTTTCAGCAGCCCTTCGGCACCGAGAAGGTCGTCCGCCGCGTCGAGGAACTCGGGCTGAGGCGTTCTGCGGCCCCGCTCCAGGGACGAGACCAGGTCCTCGCCGTATCCCAGCCGGTCGCCCAACTCCTTCTGGGTCAGGCCGGCGCGTTCCCGGAGCAACTTGACCTGTCTGCCCACAGCCCGGTTCAGATCGATGAGGCCGTCCGCGTCCTCCGGGGGCTCGGGGCGGTTTTCGGTGTTGTTCTGACGGGGTTCCGATGTCATCACGTATCCCCCAACCCGCCTGCCTGCCGCCCGGTTACCGGGACTCTTGCAGAAAGCCCTGGCGTTCACGCCGGGGATGAATGCATCTCAGGACTGCTCTGACGTGCACTTCAGAGCGGACGTTTTTGCTGCTCGATGTACTGGTGGACGATCGCCAACGGTGCTCCGCCGCACGATGCGGAGAAATATGAGGGCGACCACAGGTGCCCATGCATGATGGCGCGGTTGATCCGGCCGGTGAACTCCTGCCGTATCCGGCGAGCGGAGACGCCCTTGAGGCTGTTGACCAGCTTCGAGACGGCGACCTTGGGTGGGTAGTGCACCAGGAGATGGACGTGATCGCGTTCGCCGTTGAACTCCTTCAGCTCCGCTTCGAAGTCCTCACAGACCTTGCGCATGATCTCTTCGCAGCGCGTCAGCATCTCGTCGTCGAACACCCCGTGCCGGTACTTCGTCACAAAGACCAAGTGCACATGCATCGCCGAAACGACGTGTCTGCCACGTCTGTAGTCGTTTGCCTGATCCATGAGACCAATCGTAGTAGGGTCTTGGGTGTGCAGCTCCGCTACAACTACCGGGCCTACCCCAATGCCTCCCAGCGCCGCGCGCTGGCGAGTGCGTTCGGGTGCGCCCGCGTGGTGTGGAACGACTGCCTGCGCGACCGGAAACAAGCGCACGCTGCCGGGCTGCCGTATGTGACGTCGGCCGAGCTGTCCCGGCTTCGCATCACCCAGGCCAAGCGCACCGAGGAACGCGCCTGGCTCGCCGACGTCTCAGCGGTCGTCCTGCAGCAGTCTCTGCGGGACCTGGATGCCGCCTACAGGAACTTCTTCGGCAGCCTCAAGGGCAAGCGGCAGGGCCGGAAGGTCGGCCCTCCCCGCTACAAGTCGAAGAAGGACACCCGGCAGTCGATCCGCCTCAACACCAACGCCTTCTCCCTTCAGGACGACGGCACGGTGTATGTGGCCAAGGTCGGCCATCTCAAGGTCAAGTGGTCCCGCCGGCTTCCGGCCGCACCCACGTCCCTGACCATCACCAAAGACAGCTCCGGCCGGTACTTCCTCAGCTTCGTCGTGGACACCGAGCCGGACATCCTCCCCGAGCTGGAGGCGGAGTCCGGTCTCGACCTCGGCCTGTCCGCCTTCGCGGTCCTGTCCGACGGGACGAAGATCGACAGCCCGCGTTTCCTGCGCCGGGCCGAGAAGAAGCTCAGGCGTCTTCAGCGGGAGCTGTCCCGCAAGCAGAAGGGTTCGAAGAACCGGGCCAAGGCCCGCATCAAGGTCGCACGCCGGCACGCGCGTGTGGCGGACCGGCGCCGGGACTGGCACCACCAGGCATCCACACAGATCATTCGCGACAACCAAGCGGTGTACGTGGAAGACCTCGCGGTGTCCGGTCTCGCACGCACCCGGCTCGCCAAGTCCGTGCACGACGCGGGATGGTCCGCGTTCGTCGGCATGCTGGAATACAAGGCTGCCAAGCACGGGCGTACCTTCGCCAGGGTGGACCGGGCCTTCCCCTCCTCGCAGGTCTGCTCGGCCTGCGGATTCCGGGACGGCCCCAAGCCCCTGCACGTCCGGCAGTGGACGTGCGGCGAGTGCGGCACCGTGCACGACCGCGACCACAACGCAGCCCGCAACGTCCTGGTCGAAGGACGCAGGATCGTCGCCGCCGGACGGGCGGAGACGCTAAACGCCCGTGGAGCGCCGGTCAGACGGGCACACGTGCCCGCACAGCGCGGTGAAGCAGGAAGCCCCCGGAAGGGTCGGACGACCCAGGCCGGAATCCCTGGACTTCAGGCCAGGGAGCACGTCAATCCCGTCAGTACGGACACGCAACCGACAGCGGCGGTACAGGCGCGTGCCGTACCGATGGTTCCTCTGGTCAGCGCACGACCATCCGGACACGCTCTGTCACGTGAAGTATGAAATCCGTGACCGAGGGCCTTTGCCCCGTCGAGTCTCCACGCCCGTGCCTTTCCACCAGCAGTTCAGCTCGACCCGGCGTGGAGCACGGCTTGCCCGCCTTCTCGCGACTCAACAGATGGCGGACCGGGGGTGGGGCAGGGACGGCGAGTACCTGGAGGCCGCCGAACTGGTGGTGGGTGAACTCGCCGCGAACGCGGTGACCCACGGTCGTGTGCCCGGGCGGGACTTCCTGCTCACCATGACGCTCGTCCGGCCCCCGGAGGGCGGCTCCGGCATCCTCCGGATCGAGGTCGCGGACAGCAGGGGAGAGCGGCTGCCTGCCCCGGTGGCGATGCCCTGTCCGGACGGCGAGCACGGACGTGGGCTGCTCCTGGTGAGCGCGCTCGCGGCCCGGTGGGGTGTCGCGCCCCGGTTCCCCTCGGGAAAGACCGTGTGGGCCGAATTGCCGAGTCCGCCGGGATGAGACGGCACGTGAGTGTCACCGCCTCCGTCCGAGTCCACGCGCCCAGGCCTGGCGGCTACGACAGATGATCGTCCTCCGACGTCTCCGCGGCCGCGATCCGCCACGCTGCCGGGCCGCAGGTGGCCGCCTTGCCGAAAAGCGTGAGCAGTCGGCGGGCAAGTGTCACGCGAGAGCTCAAATGAGCGCTATGCGGACAGAAATGGCCGAAGTGCTCACGCTTTTGGGAAGAGGTGTCCCGCCCGGGGCAGGCGTCCACCCCGGCAGCGGCTGCTCCCGCGACCGGGCCGAAGTCGGCGGGTGCCCTTCTGGGACCGGCGGGCCCGGGAGGTCACATCGTGCGCTGCCGAGGCAGTTCGGCTCGCCGTACCGGGCCGGAGGCCAGGGCGATGACCACGCCCAGGCCGGCGAAGGTGCCGCAGCCGACGAACACCGGTGCGGTGCCCCAAGCCCCGACGGCGGCACCGACCAGCGGGTAGCCGAGGGGGGCGAGACCGACCAGGGTGAGCATGACGACGGAGGTGACCCGGCCGAGGTAAGCAGGGTCCGCGGCAGTCTGTATGAGGGTGCTGTCCAGGCTGCCGAAGACGCCCGCGCTCAGTCCGATGACCACCGCCAGCACCACGGCGGTCCAAAGGGAAGGAACCAAGGCGATGGTGGCCGCTCCCGTGCAGGCCACGAGCAGGGTCCCGGCCAGCATCAGGCCGGCGCGGGGCAGCCAGCCGACGACGGCGAGCAACGCGGCGCCGGCCGCCGCTCCCGCGCCGAAACCGCCGCCGATCCAGCCGTAGCCGGAAGGGCCCCAGCCACGCTCGGCGTTGAGGAGCACCATGCCGACGTTGAGAGTGCCGATCAGGCCCAGCTCGCAGACGGCGCCGGTGATGACGAGCGGGCCGATGAGGCGGTGGCGCCGGATGTAGCGCAGGCCGGCGAGAAGGTCCTGCCACGCCGTGCCGGGTTCCGGCTGTTCCTCGCCGGGCTCCGCGAGGGGCCGTATCCGTATCGTCAGCAGGAGCGGCAGGGACAGCGCGAAGAGGATGCCTGCGACGGTGAAGGCGGCCGCCGCGCCCCCGAGTCCCATGGCCAGGCCGCCGATGGGCGGGCCCGCGATCTGACTGAGGCGCATGGACAGAGAGCGCATGCCGGCGACCCGGGCGAGCTGGTCGGCGCTGGTGATCCGCGGCGGGAGGGCCCCGATCGCGGGCACGAACAGCGCGTCCACGGCACCGAAGACGAGTGCCACCGCGACCAGGAGCCACAGGGCCGGTGCGGTCAGCGCGATCGCGGCGGCCACCGAGAGGATGAGGAGACAGCGCAGTGCGTCACTGCCGAGAAGGACGCGGCGCGGGTCGAAACGGTCGGCCAGCACACCTCCGCCCAGCATGAGTAACGCCCGTGGCAGTGCCGCGGCGGCCATGACGAGGCCGACCTCGGTGGGGCCGGCGGCCTTCTGGGCGGACCAGCCGAGGGCGACGAAGTACACGCTGTCGCCGACGAGGGAAACGGTGTACGCGGTGAGCCAACGCAGTACGTTGCCGTCGAGGTGGGCCGGTGGGGTGGCGCGTTCGGGTGGGGCTGTCCCTGCTGTGGTCATGGCAGGCTCCAGGAGTCGGGAACGGCGGGGTCAGGGCCGGAACGGGAAGCCGTAGAGGTGCACGGACACGTGCTCGCGGCCCTCTGTGTCGCCGGCCTCCTGGGCGGCCTTGCCGCGCTCCCGCCAGCGGCGGGTCAGTGCCTGGAGTTCGTCGCTCATCTCGGCGAGCTCGGCGGGGGTCAGGTCGAGCATCCATTCGGAGCTGAACGCGGCGTCCGTCCACGCCTTGCCCCAGGCGGCCGTCTGGTCCAGATACGCGCGGTACTGGGCGGTGCGGGTGTCGAGGATGCCGCGGGTCACCGCGCCCACGGCGGCGGACCCTTCGGGCGTGTCCGCGAAGTCCGAGTTGCGGAAGCCCCAGCCCTCCTCGGACGCCACCTGCCACCACCGCTCACGGCCGTCGGTGCTCCGGCCACTCGCCTCGGTCACGAAGCCGTGCTCGGCGAGCTTGCGCAGGTGGTAACTGACCAGCGACGGCGCCTGGTCGACCTGCTCGGCGAGCTGGGACGCGGTCGCGGTGCCCGCGACGTACAGCAGCCGGTAGAGCTGCATGCGCAGGGGGCTGGTGAACGCCTTCAGCCGGGACAGGTCGGTGATCTGCTCGGGTTCGCGCTTCGGTGACATGCCCTCACCGTAGGTATGAAATTTAATTTGCGCAATATATATTTCTGACCTGCGGCGGCGGGAAGCCCGGCTCCGCATGGGGGCTCGCCGGGGCATGCAACTGCCCCTCCCCGGTGGCGACTTCATGGTCGACCGGCGAACGGCCGGGCCCCCGTTTCCTGCGGATCGGGCAGGCCGCACCCCTGGGGTGATGGGTTTCGCTGAGGCCGGTGGCCGCCCATGGTGTGCTCGGACTGCACTGTCGGCGTGGCCGGTTGGGAGAGATCTGCGATGGAGGTCGTGGCCGACCGTGTCAACGGCCGCCGGGAAGGCGGCTCAACGAGGGCCTGCAGTGCTGCAGGCCCTCAAAGAGTTCCGCATCCTGCCCGCGGCCCGGGAGGGCCGCTTCCCGGCGGTCTGGCAGCGGGACCGGATGACGTGGGTCATCCAACCGCGTTGACAGACTCCATCCGTGACCAAGGTGCCTCGTGCCGTCCAGGTGACGTCGGGGTGGCCTTCACAGGTCTCCTGAGGGTCCGGCTCGTTGGGCTTGCCAGAGGGATCGCAGTGCGGCGGCTGCTCGTTGCACTGCCTCGCGGGGCTCGGGACGCGGTGCGAGGGTCCTTGGGCCGGCCAGGTCCCGACCGCTGAGTGACCGGGCGGGGACGGTGGTCCAGTCGGCTCGGTCCACCACGGCGACGTGTCCGCTCTCGTGCGCCGCTTCGTCCCGCCAGTCGTCCGGTGGTGCCATGAGGACACGCAGCGACCGTTCGTCGAGCCACTCCAGTCCCAGAACCTGACGACCGAACCCGTTCTCGATGAGAGAAGCGACCGCGCCTGTTTTCAGGTGCAGAAGCAGCAGCTCCCCCTCGAAGAAGTAGCCACCGTCGTACTTGCCGGTGCCGATCGCGAGCAGCGGACGCCGGGGGTGGAAGGCCAGCGCGTGGACGGGGAAGCATGAGCGAGTGAGCGCGCGGCGGACGAAGGAACGGCTGTGGTAGACCGCGACCGGCGTAGCTTTGCCGTGTGCATCCGTGCCTGCCACGGCCAGAAGGCCGCGCTGTTCGTCGTGGACAACCAGGGACGGGTCTCCGACTCCGAGGAAGGCCCAGCCGTCGGGAGGATGTTCGTTGGAGGCTGCCATGCCGTGATCTTCTCAACTGCCCGGCTCCACGCGGTAGCTGCCTGGAGCGGGATCATGAGGAGGTGACGAAGCAGATCAAGAGGGCAGCTCCGGTGGAGCGAACTGCCAGTGAACCGGAAATCTCCGCCTACCAGCGGGCACTGCGAGACCGCTTGCTCGCCGCCTCTGTCGTTCCCGCGCCCGCGCCCTGGCGGCCAGTCTTCGAGTACGCATACGGAGCCCCTGTCGGTGGACTGCTCGGCATCGGCTTCGCGTCGCATCCCGGCAGCGGCCATGACCTGGTCATGGTCGTCTCGCACGACGGTCACGGTCTCTTCGACGCCGTCACCGGCGAGAAGGTCACCTGGGACCGCGACCCCGGCCCCGAGGGCAGCACCCCCGACGCGGCTGTCGACCTGACTTGCCCCGGACTGGGACCGATCGCCGGCAGCCGCGTACACATCGCAGGGCTCTTCGGCGGGGGGTGCCCCTATGGGTTTCGTCAAGGGAATTGGGCTGCGTTTCGGTGAGTGGCGAGGCAGTATGGCGTGATGCCTGACCTGCTGTGGGGTGACGTCAAGAGCTTCTTTGCTCCCGAGTTGATGGGGTCGCTGCCGGACGTCCTCGTCCCGGATACTTCGGTGGAGGACTGGCAGGCGGTGCTTGATCTCGTTCGGTCGCAGGGGTGGTCGTGCGAGTACTCCGAGGACGGTGCTGTGGTCCGGCTGCCGAGAGCTGCGGAGATGCTGGCCCGCGGCGAGGGTGCCGACGTGTTGCTGAGGGTCTGGCCGGTTCCCGGATTCCTGGTGATCTTTCGTCCGTATGAGGCTGACTCGATCGACTTCGACGTTGATCTGCGGGAGTTGCAGGGTCAGCACGGCGTGGATGTGCTGTGCCGTCTGCTGCGGGCAATCGGGCGTCGGCTCGGCCAGCCGGTGTTGCTGAGCCCGGAGTCTGATCCGCTTCACCCGGTTCTCGGCTTCGGCGTCGAGGCCGACCGTGTGGTGCTGCTGGGTGGCCCGCAGGTCATGTGACCGCCGCTGGCTGCGGCTCGTAGAAGGTGCCGTCGCGGAGCATGGCGAATGGGTCCCCGAGCGCGATGTGTGCCTGCGGCCGCTCGCCCACCGCTCGCTGCAGCTCGGGCTCACCGGTGAGGCGGCACACCGCTACGCGGACGAGTGGACGGTCTCCGTCACCGGTACCACCGATCTCGCGCGCGAGATCCACGGGCAGGCGCGGGACGGTGACCTGGAGGCCGCCCGGCGGCTTCTTCCCCGCGAGCTCCCCTGTCCCGTTCCCGAGGGGCTCCTGGATCACCTGCGCCCATGAGGGTCGGGACGTGCGGGCGTCAACTCGGCAGGTGCCGGCGCCGCTCACACTTTTCGGTGTTGCGCGGAACTGATCGGTTTTCGGCCGGTTGTCGGCTGTGGGCTTAGCACTGTTCTTGCTCCAGAGGGTCCACTTCGGTAACTCGTTGCTTATGGGCGGGGTCGGTCTGTCACCCTGGCGGCATTGATCGAGGTGTATTCGTACGAACTGCCCGGGGAGCTGCCCATGAGGGCCATTCCGACGCAACGGGAGACCCCGCGTGCCGTCTCGGAGGCGCCCGCGCGGGCGTGCGCGCGGGCGGACGCGGCGCTGTCCGGCGGCTCCCTCGCGCCGGGCACCGCGCGGGCCCTGGTGCGGTCGGCGCTCGCCGACTGGACGGAGCGCGCCCTGCCCGGTGCCGAGCACCTCACCACCCGCGCCGGCGACGACGCCACGCTGATCGCCAGCGAACTGGTCACCAACGCCGTCGTGCACGCCGGCACCGAGGTACGGCTGACCTGCCGCCTCGAGGAGGAGAGCGGTGCCCTCGTCGTCGAGGTCACCGACCGCCACCCCTCCCGCGCCCCGCACGGCGGCGAACCGGAGGCACCGCCCTACGAGAGCCCCGAGCACGGGCGCGGCCTGCGCCTGGTCGCCGCGCTCTCCGAGGCCTGGGGGATCACCTACCGCCCCGGCACCAAAACCGTCTGGGCCCGGATCCCCGTGGGAGGGGGCTTCGCGGCGGACGGCGCGGACGGCGCGGACGGCGCGGAGGAGAGCGCGGAGAACACGGAGGGTGCGCAGAGCGCGGAGGGCATGGGCGTCCCGTTCGACGCGTACGTGTGGGAGGCGGAGCCGGAGCCCGGCGGTGAGGGGTGGCGCGTGCCCCGGCCGTACCGGCGGGACGGGGCCTGGCTGGGGCGCGGGGCGCTGTCCTTCCTCGCCGAGGCGTCCGATCTGCTCGCCGGGCAGCTGGACGAGGACCTGGTCGCCGCGCTCACCGGGCAGCTGATCGTGCCGCGGCTGGCGGACTGGTGCGCGGTGTGGCTCGAGGACGAGGCCACCGGCCACGGCGGCTGGAGCGACGGGGCACGGGCCGACGGACCCCGCCTCGCCCGTGTCTGGCACGCCGACGAGAGCCGCGTGGAGGAACTGAGCCGGGTACTGGAGCAGGAGCCACCGCCTCCCTCCGATCCACTGAGCACCGGACCGGTCGGCTATCCCTGGCCGGAGAAGGCGCTCCACCTGACCGGGGGCCACGACGAGGGCACCGGCACCGCCCTCGCCTACCGGCTCGTCGCCGGTGGCCGGCCGCTGGGGACGCTGGTGATCGGGCGGGCCGGGATCGGGCGGTTCCCGGACGAGGTCACCGGACTGGTGGAGGACCTCGGGCGGCGCGTGGCGCTCGCCATCGGCGCCGCCCGGCAGTACGCCCGCCAGGCCACCATCAGCGCCGTGCTCCAGCGCGGACTGCTGCCCGGCGCCGTCGCCGAGATCCCCGGCGTGCGCTCCGCCCTCGTCTACGAGCCCCACGACAAGGGCGGACCGAGCGGCGACTTCTACGACCTGTTCCCGGCCGGGCCGGGCCGCTGGTGCTTCGCCATCGGCGACGTCCAGGGCAAGGGCCCCGAGGCGGCCGTCGTCATCGGTCTGGCCCGCCCCTGGCTGCGGCTGCTCGCCCGCGAGGGCTACCACGTCGCCGACGTCCTGGACCGCCTCAACCAACTGCTCCTCGACGACGCCACGGAAGCCGCCGACGCCGCCGCCCGCGCGCTCGTCGCCGCCGGCGCCCGCCCGACCGCCCCCGGGGACGGCCCCCAGACCCGCTTCCTCTCCCTGCTCTACGGCGAACTCACCCTCGTCGAGGGCGGCGCCCGTGTCACCCTCGCCTCCGCCGGACACCCCCTGCCGCTGCTGCTCGCCCCCGACGGGACGGTCCGTACCGTGGCCCGGTCGCAGACCCTGCTCGGGGTCGTCGAGGACGCCACCTACACCAGCGACTCCTTCGAGCTGCGCTCCGGCGACACCCTGCTCTGCGTCACCGACGGCGTCACCGAGCGGCGCCGCGGCTCCCGCCAGTTCGACGACGGCGACGGACTCGCCACCGCACTGGCCGACTGCGCGGGACTGGACGCCGACCGGATAGCGGAACGTATCAGCAGGCTGGTCCACGAGTTCGGGGAGCGGCCACCGGCGGACGATCTCGCCCTGCTGGTGCTCCAGGCGGACTGACCGGCCCACGGGCCGGATGCGGGACAATGGAGCACATGCCTTCCGCACTCCCCGACGGCGAGCCCGTCCCCGCCGACGGCGCGCTGCCCGCGTCCGCGCTCGCCGGGGCCGCAGCACGCCCCCTCGGGTTCTACCTGCACGTTCCGTACTGCGCGACCCGCTGCGGCTACTGCGACTTCAACACCTACACCGCCACCGAACTGCGCGGCAGCGGCGGAGTGCTCGCCTCCCGCGACAACTACGCCGAGACCCTGATCGACGAGGTCCGCCTGGCCCGCAAGGTGCTCGGCGACGACCCGCGCGAGGTCCGCACGGTGTTCGTCGGCGGCGGCACCCCCACCCTGCTGGCCGCCGACGACCTCGTACGGATGCTGGGCGCGATCCGCGACGAGTTCGGGCTGGCGGCGGACGCCGAGGTCACCACCGAGGCGAACCCGGAGTCGGTCGACCCGGCCTACCTGGCGACCCTGCGCGCGGGCGGCTTCAACCGGATCTCCTTCGGCATGCAGAGCGCCCGGCAGCACGTGCTGAAGGTCCTCGACCGCACGCACACCCCCGGCCGCCCGGAGGCGTGTGTCGCCGAGGCGCGGGCGGCGGGCTTCGAGCACGTCAACCTCGACCTGATCTACGGCACCCCCGGCGAGTCCGACGACGACTGGCGGGCCTCGCTGGACGCGGCCCTCGGCGCCGGACCCGACCACGTCTCCGCGTACGCGCTCATCGTCGAGGAGGGCACGCAGCTCGCCCGCCGCATCCGGCGCGGTGAGGTGCCGATGACCGACGACGACGTGCACGCGGACCGGTACCTGATCGCCGAGGAGGCGCTGTCGGCGGCCGGCTTCGACTGGTACGAGGTGTCGAACTGGGCCACCTCCGAGGCGGGGCGCTGCCTGCACAACGAGCTGTACTGGCGCGGCGCGGACTGGTGGGGCGCGGGGCCCGGGGCGCACTCGCACGTGGGCGGGGTGCGCTGGTGGAACGTGAAGCACCCCGGCGCGTACGCGGCAGCCCTGGCCGAGGGCCGCTCACCGGGGGCCGGGCGCGAGGTCCTCTCCGAGGAGGATCGGCGGGTGGAGCGGATCCTGCTGGAGCTTCGGCTGGAGGAAGGGGTTCCGCTCGCCCTTCTCCGTGCGGAGGGGCTGGTGGCGGCGCGCCGTGCTCTGACGGACGGGCTGCTGCGGCAGGAGGCGTACGACGGGGGGCGTGCGGCCCTCACCCTGCGGGGGCGGTTGCTGGCGGACGCGGTGGTCCGGGACCTGGTGGACTGAGGGGTGCCGGGAAGGGTTTTTCGCCCCCGCCGCCCCTTCCCTCCCCCAAGCTCTCGGCTTTGCTCGAGCAGGGGGGACCCCCATCGTCCCCTGGGGGCTGCGCCCCCAGACCCCCCTTCGGCCTGAACGGCCTCGTCCTCAAGCGCCGGACGGGCTGAAAATCAGCCCCGTCGGGGCGAAACCAGCCGGGGCGGTCAGGACGGCATCGTCACGAAATCGATCAGTTCCTCGACCCTGCCCAACAACGCCGGCTCCAGGTCCTTGTACGAGTGCACCGCGCCGAGGACGCGCTGCCAGGCTTCCCCCGTGTTGGCCACGCGCCAGCCCAGGGCCCGGCAGACGCCCGTCTTCCAGTCCTGGCCGTGCGGCACCCGGGGCCAGGACCGGATGCCCAGGGAGGACGGTTTCACCGCCTCCCAGACGTCGATGTACGGGTGGCCCACCACCAGGGCGTGCTCGCTGGTGACCGACTCCGCGATGCGCCACTCCTTCGAGCCCGGCACCAGGTGGTCCACCAGGACGCCCAGCCGTGCGTCCGGGCCCGGCGCGAACGCGTCGACGATCGCCGGCAGGTCGTCGACGCCCTCCAGGTACTCCACGACCACGCCCTCGACGCGCAGATCGTCGCCCCACACCTTCTCGACCAGTTCGGCGTCGTGGCGGCCCTCGACGTAGATGCGCCCGGCGCGCGCCACCCGCGCGCGGGCGCCCCGGACGGCCACCGAACCGGATGCCGTCCGGGTCGGACGCGCCGGGCCCGCGGCGGGCCGCACCAGCGTCACCGCGCGGCCCTCCAGCAGGAAGCCGCGCGGCTCCAGGGGGAAGACCCGGTGCTTGCCGAAGCGGTCCTCCAGGGTCACCGTGCCCGCCTCGCAGCGGATCACCGCGCCGCAGAATCCGCTGCCGGGCTCCTCCACCACCAGACCGGGCTCGGCCGGGACCTCGGGGACGGGCCGGGACTTCTTCCACCCGGGGGTCAGGTCAGGAGAGTACGGGCGCATTCTGATGACGATAGGAGAACCGGCTCCCCGTTCGGCCGAAGGGTCAGTCCGACACGCCGAAACGAGCCGCGAGGGCGTCGCGTTGGGCCCGTACGAACGCCGCGTCCACCACCGCTCCGTGACCGGGGACGTACACCGCGTCCTCGCCGCCCAGGGCCAGCAGCCGGTCCAGGGCGGCTGGCCACCGCGACGGGACGGCGTCGGGGCCCGCCTGCGGATCACCGGACTCCTCCACCAGGTCGCCGCAGAAGACCACCTCCGGCTCGCCGGGCACCAGCACCACCAGATCGTGGGCGGTGTGCCCGGGGCCCACGTTGGCGAGGAGCGCCTGCCGTCCGCCGCCCAGGTCGAGCGTCCACTCGCCGGACACCAGGTGCCGGGGACGGACCAGCGTCAGCGCGTCCACGGCCTCCTCCGCCGCCCGCGCGTCCAGCCCCTCGCGCTCCGCGTCCGCGCGCAGTTCCTCGCCTCCCCGCGCCAGCGCCGTGTCCAGGCCCACCGCGCCGAACACCTCCGCGCCCGCGAACACCGCCGCCCCCAGCACATGGTCGAAATGGGGGTGGGTGAGCGCGAGATGCGTCACACGCCCACCGGCGAGCGCCTGCGCCCGTGCCCGCAACCGGGCGCCCTCGCCCAGACTCGAACCGGCGTCCACGAGCAGTGCCGCGCCCGCGCCGACGACGAGCCCCGCCGTGCAGTCCCACACCGGCAGCCGGCACCGGCCCACTCCCGGCGCCAGCCGCTCCCACCCCGACTCTTCCCAAGTCACCGTCATACCGCGACGCTAATAGCCCACGGCTGTCCCGGCGCGACGGCCCGGTACCGGCCTTGCCCGGGGTGTACCCCCCGGCCGTACACTGGGCGGGGAAGTCTGGCACTCGCGTGCGAAGAGTGCCAGGACAGGGAGAAAACGGACCGGGCGGAAGGCTTCTGGAGGTGTGCGCCGTGCTCAGTGAACGCAGGCTCCAGGTGTTGCGCGCCATCGTTCAGGACTACGTCGGAACCGAGGAGCCCGTCGGCTCCAAGGCCCTCACCGAGCGGCACAACCTGGGCGTCTCCCCGGCCACCGTGCGCAACGACATGGCGGCCCTGGAGGACGAGGGGTTCATCGCCCAGCCGCACACCAGCGCCGGGCGCATCCCCACCGACAAGGGCTACCGGCTCTTCGTGGACAAGCTCGCCGGCGTCAAGCCGATGACCGCGCCCGAGCGGCGCGCCATCCAGAACTTCCTCGAGGGCGCCGTCGACCTGCACGACGTGGTGGCCCGCACGGTGCGGCTGCTCGCGCAGCTGACCCGGCAGGTCGCCGTCGTGCAGTACCCGTCGCTGACCCGCTCGACCGTGCGGCACGTGGAGCTGCTCCCGATGGCGCCCGCGCGCGCCATGCTGGTGCTGATCACGGACACCGGGCGGGTCGAGCAGCGCATGATCGACTGCCCGGCGCCGATCGGCGAGGCGACCCTGGGGGATCTGCGGGCGCGGCTCAACAGCCGTGTCGCGGGCCGACGTTTCACCGATGTACCGTCTCTGGTCGAGGATCTCCCCGAGGCTTTCGACCCCGAGGAGCGCGGTACGGTCTCGACCGTGCTCTCCACCCTCCTGGAGACGCTCGTCGAGGACAACGAGGAGCGGCTGATGATCGGCGGTACCGCCAATCTGACCCGCTTCGGACATGACTTTCCCCTTGTGATCCGGCCCGTACTGGAGGCGCTGGAGGAGCAGGTCGTGCTTCTCAAGCTGCTGGGCGAGGCGAAGGAACCGGGCGTGACCGTGCGTATCGGTCATGAGAACGCCCACGAGGGACTCAACTCCACCTCAGTGGTGTCGGTGGGCTACGGTTCGGGCGGCGAGGCTGTTGCCAAGCTCGGCGTGGTCGGTCCGACCCGCATGGATTACCCAGGAACGATGGGAGCGGTACGCGCAGTGGCACGGTACGTCGGACAGATCCTGGCGGAGTCGTAGTGGCCACGGACTACTACGCCGTACTCGGCGTACGCCGCGACGCTTCGCAGGAGGAGATCAAGAAGGCCTTCCGGCGGCTCGCCCGCGAGCTGCATCCGGACGTCAACCCGGATCCGAAGACCCAGGAGCGGTTCAAGGAGATCAACGCCGCCTACGAGGTGCTGTCGGACCCGCAGAAGAAGCAGGTCTACGACCTCGGCGGCGATCCGCTCCAGCAGGCCGGGGCCGGCGGCGCGGGCGGCTTCGGCGCGGGTGGCTTCGGGAACTTCTCCGACATCATGGACGCGTTCTTCGGCACGGCGTCGCAGCGCGGTCCGCGCTCGCGCACCCGCCGCGGCCAGGACGCCATGATCCGGATCGAGGTCGAGCTGGACGAGGCCGCGTTCGGCACGACCAAGGACATCCAGGTCGACACGGCGATCGTGTGCACCACGTGCAGCGGTGAGGGCGCCGCGCCGGGGACCAGCGCGCAGACCTGTGACATGTGCCGCGGCCGCGGTGAGGTCTCGCAGGTCACCCGGTCCTTCCTGGGCCAGGTCATGACCTCGCGCCCCTGCCCGCAGTGCCAGGGCTTCGGCACCGTCGTCCCGAACCCGTGCCCGGAGTGCGCCGGCGACGGACGCGTCCGCTCCCGCCGCACCCTGACCGTGAAGATCCCGGCCGGTGTCGACAACGGCACCCGGATCCAGCTGGCCGGCGAGGGCGAGGTCGGCCCCGGCGGCGGTCCCGCCGGCGACCTGTACGTGGAGATCCACGAGCTGCCGCACAGCACCTTCCAGCGGCGCGGCGACGACCTGCACTGCACGGTCACCCTCCCGATGACGGCGGCCGCTCTCGGCACCAAGGTGCCGCTGGAGACGCTGGACGGCATGGAGGAGGTCGACATCCGGCCCGGCACCCAGTCCGGCCAGTCGATCCCGCTGCACGGCCGGGGCGTCACGCATCTGCGCGGCGGCGGCCGGGGCGACCTCATCGTGCACGTCGAGGTGCAGACCCCGAGCAAGCTCGACCCCGAACAGGAACGCCTGCTGCGCGAACTCGCCAAGCTCCGTGGCGAGGAGCGCCCGCTGGGCCAGTTCCAGCCCGGGCAGCAGGGGCTGTTCTCCCGGTTGAAGGACGCTTTCAACGGGCGCTGACGGACGACACCGACGGGTGGCGCGCGGGGGCCGGAAACGGCTCCCGCGGAGCTCCGGAAGGTGGTCCGCAGGTGCCCCGGGAGCTGCCCCGAAGGTGCCCTGGACACGGCCTGTGCCAAGGGCGAGGGCCGGTTGAGCCCCGATTCGGAGATGTCCGAAGGACGTGGCAACATGCCGTCATGTCCTTGGCGCTCACCGATCTCCTTCCGCACCCCGTCGTGCAGGCACCCATGGCGGGCGGTGTCTCCGTGCCGCAGCTCGCCGCGGCCGTCTCCGAGGCGGGCGGGCTCGGCTTCCTGGCCGCCGGGTACAAGACCGCGGACGGGATGTACCAGGAGATCAAGCAGCTGCGCGGACTGACCGGCCACCCGTTCGGCGTCAACGTCTTCATGCCCCAGCCCGAGACCCCCGACCCGGCCGCCGTGGGCGTCTACGCCCACCAGCTGGCCGGTGAGGCCTCCTGGTACGAGACCGAGCTCGGCGACCCCGACAGCGGCCGCGACGACGGCTACGACGCCAAACTCGCCGTCCTGCTCGACAACCCGGTGCCGGTGGTGTCGTTCCACTTCGGTGTGCCGACCCGCGAGGTCCTGGACTCCCTGCGCCGCGTCGGCACGTTCACCCTGGCCACCGCGACCACCGCCGAGGAGGCGCGGGCCGTGGAGCGGGCGGGCGCCGACGCGGTGATCGCGCAGGGCGTCGAGGCCGGCGGCCACCAGGGCACCCACCGGGACCTCCCGGAGAACGACGGCTCCGGCGTCGGACTGCTGTCCCTGGTCGCCGAGGTGCGGGAGACGGTGGGCATCCCGATCGTCGCCGCCGGCGGCATCATGCGCGGCAGCCAGATCGCCGCGGTGCTCGCGGCCGGCGCCTGGGCGGCCCAGCTCGGCACCGCCTTCGTCGCCACCCACGAGTCCGGCGCGCACGCCCTGCACAAGCAGGCGCTGACCAGCCCCCTGTACGTGCGCACCGAACTGACCCGCGCCTTCTCCGGACGCCCGGCCCGCGGCCTGGTCAACCGGTTCCTGCGTGAACACGGCCCGTACGCGCCCGCCGCCTACCCGGACGTCCACCACCTCGCCGCGCCGCTGCGCAGGGCCGCCGCCAAGGCGGGGGACGCACAGGGTATGGCCCTGTGGGCGGGACAGGGCCACCGGATGGCCCGGGAACTGCCCGCCGGGCAGCTGGTGGAGGTGCTGGTCGCCGAACTCGCCGCCACCCGCGCGGCGTTGTCGGCGGGAGGTGCCGGATGACCGCGCCGGTCTTCGTGGTGGAGGACTTCGGCACGGACGGCTCCGGGCACCATGTGCTCGACGGCCCCGAGGGGCGGCACGCCGTCTCCGTGAAGCGGCTGCGGGCCGGGGAGAGCGTCGTCCTCACCGACGGCGCGGGCCGCAGGGCCGAGGGCGAGGTGACCGGCACCGAGGGCAAGGACCGGCTGATCGTGCGCCTCGGGGACGTCGTCGAGGAGCCCGTGGAGTGGCCCCGGCTCACCGTCGTCCAGGCGCTGCCCAAGGGCGACCGGGGCGAGCTGGCCGTGGAGACGATGACCGAGGTCGGCGTCGACGCGATCGTGCCGTGGTCCGCGGCGCGCTGCGTCACGCAGTGGAAGGGCGAGCGCGGTCTGAAGTCCCTCGCCAAGTGGCGGGCGACGGCCCGGGAGGCCGGCAAGCAGTCCCGTCGGGCGCGCTTCCCCGAGGTCGCGGACGCGGCGACGAGCAAGCAGGTTGTCTCACTTCTCGCCGAAGCCGACTTCGCCGCCGTGCTCCACGAGAGCGGCACCGAGCCCCTGGCGACCGCCGGACTCCCCGCCACCGGCAGCATCGTGCTGGTCGTCGGCCCCGAAGGCGGGGTCTCGCCGGAGGAGCTGGCGCTCTTCGCGCAGGCCGGCGCCACGCCCTACCGACTGGGCCGCAGCGTCCTGCGCACCTCCACCGCGGGCACCGCCGCCGCGGCCGTCCTCCTGGCCCGCACGGGCCGCTGGTCCTGACCCCCCGGACGGCCGTTCGCCGTCAGCCGCGCGGCCGGCCGTCAGCGGTCCGCCGCGCGGGCGGCGGCGACCGCCGGGAACAGGTCCCAGCCGTCCGGCTCCGCGGCCCCGGTGAGCAGCCCGCGCCGGACCGCCTCGTCGACGAAGGCCCGTACGACACCGGGCTCGTGCAGGTCGAGCGCCGCGTGCCCGCCGAGGGCCACAGCCCCGGAGTGCAGGAAACCGTCGGGGACGAAACGGCCCTCGCCGCCCCGGAACACCAGGTGGGTCATGGTCGTCGTCCCCTCCCGGGTCAGTGCGAGCACCTCATGGCAGGGCTCGCCGGTGTGGTGCCGATGACGCACCGACCACAGGGAGACGGCCGTTCCGCCCGGGGCGGTGTCGTCCACGACGAGCCGTCTGGCCGGCGTTCGCTGCGCATCACTCCACGGTAGTGAGGAGTGGCCGTATGCGCCCTACCGTCACGCGTGGGGCGGTGGCAGGCTGCCGGGCATGGGGGCATCGAGGTGGGTCCGGGACGGGACACGGTGGCGGCGGGCGGCGTCGGCCGTCGGGTTGGTCGTGGTCGCCGTGGGCGGGGCCGTGGCGTGCGAGCCGGGTGCGATCGGCACGGCGTCGGTGGCGTACACGACCGACGAGACGGTCACCAGAGAGCTCAACCGGCAGAAGGCCGGGGTGCGGTGGCTCAGCTGCACCGCCTCCTACGGGAACCAGGACGGCGCGTCGTCGCGGCCCGCGAGCGAGGACACCGTGGCCACCGTGGACTGCGACGGGGAGACCGAGGACGGCAAGGAGATCACCGTCACCGGGAAGATCACCCATGCCGTCGACGGCGCCTGTGTGCGCGGGGACATCACCGCGAAAGTGGACGGCAAGCAGTGGTTCCGGGTCGACGGCCTGGGCGACTGCGACGCCACCAGCCCGCCCGCGGTGGGCGAGCCCACGCACCGGGGCCCTCCCCCAAGTTCTCGGCTCCACTCGAACAGGGGGGACCCCCACCCCACCGTCACCGTGACGGTCACCACGACCGTGTGGTGCGAGCAGTACCCGTCCTGTCGCCCCGTCGAGGGCAAGTGATCCAAACCCCTGTCCAGGCCGACCGCGCGTGCATAGGGTGATCGAGTGACACAGTCTGCATCGGTCGCCCCCGCCGCGTATCTCCGGTTCCCGCATCCGCACGGCGAGTTGGTCGCCTTCACCGCCGAGGACGACGTGTGGCTCGCCCCGCTCGACGGCGGCCGGGCCTGGCGGGTGAGTGCCGACAACGTGCCGGTGACGCTCCCCCGTATCTCGCCCGACGGCACCACCGTCGCCTGGACCTCCACCCGGGACGGCGCCCCCGAGGTGCACACCGCGCCCGTCGAGGGCGGCCCCGGCCGGCGTCTGACGTACTGGGGGAGCGGGAAGACCCAGGTGCGCGGCTGGACCCCAGACGGGAAGGTCCTCGCGCTCAGCACCCAGGGCCAGGCCAGTCTGCGCCGCACCTGGGCCCGCGCGATCCCCCTCGACGGCGGACCCGCCACCACCCTGCCGTACGGCCCCGTCGGCGACGTCGCCCACGGGCCGCGCACGGTCCTGCTGTCCGCGACGATGGGCCGCGAGGCCGCCTGGTGGAAGCGGTACCGGGGCGGCACGGCGGGCAAGCTGTGGATCGAGCAGGCCACCGGAGACGGGGACGACGGTGCCGACAACCCGGCCGACGGCTCAGGGGAGTTCGTCCGGCTGCACGGTGACCTCGACGGGAACATCGAGTACCCGCTGTGGGTGGGGATGGGGGTCCCCCCTGTTCGAGCGGAGCCGAGAACTTGGGGGAGGCTTGGGTTCCTCTCCGACCACGAGGGCACCGGTGCCCTGTACTCCTCCCTCGCCGACGGGTCCGACCTGCGCCGGCACACCCCCCTCGGGGGTTTCTACGCCCGGCACGCCGCCACCGACGGCACCCGCGTCGTGTACTCCTGCGCCGGTGAACTGTGGATCCTCGACGACCTGGACGGGGCCGAGCCGCGCCGGCTCGACATCCGGCTGGGCGGGCAGCGCGTCGACCTCCAGCCGTTCCCGGTGAACGCCGCCCGCTGGTTCGGCTCCGCCTCCCCCGACCACACCGCGCGCGGCAGCGCCGTCTGCGTGCGCGGCACCGTCCACTGGGTCACCCACCGCGCCGGCCCCGCCCGCGCGCTCGCCGCCACCCCCGGTGTACGGGCCCGCCGCCCGCACACCTTCCGCGCGGACGGCGAGGAATGGGTGGTGTGGGTGACGGACGCCGAGGGCGAGGACGCCCTGGAGTTCGCCCCCGCCACCGGCCTCGCCCCCGGAGCGAGGCCGCGCCGGATCGCCGCCGGACAGCTCGGCCGCGTCCTGGGCCTGGCCATGGCACCCGACGGCAGCCGCGCCGCGGTCGCCTCGCACGACGGCCGTCTCCTGCTCGTCGAGCGGGAGAGCGGCGAGGTCCGCGAGGTCGACCGCAGCGAGCACGGCGACGTCTCCGGGCTGACCTTCTCGCCCGACTCCGCCTGGCTCGCCTGGTCCCACCCCGGCCCCCGCCCGCTCAGCCAGCTGCGGCTCGCCGACCTCACCGACCTGTCGGTCACCGAGGCGACCCCGCTGCGCTTCCAGGACTACGCGCCCGCGTTCACCCTCGACGGCAAGCACCTCGCCTTCCTGTCGACCCGCTCCTTCGACCCCGTCTACGACGAGCACGTCTTCGACCTCGCCTTCGTCGAGGGCGACCGCCCGCACCTGATCACCCTCGCCGCGACGACGCCGTCCCCGTTCGGCCCGCAGCGGCACGGCCGTCCCTTCGAGACGCCGGACCGGGACGAGACCCCCGACAGCGAGGGCACCCCCACCACCCGGATCGACCTCGAGGGGCTGGCCGACCGGATCGTGCCGTTCCCGGTGGAGGCCGCCCGCTACTCCAACCTGCGCGCCGCCAAGGACGGGGTGCTGTGGCTGCGGCACCCGGTGCGCGGTGTGCTCGGCGCCTCCAGGGCCACCCCCGACGACCCCGACCCCAAGACCGAGCTGGAGCGCTACGACCTCGTCCAGCAGCGCCTCGAGCATCTGGCCGCGGACGCCGACCACTTCGAGGTCAGCGGCGACGGCAAGCGGGTGCTGCTGTGGACCGACGGGCGGCTGAAGGTCGTCCCCAGCGACCGGCGCGCGCCGAACGACGACGACAGCGACGGCAACATCACCGTCGACCTCGACCGGGTGCGCCAGTTCGTCGACCCGGCCGCCGAGTGGCGGCAGATGTTCGACGAGGCCGGCCGCATCATGCGGGACAACTACTGGCGGCCGGACATGAACGGCGTCGACTGGGACGGCGTCCTCGACCGCTACCGGCCCGTCCTCGACCGGCTCGCCACCCACGACGACCTGGTCGACCTCCTCTGGGAGGTGCAGGGCGAACTCGGCACCTCGCACGCCTACGTCACCCCGGGCGGCGGCCACGGCGGCGGTGCCCGGCAGGGCCTGCTCGGCGCGGACATCTCCCGCCACGAGGACGGCAGTTGGCGCGTCGACCGGATCCTGCCCGCGGAGACCTCCGATCCGCAGGGCCGCTCCCCGCTGGCCGCGCCCGGCGTCGCGATCCGCACCGGTGACGCGATCGTCGCCGTGGCCGGACAGCCGGTCGACCCGGTGGCCGGACCGGCGCCGCTGCTGGTCGGCACCGCGGGCAGACCGGTCGAGCTGACCGTCTCCCCGGCCGGCGGCGGGGAGCCGCGGCACGCGGTCGTCGTCCCCGTCGCCGACGAGGAGCCGCTGCGCTACCACGCCTGGGTCGCCGACCGGCGGGCCCACGTCCACGAACGGTCCGGTGGCCGGCTCGGCTACCTCCACGTGCCCGACATGCAGGCCCCCGGCTGGGCCCAGATCCACCGAGACCTGCGGGTCGAGGTGACCCGCGAGGGCCTGATCGTGGACGTCCGGGAGAACCGCGGCGGACACACCTCCCAGCTCGTCGTCGAGAAGCTGGCCCGGCGGATCGTCGGCTGGGGCGTGCCGCGCGGCATGAGTCCGGACAGCTACCCGCAGGACGCGCCGCGCGGCCCCGTGGTCGCCGTCGCCAACGAGTTCTCCGGCTCCGACGGCGACATCGTCAACGCGGCGATCAAGGCGCTCGGTATCGGCCCGGTCGTCGGCACCCGCACCTGGGGCGGCGTCATCGGCATCGACAGCCGCTACCGGCTCGTCGACGGCACCCTGGTCACCCAGCCCAAGTACGCCTTCTGGCTGGAGGGGTACGGCTGGGGCGTGGAGAACCACGGAGTGGACCCGGACGTCGAGGTGGTGCAGCGCCCGCAGGACCACGCGGCGGGGCGGGACGTGCAGCTGGACGAGGCGGTCCGGCTGGCGCTGGCGGCCCTGGCGGAGAACCCCGCGAAGCAGCCGCCGTCCCTTTCCTGACGGCCGGGACGGATACGATGCCCGGGTAGGCGACCCCCCGGGCATCACCCGGGCAGTGACCGGGCAGCAACCGGGCGAGGAGGCACACCCATGGCAGGGGAACCGCAGGACGACTGCCTGTTCTGCAAGATCGTCGCCGGGCAGGTCCCGTCGACGATCGTCCGCGAGACGGAGACGACCGTCGCGTTCCGCGACATAAACCCGCAGGCGCCGACGCACGTCCTGGTCATCCCGAAGGCGCACCACAAGGACGCGGCGGCCCTGGCCGTGGCCGCTCCCGAGGTCGCGGCGGACGTCCTGCGCGAGGCCCAGGCCGTCGCGGACCAGGAGCAGTTGGAGAGCCACCGCGTCGTCTTCAACACCGGCAGCGGCGCCGGACAGACCGTCTGGCACGCGCACGCCCACGTCCTGGGCGGCCGCGGTCTCGAGTGGCCCCCCGGATAGGCGACTCCTTGTCCGTACGCGAACTGGTGGTCCTCGGCACCGCCAGCCAGGTCCCCACCCGCCACCGCAACCACAACGGCTATCTGCTGCGCTGGGACGGTGAGGGCATCCTGTTCGACCCCGGCGAGGGCACCCAGCGCCAGATGCTGCGCGCCGGGGTCGCCGCGCACGACCTGAACCGGATCTGCGTCACCCACTTCCACGGCGACCACTCGCTCGGCCTCGCCGGAGTGATCCAGCGCATCAACCTCGACCGGGTGCCGCACCCGGTCACCGCCCACTACCCGGGCTCCGGGCAGCGCTTCTTCGACCGGCTGCGCTACGCCACCGCCTACCGCGAGACGGTCGGCATCACCGAGGCGCCGGTCGGCGCCGACGGCCCGCTCGCCCGCACCGCCGGGTACACCCTGGAGGCGCGGAAACTGTCGCACCCCGTGGAGTCGTACGGCTACCGGCTGGTCGAACCCGACGGGCGGCGGATGCTGCCCGACCGGCTCGCCGCGCACGGCATCAAGGGCCCGGACGTCGGCCGCCTCCAGCGCGAGGGCACGCTCGACGGGGTCCCGCTGGAGGAGGTGAGCGAGGTGCGGCGCGGCCAGCGGTTCGCGTTCGTCATGGACACCCGGCTCTGCCCGGGGGTGTACGCGCTGGCCGAGGGCTGCGACCTGCTCGTCATCGAGTCCACGTTCCTCGACGAGGACGAGGAACTCGCCGTCGAGCACGGCCATCTGACGGCGGGCCAGGCGGCCCGGGTGGCGCGGGACGCGGGCGTGCGGCACCTGGTGCTCACCCACTTCAGCCAGCGCTACGGCGACCCGGAGGAGTTCGAACGGCAGGCACGGGCCGCCGGGTACGAGGGGGAGCTGACCGTGGCGCGCGATCTGCTGCGGGTGCCGCTTCCGAAGCGTCGCTGAGATCGCCGTACGATATTTCGATGCCCGTACCCAAAGCCGAACTGCACCTTCACATCGAAGGCACCCTCGAGCCCGAGCTCGCCTTCGCCCTCGCCGCGCGCAACGGCGTCGCACTGCCCTACGCCGACACCGACGCCCTGCGCGAGGCGTACCGGTTCGAGGACCTCCAGTCGTTCCTGAACCTGTACTACGAGCTCATGGCGGTGTTGCGCACCGAGCGGGACTTCGAGGACCTCGCCGACGCCTACCTGGCCCGCGCCGCCGCCCAGGGCGTGCGGCACGCGGAGATCTTCTTCGACCCGCAGGCCCATGTGTCCCGGGGCGTCGCTATGGACACGGTGGTCGACGGGCTGTGGCGGGCCCTGGAACGCGGGGAGCGGACGCACGGCGTCTCGACCCGGCTGATCATGTGCTTCCTGCGGGACGAGTCCGCCGAGTCGGCCCTGGCGACCCTGGACGCCGCCAAGCCCCACCTGGACCGGATCACCGGGGTCGGCCTCGACTCGGCCGAGGTCGGACACCCGCCGGCGAAGTTCCGCGAGGTGTACGAGGCGGCCGCCGCGCTCGGACTGCGGCGGGTGGCGCACGCCGGTGAGGAGGGGCCACCGGAGTACATCACCGAGGCGCTGGACGTCCTCGGCGTCGAACGGATCGACCACGGGCTGCGCTGCACGGAGGACCCGGCGCTGGTGGAGCGGCTGGTGCGGGACCGCGTTCCGCTGACCCTGTGCCCGCTGTCCAACGTCCGGCTGCGCACCGTGGACACCCTCGCCGACCACCCGCTGCCCGCGATGCTCGACGCCGGCCTGATGTGCACGGTGAACTCCGACGACCCGGCCTACTTCGGCGGCTACGTCGGGGACACCTTCGACGCGGTGCGCGACACCCTCGGCCTCGGCCCGGAGCGGCTGCGCGAACTGGCCCGCAACTCCTTCCTCGCCGCGTTCCTGGACGACGACGAGGAGCGCCGGGCGCGCTACCTCGCCGAGGTGGAGGCCTACGTCTTCCCGTAGTTCTCGCAGTCCTGGCAGCTCCCGCGGTTCCTGTCCTTCCCATTGACGGGGTCTGTTCGCCTCTCTCACCTCTGTTCCCATGTGTGGATGACGTTCGTACGGTGGGACGGCGCGGGTGGGCCTCGGTGCGGCGACGGGGGCGGCGCCTTGGCCCGTCGGCCCCGCCCGCCACCGGCCTGGACCTCGTAGGAGCTGCCCCGTGACCGTGCCGACCGCCCGCGACCTGACCGTCACCGAGGTACGGCTCACGCCGATCCTGGTCGCCGACCCGCCGCTGTTGAACACCCAGGGGGTGCACCAGCCGTACACGCCCCGGCTGATCGTCGAGATCGTCACGGCGGACGGGACCACCGGCGTGGGGGAGACCTACGGCGACACCAAGTACCTGGAACTCGCCCACCCCTTCGCCGAGCAGCTGAAGGGACGCCAGGTCACGGATGTGAACAGCCTCTTCGTGCTCCTGGACGAGGTCTCCGTGGCGGCCTCCCGGGTGGAGGACGCCGTCGACGTCGGCGGGCTGCGCGGTGTGCAGACCGCCGACAAGCTGCGGCTGTCCATCGCCTCCGCCTTCGAGGTCGCCTGCCTCGACGCCCTCGGCAAGGCGCTCGGACTGCCCGTGCACGCACTGCTCGGCGGCAAGGTCCGCGACGCCGTGGAGTACAGCGCGTACCTCTTCTACCGGTACGCCGAGCACCCCGAGGGCGTCGCCGCCGAGAAGGACGACTGGGGCGCCGCCCTGGACCCGGCCGGCGTCGTCGCGCAGGCCCGTGCCTTCGAGGAGCGGTACGGCTTCACCTCGTTCAAGCTCAAGGGCGGCGTCTTCCCGCCCGAGGAGGAGACCGCCGCCGTCCGCGCCCTCGCCGAGGCCTTCCCCGGCCACCCGCTGCGGCTCGACCCCAACGGGGCCTGGTCCGTCGAGACCTCGGTCCGGGTGGCCGAGGAGGTCGGCGGGCTCCTGGAGTACCTGGAGGACCCGACGCTCGGCACCACCGCCATGGCCGAGGTCGCCGCCCGCACCGGAGTGCCGCTCGCCACCAACATGTGTGTGACGACCTTCCCCGAGATCAAGGAGGCGTTCACCACGGACGCCGTCCAGGTCGTCCTCTCCGACCACCACTACTGGGGCGGGCTGCGCAACACGCTGCACCTCGCCGCCGTCTGCCGCACCTTCGGCGTGGGCGTCTCCATGCACTCCAACACCCACCTCGGCATCAGCCTCGCCGCGATGACCCACGTCGCGGCCACCGTGCCGGACCTGCACCACGCCTGCGACTCCCACTACCTGTGGCAGTCCGAGGACGTGCTCACCGAACGCCTCACCTTCGAGGACGGCACCGTGCGGGTGTCCGACGCCCCCGGCCTCGGCGTCACCCTCGACCACGACCGGCTCGCCGCCCTGCACCGGCGGTGGCTGGCGGACGACGGCGCGCTCCGCGACCGCGACGACGCGGCGGCCATGCGGATCACCGACCCCGCCTGGGTCACCCCGCCGGTGCCCCGCTGGTGAACCGGTGAGACGAAGAACCCCCGGATGTGACGGCCGTGACGGACGGCGGGCTGTCCGTGAGGTGGTGCACACTGGCCGGAACCGCACCAGGCCAGGGAGCGCATCGTGAAGGCGTCCACCACGTCGTCCGAAGAGGGAGCCGACGACAGTGCCCCCCGGGGCGTCATCAGCCACAGCGGCACCCCGGCGGGGGCGCACGGCGTGCCCCACGTCGACCCGCTCGCCGCGCTGCGCACACCCGGCGACCCGCCCTGGGACGTCTACCTCACCGGCACCGTCTTCCTCGACATCATCTTCACCGGGCTCGACTCCGCCCCGGTGCGCGGGACCGAGTCCTGGGCGCGCGGGATGGGGTCGAGCCCCGGCGGCGTCGCCAACATGGCCACCGCCCTCGCCCGCCTCGGCCTGCGCACCTCCCTCGCGGCGGCCTTCGGCGACGACCACTACGGGGAGTACTGCTGGGACGCCCTGGAGCGGGGCGAGGCCATCGACCTCTCCGCGTCGCGCACCGTGCCCGGCTGGCACTCCCCGGTCACCGTCTCCATGGCCTACGAGGGGGAGCGCACCATGGTCACCCACGGCCACGAACCGCCCCCGGAGGAGCCCTCCCACCGGCCGGCCTCCAGCAGCGGCAAGCTGCCCCCGCCCGGCGCGCACCTGTCGCCCCGCCCGCCCCGCGCGCGGGGCGCGGTCGCCTCCCTCGCCCCGGGACGCAGCGAGCGCTGGATCGCCCACGCCGCGCGGCAGGGGACCAGGATCTTCGGCGACGTCGGCTGGGACGACACCGGCCGGTGGGACCTCGCCGCACTGCCCGACCTGCGGCACTGCGAGGCGTTCCTGCCGAACGCCGAGGAAGCCATGCGCTACACCGGCACCGACTGCCCCCGCGCCGCCGCGCACGCCCTCACCGAGCACGTGCCGGTCGCGGTGGTCACCCTCGGCTCGGAGGGGGCGTACGCCGTGGACCGGCGCACCGGGGAGAGCGCCGAGGTGCCCGCCATCGCCGTCGAGGCCCTCGACCCGACCGGCGCGGGGGACGTCTTCGTGGCGGGCTTCGTCACCGGCAGCCTGGCCGGCTGGCCGCTCGCCGACCGCCTCGGCTTCGCCGGCCTGACCGCGGCCCTCTCCGTCCAGGAGTTCGGCGGCTCCCTGTCGGCGCCCGGCTGGTCGGAGATCGCGGCCTGGTGGCGCGAGGTCCAGTCCGTCGAGGGCCAGGACCCGGCCGCCCTGAGCCGGTACGCGTTCCTCGCGGACCTGATCCCCGACGGGCTGGTCCGCCCCTGGCCCCTGCGCAGAGCGGTCCCCACCATCGGCTTCGGCCGGTCCGCCTGACCCCCGCCCACCGGCCGTCACCCGGTCCCCGCCCGTCCGCGACCACCCCGCCGGTAAAAGGCCTACGGGGTTGTCACCGCCGCGTCGTACCCTGGGAGGCGCGAGGCCGCCCTCAGCTGCGCGGCCCTGACGAGGAGGAATCGCAGGCCTTCAGCGCCGGCCCATGACTCAGACACCCACAGCTCAGACCCCCGCGCAGGAGCAGGCGAGAGTCCAGTTCACCGTCCCGGCCAAACACCCCATGGTGACCGTGCTGGGTTCCGGAGACTCCCTGCTGCGCGTGATCGAGAAGGCCTTCCCGGGGGCCGACATCCATGTCCGGGGCAATGAGATCAGCGCGGTCGGCGATGCCGCCGAAGTCGCCCTCGTCTCGCGCGTTTTCGACGAGATGATGCTGGTGCTGCGCACCGGGCAGCCGATGACGGAGGACGCGGTGGAACGCTCGATCGCCATGCTGAAGGCGAGCGAGAACGGGGAGAGCGACGGCCAGGAGACCCCGGCCCAGGTGCTCACACAGAACATCCTGTCCTCGCGCGGCCGCACGATCCGCCCCAAGACGCTCAACCAGAAGCGCTATGTGGACGCGATCGACAAGCACACCGTCGTCTTCGGCATCGGTCCCGCCGGTACCGGCAAGACCTATCTCGCCATGGCCAAGGCGGTGCAGGCCCTGCAGTCCAAGCAGGTCAACCGCATCATCCTGACCCGCCCCGCGGTCGAGGCCGGAGAGCGCCTGGGCTTCCTGCCCGGCACCCTCTACGAGAAGATCGACCCGTACCTGCGCCCGCTCTACGACGCCCTGCACGACATGCTCGACCCCGACTCCATCCCGCGCCTGATGGCGGCGGGCACCATCGAGGTCGCCCCGCTGGCGTACATGCGCGGCCGGACGCTCAACGACGCCTTCATCATCCTGGACGAGGCGCAGAACACCAGCCCCGAGCAGATGAAGATGTTCCTCACCCGGCTCGGATTCGACTCGAAGATCGTCATCACGGGTGACGTCACCCAGGTCGACCTGCCGAGCGGCACCAAGTCCGGTCTGCGGCAGGTGCAGGACATCCTGGAGGGCCTCGAGGACGTCCACTTCTCCCGGCTGTCGTCGCAGGACGTCGTACGCCACCGGCTGGTGGGCCGTATCGTCGACGCGTACGAGCAGTACGACAGCGAGCACGGCACCCAGAACGGCACGCACCAGAGCGGCGGCCGGGACAAGGCCGGGCACAAGGGGAAGTAGACCGAACAGCAGATGTCGATCGACGTCAACAACGAGTCCGGAACCGAGGTCGACGAGCAGGCGATCCTCGACATCGCCCGCTACGCGCTCGCCCGGATGCGCATCCACCCGCTCTCCGAGCTCTCGGTGATCGTCGTGGACTCCGGGGCGATGGAACAGCTCCACATCCAGTGGATGGACCTGCCCGGCCCGACGGACGTGATGTCGTTCCCGATGGACGAGCTGCGGCCGCCGTCCAAGGACGGCGACGAGCCACCGCAGGGCCTGCTCGGCGACATCGTGCTGTGTCCCGAGGTCGCCGCCCGGCAGGGCGCCGAGGCGCCGACGCGGCACACCATGGACGAGGAGCTGCACCTGCTCACCGTCCACGGTGTGCTGCACCTGCTGGGCTACGACCACGAGGAGCCCGACGAGAAGGCCGAGATGTTCGGCCTGCAGGCCGCCATCGTGGACGGCTGGCGCGCGGAGAAGGGCATGACCGGCCCGTCCCCCGCCCCGACCGTGTCATGAGTCCCGGACTCCTCCTCGGCGCGATCGCCCTGATCGTCGTCGCCTGGCTGTTCGCCTGCGCGGAGACGGGCATCGCGCGCGTCTCCGGCTTCCGCGCCGAGGAGGCCGTGCGCTCCGGCCGCCGGGGCAGCGCCGGGCTCGCGAAGCTCGCCGCCGACCCCACCCGCTACCTCAACGTGGCGCTGCTGGTCCGCGTCGGCTGCGAGATGGCCGCCGCCGCGCTGGTCACCTACGCCTGCCTGAGGCAGTTCGACGGCACCGCCGAGGCGCTGCTGATCGCCATCGCGGTCATGGTCCTCGTCTCGTACGTGGCCGTCGGGGTCTCCCCGCGCACCATCGGCCGCCAGCACCCGATGAACACGGCCACGGCGGCGGCGTACGTGCTGCTGCCGCTGGCCAGGATCATGGGACCGATCCCGTCCCTGCTGATCCTCATCGGCAACGCGCTCACCCCCGGCCAGGGCTTCCGGCGCGGTCCCTTCGCCTCCGAGGCGGAACTGCGCGCGCTGGTCGACCTCGCGGAGCAGGAGTCGCTGATCGAGGACGAGGAGCGCCGCATGGTGCACTCGGTCTTCGAGCTGGGGGACACCCTGGTCCGTGAGGTCATGGTCCCGCGGACGGACCTGGTGATGGTCGAGCGCTACAAGACCATCCGCCAGACCCTCACCCTCGCCCTGCGCTCCGGTTTCTCCCGGATGCCGGTGACCGGCGAGAGCGAGGACGACATCGTCGGCATCGTGTACCTGAAGGACCTGGCCCGCAAGACGCACATCAGCCGGGACGCGGAGAGCGAGCTGGTGTCCACGGCGATGCGGCCCGCGTTCTTCGTGCCCGACACCAAGAACGCCGGCGATCTGCTGCGCGAGATGCAGAAGGACCGCAACCACGTCGCCGTCGTCATCGACGAGTACGGCGGCACCGCGGGCATCGTCACCATCGAGGACATCCTCGAGGAGATCGTCGGCGAGATCACCGACGAGTACGACCGGGAGATCGCGCCGGTGGAGGAGCTGGGCGAGGACCGCTACCGGGTCACCGCCCGTCTCGACATCACCGACCTCGGCGAGCTGTACGGCCTGGAGGAGTACGACGACGAGGACGTGGAGACCGTCGGCGGACTGCTCGCCAAGCTGCTCGGCCGGGTGCCGATCGCGGGCGCGTCCGCCGTGGCCGGCCTGCCCGACGAGCGCCGGCTGCGGCTGACGGCGGAGGCGGCGGCAGGCCGCCGCAACAAGATCGTCACCGTGCTGGTGGAGCCGGTGGCGCCGGGAGACCCGGGGGAGCCGGTGGACCCGTCCCGGGTCGATGAGGAGCCGACGCGATGACCCCGGAGGACCTGCGTGGCCTCTGTCTTTCCTTCGACGCCGCCGTGGAGGACTTCCCGTTCAACCCGGAGACCTCGGTCTTCAAGGTGCTGGGCAAGGTCTTCGCGCTGACCGCCCTGGACGCGCGGCCCCTGACGGTCAGCCTCAAGTGCGACCCGGAGGACGCGGTCCGGCTCCGCGCCGAGCACCCCGGCCTGATCGTCCCCGGGTGGCACCTCGACAAGCGCCACTGGAACACGGTGACCGTCGACGGCGAGCTCCCCGACGGGCTGGTCCGGGAGCAGGTCGAGGACTCCTACGACCTGGTCGTCGCCGGCCTGCCGCGCGCGGAGCGGCTCCGCCTCGACCGCCCCTGAGCAGGGCTCCGTATGCTCGGGTCCATGACAGACAGCAGCGCGCTCGACCCCGAGGACCACAAGATCATCACCCTGGCCCGTTCCGCGCGGGCCCGCAACGGTGTGCCCGAGGGGGCCGCCGTGCGGGACGAGAACGGGCGGACCTATGTCGCGGGGACCGTGGCCCTGGACTCCCTGCGGCTGACCGCCCTGCAGACGGCGGTGGCGATGGCGGTGGCGTCCGGGGCGAAGTCGCTGGAGGCGGCGGCCGTGGTGACGACGGAGGAGTCGGTGCCGGCCGCGGACCTCGCGGCGGTACGGGACCTCGGCGGCCCCGGAACCCCGGTGCTGCTGGCCGGCCCGGACGGCACGGTCCGGGAGACACTCGCCGCGGGATGATCTCCGTGGGGCCACCCTGGGGTCATCCCTGAGGTCATCCCCAAGGGCCACCCCAGGGGGGTGATTCAACGGGGGGTGTTACCGGCGGTAAATAGGCCGGATTTCCACCTTGCCGCCGCCTCGTCCCCCGCGCATCAATGGAACCGTTGTCTCCGACGGGCTCTCGGACCCGGCCCGTCGGATCCCTTCGTCTCGTGCAGCGTCACCGCTCCCACCTGCCCGAGCACTTCCCCCCACGGAAAGGGAACCGGACTCCATGAGAGGTACACGAACCGGCACCGGCGCGTTTCTGGCCGCCGCCGTGGCGGCCTGCGGGCTCGCCTTCGCCCCCTCCGCCGCCGCCGTCGCCCCCGGGGCGGCCACGGTCAACGCCGACTGCGGAAGCTGGGGCGGTGGCGACGCCACCCTCACGGCCACCCAGAGCGGCACGTCCGCCACCGTCACCATCAACACCTCCGCGGTCACCGCACCCCTCGCGATCGGCAAGGACTCGCTCGTCTCGCAGCTCACCCTGGTCAAGGCCGGCGGCGGCACCACCGTCTTCAAGGGCACCAAGAACCCGGCCATGGCGACCGGGGCCGCCCTCGAGGTCGGCCCGCTCTCCGGGACCGTCGCGTCCGGCGACAGCCTGGAGGCGTTCGGCGGCACGCTGAAGGTGACCGCGTTCGGCTTCATCACCATCACGTGCACGGCCACCGGACCGCAGTCACCGGGCCCGTTCGTCTTCGACTGACCCCCCGGCCGTCACTCCCCGGTTCCCCCTCCCCACTCCCCAGTCCCACCGGTCCGGGCGCCCCACCGGGTGTCCGGACCGGTGGGGTGTGCGGGCCGGTGCGGGCGGGTGGTACGGCGGGGCCTCGGGGATCAGGGACAATGGGCGGCATGAGTGTTCGTACCCAGTCATCCGAGCAGCCCGCCGAAGCTGTCCACCGGGCCGGCTTCGCCTGCTTCGTGGGCCGCCCCAACGCGGGCAAGTCCACCCTCACGAACGCTCTGGTCGGGCAGAAGGTGGCGATCACCTCCAACCGGCCGCAGACGACCCGGCACACCGTGCGCGGCATCGTCCACCGCCCCGAGGCGCAGCTGATCCTCGTCGACACCCCCGGCCTGCACAAGCCGCGCACACTGCTCGGCGAGCGGCTGAACGACGTGGTCCGCACCACCTGGGCCGAGGTCGACGCGATCGGCTTCTGCATCCCCGCGGACCAGAAGCTCGGCCCCGGCGACCGCTTCATCGCCAAGGAACTGGCCGGGATCAGGAAGACCCCGAAGGTCGCCATCGTCACCAAGACCGACCTGGTGGACAGCAAGACCCTGGCCGAGCAGCTCATCGCCGTCGACCTGCTGGGCAAGGAGCTCGGGATCACCTGGGCGGAGATCGTCCCGGTGTCGGCGACCACGGACCAGCAGGTCGACCTGCTGGCCGACCTCCTCGTCCCGCTGATGCCCGAGGGCCCCGCCCTCTACCCCGAGGGCGACCTGACGGACGAACCCGAGATGGTCATGGTGGCGGAGCTGATCCGCGAGGCCGCCCTGGAGGGCGTCCGCGACGAGCTGCCCCACTCCATCGCCGTGGTCGTGGAGGAGATGCTGCCCCGCGAGGACCGTCCCGCCGACAAGCCCCTCCTCGACATCCATGCCTACCTCTACATCGAGCGCACCAGCCAGAAGGGCATCGTCATCGGCCCCAAGGGCAAGCGGCTCAAGGACGTCGGCATCAAGTCCCGCCAGCAGATCGAGGCCCTCCTCGGCACCCCTGTCTTCCTCGACCTGCACGTCAAGGTGGCGAAGGACTGGCAGCGGGATCCGAAGCAGCTGCGACGACTGGGGTTCTGACGCGGGTGGGTGCTTCGGTGAGTGCCTGAGGGACGTCGGCGGCCGCACGCCGACGCGGCCTCGACCCGCACGTCAAGGTCGCGAAGGACCGGCAGCGAGGTCACCGGCGCTGCTCGCGCAGCATCTCCCGGAACCAGCCGTAGGACGCCTTCGGAGTGCGCTCGAGGGTCTCGAAGTCCACGTGGACCAGGCCGAAGCGGCGGGTGTAGCCCTCCGCCCACTCGAAGTTGTCCAGCAGGGACCACACGAAGTAGCCGCGCACGTCCACGCCCGCCTCCACCGCCCGGTGCAGGGCGCGGACATGGCCGTCGAGGTAGACGATGCGGGCCTGGTCGTCGACGCCCTCGTAGGAGCAGCCGTTCTCGGTGATGAGGACCGGGGGGAGCCGGTCGCCGTAGCGGGCCCGGAAGGCGGTGAGGAGCTCGGTCAGGGCCCCGGGGACCACCGGCCAGCCGAAGTCCGTCACCGGGTACCCCTCGATCTCCCGTACCGAGAAGGGGAGCTCGGCCGGCATGCGGACACCGCCGAACTCGGTCCCGGTGCCCTGCGGGGCGCCCACCCGGGTCGGCGCGTAGTAGTTGACGCCGTACCAGTCGACCGGCTCCCCGATGACCCCCAGGTCCGCCTCGACGTCGCCCGGCATCAGTTCGCCGAGGCCGTCCGGGTAGCGGCCGAGCAGCACGGGGTCGGCGAACAGGCGGTTCAGGAGCATGTCGTAGAAGTCCGCCGCCGCCACGTCCGCCGGGTCCGGGCCGGCCCGCCAGACCGGGCCGTGGGAGTTGGCGATGCCGATGTCGCCGGCACCGGCCGCGCGCAGGGCACGCACCGCCAGCCCGTGTGCGAGGAGTTGGTGATGGGCCACCGGCAGCGCGTCGAGGAGCAGCTTCCGGCCAGGGGCGTGGACGCCCAGCGCATGGCCCAACAGGGTGTGCTCGGCGGGCTCGTTGAGGGTGATCCAGCGCGCCACCCGGTCGCCGAGCCGGTCGGCGACCTCGGACACGTACTGGGCGAAACGCTCCGCGGTGCTCCGCTCCAGCCAGTCCAGGCCGGCCGGCAGGTCCCAGTGGAACAGCGTCGGCACCGGTCGCACCCCCGCCGCGCACAGGTCGTCGACCAGCCGGTCGTAGAAGTCCAGGCCGCCCTTCGCCCGCACTCGCGGCCAGGAGACCGAGAAGCGGTACGCGTCCACCCCCAGTCCGGCCAGCAGCGCCACGTCCTCGCCGTGGCGGTGGACGTGGTCACAGGCCACCGCGGCCGTCGAACCGTCCCGCACCCGCCCCGGCTCGGCGCTGAACTCGTCCCACACGGACGGTTCGCGTTCGTCCACCGCGCCCTCGATCTGGTGCGCCGAGGTCGACACGCCCCACAGGAAGCCGTCCGGGAAGCGGGGGACCGGTTTCGTCGTCGCCATGGCACGGATCATCCGCACCGACCGCCACCCACGTCAACGCCCCTGCGGACAACGGTGGTTACGCGCCCTCCTGGAGCACTCTGCTGATCAGCGTGCGCTGTTCCTCGGTCAGCCGGGGGTCCGCGCAGTACACGGTCCTCCCGTCCACGGTGATCCGATAACTGAAGCCGTCCGGCACCCCGGCCGGCGGTGTGCCCCGGCCCGTGGCCACGGCCCCCTCGGCCAGGGCGTGCCACTCGGGCGCGTCGGCCCGTCCCGAGGTGTCCACCTCGGCCTGCCGCTCGATACCGGCGAATCCGCCGGTGCGTGTCACCTGGATGCGCATGGGTCCGTGTCTAGTACGGAACTACAGCGTCCGCACCCCCACCCGCTCCCAGGCCTTCGACACCGCCCGCAGTTCCTCGCCCTCCCCGAACCGGGCCCGCGCCGCCTCCACCGTCAGCGTCGCGAAGTCCGTGAACTGCGCGTCCTGCGACAGCTCGCCACCGGTCAGCACGTCGTACCAGACCTGCCCCGCCCGCTCCCAGGAGTGCCCGCCGAGGGTGGTGGCGGCGAGGTAGAAGGCGTGGTTGGGGATGCCGGAGTTGATGTGGACGCCGCCGTTGTCGCGGCCGGTGCGGACGTAGTCGTCCATCGTCGAGGGCTGCGGATCCCTGCCGAGGACGTCGTCGTCGTACGCGGTGCCCGGCTCCTTCATGGAGCGCAGCGCCTTGCCGGTGACCCGCGGGGCGAGCAGCCCCGCGCCGATCAGCCAGTCGGCCTCGCCGGCGGTCTGGCCGAGCGTGTACTGCTTGATCAGGGCGCCGAAGACGTCCGAGACCGACTCGTTGAGCGCGCCGGACTGGCCGAAGTAGTCCAGGTTGGCGGTGTACTGGGTGACGCCGTGCGCGAGTTCGTGGCCGATGACGTCGACGGGGAGGGTGAAGTCGAGGAAGATCTCCCCGTCCCCGTCGCCGAAGACCATCTGGTCGCCGTTCCAGAAGGCGTTGTTGTAGTCCCGGTCGTAGTGCACGGTCGCGACCAGCGGCAGCCCGGCGCCGTCGATCGAGTCGCGGGAGAACGCCCTGAGGAAGAGTTCGAAGGTGGCGCCGAGGCCCGCGTAGGCGCGGTTGACGGTGGCGTCCTTGCCCGGCTCCTCGCCCTCCCGGCGGGCCACCGCCCCCGGCAGCTTCGTGCCGTGCCGGGCGTCGTGGACGGTGCGGTGCGGCGTGCCGGACTCGGCCGCGGGGAGCGGGGCGGCGGGGGCGGCGCCGACGACCGTGGTCAGACGGCGCTGGGTGCGCTCGTAGGCGTCGCGCTGGAGGGTGCGGCGGGCGGGTCCGGAGAGTGCGGGGTCCTCGGCCTGCGCGAGCCGGTCGAGGACGTGCGGCGGGACGATGGTGCAGAAGACGGGCTCGAAGCCCCCGTTGGTGGTCATGTCCGGCACTCTTGCACTGTGTGATGCCATTGTCACCATCCGTGACCATGATGGATGAAAAGTGTGGTCGATCCCCGTGGTCGGGCGCTCTGAAGTGGTATACGGCACTTTTTGTCCCGTTTCTCCCTCTGGTCCCGCATACTGATACGGACGCTCGCACGGGCCTGTGTCTCGGTTAAGCTGCGCAGCATCATGCGTTTCGGGCTGCTTCTCCTTAGCTGCCGCGGTGAGGGTCTGCAGTAGGCCGACCCCCTCCCCGCGGAGTTCGGCGCTGCGCCGTCGGCCGTCCCTTCCGGTTTCGTCCCGGAGCACCGCGGACCCTCGAGGAGCCCACGCACCATGGCCAACCGCCAGCAGCCCAGTTCCATGCCGATCCACAAGTACGGCCGCTACGAGCAGGTCGACATCCCCGACCGGACGTGGCCGGACAACCGGATCACCACTGCCCCCCGCTGGCTCTCCACCGACCTGCGCGACGGCAACCAGGCCCTGATCGACCCCATGTCGCCCGCCCGCAAGCGCGCGATGTTCGACCTGCTGGTCACGATGGGCTACAAGGAGATCGAGGTCGGCTTCCCGGCCTCCGGCCAGACCGACTTCGACTTCGTGCGCTCCATCATCGAGGACCCGGACGCCATCCCCGAGGACGTCACGATCTCCGTACTGACCCAGGCCCGTGAGGACCTGATCGAGCGGACGGTCGAGTCCCTGAAGGGCGCCAAGCGCGCCACAGTGCACCTGTACAACGCCACCGCGCCGGTCTTCCGCCGGGTCGTCTTCCGCGGCTCCAGGGACGACATCAAGCAGATCGCCGTCGACGGCACCCGCCTGGTCGTGGAGTACGCGGAGAAACTGCTGGGCCCCGAAACGCACTTCGGCTACCAGTACAGCCCCGAGATCTTCACCGACACCGAGCTGGACTTCGCGCTGGAGGTCTGCGAGGCGGTGATGGACGTCTACCAGCCCGGGCCCGGCCGCGAGATCATCCTCAACCTGCCGGCCACCGTCGAGCGCTCCACTCCCTCCACCCACGCCGACCGCTTCGAGTGGATGGGCCGCCACCTGTCCCGCCGCGAGTACGTCTGCCTCTCCGTCCACCCGCACAACGACCGCGGCACGGCCGTGGCCGCCGCCGAGCTGTCGCTGATGGCCGGCGCCGACCGTGTCGAGGGCTGCCTGTTCGGGCAGGGCGAGCGCACCGGCAACGTCGACCTGGTCACCCTGGGCATGAACCTGTTCTCCCAGGGCGTCGACCCGCAGATCGACTTCTCCGGCATCGACGAGATCCGTCGCACCTGGGAGTACTGCAACCAGATGGAGGTCCACCCGCGCCACCCCTACGTGGGCGACCTGGTCTACACGTCCTTCTCCGGCTCCCACCAGGACGCCATCAAGAAGGGCTTCGACGCCATGGAGGCCGACGCGAAGGCCCAGGGCGTCACCGTCGACGACCTCGAGTGGGCGGTGCCGTACCTGCCCATCGACCCCAAGGACGTCGGCCGCTCCTACGAGGCCGTCATCCGCGTGAACTCGCAGTCCGGCAAGGGCGGTATCGCCTACGTCCTGAAGAACGACCACAAGCTGGACCTGCCGCGCCGCATGCAGATCGAGTTCTCGAAGATCATCCAGGCCAAGACGGACGCCGAGGGCGGCGAGGTCACCCCGGCCGACATCTGGTCGGTCTTCCAGGACGAGTACCTGCCCAACCCGGACAACGCCTGGGGCCGCATCCAGGTCAGGAACGGCCAGTCCACCACCGACCGGGACGGCGTCGACACGCTCACCGTCGAGGCCACCGTCGACGGTGAGCCCACCGTGCTGACCGGCAGCGGCAACGGCCCGATCTCCGCCTTCTTCGAGGCCCTGCAGTCCGTCGGCGTCGACGTACGGCTGCTCGACTACCAGGAGCACACGATGAGCGAGGGCGCCTCCGCGCAGGCCGCCTCCTACATCGAGTGCGCCATCGGCGACAAGGTTCTGTGGGGGATCGGAATCGACGCGAACACCACGCGCGCCTCGCTGAAGGCGGTCGTCTCGGCCGTCAACCGGGCGGCCCGCTGAACAGCCGCTCCGAGAGGTCCGAGGGTCCCGCCCGCCGTTTCCGGCGGGCGGGACCCCGTCGGTTACCGGCCAATCCCCGCGCAGGTCACGGCAGGGTCTCGTCCGAGATGCTGACGAAGACTCTTCGATGTGGCTAACATCACGCAAGCGCGGCGACGAGGCCGGGGCGATGTGGAGGTGCGACGTGCTGCCAGGACGGGGACCCGACGACCGTGCCGCTGCCACCAGACTCTCGCGCCTGCTGGGCACCCGGACCGCGTGGCGGGCCGTCGGCGACGGGGAGTTCTTCTGCCCCGGCTGCGGCGGCGACCGCAACTACCGGCGGCTGACCGGACAGCGCCGCTTCACCCTCCTCGGCGTGCCCGTGGTGCCGCGCGGCACGGCCGGCCCGGTCGTCGAGTGCGCGGCCTGCCTGTGCCACTTCGGCACCGACGTCCTGGACCACCCCACCACCACCCGCTTCTCCGCGATGCTCCGCGACGCCGTGCACACCGTCGCCCTCGCGGTGCTGACCGCGGGCACCTGCTCGCGGGCGTCCCTGGAGACCGCCGTGGCCGCCGTCCGCACGGCCGGCTTCGACGACTGCACCGAGCACCGGCTGGCCGCGCTCGTCGAGGCGCTGGCCGCCGACACCGGCCGCTTCACCGGCGAGCCCTGCACGGCGGGCCTCGCCATAGAGCTCCACGAGGCCCTCGACCCGCTGGCCCCGCACCTCGCCGCCCCGGGCCGCGAGTCGATCCTCCTGGGCGGTGCCCGCATCGCCCTCGCCGACGGCCCCTACACCCCCGCCGAGCGCGACACCCTGGCCACCGTGGGCGCCGCCCTCACCATCTGCTCGGACGACGTGACCCGCCTGCTGACAGCGGCCCGGACACCGTCGTAGGCGACACGAGAGGGTTCCGGGGAGGGGAGCGGGATCCTCTTCCGGCGAAACGCGAAGCCGTTCCGGTGGCCGGTGCAACGACGATTTCCATGGGGCATGCAGTGACGGACCGTGTGGTGGTCATCGGCGCGGGTGTCATCGGACTGACGACGGCCGTGTGCCTGGCGGAGGGCGGCGTCGACGTCCAGGTCGTCAGCGAGCGGAAACCGGGCGAGAGCACCTCGGCCGCGGCCGGGGCCATGTGGGATCCCTACCTGGTGCGCCCCGCAGCCCTGGTGGACCGCTGGAGCCGGGCCACCCTGTCGGCGCTGACCGAGCTGAGCGCCGACCCCGACAGCGGAATCCGGCTGGTGGAAGGCACCCAGGAGTCCCGGACCCCGTGCGAGCCGCCCGGTTGGACACCGCTGGTCGACGCTCGGATGTGCACCCCCGACGAGCTCAGGCCGGGATTCGTCACCGGCTGGCGGTACCGGGCCCCCGTCGTCGACATGCCACGCTATCTCTCCCACCTCGCGCGGCGCCTCACAGCCGCGGGCGGGACGTTCCGCCACCACCGTTACGACACGCTCGACGAGGCCGTGCGGGAACCGGCCAGGGTCGTGGTCAACTGCGCGGGTGCCGGAGCCCGTTCCCTCGTACCGGATCCGTCCGTCGAACCGGTGCGCGGTCAACTGGTCGTGGTCGAGAACCCCGGCGTCCAGGAGTTCTTCTGCGACGACACCCCCGGCGCCGGGCCCCTCACCTACGTCTATCCCCACGCGGACACCGTCGTACTGGGGGGCACGGCGGAACCGGGCCGCTGGGACACGGAGCCGGACGGCGACGCGGCGCGGCTGATCGTCCGGCGCTGCTCACGCGTCGACCCCCGGCTGGCGGACGCCCGAGTGCTCGAGTGCAGGGTGGGGTTGAGGCCGACCCGGCCCGAGATCAGGTTCGCGGAGGAACTCCGCGAAGACACCGTGGTGCTGCACAGTTACGGCCACGGCGGCGGCGGGCTCACCCTGTCCTGGGGGTGCGGCCGTGAGACCGCGCAGAAGGCCCGGCTGGCGCTGGGGCTCACGCCCTGATCTGCCACTGCCCGCGGTGCTGGGCGATACCGGCCTCGGAGCCGTGGCGGGCGAGGTACAGCCACGTACGCAGCATGAGCGTCACGATCACGAGGAGGGCCCACGGCCAGCTGACGGTGCCGGTGGTCACCGCGGCCACCCCGAGGAGCGGAAAGGCGGCGGTCAGCGCCATGAGGGTGACACCGAGTCCGGTGTGCCGGAAGCGATGGGCGATGGAGAACTCGGACCACTCGTAACCGCCGATGGCGACGCTGAGCGTGAACGCCAGGACCAACGTGACCCACCGGTTGTCGCCGACCCCGGCGTAGATGACGGGGAGGGTGATCAGGAACGGCAGCACACCGCCGTACTCGGAGAGGACGTTGCCCCATTTCATGATCCGGCCGAAGGAGTTGGCGCGGATTCTGGCCAGCTCGCCCGAGGCACTCGCGTAGACGATCAGGGACAGCATGGTGCTGAAGGTCGAGCCGATGAGGATCAGCCGTACATCGTCGGGGAAACGGTCAGAGGTGAAGGAGATGCCCAGGAGAAAAGTGATCGCGGCCAGCAGGGCGCCGGAGAAGGAGATCCCCGCCGCGGCCTCTCCCGACTGAAGGGTCGCGGGGTCGTCCTGCTCGAACCGGGTGATCTCGAAGGCGGGGCCCTCGGCCAGGGCGACCACACCTGTCACCGCGTGGTCGGCGGGCTCCAGGGACTCCAGCAGCTGGTCCGTCAGGGAGACCGGCACCAGGTGACGGGCGTCGGGGTCGACGTAGTCGATCCGCACCTTGTGCTGGAACAGGAGGCGGACGCCGTCGTCCTGACCCGTCCTCAGTGTCCGGGCCCCTATGAACCCGCACGCCAGGAGGAAACGGGCCGAACGCAGTTCCTCCGTGCCGACGACGGCCGAAATCGTGGGACGTTCGCCCGGTGATTCCGGAAGTCCGTCCAGGACCTCCCTCAGCAGGCGGGAGCCGATTCCCGTCCGCCGCACATCGGGGCGGACGGCGACGACGTGCAACCGTATGTGGTCCGAGGAGGGTGTCTCCACGGCAACGCACCCCACCGGGACCCCGTCGGCCTCGGCCACCCGTACCCGCCCGTGGGCCAGGACGTGGTGCAGGACCTGGCGGGTGGGTGCGGCCGCCGACGTGGGCTCCGACTCCGTCCAGCCGGTCAGCAGGCAATGCAGTTCCGGTAACTCGGACGAGAGTGCCGCCCTCGTGGACAGCGTCGCCATGTTTCTCCCCCCGGCCCGCCTGGTGCCTCGAACGCCTTCGAGGCGTCAGAGGCATGGTCACGGCACGCACGTGTCGCGCGCAAGCCTTCCACCGGAGTCTGACCCGGCGCACTCCCCGTTACTCCTCGGGGAGTAGCCCGTCCTCCGCGCCACCCTCCGCAGTACCGGCCGGCTCGCTCTCGCGCCGGATGTGCCGGTCCTCTCGCGCCGGGAGTCTGGAGAGCGTTCCGGGCAGACCGAGTGGAGGGAGTTCGTCGCATGGGGGAGACGAGGACATGGGCACGACGGGGGCGCGCCGTGCCCTGGGGGGTGGTCGGGCTGTGGCTGGCCGCGCTCGTGCTGGTCGGGCCGCTGGCCGGGAAGTTCGGCGGCGTGCAGCAGAACCGGGCCGTCGACTATCTGCCCGACAGCGCGGACTCCACCCAGGTCGCCCGCATCCAGGACGAGTTGCCCGGCGGGGAGTCGACCGACCTGGTGATCGTCTACTACCGGGAGGGCGGGCTGACCGCGGCCGACCGGCGGACCGCCGCCGAGCAGATCGCCGAGGTGGCGGACGTCCACGAACTGTCGGGCGAGCCGCGGGGCGTTCCCTCCGAGGACGGCAGCACCCTCATGTACCCGGTCTCCAGCACCGGGCCCGGCCAGGACGAAGAAGCCCGCGCGGCCTTCGTCGACGAGGTGCGCGAGATCGCCGACGGAGGTGACGGCGGCGGTGGCGGGCTGAGTCCGCTCACGGCGAAGACTCATGTCAGCCGGATCATGGGCAAGCTGGCGGCCCGCGACCGGGCCCAACTGGTCATCGTGGCGTACGAGTCGGGCCTGGTGGCACCGGGCACACCATGACCGGCGCCACCGTCGCTCAGAGGGCGTGGGCCAGCCAGCGCTGGATCGTGTTGTTGATGTTGCCGGGCAGGGCGCTGAGCCGGTCGATGGCCTCGCGGTCCTCGGGCCGCGGCGGGATGCCGGCCGCCGTCAGAGCCGCGTGCAGCTCCAGCCGGCGCCGGTCCTGCGGGTCGATGGCGACGTCCAGCCGCTCGCCGGAGCGTGGTGGCGTCAGCTGGTAGTCACCGAAGCCGCTCCCGTCGAGGGCGTAAGGGTCGACGAAGGCACGGTGGTCGGTGCCGAACTCGTAAGCGGAGGCGGTCACGTGGGTCTCCAAAGGATGTCGGTCTACCTCACAGGAGACCGTCTCGGAGCCCACCTCGGTGGTACCCCCGCCGAAATGTCACGCCAACAGAGCCATAGCCAGTTCATCCTCACGTCGGACCAACAGCCCGGTGGGAGAAGGGAGATGAGGTGACGCTCCGTGGCGCGTACGACAGCGGTCGTATTCGCACGACTCGACGGGCCTACCCGCAAACGCATGAATCGAACCCCTCGTGCACAACTGCGCCACATCCTCGCAGGTTGTACCCGCGCGCCTCGTGAGCGACATCGGGAAGGGCGCGGACCATCCAAAGAAACCGTTGCAAAGAAAGTGTTGCAACGGGTTCTTTGGAGCGCTACCGTCGGTGTCATGGACGGTTCCCGGGATCCACAGGACACGCAGCTCCACAATCTCGACGCCCGCTCGCTGCGCGGGCTCGCGCATCCCCTGCGGATGCGGCTGCTGAACGCGCTACGGCGCAGAGGGCCGGCCACCGCGTCGCAACTGGCCGAGAAACTGGGGGAGTCCAGCGGCGCGACCAGCTATCACCTGCGTCAGCTCGCAGCGCACGGCTTCGTCGAGGACGCGCCGGAGCGCGGCAAGGGGCGGGAGCGGTGGTGGCAGGCGGTCCACCGGGGCGTGCTGTTCGACGGAACGCTGCTCGAGGACCGTGACCCCGAGGTGCGCGGCGCCGCCGACCTGTTCCTGCACGAGGTCGCGAACACCCACACCCAGGAACTCGCCACCTGGCTCGGTACCCGCCACGACTGGTCCGAGGAGTGGAGGCGCTCCTCGGACATGAGTGACTGGACGCTGAGCCTCACCCCCGAACGCGCCCGCGAACTCAGGGACCAGATGTACGAGCTCGTGGAGCGCTACCGGACTCTGGCCCCCGACGAGGACACCCCGGACGTCGAGCAGGTGCGTATCCACACGCACCTCATCCCCACCCGCACGGACTGAGAGGCCGCCCGATGCACTCCGAGACCCATTTCGCGCTGCACCGTCTCCGCGACACCGAACTCCGCACGCATGCCGAGGAGTACCGTCTCGCCGCCTCCGCCGGACGTCCCCGGGCCCTCCGGGCCCGCCTCGGCTGGACCCTCGTGGAGTTGGGCCTGCGGCTCGCCGCCGCCCCCAGGACGGCGGCCACCGTGCCCTAGTGGTCCAGCGGCCCAGCGGAACCCGCGGCTCGGACAGCGAAATCCTGCTGGAGTGCCGGAGACCGACCGGGTCAGCCCCGCTCGCTGTCGGTCCGGTGGGGCGGAGGGGACTTTCACAGCGCCGACAACGCCAACCCCGCATCGTGCACGGATGCTTCGGAGGCTCCCGTGAGCAGCCTCACACGGGGCGTGCGGAGTGGGCCTTCCCGGTAGGATCATGTGAGTTCTGCCGGCCTGTCCGTCACTCGGATTCACGCCGAACACCGCATTGTGCGAACGACTGCGTGGAATTGACTGGCCGGGGGCGGACCAACAGTGACGAAATTAACGGCTGTCCGTCCTTGGCGCTGCCACCTTCTTGTCTGGCTGATTCCGTTCCTCTGGACCGTCACGTTCGGTCTGTGGGGGCTGTCGCGGCAGCGCAGTGTCTGGCGGGACGAGGCCGCGACCTGGCAGGTCGCCCTCCGGTCCACTGGCGAGATCGTGCGCATGCTGGAGCATGTCGACGTCGTGCACGGTCTCTACTACCTGGTCATGCATGGGCTGTTCGAGTGCTTCGGTCCGTCGACCACGGTGTTACGTCTGCCCTCCGTGCTGGCCGTCGCGGTGGGAGCGGCATGTGTGGCGGCGCTCGGGCGGCGGCTGGGCGGGAGTCCGGTGGGCCTGGGCGGAGGCATGGTGTTCGGGCTGCTCCCCTCCGTGCAGTTCTACCTCCAGGAGGGCCGTCCGTACGCCCTGGTGGCGGCCGGGGCAGGGCTCTCGACACTGCTGCTCGTGGCGATGCTGCAGGCACGACGGGACCGGTGGGCGTGCTGGGCTGTCTACGGCTGCACGATCCTCGTGTGCGGCCTGCTGAACTGGCTCTCGTTGCTGATTCTGCCCGCGCACCTGGCGACTCTGATGTGGGCACGTGTCGCGCGCGGGACGTGGGCCCACTGGGCCGTGTCATCCACGGTCGCAACGGCGGGCGCCGCACCGCTGATTCTTTTCAGTCGGGCCCAGTCCGATCAGGTGTCCTGGATACCGCCGCTGACCTGGCACATGTTGATCGGGCCGGCGATCCTGCTGTCGATCGCCGGCCTCGGGACCCTTGTGGACCGGCCCCGAGCGGGACGGCTTTCGGCGGCGACCGTCGGGCTGCCACTGCTTGCGGTTCCGCAGCTCGGTCTCATCGGGATCTCCCTGTTCAAGCCACTGTTCGTGGACCGGTACGTCCTGTTCAGCCTGCTGGGCCTGGCCCTGATGACCGGTGTCGTCCTCGGCGCGCTCGTGCGGGCGGTGTCACGGCGCTCGTGGAGCGCGTCGCGGTGGGTCCTTCCCGTCGTGATCGCCGTCGTGTCGGCCGCTCTGCTGCCACAGGCGTTGGCGAAGCGTTCGCCGCAGAGCCGCGTGGACGACGTCCTGGCAGCGGCGGCGCAGGTGGAGCGGCTGAAGGAGCCCGAGGACGCCGTGCTCTTCGTCCCGGCAGCGCGGCGGGACACCAGGATGGTCTCCCCGCATGCGTTCACAGGTCTTCAGGACATCGCACTGGAGGAGACCCCGGAGCGTTCCAGAACGCTGAAGGGCGTGGAGCTGTGCCCTGCGCGAATCCGGACGGAGATACTCGCCCGGCAGCGCGTCGTTCTCGTCACCGACGCGGCGGAGGTGTCGAAGCCGATCATTTCGGTCCGGGACAAGACGAAGATCTCCACGCTGCGGAAGTACTTCACGACGGTGGCCGACGAGCAGGTCCGCGGCCGGAGAGTGACGGTGTACGAGAGGCTCACGCACGGCCACCCGTCGTGACCTCTGCCCACACCGTCTTTTTCCGGGCCTCTGAGGACACGGGGTGACGTCCCGACGGTCGGCGAGGCGGTCCTGGACAAGGTCGCCGCGACCAGGGTGTGAGTGGGTGGTGCGGTGGCAGTGAGTACGCGTCAGCGGGAACGCGGTGCAGACGTTCTGGTCGTGGGTGTGGAGTGGAGCTCGCGGTGGTATCGGTCCCCGGCGGCGCCTATGAACTCCGACCAGGCCGCCGCCCCGACCACCAGCACGGGCCCGTCGGCCACCTTGCTGTCCCGGACGGGGACGACGCCGGGGAAGCCGTCGGCGACTTCGACGCAGCTGCCGCCCTCGCCGTTGCTGTGGCTGCTCTTGCGCCAGCGTGCCTTGCTCAGGTCGTACTCGCGCATCGTCTGAAGTCCTCCGCCGCCGACTCGACCAGGGCCAGGGACGCCTCCGGCGACAACGCGGCGACCCTGAGCAGATCGTATGCGCGCTGCGCCCGCTTCACCACGGCCGGGTCATCGACCAATGTTCCCGAAAACGATGTCTCTGTATAGGCGATGGGCGGCGCGTCGTCGAAGTCCATGAGCGCAAGCATCCCGCCCATGGAAGGGTGGGCTCCTTCCGAGTACGGCAGCACCGCCACCACCGCGTGACGCTCACGCATCAGCAGCGCGATGTGCTCCAACTGTTCAGCCATGGCTGCTCGGCTGCCTACGGGCATGCGCAGCGTGTTCTCGTGCAGAACGACCCAATACTCGGGGCGTGTTGCGTCCCTGAGGATGCTGGCCCGCTCCAAGCGAGCGGTAACCTTTTCCGCAACGTACTCATCGGTGACAAACGGGTTGGCTGCCACGGTTACCGATTGGGCGTATGCCGCCGTCTGGAGGAGGCCCGGCACCAGTGTGGGCGCGAACTCGCAGACCTTTGTCGCCAGCCTCTCCAGCTCCACTACTTCTGCGAAGTAGTCCGCATACCGGCGATCGTTGATCAGCTTCCTGCACAGTCGCTCGAAAATACCGTCGGTTTGCAGTGTGTCGTCGATTCGTTGGGCCACGTCCAGTTGGGGTTTTCGGATGGCCTGTTCGAATTGGCCGATGTAGCCGCCGGAGACGAAGACCCGCGCCCCCAGCTCCACCTGCGTGAACCCCGCTTCCTCCCGGCGCCGCTTCAGTTCCGTGCCGAAGAACTCCCATGCCGCCTGGCGTGAACCGTTGGCCATTGCTGACTCCTTTCCCAAGCTCTTTGCGCAGCCCGTTACTTGTAGGCCGCACCCCTCTTCCGAGTGTAGGTTCCGGCGGGCACCTTAAGGAGCGGAAGCGTGAATGCCGAAAAGAAGGGGATCAGGGTGAAGGCACAGCACTCGGCGCTCTGCGTCGAAGAAGCGGAGGAAGTGGTGAAAGAATTGCGGGCGTTACTCGCGAAGGCCGGAATTACCCTGCCGTCACTGGGGCTGGACCCGGTGAGTCTTGCGCGGGAGGCGCCCTGTCCGCTCGTCGACCTGGGGCGGTGCTCCGTGGACACCGCACGGCGGATCGCGGCCGTGATGGCCGCGGCGGCCCGATGAAACCGCCGGTCGGCGTGTACGTCGTGGACACCCGGACCGAGCGGATCGGCATCGTGATGGGGCACGAGGGGCCCTACGTCCAGCTGAGACCGTACGGCGGCGGCCGGGAGTGGGACGCCGAGCCGGTCGCCCTGCGCCGGGCGACCCCCGCGGAGCGGCTGCGCGCGGCGACCGCGTACGCCAACGCGCGCAGCCGGGGAGAGCGGCCGTGAGCCGGGTGACACGGATGTGGACGGTGCGGGTGATGGGGTGTCCCGGGCGTGCGCGAGAATGGGGGCATGAGTCTGTTCCGCGACGACGGCATCGTGCTGCGCACCCAGAAGCTGGGTGAAGCGGACCGGATCATCACGCTGCTCACGCGCGGTCACGGACGGGTACGCGCCGTGGCGAGGGGGGTGCGCCGGACGAAGTCCAAGTTCGGCGCCCGCCTCGAACCGTTCTCTCACGTGGACGTGCAGTTCTTCGCCAAGGGCAGCGAGCTGATCGGGCGCGGGCTCCCGCTGTGCACCCAGAGCGAGACCATCGCGCCGTACGGCAGCGGGATCGTCACCGACTACGCCCGCTACACCGCCGGAACGGCCATGCTCGAGACCGCCGAGCGGTTCACCGACAACGAGGGCGAGCCGGCCGTGCAGCAGTACCTGCTGCTCGTGGGCGCCCTCAGGACCCTCGCCCGCGGCGAGCACGCACCGCATCTCGTCCTCGACGCGTTCCTGCTGCGCTCCCTCGCCGTCAACGGGTACGCCCCGACCTTCGGGGACTGCGCGCGGTGCGGGATGCCCGGGCCGAACCGGTTCTTCTCGGTCGCCTCCGGCGGTTCCGTCTGCGTCGACTGCCGGGTGCCCGGCAGCGTCGTACCCTCGCCGGAGGCCCTGGAACTGCTCGGCGCGCTGCTGACGGGGGACTGGGAGACCGCGGACGCGTGCGAGGAGCGGCACGTCCGGGAGGGGAGCGGGCTGGTCTCCGCCTACCTGCACTGGCACCTCGAGCGCGGGCTGCGCTCACTGCGGTACGTCGAGAAGTAACCAGCACCCACAGAGCAGCACCAGCCAGAGGGAGACGAGGAAGCACATGGCCGTACGCGGGTTCCTGGGACGTCAGCGCCGGGAGTACAAGACGCCGGAACCGCACCCCTCCGGCGCGCGGCCCCCGAGGTTCCCCGGCGAGCTGGTCCCCAAGCACGTGGCGATCGTCATGGACGGCAACGGCCGCTGGGCCAAGGAACGGGGCCTGCCGCGCACCGAGGGGCACAAGGTCGGCGCCGAGCGGGTGCTGGACGTGCTCCAGGGCGGGATAGAGATGGGCGTGGGCGCCATCTCGTTGTACGCCTTCTCCACCGAGAACTGGAAGCGCTCGCCGGACGAGGTGCGCTTCCTGATGAACTTCAACCGGGACTTCATCCGCAAGTCCCGCGACGAGCTCGACGCCCTCGGGATCCGGGTGCGCTGGGTGGGCCGGATGCCCAAGCTGTGGAAGTCGGTGGCCAAGGAGCTCCAGATCGCCCAGGAGCAGACCAAGGACAACGACCGGCTCACGCTCTACTTCTGCATGAACTACGGCGGCCGCGCCGAGATCGCGGACGCGGCGCAGGCCATGGCCGAGGACGTGAAGGCCGGACGCCTCGACCCGGGAAAGATCACCGAGAAGACCCTGCAGAGCTACCTGTACTACCCGGACATGCCGGACGTGGACCTGTTCCTGCGGCCGAGCGGTGAGCAGCGTACGTCCAACTACCTGCTGTGGCAGAGCGCCTACGCGGAGATGGTCTTCCAGGACGTCCTGTGGCCGGACTTCGACCGCCGGGACCTGTGGCGGGCGTGCCTGGAGTTCGCCTCCCGCGACCGGCGCTTCGGCGGGGCGATCCCGAACGAGGAGCTGCTGGCCATGGAGGGCCGGCAGCCGGAGGAAAGCCAGCAGTAACGGGGACGGGCGCAGGACACGGCGAAGGGCGCGGAGACGATCTCCGCGCCCTTCGCCGTGTCCTGCGCCCGCGACCTCAGTCGTCGCGGCCGGCCGCCGCGCACTCCGCGCAGGTGCCGAAGATCTCCACCGTGTGGGCCACGTTGACGAAGCCGTGTTCGGCGGCGACGGCCTCCGCCCAGGTCTCCACGACCGGGCCCTCGACCTCGACCGCCTTGCCGCAGGTGCGGCAGACCAGGTGGTGGTGGTGCTCGCCGGTGGAACAGCGGCGGTAGACGGACTCCCCTTCGGCGGTCCGCAACACGTCGACCTCGCCGGCCTCGGCGAGGGACTGCAAGGTGCGGTACACCGTGGTGAGCCCCACCGAGTCGCCCTTGTGCTTGAGCATGTCGTGCAGTTCCTGCGCACTGCGGAACTCGTCGACATCCTGGAGCGCAGCCGCCACAGCGGCCCGCTGCCTGGTGGCGCGGCCCTTCACGGGCGGTCCAGCGGTGGTCACCGGTTTCCTCCTCACGTCCGAGTCTGCCGCGGCCATTGTGCCAGTCCGGGGAAGATCGGGGCCGGGAGCAGTCAGGCGCCGGCCCGGCCGGTGGGGGTCCGGCCTGCCGGGACCGCGCATTCCGCGGGCTCCGGGGCGGGCTGTGCGGCGGCCAGGACGCGGGCGCGGCGGCGGGCCAGCGGGGTGGCCAGCGCGGTCAGCACGAGGAACGCGGCGATCGTCAGCAGCACGATCGTCGCGCCGGGCGGCACGTCCTGGTAGTACGAGGTGACCGTGCCGCCGATGGACACGGCCACGCCGATGGCGACGGCGATGGCGAAGGTGGCGGCGAAGCTGCGGCTGAGCGCCTGGGCGGCGGCGACCGGCACCACCATCAGCGCGCTCACCAGCAGCAGGCCGACCACGCGCATCGCGACGGTGACGGTGAGCGCCGCCGTGACGGCGGTGAGCAGGTTCAGGAACCGCACCGGAAGGCCCGTGACCCGCGCGAACTCCTCGTCCTGGCTGACCGCGAACAGTTGGCGGCGCAGACCGAGGGTGACCAGCACCACGAAGGCGGCCAGCAGGCAGATGGCCGTGACGTCGGACTCGGAGACCGTCGACAGGGAGCCGAAGAGGTACGAGGTGAGGTTCGCGTTGGAGCCGGTCGGGGCGAGGTTGATGAACATGACACCGCCCGCCATGCCTCCGTAGAAGAGCATGGCGAGGGCGATGTCGCCGCGGGTCCTGCCGTACCAGCGGATCAGTTCCATGAGGACGGCGCCGAGGACGGAGACCAGGGCGGCCATCCACACCGGTGACCAGGAGAGCAGGAAGCCGAGGCCGACACCGGTCATCGCGACGTGTCCGATGCCGTCGCCCATGAGGGCCTGGCGGCGCTGTACGAGGTAGATGCCGACCGCGGGGGCGGTGATGCCGACCAGGACGGCCGCCAGCAGCGCCCGCTGCATGAAGGCGTAGTTCAGGATTTCCATCGGACCTCTTTCGAGGGAACCACCGGCTTCGGAGGGTGGGGGAATCGAATCCCTGATGTACGTTTCCGGTGTCCCGCAAGGGATCGGTTCGGGCTGGACCGCAACCCTCGGGTTGGAAGCACCCTTCCTCCGGGAGGGGGAGCGGAGTCACGGATCAGCTCAGCAGTCCCGTGCGGATCGGTTCGACGCCCGCGGGTGCGTGCGGGTGTACGTGGTCGTGGCCGGGCAGGGCGTGCTGGCCGACCGCCTTCGGGGGCGGGCCGTCGTGCACGACGCAGCCGTCGCGCAGCACGACCGCCCGGTCGATCAGGGGTTCCAGCGGGCCCAGCTCGTGCAGGACGAGCAGGACGGTGGTGCCCTTGGCGACCTGCTCGCGCAGCGTCCTGGCGAGCACTTCCTGGCTGCCCAGGTCGACGCCCGCCATCGGTTCGTCCAGGATCAGCAGCTCGGGCTCGGCGGCGAGCGCGCGGGCGATCAGGACCCGCTGGTGCTGGCCGCCGGAGAGGGCGTCCACCGAGTCCTTCGCCCGGTCGGCCATGCCGACCAGGTCCAGGGCGCGGTGCACGGCCTCGCGGTCGGCCTTGCGGAACACGCCGAAGCGGGTGCGGGAGAGCCGGCCGGAGGAGACGACCTCGGTCAGCGTGGCGGGCACACCGCTCGCGGCCGTGGTGCGCTGCGGTACGTATCCCACGCGCGCCCAGTCGCGGAACCGGCGCCGCGGGGTGCCGAACAGCTCGACCTCGCCGGCGACGACCGGCACCTGGCCGATGACGCTGCGCACGGCCGTCGACTTGCCGGAGCCGTTGGCGCCGAGCAGGGCGACCACCTCGCCGCGGTGCACGGTGAGGTCGATGCCGCGCAGCACGGGGCGCGAGCCGAGCTCGGCGTGGACACCGCGCAGGGATATGACGGGCTCGGTGCTCATGCTGCCGTCCTCATGCCGGTGTCCTCCCGGTGGTCGAAGTGGGTCACTCGGTGCCCAGCGCCGTCTGCAGGGCCTGCAGGTTGGATTCCATGACCTGGAAGTAGTCGTCGCCGCGGGACTTGTCGGTGATGCCCTCGAGCGGGTCGAGGACGTCGGTCCTGAGTCCGGCGTCGCGGGCGACGGTCTTCGCCGCCCGGTCGCTGGTCAGCGTCTCGTAGAAGACGGTGGTCACCCCGTCGGCCTTGGCGGTCTCGGTGAGCTGCTTCACGCGCGCCGCGCTGGGCTCGGCCTCGGGGGAGAGGCCGTTGATGGCCTCCTCGGTCAGGCCGTAGCGCGCGGCGAGGTGGCCGAAGGCGGCGTGGGTGGTGACGAAGACGTCGGTCTTCCGGTGTTCGAGGCCGGCCTCGAACTCGGCGTCGAGGTCGTTCAGCTTGCCGACCAGGGCCTCGGTGTTCTTCTTGTAGGCGGCGGCGTGGCCGGGGTCGGCCTTCTGGAAGGCCTTGCCGACGCCCTCGGCGACCTCGGCGTACTTGACCGGGTCGAGCCAGACGTGGGGGTCCTGGCCGTCGTGGCTGTGGTCGTGCCCGTGGTCGTCGTGACCGGGCTCGTCGTGCCCGTGCTCGTCGTCGTGGCCGCCGGACCCGGCGTCGTGGTCGAGGGAGGTCAGCGTGGCCGCGTCGATCTTCGTCCGCACGTCGGACTGGCCGATGGCCTCGTCGACGGTGGGCTGCAGGCCCTTGAGGTAGAGCGCCGCGTCGGCCTCCTCGAGCTGCGCGGTCTGCTTGGCGCTGATCTCCAGGTCGTGCGGCTCCTGGCCCGGCTGGGTCAGACTGGTGACGTTCACATGGTCGCCGCCGATCTGCTCGGCGAGGAACGCCACGGGGTAGAACGAGGCGACGACCTCGAACCGGTCGGTGTCGCCCCCGGCCGCGCTGCTGCCGGGGGAGCAGGCGGACAGGGTGCCGAGGGCGGCTGCGGTGACCGCGGTCGCCGCAGCCGCGGGTATGAGGCGTCGTCGTACGTTCATGACTCCCATTTTCAACAAACATGGAAACCGTTGTCAACAAGCTGGGCGAGAGGCCCGTGGCAGGCCCTAATTGGTCCAGGGGCAGGGCCCGCCGGTAGCCTGAGGGCTTCGCTGGAAGCATCCTCGCTTCGTCGCCCGTCGTCGTAATGAAGAGAGCACTGTGGCCGCCGACAAGATCGACACCATCGTCAGCCTGAGCAAGCGCCGAGGCTTCGTATTCCCCTGCAGTGAGATCTACGGCGGCCAGCGTGCCGCCTGGGACTACGGGCCGCTGGGTGTCGAGCTCAAGGAGAACCTCAAGCGCCAGTGGTGGCGCTACATGGTGACTTCGCGTGAGGACGTGGTCGGCATCGACTCGTCGGTGATCCTGGCCCCCGAGGTGTGGGTGGCCTCCGGTCACGTCGCCACCTTCTCGGACCCGCTCACCGAGTGCACCGCCTGTCACAAGCGGTTCCGCGCGGACCACCTGGAAGAGGCGTACGAGGAGAAGAAGGGCCGCGCCCCGGAGAACGGCCTCGCCGACATCAACTGCCCCAACTGCGGCAACAAGGGCCAGTTCACCGAGCCCAAGCAGTTCTCGGGTCTGCTCTCCACCCACCTCGGCCCGACCCAGGACTCCGGCTCCGTCGCCTACCTGCGCCCCGAGACCGCCCAGGGCATCTTCACCAACTTCGCCCAGGTGCAGACCACTTCGCGCCGCAAGCCGCCGTTCGGCATCGCCCAGATCGGCAAGTCCTTCCGCAACGAGATCACGCCCGGCAACTTCATCTTCCGCACCCGCGAGTTCGAGCAGATGGAGATGGAGTTCTTCGTCAAGCCGGGCGAGGACGAGCAGTGGCAGGAATACTGGATGGAGCAGCGCTGGAACTGGTACACCGGCCTCGGCATGCGCGAGGAGAACATGCGGTGGTACGAGCACCCGCAGGAGAAGCTCTCCCACTACTCCAAGCGCACCGCCGACATCGAGTACCGCTTCCAGTTCGGCGGCAGCGAGTGGGGTGAGCTCGAGGGCGTCGCCAACCGCACCGACTACGACCTCGGCGCCCACTCCAAGGCCTCCGGCCAGGACCTCTCCTACTTCGACCAGGAGGCCGGCGAGCGCTGGACGCCGTACGTCATCGAGCCGGCGGCCGGTCTCGGCCGGGCGATGCTCGCCTTCCTGATCGACGCCTACGTCGAGGACGAGGCGCCCAACGCCAAGGGCAAGCTGGAGAAGCGCACGGTGCTGCGCCTCGACCCGCGCCTGGCCCCGGTGAAGGTCGCGGTGCTCCCGCTCTCCCGCAACCCGGAGCTCTCGCCGAAGGCCAAGGGCCTCGCCCAGGCGCTGCGGCAGAACTGGAACATCGAGTTCGACGACGCCGGTGCCATCGGCCGCCGCTACCGCCGCCAGGACGAGATCGGTACGCCGTTCTGCGTCACGGTCGACTTCGACACCCTGGACGACAACGCGGTGACGGTGCGCGAGCGCGACACCATGAAGCAGGAGCGGGTCTCCCTCGACCAGATCGAGGGCTACCTGGCGAGCCGCCTGATCGGCTGCTGACGTCGTAGCAGCTCGACTCCGTAGAACCCGCCCCGGGCAGCGCCTCCCGCGCCGCCCGGGGCGGTTCACGTTCTCGTGGGGTCCACCGTCGCCTGGTGGGCCTGGGCCAGGTGTTCCTCCGCCTTCAGCCAGGGGAGGAACTGGGCGCGTCTGCGCCAGTCGCACGTCTCGCAGTTGATCGTGCGCTGCACCCCGGTGCGCCGTATCCGTACGACGTGTTCCCGGCCGTGCTGGTCCCAACGGCTGACCTTGCTGGTGTCGATCTGTGGCATGACGCAGAGTGTGCAGCAAGAGCAACATCAACAGGGATCGAGGGCGGGTGAATGCGGTGAAGGGCCGGCCGGGTGCGGCTACGCCTCCACGCCGGCCGCCTCGCGGATCTCCGCCGACTCCAGCCGCTCGGCCGTCCGCAGCGCGGTGGCGCGGGCCCAGCGCCCGGAGGTCACCGCACCCACCACCAGCACCGCGAGCCCGCACGCGGTGAGGATCCACCAGCCGGGCCGCGCCGCCGGCACGAAGCTCTCCGCGTACGACGAGGAGCCCACCCCCGCCGCCAGCACCGCGCCCACCACCGCGACCCCGAGCGCCTGGCCCAGCTGCCGGCTGGTGGAGGCCACCGCCGCGGCCACCCCGGCCTGGGCGCGGGGCATGCCGGAGACGGCGGTGTTGGTGATGGGGGCGTTGACGAAGCCGAAGCCGACGCCGAACAGGACGTACCCGGTGAACAGCGTGACGTCGGACGTCTCGGCCTCGAAGAGGGCGAAGAGCAGGCCGCTCACCGTCAGCGCGCCGCCCGCGACCAGCAGCGGCACCCTGGGGCCCCGGCTGCCGACCAGACGGCCGGAGAGCGGGGCGCACAGGAAGGTCGGGACGGCCATGGGAAGCATCCACAGACCGGCGTCCAGGGCGCTCAGGCCCCGTACGTTCTGCAGGTAGAGCGTGGAGAGGAACAGGAACCCGCCGAGCGCGGCGAACGCGCTCACCGCGATCACGGTGGCCCCGCTGAACGGTGCCGAACGGAAGAAGCGCAGGTCGATCAGGGGTTCGTGGCGGCGGGACTCGTAGATCAGCAGGGCGGTCAGGGCCGCCAGCGCGAGGAGGGCGAAGGGGGCGGTGGCGGAGAGCGCCACGTGCGGTGCCTCGATGATGGCGTACGTCAGGGAGCCGAACAGGACGATGACCAGCAGCTGGCCGACCGGGTCGGCGCGGCGGGCCTCGGGGGCGCGGGACTCCGGGACGAAGCGCAGGGTGAGGACGAGGGCGGCGAGACCGACCGGCAGGTTGATCCAGAAGATGGAGCGCCAGCCGACGGAGTCCACCAGCAGCCCCCCGATCAGGGGGCCCGCCGCCATCGAGAGGCCGACGACCGCGCCCCAGGCGCCGATCGCGCGGGCGCGTTCACGGGGGTCGGTGAAGGTGTTGGTGATGATCGACATGGCGACCGGGTTGAGCATCGAACCGCCCACCGCCTGCACCATGCGGAAGACGACCAGCGCCTCCAGGCTCGGGGCGAGCGAGCACAGTACCGAGCCGAGGGTGAAGACGACCAGCCCCGCCATGAAGACCCGCTTGCGGCCGATCCGGTCGGCCGTGGAGCCCGCCAGCATCAGCAGCGAGGCGAGCACGAGGGTGTACGCGTCGATGGTCCACTGGAGGCCCGCGGTGCTCGCGTGCAGGTCCCGCTGGAGGGACGGCAGGGCGACGTTCAGCACCGTGTTGTCCAGGCTCACGATGAGCAGGCTCATGCAGCAGATCGCGAGCACGAGGAGGCGTCGGCGCGGGCTGAGCTCGGGCATGGGGTCCATCGTACGCGCGGTTCAATAGTGCGGTTAACTAATGGTCGCTGCACATGTGTCGTCCCGGGCGGCTCTCCGGATGCGGGACAATGGGGGAATGCCCACGCCCACGCCCACCCCGGCTCAGTCCCCGTCGAACCGGCCGGACCACTCGGACCACTCGGACCTGACGGTCGGCCCCTACGCGGTCCGGCCGCCCGTCGTGCTGGCTCCCATGGCCGGGATCACCAACGCGCCCTTCCGCACCCTGTGCCGGGAGTTCAGCGGGGGCAAGGGGCTGTTCGTCAGCGAGATGATCACCACCCGGGCGCTGGTCGAACGCAACGAGAAGACCATGCAGCTGATCAGGTTCGACGCGAGCGAGACGCCGCGTTCGATCCAGCTGTACGGCGTCGACCCGGCGACCGTCGGCAAGGCCGTCCGCATGATCGCGGAAGAGGACCTCGCCGACCACATCGACCTCAACTTCGGCTGCCCGGTGCCGAAGGTGACCCGCAAGGGCGGCGGCTCGGCCCTGCCCTACAAGCGGAACCTGCTGCGCTCCATCCTGCGGGAGGCGGTGAGCGGCGCCGGGGACCTGCCGGTCACGATGAAGATGCGCAAGGGCATCGACGACGACCACCTGACCTATCTGGACGCCGGCCGCATCGCCGTCGAGGAGGGCGTGAGCGCCGTCGCCCTGCACGGCCGCACCGCCGCCCAGCACTACGGCGGCACCGCCGACTGGGAGGCCATCGCCCGGCTGAAGGAGCACGTGCCGGAGATCCCCGTGCTCGGCAACGGCGACATCTGGTCCGCCGACGACGCGCTGCGCATGGTGCGCGAGACGGGCTGCGACGGGGTCGTGGTGGGGCGCGGCTGCCTGGGCCGGCCGTGGCTCTTCGCCGACCTGGTCGCGGCCTTCGAGGGCCGGGACGACTTCCGCAGGCCCACGCTGCGCGTGGTCGCCGACGTCATGGTCCGGCACGCGACCCTGCTCGGGGAGTGGATCGGGGACGAGTCGCGCGGGGTGATCGACTTCCGCAAGCACGTCGCCTGGTACCTGAAGGGCTTCGCGGTCGGCTCGGAGATGCGCAAGCGGCTCGCGATCACCTCGTCCCTCGAGGCGCTGCGGGCCGGGCTGGACGAGCTGGACCTGGACCAGCCCTGGCCGGCCGGCGCGGACGGTCCCCGCGGCCGTACGTCCGGCAACAACCGGGTGGCGCTGCCGGACGGCTGGCTGAAGGACCCGTACGACTGCGCGGACCTCGGCGCGGACGCCGAACTCGACACGTCCGGCGGCTGACCGGCGCCGCCCGCGGGCGGCTTCGGAAGCCGTACGGCTCTGCTCCCCGGGGGAACAGAGCCGTACGGGTGTGTCCGAACCGCTCAGGCCGTCGGCTGCGCCGGGGCCGCGTCGTCCTCGGGACGCTCGGGGTGGCGGCGCAGGTGGATGATGGCGCCCACCAGACCGCCCCAGACGATCACGATGGCCACGATCAGCATGATGATCGCACTCGTCGACATCAGTTCTTCCCCCCTTCCAGTACCTCGGAGCCGGAGCCCGCCTCCAGGCCTGCCTCGGCTTCGGCATCGGCTTCGGCGTCGACTTCGGCGTCGGCGGAGCGCCAGGGCACCAGACTGAGGATCACGCCGACGAGCAGTGCCGCCGCGGCGACGCCCCAGCCCGCCCAGAGCAGGAACTCCGTCGGGTAGCCCGCGTAGTTCTCGGCGAACTCCGCCCGCAGGCTGTCGACCATCATCCAGCCGAGCACCAGCGGGGTGACGATGCCGAGGCAGATCAGCCACCAGCGGCCGACCCGCATCGTGGAGATGTCGTTGGCGTGCTTCTGGAGGGCGGGCAGCCGCCGCAGCAGCCAGCCCACGACGACGAGCACGACCAGCGCGGCGAGCGTGATGCCGTACTGGTTGATGAAGTGGTCCGCCGCGTCCAGCAGGTAGATGCCGCTGTCGGTCGGGAAGACGAGGATCGACACCAGGGCGATGGCCCCGCCGACGCCCAGGACCGCCGGGACCCGGCGGATACCGGTGCGGTCCTGCACGGCGGCGATGACGACCTGCACGATGCTGATCAGCGAGGTGAGACCGGCCAGCACCAGCGAGGCGAAGAACAGCACGCCGAACAGTGCGCCCATCGGCATCTGGGAGATGACCGTCGGGAACGCCACGAACGCCAGGCCGATGCCGGAGCTCGCGACCTCGTTGACCCCGACGCCCTGGGCCGCGGCCATGAAGCCGAGGGTGGCGAACACCCCGATGCCCGCGAGGATCTCGAAGGCGCTGTTGGCGAAGCCGGCGACCATCGCGGAGCCGGTGATGTCCGAGCGCTTCCGCAGGTACGAGGCGTACGTGATCATGATGCCGAAGCCGATGGACAGCGAGAAGAAGATCTGTCCGTACGCGGCGACCCACACGCTGCCGTCGCCGAGCGCCGACCAGTCCGGCCGGAACAGCCCGTCCAGTCCCTTGCCGGCGCCGTCGAGTGTGAGCGCACGGCCGACCAGGACGACGAAGAAGAGCACCAGCAGCGGGATGAAGAACTTGTTGGCCTTCTCGATCCCGTTGCGGATGCCGAGCGCCAGGATGACCAGGACGACCACCCAGACCGCGATGAGCGGCCAGAGGACACCGTCGACGTAGGAGGACACGGGGCCGGGGGTCTCGGCGGCCTGGAGGAACTCGCCGAAGAAGAAGGCGTTGGCGTCGCTGCCCCACTGCTCGCCGAAGGAGTAGCCGATGTAGCGCACCGCCCAGGCGAGGATCACGGCGTAGTAGGCGGCGACCACGAAACAGATCGCGACCTGCCACCAGCCGATCACCTCCGCGGGCCTGGACAGCTTGCGGAAGGCCGCCGGGGGCGACTTCCGGTATCTGTGGCCGATCGAGTACTCGAGGATGAGCAACGGGATACCGGCGGTCAGCAGCGCGACGAGATACGGCAGGAGGAAGGCCCCGCCGCCGTTCTCGTAGGCAACGGCGGGGAAGCGCCAGATGTTGCCGAGGCCGATCGCCGATCCGATCGCGGCGAACAGGAAGCCTGTGCGACTTCCCCACTGCTCACGGGAAGGACTGGACATGATCACGGTTCCTTGGTCATTTTTTTGCGTAGCGCGGCACGCTAGCAACAGGAACGCCTGGTGAACAGAGGTATCCGGATAACGGTCACGTGCGCCGCCGCCGGGCCCGGTACGGGGTATCGTCCGAGGTCACGCGGGGGTTGCGCGGCCGATCACGATTCAGCGTCCGGTCGGGTGCGGGACGGAACCGTAGGCCTTCAGGAAACGGTCACGGAACGCGTCCATCTTCCACACGGGCGCGTCCTCGGCCGGCCTGAGGCCCTCCGTCCAGTTCCAGTCGGCGATCCTCTCCAGCACCTTCGGGTCCTTGGCGACGATCGTCACCGGCACGTCCCGGCTCGCCCGCAGGCCGCTGACCCGGGCGACGGGCTGGTGGTCGCCGAGGAAGACGAGGACGGTGTCGTCGGTGCCGTAGCGCTCCAGCCACTGGGTGAGGGCGGTCACCGAGTACGTGACCGACCTGCCGTACTCCTGACGGGACTTGGTGGTGTCCGTCATCAGACTGCCGGGGTCCTTCCCCGCCTGCTGGATGGCCTCGAAGACGGAGCCGTCGCCGAGTTCGTCCCAGCCGACCATCTCGGGCAGGGGCGCCCAGGGCTGGTGACTGGAGGTCAGGATGATCTCCGCCATCAGGTTCCTGCCCCGGTCGCGCTCCTTGCCGTGCTCCAGGTGCTGGAAGGCTTCGAGGGTGTACTGGTCCGGCATCGTCGACCAGCTGAACTTCGGTCCCTGGTAACCCAGTTGGAAGGCGTTGTAGACCTTGTCGAGGCCGAACCACTGCGCCTCGGGCCAGCCCTTCTGGACGCCCGGCATGACGCCGACGGTGTCCCACGCCCCGGACTTCTGGAACGCCTTGGTGAGGGTGAGGCGGTCGTTCGAGGTGGCGGTGCGGTAGCGCTGCTGGTTGTCGATCCACAGGCCGGACAGTGCCGTCGAGTGGCCGAGCCAGCTGCTGCCGCCGAACGTCGCCGAGGTCAGCCAGCCGCTCCGGGCCCGGTACCCCGCCTCCGCGAGGGTCTCGGTGCCGGTGTCGAGGGTGCGGGTGACGCCGGGGGCGATCACCGGGTCCTCCAGGGCGGTGCGGCCGTAGCTCTCGATGAACGTGATGAGCACGTCCTTGCCGCGCAGGTCGGGCAGGAGCCGGTCGGGGGGTGTGGCCGCGAAGGTGTCGGACCGCGCCACCTTCTCGAACTGCGCCTCGTCGTGCAGTGTGTTCACCACGCGCCGGGCCTGCACCTTCACCGCCGTCGAGGCCCGGTCGGAGGCGACCGGCGTACCGAGGACCTGCACACCCAGGGCGGTGCAGGTGATCCACACGGTGCCCGCGACGAGGGTGCCCCGGGTGGCCCGCGCGCGGTGCCGGGCCAGCAGCTCGCTCAGCCGGACGGCGGCCAGCGCCATCACGACCACCAGGAGCAGGGTGAGGGTGATCGCGCCGAGGGTGGCGGCCGTGGCGGTCGCGGGGCCCATCGAGTCCTCGACATAGGCCAGGGCGTCGTCGAGCAGCCCCCAGTCGAGGACCAGGTTGAAGCCCCGGCCCAGGTACTCCTTGAACCCGATGTCCAGCAGGTTCAGCACGGTCAGCACGGCGAGGCCGACCCCGTACAGCGCGGCCGCGACGATCCGGGGCCGGCGCGGCAGGGCGGGGAGCAGCGCGGCCCCGATGATCGCCTCGGCCGGTATCCGGGTGAACCGGTCGGGGCGCAGGGCGCCGGCGGTGTTGGGCAGCAGAAGGGCGCCGAGCACCAGCGCGGCGGCGAGGAGGTGCAGGGTCAGGCGGGCGGCGCGTACGGCGCGGGGGTGCCGGTCGCGCAGCGCGGCGCAGCGGGTGCGGAAGGCGCTGAGCGGAGGGAAGGCGCCGAGCGGGCGGAAGGCGCGGATGACCGGAGAGGTGGGGCGGGTCTCCTCCCCCTGCTTCTCGCCCCGCTTGCGGTCCCCTCGTTTCTCTTCGGTGGTCCGTGTCGGCCGGTGCAGGCGTGTGAAGACAGGCACCCGGAGGTCCTTCCGTGCAAAACCCGGTGAGGAGGCGGACCCGGCGTGGGGGTCCGGATCCGCCACAGTTCCGTACGGGTGTGCGGGCCGGTTCGTTCAACGGTCCGTCCCGCCGTGCGGACCGGGGGTACGAGAGGCGTCCGCATGGTGAAATTCCGGCGACCGTGACGGCGTGATTCTCGCCACCCTTGATCAGGGGGGCGCTCAGATGAGCGGATCATGGGCGGCTGCATTTCTCAAAGGATGGCACCCAGTGCCATCTCCTGATCGTTCATCGAGCGAAAACAAACGTGCCGAACATCGCTCAGATGAGCGCGTAGAGCGTGCAATCCGGAATCCTTGCGTTCAAGAAGTGAACACATGGAGCGGCGATTTCTTGCCGAACCTTGACTTGCCTTTGACTTTTGATCCAGTGGCGGCAGAGGGGTCCCAGCCGCATGGTGGACGTGTGGACGTACCCATACGCCTTTGATCTGGGTATGTTCCTGCTCGTCAGGGCAGCCACCGCGTCCTCGAGGAGTCGAGACCCGTGTCGGAAAACAAAGATCTCCATGGAACCCAGCAGGGCGGGAGTGTTGAGGGCGTGAAGTTCGTCTACGACTTCACCGAGGGCAACAAGGACCTCAAGGACCTTCTCGGCGGGAAAGGCGCGAACCTCGCCGAGATGACCAATCTGGGCCTCCCCGTCCCTCCCGGCTTCACCATCACCACGGAAGCCTGCAAGGTCTACCTGGACAGCGGTGAGGAACCGGCGGCACTGCGTGACGAGGTGAGTGCGCACCTCGACGCACTCGAAGCGGCGATGGGCAAGAAGCTCGGCCAGGCCGAGGACCCCCTCCTGGTGTCGGTCCGCTCCGGGGCGAAGTTCTCCATGCCCGGCATGATGGACACCGTCCTGAACATCGGCCTCTCCGACAAGTCCGTCCAGGGCCTGGCCAAGCAGGCCGGCGACGACCGTTTCGCCTGGGACTCCTACCGGCGTCTCATCCAGATGTTCGGCAAGACCGTCCTCGGCGTCGACGGCGACCTCTTCGAGGACGCGCTGGAGGCGGCGAAGACGGCCAAGAAGGTCACGGTCGACACCGAGCTGGAGGCCGCCGACCTCAAGAAGCTGGTCACCAGGTTCAAGAAGATCGTCAAGACCGAGGCCGGCCGGGACTTCCCGCAGGATCCGCGTGAGCAGATGGACCTCGCCATCCACGCGGTCTTCGACTCCTGGAACACCGACCGGGCCAAGCTCTACCGCCGTCAGGAGCGCATCCCGCACGACCTGGGCACGGCCGTCAACGTCTGCTCCATGGTCTTCGGCAACCTCGGCCCGGACTCCGGCACCGGCGTCGCCTTCACCCGCGACCCCGCCTCCGGCCACCAGGGCGTCTACGGCGACTACCTGCAGAACGCGCAGGGCGAGGACGTGGTCGCGGGCATCCGCAACACCGTGCCGCTCGCCGATCTGGAGCAGATCGACAAGAAGTCGTACGACCAGCTGATGCAGATCATGGAGACGCTGGAGAACCACTACAAGGACCTCTGCGACATCGAGTTCACCATCGAGCGCGGCCAGCTGTGGATGCTCCAGACCCGCGTCGGCAAGCGCACCGCGGGCGCGGCCTTCCGCATCGCCACCCAGCTGGTGGACCAGGGCCTGATCGACGAGGCCGAGGCGCTCACCCGCGTCACCGGCGCCCAGCTCGCCCAGCTGATGTTCCCGCGCTTCGACGAGGAGGCGAAGGTCGAGAAGGTCGGGCGCGGCATCGCGGCCTCGCCGGGCGCGGCGGTCGGCAAGGCGGTCTTCGACTCGTACACGGCCGTCAAGTGGTCCCGCTCCGGCGAGAAGGTCATCCTGGTCCGCCGGGAGACCAACCCCGACGACCTGGACGGCATGATCGCCGCCGAGGGCATCCTCACCTCCCGCGGCGGCAAGACCTCGCACGCCGCCGTCGTCGCCCGCGGCATGGGCAAGACCTGTGTGTGCGGCGCGGAGGAGCTGGAGGTCGACACCAAGCGCCGCCGGATGACCGTCCCCGGCGGGCACGTCGTCGAGGAAGGCGACCTGATCTCCATCGACGGCTCCACCGGCAAGGTCTACCTCGGTGAGGTACCCGTTGTACCGTCACCGGTCGTGGAGTACTTCGAGGGCCGGATGCACCCGGGCGCCGACGACGCCGACGAACTGGTCGAGGCGGTCCACCGGATGATGGCCTTCGCCGACCGCAAGCGCCGGCTGCGGGTGCGCGCCAACGCCGACAACGCCGAGGACGCGCTGCGCGCCCGCCGCTTCGGCGCCCAGGGCATCGGCCTGTGCCGCACCGAGCACATGTTCCTCGGCGACCGGCGCGAGCTGGTGGAGCGGCTGATCCTGGCCGACACCCAGGACGAGCGCGAGGAGTGCCTCAAGGCGCTGCTGCCGCACCAGAAGCAGGACTTCGTCGAGCTGTTCGAGGCGATGGACGGCCTCCCGGTCACCATCCGGCTCCTCGACCCGCCGCTGCACGAGTTCCTGCCCGACATCACCGAGCTGTCGGTCCGGGTGGCGCTCGCCGAGTCCCGGCAGGAGCCGCACGAGAACGAACTGCGCCTGCTCCAGGCCGTGCACCGGCTGCACGAGCAGAACCCGATGCTGGGCCTGCGCGGAGTCCGCCTCGGCCTGGTCATCCCCGGCCTGTTCACCATGCAGGTGCGGGCCATCGCCGAAGCGGCGGCCGAGCGCCGGGCGGCCAAGGGCGACCCGCGTGCCGAGATCATGATCCCGCTGGTCGGCACGGTCCAGGAGCTGGAGATCGTCCGCGAGGAGGCCGACCAGGTCATCGCGGAGGTCGAGCAGACCACCGGCACGCAGCTGAAGCTCGCCATCGGCACGATGATCGAGCTGCCGCGCGCCGCCCTGACCGCCGGCCAGATCGCCGAGGCCGCCGAGTTCTTCTCCTTCGGCACCAACGACCTCACCCAGACGGTGTGGGGCTTCAGCCGGGACGACGTGGAGGCCAGCTTCTTCACGGCCTACCTGGAGAAGGGCATCTTCGGGGTCTCTCCGTTCGAGACGATCGACAAGGACGGCGTCGGCTCCCTGGTGAAGCTGGCCGCCGAGGCCGGCCGCGCCACCCGCCCCGGCCTCAAGCTCGGCGTCTGCGGCGAGCACGGCGGCGACCCGGAGTCGGTCCACTTCTTCCACCAGGTCGGCCTGGACTACGTCTCCTGCTCCCCGTTCCGCATCCCCGTCGCCCGCCTGGAGGCCGGCCGCGCCGCGGTCACCTCGAACGGCAGCGACCACCGCTGACCCCTCCGGGGTGAGCCAGCCCCGGAGCCGTTGCCTGTCACCCGACCACCCTCACCGATCGGCAACGGCTCCGGATCACGAAAGGAAACGGCGGCACCCGTGCGGGGGTGCCGCCGTTTCCCGTGCCCTCGGTCCGGCGCGGGTCAGTTCGTGCCGCGGCGCCGGCGCGCCGCGAACAGCACCCCGCCGCCCGCCAGGACGACGGCCGCGCCGCCGGCCGCGAGGTACGGGGTGGCGCTGTTGCCGCCGGTCTCGGCGAGGTCGGTGCCGCCGCCCTTTTCGGTGCTGCCCTTGTCGTCGGAGCCGGAGCCGGAGCCGCCGGCTCCGGCGTCCGAGCCGCTGTCCGTGGCGGTGTCCTTGTCGCCGACGGGGACGAAGCCCGCCGGTGCCTGGTCGCAGCCGACGCCGTCGCCGTCGCGGTCCAGGTGCTTGCCGTAGTGCTCGTCGCCCACCTCGATGTTCTTGTACCCGGCGTCGTACGCCTCGGTGCAGTTCTTGAACGGGTGGCTGCCCTCGTGGGCCGTGGCGGTGGTGAGGGGCAGTGCGGCCAGTGCGAGCGCGGCGACGGTCACGGCGGCGGACTTGCAGGACAGGTTCACGGGGAGACTCCCAGCCATGTGCGGATATCCGGCGGCATGCCCCCGTCCGGGGCGGTCTGCCGGGTGTGAGCTGCCGACGGTAGGGGAGTGACCGGGGGGAGGTGTGGAGGTTCGGTGGACCCGTGATGCGAACGTGACGTGACCGGACGGTAGCTCTCCGCTCATGCGGGCGCGGTCCGTGCACCGCGCCCGCACGAGCGGGGGAGCGGTCAGATGCGGAACGGGCCCTTCACCTCGTAGGTGATGCCGCCGGACGAACTGCCGCTGGTGCCGCGCTGGCTGGAGAAGTACAGGCGGGTGCCGTCCGGGGAGAAGGCCGGGCCGGTGATCTCGGAGCCGGACTGGCCGTTCACCCGGAGGAAGGGGGCCACGACGTCGTCGGGGGTGATGACGCAGATCTCCATGTTGCCGCCGTCCTCGGCCACGAACAGGTCGCCCGAGGAGGAGCCGGTGACGTTGTCGACGCCGGTCAGGGGGGCGGCACCGCCCGGGACCAGGGAGTCGTCGTAGGCGAGTTCGATGGTCTGGGCGGAGGCGTTGTACTGCCAGACGCGGTTGTCGCCCTTGGTGGTGAACCAGCAGGTGTCGTTCGCGTAGTGGCAGCCCTCGCCGCCGTTGAAGCGCTTGGCGCCGGAGACCTGGTTGCGGGTGGCGGTGGCGCCGGACGGGTCGGGGACCCGCGCCCAGCTCACCGGACCGCTGGTGCCGCTGCCCCCCACCAGTACCTCCAGCGTGCCGGAGGACAAATCGCCCCACGTCGTCGGCCGGAAGCGGTAGAAGCAGCTGTCCGAGACGTCCTCGGTCAGGTAGACGGCCCTGCGGACCGGGTCGACGGCCGCCGCCTCGTGCTTGAAGCGGCCCATCGCGTCCCGGCGGACCGCCGCCTTCGTTCCCCACGGGTCGGTCTCGTAGACGTAGCCGCGGTCCACCTCCTCGCAGGACAGCCAGGTGTTCCACGGGGTGCTGCCGCCCGCGCAGTTCTGCCGGGTGCCGGACAGGATGCGGTAGGCGCCCGTGACGGCGCCGGTGGCCGAGAAGCGCACCGCGCCCGCGCCGCCGGACGGGTTGATCTCCGAGTTGGAGACGTAGATCCAGCCACTGCCGTCCGCGTAACAGGCGCCGCCGTCGGGGGCGTTGTGCCAGGTGTACGAGGTGCCCGGGACCTGCTGGCCGGAACGGGCGATCACCCTGCTGGTGAACCCGGCCGGCAGCCGGATCCCGTTGGCGTCCGCCGCGTCGAGCGCACCGTAGGGGCCCGTGCCGGGCTGGGCGGGCGCCGCGTACGCGGCGCTGTGCCAGAGTGCGCCGCCGAGGACCGCGCCGGTGCCGCCCATGGCGCTCGCACGAAGGAAGGTACGACGTTCCACTGCCGCTCCTGAGGTGCCGGGAACCGTCCCGCCACCGGTCGGTGACGGGGTCGTGCGGTCACGGAACCTACGGGGTCGGCATGGACACCTCATGACTGAAGGCGTACCGGCGGGTGACCGTTCCGGGCGCCGCCCCGACCCGCGCGCCCGGCTTTCCGCGGGCTCACGCCGCCTTGGTCTCGTACGTCGTCAGCCGGACCGTGTCGTCGTCCAGGCACCGGCCCGTCTCCAGGTCGAAGCGCTGCTTCAGGAGGGGGGAGGCGACGAAGGGGCGGCCGTGGTGGGTGCCGGTCAGGCCGCGGGAGAGGACCGCCGCGCCGGTGAAGGGGTCACGGTTGTCGACGGCGTACAGGGCGCCGGTGCGGTCGGTGAAGACGGCGGCCTGGCGGCCGTCGGGCAGCAGGGCCGCCACGCCGCGGCCGGGGAGCAGCGTGCTCAGGTCGCAGACCGTGAACCAGTCGTCCGTCAGGCGGAGTCGAACCTTCAGACCGGTGGTCTCCGGTGTCAGGGTCATCGCGCGGCGGTTCCTTCCAGGGGGTCGTCGGCGGGTCGCAGGCCGATGGTCAGCAGCGGCAGGTCGGGCTTCATCTGGTCGCGCTCGGAGACGAAGGCGACCACCGGGTCGGGGGTGCCGGGCGCGTTCACGAAGGACACGAACCGGGCCAGCTTCTCGGGGTCGTCGACGGTCTCGGCCCACTCGTCGCGGTAGTGGGCGACATGGGCGGTCATCAGGGCCTCCAGTTCGTCGCAGATGCCGAGCGAGTCGTGGACGACGACGTCCCGGACGTGGTCCAGGCCTCCGGGGATCCGGTCCAGCCAGACGCTGGTGCGTTCCAGGCGGTCGGCGGTGCGGATGTAGAACATCAGGAACCGGTCGATCAGGCGGACCAGTCCGGCGTCGGAGAGGTCCTGCGCGAGCAGGTCGGCGTGGCGTGGGGTGGCGCCGCCGTTGCCGCCGACGTACAGGTTCCAGCCGTGGGCGGTGGCGATGACGCCGAAGTCCTTCGACCGGGCCTCGGCGCACTCGCGCTGACAGCCGGAGACCGCCGACTTGAGCTTGTGCGGGGAGCGCAGGCCCCGGTAGCGCAGCTCCAGGTCGATCGCCATACGGACGGAGTCCTGGACGCCGTAGCGGCACCAGGTCTGCCCGACACAGGACTTCACCGTGCGCAGCGACTTGCCGTAGGCGTGGCCGGACTCGAAGCCGGCGTTCACCAACCGGGCCCAGATCACCGGAAGCTGCTCGACCCTCGCGCCGAACATGTCGATGCGCTGACCTCCGGTGATCTTCGTGTAGAGGCCGAAGTCGCGGGCGATCTCGCCGATCACGATCAGCTTCTCCGGGGCGATCTCACCGCCGGGGATGCGGGGCACGACCGAATACGATCCGTTCTTCTGCAGGTTGGCGAGGAAGTGGTCGTTGGTGTCCTGGAGGGCGGCCTGTTCGCCGTCCAGGACGTAGGTGCTCGCGCCGATCACCGGGGCGAGGGAGGCGATGATCGAACCGACCGCCGGCTTGCAGACCTCGCAGCCGTCGCCGCCGCGGGCGCCCGCACGGCCGTGCCGGTCCAGCAGGTCCCGGTGGGAGGCGACGCGCAGGGCGCGGACGATCTCGTACAGCTCCTCGCGGGTCTGCGCGAAGCAGCCGCACAGGCCCTGGTCCACCTCGACGCCGTTCGCCGCCAGTTCGGCGTCGACCAGTCGGCCGATCACCTTCACGCAACTGCCGCACGTCGTACCGGCCTTGGTGCACCTCTTCACCTCGGGCACGGTGGTGCACCGGTGCTCGGTGACGGCCTCGCGGACGGTGCCCTTGCGGACGTTGTTGCAGGAGCAGATGATCGCCTCGTCCGGCAGCGCGGACGGGCCGAGCCCGACGGGCCTCCCGGCGCCGGCCGGCAGCACCAGGGACTCCGGTGAGACCGGCGGCACCGAGCCGGTGAAGGCCCTCAGCGTGCCGTACGCGTCCGCGTCGCCGACCAGGATGCCGCCGAGCAAAGTGCCGTCGCGGCCGACGACCAGTTTCCTGTAGAGGCCGGAGCGGGAGTCGGAGTAGACGACGTCCAGGCAGTCGGCGGTGGTGCCGTGCGCGTCGCCGAAGGACGCCACGTCCACGCCGAGCAGCTTCAGCTTGGTGGACAGGTCGGCGCCGGTGAAGGCGGACTCGTCCTCGGCGAGGGTCGCCGCCGCCGTCTCCGCCTGCTCGTAACCCGGCGCGACCAGCCCGTACACCCGGCCGTCGGCGGCCAGCGCGCACTCGCCGATCGCGAAGACACGGGGGTCGGTGACCGAGCGGCACTGCTCGTCGACCGCGACGCCGCCGCGCTCGCCGACGGTGAGGCCGCAGTCCCGGGCCAGCTGGTCACGGGGGCGGACACCCGCGGAGAACACCACCAGGTCGGTGGCGAGTTCGGAGCCGTCGGACAGTTTCATGCCGGTGACCGCGCCGTCCGGGCCGGCCACGATCTCCTGGGTACCGGTGCCGGTGCGGACGGCCAGGCCCATGCCCTCGACGGTGCGCAGCAGCGCCGCGCCACCGCCCTCGTCGACCTGCACCGGCATCAGGCGCGGGGCGAACTCCACGATGTGCGTGGTGAGTCCGAGACCCTTGAGGGCGCCCGCCGCCTCCAGACCGAGCAGACCGCCGCCGACCACCACGCCGGTCGTCGACCTCCTCGCGTACTCCTCGATCGCGAGCAGGTCCTCGATCGTGCGGTAGACGAAGCAGCCCTCGGCGTCCTTGTTCGGCACCGGCGGCACGAACGGGTGGGAGCCGGTGGCCAGCACCAGGACGTCGTAGCCGACGACCAGCCCCGAACGGGCGGTCACCTCGCGGGCCTCGCGGTCGATCGTCTCCGCCGGGTCGCCGACATGCAGCTCGATGCCGTGGGCCGCGATGAACTCCGGTTCCGTCACGGACAGTTCCTCGGGTGTGCACCCCGAGAAGTACGAGGTGAGCCGGACCCGGTCGTACGCCGGACGCGGCTCCTCGCACAGCACGACCACGCGGTGCGTGGCGGTCAGACCGCGCTCGGCGAGCGCCTCGAGGAAACGCTGGCCGACCATGCCGTGGCCGACGAGCACGAGGGTGGGGGGTGTTCCCGGGGTGGCGGTCAACAGGAGCCTCCGTCGTGGGTGAGCAGGTGGAGCAGGGGGCCGTCGGCGGACGGGAGCGGCTCTGTTCCCTCCCAGGCGCGGGCGAGGGCGCCGACGGTGCCGAGTTCGTTGACCAGGACCCCGCCGACCAGGCGGCCCTCGCGGACGACGACCTTGCGGTGGGTGCCCCGGGTGGCGTCGGTGAGCTGGACGACGTCGTCGCCCGGCAGCGCCTCGGCCTCGCCGAACGCGGCCAGGTCGAACGCGGCCGGGTCGAAGGGCCCGAGGCGGCCGGTGAGGGTGAGCCGGGTCAGGGAGCGGGTGCCGGTGTAGCGGGCGCCGGTGTCCCCGGCGAGCAGCGCGGCGAGCGCGTCGGCCTGTTCCAGGGCCGGGGCGGCGAGCCCGTACACCGTGCCGGCGTGCTGGACGCAGTCGCCGACGGCGTGGACGGACGGGTCGGAGGTGCGCAGCTCGTCGTCGACGACGACGCCCTCGCGGACCTCCAGCCCCGCGGACCGGGCGAGCCCGGTGCGCGGGCGCGCCCCGCAGGCCAGCACCACGGCCTCGGCGTCGAGGGCGTACCCGTCGGCCAACCGCACCGAGCGGACCGCACCGTCGGCGCGGCGTACGTCCCGCACCCGGCACTCGGTGCGCACCTCGACGCCGAGGCCGGTCAGATGCCGCTCGACCAGCTCGGACGCGGCCGGGTCGAGCCGGTGTTCCATGAGCCGCTCGGACTGCTGGGCGAGGACGACCCGCGCGCCGCGCACGGCGAGGGCGCGGGCCGCGGAGACCCCGAGCAGCCCGCCGCCGATCACCACCGCCCGCACCCCCGGCCGCAGCGCCTTGTCCAGGCCCAGGCAGTCGTCCATGGTGCGGAAGGCGTGCACCCCCTCGGGCAGCTCGCGGGCCGCGGTGTCTGCGGTGTCTGCGGTGTTCGCGCTGTCAGCGGTCTCAGCGGTCTCAGGGGTCTCAGCGGTCTCAGGGGGGCCCGCGGTGAACAGGCCGCGCAGCGGCGGCAGCACCGGCTGGGAGCCGGTGGCCAGGGCCAGCCGGCCGTATCCGATCACCGAGCCGTCCGCGCAGGTGACGGTGCGCGCCGCGCGGTCGATGCGGGTGACCCGGGCCCGGACCGGCTCCCCGGGTGCCGGCAGGGCGATCACCTCGGGGCCGTAGCGTCCGGCCAGCACCTCGGCGAGCAGCACCCTGTTGTAGGGGCGGTGCTCCTCCTCGCCGATCAGCGTCACCGGCGTGCCGAGCTCGCCGAGCCGCCGGGCGAGACGTACGCCCGCGAGGCCGGTGCCGATCACCACCACACGCTCGTTCGAGGTCATGCCCCCGAGTCTGCGGTGCGGGTGTTACCCGGTGGCATCACCGCTGTTTCCCGCACGGAACGCTGCCCTCAGCAGGGGCGGGGGGCTGCTGTGAGGAGGCTCAACCTCAGGAAAAGCTCATCTCGATGGACGGCACAACTACCCGGTCCATAGGGTCACGGCCATGCCCGACATCTCGCTGACCACCGTCGTCCTCCTCTGCCTCGCGGCGCTCGCCGCCGGCTGGATCGACGCCGTGGTCGGTGGCGGCGGACTGCTGCTCCTGCCGGCCCTGCTGCTGGGCCTGCCCGCCGGCACCCCGGCCGCGCACGCGCTGGGCACCAACAAGGCGGTCGCCATCGTCGGCACCACGGGCGCGGCGATCACCTACGCCCGCAAGGCCCCGGTGGACGTCCGTACCGCCGTACGCATCGGTCTCGCCGCCCTCGCCGGGTCGTCGGGCGGCGCCTTCCTCGCCGCCGGGATGAGCACCGAGGTCCTCAAACCGGTGATCATGGTGGTGCTGCTCGCCGTGGCCGCCTTCGTCATCCTCCGTCCCTCCTTCGGCACCGCGCCCGCACCCGGCCCGGTCACGCGCCGCCGCGTCCTCGCCGCGATCGGCCTCGGCGGCCTGGGCATCGGCTTCTACGACGGTCTCATCGGCCCCGGCACCGGTACGTTCCTCGTCCTGGCGCTCACCGCGCTGCTCCACCTCGACCTGGTCACCGCCTCCGCCACCGCGAAGATCGTCAACTGCTGCACCAACGCCGGCGCGCTGGCGATGTTCGCCTGGCAGGGCGCGGTGCTGTGGCAGCTGGCGGCCCTGATGGCCGTGTTCAACCTCGCGGGCGGCATGCTCGGCGCCCACACGGCCCTGAAGAAGGGCAGCGGCTTCGTCCGCGTCGTCCTGCTGACGGTGGTCTTCGCCCTGGTGGCGAACATGGCGTACGAGCAGTGGCTGGCCTGAGGCCGCGGGGCGGCGGGTCGGCGGGGCGCGGGCCGCGGAACTTCAACGGGGGGCCACGCGCGTCGCGTCCCGGTGGGCGTCAGCGGCCGCGGCCGCCCGTCAGATGGGCGTAGACGACGACGTTGCCCCGGTAGCCGGTGGTGCGTGACCAGCCGCCGCCGCAGGTGATGATCCGCAGTTCGGGCCGCTTCGCCGCGCCGTAGACCCGCTCGTCGGGGAAGTCCCTCGCGTCGTACGCCTCCACGGCGTGCACCGTGAACACGGCGGTGCGGCCGTCCAGCCGGTCCACCTCGACGGTGCTGCCCTTGCGCAGGGCGCCCAGGGAGTAGAAGACGGCGGGGCCGTCGGCGTTGTCGACGTGGCCCGCGACGATCGCGGTGCCCCGCTCGCCGGGTGCGGTGCCGGCCTCGTACCAGCCGGCCAGGTTCTTCCGCTCGGGCGGCGGCGCGTCGAGGCTGCCGGTGCCGGTCAGGGAGAGGCCCGTCAGCGGCGCGTCCACGTCGATCGCGGGGATGCGGATCCTCTCCGGCGGGGAGAACGGCAGCGCGGCGGGGCGGCCGGGGACGAGACCGGCGCGCCCGGAGTGGGCCTGGGCGGCGGAGGGCTGGGGCGGGGCGGGCGTCTCGGCCGCGTCGCGCAGCAGCCACAGCCCGCAGCACAGGGCGAGCACGCTCACGGAGGCTATGGCCGTGCTGCTCGGGCCGCCGGCCCGGCCGAACCTGCTGCGCATCGTGGACTGACCTCTTCGGAGTCGGCCCCGTGCCCCCCTCCGGGCCGCGAGGGGCGTCGGACCCGGAGGGGGAGGGGACATGCGGTACCGGTGGACGGGCGGCGGAGGGTGCCCGTCAGATCCCGTCGCCTCTCGCCCGGCGATGCAGGAGCCAGGTACCGCCCGCGGCGGCGACGGCGAGTGCCGCCACGCCGGCCGCGGTCTGTACGGGGTCGGGGCCCAGGGCACTGCCGACCCCCGTCTTCACACTTCCGTGCGGATGAACCTGCCGGGCCGCGGACGTCAGCCGGACCACCAGGTCGCCGGTCAACCGCTGCCCGCCGGCGGAGCATTTCGCGACGATCTCGTACGTCCCCGGCCGCGCGTCCGGCGGCACCCGGAACTGGCCGATCGAGTCCCGCTCGTGCGCGCTCGGCATCAGGGTGAAACGGCCGGCGCCCACGGTGGTGGCGTCCCCCGCGACCGTGTCGTGGTCCCCGCACGCCGCGGTGTTCACCGTCACCTGCGCGCCGGCCACGACCGAGGACGGGTACACCTCCAGGCTCCCGGACGCCGTGCCGCGGGAGTGCCCCGCCGGGGTGGCGTCCGCCTCCCCGGCGTACCCGGCGGGGGCGGCGAGCAGCCCCACGGCGACCAGGGCGAGCACGGGGACGGCCAGAGCGGCCGCACCGGGCAGGCCGGCCACACCGGGCAGACAGGCCGGCAACCGGGCGATACCTCGCATCGACGCTCCCTCGAGCTCACGCAGGGGCCACGCCCGCGGCACCCCCATGTGCCGCCGTCAGTCGCGTCCCTGCCTGTCCGAGGTAAGTACCACCGGGCGCGGCGCGCTTCCTGAAGGAAAGTCAGAAATGAGGTGAACGGGTGTCGGGCCCGCCCGGCCGGAGCCTGTCCGCCCGCTGTTCCGGCAGGTCAGCGACGTACGGCGGCCCCGTCGAGGGCAAGAAGCCGAAGGACGCCCCGCGCGCCGGTGAACGGGTGACCCGCTCACGGCGTCACCGCCTCCACCCGTACCGCGCAGACCTTGAACTCCGGCATCCGCGAGATCGGGTCCAGGGCGGGGTGGGTGAGGGTGTTGGCGCGGCCCTCGCCGGCCCAGTGGAACGGCATGAACACGGTGTCGGGGCGGATCGCGGCGGTGATCCGCGCCGGTGCCACCGCCCGGCCCCGCCGGGACACCACGGCCAGCGGATCGCCCTCGGCTACGCCGAGCCGCTCCGCGAGGCGGGGGTGCAGTTCCACGAACGGGCCGGGCGCGGCGGCGTTCAGCTCCTCGACGCGCCGGGTCTGCGCGCCGGACTGGTACTGCGCCACGACCCGGCCGGTGGTCAGCAGCACGGGGTACTCGTCGTCGGGCTCCTCGGCGCTCGCACGGTGCGCGACGGGCGTGAACCGGGCCCGCCCGTCCCCGGTGGCGAACCGGTCGAGGAAGAGCCGGGGCGTGCCGGGGTGCCCGGCGCCCCCGGTCCCCGCCGGTGCCGGGCACGGCCAGAACACGCCGTTCTCCTCCGCCAGCCGCCGGTAACTGATCCCGGAGTAGTCCGCCGGCCCGCCCGCGCTCGCCCGGCGCAGCTCCTCGAAGACCTCCTCGGGCTCGGTCGGAAACCCCTTCTCCGGGCCACCCCGTCCGCCACCGAGCCGGGCGGCCAGCCCGTGCAGCACCTCCAGGTCGCTGCGGACACCCTCCGGCGGGGCGAGGGCCCGGCGGCGCAGCAGCACCCGGCCCTCGAGGTTCGTCGTCGTCCCCGTCTCCTCCGCCCACTGCGTCACCGGCAGCACGACATCGGCGAGCGCCGCCGTCTCCGACAGCACGACGTCGCACACCGCCAGGAAGTCCAGCGAGCGGATCCGCTCCTCGACGTGCGCGGCGTGCGGCGCCGACACCACCGGGTTGGAGCCCATCAGCAGCAGCGAGCGGATGCCCGTACCCAGCGCGTCGAGGAGTTCGTACGCGCTGCGCCCCGGCCCGGGGAGGGAATCCGGGTCCACGCCCCACACCCCGGCCACATGCGCCCGCGCCGCCGGATCGGTCAGCTTGCGATAACCGGGCAACTGGTCCGCCTTCTGGCCGTGTTCGCGCCCGCCCTGCCCGTTGCCCTGCCCGGTCAGGCACCCGTACCCGGACAGCGGGCGGCCCGCCCGGCCGGTCGCCAGGCACAGGTTGATCCAGGCGCCCACGGTGTCGGTGCCCTTGGACTGCTGCTCGGGCCCGCGCGCGGTCAGCACCATCGCCGCCTCCGGATCGCAGAACAGCCGTACCGCCTCCCGCAGTTCGGGCACGGACACGCCCGTGATCCGCTCCACGTACTCCGGCCAGTGCGCCATCGCCGCCGCCCGGGTCTCCTCCCAGCCGGTGGTGCGCTCCCGGACGTACGCCTCGTCGGTGCGCCCCTCGGCGACCACCAGATGCAGCAGGCCCAGTGCCAGCGCGAGATCGGTACCGGGGCGGGGCGCCAGATGCAGATCGGCCTGCTCGGCCGTCCTCGTACGGCGCGGGTCGACGACGATCAGCGTGCCGCCGTTCTCCTTCAGCTCGGTGAGGTACCGCAGGGACGGCGGCATGGTCTCCGCCGGGTTCGCCCCGACCAGGATCACGCAGCCGGTCTTCGGAACGTCCTCCAGCGGAAACGGCAGCCCACGGTCCAGCCCGAACGCCCTGACCCCCGCCGCTGCCGCCGACGACATGCAGAACCGCCCGTTGTAGTCGATCTGGGAGGTCCCCAGCACCACCCGCGCGAACTTGCCGAGCGCGTACGCCTTCTCGTTGGTCAGCCCGCCCCCGCCGAACACCGCGACCGCGTCCGCCCCGTACTGCGCACGCGTCCGCCCCAGCCCCTCGGCGACCCGCTCCAGCGCCTCCTCCCAGGAGGCCGGCACCAGCACACCCTCCGCGGACCGCACCGACGGCGAGGTCAGCCGCACGTCCGACGACAGCACGGCCGGCGCCGTACGCCCCTTCCCGCACAGCGCCCCCCGGTTCACCGGAAAGTCCGCCCGCTCCCGCACCTCGACGGTCCCGCCCGCACCGGGCACCAGATTCATCCCGCACTGCAGCGCGCAGTACGGGCAGTGCGCGGGCGTCCCGGAGCTCTCCATACCGCCCAGCCTGCGCGCCCCGCGTTACACCCCGCACCGCCCCCGGTTACACCCCGGGCACGGCTACCTCCCCGGGACCGGGGGAGCGCGGTGAGGCCGGGGGCGCGGAGGCGTCCGCTCAGACACCGACGAGCTGGACACGGCCGCCGCACAGACGAGACATGTCATCGAGGTCGGATGTCAGGAGGGCCACTGGCCCCGGTTGGCACAGAGCCAGCTCCGCGACCGTCGCGTCGATCGCGTACTTGTGACCGTGCAGGCCTGCGGCCTTGAGCAGTTCCGCAGCTCTCTTCGCCGCCGCCTCGGTCACCGCCTCCACCTTGACGCGGGACAGCACCCACCGCAGCCGGGGCAGGTTCACGCGCGCGTGGCTGACCTCCACGATGGTGTTGGCTCCCACGACGATCTCGGAACCCATGGAGTGGAGCACCTGGAGCATCGCGAGGATCTTGCGATCCTCCGCGATCCAGGCGGAGAGACCCTGGGAGTCCAGGACGACGGTCTCGATGTGACCGTTCACGCGGCACTCGCCGGACGTCCGGCGCTTCCCGTCGTGCCGAAGATCCGGGAGTGCGCCTCCGCCAGCTCCTCCTCGGTGAAGGCCCCGTGCTCCTCCTGATGGCGCAGCAGATCAGCGCCGAGCAACTGGTGCCGAAGCTGACGCGCCACCGCTTCAGCGACGTAGCCGGAGACGTTGTCGGTGAGCTTCTTCAGTTCGGCGACCTGCTCGGCCGGGAGCGTCACCGTGATCCGTGTCGTGTCTGCCATGGTGTGAGCATACCGCGATATGCGCACCGTCAGTCCGCGGTTTCCGGGGCGCGGACGTCCGCCAGGGCCTGCCGCACCCCGGGTTCCTCCGGCCCGAGGAAGTGCGGGTCCGGGCGGAACGCCGCGTCCGCCGCCGCCTTGCCCGCGGCCAGGATCTCCCGGACGCCCCCGTAGTACCAGGTGAGGTCGTGGCGGTCGTCGACGCCGACGCCGTACGAGGAGACGCCGGCCGCCCGGCACAGCGTGACCGCGCGCCGGATGTGGAAGCCCTGGCTGATCAGCACGGCCCGGTCCACGCCGAAGATCTTCTTCGCGCGGACGCAGGAGTCCCAGGTGTCGAAGCCCGCGTAGTCGCTGACGATCCGGGTGCCGGGCACGCCGTGCCGGGTCAGATAGGCGCGCATCGCGTCCGGCTCGTCGTACTCCTCACGGCTGTTGTCGCCGGTGACCAGGACCACCTCGATCCGGCCCGTCCGGTACAGCTCGGCCGCCGCGTCCAGCCGGCGGGCGAGATACGGCGAGGGCTCCTCGTCCCACAGGCCCGCACCGAAGACCACGGCGACGTCCGTGCGGGGCACGTCGGCGGTGGTGCGCAGCCGGCCGTCCGCGGCCGTGTGCATCCAGGTCGCCGGGAGCAGCGCCAGGACGCACACCGCCATCCCCGCCTGCACCAGCCGCCGCTGCCCGGTACGGGTGCGCGGCATACGCGGCATACACGGTCGGCGGAACCCGCGGGTCCTCACGCGGCGCAACAGGTCAAGCATCGGACGGACACCCTCCCCGGTCGGTCCTCGGTCCTCGGTCCTCGGTCTCGGAAGACGCATCGGCACGCCCTCCGGTTCAGCCGCGCCCTGTGATCGGCTTCACGGTGGGCGGGAAGGGGGCGCCGCGGCCCGGACGGACTCACGCGGTGCGCGGCCGCGCCGTGAACCACCGGAAAAGCCCCGCTCACGCGCGTGCAACGGAGAGGCAACGTCCCTGGGCGACCATCGGAACATGACGGCGCACCCCACCACCCCCCTCGTCGTCGTGGCTCACGGCAGCCGTGATCCGCGCACGCCGGGCACCGTACGGGCGCTCCTGGACCGCGTCCGCGCGCTGCGGCCCGGCCTGCCCGTGCACCTGGGGCACATCGAGCTGAACGCCCCGCTGCTCCCGGACACCCTCGCCGGGCTGCACGCGCGAGGGGCCGGTTCGGCCGTGCTGGTGCCGCTGCTGCTCAGCCGCGGCCACCACGTCACCCGGGACATCCCCGAGGCGGCCGCGGACACCCCGCTGCACGCGCGCGTGGCCGCCCCGCTGGGCCCGCACCCGCTGCTGGTGGACGCCCTGCACGCCCGCCTGACGGAAGCCGGCTGGCGCGCCCCGGCGGACGAGGCGGCCCGCCGTACGAGCGCGGTCGTGCTGGCCGCCGCCGGCTCCCGCAGCCCCGGCTCGGGGCGCGACACCGCCCGCACCGCCGGCCTGCTCGCCGAACGCCTCGGCGTGCCCGTCGTCCCCGCCTACGCCTCCGCCGCCGCCCCCACCGTCCCCGACGCCCTGCGCGCCCTGGCCGCCCGGGGCCGCCACCGCGTGGCGGTCGCCTCCTGCTTCACGGCCCCCGGCCGCTTCGCCACCGAGTGCGCGGCGGCGTCCCCCTGGATCACCGCGGCCCCCCTCGGCACCCACCCCGCCCTGGTCCGCCTCCTCCTCCACCGCTACGACCAGGCCCGCACGGCCCCCGCCCCGGCCCCGACGCGGTACGGGCGCACCCCGGCCGTCACCGTCTGCCCGTAGTGTCGAGGCATGGCAGGCACCCGCACCCCCGCCCCCACCGGCCCGGCGTCACAGGAGTACGAGAACCACGTCCCGCCCCCCGGCTACGCCCCGCCCTCGGTCGCCCGCTGGGCCGCCGAACCCGACAAGCGCCCCGGGCGCACCGCCTTCCAGCGCGACCGCGCACGCGTGCTGCACTCCGCGGCCCTGCGCCGCCTGGCCGGCAAGACCCAGGTGGTCACCCCCGGAGCGGCCAGCCCGCTCTGGGACGCCAGCCCCCGCACCCGCCTCACCCACTCCCTCGAGTGCGCCCAGGTGGGCCGGGAGCTCGGCGCCGCCCTCGGCTGCGATCCGGACCTCGTGGAGGCCGCCTGCCTCTCCCACGACCTGGGCCACCCGCCCTTCGGCCACAACGGCGAACAGGCGCTGAACGAGTTCGCCGAGGACTGCGGCGGCTTCGAGGGCAACGCCCAGTCGCTCCGCCTCCTCACCCGCATCGAACCCAAACGGTTCACCCCCGAAGGCTCCGTCGGCCTCAACCTCACCCGCGCCGCCCTCGACGCCGCCACCAAGTACCCCTGGCCCCGGGGCGGCCACCCCACCGACCCGGCCTCCCCGAAGTTCGGCGTCTACGAGGACGACCGCCCCGTCTTCGACTGGACCCGCGAGGGCGCCCCCGAAGGCCGCGTCTGCTTCGAGGCCCAGGTCATGGACTGGGCCGACGACGTGGCCTACTCGGTGCACGACGTGGAGGACGGCCTGCACGCCGGCCACATCGACCCCAACCTCCTGCACGCCGAGCCCGAGCGGCAGGCGGTCTTCGCCGTCGCCGCCGGCCGCTACACCGACCCCGGCACCGACCCGGCGGAACTCGCCGAGGCGCTCGACCGGCTCCTCGCCCAGGAGTGGTGGCCGCACGGCTACGACGGCACCGCGGTCGCCCAGGCCCGCCTCAAGGACGCCACCAGCCAGCTCATCGGCCGCTTCTGCCTCGCCGCCGAGGGCGCCACCCGGCAGCGGTTCGGCAGCGGCCGCCTCACCCGCTACGGAGCCGAACTCGTCGTCCCCCGGGAGACCCGCCTGGAGTGCGCCGTCCTCAAGGCGGTCGCCGACCGGTACGTCATGCAGCGCGCCGAGCAGGAACTGCTCCGCGCCGACCAGCGGATCGTCGTCGTCGAACTGGCCGAGGCGCTCACCGCCCGCGCCCCCGACGGCCTGGACCCGCAGTTCCGCACGCTGTTCGCGCAGGCCCCGGACGACCGTGCCCGCAAACGGGTGATCGTCGACCAGATCGCGTCCCTCACCGACGCCTCGGCCCGCTCGCTTCACACCCGTCTGAGGGGGCAGGGTTGAGAAGAGCCCGAAGGAGGCCGTCCGTGGCCTGATCGGGTCACTCCCCCTTCCCGCACCACCCGGTGTGCGGGACGCTCACAGGTGGCGGCACCCCGAAGAGGAGGCATCACGTGGTCGACGCGGATCAGACATTCGTCATCGTCGGAGGCGGACTGGCCGGCGCGAAAGCGGCCGAAACGCTGCGAACGGAGGGCTTCACCGGCCGTGTCCTGCTGATCTGCGACGAACGCGACCACCCGTACGAGCGACCGCCCCTGTCCAAGGGCTACCTCCTCGGCAAGGAGGAACGCGACGGCGTCTTCGTGCACGAGCCCGCCTGGTACGCGCGCCACGACGTCGAGCTGCACCTCGGCCAGACCGTCGACGCCGTCGGCCGCGCCGCGAAGACCGTCCGCTTCGGCGAGGACGGCACCACCGTCCGCTACGACAAACTGCTGCTGGCCAACGGTGCCGAGCCCCGCCGCCTGGACATCCCGGGCACCGGCCTGGCCGGCGTCCACCACCTGCGCCGCCTCGCGCACGCCGAACGCCTCAAGGGCGTCCTGACCTCCCTGGGCCGGGACAACGGCCACCTGGTGATCGCCGGCGCCGGCTGGATCGGCCTGGAGGTCGCGGCGGCGGCCCGCGAGTACGGCGCTGAGGTCACCGTCGTGCACCGGGGGCAGACCCCGCTGCACTCGGTCCTCGGCCCCGAGCTCGGCCAGCTCTTCGCCGACCTGCACCGCGACCACGGCGTCCGCTTCCACTTCGGCGCCACCCTCACCGAGATCACCGGGCAGGACGGCATGGTCCTCGCCGCCCGCACCGACGACGGCGAGGAGCACCCGGCGCACGCCGTCCTCGCGGCGATCGGCGCCGCCCCGCGCACCGGCCTCGCCCAGGCGGCGGGCCTGGAGATCGCCGACCGGGCGGACGGCGGCGGCATCCTGGTCGACGAGCGGCTGCGCACCTCCGACCCGGACATCCACGCGGCCGGTGACGTCGCCTCCTTCCCGCACGCCCTGTTCGGCACCCGGATGCGCGTCGAGCACTGGGCCAACGCCCTCAACGGCGGCCCGGCCGCGGCCCGCGCCATGCTGGGCCGGGAGGTCACGTACGACAGGGTGCCGTACTTCTTCAGCGACCAGTACGACCTGGGGATGGAGTACTCCGGCTGGGCACCGGCGGGCTCCTACGACCAGGTCGTCATCCGGGGCGACTCGGGCAAGCGGGAGTTCATCGCGTTCTGGATCAAGGAGGGCAGGGTGCTGGCCGGGATGAACGTCAACGTGTGGGACGTCACGGACCCGATCCAGCGGCTGATCCGCTCCCGGACCCCGGTGGACACGGACGCCCTGGCCGACCCGCACGTCCCGCTGGAGAGCCTCGCCCCCTGACCGGGGCGGACGCCTCGGATCCGGCTCCCGGCGGACCACCGTAGACTTCCAGCGTGGCTGGACGGATCAACGACGAGGACGTGAAGGCGGTACGGGACGCGGTCCCGATCGACGCCGTGGTGTCCGAGTACCTCCAGCTGCGCGGCGCCGGCGGCGGCAACCTCAAGGGCCTGTGCCCGTTCCACGACGAGAAGTCGCCGTCCTTCCAGGTGAGCCCGAGCAAGGGACTCTTCCACTGCTTCGGCTGCCAGGAGGGCGGCGACACCATCACGTTCGTGATGAAGGTCGACCACCTCTCCTTCTCCGAGGCGGTCGAGCGCCTGGCCGCCCAGGCCGGCATCACCCTGCGCTACGAGGAGGGCGGGTACAACCCGGCCCACCAGCGCGGCGAGCGCATCCGCCTGGTCGAGGCCCACCGGATCGCCGCCGACTGGTACGTGGAGCAGCTCGCGACCTCCCCCGAGGCGGACACCGGCCGCGCCTTCCTCGCCGAGCGGGGCTTCGACCAGGAGGCCGCCCGGCACTTCTCCGTCGGCTACAGCCCCCAGGGCTGGGACCACCTCACCCGCTTCCTGCGCGGCAAGGGCTTCACCGACAAGGAACTGCTGCTCTCCGGCCTGTCCCAGGAGGGCCGCCGCGGCCCCATCGACCGCTTCCGCGGCCGGCTGATGTGGCCCATCCGCGACATCGGCGGCGAGGTCGTCGGCTTCGGCGCCCGCAAGCTGTACGAGACGGACAACGGCCCCAAGTACCTCAACACCCCCGAGACGGCGATCTACAAGAAGTCCCAGGTCCTGTACGGCATCGACCTGGCGAAGAAGGACATCGCCAAGTCGTCCCGCGCGGTCGTCGTCGAGGGCTACACCGACGTCATGGCCTGCCACCTCGCCGGTGTCACCACCGCCATCGCGACCTGCGGCACCGCCTTCGGCAACGACCACATCAAGATCCTGCGCCGACTGCTGATGGACAACGGATCGGCCCGGGTGATCTTCACCTTCGACGGTGACGCGGCCGGCCAGAAGGCGGCCCTGCGCGCCTTCGAGGACGACCAGAAGTTCGCCGCCGAGACCTACATCGCCGTCGCACCCGACGGCATGGACCCCTGCGACCTGCGCCTGGCCAAGGGCGACGAGGCCGTCGCCGATCTCACCGAACCCCGCACCCCGCTCTTCGAGTTCGCGCTCCGCCACATCGTGAGCCGCTACGACCTGGACACCCCGGCCGGCCGCGCCGCCGCCCTCGACGAGGCCGCCCCGGTCGTCGCCCGCATCAAGAACAGCGGCGCCCAGCACGAGGTCGCCGTCCAGCTCGCCGGCATGCTCGGCATCCTGGACACCCAGTTCGTGGTCAAGCGGGTGGCGCAGCTCGCCCGCTGGGCCCGCGACCGCGGCGGCAAGGGCCCCGCCCCCGACGACCGCCGGCAGCGCGGCCGGGACGGCGGGCCGCAGCAGTACGCCTCCGGCCCGCAGCCCGCACTCCCGCGGGGCCCCGCCCTCAACCTGCGCAACCCCGTCTTCGCCACCGAACGGGAACTGCTCAAGCTCGCCCTCCAGCACCCCGCCCTGGTCTCCCCGGCCTTCGACGCCTACGGCGTCGACGAGTTCACCGCCCCGGTCTACGCGGCCGTGCGCCAGGCCGTCCTGGAGGCGGGCGGTGCCGAGTACGGCGCCCAGGACCCGCAGGAGTACCTGATCCGGGTCCGCGACGCCGCCCCCGACGACACCGTCCGCGCCATGGTCACCGAACTCGCCGTCGAGGCGATCATGCTGCACCGGGGCGTCAAGGAGGTCGACGAGAACTACGCGGGCGCCCAGCTGGTCACCGTCCGCCGCCGTGCCGTCGAGCGCCGTGTCCGCGAGGTCGCCGGCCGGCTGACCCGGCTCGCCTCCCAGGGCGACCCCGCCGAACTGGCCTCCGTGCAGAACGAACTGTGGGTCCTCCAGCAGTACGACCAGTCCCTGCGCGAACACGGAGCGGCGGCCCTCTAGTGCGCCGGCAGCGGTTCGTGTCCTGAGCCGCGTTTTCGGTGGTGGCAGCGGCGGGCGCCGGCACGGCGACCGCGAGGTGCCGGCCGCGATCGTGTCCGTGGCGACGTCGGGGTGCATGTGGCAGCAGTTGCCCGTGGCCTCGTTCGGGCTGTCGCACCGGACGGCCCGAACTGATCCAGGCCGCGCTCGTTCTTCGCGGCCTGGAACGCCTCCTCGATCGCCCGGCGCGGTCCAGTTGCCCGGCCGACCGCAGGCACCGGCGGAACTCCGGGGGGTGCCGCCCGCGCCTCGCCGTTCCCGAGATCAGGGAAAGCCGGGTGGGACGCGTGAGGACCGGCACACGTCCGGCGCACCGGACGGTATGTGCTCCAGCACAGGGGGACGCTCGCTTCTCTGTGCTGCGAACGGATCGTGCCCGCCTGTGCTGTGGCTTTGACTGAGGGGCGCGTCGGCCGGTCCCTGCCCGCCGCGCGATCCGTCGGTCAGGAGGACAATGATGTTGCATCCGAACCTTGTGGTAACCGGCCGTGTCGAGGGCAAGTCGGTTTTCGTCGACGAGCAGCCGCTCGAACCCGCGCAGACCCCGGCCCTTCCCGGCCTGGAGGTCTTCCTTGCCTGGGGAACGGCGGACGGCGGAGCGTCCAATGCCGAGACCGAGCCCGAGGCGGTCCTCGCCCCGTACTTTCCCGGGGCCGGCGGCACTCGCCTGCTGCTGGTGACCTGGCCTCCGGCGACCGCCGGCGAACCCACCGACCCGCAGCCCGCAACGCCTTGGGCCGAGGAGATCCTCGCCGGTCTGGTGGCCACCGTTGAGAAGGATCACCCCGGTATGCACACCAGCGCCACCCTGGATTACGGCGTCGTCCTGTCGGGAGAGATGTGGCTGGAACTGGACGACGGAGCGGAGCGTCGCCTCCCCGCGGGGACCTGTGTGGTGCAGCGGGGCACCAGGCACCGCTGGAGCAACCGTGGCACCGAGCCCGCCACGATGGCCTTCGTCCTCATCGGTGCCGCCGAGGACGCGCAGTGACCGGGCCGGCGGGGCTGGAGCTGGACGCGTCAGCCCTGGGAGGTTTCTGCCGTTGGCTCCGGAAGAACCGTGACCTGGACGTGTCGGACTACGGAGAGCTGCACCGCTGGTCGGTGACCGACCTGTCCGGTTTCTGGTCCGCCGTGCAGCAGTACCTCGACGTTCCCTTCCGGACCGCCTACCGGGAGGTACTGGCGGAGGAGCGGATGCCCGGAGCGCGCTGGTTCCCCGGCGTCCGCACCAACTACGCCGACGGACTGCTGACGGACGGCGATCCGCAGGAACCGGCACTGATCACCGTCCGCGAAGACGGCAGCACCGAGGCCCTGACCACCGGCGAGTTCCGCCGCCGGGTGGCGGCCCTCGCCCGCTCCCTGACCTCACTCGGAGTCGGGGTGGGCGACCGTGTCGTCGGCTACCTGCCGAACGTCGGTGAGTCGGCGGTCGCCTTCTACGCGGCCGCCAGCATCGGCGCGGTCTGGGCCTCGGTCGGCTCGGACTACGGACCGGACGCCGCGGCGGCCCGGTTGGGCCAACTGACGCCGAAGGTGCTGATCGCCGTCGACGGATACCGCTACGCCGGTGTCGACCGGGATTGCGGGCCGGCCGTGGCGACGCTGCGGGAGGCGATCGGTCCCGCTCACACGGTCATCGTGCCCCGGCTCGGCTCCACGGTGGCGCCGGACTGCCTCGACTGGCGGGAACTGACGGTGGGCGAGGCCACCCTGGAACCCGTGGCCGTACCGTTCGACCACCCGTTGTGGGTGCTGTTCTCCTCCGGGACCACCGGCATCCCCAAGGGCATCGTGCACAGCCACGGCGGCGTCCAGCTGGAGATGTACAAGACCCTCAGGCTGCAGTGGGACCTCGGTACCGGCAGCCGACTGCTGTGGGCGACCTCGCCGAGCTGGGTCATCTGGACGCTGCTGGTCTCCGCGCCGCTGGTGGGAGCCACCGCGGTGCTGTACGACGGCAGCCCGACATTCCCTGACACCGCAGGACTGTGGCGGGCGGCGTCCGCGCACCGGGTCACGCACTTCGGGACGAGCCCGGGCTTCCTGGCCGCCTGCGAACGTTCGGGAGTCCTCCCCGGCCGGCTGTGCGATCTGTCCGCTCTCCGGCAGATCATCGCGACCGGCTCACCCGTGCCGCCCTCGGCCAACGGGTGGGTGTCCGCGCACGTCGGGGAGCAGGTCCCCCTCGTCGCGATCAGCGGCGGAACCGACGTGGTGGGAGCATTCGTCGGCGGTGCGCCGACCGTCCCGGTGGTCCCCGGTGAGATCTCGGCCCCCTGTCTGGGGGTCAAGGTCGAGGCCTGGGATCCGCAGGGACGGGCCCTGGTGAACGAGGTGGGGGAACTCGTCGTGACCCGCCCGATGCCCAGCATGCCCGTCGCGTTGTGGGGAGACGAGTCCGGGGAGCGCTACCGGCAGGCGTACTTCGACACCTACCCCGGCACGTGGCGGCACGGCGACTGGATCACCGTCACAGACCGGAACTCGGTCGTGATCCACGGCCGATCGGACGCCACACTCAACCGCAATGGCGTCCGTATGGGCAGCGCCGACATCTACGCCGCCGTCGAGGAGCTCCCCGAGGTGCACGAAGCGCTCGTCATCGGAGCGGAACTGCCCGACGGCGGCTACTGGATGCCCCTCTTCGTCGCCCTCCGCGACGGCGTGGAACTCGACGACGGCCTGCGCGACCGCATCCGTCGGGCAATCCGGCGACAGGCTTCGCCACGACACGTACCCGACGAGATCGTGGCGGTGCCGGCCATCCCGCACACGAAGACCGGCAAGAAGCTGGAGGTCCCGCTCAAACGGATCCTCCTGGGCGCGGAACCCGGTGCCGTGGTCGCACCCGCTGCCGTGGACGCCCCGGAGGCACTGGACTTCTTCGTCCGGCTGGCCGAGCGCCGGTCGGCGCGTGCGTGACCCGGCCCCGGCGGCCGCCCGCGCGGCATCACGGACCGCGGCCGGCCGCGGCGCGGACCGACCCCATCCGACACCCTCACCCGGAAAGCATGGACATGGACACGAAGAAGGTGGACCGTCTCGGCGTGGTCGGCTGCGGCCTGATGGGCTCCGGCATCGCGCAGGTCGCCGCGGTCGCGGGCCTGGACGTCCTCGTCGCGGAGACGAGCCGCGAAGCCGTCGAGGCGGGCAAGCGCCGGATCACCGCCTCTCTGGACCGAGGCGTGCAGCGGGGCAGACTCACCGAGGAGCAGCGCGAGACGGCGCTCGGACGCATGGCGTTCACCACCGACGTGGGGGACCTGGGCGACCGGCAGTTCGTCATCGAGGCCGTGGTGGAGCACCCCGAGGCCAAGAGCGAGGTCATGCGGGCCCTCGACAAGGCGCTGACCAGCCCCGACGCCATCCTGGCCACCAACACCTCCTCCCTCCCCGTCGTCGACCTGGCCGTGGCCACCCGGCGACCCGCACACGTCGTCGGCGTGCACTTCTTCAACCCGGTCCCGGTCCAGCGGCTGGTGGAGGTGATCCCCGCGGTGACCACCAGCAAGGAGACCTACGCGCGCGCCCGTGACTTCGTCACCGGTCGGCTGGGCAAGGAGGTCATCCGTGCTCCCGACCGCTCCGGCTTCGTGGTGAACGCCCTGCTCGTGCCGTACATGATGTCCGCGGTGCGCATGCTCGAAGCGGGATCCGCCTCGGCCTCGGACATCGACCGGGGCATGGAACTCGGCTGCGCTCACCCGATGGGCCCGCTGCGCCTGCTCGACTTCGTCGGACTGGACACCGCGCAGGCCGCGGCGGAATCCATGTACGAGGAGTACAAGGAGCCCCTCTACGCTCCCCCCGCTCTCCTGCGCCGCATGGTCGCCGCCGGCCACCTGGGCCGCAAGAGCGGTCGAGGCTTCTACGACTACGCCCCCTGACGCTCCGCACACGGCACTCGTCCGCTGTCCGAAAGGAAACCCTCCATGCCCGCAGAAACCGTCGTCGTGATCGATGGTGCCCGTACCCCGGTAGGCAGCTTCGGCGGCGCCTTCAAGGACACCCCGGCACATCGGCTCGGTGCCGTGGCCGCCCGCGAGGCCCTCACCCGTGCGGGGGTGGCGCCCGAAACCATCGACGAAGTGGTGATGGGGTGTATCGGCCAGGTGGGCGCGGACGCCTACAACGCACGCCGGGTCGCCCTGGACGCCGGGCTGCCCGTCGGCATCCCCGCCTACACCGTGAACCGGCTGTGCGGCAGTGGTCTCCAGGCGGTCTGGTCGGCCGCCATGCAGATGCGTTGGGGAGCAGCCGACATCGCGCTGGCAGGCGGCGACGAGAACATGTCCCGGATGCCGTTCTACGACTTCGGCGCGCGAGCCGGACACCGCCTGGGCGACCGCACCCTGGCCGACGGCACGGTCATGATGCTGACCGACCCCGTCCACGGCGTGCACATGGGCGTGACGGCGGAGAACGTGGCCGCGAAGTACGGCGTCTCCCGTGCGGAGCAGGACGCTTTCGCACTGCGGTCCCAGCAGCGCGCCGCCACGGCCGCGGCCCGGGCCGCGTTCGCCGAGGAGATCACTCCCGTGACGACCGGCGGCCGGGAGCCGTCCGTTGTGGGCACCGACGAGCACCCCCGGCCCGAGACCACCCTGGAGCGACTGGCCGGTCTGCGTCCGGCGTTCCAGAAGGACGGCACCGTGACCGCAGGCAACGCGTCCGGCATCAATGACGGGGCCGCCGCCCTCGTCCTCGCCCGGGGTGAGGTGGCCGCGGAGCACGCCCTGACGCCATTGGTCAGTCTGGAGGCGGTGGCCACGGCGGCCGTGGAGCCGGAGCTGATGGGATACGCACCGGTGCCGGCGCTGAAAAGGCTGTTCGAGAAGACCGGCACGAAACCGTCCGACATCGACGTCGTCGAACTCAATGAGGCGTTCGCAGCCCAGGCCGTCGCAGTCATCCGGGACGCCGGACTGGACGCGGAGAAGGTCAACCCGTACGGCGGCGCCATCGCTCTGGGACACCCTGTGGGTGCGACCGGCGCCATCCTCACCCTGCGGCTGGCCAAGGACCTGGCCCGGCGCGACCTGGAACTGGGCGTCGTCACGATGTGCATCGGCGGCGGACAGGCACTCGCCGCCCTCTTCCGCCGGGTCTGACGCGAAAGGCGTCTCCACCGAGGCCGGCCCCTGAGCCACCTGTCCCGCCCGTCCCGCCGGTCGGGGCCCGTCCGCACGGAGAGGAGCGGCCGACTGCCTTACGGTGGGTCTGCGGCGGGACGGGCGGGCCCGGCCCCCCGAGGAGAAGAAAGACATGACGCGGCACACCTTCTTGCGGCTCTTGGTCGAAGGAGCCCCGGCCGTCGCCTACGAGGACGCTCTGCGCGTGGCCCTGGCGGCCCCCGGGGCGAACAGGGGCGAACTGCTGAGCGAGTACCACCTCGCGCTGCTGCTGCGCGACCGGTTCGACGTCCAGCAGGCCCGGCACGAGACCCAGCGGGCCCTGCTGACCTGTGCGACGGAGCTGGTCGAAGTCACCAGCGACGTCGACAGGGTGCTGACCTCCATCGTCACCCGCGCACAGCAGCTGCTGAACTGCGACCTCGCCTATCTGAGCCTCAACGACGCCGAGCGCTCGGAGACCTATGTGCGGGTCATGGTCGGAGCGACGACCGGCGACTGGAAGGACGTGCGGATCCCCTTCGGGGTGGGGATCGGCGGCAAGGTCGCCGAGACGGCCGCGCCCTTCGCCACGCCCGACTACTTCCACGACGAGCGCCTCGACCACGACGCCGCCGTGGACCGGTCCGCGCGGGCCGAACGCCAGGTGGCGATCCTCGGCGTCCCGCTGGTGCACCGCGGTCACGTCATCGGTGTCCTCTACGCGTCCAACCGGACAGCCGGAGCCTTCCCGCCGGAGTCGGTGCTCCTGCTCAGCTCCTTCGCCGCCCTGGCCGCCGTGGCGATCGAGCGCGCCCAGCTCCTTGACGACAAGGAGCAAGCCCTGCAAGCCGCCCGCAGGGCCAACGCCGCGCTGGAGGAGCGCACCCGCGCCACTGCCCGCGAGGTGGCCGCCCACGACCGCAGCATGGACCTCGTCCTGCAGGGAGGGGGATTGCAGGAGGTCGTCGACGCCGCACGGACTTTCCTCGGCGGCTGCCTGGCCGTCGTCGACGAACTGAACGCCCCGGTCATGTGGACCGACGGCACACCCGAGGACCGGCTTCACGCGATGATCACGGCAGCCCGCCGCCCGAGGACGGGTACCGGGCGCAGCGAACACGTCGACGGCTGCTGGGTGACGGTCCTGACCGCGGGCAGCAGTTCCCTCGGTGCCCTGGTCTGGGACCCGGAGACACCCACGGAGGACACCACCGCTGTCGACGTGCGCCTGCTGGAGCGCACAGCGGTGGTGGCGGCGCTGCTGCAGCTGTTCACCCGCAGTCTCGCCGCGGCGGAGGCACGCGTGCGCGGCGACCTCCTCGACGACCTGCTGAGCGGCACAGGCCGGGCCGGAACGGCGCTGGACGAACGTGCCCAGCGACTGGGCTACCAGCCGCACGGACCCCACACGGTTCTCGTCACCCACGCACCCGCCCGCCAGCTCCCCCTCCTGTCCACGGCCACGGCGGAGATGGCGGCGTCACGCAAGGGCCTCAGCACGGTCCGGGACGGCTTCGCGGTGCTGGCCCTGCCCTCGTCGGACGCGGCACTGACCGGCAGGCAGATCGCCGGATCGCTGTCCCTCCGTCTCGGCACCCCGGTCACCGTGGGAGCCGCTGGGCCCGTCACCGACTCCGGCGGCCTCCCGGGTGCCTACGGGGAAGCCCTGGCCTGCGCTCGGGCGCTGCTACGGCTGGAACGCGCGGGAGACTCGGCGACCGTCCGGGAACTGGGTTACACCGGTCTGCTGCTCGGAGGAGCGGCCACGGTCAGCGGTTTCGTCGACCGCATGCTCGGGCCGGTCGTCCGCCACGACGAACAGCGCGACACCGAACTGCTCACCACCCTGGAGACGTACTTCGCCACGGGACGCAGTCCGGCCCGCAGCGCGGACCATCTGCATGTGCATCCGAACACCGTCACCCAGCGACTGGACCGTATCAAGCGCCTCCTCGACCTCGACTGGTCCGACCCGGACAAGACGCTGGACCTCCAGCTCGCTCTGCGTCTGAACCGGGTACTGCGGCCGCATTCCGCCGATCGCGAGTACGGACAGCAGTAGCCGCCCGGGCAGGCCGGGTGGCCACTGCTGCCCGTCGGCCTCAGAGCAGAAGACTGAGGCCGGCCACGGCGGCGAACGACGTGAAGCCCATGAGCGTCGTCATGACGGTCCACGACCGCAGGCTGTCCTTCTCGGGTATCCCGAACAGCCTGGTGACGAGCCAGTAGCCGGCGTCGTTGACGTGCGAGGTCGAGATGGCTCCGGCACTGATCGCGACGACCAGGGCGGCGACCTGTCCGTCGGGCAGCCCGGCCTTCTCCACGAGGCCGGCCACGATCCCGGCGGCCGCCACGGTGGCCACTGTGGCGGACCCCTGGGCCAGCCGCAGCAGGTAGGCGATCACGAACGCCAGGAGGATCAACGGCAGGCCTGACCCGGCCAGTCCCTCGGCCAGGATCTTCCCGATCCCACTGGCGGTGAGCACCGACCCGAACACGCCACCCGCCCCGACGACGAGGAGGATCATGCCGACCGGACGCAGCGCGCTGTCGGCGACCTGCGTGAGGTTCGTCCTGCTCCAGCCGTACCGGGAGCTGAGCACCACCATGGCGAACAGCACACCGATCAGCAGGGCGATCAGCGGCGACCCGATGAATCCCGCGATCTTCGTGAAGGCGTTGTCCGCGCCGTCGACCAGCAGCGAGGAGAACGTCTGCACCAGGATCAGTCCGATGGGCACGGCGATGATGGTCACGACCGTGCCCAGACCCAGCGCCGATGCGCCGGCGGCCGGTGAGGCGAGCGCCGCCGCGTCCTCGTGCCGGCCGGTGGTGCCGAGCGCGGGCTGGAGGACCGGGACTTCGATACGCCGGGCGATCCACCTGGCATAGACGAAGCCGACCAGGTACGCCGGTACGGTACAGACCGCTCCGATCAGGATGACCAGACCGATGTTGGCGCCCATCAGTCCGGACGCGGCGACCGGGCCGGGGTGCGGCGGCAGGAGACCGTGCACGATCGCCAGGCCGCCGGCGGCGGGAAGTGCGTACCAGAGCATGCCCTTGCGCCCGGACGCAGCAGCGGCGAAGACGAGGGGAGCGATGACGAGCACACCGACGTCGAAGAAGACCGGAATGCCGAAGATGATGCCGGTGAGTCCCAGCGCTGCCGGCGCCCGACGCTCACCGAACCATCCCAGCAGCCGGTCGGCCAGCACGCGTGCGCCGCCCGAGACCTCCAGCAGTTTGCCCAACAGCGCGCCGAGCCCCACGATCGGCGCGACGTGGGCGAGTGATCTCCCGACACCGTCCTCCATGGCCGGCACGATCTCGGCGAGCGGTATCCCGGCCGCGAAGGCGACCACCGCACTGACCAGCAGGAGGGACACGAACGGCTCGACCCGCACCCGGATGATCAGGAAGAGCAGGACGGCGATGCCGATCGCGGCGACGGTCATGAGATAAGCCGGTGACGAGGTCATGACCGCGCCCCCACGAGGTCCGAGCACGGCTCGTGCACAGAGGGCCGGGACACCCGGGCCACCGCGGCGCTGTGCGCGTCGGTCAGGCAACGGCCCATCAGGTCGTGACCGACCGGATACCCAGTCAGTCCCATATCTTCGGGCACGCTCATCGGCGGCATAGGAGTCTCCTTTGACTGCTCCGGTCGAACGACACCGGACCTGCGGCTCAAGCTCGCGACGAGGCTAAGTAGCGGCCGCGGCGGAGTCTGCGGGCCCGAACCCACAACCGCAGAGCACTCTGTGTGCTGGAGGACATCGACAGGCCGACGACGGCTCACGACCTGGTTCGCGATACCGCTGCCGGCAGTTGCGCGCCGCTTCGTCCGGGGGCCGGCCGTGACCGGACGCAATGCGGTGGCAGTGCCTCCCGAGCTCCTGCTTGGATGCCCGGCTCGGCTTCCTCCCTGTGGCCAGGGCAATGATCGCCGAACCCGTCGAGCAGCCACTGGCAGGCAGGCCGTCACCCGTGACGCGACGACGGCCGTACGGGTCGGGTGGATCATGACGTCGGCCTGGGCCCGTGCGGTCTTGTCGCATCCTGCTTTCTGCGACCTGTCCCGTGCACATCCCGGCGGACTGATCGAGGAGTCGGCCTCTCCCTGGCCCACCCGGTGCGGGTCCGCGCTGCGCGAGCGGCGAGGAGACGAGCGCAAGCGGGCAGCCGATTCAGCCGACGCCGCACCAGCACCGAACTGGTGCTCGTCCGACTGGTCGCCTGCTGACCGGCCGGCAGGCGAACCGCCGGCCGTTCCTGCGTGCCGCCCGCTCCAGCAGGCCGCGGACATGGTCCCGCATCCGCCGGCGCAGATCCGCCCGAGCGAACCGGCCCGCCACCCGCGCGAACACTGAAGCCGACTCGGCAGCCCGGAAAGCGACTTCAGCGATTCCCTCCATGCCAGGACAACGACAACCGCCAGCTCAGGACATGAACCGCTGCTGGGGTGCCAGGCGGGATGTGACCGCCGGGTCACCGTGCGGACGCAAAAAGTCATCGCACGCCCCTCGTGGGGACGATGTGTCGTACCCCACACTGGGGTGCGGTGCCTGAGTCCTCGGAGCGCGGCCGATCCGTCCTCGACGGGTCCGGGACCCCCGCGGCCCCGCTCATCGCGTACGGGACGGACAGCGGCGAGGCCGCCGACTCCGCTCCCGAAGTACCGCTGCCGCCCTCCCCGGCAGCGATCATCCTGGAGGTCGCCCCCGTGCAGACCCAGATCCAGAGCCCCACTCCGACCGACGCGCGCACGGTCGGCGCGCGGCCGGAGGCGGACGTCCTGGTGGCCGTGCCCGCGCAGAGCCGGGCCGCCCGCCACCCCGAGACGGAGCCCGAACCGCCGTCCGCGGCGCTCGGACCGGCCGAGCACGTCGAGCCGGCCCCGCCGCCGGCGGCGCGCGCCGACTCCGGCAGCCCCTCATCGGACCTGTTCCGCCAGTACCTGCGGGAGATCGGCCGCATCCCCCTGCTCACCGCGGCCGAGGAGGTCGAACTCGCCCGCCGCGTCGAGGCCGGGCTGTTCGCCGAGGAGAAGCTGCGCCGCACCCCCGACCTGGACAGCAACCTCGCCCTCGACCTGGACCGGCTCGTCGTCATGGGCCGGATGGCCAAGCGGCGGCTGATCGAGTCCAACCTGCGGCTGGTCGTCTCCGTCGCCAAACGGTACGTGGGCCGCGGGCTGACCATGCTGGACCTGGTGCAGGAGGGCAACCTCGGCCTGATCCGGGCCGTGGAGAAGTTCGACTACGCGCGCGGCTACAAGTTCTCCACCTACGCCACCTGGTGGATCCGCCAGGCCATGTCCCGCGCGCTGGCCGACCAGGCCCGAACCATCCGCGTCCCCGTGCACGTCGTCGAGCTCATCAACCGCGTCGTCCGCGTCCAGCGGCGCATGCTGCAGGAACGCGGCTACGAACCGACCGCGCACGAGGTCGCCGACCACCTCGACCTGGCCCCCGAGCGGGTCGGCGAGGTGCTGCGGCTCGCCCAGGAACCGGTCTCCCTGCACGCCCCGGTGGGCGAGGAGGACGACGTGGCTCTCGGCGACCTCATCGAGGACGGCGACGCCACGAGCCCCGTCGAGTCGGCCGCGTTCCTGCTGCTCAAGGAGCACCTGGAGGCGGTCCTGTCGACGCTGGGGGAGCGGGAGCGCAAGGTCGTCCAGCTGCGGTACGGGCTGGTCGACGGGCGCCCCCGCACCCTGGAGGAGATAGGCCGCATCTTCGGCGTCACCCGCGAACGCATCCGCCAGATCGAGTCCAAGACCCTCAACAAACTGAGGGACCACGCTTTCGCCGACCAGCTGCGGGGCTACCTGGACTGACTTTCTCTTCGTCCTCAGGCGCCGGACGGGCTGAAATCAGCCCGTCCGGCGCCTGAGGACCGGGGTCTGGGGCGGAGCCCCCAGGGTCGATGGGGGTCCCCCCTGCTCGAGCGAAGCCGAGAGCTTGGGGGAGGGAAGGGGCGGCGGGGGCGAAGGAAATCAGTCGACCTCCGCCACCGCCTGGGCGAACTGCGCCTGGTACAGCCGGGCATACGCCCCGCCGGCGGCCAGCAGCTCCTGATGCGAGCCCTGCTCCACGATCGCCCCGTTCTCCATGACGAGGATCGTGTCCGCGTCCCGGATCGTGGAGAGCCGGTGCGCGATGACGAACGACGTACGCCCGTGCGCCAGTTTGGCCATCGCCTTCTGGATCAGCACCTCGGTACGCGTGTCCACGGAACTCGTCGCCTCGTCCAGCACCAGGATCACCGGATCGGACAGGAACGCCCGCGCGATGGTGATGAGCTGCTTCTCCCCCGCGCTGACCCCACCGCCCTCGGCGCCCTCGGCCCCTTCGTCGGCGAGCACCGTGTCGTACCCGTCGGGCAGGGTACGGATGAACCGGTCGGCGTGGGCCGCCCGCGCCGCCTCCTCGATCTCACCGCGGGTGACCTCGCGCGCGGCCCCGTAGGCGATGTTCTCCGCGATGGTGCCGCCGAACAGCCAGGTGTCCTGGAGCACCATGCCGATCCCGGCACGCAGTTCGTCCCGGGACATGCGCGCTATGTCGACGCCGTCGAGCGTGATGCGCCCGCCGGACACCTCGTAGAACCGCATCAGCAGGTTGACCAGCGTCGTCTTGCCGGCGCCGGTCGGGCCGACGATGGCCACCGTGTGCCCCGGCTCGACCGTCAGCGACAGGTCCTCGATCAGCGGCTTCTCGGGGTCGTAGCGGAACGCCACGTGCTCCAGCGCCACCCGCCCGCGCGCCTCGGCCGGCCGCTCGGCCGGCGAGACGTCGGCCGACTGCTCCTCGGCGTCCAGCAGTTCGAAGACCCGCTCGGCCGACGCGACACCCGACTGCACCAGGTTCGCCATCGAGGCGACCTGCGTCAGCGGCATCGAGAACTGCCGCGAGTACTGGATGAACGCCTGCACGTCACCGATGGACAGCGCCCCCGACGCGACCCGCAGCCCGCCGACGACCGCCACCAGCACGTAGTTGAGGTTCGACACGAACATCATCAGCGGCTGCATGATGCCGCTGTTGAACTGCGCCCTGAAACCGGCCTCGTACAGCGCGTCGTTCTGCTCGGCGAACTGCTTCGCCGACTCCTCCTGCCGCCCGAACACCTTCACCAGGGTGTGCCCGGTGTACATCTCCTCGATGTGCGCGTTGAGCGTTCCGGTCGTACGCCACTGCTGCACGAAGTGCGGCTGCGACCGCTTGCCCACGCGGGTGGCGACCACGAACGACAGCGGCACGGTGATCAGCGCGACCAGCGCCAGGATCCAGGAGACGTAGAACATCATCGCCAGCACACCGACGATGGTCAGCAGCGAGTTGATCAGCTGGCCCATCGTCTGCTGGAGCGTCTGCCCGAGGTTGTCGATGTCGTTGGTCGCCCGGCTCAGCACCTCACCGCGCTGCCGTTTGTCGAAGTACGACAGCGGCAGCCGCGACAGCTTCGTCTGCACGTCCTCGCGCATCCGGTACATGGTGCGGTTCACGGCCCCGTTCACCAGCCGCGTCGCCACCGCCATCAGCAGACCGGCGACCCCGAACACCGCCAGCGCGAGCCCGAGGACACCGCCCACGGCGGTGAAGTCGATGCCCTGGCCCGGGGTGAAGTCGGTGCCGCGGAGCATGTCGGCGACACCGCCCTCACCGCGCGCCCGCATCGCGTCGAGCACCTGCTCCTTGGTGGCCCCGGATGGCATGTCCCGTCCGACGACGCCCTCGAAGACCAGGTCGGTGGCCCGGCCGAGGATCTTCGGCCCGACCACGCTGAGGCCCACGCTCAGCACCGTGCAGGCCAGCAGCACCCAGAGGGTCAGGCGTTCCGGCTTGAACTGTGCGACGAGCCGTCTGCCCGACTCCTTGAAGTTCAGCGACTGCTGGTCGGGGCCGCCCCCGGCCATCATCCGCGCTGCTCCCGCCATCAGGCGGCCTCCGCTTCCGTCAGCTGGGAGAGCACGATCTCCCGGTAGGTCTCGTTGTCCGCCATCAGTTCGTGGTGCCGGCCGGTGCCGACGATCCGGCCCTCGTCCAGGACCACGATCCGGTCGGCGTCCCGGATGGTCGCCACCCGCTGGGCGACGATCACCACCGTCGCCTCGGCGGTCGCCTCGGCCAGCGCCGCGCGCAGGGCCGCGTCGGTGGCGTAGTCGAGCGCGGAGAAGGAGTCGTCGAAGAGGTAGATCTCCGGGCGCCGCACCAGCGTCCGCGCGATCGCCAGGCGCTGGCGCTGACCGCCGGACACATTGGTGCCGCCCTGCGCGATCGGCGCGTCGAGCCCGCCCTCCAGCCGCTCGACGAACTCCTTGGCCTGCGCCACCTCCAGCGCGTGCCACAGCTCCGCGTCGGTGGCGTCCGGGTCGCCGTACCGCAGGTTGGTCGCCACCGTCCCCGCGAACAGGTACGGCTTCTGCGGCACCATCCCCACCGTCCTCGCCAGCAGCGCCGGGTCGAGGTCCGCGACGGGCACCCCGTCCACCAGCACCTCGCCCTCGGTCGCGTCGAACAGCCGGGGGACCAGCCCGAGCAGGGTGGACTTGCCACTGCCGGTCGAACCGATGACGGCGGTGACCTCACCGGGACGGGCCACCAGGTCGACCGACTTCAGCACCGGCTCCTCGGCCCCCGGGTAGGAGAAGCCGCCGCCCCGGATCTCCAGATGACCGTGCCGACGCAGCTCGGTGACGGGCGCGGCGGGCGGCACCACGCTCGAGGAGGTGTCCAGCACCTCCTGGATGCGCTCCGCGCACACCTCGGCCCGCGGCACCATCATGAACATGAAGGTGGCCATCATCACCGACATGACGATCTGCATCAGATAGGCGAGGAACGCGGTCAGATCACCGATCTGCATCCCGCCGCTGTCGATCCGGTGCGCACCGAACCACACCACCGCGATCGACGACAGGTTCACCACCGTCATCACCACGGGGAACATCAGCGCCATCAGATTGCCGACGCCCAGCGACACCTCGGTCAGCTCGGCGTTGGCCTTCGCGAACCGCCGCTGCTCGTACGCGTCCCGGACGAACGCCCGGATCACCCGGTTGCCGGTGATCTGCTCGCGCAGCACCCGGTTCACCGTGTCGAGCCGCTCCTGCATGGACCGGAACAGCGGACGCAGCCGCCGCACGATCAGCGTCACGCAGATCCCCAGCACCGGCACCACCGCCACCAGCACCCCGGACAGCGGCACGTCCAGGCCGAGCGCCATCACGATGCCGCCCACACACATGATCGGCGCCGACACCATCAGGGTGAACGACATCAGCACCAGCATCTGCACCTGCTGGACGTCGTTCGTCGTACGGGTGATCAGCGAGGGCGCGCCGAAGTGACCGAGCTCACGCGCGGAGAACGACTGCACCTGGTCGAACACGGCCCCCCGCACGTCCCGTCCCAGGGCCGCGGCGGTCCGGGCGCCGTAGTACACGGCCCCGATGTTGCAGACGACCTGGGTCAGCGAGATGCCGATCATCAGGGCGCCGGCGGACAGGATGTAACCGGTGTCCCCCTTGACGACACCGTCGTCGATGATGTCGGCGTTGAGGGTGGGCAGGTAGAGCGTGGCGCAGGTCTGCAGGAACTGCAGCAGCACCAGGAGGGCGATGGGTCTCTTGTACGGCCTGAGGTAGGTCCGTAGAAGTCGTATGAGCACGCTGCATCTCTCGGGTGGTCGGCGGGAGCGATCGGTTGCCCCTGGCCCCCATCGTCGGACACCGCACCGGTGTTACCTCAAACGATTTATTTGCCGCGCGCGGCGTCATGAGCGCGCGCTCATGACGCCGCGCGCGCTCATGACGCGGACCTCCCACCCGTGTTCAGGCCCGGAACGCCCCCGGATGGGTCTGCTCGCGCACCGACACGAACTGCTGGCGCACCGCCTGCCCCACCGCCAGGTCCTCGCCGGGCTCCAGCACCTGCGCCGCCGCGCCCTGCCAGAGCGGCGGCGTACGCGGGTCGAGGGTGCCCTGGGACACCCCGAGCGCCCAGGCCGCCTGCCGGGCGGAGCCGATCGCCGCGTAGTCCGCGGGCTGCGGCACCACCACCTGCGCCCCGAACAGCGCGGGCGCCGCCGCCTGCACCGCGGGCAGCTCCGCGGCCTGCCCCAGCAGGAACACCCGCCGGACCTCCACGCCCCGGCCGCGCAGCACGTCCAGCGCGTCCGCGAGCCCGCACAGCATGCCCTCGAACGCGGCCCGCGCCAGGTGCTCCGGCTTCATCGACTCCCGCCGCAGCCCCGACAGGGTCCCGGCGGTGTGCGGCAGGTTCGGCGTCCGCTCGCCCTCCAGGTAGGGCAGCAGCACCAGCCCGTGCGCACCCGGCGTCGACTTCATCGCCAGGTCGGACAGGCTCTCCAGATCGGGCAGCCCGAGCAGCTCCGCCGTCCCGCGCAGGGTCCGTACGGCGTTCAGCGTGGTGACGACCGGCAGGTGCATCCCGGTGGCGTCCGCCAGCGCGGTGACCATGCCGTCGGGGTCGTAGAGGGCCTCGGGGTGGACGGCCATGACGGACCCGGAGGCGCCCAGCGAGACGACCGCGTCGCCCAGCCCGATCCCGAGCCCGAACGCCGCCGCCATCGTCTCCCCGGTGCCGGCCGAGATCAGCAGCCCCTCCGGCGTCGCACCGGCGGCCTCGGCCGGGCCGATCACCTCCGGCAGCAGGGTCTGGTGCCCGAGCGCCAGCTCCACCAGGTCGGGCCGGTAGCCGCCGGTCGCCGCCGCCCAGTAGCCGGTGCCGGAGGCCCCGCCCCGGTCGGTGGTCCGGCGCACCGGACGGCCGAGGAGCTGCCACACCAGCCAGTCGTGCGCCTGCAGCAGCACGGCGGTGCGCGCCGCGTTCTCGGGCTCGGTACGGGCCAGCCAGCGCAGCTTGGTCACCGGGTGCCCGGCCTGCGGCACGCTTCCCACCGCCTGTGCCCACGCCTCCCGGCCGCCCAGAGCGTCGATCAGATCGGCCGCGGCGACCTGGGTCCGCTTGTCGGCGCCGACCATGGCGGGCCGCACGGTGTTGCCCTGGGCGTCCAGCGGCACCAGCGCGTTCGCCTGCGAGGACACCCCGATGGCCTGCACGCCCTCCAGCAGTCCGCCGCCCGCCGCCTCGCCCAGCGAGTACAGCCAGGCCTGCGGGTCGACGTCGGAGGGACGGCCCGTGCCCTGGGGGTTCTCCACCGGATGCGGCGCGTACCCCTGTTTGAGCACGGTTCCGGTGTCCGCGTCACAGACGACGATACGAGTGAAATCGGGCGCACTGTCCAACCCGGCGACTATCCCCATGGCCGAAATTCTGCCGTACCCGGCGACATCACGACTCCGGACCCGTGTCGCACCGCGGGTCCTAGGTGTTGCTGGTGCCCCAGTCGTCCTCGCCGGCGCCCTGCGCGGTGCGCTCGCGCAGGGTGCGTACCCGCTGCGCCACCGAGTCGGGCATCCGGTCCCCGACCTTGTCGCTCACCGCGTGGTACGCCTTGCCCGCGATGCCGCGGCCCTGCTGCGCCGCGGTCTCCGCGGTGTTGCGCACGGCGGGGTTCTGCGCGAACTGCCGCGCGGACTTCTTCAACTGCTCGTAGCGTTCGCGCCCGGCCCTCGTGCCCAGCACGTAACCCAGGACGACTCCGGCGACGAACGTGAGCCGGTAACGCATGGCGGCCACCCTTCCCTCGTGTAGGACTGTGTGCGGGACGGCACAGGTCTCCGGCGCGCCGACGGCGCCGGGGGGTACCGATTGGCAAAGCACCCCCCTGCTTGCGCTAATGTATGTGTCGCAGCGAGCGCGCGCCCTCTGGCTGATACCCAGGGAGGTGCGTTCGATGCAACGAGGCATTCCTCCGTAGCTCAATTGGCAGAGCAGCCGGCTGTTAACCGGCAGGTTACTGGTTCGAGTCCAGTCGGGGGAGCTCGGTCCTCCGTAGCTCAATTGGCAGAGCAGCCGGCTGTTAACCGGCAGGTTACTGGTTCGAGTCCAGTCGGGGGAGCATGCTGAACGAGGACCCCTCCGGGGTCCTTTTTCATGCCTGTTCGCTGCCCGGGGGAACCGTGCGTGACCGGAGGCAGTCCTCATGGTCACGCAGGCCGTGCGCAGTCGATCATTGAGGCAGGAGATCGTATGAGCGGCTATGCTGCGGCAGACGGCACGCACACCTGTGCACGACACGCCGCTATGGGGCGGTAGCTCAGCCGGTTAGAGCAACGGACTCATAATCCGTCGGCCGTGGGTTCGAGTCCCACCCGCCCCACCACCGAACCACGGGAACGCCTGCTCCCCCGCCGAGGGGCGAGCGGCATGCCCCTCGAAGCCCCGCCGGGCTACCGGTGCACGCAGACGAAGAGTGGTGACGCGTCGCGGCCGGGCCGGAGCCATCGAGACCGACGGTCCCCAGCACAAGGACCGGGCTTCCGCCGACAGGAGCAGGGAACGCCTCTTGCGTAACGCCGGGGTCCACCGGGCGGACCGCGTCGACGTGCGCGACGCCCCCGGCAGGCATGAGGTCGAGAGACTCGTCACCGACTTCCTTCAGTGCCTCACCCGACAGATGTCCTTGGCCGGAGACCGGCGGGGAAACGCCTTGAAGACCTGTGTCTCCGCCGGTCTGGACGCATCGGGACCTGAGGGGCCTCGCGGCTTTCTCCCGCAGTTCTCGCAGGCGGCGTCGGCTGCGCACGTGCGTGTACGGTCCGACCGTTGATGTCGTAGCCAGTCTGCTTCTTGAACGCCGCGGCGTGCTCCGTACCCCGCACGCCACCGGCTGCCCCAGTGAGCGCACCGGGGGCAGCCGGTGGGCGTGGTGACGGTCTCTGAGATGAGCACCTCGGCCCGCAACGGTGCGGCGGTCGCACGGGTCGGCGCCGAACTCCGGTGGAGAGGACGCCCCCTGCATCACGCGCAGAACGGGAAAGCCTCAAGTGGTCTGCTGATCACCGAGGATGGTCGAGTCGAGCAGTTTCTCGGTTTCTCCATCGGACAGCGAGAGTGCCAGGGCGAGTTCTGCGAGGACCGGCTCGCGGGCGTGCTTGAGCATGTCCCTCTCGGCCGAGGAGAGCCCGCGCTCCTCCCGGCGTCGCACGAGGTCGCGTACGACGCCGGCGGTGAGCAGGGGGTCGCCGGCCCGGAGCTTCTCGCCGTTGGCCTTGAACCGCCGCGACCAGATCTCCTCCTGCTCGCCGGTGGGAGCCCTCAGGACGTCGAGCAGTTCCCGTACCTGGGCCGCGGCGTAGACCGAGCGCAGTCCCACCTCGTCGGCCTTCTCGACCGGAACGGCGATGTGCAGATCGGTCCGGTGGACCTGGAACTCGACGTAGCGCCTGCTCCTGCCGTTGACCGAGCGGTCGAGGACCTCGGTGACGGTGGCCGGGCCGTGGTGGGGATGGATGAGTGTCTGGCCCTCGGAGAACTGCATGCCGTTCAACCCTCGCTGTGTGTGCGGCGCCGCGCTCGGCCGCGTCCGAGCGTGATGCAGGGCGTACGGCCGTCCCACCGCTCGGTCCCGGCCGCGGACGGCAGGGGGCGGGCAGGTGTGGGAGCGCAGAGAGCGGCGCGGTCATACGGATGAGCGCGCAAAACCTCTGCGAACCAGCTCTTTCATTTTCCCACCACACCGTGCGTGGTTCTGGGTGTAATTCCGGTCACATTCGCGGGGGTGTGTCAGGTCGAAGGGCGGTCCCGGGCAGGGCGCAGGTGTCAGCTGGATGGCATGGCGCTCGGCTTTGTGGTGTCTGTGAGCTGAATACTGTTTTTGGTGTCCTGTTGTTCATGTGCGAGTGGCACGCATGTCGATGGGGTGCGCCTCGCCGGTGAGGGTGAAGCGCCGGATCTTGTACCGGCGCGGATCGAAGGGTGATTCGGCAAGGGTGCGGTGAGGCTCTTGGTGTCGGCGTGCGGCTCGAGGGGGCGGGCGCCGAGCAGGGCACGGACGTCCTGCCGCACCGCATCGGCGTTGCGGCGGGAGGGCCACCGAGCGGCGAGGCAACCGCTGGAGGGTTCATTGCGTGAGGGGTCGAGTGACGCTCGGGCTTTCTTCTCACCGCTTTCCGGGCCGGATCGGATTTCCTCTGTGTGCGCGACGGGCTTCTTTGTCAAGGGCGATGTGTGCCACATCGGAATGGTGTTGAGCGGCGGGTCCGGTGTGTAGCGGCACGGTGTTACGGTTGGTTTTGGATGGGTCTCGACGCCGTTCGAGGTTGACGAAGTGAAAAATCGGCTCGTTGCCAAGAGTGTATCCGGATCGGGAAAGCAAAGCCTGGTTTTCGATGCCGTATTCGCCGAGGGGCGGCGGCTTTATGTCGAATTCCTCTCCGCGCCGGACGGTATGTGAAATCCCTTCTGGAGCCAAGATGAACGCCACAGATGTGCAGGGTGCGGAGGAGAGCCTTCGCCCGGAGTACGACGAGACGGACGTCCCCGCCGCCCGGTCTCCCTCGGGAGACGGCACGGTCGACCCGGTCAAGGACTACCTGCGGCTCATCGCCAGGGTCCGGCTGCTGACCGCCGAGCAGGAGGTGGAACTGGGCAAGCGCATCGAAGCCGGTCTGTACGCCGAGCACCTCCTGGAGGAGGCGTACCCGGACCCGGACTCCGGCCGGGAGTTGACGCTCCTCGCCGAGGACGGGCGCCGCGCGAAGAACCACTTCACCGAGGCGAACCTCCGTCTGGTGGTGTCCATCGCCAAGCGCTACACCGGGCGCGGGCTGCAGTTCCTGGACCTGATCCAGGAAGGCAACACCGGGCTGATCAGAGCCGTGGAGAAGTTCGACTACACCAGGGGCTTCAAGTTCTCCACGTACGCGACCTGGTGGATCAGGCAGGCGCTCACCCGCGCCCTGGCCGACCAGGGTCGCACCATCCGCATACCGGTGCACGCCGTGGAGGTCATCAACCGTGTGGCGCGGATCCGCCGCGAGCTGATCCACAGCACCGGGGACGAGCCCACTCCGGAGGAGCTGGCCGAGAAGGCGGGCATCCCGGTGGAGCGGCTGATTGAACTCAACGCCTACAACAAGGAGCCCGTCTCGTTGGACATCACGCTGTCCGACGAGGGCAGCACCGAGTTCGGCGACCTCATCATGGACAGCGATTCGCCCTCCCCCGGGGACGTGGTCGCCTTCGGCCTTCTCCAGCAGGCCATCCAGACCCTCCTGGCGGAGATGACCCCGCGCGAGGCCGGCATCATCTCCCTGCGCTACGGGCTCCTGGGCGGCAGCCCCCGGACCCTGGAGGAGATCGGCAGGATCTACGGCGTGACACGTGAACGCATACGCCAGATCGAGGCCAAGACGATGAGCAAGCTGCGCCACCCGTCACGCTCGCACGCGCTGCGGGACTATCTCATTGAGGGCTGAGGGCTGAGGGCTGAGGGCTGAGGGCTGAGGGCTGGCGGGTGCCGGTGGGAGCGGCTCAGGGCAGGTGGTGGGCGAGGGCCGTGGCCAGGGCCTTCCGTACCTCCTCCGGAGGGTGGGGGCCCGCGTTCCCGCGACCGGCGCGCCCCGCGGCCGGCCCGCCCTGCCCCACGCCCCCAGCGGCCACGTCTACGACCCGAGGACGACCGTCCGCCCTTGCCCGCACCCGGCGGTGGACGGTCCGTCCGCCCGCCCTCGGCACCCGTCCGTACCGTCCGACCAGCGCGGACGCCGACCGTCCGGGGGCGGACGGACAGGCGGACGAGGAGGCGGACGGCACCCGGACGGGCGACCGCCGCGCCGAGGGCGGGCGGGCTGCGGAGCATCCTGCGTTTCGGGCTGCTTCTCCTCAGGGCGTGCAGATCTTTGACACGCTTTTTTGATCTTGCTTCAGGTGGGCTTGGAGGCGAGGAACCTCGTCCCCCTCGTATCAGCCTTGACGGCCAGCTCTACAAACGTCGCAAGCGGCAGACCCCCCCTCACATCGCTGCCTGCGCACTCCGGAACGAACGCTGCGCCTGACCCAGAACCGTCTCGTGACAGTGATCAAGCCGCGCATGCATGGAGGTCGCCCGTAACGTCTCCCGCATGGTGGCCGTCCGTGACTCCGAGGTGCCCGACGGCCCGATACTCCGCCTCACCCCGGAAGCCTGGACAGGGTTCGCGGCGTCGTTGAAGTGACGCGAGGTGCTGAGGCAGGTCGCTTTGTGCAACCGGCCCCAGCCGAGCAGCGGTGACAGGACGATCGCGGACTCTCCGCTCCACCCGGTGGTTGAGCTGATCAACGTGCGGCGGTCGTCGCACGCCCCTTTCCTGCGGGACGGCTGCCCGTCGGATCGGTGTCAGTGTCCGCCACGGTGTGTGCGCAGGCCGCCCAGCAGGCTTGTGCGGCTGACCTTCAGTACGAGGGTGTCGGTGTCGTCCTGGGGTACGGCCTGGAAGCGGCGCAGGCTCCTGCGCCAGCGGACGGCGGACATCTGCGGTGACCGTGGCACGGACAGGGTGCGGGGTCCGTCGGCGAGCGCGAGGACCAGGTGGGCGGACCAGAGCCCGGTGGTCAGCGTGCTGACCGGTACCTCGGCACGGAAGCGGCCGTCGGATGCATGAAGGTCGAAGTCGCGGACGTCACCGGTCTGGCTGCGCATCCGCAGCAGGGCGAGCCCGTCAGGGAGTGCGGCCACGTCCAGCTTCCCCAGGACGTGGAGCGTGCTGTCCTTCTCCGCCCAGCGGATTTCGCCGGCGCCGACCCGCTTGTCGAGGGTGTGGGCGGTTTCGCCGATGTCGATGGTCAGGTTGCCGTACGGCTTGGTGAAGTAGGGGGTGAAGACGGTGGGGCCCTGCTCGGCGAGTACGGCGATGCGAGGGCGTGTCGTGGTGTCGATGGTGTCGGCTCGGCGGCTGCCCAGGCGTATTCGCCGTTCCATGTCGCCGGCGTGGATCACCAGGTGGATGTCCCAGAGGCCGGGTGTCAGCGGGCTGCCTCCGGCCGCGGTGGCCAGGTCGATGTCGGCGGTGAAGCCGGCCTGGTCATCGTCCGGGACCTGGGGGCTCGCGGTCCGGGCAGTGGGCAGACGGTACTCCTGCGAAGAGGCGCGTTCGCGCAGCAGCACTTCGGTGGTGGTCCGCGTGCTGTCCAGCCGCTGGACGTACGCGTGACCGGTCAGCCGCAGCAGGGTTCCCTCGACCTGGGCGTCGGCGAGGTGGTGAACGTTCTTCAGCTGGCGGCTGACGTCGTAGCAACTGTCCGGCACAGCCGTGTCGAGGTCGCGGAAGTAGGGGTACTCGGCGTACGCCGTACCTTCGTCCAGCACGATCTCGTACCGGCCGCCGGCATCGGCCTGGAAACGCAGCAGTTCCAGGGCCTCCTCGAACATTTCCCGCGCGATCAGGTAGTAGCGCAGCCGGAGGATGGCGGGCAGCTTGTCGATGATGCCCTGGGTGCACCATGCGTCGATGATCTCCTTGGCAGTTGCCAGGTGCTTGAGCTGCTCGTCATGTTCGAGCTCCAGCAGCCGGGGGCCGGACCACGACTTCAGGTCGATGTCGAACTGGCGAAGCAGCAGGTGGTCACGGCGAGGCCCGGCTTCGACGTGTTCGGCGACCAGGGCGCAGATGTCCTTGAGGAAGGCCAGCCGTCCGCCCATGTCCCGGTCGGATGTGGTGATGTTGCCGCCGTCTTCGCGCCGCACCAGGTAGTAGCAGTCGTAGTCGGACACCACGGAGATCACCTCGGCGGCCAGGTAGGCCCGCGAGACGAACATCTGGTCCTCGCCGATGCGGTAGTGGGTGGGGAACCGGAGCCCCAGATCCAGCACGTGCTTGCGACGGAAGAGCTTGTGGGCGGACATCGTCCACCACACCCGCGACTCGAAGAGGTCGGCCCGGGGAAGGTTTCCGGTGAACACCCGCTTGGGAGAGGCTCGGTTGACCCCCACCACCCGGCCCAGGACCACGTCCGACCCTTGTTCGTCGGCGACGGCGAGCATGCGCTCCAGCGCCTCGGTGCCCAGGTAGTCGTCGGCGTCCACGAAGATCACATAGCGGCCTCTGGCCAGTTCGAGGCCGGTGTTGCGGGGAGCGGAGGGGCCTCCGGAGTTCTCCTGGTGCACCACTCGCACCGCGTCGGGGTGTTGCTGAGCGAACCGGTCCAGTTCCTTGCCGGTCCCGTCCGTCGAGCCGTCGTCGACCGCGACGACTTCCAGCCGGTCGAGCCCCAGCGACTGGCTGACGACGGACTCCAGGCATCGTGTCAGATACGGCATCGCGTTGTATGCGCCGATGACAACAGTGACGTCGGGCTCAGGCATCGGGATCGTCCTTGGCAAGTGGATGGCAGGGCGGCAGGCCGGATCCGAACTCCGCCTGGTGTGGGGAGAATAGCGGCATCGGCGTGCGACCCATGGTCGACCCTCGGACATCCGTTCGGTTGCGGTGCGCGGTTGGCTCGGTGCGCTCTCCCGCGCTCGCGGTTGCGGGCTTGATCCTGCTCTCAGGACGGGTTCACAAAAGCGCCGTGGCGGTGCGTCTCCCTCTACCTGGGCACGACCGTGGTCGTGCCCTTCTTGATCGCCCCTGCAGCGATCGCCGTGAGGCCGTCGTGGCGTGCCGCTCCTCCACAGCAGTATGGCCATGACGTCGGGGAGAACGAGGGATCACTGGACCGTTCCGGCTGCGGACGGCCGGTGGCGGGCACGTGGGGGAGCGCAGAGATCGGCGCGGTCATACGGATGAGCGCGCAAAGCCTCTGCGAGCCGGCTCTTCCATTTCCTCACCACGCCGCGCGTGGCCCTGGATGTGGCCTTGGTCATGTTCGCGTGAGCGTGCCAGGTCGAAGGAGGAGATCGGGCAACCTGACGCTGCGTACGAAGGACCTCCACACGAGCGCGCTGTCGACGATCCTGCCGGACCTCGACGAGGACGGCGAGCCGCGGCCGGACGTGCCGGTGGGCGCGCCCTCCTGATCCGTCACCGCGGCCGGGGTTCCGGCTCAGGGCAGGTGGTGGGCGAGGGCCGTGGCCAGGGCTTTCCGTACCTTCTCCGGAGGCTGGGGGCCCGTGCGGGCGGCGCCGGTGGTGACGGCCGCGGCGACCGTGCGGAGCCCGGTGCCGGACAGCCGGGCCGCCTCGCGCAGGACGTGCCAGGCGGCTTCCGAGCTGCACCCGTGGGCGGCCATGAGGATCCCGCGGGCCCGGTCGATCACCGGCCGGGCGGCGATGGCCTGCCGGAGCCGCTCGACCTCCTCCTCCGTCATGGGCGCCCGCTCGGGAGCGCCGCCGCGGAGCGGGGGCCGCAGCGGGTCGGTGGTGTCCAGGCCGGCGAGTTCCAGGAGGCGGCGCGGCTGACCGTTCCAGCGGGTGGCCGTGACCGGCACCGACCACCGGCGGCCGTGGTCGCGCAGCACGTCCAGGAACCGCAGACCCGCCGTGTCCATGAAGCGCACCCCACTCATGTCCAGGTCGACCCGGGCCGTGCGGGCGGGCAGCCGGGCCAGCCTCTCGGCGAGGGTGTCCGCACAGCCCCGGACGAGCTCGCCGCGGGGGGTGAGCAGGGCCCGGTCGGCGTCCATGCGCCCACCGATGACCAGGGCCTCGTGCCGTCCTGAGGAAGAGGAAGGGGATGGTGCCGCGGAGGTCATGTCACCGCCTCGTCGGTCCGTACGTGGCCGGGCGTCGGGTTCGGTCGCCGTGGACCGGGCGGCGGCGGGCAGTGCGGGGTCCGGGCTGCGCTCGCGGATGCGCCTGCCCGGTGTGCGGCGTCCTACACCCCCCGCTTCTCGAACCGGCGTGATTCCGGCGGCACGGGGCGCGGAGTGGTGGGCTGGTGGGGTGCTGTGTGTGTGGGGAGGGGGGCGGCGGCGGGCCGGGGGCGGTTCAGGTGGCCAGGGGGTTCAGGGTCAGGGGGGCGATCTTGCCCTCGAGCATGGCGCCCAGGCCCTGGACGGCGCACACGTCCGGCCGCTCGGCGATGTGCACGGGCATGCCCGTCGCCTGCCGCAGCATCTGGTCCAGGCCCGGCAGCAGGGCGCTCCCGCCGACCATCATGATCCCGCGGTCGGCGAGGTCGGCGACCAGGTCGGGCGGGCAGCCCCGCAGCACCTTGCCGATCCCGTCCAGCACCGCGGTCAGCGGGGTCTGGATGGCGTGCCGCACGGCGGCCGTGTCGACCTTGACCGAGCGGGCCAGGCCGGTGGCGACGTCCCGGCCGTGGATCTCCGTGGACTCCGGCCCGTGCGGGGTGAGCCCGTTGCCCGACAGGGCCAGCTGCAACGGCCGTACGGACTGGCTCGGCAGCATCAGTTCGTGCTGGTGGCGCAGGTGCTGGACGATGGCGTTGTCCACGGCGTCACCACCGACCGGCATGCGCTCGGCCGTCACGATCGACCCGAGGGAGAGCACGGCCACCTGCGTGGTCGCCGCCCCGCACACCAGGATCATGGTCGCCTCGGGATGTTCCACCGGCAGCCCGCAGCCGACGGCGGCGGCGATGAGCGTGTCGACCAGCTCCACCCGGCGCGCGCCCAGCCCCACCAGGGTCTCGATCGTGGCGCGCCGGGCGAGCGGATCGGCGTCGTGCGGGGTGCAGGCGGCGGCGCGCAGGCCCGGTCGGCGGCGCAGCGTGCGGCGGATCCGGTCGCCCAGCAGATGCCGCAGCATCCGCTGCGCCATCTCGATGTCGACGACGGTGCCGCCGGAGACGGGCCGTACGACGCGGATGTAGTTCGGCGTCCGTCCAGTCATCCGCTCCGCGAGTTCCCCGACCGCGATCAGTGCACCGCTGCGGGTGTTCACGGCGGCGGCGGACGGCTGGTCGACGACGAGACCGGCACCCTTGACGTAGACCCGGGTACGGGCCGCTCCCAGGTCGACGGCGAAGTGGCAGCGGCGCAACTGCTCCAGACTGGCGGTCACGGCAGATCCTCCCGAGTGCGCGGTCCTGCGGGGCCGCCGGGTGGCGGACCTCATGACCATCCTGCGCGGATTCGGGGGCGTCCGCTCGTTACGGCTCGTTATGGAGGGCCGGTCGGGGGGCCGCCGAACGGGGGATCTCGGGTGTGGTGGGGGTCGCCGGTCAGCCGTCGTGCAGCGCCCGCTTCATGATCTTCCCCATGTCGTTGCGGGGGAGCGCGGCGAGGAGGTGCAGCACCCGGGGGCGTTTGTGCGGGGCCAGACGGCGGGCGACATGGTCGGCCAACTCCCCGAGGGCGGGCGGGGTCCGGTGGTCGGCGGGGACGATCCACGCCACGATCCGCTCGCCCAGGTCGGCGTCCGGCTCCCCGGTCACCGCCGCCTCCCGGACCCCGGGGTGTTCCAGCAGCGCGTTCTCGATCTCCCCGGCACCGATCTTGTAACCCCCGCTCTTGATCAGGTCGGTGGCCTTGCGGCCGACGATCCGGACATAGCCGTCGGCGTCGCGCACCGCCATGTCACCGGTGCGGAACCAGCCGTCGGAGGTGAAGGCGTCCGCGGTGGCGTCCGGCCGGTTCAGGTACGCGGTGAACAGGTTCGGGCCGCGCACCTGGATCTCGCCCACGGTCTCCCCGTCGTACGCGGTCACCGGCGTCCCGTCCTCCTCCACCAGGCGCAGCTCCACACCCGGCAGCGGCACTCCCACGGTGCCGGGGCGGGCCTCGCCGTCCGCGCGGACGCTGGGCCGGGGGTCCGGGGGTGTCCACCGGGACGAGCACAGCATCAGTGTCTCGGTCATGCCGTACCGCTCGACGACCCGGCGCCCGGTCGCCGCCGCGATCCGCTCGTGGTCGTGCACGGGCAGCGCCGCCGACCCCGAGACCAGCAGCCGCGCCCCGGCCAGCGCCTTGACCAGCTCCGGCTCGGTGGGCAGCGCCTCCGCGACGCGGTGGTACATCGTCGGCACCCCGAACAGCATGGTCGCGCCGCCGCTCAGTTCACGGGTCACCCCCTCGGTGCTGAACCTGCCGAGGTGACGCACCGAGCCGCCGCGGCGCAGCGGGCCCAGGACGCCCAGGACCAGCCCGTGCACGTGGAACAGCGGCAGCCCGTGCACCAGGACGTCGTCGCCGGTCCACTGCCAGGCGTCGGCGAGCGCGTCCAGGGTCGAGGCGATCGCGCGGCGGGGGATGACGGCACCCTTGGGCGGGCCGGTGGTGCCGGAGGTGTAGACGACCAGGGCCGGGTCCTCGTCCCGCCCCCGGTCCTCGGGGAGGGGACGGTCGCCCGGGGCCCGGTCGGCCGGGTCGACGTCCAGGCGGGCCAGACCGTCCAGCGGGGCGGGGAGCTTCTCGCCGGGGGCGGCGAGCACCAGGTCCGGGGTGCTGTCGGACAGGATGTGGCCGAGTTCCTTCTCGCCCGACCGGGGGTTCAGGGGCACCACGGTCACCCCGGCGAGCAGTGCCGCGGTGACCGCGACCGCCGTCTCCAGGGTCGGCGTCGCCCAGACGGCGGCCCGCCGCGCCTCCCGTACGCCGCCGACCACCGCGCCGGCCGCGGCGGCGAGTTCCGCGTACGTCAGTGAGCGCTCGCCGAACCGGAGGGCGGGCCGGCCGGCGGCCGGGGCGTCGGCCGGGGCATCGGTCAGGGCCGGGAAGAGAGAGGGCACGCGTCGTACTCCTTAACCGTTCGGCTGTGCGGCCGTCGTTCCGGTTCTCGTTCCCCGGTACCGCCGCGACCACGGTTCCTCTGTACACCATCGACCGGACCGGCGGTCGGGCGGGCACGCGCCGGGCGGGTCCTAGGAGGACGTTTCGCGGAAGGCGCGGGAGTCGTCGTCGTTCGCCGGGGGCGCTGCGGGGCGGCGGCCGTCCGGGAGGAACAGCACCGAGTTGACGTAGCGCGGGCCCCGCAGCGGGCCGTAGGGCAGGATCCGGCGGAGCAGACCGTGCGAGGCGACGTGGGAGACCCTGGCCTGGTGGGCCTCCAGCGGGAAGCGGGCCAGCGGGACCCAGGAGCCGGCGGGCAGCACCCAGCCGTCGTAGCCCAGCAGGGACAGATACGTCACCACGGGCGCGATCGGCTGGATGCGGGACTCCAACTCCACGAACAGCGCCGGGCGGTCGCGGGCCAGGACGCCGGTGGCGCCGCGCAGCACCGCCGACTCGTTGCCGTCCACGTCGATCTTGATGAAGCCGACGCCCTTCAGGCCCAGTCCGTCCAGCGTGACGCAGGTGACGTCCAGGGCGTGGCCGTGGATCTCCCGGCGGACCAGGGACGACACGCCCCGGTCGCCCCCGTCGTCCGGCGGGAGCCACAGCCGGGCGACGCCGGAGCGGTCCGAGGCGGCGGCACGGACCACGCGGACGTTCGGCGGGGAGGAGGCGGTGAGCAGCCGGGCCAGGTGGGGGACCGGTTCGACGGTCACCACGCGGCGGGCGCGCCGGGCCAGCCGGTGCGTCCAGGGGCCGTACCAGCCGCCGACGTCCACGGCGGTGTCGCAGTCCGGTGGGCACAGCTCGGCGAGCCGGGCCAGTTCGGGCTCGAAGCGGGGATAGACCGCGCGGGCCGCGGCGGCCACCACCGGGGTGGGCAGGAACGGCGCCACGCGTGCCGCGAGCGTGGTCCGCGTGGTGTGCGGACGGTCGTTCCGGCCGTTCAGGTGGGTCACGGGGTCGCCCCCGGGGCGCCGGGATGCCCGGTGTGGTCTGCGGACAGGTCGCGGTCCGGCATGTCGCCCTCGGACATACGGGCGAGCAGTCTCTCGTGCTCCTCCTCCGAGACCTGTTCGCCGGAGGACGGGAGCAACTGCGGGATGTTGTCGAGGACCGGGTAGCGGCGGCGCAGGCGCGGGTTGTAGAGCGCCTCCTCGAGGTCGCCGCCCACGGCCCCGTTCCCGGCCGCGGCGGCGGAGGTGGTGAGCAGGTGCAGCGGGCCCTTGTCGAGCGGGCAGGCCAGGATCCTCAGCAGCGGGTCGTCGGGCTTCACGGTGGCGTCAACTCCTGGGTGGGGGTGGGAGATTCGGGGGCGGTGTCGTGCTTCGGCATGACCAGCAGTACGGCGACCGCGAGCACCGTGCCCGCCACCCGCAGGGCCAGCCGCAGCGGTTCGTCGGGCAGTTCCTCGCCGAACGACAGCGTGCCGAGCACCGCCGTGTACAGGCAGGTCACGGTCGTGCACACCGGAACGATCAGCGAGGCCCGGCAGCGCTGGAGCGCCGCCTGCGACAGCACCAGGCCGAACGCGCCGGTGAACAGCAGCAGATACGGGTAGGGGGAGCGCAGCAGGTCGACCAGCGCGTCGCCGATGCCGCTGGTCGTCAGATGGCTCGACACCCCCTTGATGGCGAGTGAGCTGACCCCGTAGAGCAGGCCGACGGCGACCCCGTACTCGACGCCGGTGGGCGGCATCCGGTGCGGGTGCCGGGCGCGGCGCTCGGCGTACCGGTAGAGCCACACCCCGGCCGCCAGCGACGGCACGCACACCAGCAGGATCAGCGGATACGGCGCGTCCCGGCCGACGGTGTCGGCGCCCGCGCCGCCCTCCTTCAGCGACAGCACCACCATCAGCAGCGCGAGCAGGACGGCGCCCAGCGCGTACCGCTCCCGCACGGTGGTCCGCTCGCCGAGCAGCCGCGCCGACAGCATCACCAGGAGCACCAGGCCGGAGACGAACAGGCCCTGGGCGGCGGCGATCGGCAGGGTCCGGTACACGACGAGCTGGGCGCCGAAACCGGCGGCGAGGGACAGCGCGCCGGCGATCCACAGCGGGCTGCCGAGCACCAGCCGCAGCAGCCGCACCGGCCGGTGAACCGTTACCTCGGGCAGGGCGGCGAGCGCCCGCTTCTCCAGGACGAACCCGCCGCTGTACAGGACGTTCGACACCAGGGCGGCGGCCACTCCCCACCACATCGTCCCCGGCCCCCTTACGACCGACGGGCGTGCAGCAGCAGGATCGACGCGAGCGGTGGCCGGGCACAGGCCAGTCGGTCCAGCATCCGCAGCGGACGCGGCACCCCGTGGAACGGGGCGCCTTCGAGGCGTACGACGGTGAAACCGGACGCGGCGACGAACTCCCGCAGCGCGCGGGCGGTGTAGAGCCGCAGGTGCCCCACCACCTCCGAACCCGGCCGGCCGTGGATACCGCGCAGGCTGACCTCGGAGAACACCGGCTGCACCCCGGCCAGCAGCAGCGCCCTGTTGTACCAGGCGGCCAGATTGGGGGTGGACAGCATCAGATGGCCCCCGGGACGCAGCACCCGGTGGATCTCCTCCAGGGCCGCGTCCGGGTCGACGAGATGCTCGAGCACCTCGCTGAACAGCACCGCGTCGGCCGATCCGGAGGCGAACGGCAGTCCGCCGTCGGTGAGTTCGCCGCGCACCGCGTACGGCAGCCGGGTGCGGGCCCGGGTCAGGGCGTCCTGGGACCAGTCGACGCCGACGAGCCGGTGGCCGTGCAGGAGAGGCGCGGCGGTGGCCGCGGCGGAGCCGTCGCCGCAGCCGATGTCGAGGATCGTCCGTGCGTCCCCGGTCCCGGCCGGGCCGAGCGCCCCGGCCAGCATCCGGGCCTGGCGGAGGCTGCGGGAGGGGCCCGAGGCCACGGGGACGGCGGGGTTCTCGTAGAAGTCGCGCAGGTCGCGGTGCGGCGACGCGGTGGACGCCGTGGGCGTGGTGGTCGCGGTGGTCGTGCCGGTCGTCACGGGGTCACCTCCGTGGAGTGCAGATGGTGCGCGAAGAGGTCGTGGAGGTGGGCGCCGTCCGCCTGCCCCAGCAGCGCCCGGGACCAGCGCACGGACAGATGGAGCCGGCCCGCGGTGGAGGCGGTGGTGAAGGTGAGGCCGCGCGGCATCCGCGACGGCGCCGAGAACCACACCGCGCGGGCGCTGCCCGCCTCCTCGCCGAAGTCCAGCGGGTACGGGATGCGGCCGACGTTGCTGAGCAGCGTGGTCGACAGCAGGGGCGCCGCCGCCCTGCGCAGGGCGCGGGCGAGGACCCGGCGGGCGGCGACCGGAGCCCAGGGCGCGGTCAGCAGGTCGGCCCCGTGGCCCAGTTGGGGACGGGAGAGGGACTTCAGGGCGCGGGTGCGCAGAGCGGTGCGGTGCAGCAGACCGGGCAGGTCGGAGGTGTCCAGCTCGGCGAGGGCGAAGGGGACCTCGACCAGCCGGGTGCCGTTGCCGATGGGCATCGTGGCGTCCCTGGGACGGTCGTCCACCGGCATGGTGATGCGCAACGGACGCGGGCGGGCGCCGCGTCCGCGGTTCCAGTGGGCGAGGGTCAGGGCGGTGGCGACCATGAGCTGGTCGTTGACGGTGTACGGGGCTCCCTTGGGACGGTGCGGCAGCGGGAGTTCGGAGACGATCAGCCCGTTGCCGGTGCGGTGGCCCGGGTCCGGGGTGCCGGGAGCCACCCGGGCGGGCGGCGACCAGGAGGAGGGCGCGTCCGGCGCGTCGGCCCGCGCGGGCTCGGGCCGCCGTACGGGCGGTGCGGCGGCGGAGTTGTCCCTGCCGCCGTAGATCTCGGCGGCGGTGGCCAGGACGCGCAGGCAGGCGGGGCCGTCGAGCGCGGTGTGGTTGACGGTGAGGAGCAGCGCGGCGCCCGCCCCGCCGGACTCGGTGGTCCCCGGGGCGTTCACCACCTCCAGCCGGACCGGCGGGGACGCGGTGAGCGGGGGCGCCTGGGTCAGGGTGCGGGTGCGGGCGTCGTGCAGGGCACCCGGACCCGGCGGCGCGAAGCTCACCACCTCCACGTCGGGCTCGTCGGTCAGCTCCCATTCGTAGCGGCGCCGGTACCAGGGGCCCGGGGCCTCGCGCATGAGGATGCGCGGGTGCCGGCGCAGGGCCTCCAGGAACGCCTTGCGCAGGCGGCCGGGCTCCAGTTCCCCGGGGAGGTGCACCTCGATGTGCACCGTCTCCGGTTCCTCGTCCTGGACGCAGTGCCGGGACACCTCGTCCACCACGGGGAACGGGATACGCAAGGGTGCGGTCATCCGGCCGATCCCCTTTCCGCCGGCCCGCCGCCCGCCGAGCCGTCCGCCGCCTGCGTGCGGGGAAGCCGCTGGGTGGGCTCCTCGGGGCCGGGCGGTGACGAGTGCACCGGAACGCGAGGCGGCACGGCCGTGTCGTGCCCCGCAGGGGTGTGCCCCGGACCGTCGGCGGCGCCGGGTCCGTACTCGGCCGTCCTGGTTCCGTCCGGCCGGCCGGCTTCCCAGCCGTCCTCCCGGACCGCGCGCCCGGAATCCGGTCCGCCGAGGCTCACCAGCGCCGCGAACAGGCCGGTCAGTGCCATCAGTTGGGCCAGGTGTCCGTAAGCGCCCGTGCCCGCTCCGGCCGGCTCCCCGGCTCCGAAGGCCGCCACGATCCCCGCTCCCGCGAGGGCGGCCAGCGCCACCGGTACCAGCAGGGCGGCCCTGCGCCACGCGAGCAGCGCCAGCGCCGGGACCAGCAGCGCCCACCAGCCCGCGATCACCACGCCGGCCAGTGTCAGCGCCACCGCGCCCAGCCACGGTCCGGGCGCCGGCGGTGCGGACTGCGGCGGGTCGGTGCTCTCGGTGCTCTCGGGGTTCGCGGGGTTCTCGGCCCTGCGGCGCCACAGCGCCAGCCCGATCAGCACCGCGATCCCGACGCCGCCGCCGATCAGCGCGGCGTCGTACAGCGTGGCGGGGCCGTAGGACAGCTTCACGGTGCCGCTCTCGCCCGCCGGGATCAGCCATCCCTGCTGCCAGCCGTCCAGCCGCACCGGTGTCAGTTCCTCGCCGTTCAGGGTGGCCGTCCAGCCCTTGTTGTGGTTCTCGTACATCGTGAGGTACGAGGCGGCACCCGAGCCGACCGACAGCTCGCGCCGGTCGCCCAGCCAGTCCTCGACGGTCAGCTCGCGCCCGGCCGCCGAGGCGTCCGGCACGGTGCCGCGGGTCAGGGTCAGGGCGGTGACGGTCAGCGGGCCCGCGTCACCGGCCTCGACCCGGTGCCGGCCGGCGGACAGCTCCAACGCCGTTTCGGCGACGCCTTCCTGGCAGAGCGTCACCTCGACCGGGCGCCGCTCCACCAGGTCCCCCACCGTGCCCTTGACGCCGGTCTCGTGCAGCCGGCCGTCGACGGCCAGCACCGGTCCCTCGCCGCAGGCCAGGGTGAACTCCCGGTCGGCGGACGGCTGCGGGGTGCGGTACTTGTCGAGTGCCGGGACGTAGACCTCCGTCAGGCCCACCGGCAGGTCCAGGTCCTCGCCGACGACGGGGTTGTGCAGGGTCAGCGGTGCGGTGCGGGTGATCGTGATGTCGAGCCGGTCCGTGGTGATCGCCGGGAAGCGGACCATGCCGTTGTCGTCGACGCCCGCGATCGCCGCGCCGTCCGGGGAGCTGATGTGCACCTCGGTCGGCCGGGTGGACAGGCCCCCCGCGGCCGCCAGGACGATCTCGCCGACGGGCTGCTTGCCGTCCCAGCTCAGATGGACGACCGGCCGGTCGCCCGCGATCCAGGCGGTGGTCAGGTCCCCGTCGGTGAGGTTGCGCGCGGTCAGGCCCGCGCCGAGGCGGGCGGTGGAGTCGGCGGTGGCGGTGATCCGGTTCCGCTGCTCGGGCGCCACCTCGTACAGCAGGCGGTCCAGCGCCTCACCCGGCACGGCCACCGCGCTCGCCTTGACCTCGTGGGTGCCCGCCGTGCCCGTGGTGAACAGGCGGTGCAGCCCGTTCTCGGTGCCCGTGGGGGACAGCCCGGTCGGGTCGGCCGAGCGGTGCAGCGAGACGACCTGGGCGGCGGCGGTCGACTTCTCCGAGTCGGTGGGCAGCCGCAGCAGCCTGGTCACCCGCACATCCGGCAGGTCGATCTCGGAGAAGCCCGCGCCGCCCAGACCGCTGTGCCGCGAGACCGAGTCGACGATCGTCAGCTTCATCCAACGCGTCTCACCCGCGGGCGCCTTGACGTCCTGCTTGGTTCCGTTCGCCTGGAGGAAACTGGTCTTCGCACCCCGCTCCGTCTCCACCCGCACCCTGGTCGCCGCCGCCCGCACACCGTCCTGCGGCAGCGGGATGACGCCGAGGGAGTCCGGCATGTCGTAGCCGTCCTCGAAGGCGATCCGCAGCCACTGCCCGTCCGGCGAGCCGGCCGAGCCCTCCGCCCAGGCCGTGTCCGGGTTGCCGTCGAAGGCGTTCACCGGGTCGTACTGCGGCAGATGGAACAGCCAGTTGCCGTACGAGGACGCCGACACCGAGCGGGCGCCGCGCAGTTCGGCCACCGTCTGGTGCTTCAGGCCCTCCTTGGGAAGGATCTGGTGCGGCCGCTCACCCGCGTCCTGCACGGCGTCGGGCGCGTTGCGCTCGTCCGGGGTGTACGTGTACGACGTGTTGGAGTTGACCAGGCCGAACCGGGTGTCCGCGTACCGCATCCCGTCGCCGGTCACCTGCACCGGCGGGGTGCCGAGCCCGGGGTGGCCGTCGCCGGTCAGCACGGCCGGCCGGCCGCGCAGTCCGCCGGCCAGCGGCAGCAGCGCCTCCGGGCCGCCGGAGACCACGGCGGTGTCGGCGACCGGGGCCAGCGAGGCCTGCCCCGGACGCCGGACGTCCGCGCCGGTCGGGCGGTAGATCTCCACCGCCCGCTGCTGCGGGTACAGCCCCTCGACCTGGAGCGGGGTGCCGTTCGCGATCACTCCGCCGGTCGAGACCGGGCCGAGTCCGGTGACCCGCTCGTACCCGGACTGTGTCAGGGTGCGCTTGACCGTCGCGGTCGGCACCTGCCCGACCTGGTCGGGGTCGAGGTCGTTGCGGACGACCACGTAGTACAGGCCCGCCCGGCTCAAGTAGTCGGCGAGTCCGGGGACTTCGGCGCCGGTCAGCAGGGCCTGCTCGACCGCGTCCATGGCCCGCCGGTTGCCCGGGGTGCCGAACGGCACGTAATCGCGTTGCGCCCAGCGGGAGCCGGCGACCACGTCCAGCGGCTGGTCGATGGTCGAGCCCCAGGTGTGGATGCCGTGCGCGGTCGCCGGCACCACGAGGGCCCGGGAGTCGGGGGAGTGCTCCTCCAGCCAGTCGGCCGTGGCCTGCCAGTACGTGGGGATCTCCCGGAACGAACCCGGGCCGAGGATCGACCCGTTGAGGTACGGCCACATCAGCCCCGGCAGGACCAGCACCGCGGCGACCAGCGGCGCGAAGCGCCCGCCCCGCGCCCGGCGCCGGACCCCGTGCGCACCCTCGGCCGTCCGGGACCGCGAGGCCGTCCGGGACCGCGCGGCCGTGCCCACCAGGTGGGCCAGGCCCAGCACCAGGGCGAGCGCCAGGCCCGTCTGGAACTTGTAGATGTTGCGGAACGGCGCCAACGGGCCGTCCAGCCAGTCCTGCACCGCCGAGTGGAACGGGGCGCCGAACGCGCCGCCGTACCCGGCGAGCAGCACCAGTGTCGTCACCAGCACCGTCAGCACCAGCCAGCGCCGCTCCGGCAGGTCCCGCCGGGCCAGCCCGGCCAGGCCCAGACCGGCCGCGAGCGCCGAGCAGACGATCACGAGCACCGAGGAGGCGACCGTCCAGCCCGCGGGCAGCCACGCCTCACCGAAGTTCAGGTACCCCACCCAGTTCCCGGCCCCGCGCAGCGCCTCGGTGGCCGACATGGTGTCGGTCGTGGTCCGCGCGGTCTCGATGTAGGGCAGGAAGTTCTCGCCGTACACGCCGAGCAGCAGCAGCGGGATCCACCACCAGGCGGTCGCCACCGCGACCGCGGGCGCCCACCAGGCGATCAGCTTCCACCGGCGCGGCCCCGGCGGCCGGGACAGCAGGTACAGGCCCACGGGCAGCAGCGACGCCAGCGTCGAGGCCGCGTTGACCCCGCCCATGAACGGGACCAGCAGCGCCGAACGCAACGCCGCGACCCGGGGCGTGTACCGCTGGTCCGTCAGCGGCAGCAGCACCCACGGCAGCAGCGCGCCCGGCAGGGCGGCGGCCGACGTCGAGCCGATCACCGTCGTGAACAGCGGCCACAGCGCGTACGCCGTCGCCGCGAGCAGCCGGGAGGCCCCGTTGCCCACGCGCAGCCGTTCCGCGAGGCGCAGCGCGCCCCAGAACGCGACCGACACGATCAGCGACAGCCACAGCCGCTCCGCCAGCCACACCGGGAGCCGCACCAGGTCGGCCAGCCAGTAGAACGGCAGCATCGGCCACAGGTAGCCGACGTACTGGTTGTGGACCCCGCCGAACGACCCCTGGTCCTGCCAGAGCTGGCCCAGGTCGGCCAGGAACCGGCCCGGGTCGACGGTGACGCCCAGCTTGGTGTCGAAGGTCTGCCGCCCCGGCTGCACCGCCAGGAGGAGGGCGAACACCACCGCCCAGAAGCCCAGCAGCCAGCGCCGCGACCGCGGGCCCCGGGGTGGGTCCGCGGCGGTCGCGGTGCGGGGGACGGCTGCCGGAGGGGGAGCCTGGACCGTGGTCGTCATTCGGGACACCGCCGGAGGATGAGGAGAAGGTTCCACGTAGCGAACTCACGCAGGCCGGGTACCTTGACCACGGCCTCGGTGAGGAACGGCCAGTAACGGGAGCGCGCCGAGACGATGCGTACGTCGGCGCGGTCGCGTACCTGCCGCAGGGTGGTGCCGATGTGCACCGGGAAGAGGTTCTCGCCGAGCGTGTGCTTGGCGGGCCTGCCGGTGCGGCGCCGGTAGCGGGCGCGGGCCCGCTCGGCGCCGAGGTAGTGCCACGGGGCCCATTCGTGCCCGCCCCACGGCGACAGCCAGTTGGTGAACGACACGTAGACGAGCCCGCCCGGCCGGGTGACCCGGACCAGTTCGCTGAGGAAGGTCTGCGGATCGGCCACGTGCTCCAGGACGTTGGACGAGAACGTCACGTCCGCGGCCCCGTCGCGCAGCGGCAGCAGATAGCCGTCCGCGAGGACGGTCCCCTCGGGCGGTCTCCCGGCCAGCTCCCGCGGATCCGGCTCGAAGAGGAAGGCGTCCGCGCCGCGGCGGCGGAACTCCTCGGTGAAGTGCCCGCCGCCACCGCCTACGTCGACCACGACACGGCCCGTGACGGGCCCGTCGTACGCCTCGACCTGGTCGGCGGCGTCCCGGGCGAGCAGCGCGTAGCAGGCGTCGGGGTCGTCCTGCTCCCGCATGAAGGCGCGGAACAGGGCGAGGGAACGGCGCGGGGAGGGGTCCTTCGGTACGCCGGCCCTGCCTCTGCCGCTCATGTCCTCGCCGCTCCTGTCTCTGCCGCCCGGCCCTGCTTCGGTCATGCCCCTGTCAGTCATATGTCTGCCGTTCATGGCCGGTGACTTCGCACCGCCTCCGCCGCCACCGCGCCGAACTGCCGCACCGTGCGGCTCCAGCGGAAACGGGCGGCGTGGTTCCCGGCCGCCTCGCCCATCAGTTCCCGGCGGGCACCGGACAGGGCGAGCGTGCACCAGGCGGCCGCGAACGAGGACTCGCCGCGGGCCAGCACGCCGGTCTCGCCGTCCACCACGGAATCCCTGAGCCCGGGTACGTCGAAGGCGACGGTCGGGGTCCCGCGGGTGGCCGCCTCCGTGACGACCAGCCCCCACCCCTCCACCGCGGAGGGGTGCAGCAACAGCCAGGCCGCGCACAGCAGACGGTGCTTCTCCGCCTCGGAGACGTGTCCGGTGAACTCGACACCGGGACCGGCGAGGCGTTCGAGGCGTTCCCGTTCGGGGCCGTCGCCGACGATCACCAGCCGGCCGCCGGTGACCGGCCGCACCCGTTCCCACAGCCGGAGCAGCAGATCGATCCGCTTGTACTCGACGAGCCGTCCCACCGCCACGAAGAGCGGCTCCGGAGAGCGCCCGGTGCGCGGACCGGGTTCCTCCACACCGTTGTGCACCACCCTGATCCGCTCGCGGGGCACGCCGATCCCGTGCAGCGCGTCCGCGGTCGACGGGGAGACGGCGACCAGCAGCCCGTGCCGCCGGGCGCCGGTCAGCGCCCAGTGCTCGAGCCTGCGCCCGATCCGCGCGGCCGGGGCCAGCGGACCGCCGAACCGCATCCGCCACAGGTCGGTGTGCACATGGTTGACCAGGCACAGCGTCGGCCCGCGGTGCCACATCGGCGCCAGGTACGGCATGCCGTTGCAGACCTCGACCAGCAGATCGCAGTCGCCGACCCGGCGGGCGAAGGCGGAACGGGCCCGCAGGAAGTGACTGTAGGCACCGCCCGCCGACACCACGCGGTAGTCGCGGACGGGGGTCGCCGGGCCCCCGCACAGCAGGGTGACCTGGTGGCCCATGCGGCTCAGGCCGTCGGCGAGCCGGTCGACCAGCAACTCGGAGCCACCGGCCGAGGGGTTGTCCAGGTCGCGGTGGGCGAGGAAGACGATCCGGCGGGGGCCGGGGGGCACCTCCACAAGCGACTGCGGCACGCCGGGGAGCGCGGCGCGGCGGGGGTTCCCCCGTTCGAGAGGAGCAGGGAGCGGGGGAGAGGACGGTACGTGCTGGGGCATCGGTGCTCCAACTCGTCTTGGGGTCATGCGTGGGGTACGCGGGACACGTGCGGATCGGACCGGGGTGCGCGGCGCGGGCGGTGCTGCCGAGCGCGGGCGGCATCGAAGGTCCGGAGTTCGGGGGTACGGGGAGTGTCGGAGGTGCGGGGGAGTTCGGGGGTACGGGGAGTGTCGGAGGTGCGGGGGAGTTCGGGGGTACGGGGAGTGTCGGAGGTGCGGGGGAGTTCGGAGGTACGGGAAGTTCGGCGATACGGGGAGCGTCACGAGGCGCAGGGGGTGCGGAACGTGGTGGCGCGGAACGGGGCGGAATTCGGACGGGCAGGGCGGCGTCGGCAGGAACTCGAATGCCTCGGGAGAGCACGCGGGCTCCCCCTGGGCGTGGACTGTGTGTGGCGTGTGCGCGGGGTGGGGATGGACAGTTTTCGCCCAGACGTCCCCCAGGGCTACTCACCGGGATGACAATTTCGATCCCGGTCGACTCGCACGTCACTTCGGTTCGTGAGTGTCTACCGAGCAGTACCGGGCAAACCGGGACGTTCGTCTTCCTTCCGTCCACGTGCCACCAGAATCCCGCCGGTCACCGCGAGCACGAATCCCGCCACGCCCGCGCCGGCCGGAAGGGTCTGCCCCACCATGCGCAGCTGCCCGCTGTCGCGCTTCGCCTGCCGCACGGCCTCCTTCTGCGTCCCGGTCGTGAACGCGAGCTTCTCCGCGTCCAGCAGCACCGCCGCGTCCTCGTCCCCGCCCGGCGCCCGCAGGGTACGCCGCGGGCCGGTCTGCGCATAGATCACCCGGCCGGTGGCCTGGTCCACGACCAGCTCGAGGCCGTGGTTGGCGTACCACTCCTCGGCCAGCACCTGCGGGCGGTCCGGCGCGTCCACGAGGGAGCCCGGCACCAGCCGGGTGCCGGTCTTCGTCGCCGGCACCGAGGCGGTGAACCGGTACCCCGTGTACCCCTGGACCTTCTCGGTGCCCCGGTAGCGCATCACGACCGTGTCGCCGAGGGTGTTGTCCCACCACTGGTAGGAGCGTTTCTGCACGTCGAAGGGGAACTTGAGGTACGCCTCGCCCTCGATGCGGGGCTTCTCCTCGCAGCAGTGGACCGGCTTCGTGGTCCGGCGGTCCAGCACCCAGCGGTGCGGGGAGAAGTCCAGCGCGTCGTGCGGGTCGGCGGCCGGCAGCGAGGCGTCGGTGTCCACCGTGGTGATCACGTCCCACACGGCGTTCCCGCTGTCCACGCTCTCCTCGACGTTCCCGCGCACCCGCTGGGTGACGGTGATCGCCTGACCCGGCACGGTCTCGACCCGGTCGAGGTCGAACACACTGCCCCGGCCGGTGTAGACGGCGGTGGTGTCGATGTCGATCGGGTTCACCGCGGCACGTGGCTGCACGTACCAGGCCAGCAGGGGGGCCAGTACCAGCAGAAACGTTCCGAGACCGAGCACGACCAGGGAAAAGGGGGAGGCTGTACGGCGCATCCGGGCACTCCAGAGGCTTGGGACGGATCGGCGCTGACAGGCCGGATCCGTAGAGGAAAACGCGCGTGCGAGAGGGGCGGAGCCATCCGGCACCCCCTGCGGGCCGGGACCGAACTCCCTCTGGGCCGGGAACCGTAAACGCCCCTTGACGGAGTGTCAATGCACACTCGACACTGGGGGGCGACGGACAAGGGTGGCGGAACGCGCTTTCGGGGGGTGGGGAATCCTCCGACCAGAGAGGCTGACCCTGAGATGTCCAGACTGCTCGCCGCCGCGCTGACGGTCGTGCTCGCCTCGGCCCTCGCCGTGGGCGCGGCCCTGGGCGTGGTCGCGCTGCTCGACGCCGCCCCCGACCAGCCGAACACGCCGTTGATCACCTATGAGCACGCCGGTCAGGGAGCCGACGGGTGACGGCGGCCGTCACCGTCCCGGCCCGCTCCGCCTGGCGCGACGTCCCGCGCTCCCAGGTGCACCGGTTCGCCGAGATCGCCCTGGCCGAGGCACCGGCGCTCGCCGAGGAGATCATGGGCGAGATCCAGCGCGAGTACCCCGAACTCCCCGTCGTGCTCGACGAGTCCGGCGAACCGATGGCACTCATCGGCATCCGCCGCGCCATCGAGGTGTTCGTGCGGCACCTGGAGCACGCCGACTACTCGGCGGGCCGTCCCACGGCACCGCCCGGACTGTTCCACGACTTCGGGCGCGGTGAGGGCCTGCACGGACGGTCGCTGGACTCGCTCCAGGCGATCTACCGGCTCGGGGTCCGCATGGCCTGGCGGCGGCTCGCCGAGATCGGCCAGCGCATCGACATCCCGCCGCCCGCGATGTACGAACTCGCCGACGCGGGCTACGCGTACCTGGACGGACTGGTCGACCAGTCCGTCCGCGGCTACGCCGAGGCCGCCGCCCGGCAGGCGGGCGAACGGCTGCGGCTGCAGCGCCGGCTGATGGAGCTCCTGCTCACCGAGCACCACCGGGGCGATCCGGCCGAGGCGCTCGCCGAGCGGGCCGCCCGCATCGGCTGGCCGCTGCCCGGGAAGGTCGCGGTGGGCGTCCTGCGGCGCCCCGCCCGGGAGGCGGTGGCGCCCGCCGTGGGGCCGGAGGTGCTGCTCGACATGGAGTACGAGCAGCCCCGCATGATCGTCCCCGAACCGGACGCGGCCGGCCGCCCCGAACTGCTGCACCGCGCGCTCACCGGCTGGTCCGGCGCGATCGGGCCGCCGGTGCCGCCGGCCGACGCGGCGAAGTCGCTGCGCTGGGCCGAGGCGGCCCTGCTCCTGATGGAGCGCGGGCTGCTGCCCGCCGACGAGGTGCTGGACTGCACCCGGCACACCCAGGCGCTGGTGCTGCTCCAGCCCGAGGAACTCATCGACGACCTCGCGCTCAAGTGCCTCGCCCCGCTGGCCCACTGCACCCCCGCGAACGGGCGGCGGCTCGCCGAGACGCTGCTGGCCTGGCTGGAGACCCGGGGCGGCGCACCCGAGGTGGCGGCCCGGCTCGGCGTGCACCCGCAGACCGTCCGCTACCGGCTGCGGCAGATCCGCGAACTGTGGGGCGACGAGATCGACGACCCGGACCGCCGCTTCGAACTGGAACTGGTCCTGCGCGCCCAGCGGCTCCGCGGCGAACTGGGCGAACCCCGACCCCGGGGATGACCGGCGGTACCCGACGGCGCCCGGTGGGACCACGACCCCGCCGGGTGCCGTGGGCCATTGCCCGGGGTAGTCCGGATGGCTAGCCTGTGTTCGTCATTCCGGTCGCCTGTTGATATCTCGAACAGGCCGAGACAGACAGGGAGGGGGCCGACCGTGGGACGCCTCGTACCAGCCGTGACCCGGGCTCTGGACATCCTCGAGCTCTTCCTCGACGGGGACGGGACGCTCTCCGCCCCCGACATCGTGCGCAGGCTCCAGCTGCCGCGCACCACCGTGCACGAACTGGTGACCACGCTCGCCGCGCGGAAGTACATCGTGCCGGTGACCGGCCGGCCCGGCCGCTACCGGCTCGGCGTACGGCCGTACCAGCTCGGCGCCCGCTACGCCGAGCACCTCGACCTCGCCGCCGAGGGCCAGCAGGTGGCCCGGTCCGTCGCCGAGACCTGCGACGAGACGGTGCACGTGGCGATCCTGGAGGACACCGACGTCATCTACATCGCCAAGGTGGACTCCACCCACGCGGTGCGGATGGTGTCGGCGGCCGGCCGCCGGCTGCCCGCCCACTGCACCTCGGTGGGCAAGATGCTGCTGGCCTCCCTCCCCGAGCGGGAACTCGCCGCGCGCCTGCCCGCCGACGCCGAGCTGGCCGCGATGACCCCCAACAGCATCACCGACCCGGCCGCCCTGCGCGAGGCCCTCACGCAGATCCGCGCCCGGGGCGTCGCCGTGGAGAGCCGCGAGTCCAATCCGGACGTCAGCTGCGTGGCCGCGCCGGTCCGTGACCGCACCGGGCAGGTGGTCGCCGCGCTGTCCGTCTCCGTGCCGATGATCCGCTGGAGCGAGGGGCGCCGCACCGAACTGGAACAGCTCGCCGTCAAGGGCGCCGACGACCTGTCCGAGCGGCTCGGCCACCGGGGGACCTCATGACCGGCACAACCTCCTACGAGGTCGCGGTCCGCGCGGAGTCCGTCCTGGGCGAGGGCCCCACCTGGGACCCGGCGACCGGCCGGCTGCTGTGGATCGACATCCTGAACTCCCGTGTCCACACCTACGATCCGGCCACCGGCCGGCGCACCCTGCGCCGCACCGAACAGCACGTGGGCGCCGTCAAGCCCCGCGCGGGCGGCGGCCTGGTCCTCAACCTGCGTGACGGGATCGGCCTGCTCGACCCCGACGACACCTTCCGCTGGCTGCGCCACGAGCCCGTCCCCGGCCGCCGCGGCAACGACGCCGCCGTCGCCCCCGACGGCACGCTGTGGGCCGGCACCATGCGCTACGACGAGGCCACCGGCGGCGGCACCCTGACCCGGGTCACCGGCGACGGCACGGCCGAGACCGTCCTCGACGACGTGACGGTGAGCAACGGCACCGGCTGGAGCCCCGACGGCCGCCTGATGTACTACGTCGACACCCCCACCCGCCGTATCGACGTCTTCGACGTCGACGCGGCCTCCGGCTCGGTCACCGGCCGCCGCCCGCTGGCCGTGATCGAGGACGGCGCGGGCTTCCCCGACGGCCTCACCGTGGACGCCGAGGGCTGCGTGTGGGTGGCGCTGTGGGACGGCGCCGCGGTCCGCCGCTACACCCCGTCCGGCGCCCTGGACCGGGTGGTGGAACTCCCGGTGCCCCGCGTCACGGCCTGTGCCTTCGGCGGCCCCGGCCTGAGCGACCTGTACGTCACCACGGCCCGCGTGGGCCTGGCCTCCCCGCCCCCGCTCGCCGGCTCCCTCCTGGTGGTCCCGGACGCGGGCAGGGGGCTCGCCCCGCCCGCCTTCGCGGGCTGACGGCGCGGCGGGGCACGGGCAGCCCGATGGCCGGGGCGGCCACCGGCACGGCGCCGGGAACCCGGGAGCCCGGAGAGCGAGGCCCGGGTCCATCGACGACCTCCCCGCTCGAAGCGGCGTGCCGCCAGCGGGCGGGACGAGTGAAGCCGGTCGGGCGCCGCCGTGCCGGACATGCCGTCGTGCCCCGGCGGTCCGCCACGAGCAGGAGAGGGTCACCCGGACGTGCCACGCGGGCCGCCGGCCGCCGTCCTCCGTTCTTCCGCGGTCAGCGGCGGCGAGGTCAGGGGCTTTCGGCCCGGGCCGCGCAGAGCTCCCACCACGATGTCCGGGCGCACCCATGAGGTGGGGGCGTCGGACAACGTGATGACGTCGAGGAAGGCCCGGGTGATCTGGGCACGGCCCGTCGCGGCGTGGACCAGCCGGTTGACGTAGCGGTTCACGAGCGCGCTCCCGGACCGCGGCTGCCGGCCCACCGCACCGGGATAGAGGATGTCCTGGGAGGTGGCCAGTTCCCAGGCGATGCCCGCGGGACGGGCGATGGCGCGCTGGACCTCGCGCGCGAGTCCGGGGGCACGGAGCCCGCTGCGGCCCACCGCGGCGCCGAGCTCGACGAGACCCTGCGCGGCCACCGCCATCCCCTGGCCGTAGAGCGGGTTGTACGTGGCCACCGAGTCGCCGACCACGACGAACCCGTCCGGCCAGGCGGGCGCCTGCTCGAAGTAGCGGCGCCGGTTGACCGTGCTGCGGGAGACGGTGACCTCCTCCGTGAGCGGTGTGGTCAGCGAGAGCAGCTCGCCCACCACGGGGTGCCGGACCGAGCGGGCGAAGGACTCGAACCGGTCGGGCTCGCGGGACGGCTCACCTCCCCGCGTGCCCGAGAGGGTCACCAGCCAGCGGCCCCGCTCGACGGGGACGATCGTCGCCGTCCGGCCCGGCACCGGCTCGCCGGGGTCGGACTGGACGTTGACGATGGGGAAGTCGTCGCTGCCCGCGGGCGCCCGGTAGAAGCGGCTGGCGTACACCAGCCCGGAATCGACTTCGGCCTCCCTGATGCCGTCCACGCCCAGCTCCCGCAGCCACTGTGTGGCGCGTGACCCGCGGCCGCCGGCGTCCACGACGAGATCGGCGTCGAGGGTCAGCTCCTTCCCCTCCGGCGTCCGTACGCGCACGCCGGTCACGCGGGTGGCCGTCCCCTCCAGGGCCCGCATCTCGTGTCCCTGCAGCAGTCGCACCGCCGGCATCCTCAGGACCTGCTCGCGCACCACCCAGTCCAGCAGGTCGCGGGTGCACGCGATCATGTACTGCATCTCGGGCCAGCGCCTGAGCCAGCCCTGAGCGGTCATCGACACCAGGCCGGTCGGCAGGGGGATGCGCCGGGCCCCGGCCGCCAGCCAGCGGTCCGTGATGCCGGGCATGATCCGCTCGAACGCCCGGGCGCCGCCGGACCACAGCACGTGCACGTGGCGTGCCTGGGGAAGCGATCTGCGCGGCTCGGGCCCCACGGGCAGGGCGTCGCGCTCGACGACGGTGACCTCGTCCGCGGCGTCGGCCAGGGCGGCGGCCGCGAGCATGCCGGCCATTCCGCCGCCGATGACCACGGCACGGCGGGGTGCGGCACTGCGGGCGGTCCGGTCAGGGGGTGTCATGACGAACTGCTCTCTGGAGAGGCTGCGAACTGGCGCGCAGCGGTGACTGGGGCGACCAAGGGGGACTCCACGGCGCGCGACAGGTGCACGAGCCGCTCACGTTCTGAGCTGAGGATCGAGGTCAGCGCCAGGGCTCCGGCGGCACTGGCCTCCTCGGACCCCCGCAGCGGACCTCTGGAGCGCGCGTCCACCGCGGCGACCACCATGGCGGCCGCCCCCACGACATCCGCGTCTTCCTCCGGCAGCCGGCTCTCGATCGCTCTGTCGTAGGCGCGTTGCCGGACGAGGTCGTCGAAGTACGGCTGAAGATCGAGCAGTTCGTCGTGGATGGCGGTCTCCCGCACGGCCAGGCGCATGTCGGGATCGGACCACCACGGGATGCGCGGAAGCACACGCCGTTTCCCCGGCGTGCGCAGGAGCCGCCACAGTACGCCCAGACGCGCGTAGTTGACCCAGCACCGGACCAGGCCACTGATCTGCGGACCCAGCAGCGGCAGCAGGAACCCGAAGGTCACGATCAGGCCGCCCGCCGCGACGATCGGCGGTGCCACCGTCGTGCTGAGGGCGTCCCAGTCGCGGCCGCTCCACCGGCCGATGACCGCGGACAGCTTGGCGATGCCGAACACCAGGTTGAGCACGAACCCGACGACCAGGACGACCAGGCCCGCGCGCAGCCACCGCTGCACCTGCCGCGCCCAGCTCAGGCACAGCGCCGTCGTGACGGCGGCGGAGGTGATGTGGGCGACGAGGTAGGTGACGATCATCTCGCGGAGGAAGGGCGTGGTCGCGTAGTAGGTGTCCAGGTCGCGGAGCCGCTCGACGGGAGCGTCCCCCAGCGCGAAGAACACGGGAAGGGCGACGATGACCGCCGTGTAGCCGGCGATCCACCGCCGGGAGTGACGCCGGATCGTCTCCGGCGGTCCGCCGCGCCAGTTGACGATCAGCACCAGACAGGCGCAGCTGAAGGCGCACATGATGGAGTAGACCAGTGGGCCCGAGAAGTTCGGGATGCCCGTGAGGTCGTTGACCGTGACGATGGTGGGCGGGGCGGCGAAGAAGAAGCAGACGCCCGCGGTGAAGAGCAGGAAGTGGGCGGAACGCACCAGCGGATCGCGCCAACCCCGCCGCAGAGCCGGGAGTTTGACGACGAAGGCGATGCCGAGGGCGATGGCGGGAAGGTAGTAGTCGGAGTTCCGCACGCGTCAGCCCCGGCGGTGTCCGAGCGATGCCTGGATGCGCCGCGCCAGCTCGCTGCGCGGTGCCACCGTGTCCGCGTCCTCCAGCCAGCCGCGCAGGCGGCCCGCGAGGGTCAGGCCGAACAACTCGGCGTCGGACTCCTCGTTCCGGTCGAAGTCGGTGCGTGCCGCCACCTGGAGAGCGGCTGCCAGGTCGGCCTCGTCCGCCAGCAGACGCGCGGCGACCGCGGGACCGGGCTCGTGCCGGCCGGCGTGACCGGCGACCATGTGCCAGGCCTCGTGCCCGAAGATGACCACCTGGTGCCAGGGACTGGTGTTCTCTTGCACGCAGATCAGGTCCCGGTCCGCCATGTCCAGGTACAGTCCGCTGGCCGTGCCCGGCGGGAATGTCACCAGGCGGTACTCCACCGGTCTGCCGCGACGCCTCGTGAGCCGGGCGCACAGGGTGTCGAACAGCTCCACGGGGGTCGACGGCCTGGCCAGACCCTCGAGAGCCTCCACCAGATCGTCGCGGAGCCTGCGCATGGCGCCCTTGGTGCTCACTTCTCTCCCCGGGTGGCTGATGACGTCGGACGGGTCGGCGGCGGGACGACGCACGCCGCGACGCGGCCGGCGGCGCACTTCACCCTCCCGCCGCCGGCACCGGTGCTCCACGCGCGTCACCCCCTGTGCCACGTGAGTCGCTGAATTGTACGAACCCCCCTCACTTTAGGGGCGGGCAGCGCTCTTCGGCCGGGTGATGCGAGAAGCCGCCGCCCTTCCGGACCCCGAGTTCTTGTCCGAACCATTGACGTGTCCCCGCCCGGCCCTTACGGTCCGTTCGAAGTTACGGGCGTCATTCGATATATCGAACAAGCTGTGCGAGGTGCGGCCCGTGCGGGCGTGACTCCTCCGACCACGAGATCCCGACAGATGGGGCAGGGCATGGGACGACCTGGCCTGAATCGCAGGCACTTACTGGCCGCGGCGGGCGGCCTGACGGTCGCGGGCAGCTTCGGCTTCGCGGCCCTCGGCACCGGCGTCGGACGCCCTGACCTCCGACGCCGGCACACGGGTGCGGTACTGGAACCTCTTCAGCGGCGGCGACGGCTACAACATGATCGCGATGCTGGACGCCTTCCGGAAGGACCACCCCGGCATCGACGTGAAGGACTCCACCTCAGCTGATGGCCGGCGGCCTCGTGGCGAGCCTGCCGCTGATCGTCGTCTTCGTCTTCTTCCAGCGCCAGATCGTGGCGGGCGTCGCGCACACCGGCCTCGCCGGCCAGTGACGTCCTCCGCCGTACCGGCACCGGCACCCGCACCGGCGAACCTCCGAAAGGAAAAGATGCGTACCGCCCGCTTCACCCTCGACCCCGCCTTCACCGTCGGCCCGGTCGACCCCCGCCTCTTCGGCTCCTTCGTCGAACACCTCGGCCGCTGCGTCTACACCGGCATCCACGAACCCGGCCACCCCGCCGCCGACGCCGACGGCCTGCGCACCGACGTCCTGGACCTGGTCCGCGAACTCGGCGTCACCGCGGTCCGCTACCCCGGCGGCAACTTCGTCTCCGGCTACCGATGGGAGGACTCCGTCGGCCCCGCCGAGGACCGCCCGCGCCGCCTCGACCTCGCCTGGCACTCCACCGAGACCAACCGCTTCGGCCTGTCCGAGTACATCTCCTTCCTGCGGAAGATCGGCCCGCAGGCCGAGCCCGTGATGGCCGTCAACCTCGGCACCCGGGGCGTCACCGAGGCCCTCGAACTCCAGGAGTACGCCAACCACCCCGCCGGCACCGCCCTGTCCGACCTGCGCACCGCGCACGGCGACAAGGACCCCTTCGGCATCCGGCTGTGGTGCCTGGGCAACGAGATGGACGGCCCCTGGCAGACCGGCCACAAGACCGCCGAGGAGTACGGCCGCCTCGCCGCCGAGACCGCCCGCGCCATGCGCCAGCAGGACCCCGGCGTCGAACTGGTCGCCTGCGGCTCCTCGGGCCGCTCCATGCCGACCTTCGCCGCCTGGGAGGCGACGGTCCTCACCGAGACCTACGACCTGGTCGACCACATCTCCCTGCACGCCTACTACGAGCCGCACGACGGCGACCTCGACTCCTTCCTCGCCTCCGCCGTCGACATGGAGTCCTTCATCGAGGACACCGTCGCCACCTGCGACCACGTCGGCGCGAAGCTCAAGTCCACGAAGAAGATCACCCTCTCCTTCGACGAGTGGAACGTCTGGTACATGTCCCGCTGGCAGGAACAGGCGGAGACCTTCGCGCAGGACGACTGGCCCGAGGCGCCGCGCCTGCTGGAGGACCACTACAGCGTCACCGACGCCGTCGTGTTCGGCTCGCTGCTCATCGCCCTGCTCCGGCACGCCGACCGGGTCAAGATCGCCTGCCTCGCCCAGCTCGTCAACGTCATTGCGCCGATCCTGACCGAGCCGGGCGGCCCCGCCTGGCGCCAGACGACGTTCCACCCGTTCGCGCAGGCCTCCCGGTACGGCAGGGGCGAGGTCCTCGACGTCCGGGTGGACTCACCGACGTACGAGACGGCCCGGTACGGCACCGCCGACCTGCTGCACGCCACCGCCGTACGCGCCGACGACGGCACGGTCACCGTGTTCGCCGTCAACCGGAGCCGCACCGGTGCGCTGCCCCTGGAGATCGCCCTCGGCGGCCTCGGCCTCACCACGGTCGTGGAACACAGCGTCCTCGCGGACGCCGACCCCGACGCCCGCAACACCCTCGACGAACCCGAGCGGGTCACCCCGCACCCGGCCGAGGGCACGGACCTGGCGGACGGGCGGCTCACCGCCGTACTGGAACCACTGTCCTGGAACGTGATCCGGCTGGCCTGAGCCCGACGGCGTGACGAACACGACGAAACATGACGAACATGGCGAAGGGGGCCGCCGGAGGGGCCGCCGGGGCGGTGGGTCACCGCCCCGGGGACTCCACCGGCTCCACCGGCACCCCGCCGCGCACCGCGCCCAGCAGCGTCAGCCGCACCTCACCCAGGCCGGCGGGTGTGGTCCCGTCGGACAGCACCGCCAGGGCCAGTGTGTTGGACCCCCGTGTGCGGAGGATCCCGTTCGGCAGCACGAAGGTGTGCTGCGGGCCCACATCGTTGATGTACTGGCCCATGTTCCAGCCGTTCAGGAAGATCTGGACGCGGTAGGCGCGCTCCGGCCCGTCCTCGAGGACGAGACCGATCGACCCGTCCACGTCCGGATCGACGTCCAGCCGGAAGTCCGTCCGGTACCAGGCCACCCCCTGCCGCCGGTCCTCGCGCGGAAGGTCCACGGGCTCCCAGTCCCGGTCGTCGTGGCCCGGCAGATGCCAGCCCTCGCGCTCCCCGTACAGCCCGCCGTTGTTCAGCGCCCCCCGCACCCGGTCCGGCGTCCCCGCCCCCTGGATCCGCCAGCCGATCTCCCGGGAGGCGCCCTCGAAGGCGACGGAGGTCAGCCCGCGCCCGGCCCCGGACGCACCGTCCGCCTCCCCGCCCCCGCTCCCGGGCCCGCCGTCGTCGGCGGTGCTTTCCTGAGCGGCCTGCTGCATCGGCCGTACCAGCACGGACAGCACCCGTCCGCCCCGCTCGCGCAGCCGCTCGGGCACGGCGAAGGCGGCCGTGGCGGTCCAGGTGCCCCGGCCCACCGTGTCCTCGTCCGGCACCGGCATGCGGTGCGTGCCCAGCGGCTGCCCGTCCAGCCAGGCCATCAGCAGCCCCTGCGTCCCCGTGCGGTACGACAGGGACACCGAGGTGATGCCGCGCGCGTCCTCGAAGCGTCCCCGGTACCAGACGTCGCCGTAGTGGAAGCCGTAGTCGTCCGCGGACAGCACGGGCCGTCCCTCGGGCACGGGAGCGCCGCCGCGGGAGGCGGTGCGGTCGGCGGCCGTCCACCGCGCGTCGTCGAAGTCCGGCTCGGCCTCCGGGTTCTCCGTCCGCCGCCGCCAGCCGTCGAGCGCGGGCAGGGACGGCGCGGGCGTGGCCGGCAGCAGCCCCTTCATCACCAGGCTCCCGGCTCGGCTGGCCGTGGTGCGCACCGGCTGCCCGTTCCAGGTCACGGCGGTGACCCCGCGCGGCGCCCACACCTCCAGGCCGGTCTCACCGGCGACGTCGCCGGTGAGGTGGACGGTGGCGCCTTGCAGCGTGGCCGAGCGCAGCAGCGCCGGACCGTGGACCAGCAGCGGGCCGGACGGGGTCTCGTGGGGCCACAGCCGCAGCGCGGTCGCGTCGTCGGCGAACAGCAGCAGCATGGGCGTCGTCGAGTCGCCGTTCTCGACCAGCACCCGGCTCAGCCCGCCCACCCCCAGCGGCGTCACCACGTTCAGCCGGCCCTGGGCGTAGGACCAGGCGGGCTCGGGATCCAGCCGGTTGGTGAGCGGCTGGACGTCGCAGGCGAGGGAGACCTGTGCCGTCTCACCGGCCCGGCCCACGAACGCGGCGATGTCCTGCCGCCCGACGGCCAGCCGGAACAGCGGCTGCGCGGTGGAGAACGCCAGCTTCCGCCGCCCCAGCCGCAGCCCGGTGACGAGCAGTCTGGCGTCCCGCGCCCCGACCGTCACGGGCACCTCGATCCCGGTGCCCGGCAGCGCGGAGGTGACCTGCTCGGCAGAGTCGTTGCGCAGGACGTACACCTGGGCGTCGGTGTCGGGATTGGCCAGGTGATGGACCTTCAGCCGGTCGTCCTTCGCCCGCACCTCGCCGGCCGGCTCCAGCCGGGCGAGGTCCGGCACGGTCCGCAGCAGGTGCCCGAGCTGCTGCGGCGGGGCCAGCTTGGAGGTGGGCCGGCGGGCCTGGTCGATCGGGGCCCCGTAGTCGTACGAGGTGTACACGTCGGGCGAGGACAGCCACCCCCAGGACGTCCCGCCGGCCGCCATGCGCACGGTGTGCGCGGTGACCCCGGTGGCGAGCCGGGTGAGGAGGCCGCTCCGCTCGTGCGCCGGGTCCCACTTCTCGCGCACCCCGGCGTACCCCCGGCCGCCGGAGGAGACCCCGCCCCAGGGGTCGGAGGCACCCACGGCCGTCCCGGCGGCGAACCCGGGCGTCCGGGGTCCGTCCGCACGGCCGTCGTCGTGGAACAGCGGTACGTCGATCCCGTCGGCGCGCACCTTCCTGCGGAGGCGGGACAGGTGGGCGCCGCCGTCCGCTCCGGGGGACCGGTCCTCGAACTGGTACAGCAGCACCGTGCCGCCGCCGCCGGTGAACAGGTGCCGGACGGCGATGGCGTCGACCGCGCCCAGCCACTCGTCCACGTGCCGCAGATACGCCGGGTCCGCGGTCCGGGCGGTCACGGTCCGGGCGGCCACCCCCTCGGCGGCCCTCAGCCAGCCGGGGAGGCCACCGGCGTCCAGATCGGCGGATCCCAGGTACGGCCCGGGGCGCAGGACGACGTACAGCCGCTCCTCGGCGGCCATGGTGAGGAACAGGTCCAGGTGCCGCACACCGGTGAAGTCGTGCCGGCCGGGCGCGGGGGAGTGGAGGTTCCAGGGGACGGGAACGCTGACCGCGTTGTGCCCGTGGGCGCGCAGCTTCTGCAGCACGTCCCGCCACAGCGACGGGCTCGGCAGCCGGAAGGGGTGCATCTCGCCCGACCACAGCACCAGCCGCCGGCCGTCGACCAGCAGCGAGTACCGGTCGAAGCCGACCTCGTGCCGCTTGCCGTCCGCGCGCGGCGCGGCGGGCGGCGGGCCCGTCGGAACGGCCTGCGCCGGGTGCGTGCCGGTCGCCGCCCTGCTGCCGGTCAGCGCGAGGCCGAGCGCCGCCGTTCCGGCCAGCGCGGTGAAGGTACGCCTGCTGAGCTCCAAGGGAGCCGCCTCCTGGTGTGCTGCTTGTGCTCCTGGTGGGCCATTGTCTACGGATCGGCCCGCCGCTGTTCACACGAGGTTCCCGGTACGTCGGTTTCGCCCGGTACGAGTGAGGCCGGTGGGGCTCGGGCGGGCCGTTCTCTTTCCCTCTCCCCTGTGAACGCTCCGCCGGTCCGTACGGGACGAATGGCCAAAGTTCGTCCTGCCCGCCGGCCACCGCGCTGCGTACGATGCGAGCGCTCCCGGCCTTCACGTCACCTTCATGCCTCCTTCACGAGGGCCGGGGGTCGTGCGCCCGCTTTCTTGTCAGGTGCATGACGTTTCAACGAAAGAGAAGGCGACACGCGTACGACGTCGCATCCACCCCCCACCGACCGAATAGGGAGAACCATGGCTGGTGGCCTGCTTCTCGGCAGCGCGGTGGCCGCGCTGCTCACCGCCGCGACACCCGCGCACAACCCGTCCTCCGTGTTCGACGACCCGCCCTCGGACAAGATCGTCATCGACATCGCCACGGTGAACGGCTCCGGCTGTCCCAAGGGCACGGCCGCAGTCGCCGTCTCCGAGGACAACACCGCGTTCACCGTGACCTACAGCGACTACCTCGCCCAGGCGGGCGGCACCTCCGACCCCACGGCATCCCGCAAGAACTGCCAGCTCAGCCTCGTCGTCCACGTCCCCCAGGGCTTCACCTACGCCATCGCCAGCGCCGACTACCGCGGCTTCGCCGCCCTCCAGCCCGGCGCGAAGGGCACCCAGCGGGCGTCGTACTACTTCCAGGGCTCCCCGAACACGGAGTACCGCACCCACGTCTACGACGGCCCCCACGACGACAACTGGCAGGCCACGGACACCACCGACTGGGCCCAGCTCGTTTACGCCCCCTGCGGTGTCCTGCGCAACTTCAACATCAACACCGAACTGCGCGTCAGCGCGGGCACCAAATCCCCCGACAAGGTCAGCTTCATGACCATGGACTCCACCGACGGGGACATCAGCACCACCTACCACATGGCCTGGAAGGAGTGCCCGGCCTCCTGACCTGCGAGGCTCGCACGGACACCGGGGAGGCCGGCCCGCCGTCCCGCCGATCCGGGAGGACACGGCCCGGTTCCCCCGGTGAACGGGCGTACGCAGTAAGTCGCCCGAGATGCCAAACCGCTGTCGCGGTACTAGGCTCGGTGGTTGAATGCCGCACGCACGGCACGCCCGGCCGACCGGTTCCCGGTAAAGCGGACCCTGGCCACGGTGACCGCCCGCGAAGGGTGACCCGGAGGCGTCGGCGGTCGAGCCCGTGCTCTGGACGACATGCGGTGACATCAGAAGACCCTGCCGCACTTTCGATGTGCGGCTGCGGCCGTCCGTTCCCGCGCTTCCTCCCGGAGACGCGGGAGATGATGGAGCGAGAGGTATTCCCATGCGAGCACAACGCGCGAAGCGTCTGGCCGCGGTGTCCGCCGCCGGGCTGGTGATGGCCGGTGGCATCGCGGTGGGCACGGCAGGCACTGCTTCGGCGTCCGTCGCGTCCGCGCCCTACAGCCACAGCCAGGGCGACCACCACAACGGCTATGACCGTGGCGGTTATGGCGATCACCGCGGCTACGACGACTACGGCCGTGGCGGTTACGACCACCACCGCGGCTACGACGACTACGGCCGTGGCGGTTACGACCACCACCGCGGCTACAACGACTACGGCCGTGGCGGTTACGACCACCACCGCGGCTACAACGACTACGGCCGTGGCGGTTACGACCACCACCGCGGCTACAACGACTACGGCCGTGGCGGTTACGACCACCACCGCGGCTACAACGACTACGGCCGTGGCGGTTACGGCGACCACCACGGCGGCTACGACCGTGGCGGCAACCACCACTAGGCAGACAAGGACTGATACGACACCAGCAACGGTTCGATGTGCGGCCCGGAACCGGGCCGCACATCGAACCGTTGCTGGTGGGGCCCGACCGGCGGGCCTGCTCAGCCCACCTGGCCCATGCCCGCCGCCTCCGGCCAGTTCTGCGCCTGCGCTCCGGGCCAGCCGGCCATGGGGGCCGGGGAGAGGCCGTCGGTGCCTCTGACCTGGGCCGCCGTGAGGCCGCCACGGGCGGGGACGCCGGGCGGGGTGGGGCCGGCGGGCATCTGCATCTGGGCCGGTACCGGAGCCGGGGCGGGTGCCTGCGGGGGCGGGAAGGACGCCGCGGCGGGTATGGGTGCCGGAGGCGGTATCTGCGCCGGGGCCGCCAGGGGGTGCGGCATCTGCTGGGGGACGGGCTGCTGCGGAACCTGCTGCGGCATCGCGGGCTGCTGCAGGGGCTGCTGCACGGGGTGCGGCATCTGCTGCGGCACCGGCGGGGGCAGCTGCTGCACCCCCGGTGAGGCTGCCGCCGGCATCGGCATCCCGCCGTCCGCGCCCACCGGGAGGGGGGACGGGGCGGCGGGGAGCGGCATGCCGATGCCGGCGGCCGGAGCGGCGGGGAGGCCCGGGGCGTGCGCACCGGCGCCGGCGCCGATGGCCTGAGCGGCGAGGCCCTGGGTGCCGGCGCCGTTGGTCTCGCTGACCAGACGGTCCACTGCCGCCGTGCCCGAGCTGTAGCCGGTCCCTGTGGCCTGCTCGGGCACGGCGGCTCCCCTCCTGGAGGTCCCGTAGAGCACCTGTTCCAGGCCGGACACCAGGCGGCGTACGTCCACCTGGGGACGTACCACGAGACGCAGGAAGCGGCTGGAGGAGCCGATCTTGTTGCCGCACTCGCGGACCAGGAGCCGGTGCTCGGTGAGCATGCGGTCCCGGACCACGGTGCCTTCGGCGCCCACGGGGAGGCGCACGAAGAGGAAGTTGCCCTGGGACGGGTAGACCGTCAGACCGGGCAGTGAGGAGAGCTGGCCGGACATGTCCATCCGGTCGCGGCGCACCTGGTGGAGGCTCTGCTGGTACTCGGTGCCGTGCTCCTTCAGCATGAACACCACGTGCTCGGCGAAGGAGTTGAGGTTCCACTTCGGCAGCATCGAGCGGATGCGGCCCGCGAGCGAGGGGTTGGCGACGAGGTAGCCGAAGCGGATCCCGTGCAGGCCGAAGTTCTTGCCGAGGCTGCGCAGGACGATGACGTTGGGGCGCAGCATCGCCTCCTGCACCACCGACGGTTCCACCTCGGCGTCGGCGAACTCCAGGAACGACTCGTCGATCACCACCAGGTCCAGGTCGGCCATCGCGTCCATGAACTGCACGAGCGCGTGCTTGTGCAGGAAGCCGCCGTCGGGGTTGTTGGGGTTGCAGATCACCGCGACCTTCGTGCCCCGGGCCCGGATGAACTCGGCGTACTGGGCGAGGTCGAGGGCGAAACCGCCGGACTCCTGGAGCGGGAACATGTCGACCCGCTTGCCGGTCTCCATGGGCTGGTCGGTCCAGCGGCCGAAGGTGGGGACGGGGACGGCGAGGGACTCGCGGACCAGCAGGTGGTCGATCCAGGTGATGAGTTCGGTGGACCCGTTGCCCATGGCCACGCACTGCGGCGGGAGTCGGAGCAGGCTGCACAACTCGGCCGTGATGGTGTCGGCGCTGCTCGGGTAGTACGTGATGATGTCGCGCAGCCGGGCCGCCATGTCCTCGAACATGGCGGGGGTGGGGAAGTACGGGTTGCACGGGATGCAGAAGTCCACCAGGCCGGCCCCGTCGCTCTCGCGCGCCAGCGCAGCCATCGACGGGCTGTGCGCCGCGTTGCTGCGGAACAGCGAGGTGACGTCGGCCATGGAACCTCCGGGGACGGCGGGCCCGCCGGGGACGTGGTGGGCCCGTCATGCGTGGGTGGCCCGCGCGGGGGAGCACGGGCCACCGGTAGATACGGAAGGAGGTGTGGCGCTGTTCAACCGGTGTGAAAAAACTGTGACGGAGTGAACCCGGGGCGCGTGAGGTGCGTCGCGCCCCGCGTCAGAGGTCAGACGCCGAACGAGTGGACCGTCGTCGTCCGGTACGTCTCACCCGGGCGCAGGACGGTCGAGGGGAACGACGGCTGGTTCGGCGAGTCGGGGAAGTGCTGGGTCTCCAGGCACAGTCCGTCCCCCTGGCGGTAGACCCGTCCGCCGGTGCCGACGAGGGTGCCGTCGAGGAAGTTGCCGGAGTAGAACTGCAGCCCCGGCTCGGTGGTGGCGATCCGCAGGGTGCGGCCGGAGGCGGGGTCGCGGAGCGTGGCGGCGGGCCCGGGGCGGGCGGTGACGCCCTTGTCGAGCACCCAGTTGTGGTCGAAGCCCTGCCCGTACAGCATCTGCCGGTGGGCGACGCGCAGGTCCCGGCCGACCGGCTTGGCGCGGCGGAAGTCGAACGGGGTGCCGCCGACCCGGGCGAGTTCGCCGGTGGGGATCAGTCCCGCGTCGACCGGTGTGTAGCGGGCGGCGGCGATGGACAGTTCGTGGTCCTGGATCGAGCCGCCGCCCTCGCCGGCGAGGTTCCAGTAGACGTGGCTGGTGAGGTTGACGACGGTGGCCCGGTCGGTGGTGGCCGCGTAGTCGACGCGCCAGTCGCCGTGCCGGGTGAGGGTGTACGTCACCTTCACCCGCAGTGTGCCCGGGTAGCCCATCTCGCCGTCGACGGCGACGTGGTGCAGGTGCAGTCCGACGTCGGACCCCTCGGTGAACGGCTCGACGTCCCAGACCCGCTTGTCGAAGCCCTGCGCGCCGCCGTGCAGGCTGTTGGCGCCGTCGTTGACGGAGAGCTGGTGCTCCTTGCCGTCGAGGGTGAAGCGGCCCTTGCCGATCCGGTTGCCGTAGCGGCCGATCAGGGCGCCGAAGTAAGGGCTGGAGGCGACGTACTCCTCGAGGGTGCGAAAGCCGAGGGAGACGTTCGCACGGCGGCCCCGGCGGTCGGGGATCTCCAGCGACCGGACGATGCCGCCGTAGGACAGGACCGTCATCCGGGTCCCGCCGTTCTCCAGCGACCAGCTGTGGACCCGGGTGCCGTCCGCGAGCGTGCCGAAGAGCGCCCGCACCGGCTTCCCCCGGCCGCCACCGCCACCGCCCCCGCTCCCGGTCGGCGAGGCGTGTGCCGTGCCGCCGCCGACCGCGGTGGCGGCGGCCGCGGCCGCCGCACCCGCCATGACCGTGCGTCTGTTCAGTTCCATACGTTGCAGCTCCCTCATGGAGAGGGCCCCGCCTTCCGGCGGGGCCCGAGCCGACCTACGAACCGACCTTGCGCTTGTTCCACACGTCGAAGCCGACCGCCGCCAGGAGCACCAGGCCCTTGATGACCTGCTGCCAGTCGGTGCCGATGCCGACGAGGTTCATGCCGTTGTTCAGCACGCCCAGGACCAGACCGCCGATGATCGCGCCGAGCACGGTGCCGACACCGCCGCTCATCGACGCGCCGCCGATGAACGCGGCCGCGATCGCCTCGAGTTCGAAGTTGAGGCCGGCCTTGGGAGAGGCCGCGTTGAAGCGGGCGGCGAAGACCAGACCCGCCAGGGCCGCGAGCATGCCCATGTTCAGGAAGACCAGGAAGGTGACCTTCTTGTCCCGCACGCCGGACAGCTTGGCCGCCGGCAGGTTGCCGCCGATGGCGTAGATGTGGCGGCCGATGACGGCGTTGCGCATCACGTAGCCGAAGCCGACGAGCAGCGCGCCGAGGATCAGCAGCACGATCGGGGCGCCCTTGTAGCTGGCGAGCAGCAGCGTGACGGTGAGGATGGCGGCGGTGAGCGCCACCAGCTTCAGCAGGAACAGCTTGACGGGCGGGACGTCGAGGGCGAACTCCTGCTGGCGGCGCCGGTCACGGACCTCCTGGAGCACCACGAGCGCGATCAGTCCGAAGCCGAGCAGCAGGGTGAGGTTGTGGTAGTTCGTCTTTGGGCCGACCTCGGGCAGGAAGCCGTTGGCGACCTTCTGCAGCCCGCGCGGGAACGGGCCGAGGGTCTGGCCCTCCAGGAAGATCTCGGTCAGACCGCGGAAGGTGAGCATGCCCGCCAGGGTCACGATGAACGACGGTATGCCGCCGTACGCGATGAACCACCCCTGCACGGCGCCCGCGATGGCGCCCACGGCCAGGCACAGCACCACCGCCATCGGCCAGGGGATGTCGTTGCGGACCATGAACACTGCGGCCATCGACCCGACGAACGCCGTCAGCGAGCCGACCGACAGGTCGATGTGGCCCGCGATGATGACCAGCATCATGCCGATCGCGAGGATCAGGATGTAGCTGTTCTGCAGCACCAGGTTGGACACGTTGCGCGGCAGGATCAGGTCACCGTCGGTCCACACGGCGAACAGCGCCACGATCAGGCCCAGGGCGAACAGCATGCCGTACTGGCGCATGTTGCGGCGCATGCCGTCCAGCATCAGCCGGAGCAGTCCGTCACCGGTGCCCGCCCCGTTCCTGCCCGGCGGCGCGGCGGCCGGGGTCTTGTCGGTGACATCCGTGCTCATCGGGTTACCTCTTCGTCCTTCTGGTTCTTCTCGCCCTGCGTGTCCCGTGTGTCCCGCGCGTCCTGCTTGTCCTTCGTCATGTGGCGCATCAGCGACTCCTGGGAGGCCTCGGCCCGCGGGAACTCCCCGGTCAGCCGCCCCGCGGCCATCGTGTAGATGCGGTCGCACATGCCGAGCAGTTCGGGCAGTTCGGAGGAGATGAAGACGACCGCCTTGCCCTGTGCGGCCAGTTGGTCGATGACCGTGTAGATCTCGTACTTGGCACCGACGTCGATGCCGCGGGTCGGTTCGTCCAGGATCAGCACCTCGGGACCCGCGAAGATCCACTTGCTGAGGACGACCTTCTGCTGGTTGCCGCCGGACAGCTTGCCCACCGGTTCGAAGACGGTCGGCGCCTTGATGTTCATGGATGTGCGGAAACCCTCGGCGACCTGGCGTTCCTCGTGCTCGTCCACGACGCCCCGCCGGGCGACCTTGCCCAGCGCGCTGAGCGAGATGTTGCGGTTGATGGTGTCGATGAGGTTCAGGCCGTAGTGCTTGCGGTCCTCGGTGACGTACGCGATGCCGTGCCGTACCGCCTCGGGGACGGTCTTCGTGCGGATCTCCCGGCCGTCCCGGAGGACCGTGCCGGCCGCGTGCCGGCCGTAGGTGCGGCCGAAGACGCTCATCGCCAGCTCGGTGCGGCCGGCGCCCATCAGGCCGGCGATGCCGACGATCTCGCCGCGCCGGACCTCCAGGGACACGTCGTCGACGACCTTGCGCTGCTGGTCGATGGGGTGGTGCACGGTCCAGTTGCGGATCTCGAGCGCCGGGGCCGTGCCCTCCTCCGGGTGGTGCGGGGTCCGCTCGGGGAAGCGGTGCTCCAGGTCGCGGCCGACCATGCCGCTGATGATCCGGTCCTCGGTGGTCTGCGCCGCCTTCACGTCGAGCGTCTCGATGGTCTGCCCGTCCCGCAGGATCGTCACCGAGTCGGCGACCTTGCGGATCTCGTTCAGCTTGTGGGAGATGATGATCGACGTGATGCCCTGTTCCTTCAACTGGAGGATCAGGTCGAGCAGTTTGCCGCTGTCCTCGTCGTTGAGCGCCGCGGTCGGCTCGTCGAGGATGAGCAGCTTCACCTTCTTCGACAGCGCCTTGGCGATCTCCACCAACTGCTGCTTGCCCACGCCGATGTCGGCGACCCGGGTCTCGGGGTGGTCCTCGAGCCCGACCCGGCGCAGCAGTTCGGTGGCGTGCCGCAGCGTCTCGTGCCAGTCGATGCGGCCGCGCCGGGTGTGCTCGTTGCCGAGGAAGATGTTCTCCGCGAGGGAGAGGTAGGGCACCAGGGCCAGTTCCTGGTGGATGATGACGATGCCGCGCTGCTCGCTGGCCCTGATGTCCTTGAACCGGCAGGTCTCCTCCTCGAAGAGGATCTCCCCTTCGTAACTGCCGTGCGGGTGGACGCCGGAGAGGACCTTCATCAGGGTCGACTTGCCGGCGCCGTTCTCGCCGCAGATGGCGTGGACCTCGCCCCGCCGGACGGTCAGTGTGACGTCCGACAGCGCCTTGACGCCGGGAAAGGTCTTGACGATCGAGCGCATTTCCAGGACGGGTCCCGCCATGGTCGTGCCTTCCAGTCAGGGGTGGATCGGTCGGTGGCGGCGGTTACTTGAGGTCGCTCTCCTTGATGTAGCCGGAGTCGACGACGACTTCCTGGTAGTTCTCCTCGTCCACCGCGACCGGCTCCAGCAGGTAGGCCGGTACGACCTTCGCCCCGTTGTCGTAGGTCTTGGTGTCGTTGACCTCGGGCTCCTTGTCGTTGAGCAGCGCGTCGACCATGTTCGTGGCGACCTTGGCCAGCTCACGGGTGTCCTTGTAGACGGTCATCGACTGCTGGCCGGCGATGATCGACTTCACCGAGGCGACCTCGGCGTCCTGGCCGGTGACGATCGGCAGCGGCTTGCTCTTGGAGCCGTAGTCGTCCGACTTCAGGGCGGACAGGATGCCGATGGAGATGCCGTCGTAGGGGGAGAGGACCGCGTCGACCCGCCCGGTCTTGTAGGACGAGGTCAGGATGTCGTCCATGCGCTTCTGGGCGGTGCCGCCGTCCCAGCGCAGGGTGGTGACCTGGTTGAGTTCGGTCTGGCCGGACCGGACGACGAGCTGCTTCTTGTCGATGTACGGCTTCAGGGCGTTCATCGCGCCCTGGAAGAAGTAGCGGGTGTTGTTGTCGTCGTTGGAGCCGGCGAACAGCTCGATGTTGAACGGCCCCTTCTCGCTGCCGTCCTTCAGACCGAGCTTGTCCAGGATGTAGTCGCCCTGGAGTTCGCCCACCTTCTCGTTGTCGAACGAGGCGTAGTAGCCGACGTTCTCGGTGCCGAGGATCAGGCGGTCGTAGGAGATCACCGGGATGTCGGCGTCCTTGGCCTGCTGCAGCACGTTGTTCATCGACTTGTTGTCGATGGACGCCACGATCAGCGCCTTCACGCCCTGCGTGATCAGGTTCTCGATCTGCGCGACCTGCTGGTCCGGGTCGTCCTCGCCGTAGACCAGCTTGGTCTTGTAGCCCTTGGACTGCAGGTCCTTCTCGACGTTGTTGCCGTCGGCGATCCAGCGCTCGGAGGACTTGGTCGGCATCGCGATGCCGATGGTCGCCCCCTCGGGTCCTCCCTTGTCCTCCTCGCTGCCGCCCTCGCTGTTCTGGCCGCAGGCGGACAGGGTGAGGGCGAGCGAGGCGGCGGTGGCCACGGCGGCGAGGGCGCTTCTGCGGTTACGCATGATCATCATCCTTGAGGTGTGTGCCGGGGCGGTGACGTGCGGGCCGGACAGAGGGGCGACGTCGCTTCCGGGGCAGGGTGTCTGACGAGAACCGAGAAAGGAGTGTGTGGGATTGTGCGCGACTGTGTCTACTTCTGTGAAGTCGAGTTTCCGGAACGTTATGACGGGGTGTCGAACCGGCGCAGATCGCCCGGAAGCCGCGAACCGAGGGGCGCCATGTCGCCGTCCGCGCCGTGCCGGGCGAGCAGATCCAGGACGAGCCGGCCGCGCCGCACCCGCTCCTTCGCGGTGGCCAGGGTGAGTTCCCGCATGTGGTGCCCGTACGGATAGATCCCGGGCGCCTTGGCCAGGCCGAACTTCAGGTACAGCGGCGCGCCGCGCCGGATCAGCTCCGCGACCTCGTACATCCGCACATAGCCGCCGAGGTCGTCGGGGGCCTCGATGTACATGTCCATCGGAGTGGCCGAAACCCGTCGTATCTCGGTGAGATGATCGAGCGTCAGGTCGCTCGGCACGTTGATCGAGTCGGCGCCGAGCTGCTCGTACACCGCGTACGAGGCCGGGTTCACCGGTCCGACGAGTGCCGAGACCTTCAGCGTGGTGTCGGCCGGGATGATGCCGGCCGCCCGCGCCCGGTGCAGCGTCCACAGCACGCCCTCGTCGGCGACGAGCAGGCACTTGACGCCCGACTCCGTTGCCCGGACGGCGTCTTCGACGCACCCGGCGACCGCGTCGTGCCCCCGGGCACGCGGTCCGGCGCCCTGCGAGTCGGTACGGGTGGAGCCGCCGATGTCCCAGGTGCCGCGCGGGCCGGTGAACAGGCAGAGCTCGATGTCCCGTTCGGCCGTGGCGTCGACCATCTCGGTGAGTTCGGCGTCGGTCAGCATCCACACGCCGCTGCCCTGGCTGATCCGGTGGATCGGCACGTCCAGCCGGGAGGCCTCCTTCAGCACCACCGCCAACGCCTCGGGCCCCTCACAGGAGGGGACCTCGGTGCGCCAGCGGCCTCCGCCGGGAAAGGAGTGCGGCGAGGCGTCGGCGGGGTCGGGGGCGGGAGCGCCGAGGCCGAGCGCGGTGAGCGCCTGCTCACCGGGCCTGCGGGGCGCCTTGGCGGAAGCGTCGGTCACGAGATGTCCTTTTGTTCGGTGGGCCGGACGAGGTTCGCGGCCCGGGGTGGGGCGGGTGTCTGCGGTGACGAGGGGAGGGACGGGAAGGACGGGAAGGACGAGAGGGGTGGGAGGGAGGGATGAGAGGGGCGGAGGAGGGACGGGCCGGGTGTGGGACCGTCAGGTCGCCCCCTCACCCGGCCCGTCCCCGGCGGCTGCCGGGCTCACGGGCGCAGCAGGACCTTGCCCACCGCGGGGTCGCCCGACCCCACCAGCTCGATGGCCCGGGAGAAATCGGCCAGCGGCAGTTCGTGCGTGACCAGGGGCAGCGGATCGAGCAGCCCGGCGGCGAACACCCGCACCGTGTGCGCCCAGGCGTCCGGCGCCGCCCCGAAGACGGTGTGCACCTCCAACTGCCGTACCACCAGATCCGTCGGATCCAGACCGTCCGCGCCCGGCGCCGGGATGCCCGTCAGGACGAGCCGCCCGCCGCGCCTCAGCAGCGAGGCCGCGGTACGGGCCGCGTCGGCCGACCCGGCGGTCTCGATCACCACGTCGAAGTCGTCCGGGAGCTGCCGGTCCTTCGTGCGGAAGTCGGTGGCGCCGTACCGCCGGGACAGCGCCTCACGGTCGTCCCGGCTGCCGACGACGAGCAGTTCGGCCGGGGAGTGCGCGCGCAGGAACTGCACCGCGAACATGCCGAGGGTGCCCGTACCGACCACGGCGACCCGCTCACCGGGCACGGCGTTCGCCTTGAGCGCGGCGGCGGCGATGCAGGCCGCCGGCTCCAGCAGTGCCGCCGCGGTGAGGTCGGCCTCGTCCGGCAGGACGTGCAGCAGGCGGGCCGGGAGGGTCAGCGTGGCGGCCATCGCCCCCGGTCGGGTGAACCCGGTCTCCTCGTACCCCGCCGAGCACAGCGTCGTCTCACCGGCGTGACAGCGGTCGCACACCTGGCAGTTGCGGAAGCCCTCCCCGACGACCTTGCGGCCGGTGAGCGAGGCCGGCACCTCCGCGCCCACCCGCAGCACGGTCCCGGACCACTCGTGGCCCGGGGTGAGCGGGTAACGCACGTACCCCTCGGGCCGGTTGCCCTGGTACACCTCGCGGTCGCTGCCGCAGATGCCGGTCGCGTGCACACCGACCAGCGCCTCGCCGGGACCGGGGTCGCGCGGCTCGTGCGCGACGAGGCGGTGCGTGCCGGGGCCCTCGACGACGACGGCGAGCGAGTCGGCGGCGACGGAGGCGGCCGCGGCGGGCCCGCCCGGGTGCGCGGTCACTTCGTGCCCTTGGGCTTGCGCTGCTCCCAGCCCTCGGCCCACAGGTCGAACCGGGCCTGCTGCTGCGGGAATTCGGCCGCCGCGTCGACGTCCAGCTCCACCCCGAGCCCGGGGGCGTCGGAGAGGTGGAAGCAGCCGTCCTGGGGGTCCACCTGCGGGGCGCCCTTGACGACCTTCTTGATCTCCGCGTCCGCGAAGTCGTTGAAGTGCTCCAGGACCTTGAAGTTCGGCGAGGTGAAACCGACCTGGAGGGACGCGGCGGTGAGCACCGGACCGCCGACGTTGTGCGGCGCGACCAGCATGTAGTGCGTCTCGGCGGTCGCCGCGAGCTTGCGCGTCTCCCAGATGCCGCCGATGTGGCCGACGTCCGGCTGCAGGATGTCGACGGCCTGGCTCTCGAACAGCTCACGGAACTCGATGCGGTCGTGGACGCGTTCACCCGTGGCGAGCGGGATGTCGACCTTGGCGGCGACCTTCTCCAGCGCCTTGAGGTTCTCCGGCGGCACCGGCTCCTCCAGCCAGGCCGGGTCGAACGGCGCGAGTTCCCTGGCGAGTCGGACGGCGGTGGCGGGGGAGAAGCGGCCGTGCATCTCCAGCATCAGCTCGGTCTCGGGGCCGATGGCGTCACGGACCGCCTCGATCAGGGAGACCGCGTACAGGCTCTGCCGGTGGTCGAGTTCGAAGTGTCCGGTACCGAACGGGTCGATCTTCAGGGCCCGGTAGCCGCGCTCCACCACCGCCTGCGCCGCCTTGTGGTACGCCTCCGGGGTGCGCTCGGTGGTGTACCAGCCGTTGGCGTACGCCTTGACCCTGTCGGTCACCTTTCCGCCGAGCAGCTGCCACACGGGCACGCCGAGGGCCTTGCCCTTGATGTCCCAGCACGCCATCTCGACGACGGCGATGCCGGACATCACGATCTCGCCGGCGCGGCCGAAGTCGCCGTACTTCATGCGGCGGACCAGGTCCTCCACGGCGAAGGGGTCGCTGCCGAGGATGTGGTTGGCCTCCGCCTCCCTCAAGTAGCCCAGCAGGGCGTCGGTGTGGCCCAGCATCCGGGTCTCGCCGATCCCCGTGAGCCCCTCGTCGGTGTGCACCTGGACGTACGTCAGGTTGCGCCACGGAGTCCCGACCACGTGTGTGCTGATTCCGGTGATACGCAAGGCGGTTGCCCCTCGCTGCGTTGTGGACCCTGTTCTCGCCAGTGTCGTCGGTTTCGTTGATGGACGTTCGATATTTCGACACACGTTCGAAATGCTGGCGTGACAGTAAGGACGGGGTGGCGGGGGTGTCAATGGGTCGCGCGCACAACGGTTTCGGCAGTTTCGAAACCATTGGGCAAAGGTCCCTACCAAACCTTCACACCTCGCCCTATCGACCGGACGTGAGCGGAACCTAGTCTTCCCCCGTCATGGACTATTGCCACCCGTGCCGACGGCACCTCAACGGCGCCCTCGCCTGCCCGGGGTGCGGCACCCCTGTCGAGACCCTCCGCGCCCACCCGGAGGCCTCCGCCGCCCCGCAGGCGGCGCACGAGGAGGGCGTACCGGATCCGGAACCGGAGCCGGAACCGCACGCGGAGCCGGAACCCGCCGAAGGCGCGCGGCAGCCGGCCGCCGACGCTCCCGCGAGTCCGGAGGCGGCCGACGAGGAACCCACGGAAGGGGTGAGCCGCCGGGACCGCAAGGCCGCGACGCACCGCAGGCGACGGCGCAGGTCGCTGCTGATCGCGGCGGGATTCGTCCTGGCCGCAGGCGCGTTGAGTCTCGCGGAGCTGGGGATGGACGCACCGGGGTCGAAGCCCGAGCCGGCGGCGGCCGGGGACGAGACGCCGGCCGGTGGATCGGCCGAGGCCGAGCCGGCGCCACCGCCCGGCAGCGCCCCGGGCACGGGCACCTCCGTGAACTCCCCGTCCCCCAGCGCCTCCGGCTCACCGTCGGCCTCCAAGTCGCCGACGGACGAGGAGTCGGCGGAGGCGGAGGAGTCGGCGGAGGCGGAAGCGGGCGGGGAGCCCGAGGAGGCCACCCGGCCGGCACCCGCGGGCACGGCACCGGCCGACCCGACCGCGGCGCCGCCGCGGCAGTCCCCGCCGCAGCCGGACGCCCCGGAGCCCGCCCCGACCACCACGGAGCCCGAACCGGAACCGGAGCCTGAACCCTCGGAGACCTGCAACCGCTTCCTGTGGTGGTGCACCTGACGGACGCGGGCCCGTGTCCGGTGCGGCCGCCGGCTACGCCTCGTGCGTCCCGGACGCGCCGGTGTCCCGGCCGGCGTCCAGCATCGTCCGCAGCGTGTCCCGCAGGGCCAGGCGTTCCTGTTCCGTGAGGGCGGCCAGGGGCTCGCGGGCGAAACGCAGTGACTCCCGCATGCTGCGGGCCACCCTGCGCCCCTCCGCCGTCGCCGCCGCCAGCTTCACCCGGCGGTCGGCCGGGTCCGGCCGGCGCTCCGCCAGCCCGCGCGACTCCAGCCGGTCGACGATCCCGGTGACGTTCGACGGCTCGCACTTCAGACGGTGGGCGAGCTTCCGCATCGGCAGCGGCTCCAGGGAGAGCAGGCTCAGCAGCCGGGCCTGCGCGCCGGTGAGCGCGTGGCCGGCCGCCGCCTCCTCGTACTCCTCGTGGTAGCGGGCCACGACCGAGCCGATGAGTTCGACGACCTCCAGGGTCAGGGCGTCGGGGCGGCTGGGGGGACTGGATGCGGCGGCCATGCCCCCCAGAGTACCCACATGCTTGACATCCTGAAATATTCAGCGGCATGGTTGTTTCAGGTTCTGAAACACCTCGAGGAGGCCCCACCCCATGTCCGACACCCCCACGCTCCCCGCCACCGGCCGCGAGTGGCAGCTGCTCAGCCGGCCCGTCGGATGGCCGAAGTCCGAGGACTTCGCCCTGGTCGAGACCGAGGTCCCGGCGCCCGGTCCGGGCCGGGTGCTGGTGCGGAACACGTACCTCTCCGTCGACCCGTACATGCGGGGAAGGATGTCGGCCGCCAAGTCCTATGTGGCGCCCTACGAGCTGGGCAAGGCCATGCAGGGCGGCGCCGTCGGCGAGGTCGTCGCCTCGGAGGCCGAGGGGATCGCCGTCGGCGACCACGTCCTGCACTTCTTCGGCTGGCGCGAGTACGCCGTCGTGGCCGCGGAGAACGCCGTCAAGGTGGACCCCGACGCCGCGCCGCTCCCGGCCTACCTGGGCGTGCTGGGGATGACCGGGCTCACCGCCTACGCGGGCCTGCTGCGCACCGCCGCCTTCAAGGAGGGCGACTCCGTCTTCGTCTCCGGCGCCGCGGGCGCCGTCGGCAGCCAGGTCGGGCAGATCGCGAAGCTCAAGGGCGCCTCCCGGGTCGTCGGCTCCGCCGGATCCGACGAGAAGGTCAAGCTCCTCGTCGAGGAGTACGGCTTCGACGCCGCCTTCAACTACCGGAACGGCCCCGTGAGCGAGCAGCTGCGCGCCGCCGCCCCGGACGGGATCGACGTCTACTTCGACAACGTGGGCGGCGACCACCTGGAGGCGGCGATCGGATCGCTCGACCGGGGCGGCCGGATCGCGATCTGCGGAGCGATCTCCGTCTACAACAACACCGAGCCCGCGCCCGGCCCGAAGAACCTCGCCCGGCTCATCCAGACCCGCGGCCGCGTCGAGGGCTTCCTGGTCAACGACCACTACGACCTCCAGCCGCAGTTCGTCCAGGAGGTCGGGGCCTGGGTGCGCTCCGGCGAGCTCAAGTACCGGGAGACCGTCGTCGAGGGCATCGAGAACAACCTCGAGGCGTTCCTCGGGGTGCTGCGCGGCGACAACACCGGGAAGATGATCGTCAGGCTCTGACGGCGACCGGCCCGCGACACGCCGCCGACGGGGCACCTATAGTGCCCCCATGCGCGATCTTGGGGTGGGATTCCGGTATCTCCTGAAGGGCCAGCGCTGGGTGGCCCGGCACGGCAGACAGTACGGCTTCGGACTGGTGCCGGGACTGATCACACTGGTGCTGTACGCGGCGGCACTGGTGGCGCTGGCCCTGTGGGGAGCCGGTTTCGTCGGCTGGGCGACACCGTTCGCCGACGACTGGTCGAGCCCCTGGCTCGGCCTGTTCCGCGGGTTCCTCACCGTGGTCCTGTTCGCGCTCGGACTGCTGCTGTCCGTCATCACCTTCACCGCGGTGACGCTCCTCATCGGCCAGCCCTTCTACGAGAGCCTCTCCGAGAAGGTCGACCGGGACGTCTCGCCCGACGGCACCGCCCCCGAGTCCGGGCTGACGCTGGGGCGGGAGCTGTGGATCTCCGGCCGGGACAGCCTCCGTATCGTCGTACGCGCCCTTCTCTGGGCGGTGCTGCTCTTCGCCCTCGGGTTCATCCCCTTCCTCGGGCAGACCGTCGTACCGGTGATCGGCTTCATGGTCACCGGGTTCTTCCTCACCGAGGAGCTGGCGGCGGTGGCCCTCCAGCGGCGCGAGGTCGAGCTGCGGGAGCGGCTCGCCCTGCTGCGGGCCCGCAAGACCCTGGTCTGGGGCTTCGGGACACCGCTCGGGCTGGCCTTCCTCGTCCCGTTCGTCGCGGTGTTCCTGATGCCGGGCGCGGTCGCCGGTGCCACCCTCATGGCCCGGGACCTGCTCGGCGAGGAGACCGTCGAGGACGGCGCCACCGGCGAGGACGGCGCCGACGAGCCCGTGGCGCCCGCGCACTGAGACCCTCGCCCACCGAAGCCGACGCCGAGCTGCTCAGCATGCTGTCAGGATCCGATACGAAGTGACCACATCGTGTCCCGTTGTGAAGGGTTCGCACGCATTTCGGTCTGAGTGCTCGATCATGGGCCGCCGGGTCACCGCGACGATTAACGTCTGATGCGGGGTATCACCCGCCGGTCTGGGTAGTCCTCGTACGAGCAGCCCCGGTCCGGGACCCTGACCCCGGACCGGGGCTCACGTACGCCGCCCCGGGTCCGGGCCTACCGCACGGAGAAGCCGTACACCGTCTCCGAGCGGAACACCTCGCCCGGCCGCAGGACCGTGCTCGGGAAGCCGGGCCGGTTCGGCGAGTCGGGGAAGTGCTGGGTCTCCAGTGCGACGCCGGCTCCGGGGGCGAAGGGCTCCCCGATGAGGTCGGCGGTGTAGAGCTGCATCCCGGGCTCGGTGGTCGCCACCGTCAGCACCCGCCCGGACGACGGGTCGTACAGCTCGGCGACCTCCACCGGCGCCGGCGTCACCCCCTTGTCGAGCACGAGATTGTGGTCGTACCCGGTGCCCGTCCTGCGCCCCTCGCGGAAGTCGAAACGGGTGCCGGTGACGTCCCGGAGTTCGCCGGTCGGTATCAGCTCCGCGTCGACCGGGGTGAACCGGGAGGCGGCGCACCGCAGTTCGTGTCCGGCCGCACCGCCGGCAGCGGCGCCGGAGCGGGGCTCGGAGCCGGTCAGGTTCCAGTACGAGTGGTTCGTCGGGTTCAGGACCGTCGGCGCGTCCGTGACCGCCTCGTACACGATCCCCAGCGCGCCCCGCTCGTCCAGCGTGCAGGTCACCGACATCTCCAGACGGCCCGGGAAGCCCTCCTCGCCGTCCGCGGAGACCCGGCCGAGACGCAGCCCGTGCGGTACGGGCGTCACGTCCCACACCCGCTTGTCGAAGCCCCGCTCACCGCCGTGCAGCGAGTTCGGCCCGTTGTTCGGGGCGAGCGTGTGGACACGTCCGTCCAGCGGGAAGCGGGCACCCGCGATCCGGTTGGCGTAGCGCCCGATCAGGGCGCCCAAGTAGGGCTCCGGACGGGCGACATAGCCGTCCAGGCCGGAGAAGCCCAGCACCACGTTCCCGGGCCGCCCCTCCCGGTCCGGCACCTCCACGGTCTGCACGATCCCGCCGTACGACAGCATCCGCACCCGGGTGCCGGCCCGTTCCAGGGTCCAGCGATGCACCGGGGTGCCGTCGGAAAGTGTGCCGAAGAGTTCGTTCATGTGCGGAACGATAAGTCACGGCTGCTTCGCTGTGACCGTGCGGTAGGCGATCTCCGCCAGTCTGGCCTGACCGTCGACGCTCGGGTGGAACCAGTCCCAGCGGCTCAACTGCGCGGTGCCGAACTCGTACGCGTACACCGCGCCGCCGTCGAACCGGCACCGGAGGTCCTCGGCGCAGACCTCCTCCAGCACCTTGTTGTACTCCTCCACCCGGCTTCGCACCGTCTCGCGCCGCTCCGTCGCCGCCGCGTCCAGCACATCCGGATCCGCCAGCATCGACGGGCAGATGCCGAGCTTCCACACCTGCTTGCCCAGCTCGTTGGTCCGGCCCTGCGACCACAGCCGCTTGAGGTCCGGCACGCTCGCCACGTACACCTGGGCCTTGGGCAGCGCCTTGCGCAGGGTGTGCATCGCGTCCTCGAAGTCCGCGCGGAAGTCGGCCACCGGCGTCATCGCCGACGTCGTCGCCCGGCAGGCGTCGTTGGCCCCGGCCATCACCGCCACCAGTTGCGGATCGCGCCGCACCGCCCGATCCATCTGACCGGGCAGATCCGCCATCCGCGCCCCGGTGACCGCGTAGTTCCAGCTCCGCTCGGCCGCCCCGGCCGGCCCCAGCAGCCGCACCGCGAGACTGTCGACCTGCTCACTGCTGCCCGTGGCCCACGACACCTCGGGACAGTCCGCCAGCACCGCGCACGCGTCGAAGCCGCGGGTGATGGAGTCGCCCACGGCGACCACGGAGGTGGGACTGGTGTCCCAGACGGGGGTGGGCGACGGGGACGGCGCGGCCTTCTTCGCCGGGCCGGCGGACGGAGCGGACGCGTCACCGCCGACGGCGTCGCAGCCGGCGACACCCAGCACGGCGACCCCCAACGCGGCCGCCGCCACCGCGAGCCCGGCCCGCGAGCGGCCGCCCCGCCCGCGCCGCGCCCGCCGTGTCCCCTGCTCCATCCCGCCGCCTCCCCACGCATCACGGTCACCGTCCCCCATGCATAACAACGCACGGGAGTTCCCGCTCGCTCGAACGGACCGGCTCGCACCATCCGGGGCCGCATACGGCCATCCGGGACCGGCACACCGGGAAGCTGTCGTCCTGCCGGGTGAATGACGGAAGTTTCCGGGCACCAGGACGGACGGTACGTCACACTCCATCCCTCACCACACGGTAGCCTCGCCATCAACGTGGCTCGCCCGGCCACCCGCTGATCGGCCCGTTCCGTCCTGTCCCGCTCTGCCCGGAGGTTCCGGTGACGACACGTGGAGTCCTGTACGTGCACTCCGCGCCGCGCGCGCTGTGCCCACACGTCGAGTGGGCCGTCGCGGGGGTGCTCGGCGTGCGCGTCAGCCTGGACTGGACCCGCCAGCCCGCCGCGCCGGGCACCTGGCGCTCGGAGTTCTCCTGGAAGGGCCAGGTCGGCACCGCCTCCAAACTCGCCTCCGCGCTGCGCGGCTGGCAGCTGCTGCGCTTCGAGGTCACCTCGGAGCCCTGCCCCACCGCCGAGGGCGAGCGCTACAGCTGCACCCCCGACCTCGGCATCTTCCACGCCGTCACCGGCATGCACGGCGACATCATGATCCCCGAGGACCGGCTGCGCGCCGCCCTGGTCCGCTCCCAGCAGGGCGAGACCGACCTGGAGGCGGAGATCGCCAAGCTCCTCGGCAAGCCCTGGGACGACGAACTGGAACCCTTCCGCTACGCAGGCGAGGGCGCCCCGGTCCGCTGGCTCCACCAGGTGGTCTGAACAGGTGTTTTGAAAAAACCCGTTACTGCAGCGCCCCGTCAGGGGCGCGGAGCTGTGCTGATATGCGGCTCCGCCGCGTGGGCGCGACCCACCACATCCGACCCGCACACGGCACACAACCAAAGACCGACGGCGATGGCCCGAACCCTTTTTCAGGGTCCGGGCCATCGCCGTTCACGGTAGAGGAATCACACCGACCGGAACGCCAGCACCACGTTGTGCCCACCGAACCCGAACGAGTCGTTCAGCGCAGCGATCCGCCCCTCGGCGGGCAGCTTGCGCGCCTCGCCCCGGACGATGTCCGCCGCCGCCTCGGCCTCCGGGTCGATGGTGTCGACGTTGATGGTCGGCGGAGCCACCCGGTGGTACAGCGCGAGCACCGCCGCCACCGACTCCACACCGCCGGCGCCACCGAGCAGGTGCCCGGTCATCGACTTGGTCGCGGAGACCGCCATGTGGTCGACGTCGTCGCCGAAGACCTTGCGCAGTGCCTTCAGCTCGGCGACGTCACCGGCCGGGGTCGAGGTGGCGTGCGCGTTGACGTGCACGATCTCGGCCGGGTCCAGGTCCGTGGCGTCCAGCAGGTTCTGCAGGGCGTGCGAGATGCCGCGGCCCTCCGGCTCCGGCTGCACGATGTCGTGGCCGTCGGCCGAGATGCCCTGGCCGACCGCCTCCGCGTAGACGCGGGCGCCGCGCGCGGCGGCGTGCTCGGCGGACTCCAGGACGACGACGCCCGCGCCCTCACCGAGGACGAAACCGTCCCGGGCGACGTCGTAGGGGCGCGAGGCGCCCTCGGGGTCGTCGTTGTTCTTGGACATCGCCATCATGTTGCCGAACGCGGCGATGGGCAGCGGGTGGATCGCCGCCTCGGTGCCCCCCGCGACGACGACGTCGGCGCGGCCGGAGCGGATCATCTCGATGCCGTAGCCGATGGCCTCCGCGCCCGAGGCGCACGCCGAGACGGGGGTGTGCACGCCCGCCTGGGCGCCCACGAGCAGGCCCACGTTGGCCGACGGGCCGTTCGGCATCAGCATGGGGACGGTGTGCGGGGAGACGCGGCGGACGCCCTTCTCCTTCAGCACGTCGTACTGGTCCAGCAGGGTCGTCACGCCGCCGATGCCGGAGGCGATGACCGTGCCGAGCCGCTCCGGGGCGATGCTCGGGTCCTCACCCGCCCTGCCCTCGAAGCCGGCGTCGGCCCACGCCTCCTTGGCCGCCACCAGCGCGAACTGCGCCGAGCGGTCCAGGCGGCGGGCCTGCGGACGGGGAATGGTCTCGGTGGGCTCCACGGCCACGGGGGCCGCGATACGGACCGCCTGGTCGGCGGCCCAGTCCTGCTCCAGGGGCTTGACCCCGGAACGGCCGGCGAGCAGGCCCTCCCAGGTAGAGGCCACGTCGCCACCCAGCGGTGTGGTTGCGCCGATACCGGTGACGACCACGGTGCGATTGGTCGAGCTCATCGGAATTCTTTCTCCAACGGATTACGAGGATTCGTACGGCGCCACCGCCGGGTGGCGGGGCCGGGGCCCCGGCCCCCGGGCCTCCCTCGGGATCAGGAAGGCCCGGCAGTGCTCAGGCCTGGTGCTTGAGGATGTACTCGGTCGCGTCGCCGACGGTCTTGAGGTTCTTGACGTCGTCGTCCGGGATCTTGACGTCGAAGCGCTCTTCGGCGGCGACGACGACCTCGACCATGGACAGCGAGTCGACGTCCAGGTCGTCGGTGAAGGACTTGTCCAGCTGGACGTCCTCAACCGGGATGCCGGCGATCTCGTTCACGATCTCCGCGAGACCGGCGACGATCTCTTCCTGAGTGGCGGCCATGATGGCGCTCCTTCGCTGTGATTCCAGAGGGTGTGGCGCCCGCCGCGTCAACGGCGGGTACTGCGGTACCCGCGCCGGACCCGATGATCCGGCACGGAGTGCCTAGGGGAGGGTAACGACCGTAGCGGCGTAGACGAGACCCGCCCCGAAGCCGATGACGAGCGCGGTGTCGCCGCTCTTCGCCTCGCCGGTCGCCAGAAGCCGCTCCATCGCGAGCGGAATCGAGGCGGCCGAGGTGTTGCCGGTGGTGCGGATGTCACGGGCGACCGTGACGTGCTCCGGCAGTTTCAGGGTCTTCACCATCGAGTCGATGATCCGCACATTGGCCTGGTGCGGGATGAAGACGTCCAGATCGTCCGGCGAAAGCCCGGAGGCCTCCAGCGCCTCCTTGGCGACCTTCGCCATCTCGAACACGGCCCAGCGGAACACCGCCTGGCCTTCCTGCGTGATCGCGGGGAACTTCTCGACCTCGCCGTCGCGGTAGTCCGTCCACGGCACGGTCTGCTTGATGACCTCGGACTTGTCGCCCTCCGAGCCCCACACCGTCGGGCCGATCGCGGGCTCCTGGGACGGGCCGACGACGACCGCGCCCGCACCATCACCGAACAGGAAGGCGGTGGCCCGGTCCTCCAGATCGGTCAGATCGCTCAGCCGCTCCACGCCGATGACCAGCACGTACTCGGCGGAGCCCTCCACGACCATGCCCTTGGCCAGCGTCAGGCCGTAACCGAAGCCCGCGCAGCCCGCCGAGATGTCGAAGGCGGCGGCCCTGCCCGTGCCCAGCTTGTCGGCGATCTCGGTCGCGACGGCCGGTGTCTGCTGGAAGTGCGACACCGTCGACACGACCACGGCGCCGATCTGCGAGGCGTCGATACCCGCGTCCGCGAGCGCCTTCCCGGACGCCGCGACCGACATCGCCGCGACCGTCTCCTCCGGCGAGGCCCAGTGCCGCGTCTCGATGCCGGAACGCGAACGGATCCACTCGTCGGACGAGTCGATCGTCTCGAGGATCACCTCGTTCGGCACGACCCGGGTGGGCCGGTAGCCGCCCACACCCAGGATGCGCGCGTACGGGGCGCCCTTACCGGGCTTGATCTTCGCCATGCGGAATCTGCTCCTAAGGGCGTCAGGCGTGCTCTGCGACGAGCTCGCGGGCGGCGTTGAGGTCTGCGGGGGTCTTCAGCGCCAGCGTTTTGACGCCGGGCAGCGAACGCTTGGCGAGACCGGTCAGGGTCCCTCCGGGGCACACCTCGATCAGCGCGGTCACCCCGAGCTCCTTGAACGTCTCCATGCACAGGTCCCAGCGGACCGGGTTCGCGACCTGGCCGACCAGGCGCTGGAGCACCTCGGTGCCGGTCGCGACCGTCGCGCCGTCCTTGTTCGACACGTAGGTGACCTTCGGGTCGCCCGGAGCCAGGTCCTCGGCGGCCTTGGCCAGCGTGTCCACCGCGGGACCCATGTGGTGCGTGTGGAACGCGCCGGCGACCTTGAGCGGGACGACCCGGCGCACACCCTCGGGCTTGTCCGCCTCCAGCGCGGCCAGCTGCTCCTTGGTGCCGGCCGCCACGATCTGGCCCGCGCCGTTGATGTTCGCCGGGGTCAGCCCCAGCTTCTCCAGGTGCGCCACGGTGACGTCCGGGTCGCCGCCGAGCAGCGCCGCCATACCGGTCTCGGTGATCGCGGCGGCGTCGGCCATGGCCAGACCCCGCCTGCGGACCAGGCGCAGCGCGGCGGAGTCGTCGAGGACACCCGCGAACGCGGCGGCGGTGATCTCACCGACACTGTGGCCGGCCACCGCGCCGGGCGCGAGGTCCGCGATGTCACCGAGTGCCGAGGCGGACAGCAGCCCGGCCGCGACCAGCAACGGCTGGGCGACGGCCGTGTCGCGGATGGCGTCCGCGTCGGCCTCGGTGCCGTAGTGGGCGAGGTCGAGTCCGATGGCCTCGGACCAGGCGGCGACGCGGTCCGCGGCACCGGGCAGGTCGAGCCATTCGGTCAGGAAGCCGGGCGTCTGAGCGCCCTGGCCGGGAGCGACGAGTACGAGCACTCTCACACTCTCTCTTGACGACGGCCGAAGCCGCCCGTGAGGACAGGGACGAAGAACACGAGGGGGTTTTGTGGAACCCCGACAAGAGACTAGAGCTGAAGATCACCGTCGACCAGACGCCCCAGGATCAGAGCGATCCTCAGGGTGAAGGCAGAGCGTACATCGGAGGGTGACCAACCGGTGACGTCCGTCACACGTCGCAGCCGGTAACGGACGGTATTGGGGTGAACGAACAGCATCCGGGCGGCCCCCTCCAGACTGCTCGCCTGCTCCAGATAGACGCTGAGCGTCTCCAGCAGCGCGGCCCCGGTCTCCTCCAGCGGTCTGTAGATCTCCTCCACCAACTGCTCGCGGGCCGAGGGATCACCGGCGATCGCCCGCTCCGGCAGCAGATCGTCGGCCAGTACCGGGCGCGGTGCGTCCTGCCAGGCCGTACAGGCCTTGAGGCCCGCTGCGGCGGCCTGCGCGGACCGGGTCGCCGCCAGCAGGTCCGGCACCACCGGACCCGCCACCACCGGCCCCTGCGCATACGGGCCGATCAGCGACTTGGCCACCCCCAGCGGGTTGTCGCTGCCGCCCGCGATCACCACCAGCCGGTCCCCGAGCACCCCCGTCAGCACCTGCAGCTTGGCGTGCCGGGCGGCCCGCCGGATCGCCTCCACGGTCAGCTCGGAGTCACCGTCGGGCGCGGTGCCCAGCACCACGCACACATGCTCCGGCGAGTTCCACCCCAGGGCGGCGGCCCGCGACACGGCACCCTCGTCGGCCTCGCCGCTGAGCACCGCGTTCACCACCAGCGACTCCAGCCGCGCGTCCCAGGCACCCCGTGCCTCGGCGGCCTGCGCGTACACCTGGGCGGTGGCGAAGGCGATCTCCCGCGCGTACACGAGGAGCGCCTCACGCAGCACCGCCTCGTCGCCCGGCGCCGCCACCTCGTCGATGGCGGACTCCATGACCTCGATGGTGGTGCGCACCATCTCCACGGTCTGCCGCAGCGTGATGGCCCGGGTCAGCTCGCGCGGCGCGGTGCCGAAGACGTCGGTGGAGATGGCCTGCGGGGCGTCGGGGCGCCGGAACCACTCGGTGAAGGCGGCGATGCCCGCCTGCGCGACCAGCCCGATCCAGGAACGGTTCTCCGGGGGCATGGCCCGGTACCAGGACAGCGTCTCGTCCATCCGCGTGATCGCCTGCGCCGCCAGGCTGCCGGACGACTGCTCCAGCCTCTTCAGCGTCGCGGCGTGCGCGTGGACGGGGCGTGCTACGGCATCGTGGGTACTGGTCTCGGGTTCGGGCACGTGGACAAGACTGCCTTATCCGGACGGGTGAACGGGCCGGGGGTCCACGGGGCAGGCCTACGGTGGACCGGTGATACACGTACGGCGCGCGCACGAGCGCTATCAGGGCGGTGATCCGGCGACCGGGATCGACACCCGGCACGCCTTCTCCTTCGGCCCCCACTACGACCCCGACCACCTCCGCTTCGGCCGGCTCATCGCCTGCAACGAGGAGCACCTGGCCCCCGGCGCCGGCTTCGACGAGCATCCGCACAGCCACACCGAGATCGTCACCTGGGTCGTGTCCGGCGAGCTGACCCACCGCGACTCCACCGGCCAGGAGAGCGTGGTCCGCCCCGGCGACCTGCAACGCCTGAGCGCCGCCTCCGGCGTCCGCCACGTGGAACGCAACGCCGGCCCCGAGCCCCTGACCTTCCTCCAGATGTGGCTGACCCCGCTGGAGCCCGGCGGCGCCCCCTTCTACGAGATCGTCCCCGGCCTGGCCGACTCCACCCCGTACGCCCTCCCGGAAGCCGGCGCCACGCTCCACGTCCGCCGCCTTTCGGCGGGGGAGCGGACGGCGATCCCGGACGCGGCGTACGTGTACGCCCACGTCGTACGCGGCGAAGTGACCCTGAACGGCGAACACCTCACCCCGGGCGACGCGGCCCGCGTCACGGACGCCGAGGGGCTCGCGGCTGTCGCGGAGACCACATCGGAGCTCCTGCTGTGGGAGATGCGCCCGGCGTGACCGCCCCGAGGCCCGCCGAAGTGCAGAGAAAGTCACACACCCTTCGAAAGCAAGCAGGGTTAGTTACACCCAGGTGTAACCAACTCCGCAGAACCGCGTGATCATCTCCGTACGGATCCGGCTGAACAGCTTGCCGTGCTCTCAGACGCAGAGCCTCGTGTTCTGGAGCGCCGACTCGAACAGGGTGCCGACCGACCTGGAGTCGATCTGGCCTCCATAAGGCACCTCGGCCTCCGAGGTGCTGGGCCTGCCGGTGTGGTGCGGCTGAAAAGCGTGAGCAGGTGGCGGGCAACTGTCACTTGAGCGCTCAAATGAGCGGGGTGTGGACAGTTGAGGTCGAAGTGCTCACGCTTTTCGAGTTGCTCCATGCAGCCGGCGGGGGCCCGCTGATGGGGAGTGACGAATGCTGCGCGTCAGTTCGAACTCTCCTGCCGTCTGATGATCCGAAAATCAAAGAGTTCCATCCGAGGCTGCAGCGAACGTGCGGGCCGCCGAGGTGGCCTGCGAGCGGGTTGCCCGTGCGGCTCACGACGGGGGTGCACCACTTGGCGCTCCAGGTGCGACCGGTGTCCTGGTCGGAGCGGATACAGACCTGGTCGGTGGTTTGGGCGGCGACGCGAGTGCGACCTCCTTGCATGGTAACGACCTTGGGAAAAATTGAGGTCGGGCCGCGCGGTCGGAGGCCAGGCCGGCGATGGCGAGGTGGGTCTGCTCGTAGTCCTCGCGGCTTCCGGTGTAGCGCTGAAGCGGATGCCACTGCTTGTACTCGGCACGTGCAGGGCCGGCGCGCGGGCCGCCGCCCAGGGCGGGGCGAGTTCTTCGGGCAACTCCCCGAAATGTGCGCGGGAGACACCGGACAGGGCAGGATGGGTACAGGCCGTACGGGCCCAGCTCAGCTTCACAACTCGCCCAGCCTGTAAAGCCCTTCGCCATGTCACGGTCGACTCACTCCCGTCCTTCCCCCCCCCAGGTCGTTAGGGTCGGGCCCATGGCTTCCATGGATATCTCCCTGCGTCCCGTGCACCCCAGCGATCTGCCTGTGTTCTTCCGGCACATGAGCGACCCCGAGTCGAATCGGATGGCCGCCTTCACCGCCGAGGACCCGACGGACCGGGCCCACTTCGACGCGCATTGGAAGCGCATCCTCGCCTCGCCCGACGTCGTCACCCGCACCGTGCTCGCGGACGGCGATGTGGTCGGGCACGCGGCCGTGTACGGCGAGCCGGGCGAGCGGGAGGTCACGTATTTCATCGATCGCTACTACTGGGGGCGGGGCATCGCGACCGCGGCACTGCGGGGGCTGCTCGCCGAGGTCTCCGAACGCCCGCTGCGCGCCCGGGCGGCGGCGGACAACACCGGATCGGTGCGGGTCCTGGAGAAGTGCGGCTTCAAGGTCGTCGGCGAGGACCGGGGCTTCGCGAACGCGCGGGGAGCGGAGATCGACGAGCTGGTGCTGCGGTTGGATGGATAATTTTCCCCACCCCCGTAAACGTGTTGGCCGAATTAGCGATATAGCCAAGTGGATAGTTGGTATGGGATGAATCAGGTCGACCTGATTGAACTCGCGGAGCGTGTCTCTTCCGAGATGCACGTGGGGAGTGTTGTTTTCTCCGGGATTATTTTTCCTGTGGGGCTCGTTATCGCCTGCAACATCGCGCAGATGGCGGATCGGGTGTTCCTGTTCCTGGCGGGCGTGCTACCCGGCCCTGTGGAGAGGGCTACTCCGGGGTCGCTCCGGTTCGCCGCCGGTATTTTGGCATTCCTGTCTCTGATCGGTTTGGTGGTCGAGATTCGTATGGGTCTGACCTGACGCGGGGCACAGGACGGCCCATCGACAAGAAGGCGTTCCTCAACCGCTCTTGGAACGTGCGGGTCGAACAGGGGTCCTGGGCGAGCGATCTTCTGGTGGCGCGGGCATGAAGGCAGGGCTTCTCGGTAGCTCGGAGATGCGAATCAAACCGAGCAGCACGGGGAGGCCCTGTTGTCCTTGTTGTGCGCGTCCACGCCCGCTGGCTTCAACCTGGATCCACAGCCCGACCGTCACGCGGTGGATCCAGGCTGAGGTGGGTGGCGGAGCTGGCATCGAGGGAGGAGTGGAAACGGGCATCAACTGCACCTGGGGATGCTCGCTGCGGCTCCGTTGCAGCTGAGGAAGAACCTTGTGCCGCCGGGCCAGGATTAATTTCCTCTCGGGCCGGCGGCCTCCGATTCAGGCGCAGAAAGGTAGTTTTTCATGTTTATTGTTCCCCTGCTCCTTGGGTTCGCTTGTCTTGCCTTTGGCCTGGCACTGGCCAAAAACCATCGTGGGTTCCGGGATCGACTGGTGGCATCGCCCGTCAACTTGGCCTTGGGTGATGACAAGGTTCCAGGAACGTTCAAGGCTGTCGGTGTGATGGCGGCCATCCTGGGGGTCTTCATTACGACCTTCGGAGTGATCTTTGCAATCTTCTCGTAGACCTATTTGTCCATTGAACCGCTCGTGAACGGAGATGGGTGAGCACAAGGAAGTATTGAGCCGGAACTGATGGGTTTCCTACCCGTCACAGCGCCGACCATCACGAGCACCACGGCGATCACCACGGTGCCGAGCCCGATGGACAGCAGGTGCGAGGCATGCCGCCGGTATGCAGCCAGGACGTGGCGAGTGGTCCCGAAGTCCACCGCCACCGCCGGGGCCTTCGGGACCCGTACCTCGGACGTCACAATCACTCCCTGGAGAAGCGACCGCACAGCGTGGCGCTGCCCGGCCACGCTTCAGAAGGGATGGATGTTCAGGCGCGCCGTGTCGGCCGGCGCAGGCCGCCGACGAACACCTGCCAGGCACCGGCACCGACGGTGACGACCGGGCCGGACGGGCTCTTGCTGTCGCGCACCGGGACGGCACCGGCGAGGCAGCCGTCGGCCACCTCGACGCAGTCGCCGCCGGTGTTGCCGCTGTACGAGGACGTGCGCCAGGCGGCGCCATCGGTGACGGTGCACTCCACGCATTCGCCGCCAGTGCTTCCGCTGTAACTGGACTTACGCCACTGCACGTTCCTCGGACTGGGAGCGATCTTCATAGCGTTCCTCCATCACTCGCGCGATCAGTGCTGCTGAGTCCTCTACGGAGAGGGCCGCGGCCTGCAGGCGAGCGTAACGGAGGGTGGCTTCCCTGATGGTCTCCGGGTTGGCGGTCATATGACCGGAGATGAGGTCCTCCGTGTAGATGATGTCCGGGTCGTCGTTGAAGCGCATGGTGGTGAATGCCCCGTCAAGGCTGGCGTGTTCACCCGCAGCGTTCGGGAGCACCTGTACGTGTACCCAGCGGTGACGCGTGAACTCCAACAGGCGGGCGAGTTGGCTCCGCATGACCTCGTGGCCACCGACCGGCCGGAGTAGTACCGCCTCGTCCAGAACCACCCAGGTGACAGGTGGTTGCTCCCGGTTCAGAATGCGCTGGCGCTCCATGCGAGCCGCTACCAGGCCATCCAGGTCGTCCGGCATTCCGGTGGCCAGTACAGCCCGTGCGTACTCCTTCGTCTGCAGTAGCCCGTACACCAACTGCGCTTGGTACGTGGAGAGGTATGCGGCCCTCGCCTCCATTTCCGCGTGTGGCTGGAACCAGGAGGGAAGTTGGCTGCGCAGGACCAGACCGATCAGGCGGGAGAACAACCCGTCCGTGCCGAGGGCGGCGTCCACGCGTTCGGAGAAGTCGCGGGTGGGGATCTTCTTCGTGGTCTCGATCTGGCCGATCAACGAGCCCGTGCAGAAGATGATCTCGCCGAGTTGGCCCTGCTTGAGGCCGTGGGCCTCGCGCTGGCGGCGCAGTTCCCAGCCGTAGTAGTCGAGCGGGGACGCGGTGGGATCGAGCGTCTGGATGTTGGCCACGGTGGTGCCTCCGGCCTGAAACGCCTCTCGGCGTTGATTTCGGTGCGTAGTCGAGCGTATGCGGTGCGTCGCAATCTGGTGGGGTGAATCAGACAACTGGTCCGCGTGTGACGGACTTCGAGACGCACTACCGGGCCGAGTTCGCGTTGGGTGAGCACTCGGTCCGGCACCTGCGCCGCATCCTGCGGCTCTACCTCAAGGGCTCGGGCCTGCTGGAGGTGGCCGGCGCGGCCGAACTCGCGGTGTCGGAACTCCTCGCCAATGTCATCCGGCACGTACCCGGCCGCCGTTGTGGAATCTGCTTCCTGCTGCAGCCCGGCGGCGTGCGGGTGGAGATCTCTGACGGGTGTCCGCGACTGCCCGTTCCGGGAGCGGGGGACACGCTTGCCGAGGGTGGGCGCGGGCTGCTGCTCGTCGAGGCGGTGACCGACCGGTGGGGTGTGACGCCGCATCCCGCCGGCGGCGGCAAGACCGTGTGGTTCGAGTGCGGTCGCAGTCCCGCACCCCGGCCGACACCGCGCCCGTGAAGGGGTGTGGCGGTGGTGCAGAAGACCCCGCAGCGAGATCTTCCAGTCGGGGGTGCCGGCCCGGGAGCGGTGAGCCTGCTTCGGTGAGGGGTGCCCGGCGTGGGTTCCGGCGTCGGCGGTCGGGCGCTTGGTGGGCGCATAACTCAAAGAAAACTTTAGTTCTGTGCGCAGATGTGCATGAAACTCAAGTATTCTTTGAGGTTCATGCACAACCAAGGGTGGCGATGTGTCCGAAGACCGCGTGGGCAGGCGCGCTGCCCTCTGGCGGACCGCGGCCGGTCAGCGCGGCTATTTCACCGCCGCGCAGGCGGTGGACGCCGGGTATTCCCACCAGGCTCAGCACTACCACGCTCAGCACGGCAACTGGTTGGTGGTCGACCGGGCGCTCTACCGTTTGCGGGAGTTCTCCGACCTGCCGAGTGAGGGTGACGAACAACTGGTGTGCTGGTCGCTGTGGAGCAAGGGGAGGGCTGTGGTCTCCCATGCCACCGCCCTCGCGGCCCACGACCTCGGCACGGCGAACCCGTCCCGTATCCACCTCACTGTGCCGCGTGGCTTCCGGCAGAAGTCGGACGCGGTGATTCTGCATCGCGCCGAACTCACGCAGTCGGACGTGGAGGACCGGATGGGGTACCGGGTGACGACACCGCTGCGCGCCATCGCCGAGTGCGCGGCAGCGGATGAGGACCAGGATGTCCTGGACGGAGCAGTGAGTGAGGCGCTGGAACGAGGGATGGTGTCCCGCCGAAGGCTGCTTCATGCCGCCCAACTGCTGGGCCCGCGAGCGGAACTGGGCGTGGAGCGGGCGTTGGAGGCGTTGTCGTGACCGGTCGCTACCGTGACGCCGCCGACTTGCGTCGCGCCCTGGAAACCCGGCTGAAGCAGGAAGCCGACAGGTCCGGAACCGATCTGGCCCGCAGACGGCGGCTCGTCGTCTTCGACCGCATGGCGGCGCGCCTCGCGGAGGACCGGGCAAGTGGCTGGATCCTCAAGGGCGGCGCGGCCATGGAGTTCCGGCTCACCGGGCGCGCTCGTACGACGAAGGACCTGGATCTGGCGCTGAGGCCCGAGGACGGCTCCGATACGGACGGGAACGAGGTGCGCGAGCTGCTGATCGACGCTCTGGCGGCTGATCTGGACCGGGACGGGTTCCGCTTCCGGGTCGGTCCGGCCGTGTCGCTGACGGCGGACACGGCCGGGCGGGGCGGCTGGCGGTTCTCCGTCGAGTCCCATCTCGCGGGCAAGGTGTTCGCAGGCGTCAGGGTGGACGTCGTGGACCGTGGAGAGGAGATCGCCCGGACGGAATTCCTCCCGCTGCCCAACACCCTCTAGTTCGCAGGGACCCCGCAGCGTGCGATCGAGACCGTTGACCGCCGACAGCACTTCGCGGAAAAGTTGCACGCTTTCACCCGCGACTACGGTGACCGTCCCAACACACGGGTCAAGGATCTGGTGGACCTTGTACTGCTGGCCGAGGACGGCTTGCCGGGCGACGCGACTCTTGTGCAGGTCGTACGGCACGTCTTCGCCGTACGGGCCACGCACGAGGTTCCGGGGGAGCTCGCGGACCCACCGCCCCGATGGCGGGACAGCTACCCCGAGCTGGCCCGGGAACTGGCCACCGAAGCCCCGCCGACGCTCGACGCCGCACTCGGACTGGTACGGGGATTGTGGGCAGCGGCCCTCGCCGACAGAGGCCCCGCCCCCGGCGCGGTGGACCGTGCCGGGGGCGGGGGAGGAGGGCTGGGAGGTCAGAGCGTCAGAACGTCAGGCCCCAGCTGTTGATGTAGCCGGTGTCGCCGTAGTAGTTGTCCGTGACCCGGAGCTTCCACGTGCCGTTGGCCGTCTCCGAGGAGGCGTTCACGGTGTAGGTGGTGTTGATGTTGTCCGTGGAGCCGCCGGTGCCCACCGACTTGAGGGTGTAGACCGAGCCGTCGGGCGCGACCAGCTGGACCGTCAGGTCACCTATGTAGGTGTGGACGATGTTCACCGGCACCTGCAGGGCCGACGGGGCGTTGCCGGAGACGCCGGTGACGGTGATCGGGGACTCGACGGTCGACCGGTCACTGATCGTGTAGTCCGAGGAGTTGGTGAAGGTCTTGCCGGACGGCGGAGGGGTGGTGCCGCCGCTGCCGACGTACAGCAGGCGGTTCGGGGAACCGGTGCCCGGGTTCGTGACGGCGCCGGAGACGGAGCCCGCGACCAGCGCGGAGGCGACCTGCGCGGGGGTGGCGGACCGGTTGTCCGCGAGGTACAGCGCCGCGGCGCCCGCGACGTGCGGGGTGGCCATCGAGGTGCCGGAGATGGAGTTGGTGGCGCTGTCGCCGGTGTGCCAGGCGGAGGTGATGGATGAGCCCGGGGCGAAGATGTCCAGGTTCGAGCCGTAGTTGGAGTAGCTGGCGCGGGCGTCCGTGTTGGTGGTGGCGCCGACAGTGATCGCCTCGGACACGCGGGCCGGTGAACCGGTGGCCGTGGTGGACTCGTTGCCCGCGGCGACGGCGAAGGTGACGCCGGCGGAGATGGCGTTGCGCACCGCGTTGTCCAGCGTGGTGCTGGCGCCGCCGCCGAGCGACATGTTGGCGACGGCCGGCAGGACCGCGTTGGCGGCGACCCAGTCGACGCCCTTGATCACACCGGCGGTGGTGCCGGAACCGTTGTTGTCGAGGACCCGGACGCCGACGATGGAGGCCTTCTTGGCGACGCCGTAGGCGCTGCCCGCGACGGTGCCGGCGACGTGGGTGCCGTGGCCGTTGCCGTCCTGGGCGACGTTGTCGTTGTCGACGGCGTCGTAGCCGTTGCGGGCGCGGCCGCCGAAGTCGCTGTGGGAGATGCGTACACCGGTGTCGATGATGTAGGCGGTGACGCCCTGGCCGGCCGAGTCCGGGTAGGTGTACGAGTTGTTCAGCGGCAGTGCGGTCTGGTCGATGCGGTCCAGGCCCCAGGACGGCGGGTTGGTCTGCGTCGCCTGGGTGGTGACGGTGCGGTTCTGCTCGACCAGTGCGACCGACGGGTCGGCGGCCAGCTTGGCGGCCTCGGCCTCGGTGGCCTCGACGGTGTAGCCGTTGACGGCCTCGCGGAAGGTGTGCTCGACCTCGGCGCCGTACTTCTTCGCGACGCCCTTGCCCTGGGCGGAACCGGCCTCGGTGGCCGGCTTGAGGGTGACGATGTAGCTGTCCTCGACCGCGTTCGGCGCGTCCGCGTAGGCGATCGTCCCGACGGGCTCGGCGGCGCTCGCGGGGAGAGCGGTGAAGAGACCGCCGGTGAGCGCGGCCGCGGCGACGGAGCAGATTCCGACGAGCGTTCTCCGCTTGGTGTTTCGCATCACTGCCATCTGGGGGGTTCCTTCTCGACAGGTGGTGAGTCGGGTGGGGGGCACACGAAGCGAACGCCTGGACCGGTTCTTCCTCCGGACAGGAGTGAGTCAGGTGCATGCCAAACCCGGACGCTGTGTCCGTGTCTGCTTTTCCCTGTCGCCAGCCGAAAGATTGAAGGGTCTACGCGGATTGCACAAGAGGCTCCAGCATGTCTTGACCTCCGTGCCGCAAACAGGGGCTGACACAAGGTCACCAAACGCCCCAGATGCGTTGGGTAAACGAGATCACTGTCACAGTGGGCCTCGCGGAATCGCGCCGATGTCTTCCGGCGGCCCCTGTGATGTCGAGCCTGCGCCTGGACCGGCGGGGTCGGGCGGGTGGTGTCGTACTCTGCCCGGATGACGCAGCATCCCGTGCCGGACCAGCGGCGGCGGCCCGCGAACGACGGGCCCAAGGCCGCCGCCCGCAACCGTGCCGCGCTGATCACCGCAGCCCGGGAGATCTACGCCGAGCACGGCCTGGACGCCCCGCTGTCCGCGATCGCGCGGCGGGCCGGGGTCGGGCAGGGCGTCCTGTACCGGCACTTTCCCGACCGGGCCGCCGTGACGACCGCGGTGCTGGAGGAGAACGTCCGGCAGGTCGAGCAGGCGGCCGACGCCGAGGGCGCGACCTTCGCCGACGTGCTCGGTGTGCTGACCTGGCATCTGACGGAGTCGGCGGCGTTCATCGGCCTCCTGCACGCCGACGAGGTGGCCGGCGGCTCCGGTGTCCGCGCGCATGCCCTGGGCCTGTCCCGGCGGGTCGAACGCGCCCTGCGCGCCCACCTGCCGGGCGGCGGCCATCGGCTGAGCGCCGCGAACGACCTCGGGATCGCCGTCGCCATGGTCTCCGGTGCCGTCACCGGCCCCTCCCGCGAGGAGCGGGAGCGCAGGGCGCTCGCGGCCTGGCGGCTCCTCGGCGTCGAGGTGGGGCCGGTGCGGCCCTTCGAGGGGTGAGCGCGGAGGAGTCGGGCGCGGTCAGCCGCCGTTGGACTGGCGGGTGCCCTCCGCCAGCGCGTCGAAGGTGTACAGGTATCCGCCGGCGGGCCCGCTGACGGTCATGTACGCCTTGGTCCCGCCGGGGGTGATCGCCACGTTCGTCGCCGACTCCAGACCCGCGGCGGCGGCACGGGCGGGCACCTCGACCGTCGCCAGACGCTCACCGTGCCGGTCGTACACGGCCATCGCGGGCCGGCCGTGCAGTCCCTGGTAGAGGTTGCCGTCCGCGTCCACGGCGATCGAGTCGGTCTGCGCGATCCCGCCGTCGACCCGGATGGCGGTGTGCCGGGAAGCGACCCCGCCGTCGGCGTTCACGGCGAGGTACGAGATCCGGTTCTCCGTCAACTCGCTGAACCACAGCCCGCGGTACTCCGCGTCGAACGAGATCCCGTTCGTCGCGGCCAGGCCGTCGGCCAGGACGGTGGCCTTCTCGCCGTCGCGGTCGACGCGCACCACCCGGCCGAGCGCCTCGCCCTCCCGCAGTCCGCGCGAGTCGCTGACGTACAGGTGGCCGTCCTGGTCGAAGGCGAGGTCGTCGGGGTTCATGCGCGCCCCGTCGACCTCGCCGGAGAAGAAGGTCCGCACGTCGCCGCCGTCCGGGTGCAGGCTCACGATCTCGCCGTGCGCGAAGTCGGTCAGGTAGAGCCGTCCGTCGTACGGGCTGAACTGCGCCGAGGTGTACGCCCCGCGCCCGTCGGTGTGCACCGCGCGCTTCGTCTTCTTGCGGACGTCGACGCGCAGCACCTTGGGCTCGCCCTCGGGCGCGGTGACGTCGACGACGAACAGGCCGCCGTCCTGGCCGAAGACCGGCCCCTCCAGCAGGGTCATCCCGGTCTGTTCGTGCACCTCCGTCAGCTGCATCACCTGCTGCGCCCGGATCGTCCGTCCCGCGCCGGAGGCGCCTGCGGCCGACCGGTCGACGGCGTCGCCCGGCTGCGTACCGCATCCGGTGAGAGCGAGGGAGCCGACGGCGGCGAGCACGGTGAGGGAGCGGAGGGGAAGTCGTCGCATGGAGGATCGCTGCTTTCTGTCGGCTGGAGGTGTGGGGGTGCCGGTGGTCAGGAGTCCGGAACGCGCCACGGCACGTCCGAATCCCAACCGGACAGTCCTGTCCGGTTGTTGTTACGGTAGCGGAGCCGACGACCACTCAGGTCGGTGCGGCCCGATCGACAGGATTGAGGCAGGTCCCCCCACATGACGACGATCCCTCACACGGCGTCCCACCAAGCCCCGTCCCGCGAGGAGTTGGAGGCTCTGCGGCAGCGTTACCGGGCCGAACGCGAGCGGCGCGTGCGGCCGGACGGGGTCGCCCAGTACCAGGCCACCGACGCCGAGTTCGGCTACTACGCCGCCGACCCGTACGTGGCGGAGGCGGAGGCGGCCGATCGTGAGCCGCTGCACGACACCGTCGACGTCGCCGTGGTCGGCGGCGGGTTCGGCGGCATCCTCGCCGGGGCGCGGCTGCGGCAGCGGGGTGTGGGGTCCGTCCGGATCGTCGAGACGGGCGGTGACTTCGGGGGCACCTGGTACTGGAACCGCTACCCGGGCATCCACTGCGACATCGAGTCGCACGTGTACCTGCCGATGCTCGACGAGACCGGATACGTGCCGGAGTGGAAGTACGCCCCGGGCGAGGAGATCCGCCGCCACGCGGTGCGCGTCGCCCGGCGGTTCGACCTCTACGAGGACGCCCTGTTCTCCACCTCGGTCACCGCGCTGACCTTGGACGAGGCCACCGGGACGTGGGTCGTGGCCACCGACCGCGGCGACGCGTTCCGGGCCACGTACGTCGTCACCGCCACCGGCACCCTGTCCACGCCGAAGCTCCCCGGGATACCCGGCATCGAGGACTTCAAGGGGCACACCTTCCACACCTCACGGTGGGACTACGCCTACACCGGAGGCACCCCGGACGGCGGCATGACCGGCCTCGCGGACAAGCGGGTGGGCGTCGTCGGCACCGGCGCCACCGGCATCCAGGTCATCCCGATGCTGGCCCAGGACGCCGGACACGTCCACGTCTTCCAGCGCACCCCCTCCACGGTGGACGTGCGCGCCAACCGCCGCACCACCGCCCGGGACGTCGGCGCCGACCGCGAGGGCTGGGCGCACGAGCGCCGGGAGAACTACCTCCGCATCGTCTCCGGTGAACCGGCCGACCAGGACCTGGTGGCGGACCGCTGGACCGAGTCGGCCGGCCTCCTGGAGAAGCTCCTGCCGAGCTTCCGCCGCCAGGGGGACCGGGAGGCGTTCGAAGCCGCCTACGAGGCCGCCGACGCCGCCAAGATGAACGAACTCCGGGCCCGCGTCGAGCGGACCGTCACCGATCCGGACACGGCGGAGAGGCTCAAGCCCTGGTACCGGTACGCCTGCAAGCGCCCGACCTTCTCCGACCAGTACTACGACGCCTTCAACCGTGACAACGTCACCCTGGTCGACACCGCGGACACCCACGGCATCGAGCGCGTCACCGAGCACGGCGTCGTCGTGGGCGGCACCACCTACGAACTCGACTGCCTGATCTTCGCCACGGGCTTCTCCGTCGGCACCTCCGGCGTCCTCTCCGGCAAGCTCCCCGTCCACGGCCGGGGCGGCACCCAGCTCCTGCACGCCTGGGCGAGCCGGGGCCCGCGCACCCTGCACGGCTTCACCAGCAACGGCTTCCCGAACCTGATCCAGATGGGTTCGCTGCAGAACGCCAGCAGCGTCAACTTCACCCACGTCCTGGACGAGCAGGCCGTCCACGCCGCCGCCCTCGTCGCGGCGGCCGAGGCCGAGGGCGCCCTCGTCGAACCGTCGCGCGAGGCCGAGGACGCCTGGCTCGCCGCCCTGGCGGAGGACGCCCCCGACCACGAGTGGTTCCACGCCGAGTGCACCCCCGGCTACTACAACCGCGAAGGCCGCGGCCGCCCCAACGGCCCCACCGCCTACCCCCACGGCGCCCACGCCTTCCACCGGCTCCTGAAGCGCTGGCGCGAGGACTCCATGACCGAGGTCCTCCAGCCGAGGACACCGACCAAGGACCGGTAGACCGACTCCGGAGAGGGACGCCCGGCGCGGATTCCGGCGCCGACATCCGGGCTCCCGGTGGTCACGCAACTCAAAGAAAACTTTGGTTCTGTGCTCAGCCCTGCAGCAAACCCAAAGGAGGCCGTCCAACAGACCGTCGGAGGGCTCGAGCAGTGCCTCGGTATCGGCCGTGAGCGCGGCGGTTACGCGCAGCACACTCAATGCCTGGTTCTCGCCCCACGTGCGCCGGAGGTGCGGTGCTGTCGCCGGACACGTGTCACAGAGTGGACCCGCAAGTCCTCGGACAGGTGTGATCTGCGCAGACGCCGGCTGCGCAGCAGCCTGCGCCAGTCCGCCCGGGTGTCGTGCATCAGCTGCCAGTGGAAGTAGTTGACGTACTCGGCCAGAGCCAGCAGGTACAGGACCAGGCCCGGTATCCATGCCGCTCCGGGCTGTCCTGCTACGGAGGTGGCGATCACCACGAGTCCGACGGCCAGACCCGCCGCACACAGAGGACGCAGCCGACGGAACACAGCGATCAGCGGCGGCCGGGGCCGCGCGTCACGTAGTTGACGTAGTTTCACCGCCCAGTATCCGGCACCCACGACCAGATGCCCGGTCACCAGTACGTACCCGGCTGTGTTCGCCGCGGTGGCCGGGGCGTCGAGGGACACGAACACGACCCAACCGATCAGGGCCGTGTTCACCAGTTCCAGTGTGGCCAGGGTGCGCAGCCGGGTCGTGAGCGCCGCCCGGGAGCGGGTCATGGACGTCATGTCCTCCAGGATGGCGTACGCACCCGGCCGGACGATCGACGATCCTGGCGGCTCAACGTTCGTCAAGTGATCAGAAAGCGTGAAGCAGGAGGAGCGACGTGAGCCAGTTGCTGCGGGTCCAGAACTTCACCGTCTCGAGCGACGGGTTCGGCGCCGGTGAGGGCCAGAGCCTCGAGAAGCCGTTCGGCCATGCCGATCCGGGGGACATGTTCGCCTGGGCCATTGCCACCGACCATCCACCCGTCAACCGCTCCGAACCCGGTGGCAGCCGAGGTCTGGACGACTACATCACGCGGGACTACGCCCGCAACATCGGCGCCGAGATCATGGGCCGCAACAAGTTCGGGCCGCAGCGCGGGCCCTGGCAGGACCACGAGTGGCGGGGGTGGTGGGGCGACGAGCCCCCGTTCCACACGCCGGTGTTCGTCATGACGCACCACAAGCGTCCGTCGTTCATGCTCTCCGACACCACGTTCCACTTCGTCGACGGTGACCCGGCCGCGGTGCTCGCCCAGGCGAAGGAGGCGGCGCAGGGCCAGGACGTCCGGCTCGGCGGCGGGGCCACGGTCATCCGGCAGTTCCTCGAGGCCGACCTCGTCGACACCCTGCATGTGGCGGTCGTGCCGACGAAGCTCGGCTCCGGGACCCGGCTGTGGGAGTCCCCCGATGAGCTGCTCGACCGGTTCCACCAGGACGTCGTGCCCAGCCCGAGCGGCGTGACGCACCACCTGTTCTGGCGGAAGTGAGGCCGGACCAGCCGGTCGGCGCGGGTTCCGTCACCGGCACCCGCGGCATGGCCGCCGCCAGGGTCCGAACGCTCCGCACGAGGGGCGAAGGTATGGGCGTCCGTCCGGCCTGCTCGCGCATGCAGTGGTTCATGCCGCTTCGCGCGGATCGTTTCGCTGAGAGAACGTCGCTCGTCGGCTGTCCACCAGGGGGCACCCGAAGCAGCTGGGTTCCGCCGCTTCGGGTACCCCTCGGATGCCGGGTGCCCGGAAAGCCCGGCTAGCTCGTGCGGGCGCAGCTTCCCCGATCGGCGCGCTGTGGCCCGTCGCCGGACGGGCGGATGTCGAAGTCGAAGATGGCGGTGGGCAGATAGAGCGTGGCGCAGGAGTTGGGGATGTCGACCACGCCGCTGAAGCGGCCTTCGATCGGGGCCGCTCCGAGAAGCAGGTAGGCCTGCTCGGGTGAGTAGCCGAACTTGGTCAGGTACTCGATCGCGTTCAGGCAGGCCCGCCGATAGGCGACCTGTGAGTCGAGATAGTGCTGGCGGCCGTCCTCGTCGACGGAGATGCCGACGAAGGTGAGGAACTCGCTGTAGCGCGGCTCGACGTTGCCGGGGAAGAACACGGGGTTCGTCGTCACCCCGTAGGTCTGCATGCCGCCCTTGATGAGGTCGACGCCGAGATCGAGGTAGCCGCCCATCTCGATCGCGCCGCAGAAGGTGATCTCGCCGTCGCCCTGGCTGAAGTGCAGGTCACCGACGGACAGCTTGCCACCCTCGACATACACCGGCAGGAAGATCCGGGCGCCACGGGTGAGGTTCTTGATGTCCTGGTTGCCGCCGTTCTCGCGTGGCGGCGCGGTTCGCGCGGCCTCCCGTGCGGCGCGCTCGAACGCGTCGCCTTCCAGCGTGCCGAGGATCGCCCTTTGCGACTCCGGCGGCAACGCGAGCGGAGGCACTCGGTGGGGATCGGTCGCGATGAGCTCGGCCTCCCGGGCGTTCCACCGGCCGAGCAGGTCGTGCGACGGGGCGGTGCCGATGATGCCCGGGTGGGTGATGCCGGTGAAGCGCACGCCGGGCAGGTGACGGGAGGTCGCGGTCTGCCCGTGGAAGTCCCAGATCGCCTTGTACGCGTCCGGGAAGTGATCGGTGAGGAAACCGCCGCCGTTGGCCTTGGCGAAGATGCCCGTGTAGCCCCAGCCCTGGCCGGCGACCGGCCCGGTCTCCTGCGGGACGGGGCCGATGTCGAGGATGTCGACCACCAGCAGGTCACCGGGCTGCGCGCCCTCGACGGCGATCGGTCCGCTCAGAGGATGGACCATCGAGATATCGAGGTCGCGGATGTCGTTGGCGGAGTCGTCGTTGTGAACCGTCCCGTCGAACCACTCCCGGCATTCGAGGCGGAACTCGGCGCCGGGCCGAACGGTCGCCACCGGCGGGATGTCGGGGTGCCAGCGGTTGTGCGGCGGGACTGCCTGGTCGTAGAACGACCGGGACTGGTCGACGCTGAAGAGTACTTCGGGCATCTGTCGCTCCTTGCCTGTGGGTCACGGCCTCGGGAGGCGTGCGTGCAGTGGGTTCGGCGGATGAGCATGACGACGGGGTGGTGCGGGCATGCGGTGCAGCACCGTCGGCTCGTGCGCGCTGGCCTCGGCGGCGTCGCGCGCCCGTCGCAGGGCGGAGCGGGGCGAGGTGATGGCGGGCGGGGCGTACACACGCGTCGCCGCTCCGCCGCATGTGGCGCACGTCGGCTCATGTACCGGGGCGTCGATCGGGCGGATGACCTCGAACACACCGCACTGCCCGCACGCGTAGTCGTACCTCGCCATGTGAGAACCTCCGCGTCACATTCGGGGCGGACCGGGGGTGTGATGGCGCTGGCCGAATTTTCCCACTGCCGCTGAAGCAATTCGTGGTGGTTTGAGCATAATGACCGTTCGGTGATGTGGCTGAACGAACAGGTGTGGGGCTACTCCGTTGGGTATGACGGCGCGCGGATGGGGATCGCGCTGCGGAGGAACCCGGTGGATCCGGTTCACGGGATCGAATGGGGCCCTTGTCCCGGGTGGGGAATGCGAGGGTCTTCCTCAGCGGAAAAGAGTTCGCGCACCTGCTGCGACGGGTGCTGTGGCGGTCGCGGCCGGGGCCTGGTGGCGGCCGGGAGCGGTGGCTGTGGCAGGGTGCGGATCATGGGGTGGTCGTTCAAGGTGCACGGCGGTGTCGCGGCCGGGCTGGGTGCTGTTCTGCTGGTGCCGGCCGGGCTCACCTTGTTGCCGGGAGTGCTGCCGTTGGCCGAGGTGGGGTGGCTGCCGGCGCTGATCGCCGTGCTGTTCGTGCCGATCGTCGTGTCTGCCATGGCGCGCCTCTTCCTGGCGCGCGTGGACAAGTCCTTGGCCTGGCAGGCCTTCCGGTGCCTTCCCGGCTGGGTGCAGATGGGGCTTGCGGTACTGGCTCTGTCAGGGGTGATGGTGACGTTCTTCGGCGAGGGGCAGGAAGGGAACCTGCAGTCCGCCGAGGTGAAGGACGGGCGGTACTTCGCCTTGGACACCACGCCGTACGCACGGGGCACGGTCGAGCTCTCCCGCGAGCAGTACCAGGTCGTCCTGGAGGCCGATCGGCGCACCATGCTCGCGGTCCCAGGCGTGCTCTTCGTCGGCGCCGCGTACGCCGTCCTGGTGGCCGGTGAGCTGCGCCGGGCGGATCGTGGCGCCGCGGCGTCGAGGTAGGTGGTGGCGGGTCCCGTCGTACGGGGCGGCGGGACCACGCCGTCGTGTCGCGGCGGTCGCTGCGGGGTTCTCAGCCGCGCAGTTCCGACAGCACCGCGTCCGTGAAGGGCGGCCAGGCCTCGACGGCCCAGGGGCCGAAGGCGCGGTCGGTGAGGGCGGCGCAGGCCACCCCCGCGGCCGGGTCGGTCCACAGGAACGTGCCCGACTGGCCGAAGTGGCCGAAGGTGCCCGGCGAGGACGAAGCGCCCGTCCAGTGCGGGGACTTGGCGTCGCGGATCTCGAAGCCGAGGCCCCAGTCGTTGGGGTTCTGGTGGCCGTAGCCCGGCAGGACGCCCTTGGTGCCCGGGTACTGGACGGTCATCGCCTCGGCGACGGTGCGCGGGTCGAGGAGGCGCGGGGTCTGGATCTCGGCGGCGAAGCGCAGGAGGTCGTCCACCGTGGAGACGGCGTCCTTCGCCGGGGAGCCCTCCAGCGACGTCGACGTCATCCCCAGCGGCTCCAGCACCGCCTGCCGCAGGTACTCGGCGAACGGGATCTCCGTCGCCTTCGTGACGTGGTCCCCGAGCTGCTCGAACCCGGCGTTCGAGTACAGGCGGCGCTCGCCGGGCGCGGAGGTCACCCGGTGCTCGTCGAAGGCGAGGCCCGAGGTGTGGGCGAGGAGGTGGCGGACCGTGGAGCCGGAGGGGCCGGCCGGCTCGTCCAGCTCGATCGCGCCCTCCTCGTACGCCACGAGCACCGCGTAGGCGGCGAGCGGCTTGGTGACCGAGGCGAGCGGGAAGCGGTGTCCGGCCGGTCCGTGGGTGCCCAGGACGGTGCCGTCCGCCCGGACGACACCCGCCGCGGCGGTGGGAACCGGCCAGTTCTCGATCAACGCGAGGCTCTTCAACGACATGCCGTCGAGCCTAAGCGCTCACAGCCGCAGCTCCAGCAAGGGGTCCGGCCTCCGCGTGAAGCCCAGCGAGGCGTACAGAGGCTCGGCCTGCGCGGACGCGGTGAGGCGGACGCGGCGGGCGCCCCGCTCGCGGAACCACTCCAGCAGCGCCTCCACGCAGGCGCGCGCGTGGCCCCGGCGGCGGGCGTCCGGGTCGGTGGCGACGCTGAAGATGTAGCCGTCGATGCCGTGCGGGTTGTGCGCGCCGCCGATGCGGTAGTCGATCGTGCCGGCCGCCAGCGCCGCCAGCCCGTGCCGGTCCGGGTGGTCCACCACGAAGGCCGCGAAGGTGCCGTCCGCCTCGGCCAGCCTGGCGCGCAGTACGGGCAGGGAGTCGGCGTGCCAGTCCGTGGAGGGAGAAGATGCCTGGGGCATCGAGTCGATCATCACCTGGCGCAGCCGCAGTACTTCCTCCGCGTCCCCAGGCACCGCGCGGCGTACGAGAGTCATGCCCGCCATGCTATTCAGCCGGTGCGCCCGCCGGCACGCCGTTTCTCACCGGCCGCGGTTGCCTGGAGTGCACTCCAGGGATCTAGCGTGGAGTGCATGACGGTGACGGAGACCATGGGTGAGGGTACGGGGGCCAGGGCCGAGATCTGCGCCGGTCCGGCGCAGGGTGAGCGGCGGGCGGACGGCCGGGACACGTACACGATCAGCGAGGTCGTCGCCCTGACGGGGCTGTCGGCCCACACCCTGCGCTGGTACGAGCGTATCGGCCTGATGCCGGACATCGACCGGTCGCACACCGGTCAGCGCCGCTACAGCAACCGCGACCTCGACTGGCTGGCCCTCGTCGGCAAGCTCCGCCTGACCGGTATGCCGGTCGCGGACATGGTGCGGTACGCGGAGATGGTGCGGGAGGGCGACCACACCTACGGCGACCGCCTCGAACTGCTCACGACGACCCGCGAGGACGTGCTCGCCCGGATCGCGGAACTCCAGGGCACCCTCGCGGTACTCGACCGGAAGATCAGCTTCTACGCGGACGCCGGACGGGAGTAGCCCTCCAGGGGGACGGCCCCGCACCCCCCGGCCCCGCGCCCCGCCGACCCCGTGAAGTGCCGGTGAAAAAGTCGTGGAAGCGATGTCGGTGGGGCCGCTTATGCTGCACCGGATGATCACGCGGGGCCAGGGAGGGCGCGGCATGTTCGGCAAGCTGTTCGGCAGGGGCGGGGAGAGACCGGCGGGGGCGGATCCGTACGCCCTTCCCGTCCCGCGCAAGAAGAACGGGATGTACACGCTGCGCGCGCTCGGGGACGTGCGGGTGCTGGCGCTGGTGGAGGCGGCCGACGCGGGTGAGTGGGAGGCGGTGAAGGAGGCGCTGGCCCCCTTCGACCTCGGCCGCGACCACCACGTCCTCGGTGAACTGGCCGAGCTGGACGGTGTGGAGGAGTGGATCGGCCGGGCCGTCGAGGAGGACAAGGAGCACCGGGCGACGGCCCTGCTGATATCCGGGGCGCGCCACATCAGTTGGGGCTGGGAGGCACGGACCAGCGCGCGGGCCGTGGACGTCACGCAGGAGCAGTGGCGGATCTTCCACGAGCGGCTGCGCACCGCCGAGGAGCACTTGTTCGAGGCCGCCGAGCTGCGGCCGGAGTGGGTCACGCCGTGGCGCCATCTCCTCACCTCCGGGCGAGGCATGTCGCTGGGCCACGCCGTCAACGAGACCCGGCTGGACGCCGCCCTGCGCCGCGAGCCGCTGGACCTGTCGAGCCACCTCGAGTGGGTGTCGCAGTTGCAGCCCCGCTGGGGCGGCGAGCAGGGGCAGGCTCTGGCGTTCGCCCGGGAGGCGTTCGCCGGGGCACCCGACGGCCACCCTCTCGGCTGTGTGGTCGCCATGGCCCACATCGAGGACTGGGTGGAGTCGGACGAGTCCGAGTGCCTCGACACGCCCGCGATCCATGAGGAGTTGGCGGAGGCCGCCCGGCGCAGCATCCTGCACCCCGACTACGAGCGGCGTCCGGGCTGGCAGCACGACTTCAACATGTTCGCCATGGCCCTGTCGCTCGCCTCCGAGAGCATCGTCTGCCGGCGTGTGTTCCACGAGCTGGACGGCGCCTACACCACCTGGCCCTGGACCTTTTTCGCGGAGCCCGAGAAGCAGTTCGCCCGCCGTCAGCGCCAGGCCTGAGCCCGCACCCGCCCCTCTCGAACTCCTCACCCCGGACTGCCCGATGACTCTGCACGACACCGCCACCGGCCCGGCCGGCGCCGACCGCACCTTCCAGGTGGATCTGCGCGGCCTCGTCGACCTCCTCTCCCATCACCTCTACTCCAGCCCCCGCGTCTACCTGCGTGAACTGATGCAGAACGCGGTGGACGCGCTGACCGCCCGGCACGGCCTCGAACCTGCCGCCCCCGCCGAGGCCTTCGGCATCCGCCTGTACGCCGACGGTTCGGTGGTACGCGTCGAGGACGACGGCGTCGGTCTCACCGAGGCCGACGTGCACACCTTCCTCGCCACGATCGGCCGCAGCAGCAAGCGTGCCGATCAGCTCGTCGAGCAACGCGGCGATTTCATCGGCCAGTTCGGCATCGGGCTGCTCTCCTGCTTCCTGGTCGCGGACGAGATCCATGTGCTGAGCCGGTCCGCCCGCACCCCCGACGCGCCCGCCGTGGAGTGGCGGGGGCGCGGTGACGGCAGCTACACCGTCCGTGCCCTGCCCGCCTCCGCCCGGTCCCGGCCCGGCACCACCGTCACGCTGACGCCGCGCGCCGACGCGGGCGAGTGGACCCGTCCGGCCCAAGTGCAGTCGCTCGCACGGCACTTCGGTTCCCTGCTGCGTCACCCGGTGACCTTCGACGACGGCACAGGCGGCACGGGCGGCACAGGCGGTCCGGGTGCGCCGGTCAACCCCGAGGCGGCGCCCTGGGCGCGTACGTACCCGACGCCGGGCGCCCGTTCCCGCGCGCTGGCCGCGTACGGCGAGGAGGTCTTCGGGTTCACGCCGCTGGACACCATCGAGCTGGACCTGCCGGCCGTGGGCCTGAAGGGCATCGCGTGCGTACTGCCCGAGGCGGTGCCGGCCGGGCGGCGCCACGGCCACCGGGTGCACGTCAAGGGCATGCTGCTGTCCGAGCAGGCCGAGGAGATCCTGCCCGAGTGGGCGTTCTTCGTCCGCTGCGTCGTCGACGCCGAGAGCCTGCGCCCGACCGCGTCCCGCGAGTCCCTGTACGAGGACGACACCCTCACCGCGGTCCGTGACGCCCTCGCCGAACGGCTGCGCGGGTGGATCGCGCGGGCCGCCGCCAGCGACCCGGACCTGCTCGGCCGGTTCCTCCAGGCCCATCACCTGGCCGTGAAGTCGCTCGCGGTGCACGACGACGAGATCCTGCGGATGCTGCTGCCCTGGCTGCCGTTCGAGACCACCGACGGGCACTGCACCCTCGACGAGTTCGCGCGCACCCACCGCACCGTGCTGGTGACGTCGAGCGTGGAGGAGTTCCGGCAGGTCGCGGCGATCGCCTCGGCGGCCGGGCTCGGCGTCGTCAACGGCGGTTACACCTACGACCGTGAACTGGTGCACCGGCTGCCCGAGATCAGGCCCGAGGTCACCGTCGCCGACCTCGACCCGGCGACCCTCACCGCGCACCTCGACCCCGTCGACCGGGAGACGGAGCTGGCCGCCGCGGCCTACCTCGCCCTGGCCCGCGACGCCCTCGCCGTCTTCGACTGCGACGTGGCCCTGCGCACCTTCCAGCCCGCCTCCGCCCCCGCCCTCCTCGTCGACAGCCGCGAGGCCCGGCACGAGCGCACCCGCTCCCAGCTCGCCCGTGAGCAGGAGGGCGGCCTGTGGGGCGACATCCTCGGCGCCCTGCGCCAGGAGGCGCCGCGGGCCCAGCTGATCCTCAACCAGCTCAACCCGCTGGTGCGCACCGCCGTCGCCATCGACGAGCCCGAGCTGGCCCGGACCAGCGCCGAAGCCCTCTACGGGCAGGCCGCGCTGCTGTCCCGGCGTCCGCTCAGGCCCGCCGAGTCGAGCCTCATCAACCGCTCCTTCCTCGACCTTCTCGCCCACGCCCTCCGCAAGGACAGCTGACGATGCCGACCACATCCCCTCCCCAGAACACGGACGAGCTGTACCAGGCGCTCCGGGAGAACGACCGGCGCCCCTACGGCCGCACCCGCACCGTCACCGCCGAGGAACTCGTCGACGCCGCCGAGCAGTTCGCGGAGCCCGTCCCGCTGATCGACGCGCTGCTCGAACTGCAGGAGGCCTACACCTACGGCTCCGAACCCCGTAAGTCGCCCGTCGTCTTCGCCCGGCTGCTCACCCTCTTCGACGAGCAGCCGGACGTCTTCGACGAACGCCTGCGCCACCAGCTGTTCTGGCGGTTCAAGTGGGTCGCGGGCGCCCTGCGCGCGCTGCCCGAGATACCGCTGGCCAGTCTGCGCCAGTGGCTGACGGAGATGCGCGACCGGTACGAGAAGGCCGGCCTGGACCTCCAGCCCTACTACGGGCAGGCCTACCGGCTGGCCGCCCACCTCGGTGAGGACACCGCCCTCGCCTACGAGCTGTGGGCGGGCCGCTCCCGCTCCCGGCTCAGCGACTGCGAGGCCTGCGAGATCTGCGACCGCGCCCTGTACCACCTGGCGGCGGGCGACGACGAGCGGGCGCTGCGCGCCTGGGAGCCCGTCCTGGCCGGCCAGGAGTCCTGCCAGGAGGAGCCGGCCCGCTCCGCCTCCTACGCACTGCTGCCCCTGCTGCGCACCGGCCGCACCGACGAGGCACGCGCACTGCACCTCGCCGGCTACCGCGGCTGCCGCCGCAACCCCTCGATGGCCGGGGAGGTCGGCCGGCACCTGGAGTTCTGCGCGCTGACCGGCAACGAGGCGCGAGGCCTGGAACTGCTCGCCGAGAACCGGAACCTGTTCGACGAGGTGGACTCGCCGCAGGACGGGCTCGACTTCCTCACCAGCGTGGAGGTCCTCCTCCAGCGCGTCGAGGCCCTCGGCCACGGCGAACTGCCCGCCGCCGGGTTCCCGGGCCGCACCTGGACCGTGACCGGTCTGCGCGCCGAGGTGCGCGGCCGCGCCGCCGACCTCGCCGCCCGCTTCGACGACCGCAACGGCACCAGCGCCCACACCGACCGCCGGAGCGCCCGCCTCGACCGGGCCCCGCTCCTCGACGCGCTGGAACTGACCCTGCGCACCCGCAGCCTCGACGAGGTGAGCCCGGCCGCACCGCTCGACGCATCGGTCACCGGGTCGGCTTCCACCGCCCGTACGACCGCCGCCGTACCCGAGTCGCTGACCGAACTCATCCTCCAGGCACGGTCGCTGGAAGGGGAAGGGCACCCGGACGCACAGGCCTGCTGGGCGCGGCTGCGCACGCTCGTCGCCGCCCGCGACTACGCCCACCCCGACGACCCGGCCGTGGGTCCGCTGCTGCGGCTGCGCGCGGACCTGCTGGCCGACGAGGCGAACTGGGCGGGTGACAGGGACGAGTTCGCCGACGCCGCCGCCCTCCACGAGGAGGCCGCGGGTCTGTACGACGACGCCGGACTGCCGGGGCACGCGGCACTCTCCCGCGCCTGCGCCCTGCTCGCCACCGCCGAGATCCCCGCGGAGGACGCCGACGGCCCCGAGGCGAAGACCGAGAGGAAGACCGAGGCGCTGACCACCGCCCACACCTCCCTGGTCCGCCTGCACGAGGAGACGTCCGGTCTCACCCCGCACCAGGAGGCCCGCCTGCTCCGTCTGCGGGCGACCGCGCTCGGCCTGCGCCTGCAGACGTCGGGGAACTCGGGGACCTCGGGGAACGGAGAGCACGTCGCGCCGCTCCTCGCCGAGGTGGACCTGCTGCACACCTTCGCCACCCGGCACGACATCACCGGGCAGATCGCCAGGGCCCTGCTGCTGCGGGCCACCGCCCACGCCCTGGCCGGCGACCTGCCCGCCGCGCTCACCGAGACCGACGGCCTCCTCGACCGGCTGAGGGAGCACGGTCCGGCCTGGCACCTGCCCCGCGTGCTCGCCCTGCGGGGCAGGCTCCACCTCGGCTTCCAGGACGCGCAGGCCGCGCACGCGGACCTGTCCGAGGCCTTGCGGCTGGCCGCCGACTGGCCGGCCGACACGACGGACACCTCCCGGCTGCACGCCGAGCTGGCCGAGGTCTGCATGCACCTGGGCCGCCCCGAGGAGGCGCTGCGGCACCTGACGCGCTCGGCGGAGCTGGACCTGCGCCGCGGCAAACGCATCGACGCGTTCTGCACCTACAGCAACGCCGCCCAGCTCAGCCTCGACCTGGGCCGCGTCGAGGACGCCATCGCGCTGCTCGACTCCCTGCTGGCCGAACCGGACGTCGCCGCCGGGGAGCTGGACGACCGGCTCGCCGCCCAGCTGCGCCTGACCCGCGCCCGCGCGCTGCGCGCGGGGGACGACCTCAAGGCCGCCACGGCGGAGTTCGTCGCCCTCGCGGCCGAGTCGGCCGGCTGGGACGACGACCCGGGAAGCCACGCCATGATCGCCGCGGAGACGGCCGTACTCCTCGGCGAGTCCGGAGAGTTCGGCCAGGCCCGCAAGGCCGCCGACCAGGCACTCGCCGCCCACGCCAGGGCCCCGCGCCACGAGCACCTCAGCAACGTCTTGCGCGAACTCGCCCGCCTGCAGGCCCAGCGGCAGGGACCCGACGGCCTGGCCGGTGCCCGCGCCTTCCTCACCGACGCCGGCCGGGTCGCCGACGAGGCACGCGCCGCCGGGTACGAGGCCCACGGCCGCTCCCTGGACACCGCCCTGGCCTACGAGCACGGCAGGGTCAACGCCTACGCCGGTGCCCACGAGGAGGCCCTGACCGCCCTGGAGCAGGCCCTCACCCTGCTCGGCGAACCGGGACCGGGTCCGGGGCCGGAGCAGCAGCAGGCCGGCGAGTGGGCCGAGTGCGTCCGCCTCGCCGCCGCCGTGGAGGGCATCTACCTGGAACGCCCCGCCCCCGCCCTCACCCGCCTCGACGCGGCGGTCTCCCGGCTGACCGCGGCGGGCCACACCGAGGAGACCGAGCCGCTGACGGCCCTCGCGGCGAGGCTGCGCGACGAGGAGTGACCCGGCGCTCCCGGCCGCCCGGGGCCCTCACGGGTTGACGAAACCCATGGGGTCCCGGGCACCGGGATCACCGCATCCGACCTCACCGCCCCGCCGTCCCCGAGGGACGCTCAGTCGAGACAGAACTCGTTGCCCTCGACGTCCTGCATCACGAGGCACGACTCGTTGAAGCCGTCGGCACGCAGCAGCCGCACCCGTACCGCGCCGAGCGCGACCAGCCGTGCGCACTCGGCCTCGAGAGCGGCCAGGCGTTCTTCCCCCACGAGCCCGGTGCCGACCCGCACGTCGAGGTGCACCCGGTTCTTGACGGCCTTGCCCTCGGGAACACGCTGGAAGAACAGCCGCGGGCCCACCCCCGAGGGGTCGACGCACGCGAACGCGGAGCCCTGGCGCTCCGGCGGCAGCACGCGGTCGAAATCGTCCCACGTGGCGAACCCCTCCGGCGGCGGCGGTACGACGTACCCCAGCACCTCGCACCAGAAACGGGCGACGCGCTCGGGCTGCGCGCAGTCGAAGGTGACCTGGAACTGCTTGACCGATGATGACATCGGCCCACCGTAACGGGAGCGACGAGCAGGCCGGGCCCGTCCGGCAGAATCCGCCGGACAGGCCCTGAAGCCCCGTCAGCCCCTAGAGCTCCGCCAGCAGCTCCGCTTTCTTGGAGGAGAACTCCTCGTCCGTCACCAGGCCCGCCTGGTGCAGTTCGCCGAGGTGGCGGATGCGGTCGGCGATGTCGGCGGGGTCGCGGCGCACGGCCGCCGCGACCACCGCGGGCACCGGCTCGGAGGTCCGTACCGCCGCCAGCACGGCCGCCGCGAACGGCAGCGACTCGTGCACCGGCCCGTAGCCCAGCCCGAACACCACGGCCGCCGGGTCCTGGTCGGCCGGGGGCGACGACGCCGGCTCGTCCCGGCGCAGCAGCCGCAGGTGTCCTTCGAAGACCTCGGGCGACCGCCACTCCACACCGCTCAGCTCACCCACCGGGAAGCGCTGGTCACCGGCTTTCCACTTCGCCGACGAGGCGCCCGTCCAGAACCAGTGGAAGGAGACCGTCGTCCCGTCGAAGGCGGCCCTGCCGTCGTACGCCTTGAACCGCAGCGGCACCTCGGGGGCCGGCACCAGGTGGCGCTCGGCGGGACCGGACTCGGTGAGGCGGGCGAGGAGTTCGTCGGCGTAGTACTCGGCGAGCGTCTCGCGCTCGGCGGGCAGCACCAGCCGGTAGGGGTCGGAGCTCTCCTTCAACTGCCCGGCCGCCGCCTCCATCAGCGGGTCGGCCCCGGGCCGGGGCTCGAGGCGCAGCACGACGCTGCCGCGCCTGCCGGGGGTCAGCGTCACCCCGGCGACGGCCTCCAGGGGAACGCGTCGTTCCCCGAGCGCCTGGAACAACTTGGGTGTTCGAATCCCCCTTTCGTAACGGATGAGCACGGAGTCGGACTCGAACTCCCAGGCAGCGTGAAATCCGGCCAGTACGTCACCCATGCGGCTCATCGTATGCGGCACGAGCTTTTTCGTCCCCTCCCCGTGCATACCGCGGTTCCTCCGTTCTCTACGCGCGTCCGGGTGAGCGGGCGTAGGACAAACCCGCCCGGCATACGCCGTCATCGTGTGCGCAGGCCACCGCCGGGTATGCGCCAACGCCGATCTCGGCGAAGTTGCGCAGACTGTCCGTGCCCGGCTCGAAATACCCGCTGTGTCCCTGGGCCTCACGGGCCGACAGGACCCGGGCCCCGAAAGCGGGGGAGACCGGGTCGGCGCCGTGGCCCAGTCCGCCGACCTCCAGATAGGGCACGTCCTGGACCCAGTCGTCGGCGTCCCGCATGGCCCACACGCGCGCGTGGGTGCGCAGCGCGGAGGCCGTCTCGGCCCGCATGCCGGGACTGCCGGCCACCGCGATGTCGGTGACCCGGCCGGGCAGGGTGCTCGCGGCGAGCCCGCACACCACGGAGCCGTAGCTGTGGCAGAACAGCGCGACCGGGGCCGTGCCGGGCAGCGCGCGCAGCAGCGCGTCGAGCCGTAGCGCGCCGTCCCCGGCGCGCCCGGCCATGGCCGCCTCCATGCCGACTCCGCCGGGCGCGGTGTAGTCGGCCCAGGCGATCACGGCGGTACGGGTCGCGGGGTCCGCCTCGTACTCGGCCGCGCGCAGCGCCTCGGCCATGCCGACGGGGGCCGAGTAGCGGCGGTAGGTGCGCTGGAAGGTGAGCAGATCCGTGTCGACGCCGGGGACGACGACCGAGATGCGTTCGGCCTCGTCCAGGTCGCCGAAGACCTCGGCCACACGGCCCGGCCCCGACGGGTCGAAGGCGAGGATCTGGCGTCCCGGTTTCAGCAGTGCCCCGAGGCGGTTCATCCGGCGGCCCGCCTGGTGCTGTCCCGCGGGCGTGAGCCGTGTGTCGCGCATCCGTTCCCGCTCGATCTCGCGGGCCTGCTCCATCGCGATGCGGTTGGCGCGGTACCGCAGATCGGCCGGGGCGCCGTTCATGTTGCCGACCGCGAGGGGGAAGCGGTGGGCGAGACCCAGCCGCTGCGCCTCGGTGAGCGAGGCGAAGAACCGGGCCAGCCTGCCGGGCGCGGACCGCGGGTCCGGCAGCTCGCGGCCCGCTGTGCGGCCGTGCTCCCAGGCGGTGAGCGAGGCGGACAGAGGTGCCGCCTCCCGCTGCTGGCGCAGTGCCGACCAGCCGGTGGTCGCCAGCATCACGAAGACGACGGCGAGTGCGAGGAGCGCGCGCCCCGCGTTCAGCTGTGGAGAGGAGTCGAAGGAAGTCACTGCCGGGACACATTAGGAGAACGAGAGGGTCTCGCGTCAATCGAGTGACGAGTATCACGTTTCGATGCGCGGGTTGTGAGCGATGGTCAGCCCGCCGGGATGCGGGCCGTCGTCGGCTCGCGCACGGCGCCCCTGGTCGCCTCAGCGGTTCCGCGGTTCCGCCGGAGGCGGCCACACCCGAGGAACCCCCGGAGCGAGTTCGCTCATCAGGGTGAACAAACGAGGTGAACCCTCCCCTTCGGCGGGCACCGCAGGTCACAGTGGGTCAAGTCCTCCGCAGGGCATGGAGGCTGTGGCTGCGGCGCGCTGCTGGAGGGGGGCAGCGCGCAGGCAGCATCCCTCCAGCCGTCCGCGCAGCGTGAATCCACCGCTGAAGCGGGGGTACCCGCCTCTCGACGAACCCCGTACGCCTCTCTGACCAGCCCATGGATCAAGGGAGTTGGCGATGGCGAGCTTCGGACACGGTACGCGCAGGCACTCCCGGTCGGGTGGTCGCGGGTGGTCATCGACGGGGCAGGACCGCGCGACGCTCGGAATCATCGGGGTCATCTGCGCGGTCGCCGGATTCTTCGTGCTGGGGATCGTCCTCGGCCCCGCGGCGATCGTCTGCGGCCGGCTCGCCATGGGCCGCAGCTGGGCGGGGTCCCGCCCGGTGCCGGCCCTGGTCGCCCTCGTCCTGGGTGCGATCGACACGCTCCTGGCCGTCGTCTGGCTGGCCGGGGCGACCACCCCGGGCTACCGAACACTTGCCCAGTGCTCCACCCTTCAGGGTGGAGGTGTAGGGCATCCTGCCCGTAGTGGCCCGAAGGGGCGCGGCGGCATGGCTGAGATCGCCTTGTCCGACGACGGAGTTGTCGGACCTACCGCCGGACGGGCGGGAAGTCAGGCCTGCGGAGGCCGTGTAAGACCGACCCTCACCGGTCGGCAGTGGCCTGTGAAACAGGAACCCGAGGTGGTACCGCGAAGCGGTACCGACCGGAATCTCCTGCCCTCGGGCAGGAGAGGACGTCAAGGAATGTTCTGACGGACCCGCAGCCCCGGGACCGAACGGGATGAGGGCCTCCGGCGACTCGCCGGAGGCCCTCCTCGTTTCCTCGGACGGCTCCGTCACGCCGCCCGTCGGGACGTCACGCGTCGCCGCCCGCCGGGCCCGGGTCGGCCGCGGTGACGTCGAGCAGTTGGTAGCGGTCGATGGCCTGCTTCAGCACCGACCGGTCGAGGTGGCCCTCGCGGACCAGCTCCGTCAGCACCGCCACCACGATCGACTGCGCGTCGATGTGGAAGAACCGCCGGGCCGCCCCGCGGGTGTCCGCGAAGCCGAAGCCGTCCGCGCCCAGCGACTGGTACGTCCCCGGCACCCAGCGCGAGATCTGGTCCGGCACCGACCGCATCCAGTCCGACACCGCCACGACCGGCCCCTGCGCCGAGGCCAGCTTCCGCGTCACGTACGGGACGCGCTGCTCCTCCTCCGGGTGCAGCAGGTTGTGCCGCTCGCAGTCCACCGCCTCGCGCCGCAGCTCGTTCCAGGAGGTCGCCGACCAGACGTCGGCCCTGACGTCCCACTCCTCGGCGAGGATCCTCTGCGCCTCGACCGCCCAGGGCACCGCGACACCGGAGGCGAGGATCTGGGCGGGCAGGCTGCCCGCCGTGCCCTCGCTGAAGCGGTACAGGCCCTTCACGATGCCCTCCGCGTCCACGTTCGCGGGCTCGGCCGGGTGCTGGATGGGCTCGTTGTAGACGGTCAGGTAGTAGAAGACGTCCTCGCCGTGCGGGTGCTGCTCGTCGCCGCCGTACATCCGGCGCAGGCCGTCCTGCACGATGTGCGCGATCTCGAACCCGAAGGCCGGGTCGTAGGCGACGCAGCCCGGGTTCGTGGACGCCAGCAGCTGCGAGTGCCCGTCCGCGTGCTGAAGGCCCTCACCGGTCAGGGTCGTACGCCCCGCGGTCGCGCCCAGGACGAAACCGCGCGCCAGCTGGTCGGCCATCTGCCAGAACTGGTCACCGGTGCGCTGGAAACCGAACATCGAGTAGAAGACGTACACCGGGATGAGCGGTTCGCCGTGCGTGGCGTACGCCGAGCCGGCCGCGATCAGCGAGGCCGTGCAGCCGGCCTCGGAGATGCCGTCGTGCAGCATCTGCCCGTTCGGCGCCTCCTTGTACGTGAGCAGCAGATCCCGGTCCACGGACTCGTACTGCTGGCCCAGCGGGTTGTAGATCTTCGCGCTCGGGAAGAACGAGTCCATGCCGAACGTGCGGTACTCGTCCGGCGCGATCAGCACGAACCGTTTGCCGATCTCCTTGTCCCGCAGGAGCTCCTTGAGGAGCCGGACGAAGGCCATGGTCGTGGCGATGGACTGCTGGCCCGAGCCCTTCTTCACGTTCGCGTACGTCTTGTCGCCGGGCAGTGCGAGTGGCTTCGAGCGCACCACACGGGTCGGTACGTACCCGCCGCAGGCCTTGCGGCGGTCGTGCATGTACTGGATCTCCTCCGAGTCGCGGCCCGGGTGGTAGTACGGCGGCAGACCGGACTCCAGGTCCTTGTCGGCGATCGGCAGGTGCATGCGGTCCCGGAAGCCCTTGAGGTCGTCGACCGTCAGCTTCTTCATCTGGTGCGTGGCGTTGCGGCCCTCGAAGTTCGGACCCAGCGTCCAGCCCTTGACCGTCTTGGCGAGGATCACCGTCGGCTGGCCCTTGTGCTCCAGGGCCGCCTTGTAGGCCGCGTAGATCTTCCGGTGGTCGTGACCGCCGCGGCCCAGGTGCAGGATCTGGTCGTCGGTCATGCCCTCGACCATGGCGCGCAGCCGGTGGTCGTCGCCGAAGAAGTGGTTGCGGATGTACGCCCCGGACTCGGTGGCGTACGTCTGGTACTGGCCGTCCGGAGTGGTGTTCATCCGGTTGACCAGCACCCCGTCCCGGTCCTGGGCGAGCAGCGGGTCCCAGGTGTGGTCCCAGACCAGCTTGATCACGTTCCAGCCGGCGCCCCGGAAGATGGACTCCAGCTCCTGGATGATCTTGCCGTTCCCGCGCACCGGCCCGTCGAGGCGCTGCAGGTTGCAGTTGACGACGAAGGTCAGGTTGTCCAGGTTCTCGCGGGCGGCGATGGACAGCTGGCCCAGCGACTCGGGCTCGTCCATCTCGCCGTCGCCGAGGAACGCCCACACGTGCGACTTCGAGGTGTCGGTGATGCCGCGCGCCTGCATGTAGCGGTTCATCCGGGCCTGGTAGATCGCGCCGATCGGGCCGAGGCCCATCGAGACCGTCGGGAACTCCCAGAAGTCCGGCATCGACCGCGGGTGCGGGTACGACGACAGCGCCTCGGGCGCCTTCGACTTCTCCTGCCGGAAGCCGTCCAGCTGCCGCTCGGAGAGCCGGTCCAGCAGGTACGCGCGCGCGTAGATGCCCGGTGAGGCGTGGCCCTGGAAGAAGACCTGGTCACCGCCGTCGCCCGCGTCCTTCCCGCGGAAGAAGTGGTTGAAGCCCACGTCGTACAGCGACGCCGAGGACGCGAACGTGGCGATGTGGCCGCCGACGCCGATCCCGGGCCGCTGCGCGCGCGAGACCATCACCGCGGCGTTCCACCGGGTCGCGTTGAGGATCTTGCGCTCGATCTCCTCGTTGCCCGGGAAGAACGGCTCCGCGCGGGTGGGGATCGTGTTGACGTAGTCCGTGCTGCGCATCTCGGGCACGGCCACGCGGCGCTCGCGGGCGCGCTCGATCAGCCGCAGCATCAGATAGCGGGCCCGCTCCCGGCCGCGCTCGTCGACCGCGGCGTCGAGGGAGTCGAGCCACTCCTGTGTTTCCTCGGGGTCGAAGTCAGGAACCTGACTCGGAAGGCCACCAATGATGATCGGGCTGCGATCGGATGCGGAAGCCACGCTGTTCCTTACCTGTCAGAGGGCCGTGAGAGGGCCACTGCTTCACTGATTTAGCCGTCTGCGCGCTCCCCATCGTCCACCCGGGGGCCGCACACGTCATCTCTACCGATAGGTAACCCGACCCCGTCACCGGTACGGTGGCATACGGGACGGGCCACGGACTCGTGCGAGTCTCGTACCCGTATACGGTTCCCAAACGCCCATAGAGGGCACAAAGGTGTGGTGTGTATCACTGTGGGCCAGGATGATGTGCCTGGAGTTGCGGTGACCCGGCCAGGATCGTCACCGTTTCGACGGTCCCTGCGGCCGGGTACTTGCGCGAACCGCCCCGCCCGTGTGGACTACGGCCACAGCCGCGCGCCCGCGCGCGACTGTGACAATTGACGAGATTCCCAAACCATGATCAGGAGGCAAACCGTGAGCGCGACCGCGGACCACGCGGAGGAGCGGACGAACCCTGCCGCCAGGCTGGGGTTCCAGCCCGGGCAGGTGGTCCAGGAGATCGGCTACGACGACGACGTCGACCAGGAGCTCCGCGAGGCCATCGAGGGCGTCATCGAGAACGACCTGGTCGACGAGGACTACGACGACGTGGCTGACGCCGTTGTGCTGTGGTTCCGCGACGACGACGGCGACCTGACGGACGCGCTGGTGGACGCCGGCACGTACATCGAAGAGGGCGGTGCCATCCTGCTCCTCACGCCGAAGACAGGCCGTTCGGGCTACGTCGAGCCGAGTGACGTCTCGGAGGCCGCCACCACGGCCGGCCTGACGGCGGCCAAGAGCGTCAGCGTGGGCAAGGACTGGAGCGGCAGCAGGCTGGCCACGCCGAAGGCCGCCAAGTCCAGGAGGTAACCATGGCGGAGGCGGCTCCGGCGGCGGCACTCCCGCCGCCGGGGTCGCACCCCGTTCGAACCCGGACGGGCCGACCGGATCGGCCCGTCCGGCCCACTGTCGTACCCCGTGCGTAGGGTGGTCTCCGGGAACGAACCGGGAACAGCACCCCCGAAGGGACGAACGAGGCGATGGCGATCCAGGTCGGCGACAAGGCCCCCGACTTCGAGCTCAAGGACAACCACGGCGCGCCCGTACGGCTGTCCGACCACCTCGGACAGCGGAACGTGGTGCTCGTCTTCTACCCCTTCGCCTTCACCGGCGTGTGCACCGGGGAACTGCGCGCACTGCGCGACAGCCTGCCGCTCCTCACCGACCGCGACACCGCGCTGCTCGCCGTCTCCAACGACTCCATCCACACCCTGCGCGTCTTCGCCGAGCAGGAGAGCCTGGAGTACCCCCTGCTGTCGGACTTCTGGCCGCACGGCGAGGTCTCCCGCGCGTACGGCGTCTTCGACGAGGGCAAGGGCTGCGCCGTGCGGGGGACCTTCGTCATCGACCGGGAGGGCGTCGTGCGCTGGACGGTCGTCAACGCGCTGCCCGACGCACGTGACCTGAACGAGTACGTCGGAGCGCTCGACGCGCTGTGAGCACGTCCGACACCCGGTGATTCCCCGCCCCGCGGCCTGCGGCGGCCGGGAACCCATCACTAGGATCGACACGTTGATCGGACATCCAACGCACGACGGGGCTTCCCGCCCCCGGACATCAAGGGAGGACTCGTGGGAGTCAGCCTCAGCAAGGGCGGCAACGTATCGCTGACCAAGGAGGCGCCGGGCCTGACCGCGGTCATCGTCGGACTGGGGTGGGACGTCCGCACCACGACCGGCACCGACTTCGACCTGGACGCCAGCGCGCTGCTGGTGAACAACACCGGCAAGGTCACCAACGACGCCAACTTCGTCTTCTTCAACAACCTCAAGAGCCCGGACGGCTCGGTCGAGCACACCGGCGACAACCTCACCGGTGAGGGCGAGGGCGACGACGAGCAGATCAAGGTCAACCTCGCCGGTGTCCCGGCGGAGATCGAGAAGATCGTCTTCCCGGTCTCGATCTACGACGCCGAGAACCGCCAGCAGTCCTTCGGCCAGGTGCGCAACGCGTTCATCCGCGTCATCAACCAGGCCGGCGGCGCCGAGATCGCCCGCTACGACCTGTCGGAGGACGCCTCCACGGAGACCGCCATGGTCTTCGGCGAGCTGTACCGCAACGGCGCCGAGTGGAAGTTCCGCGCCATCGGCCAGGGCTACGCCTCCGGCCTGCGCGGCATCGCGCAGGACTTCGGGGTGAACGTCTGAGACGGTCACGTCCCGGGCGCCGCCCGGGCCCGGCCGCCTCGTACGGCCGTTCTGTCCGGCGCCACACGGTTCACGTGTGGCGCCGGAGGCGCAGGACCACCTGAGAACACGACCCGGGGAGGATCAGCATCATGGGTGTCACGCTTGCCAAGGGGGGCAACGTCTCCCTGTCCAAGGCCGCACCGAACCTCACGCAGGTGATGATCGGGCTCGGCTGGGACGCACGCTCCACCACCGGAGCACCCTTCGACCTCGACGCCAGCGCGCTGGTGTGCAGCGACGGCCGGGTCATGGGGGACGAGTGGTTCGTCTTCTACAACCAGCTCACGAGCCCGGACGGCTCGGTGCAGCACACCGGTGACAACCTCACCGGTGAGGGCGACGGCGACGACGAGTCCCTGCTGGTCGACCTCTCCCAGGTGCCGGCCCGGTGCGACAAGATCGTTTTTCCGGTCTCCATCCATCTGGCCGACGACCGCGGCCAGGCATTCGGCCAGGTCAGCAACGCCTTCATCCGTGTCGTCAACCAGGCGGACGGCCAGGAACTGGCCCGGTACGACCTGTCGGAGGACGCTTCCACCGAAACCGCGATGATCTTCGGCGAGCTCTACCGCTATCAGGGCGAGTGGAAGTTCAGGGCGGTGGGGCAGGGGTACGCGTCTGGGCTGCGGGGCATCGCTCTAGACTTCGGAGTCAATGTTTCGTAAAGCCGCCTTCGGCAGCGGGGAGAGTCTCCTCCGGAAGATCGTCCGGTGGAGCCCCCAACACATGATGGGGTAGCCAGTGGTTCTGAAAACCTTCGGCTGGTCGTTCGCGGTCACCGCGCTCGGCCTGGTCGCAGCGATCCTTTTCGGGGGGTGGACCGCCTTTGGCATCGTGGCGATCCTGTCGATCCTCGAGATCTCGCTGTCCTTCGACAACGCGGTGGTCAACGCCGGGATCCTGAAGAAGATGAATGCCTTCTGGCAGAAGATCTTCCTCACGATCGGCATCCTGATCGCCGTCTTCGGTATGCGGCTGGTCTTCCCCGTCGTGATCGTCGCCCTCAGTGCCCAGCTCGGTCCGATCGAAGCGGTCAAGCTCGCCTTCGACGACAAGGACCAGTACCAGCAACTCGTCACCGACGCCCACCCGTCGATCGCCGCGTTCGGTGGCATGTTCCTGCTGATGATCTTCCTGGACTTCGTGTTCGAGGAGCGGGAGATCAAGTGGCTGACCTGGATCGAGCGCCCGCTCTCCAAGCTCGGCAAGGTCGACATGCTGTCGGTCTGCGTCGCGCTGATCGTCCTGCTGATCGCCTCCATGACCGTCGGGGCCAACGCCCACCAGCACGGCGGCCTCCACGTCGACAAGGCGGAGACCGTCCTCCTCGCCGGCATCGGGGGTCTGATCACCTACATGATCGTGGGCGGACTCTCCGGCTACTTCGAGGACAAGCTCGAAGAGGACGAGGAACGCGAGCACGAGGAGGAGGAGAAGGCCGCGCGCGCCGGAAAGCCCCGCACGGCGGTCGCGATGGCCGGCAAGGCCGCGTTCTTCATGTTCCTCTACCTCGAGGTCCTGGACGCCTCCTTCTCCTTCGACGGTGTGATCGGCGCCTTCGCCATCACCAACGACATCGTGCTGATGGCCCTGGGCCTGGGCATCGGCGCCATGTACGTCCGTTCGCTGACGGTCTACCTGGTCCGCCAGGGCACCCTCGACGAGTACGTCTACCTGGAGCACGGCGCGCACTACGCCATCGGCGCGCTCGCCGCCCTGCTGCTCATCACGATCCAGTACGAGATCAACGAGATCATCACCGGCCTGATCGGCGTCGTCCTGATCGGTGCCTCCTTCTGGTCCTCCGTGCGCCGCAACAAGGCGATCGCGGCGGCCGGGGGAACCCCGGAGAAGACCGAGGTCTCGTCCGGGGTGTGACAGCCCTCCGCGTGAGGAACGCTCTGTTCGGGGCGGCCGTCGAGGAACCACTCCTCGGGGCCGCCCCGTCGGCCGTTGCGGGGGCGGCGGAACGGCGGGACAACGGGACGGCGGGACGGCACGGCAGCGGGGCCGGCAGGGTTCCACGAGCGGACTTGGGGCGGGAATGGGCTTTCTGGACGGACTGTGGCGCGGGAAAGAGACGGCCTTCGACTCGGGCAACGCGGCCACCAACGCCATCGAGCTGACCAAACGGTACGCGCAGGTGTCCCTGACCAAACAGGGCGCGGCCAACGGCCATCTGCGGATCAACCTGAGCTGGCGGATGCGGACCTCCGACCTGGGCGGCTTCCAGCGGGAGAGCCTGCTGCGGCACCCGCTCAAGGCGCTCAAGCCCCCGGAGGTCGTCGCCCACAGCCAGAGCATGGTCAACGTCGACCTGGACCTGGGCTGCCTGTACGAACTCCAGGACGGCACCAAGGGCGTGGTCCAGCCGCTCGGCGGCCTCCTCGGCGACGTCAACGCGCCGCCGTACGTCAAGCTCAGCGGCGACGACCGGTTCGGCTCGGCGTCCGGTGAGACGATCTACGTCAACCTGGACCAGCGTGAGCACATCAAGCGCCTGCTGGTCTTCGCGTACATCTACGACCAGACGCCCGCCTTCGACCGCACGCACGCCATCGTCACCCTGTTCCCGAGCAATGGCCCGCGGATCGAGATAGGCCTGGACGAACGCCATCCGCAGGCCCGCTCCTGCGCGGTGGTGATGATCGAGAACGTCAAGGGCGAGATCGTGGTCCACCGCGAGGTGAAGTTCGTCTACGGCTTCCAGGCGGAGCTCGACCGGCTGTACGGGTGGGGCCTGCAGTGGGGCCGCGGCTTCAAGTCGAAGGTGGACCGTTAGGGACCCGGTTGCGCCAGGGCCCCGGTCGTGCCGGGGCCCTTCCGGACCGGTCTCTACCGCCCGATGAACTGAGGTCCCTGCGGGGGCAGGCGGAAGTCGGGGTCGGGGGCGCCGGGCGCGGGGGGCGGGTAGCCGTAGCCGGACGGCGCCCCCGCCGCGGCCGCCGCGGGCGATGTCTGCGGGTAGCCGTAGGCGGGCCGCCCGGTCGTCTGCGGGTAGCCGTACGCCGGCTGCGCGGCCGGGGGCTGCTGCGGCGGATACCCGTACGCGGGCTGGGCCGGCACCCCCGCCGGCTGCTCGGGCGGCATGGGCCCGGACAGGTCCGCCGCGGACGGGGCCTGCGGCTGGGTCAGCGCCTCGGGAGGGACCGGGGCCCCGGTCGAGGCGGACGTGTCCGGCCGGCCGGGGTCGGGGGCCGAGGGGTCCTGCGCCGCCTCCGACTCGTCCACCGAGATGCCGAAGTCCGTCGCCAGGCCCTTCAGTCCGTTCGAGTAGCCCTCGCCGAGCGCCCGGAACTTCCAGCCCTCCCCGCGCCGGTACAGCTCACCGCAGATCAGCGCCGTCTCCTGGCCCGTCTCCGGCTTGACGTCGAAGTACGCCAGCGGCTCCGCGTCGGGCGCCTGCGCGTCGAACAGCAGGATGCGCAGCGTGTGCACCCGGTCGAAGGTGACGCCGTCCGCCGACGCCACCAGCAGGATCCGCCCCACGCCGTCCTCGACCCCGTCGAGGTCTGTCTGGATCGTGTCGGTCAGCTCCTCGGCGACCCGCTTCTTGCCGAGCCGCCACACCGTGCCGGACGGGTGCCGGGGCTGGTTGTAGAAGACGAAGTCCTCGTCCGAGCGCACCCGGTCGTCGAGCCCCAGGAGCAGCGCGGACGCGTCCACGTCCGGCACACCCTGCCCCGGGGACCAGCGCAGGACGGCGCGTACCGTGGTGGCTTGGAGCGGGACGTTCGACCCCTTCAGCATGGCGTGCGTCATGCGGTCATCCTGCCCTCTCCGTCCTGACCACGACAATGCGGGGGTATCGAGACGGTAGGGGAACGACACCGTCGGGACCCCCGGAGTTCACACCGGGCGGGAACCGCCGACATCGTTCCGTACGTACTATTACCGGCCACCTTCCGACATTCCACAGCATGCCCAACGGCCACGGGGGAGTTCAATGCATCACTTCGGACAGATCGCCCCGGCGGTGCGGAAACGTCTCTTCCACCGGGAGCCGGGCGTGTTCACACAGGAGTCACCGGCCCGTCTGCTCTCCACGGCCCTCGGCGCCACGCTGTACAGCCCCGCCACCCGCCCCCGGCTCGCCGACGACGTGGTCAAGCAGGCAGGGCGCGGCGTGGTCTCGATGGTGCTGTGCCTGGAGGACTCCATCGGCGACGAGGACGTGATCGCCGGCGAGGCGAACCTCGTCCGCCAGTTCGCCGACCTGGCCGCCCGGCCGGAGGCCGATCTGCCGCTGCTGTTCGTCCGGGTCCGGACCCCCGACCAGATACCGGACCTCGTCCGGCGTCTCGGCCCCGCCCTCCCGTTGCTGTCCGGATTCGTCCTGCCGAAGTTCACCGAGGAACGCGGCGTGCCCTTCCTGGAGGCCCTCGCCCTCGCCGAGGCCGAGAGCGGTCACCGCCTCTTCGCCATGCCGGTACTGGAGTCGCCGGAGCTGCTCTACCGCGAGACACGCGTGGAGACCCTCGAAGGCATCCTCCGCGCGGTCGACAAGTACCGTGACCGGGTCCTCGCCCTGCGCCTCGGCGTGACCGACTTCTGCTCCCCGTACGGGCTGCGCCGCGGCCCCGACATGACCGCCTACGACATCCAGATCGTCGCCTCCGTGATCGCCGACGTGGTGAACATGCTGGCCCGTGCCGACGGCACCGGATTCACCGTGACGGGTCCGGTCTGGGAGTACTTCCGGGTCCAGGAACGCATGTTCAAGCCACAACTGCGGCAGAGCCCCTTCCTGGAGGTACAGGCCGTGGAACTGCGCGCGACACTGATCGAGCACGCCATGGACGGCCTGCTGAGGGAGATCTCCCTGGACCGGGCCAACGGACTGCAGGGCAAGACCTGCATCCACCCCTCGCACGTGCTGCCCGTGCACGCGCTGTCCGTCGTCAGTCACGAGGAGTACAGCGACGCGCAGGACATCCTCCGGCCGGAACGCGACGGCGGGGGCGTCCTGAGGTCGGCGTACACGAACAAGATGAACGAGGTGAAGCCGCACCGCGCCTGGGCCGAGCGGACCCTGCTGCGCGCCGAGGTCTTCGGCGTCGCCAACGAGGACATCGGGTTCGTGGAACTGCTCGCGGCCGGCCTGGCGGAGTGACGTACCGGAGCGACGGCAGGAGACCTCATGGAGAAGGCAGTGAGAAGTCAGTGAACGAGGCAGTGCGCCGTGAGGCGCGCGACGGGGCACCGACCGGCGAGGGCGCGACCGGTGGGAGCGTCTGGTCCGGGAGCTGGGTCGCGGAGCGGCTCGGCGTCGAACTGGCCGGCGACGACCGGCTGACCGGACTGCTGGGCCTGGCCCTGCGCCGCAACCCCAAACGGGCCCACCTGCTGGTGTCCAACGTCCTCGGCAAGCACGTACCCAGCCCGCCGTCGGTCGTCTACGGCCACGGTGTCGCCCTCGGCCGCCGGGTCCGCGAACTGCTGGGCGAACAGGCCCACCGGGCCGTGGTCCTCGGGTACGCGGAGACCGCGACCGGCCTCGGCCACTCGGTCGCCGACGGCCTGGGCGGCGCCCCCTGCCTGCACTCCACGCGCCGCCCGGTCCCCGGGGTGGCCACGGCGGGCGGTTTCGAGGAGTCCCACTCCCACGCGACCTCGCACCTGCTGCTCCCCGAGGACCCCGGGCTGCTGGCCGGGGACGGGCCGCTGGTCCTGGTCGACGACGAGTTCTCCACGGGCAACACGGTGCTGAACACCGTGCGCGATCTGCAGGCGCGGTATCCGCGGACGCGGTACGTCGTGGTCGCCCTGGTCGACATGCGCTCGCCCGCCGACGCCGGGCGGCTGGACGAGTTCGCCCGCGAGATCGGGGCGCGCATCGACCTGGTGACGACCGTGGCGGGCACGGTGCGGCTGCCGGAGGGCGTCCTGGAGAAGGGACAGGAGCTGGTCGCGCGGTACGAGGGTGCCACGGGGGACGCCGGTGCCCTCGGCCGTGCGGCCGACGGCGGGAACCACCCCCTGGGGGCGCGGGACGCAGCCGAATCTGCGGCCACCGCCGCGCGGGCGCGATCGACCCGAGACGGCCCGCACCCGGACGGCAAGCTCACACGGGTGGATCTGGGCTGGCCTTGTGGCCTTCCCGACGGCGGACGCCACGGCTTCACCCCCGCGCACCGCGCCCGCCTGGAGAGCGCACTGCCCGACATGGCGGCCCGCCTCGCAGCGGCACTCCCCGACGGCGCGCACCGCGTGCTCGTCCTCGGCTTCGAGGAGCTGATGTACGCCCCGCTCCGCCTCGCCCACGCGCTGGAGCAGAGGGGCGTCGAGGCGCGCTTCTCGACCACCACCCGCTCACCCGTCCTCGCCGTCGACGACCCCGGCTACGCGATACGCACCCGGCTGGTCTTCCCCGCCCACGACGACCCCGCCGACGGTCCCGGCGAGCGCTACGCCTACAACGTCGCGGGCGCCGGCTTCGACGCCGTGGTCGCGGTCGTCGACTCGGCCGCCGACACCCCCGCGCTGCACGCGCCCGGCGGTCTGCTGGCCGAGCTCGCCGCGCACACCCCGCAGGTCCTCCTCGCGGTCATACCGTCGTACGTCCCCGCGCCCTCCTACGGACCTGCCGGACCCGACGTACCCGCCGGACCCGCCGGACCCGACGCCCTCGAAAGGCCCGCCTCCATGCTGCCCGAGCCCCTCCGCGGCCCCGCCTTCTCCTCGTACGCGCCCGAGGAGGTCGGCTGGCTGCTCCAGGACCTCTCGGACGTCACCCTGGAGGCGCCGACCGAGGAGCGCGAGGAGGCCATCCAGAGCGGCGGCGCGCACTACGCCGAGTCGCTGCCCGTCGAGTACCAGCCGAGCGAGCAGTACCAGCAGCTCTTCCACGCGGCCCTCGAGACCTCGGCGGCCCGCCTCGCCCACGCGGTCGGCGTGGTCACCGAGACCGTCCTCGCGGAGAGGTCACCGCGCCCGGTCCTGGTCTCCCTGGCCCGCGCCGGCACCCCCGTCGGCATCCTGATGCGCCGCTGGGCCCGGCACCGGCACCAGCTCGACCTCCCGCACTACGCCGTCTCCATCGTCCGCGGCCGCGGCATCGACGCCAACGCGCTGCGCTGGCTGGCCGAGCATCACGACCCCCGGGACGTCGTCTTCGTCGACGGCTGGACCGGCAAGGGTGCCATCACCCGTGAACTCGCCCAGGCCGTCGAGGAGTTCGAGAAGTCCCACGGCGTCACCGGCTTCGACCCGGAGATCGCGGTGCTGGCCGATCCCGGCTCCTGCGTACGGACCTACGGCACCCGCGAGGACTACCTGATCCCCTCCGCCTGCCTCAACTCGACCGTCTCCGGCCTCGTCTCACGCACCGTGCTGCGGGCCGACCTGGTCGGCCCGGACGACTTCCACGGTGCCAAGTTCTACCGCGAACTCGCCGACGCGGACGCCTCGGTGGCCTTCCTGGACGCCGTCGCCGCCCGCTTCCCCGAGGTCACGGACGCAGCCTGCGCCCAGGCCAAGGAACTGCTCGCCACCGACCGCACCCCCACCTGGGAGGGCTGGGCCGCCGTCGAACGCATCAGTGAGGAGTACGGCATCCACGACGTGAACCTCGTCAAGCCCGGCGTCGGCGAGACCACCCGGGTGCTGCTGCGCCGGGTGCCCTGGAAGATACTGGCGCGGGCCGGGGCGGGCAGCGACCTCGACCACGTCCGGCTGCTGGCCGAACAGCGGGGCGTCCCCGTCGAGGAGGTCGACGGACTCCCGTACACCTGCGTCGGGTTGATCCACCCCCGGTACACGCGCGGCGCGACCGGCGCCGACGGCAGGGCGGTGACCCGCTGATGACCGTCCTCGTCGCCAGTGACCTCGACCGCACGCTCATCTACTCCGCCGGCGCGCTCGCCCTGGCCGTGCCCGACGCCGAGGCGCCCCGCCTGCTGTGCGTGGAGGTCTACGAGAGCCGCCCGCTGTCCTTCATGACGGAGACGGCGGCCGGACTGCTCGCCGAACTGGGTGACAGCGCGGTGTTCGTACCGACGACCACCCGCACCCGCGAGCAGTACGGGCGCATCAGCCTGCCCGGCCCCCCGCCGGCCTACGCCATCTGTGCCAACGGCGGCCATCTCCTGGTCGACGGCGTGTCCGACCCCGACTGGCAGGCCCGGGTGACCGCGCGCCTCGCCGCCGAGTGCGCCCCGCTCTCCGAGGTGCAGGACCATCTGCTGCGGACCGCCGAACCGGCCTGGACCCTCAAGCACCGGGTCGCCGAGGACCTCTTCGCCTACCTCGTCGTCGAGCGTCGGCTGCTGGACGAGGAGTGGGTGAAGGAACTCGCCGTGTGGGCGGAGCACCGGGGCTGGACGGTCTCCCTGCAGGGCCGCAAGATCTACGCCGTACCGAAGCCGCTCACCAAGAGCGCGGCCATGCGTGAGGTCGCCCGCCGCACCGGCGCCGGCCTCACCCTCGCGGCCGGCGACTCCCTCCTCGACGCCGACCTGCTGCTCGCCGCCGACCGGGGCTGGCGCCCCGGCCACGGCGAACTGGCCGACGCCGGCTGGACGGCCCCCGGGACCACGGCACTGCCCGAGCGCGGGGTGCTGGCCGGCGAACGCATCCTGCGGGAGTTCCTGCACACGGCCCGCACGTCACGCTGACGGCACCGGCAGGGGCCCCTGCCGGTGATCACCGGGATCCTTGCCGGTCGGTGACCGGTGACCGGTCACCGGGGAGTGCTGAGCGGCCGGGGCCGTCAGCCGCAGCAGCCCCCGCCGCAGCAGCCGCCCCCGCCACCCCCGCTCGCACGGGGTGCGGCGGCCGGGGCGGAGGCGGCACCGCCCACGGCGACCGTGGACAGGAGCTTCACCGTGTCGTCGTGTCCCGACGGACAGTCGGCCGGGGCGGCGGACTCCGCCATGGGACGGCTCAGTTCGAAGGTGTCGCCGCAGGTCCGGCAGCGGTACTCATAACGAGGCATGCGCACAGGTTAACCGGCACTTCCCTGTTCGTGGCGGGGGAGAGCGGTGTGCGGGGGAGCCGTGCCGGTCAGCCGGCGGAGCCGCCGCGGTCCTCGCGGATCAGGGCCACCACCTGTGCCACCGACTCGCGGACCGCCTCCGTCTCCGTCAGGAAGTGCCAGTAGTCGGGGTGACGGGCCTCCAGGGCGTCGACGGCCCGGTCCAGGCGGGCCACGGCGGCGTCCAGCGGGTGGGCGTGGCGCGGGTCCGGGGTGTGGCGGCCGGCCATGGCCAGGCGCTGGGCGTCCCGGATGGCGAAGCGGGTGCGTTCGATCTCCTGCTCGGGGTCCTTCTGCACGGCGTTCAGCCGGCGCAGCCGGTCACCGGCGGCGGACACCGCCTCGTCGGTCGTGTTCAACAGCGCCCGTACGGTCGACAGCAGGGCGGTCGCGTCCGCCCAGCGCTGTTCCTCGCGCGCGGTTCTCGCCTCGGCGAGCCTGCTCTCGGCCTGGCGCACGTTCTCCGCGGCCACCTCGGGGACGTGCTGCAGGTCCTGCCAGCAGGCGGCGGTGAAGCGGCGGCGCAGTTCGCTGAGGACCGGTTCCACCTGCGTGGACCGGGTGGTGAGGGCCTGGGCGCGGGTCCGCAGGGAGACCAGTCGGCGGTCGGTCTCGGCGGCCCGCTCCGGCAGCCGGTCGGCCTCCGCGCGGACGGCCTCGGCCTGACGGGTGACCTGCTCGGCCCGCTCCAGGGTCTGCGGCACACCGTGCTGCCCGGCGCCCTGGTTCAGCTTGGTCAGCTCCGGGGAGAGCGTGGCGAGCCGGGCGGCGAGGTCGTCGGCCCGCAGCCCCGACCCGCGGGCGGTGTCCAGCGCGTTCGACGCGGCGAGCAGGGCCTGCCGGGCACGCTCCACGGCGGGCGCGAGCCGGGCCAGCTGGGTCTCGGCCTTGCCGAGGAGGGGGCCCAGGCCGTCGGTGAAGCGGTCCAGTTCCCGCTTGACCCGGTCGAGCTCGCCCTTGGCGGCGGTCAGCTCGGTGCGGGCCCGGGAGGCGACCGAGGCCTCCAGGTCGTCGCGGTCCAGGTCATGGGCGTCGATGGCCTCGATGTACTGGTGGCTGGCCTCGTCGATACGGCGGCCGAGCGCCTCGAAGTCGGCGACGACCCGGCGGGCGGCGGGGGAACTGTCGACGGCGGTGATCGTCTCGATGGAGATCCGCAGGTCCCGCTGGGCGGTGTCGAGCTCGTAGAACGCGGCGGCCGCCGCGTCCTTGGCGGCCTGCGCCTCGGCCCGCTGGTTCTCGGCCCGCCCGCCGAACCAGCGCCGGGTGCCGCCACCGGCGAACGCTGCGGCCAGCACCGGCGCCGCCACCAGCGGCAGGGCCATCAGGGCGAGCGTGTCCCGGAGCGGACCGGCCGCCCGGCGCAGGCGCACCGTGCGACGGCGTGGCCGCGAGGGAGGAGACAGAACACCACGCGTGCGGTGCACGCGTGGTCCCGACGGCGAGTACGGCTGCTCTGGTATCGCCGTCACATCCCTCTCCCGTACTGTCGTTCGCCCTGCCGGTGCCATTGTCCCACCGGTGGAAGACGAACACACGGGTCGGTCAGTTCGTCGTACGGACCGTGAGACTTCCGTCGCCGGTGCGGACGTCCACCCCATGGGGGCTGGTGTCGTCACGGGGCACCGACACGTGCTCGGCGCCGTCACCGGTGGTGGCCGTCACCCGGTAGGCGGCCCGGGGCAGTTCGACGGTGGTGGAACCGTCGCCGCTGCGGGACTCCACCAGGTCGGGGACGGCGCCCAGCGTCAGGTGCAGCGAGCCGTCACCGGTCCGGGCGCGCACGGTGCGCGAGTCGGCCTCGGCCCGCAGCGACCCGTCGCCGGTCCGCAGGTCCAGGGGTCCGGTGGTGTCGGTGACGTGCACGGACCCGTCCGTGGTACGGATGCTCAGCGCGTCGCGGAAACCCCGGGCCCGCACGCTGCCGTCGCCCTCCACGACCTTCACGGCGACCCCGCGGGGCACCTCGACGCGGTGCTTGGCGGAGCAGACGGCGACGATGCCGGAACACTGCGTGCGCAGGGTCAGCCGGTCACCCTCCATCGACCAGGTGACCTTCGGGTCCGAGCCGAGGGCGACGGTGCCCTGGAACCACCGGGTGACCTGGATCCTGCCGGACGGATTCCCTTCCGCGGCCACGACCTCGAGCGCGGAGTCGCGGGAGTCGACGGTGAGGGTGCTGCCCGGCAGGTCGAAGGACCGGTGCTCGGGGTCCGTGTCCTCCGCGGCCGCCGCCCCGCAGGCGCTCAGCCCCGCGACGAGCACCACGGCGGCCCCGCCGAGAGCGACCGCGCGCCCGAGCCCGCCACGGGAGGGGCCGGCGCCGGCGGTACGGGCGGTGCCGCCCGTACCGTTGGTTCCGGTGCTGCGGGGCGTGCAGGTGGTGCGGGTCATGACGGTCTCCCCCTGGGACGGACGGCGGCGCTCGATCTCCGGCGCATGTCGACCGTACGGACACGGGACCCGCCGGGGGATCCGGGCCACCACCGGATCCGCGGTGGGGTTTCCCCCACCCGGGAATCCAGGGATCACCCTGGGGAAACCCCGGTGGCAGGGTGCCGGACAGCCGTCGGGACAGGGGTGTGCCGGACCGCGCCCCGGGCCATGTAGGCTGTCGATTCGGCCTGGTCGGTGTGTCCGGGTCCCGGGTGCGTAGCTCAGGGGTAGAGCGCCTGCCTTACAAGCAGGATGTCGGCGGTTCGAAACCGTCCGCGCCCACCGTGTGACGATCAAGGGCCTCCGGAGACGTTCCGGAGGCCCTTCTCGCTGTGGACGGCGGCGCCCTCACGGGGACCGCTCCGTGCCCTTGGGCGGGTTCGCGTGGGCGTGCTTCAGCCGGGAGCGGGCGTGCACCCGGTCGGCGCCGGTGAGCTTCGCCTGGCAGCGATGAGCGCTGACGAACACCACCAGCTCGTGCTCCCGGCGCCGCAGCTTCTCCACCTCGGCCTGTTCGTCCTCGGTCCAGCCGGGCGAGGCAGGGCGCTCGACCTGGCGCCGGCCGGCGTCGTCGCTGAACCCGTCGACGGGCTCCACCGACCAGGGAAGCCGCTTCAACAGGGCCGACAGCTCGGCCTGGACCTGACGCAACTCCTCCTGCCCGGCGAGGAGATCACTCGGAAGGTCATAGGTCGCGGCCACCCCCCGATCATACGCCTGTTCGATTTCGGGGGAGCAGGTCACCCGAGGGCTCCCCGGTGGTTCACCCTCGTGGCCCACAGGGGTCCGGCGGGGTCAGACTGGGGGGCATGTGCCGGAGTATCAAGACCCTGCGTCCGCCCGCCCTGCCCGAGGAGGCCACCGAGGACGAGATCCGGGCCGCCGCCCTGCAGTACGTGCGGAAGGTGTCCGGCTTCCGGGCGCCGGCCGCCCACAACCGCGAGGTCTTCGACCGGGCCGTGGACGCGATCGCCGAGGCCACGGCCGAACTGCTGGACGGCCTGGAGGTGCGCGGCGCGGGCGCGGCGCGAGAGGCGGGGTGAGCGGGCGGTCCCGGCCCACCGCGACGCCCCGGCCGCGCCGTCGCTACGAGGCCTCCACCGGTACCGGGTGCCGGCGCACCAGGTAGGTCGCTCCCGCGCCCGCCGCGAACAGCGCGCCGACCGATACCGCGGTGGCGAGCCAGGACGCGCCCAGCCAGTGGGCGCCGAAGTAGCCGAGGGCCACGCTGTAGGCGGCCCAGGACAGGCCCGCCAGCGCCGACCAGGGCAGGAAGTCGCGGGCCCGGCGGCGGGCGGCGCCCGCCCCGAGCGAGACCAGCGAGCGGCCCGCCGGGGCGAAGCGGGCGAGGACGACCAGGCCGCCACCGCCTCGGGCCAGCGCCGAGCCGAGACGTTCCTGCGCGCCGGTCAGCCGGCGCGACCGGGCGATCGCCCGGTCCAGACGGGCGCCGCCGCGCCAGGCGAGACGCCAGGCGACCAGGTCGCCCAGGACGGAGGCGGTGGCGGCGCAGAGGGTCAGCGCCAGGATGTCGGGCACGTCGGTCGCGGTGCCCGCGGCGGCGGCGGTGGCCGCCGCGATCACCAGGACCCCGCTCGGCAGCACCGGCAGGAACACGTCGAGCAGGACCGAGAGGGCCACCACCGCATAGACCCATGGACTGCCGACCAGCGCCCCGAAACTCTCCACCCGAACTCCCCATGGCTCCCCCGCGGGCCAGACCGTGCCGCGTTGTCGCGGGGGGAGCGGCAGGGGTGGCCTTGACAGCCTACGAGCCTACGCCGGGGATGTGACGGAAAGGTCACGGGAGGTTCGTGTGCCCGGTGCCCGGAGTTCGCGTCCCGGACTGCCGGTCTGTCAGGCGGCGACCGGGGTCGGCTCCGTCGGTTGTGGTTGCGGTTGCGGCTCCGGCTGCGCGGCGCGAGCACGGGTGCGCCGGGTGGACAGCCGGTCCAGGCCGAAGGCGCCGGACGAGATGAACGCGGCGACGCGGGCGCCGAGTTCGGCGGCGCCGTGGCAGGCGAACAGCGGCCCGACCATGATCCGGAGCAGGCCGAGAACGTACGGCTGGGCGCTGTCGAGGCGTCCGGGCCTACCGAACGCAGGGGCACCCCCCGCTAATTGCTCAGCAGGACCTCCGCCACCGTCCTCAGCCGCGCCCCCGTCCGCCGTCCGCTTCCGGTCTCCGGCCTTGTCTCCCGCGGCTTCTCCGCGCGTGCCTGGTCCAGTCGCAGCACCGCCGAACGCCCCCGCAGCGTCAGCGTCATGAGCTGGTTGCCGAACCACGGCCCGCCCGTCCTGCGCCACGCGACCGGCGGCTTCCCGGCTCCCCCGTGCCGGGCGAAGGCGCGGCCCAGGGTGCGGGCGGCGGTGCTCCAGCCGAAGCGGAAACCCCACCGGATCGACAGGGGAATGGAGTTGTGCACGGGGGAGCAGGTCAGCTGGGTCACCCGGGCGTCCGGCTCCCGTCCCGGCCAGCTCGGCTCGGCCGTGTACGCGTGGTGCACGTCGCCGGAGAGCACGGACACCGTCGCCGGGGCGTCCGGCCCCGTACCGGCCTCGGCGATCAGCTCCGCCAGCTCCCCGAAGGACTCCGGGAACGCCGCCCAGTGCTCCAGGTCCGCCGCGCGCCGCAGCCGCTCCCCGAACCGCGCCCACCGGGGGCCCTTGTCGCCCCGGCACAGCAGGGAACTCCACGCCTCGACGTCGTGCACCAGGTGCGGCAGCAGCCAGGGCAGGGAGGTGCCGATGAGGAGGTGGTCGTACGCACCGCGCCCGTCCCGCATCTGGTCGCGCAGCCACGCCGCCTCGCCCGGGTCGAGCATCGAACGCTCGCCCTCCGTCAGGACGCGGGCCGCCCTGCTGTCCACCATCAGCAGCCGCACCCGGCCGAAGTCGCGCCGGTAGCTCCAGCGGGTGGAGGCCGCGTCCGCCTCGGCCTCGGCGGCGAAGGCCCGCAGCACCTCCGTACCGTCGGGGTTCTCCCGGACGGACGCGTACAGGGGGTCCGCCGCCAGCTCACGCGGGGAGAGGTTGCCCAGGTGCTGGTACACCCAGTACGACATCAGGCCGCTGCGCACCCGCTCCCCCCACCAGGAGGTGGCGCGCATGTCGGCGACCCAGGAGGCGGAGGTGTTCCAGTCGTCGACGACGTCGTGGTCGTCGAAGATCATGCAGGTGGGGACGGTGGACAGCAGCCAGCGCACCGGGGGGTCGAGCCAGGACTCGTCGTAGAGGTGGGTGTACTCCTCGTAGTCCGCCACCTCGGCGCCCGGGGGGTCCTCGAGACCGCGGCGGGCGGCGAGGTACGCGCGGGTCGCCGCGGAGGTCTCGTCGGCGTACACCTGGTCGCCCAGGAGGAGCAGTACGTCGGGCCGCTCCCCGTCCGGGTCGGCCGCGATGCGGGTGGCCAGGGCGTGCAGCGCGTCGGGGCCGACGGGGTCGTGCTCGCCGCTCGGCGGGGCCGCCCAGTGGCAGGAGCCGAAGGCGACGCGCAGGCCGGGGCCGGTGGCGGGGTCGGTGGCGGGAGCGGGGGTGGCGATGACGGAGGGCGGGAGGGACCGGAAGGGTTCCTCCTCGGGCAGCGGCCACACCCGTTTGCCGTCGAGGAACACCTTGTACGGCGTCGCCGCGCCCGGGGTCAGGCCGGTCACCTCGACCAGCGCGTAGTGGTGGCCCGCGACCTGGAAGGTGCGGGCCGTCCCGCCGGACCCGTCCGCGCAGCGCACCTCGGCGGTGCCCGGCCGGCTCGTCTCGACCCAGACGGTCGCGGACGAACCGTCGACGTACCTCAGCAGCGGCCCGAGGCGCAGTGCGGTCATGGCGTCACCTTCCTCCGTCGCCCCGTACGGTACGCAGCGACGGAGGCCGGCGGGGAGAACCCGGTACTCAGCAGCTCGCGAGGTACCCCTGGAGGGCGGACTTCTCGGTCGAGTCGACCGACAGGTTGTAGTAGTACTTCACCTGCACCCAGGCGCGCACGTAGGTGCAGCGGTAGGCGGTGCGGGACGGCATCCACTCCGCGGGGTCCTTGTCGCCCTTGGACTGGTTGACGTTGTCCGTGACCGCGAGCAGCTGCGGACGGGTCCGGTCGTTGGCGAAGGCCTGGCGCTGGGCGGTGGTCCAGTTCCGGGCGCCGGAGTCCCACGCCTCGGCGAGCGGGACGACGTGGTCGATGTCGACGTCGGAGGCGGCGGTCCAGGTGGCGCCGTCGTACGGGGAGTACCAACTGCCGCTGGTGGACGCGCAGGAGGAGTCGGTGACGACGTTCGTGCCGTCGCGCTTGAGGATCGTCTCGCGGGTGTTGCAGGTGCCGCTGACGGTGATCCAGTGGGGGAAGAGGTCGCGGTTGTAGCCGGTGCGGACCTCGGTGGCGACGGGCAGCGAGGCGAGGTAGGTACGGGCGGTGGAGGCGCTGACCGGGGTGGGGAGTGCGGCGGAGGCGCTCGTCGCGTTGAGCATTCCGGCGGAGGCGATGAGCCCGGTGAGCGCCGCGGCTATGCTCAGCCGTCGACGCGCGTAGAACTTCGTCATGTGCGAACTCCCTTGTGGGGCGGGTCCGTTGAAGTGCGAGCAAGGGAATGCTCGGCTCGCTGTCTTACGCGGAGGGGTGGGTCGGGTGAGAAGTTAATGACGCGCCCATGACATGTCCAGGGTCGGGGCGGTGCGGATGTGGTGCGGGTGTGATGTGTCCGGGCGCACAGACGGGCCGCGGCGCCTCGCGTACCATGGACGGCGCAGAGGGGGAGTAGCCCTTCGCCGGACCGTCGACATACTGCTCAGCCCGTCTGAGCCGGCGCCCGGAGGCAGGTCCCGCAGGGGCCGGCCGGCGAGACCTTCGGCAAGCAGTGCACCACCCGTGCCCTTCGGTGCGGGTACCCCGTGTGCTGCCGCGCCGAGGTGTCCGCGAACGTACAGCACTCTCGGTGGGGCAGCCCCGACCGATCGAGGAACCGTTGATCAACCTGACCGTGACGGCCGTCGTGTTCGGCGTCGTCTTCCTGGCCGAGCTGCCGGACAAGACCGCGCTCGCCGGCCTCGTCCTCGGCACCCGTTACCGGGCCTCCTACGTCTTCGCCGGTGTCGCCGCCGCCTTCGCGGTGCACGTCGCGCTCGCGGTGGCGGCGGGCAGCGTGCTCACCCTGCTGCCGCAGCAGCTCGTGAGCGCGATCACCGGTGTGCTCTTCCTGGGCGGTGCCGCGGTGCTGCTGTTCAGGAAGGACGACGGCGAGGAGGAGATCCGCAATCCGGAGAACCAGTCCTTCTGGAAGGTGTCCGGAGCGGGCTTCATGCTCATCCTGGTCGCCGAGTTCGGCGATCTCACCCAGATCATGACGGCCAACCTGGCCGCCCGGTACGACGACCCGCTCTCCGTCGGCCTGGGCGCGGTGCTCGCGCTGTGGACGGTGGCCGGGCTGGGCATCGTCGGCGGGAAGGCCCTGATGAAGCGGGTGCCGCTGAAGCTGATCACGCGGATCGCGGCGCTGCTGATGCTGGGGCTCGGGGTGTGGAGCCTGTGGGAGGCGGTCGCCGGCTGACCGGTCCGGGAGCGGCCCGGGTGCCGGGAGCCGGGCACCCGGGCCCCGCGAAGGGGTGCGGGAGCGACGGCGGGGCCAACGAACGGTGAACGGTTGGCGGAGGGACTGGCGGAATGCCGGGCGGGTTTTGTACCGTGGGTGAACAAAGTGGCTCCCGCCCGTTCTCCCTGACCGGCGGGCGGGGCCGCCTTGTCTCCTCCGGGCCCCCTCCCGGCCCGCACCCGGGTTGGGCCCCACCCCCCGCGCTTTGGAGCTGCCGATGACGGCCACCGCCGTACTCCCCGCCCGCGCCCTCCTGCTGGACATGGACGGCACCCTCGTCAACTCGGACGCCTCGGTCGAGCGCGTCTGGCGGCGCTGGGCCGAGCGGCACGGGCTCGACGGGGACGAGGTCATGAAGGTCGTGCACGGGCGGCAGGGCTACGCCTCGATGGCGCTGCTGCTGCCGAACAGGCCGATGGCGCAGAACCACGCAGAGAACGCGCGCATGCTCGCCGAGGAGACCTCGGACACCGAGGGCGTCGTCGCGATACCGGGCGCCCGTGACTTCCTCGCCTCGCTCGACGGCCTGCCGCACGCGCTGGTGACCTCGGCCGACGTCGGCCTCTCCACGGCCCGGATGGCCGCCGCCGGGCTGGCACTGCCCGAGGTGCGGGTGACCGCCGAGTCCGTCGGCGCGAGCAAGCCCGACCCCGAGGGCTTCCTCAAGGGCGCGGCGGAACTGGGCGTCGACCCCGCCGACTGCGTGGTCTTCGAGGACTCGGGGGCGGGTGTCGCCGCGGGGCGCGCGGCCGGGATGCGGGTCGTCGGGATCGGCCCCCGCGCCGGATTCCACGACCCGGACGTGGCGGTACGGGACCTGACCCGGGTGCGGGTCGAGCGCGAGGCGGACGGGACGATGCTGCTGCACGTCACCGGGGCCTGAGGTGGAGGCGGGGGGAGGCGGAGCCGGAGGCGCGGGCGCGTGACGTTCGCGCCCGGCCCGCCGGTCTACGGCTCCCGGGCCTCCGACTCCAGCCGGCTCCGGGTCTCCGGTCCGTACACGCCCAGTTCGTCGCCCCTGATGCCCCGGGACCACTGATAGGTGCGCAGGGCGTCCTCCACCCGGCGGTTGAACCGGCCGTGCACCTCGCTGTTGTACAGGCGCAACTGGCGCAGGCGCTGCTGGAGTTCGACCACCTCCGGCCCGCGGTCGCCGCGGCGCAGCACGGCACCGGGGACTTCGGGCTCCGCCTCGTCCGTCGCCTCCTCGAGGGTGTCGGCCGGGGCGGTGGTCGGCGCGGCCGACGACGGCTCCGCCGTGTCCGACGGGGTCGCCGAAGCGCCGGCCTCCGACGCCGAGTCCGACGGCGACGCCGACGCCGACGAGCTCGCGCTCTCGGACGGCGAGGCCGAGGCCGAGGCCAGGAGTGACGGTGAGGCCGCCGGGTCCGTGCCCTCGGACGGTGCGGCCGAGGCCGAGGGCGAGGCCGACGGGGCGTCCGGCACGCTCACCCGCACGTCGTCCGGCAGCGCGCCGTCCCGGGACGGCGCCTCGTACGCGAACAGCCCGCTCGCCCACCCGGCGGCCCCCGCCACCGCCACGACGGCCCCGGCGGCGAGCAGTGCGGTGCGGCGACGGCGGCCCCGGGGAGCGGGTCCCCCGGCGTCCGGGCCCGGGCCTGTGGCCGGTCCCGCGGCGGCGGGCACCCTCCGGATCGGGCGGGTGGCCTCGAACAGGTGGAGGTCGGTGGCGCTCGGCTCGGTCGTGGGCGGCGCGAGCGGCGCGGCGAGCGGTGTGGCACCGGGGGCGGGCGCGGGCGTGGCGGAGGGGGACGCGGAGGCCGCGTCCGGCGGGAGGGCGCGCAGTTGCATGGTCGCGTCGGCGGCCGGCGGCGCGACCGGTCGGTCCTCGGCCGGGGCGGGGCGCGCGGCCCCTTGCCCGGCTTCCGGCTCGGGGGTGTGCCCGGGTTCGGGGCGGTGCTCGGGTACGGCGTCGGGTTCGGGTGCGGCGTCGTGCCCCGGTGCGGCGTGCGGCGCGGTCGCCGGTGTTTCCTCGTCGAACTCCACGTATGGGCGTATGCGGAGCGGATGGAAGTCCTCCACCGCTGCCGCCTGAGCCGTACGGGCGTCCCGGAGGGCGTCGGACGCGCGCGGACCGCAGGCGCAGGACGGAGTGTTGTCCCTGTTCCTGGGCGCACCGCACTGCGGGCACGGGGTTCCCGTCGGATGATCCACGCGTAGGCCCTCCCCTCGTGATCTCCAGAGATTATGCAGATCTCCTCCACACCCCGATGCACAAGCCCCCGGAATGCGGCCTTCCGGAGGTCTCGGCAGGCGGCTCGACGGGCTGTTCGACAGGAGAAAAACGGTCATACCGATCACGATGGACCCGGAAACCAGAACCTGTGGAGGTCGCCATGGCCGGGGACGCGCACGGCAGGACGGAGCGGGCGGGCAGCACGAGGCCCTCACCCGGTGCCGGTTCCGGACCGCCGCCCGCCGCCGCAGGGCCGCCCGCCGCCGCGGGCCCCCCGGAGCAGGCGCCCAAGAACCTCGTCGTCTCGATCAGCGCCCTGCTGCTCGGTCTGCTCCTCGCCGCCCTCGACCAGACCATCGTGGCCACCGCGCTGCCCACCATCGTCAGCGAACTGGGCGGTCTGGAGCACCTGTCCTGGGTGGTCACCGCGTATCTGCTGGCCTCGACCGCGGCCACCCCGCTGTGGGGCAAGCTCGGCGACCAGTACGGCCGCAAGCGGCTGTTCCAACTCGCCATCCTCATCTTCCTGCTGGGCTCCGCGCTGTGCGGCGCGGCGCAGGACATGTCCCAGCTGATCGCCTTCCGCGCGCTCCAGGGGCTGGGCGGCGGCGGACTGGTCGTGCTGTCCATGGCGATCGTCGGCGACCTCGTCCCGCCCCGTGAACGCGGCAAGTACCAGGGCATGTTCGGCGCGGTCTTCGGCACGACGAGCGTCCTCGGGCCGCTTCTCGGCGGACTGTTCACCGAACATCTCAGCTGGCGCTGGGTGTTCTACGTCAACCTGCCCCTCGGAGTCGTCGCGCTCGCCGTGATCGCGACGGTGCTGCACATCCCGCGCAGATCCACCCGGCACGTCATCGACTACCTCGGCACCTTCCTCATCGCCTCCGTCGCGACCTGCCTCGTCCTGGTCGCCTCCCTCGGCGGCACCACCTGGGGCTGGGACTCGCCGCAGACCGTCGGCCTCGCGGTGCTGGGCGTCGTCCTCGCCGTCGTCTTCGTCGCGGTGGAACGGCGGGCGGCCGAACCCGTACTGCCGCTGAAACTGTTCCGGATCCGCACCTTCACGCTCTCCGTCGTGATCAGCTTCATCATCGGCTTCGCCATGTTCGGCGCGCTGACCTATCTGCCGGCGTTCCTCCAGATGGTCCACGGGGTGAGCCCGACCATGTCCGGCGTGTACATGCTGCCGATGGTGTTCGGCACGCTGTCGGCCTCGACCGTCTCCGGACAGATCGTCAGCCGCACCGGCCGCTGGAAGGTGTTCCCCATCGCGGGCACCGCCGTCACCACCGTCGGCCTGCTGCTGCTCCACCAGCTCGACGAGCACAGCTCCACCGCCGTGATGAGCACCTTCTTCCTCGTCTTCGGCCTCGGCCTCGGGCTGGTCATGCAGGTCCTGGTGCTGATCGTGCAGAACGCCGTCTCCTACCAGGACCTGGGCGTCGCCACCTCCGGCTCGACCTTCTTCCGCTCCATCGGCGCCTCCTTCGGCGTCGCCGTCTACGGCACGATCTTCGCGAGCGGCCTCGAGGACCGGCTCACCGACGCCTTCCGCGGCGAGCGGCTCCCGCCCGGCGTCTCCGTCGACGCGCTGCAGGCCGACCCGCGCGGCATGGCGGACCTGCCGACCGCCCTGCGCCCCGAGGCCGTCCACGCGTACGCCGCCGCCATCACGGACGTCTTCCTGTACGCCGTTCCCCTCGCCCTCCTCGGCTTCGCACTCGCCTGGCTGTTCAAGGAGGACAAGCTGCGTACCTCGGCCCCCGCGCCCGACGGCACCGGGGCGCCGGCCGGCCGGTCGGCGGAGCGGCCGGCCCCCGACGAGGCGGGCCGCGCGCTGTCCCTGCTCGGCACCCACGAGGGACGGCGCGAGATCTACCGGACGACCACCGTCCGCGCGGGCTGCGACCTGCTGCCCGCGACGAGCTGGCTGCTGCTGGGGATCAAGGAGGGCGGCCCGGTGGAAGCCGCTCTGCTCGCCGAACGCAGCACCCTCCCGCCCGCCGTCGTCCTGGAGGCCGCCCGCCAGGCCGAGGCGCGACACCTCGTCGCACGCGAGGGCCCCGACCTCGTCCTGACCGACGACGGGTGCGCGGTCGTGGAGCGGCTGGCGCGGGCGCAGGAGGAGTTCCTGGCCGAACTGCTCGGCGACCGGTGGGGGCCGGACCGGCCGACCGACCTGGTGCGGCTGGCGCACGAGCTGACGGAGGAACTGGGCGGCTCGAGAGCCGGAAACCCGCACGACGACAGCCCGGAAGGCCCGCACGGCGAGCGGCCGGAGGCACCCGTCGGTTGAGCCGGGTGGTCCGGACGGGGGCAGACGGACGGTCTGGGCGGGTGCAGGCGAGGGCAGGCGGACGGTTCGGGCGGGTGGCTCAAGCGAGGTGCTTGGCGAACCAGCGCTCGGCGTACGGCCCCGCGTTGTGCGGCTCGGTCTCGGTGAAACCGAGCCGGGCGTACAGGGCCCGGGCCTCCACGAGGTCCGAGCGCGTGTCGAGGATCAGCCGGGTGGCTCCCGACGCGCGGGCCGCTTCCTCGGCGGCGCCCACCAGCAGCGCCGCACCGCCCCTGCCGCGCATCGCCTCGTGGACGAAGACCCGGGTGAGTTCGGCGGTCGCGGCGTCCAGCAGCCGGACCCCCGCGCTGCCCGCCGGCTCGCCCGCGTACCGCGCGACCAGCAGGCGCCCCCGCGGCGGCACGAGGTCGGCGCCCGACTGGGCGGCGACCTCGCGCTCCAGCTCCGCCGGGTCGGTCCGGCGCCCCTCGTGCAGCAGGTACCAGCGGTCGCTGACCTCGGTGTAGTACGCCCGCCAGAGCGCGGCGGCGACGGGGGAGCCGGGGTGTTCGGGGCGGATGGTCCACGTCATGACCGCATTCTGCGTCCCTCCGCGGCCGGACGCACAACTCCTGTTTACGGTCCGGTCTTTCGGCTACCCGTTCGGCGAACCGGCGCGCGAGGAGTGCCGGTTGGCCGACACACCGGAAGGCATCCATGTCCACTGGCCTGATCATCGCTTTGATCGTGATCGTGGCGGTCGTTGTCGTCGCGGCGGCCGTACTGTACCTGCGCGCCCGCGGTCCGCACCGCGGCGCGCACCTGAAGCGGCGCTTCGGACCCGAGTACGACCGGGCCGTCGCCCGGCACGACGGTGACGCCGAGGCCGCCGAACGTGAACTGGCCCAGCGCGTACAGCTCCACGGCGACCTGCGGACCCGACCGCTGGAGCACGCCGAACGGGAGAGGTACGAGGCGGGCTGGACGGCCGCGCAGGAGCGGTTCGTCGACTCGCCGAGGGACGCGGTCGCCGAGGCGGACCGGCTGCTCGCCGAGCTCGCCGCCGCCCGGGGCTTCCCCGGCGGCGGGCAGTACGAGGAGCAGCTCGCCGCGCTGTCCGTGCACCACGCCCGGCACGTCGACGGCTACCGGCGGGTGCACCGGGTGGCGCGGATCCGCGTCGACGGCACGCACGGAGGCGGCGCGGGCACCGAGGAGATGCGCGAGGCGATGGTCGAGGCGCGCGCCCTCTTCGACGACCTGGTGCGCCCGTCCCGCCACGACGGCGGAGACCACCGCACCGGCCCGCACGGCACCCGTGAGGAGACGGCCGCACACGGCCGCTCCCCCCACATGCCGTCTTTGCTCCACCGGCGACAGGCGAAGGAGAGCTGAGCGAGTTGACCGACGCGACCCGGCGCCCCGGCGACACACCGACGGGCGAGGCTCCCCCCACCACGACCATCCACCCGACCAGCCGAACGACCGCTCCCGGGACCCACGACGGCCTCCCCGAGGACGTGCACGGTGACCCCCGCCATGACGTTGACGAGGAGCGCGCCCGCCACGGCGGTGACCGCGGCCCCGAGAAGGCGGACGGCGTCCGTCTGCTCCCGGACGACCACCGGCACACGCTCTCCGAGCAGTTGCAGCACGCCGTGGCCGGGTTCGTGGACGCCCCGCGGGACTCCGTGGAGCAGGCCGATCACGTACTGGAGGAACTCGCCGCCCGCCTCACCGACGCAGTGACCGAGCGGCGCCGCACCCTGCGCCGGTCCTGGCGGACCGCGGACGGGGGTGAGGGCCCGGACACCGCCGTGACCGGTACCGGCACCACGACCGGCACCGGCACCGCGGCCGACACCGAGCAGTTGCGTCTGGCCCTGCGGGACTACCGCGGGCTGGCGGAACGGCTGCTGCGTACCTGACCGGACCTGACCGGACCGGATCCGGGCAACCGGCGGGCTGTCAGGCGGGCGGGCCCTGCTGCCCGTCCCCCGCCGCCCCCGCCCGGCGCTCCCGCCACTGCCGTACGACGTCCTCGACGTCGTACGGCTTCTTGCCCAGCGGGGGGCCGGGCGGGGGCTTGAACATCATGTCGCGGATCTTGGCGTTGACGTCCGTGATGATCTTCCGGACGATCCGTTCGGAAGGGGCCGCGTAGGCCGCCGCCAGGGCGTCCTCGGCCTCCTTGCGCAGGGCCAGCGTCGGCGGCAGCACGGAGTGGCCCTCGCGGGCCAGCTTCCGCCTGACCCACCACAACTCGTCGTACGGGGACTCCATGTCGGCGGGCAGCGGCTTGCCCGCCCCCGGCAGCCGTTCGAACTCGCCGCGCGCCTCGGCGTCACGGATCTGCTTGTCCACCCAGGACTCGAAGTCGACGCCCGGCGGCTTTCGCTCGGTCATACGGCCATTGTGCCCACCGGGCAGACGCGGTGGAACCGGGCGTTTTATCATTCGGCGGCAGCGGGCGAGTCGTACCGGTCGCCGCGCCAGGCCGTCGTGGCCACCGCAGGGGCGGTCCCCCGGCCCGCCAGAACGTCTCAGGAGGAGCGCACGTGCTCGAACTCACCATGGCCGCCGTGTCCGCGGAGGAATCGGGGGCCACGGCCGGCATGCTCATGGCCGAAGCGCCGAGCGAGCCGGGCGCCGTGCTGCGGGTGGGGCGGGACAGGTCGGTGTGCCGGCTCTCCACCCCGGACGACTGGCTGTTCGTGTCCCGGGTCCATCTGGAGTTCCAGTGCGCCCAGGACGGCACCTGGTATCTGAGCTGGCTGCGCGGCTCGCTGCCCGAGCCGTCCTCCGAGGTCCGGCTGACCGTCGGCGAACAGGTCCACCCGGTCGCCTACGGTGGCAGCGTCGCGCTGCCCCGGGGCGGCAACGGCGAGGTCGTCATCCTGGACCGCGCCGCCCCGCGCAGCGTCAACGTGGGCTTCTACCACGAGGTGTGAGGCCGGCGGGCACCGCGAGGGCCCACCGGCTCACTCCAGCACCCGCGCCAGCGCGAAGCCGTCGTAGCCCTTGCCGCCGACCGTCTGGACCGCCGTACCGGTCAGCCGCGGGTGGTCGGCGATCAGGTCGAGGGCGGCGCGGGTGCCCAGCACGTCCGGCGCGGTGCTGTCCGCGTCGATCACCCGGCCGCCCCGGACGACGTTGTCGAGGACGATCAGGCTGCCCGTACGGGTGAGCCTCAGGGCCCACTCCAGGTAGTGCGGGTTGTTGACCTTGTCGGCGTCGATGAAGACCAGGTCGAACGGGGGAGGGTTCTCGTCGGCCAGCCGGGGCAGCGACTCCAGTGCCGGGCCCACCCGCACCTCGACGAGCCGGTCCAGGCCCGCGCGGCCGATGTTGCGGGTGGCGACCTCGGCGTGGCGCGGCTCGTACTCCAGCGTGATCAGCCGCCCGTCGGCCGGGAGGGCGCGGGCCAGCCAGATGGTGCTGTAGCCGCCGAGGGTGCCGATCTCCAGGATGTACCGGGCATCCTGCGTCCGGGCGAGGAGCTGGAGCAGCTTGCCCTGGTTGGGGGCGACGGCGATGGGCGGGAGCCCTGCGGCCTCGCTGTCCCGCAGGGCGGCCGCCAGAGCCTCGTCGTCGGGTGCGAGACGGGCGGCGAAGTAGTCGTCCACCGCGTGCCAGAGCTGCGATTCGCCCATTCCCCTGTACCTCTCCTCTTTCTCTGGTTTCTCTGGTTTCTCCGGCTTATCTGGCTTATCTGGTTTCTCCGTCCGGCCGGTGAGGCCGACGCCACCGACCCTCCCATGTGACCCCTCTCGCGTCCCTGCGGGCAACCCGGCCCCCGGCCGTCCATCGCCTTCCGGACCGAAGCCTGACCGAAGGCAGGACCAAAGCAGGACGGACATCAGGTGAAGCGGGGGTTGCCTGCGTCTCCTTCCGGGGGCGGCGCGAGCCTCATAAGGTTTGCGGAGGTACCCCCACGCGCGGGACGTGCGGGACCAATGGGGCGGGAGGCCGACGAGGCGTGGCGAACGCGGAACACAGGGGGCGACCGGCGGAGACGTTCGGAGCCACGACCGTCGACGGTGCCCGGACACGTCTGCACACGGTGCGCCTCGGACTGTGGCTGCTCGCCGCCGTCCTGGCCGTACGACAGGTCACCGCCGTCCTGACCACCCCGCGCGGGGAGCGGCTCACGGACCTCGAGACCTGGTTCGGGCACGACGGGGTGCTGCGGGTCAGCGGCTCGCTCTACGAGTCGACCCGCTTCACCGGCACCCCCTTCGGCGGGCTCGTCCTCAAACCGCTCAGCAGATCCGCCGAGCAGGCCCTGGGCTGGGGCTGGACCTTCGGCACACTGCTGCTGGTCGTCGCCCTCGGTCTGGTCGCCGTCCGTGCCCTGCCCCACCCGGTCGGCCGGCGCACGGCCCTGCTGGCCGCACCGGTCGCGGTCAGCCTGCTCATGCTGTCGCTGCCCGTGCGCAACACGCTGTGGCTCGGCCAGACCAGCGTCATCCCCGTCCTGCTCGTCCTGCTCGGCTGCTTCGTCGCCCACGGACAGCGGACCGGCGGGGCGCTGATCGGTGTCGCCGCCGCCCTCCAGCCCACCCTGCTGCTCTTCGCCCCGCTGCTGTGGTTCACCGGCCGCCGCCGGGCCGCCGCGGCCTCCGGCGTCGCCTTCGCCGCGGGCACCGCGCTCGCCTGGGCCGCGATGCCGCAGGACGCGTACACCTACTGGGTGCACCACATGGCGGGGGTGGGCCTCGGCGGCCGGGCCGACGACCTCGCCAACCAGTCCCTGCACGGCGCCCTGCTCCGCCTCGGCCTCGAAGGCCCCCTCGAGATCGGGCTCTTCCTGCTGCTCGGCGCGGCCGTCGCGGCGCTCGGCCTGCGCCGCGCCGTCCGCTACGCCCACGACGGCCAGTTGCTGCTCGCGGTCGCGATCACCGGCTGCGCCGCCATCGCCGTCGCCCCGACCGCGTGGCAGCACCAGCTGCTGTGGGTGCTGCTCGCCCTCGTCGGCACCGTCGGCAGACGCGCCGGCGACCGGCTGCTGTGGCCGGTGGCCGTCGTCCTGGTGATGACGCTGCCCGCCCAGATGATCCTGCCGAACCTGGCGGTCCTCCACCCCGTCCGCGACAACGCGGTGCTGCTCACCGCGCTCGCCGCCGCCACGGTGATCCCGTTCCTGTCGCGCACCTCGCCGTACTACGACTCACCCGTCCCGACCCGGTACGCCCCGCCCGTGCCGGCCCGCTTCCGCTACGTCCCGCTGCTGCCGTTCCTGCGCCGGGTCCTGAGCCGCCCCAACCTGCTGCTGGAACTGCTGCTGATCCGGGTCACCTACGCCGCCTACTCCAAGGTGCGGCTCGCGGCGACCGGCGGCAGGGAGCGCGCGGAGGAGCACGCCCAGCAGATCCTCGACCTGGAGCGCGTGCTCCACCTGGACATCGAGCACGCGGTCAACCACGCCGTCGTGGAGATCGGCTGGCTGCGGCACTTCTTCGACTTCTACTACACGTCGTTCCACTTCCTCGTCCCGCTCACGGTCCTCGGCCTGCTGTACTGGCGCCGCCCGGTCGACTACCGCTGGGCCCGCGCGAGCCTGGGCTTCGCCACCCTGCTGGCCCTGCTCGGTTTCTGGCTCTACCCGCTGGCCCCGCCGCGCCTGATGCCGAACCTCGGGATCATCGACACCGTGCACGGCGTCCAGGACTTCTCCCAGCCGGACTACGGCACCCTCACCGCCCTCACCAACCAGTACGCGGCGATGCCGTCCCTGCACTTCGGCTGGTCCCTGTGGTGCGGCGTGGTCATCGCGCTCATCGCCCCGAAGCCGTGGATGAAGGCACTCGGCCTGCTGCACCCCCTGTTCACGGCCGCCGCGATCGTCGCCACCGGTAACCACTGGATCCTGGACGCGGCCGGCGGCGCGCTCGTCGTCGCCGCCGGCTTCGGCCTGACCCACCTCTTCCAGGGCCCCCGCGCCCGCACGACCACGCCCCCGGCACCCGGGCCCGAGGACGCCCCGGCGGTACCGCACCAGGCGGCGAGCCCGGAGCGGTCGGAAAGCCCGGAGCGACCGGAGAAGGAACGCGCCTGACCGGGCCGACGGCCGGGCCGCCCTCCACCATCTCGTCCTCGGCACGCCGACTCTCCCGGCGCTGTCAGGTATCGGCGTGAACACGGCGAAGGCGGCGGCCCCGGGGATCGGGGGGCCGCCGCCTTCGGTATGCGGGGGTGGTGCGGGTGGTGCAGGGGGGGGCTGGTGCCGGGTGGGTCAGTACCAGTTGTTGGACTGCCAGAAGTCCCAGGCGGCGCAGGGGCTGCCGTAGCGCTCGTTCATGTAGCTGAGGCCCCACTGGATCTGGGTGGCGGGGTTGGTCTTCCAGTCGGAGCCGGCCGAGGCCATCTTGGTGGCGGGCAGGGCCTGGACCAGGCCGTAGGCGCCGCTGGAGGCGTTGGTGGCGGTGTGGTTCCAGCCGCTCTCGCGCTGGACGATGTTCGAGAAGCACTGGTACTGCGCGGGGTCGCCGACGATCTGCTGCGCGGTCGCCTGGGCCGAGCCCGTGGCCGTGGGGGCCGCCTGCGCGGGGGTGGCGGCGATCAGCGTGCCGCAGGCCGCGGCGGCGAGAGCGGCACCGGCGAGGGCCTTCTTCGGAGTGGCGACGGCGCGGAGGATGGAAGCGGCGGACACGTGGGGCCTTTCTTCGGGTGCAGGGCGGTCGCCGTGGGCCCGGTCCCGGACCACAGGGGGTGCGGGGTGAGGCATGCGTCGGCGCCGCGGCCCGTGGGGGCACGTCGGCGCCTGGCGACTGCTCCACAGAAACAGCCCGAGGGTTCGTTACGCAATGCCCGTGTTTACTAGCCTTGGTCGCATTTCGCGTGCATTGCCGGAATGTGGTCCGCAGGTGTGCGCGCAGGTCGGGGCGGGTGGGGGAGGGGGGCGGGGGCGGGCCGAGGGCTACGAGGCCGCTTCGTATGTGATCCGGGCCATGTGGGGTGGTTCACCGTGGCGGGCCGTCGTCGTCACCGTGGGCGTGCGGGGCGATTACTCAGGGATGCCCCGTGAAAGTGACCGGCGTCTCGAAAGCGGCCCGGCGGGTGGCGCGGCGCAGGGCGCGGAGGACCGGGGCGCCCAGGGTCAGGGCCAGGACGACGGTGAGCAGGGCCCGGCCCAGGTCCCAGCCGAGGGACGTGGCCAGGCAGTACGCCACGAAGCGGGCCAGGTTGGCGGGGACCGACGCGTCCGGGTCGAAGGAGATGTTCGAGGCGAGGGCGGCCATGAAGGGCCAGCCCGCCATGTTCATCACCGTGCCGTAGGCGAAGGCCGCCAGAAAGCCGTAGGCGGCGAGCATCCACAGCTCCGCGCGGCCCCGGAGGCGGTCCGGGCCCGGGAGCAGGCCCGCGCCCATCGTGAACCAGCCCATCGCCAGCATCTGGAACGGGAGCCACGGGCCGACCCCGCCCGTGAGCAGCGCGGACGCGAACATCGTCACCGAGCCGAGCACGAAGCCGAAGCCGGGGCCGAGGACCCGGCCGCTCAGCACCATCAGGAAGAACATGGGTTCCAGACCGGCCGTCCCCGCGCCGATGGGGCGCAGGGCCGCGCCCGTCGCCGCCAGGACGCCCAGCATCGCGACCGCCTTCGGGCCGAGGCCCGACTCCGAGATCGTCGCCGCCACCACCGCGACCAGCAGCACCAGCAGCCCCGCGAAGAGCCACGGCGCGTCCTGCGCGTGGGCGTTGAGGGTGGAGGCGGGCGGGGCCAGGAAGGGCCAGCCGAAGGCGGCCACGCCCACCGCGCTCACCAGGGCCAGCGCCAGCAGCGACCGCGGTCCCAGGCGGACGGCCCGCACCTGGCGCTGCGCGCCGGTGACGGTGCCGGTGGTCGGGGTGCGTGCGGGGGTCATGACAGGGCCGCCCGTACCTGGGAGACCGTGAGCCACTGCTGCGGGGCCAGGATCTTCGCCACCTGGGGGGCGAAGGACGGGGACGCGACGACCACCTCGGCCGCCGGCCCGTCGGCGATGACCTCGCCCTCGGCGAGCAGGACCACCCGGTGGGCGAGTTCCGCCGCCAGTTCCACGTCGTGCGTGGCCAGGACGATGGCGTGGCCCTCGGCGGCCAGCCCCCGCAGCACGGCGACCAGGCGGGCCTTCGCCGCGTAGTCCAGGCCGCGGGTCGGCTCGTCGAGCAGGAGCAGGGGCGGGCGGGCGGTGAGGACGACGGCCAGGGCGAGGGTGAGGCGCTGGCCCTCGGACAGGTCACGGGGGTGCGTGTCGTCCGCGACCCCGGGGAGCAGCTCCGACAGCAGGGCGCGGCAGGTGCCCGCCTCCGCCTCCGCGTCCCGGTCCGCGGCGGCGCACTCCGCGCCGACCGTGTCCGCGTACAGCAGGTCGCGCGGCTCCTGCGGGACGAGCCCCACCCGGCGGACCAGGTCGCGGGGGCGGAGGCGGTGGGGCACGGCGTCACCGGTGCGGACCGAGCCGGCGGAGGGTTCGACCAGACCGACCAGCGCGCCGAGCAGCGTCGACTTCCCGGCGCCGTTGCGGCCCATCAGGGCGACCGTCTCGCCGGGGGCGACCGTCAGGTCGATGTGGCGCAGGGCCTGGACACGGCCGCGGCGGACGGCGAGGGAGCGGGCTTCCGCCACGGGGGCGGGCGCCGAGGCGTCGGCCCTGGTGCGTGTGAACAGGCGCCGGCCGGAGGGCACGGGAGCCGGAGCCTTCCGTGCGGGCTCCTGCTGCGCCGCGGCCCCGGCCAGCCGCTCCCGCAGCCCGGCCGCCCGACGGCGCGCGTCCCGCACGGTCAGCGGCAGCGGGGACCACTCCGCGAGCCGGCCCAGCGCCACCACCGGCGGGAACACCGGGGAGACGGCCATCACCTCCGCCGGTGTGCCGAGCAGCGGGGGCTCGCCCCGCCCCGGCAGCAGCGCCACCCGGTCGGCGTACTGGATGACGCGTTCCAGCCGGTGCTCGGCCATGAGGACGGTGGTGCCGAGGTCGTGGACCAGGCGCTGGAGGACCGCGAGGACCTCCTCGGCCGCCGCGGGGTCCAGCGCGGACGTCGGTTCGTCCAGGACCAGCACCCGCGGGTGCGGGGTGAGCACCGAGCCGATGGCGACCCGCTGCTGCTGGCCGCCGGAGAGCGTCGAGAGGGGACGCCCGCGCAGGCCGGCCAGGCCCAGCAGGTCCAGGGTCTCCTCGACGCGGCGCCGCATCACCTCCGGAGGCAGACCCAACGACTCCATGCCGTAGGCGAGTTCGTCCTCGACGACGTCCGTCACGAAATGGGACAGCGGGTCCTGGCCCACCGTGCCCACGACGTCGGCGAGTTCGCGCGGCTTGTGGGTGCGGGTGTCGCGGCCGGCCACCGTGACCCTGCCGTGCAGAGTGCCGCCGGTGAAGTGCGGTACGAGGCCGCTGACCGCGCCCAGCACGGTGGACTTGCCGACCCCCGACGGGCCGGCGAGCAGGACGAGTTCACCCTCCGGCACCTCGAAGTCGACGCCCCGCACGGAGGGTTCGGGCAGGCCGTCGTACGTCACGGAGACGTTCTCGAAGCGGATCACGACGGCTCCTTGCCGGTGTCCTCGGGGGCGGGTGTGACGAAGGCGGGGAGCAGGCCGATCAGTACGGCCGCCGCCGGCCACAGGGGGAGCGTGGGCGCGACCAGCGGCACCACACCGGGGTGCAGGGCCGCCGGATCACGCGCGGCGGCGAGCGCCAGCAGCGCCGCGACCGCCGCGCCGGAGCCGGTGACCAGCCAGGCGCGGGCGTCCCAGCGGTCCGGGCGGTAACGGGTGCGCAGGGAACGCCGGCCGCCCAGCCACAGGCCCGCGAGCGCGGCGGCGAGACCGGCCAGGAGCACGGGCAGGCCGTGGACGGCGCCCTCGGCGGTGAGCAGTCCGTACGTTCCGGTGCAGACGCCGAGCAGCCCGCCGAGGGTGAGGGCGGCGGTGGTGCGGCGGATCCCGGCCGGGACCTGCGCGCTGCGGCCGTAACCGCGGGCGTCCATCGCGGCGGCGAGCGCGACCGAACGCTCCAACGCGCCCTCCAGGACCGGCAGTCCGACCTGCAGCAGCCCCCGGACACCCCGGTCGGGACGGCCCCGCAGCCGGCGGGCGGCGCGCAGCCGCTGGACGTCCGCGATCAGGTTCGGCGCGAACGTCAGCGCCACGACGACGGCCACCCCCATCTCGTACAGGGCGCCGGGCAGGGACTTCAGCAGACGGGAGGGGTTGGCGAGGGCGTTCGCGGCACCGACGCAGATGAGCAGCGTGGCCAGTTTCAGGCCGTCGTACAGGGCGAACGTGAGGGCCTCGGCCGTGACCTCGCCGCCCAGGCGGATGCCCTGCGCCCAGTCGGGGAGCGGGACCTCGGGCAGATCGACCAGCACACGCGTGCCGGGTACGGGGGAGCCGAGGACGATCGCGAAGAGCAGGCGGACGGCGAGCACGAGGAGCGCCAGCTTGACGAACGCGCCGTAGGAGCGGGCCCAGGGCGCGTTCGGGCGGCGGGTGGCCACGACGTACGCGGAGACGGTGACGAGGAGGGCGAGCAGCAGCGGGTTGGTGGTACGGGTGGCGGCGACACCGAGGGCCAGGGCCCACAGCCACCAGGCACCGGGATGCAGGGCACTGCCCTGCCGGCGGCGCGAGGCGGGGGCGCCCGGCGGCACCGGACGTCCGGTGCCGGTGCCGGTGCGCCCCCGTGGTCGGGCGCCGCTAGCCACGACGGCGTACCTGCCAGACCGCCGCCGCCCCCAGCAACGCCACCACGGCGATCCCGGCGACCAGACCGAGCGAGGGGCCGCCGTCGCCCTCCGAGGAGGACGAAGACGCCGTCGGCGCCGAGGACTTCGCGCCGTCCTCCCCCTCCGACTTCTCGGGCTTCCCGGGCGCCGGTGCGCTGCCGCCCGACACCTGCTCCCCGCAGCCCTTCTCCGGATAGCCCGCGATCGCGCACAGCAGGGCGTTGCTGTCGTAGCGCAGGGGCTTGGCGACGGAGGCCAGGGCCTCGGCCGTCGTGGCGTCCGAGGGGACCCGGGCGCAGGCGGTGCGGCCGTCCGGCGGAGTCTCGCCGGACGGGGCGTCGGCGGCGATACCGAAGTCGATGACCAGGGCCACCCGCTTCTCACCGTCCTTCGCCGGGGTCTTCGCGCAGATCGCGGCGAAGTCGGCGGCGCCCCGGGGCCGCGTCGCGTCGGCGGAGTCCTCGCTGACGGCGAACCGGAAACCCTGGACGTCGCCGTCGGCGGGACGGGCCGTCGAGGGCCCCTGGGTGGCGTACGTCCACGCGTCGCCGTCCAGGTCCCAGAACGACCAGTACCGGTAGCCGGCGGCCTGCGCCTGGCCCACGCCCGCCAGCAGCGGCAGGAGCGCGGCCAGGAACAGCACGGTGGCCCGGCGGATCACGACTGCTGCTTCCGGCTCCGGCCGCGCAGCAGGAAGACGGCGCCGACAGCGGCGACGAGGCAGACACCGACGATCGAGAGGGTCCACCGGAGGCCGGACCCGGAGTCCGACGCGGCCTTCGCGGCCTTCTCGTCCTGTCCGGCCTTGTCGTCGTTCGCCGTCCGCGAGGACTCCCCGGCGGCCGGCCCGGTCGCCGAGAGCTGCTTCACCAGGTCGGTGCCGCCGAAGGCGCGCGGGTCGGTGCCGGTCGCGTGGGCGGCGAAGATCAGCTGGGCGTAGGCGGCGGGGCCGCTCTGGGCGGCCCAGTCGGCGGCGTTCTCCGCCAGCCAGGCCGCGGACTTCGCGGCCTGCCCGGTGGCGCCCTGCGCGGCGAGCGCGACCACCGCGTCGGCGGTGTTGCCGTAGTCGGGCTGGTCCTCGGAGCCGGGGAGGGCGGAGACGAGGTGGTCGTCCCCGGCGAGTACGCCGGCGAGGTGGGCGGCGCCGTTGGCGGCGGCCTGCTCGGGCGTGTCCGCCTTCTCGCAACCGGCGTCCGCCGACTCGCCCTTGCCGGGTTCGACCACCAGGCCCGCGCCGAGGGAGCCGGCCACGCCCGCCGCCGTGGCGTCGGTATTGGCGACCAGTTCGCCCTTCTTGCCCGGCTGGAAGGCGAACGCGCCCGCGCCGTCACCCTCGTCGTCGCACGGCAGCGCCAGCTTCAGCAGGGCGTCGTAGGGGGACTTGCCGTCCTTGACCGCCTCGGCCGGCTTCTCGCCCGTCGCGGTGAGCGCGCCGATGACCACGGAGGTGGAGTTGGCGTCGCTGTCCCCGCCCGCCATGTAGCCCCAGCCGCCGTCCTCGTTCTGCACGGACTTCAGCCAGTCGACGGCCTTGCCGACGACGGCGTCGTGCCCGCCGAGGGCGGCGAGGGCCTGGACGGCGGCGGCGGTCTGGTTGGTGTCGACCATGGTCGTGGCGTCGCACGCCGTGCCGGTGTCCGCACGGTACGGGGCGAACGAGCCGTCGGCGCACTGCTGCCCCGCCAGCCAGTCGACGGACGACTTCGGCGGCTCGACGCCCACCGTGTGCTGGGCGAGCAGGGCGAGCGACTGCCGCCACACGCCGTCGTACTGCGGATCGCCGTCGCCGTACAGGGCGGCGGGCAGGGGCTGTTGGGACGGTGAGGGGGACGGGGACGAGTCGGCGGCGGCCGGTACGGCGGCACCGATCACGGCGACGGCGGCCAGAACCGCTGCGCTGCTACGGACGTTCATGATCGGCGGATGCCTCTTTCCCACTGGGGAGCCAGGCAGCACGGGACATCCCGGCGGCTCGGCTCCGTAAACCTCGACGGTGCCGCGCCCCGGCGGGCCGCCGGGCGCGTGAGCCGGTCACGAACCGTCCGGGGCGTTCCGGCTCGCCGTCCCGGGGGACGGCTCACGGTTGCGGGTCAGCGCCGGAATTGCACCGGCTTTCCCCCGTACGGGTGATGACGACGCCGTCACTCTACCCGTACGTAAGAAAGTGGTCGGAAGTGGCGTGAACCGAGGCGGCCGAGGTCACGTCGCCATGGACCGGCCCGCCCCGTCGGTCAACCGTTCACGCGCAATCGGTCCATGGACGGCCGAAGGGTGACCGGTCAGGGGAGTGAGAGCGGCACGCGGCGGCTGACGGAAGGGCGTCGAACGTTTCGACTTCACGGCGCTCCATCCTTCGGTGCCGTCCGGTCGATCAGTCGGCACGCCGTCTCGATGTCGATCCTGACCTGGGCGATCGAGGCGCGCCCCGACAGCCAGGTGATCAGGGCCGAGTGCCAGGTGTGCTCGATGACGCGGACCGCGGCGAGCTGGTCCGGTGTGGGCTCCCCGAGGTCCATGGCGTCCAGGATGATCATCGTCGTCCGGCGGGAGACCTGGTCGACCTCCGGGCTCACGCTGCGGTCCGCGAAGGTCAGCGCGCGCACCATCGCGTCGGCCAGCTGCGGCTCGCGCTGGAGCGCGCGGAAGGCCAGCATCAGGGTCCCGGTGACCCGTTCCGCGGCCGTGTCGCCCGCCGGGGGCTTCTTCCGCAGGGTGCGGTGCATGCGCTCCAGCTGGTCCTGCATCGTGGCCACCAGCAGGTGGATCTTGGACGGGAAGTAGCGGTACAGCGTGCCCAGCGCCACCTGTGAGGACTCCGCGACCTCCCGCATCTGCACCGCGTCGAAGCCGCCCCGGCCGGCCAGCCGGGCGCTCGCGTCCAGGATGCGGCGCCTGCGCGCCTCCTGCCGCTCGGTCAGGGGTGAGGTGGGGGAGGCTCCGGTGGCACCGGCGTCCATGAGCGCCGCCTTGTCCGCCTCGCCGGACTTGTCGGTCCTGGAGGTCCTGGCGGTCCTGCCGGCCTTGTTCGGCTTGGGCGGCGTCGCCGCCTCGGCCGCCTTCTCGGTGTGGGCTTCCGTGGGCATGGGCCCCGTTCCGTGACCGTCGGTGAGGGGTGGTGATCGGACAGCATGGCACGCGTCCCGTCGTGGCGTGAATCACCTGATCCACTGCTTCCGGCGTCCCTACCTGCCGGTAGATTCGGAGCCGCGGAACGATCAACTCTGAAACTTGTTCCAGGTTAACGTCCCGACGTAGAGTCGCGGGACCGTGCAGGGAGAAGGGGGCCCAGGGTGACCGCTGAGGCCAGTCAGGCCGGGCCCTCGCGGGGTCCCTCCGCCGCCGCCGACGGCATGCGACCGCTCCGCATCGCACTCCTCACCTACAAGGGGAACCCGTTCTGCGGCGGACAGGGCGTCTACGTACGCCACCTCTCCCGCGAACTCGTCCGCCTCGGGCACCAGGTCGAGGTCATCGGCGCCCAGCCCTACCCCGTCCTCGACGAGGGCCACGACGGACTGAGCCTCACCGAGCTGCCCAGCCTCGACCTCTACCGCCAGCCCGACCCCTTCCGCACCCCGGGCCGCGGCGAGTACCGCGACTGGATCGACGCGCTCGAGGTCGGCACGATGTGGACCGGCGGCTTCCCCGAACCGCTGACCTTCTCCCTGCGGGCCCGCCGCCATCTGCGGGACCGGCGCGGCGACTTCGACGTCGTGCACGACAACCAGACGCTCGGCTACGGCCTGCTCGGCGACCTCGGCGCACCCCTGGTGACCACGATCCACCACCCCATCACCGTCGACCGGCAGCTGGAGCTGGACGCCGCCGGGAGCAGACGGCGCCGCGCCTCGGTGCGCCGCTGGTACGCCTTCACCAGGATGCAGAAGCGGGTGGCCCGCCGGCTGCCCTCCGTGCTCACCGTCTCCGGCACCTCCCGCGACGAGATCGTCGACCACCTGGGCGTACGGCAGGACCGGATCCACGTCGTCCACATCGGCGCCGACACCGACCTGTTCTCGCCGGACGCCTCGGTGCCCGTCGTGCCGGGCCGGATCGTGACCACGTCCAGTGCGGACGTGCCGCTCAAGGGCCTGGTCTTCCTCGTCGAGGCACTGGCGAAGGTCCGCGTCGAGCAGCCCGAGGCCCACCTCGTCGTGGTCGGCAAGCGCCCCGCCAAGGGGCCCGTCGCCGACGCGGTGGAGCGCTACGGGCTCGAGGGCGCCGTCGAGTTCGTCAAGGGCATCTCGGACGCGGAACTGGTCGACCTCGTGCGCTCCGCCCAGGTCGCCTGCGTGCCGTCGCTGTACGAGGGCTTCTCGCTCCCGGCCGCCGAGGCCATGGCCACGGGCACGCCGCTGCTCGCCACGACCGGCGGCGCGATCCCGGAGGTGGCCGGCCGCGACGGTGAGACCTGCCTGGCCGTCCCGCCCGGCGACGCGGGCGCGCTGGCCGCCGGACTGAACCGACTGCTCGGCGACCCCGAACTGCGCGCGCGGCTCGGCGCGGCCGGCCGGGAGCGGGTGCTGCGGCACTTCACCTGGGCCCGCGCGGCCGAGGGCACGGTGGCCCGTTACCGCGAGGCGATGGCCGGCGCGGGGACCGCAGAGGCCGCGGCGACCGCGGGCGCCGGTCCCGTCGTCGCCGGTCCCGTGGCGGCCCCGGCGCTCGTCGTAGAAGAACCCGTCACCTCCCACCGCGAAAGCAGGGCCACGTGCTGACCGTCGACTTCTCCCGGTTCCCGCTCGCCCCGGGCGACCGTGTCCTGGACCTCGGGTGCGGAGCCGGCCGGCACGCGTTCGAGTGCTACCGGCGCGGGGCGCGGGTCGTGGCACTGGACCAGAACGGCGAGGAGATCCGCGAGGTCGCCAAGTGGTTCGCGGCGATGAAGGAGGCCGGGGAGGTGCCCGCCGGGGCCACCGCCACGGCGATGGAGGGCGACGCCCTCGCGCTGCCCTTCCCCGACGCGTCCTTCGACGTCGTGATCATCTCCGAGGTGATGGAGCACATCCCCGACGACAAGGGCGTCCTCGCCGAGATGGTCCGCGTGCTCAGGCCCGGCGGCCGCATCGCGGTCACCGTCCCGCGCTACGGGCCCGAGAAGGTGTGCTGGACCCTGTCCGACGCCTACCACGAGGTCGAGGGCGGCCACATCCGCATCTACAAGGCCGACGAACTGCTGGCCAGGATGCGCGAGGCCGGCCTGCGCCCCTACGGCACCCACCACGCGCACGCGCTGCACTCGCCGTACTGGTGGCTGAAGTGCGCCTTCGGCGTGGACAACGACAAGGCGCTGCCGGTGCGGGCGTACCACAAGCTGCTGGTCTGGGACATCATGAAGAAGCCGCTGGCGACCCGCATCGCGGAGCGGACCCTGAACCCGGTGATGGGCAAGAGCTTCGTGGCGTACGCGACCAAACCGCATCTGCCGCGCACCGAGGCCGGGTCAGGCGCCGATGCCGACACGGGGGCGGGCACCGAGACCGTGGCGGCGGCCAAGTGACCACTTCCCGGACAGAACACCTCGTCCTGCCCGGGGTCCTCACCGCCGGGCAGGCCGCCGCGACCGTCGCGGGCATCCTCGCCGTGCAGCGTGAGGACGGGGCGATCCCGTGGTTCCGCGGACACCACCTCGACCCGTGGGACCACGTCGAGGCCGCCATGGCGCTGGACGCCGCGGGCGCCCACGAGGCCGCCGAGCGGGCCTACCTGTGGCTGGCCAGGCACCAGTTGGCGGACGGCTCCTGGTACGCGGCGTACGCCGACGGCGACCCGCTCGACGTCACCGACCGGGGCCGGGAGACCAACTTCGTCGCCTACATCGCCGTCGGCGTCTGGCACCACTACCTCTCCACCGGCGACGACACCTTCCTGGACCGCCTGTGGCCCACCGTGTACGCGGCGGTGGAGTACGTGCTGAAACTGCAGCAGCCCGGCGGGCAGATCGGCTGGCGGCGCGACGACGACGGCACGCCCACCACCGACGCGCTGCTCACCGGCTGCTCCTCCGTCCACCACGCGCTGCGCTGTGCGCTGGCCATCGCCGAGCAGCGGGAAGAGCCGCAGCCGGACTGGGAGTTGGCGGCGGGCGCGCTCCGGCACGCGATCCGGCACCACCCGGAGCGGTTCCTCGACAAGAACCGCTACTCGATGGACTGGTACTACCCCGTACTGGGCGGCGCCCTCACCGACACGGAGGCCAAGGCCCGGATCGCGGAGGGCTGGGACCGTTTCGTCGTCCCCGGACTCGGGGTGCGCTGCGTGATCCCCAACCCGTGGGTGACCGGCGGGGAGTCGGCCGAACTCGCCCTGGCCCTGTGGGCGACGGGCGAGTCCGACTGGGCGCTGGAGATCCTCCAGTCCATCCAGCACCTGCGCGATCCGGAGAGCGGCCTGTACTGGACGGGGTACGTCTTCGACGACGAGGCGGTCTGGCCGGTCGAGCTGACCACCTGGACGGCCGGCTCGCTGTTGCTGGCCGTCGCCGCGCTCGGCGGCCACGAGGCCACCTGCGCGGTGTTCGGCGGCGACCGCCTCCCCCGAGGCCTCGACCCGGACTGCTGCGCTCTGGTCTGAGAGGCTCAAGCGCGGAGAAGGGGCCGGGGAGGTCCGGTCAGCGCCGGTGGAGGCGGTCGGCGATGGCGTGGCCGATGAACAGGTGGACGACCGCGGCCGGTCCGTATCCGGCGCCCACCCGCGCCCACTCCGCGTCGAACGTGCTGTGTTCTCCGGGGGACACCCCCAGACCCCCCGGTCACGCGACCGGCCGCTCGGGCGGTGGCCGGGTCGTGGGTCGGAGGGGCGTGGGGGTGTGGATCAGCGCCGGTGGAGGCGGTCGGCGATGGCGTGGCCGATGAACAGGTAGACGACCGCGGCCAGTCCGTATCCGGCGACCACCCGCGCCCACTCCGCGTCGAACGTGAACAGGTCACGCGACCAGCCGGCCAGCCAGGAGGCCGCGTCATGGACGAACTGCACCAGGTCGTTGGCCCGGTTGGCGTCCAACAGGTACATCAGAATCCACAGTCCGAGAATGACGGCCATGATGTCCGCGATCACCGCGACGACCGTCCCCGCGGAAGTGGAACCCGTGCGATTTCGAGGGGACATGATGTCCGTCTGGCCCCGGAATCCCGATGCAAACCCGGACGACGGTCAACACCGGGAATTCCGCGGGAATTCAGCTGCACGACAACGGCCCCCCGCCCGGCAGGGCGAGGGGCCGTACGGCATGGAGCGGGGTCAGCCGCGCTGGATGCCGGAGGTGTCCTGGAGCACGCCGCGGCGGCCGTCCTGCGTCTGGGCGACGAGGGCCGCTCCGCGCTGTTCGACGGCCAGGTACCAGGTACCGGGGGCCAGTTCGGCGATCGGCGTCTGCGAACCGTCCTCCGGGAACAGCGGCCGGGGCACCGGGACGGCGAACCAGAACGGCGAGAAGTCGGCGACGGGCGGCGCGGCCGGCTGGCCGGGCTGCTGACCGCCGAACGACTGACCGGGCTGGCCGGACTGCGGCGGGCCGCCGAAACCGGCCTGCTGCGCACCCGGGTAGCCGTAACCGGCGGGCGGCTGGGCGCCGTAGGGCTGCGGGGCGGCGGGACGGGGCGCCGGAATGAGGGCACCCTTGAGGGCGGGGACCAGGGGGGTGGCGACGGCGGCCGCGGCCAGGAGCAGGGCGGCGATCAGGCCGAGGATCAGGCCTGCGCCGGCTTCGGGCTCCCTGCCGCCGAGACCGGAGAGGACATCATCGAACGCCCCCAACGGGTCGATGATCGTCCAGAAAGACGTCCACGCGGCGAAGATCGTCAGAGCCACGCCGAACTGACCCAGGTCAAGACCGGCGACCTTCGGCGGCTGGGGCAGCACACGGGCCATGACGATGAGAGCGGCACCGGCGATGCCGGCGATGTACAGGCTCATCACCAGACCCAGGTTGTCCCAGGCATTGGGGATGTCGCCTTCGTCGCCGCCGAACGTGTCGAGGAACGACGCGATGAACAGCAATACCGCTGCTCCGATCACCACGCCGTCGCCTCGAGTGAGGGAGCGGATATTCACTTCAGGTCCTTCTGGGTCGTCTCGTCGTCGGTAGAGGCGTCGCTGTCACCACCTCGCCCTCGGGGCCCGGTGTGAAGCGCGGGGGTGACCCCTCATCGTGGGAACGACACTATCGTCCGCACGATCGGGCTGTCCGCCTGGATCAGCGCGCTGATCCCTACCCGCGCAGGAAACTCACGATTCCCTCAGAGATTCCCTGCGCCGCTTTCTGCCGCCAGGCACCGCTGGTCAGAAGTGCCGCGTCCTTGCTATCGCGCATGTTGCCGCACTCGACGAACACCTTGGGAACCGTTGACAGATTGAGACCGCCCAAGTCCTTACGCGTGACGAGACCGGTGCCGTCGCCCACGTAATTGGAGGGCGCGTTGCCGGTGACGCGTACGAAGTTGCCCGCGATGCGTTCACCGAGTTCACGGGAGGGGCCGACGATCGCCCGGGTGTCCGCAGCGCCGGAGTGCACGGAGCCGGGGAGGATCACATGGAAGCCGCGGTTCCCGACGCCCGAACCGTCCGCGTGGATCGACACGACGGCATCGGCCTTCGCCTTGTTGCCGATCTCGGCCCGCTCGTCGATGCACGGCCCGAACGGCCGGTCGGCGTCCTGGGTCAGCTTCACCGCGGCGCCCTGCTCCTCGAGGAGTGCACGCATCCGGTGGGCGACGTCCAGGGTGAACTTCGCCTCGGCGTAACCGGCGTTCGTGGACGTGCCGGTGGTGTCGCACTCCTTGGAGTTCGTCCCGATGTCCACCTGGCGGTTGATCTCGGCGGTGTGCCGGAAGTTGCCCGGATTGTGCCCGGGGTCGATGACGACGACCTTCCCCTTGAGCGGCCCGGACCCGGCGGACGCGGACGAGGAGGCGCGATCGGAGGGGGAGCCGGAAGCGGCGGAGCCGCCCGGCTTCCCGCCGTCCGGGTCGCCGGACTCGCCCGACGCCGAGCCGCCGGCGGAGGACGGCGCACGCGACGAAGCCGACGCCGAGGACCCCGCGGACCCCGACGCCCCCGCGGCAGCGCTCCCGCCGCCCTTGTCGTCCCCCGAACCGCCCACGATCGCGTAGACGGCCCACCCGAGCAACGCCCCCGGCACGAGCGCGGCCAGCGCCACGGTCAGGAGCCTGCTCCGGGAGCGGCGGGCGGGGGGCGGTTCGAAGCCGGGTCCGGTGTACGACACCCGGCCACCCTAGCGGCCGCCGCGCACCGCCATCGTCGCCGTGGGGCGGCCGCTGAGCCTCCGCGCCTCAGATCCCGTGCCCGGTACGGCGCAGGACGCGCAGTGAGCCCGTGGCCGAGACCTCCGTGAAGGCGCCGGAGGCCAGGGCGCGGAGGTGGACGCGGTGGGGGGCCTGACCGGTGAACTCGTCGACCGGGTCGGGAAAGACGTCGTGGATGACGAGCAGGCCGCCCTCGGCGACGTGCGGGGCCCAGCCCTCGTAGTCGGCCGTGGCGTGTTCGTCGGTGTGGCCGCCGTCGACGAAGACCAGGGCGAGGGGGGAGTTCCACAGGGCCGCGATCACCGGGGAGCGGCCGATCAGGGCGACCACGTGGTCCTCCAGGCCCGCCCGGTGGAGCGTGCGGCGGAAGGTGGGGAGGGTGTCCATCACCCCCAGCTCGGGATCGACCGTCTCCGGGTCGTGGTACTCCCAGCCCGGCTGCTGCTCCTCGCTGCCCCGGTGGTGGTCCACGGTGAGCGCGGTGACCCCGGCCGCGCGGGCGGCATCGGCGAGCAGGATCGTGGAGCGGCCGCAGTAGGCGCCGACCTCCAGCAGGGGCAGACCCAGCCGTCCCGCCTCGGCCGCCGCCGCGTACAGGGCCAGGCCCTCGTCCGCGGGCATGAAGCCCTTCGCCGCCTCGAACGCGGCCAGGATCTCGGGCTGGGGTGCCGGGGGGTTCGGCGTCGGCATCGGTTCCGGCGTCCTCTCGGTGGTACGCGTCTGATGGTGCGCGTCCGGGGTCGTACGTGTCTGGGGTGCCCATGCTGCCGTACCCGTCGGGGACGGCCCGACGGGGGCCCCTGCCGCCGTCCCCGGGACGGCTTAGGTCGGAAGGACCAGGACCCACCCCGGCGAATTCCCGATGCAAGGGGTGCTCGCCGGTTGAGACCATGACGTCCATGCTCGAAGTCCCGGACACCACCGTCACCCGCACACCCCGTCGCAGCACGCCTCCTCCATGGCTGGCGGTGGCGCTCGCGTGTGCCGGGCAGTTCCTCGTCGTGCTCGACATCTCTGTGGTCAACGTCGCGCTGCCGTCGATGCGGGCCGGCCTCGGGCTCAGCGGGCAGGGCCTGCAGTGGGTGGTGAACGCGTACGCCATCGCCTTCGCCGGTTTCATGCTGCTCGGCGGACGCGCCGGTGACCTCTACGGACGCAAGCGGATGTTCCTCCTCGGCCTCGGCCTGTTCACGCTGGCCTCACTGGTCGGCGGGCTGGCCCAGGACGGCTGGCAGCTGCTGCTGGCGCGGGCGGTGCAGGGGCTCGGGGCGGCCGTCCTGGCGCCCTCCACCCTGACCATCGTCACCTCGGCGGTCTCCGAGGGCGCCGCCCGCGCCCGCGCCATCGCGACCTGGACCGCCGTCGGGGCGGGCGGTGGCGCGGCCGGCGGCTTCGTCGGCGGGGCGCTCACGGACACGCTGTCCTGGCGGTGGGTCCTGCTGATCAACGTGCCGATCGGGGTGGTGCTGCTGGCCGGAGCCGCCTGGTGGCTGGCGGAGGGCCGGGCCGGGGACGGACGGCGGCTCGACCTGCCCGGCGCGCTGCTCGTGACGGCCGGCCTCGGCACCCTCGCCTACGGCATCTCCCAGACCGAGGCCGAGGGCTGGACGGCGACGCCCACCCTGGTACCGCTGCTCGCCGGACTCGCCCTCATCGCGCTGTTCCTCCTCGTCGAGGCGCGGGCCAAGGCCCCGCTGATGCCGCTGGGGCTGTTCCGGGTGCGCTCGGTGTCGTCGGCGAACGCGGCGATGTTCCTGAGCGGCGCCGCGATGTTCTCCATGTGGTTCTTCATGACCCTCTACGCGCAGAACGTCCTCGGCTACACCCCGCTCGCGGCCGGGTTCGCCCTGGTGCCGAGCTCGCTCGCCGTGGTCGTCGGTTCCAAGGTCGCGCCCCGGCTGATGCGGCTGGCCGGGGCGCGCGCCGTGGCCGTGCTCGGCACCTTCGTCGCGATGACCGGCTTCGCCTGGCAGTCGACCATGACGGCCGACGGGACGTATCTGACGGCGATCATGTTCCCCGGCATCCTGATGATGCTGGGCGGGGGGCTCGCCGGGACCCCGCTCGCCGCGCTCGCGACCTCCGGCGCGGCCCCCGAGGAGGCCGGCCTGGTCTCCGGACTGATCAACACCTCGCGCACGATGGGCGGCTCGCTCGGTCTGGCGGTCCTGTCGACGATCGCGGCGACCCGTACGGGAGGCAGCACCACCCCGGAGGCCCTGACCGAGGGGTACGCCCTGTCGTTCCGCACGGGGGCGGTGGTGCTGGCCGCCGGCATGGTGCTGATGTGGCTCTGGCTGCCCCGGAGAGCCACGGCGGCGCGCTGAGGGAGCGGCGGGGGAGAGAAAGTGGGCGTCGGGCCGGTCGGAGAGGCGCCGTGACGGCCCGCGGCGGGGGCCGGGGCGGGTGTTCCTCCCCGCCCCGAACGGCCCCCTCGGCGCCGGTCGTACCGGCCCCTCCCAGGGGCCACCGGAGCCTTCATAGCAGCCCCAACCAGCCCTGCTGAACTGGGACTTCACGCCCCCTGCGGATACGGTCGCCGCATACGGAAGGGGGCCCGGGTGACTCCGCTCCCCCTCCCGAAGGAAGGGTGCTTTCAACCCGAGGGTTGCGGTCCAGCCCGAACCGATCCCTTGCGGGACACCAGAAACGTACACCAGGGATTCGATTCCCCCACCGGCTGAAACCGGTGGTTCCCTCGAAAGAGATCCGATGGACCGGAGCACACGCACCGTGGACGACGTACTCGACCTGCTGGACGGCCTGTTCGCACCGGAGGCCGACCGGTGGACGCGGCAGGGCGCCGACTGGTGGGACGGCTTCTACGCCGACCGCTCCCGGCCGGTGCCGTTCTTCGTGGCGAAGCCGGACGAGAACCTGGTGTCGTACGTCGAGCGGGGCCTGCTCACCGGGGGCCGGGCGCTGGACGTGGGCTGCGGCCCCGGCCGCAACGCGCTGTATCTGGCCGCGCACGGCTTCGAGGTCGACGCGGTCGACCTCTCCCCGGCCGCCGTCGGCTGGGCACGGGAACGGGCCCGCGAGACGGGTGCGCGCGGCGTCCGGTTCCACCGCGGCGACGCCTTCGCCCTCACCCGTGACGGCGGGGAACTCGCCGGGCCGTACGACCTGGTGTACGACTCCGGCTGCTTCCACCACCTGCCCCCGCACCGCCGGATCAGCTACCTCGCGCTGCTCGACCGGGTCCTCGCCCCGGGCGGCCGGTTCGCGCTCTCCTGCTTCGCGGCGGGCGCGATGGGCTCGGAGCTGTCCGACGCGGAGTTCTACCGGGGGCAGGGCGGCCTCCGGGGCGGGCTCGCCTACACGGACGAGTCGCTGCGCCGGATCTTCGCGGACCTGACCGGGATCGAACTGCGCCGCATGCGGAAGGAGCCGGAGGACTCACCGCTCTTCGGGGAGGACTTCCTCTGGACGGCACTGTTCCAGCGGAACGCATGACGGCAGCACCGGGGCGGAGCCGTGGGCCGTGAGCGGTGGCGGCGAAACGCTGTCAGGGGAGTCGGTGGAGTCGACGGTGGCGGTGGTGGCGGCCGCCGCCACGGCGGCGAGGGCGGGATCGATCACCGTCTCCCCGGCCAGCACCCGGTGGATCGCGGAGGCCAGCTCCCGCACCGACCCGTCCTTGACGAGGAAACCGGCGGCCCCCGCCGCCATGGCCCGCCGCAGCCGGTCGGGCCCGCCTGCCGTGGCGAGGATCAGCACCCGGCAGTCGGGCACCTGGTCGCGCAGTGCGGCGGCGATGTCCAGACCACCCGGGCCGTTCGGACCGGGCGACCCGAGGTCGAGGAGGGCGACGTCGGGGCGGTGGGTGAGCGCCGTGTCCACGACCGAGCCCCCCGCCGCCACCTGGGCCACGACCTGGATGCCCTGCTCCATCCGGAGCAGTAAGGCGAGCGCCCCGTGCCTCGTACCGGGATCCTCCGCGAGCAGGACCCGGACGGAGGTGGCGGGCCGGTGGTCCCGGGGCATCTCGTTCACGGACGAAGCGTAGGACGAACGGGCGGAATGCGCCGCTTCACGCCCCCACGTCTTCGGCCGAACGCGTTCCAGAACCGGGAGACCCCATCTGGGGGGCATCCCCGCCACCGACATCACTGTCGAACACCTCTGAACCGGCCCGCGGCCGAGGGGACCTGCCGGACGCGGAACGGCCCCGCCCGTCGTGCGACGGGCGGGGCCGGTTGCCGATCCATCTGGAACCTGACATGCCGTCAGGCAGCCTGTCCCGACTGCTCGTTCTCCCCTGCGGGCCTGCGGTGACGGCCCCGGGGGGCCACCGTGGAGTCCTGCTGGGAAACCGGTCCGCGGTGCCTGCCCCGTCCGGCAGTGGTCTGCCCGCCGTCGGCGGTCTGCGGCTGGTTCGTGCTGGCATCGTTCATTGGAAGGAACTCACCCCGTAAAACTGATCTTTCCTGCAACCGGGTGAGTCTAACCGGCGGGCCACGGTGCGTATCCAGGCGACCACGCCGACCGCCGCTACTTCGTTACAAGCGATGCCAGAGGCGCCTGTTGCAGGGGGACGGGGCGGGGCGCGGGGACGGTCGTCCGCATCGCGGGGCCGACCGCGGGCGCGGGCGCCGGGGGCTCCGTCTCCGACGGGGCGTGCGGGTCGTTCTCCCCACGCCGCGGCTCCGGGACCGGCGGGTACAGCAGGGCCACCGCGCACGGCACCGCCGGTGTGGCGCAGGGCAGCCGCAGCACCCCGTCCGCCGTCCACAGCCCGGTTCCGGCCAACCACCCCTCGGGCGCCGGAAGGTGGCGCATCTGCCGCAGCCCCGGCCGCCACACCCCGACCCAGCTGCCGAGCGCGCCGTCCACGCCGTCCGTGCTGTCCGTGCTGTTGATGCGCAGCGCCACCGCACAGCTCTCCGGCGCCAGCACCTGGCCGGGCTGGATCGCGAACGGCGTGACCGTGCAGTCCGGCAGCCGCAGGCACTCCGGGAAGCGCACCGGCAGTGTGCTGCCCAGCACCCCCCAGCCCAACCGGGCCCGGCCGGGTGAGGGCGCGTCCGAGCGGATCAGCAGCAGCCCGCTGTCCGGGTCGGCGAGCAGGACCCGGTCGTCGCTCTCCGGGGCGAGCTGCAGCAGGGGCGACACCTCGCCCCCGCGGCCCAGGTCCACCACGACCGACTTGGTGCGCCCGCCGGTCTCCCGGTCCAGGGCCAGCATCCGGCCGGTGCGGTCCAGCCACACCCCGCCCGAGCAGCGGCCCGGGATCTCGGCCACGCGTTCGGGCCCGGAGGCGCCGCCCGCCACCAGCCACAGGGCCGTCGACCGCGGGCCCACCGCCACGGCGTACGCCCGCCGCCCGCACGGGGCGGGCGGCAGCAGCCGCAACCGGGTCCCCTCGTCCGGGCACGCGATCGCGCCGAGCGACAGCTCGCCGGTCCCGGGGCCGGCCGGGTACAGGAGGGAGAAGGTGTGCTTCTCGTAGCGCCTCCCGTCGTGCGGCCCGTCCGCAGGCCGGTGGACGAGGACCCGCCCGTCGCCCAGGGGCTGCACCTCGGCCCCGGGCTCCTCGGGCCGGCCGCCGGGCAGCGGTACCGCGTAGGGCTCGGGGCCGTCCAGGGTCCAGCGCTCCGGGACCAGGGAGCCGTCGACGGGGGCGAGGCGCGCGGCGTAGGAACCGTCGGCGGTGAGGACGCAGCCCGGCGCGGGTCTCCCGTCCCCGTGTTCCGTACCGCCCTCGCCCTCTCCCTCCGTACGGGACCCGTGCTCCGTGTCCGCGTGCCCGGTGTCCGAGTGGCCCGTCGAAGGCTCGATCGCACACATCGTCATCGTTCGGTCACCTCCGGCGACGAACGTAGTTTTCGTACGCGCGGGCGGAGGACCCGTCGGCCCCCGCTTCACACATAAGGGTGTTCCAGGAACGATTCACCTGAGGAAACGAGGGCTTATGTGCTCACCGGTATCGGGTCCGTTCCAGGTGCCCGCACCGGTACTACGGCGCCAAAGGGGCAGGTAGCCTTGCGCTTGTGCCCCGTCTGTCTGAAGTCATCACCGCGCTGGAGACCCTGTGGCCCGCCGAGCGGGCCGAGTCCTGGGACGCGGTCGGTACCGTCGCGGGGGACCCCGACCAGGAGGTCACCCGGGTCCTGTTCGCTGTCGACCCCGTCCTGGAGATCGTCGACGAGGCGGTGAAGCTGAACGCCGACCTGCTGGTCACCCACCACCCGCTCTATCTGCGCGGGACGACCACCGTCGCGGCCTCCACCGCCAAGGGCCGCGTGGTGCACCGGCTCATCAAGAACGACATCGCGCTGCACGTCGCCCACACCAACGCCGACACGGCCGACCCCGGGGTGAGCGACGCCCTGGCCGGCGCGCTCGACCTGCGCGTCGTACGGCCGCTCGTGCCGGACACCACCGACCCCGAGGGCCGCCGCGGGCTCGGCCGGGTCTGCGAACTGGACCACCCGCTGACCGTCCGCGAATTCGCCGCCCGCGCCGCCGCACGCCTCCCCGCCACCGCGCAGGGCATCCGCGTCGCCGGCGACCCCGAGGCGCTCGTCCGCCGGGTCGCCGTCAGCGGCGGCTCCGGCGACAGCCTCTTCGCCTACGTCCGGGCGGCCGGCGTGGACGCGTACCTCACCGCGGACCTGCGCCACCACCCGGCGTCGGAGTTCGCGGCGGACCATGCCGCCCACCGTCCCCTCGCGCTGCTCGACGCGGCGCACTGGGCCACCGAGTGGCCCTGGTGCGAGCTGGCCGCAGCCCAGCTCGACGAGATCTCCGACCGTCACGGATGGGGTCTTCGGGTCCATGTCTCCGCCACGGTCACCGACCCCTGGACCGCCCACGCGGCGTCCTTCGTCGACCCGTCGCCCACCACCCCTTCGGGGAGCGCTTCGCGCGCTCCTTCCTCCTCCGATCCCTCTGGAGCCCCCAACTGAACGCCGCGTCCGCCGACCAGATCCGACTCCTCGACGTCCAGGGCCTCGACGTCCGGCTCCAGCAACTCGCGTACAAGCGCAAGTCGCTCCCCGAGCACGCCGAGGTCGAGTCGCTGACCCGGGACCTCGCCCAGCTGCGCGACCTGCACGTGGCCGCGCAGACCGAGGAGAGCGACTGCGCCCGCGAGCAGACCAAGGCCGAGCAGGACGTGGACCAGGTGCGCCAGCGCGCCGCCCGCGACCAGCAGCGCCTCGACTCCGGTGCCGTCTCCTCGCCCAAGGACCTGGAGAACCTCCAGCGCGAGATCGCCTCCCTCGCCAAGCGCCAGGGGGACCTCGAGGACGTCGTCCTGGAGGTCATGGAGCGCCGCGAGTCCGCGCAGGAGCGGGCCGCCGAGCTGGCCGAGCGGGTCACCTCCGTCCAGTCGCGGATCGACGACGCGACCGGCCGCCGGGACGCGGCCTGCGCGGAGATCGACGGCGAGGCCGCCACGGTCACCAAGGAGCGCGCGGTCGTCGCCGGAGCCGTCCCCGCGGACCTGCTCAAGCTGTACGAGAAGCTGCGCGAGCAGCACGGCGGCATCGGCGCGGCGAAGCTGTACGCGCGCAGCTGCCAGGGCTGCCGCCAGGAGCTCGCCATCACCGAGCTGAACGAGATCCGCCAGGCCGCGCCCGACACGGTGGTGCGCTGCGAGAACTGCCGCCGCATCCTGGTCCGCACCGCCGAGTCGGGGCTGTAGGGGTTGCTTCCGGTGCGGGAGTTCATCGTCGAGGCCGACGGCGGGTCACGGGGCAACCCCGGACCCGCCGGCTACGGGGCCGTGGTGAGCGACGCGGCGACGGGGGAGACGCTGCGGGAGGCGGCCGAGTACCTCGGCGTCGTCACGAACAACGTCGCCGAGTACTCGGGCCTGCTGGCCGGTCTGCGGGCCGCCCGTGAGCTGGACCCGGAGGCCACGGTCCACGTCCGGATGGACTCCAAGCTCGTCGTCGAGCAGATGTCGGGCCGCTGGAAGATCAAGCACCCCGGCATCAAGCCGCTGGCGGCCGAAGCGGCGCGGATCCTCCCGCCCGGCCGGGTCACCTATGAGTGGATCCCGCGTGAGCAGAACAAGCACGCGGACCGCCTGGCCAACGAGGCGATGGACGCGGGGGTGCGGGGTGAGGCGTGGAGCGCTTCGGACTCGCGCGCCGCGCTGGACACACCGGAGGCACGGCCCGTGATGCCCGAGCCGTCCGGGCTGCCCGAGCCGTCCGGTCCGCCCGGGGACGCGGCCGCCGGTGCGGCACGGGCGCGTGCGGCTGCGGCCGTCGCCGGGGTCGCCGGTGCCGACGCCGGTGCGGGAGACGCCCCTGCCGGACACGCCCCTGCCGGGAAGGCGGCAGCCGACCTCCGGGCCGCGCAGGCCGTGGCCGCCCCCGGCACCGAGACGGCCGCCGCCCGCACTCCGGCGCCGTCCGCCACCCCCTCGTCGGGCTGGGCGCCCGCCGACATGGGCCCGCCGGCCACCTTCGTACTGCTCCGGCACGGCGAGACCCCGCTGACCCCCCAGAAACGGTTCTCCGGCAGCGGCGGCAGCGACCCCTCCCTCTCCGACATCGGCAGGGAGCAGGCCGAGCGGACCGCCGCCCACCTCGCCCGGCGCGGCACCGTCCAGGCGATCGTCGCCTCGCCGCTGGCCCGCACCCGCGAGACCGCCGGCATCGTCGCCGCCCGCCTGGGCCTCGACGTCACCGTCGACGACGGGCTGCGGGAGACCGACTTCGGCGCGTGGGAGGGTCTCACCTTCGCCGAGGTGCGCGAACGCCACCCCGGCGACCTGAACGCCTGGCTGTCCTCCCCGGACGCCGAACCCACCGGCGGCGGGGAGAGCTTCGCGGCCACCGCGAGCCGGATCGCGGCCGCCCGGGACCGGCTGACCGCCGCGTACGCGGGCCGTACGGTCCTGCTCGTCACCCACGTGACCCCGATCAAGACCTTCGTACGCCTCGCCCTGGGCGCCCCGCCCGAGGCCCTGTTCCGGATGGAACTGTCGGCGGCCTCGCTGTCGGCGGTGGCGTACTACGCCGACGGCAACGCCAGCGTCCGGCTGTTCAACGAGACGTCCCACCTGCGCTGAGGCCATCTGCGCCGAGGCCACCTGCGCCGAGGTCCGCCGCCGCGCGGGCCAGCCGTTCGATCCGGGCCCAGTCGCGAGCCGCCACCGCATCCGCCGGGAGCATCCAACTGCCGCCCACACAGGCGACGTTGGGCAGCGCCAGATAGTCCGGTGCGGAGTCCGGGCCGATCCCGCCGGTCGGGCAGAAGCGGGCCTGGGGGAGCGGACCGGCGATCGCCTTCAGATACGCCGTGCCGCCCGCGGCCCGCGCCGGGAAGAACTTCATCTCCCGCACCCCGCGCTCCAGCAGCGCCACGACCTCCGAGACCGTCGACACCCCCGGCAGGAACGGCACCCCGGACGCCCGCATCGACTCCAGCAGTCCGTCCGTCCAGCCCGGACTGACCAGGAACCGCGCCCCGGCCGCGACGACCTCGCCCACCTGCCCCGGCGTGATCACCGTGCCGGCCCCGACCAGCGCGTCCGGCACCTCGGCGGCGATCGCGCGGACGGCGTCCAGGGCGGCGGGCGTCCGCAGGGTCACCTCGATCGCGGGCAGCCCCCCGGCGACCAGCGCCCGCGCCAGCGGTACGGCGTCGACGGCGTCCTCCACCACGACGACGGGCACGACGGGCGCGAGATCCAGCACGGAGGCAGAGGGGGCCGAGGAGGGCAGGGATGAACTCATGGACGTCATCCTGCCTTCACCGAAGCATCCTGCGCAAAGGTCGTTGCGCAGGGTGCAATGAAAGGGCGCGGGTCAGTGCACCTCGTCCACCAGCACATCCAGCGCCCAGGGCGTCCCCGCCCGCCCCGGCGCCTGCGCCTCCACCACGTACCCGAGGTCCCGCAGCGCCTCCACCAGGGAGGCGGGATCCTCCGGCGCGGTCCCGGCCGTCAGCAGGCTGCGGACGATCCGCCCCTTGGTCGCCTTGTTGAAGTGGCTGACCACCTTCCGGGTCGGCGCGTGCAGCACCCGCACCGTCGCCGTCCGCGCGGCCACCTCGCCCTTCGGCTTCCACGCCGCCGCGTACGCGGCCGACCGCAGGTCCAGCACCAGACCCCCGCCGGCCGCCTCCGGCAGCACCGAGGCCATCGGCGTACGCCAGTACGCCCCCAGCGCCCCGATCCCCGGCAGCCGTACGCCCATCGAGCAGCGGTAGGACGGAATCCGGTCGGTGACCCGGACCGCACCCCACAGCCCCGAGAACACCAGCAGCGAGCGGGCGGCCCGGCGCTTGGCCGCCGGATCGAGCGAGGCCGGATCCAGGGCGTCGTAGAGCACCCCGGTGTAGATCTCCCCGGCGGGCCGGGTGCCGGCGGTGCGCAGCTCCACGTTCTTCGCGACCTCGCCCCGCAGCCCCTGGCTCAGCCCCAGCACCTCGCGCGCCTTGTCCTCGTCACCGGCGCACAGCTCCACCAGCTCGGTGAGAACGGCCTCCCGGGCCTCGGCCAGCCCCGGCAGCGACAGGGCCTGAGGCTTCAGCGGGGCGCCGCGGCCGGAAGCGGCCTTGCCCTCGGACGGCGGCAGCAGGACAAGCACGCGTTGCTCCTCACGGTAGAACCCAGCCGACAGCGTACGGTGCCCCGGCCCTACGCCTGAGTGGCCTACGTCTGAGGGGCCCACCGCCCCGCCGCCAGCGCCCGGACCAGGGCGTCGGGCTCGTCGGCGTGCAACCGTACGATCCGCACCTCCCGGGGCCGCCCGAAGAACGTGACGTGGGTGACCGGCTCCGTGAGTTCCAGCGTGACCGTGGTCTGCGAGCCGACCTCGACGTTCAGCTCACCGTCGGCCCGCTCATGGCTCATCCGCAGCTCGCGCCGGACGGAGGCGATCCGCTCCAGCGGTATCCGCAGGTCGACGTGGACGGCGCGGCGGATCCGCAGCGTCCCGGAGTCCGGGTCCAGTACGTGAGGACGTACGACGTCGGCGGCATGCAGCCCCACGACGATGACGACGGTGTACACATCCAGGAACAGCACCACCGCGTGGACCGTCGGCCAGTCGAGCAGCAGCACGGACAGCACCACCGTCTCGACCACGCACACGAACGCGAACCCGAACATCACCGCGCCGTGCCCCCGCGCGTACCCGAAGGCCGCCCCGCCCCCGACGCCATGAGTCCGCCGCGCCAGCCACAGCACCAGGCTCACCATCAGCCGCAGCTCGTGCCGGACGATCACCCGGCCGACCCGCACGCCGTCCGTCATGTCGTCCGCTCCTTCATGATGATCCGCAGGGTCCGGCGGATCGCCTCCGCCTGGGCCGGGGGGAAGTCCGCGTACATGGCGCGCAGGAAGCTGTCGTCCTGGTCGAAGGAGGCACCCTCCGGGAGCAGACCCGGGGGCAGGCACTCGGCGAGGACACGGGCGGCCTCGTCCACGCGGGGGTCGTCCGGTGCGGCGTCGACGAGTTCGTCGAGCAGCTCGTAGGCGGCGAGCGCACGCTCCACCCCGCCCGGCACCTTCATGAACCCGGTCAGCAGACCCATCAGCTGCTCCCGCTGCTCCGGGGGCGCCGCGGTCTCGATGAGGGCGAGCACCTCCCGGTCCCTGGCCGCCATGGGCGAGTCGGAAAGATCCGCCACCTCCCGGAACAGGGCGGCCAGTTCGGGAGAGACCGGCCCCTCGGCGGTGAGCCCGCCCTCCGTCTCCAGCAGGGCCCGCAGCCGCGCCCGACGGTCCCGGATCGCGGCCTCCTGCCGGGCCAGGTCCTCGTCCAGCTCGGTCAGCACCTCGGCGAGGTCCTTCCCGGCGTCGTCCGCGAGCACGTCCCGCACCTCGGCCAGCCCGAGCCCCAGCTCGGTCAGCCGCCTGATCCGCGCCAGCACGACGGCGTGCCGCAGCGTGTAGTCCCGGTACCCGTTGGCCCGCCGCTCCGGCTCGGGGAGCAGCCCCAGATGGTGGTAGTGCCGCACGGTCCGCGTGGTGACACCGACGGCCGTGGCGATTTCTCCGATCCGCATGCCCCCAGTAGAAACGTTGACGCCGCGACAGGGTCAAGCGAGCACGGTCGAGCGCGCGCAGGACGACAAGCGGGGGCACCTGGGAGAGCCGTGCTGTCGGTCCGGTGCCGATATCCCCGGTTGTGCCCACCCGTGGACACGGGTCAGGGGCCCGCAGCGAGAGCTGCTGGGCCCCTGAGAACCGTAGTGGGGTCCGCCCCCGACCCCGGGAGTTACGCCGCTAGGCTGCGCTCAATGGTCTGCGGGGTCTTGGCGGGCTTTCTGGCGAGGTAGCGCTCGATCGAGTCGTCGAGTTCTTCGAGCCACGGTGTGTGGTGCTCGGCGGCCAGGGTGCCCGTCATGACCGAGCGGTAGGCACGGTCGCGGTAGCCCATGATGTCGGCCTTCTTGTCGCGCTTCCACGCGAGGAAGATCTCGACGACCCGGTCGAGGTCGAACTCGGGGTAGTCCGTCTGCCGCAGCAGATCACGCACGTAGTCGGCCTGGAAGCGGACCTCTTCGGCGTCCGAGGAAAGCTTCTCGAAACGTTCCCGCCACTCGGCGATGGACGCGGCGCGTTCGGTCTCCGACGGCAGCTCGGCGCGGCCCAGGATGAGGTCGCGTACGTACCAGGCCTGCGCGTCGAACATGTTGAAGGTGAACCACTGGTCCTGCGCGCCGAGGTAGGCCAGACGCGGGTTGTCCTGCCACACGACACCGCGGTAAAGGCCGTCCGGGTACACGTTGTTCGGGGAGGCCAGCGCGAGCTCGTCGGACAGGAACGGGTACTTGTGCAGGTAGCCGGTGCACAGGACGACGGCGTCGACGTGCTTCGAGGTGCCGTCGGCGAAGTGGACCGTGTTGCCCTCGATGCGCTGGATGACGGGGCGTTCCTCGAAGCCCTCGGGCCAGTCGTAGCCCATCGGCGCGGAACGATAGCTCGCCGTCACCGAGCGTGCGCCCATCTTGAACGCCTGGCTGCCGATGTCCTCGGCCGAGTAGCTGGAGCCGACGACGAGGACGTCCTGCCCCTTGAAGGCTTCCGCGCCGCGGAAGTCGTGCGCGTGGGCGATGTACCCGGGGAAGGTCTCGATGCCAGGGAAATGCGGCACGTTGGGGAAAGCGAAGTGGCCGCTGGAGACGACCACGTGGTCGAACTCCTCGGTCGTCGTTTCTCCGGTGGGGAGATTCTCGACCGTGAGCGTGAAGACCTCACGCTCGGCGTCGTATTCCGTCCAGCGCACGACGGTCTGGAAACGGATGAAATCGCGCACGTTCGTCTTCTTCAGCCGGGCGGCGATGTAGTCCCACAGAACCGGGCGCGGCGGGTATGAGGAGACGGGGCGGCCGAAGTGCTCGTCGAAGGTGTAATCAGCGAACTCCAGCGCTTCCTTCGGCGCATTCGACCACAGATTGCGGTACATGCTCGAGTGCACGGGCTCGCCGTACTCGTCGAGTCCGGTGCGCCAGGTGAAGTTCCACTGGCCACCCCAGTCGGCCTGTTTCTCGAAACAGACGATCTCGGGGATGTCCGTCCCCGCGCGCGCTGCGGTCTCAAAGGCCCGCAGCTGAGCCATGCCCGAGGGGCCGGCACCGATAATCGCTACTCTTTTTCTGTTCGTCACGTATGTCCTTTTATTCTCGCCATGTGGCCCCGCGTCCGCCCTCACGTTCACGGGCAGGGGGGAGCCGTCCGGTCGCCAGAATCCGCACGTATCGACCGGTCCAGAGAGGCAGCTTTCCTTCGACCGTAGCAGAATTGGCTCAATTGCGCTAATTTGCTGCCGCAATCAACGACGCCAACCCGTCGGAGGTGCGTGCTGCGGCAGCCGGTCCGGCCGTGCGGCTACAGGTCGACCTCAAGCCTCACTTCCGGTGGATGAACTGCAGCTTTGTCGCCTTGTCGGGTGCGACGAGGTCACCTGCCGGGCTGGCCGTGAAGGCCGTCGCCCTGCATGCCTTCACCCTTTGGACTTCACATCGGCAACGCGGTGGAAAGGGTGGAGGGCGCCCTGGCGGAAATGTGCCCGATCGTAGATCCTTCCCGGTCTGCGCGATCTCATTCCTCCGAGATGTAGAAGGAAGTGGATCCGCAATCTGGTTCTCCGCCTTGTCCGAGTGAAGGTGCGTCAGGGGCGCCTCAGTCTGAAGCCCGGCGACGAGGAGATCTTCGTCGGTACCGTCAGGGTCGGGGTCGGGTTGTCCGCGTCCGGGCGCACTCGCGCTGTCGTCATACGCGTATTACGGTGCTTCCGTGGCGAAGACACGGATCAGTATCAGCCTGGAGCAGGGTCAGGCCGACCGCATCAGGCAGCACGCGGAACGGGCGGGCCTGGACGTCTCGGCCTACCTGGTGCATGCCGCGACGCGGCAGATGGCCGAGAGCGATGCCATAGAGGAGCAGTTCGCGGAGGTGGACGCGCTCATCGCCCGGGCGGAGCAGGCGGCAAGTGGGCTGCCCGCCGAACCCGCCCCGGGACCGGCCGCGGAACTGACGGAACAGGAACGCCGCGAGGTCGAGGAGGCCCTGGATCTCGCCCACGGCCGGGACCGGCACGACCGCCGTCCGGGACACGCCGCGTGAACGCACGGGTGCCGGTCTACGACACCGGCATGCTCATCGCGCTCGCCGACCGCAAGGCGAAGGCGGTGGCTCTCCACGAAGGGCTGCGCACGGTCCCGCACCGGGCGCTGGTGCTCGGCCCGGTCCTCGCCCAGGTGTGGCGCCCTCAGCCGGCTCTGGTGCACGCCCTGTCCGGGGTGCTGAAGGACTGCACCGTCCCGCGGGCCCGTACGTCCGAGCCGCCCCTGCGCGAGACAAGAGCGGGCCGTTCGGAGTGTCTGGCCTGTGCGACGGGCCCGGACCTCGCGGACTGGCGGCGCATCGGCACCGCTCTGGGACGAGCGGCCCTGCTGGCGAAGGAACGGCCGGACGCGGTGGACGCCTGGGTGGCCCTGGCGGCGGCCCGGCACGGCAGCGCGGTCGTCTTCACCGCCGACCCGGGGGACATCGAGGCCTACTTGACGGTCCTCGCGCCGACGGACGTGCACGTGGTCGCCGTCTGACGGCCGGGAGCCGCGCTCCGCCCCGGCCAGGTGGCCGCACAGTGCCCGCAGTCGAGGGCTTTGGGCGTGGCCTCAGGTTCGCCCGCTGTGCGTGTCCGGACCGGAGCCCTCGTAGACACATTCGGCCCAGACCGTCTTGCCCCCAGGTGGATACGGCTCGACGCCCCAGCGGTCGGCGAGGGCGGTGACCAGGAGGAGGCCGCGGCCGGATTCGGCCTCCGGGGGTGTTCCGCAGTCCGCGGGCGGTGACGGGAGGCGCTCGCCCCGGGCATCGGTGACGGCGATGCGGAGCAGACCGGCCGTGGTGTCGAGGGTGAGGGTGAGCCGGAAGTCGCGGCTGTCGACACGGCCGTGCAGGGCGGCGTTGGCGGCGAGTTCGCCCACGATCTGCTCGGCGCGTTCGGTGACGCCGGGTGACATCGGCCAAGCGCGGAGCTGCTCGGCGGCGAGGGGGCGGGCGAGCAGGGCTCCTCGGCGGGTGGACGACAGGAGCTGGGTGAACATTTGTACGGTGGAGCCAAGTTGGGGTTTGGTTGCGCTCATGGGGCCACGGTGACGGGTGCGCGTGGGTGCATTCCAGAGGTGCAGTCCGTACGGTGCGTCAGCGTGCGAGCACATTCCGTGGACGGTGCGACGGTTCGTGCGTCACGCTGAGTGTCGTCAGATGTGGGACGGCGAACAGCGCGGGTACGGAACCGGAGGTGGCCGTGGATGACCGACGGCGGTGTGGTGGACTACGAGAACGTGCCGTGCGGCGAAGCGGACCGGGAGCCCGATCCCTCGGACAGCCTGCGGACGTTCGGGGCGGTCATGCAGGCACTGCGCGAGCATGCGGGGTACAGCAGGACCGAGTTCGCGAACCTGGTGAGCTTCTCCAAGCACACCGTGGAGTCGGTGGAGTTGGGGCGGCGGATGCCCGACGTGTCGCTGGTGGAGCGCTCCGAGGAGGCGCTGGGTAACACGGGGGCGCTGCGGAAGTCGTCGAAGTGCGTGACACGGGGGCGCGGGGACGTGGGGCTCGCGGCGTGGTTCCGGCAGTGGGCCCGACTGGAGCAGGTGGCGGTGAGCCTGTGCACGTACGAGTGCCGGCTGGTGCCCGGGTTGTTGCAGTCGGAGGGGTATGCGCGGGCGGTGTTCGAGGGAACCGTCCCGGTGGCGCCGGACAGCCTGCTGGAGGACTTCATGGCCCGGCGGATGGAGCGGCAACGGATGCTGTTCGAGCGGTCGACGACACCGTTCAGCTTCATCGTCGAAGAGCACGTCTTCCGGCGTCGGTTCGGGGAGCCGGACCAGATGCGAGAGATGTTCGACCATCGCGTGAATGTCGACGCCGCATGGTGAGCCGAGGACCGAGCCCTCGCTGCCTTTGCCCCGTGAGGCGTGCGGGCCTTCGCTCACGGCACCGGCGTTCAGTCGGCGATGTCGACTCCGTATTTACGTGCCAGGGCGTCGAGGCTGTGGTCGTAGCCTTGGCCGACGGCGCGTAGGCGCCAGACCGGACCCCTGCGGTAGATCTCCGCGAGCAGCATGGTGCGTTCGGTGGTGGCGGCGTCCAGAGTGGCCCGGGCGAGAGACGCCCTGTTGCTGCCGGGGGCCACACCGATCTGGATCGCACCGACCGTTCCGAAGGAGGCGGTGCCGTCGATGGCCGCAGCGACGACGACTCTGCGTGTCGCAGGCGCCAGGGACGCCAGGTCGAGGGCGATGGTTTGTTCGGCAGGGCCGCCGGTCAGCAGCCGCACCGTCCCGGCGGGGTTCTCCGGAGCTCCGTAGAAGATGAAGTCCTCGTCGGAGGTGACCTGTTCGTCCTCGTCGAGGAGGAAGGCGACGACGTCGATCTCGCAGTCGGCCTGTGGAGCCCAGCCGGCGGTGACGTGCCACTCGGGCGCGGATGTGCCATGTGGCGCGGGCAGGTCGACGACGCCGCCCCTCGGCACCACGTGCGGTTCCTGAGACCGCAGTGCCGTCGCGTTGTGAACGGTGGTGGTCGGAGCGGTGAGCCAGTGCGGGTCGTGTACGGGGAGTTGAAGGGCGAAGATGCGGTTCATACGCCGGTCGGCCTCCCCTCCCGGCAGGAGCACGACGTCGGTGACGCTGGCGGAGAGGTTGATCGCCGCGGACCCGCCCTGCTCGACGACCTGGGTGCGGGCTGCCGCGGCGTCTGCGTGGACCCCACCGAGTACCAGTACCCGGCGCCCCGCCAGGGGTTTGTTCAGGTTGCTGTCCGAGGGCGCCGGTCGACGCGGAGCGGGTACTGCTGCACTCGCGGCAGACGCGGGGAGGGCCGATGCTTCCGGAGCAGGTACGGCAGCGGTAGTGGTGGACGCGGGCTCCAGAGGCCTGACTGCTTCGGGTTCAGCCGTCCGGGCGGTTACGACGGCTGTCGTCTCGTGCGCCGTCCCCGGTTGTACGGCGGCCAGAAGGTGCAGAAAGGTGTGCTCGTCGATGACCGGCACGCCTTCGGCGTGTGCACGTCGGGCCTTTGCCGAGCCGGACGTTGCCTCGTTGGTGACCAGCACGCTGGTGTGGCGGCTGACAGAGGTCATCATGTTCAGTCCGGCGGCAACCGCCCGCCCGACCAACTCCGCCCGGGCATGGGCGGTCTCACCGGTGATCGCGACCTTCATTCCCTGCCGGAGCGGCCCGCCGGGGGTCAGCCGTCCCGGATTGCGGTAGGCGCAGGGAGACTTGGGCGGCTTCGGCGTGAACTGGGACTCTGCCCGGGGCGGGCAGGTCACCAGTGGCAAGGGAAGATCGAGCCGCGCTGCTTCGCGCAGTGACGCTCGCAGGATCCCGGCCAGTACACGGGTGTCGTCCAGCGCATCGTGAGCACGTTGCTGGGGGACGCGGTAATGGGCAGCGAGGGTGCCGAGTTTCATGTCGTCCGTCGGCGGATCCACCTGGCGGTTCAGGGCCAGGGTGCAAAGCCGCTGCGACACCGGCAGCCACATCCGCGCACGGGCGAACTCATGGGCCAGGAAGTCGTAATCGAACTGGGCGTTGTGAGCGACCAGGACCCGGTCCTGGAGCATCGCGCCGATCTGCCCGGCGACCAGGTCGAAGGTCGGTGCGCCATGCAGCCGCTCGGTGGTCAGCCCGTGCACATTCACCGGCCCGGGATCGCACCCCGGGTTGAGCAGTGTCGAGAACTCTCCGGTCTGCTCACCGTCCGGACCGATCGTGATCACCGCGATGGACAGCACTCGGTCACGCCTGGCTGTGAGTCCTGAGGTCTCCACATCGACCAGTGCCCAGTCGTGGGCGTAGCCGTCCGTGGCAGGCGCGTCGAAGGAGGTGGAGACGAGACTCATGGTGCTCATGATGATGCGATATGGGACCTTCCTTCAACCTGCATGCCGTTTTACCCTCATCTGGAAACCCGTTGGGATCGGCTCCCACGCGGTGGTCGGGAATGCGGCTTGTCGGTCGAAGCGGATTCTTTGTCTGTCTCGTCCTCGGCCAGGAGGCGGGCCGAGCCGGTGTCCGGGCCCATGTCGTGCTGGATCTGTACGTCCTTGCTCTTCCACCCCGTCCACCACGGTCGGCGAGAATCTGCTCGGCGGAGCTGCGGGAGTTGAGAGCCTGTACACAGGCATCGACGGCCTCGCGGGCCTTGTCGGAGGATGCCGATACTGAGGACGAGGGTGCGGAGTGGCGAAGGTACGGGAGCAGGCCAGCTGGACCAGGGCGCGGCTCGGGGTCTGCGGGCCCTCCGTCGACCTGCTCACCGCCCGTTTCGACCGGCACGAGTACGCCCCGCACGCCCACGACGAGTTCACGGTCGGGGTCACCGTCGGCGGACTGGAGGCCATCGCGTACCGCGGCGGACGCATCGTCTCCGGACCCGGCACCCTCGTCGTCCTCGAACCCGGCGAGATGCACACCGGCGGCCCCGCCGCCTCCGACGGCTACGCCTACCGCGCCCTGTACGCCGCCCCCGCCCTGCTCACCGACGGAACCCACGGCACCGGTTTCCCGCACTTCCGCGAGCCGGTCCTCCACGACCCCGAACTGGCCGGCGCCCTGCGCCGCGCGCACACCGAGGTCAGCGCCTGCCCCGACCCCCTGGAGGCGGAGTCGAGGCTGCCCTGGCTGCTCACCGCCCTTGCACACCGCCACTCCACCGCCCGGGCGGACGCCGGTGCGGTCCCCGGTGCCGGGCGCATCGCCCTGGCCGTCCGCGAGCGTCTTGCCGAGGAACTGCTCGCCCCGCCCTCCCTCGCGGCCCTCGCCACCGACCTCGGCCTGTCCCGCTACCAGCTGCTGCGCGCCTTCCGTACGACGATGGGGATACCGCCCTACGCCTGGCTCGCCCAGTACCGGGTCACCAGGGCCCGCGGCCTGCTGGAGGCCGGGCTGCGCCCCGCCGAAGTAGCCGGACTCGTGGGCTTCGCGGACCAGGCCCACCTGACCCGGTGGTTCCGCCGCGTCCTCGGGGTGACCCCGGCGGCGTACCGCAACAGCGTTCAAGACCCGGGACACTGACCCGGCCGAGACTCGCCGCATGACTGCACGCGGCTGGTTCCTGTTCTCCCTGATGGGAGTGGTCTGGGGCATCCCCTATCTGATGATCAAGGTGGCGGTGGAGGAGGTGTCCCCGTCCGGGGTCGTCTTCACCCGCTGTGCCCTCGGCGCACTGCTCCTGCTGCCCTTCGCACTGCGGCAAGGAGGCCTCACCGGGACCGTCCGCGCCCACTGGCGCCCCCTGCTCGCCTTCGCGGTCATCGAGATCATCGGCCCCTGGTACACCTTGACCGACGCGGAACGCCACCTCTCCAGCTCCACCGCCGGCCTGTTGATCGCGGGCGTCCCCATCGTGGGCGTGACGCTCGCCAGGTTCTTCGGCGACACGGAGCGCCTGGGCGCACGCCGCCTCACCGGCCTGGGGCTCGGCCTGGTGGGCGTCGGCGTCCTCACCGTCCCGCACCTGACCGGCGGCGACGTCCGTTCGCTCGCCGAGGTGCTGGTGACGGTACTGGGCTACGCCATCGCCCCGCTCATCGCCGCCCGCCATCTGAAGCAGGTCCCGTCCCTCCAGCTCACCGCGGTCTGCCTGACCCTGGCGGCAGTCGTCTACGCCCCGGCCGCCGTGCTCACACGGCCGGCCGAGCTGCCCTCCGCCGGGGCACTGACCGCCCTCGCCGGCCTGGGCGCCGTCTGCACGGCGATCGCCTTCGTCGCCTTCCTGGAGCTGATCAAGGAGGCGGGACCGACCCGGGCGACCGTCATCACGTACGTCAACCCGGCGGTCGCGGTGACGGCCGGGGTGCTCCTCCTGGGCGAGTCCCTGACCGCGACGGTCCTGGCCGCCTTCGCCCTGATCCTCACCGGCTCGGTCCTGGCGACGGCCGCGGCACCGAGGCCCCGTTCACGCCCGGTACCATGGTCGGTACGGCAGACGAGCCGGGCGGGCGGCCGCGTGGAGTCCTTTGCGGGGCTTCCCGAGGAACGTCCGGGCTCCACAGGGCAGGGTGGTGGCTAACGGCCACCCGGGGTGACCCGCGGGACAGTGCCACAGAAAGCAGACCGCCCGGCGCTTCGGTGCCGGGTAAGGGTGAAACGGTGGTGTAAGAGACCACCAGCGCCTGAGGTGACTCAGGCGGCTAGGTAAACCCCACCCGGAGCAAGGTCAAAAGGAGCGCCGTGAAAAGCGCTCTGCGCGGACGTTCGAGGGCTGCCCGCCCGAGTCCGCGGGTAGACCGCACGAGGCCGGCGGCAACGCCGGCCCTAGATGGATGGCCGTCACCGGAGGGCCCGCGAGGACCCACCGGAACAGAACCCGGCGTACAGCCCGACTCGTCTGCCGCCCCAGGTCGCTGACCTGCAAGAGCACCCTCGATCCCGGCGATGAAGTGCACATGCGTCATGGTCGGCTGTGCGTACCGCCGAGTGCTTCGAACGTGCCTGGAAGACGGTTGCGCACCGTGCGGCCCTGGACCGGTCGGGCGGCTCTGGTCCCGCCCTTCGGCCGCTTCACCCCGTGGGCGGTGTCGACGGCTCGCGGGGTGCTTCCCGCTCGGCCGTCAGGAGGCGTCGGGGCGGGACTCGTAGTGCAGGGCGTGGAAACGGCCGGCTTCCTCGCGTCCTGCGGGGTCGCCGCCCAGTGCCCGTACCGCCGCGATCGCGTACCGCTGTTCCTGCTCGTCGGTGAAGAGGCGCTGCGGATAGGTGCGGGAGGTGTCGAGGGTGGTGTTCAGACCGTGGGCGGCCAGGGCCTGGACGATCGGCCGGTACGACACGGTCCGCAGCACGAACGCGCTGACCCACACCGGCCTTCGGACGCCGTCCAGCAGTGCCGTGAACGTCCGGGCGGTGACATAACTGCCGCCGCCGGTCAGCGTGATGAGGCCGACCTCGGCGAGCGCGCGGTTCAGCTCGGGGCCGGGCGGGCCCTGTTCGAGGTCGTCGGCGAAGGCGGCGTCCAGGAGCCCCGCCTCCAGCGCGTAGTGCACGGCGGGCGCCGAGACGTCCAGGCCGAAGACCGGCACCGCGTCCGGCCGGCGCCGCTCGGCGTAGAACTCCCTGTCCCGCGCCGCCAGTTCCGCCGTCGACAGCGTCCGGCAGGCGGGGGAGGTGTAGCGCTCGTACATCTCCGCCAGCGTCACCTCGTGGTTGAGCAGCGCGGCGTTGATCCCGTACGAGCAGCACACGTCCAGCACCGCCGGCCCGTGCGGCCGGCCGTCGTCGAGCGCGGTCCGTTCGGCGGCGACCTGGCGGAAGACCGGCTGGGCGTGGTGCGGGATCTCGTACTCCAGCGGGGCCAGCCGCCCGAAGTACGTGCGCGGATCCGGCCGGTCGTAGATGTCGTCGAACCGCGACTTGCCGCCCTCGGAGCCCCCCGAGCCCTCGGTGCCGCCAGAGCCTGACCCGGCCATGCCGTACTCCTCCTCACGGAACACGTCTGTACTTCCATCATGTCCTGCTTCCGACGGCTCAGGACGTCTGCCGCGCACGCGGCTCGCGAGGGCACCCGATCGCTCCGACACGGCAGCCGAACGTTCTCACGGCGGCCCGGGGGACGGCGGGGGCGCCGACGGAAGCCGCGAGTGTCGGCGGAACCGGTCGATGTCGTGCGCGGTGATGATTCCGCTCAGCCGGCCGTCGTCCATCACGAGGATCGGAAGGAGGGCCCCGGCGGTGCCGAGTCGCTCCAGGACGGAGTTCAGCAGCTCGTCCGGTGCGGCGAGCGTGCATCGGGACAGCGGGGTCGCGACGTCGCGTACCCGCAGCGACGCCCGCTTCTCGGACGGCAGGTCGACCAGTCGGCGCAGTTGTACCACGCCGCTGGGGTGGCCCTCGAAGTCGAGCAGCGGCAGCGCTGAGTGCCCCACCTGCGAGGTCACCTCGGAAAGGAAGCGGTCCACGGCCAGCCAGTCGGGGCCGGTGACCACCGGAGTGGTCATCGCCTGCCTGACCCGTACGCCCCGCAGGGCTGTGACCAGCTCGGCCCACCGGCGTTCGGCCGCCGCGGCGCCCGCCACGAACAGGCCGACCACGATCAGCCACAACCCCGCCGGCAGCCCCCGCGCGAACGCCAGCCAGCCCAGGACGGCAAGCGCCATGCCGACGACCTGGCCACCGCGCCCTGCCGCTCGCTGAGCCCGCTCGCGATCCCCCGTGCGCCACCACAGCAGGGCCTGCGTCAGCCGGCCTCCGTCCAGGGGCGCGGCGGGCAGCAGGTTGAAGAGGCCCAGCAACAGGTTCGTGCCACCGAGCCAGCCCAGTACGGCGACCGGGATCCGCCAGCCCAGCGTGGTCGCGACCGCGGCAGCCGCGCCGATACCGACGGCGCCGAGCAGCAGGCTGGCGAGCGGCCCGCTGACGGCGACCAGGAAGGCCGTCCGTGGTGTCGTCGGCTGGTCCATCCGAGTGACCCCGCCCAGCGCCCACAGGGTCATGTCCTGCACGGAGATCCCCGCCCTGCGAGCCGTCAGCGCGTGCGCGGCCTCGTGCACCACCAGACTCGCCAGCAGCAGCACGGCTCCGGCCACTCCGGCGACCGCGTACACCACCGGCGCCAGCCCCGGCGCGTACCCGGGCAGTGTCCGGGCCGCCAGGCCGTACGCGAGGAGCAGCATGAGCAACGGCACGCTCCAGTGCGCCCGCAACGCCAGGCCCCGAACACTCCCGAGCCGGATCGAACCCTTCATCGCCCTCACCGCCGACGACTTCCGCCCCCGACTGCACCACTTTTTCCATCTTCCATGGTCGGTCGTCGGCCCCCGTAACAGGAAATGGTCCGTGCAACCAGGTCTGCGAGCCGGGATCAGTGGCGGCGGCGTCCCAGGCAGGCGGAGATCGCGCCACGGGCCTACGGTGGTCGAAGGGCTCGGCGAGCCGGCAGGGGTTGCGGAGGAGGCTGCGATGGAAGAGCACTTCGTCTGGGTGACGACGCGGCGTATTCGGCCGGGCGCCCTGGAGGACTTCGAGAAGGCGTGGCAGCCGGAACCCGCCCCGCAGGGGCTCCGCCGCGCCTACGCCTACTGGTCCGAGGACGGACAGGAGATCACCGGGGTGTCGTTCTGGGACTCCCAGGAGACCTGCGACGCGTGGCGGTCCTCCGAGGCGGAGGCGCAACGGCGTGCGGCCATGGCCCCGTACGTCGCCGAGGAACGGGAAGGCTTCTACCGCGGCCGCGAACTCGGCATCCCCCAGCGGTAGTACTGTGCCGAGCCGCTCCGGCGGCATGACGCAGCGGGTTTCCGTGCCCCCGACGCGCAGTGCCGTGCGGACCGGTACCTCTGTCGTCTGCGGCAGGCGTCATGACGCGGCAGTGGATCAGGCGGGCCGTCCGCGGGAGACGACGGCGGCCACGGCCGGTCCCGCCCCTCGTGCCGCCACCCCGGCCTGGAGCGAGGAGGGAAGGGAGGGAGTGAACATGGCACGGATCCTCGTGCAGGGCGACGACCTCGTGATGTGCCTGCCGTGGTGGGAAAAGGCCGCCGCGCGCCGCGGAAGCGTGCGCGTGCCGCTGGCGGCCGTACGCCGGGTGACGGTGGAGCCCGCCTGGTGGCGGGCCCTGCGCGGAGTGGTTCTGCGCGGCGTCTGGATTCCCGGCGTGCTGTGCGTCGGCACGCGGTGTCACCCCGGTGGGCAGGACTTCGTGGCCGTACGGCCCGGGAGGCCCGTGGTGTGCGTCGAACTGAGGCCCACGGCTCCCTTCAGCCTCCTGGCCGTCTCGGTGCGGGACGACGCAGAGGGCATGGCGGAACGGCTGCGGCGTTGCACGCCGGACAACGACGCCTCCACCCCTTGGCGGCAGCCCCTTCCGGCCGCCGAGGAGACGGAGAATTCCTGGAGGGCGCTGGCCAGGGAGCCACGCCGACGACGGAGACGGCCGCGGCCGACGTCGACGGTGAGGCGTAGCCACGCCCCGAAGTCCCTTCAGGTGCGCGCCGCGGACCGCCGACCGGTCCATGGGCGGCGAGGGGGTGCGGCGACAGTCTGTTCGTCGAGTTCGTCGAGGGCGGCGTCCCCGCTGGCCTTGAGGTGATTCCGATGCCGACCATCGAAGAGGCGGTGCGGACGGCGTACTCGGTAAGTGTCGAAGAGCTCAAGGCGAAGGATTTCCTGGAACAGGTTCCTCCCCTTCTGTTGCAGTACAGGTTCGATCCGATTACCGGCCGTCCGTTGATTCGTACGCCGGATGGGCCTTTATCGGCACCAGTGCCTCGGCTGATTAATCGCAAGCTCCCGCCTGGAGGATCGCCTCGGCTCAAGTAAGTGGCACTGGTCCCTCGATTCCATTGTCCGGACCGCCGGCTCGTCCGGAGACGGCTCCTGGCTCCGGCGGATTTCCGTCGAGGCGGGAGTGTTTTCGGGAACAGGCCATCATGAGGTGACGAGCCCCGTGCGCTGCAGCGGAGGGGCCGCCGCGAATGCACCCGTCAGGTGCCCCGGCAAGCCTGCAAACCACCGTCGGGTGCGCAGTGCCGAGAAACTGTCGGAAATCGGTTTGCCGGGTTTATTTCGCGGACCGCCTGAGATATCATTTCTCACATGGCGAATGCTAGCCGAGGCAAAGTCGTTCCTGGCGGCGTCGGGCGTCATCGGGCAGTGACTTCGCCATGATCGGGGAAATACTGGTCCTGGGTTTCGTACTCAGTCTCGACAATTTCCGGGTATCGATCGCGCTCGGTACCGTCCCCTTCGGTCTGAAACGCGCGGTGCAGGTCGCGCTGACCTTCGGGCTGTGGGACGCGATCATGCCCCTGGTCGGACTGTTGGTCGGTCGCCGGATCGGGGAGTTCGTCGGGGGCGTCGCCGACCTGGTGGGCGCGGCCGCGCTCGGCGGGTACGGTCTGTACCTCGTCATCTCGGCCCTTCGGAACCCTGAGCCGGACGAGCTGGACCAACCGTGGGCGCTGTTCGGTATCCCGTTGACGCTGAGCCTGGACAACCTGTTCGCCGGGGCGAGCCTGGGGCTCCTCGGGCTCTCGCCGTGGTTCTCGGCCACTGTCTTCGGCGCCATGACGGCGGTGATGTCGCTGGTCGGGCTGCGGCTCGGGCGGGCCGCGGCGCGCCTCATCCGGATCCGCTCGGACCTGCTGAGCGGGATCACCCTGATCATCGCCGCTGTGGCGCTGCCGTTGGTGTTCGGCGGTTAGCCCGGTGTACGCGGGGGACCAGCGGAGGACCGTCGGCCCGCGAGTCGGCGTTGGCGGCCTCGACCGCCCGGGCGACCAGGGCGTGGTCGGGCGACAGGTGGCAGACCGGGTCGGTGCGGGCCGCGTCGCCGGTGAGCAGGAACGCCTGGCAGCGGCACCCGCCGAAGTCCAGCTCCCGCCGGGGGCAGCTCCGGCAGGGCTCCGGCATCCAGTCCGTCCCCCGGAACGCGTTCATCACCGGGGACTCGGCCCAGATCCGCTCCAGCGAGTCCTCCCGCACGCTGGCCCGCGGCAACGGCAGGGAGTGGGCGGCCGGGCAGGGCAGTACGTCGCCGTTCGGCGTCACGGTCAGCTGCCGGGAGGCCCATCCGCCCATGCAGGGCTTCGGGTAGCGGCTGTAGTAGTCGGGAATGACGTAGATGATGTCCATGCGGTCCCGCAACCGCTCGCGGGCGGCCCGCACGACGACCTCGGCCGCCTCGAGCTGGGCCCGGCTCGGCAGCAGCGCGTCACGGTTCCGCCAGGCCCAGCCGTAGTACTGGGTGTTGGCCAGCTCCACCCGGTCGGCGCCCACCTCCTCGGCCAGCTCGAGCACCTCGGCGACGCGGTCGATGTTGAGCCGGTGCAGCACCACGTTCACGGTGAGCGGCCAGCCCAGCTCCTTGACCACGCCCATCGCCTCGATCTTGCGGTGGAAGGACGGGGTCCCGGCGATCCGGTCGGACACGGCCGGATCGTCGGACTGGATGCTGATCTGCACGTGGTCCAGGCCGGCGGTCCGCAGCTGCTCGGCCCTCGGACGCGAGAGCCCGAGGGCGCTGGTGATGAGGTTGGTGTAGAGGCCCAGGCCGTGGGCGTCCGCCACGATCTCCACCAGGTCGCGCCGCAGCAGCGGTTCCCCGCCGGACAGGTGGCACTGCAGAACCCCCAGGTCGCCGGCCTCGGCCAGCACCCGCCGCCACTCGTCGGTGGCCAGCTCGTCCTGGTAGCCGGCCAGGTTCAGCGGGTTGGAGCAGTACGGGCAGGCCAGCGGGCAGCGGTAGGTGAGCTCGGCGAGCAATCCGAACGGGCTATCCAACGGGCTATCCATCGGCGATCTCCAGGTAGCGCCGGGCGATGAGCCGGGTCAGGAACCGCCGCACCTCGTCGTCGGGGACGGTCCGGTAGCGCGCGCCCAGCTCGGCCACGATCTCGGCCACGGTGTGCCGCCCGTCGCACAGCTCGAGGATGTCCGCGCCGCTGCCGTTCAGAACCACCACCGTCTCGGGGAGCTGCAGGGTCTGACGCTGCCTGGTCCGGCAGAAGGTCAGTCGGACGTGGTGTGCCAACCGGGGCCGGTCCGAGCCGGACACCCCGACGCCGGGTCGGGTGCCGGTTCCGGTCCGGGTTGTTCCGGTCCGGGTTGTTCCGGTCCGGGTCGTTCCGGTCCGGGTCGGGTCCATGGCGGTCACTCCGGGTAGGCCTGGTCGATGGCGTCCATCAGGCTCCACAGGACGTCGCACTTGAACGACAGCGCGTCGACGGCGCGCGCCCGGGACTCGGCGGAGAGGCAGTGCGCGGTGACCACCTCGAGGGCGTGCTCGCAGTCGCGGGGGGCCTGCTCCAGGCGGGCGCGGAAGTAGGCGAGGCCCTCGGGGTCGATCCACGGGTACCACCGCTCGAACGCGGCCAGCCGCGCCGCCATCAGGTCGGGTGCGAACAGTTCGGTGAGCGAGGACGCCACCGCCTCCACCCACGGGCGGGTCCGGGTGAAGTTCACGTAGGCGTCGACGGCGAACCGCACCCCGGGCACCAGGTGCCGGTGGCCTTGGACCTCCTCGCGGGTCAGCCCGGCGGCCTCACCGAGGCGCAGCCACGCCTCGATGCCGCCCTCGCCGGCGGCGGTGCCGTCGTGCTCGACGATCCGTCGGATCCAGCGGCGGCGGACCTCGAGGTCGGGGCAGTTGGAGAGGATCGCGGCGTCCTTGCGGGGGATGTTCTCCTGGTAGTAGAAGCGGTTGGCCACCCAGCCCCGGATCTGCCGGCGGCTCAGCCGTCCGGCGTTCATCCGGACGTGGAACGGGTGCTGGTCGTGGTACCGCCGCGAGTGGGCCCGCAACACCTCGACGAAGGCGTCGGCACCGGTTCCCGTGGTTGTCGTGGTTGTCGTCGTCACGGCTCTACACCTGGACCTCGAGGCCGTCCATGGCCACTTCCATGCCGCTGTCCTCCACGGTACGCCGCTCGGGCGCGTCCTCCAGGAGGACCGGATTGGTGTTGTTCATGTGTACGAAGATTGTCCGCCCCACGCCCAGCGACGGGAGCTGCGCCAGGCTGCCGTCCGGGCCGTCGATGGGCAGGTGACCCATCTCCCGGGACGTTTTGCCGGCCAGGCCGAGCCGTACGAGCTCGTCGTCGCTCCAGCACGTCCCGTCGATCAGCAGGCATGCGCAGCCCTTGATCTCCACGCGCAGCGCCGGCGTCAGCGATTGCACCCCTGGCAGGTACACCAGGGTCCCCCCGCTGCGCTCGTCGGTCAGCCGGTAGCCCACGACGCGGCCGTGGTCCACCCCGGCTCCGAACCGATCGCGCTTGGTGGTGGGCACGTCGAACGCCCGGCAGGACAGCCCGTCCGCCAGGGCGAGGTCGGCACCGGGGCTCACCGCCCGCCACTCGACCGGACAGTAGCGCTCGAGCGTGCGCAGAATCCCCGAGCCGACACACAGGGTCTCGCGCACCGCCGGTGTGGCGTACAGCCGCAGGGCGCGGGCCTCGCGCAGCAGAAGCAGGCCCAGCGTGTGGTCCAGCTCGGCGTCGGTGAGCAGCACCGCCTCCAGCGGCGTCGTCCGGTCGTCGTGCGGGTGCAGGCCGGAGAAGGCGTTGATCTGGGTGCGGACGTCGGGCGAGGCGTTGATGAGGAACCACCGGCGGTGGTCGGTGCTGACCGCGACCGAGGACTGGGTGCGCGCGAGGCCGACCCCGGAGCGGACCGCGGCGCACACCGGACAGCCGCAGTTCCACTGCGGGGAGCCACCCCCCGCCGCCGAGCCCAACACCCTCAGCAACACGCCGGCACTCCGTCCATAGAAGATCCGGGTCCGTCGTCGGCCCGGCCGTCCGTTGCCGTCCCGAGTCCTCGGGCGGCGCCGGACCGGGTCCGGCGCCGCCCCGTGTCACTCGTCCTCCAACCGAGCGACGTACATGGTCACCTCGGCCGCGACTCCGATCTCGTCGAACTCGGGGGTTTCCCACACAGCGAGCTGGGACTCCATGGATTCACCTCCTCACTGCCCGAATTGCGGCAGGCTCCGGTCACGCACTACGACGATTCCGGAAGGGCGAAGGCGATCAGGGCGCTTCCGTGCCCCGCGCCGAGCATGCCGGGGAGGAACCCCTCGGCCCATCCGCCCCAACCGACCGGCACGACGACGTACTGCCTGCCGTCGACCATGTAGGTGGTCGGGTTGCTGTGGTGACCGCTCCCGCACTGGAACTGCCACAGCAGCTCCCCGGTGCGGGCGTCGAGCGCGTTGAACTCCCCGGAGGGTTCACCGGCGAACACCAGGTCACCGCCGGTGGCCAGCACCGAGGCGCACATCGGGAGGTCGTTGCGCCAGCGCCACTTCTCCTCGCCCTCTGCGTCGAACGCGCTGACGGACCCTGCCATGTCCTCGATGTCCACCTGAACGCCCGCGCCCCAGTACGGAATGCTCTCCTTGAACTCCCGGCGCCGCCGGGTGGCCGTGGCGCCGGTGTCCTGGACCGGGACGTAGAAGAGCCCGGTCTTCGGGCTGTAGGCCGCGTGGGTCCATTCCTTGGCGCCGGCCGGACCCGGGTAGAAGTGGACCGGATCTCCCTCCTTGTCCGGGTACACCTTGGCCGTCACCTGGCCCTCCCTCGTGATCGCCCCCCAGGTGATGCGGTCCACGAAGGGGGTGATCCGGACCCTCTCGCCGTTCGTGCGGTCAAGGACGAAGAAGTAGCCGTTCTTGTCGAAGTGCCCGAGCAGTTTGCGCCCGTCCTGCTCGAACAGGATGCACTCGGCGATGCTGTCGTAGTCCCACACGTCGTGCGGGGTGCACTGGTAGTGCCAGCGGATCTGACCGCTGTCCACGTCGACGGCGATGACACTGTCGGTGAAGAGGTTGTCGCCCTCGCGGACGGCTCCGTCGAAGTCGGGCGCCGGGTTGCCGGTGCCGACGTACAGCAGGTTCGTCTCCGGGTCGAAGGTGCCGGTGACCCAGCAGTTCGCCCCGCCCCGTGCCCAGGCCTCGCCGTCGGCGGGCCAGGTCTCCGAGCCGGGCTCCCCGGGCTTCGGCACCGTGTAGCAGCGCCACTGGTGCTCGCCGGTCTCGAGGTCGAACGCGTCGAGGTGGCCGCGTACGCCGAACTCGCCGCCGGAACTCCCGACGATGACCATGTTCTTCACGACCAGCGGGGCGACCGTGGCGCTCTCCGCGGCCCGGACGTCTCCGTAGGTCTTTTCCCAGACCCGCTTGCCGGTGGTGGCGTCGAGCGCGAGCACACGAGCATTCGCCGTGACGAAGAAGACCTTCCCCTGGGCCACGGCGACCCCACGGTTCACGTTCCCGCAGCACAGGGAGACGTCGAAGGGGACCGCGTGCTTGTACCGCCAGATCTCCACACCCGTCTTCGCGTCAACGGCCCAGAGCCAGCCGTCCCAGCCGGAGACGAACATGATCCCGTCGACGACGACCGGGGCGGCCTCGAACGAGTAGGTCGACGCGCCCGCGATCAGGCCGGTCGTGCCGGCCTGGAAGACCCATGCCGGGGCGAGGCGCTTGACGTTCTCCGTGTTGATCTGGTCCAGCGGGCTGTACCGCTGCCCGTCGTAGGCGCCGTAGTAGGTGAGCCAGTTCTGGGGTTCCTCGCGGGCATTGAGGATGCGCTCGTAGGTGACGTCGGCCACCACCGGCGGCGCGACGTCCGCCCCCGGGGTCTTGTAGTTCAGGGTTCCCTGGTCGACGGCCTCACCCGCGTCCACGTATGCGACAGTCATTGCCTCCTCCTTCCTACGGCCGCGGCTGTTCGGGACGGTCGAGGCGAGCCTCCGGCGGAGCGTCCCCCAGGACGACGATGGCCCCGGTCAGCCCCCGGCCCTCGTCATTGCCCGTGGGCGAGCTGAACCAGTAGTAGCCCGGCCCGTCGAGGTTGAGGGTGGCCCGTCCTCGCGAATGGTTCACCAACCAGATGAACTTCCGGTCGCCATTGCTCGGCAGGAGCGCGCAGTGCGTGTTCAGGTCGTCATTGACGAGCTCGAGTTCGATATCGCCTCCATGGGGCATGACCAGAATGGAGGGATCCCAGATCAGTTCATCCGGGTTGATGCGAACGGTGGCCTGCATGCGGCCGTCCGATCCCTCAGTGGCCTGCCCGATGTTTCCGGTTGCCAGCACTTGACCCAGCGCTGCTTTGTTCTGTGCGGCCAACCCGATCTTGTCCAGCAGGTCGGCTCGCTCCTGCGCGGTCGTCATCGGGGCTTCACTCTCCTCGTCCCGAATCTCCAGGTCCACTTCGCATAGGCCGCGCTGACGGCGGCACGCCGCGGCCGGTCGTACACCTCCATCCGGAAAAAAGCTCTCCGAATTGATTTCGGAATTTCTTTTCTGCGTCGCCCCATTCCCGGCTGTAATCGGCGGTCAAGGGGTGTGCCACCCCGGATGAATCACGCCGGAAAGGGTGTGGAATCCTTATTCCATAAGTACGTTACGCCGGGCGAATCACACCGACAAGGGTGAGCGCCGTTTCGGTCCGGCTCACGCCGTTCGTCCGCGAACAGCTACCGTTCGTACCGGATGTGCCACCGTTGGGAGGAGCCGGGCCGCACCGCGTCGGGGCCGGTGGCAGCTCCGGTCGATCGTCGCCGATCACCACCGGCTGACCGGTCACGACGCCTCTCCCGGTGTCCGGGCCCCGAGGGAGGGTCAGGCGAGGTCGTACCGGTCGAGGTTCATGACCTTGTTCCACGCGGCGACGAAGTCCCGCACGAACTTCTCCCGTGCGTCGTCGCTCGCGTAGACCTCCGCGACGGCACGCAGTTCGGAGTTCGAGCCGAAGACGAGGTCGACGCGGCTGCCGGTCCACCTGGCCTCGCCGGTGGCGCGGTCGCGCCCCTCGAAGGTCTCCGCGGCCGCGGAGGTCGGCTTCCATTCCGTGCCCGTGTCGAGCAGATTCACGAAGAAGTCGTTGGTGAGCGACCCGGGCGCCGAGGTGAAGACGCCCAGCGGCGACTGCCGGTGGTTGGCGCCCAGTACTCGCAGGCCACCCACGAGGACGGTCATCTCGGGCGCGCTCAGGTTCAGCAGGTTCGCGCGGTCGACCAGCAGGTGCTCCGACGGCAGCCGGCCGCCCTTGCCGCGGTAGTTGCGGAACCCGTCCGCGGTCGGCTCGAGCGGGGCGAAGGACTCCGCATCGGTCCACTCCTGCGTGGCGTCCGTGCGTCCCGGGGTGAAGGGGACCCGGACGTCGTGGCCGGCGGTCCTGGCGGCCTGCTCGACGGCGGCGGCTCCGCCGAGCACGATGAGGTCGGCCAGCGAGATCTTCTTGTCCCCGGCCCGGGAGGCCTGGGAGTCGTTGAAGGACTCCTGGACCCCCTCCAGGGTGCGCAGCACCTGTGCCAGCGTGTCGGGGGCGTTGACCTCCCAGCCCCGCTGCGGCTCGAGGCGGATGCGCGCGCCGTTCGCCCCGCCCCGCTTGTCGCTGACGCGGAACGTCGAGGCCGACGCCCACGCGGTCGAGACGAGCTGGGAGACCGACAGTCCGGAGGCGAGGATCCGGCTCTTGAGCGCGGCGATGTCCGCCGCCCCGACGAGCTCGTGGTCCACGGCGGGGACCGGGTCCTGCCAGCGCAGCGCCTCCCGGGGGACCAGCGGTCCGAGGTAGCGCTGGATCGGGCCCATGTCGAGGTGCGTCAGCTTGAACCAGACCCGGGCGAACGCCTCCGCGAGCTGGTCCGGGTTCTCCAGGAAGCGCCGCGCGATCGGTTCGTAGACCGGGTCCGACCGCAGCGCGAGGTCCGTCGTCAGAATCGTCGGGACGTGTGTCGTCGACGGGTCGTGGGCGTCCGGCACGGTGCCGGCCCCGCCGCCGTCCCTCGGGATCCACTGCCACAGACCGGCGGGGCTCAGTTCCAGGTCCCACTCGTAGCCGAACAGGGTCTCGAAGAAGCTGTTGTCCCATGTCGTCGGGGTGGGTGTCCACGTACCCTCGAGCCCGCTGGAGATGGTGTCCGCGCCCTTCCCGGTGCCGTAGTCGCTCTTCCAGCCCAGGCCCTGCTCCTCGAGGGGGGCGCCCTCGGGTTCGGGGCCGAGGTGGGTGTCCGGGTCGGCCGCGCCGTGGGTCTTGCCGAACGTGTGGCCGCCCGCGATCAGCGCGACGGTCTCCTCGTCGTTCATCCCCATGCGCCGGAACGTCTCGCGGATGTCCCGGGCCGCGGTGAGCGGGTCCGGAACGGTTTTCGGTCCCTCCGGGTTGACGTAGATGAGGCCCATCTGGGCGGCGGCCAGAGGGTTCTCCAGCTTCCGGACGCCGCCGTGGCGTTCGTCGCCGAGCCAGGCGTGCTCGGGACCCCAGTAGACGTCCTCGTCGGGTTCCCAGACGTCCGCCCGGCCGCCGGCGAAGCCGAAGGTCGTGAAGCCCATCGTCTCCAGGGCGCGGTTGCCCGCGAAGATCATCAGGTCGGCCCAGGAAACCTTGCGGCCGTACTTCTTCTTCACCGGCCAGAGCAGCCGGCGTGCCTTCTCGAGGTTGCGATTGTCCGGCCAGCTGTTCAGCGGCGCGAAACGCTGCATGCCGGCGCCCGCGCCACCGCGGCCGTCGTCGATGCGGTACGTCCCGGCGGAATGCCACACCATCCGGATCACGAGCGGCCCGTAGTGGCCGAAGTCGGCCGGCCACCACTCCTGCGAGGTCGTCAGCACCTCGTCGACGTCCCGCGCCAGGGCGTCGAGGTCGAGCGTCCGGAACTCCGCGGCGTAGTCGAAGTCCTCGCCCATGGGGTCGGCCACGGCGGGGTGTTTCCGGAGGATCCTCAGGTCGAGCTGGTTCGGCCACCAGTCGCGGTTGCTCGCGCCCCCGATCGGGCGACCGGGGTGCCCGGCCGGGGCAGGGAGACCGAGGCCGCCCGCGCTCCCCACGTTCCTCTCGCCGCCGACGGCGTCCGGGCTGTCAGACACGGGATTCTCCTTCCGGGACAGAGGGTGTGCCGGGAAACTCAGAGGTCCAGCGCGCGCCGCACGGACGGCGCGTTTCGCCGGGAGACCGGCACCATCTCGTTCGTCCGGCCGTCCATGACCAGAGACAGCTCTCCCTTGGGTCCGCGCTCGATCTCCCGGATGCGGCTGAGGTTGACCACGTACCGGCGGTGCACCCGCAGGAAGCCCACATCCGCCAGCTCACCGTCGAGCTTGTCCAGGCTCGGAGAAGCGGCTCGCAACCGCCCCTGATCGGTGGAGAGCCACACGTCGTTTCCCTGCGATTGGGCGAAGGAGACTTCCGGCAGCCGCAGCAGCACCATCCGGTTGTCGCGCGTCGCGACCAGTCGGCGCGGCTGCATCCGAGGGTGCGCGGACCCCTCCGTTTGGGGGAACTGTGCCCCGTCGGAGGCACCGAACGAGACCAGGTTCCCGATCAGGTGTCCGGACGAGAAGACGGGTCGGATGCTGATCGGTGTCGGCTCGTCGGCGGGGTGGGCGAGAATCTGCGTCGAGCCGACCCAGTCAGGATCGTGGGCTGCCTGCCTGGTGGCATACCGGGCGGCTGCGATCAATTCCGGCAGACCGGCGTTCCATCTCAGCGTGGGATCGACCGCCGGGGTCGATGCCGGGACGCCCAGGAGCATGCTCGCCATGTCGTCGGCTATCACCACCTGGCCCGCGGTGTCCACTGCGGCGAGCGCCGCACCGGAGCGTGCCCTGGCCCGGGTGTAGGCCGCGACCAACTCGGCGCCGTTGTCCCGGGCGCGCCTCTTCAACGGGTACCGGGTCATGGTGACCGCGTTCGCCAGCCAGCTTTCCGCGGACGCGGGAAGCCGGCTGCGCCAGCAGCAGATGCTCAGGACCGCGATCGGTTCCCTGGTCACCACGTCACGCACCGCGATGCCCGCGCAGACCCAGTCGTGGAACGCCTGGCACCAGTGCTCCGCGCCCCTGATCGGTACCGGGCCGTGCGCCTCGAGCGCCGTGCCCATGCCGTTCGTGCCGACCGCACACTCGGACCAGCAGAACCAGGGCGCGAGATGGGACTCGCCGGCTCTGGCGAGCGTGGCCTGGTCACCCCACTCGGCCAGGATCCGGCCAGTGGCATCGGCGACGGTGACCACGCCACCGAGGTTGCCCACTTCATGTGCCACGGAGGCGGCACGAAAGCCCAGCTCGGCGAGGACGACATCGTGCTCGGGCGTACGGTCGAGCGCCGCGACGGCCACCGGAGCCTCTGTGAGGTGAGGATCGACACGGTATCGCTCTCGGCAGCGATGCCAGGAGATCGCCACCAGGGGCCGGACGCCCGGGACCTGATCCTCGCCCCGCACGAACCGTTCCCACGCCGCGAGCACGGTGCCGCTGCCCAGGTTCGCCGGGATGGGCTCGAGTCGATGTACATCCCTCATGGTTCAGAACCGCCCTTGGTCCGTCCCCGACGCCCGACGGCGTGCGCGCGGTCCGCGCCGGTCGCCGTTCGTCGCGGCCGGCCTGCAGCGGGCCGGGCACTGCGTCGCGCGTCTTCCTGCTTCGTCACTCGTTCCAGGTGGTGTCACAGACCTGCACTCCCGCACCCCCCACCCTAGATACCGTCGTCGGGCTGCGCACGTACCGCTCCTGGCCGCATGTGTGAAATGCCGCTTCCTGGCCGGCCCCGGACAGCGCACCCGCGGGCAAGGTGCGAGGCTCGCAGCAGTCGGTCCACCCGGTGGACCGGTACTCGGAGCAGCGCCTGTGCCCAGCCGGACGCGCGAGGTCGCCGCCGGTACCGGCTTCCGGTGAGCCACGTGAGGTGCCAGGCCGGACCGAGAGCCGAGCCCGGAGCCACGTTGAGCTGCGCGTCCTGAGATCGCTCCCTGTCGCTGAGCCGTGCACGGTCACGTCCACGCGTGGGTGGTGCGGTGGTCAGGTCGGCTGGGGGCGGCCGAAGAGCAGGTCGTAGCCCGGCGGCAGCTGGAGCAGGAGGCGGCGGACCAGCTCCTCGCCCGCGACGTCGGCCACCACGCTGAGGACGGCACTGACGTCCCACGTCGCGGTTTTTTCGGTGGCGCCCTCGATCCAGGCCGCGGTCGCCCGGACGAATCGCTCCGGCGAAAGCGGTTCGTGCGCCTGGAGGGGATTGAGCAGAACCAGCGCCAGCGTTTCCGGCAGCCGGGCAGCCAGCTCGGCGCGCACTTCGCCCACCAGATGAGCGCCCAGCAGGCCGAGAACGACGCGGGAGGATCGTTCCGCCTCTTCCTGGGCAGGGTATTCGCCGCGTTCTTGGACCGCAGAGACGAACGCGTCCCAGTGCATGTGCATGACGTCCTCCGAGGGGTGCCGACCGACGGCAGGCGGGGGATGCGGGCGGGAGTCCCCGGCCCGGGTTCCCGCCCGCCTCGTACCGCGGGTCCAGCCGCTGGTCTGTTTGCGCGCATCGCCGCCGCTGATGGCGATCCTGCGGGGCTCGGCCTGCTCGGCGACCGGGATGCGCAGCCGCGGCACACCGGCCTCGTAGGAGGCGTCGACGCGTTCGGTGTCCAGGGTCTCGCCGAGGAAGAGCCGGCGGCTGAAGGACCCGGCGGGCCGCTCCGCGATCACGACCTCGCTGTCCTGGCCGACGCGCGAACGGCGTTCTGCCCTGGAGCCGCTGAGAACAGCCACCACGCGTTGCATCGGGCGGAGACGAAACCGGTGCGCCGGCTGTCACGGAAGGATCGCGATGGCGCTGGACCAGTTCAGGCCGAGCCGTTCCTGGGACGCCATGTGCAGGAACTGGAAGGCTTCCAACTCGCGGGCCCGGCGCAGCGGTCCCACGTCCAGGGGGCGCAGCCCCGCGGAGGAGACCAGGTCCGCGACGGTCTGTTTCGCCGCCTCGTCGTCTCCGGCGATGAAGACGTCCAGCGGCCGGCCGGCCACCTCCCCCGCGGTGAGCGTCCCGGCGAAGGTGGTGTTGAAGGCCTTGACGACCCGGCTTTCCGGCACGGCGGCGGCGATCTGTTCGGCGGCGGAGGTGCCGGGGGGTACGACGAGTGAGTCGAAGGTGCTGAAATCCACCGGGTTGGAGATGTCCACGACGACCTTCCCCGCCAGGGTGCCGGCCCACGCGACGGCGACGTCGCGTCCGGCCGGATAGGGCAGGGCGAGCACCACGATGTCGGCATCGGCCGCGGCCTCGGCGTCGACCGCCGTGGCGTCCGCTCCCGGAGTGGCCTGGCTCAGGGCCGTGGCCAGCTCCTCCGCCTTGGCTTTCCCGCGGTCGTGCAGCCGGACGGAGTGCCCGCCCGCCAATGCCCGGGTACCGATGCCGCGGGCCATGTTCCCGGCGCCGACGATGGTGACGATCATGCGCTGCTCCTCGACGGACGTCACGTGCCTTCCACCCTCGCACCCCCGGACAGCCCCTGCCACCGATCGGGCTCCTTCCGGCTGATGCCGCATGCCGGGACGGTGGCGAGGCGCGACGGCACCCGCGCGGCGGACGCGCGCAGACGTGCCGAGCATCCGCCGGTCTCTGTCACCGGCTCGGTCCGTGGTGCGGAGCGCCTCTCAACGGCTTCTGGAATACGGCGGCTTCGAGCTTACGGCCGCCCGGTCGAGCCGTCCGCGTTCATCCGGTCACAGTCCGTAGACTGGGTGCGCCGGTGTGGCCGGGGAGGACCGTGACGAGAGTGTGGGGATACGAGAGCGCCGATGAAGCCGCTGGACACCAATACGGACCCGCGTGTGGTGGGACCGTTCGAACTGCTCGCCCGGCTCGGCGCGGGTGGCATGGGCGTCGCCTATCTGGCGCGCGAGATCCCGCTGGAGGGACTCTCCGACGAGATGGTCGCGGCCTACCGGCTGGTCGAGCCCGATCACGATCGCGGCCGTGACGAGGCGGCCGACCCGTCGCGGCTCGTCGTGGTCAAGACGATCCAGCCGCACCTGCTGGACCAGCCGCACGCCCGCGAGCGGTTCGCGCGGGAGATCGACGCCATCCGCGCGGTGGCCGGCGACCGGGTTCCGGCGCTGCGCGCGGCGGACCCGGAGGCCGGTGAGCCGTGGTTCGCCATGGACTACGTCGCCGGGCCGTCGCTGCACACCCTGGTGCGGGAGTCCGGCCCCCTCCCCGTCGGGCCGTGCGCGGCGCTCGGTCTGGCCCTGGTGGACGCGTTGGCCGTCATCCACGGGACGAAGCTGCTGCACCGCGACCTCAAGCCGAGCAACGTGGTGCTCGGCCCGGACGGGCCGGTGGTGCTGGACTTCGGCCTGGCGGTGCTGTCCGAGCGCCAGTCCAGCCAGGCGCTCACCCGGACCGGCGACCGCCTGGGCACGCGCCCCTACATGCCCGTCGAGCAACTGCGCGACAGCAAGCACGTCGAGGCAGCCGCCGATGTGTACGCCCTCGGCGCCACCCTCTTCTTCGCGCTGACGGGGCGGGCACCGTACCCCTACATGCCGTTGATGGTGCCCCCGACGTGGGAAGGCGTCGATCCGGCCTTTCTGCCGCTGCTGGGCCGGGTGATCGACGCCGAACCGCTCCGGCGTCCGGATCTCGACGGTGTGCGGGAGGACCTGTCCACCCTGCTCACCGACGCCGGCCTGACCCTCGGACAGGCGGCGGAGCAGCTCCGGGAACGGGTCGTCGTCGCCGACCTGACGCCGAAGCTGCCCCCCGAGGCGCTCAAGGGGCGTGCCGACCCCGTCGTACGGGAGCTGGCGCAGAAGGCGGTCGACGAGGGCGAGGCGCCGGACGCTCCCTGGGCGGAGGAGGACCCGGGCTTCTACGGTCTGGTGAACACGGAGGACATCGCGTGGGTGGTCGAGGGGACGGACGACCCCGGCGACCACACGCCCACGCTCCTGGACGACGGCCGGGGGCGGACACCCACGGCGCCCACCGTGCCCACGGTCCCGCTGCCCGCGTCCGAGCACCGGCCGGGCGCCGGGCCCGCTGCCGCCGGTCCCACCCTTCCGCTTCCGCGGCCCGGGGAGGCCCCGACGGTTCCGGCGGTTCCGGCGGACCCGGCAGGGCCCGCGGGCGCCGTACCGGAGACCGCGATCCACCCGCGGTGAGACCGGGCCGGGGCCGGAAGCCGACCGGGCACCCCGCGCACAGGAGAGCCCTGCCGCCCCGGAGGGGCCGGCAGGGCTCTCACGGCCGTACGTGCTTCAGACGCTCCGCTCCGACAGGACCGACCCGACGAACCCCGTCCACACGTCACCCGTCACCGTGAGGACGGGCCCGGCGGTGGTCTTGGAGTCCCGGACGTGCACCACTGCCGCAGCAGCCGCGACCTCTACGCAATCGCCGCCCTCGGTTCCGCTGTAGCTGCTCTTGAACCAGGCGAGGCCGGAGGCGACGGTCGAGGACTCAGCGTTGTTCATAGCGATCTCAGCACCCCTTCGATGAACTCCATTGACTCTCGCGGACTGAGAGCCTGGGATCGGATAATCCCATAACGTGCGGCGGCCATAACCCCTCGTTCCGGGTCGGTCTGCAGCGAACCGATCCCCTCCGCCTCGGCGTACACGAACTTCTTGCCGTCCCTGCGCGTGACGACGGTGAAGGGCCCGTTGACCCCCGGGTTGTCCCCGCGGTCGATCGGCATGATCTGGATCTCGACGTTGCGCTTCCGGCCGATCAGCAGCAGGTGTTCCAGCTGTCCGCGCAGCACGGATCTGCCGCCGTACGGACGCCGCAGGATCGACTCGTCCAGCACGAAGCTCAATAAGGGGGTGGGACGGCGGTCGAAGATGTCCTGGCGGGCCAGCCGTGCCACCACCCGCTGCTCGATGGTCTCCTCGTCCAGGGGAGGACACCTCACGTTGAGCACTGCCCGCGTGTAGTCCTCGGTCTGGAGCAGGCCCTTGACCACCATCGTGTCGTAGGCGACCAGCTCGACGGCCTCCTTCTCCAGCACCGCCATCCCCTGGAAGAACACCGGATACTGGGCCCGCTCCACCTCCTCCTTCCACAGGCGCAGCAGCCCGTCCGCGTTCAGGATCTCGTCCGCGCGGTCGATGGTCGACGGGGACGGGATCCTGCGGCCCTGCTCGAAGGAGGCGACCGTGGAGGCCGAGTAGCCGAGGCGGTTGCCGAACTCCTGGCGGTCCAGGCCCTCCCGCAGCCGGAGCGTCTTCAGGGTCTGCCCGAAGGCGGTGACCACGCCCTTCGCCGCTCCGTCCTCCGGACGCCGCGGGCTCCCGCCGTTGCCGTCGCCGTTCTCCCACTCATCTCCGAGACTCACGACCGCTGTCGTGGCCGCGGGCCCGGCGCCGTCACCGGGGGCCGCCCTCGTCCCCGTCGTGCCGTCCACGCCCGTGCGTTCCGTCATGGCCCACCGCCTCCTCTGCGAGCACGCCCCGCCCGGGGCACCGTCACGCCGCACACCCCGTACCGGTGGAGGCACCGCGCGTACAGACGGTTCACGTCGGTGCGTCACCACTGGTCACGCTACGCCACCGAAGGCACCGTGATCGGTATGACTGGAAAACCCGTCGACCCCACCGACACGGTCCGCCCGACTCCCCCCACACCCCTCATCCCCACCCCCACGACCGGGGTGACCACCGCTCAGGACGCAGGTACGCACCAGGACCAGGATCAGGACCAGGAACCGGAGCAGGACCCGGCCCCGCTCGTGGACCGCACCTTCGCGATGCGCTTCACCTCCACGCCGCGCGGAGCCCGCCTCGCCCGCCGCCTGACGGCGGTCCGGCTGGACACCTGGGGCATCCCGTACGGCACCGGCGCCCACGACGAGATCGTGCTGATCGTCGCGGAGTTGACCGCCAACGCGGTGGTGCACGGGCATGTCCCCGGCCGGGACTTCCACCTGCGGGTGCACGCCCCGGCCGACGGCCGCACCATTCGCGTCGAGGTCTCCGACGCCCGCGCCGAACGGGCTCCCCGAAGCCCCGCCGGCGACCCGGAGACCACCGGGACGGGGACCGAAGAGGCGTCGGGCGGCCGGGGGTTGCTGCTCGTCTCCCGTCTGGCGGCCCGCTGGGACTGGTGCCCACGACCCGGCGCCCCGGGCAAGACGGTGTGGGCGGAGTACGCGATGGCGGTGCGGTAGGCAGCGCGTTCCCGGTGGGCGGCGAGGACTTCGGCGGGGAGCGGGCTGCGGCAGGACCCGCCGGACAGGCCTCAGCGGGCAGGTGCGGTCGCGGGGTGGGCGGACGGTCCGGGGCGGGTGAGTGCCTCCGGGGGAGTGAGCGCGCCGTGTCCCGCCGGGCAGACGACCACGGCCTCCACCGGCCGGCCGCACTCGCGGTGAGCGACTTCCAGCGGAGGCCCCTCGGGGTCCGCCGTATAACGGTCGCCCCACTGCTTGAGGGCCATCATCGCGGGCCACAGGTCCCAGCCCTTACGGGTGAGCCGGTACTCGTGGCGGGTGCGGCTGCCGGGCTCGCTGTAGGGGACGGTGCGCATGATCCCGGCCGCGACCAGCTTCCGCAGCCGGTCGGTCAGCACGCTCTCGGACAGCCCGACGTGCCGGCGGAAGTCGTCGAAGCGCCGTACGCCGTTCATGGCGTCCCTGACAAGCAGCAGCGACCACTTCTCCCCGACCAGGTCGAGAGTCCGCTGGACCGTGCAGTTCTCGGTGCTCGTCTCAAGCCACGTCATGCAGGAATGATATGCAGGCTTCGGTATTGACACCCAGATGTCGCGCCATCTAACTTCGAAAAAAGCAGTCAGGCGGGGAAGGGTGTTTCCGTGGAAAGATCACGCACGTTCGGCTGGGAGGACCCGGGCATCCTGAACGCGGCCATGGGGCAGGACAGCGGTCTCGCCGTGATGCGCGACTGGCTGGCCGGCCGCCTTCCCGACCCGCCGGTCGCCGCGGCACTCGGGATGACCCTCGAGGAGGTCGAACAGGGTCGCGTGGTGTTCGCCCTCGTCCCGGGCGAGGAGCACTACAACCCGATCGGCAGCGTGCACGGCGGCATCTACGCCACCCTGCTCGACTCGGCGGCGGGCTGCGCGGTGCTGTCGATCCTGCCGAAGGGCACGCGGTACACCTCGCTCGACCTGAACGTGAAGTTCCTGCGCCCGGTCACCGTCGACACGGGCAAGGTCCGGGCCGTCGGCACGGTCCTCAAGAGCGGTCGCCGCACGGCGTTCGCCCAGGTCGAACTCGTCGACTCGGCCGACCGGTTGCTCGCCCACGCCACCAGCAGCTGCATGCTCTTCCCCGCCTGACCGCCGCCGCGCGAGGCGTCCAGGACGAGACGCCCGATCGCGTCCACCGGGAGGCGGGCGGAGCGGCATGCGGCTACGGCAGGAGCGGCTCAGGGGAAGCAGGGGCGCGTCCTGCCCGGCTCGTCTCCTCTCCCCCCTCCCCGCCGGCCTGCTCCGCGTCGGCCCGGTTCTCGTTGCGCCACGTCAGCTGCACCTGGAGATGACCCTGCGCACCGGTGCGGGCCAGTACCGCGCCGACCTCCGCCTCCAGTCGGATGCCGAACTCCACGGTGACCTCGTCGGGGCGCTGGGGCAGGTCGCGCATGCGGCGGACGGTGAGGGCGGCGGCACTGCGGACCTGCTCCAGTGCCGTGGTGAAGGAGCCGGTGGCGCGGGCGACCAGATCGGAGGGGGTGGCGGCGTCCACGACTCCGCCGCCGACCCGTTCGATGTCCGCGACGACGAAGTCCCCGTCACCCAAGTCGAATTGCACCAGCATTCCGTTCGCCTCCCCCTCGGCCGTCCGACCACCGTAGCGATCAGGGTGACGCAACGGGAACGCGGACGCCACACCGCCGGGCTGATCGAAAGATTCCAGCCGCAGTGGCCGCCACAAGCTCTTTCGGCACGGCTGCGGGCCCGCCACTATGGGAAGAGGTGCGTCCGCGCGCGCCGGATCACCAGCAGGAGCCGACAGGGGGAAGCCTGACGTGAGGACTTCTACGACCGACATCGATAGCGGGCTTGTCGATCTCAGCGGTTGTGGTCTTCGGGAAGCAATGGCCCTGTCCGGCGAACCGATAGCCCAGGCACAGGAGACACTGCTCGCGGAGCTCACCCGGGAAGCGGCAGGACAGAATGCCGGCGGCCCGTATCCCAGCCCGTTCTCCACTGCGCGGTGCGACGGCCCCGAGGACTGAGCGCTCGATGTCCGGGACGACATCAAGACCGGCCAAGGGCACGCCACGGCACCGCATTCCGGTGGCCGACCTCGACGCCGTGGCGGCCGGACGCGTGACGGGGAAGACGGCCGCCCGTCTCTTCCGGATCGAGCGCAGCCGGCGCATGCTGATGCTGCGCGGGGTGACCGCGGCACTGGTTGCCGCCGGTGATCCCGGGCCGCTCCCGCCCGCCACGGAGGCGGTCGGACTACTGCTGCGCGCCGAAGCCGCCGATGGCCGGGTCGTCTCGGAGCTCCTCGCCCATCCCGCGGTCGGTGTGTGGGCGGTCGGCCTGCTGAACCGGCTCCGGTCGAAGGAAGCGGCCGACGCGCCGGGGCGGCCACTGTGGCAGGACGCGGGGTATCTGCACGCGCTGGCGGGCGCCGCGGCCGTCCGGGCCGGGGTGAGCGCGGTCGTCCGGGTCCCGGCCCGCAACGGCACGGTGTGTCTGCCCACCCTGGGGCGGGCCGAGTTCCCCGGTCCGCACGTCGAGTACGCCACCGCCGTACTGGACACGAGCACCCCGGGCGGGGGAGAGACGGCCACACTGACGCTCGGTACGCGCGTACTGCGGCTGTCCGAGGAGCCCGGGCGGCCGGGTGAACGCTGGCATCCCGTGCGCCCCCTGGTCTGGAGTCCGGGAGGCAGGGCGCACTCCCCCGTCCTCGACGACTCCGACCCCTACCGGGACTTCCGGGATCCCCACCCCGCGCGGGAACCCCTGACCGCCGCCGAGGAGGACCGGTGGCGTCGGCTTCTCGCCGAGGCCGGCCGGGTGCTGGCCGCACGCCATCCGGACGCCGGCGAACTGCTGTCCTCCTTCCTGCGCACCCTGACGCCCCTCCCGCGGATGCCCCGCTTCCGCACCGCGAGTGCCTCGTACTCGGAGGCCGTCGGCGGTGTCCTCGCCTCCGAGCCGTACGACGCGACCGAACTCGCGGCCACCCTGGTGCACGAGGCCCGGCACTCCGTCCTCAACAGCCTCGCCCACCAGGTCGGACTCTTCCGACGGCCGGACCCGAAGGACCCCGACGAACCACTGCTGTACGCCCCCTGGCGCAGTGACCCCCGGCCCACCTCCGGACTGGTGCACGGTGCGTTCGCGTTCGCCGGAGTCGCCGACTTCTGGCGAGTCGAGCGGCACGCACTGCACGGGCACCGGGCCGACCTCGCACATTTCGAGTTCGCGGTCTGGCGGGACGCCGTGACGCAGGCACTGCGCTCCCTGAGCGCTCCGGAACCCCAGGCGTGCCTGACCGACTGGGGTCGCCGGTTCGTGGCCCGGCTCGCCTCCTGGACCGCCCCGTGGGCGCGGGAGCAGGTGCCGCCCCGGCCGCTCGCGACGGCCCGGGCGGAGGGCGTCGACCTGCGGGTCACCTGGCGGCTGCACCATCTGCGCGCCGACCCGGGCGCGGTGCGCGAGCTGGCGGAACGATGGCGGGCGGGACAGTCACCGCGCGGCATCGACGTTCCCGTGGAGCTGGGGCGGCCGGGAGCGGCCGGTGGGCGCGAGCCGCGCAGTGAGCTGCGCCGCGTGCTCCTCGCCGACGGCGAACCGGCGGGCGGGATCGACGGTGCGGACCGCCCGGCGGACCTGCTCGCCGCCGACCTGAGCCTGGTCGCCGGAGACACGGCGGACGCACTGCGCGGCTATCGAACCGTCCTCGCCGACGATCCCGGCGCGCACGCCGCCTGGGCCGGGCTCACGCTGGCCCTGGCGGCGGCGGACGCCACCGCCGCGACGCCCTGTCTGCTCGGCCGGCCGGAACTGGTCCGCGCGCTCGCGCTGGAACTCCACGGGGACGGCGCTTGCTCCGTGGATCCGGTGAAGCTGTGCACCTGGCTGAGTGAGTGACACCGCCAGGGCCTGTCCGGAGTTGCCCGTCGTCGCCCGAAGGGCGGCCCCGCGTCGTCCGGTGCGGTGCCTCGGCGTGCGGCCGGATCGTCCTCGTACTGGACGTACTCGGATGATGCGGCCGTGCGGCGAGTGGGGGTCCCCCTGCTCGAAGAGCTTGGGGGAGCGTGCCGGGCGGCGCGGGGCAGGCGGGCAACTCCGGACAGGCCCTGGGGGCCCGGTACCGGGGCCGTCCCTCCGTGCGCGGCCCCGGCACCGGATCCGGTGTCAGATCTGCAACGGGTCGATGTCGCAGTTGGCGGTGCGGCTCTCCTCCGCCGCCCGGCACGCCGGGTGGTCCTCGCCGAGGGACGTCCGGTAGCGGGCGAGGGTGTCGGCGTAGAGCTCCTCCGCCTCCTCGCGCCGCCCCAGTTGGCGCAGGCCCAGTGCGAGGTTGAGGGAGGCGGCCAGCACGACCGGGTGGTCGTGCTCGGTGCCGAAGCGGGCCCGCCCCAGCTCCATGCTGCGCCGCGCGAGGTCGACCGACGCCTGGACCTCGCCCAGTTCGTACAGGTCGACGGCGAGGTTCGAGGAGCAGGCGAGCGCGTTGGGGTGATCCTCGCCGAGCGTCTCCACCAGACGGTCCCGGGCCTGCGTGTTGATCGCGCGCGCCGCCTCGACCTGGCCGGACAGCCGCAGACAGATCGCCTGGTTGACGCGCCCGGCGACGGTGTGCGGATGGTCGTGGCCGAACAGCGCCTCGAAACCCTCGTACCCCTGCTGTCCGAGCAGCAGCGCCCGGTCGAGATCGCCACTCTGGCGTACGTCGATGGCGTGCGCCACCAGGGTGGAGACGGTCAGCGGGTACTTGTCGCCGTACCGGGTCTGGAACAGATGGAGGGCACGGCCGGACAGCTCCAGTGCCCGAGGATGGTGGCCGGCCCGCCGCTCGGTCACCGACAGCAGTCGCAGCGCGGCCATGGTGTGCGGGTGGGCCTCGCCGTAGTTGTACCGGTACCGGTCCGCCACGTCGTGGGCCTGGTCGCGGGCGGCCAGGTAGTGCCCGCCCTCCTGCAGGTCGAGGGCGACGGCGGCCATGGTGGACAGGGTGTTCAGGGAGTTCTCGCCGAACTCCTCCACCCTGCGGCGGTAGGTGTCCCGGTCCAGCGTGAGGGCCTCCTGCAACTCGCCGATGAAACGCAGGTTGAGCGCGTGCCGGTGCGCGGCCACGAGTGTGGTCACGTCGTTCGGGCCGAACAGCCGGGTGCAGGTGTCGAAGACGTGCTTGTCGAGCTCCAGGGCCCGGGAGAAGTTGCCGCGCAGGCGCAGATCCCAGGCGAGCATGCTGGTGACCTCGAGGGTGGACTCGTGCTCGGGACCGAGTACCTCGGTCATGCCGGCCAGGGTCCGCTGGTCCAGTTCGTACGCCTCCGAGTAGCGGCCCAGGATGCGCAGCGCGTCGGCGTACGGCTTGGCGGCGGCGAACACGTGCTCGGCGTTCTCACCGTCCTGGGCCCGCCAGGTGTCGTAGGCCAGCTTGGCCAGATCGGCGCAGCCCTGGTGGTCACCCCACGAGAACATGTACTGCACTTCGTTGACGACGAGTTGACGCACCCACGGGTCGGTCGACTCGACGGCTCTGCTGTGCAGTACGTGCGGCAGCAGGTCGCCGTACTGCTGCCACTGGTGCGGGGCCTCGGGCTCGTCGGGGTCGCCCTTGGCGAGCAGCCGGTGCGCACCCTCGCGCATCTGCCGCTTCAGCTGCTCCGACATCTGGTTGATGAGCACGCGCTGCACCAGGCGGTGCAGTTGGACCGTGTTGGTGTTGTGGTTGATGCGGGCCAGCGCGTAGCGGTTGATCTCGCGGATGGCCCGGCCCAGTTTGATCGGGTCGCTGAGCGCCGCACTCAGCTCCGCCGGCACGGGGGCGTCACGCACACCGGTCAGCAGCCGCCGGGAGATCGGCTCCGGAGCGAAGAACGCGCACACCTGGAGGAGTTGGAGGGCGGCCGGGTGATTGCGCCGCAGCCGCTCCAGCGACACGTTCCAGGCGGCCGCCACGGTCAGCGGGTAGTCGGCCGGCGGGTCGCTGTTCATCAGCTCGTTGGCCTGTTGCTCGAACAGACGGAGGTACTCGTCGGCGGGCATACCGGTCTCGGACAGCCATACGGCCGCCTGTTCGATGCCCAGGGGCAGGTCGCCCAGAGTTTCGGCGAGCCGGTCCGCCGTCTCGTCGTCCAGTGTGGGGGCACGCAGCTGCAGCAGTGCCCTGCTCTCCTCGCGGGTGAAGACATCGACCTCCAGCGGACGTGCGGAGGCGGCCCACTGGGCGTTGCGGGAGGTGACAAGAATACGGCCCGGCCCGTTTGTCGGAAAGAATTCGCGCACGGCCTCGGGATTTTCTGCGTTGTCGAAGACGAGAAGCCAGTTCTTGTAGGGCTCGCCGATACGCAGTGCCTCTATCACCGCGGGAACGGCGCTGTTGGCCTCCCCGCTGCCGACGCTCACACCGAGCCGGCCCGCGAGCATCACCAGGAACTGGCGGATCTGCTGTGGCTGCTCGGAGGGAATCCACCAGACGACCTGATACTCGTGGAGGTGGCGGTAAACGTATTCGACCGCCAGTTGGGATTTGCCGACGCCGCCCATTCCCTGGAGCGCCTCGGGCAGCACTGCCGTGGTGCCCTCCTGCAACCTGCGGTGGAGATCCTCGAGAAGCTGGACACGGCCGGTGAAGGCCCGGTTTCGGGGAGGGACGTTCCCCCAGACGGGTGGCGGCTTCTGCAGCCCGTCACTCCTTCGCCCGACTTCGGCGGACTGCAAGCCGGTCACTTCAGCGTTCCTTTCTTCTTCGGAATCCGGTACATCGGCCGCCATGACCAACGGGGTGTTGCCGTCGGAGGTCGCTTCCTCCGACACCTCGGCGAGTGATGGCGAGGAGGGCTCAGCGGCCACGGCGAGGCGGTTGCTGAGCTCGTTCAAGGCCGTCGCATAGGGGCCGGCCATGGCCGCGAATGCAGGAAATACAGAGGAAATCCATGGTGGTAAAGCTTCCACGGGGAAACGGGAAGCGCGACTCGGATCGCGGACGATTCCCCCGAGTTGACCGAAGGTTTGGCCCAAGGGGCCCTGAACCGCGGAGGCGAGGGAATCGAACATGAGGGTCATCGCCCACGCCGTTTCCCCCTTGGTCCCCTCGGACAGCAGTTCCCGGCGCAGTTCGGTGCCGAGCTCCAGCTCGGACCGCACCAGGGCGGGCGCCTCGGTGTCGCCGGGGACCCGCCGCAGGGTGCCGGAGAGGAGCAGCTCGGCGACATGCCAGGTGCGGGCCTCGGGCAGCAGCCGGGCCTGCACCATCCGCAGGACGGCGAGGTTCAGCAGCGGCAGCGCCGCGCACAGCCGGGCGAGGCGGTAGGCGGTGGGGGAGAGCTGAGCCCGCAGCGCGCGGGCCTGGACGGCGGGCGGCGCCAGGCTCCGGGGCCGGTCCGGGCGTGCGGCCGGCCGCGGGACGGCGGCCGTCGGCGACACCCACAGCGCCCGGGTGGCCCATGCGCCGGTCACCTCGCCCGCGGTGAACCGCGCCCACCGGCCCAGCCCTTCGGGCGTCAGCGTCACCACCGGTACGGCGATGCCCCGGCCGGCCGTGCCGGGCTCCGGAGTGAAACCGTCCGCGAAGTCGTCCAGGAAGTCGTCGGGGCCCAGAGAGATGTCGTCGTGCCTGATCGACCAGGTGGCGTTGGGAGCTGCCGGACCCGGCGCGGTGAGCCGGACCCGGTGGGCCTGGGTGCCGGTGCGGGCCCACACATGGTCGGGCAGGACGTGCACGACCGCGGTGGGTACGGCGCGGGCCCAGCGGACGAGTGCGCGGTTCGCGCTGCCGTCGGCCCAACGAGCGGCCTGCAGATCGGTGAGCACCAGCAGCACCTGGCGTCCGTCGCCCGGAGGCGCCGGATCGGCGGAATGCGGGCCGGCGGGCCAGTGGAGCAGGCGTACGTCGCGGAACGCGCCGGAACCGTGCAGCGTCTCCTGCAGACGCTCGGCGGTCGGTGCCCACAACCGCATCGACTCCCCGGAGTCGACCAGCAGCGTCAAGGTCAGCCAGCGTTCCTCGGCGGGGCGCTGCAACGGCAGCCAGACCCCCTGCTCGGCCGCGGTCTCGGCGGTGCGCTCCTCGTCCAGCACCTGCCGGTGGAGTGAGGCGACCCGCCGTTTGAGGGGCAGCACCGACTTCTCGATGGACCGGGAGTCGTCCAGGGCCAGCTTCCTGCCCAGCTCCACCAGCAGACCCTCCAGCCGTTGCGCCGGCTGTCCGGCCGGTCCGGGCCCGGACCGGCGGGAGGTGCCGTACGGCTCCGCGGTCCCGGCGACGGGTGCGGAAGCAGGTGCGGGCGCGGGTGTCGGCGACGGGCCGTGGTCGTCGGGACGGAGGGTGTCCCGGGGGTCGGAGTCCGGTGCACGGGTCGCCTCCGGCGGGCGGACCTCGCCCGCCGGCGCGCGGTCGAAGGCGCCGGCGGCCACCGTCGGTGAGCCGGGCGGGGGTGCCCCGGCGGCCTGGAGGATCAGTCGCTCCCGGTGCATCGCCAGCCAGACGGCGTCCCCGGCTTCGTCCCAGAGAGGTGTCGTACCGTCCGGACCGGAGCGCAGCCCGGAACGCGAAGCGGCACCCGGCCTGACACCGTCATGCGCCCCGCCGCCTCGGAAGGGCGAATGGATCATCCTCCAGTCCCTGCTCCGTCGAGGCGGCGCCACAGCGCGTGCAGCAGCTCGTTCCAGGAGTTCTGGTCGGGGCCGGCCGGAGTGGTGCGGAGGAACTCCGAACTCAGCAACTGGTCCGCGGCGAGTGTGCCGCCGGTGCGGGACCGGGCCAGGAAGTCCCGGATCATGATGCTCCGGGTCTCGTCGCCGTCGGACAGATGGGCCGACAGCACTGCCGCGAGCTGACCGGCGTCCGGTGGGGGCAGTTCGAGATACAGACAGCGCCGTAGGAAGGCCGGCGGCAGGACACGCTCGCCGTTGCTGGTGATCACGACGACGGGGAAGGCCGCACAGCGCACCAGCCCGTGGTGGACGACCGCCGTACCGTCCGGGTCGTCGGTGTGCACCTCGACGTCCGGCGTCCGGGAGCGCATCCGGGCCAGCTCGGGGACCCGGTACTCACCCTCCTCGAACACGCTCAGGAGGTCGCCGACGAGATCCACGTCGGCCTTGTCGATCTCGTCGATCAGCAGCACCCGGGGGGCGGAACGGGGGAGTAACGCGGTTCCCAGCGGCCCGAGTTGGATGTAGTCACCCACATTGCGCAGTGCGTCGGAGTCGGGTTCGGCGGGCGGTTGCCCCATCGCCTCCGGCTCCCCGGCCGGCTCGGACACCGCCTGCACGGCGGGGCCGCGCAGGGCTCCGCGGGCGGCGGCCTCCTGCACCCGGCCGATGGCGTCGTAGGCGTACAGACCCTCTTTGAGGGTGCTCCGGCTGGTGATGTTCCACCGCAGGACCCGGGAGAGCCCCAGCTCACGGCTGATGCAATGGGCGAGGCTGGACTTGCCGATGCCGGGCGGGCCCGTGACGATCAACGGGCGGCGCAGTAACAGGGCCGCGTTGACCAGGTCCCTCTCCCGTGCCGAGGCGGCCCGCGGCACGGTGCCGTCGACCGGTCCCAGCCGACGGGTGAACTCCGCCTCGTCCTGCGGTGGCGGCTCCTCGATCAGTGGCCCACCGGTGAAGCGCCGCCACGGCGGGGGAGACGGCAGGAGACCGATGCCCGGTGTGTCCTCGCGCGGCCGGCCCGTACCCCGGTAGAGGTGCCAGGCATCGGGATCGACGACGGCGTCGTCGGCCGCTGCCGGATCGTGCAGACCCCTGTCGGCCATCGACCGTCCCCCCAAACCTGAGTCGTGCGCGGAGCGGTGCACGTCTGTACAACCGAGCTACTCTCACCCAACGCCTCACGCTCACCGGTGAGTTCGCGTGCGCCCGGAAGCGCGGGGGGTTCAGCCCGCCGATTCCGGAACCTCGGGGAGGCGGCTCGGATCGTCCCACAGCACAGCTATGCGAGAGCGCATGACGCCCTCGTGCCCATCGTCCCGTGTACCGGGAGAGAAGTGCAAGCGCGTCACATGGTCGAGTAGCGCATCCCAGCCGCCCGCATCGGAGAGAGTGTGCACGGCGGCGTACTCCCGGTCGCTGAGCGCCCCCTGGTGCGCCCACAGCAGTACCGGCAGACCCACTTGCAGCCCCAGCATCAGTTCACGACGGCCCGCCTCGTCGTCGGGCGGTGAGCCGAGCGTCATCAGGGAGATGGACGAATCCTGCTTCAACTTCACGTACAGCCTGTGCTGTTCGGAGCCATCTCCCTGTTCACAGCGGTGTACGTTCGCTCCGCCGCCGTTGGTGAGCACCTGCCAGCGCTCGTTCCAGACGCGATGGAGATGCAGGGCATCCATCCGCTCCAGACTTCTTATGACGACCTTGTACTCCATCCCGAAGGGCGCCGCGAAGGCCGAATCCCCTCCCGTCGCACCGAAGGGGGCAGCGCGCGGCCATTCCTCGACGGGTGTGTTCACCATGTCCACCGGAAGGATGAACTCCAGGACGACACCTCCCCGGTGATGGCGCAGCCGTGCCTCCTCCTGGTCGACCAGGGCGGCCACCCGGGCCGGGACCTGGCTCAGCGGCAGCCGCCGGTCGTCGCGCTGACGCGGCTGCCAGGAGTCACCCGTACTGGTCCAGCAGGTGAGCCACACATGCTCGGAGGACTCCTCGCACGGATGCAGCCGGATCACGAGATAGGCCGTGCCGTCCGCCGCCTGCCGCCAACGGCCCGTGCCGCGCCGTACGTCGCTGAGCAGCCGCATGGCCTCCACGCCCTCGCCCGTCGAGGACCGTACCTCCCGGCTGAGCCACTGGCGCAGGGCGTCGCCGAGCTCGGGGCCGACGACGTACCCCACCTCCTGCGCGAAGCGCACGCACCGGGAGACGCCGTCCGACGGCACATTGCAGTTCTCCAGCAACTCGTACGCCTCCCAGGCCGTGCGCACGCCGGAGGGCAGCGGGCCGAAGCCGTCACCGGCGGCGAACGCGAAGATCCGCTCCAGCTCCGGAACGCTCTGCCGGTCCAATCCGCCCAGAAGGGAAGCGAGTTCACGTCGCTGCCTGGAGTCGCCCAGGTGCGGGGCCGGACCGCCGGCCAGTGCGGCCGCCTGCTCCGAGGGCAGGTCGTAGTGAGCCAGGAACCGCACCGCTCCGGTGAGTTCCCGCCAGCCTTCGGGCACGCTGCCGAACACCTTCACCATTTCGACCAGATGGAGCTTCCTCTCGTCGAACTCCGCGACGGACAGGCGCTGTCCGAGGCGTTCCAGGGCGGTCTCGATGCACAGGCGACGCGAGCGCACCGTGTCCAGCACCGGCACCTTCATGAGCGCGTCGACGAGTTGTGTGGCCCGTTCGCCACGGGAGACCTGGTGGCCCGGGGAGGTGATCCACAAGGGGTGCTCCGACATCTCAGGCATCACCGTCCAACCGGTCCGGCCACAGGGCACGTGCCGTGCGGGCGAAGTCCCGCGCGGGGACGGTGTCGCCTTCCAACTGCCTCACCGCACGCGCCAACTCACCCGGCCCGTCCGGAAAGTCGCCACAGCGGCGCACGAGATGGAACAGCTGCAACCGCGGCACGTCGTCACGCGGCACCGTGCCGGAGATCCCGACGGGCAGTACGGACAGCAGGGCACGGGCGCCGGCGGCGGCCGCTCCCGTCGCCATGAGCGCGTCGACGAGGTCCCAGGCGTCCACGGACCCAGGACCGGCCGCACCGGCCGGAGGCGGTGCGAACGGGGTCCCCGCGAGCAGCCCCAGCGGGATCATCCACGCGACGCGCGTAGGGACGGGCCCGCCCCCGTCCAGTACGGAGGCCACCACACCGATCACCTGCCGCTGGTCCTCGTCCCACACTCCCGCACCGCTGAACCCCCGCTCGATGCACGCCCCTCGGCCGCCGTCGCCGTCGAGCTGCAGCCAGCCCGGGTGCGCCCCGCCGGCTGCCACCGTCCTGGCACGCGCCCACACTCCGTCGAGCACGGTGGCGGGATGCCCGTACACGAGGACACTCGCGCCGTCACCGACCGGTCCGCCGCCGACGGGCGCGGGAGCGGCGCCCGCGGGCAGCGCCCCGTCCAGCGTCAGTACGGCCAGATCCCCGGCGGGCGGGTCGCGGAACCAGCCGCCCGGGGCCACCCGGGCGGTCAGGCGGCTTCTGGGAAATGCCGGGAGGTCCACCGGGAACGCGCCCTTCGGGGCCTCGTCCAGCCGACGGCACCTCAGCGCGGCCTCCACGACATGGGCACAGGTCACGGCCAGCCGGTCGGTCAGGAGCACAGCGGCACCGGCGACGGCGGCCCGTGCGGGCCGGGCAAGTTGCCGGGGAACCGTCCCGGTGTCGGGCGGACCGGAGATGCCGCCGCCGGCCGGCCGCGCCTTCGGTGCCTTCCCGTCCTCCGGGGTGTCCGGGGCGGCGAGGACCCGCATCCGCCATGGCGCTCCGCCCGCCCCACGGGCATCCGAGTCCGGACGCCCCGATCCTTCACCAGTCATGTCCACGTGCCCCCTCACGCGTACGCCGGACAGCGTGTCGTGCCGCTGCACTGTCCGGGCCTGTCAGGTTAAGGCGTTCCCCGATGCGTGGGTACCGTACCCACCGCCCTGTGCATTGCCGAGTTCCAGGGGCCCGGGAGCCGGATCCGGCTCCCGGGCCCCTGGAACGTCCGGCGAGGGTGCCCGGCGGTCCGGGCGTCAGCGGTGGACCGGGCGTCAGCGGCGGACCACGTGCAGGTCGGCCTCGATCCGGGCCACGGTCGCCAGGAGGGCGGGCAGCAGGTCGCGGCGTACCGAGTCGACGGAGTTGCGGCTCGCGTGCACGGGGATGTTGACGGCGGCGACGACGGTGCCGTCCCCGTCGCGGACCGGGGCGGCCACGGTGCGCAGACCCACCTCGAGCTCCTGGTCCATGATGGCGTACCCCTGCTTGCGGACCCGCTGGAGCTCGGCGCGCAGCTGCGGCGGGGAGACGATGGTGCGGGGGGTCAGCGGGCGCAGCTCGCACCGGGCGAGGTGCCGGTCGAGCTGCTCGTCCGGGAGGTGGGCGAGCAACACCCGCCCGACCGAGGTGACATGGGCGGGGAACCGGGTGCCGACGGTGATGGTGGCGGTCATGATGCGGGTGGTGGGCACGCGGCTGACGTAGACGATGTCGTCGCCGTCGAGCACGCAGAGGGAGGAGGACTCGCGGACCTCGGCGACCAGTTTCTCGAGGTGGGGCTCGGCGATGTCGGGCAGTGAGGAGCCGGCGAGATACGCGTAGCCGAGTTCCAGGACGCGCGGGGTGAGGCGGAACAGCCTCCCGTCGGTGGTGACGTAGCCGAGGTCGGCGAGGGTGAGCAGAAAACGCCGGGCGGCCGCGCGGGTCAGGTCGCAGATGCGGGCGACGTCGCTGAGGGTCAGTTCGCGACGCTCGCCGTCGAAGGCGCGGATGACGGTGAGTCCGCGCTCCAGGGACTGTACGAAATGGGCTTCCCGTTCCTGATCACCCATCGGCGGCCTCCCCGTTTGTATGCCGAACATCGGTGCGGTGGCAGAACGGTATGGCCGCGACCGGCGGCCGTCAACTGACGGCGGGCGGCGGTTCCGGCGGGTTGTGCCGGGCGATGATCGCCCATTTCAGGGGTGGGTGACGGTTGTTGAAAGTTGCCCTTGTCAAGGGGTTGACCCGCCCTGGGGCGGACCATAGGTTCCCGGCAAGAACTTTCGTTCGGTCCGCGCACATCTGTCTGCGCACACATCGAGAAGTGCATCTTTTGGGGAGGCCTTGTGCGTCGTCTGTCAGCCGGAGTCGCTGCCGTCGCTCTGCTCACGCTCACCGCGACCGCGTGTGGGTCGTCCGATTCCGGGTCCTCCGGCAAGTCGTCCGACGGCACCACCGCCGTGAAGGTCGGCGTGATCCCCATCGTCGACGTGGCCCCGATCTACCTCGGTGAGAAGCAGGGCTTCTACAAGAAGCACGGTCTCGACCTCACGCTGGAGTCCGGCCAGGGCGGTGCCGCGATCGTGCCGGGCGTGGCCAGCGGCCAGTTCCAGTTCGGATTCAGCAACACCACCTCGCTCCTGATCGCCCAGAGCCAGAACGTGCCGGTGCGGGCGGTCGCCAACGGCGTCACCTCGACCGGGAAGGAGAACGCCGACGTCGGCGGCGTCGTCGTCAAGGGCGACAGCCCGATCAAGTCGGCGAAGGACCTGGCCGGCAAGAAGGTCGCGGTCAACACGCTGAAGAACATCGGCGACACCTCCGTACGGGAATCCGTGCGCAAGGACGGCGGCGACCCCGAGAAGGTCCAGTTCGTGGAGCTCGCCTTCGACCAGATGCCCGCCGCGCTGCAGGCCGGACAGGTCGACGCCGCCTGGGTCGTCGAGCCCTCCCTCGCCGTCGTCAAGGGCCAGGGCGGCCGGGTCGTCGCCTCCAACTTCGTCGACGTCTCGCCCGACCTCACCATCGCCCTCTACTTCACTTCCGACAAGCTGGCCCAGCAGGACCCGGAGCTGGTGAAGAAGTTCGCCGACGCCACCCGCGAATCCCTCGCCTACGCCAACAACCACCCCGACGAGGTCCGCGAGATCCTCTCCACCTACACCAAGATCCCCCAGAAGACGCTGGACGCCATGACGCTCCCCAGCTGGCCCGAGGAGCCGAACCGCGCCTCCATCGAGCGGCTGGGCGAACTCGGCCAGAAGGACGGCCTGTTCGAGAAGGCCCCCGACCTGGACAAGCTGCTGCCGTGACACAGGAAGCCATGACACAGGAAGCCGTGACACGGACAGCCGTGAAGACCGGCACCCCGGGCGGCGCCCGCCGCCCGGGACCGGGCAACGCCCTGCTGGGCCTCGCCGGCCTCGGCGGCTTCCTCGCGCTGGTCGAGGCGCTGCCCCGGCTCGGCCTGGTGTCCCCCGACTACCTGCCGCCCACCAGCACGATCGCCGCCGCCCTGGCCAGGGAGGTCTCCGACGTCGCCTTCTGGACGGCGCTCGGCGACACCCTCACCGGCTGGGCGCTCGGACTGCTCATCGCCACCGTCGCGGGCATCGCCGCCGGCGTGCTGATCACCGTGGTGCCGTATCTGCGCGAGGCGACGGCCAGCACCGTCGAATTCCTGCGGCCGATCCCCTCGGTGGCGCTGATCCCCCTCGCCGTCCTGCTCTTCGGCACCGATCTGCGCTCCACCCTGCTGCTGGTCGTCTACGCCGCCTTCTGGCAGGTCCTCGTCCAGGTCCTCTACGGGGTCCAGGACCTGGACCCCGTCGCGGAGGAGACCGCCCGCTCCTACGGTCTGGGCACCTGGGCCCGCATCCGCCACGTGCTGTGGCCGACCGCCCTGCCGTACGTCATGACCGGCGTCCGGCTCGCCGCGGCCGTCGCCCTCGTGCTCGCGATCACCGCCGAACTCATCGTCGGCACACCCGGTCTGGGCTCCCGCATCGCCGTCGCGCAGACCTCCCACGCCGTCCCCGACATGTACGCGCTGGTCGCCGTCACCGGACTGATCGGCGTCCTGATCAACCTGGGCGCACGTGCCGTCGAGCGCCGCTCGCTGGCCTGGCACCAGTCCGTCCGGGGCGAGGTGACCCCATGAAACGCCTGACCCTGCGCACCGCGGCCCTGCGGCTGCTGCTCGCCGCCGGCCTGCCCGTCCTCCTCGCGACCGTCTGGTGGTTCGCCTCCGCCGGCAGCACCGACGTCTACTGGCCGCCGCTGAGCACCATCCTGGAGACCGGGCGCGAGGTGTGGACCGCCGAGCGCATCGCCGCCGACGTGGTGCCCAGCGTCACCCGGCTGCTCCTCGGCTACACCGGCGCGGCCGTCCTCGGCGTGGCACTCGGCATCGTCATCGGCTCCTTCCCGCGCGTACGGGCCACCACCGAACCGGTGCTGGAGTTCCTGCGCGCCGTGCCGCCGCCCGTCCTGGTGCCCGTCATCATGCTCTTCGCCGGGATCGGCGACACCATGAAGATCGTCGTCATCGTCTCCGGATGCGTCTGGCCGGTGCTGCTCAACACCGTCGAGGGCGTACGGGCCATCGACAGCGTGCTGTCCGACACCGCCCGCTCCTACGGCATCGAGGGCCGCGCACGCCTCGGCCACCTGGTTCTGCGCTCCGCCAGCCCGCAGATCTTCGCGGGCCTGCGGCAGGCACTGTCGATCGGCGTCATCCTGATGGTCATCAGCGAGATGTTCGCCGCCAGCAACGGACTCGGCTTCGCCGTCGTCCAGTTCCAGCGCAGCTTCGCCATCCCGGGCATGTGGAGCGGCATCCTGCTGCTCGGACTGCTCGGCGTGCTGCTCGCCCTGGTCTTCCAGACGGTCGAACGCCGGGCCCTGGCCTGGTACCACGGCCTGCGCCGGTCCAGGAGGGCGTCATGAGCAAGGAAAGCGGCGTGAACGCCGGAAAGGGACAGCACATGCTCGACGTAAGAGGCCTGCGGAAGGTCTACGAGGGACACGGCCGGCACGTCGAGGCGGTGCGCGACCTCACCTTCTCCCTCGACGCCGGCGAACTGGTCTGTCTCGTCGGCCCGTCCGGCTGCGGCAAGACGACGCTCCTGAAGTGCATCGCCGGCCTGCTCGAACCCACCTCCGGGGAAGTCCTGCTGCAGGGCGACCGGATCACCGGCCCGCCGCCCGGCATGGCCGTCGTGTTCCAGGAGTACGGCCGCAGCCTCTTCCCGTGGCTGCGGGTGCGCGACAACGTCGAGCTGCCGCTGCGCCAGAAGAAGCACCTGACGAAGGCCCGCCGCAGTGAGCTGGTCGAGCACGCCCTGCACGCCGTCGGTCTCGACGACGCCGCGGGCGCGTACCCCTGGCAGCTCTCCGGCGGCATGCAGCAGCGCGTCGCCATCGCGCGCGCCGTCGCCCACGAGCCCGAAGTGCTGCTGATGGACGAGCCGTTCGCGGCCGTCGACGCCCAGACCCGCGCCGACCTCGAGGACCTGATCCGGCGGCTGTGGCAGGAGCTCGGGGTGACCGTCCTCTTCGTCACCCACGACATCGACGAGGCCGTCTACCTGGGCGAGCGGGTCGTCATCCTGTCCTCGTCCCCGACGGTGGTCCAGGAACAGCTGACGATCGACCTCCCGGCCGAACGCGACCAGCTGCACACCCGGGCCGACCCGCGCTTCACGGAACTCCGGACGCGGGTCTACGAACAGATCCAGGCGGCGAAACGGGCGACGGGCGCCGTGCCGCCCCAGAAGACGGACGAGGCCGTGGCCCCCGCGCCACCCACCCCGGCACCGGACAAGAAGCCCTGACCACCCCTGCCCCCGGCGGCCGGCCCACCGGGCTCCGGCAACACCCCGGAGCCCGGTCCGACGCCACCTCGTCCAGCGGCTCGCCGGCCGGCCCGCGCCCCAAAGGAATCGGACGCCTGCACCAAGTCGGGCGCCTGGGGAGGGCCGACGTACACCGTCGACAGCAAGGGACACGCCATCGCCAAGGGGATCATCTCCGGTGGCGGAGGCGGCGGAAGTGACCACAGTGGTGGGTTCTCCGACCAGTGCTGCCTCTGTTTCACCGACATCGGGTCGGCCAACAGCGCCCTCCCCGGCACCGTGGCGAGGTCCTGACATACGACGCACCCTGCTCCCCCTCGCCACTGCGGCGGTCCTGACCGGCTGCTCGGTCTTCGGCCAGGACGCCTCCTGCACCCAGGCGGGCATGGACTCGGAGGTCTCCGTGGTGTGGCGGCCCGCCGACTTCGGCGGCACGGACGCGGCGGTGGTCCGCGTGTGCGTGGAGGACAGGTGCGAGGAGCAGAGGTCCGGCGACGCGGACCACCCGATCGCAGGGGTGTCGGTCCGGCTTCCGGACGACATCGGCGCCGTCACCGTCCCGGTGCGGCTGAAGGTGACGGCGGCGCGGGACGACCGGGTCGTCGTGGACGACAGCCGCCGCGCACGGCTGACGGGGCAACACCCCAACGGTGCTTCGTGTTCGCCCGAGGCGTGGACGGCGACCTTCCGCGCCGACCCCGCCAAGGGGCTCACCTCACCCGAGGGCCTGTCCCTGCAGTGAGATGACCGAGCCCTGATCCGGGCGAGCCGGTCGGGCCCTCATGCGCCCAAGGCGGGGGACGGCTCCTCCCGATCACCTCGATGGGCAGCGGCGGCGGCACGGCCACCGTCGGCTTCCACGGCGCGGGCAAGGCCGCGCTGGACTCGGTCAGCGAGGCAGTGGCGATGGAGCTCGAGGGGTTCGGCATCAAGGTCACCATCGTGCAGATGGGCGGCTACCGGGTTTCATTCGCAGTGCTCCGGCCTTCAGACCGGGGTGAAGCGAATCGTGTGGCTGCGGCGCGGAGCGTCGCGGTGGTGTTCCGGCGGAGCCGGACCGTGCGGCCACCGAGGGTGAGGCGGGGAACGGATGTTCCCGGCGACATCCGGTGTGGATCGTTCGTACGCTCCTCGCATGCAGCTTCGGTACGCCTTCAGGCTGTACCCGCAGCCCGGTCAGCGCGCCGCGTTGGCGAAGGCGTTCGGGTGCGCCCGCGTCGTATTCAACGACGCGGTCCGCGCCCGCGAAGACGCCCGCAAGGCCGGGCAGCCGTTCCCGAAGGCGGCCGAGCTGTCCCGGAAGCTGATCACCGAGGCCAAGCGGACAGCCGGGCGGTCCTGGCTGGGCGAGGTCTCCGCGGTGGTGCTCCAGCAGTCCCTGCGGGACGCCGAGAGCGCGTACCGCAACTTCTTCGCCTCCCTCAACGGCACCCGCAAGGGCCCCAGGATCGGCCCGCCCCGCTTCAAGTCCCGCAGGGATGTCCGGCAGTCGATCCGGTTCACCGCCAACGCCCGCTGGAAGATCACCGATGGCGGCCGGCTGAACCTGCCGAAGATCGGCGCGGTGAAGGTGAAGTGGTCCCGCACGCTGCCCACCACCCCCACCTCCGTCACCGTCATCAAGGACGCGGCCGGAAGGTACTTCGCCTCCTTCGTCATCGACACCGACCCCGCCGCCGACACGGCCCGGATGCCCGACACCGACCGCACCATCGGCATCGATCTCGGCCTGACCCACTTCGCCGTCCTGTCCGACGGCACAAAGATCGACTCCCCGCGCTTCCTGCGCCGCGCGGAGAAGAAGCTGAAGAAGACCCAGCGGGAACTGTCCCGCAAACAGAAGGGAAGCAAGAACCGCGCCAAGGCCTGCCTGAAGGTCGCCCGCGCCCACGCCGAGGTCACCGACGCGCGCCGCGAGTTCCTCCCCCAAGCTCTCGGCTTCGCTCGAGCAGGGGGGACCCCCATCCAGCTCTCCACCCAGCTGATCGCCGAGAACCAAGGGATCGCCGTGGAGGACCTGTCGGTGGCGGGACTGGCCCGCACCAGGCTGGCCAAGTCGGTGCACGACAGCGGATGGTCCTCGTTCGTGCACATGCTGGAATACAAAGCGCAACGGTACGGCCGGACCCTGGTGAAGATCGGCCGGTTCGAGCCGACCTCCCAGACCTGCTCCACCTGCGGCGTCAAGGACGGACCCAAACCCCTTGATGTCCGGGAGTGGACCTGTACCGCCTGCGGCACGCTCCACGACCGGGACCACAACGCCGCGATCAACGTGAAGACGGCCGCCGGACTGGCGGCATCGGCCTGCGGAGCGCCGGTAAGACCAGAACCCGTTCTGGCACGGCGCGAAGAAACAGGAAGCCATGGAAGCCCGCCCGACGCCCGTGCCGCGTAGCGGCACGGCACCGGGCGAGCAGGCCAGAATCTCCCTCCTTCGGGAGGGAGAGCAAGTCAAGACACCGGCCTGTTCACCACCGGCACCACGATCATTGAATCCCTAGGGCAGTATCAGTCCCTGCGCACCGAGACGGAGGCGATGTGGGGCGACGCCGTCGCCCCGGAGCCGGGCACCGTCGATCCCGTCATCATGGAGCTGGCCGCACTGCCGGACCCGCCCCGACGGCTGATCGTCGGCAGCCGGTCCTTCGACCACGTCCTGGAGATGGACCGGGCCCAAACGGATCTGTACCGGTTCTGGGAGCACCTCAGCCGCATCGCCCCGGGCTGACCGGGGCCGCCGCCACGACATTCTCCCGCCCGTACCCACTGCGTAGTCGCGGGTACGGGCGTGTGCCGAGGCCGCTGTTCGGCCGCGTGGAATTCGAACCCCCATGCAAACAGGTCCTGTTGGCCTGGCCGAGCGTCGCCGGCCAAGTCCCGGGTTGCGCCGACTAATGCGTCGCGGGCGTCCGGTGCCGCGATCTATGGTGCTCGGATGCTGACGTTCACCGATGTCATCCTCGACTGCCCCGACCCCTGGAAGCTGGCCGAGTTCTACGCCGAGCTGCTGAGCTGGGAGATCAACACCGACATCAGCACCGAGGACTGGGTCAACCTGCGCAACGACGGCGTCGAGCTGTCGTTCCAGCGGGTGGAGGACTACCAGCGGCCCAGCTGGCCGGGCCAGGAGCATCCGCAGCAGTTCCACCTCGACTTCGAGGTGGACGAGTTCGAGCCCGAGCACCGCCGGGTGATCGAGCTGGGCGCCACCTTCCAGAAGAGCTTCGTCGGCGAGTCCGGGTACGGCTGGCAGGTCTACACCGACCCGGCCGGACATCCGTTCTGCCTCTGCCGCAACCGTCCCAGGTCCTGACCGCACGCGACGAGGAACCACCCGGCTCCGAACGGAGCCGAGTGGTGAGCAGCAGGTTCGGCGCCCCCGCACCCGGGTCGGTGCTCAGGTACAGCACCGCTACACCTGCGACGTCGCAGGTGTGGTGGTTGGCCGGAGCGTTGTGGACCGGGGCGTGGGACGCGGCTCCGGAGCCGCCCGAGCCGCCGGGGTGTCGTGAGGGGCTCGGTGCGGCAGAGGCAGAACTGATGGCCGGATCGGCGCAGGTGAGGCCTGATGCGGATGGCGTTCCGTCGGACGGTGTGGGAGGCCCTCATGGTCCCGGGACTGCGGGGGCGGAGGCGGGTGCCTTGTGGGAAGCCGTGAGCAGTCGGCGGGTATGTGTCACTCAAGCGCTCGAATGAGCGGCATCGGGACAATAGTGGCCGAAGTGCTCACGGCTTCGGGACGGTGTGCCCCCCCGGGACGTGGGCGCATGCCCGGCATCACACACGTCGAGGCCACCGTCCTGCCGGGCGGTCAACGGATCGACGAGCAGCCGGCCTCCAGGGCCTTCGGTACTCGTTCTGGTGAACCGTGATCGTTCACCGATTCCCTCGCGTTCCGCGTTCCACGGTGGTGCTGGGTGAGGCCGACTGGGGGCGTTGTAGGCGTTCCGGTGGCGTTTGTGGGCGGGGCGGGCCGTGTCCCTCGGTGAGACGGGGGAGTTGGGCGAACCGGCCGGTAGGCGACGGAGGTGAACGGCGATGGGCGAACTGGTGCGGGAGCCGGGGGAGTCGGCGGCCGAGCAGGGGGAGCCGGGGACGGGGATCCTGCGGGTGTTCGGGCGGCAGATGAAGTTGTGCCGGTTGCGGGCGGGGCTGGAACGACCGGAGGTCGGTGCGCGGACGGGATACTCGCCGTCCACCATCGCGGCCTACGAGCAGGGACGGCGGATTCCTCCTCCGAAGTTCATCGACGTGGTGGATGAACTACTGGATGCGGGCGGTCTGTTGAAGGCGATGAAGGAGGAGGTTGCGCGGGCGCAGTATCCAGCGTTCTTCCGGGATGCGGCTAGGTTGGAGGCGGAGGCGGTTGAGCTGTGGGTCTACGGAACCCACGCGGTGCCTGGACTGCTGCAGACCGAGGAATACATGCGGGCTGTGTTCGAGATGTGGCGCCCTCTGCTGGATGAGGAGACCGTCCAGCAGCGCGTTGCTGGACGGCTGGCCCGGCAGGACATCTTCGCCCGCAAGCGTGCTCCGCTCGTGAGCTTCGTCATCGACGAGTCGGTCCTGCGGCGGCCGTTGGGCGGTCGTGCTGTCATGCGCGGGCAGATGGAACAACTGCTGCTCGTCGGTGCCTACCGCAACGTGGAGATCCAGGTCATGCCGTTGGACCGAGAGGACAACGCCGGAGTGGATGGCCCGTTCACCGTGCTGCACCGAGACGGTGATGATCAGGTGGCCTATCTGGAGGCGCAGGGACGGAGCACAATCGTGTCGGAGCGAACGGAGGTCCGTGGCATCGTGTCGCGTTATGGGATCCTCCGAGCGCAAGCTCTCACTCCGCGTGAGTCCTTGGCCTACATCGAGAAGTCGCTGGGGGAACTATGAGTGTCGAAGAGACCGTCCAGCTCGACTGGTTCAAGAGCAGTCACAGCGGCGGAGCCGGTGGTGAGTGCGTGGAGGTGGCCACCTGCCCGCACACCGTGCACGTGCGGGACTCGAAGGACACGCACCGTGCGGGTCTGGCGGTCGGTTCGGTGGCGTGGGCCGTGTTCGTCGGGTTCGCCGCCGACCGGATCGGCTGAGTCGCTGCCTTACCGCTGTGCCCTGTGGCTCCGAGGGGAGTCACAGGGCACAGGCATGTCCGGGGCGGTTCGACGGTCAGGTGCTCAGGGCGGCGACGAGGAAGATCGGGTAGAGCACGCTCAGGGATCCGGTGGCCAGGCCGAGGGCGCACTGGCCCCGGTTGAGCCCGCGGCCCAGGCCGAGGAGCGCGAAGGTGACGGCGAGGCTGCCGAACAGGAGCGGAATCGCGATGCCGACGAAGCCGGCGAACACCGCGGCGAGCAGAGCCGCGCTGCCGAGGACGACCGAGACGGGTCCGTAGAGCGTCGCGGGGCTGTCCGCGGATCCGGTGGACATGTCGGACTCCTCGCCATGGAGTGTCGGCCTGTTCGGCCCACAGGTGGGCGATCCCTGAACTCTCATCATGGCTCTCCCGGGTCTGTTCCCGGGCCCGTACCTCAGGGAGGGGCGCCCCGTGAGAGCAAGTTCACGCGCGGGCGCGATGCCGCCGAGGTGGGGGCCACGGTCGACGGCTCGGGTGGTGGTCGGCGGCCTGCGGTGGCCTCACCTGCCCGTATGTCGTCTCCGCCGTGACTGGGGCGGTGCTCCGAGGCCTGTCGGTCACTTTCTGTCAACTCCCTTTCGGGTAAGTGGACTTGACGGTTCCAGGTTCCTCGCTATGGTCTAGACCTACGAACGCCGGTCTGGACCGGTGTTCGTCCCCGCCCCGGTTCCTTCGTGGGCCGGGGCGAAAGGTGGTGTCCGCCACGGCGGCGCGACCGCGCGCTGCGCCCTCGTCGGCGCAGGTGCGCGTGACATGCGCGGTGCACCTCGGGTGCGGTCGGCGATGTCGTGCTCCGTGGCCGGTTCTCATGTACGCCGAAGAAAGAGTCATTTCATGGACATGAAAAGGCGAGCGTCCCTGGCTGTCGGAGCCCTGGTCGCCCCCCTCCTCGCCGTCAGTCTTCCGGCGGGTACGGCCAGTGCCCACGGATGGGTGACCGACCCCGGCAGCCGCCAGGACCAGTGCGCCAAGGGCGTCGTCGACTGCGGTCAGATCAAGTACGAGCCGCAGAGCGTCGAGGGCCCCAAGGGCCTGCGCAGCTGCAGCGGCGGCAACGCCCAGTTCTCCGACCTCGACGACGACAGCAAGCCCTGGCGCGTCACGTCGGTCGGCGGGTCGCACACCTTCAACTGGCGCATCACGGCACGCCACGCCACCGAGACCTGGCAGTACTTCATCGGTGACCGGAAGATCGCCGAGTTCAACGACCGGGGCGCGCAGCCTCCCGCCGAGGTCAACCACCGCGTCGACTTCGGTGACCTGACGGGCCGCCAGAAGGTCCTGGCCGTCTGGAACGTGGCCGACACCTCCAACGCCTTCTACGCCTGCATCGACGTCAACATCACCGGCGGCGGTAATGGCGGTGGCAACGGTGGCGGCAATGGCGGTGGCAACGGCGGCGGAGGCGGCAACGAGCCCGGCTCCTGCACCGCGCCGACCTGGAACGCCGGTGCCGTCTACAACAACGGCGACACCGTGGTCCACAACGGCCGCACCTACCGCGCCAAGTGGTGGACGACGAACGAGCAGCCCGGCGCGGCCGGTGACTGGGGCGTCTGGGAAGACCTGGGCGCCTGCTAGATCCGCTGAGTGAGACCGGTGCGGCACGCCAGCCCCACGCGGCGCCCGCCGCACCGGTTCTGCGGGTCGTAGGGACCTCGGCCCCGTCGGCTCCCTACGACCCGCCGCGAGATCGATCCTCGGACGGACCCTGGCGGGGAGTTCCGAGGGAGCGTCGCGTGAGCCGGTCCAGGTGGCGGGTGAAGACCTCGCGGGCGTCGGGGGTGAGACCGCGCAGCGCCACCAGGGCCGTGAGCGCCACATCGCACAGCTCCGCCTGGACGTCGTCCCATCCGTGCGTGACGCCCTTGCGCGGGTTCTGGCCGGTGGCGCCGATCACCGCCTCGGCGACCTCGCCGACCTCCTCGGACAGTTTCAGGATCCGCAGCAGCAGACCCTCCCGGCCGTCGACCGCGCGGTCGGCGTCCAGCCAGGCGTGCAAGGCGTCGACGGAGTCCCAGAGACCGGCCGACGGCACGGCGGGGGAGAGGGCGGGGGCGGGGGACGCGGAGAGGTTCGTGCTCGGATTGCTCATGCCGCAGACCCTGGCACAGGCCACGGACAGCGCCCGGCGGTCCTTCGCGCAGGGCAGGCGGGGCAGCGGGGTTTCCTCAGACGCGCCGGCTGTCGTCCGCGCGGCGGGGCAGGCCGATGGCGAGGAGCGCGACGTCGTCGTCGAGGTGCTCGGCGGTGTACCGGTACAGGTCGGTGAGCAGGGCGTCCAGCACGTGGTCAGGGTCCGGCGGGAGCGGGCGGGACAGCCGCGGGACGGGATCGTAGAAGACCCCGCGGTGGTCGCGGGCCTCGACGACGCCGTCGGTGAACAGGACGAGAACCGCCCCGTCGGGCAGGGTGTACTGGTCGACGGGGACGTCCGGGAGGACGTTCGGGGCGTCGAGGCCGGCCAGGCCCAGCGGCAGTGAAGGCGTGCCCGGCTCCAGTGGGCGGGCCCGGCCGCGGTGGACCAGCAACGGCGGCGGGTGCCCCCGGTTGACCATGCGCAGGGTGGAGCCGTCGGCGGACAACTCGGCGATGACGGCGGTGACGAACATCTCGAGTCCTGCCCCGCCCTCGGCGGGGTTGGCCTCCTGCATGCGCTCCTCCAGCCAGCGGACCACGCCGGGCAGGTCCGGAGCGCGCCGGGTGGCCTCGTGGAAGGTGCCCAGCAGCGCGTTGACGGTCCGGATCGCGCCCAGGCCCTTGCCCCGGACGTCGGCGATCATCAGCCGGATGCCGTGGGGAGTGGGGTGGATCGCGTACAGGTCGCCCCCGATGGCGGCTTCCCGCGCGGCGGCCTCGTACCGGACGGCCACGGCCAGCGGCCCGATCCGTCCGGGCGGGGAGGGGAGCACGGCGCGCTGGACGGTCTCGGCGACCTCGCGGGTGTTCTTCAACTGCCGCCGCTCGCGGACCAGCAGCCGGTTCACGACCGCTGCCAGGAAGGTCAGGATGACGAAGGTGGAGAACGGGACGATGTCGTCGACGCCGAACGGCAGCCGGCCTCTCACCAGGGGCAGGAGGACCGCGGCGAGGAGCGCCGCCCCGCCGGTGGCGATCGTCCCGGTCAGGGTGAGCCAGGGCGCGACCAGTACGGGGGCGGCCGCCAGCAGGGGGAAGATCCGCATGCCGCGCGGGGTGAGGAGGTCGAGGGCGAACACGCCGAGGATCAGCGCGGCGGGCAGCCATCGGAACCACCGCCTCTCGCGGGGCGATAACGCGCGGCTGGGGCCCATTCTCCTGCGCTCCGGGGTGTTCCTGGACGGAATCCGGGTTCCAGTCTCTGCCGCATCCCCGGCCACGGCGACCGGAGCACCACGTGCGAGGTACCGGGTCCGTGCCAGTGGAGTGGCCGGCCGCCGCCGGCGGCTGCTTCCCTGCGGGGCGGGAGAGGAAGGAGGAGCACCGACCGGTCCCGCCCTCTGCCGGACCCAGGTGGGGCCGACGTACAGCCGGATGCCGCCGCCCTTGTCGGCACCGAGAGGACGGGTCCGGTGCAGGGGCGAGACGCCGGTAAGGGGAGGAGACTCAGGGAGCCGGGCGGGGTGGGAGGTGGTCGGCGGAGGCGACGCCATCGGCTTGTGCGGCGTCGGCCAGGGCCTCGGCAGCGGCTTCCTCCGCCCGGGCCTTGTCGCTGGCGGCCAGGTCGTCGAGAGGCGGCTTCTCACGGGTGGCCGACGACGGGGGCAGTACCTCGGTGAAGGCACGGGAGACGCCCTGCAGCGCAGAGGTGATCTCGCTGGGGATCACCCAGAAGTTGTTGCCCTGGCCCTGTGCGAGTTGGGGCAGTGCCTGGAGGTACTGGTAGGCGAGGAGCTTGGGGTCGGGGTCGTTGCGGTGAACGGCCTGGAACACCTCGTCGATCGCCCGGGACTGGCCCTCGGCCTGGAGGATCGCGGCGGTACGGTTGCCCTCCGCACGCAGGACGGCGGCCTGCTTGTCCCCCTCGGCGGTGAGGATCTGCGACTGGCGCTGCCCCTCGGCGCCCAGGATCGCGGCCCGTTTGTCCCGCTCGGCTCGCATCTGCTTCTGCATCGCGTCCTTGATGGACTGCGGGGGGTCGATGGCCTTGATCTCCACTCGGTTGACCCGGAGCCCCCATTTGCCGGTGGCCTCGTCCAGCACGCCGCGGAGTTGGCTGTTGATGGTGTCCCGTGAGGTGAGCGTCTTCTCCAGGTCCATGGAGCCCACGACGTTGCGCAAGGTGGTGACGGTGAGCTGCTCGACGGCCTGGAGGAAGTTGGCGATCTCGTAGAAAGCCGCTCGTGGGTCGGTGACCTGGAAGTACAGGACGGTGTCGATCTCGACGACCAGATTGTCCTCGGTGATGACCGGCTGCGGTTTGAAGGAGACGACTTGCTCCCTCAGGTCGATCAACGGGTGCACGCGGTCGATGTAAGGGATGACGAGGCTGAGTCCGGGACTGAGTGTCCGGTGGTAGCGACCGAGTCTTTCGACGTTGCGCGCGCGTGCCTGGGGAACGATACGGACGGCCCGCACCACAGTGAAGATCGCGATGGCTGCGACGATCAGTCCGACGACGAGAGGTGCTGAAAAGTCCATGGCTTCATTCCCTGGGGTAGACGAATGCGGTGGCGCCACTGATCTCTATGACGTCGACGGTCGCTCCGGACGGGATCACCAGCGTTTCGTCGTAGGCGCGGGCCGTCCACTCCTCGCCGTCGATGCGGACTCTGCCACCGGATCCCGTCACTTCCGAGACGACATAGGCGGCCTTGCCGACCAGTGCGTCGATACCGAAACGTGCCGTCGGTGGCTTCAGCACGTGACGCACCGCGAGGGGGCGCACGAACAGCACGGTGATGCTGGCGACGACGGCGTACACCACCAGTTGGAGGGCCGGCGGCAACCCGATCGCGGCGGAGCCCGCAGTGACCAGGGCCGCCGCGCTCAGCATTCCGAGTGCGGCGGTGAGCGTGAAGATCTCTGCTACGGCCAGAACAGCTGCAACGATCAACCAGATCAACCATGGGTCCATGACGCGCTTCTTCTCGCAGATGAGGGCGTTGACTGCCGGTGTTCTTCTCCATTCTGCCCAGATCGCGGATTACGACTCCTTTGCCCGGAGTTTCCCGGCTCGGTGAGTGCTCCGATTCCGTCGCGCGTCCTCGTGCCGGACCCCTGTTGGCCCGTGCGCAGTCATGGGTGGGCAAGGAACGCCGCGGGGTCGTCAACGCGTACGGGGAAGTTCCACGACCGCGGTGACCGGCCCTCCCGGGGGCTCGTCACCACGGCCGTGCCGTCCAGTGCGGTCACCCGGCGGCGGACGCCGAGCAGTCCGGTACCGCCGGCCTCGTCCGTGCCGACCCGGCCCTGGTCCCGACGGTTCGCGTCCGGCCCCGCGCACAGGCCGTCGACGGAGTCCGCGGGCCGACCGGACCGACGGTTCGCGTCCGGAACCAGGACCGGATCCGAAGCCGTGACCCGATGAGGGGACGGGCGGTCGCCCATGGGGCAGAGCCCGGCCCGGGGCGGCCGGTAGCCCCGATGCTCGGTACTACTCGAACAACGCCTCCTGTTCGCCCTCCCGCGCCTTCCGCAGTCGCCGGCTGCGCGCCCCCACCGTCACCGCCGTGGCCGCCGCGGTCGCCGCGAAGGCCACCGGGACCATCCAGCCCCGGTCGGCCGTGTGGCCGAGGGCGTGGTCCACCGAGAGGCGGCCGGGCCCCGCGACGGCGATGCCGGCCGCCGTCAGGCCCAGGAGCGCGGCGTGCTCGTAGCCGCCCTCCTGGTTGAAGAAGCCGTTGGGTGCGTGCACGGCGGCCGCGCCCGCCATCGCACCGGCCGCCGCCGCGCCCGCCGCCGGGGTGGCCAGGCCGAGCGCGAGCAGCACGCCGCCGCCCGTCTCCGCGAGGCCCGCCGCCGTCGCGCTGGCCTTGCCGGGCGCGTAGCCGATGGTCTCCATGAACTGGCCGGTGCCCTCGATCCCGCCACCGCCGAACCAGCCGAACAGCTTCTGCGCGCCGTGCGCCGCCAGTGCCCCGCCGGTCCCCAGCCGGAGCAGCAGCAGGCCCAGATCGCGTCGGTCGTAACAGGTCACGTCGTCTCCCGGGGCAGTCGATTCGCGTGACCACCGTCGCATCCCGGCGTCCGGTCCGACCCGCCGCCGCCCGCCGTTCGGGTGACGAGGGGCGGCCGGTGGGTGACGACGACCGACGGCCGGCAGGGCGACGGCGAGATGAGCCGCCGCGGGACCGGCGAGGCCTGATCGCGGCAGCCGTTCCACCCACCGGCACGTGACCCGCGGTCCCACGCGGGGCCACCCCCCTGCCGGTGCGGTGGAACGGCCGCCCTCCCCCTGGAAGTGGCCTGCGGAAGCCTGCTGCCTCAAGTGTGAAGCTTTGGTGCAGGAGAGTTGAGCATATGTCCGCTGTGGGCCGCAATGCTGCGGATGTTCGCATTCCGCTTGTGTGGATCAGAGAGGGCCGGGCGACGCCTGACGGGCCGTCGGCGGGGCGGGGCTCACACGGTGTCCCCCGGGTAGCGGACGCCGATGCGGTCGCGGATCGCGTCGAGCGTCCGCATCACGGCGAGCGTGCCGTCCAGCGGGACGAGCGGGGACTCCGTCTCACCGGCCCGCAGGGCGCGCATCACCTCGGCGGCCTCGTGGGCGAGCGTGTCGCGGCGCCCGTCCGCCGGGTCGGCCGTGAACTTCTCGGCCTCCCGGCCCTCCCGATGCAGCACGAACCCGTCGGGGAAGAAGAAGCCGTACGGGATGTCGATGCGGCCCTCGGACCCGGTGATCGACGCCGAGGTCTCCGTGCCGCCGACGACGGAGCAGTGCACCGACGCGAGGGCGCCGTCGTCCCAGGAGAGCAGCGCGCCCGTCTGGAGGTCGACCTTCTCCTCGGAGAGCGTCGCCCTCGCCACGACGTCCGACGGCTCCCCGAGCAGCAGCTGCGCGAACGACACCGGGTACACGCCGAGGTCCAGCAGCGCGCCCCCGCCCAGCGCGGGGTCCCGCAGCCGGTGCGTGGCCGGGAAGTTCCCCGCCAGGCCGAAGTCGGCCCGCACGGTGCGGACTTCGCCGATCGCGCCGTCGTCGACCAGCGCCTTCAGTCGCCGTACCATGGGATGGCAGTACATCCACATGGCCTCCATCAGGAAACGCCCCCGGTCGCGCGCCAGGGCGACCAACTCCCCGGCCTCGCGCGCGTTGAGCGTGAACGGCTTCTCGCACAGCACGTTCCGCCCGGCCTCCAGGCACAGCCCGGCCGCCGCCCGGTGCGCCGAGTGCGGAGTGGCGACGTAGACCACGTCGACCTCCTCGTCCCGCGCGAGCGACTCCCAGTCGCCGTACGCCCGCTCGGCCCCGAACCGGTCGGCGAACGCCCGCGCCGACTCCGCCGACCGGGAGGCCACCGCCACGATCTCCGCGTCCGGCAGCTCCGCCAGATCCGCCGCGAACCTCGCGGCGATCCCGCCGGTCGCCAGGATTCCCCAGCGCACGTTCCGCCCTGTCATCCGCCCCACCCCTGCTCGTGTCGTCGGCACATCGGCCGCGGAAACCCGTGGAAGCGCTCCCATGGCATCGTCGTCGACGCCGAGCACTCCGTACGAGCTGAGAGCATAGGGAGCCGATGACGCGGAAAGGGAGGGGCCACATGCCCGAGGGCGGGGCGTCCATATCGAATCCGACGGCGAACTCGACGGCGAAAACGGACTCAGCGGAAGAATCGACGACGAACCCGGCGGCGAACCCGGCGGCACGTCCGACCGCGAGCGCGGCGCCGCCGCTCCGCGCGACCGCCGGCCGCACCGGCCTGCTGCTGACCTTCCTCCTGGGCGGTCTGACCGCCGTACCCCCGCTGGCGATGGACATGTACCTCCCCGCCCTTCCGGAGGTCACCCGGTCCCTGCACGCGCCCGCCGCCACCGTCCAGCTCACGCTCACCACCTGTCTGGCCGGAATGGCGCTCGGGCAGCTGGTGGTCGGCCCGATGAGCGACCGGTGGGGACGCCGCCGCCCACTGCTCATCGGCCTCGCGGTCTACGTCGTCGCCACCGTGCTGTGCGCGTTCGCGCCGAGCGTCGGACTCCTCGTCGCCTTCCGGCTGCTGCAGGGCCTCGCGGGCGCGGCCGCCATCGTCATCGCGCGGGCGGTGGTCCGCGACCTGTACGACGGCGTGGCCATGGCCCGCTTCTTCTCGAACCTCATGCTGATCTCCGGCCTGGCGCCGATCATGGCACCGCTCATCGGAGGGCAGATCCTGCGGGTGACGGACTGGCGGGGCGTGTTCGTCGTCCTCGCCGTCCTCGGGGTGCTGCTGGCGGCCCTGGTCTGGGTGAAGCTGCCGGAGACGCTGGCCCCCGCCGACCGCCACGGCGGCGGCTTCGGCGCGGCCCTCGGCTCGATGCGCCGGCTGCTCGCCGACCGGGTCTTCACCGGCTACATGCTCACCGGGGGATTCGCCTTCGCCTCCCTCTTCGCCTATGTCGCGGCCTCCCCGTTCGTCGTCCAGGAGATCTACGGGGCGTCCCCGCAGACGTTCAGCCTGCTGTTCGGGCTCAACTCGATCGGCCTGATGATCATGGGGCAGATCAACGGCAAGGTGCTGGTCGGCCGGGTCCGGCTGGACCGGGTGCTCGGTTTCGGGCTCTGCGTCGTGGTCGTCGCCGCGGTCGCGCTGCTGCTGATGTCGCTGGGCGTGTTCGGCGAGGTCGGGCTGGTACCCGTGGCCGCCGCGCTGTTCGTGCTGATGTCCGCGATGGGCATCACCATGCCCAACACCCAGACCCTCGCCCTGGTGCGCACCCGGCAGGCCGCCGGTGCCGCCTCGGCCCTGCTCGGCACGGCGTCCTTCCTCGTCGGCGCGATCGCCTCCCCGCTGGTCGGGATCGCCGGGGAGGACACCGCCGTCCCGATGGCCGTCGTCCAGCTGACCGCCGCCCTGGTGGCGCTGGCCTGCTTCACGGGCCTGTGCCGCCCCTGGCAGGCGCGGGCGAGTGCGGAGGGTGAAGGCTTCTGAGCACCCCGAGGCTGCGCCACGGCACCCCCGAACGGGCCGGGCTCGACCCCCGCGAACTCCGGGCCCTCGTCGGCGAGGTGCACGCCGGCACCGCCGGGGAACGCCCCTGGGCGGCCGGCGCCGTCGTGGCCGTAGGCCGCGGCCCGGTGCTCGCCGTGCAGGAGGCGGCGGGCTGGGCCGTGCGCTACGCGGCGTACGACGAACGCACGGATACCGCGGTGGAACTGCCACCGGACGACCGGGTCCCGATGGCCGTGGACACCCCCTTCGACCTGGCGTCCCTGACCAAACTGTTCACCTCGGTGGCCGCCGTGCAGCAGATCGAGCGGGGCACCCTGGGCATCGACGCCCGCGTGGGCGCGTATCTGCCGGACTTCCCCGCGGCCGTCCGGCACGGCATCACCGTCCGGCAGCTGCTCACCCACACCTCCGGGCTGCGCCCCGAACTCCCCCTGTACGACTGCGCCGACGACGCGGAACGGCTCGCCCTGCTGCGCGCCGAACGGCCGGTCGCGGCGCCCGGCGCGTACCGCTACTCCGACCTGAACGTGCTGCTGCTCCAGCACGTCCTGGAACGTCTCACCGGCCGCACCCTCGACACGCTCGTCCACGACGGCATCACCCGGCCGCTCGGCATGACCGCCACGGACTTCGGCCCGTGTCCGGGCGCGGCGGCCACCGAGGACCAGCGGCGGCCGTGGGCCAAGGCGGACCGCGGGATGCTGCGCGGCGAGGTGCACGACGAGAACGCCTGGGCGCTCGGCGGGGTCGCGGGCCACGCCGGTCTCTTCTCCACCGGCCGCGACCTGGCGGTCTTCTGCCGCGCCCTGCTGGCGGGCGGCGCCCACGGCCCCGCCCGCATCCTCGGCCCCGACTTCGTGGACCTGCTCCTCGCCCCGCCGGGCCTGGGCTTCGCCGTGGACCAGCCGTGGTTCATGGGGGAGCTCGCGGGCCGCGGAGCGGCGGGCCACACCGGCTTCACGGGCACGTCCCTGGTCCTCGACCGGGCCACGGACACCTACCTCGTCCTCCTCGCCAACACGGTCCACCCCCGCCGACCCACGGCCCCGGCCAACGGCCCCCGCGCACGTGCGGCCACGCGGGTGGCCCGCGCGGTCCGGGGGAGGTGAGTCCGGCCGCCGGCCCGCGCCATAGAATTTCCAGGTGAACGACCCCGCTCCCGCCCCCGCCTCCGCTGCTTCTCCCGCCTCTCCCGCCGACGTCCTGCGCGGCGCGCTCGCCGGACTGCTCGACGGACTCCCGCCGCGGCGGGCCGCGCAGGCCGTCGAGCGGCTGATCGCCACCTACCGGGGCGCCACCCCGACCGGGGCGCCCATCCTGCGGGACCGGGCGGACGTCGCCGCCTACGCCGCGTACCGCATGCCGGCCACCTTCGAGGCCGTACGCTCGGCGCTGGCGGCGGTCGCGGACGCCGTGCCCGGGTGGACGCCCGGCGACCACGTCGACGTCGGCGGCGGCACCGGCGCCGCCGCCTGGGCGGTGAGCGCCACCTGGGACGGGGAGCGGCCGGTGACCGTCCTCGACTGGGCCGAACCCGCACTCGCCCTCGGCCGGGAACTCGCCATCGCGAACCCCGCCCTCAAGGACGCCCGCTGGGACCGCGCCCGGATCGGCACGGAGCTCACCCTCGAGCGCACCGACCTCGTCACCGTCTCCTACGTCCTCAACGAACTGACCGCCGCCGACCGCGCCGCCCTCGTCGACACCGCCGCCGGCGCCGCGCAGACCGTCGTGATCGTCGAACCCGGCACCCCCGACGGCTACACCCGCGTCATCGAGGCCCGCGACCGGCTGGTGTCGGCCGGCTTCCGGGTCGCCGCCCCCTGCCCGCACAGCCTCGCCTGCCCCATCATCCCCGGCACGGACTGGTGCCACTTCGCGGCCCGGGTCAGCCGTTCCTCACTGCACCGCCAGGTCAAGGGCGGCTCCCTGCCCTACGAGGACGAGAAGTTCAGCTACGTCGCCGCCACCCGCCTGCCCGCCGTCCCGGCCGCCGCCCGCGTCGTCCGCAAGCCGCAGATCCGCAAGGGCCAGGTCCTCCTCGACCTCTGCGAGAGGGACCCGGCCCTGAGCCGCACCACCGTGACCAAGCGTCACGGCGACCTGTACCGGGCGGCGAGGGACACCTCCTGGGGCGCCCCCTGGCCACCGGCGGCCGACGACAGCGGGGACTGACGAGAGGGCCGGCGACAGGTCTGACGAGAGGTCTGACGAGCGGACTAGGGCCGGCTTTCCTGCCCGGAGTCCTCTCCCTCCCGGCCCTCCCCTCCCTCCCCTCCCTCCCGGCCCTGCCGTCCCTCCCGGCCCTCCCGGCTCTCCTGCTGTTCTTGCTGCTTCTGCTGTTCCTTGCGCTGCTCCTGGAGCTTGCGCAGGAGTTCGCGTTTCTGGGCCTGGGGGTCGAGGCCGCCCCCGACGCGGCCGTCGCGTCCCCCGCCGCGCAGGGCCTTGCGGCCGAGGTGCTTCCGGGTGCCGCCGACGCCCAGCATGTTTCCGGTTCCGCCTCGGGACATGGTGATCTCCTTCCGGTGAGCGCCCTCCGCGGACGCACTTGACGAGACGTATCGTCTCGATCCGACCCCCCTCACTGTCAGGCGAGACGCGTCGTCTTGTCAACCTGATAAATTCGACCCATGGCCACGAACAACCCCGCACCCCCCGACTCCACCCGCCGCAGTGAGCGCTCCCGTCGCGCCATCTACGACGCGGCCATCGCCCTGGTCGTGGAGGTCGGCTACCCGAAGACCACCATCGAGGGCATCGCCGCCCGCGCCGGCGTCGGCAAGCAGACGATCTACCGGTGGTGGCCGTCGAAGGCGGACGTCCTTCTGGAGGCGTTCCTCGACCTGAGCGAGCAGGCCGCCCGCGCCGCCGGACAGGAACCGGAAAGCGGCGGGGCGTACGGGATCCCGGACACCGGGGACCTCGCCGCCGACCTCAAGCTCGTCCTGCGGGCCACGGTCGACGAACTGCGCGACCCGGCGTTCGAGGCGCCGTCCCGCGCGCTGGCCGCCGAGGGCGTCGTCAACGAGGAGCTCGGCCGGAGGTTCGTCGCCCAACTGCTGGAACCGTCGCTCCAGCTGTACGTCGACCGGCTGCGCTCCGCGCAGGAGGCCGGAGGGGTCCGCCCCGACGTCGACCCGCGCATCGCCCTGGAGCTCTTCGTCTCCCCGCTCGCCCAGCGCTGGCTGCAGTACACGGGGCCGATCAGCTACGAGTACACCGACACCCTCGTCGACTACGCCCTGAACGGCCTCGCCCCCCGCTGACCGGGAGCGCCCGCGCTGCCTCCTCGGTCACGCCGGCGTACCCCGGGGTGCACCTTTCGCCCCCTGGGGCACCCCTCGTCCGGTCCGTGCACCGCTTGTCCCAGGTGCGCCTATTGTGGGCTCCGGCCCCCCGATGCACACGAGGGGGGGACCATAGGGCATGCTGAAAGGCACGAGGGCGAGGCGAGGAGTTAGATGAGCGCGGAGTTCGGCGGCAGGACCGGCAGGCAGGGCAAACTCTCCCGGTGGCTGCGTGGCCGCCGCCCGGAACCGGTCGCCGACGAAGGCGGCCGTGAGGAACTGCTGCTCGCCGCCGCCGACGCGGGACTGCCGCTCGCGCCCGCCGCCCACCCCGCCGCCGGATACCGATGTTCGTGCGACCGCGTCGGCTGTCCCACCCCCGCCCGGCATCCGGTCTCGTTCGCCTGGCAGACGCAGTCCACCACCGACCGCGCCCAGATCGAGCGCTGGGCCCGCCATCAGCCGCAGGCCAACTTCATCACCGCGACCGGCATGGTGCACGACGTACTCGACGTGCCCCTGAACGCCGGTCGCGAGGCGTTGGAACGCCTGCTGGCGGCAGGGGTCGAGGTCGGGCCCGTCGCGGAGAGCGACGACGGCCGCATACTGTTCTTCACCCTCACCCGGGGCACCCCCGAGGAGGAGGACGAGTGGTGGCCGTGCGAGCTGGACTGCCACCCCGAGACCATGGACGAGCACCCCGGCCTGCGCTGGCACTGCCGCGGCTCCTACGTCCTGGTACCCCCCGCGCGGCTGCCCGGTGACGACGGCCGCTCGGTGCACTGGGCACGCGGTCCGGAGCATCCGCTGCCCGACCCGCTGAGCCTGCTGGAGTACCTCACCGACGCCTGCGCCCGCCACGCGGTCGAGCACCCCGACCAGGCGACCACGGCCTGGCCCCTGCGCCGATAAGGTCCGGCAAGGACCCGCTGTCCGGACCGCGCGGTCCCGGCCCTACTCGCCCTTCGCCGAGGTCAGCCCCTGGATCCGGCCCAGGATCTCCACCTGGCCGTCGCCCGGGTCCAGCGCCACCTCGTTGGAGACGAACTCCATCGTCAGGGTCTGCCGGATCTCCCCCGTGGTCAGCGCCAGCACATCCTTGTTCGGGGCCGGCACGGACGCCCCGTCCGCGGCGGTCTGCTTCTCGAAGTGGCGCGTGGTGAAGAACACCAGCGCCCCGCCGTCCTCGGTGCGCAGCGCCAGGGGCGCGTAGTCGCCGTTCGTCATCGGCTCGTCGATGTACTGCGTGGCCAGCCCCGGCCGCGCCGACTGCTTCGTGCGCAGCGCCCGCCACGCGCTGGTGTGCGGGCCCTCGGCGAAGGTGGCGCCGCCGCCCTTCCCGTCCTCGCCGTTTTTCAGGTACGTCGCGTAGGTCGCGCTCAACTCGCCGGGCGGCACGGTGAGATCGGTGGCGTTCGCGGGGACGGCCTCGGCCCAGCCGTCCTTGTCCAGCGGGAACCCGGGTATGTCGTCCGGGGCCACCAGCGTCAGATACGCCGCCTCCCAGGTCTCCTCGAGACCGCTGCGGGTGAACACCAGCAGCCAGCGCACGTCGCCGCCCTTGTTGCCCGCCGCGTCCGCGAGGAACCAGCGGGGCCAGCCGGCCTTCTTGGGAATGGTGAACTTCGCGTCCGTCAGCTTCAGCGGCGAGTGCCCGGAGTTGCCGTCCGGGTTGTTGGCCTTCCCGGCCGTCAGCCGCGCCTTGTCGATGTCGCCGAGCGCGCCGGTGGTGTACTCGGCGTCCAGGGAACTGTCGTACGCCTCATCGGCCTTGTTGTAGGCGGCCGTGAACTCCTGGAGTGCCTGCGCGGCTTCGGCGCGGGTGGTGGCCGGAAGCACCTCGCGCTCGCCGTGCACCACCACGCAGCCGCTCGCCGTCAACGACAGAGCGGTCACCGAAGCCGCGAGCAGCACGCCCCGGTCGAACCCGCGGAGCCTTCGCAAGCCGAGATCCCTGCTCATCCGCTTCCTTCACCTTCCCCTTCCCGGAGGCGAACCCTACCGGGACGGGGGACAGCGCGAACATGCGGACGGGACACAGCGGCCACACCGTGACCGAGCCGGAGCGGGGAGCAGCCGGGCCGGGGCCCGCCGGCGTCAGCCGTCCCTGGTGGGGATGACCGGTACCGCGGACGCGCGGTGCTTGAATGCTCTCGTGTCTGATTACGACGTGGTGCGCGTCTTCTGCGGCCCCCGGGGCGGGTACGGCAACGAGCTCGGCGTCGTCCGCGACGGTTCCGTGATGCCCGAGCGGAGCGACCGGCAGGAGTTCGCCGCGAAACTCGGCTTCAGCGAGACCGTGTTCGTCGACGACCCCGAGCGCGGGGTGATCGACATCTACACCCCGACCCTGCGCCTGCCCTTCGCCGGCCACCCGTGCGTCGGCGCGGCCTGGCTGCTCGACGTACCCGAACTCGTCACCCCGGCAGGGGTGGTGGGCGCACGGCAGGACGGGGAGTTCTGCTGGATCGAGGCGCGCGCGGAGTGGGTGCCGCCGCGCACCCTGCGCCGGTATGCCACCGCCGCCGAGGTCGACGACCTGGCGGTGCCCCCGAAGGGGGAGTGGGTCTACGCCTGGGCCTGGGAGGACGAGGCGGCGGGCCGCATCCGCGCCCGCGCCTTCCCCGGCCGGGACGACTGCGTCGACGAGGACGAGGCGACCGGCGCCGCCGCCCTCCTGCTCACCGACCGGCTGGGCCGCGCCCTGAACATCACTCAGGGCGCGGGCTCCCAGATCCTGACCGCACCGCAGCCGCACGGCTGGACCGAGATCGGCGGCCGGGTGCTCCTGGAGCGCTGAGCCTGCGCTCAGCCCATCTCCTCCAGCGTCCTGCCCTTGGTCTCCGGCACCCACGTGAGGATGAACGGGACCGCCAGCGTGGCGAAGATCGCGTAGATCACGTACGACCCGGACAGGTTCCACTCCGACATGCTCGGGAACGTCGCGGTGACCAGCCAGTTGGCGATCCACTGCGCGCAGGCGGCGACGCCGAGCGCGGCCGCGCGGATGCGGCTGGGGAACATCTCGCCGAGCAGCACCCAGACCGCCACGCCCAGCGACATGGCGAAGAAGAGGACGAAGGTGTGGGCGGCGACCAGCGCGACGGCGGCCTGCGTGTCGGGCAGCGAGATGCTGTCGCCCGTTCCGGTCTTGTGGGAGAACGCCCAGGCGACGGCCGCGAGGGAGACCGCCATACCGGCGGAACCGATCGAGGCCAGCGGCTTGCGGCCGATCCGGTCGATGAGCACCATCGCGATCACCGTGCCCACGATGTTGATGACCGAGGTGGTGAACGAGTAGAAGAACGAGCTCGACGGGTCGATGCCCACCGACTGCCACAGCGAGGAGCTGTAGTAGAAGATCACGTTGATGCCGACGAACTGCTGGAAGACCGACAGCCCGACGCCGACCCAGACGATCGGCAGCAGGCCGAAGCGGCCGCGGAGGTCCTTGAACCGCGGTGCCTTGTCGCTGCGCACGGCCAGTTCGATCTCGGCCACCCGGGCGTCGAGGTCGATCTGCGCGCCTTCGAGGGCGCGCAGCACGTCCTTGGCCTCGCCGGTCCTGCCGACCGAGATCAGGTAGCGCGGCGACTCCGGGATGCGCAGCGCCAGCACGCCGTAGACCACGGCGGGAACGGCCGCGATGCCGAGCATGACCTGCCACGCCTCCAGGCCCAGCAGGCTGCCGCGCTGGTCCCCGTCGGCGAGGGTGAGCACCATCCAGTTGACCAGCTGGGAGACGGCGATGCCCAGCACGACGGCGGCCTGCTGGAAGGAGACGAGCCGGCCGCGGTACGCGGTGGGCGCGACCTCGGCGATGTACGTCGGGCCGATCACGGAGGCCATGCCGATGGCCACGCCGCCCACGATGCGCCAGAAGGACAGGTCCCACGCCGTGAACGGCAGCATCGAGCCGATACTGCTGGCCAGGAAGAGCAGGGCGGCCAGCCGCATCACCCGGAGGCGGCCGACGCGGTCGGCGAGCCGTCCCGCGAGCATGGCGCCGGCGGCCGCGCCGAGCAGGGCGATGGCGATGACGGCGCCGAGCGTGGCGGCGCCGACGTCGAACCGTCCCCGGATGCCCTCGACGGCGCCGTTGATCACGGCGCTGTCGTAGCCGAAGAGGAAGCCGCCCATGGCGGCGGACGCCGCGACGAAGACGACGTGACGCAGCCGGTCCGGCCGGGCCGCGAGACCCCCGGCGGCAGGGTGTTGTGCTGTGCTCGTCACCTACGGACTCCTGTGGTGATGTGTGTCGTTGCCGTCCGCCTCGGGCGAGGAGCGAGAAGCAAGGACAGGGAGCGCCGCGGCAGGTGCACACACTGCGGAGGGCGGCGCTCGGTTCGGAAGAGGAAGAAAGAGGAAGAAGGGGAAGAAGGGGAAGAGAAGGAGGCCCGGCTTCCGGACGCGGGAAGCCGGGGGAGTGCTTGATCGGCTGCTCGGGGCGCATGAGTACGCCTGGGGCGTTTTCCCACGCCCGAGTCCGGGCGGCGCCCGGCCCGTCCGCCGCCCGGGAAGGACCGTGCTGCGGAGGACCGGGTGCCGTGCCGGCCGAGAGGCTTCGGCGCCGACCCGGTGCACGGGGGGCGGGCCTGTCAGTCGTCGAGGCCCAGGCCGCGGCGGCCCGTCTCGTTGAGCCGGTCGACGTCGAAACGGTCGGGCCAGGCGCGCTCGTAGTGCTCCTCGGGGAAGTCACTGGGGCTGGAGCCGGTCAGGAACGCCTCGCGGACCTTCGCCGAGTACTCCTCGTTGCGGGGGCACCAGGGGGCGGCGGGGATGTACATGACGTTGCCCCAGCCCTTCTGGTCGGTGACCGGCGCGACGCTGTGGATCATGTCGCAGTGCCACCAGACGGAGTCGCCCGCCTTGACGTCGGGGATGCCGGCGAGGGCTTCCATGAGGAGCGGGTGCCACTTCTCGTCGGCCGGGAAGACCTGGTTGGTGGTCACGCCGCACATGTCGTCGTCCGGGACGTCCGCGAGCAGCGGCCGCAGCATGAGGTACGCCATGGCCTCGGGGATCGGGACGGTGTGCAGGACGCCCTGGTCGTGGTCCATGTCCGACAGGGCGGTCCAGCCCTGGAAGGTGCGGAACGCCGAGCACATGGTGGAGCCGGGGTACTGGGGTCCGGCCGTGCGGTGGGCGGCGTCCCAGGGGTCGTACTCCTCGACGCTGCCGTCGAACAGGTGGCGGAACGCCTGCTGGTAGGCCCGCGTCATCCACAGGTCGAGGGTGCCGGGGTCGAGGTGGGTGCCGAGCCCGCCCGAGTCGGCGCCCGGGGGACGGCGGCGGATGCGGTCGGGGTAGAGCGCGTCACGGTCCGGGTCGAACCACTGCACGCCCTCGGACTCGTGCTTCCACAGGGAGTTGAGGAAGGACTGGACGTTGGCCATCCGGTCGCTCTGGCGGGCCTCCATCTGGGCCTGCGACCAGTAGATGGGGTAGATCTCCGGCTTGGAGCCGACGCTGCCGAAGAAGTCGTCGCCGGGGCCCCGGTAGTTCTCGAAGAACTCGTTGCGCTCCACGTAGTCCACGATCGAGGCGTCCCAGGCGAGGGCCTGGTCGCGCTCGAAGTGGCCGCGGACGATGAGGCAGCCGCGGCGGCGGAGCTTGTCGAGCTGCTCCGGGGTGACGGTGCCGTTCGCGATGTCCGCGTAGTCGATGACCGGCCACACACTCTCGCCGCGTTCCTCGTCGGCCCGGATCTCCGCCAGACGGGCGCGGACGCGCTCCTCGACGACGGCGAAGACCTCCTCGACGGTGCGTCCGGAGGCCTCGATGCGGGCGCGCAGCGCGGGCTTGATCTCGCGGATGGCGGCGGCCAGGTCCTCGGGGGTGTTCTCCCAGTGCGGCAGGGCGGGGAGGCCGGCCTGCCGCGTCTCGGTTGCCAGCGTCATTGCTCGGCTCCTTTGGTCAGGACTCCTTACTAGACGGCAACCTAGCCGCCCGCCCACATTTGGGCAAGAGTCCTGACTAAAATCCTCGGCATGTCACTGGCCAAGCCGTCACTCGAAATGCTGCGCGCGCTGACCGACGAGAACGTGCTGCGCGCGCTGATGGAGGAAGGGCGCCTGACCCGCGCGGAGATCGCCGCCCGCACCGGGATCTCCAAGCCGACGGTCTCCGACAGCGTGCGGCGGCTGAGCGAGGCCGGTCTGCTCGCCGACACGGGCGAGCGCACCACCGGCCGCGGCCGGGTCGGCACCTACTACTCACTGGCCGCGGACACCGGGGCGGCCCTGGTGGCGAGCATCAGCCCCGAAGGCGTCGTCGCGGAGACCGTCGACGCCTTCGGCACGGTCACCGCCCGCGCCGAGGTCGGCCTGGGCCGCGCCCCGGGCCCGCACGCGACCGCACGGGCCCTGACCGAGGCGGTCGCGCTGGTCCGGCCCCGGGTGCACGGCCCCCTGCGTACGGCCGTGGTCAGCGCGGCCGATCCGGTCGACCGCGTCACCGGACGCCTGGTGCACCTGCCGGACGCCCCGTTCCTGGTCGGTGACCTGGACCCGGCGGCGGTACTGGCCGACACGGTGGACGGGACGGTCCTGGTCGACAACGACATCAACTGGGCCGCCCGCGCCGAACGCGCCACCGGATGCGCCCTCGGCGTCGACGACTTCGTCTACGTCCACCTCGGCGAAGGACTGGGCTGCGCGGTGGTCACCGACACGGAAGTCCGCCGCGGACACCACGGGTTGGCCGGCGAGATCGCCCACCTCTACACCGCCGGGCCCCGGGGCACGGCGCTGCCCCTCATCGAGGTCTTCGCCGAACTCGGCCTGCGCCGCGCCGAGTCCACCGCCATCGACGTCGACGCCCTGCGCACCGCCACCCTCGGCGACTCCGCGACCGCGCGGTGGATCCGCGGCGCGCTGGCCCGCGCGGTGGGCGGCGTGCTGGCGGCGGCGGTCGCCCTGGCCGACCCCCGGCTGATCGTCCTGGGAGGCACCTGGGGCGCCGAACCGCACATCGCCGAGGCGATCCGCGAACGCTTCGCCGAACTGCCCCGCAGCGTCCCGGTCACCACGGCCCGGGTCCCCGAACCCGAACTCGCCGGCGCCCGCACCCGCGCCGTGGAGGCCCTGCGCACCGCCATCATCGCCACCCCCCGCCCGCAACCGTCCACCTGACCCGAAGCATCGGTGACGTGCCGGGGCGGGGGAGACGGCGACTTGACCCGCCTCCTCAGCCGGGTTCCACTGGAAGGAGAACTGTCACGACAGGAGTCCGCCATGGCCGAGTCGAGTTCACCTCCTTCCCCCGTGGACGCGGCCTACGTCGAACCGTCCGCAGAGGAGGTACTGCGACCCGGACTGAAGATCGGCGACCTGTTCCGGCGCAACATGACTCAGCCGTACGTCCTGCAGCGGCTCTCGGAGCGGGCAGGGCGGGTGCAGTACTTCCACTACGACACCGTCTTCCACGTCGGGGACCAGGGTGTGCCGGTCATGGACGCCCTGGAGGGCATCCACCACGACATCACCCGGGCGAGCGCGCACACCGGCTTCCTGGCGAACTTCTTCGGGACCGTCTCCCGCGAGGCCACGGACGCGCTGCGGCCCAAGTACGGTCGCCTGTACGGCTTCGAGGAAGCGACCGTGCCCAACGCCGAGATGGTGGCGTGGGCGATGTACGAGTACCGGGGAGGAAGGTTGCCATGACCGAATCAGCGACTGCCCGGGAGATCACCGCCGCCGTGGTGCGGAAGAAGGGTTCCTTCGAACTCGAGCCCGTCCTGCTGGACGCCCCGCGCGACGACGAGGTGCTGGTGCGGATCGTGGCCACCGGTCTGTGCCACACCGACCTGGTGGTGCGCGACCAGGTGTACCCGGTGCCGTTCCCCGTCGTCCTCGGCCACGAGGGCGCCGGCGTCGTCGAATCGGTGGGCGCGGCCGTGGAGAAGGTGGCGCCCGGGGACCACGTCGCCGTCAGCTTCCTGCCCTGCGGCCGGTGCCGGCCCTGCTTCGACGGCTCACCCGCGAGCTGCGCGAACTTCAACGCCATCAACTTCTCCGGCCGACGCCCCGACGGCTCCCACGCGCTCCGGCCCGCCCAAGGGGGCGGCACCCTCCACGACCGGTTCTTCGGGCAGTCGTCCTTCGCCACCCACGCGATCACCAACGAACGCAACACCGTCAAGGTCCGCGCCGACGCGCCGCTGGAACTGCTCGGCCCCCTCGGCTGCGGCATCCAGACCGGCGCCGGCACGGTCCTGCGCGCGCTGAAGGTGGGGGCCGGCGCGACCTTCGCGGTGATGGGCGCGGGAGCGGTCGGCCTGAGCGCGGTGATGGCCGCCCGGGTGGCCGGCGCGACCACGGTCATCGCGGTCGACGTGCTGCCCGCCCGGCTGGAACTCGCCATGGAACTCGGCGCCACGCACGTGGTCAACGGACGGGAGAAGGACGCCGTCGACGAGATCCGGCGGATCACCGGCGGCGGCGTCGACTTCGCCCTCGACACCACCGGACTGCCCGCGCTCATCGGACAGATGGTGGAAGCACTGCGGCAGCGCGGAACCGCGGCGATCCTCGGAGCCTCCGGCGCCGACGCGGTGATCGGGCTGCCGGCCAACGCGTTCATGCAGGGCTGCAAGACCCTGATGGGCGTCGTGGAGGGCGACAGCGTCCCGGACGTCTTCGTCCCCCAACTCCTCGACCTGCACATGCAGGGCCGCTTCCCCTTCGACCGGCTGGTCCGCTTCTACGACTTCGACCAGATCAACGAGGCCGCGGCGGACGCCGCGTCCGGCGCCGCGGTCAAGCCGATCCTCCGCATCGGCTGAGACGACCGCGACGCCGCCGGTGCTCCGACCGGCCGAGACGCCTGGAACTCGCGGTGTTCGGCATGGACAGGCCATATCACCCCCCGTAGTCTGATGATCATCTACGAAGGGGGCGGAGTGAACGGCAACCCGCTGTACCACTGGATAGCCTTGGCGGTGTTCACGGCGCTCATACTGCCATTGTCGGTAGCGATACTGGCCGGGTGGACGCCGCCGTGGATACGGAAGCGACAGGCCGGGATACGGCTTCGCGCCTACGGGTTTCTGTGCGTCTACGGCCTCGCGCTCGTCAATGGCATCCCCCGGATCGCAGACGCCTCCTACGAGGTGGTCATGGCCTGCACGACCGGGGGTTTCGGCTTCATCGCCGCCACCGCAGTCCTGTTGCTGCTCGCGGCCCGCAAGGATGCAGCCGCCCGGAGAGCCCTCCCGGCCGAACCCCGGGAAGGCTGAGAGACACCTCGCCGCGCTTGCGCCGGGCGACCCCCTAGCGGTTGAAGGCGGGCAGGGCGAACCGTGCGATGAGCGGGAAGCCGTCCTCCCGGGCGCTCTTGGCGTTCACCGAGTACACCACCGTCCGGGACAGGTCGCGGGTGGCGGCCAGCACCGTGTGGTAACCGGGCCGGGAGCCCGTCTTGCCCCAGATCTCCGTCCCGTTGTAGACGTAGCGCTCCAACGCCATGCCGTAGGCCGCGCCGTTGTCGTCCTCGGCGACCTTGGGGACGGTGAGCATCTGGTCCAGCAGCGGCTGCGGCACCACCCGACCCCGGAACAGGGCCACCAGGAACCGCTCCAGATCGGCGGTGGTGGAGATCATGTTCCCGACCGCCCAGCGGTCGGACATGTTCCACTCCGTCACGTCGGTGGTCCGGCCCCCGATGTCCGTGTAGGCCCGGTGGTGCGGGCCGTGGATCCGCGGGTCCGGCCCGACCGGGAAGCTCGTGTGCCGCATGCCCAGCGGACGGAAGATCCTCGCTTCTGCCCGGTGCTCGTAACGGCCGCCCGTCACCTTCTCGATCAGCAGACCGAGCACCGTGTAGTCGATGTTCTGGTACACCTGCCGCTTCCCGGGGGCGAACGCCGGCCCCTTCGCGACCGCGGTGGCCACCACCCGCTCGGGGCTGAGGGTGCGGAACCGGTGGGGGTACATCTCCTCGGTGGTCGAGCCGAGGTTCGCGCCGGGCTGCAGGCCGCTGGTGTACGTGAGCAGGTGCCGTACGGTCGGCGGTTCGGTGAAGGAGTCCGGCAGCAGACCGGGCAGATACCGGGTGAGGGGCGCGTCGAGCTCCACCCGCCCCTCCGCGACGAGTTGCAGCACGAGCGCCGCGGTGACCACCTTGGTCGTCGACCCGGCTCGGAACCGCGCGTTCTCCAGAGTCGGCGCCCCGGTCCGCAGGTCCCGCACCCCGGCGGTCCCCTTCCAACTGCCCTTGCCGCCCACGCGGACAAGGGCGGCGGAGACGTCCCCGTCGGGGATCCCGGTGAGGGCCTTCTCCAGAGCGGCGACGTCGGGCCCTTCGGAGTCCGGCACCGCCACCGCGGGAGCCGTTCCGGCGGGCTGGGCGGCGGCCGCTCCGGCAGCGGGACCGAGAGCCAGACCGGCTAACAACACGGAGGCGACGGCGATACGGACGTGGCCATGAGCATTCATGAAGGGGTTCTCCTGCTTCCCAGGGGGCGTGCTGCCGACGAACCCCATCCTCGTGATCACGTACGCCGCCGAGATCCTGCACGGAGAGGAGACCAGCCCCTCATCTTCCGGGCCCGGTTCTCGGGGTCATCCCTGAGGTCGGGAGCCTCGTCCCCACCAGGGGGCGGTACGGAGGGAAGGGGGCGGCGCCCCGAAGAGGCCGTCGGTCCGGCGGGCGGTGCAGTGGCCTTTGGCCAGCTCAGGAGCGTATTTCGGCCTTTCCCGGCGAGGCTGCCCGAAGCGTGCTCCCTGCCTGCCGAGACGACTTTATGCTTCTACGCGTTTGTAGAAACAGGCCCGGGTGAGATCCGGGCCGCGCACCCCTGGAGACGACACATGGCTTCGATCGATCTGGACAAGGTGCTGGACAAGGCGTGGGCGGACAAGGACCTGACGGAGATACTCGCCGCCCCGGTGGCGGTGCTGAAGGGGGTGTCCGACCGCGACGGCGAGCTGCTCCAGGAGGCGTTCGGAGTCAAGACCGTCGCGGATCTGGCCGAACTGAAGTACGTCCGCTGGGCGCAGGCACTCGCCGCCCTCGAGGCGGCCAAGTAGCCGGTCGGCGGAGAACCGTGGTGCCGTTCGCCCGCTTGCCGGCCGGATGGCACCACCCTCGCGGAACGCACGCACACACATACGTACGTGCCAGGAGTGGACGACGTGAGATGGTCGAGGCATGAGCGCTCTCCAGGCCCAGGCCATCGGCACCGGGCGGCTGGACCTGCTGCCGCTGGACGTCGAGCACGCTGAGGAGATGGCCGCCGTACTGTCCGACCCGGCCCTGCACACCTTCATCGGCGGCGCTCCGGACACCCCGCACGCCCTGCGCTCGCGCTACCGGCGCCTGGCCGCAGGCTCCCCCGATCCGGCTGTGTCCTGGCTGAACTGGGTGATCCGGCTCCGTGACGCGTCCTGCCTGACGGGCACCGTCCAGGCGACGGTCAGTCCTTCCGGCCACGGCCCCGTCGCCGAGATCGCCTGGGTGGTGGGCACCCCGTGGCAGGGAAGAGGCATCGCCGGCGAAGCAGCCCGAGGACTCGTCGCCTGGCTCACCCGGCAGCCGGTGCACACCGTCATCGCCCACATCCACCCCGACCACCGGGCATCCGCCGCCGTCGCCACCGCCGCCGGGCTCACCCCCACCGGCGAACGGCACGAGGGTGAGATCCGATGGCGCCGAAGCCTCGGACGATGACTTCGACGATCGACACATCTCACTACAACTCAGCTCCGTCTGCGGGGAGGGTTCTTGCTTCAGGACCCGGCCAAAAGCCCTTCTGCGAGCAGTAGTTCCTGCACCTCGGCCAAAGAAGCGGCGCACAGATGCGCCTGCCGAAGGGACGCTTCCGCATGCGTGGTGGTCAAGCCGATCACCGTGCAGCCCGCCGCCACTGCCGCGCTCACTCCGGCCGGCGCGTCCTCGACGACCAGGCACGCGGCGGGCGCCATGCCGAGCCGAGCGGCAGCAAGGGAGAAACAGTCCGGTGCGGGTTTCGCGTGTTCCACGTCGCTGCCGTAGACCTGCACCGCGGGGAGGGGGAGACCGGCCGCCGCGAAACGCTCCGTGACGGAGTCCCGATCGCCGGAAGTCACGATCGCCCAAGGGCTGTCGGACAACGCCTCCAACAGATCGGCAGCTCCGTCGACCGGCGGGAAACCGCCCCTTTCCCGGGCCAACAGCTCATCGAGCGCCTTTCGCTCGGTGGCCGGGTCCAGATGCGGAGCCGCGTCCCTGACGGTGTCCTCGGGGCGCCGTCCGAAGGTGAGCGTCCAGACCTTCTCAGGATCCAGTCCCCGTGCTTGCGACCAGGAGGTCCAGACTCTCCGGTGAGCGGCTGCGGAGTCCAACAGGACTCCGTCCACGTCGAAGAGCACGGCGGCGATCGTCATATCGGCATGATCCCAGGCGAGACCAGGCACGGGACCCGGAACTACAGGTACGAGAGGTCGCCCCTCCACATGGCCGGACTTCGGGCTCTGCGGTGCGCGCTCCGAGGGTTCGATCAGGCGGCCGGAGGCGTCTCCCGTGCCCGCAGCATGCGTGCGAGCCGGCCGAGCAGTACGGCGTTGAACAGCCCGGACAGGGCCGCCTCGGCAGAGAAGACCAACGGGCTCAGCCAGGCGAGGGAGGAGGTCCACTCGACGGGGGAGGGCACCAGAAGGGCGACGACGCCGAGCGGCGCCGTGGTCATGGTCGGCCAGATCGCGGCGAACCCCGGGTCCGGCAGCAGGTAGACGGCCACCAGGAAGAACCCCAGTGACGCCGCGACCACGGCGAGATACCCCCGCGCGAGCCAGTTGTCCACCGCGGGTGCCAGCAGGGCCCGCGTCCTGCGCAGACGAGGGGACGCGGGGTGCGCCGTGCCCGTTTCCTCCCGTTCCGGGAGGTCCGAGACAGGAGGGGAGGGCTTGCGGAAGCCGGTTGATGCGGAGGTCGCGGATCTCTGGAGGAGGGCGCCGAGCACGGCGGCGTTCACGAAGGCGCACAGAAGGAGCCATGCGGCCCAGAAGCCGATGGCCAGTACCTCGACCGCCCCGCCGCCCTCGGTGCCCGGGCCGAAGGGCAGGACCATGGTCAGGAGGGAGAGGGGTGCCGTGAGCAGCAGAAAGCTCATGGCGAAGCCGCTCTCCGGCAGGAGGAACATGACCAGGAGGGAGAGGGCGAAGACAGCCAGATAGCCCCGGGCGAGCCAGTTGCCCGTGGCGAGCACAAGGAGCCGGTGCGGAAGGCTGCGGGGACGGGAGTCATTCGGCATCGCGGGTTCCTTCAGGTCGGTCCAGGCTCGGTGTTCTCCACGGTGGGCCAGGGGGCCAATGCAGGGATGAGTACAAGTACTCATCCCTGCAGGGGATTTCGGGGAGCCGCCCCTCCCCTCGTCGACGGTGGTTTCCGGGTGGCATTCTGGGGCCATGCGACCCTGGACCCTCTCCACCGAGAGCGACCTTCGGCATCTGCTCAACGAGTGGGATCCGATCGGCGTCGCCGAGCTCGTGCAGGACGAGTACGACTGCATGCTGGTCCCTTTGCTCCAGCGGCTCCGTGGTGGTGCGAGCCAGACGGAGGTCGGTGAGTTCCTGCGGCGTGAACTGGAGGACCACTTCGGGCTCGACCCTCTGGTGCTGCGGCCCGAAGCGATGGCCGCCCGAGTGACCGCCTGGTGGACAGTCACCGGCCAAGCGCTTTGACCGCATGGACACCCCAGGGCTTTAACTTGTCGAGCTTCGGTGCTCAGGCCGCTATGTAGCCTGTCGATCTGTTCGAACGGGAGGGCGGGACGTGGAGAAGCTGGTAGAGGGGGCCGTCGCGGAGGCGCTTCGTGACGGGGACGACGAGGCGATCTACCTGTACGTCGCCGCCTGCACCGAACGCATGGCGCCACTGTTCATTGGCCTGCGAGCGAACGTGTCAGGGCGGGAATCCGACCTGGACTTCTATGCGGAGTCCGTGCGCGACCTCTGGCATGCCGACCGGCCGCTCGCCGACGCCGCCGAGCGCGTACGCCTGCTGGAGCGGTTCCCGGAGCTCCAGCCGGACGAGGAGGGGATCACCGATGTCGCCGACACCTACGCCTTCTTCGCTGTCCTCAGCCTGCGGTATGCCCTGCTGGCCCACGGCTCGGGAAACGCTGATGACGCGGTCTCCTGCGGCCATGCGGCGCTCACCGCGATGGGGATGCTGGACCAGAACGTGGCGGGTGCCGGTCTTCTTGCTGAAGAACAACGGCTCCAGTCCCTCTCCCTGAGCAGTGACGCCGCAGGTCTGTGGGACGCGAGCGTCACGGCAGGACGGGAGAGGTTCCGTGCCGTACTGGGCCGCCTGCCGCGCTGGGCATGCTCCTGATCGCCGCCCGTGAGATACGCCCTCTGGTCATGCAGCCGCTGCGCCCACCTCATCGGGCGGAGCTGGGAAGGCCAGTGCCTCGTCATATCGATGACTCTGCTGGAGGCAGTGGTAGAGCTGGCCGAGCATGCGGTTGAAGAAGGTTCCTCTGGGCGGCTGCGTGCCAGTCTCCGTGGCCGTCGCGGCGCTTGCGGTAGTGGGCCTTGGAGCCTGGTGAGGCGGTGATGGCGGAGAAGGCCCAGAGGCAGCCGGCGTGGTTGAGGCGGTCGTTCTTCACCCACCGGCGGGTGATGGTTGCGTCCTGGGAAGTGGTGTAGGGGATCAAGGTGCTAATTCGCAGGTCACCGTTGACGTCAGGGCTCTTTGGGCGCGAGGCGGAGTGACGGTGTGTCAGTTCACCGTCGGGGACGCTTGTCCGTGACCGCGCGGGCCGGATGCGGTCTCGTACGGGTGCGACGCCGGGACAGGCGCCCGCGCCCCGGGGGGTGACACACCGTTCCAAAACCGTGAGCACTTCGGCCTTCACTGTCCTGATGCCGCTCATCTGAGCACTTATGTGACACTTTCCCGCCGGCTGCTCACGGTTTTCGGCACGGCACCCGCCCCCGGCCCGGCGGAGTCGGCACCGGGGAGGTCCCCTGCACCACCCGGCGGGACACCATCCCCGTCCTGCCCCGGTCAACAGGGCTTCGTCTCGCCTTGGAGTCCCCTTCGACGCCTGGAGGTAGGAACCCCCGCCCACAGCACGTCCTCGACATCCCACGGCTTCGGCAGAACCACTTCGTACCGCCCCAGATCCTCAACCCCCGAACTCGAGTCCTACCCTCCTGCCGGGGTGCTTGATCACTGGTGGGCCGTCGCGGTGAGGCGTCGCAGTGCGGCCTGGGCGGGTGGGCCCCAGGTGGGCTTGCCTCCGGGGCGGCCGTGGACACCGGCGTCCCCGATGTGGATGCCGGCGAGGGCGCGCAGCACCGCCCAGCCGCGGGCGCGGCGCAGGGTCGCGGCGTCCGGGCTTGGCCGATAGGTCGCGTGGAAGAGGTCGGCGGCGCCGTCCGGCAGCAGGATCCAGGCAGCGGCGAGGTCGCAGGCCGGGTCGCCGGCGAAGAGGTCGCCGAAGTCGATCACGCCGCAGAAGGTGCCGTTCATGGTCAGGATGTTGGCCGGGTGCAGGTCGCCGTGGAGCCAGAGAGGCGGGCCTGCCCACTCGGGCGCGGCGGCGGCGTCTTCCCAGACCGCGCGGACGGCGCCCGGGTCGGGGATCAGCCCCAGCTCGGTGGCCGAGGCGAGCCCTTGGGTGAAGTGTTCGGCGGTGTCGGCCAGCGGGCCACCGCGGTCCCGGCCTGCGGGTGCCCCGGCGGGGGCGGGGCGGTGGAGGGCGGTCAGGAAGGAGGCCAGGGCGACGGCCGCCTCCGCGGGGCGCGCGGCGGGGGCGCGGTCGGCGGGCTCGCCCGGCACCCAGGTGGTGACGAGCCAGGGCCGCGGGAACCGTTCGGAGGGCTCACCGAGGCGCTGCGGGACGGGGATCTGCAGCGGAAGGTGCGGGGCGAGGAGGGGCAGCCAGGTGTGTTCCTTGCGCAGCAGTGCGTCCGCGGACCGCGTCGCCCAGGGCAACCGGACGGCGAGGTCGTCGCCGAGCCGCCACACCTGGTTGTCCCAGCCGAGCGCGCCGAGCTTCAGGGGGCGGTCCGCCAGGTCGGGGTGCTGCTCGCGCAGCAGATCCCGGATCAGGTCCTCGGTGATGTCCGTCGCGGTGGCCGTCATGTGGGGCAACGGTAGTCGGGGAGCGGCCTGCCCGGGTTCCGGTTCCGGTGTGAAGGCGGCCTCGCCGTGATCCTGTGTTCCTTGCCCGGCCGACGTCAGCCCAGATGCGCGACGAAAGCGCCCCAGGCGGCACGACCGAAGGGGATGACCGGTCCGCTGGGGTTCTTGCTGTCGCGTATGGGGGCGAAGGCGGTGACTTCGTGAGCGAGTTCAAGACATTCGTTGTTGCCGCCGCTGTGGCTGCTGCTACGCCACTTCGCGCCTGACAGATCCGGCGTGCCGTGGCGTGCGGTGTTCATGCCCTGTGCTCCTTGGCTCTGCGTCGGATGACCATGCGAGATTCCACGGGGGAGAGCGCAGAAGTACGGGCTGCGTCGAACAACTCCTGATAGCGGCCGACTTCGGCCTCTCGCTCCAGCCACATCGAGCCGGTGGGATTGTCCGCCAGCACCACGTCCAGCGCAGCTTCCTCGGGGAAGCCCAGTACTACGTACGGCCCGAACATACTCGCATGCGCTCCGCGGGAGAACGGCAGGATCTGGACGGTCACGTTGGGCTGCTCGGATGCGATCAGGAGCTGATTCAACTGCGCGGACATCACCTTCGGTCCCCCGACCTGCTGAAGGAGTACGGCTTCGGACAGTACCGCCCAGAGCTGGAGTGGTGAGTCGCTGACGAGGCGCTCCTGACGGGCGAGGCGCACTTGGACGAACTGTTCGATCTCGTCCGCCGTCTGCCACTGATGCGAGGCGACGGTCACGGCTCGGATGTATTCAGGGGTCTGCAGCAGGCCCGGTACCAGTTGCGCCTGGAAGGTGCGGATGGTTCCGGCCATGGTTTCCAGCGCGATGTAGTCGCGGTAGGTGTCGGCCAGCACCGGTCCGTACTGATTCCACCACCCCTGCCTGCGGCGGCGATTGGCCTTGCGGGCGAGCAAGCTGAGTCTGTCGCGCAGTTCGGTGCTCGTGGCCCCGTACGCGAGCAGCATTGCGGTCAGGTCGGGGAGGCGAACCGTCACGCGGCCGTTCTCGATACGGCTGATCTTCCCCTTGGTGCAGTCGAGTGCCTCGGCCGCTTGCGCGGTGGTGAGTGCGGCGGCCTCACGCAGTCGACGTAGTTCATCGCCGAGTTGGCGTCCGAGGACGGTTGACGGGCTGGAGGCAGTGGCGTTTGCGGACATGGCAACAGCTCTAGCAGCGGGGTGGCTGGGATGTGCGGGACTTAACTCGAAAGACGGAAAATTAGGCACATCCCTACTGGAAACGTTGCTAGTTCACATGGTGCGCCTTCAGGCTGTCGATGTGCGCAATCCCAGCGGAACTTGCGCCGTGTGGATTTCGCCGCTGAAGCCGAGTCCTGAGGAGCCTCATGACCTCATCGAACGACATCACCTTTCGCCTCTCCCGCAGCCGCGGCAGCGTGCCCCGGGCGCGGGCGCTGCTTCATGCGGCACTCGGTGGCTGGGGGATCGCCCAAGAGGTGCTGGAAGATGCCGAGTTGGTTCTCTCCGAACTGGTGACCAACGCGCTGCGCGTGCCGGTGCCGAGTGATCGGCAGATCGGGGTGCGCATCGCACGCTCCACGGCGGACGGGCTGCTGCGGCTGGAGGTCAGTGACGCCGGCGGTGGCCGGCCCGAGGTCCGGGAGCCCGGTGAGGACGAGACCGGTGGGCGGGGGCTGCTGCTCGTGGCGGCGCTCGCCCATCGCTGGGGGTGTGAGGAGCGCGCGGCCGGGATCGGGAAGACGGTGTTCGCGGAGTTGAAGGCCCCGGACTTCGTGGCCGATCCCGCGATGCGAGAGGTGGCAGCGGTCATGGTCCGGACCGGGCAGGCGGTGCGGGTCAGAGGGGAGTGGCGGACCGTCCTCGGTGTGCGGGGTGATCAGTACGCGGCGGGTGGACCCGCTGTGATTCTGGAGTTCGCTGCGGGCCCGTCCTTGCGGGTCCATGCCGCCGAATCGTTGACCGTACGGATGGGCGAGTGCTCCGGATAATGTGGCGCCATGCGTATGCGGCCGTGCCGAGAGGAGGTGGCAGGGTGATCACGCGGATCGAGATCGACGGGTACAAGTCGTTCGACGACTTCGCCCTCGACCTGCCGCCGTTCACCGTCCTGGTGGGAGCCAACGCCTCGGGCAAGTCCAATCTGCTGGAGGCGGTGGACCTGCTGGGCCAGTTGATCCGGGAGCCGACGAGTCAGACGCTCGTCGACCACGCTCGTCGGGGAGGCCCGAAGGAACTGTTCCGGCGCGGTCCGGACGGTGTACCGGTCGGGGTCATGCGGATCGCGGCGCATGTTCTGGTGTACGGCTACGCCGGGTACTGCCACATCAGGGTCGAGGCGCGGGTGACATACGCGGATCCGCCGGACCCTCTGCGCGTCGACACCGAGATTCTCAACGTCCACGACCACTGTGGGGGGGATCCGGACTGGGTCCCGCCCGCGCTTCCGTACCTCAACAACGACGAAACCGGTCAGTTGCACTGCACGGAAGTCCCCGTGCAGGACGCCGCGTACCGCAGGGAGCTGGCTCGAGCCACCGGGAGTTGGCGGATCCTCGACCCCTCACCCAGGGCGATGCGCGTCGTCTCCTCCACCTACGACACCGCGCCTCTCTCGGAGGACGGAAAGAACCTCGGAGCCGTCCTGGGGCGGATCGCCCAGGACCCTGAGACCTGGTACGACTTCCGTGCCGACGCCGTGGCGCTGCTCCCCGACCTCGTGGACATCACGGTGGCGGCCAATGCAGAGTGGGGCCAGTGGGACGTCTGGCTACAGCACAGGCACGAGCACCGCGTGCCTCCCGGCGCGGCGTCCGCAGGCACCCTGCGCATCCTGGCCCTGCTGGCCGCAGCTCACGACCCCGCTCACGAAGGGCTCCTCCTGATCGAGGAGCCCGAGAACGGCCTCCACCCCACTCGGGTTCCGCAACTACTGGCCCGGCTGAAGGCCAGGACCAGTGATCCCGCGACGCTCACCTCCGGTGACGGAAGGCAGATCCTGATCACCACGCACTCACCGGTCGCCCTCGCCGCCGCACTGGAGGACGCCCCGGATTCGGTGGTGTTCCTGGACACGGTGACCCGGTTCGGCGACGGACTCCCGCCGCGTCGGCTGACCCGGGCGCGGAAGGTGGCCGACAGTGGCGAGCGCGGAACGTTCGTCACCCCGCTTGAGGTGCGGAAGTACCTCGATCCCACAGGGCGGTACGCGCGTGGGGCGTAGGTATCTCAGTCTTGCTCTCCTGACCGAGGGGGCCAGCGACCAGTGGTTCCTCGTGCCGCTCATCGACCGGCAGATCACTGAGCTTGCCCATGGGGCACCGGTCGGCTTCGACTACTCGGGGGTGGTCCCCGGAGAGTGCTTCACCGTGGCGCACAGGGACCTTGTGGTACGTGAAGTGGCCGATTTGCTCAGCTACTTCGACCTCGTGATGATCCACCACGACCACAACGAGCGGAGCAAGGTCGACGCGATCCGCGAACGCTTCCCCGGCGACGCCCACCGGATCGTGGCACTGGTCCCTGTACGGGAGACCGAGGCGTGGATGCTGGCGGACCCCGCAGCACTGAAAGAAGCGGCACCCGCGCGTGATGCCGCATGGGAGGTGCCGCACGATGTGGAGAAGGTCGCCGACCCCAAGGTCGTGCTGAAGGTGGCACTCGGTGGGCGGCGTGACGCGGAACGGGACTTTGGCCGGCTTGGGCAGACGGTCGCGCTCGATGCCCTGCGCAAGGTCCCCGCGTACCGGGTTTGGACCGACGAGTTGCGCAGGGCGATGGAGCGGCTGCGGTTTCTGTGACCCCCGGAGGGGAGAGTCACGCCGAGAGGGGGAACTCCTCGCCCAGGGCGTGGAAGACGGCGGTGTTCAGGGCGAAGGCGCGCTTGCATTCGGTGATGACGCGCTGCTTCTCCAGGTCGTCCGCGCGGACTCCGTCCAGCAGTTCGCGGTACTCGCGCTTGAAGGCGGCGGGGTTCGGGATGCCCTCGAAGACGTAGAAGCGGACGCCGTCACCCTTTTTCGGGAAGCCCCAGGTGCGCTCCGCCTTGGCGCGGATGATCTGGCCGCCGGAGAGGTCGCCGAGGTAGCGGGTGTAGTGGTGGGCGATGTAACCGGCCGGCCAGTCCCGGGCGCACTCGGCGACCCGGTCGGCGTAGGCCCGGGTGGTGGGCAGGGCGGTCAGGGTCGAGCGCCAGTCCGGGCCGCGCAGGTGGGCCAGGTCCTGCTCCAGGGAGGGCAGGCGCAGCAGTTCGGGGCGGATGAAGGGGCCCGCCACCGGGTCCGACGCCAGGTGCCGCGCGCCCGACTCCAGGGCCTCGTACACGAACCACAGCTGTTCGGTGTAGCGGGCGTACGCGTCCACGCCCAGCCGGCCGCCGAGCAGGTCGCCCATGAAGGTCGAGGTCTCGGCCTCCATGTGCTGCTCGTGGGAAGCGGTGCGGATGAGGGTCGAGAAGGCGGAGGAGGCCGAGGGGGCCGAGGAGGGGTCCATGGGTCCAGATCTTCTATGGTTAGGGTTACCTAAGTCAATAGCTTGCCGACAGTTTGTCGGTATCTCTCTACCCCGTTGTGGAACGACGGAAGCCCGCCCTCGGGGGAGGGCGGGCTTCGAGGTGGAGGGGCTGGTGGGCGAGGTCAGGGCAGGGTCAGGATGTCCGCGCCCGTGTCCGTGACCACCAGGGTGTGCTCGAACTGGGCCGTTCGCCTGCGGTCCTTCGTCACGACCGTCCAGCCGTCGTCCCACATGTCGTACTCGTGGGTCCCCAGGGTCAGCATCGGCTCGATCGTGAAGGTCATCCCGGGCTGGATGACCGTCGTCGCGTGCGGGCTGTCGTAGTGCGGGACGATCAGACCGGAGTGGAACGAGGTGTTGATGCCGTGGCCGGTGAAGTCCCGCACCACGCCGTAGCCGAAACGCTTGGCGTACGACTCGATGACCCGGCCGATGATGTTGATCTGCCGGCCCGGCTTGACCGCCTTGATCGCCCGGTTCAGCGCCTCACGGGTGCGCTCCACCAGCAGCCGGCTCTCCTCGTCCACGTCGCCGACCAGGTACGTCGCGTTGTTGTCGCCGTGCACCCCGCCGATGTACGCCGTCACGTCCAGGTTGACGATGTCGCCGTCGCGCAGCACCGTCGAGTCCGGGATGCCGTGGCAGATCACCTCGTTGACCGAGGAGCACAGCGACTTGGGGAAACCCCGGTAACCGAGCGTCGACGGGTAGGCGCCGTGGTCGCACATGTACTCGTGCGCCACCCGGTCCAGCTCGTCGGTGGTCACACCGGGCGCGATGTGCTTGGCGGCCTCGGCCATCGCCCGCGCCGCGATGCGCCCGGCGGTCCGCATCGCCTCGACGGTCTCGGGGGTCTGCACCTCCGGACCGGCGTACGGCGTGGGAGCGGGCTTTCCGACGTACTCGGGGCGACGGATGTTTCCGGGTACGGAACGGGTGGGAGACAGCTCCCCTGGGATGAGCAGCGACTGGCCAGACATGCCGGCGAGTCTAATTGAGTGGCTGCGGGGGACCATCCTCCGTGACGAGAGGAGCCGGTCATGCCCCTGTTCAAGAAGCGGACGGTCGGGAAGCCGGGCGAGTGGTTCTACTGCCTGGAACACCAGAAGGTCGAGGAGGGCCCGGAGTGTCCCGCCAAGGACCGCTTCGGCCCCTACACGAGCCGCACCGAGGCCGAGCACGCCATGGCGACGGCACGTGAGCGCAACCTCCAGTGGGAGAACGACCCCAAGTGGCACGACGCCCCCGAGGGTGGATCCGAGGACGGCCCCGAGGGCGGTCGCGAGGGCTGAGCACGGGCGGGGCGGGCCCGCACCGGCTCACCAGCGGGCCGGGGGCGGGGCCGTCAGGAGGTCCGCCAGCCGGGACAGCCGGTCCCGGAAGCCGCGGCGGCCCCGGGGCGGCAGCGCGTTCTCCCCGGCCGCCGCGCTGACCAGGTGCTGCACGGTGTCCAGGTCCAGCTCGGCGCCCTCGGGGACGGCCAGCGTCTCGTGGGCCAGCGACGGAAGCTCACCGTCGCCGGCGCCGAGGGACAGCAGCGTCGCACCGGCCCGGCGGGCGTCGGACACCCGCTCCAGCAGCGGGGCCGTGGGCTCCCCGGGCGCCACCACCAGCAGCGTCTCGCCCCGCCGCGCCGCCTCCAGCCGCCCCAGGCCCACCGCGAGATGCGCGGGATCCGAGGCGCGCGCGCCGTGCCGTACCAGCGTCGGCGCCAGCTCCGGCGTGCCCGACCAGGCGGCCTCGTCCACCAGATGCGCCGCCAGGTGCCACGGCTCGTACTCCGGTGTGCCCACGATCAGCAGCCCGCCCCCGTGCGACACCACCGATCCCCGCAGCGTCCCCGCGAACCGCCGGGTGGCCCCCAGCCACTCGGTCCCGGCGAGCACTTCGCGCAGCAGCGCGACCCGTACGGCGTCCATGGCGCCGCATCCTGCCCCCGGCCGGGCCGCCGCGTCCCGGGGTTCGCCGCGGATTCACCGGCCCGGGGGACACGGAGAACGGTGGGGTGACGGAGCTCACTCCACCGGAAACGGCGCCGCCGCGCACATAGAGTCAGGCCATGACTTCCAGTATCCCCAGCGACAGCGCACAGCAGCCCGGAACCGCCCCCGCGAAGGCCCCCGCCAAGGACCCCTGGGACCTGCCCGACGTCTCCGGGCTCGTGGTCGGTGTGCTCGGCGGCACCGGACCGCAGGGCAAGGGCCTCGCGTACCGGCTCGCCCAGGCCGGCCAGAAGGTGATCATCGGCTCGCGCGCCGCCGAACGCGCGCGGGCCGCCGCCGAGGAACTCGGGTACGGCGTCGAGGGCGCCGACAACGCCGAGACCGCCCGCCGCAGCGACATCGTGATCGTCGCCGTGCCGTGGGACGGCCACGGCACGACCCTGGAGTCCCTGCGCGGGGAACTGGCCGGCAAGCTCGTCGTGGACTGCGTCAACCCGCTCGGCTTCGACAAGCAGGGCGCCTACGCGCTCAAGCCCGAGGAGGGCAGCGCCGCCGAGCAGGCCGCGGCCCTGCTGCCGGACTCCCGGGTCACCGCGGCCTTCCACCACCTGTCCGCGGTACTGCTCCAGGACCCGGAGATCGACCGGATCGACACCGATGTGATGGTGCTCGGCGAGGTCCGCGCCGATGTGGAGATCGTGCAGGCGCTGGCCGGGCGGATCCCGGGCATGCGGGGCGTCTTCGCCGGGCGGCTGCGAGGCGCCCACCAGGTGGAGGCGCTGGTCGCCAACCTGATCTCCGTCAACCGCCGCTACAAGGCACACGCCGGGCTCCGCGTCACGGACGTATGACCCTATGGGGGACACTGGTCGACGAAGCAGTGTCCCCCGACAGGAGCCCAGCCGCCATGCCCCGTCTCGCTCTCTACGCCTTCATCGTCTGCCTGCTCACCGTCGCCGCGGCCGTCGTGTCCTTCGCCCGGGGCAGCTGGGGACTGGGCATCGTCTGGATCCTGCTCGTGGGTCTGTCGTCCAACATGACCTGGTACTACGTGCGGCGCGCCCGGGCGCAGAAGGAGCTGCGGGCGGCACTGGCCGCCCAGGCGGACCACTCCACCACGGGCTGACGGCCGACTCCGGAACCGGCTGCTGACGGCCGGTTCCGTCACGCGACGACCGAGCAGAGTCCGCTCGTGTCCTGCCAGAAGCGGAACAGTTCCAGACCGCAGTATGTCTCGATCTTGTGGATGCCCAGGGCCGACAGGATCGAGTCGACCACGCCGAAGAACACGCCGTTCACCGCGGGCAGCCACAGCAGCGCGAACACGAGCAGCAGACCGAACGGCGCGATCGGCTCCACCTGCCGCCGGAACCCGTGTGACAGCCAGGGCTCGAGCACACCGTAGCCGTCCAGCCCCGGCACCGGCAGGAAGTTCAGAATCGCGGCCGTCACCTGGAGCAGCGCGAGGAACGCCAGCGCGAACCGGAAGGGGACCGGTACGCCGTCCAGCGCGCCCAGCCAGAACGGCGCCGTGCACACCGCCGCGAACAGGACGTTCGTCAGCGGGCCCGCCGCCGAGATCAGACTGTGCCGCCAGCGCCCCCGGATCCGGCCCCGCTCGATGAACACCGCCCCGCCCGGCAGACCGATGCCCCCCATGATCACGAACAGCACGGGGAGGACGATGCTCAGCAGGGGGTGGGTGTACTTCAGCGGGTCCAGCGTGAGGTAGCCCTTCGCGCCGATCGAGATGTCGCCGCTGTGCAGCGCGGTGCGCGCGTGCGCGTACTCGTGCAGGCACAGCGAGACGATCCAGGCGGCGGTCACGAACAGGAACACGGCGAAGCCGGTCCGGTCCGCGAACCCGGTCCAGGTGGCCCATCCCGCCACCGCCGTGACGGCCAGGATGCCCAGGAAGACGGGGCTGATCCTCCGGTCGCTGCGGCGGCTGGCGGCGGTGGTCATGGGGCTCCCTGGACTGCTCGTCGGGCGCACGGCGGCACGCGGGGCGGACTGCCCGACGGTACCGGGTGCACCCGGAAAACGTCTCGCGTCGGCCACCGGTTCCGGAGAGGGTGGGACGAGGGCGCCCGGCCCGCTCCCCGGCCCGACCCGCCACCGCCCGACCCGCTACCACCCGGCCCCGATCGGGCCACCGGGCCCGACCTGTGATCGCCCCCGCACCACCGGAGACAATGGACCCCGTGCGCTATCGCATCCTCGGCACCACCCAGGCACTCCGCCCCGACGGCACCGCCGTCCCGGTCGGCGGGGCGCGGCTGCGCGCGCTGCTGACCGTGCTCGCGCTGCGGGCCGGCCGTACGGTGCCGGTGCGGCTGCTCGTCGACGAGGTGTGGGACGGCGATCCGCCGGCCGACGCGACGGGGGCGCTGCAGGCGCTGGTGGGGCGGCTGCGCCGGGCGCTCGGCGCGGACGCGGTGGCCTCCGAGGACGGCGGCTACCGGCTCACGGCCGTGCCCGACGACATCGACCTGCACCGGTTCGAGCGGCTGGCCACAGATGGCCTGCGCGCGCTGTCCGACGGGGACCCGGCCAAGGCGGGCGCCGTGCTCGACGACGCCCTCGCCCTGTGGCACGGGCCCGCCCTCGCCGACCTGCCCGACCGCACCGCGGAGGCGGCCCGGCTCGACACCCGGCGCCTGGACGCCCTGCGTGCCCGGCACGGCGCGGCCCTCGCCCTCGGCCGGGCCGGGCAGGCGCTGCCCGAGCTGACCGCCCTGTGCGACAGCCATCCGCTCGACGAACCCCTACAGGCGCTGCGGCTGCGCGCCCTGCGCGACGCGGGCCGCGGCGCGGAGGCGCTGGCCGCGTACGAGGAGGTACGACGGCTGCTCGCGGACCGCCTCGGCTCCGACCCCGGCAGCGAACTGCGCGCCCTGCACACCGAGTTGCTGAGCCCGGGCGCACCCGCACCGGACGCATCCGCACCGGAGCCGCCGTCCAGGGCCCCCCGCCCGCCCGGCAACCTGCGGGCCCGGCTGACCTCCTTCGTCGGCCGGGAGGCCGACATCGAGGCGATCCGCCGTGATCTCGCCGCCGCCCGGCTGGTCACCCTGCTCGGGCCGGGCGGGGCCGGCAAGACCAGGCTGTCGCAGGAGGCCGCCGAGGCCGTCCGGCAGCACAGCCCGGACGGCGTGTGGCTGGCCGAACTCGCCCCGGTCGACGACCCCGCCGACGTCCCCGAGGCGGTGGTCACCGCCGTCGGCGCCCGTGAGACCGTGCTGTACGGCGCCGGCGCCGAGAGCATGCGGGCGGCAGGGGCCGACCGCGGTGACGACCCCCTGGACCGGCTTGCCGAACACTGCGGCAGGCGCCGCATGCTGCTCGTCCTGGACAACTGCGAGCACGTCGTGGACGCCGCCGCCCGGCTGGCCCAGGCCCTGCTGGAGCGCTGCCCCGGCCTCACCGTGCTCGCCACCAGCCGCGAACCCCTGGGCATACCGGGGGAGTTGCTGCGCCCGGTGGAGCCGCTGCCGGAACCGGTCGCGCTGCGGCTGCTCGCCGACCGCGGGGCCGCCGCCCGCCCCGGCTTCCGCGTCGACGACGATCCGGAAGCCTGCGCGGAGATCTGCCGCCGGCTCGACGGGCTGCCCCTCGCCATCGAACTCGCCGCCGCCCGGCTGCGGATGCTGACCCCGCGCCAGATCGCCGACCGCCTCGACGACCGCTTCCGGCTGCTCACCTCCGGCAGCCGCACCGCGCGGCACCGCCAGCAGACCCTCCGGGCCGTCGTCGACTGGTCCTGGGACCTGCTCGACGCGGACGAACGGGACGTGCTGCGGCGGCTGTCGGTCTTCGCCGGCGGCTGCGACCTCGCCGCCGCCGAGGCCGTCTGCGGACCGGTGGCGCTGGACGCGCTCGGTTCGCTCGTGGACAAGTCCCTGGTGGTGGCGGCCCCTTCGGGGGACGCCGGGATGCGCTACCGGCTGCTGGAGACGGTCGCCGAGTACGCGGCCGAACGTCTCGACGAGTCCGGACGGCGGACCGACGCCGAACGCGCACATCTGACGTACTACCGCGAACTCGCCCGGACCACCGACCCGTTGCTGCGCGGACCGGAGCAACTCGGGGCCATTCAGCGGCTGGAGCGCGAGTACGAGAACCTGCGCACCGCGCTGCGGCACGCCGTCGCCGCGCGCGACGAGCACGAGGCGCTGTGCCTGACGCTGTCGCTGGTCTGGTACTGGCAGATGCGCGACCAGCGGATCGAGGCCCGCAACTGGTGCCGTGAGGTCATGACGCTCGGACCGGACCCGTTCACCGAACCGGTGCGCCCCGCCGCCGCGCTGTGGCAGCGCTGCACCGACACCCCGCCGCCGCTGGCCGACGAGGTGCTCGCCGAGGCCCGGCGTGGCGTGCACCTGGCCCACATGGCGTGCATGGACACGGAGCTGGACGACTGGCAGACCCCGCGGTCACAGCACAGACTGCGCCTGATCGCCGCGGCCTACGAGCCCGGCCTGCCGCAGACCTGCCGTCCGCCCGGCACGTTCTGGGCGTTCTCCCTGATGCTGACCGGCAACATGAGCACACTGCGCACCGTCCTCGACGACAACGTCCGCACCTGCCGGCGGACGCCCGGCTTCGAGTGGGAGCTGGCCTCCACCCTGCAGATGCGGGCCAACCTCCTCGCCAACCGCAGCGACCGGGCGGGTGACGCGCGGCGCGACGCCGACGAGGCCCTGGAGATCTACCGGCGCCTCGGGGACGCCTGGGGCACCGCCGAGGCGCTCTCCGCGCGCGGAGAGGCACGCGAACGCGGCGGCGAGTACCGGCTCGCCGCCGCGGACTACGAGGCGGCGATCGAGTACGCCGAACACCTCGGGGCCCGCACCCAGGTGGCGGTGCTCACCGCCCGGCTGGGCAGCGCGCTGCTGGAGGCAGGTGACGAAGAGGAGGTGGAGCGCGGCGAGCGGCTGTTGCGCGAGGTCATCGACCTGCCGGGCGACGGGCACAACGAGGCGCTGCCCGCCGCCCGGCTCTTCCTGACCGGCTGGCTCGGCATGACCGGCCGGACCGCCGAGGCGCGGATCCAGCTGCGGGCGCTGCGCGAGGAGTTCCGTCTCGCGCACTACGTCGTCTTCGACGCGTTCATCCTCGGGGCGGAGGGCTGGCTGGACATCGTGGAGGGGCACGACGAACAGGCGCTGGTCACCATCCGCGCGGCGCTCGCGCGTTCCGGCGATCCGCTGACCGTGGCCATCGCCTCCCACATGCGCGCGGCGTATCTGACCATGGGCGCCACGGCACTGGCCGTGGTGGACGGCGGACGGCGCGCCCGGGACGCGGCCCGCTGCCTCGGCGCCGCCGACGCCCTGCTGCCGCCCGGCCATGTCACCGCCCGCATGGAGCGCGAGGTGCGCGCCCTGGCCGAACGGCGGACCCGGGCCGCCCTCGGCGACCCGGCCTACGAGGCCGCGTACGCCGAGGGCACCGCCCTCTCCCCGGAGAAGGCCGCCACCCTGGTCTGAGCCGGTGAGGTTCCCGGTACGGCGGGGTGCACGGCCCGGTACGGCGGGTCGCGCGGTCCCGGGCGGGTACGGCACCCGGTCCGCCGGGTCGCCCGGCGGACCGGTGCGTTTCCCGGCACGGCACATCACCCGGCACGGTGGGTCACCCGACCCGGTGGGCCGCTCGGCACGGTGAGCGGTCCGGCCCGGTGGAGCGCCCGCAGGGCCGGACGGCCGGACGGTGCGGGCCCGGGCGGTCAGCTCTTGTCAGCTCTTGGTGCGGAACTTGTGGATCGCGATGGGTGCCATCACCGCGGTGATCCCCACCGACCAGGCCAGCGTCATCCACAGGTCGTGCGCGACCGGGCCGCCCACCATCAGCCCGCGGGCGGCGTCCGCCAGCGAGGACAGCGGGTTGTACTCGGTGAAGCTCTGCAGCCAGCCCGGCATCGACTGGGTCGGCGCGAAGATCGACGAACCGAACTGCAGCGGCATCAGCACCAGGAAGCCCATCGCCTGTACCGACTGCGCGTTCTTCATCGCCACGCCCAGCGTGATGAAGATCCACATGAGGGCGGAGCCGAACACCACGGACAGCCCCACGGCGGCGAACAGCCCCGGCCAGTCGGTGATGTCGAAGCCGACCAGGACACCGACGACCAGGAGGATCGTGGTGGCGATCAGCATCCGCAGGATCTCGACCGCGATCTTGGCGAAGAGCACCGAGCCGCGGCCGATGGGCAGCGACCGGAAACGGTCCATGACCCCCGTGTTGAAGTCCTGGTTGAAGCCGGTACCCACCCCCATGGCCATGTTCATGCCCATCATGGCCATCAGGCCGGGCACGATGTACTGGACGTACGCCTCCTGCCCACCGCCCAGCGCCTGCCCGATCGAGCCGCCGAAGACGTACACGAACAGCAGCGTGAAGACGATCGGGAACAGCACGGCGTCGAACATGGACTCCGGGTCCTGCCGGATCCACAGCAGGTTGCGGCGGACCAGCGCGCCGGTGTGGCGCAGATGGGAACGGAGCGGGATACGGCCGTCCGCGCCGGTCACGGGGGCCGGGCCGGCCACATCGGCCGATCCGGGCGCGGCGGGCGCGTCGCCGGAAGGGGTCACGGTCGTCGCGGAACTCATGCGGCGGCCTCCTCGTGGGTCTCGGCGGTCTCGGCGGACAGGGCGTCCTGCGGGGCACCGGCACGGTGGCCGGTGAGGGACAGGAACACCTCGTCCAGGCTGGGCAGTTCGGTGGTGATGGAGGCGAGGGTGAGACCGCGCGCGGTGACGGCTCCGACCACCGCGGTCAGCTGCTCGTCACTGAGGATCGGGACCAGCACGGCACCCCGCTCGGTGTCCACGGCCGCGCTCGCGAGCCCGGTGATGCCCAGGCCGTCGAGAGCGTCGGCGAGCGGGCGCAACTGGAGCGGATCGGCCGGACGGACACGCAGGGTACGGCCGCCGACCCTGGCCTTCAGCTCCTCGATGCCGCCGCTCGCGATGACCTTGCCGCGGTCCACGACGGTCAGCTCGGAGGCGAGCTGCTCGGCCTCCTCCATGTACTGGGTGGTCAGCAGCACCGTCACCCCGTCCCCGACCAGCCGCCTGACCTCGACCCACACCTCGTTGCGGGTGCGCGGGTCCAGTCCGGTGGTCGGCTCGTCCAGGAACAGCACGGTCGGCCGGCCGATCATCGAGGCGGCCAGGTCCAGCCGGCGCCGCATACCGCCGGAGTAGGTGGCCGCCGGGCGCCGGGCCGCCTCGGTGAGCGAGAACCGCTCCAGCATCCCGTCGGCGCGGGTGCGGGCCTCCTTGCGGGGCAGGTCGAGCAGCCGGCCGATCATGTAGAGGTTCTCCCAGCCGGAGAGCTTCTCGTCCACGGAGGCGTACTGCCCGGTCAGCCCGATCACCCGGCGCAGCTGCCGGGGCTGGCGGAGCACGTCGTAACCGGCGACGGTGGCCCGGCCGGCGGTCGGGGCGAGCAGGGTGGACAGGATCCGTACGAGGGTCGTCTTGCCGGCCCCGTTCGGTCCGAGCACCCCCATCACGGTGCCCTCGCGGACCTCCAGGTCGACACCGTCCAGCGCCTTGGTCTCGCCGTAGTGCTTGACCAGCCCCCGCACGCTGACGGCACTGCCCGCGCCCCCGGAGTCGTTGTCGTTTCGCGTCATGCCCCCGAGACTGTCATCCCCCACTGACAAACCCCCGACAGACCTCCGACAGGAACGGAAAACCTTGTCGGCGAGGGGCCGGCTTTCAGCCCGTCCGGCGTTTGAGGACGAGGCCGTCCAGGCCGAAGGGGGTCCGGGGGCGCAGCCCCCAGAAGGGGGGGCGACGGCCCGCCGATTGGGGGAAGACCGGCGGGCCGTCGTGGTGCGGCGTTGGCTCAGCGGCAGCACTCAGTGGACGGAGTGCTCCTCCTGCGGGAACGTTCCGCCGACGACGTCCTCGGCGAAGGCCTTCGCCGCGCCGCCCATGACCTCCCGCAGGTTCGCGTACTGCTTGACGAACTTCGGCACCCGGCCGCCGGTCAGCCCGAGCATGTCGGTCCACACCAGTACCTGCGCGTCGGTCCCGGCCCCCGCGCCGATCCCGACGGTGGGGATGTGCAGGGTCCGGGTCACCTCGGCGGCCAGCTCGGCCGGCACCAGTTCCAGTACGACGGCGAAGGCGCCCGCGTCCTGCACGGACTTGGCGTCCCGCAGCAGCTGCTGCGCGGCCTCCTCGCCACGCCCCTGGACGCGGTAGCCCATGGCGTTCACGGACTGCGGGGTCAGGCCGATGTGCGCCATCACCGGGATGCCGGACTCGACCAGCAGCTCGATCTGCCGGTGCGAGCGCTCACCGCCCTCCAGCTTGACGGCGCCGACACCGGCCTCCTTCACCAGCCGGGTCGCCGAGCGCAGTGCCTGCACCGGCCCCTCCTGGTACGAGCCGAAGGGCAGGTCGGCGACGATCAGGGCGCGCTGGGTGCCGCGGACCACGGCGGCGGACAGCATGGTCATCTCGTCGAGGGTGACGGGCACGGTGGTCTCGTACCCGAGGTGGCAGTTTCCCGCGGAGTCGCCGACGAGCATGACCGGGATGCCGGCCTCGTCGAAGACGGACGCGGTCGCCGCGTCGTAGGCGGTGAGCATGGGCCACTTCTCGCCGCGTTCCTTGGCGAGGGCGATGTCGCGGACGGTGATACGGCGGGTGCCCTTGCCTCCGTACAGCGCCTTGCTGCCGTCGGAGGGGACTGCCTTGCCAGTCTGGGCAGCCGAAAGCTGCGTCATTGCAACGGCTCCTAACACGTCATCTCGAGGCGCCCTGACGGCGTCCCCGGATCCCCTCCATGGTGGCATTCCGAGCGGGCCGGTGCCTAGAGCAGGGTCGGGGCCCGGGACGGGCGCCGTCGGTTCCGCGTGACCGGCGGGGTGGGCAAAGCCCCGCGAAAGGCGGCGCAATGCCCCGGCAAGGTCTCGGCAAAAGGGTTCCGATACGAGACGGTCTCGTATCGGAACGGTCCTACGGTGGCCGTATGACTTCTCCCGCCGCCCCGGCCCGCCGGATACCGGAACACGTGCACCGGCGCCGCTGGGTGATCCTCGGCGTGCTCATCCTGAGCCTGCTGATCGTCGTCCTGGACAACTCGATCCTGAACGTCGCCATCAAGACGATCTCCACGCCCGCTCCCACCGGCCTGGGCGCCACGCAGAGCGAGCTGGAGTGGGCGATCAACGCCTACACGCTCGTCTTCGCGGGCCTGCTGTTCACGGCGGGCCTGCTCGGCGACCGGATCGGCCGCAAGAAAGTGCTGCTCGGGGGCCTCGCGGTGTTCGGCCTCGGCTCGGCGCTCGCCGCGTTCTCCGGCACCCCGGCGGAGCTGATCGGCTTCCGCGCGGTGATGGGACTGGGCGCCGCGTTCGTGATGCCGGCGACACTGGCCGTGCTGATGAACGTCTTCGAACGCGAGGAACAGCCGAAGGCCATCGGCATCTGGGCGGGCGGGGTGGGCCTCGCCATCGCGATCGGCCCGGTCACCGGCGGACTGCTCCTGGAGCACTTCTGGTGGGGCTCGGTCTTCCTCGTCAACGTGCCGATCGTGCTGACCGCCCTCGCCCTGATGCTGTGGCTGGTGCCGGACTCCCGCGACCCGGACCCCGGCCGGATCGACCCCGTCGGCGTCTCCCTGTCCGTGGTCGGTCTGGTCCTGCTGGTCTACGGCATCATCAAGGGCGGCCAGCTCGCCGACTTCACGGACGCCACCGTGCTGGCGACCATCGGCGCCGGCTTCGCCGTGCTCACCGCGTTCGTGGTGTTCGAGAAGCGCAGCACGCACCCGTCCATCGACATGGCGTACTTCAGGAACAAGGTCTTCTCGGCCTCGATCGTCGCGATCGCGCTGGTCTTCTTCGCGCTGCTGGGCGTGATGTTCTTCGCGGTGTTCTACACGCAGAGCGTGCGCGGGTACACGCCGCTGGAGACCGGTCTGCTGATGCTGCCGCTGGCCGCCGCGCAGATGATCTTCGCGCCGCGGGCCCGGCTGCTGGTGGACCGCTTCGGCAACCGGGCGACCACCACCGGCGGCATGCTGCTCCTCGCGGCGATGCTCGCCGGGTTCGGCCTGTTGGACGGGGACACGCCGATCTGGATCCTCGAGGTGATCTTCTTCCTGATGGGTGCCGCCATGGCGAACATCATGACGCCGGTCAGCGTCGTGATCATGCAGACACTGCCGCGGGAGAAGGCGGGTTCGGCCTCCGCGCTCAGCAACACCTTCCGCCAGCTCGGCGGCGCCCTGGGCATCGCCGTCCTCGGTTCGGTGCTGTCCACCGCGTACCGCTCGCACATCGAGGACAAACTGGTCCTGCTGCCGCCGGGCCTGCGCGAGTCCGCCGGTGAGTCCATCGAGGCCACCCTGGGCGTCGCCGCCCGGCTCGGCCCGCGCGGTGACGCCCTGGTCGGACCGGCGAACGACGCGTTCCTGCACGCCATGCACGTCACGGCACTGGGGGGAGCGGGCGTCGCGCTGATCGGCGCGATCGTCGTCGGGCTGTTCCTGCCGGGCCGGACACCGGTGCCCGAAGGGGACGAGAAGAAGGAGGAGTTGGTGTCGACGCGGGAGTGACGGCCGAAGGGGTGGTGGGCCGGCCGCCGGACACCGGGGAGAATCGTCCCGGCCGGTCGTTCCGGCCGATCGTCCCCGGCCCACGGAAAGGACGCAGCGACGTGAGCCTCGCCGACACCGACACCGGTACCGGTGCAGACGCCGATCCCCGGCCGTGCGGGCCCGCACGGGGCCGCCCCCGCAGTGAGGCGGTGGAACGCGCCATCATCGAGGGCGCGATGAAGCTCCTGGAGGACGGGGTGCCCCTGGCGGAGCTGTCCATCGAGCGGATCGCCCGCACCGCCGGCGTCGGCAAGGCCACCATCTACCGCCGCTGGAGCGGCAAGGAGGAACTCTTCGTCGACGTCCTGCGGGCCGCCGAACCGGTCGACCCCGAACTCCCCGGCACCTCCATGCGCGACGACCTCGTCGTCCTGCTGGAGTCCCTGCGCCGGCGCGGCCTCGCCAGCAGGGCCTCGGTGATCCTGCACAACGTGCACACCCAGATGAAGAGCAGCCCGAAGATCTGGGCCGCCTACCACAACACCGTCATCCTGCCGCGCCGCCGGCTCGGCCTGGAGGTGCTGCGCCGCGGCCGGGAGAACGGCGAACTCCGCGCCGACGTCGACCTCGAACTGCTGAACGACATCGTCGTCGGCCCCCTGCTGGTCCGCACCCTCCTGCGCCCCGACGCCGGACTGCCGGACGGCCTCGCCGAACAGGTCGTCGACACCCTGCTCCAGGGCCTGCGCCCCGTCGGCACGGCCTGACCGCCCGCCCGACCCGCTCCCGGCCTGGCACGGTCGCCACGCCCTGCCACGACCGTTTCGATGTGCGCGTTCCGTCACCTGATCTCCTTCGAGGATGTCCCGGCCTTCAGGCCGAGGCGGGGGGTACGTGATCGGGTAAAGTGCCTGCCGTGCGTTGCGAGAACCAAGCGCGCACACCGTGCCGATCGAGAGCCAAGACGGCACGTCAGGGCTTTGCTTGACAAACCGGGCAGGTTCCGTCCCGGCTGGTGCTGAGGGAGTAGGACCTCTCCGGTCGTTGACCTGTGGGGCGTCCTGAGCCAGGAATCCCCTGCTTCAGATGGGGGAGGGTTCAAAGAAGGCGCTTTCCGTGATCCCGCCCGGAACTCCCGGAGCGGTCCCGCTCGTCCTCGCCTCTGTACGGCCGTCGGCGGACGGCGGGAAAGGCGCCGAACATCCCCTAGGGTCTTGCACGCGGGGGGCGACGGTGTGCACGGCAAGGTGTGAGGCGACGGTATGGCGCAGCAGGCGTACGCGACGGAGACGGACAACGGCGGCTCGGGGCCCGAGCGTCGGACCCCCGGGCTCCGGCGCCTGTGGGACCGTCTGACCCGGGGCTGGCGCGGGGACCGCCGCATCTGGCGCCGGGGCGTGGTGCTGGCCGTGTTCGCGCTCCTGCTCGCGCTGGTCATGATGGCCCGCTCCCACATCCCCAACGTGGTCGGCAACCTGGGCAGTCTGATCGAGACGTTCCTGCCCTGGCTGGGGCTGGCCGTCCCGGTCCTGCTGCTGCTGGCCCTGGTCCGCAGGTCCGCCACCGCCCTGGTCGCGGTGCTGCTGCCCGCGGTCGTCTGGCTGAACCTCTTCGGCGGTCTGCTCTTCGACCGGACCGGCCCCGGCGGCGATCTCACGGTGGCCACGCACAACGTCAACGCCGGGAACCCGGACCCGTCCGGCACCGCCCGCGACGTCGCGGCCTCGGGGGCGGACGTGCTGGCCCTGGAGGAGCTGAAGGCGTCCGCGGTCCCGACGTACGAGAGGGCGCTGGCGCCGACGTACAAGTACCACGCGGTGGTCGGCACGGTCGGGCTGTGGAGCAAGTACCCGCTGAGCGACGTGGCGGCCGTCGACATCCGCCTGGGCTGGGAGCGCGCGATGCGGGCCACGGTGACGGCGCCCGGGGCGCAGGTCGCGGTGTACGTCGCCCATCTCCCCTCGGTGCGCGTGAAGCTGGAGGCCGGCTTCACCGCACGTCAGCGTGACAGGAGCGCCGACGCCCTGGGTTCCGCCATCGCCCGGGAGCCGCTGGAGAACGTCGTCCTGCTCGGCGACCTGAACGGCACGATGAACGACCGGGCCCTGAACGCCGTCACCTCCCAGATGCGTTCCACCCAGGGGGCCGCGGGCAGCGGGTTCGGCTTCAGCTGGCCGGCGGCGTTCCCGATGGCGCGGATCGACCAGATCATGGTCAAGGGCGCGGAGCCGGAGAGCTCGTGGTCGCTCCCGAGGACGGCGAGCGACCACCTGCCGATCGCGGCCCGCGTGAAGCTCGCCACACCGGGCGACTGAAACCCCAGGTCAACCCCGTCTGTACGATCGTCGGCAACCTGTGCGTCGATCACCGGAACACCGGACCTGAGAGGCTTTGTTCCGCACTTGAACATATGGACGTGCGGAACGGCGCGAAACAGCGCGGAACAGCGCGGAACCCCAGCCTCGAAAGGTCCCCCTCATGCCCCTGGCCCTGCTCGCCCTCGCCGTGGGCGCCTTCGGCATCGGTACCACCGAGTTCGTGATCATGGGGTTGCTCCCGGACGTCGCGGACGACCTGGGCATCTCCATCCCGAGCGCCGGCCACCTGGTCTCCGCCTATGCCCTCGGTGTGGTCGTCGGCGCCCCGCTGCTCGCCGCCGCGACGGCGAGGATCTCCCGGCGCACGGTGCTGATCGCCCTGATGGTCCTCTTCGTCGTGGGCAACGCGCTCTCGGCGTTCGCCCCCGACCACACCTGGCTGCTGGCCGCGCGTTTCCTCAGCGGTCTCCCGCACGGAGCCTTCTTCGGCGTGGGGGCGGTGGTCGCCGCCGACCTGGTGACCCCCGACCGCAAGGCCCGCTCGGTCTCCCTGATGTTCCTGGGCCTGACGACGGCCAACGTGGTCGGTGTCCCCGCGGCCACCTTCATGGGCCAGCACCTCGGCTGGCGGGTGACCTTCCTCGGCGTCAGCGCGATCGGCCTGGCCGCCATAGCCGCCCTGGCCCTGCTGATCCCGGCGGACCACACCCCGGCCGCCCCCACGGCCGGGCTCCGCGGCGAACTGGCCACCCTGCGCTCCCTGCCCGTCTGGCTGGCCCTCGGCACCACGGTGGCGGGCTTCGGCGGGCTCTTCGCGGCGTACAGCTACATCACGCCGATGCTGACGGACTCCGCCGGCTACGCCGAAACGAGCGTGACGCTGCTGCTCGCCCTGTTCGGCGTCGGAGCCACGGCCGGCAACCTGCTGGGCGGCCGGCTGGCCGACCACTCCCTGCGCGCCACCCTCTTCGGCGGCCTGGCCGCACTGACGGCGGTCCTGGCGCTCTTTCCCCTCCTGATGCGCACCGAGGCCGGCGCGGCCGTGGCCGTGACCCTCCTCGGCACGGCCGCCTTCGCCACCGGCTCCCCGCTCCAGCTGATGGTCATGGAGAAGGCGGCGGCGGCCCCCTCCCTGGCCTCGTCCGCCAACCAGGCGGCCTTCAACCTGGGCAACGCCGGAGGCGCCTGGGTGGGCGGCCTGACGCTCGCGGCCGGCTTCGGGACCACGTCCCCGGCCCTCGCGGGCGCCCTGCTGGCCGCCCTCGGCATCGGCGTGGCCGCGGTGGCCCACACGGTGGACCGCAGGACGCCGCCCACCGCGGCCCCGTCCCCGAACCGGGACCGCGTCGTCACCGGCCACGTGCCCCGGCAGGCGCAGTCCCCGGTCCCCCAGCAGACTCAGGCCCCGGCCGCTACCGAACACTTGCCCGGTGCTCCACCCTTCAGGGTGGAGGTGTAGGGCATCCTGCCGGTAGTGGCCCGAAGGGGCGGGGCGGCATGGCTAAGATCGCCTTGTCCGACGACGGAGTTGTCGGACCTACCGCCGGACGGGCGGGAAGTCAGGCCTGCGGAGGCCGTGTAAGACCGACCCTCACCGGTCGGCAGTGGCCTGTGAAACAGGAACCCGAGGTGGTACCGCGAAGCGGTACCGACCGGAATCTCCTGCCCTCGGGCAGGAGAGGACGTCAATCCCGCCAGCCGCTCGTGATCGGCAGCCGGCGGTCCTTGCCGAAGCCCTTCGGGGAGATCTTCGTCCCCGGCGGGTACTGCCGCCGCTTGTACTCGGCCCGGTCGACCATCCGCAGCGTCTTGTGCACCAGCTCCGCGTCGAACCCGCCCGCGACGATCTCGTCCGCCCCGCGGTCCCGGTCGACGTACAGCTCGAGGATCGCGTCGAGCACCGGGTAGTCCGGCAGCGAGTCCGTGTCGACCTGGTCCGGCCGCAGCTCGGCACTGGGCGGCTTCGTGATCGAGTTCTCCGGGATCGGAGGCGTCTGCCCCCGCTCCCGCGCCGCCCGGTTCCGCCACTCGGCGAGCCGGAACACCGACGTCTTGTACACGTCCTTGATGGGCCCGTACGCCCCCACCGAGTCCCCGTACAGCGTCGAGTAACCGACGGCCAGCTCCGACTTGTTGCCCGGCGCCAGCACGATCTGGCCCTCCTGGTTGGAGATCGCCATGAGCGTCGTCCCGCGCAGCCTGGACTGCAGGTTCTCCTCCGCCAGCCCGGACAGCCCCAGCGCCCCCATGTACGCGTCGAACATCGGCTCGATGGCGACCGTCCGGTAGTGCAGCCCGGTCCGCCGCGCCAGCTCCGCCGCGTCGTCCCTGGAGTGGTCCGAGGAGTACCTGGACGGCATCGAGACGCCGTACACGTGCTCCGCGCCCACCGCGTCGCAGGCGATCGCGGCGACGAGCGCCGAGTCGATGCCCCCGGACAGCCCGATCAGCACGGACTCGAACCCGTTCTTCCCGACGTACGCGCGAAGACCCGTGACCAGCGCGGAGTACACCTCCTCGTCGTCGTCGAGCGGCTCGGCCCGCGTCCCCTTCCGCTCCGCCGGGTAGGCGGGCAGCGGCGCCTCGGACAGGACGACGCGGTCGATCCGCAGCCCGTCGTCGACGACCTCGCCGGACGCGGGCGCGTCGGCGGCGGCCGCCGGCAGGTCGAGGTCCAGCACCACGCACTCCTCGGCGAACTGCGGTGCGCGCGCCACGACCTCACCGCCCTGGTCGACGACGATCGAGTCCCCGTCGAAGACGAGGTCGTCCTGCCCGCCGGTCATCGCGAGGTAGGCCGTCGTGCACCCCGCCTCCTGGGCCCGCTTGCGCACGAGCTCGAGCCGGGTGTCGTCCTTGTTCCGCTCGTACGGCGAGGCGTTGACCGACAGGAGCAGCCCGGCCCGCGCCGACCGGGCGGCCGGCACCCGCCCGCCGTCCTGCCACAGGTCCTCACAGATGGCGAAGGTGACGTCCACGCCGTGCAGCCGCAGCACGGGCAGGGTCTCGCCGGGCACGAAGTACCGGAACTCGTCGAAGACGCCGTAGTTGGGCAGGTGGTGCTTGGCGAAGCCCAGCACCACGTCACCGCCGTACAGCACGGCCGCCGCGTTGCGCGGCGCACCGGCGGGCCGGCCGTACTTCGGCCGGTCGGTGTCGCTGCGGTCGAGGTAGCCGACGAGGACGGGCAGTTCCCCGAACCCCTCGTCGGCGAGCCGCGCGGCCAGGGAGCGCAGGGCCGCGCGGGAGGCCGCCACGAAGGACGACCTCAGGGCGAGGTCCTCGACGGGATACCCGGTCAGCGCCATCTCCGGGAACGCCACGAGGTGGGCTCCCTGTTCGGCGGAGTGCCGGGTCCAGCGGACGATCGCCTCGGCGTTGCCGGTGAGGTCGCCGACGCGCGAGTCGATCTGATTCAGGGCGAGACGTAGTTGAGGCACGCGGCCCAGTGTAATCGTCAAACCGACGCGATGGGGTGGGAGGTCACGCCGGGGCGGCCACGGACCCCGCCCGAAAACTCCACAAGAAATCCCGTCGGATAATTTGAATGCCGAATGTGCATTACCTACCCTGCCCGGTATGAGGCTGCTGCGCTCCACCGACCTCGCCCTGCGGGTCCTGATGCGCCTCGTGGTGGCAGGCGACTCCAACCCGACGACGCGCGATGTCGCGGCGGCCGTCGACGTGCCCTACACCCATGCCGCCAAGGTCGTCGCCGAGCTCCAGCACATGGGACTGCTCACGGCCCGGCGCGGCCGGGGCGGCGGCCTGGCCCTCACGGAGCGGGGCCGCACCGCCTCGGTGGGCACCGTGGTCCGCGCCTTCGAGGGGGAGGACGACGTGGTCGACTGCGAGGGCACCTCGGCCCTCGCGGCCTGCCCGCTCCGTTCCGACTGCCGCCTGCGGGGCGCGCTGCGGCGGGCCCAGGAGGCGTTCTTCGCCTCACTGGACCCGCTCACGGTGGCGGACCTCGCCGCGAGCCCGACGGGCCCGCTCCTGCTGCAGATCTCCCGGGCGCCTTGAGCCTGCCTGTCCGGTGGACGCCCCCCGTCCACCCGGTGGCACGCCCGTCAGCTCCCCTCGGGCGTGCTCAGCCCTGCTTGGCCAGCCACAGGTCCGGTCCGAACACCTCGTAGTGGATGTCGGCCGGGGCGACGCCCTTGCCGATCAGCTGCTCCCGCACCGTCCGCATGAAGGGCAGCGGACCGCACAGGTACGCGCGCGTGCCCGGCGCCACCGGTACGTCCGTGAGGTCGACGTAGCCGGTGGCGGCGCCGGCCGGGGCGTCCTGCTCGTACCAGAAGCGCACGGTGGAGTCCGCCAGCTTGGCCGCGTACCCCTCGTGGTCGGCGCGCAGGGCGTGGTCGGCGGGGGAGCGGTCGCCGTGCACGACGGTGACCGGAGCCGCGTGCCCGCCGTCGGCGAGGTGCGCCAGCATCGCGGTCATCGGGGTGACCCCGATCCCCGCCGAGGCCAGCAGGAGGGGGGTGCCCGGCTCGGCGTCGAGGACGAGATCGCCGTACGCCTCCGACAGTTCCAGGACGTCACCGACCCGCACCCGCGCGTGGAGGTGGCCGGAGACCTCACCCTCGGGCGTACCGTCCTCGTCGTGCACGCGCTTGACGCTGAACTGCCGCTCGTCCGGACCGGGCGCCCCCGACAGGCTGTACTGGCGGATCTGCCGGGCGCCGTCCTCGAGGGCGACGCGGACGGAGACGTACTGGCCCGGGCGGAAGTCCCGCACCGGGCCCCCGTCGACCGGGCGCAGCCGGAAGGAGGCGACGTCGGCGGTCTCGGTGACCCGCTCGACGACCTCCCAGGCACGCCAGCTCGGGCCGCCCTGCTCCTCGTAGAGCCGCTTCTCGACGGCGACGAGGGCGTTCGCCATCAGCCAGTAGACCTCCTCCCAGGCGGCCGCGACCTCGGGGGTGACGGCCTCGCCCAGAACCTCCGCGATGGCGGCGAACAGGTGCTCGTGGACGATGGCGTACTGGTCCGGGGTGACGCCGAGGGAGGCGTGCTTGTGCGCGATGCGCTGCAGCATCGCGTCGGGCCGGTCATCGGGGTGGTCCAGCAGATGCGTGGCGAAGGCCGCGATGGAACCGGCGAGGGCCTCGCGCTGGGTGCCCGCGGCCTGGTTGCCGCGGTTGAACAGGTCGCGCAGCAGTTCGGGGCGGGCGGCGAACATCCCGGCGTAGAAGCGCTCGGTTATCTCGCCGAGGGCCCCTCCGACGGCGGGGAGCGTGGCACGGACGGTGACGGCGGACTGCTCGGACAGCATCAGGTCTCCTCGTTCTCGACTGCCTGCGCCACCCATTAAAACTTGCATCTGAAATACCAATTAAGGGGGGTGGGGTTGAGCCGCCCGTGGGGACCCTGCTAAAAGGCGACGCGCCGACTGTGGTGCGTCGCCGGGTACCGGGGCGGTGCCCGCCGTTACGCGGACCGGCCCGAACGGGCAAGATGGACAGCGGGCGCGAGGAACCATGGGCGCGAGGAACCACGGAGCCGTCGGACGATCATGGTCGGCAACATGGGTGAAACCCGGATGTGGTGGGATGGCCCGACTGCCCGACCGCAGCCCGAGGAGGCCATCCGTCGAGGCACAGAAAAGGCGGTCCGACCGGCGATGATGGGGAAGCGGAAGATGGACAAGCAGCAGGAGTTCGTGCTCCGGACGTTGGAGGAGCGCGACATCCGGTTCGTACGGCTGTGGTTCACGGACGTGCTGGGCTTCCTGAAGTCCGTGGCCGTGGCCCCGGCCGAGCTGGAGCAGGCCTTCGACGAGGGCATCGGCTTCGACGGCTCGGCGATCGAGGGCTTCGCCCGGGTGTACGAGTCCGACATGATCGCCAAGCCGGACCCGTCGACGTTCCAGATCCTGCCCTGGCGTGCCGAGGCGCCCGGCACGGCCCGCATGTTCTGCGACATCCTCATGCCGGACGGCTCCCCGTCCTTCGCCGACCCGCGCTACGTCCTCAAGCGCGCCCTGGCCCGCACCTCCGACATGGGCTTCACCTTCTACACCCACCCCGAGATCGAGTTCTTCCTGCTGAAGGACAAGCCGCTCGACGGCAGCCGCCCGACCCCCGCCGACAACTCCGGCTACTTCGACCACACGCCGCAGAACGTCGGCCAGGACTTCCGCCGCCAGGCCATCACGATGCTGGAGTCGATGGGCATCTCGGTGGAGTTCTCCCACCACGAGGGCGCCCCCGGCCAGCAGGAGATCGACCTGCGCTACGCGGACGCGCTCTCCACGGCCGACAACATCATGACGTTCCGCCTGGTCATGAAGCAGGTGGCGCTGGAACAGGGCGTGCAGGCCACGTTCATGCCGAAGCCGTTCTCGGAGCACCCGGGCAGCGGCATGCACACCCACCTCTCCCTCTTCGAGGGCGACCGCAACGCCTTCTACGAGTCGGGCGCGGAGTACCAGCTCTCCAAGATCGGCCGCTCCTTCATCGCGGGCCTGCTGAAGCACGCGGCGGAGGTCTCCGCGGTCACCAACCAGTGGGTCAACTCCTACAAGCGCATCTGGGGCGGTTCCGAGCGCACCGCGGGCGCCGGCGGCGAGGCCCCCTCGTACATCTGCTGGGGCCACAACAACCGTTCGGCCCTGGTGCGCGTCCCCATGTACAAGCCCGGCAAGACCGGCTCGGCCCGCGTCGAGGTCCGCTCGATCGACTCCGGCGCCAACCCGTACCTGACCTACGCGCTCCTCCTGGCCGCAGGCTTGAAGGGCGTGGAGGAGAGCTACGAACTCCCGCCCGGCGCCGAGGACGACGTCTGGGCCCTCTCCGACGCCGAACGCCGCGCCCTCGGCATCGAACCCCTCCCGCAGAACCTCGGCGAGTCCCTCACCCTGATGGAACGCAGCGACCTGGTCGCCGAGACCCTCGGCGAACACGTCTTCGACTTCTTCCTGCGCAACAAGAAGCAGGAGTGGGAGGAGTACCGCTCCGAGGTCACCGCGTTCGAACTGCGCAAGAACCTGCCGGTGTTGTAAGCGCAGTTCAGAGCGGGCTTCCCGCTGATTCGGCGGATGGGGCCGACGGTCGCGGACCGTCGGCCCCATCGCGTCTCACTGGCCCAGGGCCGCCTCTGGGCCGTCCAGCGCAGGAGCGGCGCCCTCGTAGAGGCCGTCCACGGCTTTCCGGGCCCGAGCGTCGCTACTCGGCATGAGGTGCGGGCAGACCCGGAGCGTGAACCCCGGATCGTTGTGTCCGAGACAGTGACTCAGTGCTTTGACGTTCTCGCCGACGTCCGGCAGGACCGAGGCGTAGAAGTGCCTGAGGGCGTGCATGCCGTGTTCGCGGGCGGCCCGGTGACGGGCTCTCACCCGACTGCGGCGCGGGGATCACCCCAGCCGTGACGAGAGCGGGCTTCCCCGTGCGGTCGTTGAAGTCGGTGCGCCGAACCGCACCCGCTCCATCGAGACGGGTGAACAGCAGCCGCTCGGTCACGAGCGGGCCGTCTGCGCTGCGCCGACGCGTGCCCCCATGTGGGCAGGGCCGGAGGCCATGAGGCGAGCACCGCAGAGAGCGACCCGCAGTCAAAGACGATGCCTCCGGCGGAGGATCGGCCGACACCGGGATGGGAGGGGGCGCCGTCGCCGAGTGCGGGCTCGTAGCGGCGTGCGCGGGATGGGAGCCGGGGTGAGTGGTGGGCGGAGGCGGGTGGGGAGATTCCGAAGGTTTCGCGCGGGGGTACGAACGCGAACGTTAGGCTCCGGTCTCCGGCAAGAGACGGACCGCCCCCGGAGGAGACGTGAAGCGCGAGCTCACCAAGGTCGGTATCGGCTATCTGGGCGTCACGGCGTGGGTGGGCCTTCGCGACACGACATCGGTATCTTCGTTGGTGATCGGCGGCGTGTGCCTCGCCATACTGGTCGCAATACTCACTCGCTACTTCGCTCTCCGTGTCCGGCAAGAGATCCAGGCCATCAAGGAAGACAACAGACAGGCCCGGGAACGCCGGGAGGCACGCAAGCGTGAGCGACGGGTGGGTGACTAGCCGACCGGCTCGTCGTCCAGAGGGGCCCTGACGCCTGACATCAGCGGCTGACCCTTCCTCAGGGGAAGACGGATCGGACTCCTGCGGCGCTCGATGCTGCGAAGCGTCCTGGCCGCTTTCTACGGTCGGGGCCCTGGGCGCTGCTCATCACCACGTGACGAAGCCCGGTAAATCAGGTAGAGGGTGGAGCCGACGAGGACGAAGAGGCCCAGGCCCGCCAGGGGAATCAGGGGTGCGAGCGCGCTCCTGTCCACCCCTAGTGTCGGCAACACCCACACAACGAGCATCCCGCAGCCGACAGGGAGAAGCACCGTTCCCACCCTGCGGGCGATGTAAAGGTCACTGACCGTGACACGTGGGCCACCCAGGCGTTTTGTGATACGTGGACCACTCAGGGGTTTTGTGAACTTGATGTACTTCTCCGCCAAACTCAGGGGGTTGAAGGTGAATATCAGGCCACCGAGGAGAAACCAGGCACCCCCGATGGCCAGCACTGAGTCTTGCTGCACGTGTGCTCCCTTCTCTCCGTCGTCCGATTCGGCTCAAGGTGCCGTCGGCAGCACGAGCGTTGTGCAGCAGCGAAGTGCCGTAAGGGACGCGACCGGCGTCGGCGTTCAGCCAGCAGTTGCATCCTGTCTCTGTGTCCGGCACAGGCGCTGTTCCAACCCATGGGCGGCGCCCCGCGGCTCGACCCAGTCATTGTCCGCCACCCGGAGGGTGCGGGGATCGGCTGCCGACTACGCGGGAGGTGCGTAAGGGTTCCTGTCGGACGCCGGTGGGCCACCCCACTGTGCCCCTGGCGGCGGAACAGGAGCCCAGTACGGGCCGCGGTGGTGCATCCACCATCTACCGATGGTGTGGAACTTCTCCTCGAACCTGCGATCCCAGCTGAGGAACCCGGTGTTCGGCGCCCGCAGCCGGGTACGGCGGCCGCCCGCTTCGTAGATCACGACGGTCCGGGTTCCGAAGAATGACTCCATCCGGATGGCTTGGACGTTCGACCACGGGATGGTCCGGTGGCGGAGGTTGTGCACGATGGCCGCCGACTGAGTGAGAGTGACCCCGAAGGGCCGCAAGATGATCAGCATCCCGAGCGGCAGGGTGAGTACTGAGACCAGTACAGGATCAAACGGGTCCCCGTCCAACCAGAACAGGACCTGGAGGACCATGGGGCTGACGATGCCGGGCAGCGCAGGCAGCACACGTTGGAGGCGCGTCAACCGGTAGCGGATGCGCTCGGGCGGTACAGCCCCGGCCTGCGATTGCTCCATCAGTTCCCACCCCTCACCCGATGCAGCCGGCACTGGCGCATCATCGCCCGGGCAGCATGGCGGACCAGGGGCGCGCTGTCCATCTGCCTACTCCTGGGAGCCGAGCAAGCGTTCTGGAGAGCTCATCTCGCCACTTGCCGTGGCCGTAGATCTTGAGACCGAAGAAATCGAGGCTTGCGCCAAGCCGGACGGAGGAAGAGAAGCCATGAACCACTCCGAGTGGAAGACCCGCCGGACCAGGAAGCTTCTGGGGGAGACGGTCGAGGAATCCGCCGCCTATGTCGAAGCCGGGTGTGCCTTCGCCCTCGGCCAGGCTGTTGATGACCGGCGTACCGCGCTCGGCCTGTCGCAGGCCGAGCCGGCGCGGCGGGCGGAGATGACTCAGCCGCAGATCTCCGACATCGAGGGCGGAGACTCCGTACCGACTCTGCCGCTGCTCACCCGTCTGGCCAAGGCTCTGGACGCGGCACTGACCATCGGCCTGGATCGTGACACGTCGGCTTTCACCTTCACCCCGCACGGAGGTCATCAGCCGGAGGAAGCGTCGGCGGATGGACGCGGCTCGGCGGCTTGAGCCACGTCCGCAGGGCGAGATCGGTTTTGGTGATGAACTCACTGGGACCGCCGACCTGTTCCACGCCCTCGCGGTGACGGCTGCCCGGCCCCCCGTCGGCCGTGCGGGGTCAGGTCCCTGCACGGCCGTGTGCCGGGGTGTCAGAAGGGGCGGTCACCTGCGATGGCGACGCGTTCGGCGACTCGGTGGTGGGTGCCGTAGTCGTTGACGGCGTAGTGCTGGGTGGCGCGGTTGTCCCAGAACGCCACGTCGCCGGGCTGCCAGCGGAAGCGGACCTGGTACTCGGGGATGTGCGCCTGCTGGAAGAGGTAGCGCAGCAGTCGGTCGCTCCCCTCGAGGGGCATGCCGGTGATCCGGGTGGTGAAGGAGACGTTCACGAACAGCATGCGCCGCCCGGTATCGGGGTGGGTGCGCACGACGGGGTGCTCCACGGGCGGGAAGTGCTCCTGGTGCGGCGCGAGCCGTTCGGGCCCGTAGAAGCGTGCGAAACCGGGGATGAAGTCGTGCACGGCGCGGGCGCCGTCGATGCGGTCCTTCACGTCCTGGGGGAGGTTGTCGTAGGCGGCGGCCATGTCGGCCCACAGGGTGTCGCCGCCGGCCGGCGGCACCTCGCGCAACTGGAGGACGGCACCGAGCGCCGGCCGCTCGCGGAAGGTGACGTCGGCGTGCCAGACGTTCTCGAACGTCGGAGTGGAGCCGCTGCCCTTGTCGAAGCGGACGACGTCCTCGCTGGAACCGGCGGCGAGCAGCGGGTTGGTCTCCAGCTCGCCCCAGTGGCGTGCGAAGGCACGCTGCCGGTCGGAGGCGAGGTGCTGGCCGCGGAAGAACAGCACCTTCCACTCCAGCAGGGCCCGGTGGAGTTCGGCGCGCAGCTCGGGGCCGAGCGGGCGGGACAGGTCGACCCCTCTGATCTCGGCGCCGATCGTGCGCGCCTGGGGCTCGAGTTCGAACAGTTCGTAGGGCCGCTCCTCCCACCCCTCGGGCACCCGGCGCAGGACGCGCTGGCCCTCGTAGAGGCCGTCTCCGGGGATGCGTGCCTCACGGAGGGTGGCGGGCGGTGCGGTGTTCGTGACGGTCATGGGATGTCCTTCCTCTGTACACGGGGTACGGGGTACGGGGTTCGAACGGGTCGGGTCATGTCGGGTCGTGGGGAGGGGACGGGTCGGCCGTGTCGGGGCGCGGAGCACGGGCCGTCCCGGCGTCGCGTACGCCGAGGGGCACACCCGCCGTGCGCGGGTGTGCGGGATGGATTGCCGGGGTGACCCGGGAAAGGGGTGGTGCGGGGCCGTCGGCCGGGAAGACGGGGAGCGGCCCGGGCGGTGAGGGGCCGGGCCTGAAGTCAGAGGGTGCGGTCGGCTATCGGCCGGAGCGCTCGCAGCCGGTTCGGTCCGGGACGCGCAGCGCCACCGACATCCTGACGAACCAGTACGTGGTCATGGTGACGATTGTGTGATCTTGCCCGTGTTCTGTCAACGGGCCCCGTCCGGTGGTCATGCTCGCGATGCTGGTCCGGATCAGTCGATCCGGCTTCTTCTGCCCGTAAAGCGGGTTACCGGTGATCTTCGGCTTTTCGGCTCGGGTGTGTTCCCGGGGCGTGGTGGGCGAGCAGGGGCGCGTATGGCCGAGATCTTGTGGGTGGGGTGCGGGGAAGGGGGCGGAATGACCGTATGTCGCGGAGTGGTGACTGGATCGTCTGACTACTGCAACCCTCGCGGTGGCGCAAAACCGCACCCCGCCGGGACATAATCGCTGGGATTGTGCGACGGAGGCTCGGTGGGGGAGCCGGTCGACGGAGGGACAGGGGCGCTGGATGAACCAGGGATCGGTCAGGGTCGCGGTCGTGGCGCGGGGTGCCGTCGCGCGCAGTGGGCTCGCAGCCGTGCTGGAGGAAGCGGCCCACGTGAAGCAGACCACCGTCTTCCGCCCCGAGGAGTTCACGACGGCCTCGCCCGAGGACGCCGTCCAACTACTCATCCTCTCCTGCGACGTGCTGGTGCTCTGGTGTGTGAACGGCGCCGGGGAGGGCGAGGACGCGTGGGCCGCCGGACTGGCGGAGGTCGTCCGCCGCAACGGGGTCCGGGTCCTGCTGGTGCTGCCCGGTGCCGAGGTGCGGCGCGCCGCGTCCGGCGCGGTCGTGCCCTGTGACGGGATCCTCGACCAGGACGCCCTGACCGGCGAGGGGCTCGACGAGGCCCTGCGGAAGGCGGCCGAGGGGATCCGGCCGGCGGTGCCGGCCGGGCGGACGGTGGCGGCCCCCCGGCCCTCCCGGCCCGTCCCGCCCGCCCGGGGTGCCGCCGGGCCGCGGAACCGGTTTCCGCGGCGGCAGCTCACCGAGCGGGAGAGCCGGGTGCTGGAACTGCTGGTCGAGGGGCTCAGCAACCGGCAGATCGGGCAGGCCCTCGAGGTGTCCGAGCATGTCGCCAAGCGCACCGTCGCGCTCGTGCTGGCCAAGCTCGACTGCCCCAACCGCACCCAGGCCGCCGCGGTCGCCCTGCGCGAGGGGCTCGTGGGGACGGGCCCGGGGGAGGCCCTGGGCGCGTAGGGCCTTGCTCACGGGTGGCCCAGCGCCACCGTGAGGTCGGGGCGGCCGTTGATGCCCAGGGCGCGGTAGGTGTGCGTCAGGTGGAGTTCGACGGTGCGGACGCCGACCGACAGTTCCTTGGCGATCGCCGTGTTCGACCGGCCCTCCGCCGCCAGCAGGGCGACCCGCAGCTGGGCCGGACTCAGCCGGGCCCGGTTCGAGCCGGGCTGGGCGGCGAGCCGGGCGGCGACCTCCTCGGTGAGCGGGAACGGCCGGCCCCGTCTGACCGCCTCGTCGAGCAGGCTCCGTGCCTCCGCCGACCGGCCGGTGTCGAGCAGGGCGGAGGCCAGCGCGACCATCGCCCGCGCGTACAGTCTCCGGGTCGGCATGCCGGCGAGCAGACGTACCGCGGTCCGTAGGTGCCCGAGCGCCGTACGGTCGGGGAGGGCCGGCCCCGCCCAGAGGTGGACGGCGCCGACCGCGCCCGGCGCGCCCCAGGCCCGGGCCGCCGTGAGGCTCTCGACCACCAGGCGCTCCGCCGCCTGCGGGGCCGCGCAGGCCGCCTCCGCCATGGCGAGATGCGAACGCCAGGGAATGACGGCGGGGTTCACACAGCCGAGGGGCCGCAGCATCCGGCCGCACTCGCGCAACTGCGCCCTCGCCTCGGAGGTCCGGCCGGTGCGCAGGCAGAGGACGCCCCGGGCGAACAGCAGGCGGGCAGGGCCCAGACCGTACCCGGTGCGGTCCGGCGGGACCTCCGTCCGGGCCGACCGCGCCAGGACCGACTCCGCCAGGTCCGTCCGGCCGGACTCCAGGGCGACGAGTGCCTCCACCGCGGTCAGTCCCGGCAGCGCCCGCGGATGCCAGTGGTGCCTGGGCACCTCGGCGACCGCCTCTGCCAGCCGCTCCCTTGCCTGCTCCAACTCGCCCGTACGCAAGGCGAGTTCCGCAAGCCCTAGCAGTGCCTGACCGGTCACGGGGCTCACCCTGTGCCGTCGCGCCTCGGCCGTGATCCGCTGCAGCCCGGACCGGGCCAGCGCCACGTCCTCGGCGACGGCGAGCACGCGCGCGGCGAACAGCCGGGGAGTGAACAGCCCGTTTCCCGCCCGGATCAGCACGCTCCCGGCCAGTCGGCGGGCCTCGTCGATCTTCTGCCCGGCCAGACAGTGCCGCCAGGCCCCGGCCGCGGCCCGGGTCGCGTCGAACTCCGGCGTCCCCCGGCCGTCCCGCGGGCCGGGGGACAGGGCGTCCGGCGCCGGTCCGGGTGGACGGGTCTCCGCGGCCAGCGCGTGCAGGCCGCGCAGCGTACGCCGCTCGGCCTCCGACGTCGCCCGCGCCGCCGCCGCGCCGAGCGCCGCCGCCGCGTCGTCCCCGGCGCGCAGCGCCAGCACGTCGGCGGCGAACAGCAGGGCCCCGGACCGGTCCGGGACGTCGGTCTCCCGCAGGATCCGCCGGAATCCGCGCTCGGCCGCCACCGGCCGCCGCGAGGACTGGGCCTTCGCCAGTTCCAGCAGGACGTCCGTGCGCAGCCCGCCGTCCGCTCCGTGGTCCAACGACCGTTCGAAGAACACCACCGCCGCGTCGTCGTCGCCGGACCGGCGCGCGGCCACCCCCGCTGCGTGGAGCGCGCCGGGGACCCAGGGTTCGTCCAGCGAGGTCCGTGCGGCCAGCCGGCCGAGCACGTCCTGCGGGAAACCCTCGCGGTGCGCCAACCGCGCGGCACGCTCGTGGAGTTCACGGCGCCGGTCACCGTCCAGGAGGCCGAGGGCCCGCTCGGCCACCAGCGGGTCGTACAGCCGGGGCCCTGCGGCGGCGGAGTCGAGCAGACCGGTGACGGCCGGCTCCGTACGCGCCTGCTCGCCGTCCGGCACGGAGATCCCGGCCAGCCCGCAGACCTGGCGGAACGAGAAGTGCCCCGCCGCCACCGCGCTCGCCGTGACGAGTGCGGACGCCCGCGCGGACGCTCGCGCCAGTACGGTCCGCAGATGGTGCCGGCCCGTCCGGTCGGCGAGCGCGGCGAATTCGGCGGCGTCGGGGGGCGGGCCGGGCCGTCGCCGGAGCGCGGCGCACAGGACCGCCGGGTTGCCGCCGGTCGAGGCGGTCGCGGCCGGCAGGAGCGAGTCGGCCGCCTCCTCGCCGTACGCCCGTGCGAGCAGCGTCCGTACGGCGTGCTCGGTCAGCGGGCGCAGCAACAACTCGTATGCGGGATCGGCCTGTGCGCCGAGCGGCGCCGGGCCGGAGCCCGCAGAGTGCTCGGAGCCCTCGGAGCCCTCGACGAGCACCCACAACGCGGGTCGCGGTTCCGGGCGGCCGGTGGGGGAAGCGGGCCCCTTCGATGTGCTCCGGGTGTCGTCGGTGAACAGGGCCGACGGGCCGCTGACCGAGGCGGGTCCGTCCTGTCCGGGGGCCGTGAGGACGTGCAGGCCGGCCTGCCGGGCGAGGGCCGCGCCCTCGGCGAGCAGGGCGCTGCGTCCGGTGCCCGGGCGGCCACGCACGAGGACGGTCGCCGTCCCGCCGTCCGCGACCTGGCGTACGGCCCGCTCCAACGTGGCCCGCTCCCCGGCCCGTTCCAGGAGCCCGTCGGGTGCGCGGGGTGAACGCGGTGGCCGGAGCGGCCGGTTCACCGTGTCCCGCCGGGCGCTCGCGCCTCGGCAGGCTGCGGTCCGTGCGCCGGGAACCACCTCGCGAGGCCGGCCCGCCCGGGGATGCCGAGCTTCCGGTACACGTTCGTCAGGTGGTACTCGACCGTGCGTACCGTCAGGTGCAGGGCGTCCGCGATCGCCCGGTTCGACTTTCCGGCCGCCGCCAGTTCCGCCACGGGACGTTCGGCGTGGCTGAGCGCCGCCAGGGTGTGCCGGCCCTCCGCCGAGCGAAGCGCGTACCGCGCCTGTTCGGCGACGGAGGCCAGGCCGTACCGCGCGGCGGTCGCCAGCGCCGCGCGCAGGCGGGCGGGCGCACCCCGGTCCGACCGGTGCAACAGGGCTTTGCCGAGACGGAGTTCGGCGAGGGCGTGGGACTGCCGGTCGGAGCTCTGGGCCAGGATCCGGGCGCTCTCGGTGAGCAGTTCGACGCAGCCGGCCGGGTCGGCCGACACGCCCCGGGCCAGCAGACTCAGCCCCGTGCTGCGGGCCGTCGGCCATCGTTCGGCCAACTGACGTCCGAAATCGGCCCGTTGGGCGGCGGCGCCCGGCTGTCCCAGCCGCATGAGCAACTCGGTGCTGTGCACCCACCAGAGGCTGAACACCGGGTTGCCCACACCGGCGGCGGCGAGACCGGCCCCGCACTGCTCGAACAGACGCAGGGCCTGCTCGGGCCGGCCGCGGCCACGCTCGACCAGGGCCAGGGCCGTCAGGCGGTGGTGGTGCTCCCAGACGCAGTCGTCGAGCCGACGGCCGTCGAGCCGGAGCAGTACCTCCTGCGCCCGGTCGAGGTCGCCCCGGGCGACCAGGGCGTGGGCGAGGGTGATCGACGCCAGCCGGCTCCGCCCCGAGGTGCCCTCCGCCTCGGAGAGACGGGACGCGGCCGACGCCGCCTCGGCGGCCTCGGCCGCCCGGCCCGACTCGAGCAGCACCAGGGCCCGCGCCGAAGCGGCGTGGCACTCGGCCCACGTCTCCTCACGTTCGGCGCTGTCGGCGACGGTCCGCTGCAACTGGTCGAGTGCGGTCGCGGTGTCGTCGGCCAGTGCGAGGACCCGCGCCGCGGCGACCCTGGCCCAGGCGGTGTGCGGCCGTCCGGACCAGAGGACCTGACGGGCGTCGGCGACCGCCGTCTCCCGCGCATCCGGCCCGGAGGCGGTCAGCGCGGTGCGCAGCGCGCGGACGGCGAGCACCATGCGCTCGGTCGGGTGGTCGGTGAGGACCGGGACGGTGGAGGGGGTGGGCGGAGTGAGGGCGACGGGGATCGAGGAGACCGGAGAAACCTCAGGGACCGCAGAGGTGTCAGGAATCGCAGCGGCATCAGAGACCGCAGAGACCGTGGGGGCGGCGGCCAGGGCCCGTCGTGCCCGCCCGGTCGGCGGGCCGTCCTGACGGCCGGGGTCCGGTTCACGCAGCAGCGCGTCGAGCGCGGCGGGGGTGTCGGGGGAGTCGTGCACCATGAGGGAGGTGAGCCGGAGCAGGTCGGCGGCGTGGGCCCGGAGCAGTGGATCACCCGTGCCGGGGGGCGTCCCGGCGAGGTGGGCGAGGTGCTTACGGGCAGCCAGGGGATCGATGTCGATCAGTGCGGTGGCGAGGTCCATGCGGACGGCGGCATCGTCGGCGTCGGCGGCGTGGAGCCGCGTCAGGTAGGACACCGCGGCAGCCGGGCGGTCGTGCCGGGCGGCTGCCGCCGCCTCCCTGAGGACGGCACGCATCCAGGAGCGGTCCAGCGTGCTCTGCTCGAGCAGCAGGTCGGCCACCTGTTCGGCGGGTCTGGCCGCGTCGTTGAGGATCTCGGCGGCCTGGGCGCGCAGGCGCTCCCGCTCGGCCTCGGGCAGGGTGTCCAGCAGCGAGGGGGTGCCGTGGGCCGGCAGGGGGCCGGGGAGCAGACCGCGGGCCCCGGCCTCCTCCAGGAGCCGGCCCGTCGTCTTGGACGGGAGCCCGGCCAGGGCACCGACGAGGTCCGGGTCGGTGCTGCCGAGGGCCGCCGCCGCCAGGGCGACCTCAAGCAACCGGGGTTCGCGCAGGGCGAGTTCGGCCAGGTCGTCGGAGGCCGGCCGGGCGGTGTCGGCGGGCCGGAGGCCCGCGGCGTCGATGACCGTGCAGTAGTCCCGCGTCGCCAGTTCGTGGAACGTCGCCGCGGCGGGCCCCGGCAGTCCGGGGGGCAGGTGCAGCAGAACGGTCAGCGGCTGCCGGTAGGTGGCGCGCATCAGCTGGTCGATGAAGCGGAGCGTGCCCTCGTCGCACCACTGCGCATCGCCGATGGCGAGGACGAGTGGCCCGCGCGCCAGCAGCCCGCAGACCAACGAGTGCGTCGCGTAACGGACTTCGTGACCCGACGGCGAGGCACCGAGCAGGCGTCGCAGCACGGCGTGCTCCGTGCCGGCCGCCTCACGCCGGCAGCCCACACGCCGTACGTTCGCCTCCCGTCCGTACGTGACACTGACATGGCGGGCGATGGCGTCCACCGAGCCACGGCCGGGGGAGCCCAGCATCACCACGCAGCGTGCGCCGCGGTGCTCGCCACGGACCGGGCAGGTGGAGGGCCCGCGCGGCGCGGCGGCCGACACGGCGGCGGTGCCCGTTCCGAGCGGGTGGGAACGGGAGGCGGAGACCGAGGGGACCGAGGGGGCCGAGGGAACCGAGGGAATCGGATGCGCCGACTCTGATCGTCTCGAACTCATAATCATTACGATATGACAGTGCTGTGACTTTTTGTTGAGGGCGCCGGGCCTTTGTGTCCAGGCGGCTCGCTGGGGTCAACCGGCCTGGAGTGGACCGTACTTGACCGGTTCCGCTGATGAATGGAGGCTCCGTGCGGCTTCTGGAGCGGATAGAGCATCTCGACACGGTCCAACGGATGATGAACAGTGCGCAAACCGGCGGCAGCATGCTCATTGCGGTCACCGGAACTCCGGGCATGGGGCGTTCCGCCTTCCTCGACGCGGTCGCGGTCCACGCGGAACAGCACGACTTCGTCGTACGGCGAGCGCGGGGCAGCCGACTGGAACAGGGCCTGCCCCTCGGCCGCCCCGGTCCGGCCCGTCCGGAAACCGCCGGCCGTCCGGTCGTGCTGCTCGTCGACGACCTGCAGCGGGCGGGGGAGCCGGCCCTGACCCGGCTGACCGCGTTGCTCGCCGACCCGGGGCCGGGCCCGCTGCTCATGGCGGTCGCCGTGTGCGAGGGGGAGTTCGCCACCGAGACGCCGGGTGTGCAGGAGATCCTGTCGGCCGCCGACCAGGTGATCCGGATGGGACCGCTCGGCACGGAGGGGATACGCGCCCTGCTCGGGGAACACGGCATCGTGCTCGCCGACGACCAGGCCCATGCCTGGAGCCACGCCACCGGCGGCAACCCGACGCTGATCATCTCCCTGTTGCAGCGGCTGGAGCGGCTGGAGCGTGCGGGGCGCGGTGCCTCCGCACGCCTGCTCGACACCGCCCGTGCCCAGCCCGCGCCCTGGAGCCTGCGGTCCCGTGTCGCCGCGGCCCTGACCGGTCACCCGGAGTCCGTCGGCCGGCTCGCCGCCTGCGCGGCGCTCCTCGGCGGGGAGGCCGAGACGCACATCCTCGCCCGGCTGGCGGATCTGGACCCGGCCGAAGGGGACGCGGCGGCCAGAGCGCTGATCGGACTCGGCTGGGCCGCCGACCGCTGGACACCTCCCGTCCTGTGGGACTGCGTACGGGAAGCCGCCGAGGAGGGGATCTCGCTCGCCGAACGCGACCGGCTGCACCGCCGGGCTGCCGAACTGCTCCATGACTCGGGTGCACCGGCCGAGCGGCTCGTCCCCCATTTCATGGAGGTCGGCCCCGGCGACTGGCCCGAGGCCGCACGGGTGATGCGGGAGACCGCCCACGAAGTGTGGCGCGGTGGCGACGACGCGCTCGCGATCCGCTGTCTGCGCCGGGCCCTGCGGGAGTTCCCGTCCGACAGTGCCCAGCGCGGCGACCTGCTGGCCGCCCTCGCCGACGTGGAACAGAACGCCGACACCTCCGCGATGCTGCGCCACGTCGGCCAGGCGCTTCCCCTGCTGGAGGCGGTCCCCGAACGCGCCGCGGTCGTGGCCCGGGTGCCGCTCACGCTGTTCCTCTCCGCCCCGCACGCGGCGTCGGAGATGCTGGAACAGGCCGGGGCGGGGCGCACCGAGCCGATGGTGCCGACGGCCGACCCGGTGACCCGGGCCGCCCCGAAAGCGCCGGAGCCATCAGCGATGACAGTTATGTCAGCGACATCCGCGACATCCGCGACATCCGCGATGTCGGAGAGGCCGGAGACGTCGGAGGCGGCGGAGCTCGGGCTGCGGCTGGAAGCCCGCGTGCGGCTGTCGCGGCTGGGCGACCCGGCGGCCCGGGCCGCCGCCGTCCAGCGGCTGCGAACCCTCGCCCCCGGGCCGGTTCCCGGTCCCGGTACCGCGGCCCGGCGGGAACTCATGACGGTCCTCGTCTTCGCGGGCGTCCTCGGCGGCCGGCTGCCCGCCACCGAGGTCGCCGACCGCACGCGGTGGCTGCTGGAGCACGAACCGGCGTCGGCCGCCTCGGAGTACGGCGCGTCCGCGCTGACGATCGCCTGCGCGGCCGTCGCGGAGGCGAGTGAACCGGCGCGCTGCTGGCTGGACACGGCGCTCGAGACGGCGCGGCAGCGCGACGACCGGCGGCTGCGCACGGCCGTGCTGAGCCGGCGCGCGCTCACCGCCGTGCACGCCGGCCGGCCCGCCGACGCCCGGGCGGACGCGCGGGAGGCCTGCGCGACAGTTCCCGGCCCGGCGCGGGACCCGGCAGGGGACTCGCTGGGGGACCACGACTGGCTGACGGTGCTCAGCCTGACGTCCGTGGCGGTCGAGACGGGTGACACCTGGCTGGCGGAGCGGCTGCGCGACCGGCTGGCCCAGGGGCAGGGCGCCGGGCAGCCGGTGTGCGGGCTCGCCCTGCGGGTGCTGCAGATCCCGCTGACCGCGGAGCGTGAACTGCCCGCCCTCGCGGCCGATCTGCAGGACGCCGCCCGCCGCGCCGAGGCGGCGGGCTGGGGCAACCGGACCCTGTTCCCGGTCGACGTGTGGTGCGCGCCCCTGCTGCTCCGCCTCGGCGACCCGGAGGGCGCGCTCCGGCTCCTCGCCCGGGCCTGTGACCGGGCACGGCACTTCGGGGCTCCGGCCGCACTCGGCCGGATCCTGCGCATGTGGGGCACCGTGGTGCGCGGCCGCTACGCGCTGTCCCTGCTGGCCGAGTCCGTCGCCGTGCTCAGGGAGAGCTCCAACCACCTGGAGCTGGGGCGGTCGTTGACGGCGTACGGAAACCGGATGCGGGACGCCGGACGGCCGGGCTCCGACGAGATCCTCGCCGAGGCGGACCGGATCGCCGAGGCGACGGGCGGGGCGGTGCTGCGGCGCTGGATCGCCCCGCAACCGCCGTCCCCGCACGGTGCGCCGCCGTGCGGAGGCGTACCGGTGGCCGGCGGAGTGCTCAGCGAAACCGAGTGGCGGGTCGCCTCCCTGGTGGCCCTGGGCCACACCAACCAGGACACCGCCGAGGCGCTCGGAGTCACCCGGCGGGCCGTGGAGAAGAGCCTCACCAGGCTGTACCACCGGCTGGACGTGGACGGCAGGGCCGGACTGGTTCCGGCGGTGCGCCGCATGGCCGGAAAGGCGGTCTTCGGTTCGGGCGTGCTCGCTGAACGACTGTGATCCGGTAGCCGGGGTGCCGGCGTGGGTAGGGATGCCGGGGCGAGGGCCCGTGTCGGGACCGGTGCCCGGTGACCGGTGCCCGATCGGTGCACCGAACGGGCTACTCGCCGGTAAGCCGGATTGGTCCCGTCCGGCCATGGAAAATGTGGGTGGAAATGCCGGTAATCCGCAGATGGCCAGAGGTGGCCGAGCGGTGTCCGGGGACGTTTCCCACCGCTTCCCGCACCCTGTCACGACGGTCTCTCCGAACCCGCGGGGCGGTGACCACAGTCTTTCACGGGGGTTCCGGATTCCATTGCACGTCAACGCCCGTGCTCCGTAGGCTGGCTCGCAGCCAGTGAAAAATTCGAGAGAGGGAGGGAAAGGCTTACATGGCCCACGCAAAGATCAGCACGGTGGGCGGGCTCCTCCGGATGGCGGAGGCACATGCCGCCCCGCCCGGGAAAAGTCCGTATTCCACCGAAACGGTGCATGAAATAGATTCTTCGCTGTTTGACGCGGAAATCGGAAGCGAGAAGTACCGTGATGCGTTCCTTTCGCTTTTCGAGCGCTCCGGAATCGCTCTCGCCATTCTCGATCTGAATCTGCGGGTGCGTTCCGTCAACAGTCCCGTGATGCCCCGGTGCGCCCAGCGGGCGGACGAACTGCGCGGGCGTGAGTTCGTGGAGTTCCTGCACCCGAGTGTGCGACAGCACGTACTGCATCAGTTCGGCCGGCTCGTGCAGGGACACCGGACTCGTCTCGTCGGACACCCCGTCGTCCTGTCCGTCTACGGCAACACGGTCTCCGGCAGGATCACCGCGTTCCCGGTGACCGACGGCGCGGGCCGGGTCGAGATGATCGTGGTGCAGTTCACGCCGGAGGAAACAGCCGTCGACCGCGAGGCGCACGACGGCTCGCAGGGGAAGCTGGCCCCGCTCAGCGCGAAGGTCCTGGAAGGCGTGGCGGCGGGTGATCCGACCGTACGCCTGGCGGCCAAGCTGTTCCTCAGCCGGCAGGGCATCGAGTACCACGTCGGCATGCTGCTGCGGCAGTTCCAGGTGCCCAACCGGACGGCACTGGCGGCGAAGGCGTACTCGATGGGCATGTTCAGCATCGGCAGCTGGCCGCCGAGGGTGCTCCCCGACCACATCCGCTCGGACCAGCAGGGAGCGGGGAGCGGATGGGGCGAGACGCGCACACGATCACGGCAGCGCCAGACCTCAGGACGCTGAACGCTTCAGAACGTCGAACGTCTCAGAATGCCGAGCACGCCAGAGCCACCCAAGAACGAGGACGATGTGAAACTACTGGTCGTTGAGGCCAACGAACGGGTGTCGGCGGCTCTCGGAGCAGCTCTGGAGGAACAGGGTCTGCAGGCGGTGTGCGCGTCCACCGGCAGGGCCGCGCTCGAATTGCTGGACCGGGCCCGCCCGGACGTCGTCCTGCTCGACCTCGCCCTCCCCGACTGCGACGGCTTCGGGCTGTGCGGCGCGATGCGGGCCGCCAGCACGGTCCCGATCCTGGTGACCACCGCGCGCGGGGACCACCTGTCCTGCGTGCGAGCGCTCGACCTGGGCGCGGACGACCACCTCGTCAAGCCCTACAACCTGGCCGAACTGCTGGCCCGGGCCAGGGCGGTGCTGCGCCGTGGCCGGCTCGCCGAGCCCGCCACCACCGGCTCCGGAACCGCCCCCGCCGCAGCCGTCCCCGACGAGCCCTTCGAGGAACCGCCGACAGACCTGTTGCTGGCCGGGCGCGTACGCGTCGACCTGCGGGAGCGGGCCGTCCTGGTCGACGGTGCCCCGACCGAACTGCCCGACGACGAGTTCGACATCCTGGCCGTGCTGGCCCGGCAGCCGGGCCGGACCCTGCGCGCCGACCAGATCGTCGAGGAGATCCTGCACGCGCACCGGGCGTCGCTGCGCACCGCCCTGCCGACCCGGATCGCCTCGCTGAGGGAACTGCTCGGACCGTCCCGGCTGGTCGAGTCCCCCGAGGACGGGTACTACCGGCTCCCGGTCCCCGAACCGTACGCCTGACCGAACCGGACCGCCGTCGCTCAGCGGCACCGGACACCCGGTGGTGCTCGAGGAGGCCACCGCCGGCGTGCGGCGGCCCTCCCGCGGGGCCTTCGCTCTACTTCCGGCCGTCAGCCCGGTTCGCCAGGCTCGACAGGAGCCGGTGCAGCGGCTCCGCCGCCCGGCGGCGGTACTCCTGGACGGCCCAGCCGTTGCCGTCCGGGTCCTTGAAGTACATGAACGTGGCGCCGTCGTCCGGGGCGTACGCGACCGGCTCGGAGACCTCCAGGCCGCGGGCGGTCAGTTCGGCATGGGCCGCCTTGATGTCGGCGACGCAGAGCTGGAGGCCCTGGTAGGAGCCCGGGGCCGGCGGGGTGTCGCCCGCCATCTCCCAGATGCTGTCGCCCAGCGCGATCGAGCAGCCGGAGCCCGGCGGCGTCAGCTGGACGATGCGCATGCCCGGCATGACCTCCTGGTCGATGTCGACGTGGAAGCCGACCTGGTCCCGGTAGAAGTCCCGGGCCCGGTCGATGTCCCTGACGGGCAGCGGGAGCACTTCGAAGGTCATGTCCATGGGCACAGCTCCTGTGTCGGTCCGGCCTGCGGTGCGGCCTGCGGTCCGGCCGTCCGGTCGGCGTCGGCTTCGGCAGTACGCGAACCGCCACCTCGTCCGGCTGGACGGCTCCCCCTCACCGAAGCCGAAAACGGTGCGCGGCGCCACTGAAAAACAGGACGGCGTGTCCCGGACCGCGGCGGCCCCGCGCGCTCTCCCGGAACGCGTCGCACGCCGTCCCGGGGCCGGGCCCCGAAGGTGCCGATAGGCTCGTCGCCAGTACGACCACCGTGATCCGAGGACCGAGGGAGGCCGGGGATGACGTCGGTGCCGGGACGCAGGAGCAGCACTTTCACACGGCTGCTGCGGCACGGTTTCACCGACCCGTCCGCCGCCGAGCGGCTGCTGGACGGACCCGAGCTGGTGCCCGTGCGCGACGACCCGGTGCTGCTGGACGCGCTCGGCGCGACCGCCGACCCCGATCTCGCGCTGCACGGGCTGGTCCGGCTGCTGGAGGCGCAGGCCACCGCCACCGACCGCCAGGAAGTGCTCGACACGCTGATCGCCGCCAAGCCGCTGCGCGACCGGCTGCTCGGCGTGCTCGGCGCCTCCGAGGCCCTGGCCGACCACCTCGCCCGGCACGCCGGCGACTGGCGGGCACTGGTCACGTACGAGGCGCGGGACCTGCACCCCGGCCTGGCCGAGTTCGAGGACGGCCTCGCCGGCGTCACCGACCCCGTGTCGCTGCGCGTCGCCTACCGGCGCTGCCTGCTGTCCATCGCAGCCCGGGACGTCTGCGGCACCACCGAGGTGTCCGAGACCGCCGCCGAACTCGCCGACCTGGCCACCGCCACCCTGCGGGCCGCCCTCGCGCTCGCCGAGGCCGACGCCCCCGAGGACACCGCCCTGTGCAGGCTCGCGGTGGTCGCGCTCGGCAAGTGCGGCGGACACGAGCTGAACTACGTGTCGGACGTCGACGTCATCTTCGTCGGAGAGGCGGTGGGTGGTGCCGACGAGGACAAGGCCCTGCGCGCCGCGACCCGGCTGGCCTCGCACATGATGCGGATCTGCTCCGAGAACACCGTCGAGGGCACCATCTGGCCCGTCGACGCCAACCTGCGGCCCGAGGGACGCAACGGCCCCCTCGTCCGCACCCTCGCCTCGCACCGCGCCTACTACCAGCGCTGGGCCAAGACCTGGGAGTTCCAGGCGCTGCTCAAGGCCCGCCCGGTGGCCGGCGACCTCGCCCTCGGCGAGGAGTACGTCGACGCCCTCCAGCCGCTGGTGTGGCAGGCCGCCGAGCGGGAGAACTTCGTCGCCGACGTCCAGAAGATGCGCCGCCGGGTCGTCGAGAACATCCCCACCGCCCAGGTCGACCGCCAGCTCAAGCTCGGCCCCGGCGGGCTGCGCGACGTCGAGTTCGCCGTGCAGCTGCTCCAGCTGGTGCACGGCCGCACCGACCCCTCCCTGCGCAGCGGCACCACCCTCGACGCGCTGAAGGCGCTCGCCGCCGGCGGTTACGTCGGCCGCGCCGACACCGCCCAGCTCGACGCCGCCTACCGCTTCCTGCGCTCGCTCGAACACCGCATCCAGCTGTACCGGCTGCGCCGCACCCACCTGGTCCCGGAGGACGAGGCCGACCTGCGCCGCATCGGCCGCTCCCTGGGCATGCGCAACGACCCGGTGACGAGCCTGACCCGCGAGTGGAGGCGGCACGCCGCCGTCGTACGGCGGCTGCACGAGAAGCTGTTCTACCGGCCGCTGCTCGACGCGGTCGCCCAGCTCGCCCCCGGCGAGACCCGGCTCAGCGCGGAGGCGGCCCGCGAGCGGCTGGTCGCCCTCGGCTACGCCGACCCGGCCGCTGCCCTGCGGCACCTGGAGGCGCTGGCGTCCGGCGTGACCCGCAAGGCGGCCATCCAGCGGACCCTGCTGCCGGTGCTGCTCGGCTGGTTCGCCGACTCCGCCGACCCGGACGCCGGCCTGCTCAACTTCCGCAAGGTCTCGGACGCGCTCGGCAAGACCCCCTGGTACCTGCGGCTGCTGCGGGACGAGGGAGCCGCCGCCGAGAACCTGGCCCGGGTGCTGTCCGCCGGACGGCTCGCCCCCGACCTGCTGATGCGCGCCCCCGAGGCGGTGGCCCTGCTCGGCGACGGGGAGGCCGGAGGCCTCAGGCCCCGCTCCCGCGCCCACCTGGAGCAGGAGATCCTCGCCGCGGTCCACCGCGCCGACGGCGCGGACCAGGCGGTCACCGCCGCCCGCGGGGTGCGCCGCCGCGAGCTGTTCCGTACGGCCGCCACCGACATCGTCGGCTCCTACGGCACCGAGTCCCAGCCCGCCGAGGCCGACCAGGGCGCCCTGGTGGACCTGGTCGGCGGCGCCGTGTCCGACCTGACCGCCGCCACCCTCGCCGGGACCCTGCGCGCGGTCGTCCGGGAAGGCTGGGGGGACACCCTCCCCACCCGCTTCGCGATCATCGGCATGGGCCGCTTCGGCGGCCACGAGCTGGGCTACGGCTCCGACGCGGACGTCCTGTTCGTCCACGAACCGCGGGACGGCGCGGACGAGCGGGAGGCGGCCGACGCGGCCGGCAAGGTCGTCGCCGAGATGAGCCGGCTGCTCCAGCTCCCCAGCGCCGACCCGCCCCTGCTCATCGACGCCGACCTGCGTCCGGAGGGCCGGTCCGGGCCGCTGGTGCGCACCCTGAAGTCGTACGAGGCGTACTACCGCCGCTGGTCCCTGGTGTGGGAGCGGCACGCGCTGCTGCGCGCCGAGCACGTCGCCGGCGACGCGGACCTCGGCCGCCGCTTCATCGAGCTGATCGACCCGCTGCGCTACCCGGCCGCCGGGCTCGACGAGGAGGCGGTGCGCGAGGTCCGCCGGCTGAAGGCCCGGATGGAGTCCGAACGGCTGCCGCGCGGCACCGACCCCAAACTGCACGCCAAGCTCGGCCCGGGCGGCCTGTCCGACGTGGAGTGGACCGTGCAGCTGATGCAGATGCGGCACGGCGCGCGGGAGCCCGCGCTGCGTACGACCAGGACCCGGGAGGCGCTGGCCGCCGCCCACGCGGCGGACCTCATCTCCGGGGAGGACGCGGCCACCCTCGACGAGGCGTGGGTGCTGGCCACCGGCGTGCGCAACGCGGTCATGCTGGTCCGCGGGCGGGCCGGCGACACCTTCCCCACCAACCCCCGCGAACTGGCCGCCGTCGGCCGCTACCTCGGCTACGGTCCGGGCCACGCCGGCGACATGCTCGACGTGTACCGGCGCACGACCCGCAGGGCGCGGGGCGTGATGGAGGAGCTGTTCTACGGCGGGTCCTAGGGCCTGTCCGGGGCAGGGGCACGGGAGCCGCCCGGGGCGAGGGCGGAGTCCGGCGTACGGGGGGCCACCACGCCCGCCCTCTCGCTGTCCGGGTCCCTGTCGTCGGGGCTGTCCGGGCCCTCGCCGCCCGCGTCTCCGCCGCCCGGGCCTCCACCGCCCGCGCCGGTGAGGCTCCCGCCGTGGTCCGGCACGAGTCTCGGCAGGGTGTACGGGCGGCCGCCGTACCAGACCGTCGCCAGCGCGTAGCCGAAGGCGAGGCAGAGCAGGCCGCCCACCGCGTCCAGCCAGAAGTGGTTGGCGGTGGCGACGATGACCACCAGCGTGCCCGCCGGATACAGCAGCCCCAGGACCCGCGCCCACGGGACGGCCGCCAGCGCGAAGACGGTCAGCCCGCACCACACCGACCAGCCGATGTGCATCGACGGCATCGCGGCGTACTGGTTGGACATGTTCTTCAGGTCGCCGGAGGCCATCGACCCCCACGTCTCGTGGACCACGACGGTGTCGACGAAACCGCCGCCGTTCATCAGGCGCGGCGGGGCGAGCGGGAACAGGTAGTAGCCGGCCAGGGCGACGGCCGTGGTCGAGAACAGCACCGTCCGGGTCGCCGCGTAACGGCCGGGATGACTACGGTAGAGCCACACCAGGACACCCAGCGTGACCACGAAGTGCAGCGTGGCGTAGTAGTAGTTCATGCCGACCACGAGCCAGGTCACCGAGTTCACCGCGTGGTTGACCGACTGCTCGAAGGCGAGACCGAGCTGCTGTTCCAGGTCCCAGAGCCGGTCCGCGTTGCGCAGCGCCTTGGCCTTCTGCTCCGGCACCGCGTTGCGGACGAGTGAGTACGTCCAGTAACTCACCGCGATCAGCAGGATCTCGAACCACAACCGAGGCCGGCGGGGGGTGCGCAGACGGCGCACGAGCCTCTGCCCCGCCCCGTTTCCGACGGGGTGCGCTGCGGCCCGGTCCTCCCGGCCTTTCAGCGTGGTCACCGTCGTTTCACCCATGGGCACAGAGTCTGCCAGAAAAGCCCCTCCCGCAGATCATCCCCCGGTCGGGCCCGGCCCGCATGTCCTCCCCCGGAGAGCGGCCCACGGGCTCCTCCCGGAGCAGTGCGCACGACGACCTGCCCTCCGCCCTAAGGACGATGCCGGTCCCCAGGGGCCGAAGCGGTCGAACCGCGCACCACCAGCTCCGGCATGAACACGAACTCGCTGTGCGGTGCGGGCGTCCCGCCGATCTCCTCCAGCAGGGTGCGCACCGCGGCCTGGCCCATCGCCGGGACCGGCTTGCGGACCGTGGTCAGCGGCGGGTCGGTGAAGGCGATCAGCGGGGAGTCGTCGAAGCCGACCACCGAGATGTCCTTCGGCACGTCCAGACCGCGCTGCCGCGCCGCCCGTATCGCACCCAGCGCCATCATGTCGCTGGCGCACACCACCGCCGTGCACCCGCGGTCCATCAGCGCGCTGGCGGCGGCCTGACCGCCCTCCAGGGTGTACAGGGAGTGCTGGACCAGCTCCGTCTCCACGGTCCGGGCGTCCAGGCCCACCTGGTCCTGCATGGCGCGGACGAAGCCCTCGATCTTGCGCTGCACGGGCACGAACCGCTTCGGCCCGAGCGCCAGCCCGATGCGGATGTGGCCGAGGGAGGCCAGATGCGTGACCGCGAGCGCCATCGCCGCCCGGTCGTCGGGGGAGATGAACGGCGCCTGCACCTCCGGGGAGAAGCCGTCGACCAGCACGAACGGCACACCCCGGGCGCGCAGCCGCTCATAGCGCTGCATGTCGGCGGTGGTGTCCGCGTGCAGTCCGGAGACGTAGATGATGCCGGCCACCCCCCGGTCCACGAGCATCTCCGTCAGCTCGTCCTCCGTCGACCCGCCCGGGGTCTGGGTGGCGAGCACCGGCGTGTAACCCTGACGGGTCAGCGCCTGCCCGATGACCTGGGCCAGAGCCGGGAATATCGGGTTCTCCAGCTCCGGGGTGATCAGACCCACCAGACCCTCGCTGCGCTGCCGCAGCCGCACCGGGCGTTCGTAGCCCAGGACGTCGAGGGCGGCGAGCACGGACTGGCGGGTGGTGGCGGCGACGCCCGGCTTGCCGTTGAGCACGCGGCTGACGGTCGCCTCGCTCACCCCGGCCTGAGCAGCGATGTCGGCAAGACGTGTGGTCACAGCACCGGACTGTATCGGCCGGCCCACTCGTTGCACACCGGACGGACGCCTGGTGCGCGCCGTCGAACGGCCCGCTGCGGGCTGCTGGGTCATCGCTGTCCCTCTTGTCGTGGCATGTCGTGGCACGCCACGGCATGTCGTGGTCGGCAGGGCGTGATCGGCGTCCGTACCGCAAGGGATGATTCCCCCGACGGAAACGGATGGCAAGTACTTGCAGAGTCTTGCACAACAGTCCGAACCCCGGCCCTGCGACCGGAAACCCGGGGTCGCACGGCGGTCGGGGAGCCACCCGGACCGGGTCAAGGGGAGGTCACGGCGCCATAACTGTCGAGCCTTCTTGCAAAATTTTTCAGCAAGGTCTTTCGGATCGGTTGCATCGCTGTTACGTTCACGTCGCCCGGCGGCCCCATAGGCGCGGCCGGCAGTCGGCAGGGCGGCAGACGGGGCCGCACCCTGCACACCCGGGCTTCACACCCTCAAGGAGTACTCATGCGGCGTGGCATAGCGGCCACCGCGCTGGTGGCGTCCCTCGCCCTCACAGCGACGGCCTGCGGCGGAGACAGCGACAGCGGCGACAAGGCCGACGGCCCGGTCACCATCACCTGGTGGGACACCTCCAACGCGACCAACGAGGCACCGACCTACAAGGCCCTGGCCAAGGAGTTCGAGGCGGCCAACAAGGACATCAAGGTCAACTTCGTCAACGTCCCCTTCGACCAGGCGCAGAACAAGTTCGACACCGCCGCCGGTTCCAAGGGTGCCCCCGACGTGCTGCGCTCCGAGGTCGGCTGGACCCCCGCCTTCGCCAAGAAGGGCTTCTTCCTGCCGCTGGACGGCACCGAGGCGCTGAAGGACCAGGCCGCGTTCAAGCCCAACCTGATCGAGCAGGCCACGTACGAGGACAAGGTCTACGGCGTCCCGTTCGTCACGGACACCCTCGCCTTCGTCTACAACAAGGAACTGTTCGAGAAGGCCGGCGTCGAGGCTCCCAAGACCTGGGACGACCTGAAGAAGGCCGCCGCCACCATCAAGGACAAGACCGGCGTCGACGGCTACTGGGGCTCCACCGCGGGCTACTACGCCCAGTCGTTCCTCTACGGCGAGGGCACCGACATGGTCGACGCCGACGCCAAGAAGATCACCGTGAAGTCGGCCGAGGCCAAGAAGGCCTACGGCACCTGGCTGGAACTCTTCGACGGCAAGGGCCTGCACAAGGCCGACGTCACCGCCGACGCGTACACCCACATCCAGGACGCGTTCATCAACGGCAAGGTCGCCTCGATCATCCAGGGCCCGTGGGAGATCACCAACTTCTACAAGGGCTCCGCCTTCAAGGACAAGGGGAACCTGGGCATCGCCACCGTCCCGGCCGGCTCCACCGGCAAGGCGGGCGCCCCGACCGGCGGCCACAACCTGTCCGTCTACGCCGGGTCCAGCGAGGCGAAGCAGAAGGCCGCGCTGAAGTTCGTCAACTTCATGACCTCGGCCAAGGCGCAGGAGACCATCGCCCTGAAGAACTCCACGCTGCCCACCCGCGACGACGCCTACACCGACGAGGTCAAGGCCGACCCGGGCATCGCCGGCTACCAGACGGTCCTCGAGGCCGCCCAGCCGCGCCCGGCCCTGCCCGAGTACAGCTCGCTGTGGGTTCCGATGGACGACGAGCTGCCCCAGATCGCGGGCGGCAAGAAGTCCCTGGACAAGGGGCTGAACGACGCGGAGCTCGCCATCGTCAAGCTGGTGCCGGACTTCAGCAAGTAACCGCCCGCGTGGCCGCCGGACCCGCTTCCAGGAGGGGAGGGCCCGGCGGCCACCGGCCTGTGCCGAACCCCTTGATCATCCAGAAGGTGCCGAACCATGACAGTCGCCATCGACCGCGCGACCGGCAAACGCCGCGGTGACCGCGCGCCCCGCCCCGGCCCGGTCAGCCGCCTGAAGCACGCCTACCAGAAGCACTGGTACGCCTACGCCATGATCGTGCCCGTGGTCGTCGTGCTCGGCACCATCGTGCTCTACCCCCTGGCCTACGGCTTCTACCTCACCCTCACCGACGCCAACAGCCTCAACTCGGCCCGCACCATCGGCGTCAACGAGATCGAGGCCACCTACAAGTTCATCGGCCTCGACAACTACGCCGACATCCTGTGGGGCGAGACGGCCTACGACCGCTTCTGGTCGCACTTCATCTGGACGATCGTGTGGACGATGGCCTGTGTCGTCCTGCACTACACCATCGGCCTGGGCCTGGCCCTGCTGCTCAACCAGAAGCTGCGCGGCCGCACCTTCTACCGGCTGATCCTGATCCTGCCGTGGGCCGTGCCGACCTTCGTCACCGTCTTCGGCTGGCGGTTCATGCTCGCGGACAGCGGCATCATCAACTCGGGCCTGGAGTCCCTGGGCCTGCCGACACCGCTGTGGCTGGAGGACACCTTCTGGCAGCGGTTCGCCGCGATCATGGTCAACACCTGGTGCGGTGTGCCGTTCATGATGATCTCCCTGCTCGGCGGACTCCAGTCCATCGACGGCGTCCTCTACGAGGCGGCCGAGATGGACGGCGCCAACGCCTGGCAGCGGTTCCGGCACGTCACCCTGCCGGGCCTCAGGTCGGTCAGCTCCACCGTCGTGCTGCTCGGCGTCATCTGGACCTTCAACCAGTTCGCCATCATCTTCCTGCTGTTCGGCAACACCGCCCCGGACGCGCAGATCCTCGTGACCTGGGCCTACCAGCTGGGCTTCGGACAGCAGCCGCGTGACTTCGCACAGTCCGCCGCCTACGGCATGCTGCTCCTGGCCATCCTGATCGTCTTCACCTCCTTCTACCGCCGCTGGCTGAACCGCAATGAGCAGCAGCTCGCGATCTGAGGCAGGAGCCCCCATGAGCACCATCACCGTCAAGACCGAGGCTCCGACGGACCGTCCGGCCGGCGAGAGGACCCCGCCCGTGAAGAGGCGGGGACGAGGGGAACGCGGTCCGCTGGCCATCCTCACCTCGCACGGCATCCTGGCCGTGGCGAGCCTCATCGCGCTGTTCCCGGTCGCCTGGCTGGTCTTCCTGTCCCTCGGCCCGGACAAGGACGACTACCTCCGCCCCAGCGGCATCTGGGGCAAGATGACGCTGGACAACTACGCGTTCGTGCTGCAGGACACGAACTTCTTCCACTGGCTGAAGAGCTCGCTGATCGTCTCGCTCGGCACCACGGTCATCGGCGTCCTCGTCGCCGCCACCACCGGGTACGCCGTGTCCCGGATGCGGTTCCCCGGGTACAAGAAGTTCATGTGGGCCCTCCTGGTCACCCAGATGTTCCCGGTGGCCGTCCTGATGGTCCCGATGTACCAGATCCTGTCCGACCTTCAGCTGATCGACACCTATCTCGGCCTCATCCTCGTCTACTGCTCGACCGCGGTGCCGTACTGTGCCTGGCTGATGAAGGGCTATTTCGACACCATTCCGTTCGAGATCGACGAGGCGGGCCGGGTGGACGGGCTGTCCCCGTTCGGCACGTTCGCCCGGCTGATCCTGCCGCTGGCCAAGCCGGGCCTCGCGGTCGCCGCCTTCTACAGCTTCATCACCGCGTTCGGCGAGGTCGCCTTCGCCACGACGTTCATGCTGGACGACACCCAGTACACGCTCGCCGTCGGTCTGCAGAGCTTCGTCAGCGAGCACGACGCCCAGCGCAATCTCATGGCCGCCACGGCGGTCCTGATCGCGATACCCGTCTCCGCGTTCTTCTACCTCGTGCAGAAGAACCTGGTGACCGGCCTCACCGCGGGCGGCACGAAGGGCTGACCACCACGCCCTTCGTACGAGGACCCCGCGCGCCCCGAGCGCGCGGGTGGCGGCCGCGGCGGCCCGAACCGACCCCGCCGGCCACCGCGGCCGCCTTCTCTCCTCACTCACCGCACCACCCCCACCCCGATGACACGAACAGGAAGACATGAGCCAGCAGCACTCCACCGCCCCGGCACCGACCTCCCCGGACTCCCCGACCGAATCCGCCGCCGTCGCCACCGCCACCAGGCGGCGTGACTGGTGGCGCGACGCGGTGATCTACCAGGTGTACCCGCGCAGCTTCGCCGACAGCAACGGCGACGGCATGGGCGACCTGGAGGGCATCCGCTCCCGCCTGCCGTACCTGCGCGACCTCGGGGTGGACGCCGTGTGGCTCAGCCCCTTCTACGCCTCCCCGCAGGCCGACGCCGGCTACGACGTCGCCGACTACCGTGCCGTCGACCCCATGTTCGGCAACCTGCTCGACGCGGACGCCCTGATCCGGGACGCCCACGAACTGGGCCTGCGGATCATCGTCGACATCGTGCCCAACCACTCCTCCGACCAGCACGAGTGGTTCAAGCGGGCGCTCGCCGAGGGCCCCGGCTCACCGGCCCGGGACCGCTACCACTTCCGGCCCGGCAAGGGCACGAACGGCGAACTGCCGCCCAACGACTGGGAGTCGATCTTCGGCGGCCCGGCCTGGACCCGGGTCACCGAGCCCGACGGCACCCTGGGGGAGTGGTACCTGCACCTCTTCGCCCCGGAGCAGCCCGACTTCAACTGGGAACACCCGGCCGTCGGCGACGAGTTCCGCTCCATCCTCCGCTTCTGGCTGGACATGGGCGTCGACGGCTTCCGCATCGACGTCGCCCACGGCATGGTGAAGGCCGAGGGCCTGCCGGACCTGGGATCGCACGAGCAACTGAAGCTGCTGGGCAACGATGTCATGCCGTTCTTCGACCAGGACGGCGTGCACGACATCTACCGGCAGTGGCGCCTCATCCTCGACGAGTACTCGGGCGAGCGCATCTTCGTCGCGGAGGCCTGGACCCCGACCGTCGAGCGCACCGCCCACTACGTCCGTCCCGACGAACTGCACCAGGCCTTCAACTTCCAGTACCTGGGCACCCACTGGGACGCGGAGGAACTGCGCGAGGTCATCGACCGCACCCTGGACGCCATGCGCCCGGTCGGCGCCCCCGCCACCTGGGTGCTGTCCAACCACGACGTCACCCGGCACGCCACCCGCTTCGGCAACCCGGCCGGCCTCGGCACCCAGCTCCGGCTGCCCGGCGACCGCGAACTGGGCCTGCGCCGGGCCCGCGCGGCGACCCTGCTGATGCTGGCGCTGCCCGGATCGGCGTACGTCTACCAGGGCGAGGAACTGGGCCTGCCGGACGTCGTGGACCTCCCCGACGAGGTGCGCCAGGACCCGGCGTACTTCCGGGGCGCCGGCCAGGACGGTTTCCGCGACGGGTGCCGGGTGCCGATCCCGTGGACCCGCGCCGGTTCCTCGTACGGCTTCGGGTCCGGCGGCAGCTGGCTGCCGCAGCCGGAGGGCTGGGGCGAACTGAGCGTCGAGGCGCAGACCGGGACGGCCGGCTCCACCCTGGAGCTGTACCGCGCCGCACTCGCCGTGCGCCGGGAACAGGCCGACCTGGGCGCGGGCGACACGGTGGAGTGGCTCCCGGCCCCGGAGGGCGTACTCGCCTTCCGCCGCGGGGAGTTCGTGTGCGTCGCGAACACCACCGGCAAGGCGGTGACCACGCCGTCCTACGGCAGGGTCCTGATCACCAACGGCGAGGTGACCGAAACCGGCGACAAGACGAAGGTACCGGCCGACACGACGGTCTGGTTCACCACGGGCTGACGCTCACCGACGGGCCAGGGCCCGCCGCTTCCTCCGGGGAAGCGGCGGGCCCTCGCCACGCATGACGGACACCCTCAAGTCCGCTGCCCGCCCCGCCGGTTCACCTCGCGCACCCTGGCGCTCAGCTCGGCGGTGCGACACCCCTCCCGCAACGCCTCCGCCAGCTTGCGCGCCGTGCCCGGATCGCAGCGTCCGAGATCCACCAGCGGCGGCAGATAGTCACTGGCCAGCGAAACGGTGTCGAGCCCCAACGAGGGCAGGAGCACACCGGCCTCGTCCAGTGCCAGGGAGAGTTCGTTCCTGGCCTCGTCGGCGTCCCGGATCGCGGCCGCACGCCTCGTACGTTCCTGTGGTGCCATGATTGCGGTGCCCTTCCTTCATGATGATCCCGACTCTCCCCACGATCATCGGTACGTGACGCTAAGCTCACTAAGGGTGACGATTTTCGTTGCGCCGGACCGAAAACGGGGACAGGCGATGCCCGCACCGAAGGAGCTCGACCCCTCCGCGTCCCTGCCGGCGCTCTACGGCATGAAGTTGCGCAAGCTCCGCGTCCGCGCCGGGTTCACCCAACGCGGGCTCGGCGACCTGATCCCCGTCGCCCACAGCCGTATCGCCCAGTTCGAACTGGGCAAGGAGACACCACCCGAGGACGTCAACACCAGGCTGGATGAGATTCTGGAGGCCGACGGCGACCTGGTCGACCTGTGGACCCACATCAAGCGGACGCCGATCCCGGACTGGGCACGGAAGTTCGTGACGTACGAGGCCAGGGCGAACGCCATGCACAAGTACACGGCACACAGCGTCCCGGGTCTGCTGCAGACCGAGGCCTACGCACGGGAGGTACTGCGCCATGGACAACCGTGGTGCACGGTGGAGGAGATCGAGGAGAAGGTGACGGCGCGGCTGAGTCGGCAGAGCCTGCTCCGGAAGCCGCAACCGCCGCTGTTGTGGGTGGTGCTCGACGAGTCGGTGATCCGGCGCCCGGTGGAAGGCCCGACCGTCATGCGGGAGCAGTTGGCCTCCGTGCTGGAAGTCGCCCGCACCCCGCGCATCGAGGTGCAGGTGATGCTCTTCGTCGCGGGGGCCCACTCCGCCATGGGCGGCTCGCTCACCCTCCTGTCGTTCGACAACGCGCCGGACGTGGCCTACCTGGAGGCGGGCCACTCGGGTGAGTTGGTGGAAGACCGGGCCATGGTGGCCCGGCACTCCCATCGTTACGCTCTCGTCCATGCCCGAGCCCTGCCACCAGAGGCATCCGCGGCCCTGATCCGGCGGGCCATGAAGGAGTACGAGACATGCGCAGTGCCCGACCCGACCTGACGGCCGCAGTGTGGCGCAAGAGCACGTACAGCGACGGCGGCGGCGACTGCCTGGAACTCGCCGACAACATCCCCGGCACCGTCCCCGTCCGCGACAGCAAGAACCCCACCGGCACGACCCTGCTGCTCGGCACCTCTGCCTGGACCGCCTTCCTCGACGGCATACGGACCAGCGCGCACTGATGTGGGTCACAACAGTGACCGCAGCGCTGAGTCGTGCTCGTCACGCCATCGTGACCAGGATGACTCTTGATCACGACGGACTTGAATCAGCCCTGCCCCTCGGACTGCTCCGCCTGCTTCTCGGTGAGCCCCTCCGAAGCCGCGATACGCGTGGGTCGGGCCCGCCGGTGCAGGACTGCGCCGGCACAGACCAGGGCGACGGCAAGACCCGCCAGCACACAGACGAGAACGTTGATCGACATGGAGACGTGCTCCACTGCGGCGCCGTCGGAGTAGACGCAGGCGTTACGAAGAGGCCAGTGCTCCTGCTCGATACTTGCCAACTCGGCACCTGAGGCGTTCCGGTCTTCGCACACCTCGGGAAACGGCCCTCCCATGGCCACGGAGAACCAGCCGTAGCAGTACACGGCTGCTGCCGAAGAACCGAAGACCAGAACGAGAACGGCACAGAGTCTGGACAGAGACAGGGGCGGGTTGTCCAGCAACAGAAAAACGGTCACGATGCCTGCCGCCGCAGCAGCCAGGCTGATGAGCATCAGCATGCCCATCAGAGCGAATGACATGGTGTCACCTTGTTTTCGTTGACGTAACGGACTGTGGCGCCGCCATCCGACAACAACTCCTCGAATCGCCCCCCGCCGTCGCTGCCACTGCGGCCTGGCACACCCTCATGTCCGCCGGTTGCGTCGGCCAACTCGGCTGTCAGCGGATTCAGGGCTGACGCGCCGCCTCGCGCAGTCGGTCACGCGCAGCCCGCAGCAAGCTCTGCGACCACTCCGCACGGGTGACTCCCTCGGGCAGACTCGTCAACTCGGCGTGGCCGGCGCCCAGCCCGCGGGCGATCGCCTCCACCGCGAAACGCTGCATGAGATCGTCGTTGTACTCACCGCGGCCTTCCTCGGCGAGCTTCAGCAGGGCGCGGAGGAGTTCGGCGTCGAACCCGTCGTGCAGGATCGCTCCCGCCCCCGAGACCGCGGCCACGAACGCGTCGTCACTCAGGTCCCATTCGGGGGAGCCCAGCAACTCGAGGATCTGCTTGGAGTACTTCGCTCCCATTCTCCAGTGCCCCGTGAGTACCTGAACGGCGAGCCCCGAGACCTCGGGGTCCTCGGGGTGGATCAGATAGGTGGCGATCAGCGGCTCGTATGCCGGGCCGCCCGCACGGGCCACCGCGTACAACAGCCAGTAGAGGTCCCGGCCGGCCCGGCCCTCGGAAATGGCCCGGGCGATCTCCTTCACCTCCTGCGACGGGATGGTGCCGTCCTTCGCCCGTGCGATCAGCTGCCGCACATGTGCATCATGCGCCACTGCCATGCTCCACTCACTTGACTCTGGGGGTGAACTGCTCGGAGAAGTCCAGCATTCTGCTGCCCCGCCCCGAGGCGGCGACGAGAAGGTCTCGCACGGCCGCTGGGGGGTCCGCAGCGGCTGTGCGAGATCCGGTGGCCGCCCCAATTACCGGCCAGCGTAGATGCGTGCCTCAGAACCCCGGGGCTGGGAGGAAACCCGGCCACCATGAGGGAACGCCGCTGGGGCAGTCATAGGTGGTGCCACTCCAGAAGAGGGAGAGAGCGCACCAGGAAACGGCGGAGAGAGTCACCGCGAGGGCGAAGAAGTGGAGAAAGGGACGGTTCCCAAGCAGGATGCCCACCGTAACCCAGCCCAACAGTAGGCCCGTCGAGAGGCCCGGGATGAAGAGGAAGAGTAGGAAGCCACTGTTGGCTGCGTTGTTCACTCCCACGTCGCAGGCGTTCCACGCCCTGCCCAGGAGTATGGCCACGAGTACGGCGAGAGCCGGTCCCACCACCGTGCCGAGACATCCATACAGCCGTCGGTCCCCCATGTGCCCCCTCAATTCGTCGTCCGCTCCGGAAAGCATCGGAGCCGCACCGCTCATCACTTTATCCACCCGCTTACGCAATTCCCTGGCCAACGGGGACCGGCTTGACCCTTGGCGGACGGACCGGTCCCGGCGGGAGGCCCGGGCTGCGGTGCCGTCCCCGTCTGCGACAGCAAGAACCCTCACGGGACCAGTCCTGTTCGTTGTCCCCTCCGCCTGGGCCGCGTTCGTCGAAGGCATACGGCACAGCACATCCTGATGCTGGTCCTTCGGATTAGTCGTGCCGTTCGAACGGCTGCCGATGACAAGGCCTGACCTCGTCTAGGCTGACGTGGCGAAACAGCACGGGTATCCGGCAGGCAACGGCGGATCGGGCGGATCGGATCATGTACCTCTCCAGGGTCTACCTGGCCAATATCAAGTCGTTCGACGAGGTGGACCTCGAACTGGTCCGGCCCGATGGTTCGTACGCGGGGTGGACGGTACTGGCCGGCCGTAACGGCTCGGGCAAGACCACATTGCTGCGGGCGATCTCCCTGGCCGTGAGCGGTCCCGCCGCCGCGCGCAGTCTGATGCCGGCATTCGAGAACTGGGTCGCGCACGGTGAACGCAGGGCGCATTCCGAAGTGGAGTTGGCGCACGACCCCGCGTTCGATCGCTTCACACAGGGGCGTCGGCCGTCCAAGGCGTTCTGGTCGGGTCTGCGGTGGGTTCTTCCTCCAGAGACCGGCCATGGGAAGGGGAAGCCCGGCAGAGTGGTGCAACCCTCTCTGGACCCGGTCAACTACACCGGCGCCAAGACGATCACCGCTCAACGCGGCCCCTGGGCCGACAATCCGGAAGGCTGGTTCTGTGCTGCCTACGGCCCCTTCCGGAGGCTTGCCGGAGGCTCGGGAGAGGTGCAGCGGCTCATGACGGCCGCAGGGCCGGTGGCCCGGCAGGCGAGTCTGTTCCACGAGGACGCCTCGCTCGCCGAAGGCGTGACATGGCTCATCGAACAGCATCTGCGGGCGCTTGAGCAGCGGGAGGGAGCCGAGGAGCTGCTGGCCTCCGCGTTGGAGATCCTCGGGGACGACCTGCTGCCCGACGACTGCCGGATCGACGGTGTCGACTCCGAAGGGCTATGGGTGGTGCACCGGGAGCGCCGCTTCCCACTGAAGGAGATGAGCGACGGCTACCGGACCGTCGCCGCCCTCGTCGTGGATCTCCTGAGGCAGATCTACGACGCCTATGGCGAGCTGGACGTGTTCTACGACGAGGAGACCGAGATTCCGATCGCCGACTATCCGGGAGTCGTGATCATCGACGAGGTCGACGCGCACCTGCACGTCTCCTGGCAGAGGCGCATCGGCAGTTGGCTCACTTCGCACTTCCCCCGCATTCAGTTCATCGTCACCACCCACAGCCCGTACATCTGCCAGTCGGCCGATCCGGGAGGTCTCATCCGGCTTCCGGGTGCTCAGGAGGAAGGGCGGGTCGAGAAGGTCTCGCCGGACGTGTACGACAGGGTCGTGTACGGAAGCGGGGACGACGCCGTGCTGTCGTACCTGTTCGGGCTCGACACGCCCTACTCGGAGAAGGCGGAACGGACGCGGAGCGAGCTTGTGGCGCTGGAGATGGGTGTGCTGCGGGGCAGAGCGAGCGATGAACAACGCATGCGTTACCGAGAGTTGAAGCGCAAGCTGGTGAGCTCCCCGGCGACCCGCGTGGACGAGGTAGCCGCGCGGCTGCGTGACCGAGCCGACGACGAGTGGTCGGCGTGATCAGGATTCAGCGAACCGGTCTGCCTCAGCAGACACGTCGGCGTATGACCGCCTACACACAGGAGATAGGCAAGGCCGGGAAACCGGTGGACCGCGCTCGAGGTCTGTGGAAGCACACCACCGTGCGACGTCACGTTCACGCCGTGCTGAGCGCGACCCTGGCCGAGATGGCCCCCGGTGTCGAGCGGTGTATGTACTGCGGCGACAACCAGGGCACCGACATCGACCACTTCGAGCCGCTGAGCCGGGCCCCGCTGCGCACCTTCGACTGGCACAACCACCTGCTCGCCTGCTCCCTCTGCAACAGCCACCAGAAGCGAGAGGCGTTTCCCGTCGACCCCCGAGGACGCCCTCTGCTGATCGACCCCAGCAGCGAGGACCCGGCCGATCACCTCCATCTGGTGCTCGCGGTGGGTGAGTACCTGCCTCTGACACCCAGGGGAGAGGCGACCTGCGAGGTCTTCGGGCTCAACCGCGGAGTGCTGGTACGAGGCCGGCGGAAGGTCTACCGGATCACCCGGTTGTGCATCGAGGAGTGGCTGCGCGCCCACGAGAAGGGGGACGACGAGGGCGTGCGGGAGTGGACGAGCACCGTATGGGAACAGCCGACCGCCGATGTGGTGTACGCGATGTTCCACCAGGCGATGGCCCCCGGAGCAAAGGACGTGTTCGCCGATGACCCCGGGGTGCTGCGACTGCTGACGGATGAGCGGGTGCGGGCGGGGCTGCTCGGCTGATCCCGGACGGACCGGCAGGCCGTCGTGCCGGGATTTCTTGCCGCAACTTCGTGCGGGGTGCTGCCCTTTCGGAGGGTGAAGCTTTAACATCTGCGTCACGCAAGGTTTCTGAAGGTTTCAGCAAGAACCTTCAGAGGCCTTCGCACTCCCCACACCCTTCGATGAAGAAGGACACCCCACATGGCACGCAGAACCCTCGCCGGGGTCGCCGCGCTCGCGGTTGCCTCGGTTGTCATGACCCCGACTGTCGCGCAGGCCGCGCCGCCCGGGAACAAGGACGTCACCGCCGTCCTGTTCGAGTGGAACTTCAACTCGGTCGCCCGCGAGTGTACGAACACCCTCGGCCCCGCCGGGTACGGATACGTCCAGGTCTCCCCGCCCGCCGAGCACATACAGGGCTCGCAGTGGTGGACGTCGTACCAGCCGGTGAGCTACAAGATCGCCGGCCGGCTCGGCGACCGCACCGCGTTCCGGAACATGGTGAACACCTGCCACGCGGCCGGTGTGAAGGTCGTCGCCGACGCCGTCATCAACCACATGTCCGCGGGCAACGGCACCGGGACCGGCGGCTCGGCGTACACCAAGTACAACTATCCGGGCCTGTACTCGTCGAACGACTTCGACACCTGCACCTCGCAGATCACCAACTACCGGGACCGCTGGAACGTCCAGAACTGCGAACTGGTCGGTCTCGCGGACCTCGACACCGGTGAGGAGTACGTACGGGGGAAGATCGCCGGGTACCTCAACGACCTGCTGTCGCTGGGCGTGGACGGCTTCCGGATCGACGCGGCCAAGCACATGCCGGCCGCCGACCTCGCCACCATCAAGTCCCGGCTCTCCCACCCCGGCGTCTACTGGAAGCAGGAGGCCATCTACGGCGCCGGCGAGGCCGTCCAGCCCAGCGAGTACACCGGCACCGGCGACGTCCAGGAGTTCCGCTACGCGTACGACCTCAAGCGGGTCTTCAACAACGAGAACCTCGCCTACCTGAAGAACTACGGCGAGGGCTGGGGCTACATGAACAGCTCCGTCTCCGGCGTCTTCGTCGACAACCACGACACCGAGCGCAACGGCTCCACGCTCAGCTACAAGGACAACGCCAACTACACCCTGGCCAACGTCTTCATGCTGGCCTGGCCCTACGGCGCCCCGGACATCAACTCCGGCTACGAGTTCTCCGACCACGACGCCGGCCCGCCGAACGGCGGTCAGGTGAACGCCTGTTGGCAGAACGGCTGGAAGTGCCAGCACGCCTGGCCGGAGATCAGGTCCATGGTCGCCTTCCGCAACGCCACCCGCGGGCAGGCCGTCACCAACTGGTGGGACAACGGCAACGACGCGATCGCCTTCGGGCGGGGCAACAAGGGCTTCGTGGCCGTCAACCACGAGTCCGGCTCCCTGACGCGTACCTACCAGACGTCCCTTCCGGCGGGCACCTACTGCAACGTCCAGAACAACACGCAGGTGAGCGTGAACGGTTCGGGGCAGCTGACCGCCACCCTGGGCTCGAACACGGCCCTCGCGGTGTACGCGGGCAAGTCCTCCTGCTGAACCCGCGCCGGTCGCACCGCCGTTCACGGGGGCGGCGCGACCGGCGTCCGCATGCAAATCCTTACCGTTACTTTCAAGACCCTTGCTGTAAAGCTTTCAACGGCGATAGCGTCACGCCCGGAGCCCGGTGACATGGCCGAAACAGGCCGCGCCGTGGCGTGGGGTCGGACCCAAACGTGCCGTAATCGCAAGGAGTTCACGCCTGTGATACCCAGCTGGCCCGCGCCCCAGGGGCGCCGCACCGCGCGGGGGAGGCGGGTCGCCGCCGTCACCGTGGCCGCGCTCGCCGTGGCCCTCGTGCAGCCGCTCTCCGCCGGAGCCGCCACACCGCCCAAGCCCCCGTCCGACGCCCGACTGGCGAAGGAGCCCGCGCGGCACGACCTGACCCGGGAGCAGTTCTACTTCGTGCTGCCGGACCGGTTCGCCAACGGTGACACGAGGAACGACCGGGGTGGGCTGACCGGTTCGCGTCTGACCACCGGGTACGACCCCACCGACAAGGGGTTCTACCAGGGCGGTGACCTCAAGGGGCTGACGAAGAAGCTCGACTACATCAAGGGGCTCGGCACCACGTCCATCTGGATGGCGCCGATCTTCAAGAACCAGCCCGTCCAGGGCACCGGCAAGGACGCGAGCGCCGGCTACCACGGGTACTGGATCACCGACTTCACCCAGGTCGACCCGCACTTCGGCACCAACAAGGACCTCGAGACCCTCATCGACAAGGCCCACGCCAAGGGCATGAAGGTCTTCTTCGACGTCATCACCAACCACACCGCCGACGTCGTCGACTACGAGGAGAAGTCCTACGACTACCTCTCCAAGGGCGCCTTCCCCTACCTGACCGAGGACGGGAAGCCCTTCGACGACGCCGACTACGCCGACGGCGCGAAGAAGTTCCCGCGCGTCGACGCCGGTTCCTTCCCGCGCACCCCGGTCGTCCCCGCCGCGAAGAAGAACGTCAAGGTCCCGGCGTGGCTCAACGACCCGACGATGTACCACAACCGGGGCGACTCCACCTTCGCCGGCGAGTCCAGCGAGCACGGCGACTTCTCCGGCCTCGACGACCTGTGGACCGAGCGTCCCGAGGTCGTCGACGGCATGGAGAAGATCTACCAGCGGTGGGTCAAGGACTTCGACATCGACGGCTTCCGGATCGACACCGTGAAGCACGTCAACATGGAGTTCTGGACCCAGTGGGCCACCGCCCTGGACGCCTACGCGGCCAAGAAGGGCCGGGACGACTTCTTCATGTTCGGCGAGGTCTACTCCGCCGACACGGACGTCACCGCCCCGTACGTCACCGAGGGCCGCCTCGACGCCACCCTCGACTTCCCCTTCCAGGAGGCGGCCCGCCAGTACGCCTCCCAGGGCGGCAGCGCGCAGAAACTCGCCTCGGTCTTCGGCGACGACCACAAGTACACGACCGACAAGGCCAACGCCTACGAGCAGGTCACCTTCCTCGGCAACCACGACATGGGCCGCATCGGGACGTTCCTCAAGCAGGACGACCCGAAGGCGTCCGACGCCGAACTGCTGAAGAAGGCCATGCTGGCCAACGAGCTGATGTTCCTCAGCCGCGGCAACCCGGTCGTCTACTACGGCGACGAGCAGGGCTTCACCGGCGCCGGCGGCGACAAGGACGCCCGCCAGACCCTGTTCGCCTCCCGCACCGCCGACTACCTCGACGACGACCTGATCGGCACCGACCGCACCCACGCCGAGGACACCTACGACACCAGGTCCCCGCTCTACCGGCAGATCAGCGCCCTCGCGAAGCTCCGCACGGCCCACCCGGCCCTCACCGACGGCGTCCAGCAGCAGCGGTACGCGGCCGACGGCCCCGGCGTCCACGCCTTCTCCCGCACCGGCACGGGCAAGGACACCACCGAGTACGTCGTCGCCTTCAACAACGCCGAGGAGGCGAGGAAGGCCACCTTCGCCACGAACTCGGCCCGTATGACCTTCCGCGGCATCCACGGCACCGACGCCTCCGTGACCAGCGGCGCCGACCGGAAGATCACCGTCACCGTCCCGGCCGGCTCGGCGATCGTCCTCAAGGCGTCCGGCCCGCTCGCCAAGCCCGTCACCAAGCCCACGGTCACCCTCAAGGCCCCCGAGGCGGGCGCCACCGGCACCGTCGAGCTGACCGCCGACGTCGAGGGCGGACAGCTCAACCGGGTCGTCTTCGCCGCCCAGACCGGCGACGGGAAGTGGCAGACCCTCGGCTCCGCCGACCACGCCCCCCACCAGGTCACCCACACCATCGGCGCGGACGTCCCGGCCGGCACCGCCCTGCGCTACAAGGCCGTGGTGATCGACTCGGCCGGCCGCACCGCGAGCGCGACGGCCGCCTCCACCACCGGCACCCCGCCCGTCGCGGAGCCGCCGTCCACCGCCTCCCGCGACCACGCGATCGTCCACTACCGGCGCGCCGACGGCGACTACGACGACTGGGGCCTGTACGCCTGGGGCGACCTCGCCGAGGGCGAGGCCACCGAATGGCCGGACAGCCACCCCTTCACCGGCCGCGACGCCTACGGCGCCTTCGCCTACGTCAAGCTCAAGCCGGGCGCCTCGGACCTCGGCTTCCTCGTCATCGACAAGGACGGGAACAAGGACGTCTCCACCGACCGCACGATCGACCTCACCAGGACCGGTGAGGTCTGGATCGAGCAGGGCGAGGAGACCGTCACCACCGAACGCCCCGAGTACCCGGCGCAGGACACGACCAAGGCGGTGCTCCACTACCACCGCGCCGACGGGAACTACGACGGCTGGGGCCTGCACACCTGGACCGGTGCCGCGGACCCCACCGACTGGTCGAAACCCCTGGAGCCGGTGAAGACCGATCCCTATGGCGCGGTCTTCGAGGTGCCGCTCACCGAGGGTGCCACCAGCCTCAGCTACATCCTCCACAAGGGCGACGAGAAGGACCTGCCGTCCGACCAGTCGCTCGACCTCACGGCGAACGGCCACGAGGTGTGGCTGGTGAGCGGCCAGGAGAGGTACCTGCTGCCGCAGCCCGCGGGCTCCGCGGCCGCCCTCGACCTGGCCACCTCCAAGGCGGTCTGGATCGACCGGGACACCGTCGTCTGGAACGGCTCCGACGCCGCCGCCTCCACCCAGCTCCTCGCCTCCCGCACCGGCTCGATCAAGGCGCAGGACGGCACGCTCACCGGTGGCGACACGCGCGTGCTCCGGCTGACGAAGGCGGCCCTCACCGACGCCCAGAAGGCGAAGTTCCCGCACCTGAAGGACGACACCGCCTGGGCCGTCGACCCGCGCGACCGGGACCGCGTACGCGAGGCCCTGCGCGGCCAGGTCGTCGCCTCCCAGCGGGCCGCCACCGGCGCCGTGCTCGCCGCGACCGGAGTGCAGACCGCGGGCGTCCTCGACGACCTGTACGCGGCCGGCGCGACCAAGGCACAGCTCGGCCCCGTCTTCCGCGACGGCCGGCCCACGCTCTCCGTGTGGGCGCCGACCGCGCAGCACGTCTCGCTGGAGATCGGCGGCACCACCGCCCGCATGGAGCGCGACGACGCCACCGGCGTCTGGTCCGTCACCGGCCCGAAGTCCTGGAAGGGCAAGCCCTACCGGTACGTCGTGAAGGTGTGGGCGCCCGGCACCCGCGAGATCGTCACCAACAAGGTCACCGACCCGTACTCGCTGGCCCTGACCACCGACTCCCAGCGCAGCCTCGTCGTCGACCTCGGCGACCGCGCTCTCGCCCCCGGGGGCTGGTCGGACCTGGCCAAGCCGAAGGCCGTACCGCTCAAGGACGCCCAGATCCAGGAGCTGCACGTCCGCGACTTCTCCGTCGAGGACCGCACGGCGAAGCAGCCCGGCACCTACCTCGCCTTCACCGACAAGGACAGCGACGGCTCGAAGCACCTGCGGGAGCTGGCGAAGGCCGGCACCTCGTACGTGCACCTGCTGCCCGTGTTCGACATCGCGACCATCCCCGAGAAGAAGTCCGACCAGGCCACCGTCGACTGCGACCTCGCCGCGTACCCGGCCGACTCCGACAAGCAGCAGGAGTGCGTGGCGAAGGCCGCCGCCAAGGACGCCTACAACTGGGGCTACGACCCGTACCACTACACGGTCCCCGAGGGCTCCTACGCCACCGACCCGGAGGGCACGACCCGCACGGTCGAGTTCCGGAAGATGGTCAAGGCGCTCAACGAGGACGGCCTGCGCGTCGTCCTGGACGTCGTCTACAACCACACCGCGGCGAGCGGCCAGGCGGACACCAGCGTCCTGGACCGGATCGTGCCCGGCTACTACCAGCGGCTGCTCGCCGACGGTTCGGTCGCCGACAGCACCTGCTGCGCCAACACCGCGCCCGAGAACGCCATGATGGGCAAGCTCGTCGTGGACTCGGTCGTCACCTGGGCCAAGGAGTACAAGGTCGACGGCTTCCGCTTCGACCTCATGGGCCACCACCCGAAGGCCAACATGCTCGCCGTGCGCAAGGCCCTCGACGCGCTGACCCTCAAGAAGGACGGCGTCGACGGCAAGAAGATCATCCTGTACGGCGAGGGCTGGAACTTCGGCGAGATCGCCGACGACGTCCGCTTCGAGCAGGCCACGCAGCAGAACATGGCCGGAACCGGCATCGCCACCTTCTCCGACCGGGCCCGGGACGCCGTCCGCGGCGGCGGCCCCTTCGACGAGGACCCCGGCGTCCAGGGCTTCGCCTCCGGCCTCCACACCGACCCGAACTCCTCGAAGAGCAACGGCACCGAGGCCGAGCAGAGGGCCCGGCTCCTGCACTACCAGGACCTGATCAAGGTGGGCCTGAGCGGCAACCTCGCCGGGTACCGCTTCACCGACACCGACGGCAAGGAGGTCAAGGGCTCGCAGGTCGACTACAACGGCTCCCCGGCCGGATACGCCGACGCCCCCGGCGACGCCCTCGCCTACGCCGACGCGCACGACAACGAGTCCCTGTTCGACGCGCTCGCCTTCAAGCTGCCGGCCTCCACGAACGCCGACGGCCGGGCGCGCGCACAGGTCCTCGCCATGGCGACGGCCACCCTGTCCCAGGGCCCGGCGCTCTCCCAGGCCGGTACCGACCTGCTGCGCTCCAAGTCCCTGGACCGCAACTCCTACGACAGCGGCGACTGGTTCAACGCCATCCACTGGAACTGCGCCGCGGGCAACGGCTTCGGCCGCGGTCTGCCCCCGGCCGCCGACAACGCCGACAAGTGGCCCCATGCCAAGCCCCTGCTGGGCGCGGTGCAGGTCGGCTGCCCGCAGATCGAGGGCGCCTCGGCCGCCTACCGGGACCTGCTGAGGATCCGGACGACGGAACCGGTCTTCTCCCTCGACACCGCGGAGCAGGTGCAGTCCCGGCTGTCCTTCCCGCTGTCCGGGAAGGACGAGACACCCGGCGTGATCACGATGCGGCTCGGTGACCTGGTCGTGGTGTTCAACGCGACGCCGGAGCAGCGGGAACAGCGCGTCGAGGCCCTCGCCGGCACCGGTTACCGCCTGCACCCGGTGCAGGCCTTGGGATCGGACCCGGTGGTGAAGACCTCGTCCTACGCGGCGAAGACCGGCACCTTCACCGTCCCGGCCCGCACGGTCGCGGTGTTCACCACGGCCGGCTGACGGACGGCGCGGGCTAAGGTGGGCCCTCCGAGCTGCAACTGGAGGGCCCACCGATGCCGCAGATCACCGTCGACTACTCCGATCAGCTGAAGGCCGGCTTCGACTTCGACCGGCGCGCCTTCGCACGGGACCTGCACACCACCGTGGTGGAGATCGCGGCGGCCAGGCCGGCGGCGTGCAAGACCCGGTTCCGCCGGACCGAGGACGTCGTGGTCGGCCCCGACATCGATGGCCACGCCCTGGTGCACGTCCACATCGGACTACTCCCCGGGCGGACCGAGGAGGCCAAGGCCCGGCTCACCGAGGCCGTCCTGGAACTGGTCCGGCAGCACGTGAAGTCCCTCGACGGCACGATGCTGCACGCCTCCGCGGAGGTACGCGAGCTCGACGCTTCGTACCGGAAGTTCGAAGAATAGGGGCGTAGGGGCGTAGAGAAGTAGGGCGTGGGGAAGCAGCAGCCGGGCGGCCGGTCAGGGCGAGGACGCCAGCGCGATCAGCCGGGTGACCAGGTCGGTGAACGGCCCGTCCCCCGGTTCGTCCTTGAGCAGGCCGCGCAGCAACGTGCCCAGCTCCTCGTCGTGCGCCGCGGCCACGGCGGCGAGCGCCGCGAAGTCGTGCACCAGCTGGACCTCCAGCTCGGCCCGCGGTATGCGCCGGCCGTCCAGCCAGATCAGCGCCGTCGACTCGGCGAGCGAGATCCAGGAACGCACCACCAGCTCCAGCCGCGCGGGCGGATCCACCGCGCCCATGTGCGACAGGATCTGTTCGTACGCCCGCTGCCGCACGGAGTCGACCAGTGCGTTGGTGGTCGACGAGCCGACCGCCGGGCCGCCGCGCATCAGGGCGGAGAAACCCGGCCCGTGCTCGTCGACGAAGTCGAAGTACCGGCCCATCACGCGCAGCAGCCGGGCTCCCAGCGGGCCCTCGTGCGGCTCCACGAACCGTGACGCGAGATCGTCCGAGGCACGCCTCAACGCGGCCTCGTAGAGGCTGAGTTTGCCGGGGAAGTAGTGGTAGACCAGCGGGCGCGAGATACCGGCCTTCGAGGCGATCTCGTCGATGGAGACCTCGTCGGGCGAGCGACGGCTGAACAGTTCGAGGGCGACGCCGATCAACTGCTGCCGGCGCTCCTCGACTCCCATTCTGCGGCGTACCCCGGTAGTCATACCCCCAGCCTACCGATCGATTCCGGACTCGAACGGTCCGGACCGGACGGCGGTGATCACCGGGTCAGCCGAGGCCGGTGATCGAGCCCCCGTCCTTCCGGGTGCCCACAAGGTCGGCCTGGGCGCCCCGTTCGGCCTCGACGGTCAGCAGATTGCCCTGTGCGGTGCCCTGGACACCGCCCGTCGCGGTGACGGACGTCGTGCCGCGGCTGCCGGCGGCCAGCAGGTACCAGGTGCCCGCCGGGGACTTCCACAGCACCCCGGCCAGCACCCGCGGCGCACGCGCCCCGCACTGCGGAACGTCCTCGGCCTTGGCCACCGCCGTCCCGGACGGCCTGCCCGGCGTGTGGAACTGCGCCAGCACCCGGCTGCCACCGCCCCGCCAGGTCTCGGCCCGGGTGCACACCCAGTCCGCGGGGCCTCTCGCGCCGTCCGGCAGCGGCTGCTCGGCGAACGCCCACGCGTTCACGCTCCGTACGCCCGCCGAACGCACCGAGACCAGCGAGCACGCGAACGGCGCCCAGGCACGCAGCGTCCCGGCGCCGGACGTCTCACCGGCGGCCCCGGGCCGTCCCGCGGTCAGCCGGGCCGGGACCAGCTCGGCGAGGTCGGTCATCAGCCGGGTGCCGGCCTTGTCGGTCAGCTCCAGCACGTTCCACGAGGTGCACGAACCGGCCCGCAGCGCCGGACTGGCCAGCGGCGAGGTGACCCCGTCGGTGAGCGTGAGGTCCGTCGCGTCGGCGTCGGGCTCGCGCAGGTCCCGGTGACGGGCCTCGCGTACCCAAGGGGCCGCCAGATAGCGGACGTTGCCGTCGACCCGGCTCAGCACCACCGCACTCGCCCCGGCCCGGTCCGCGCCGTCGACCCGGGCGAGGTCGAGGACGGCGCCCCGGGCGCCGCTCTCCGGCTCGGCGTACCTGGCGATGCGCAGACCGTCGTGGAGGATCACCACGCGCGCGCTGTCGACGGTCCCCGCGTACAGCAGCTGGGGCGGTCCGGCCGGGCCGCCGGACGGGGTGCCCGGCGTCGCCGACACCTGGACCCGCTCGCCGGGCCGGGCCCACACGGCGAGGGCGCGGCGCAGCAGGCCCCTGTCACCGGTCAGGTCGCCGCGGGCGGGCCACACGGAGAAGTCGGTGCGCGCGGAGGCCTTCCAGAGGGAGGGGGAGACCCGGGTCAGCTTCGCCGGGTCCAGGGCGGCCTGCGCGGCCGGGTTCCGCGCGTACGGCGGCGCGGCGGCACCGTCCGGCCCCCAGCCGTCACCCGGCAGCCCGAGCAGTGCGCCGCAGACGACGAGCGCGCACCCCGCGGCCAGCGCGACCTTCAGATGCCGCCGGCGGCGCAGCAGATCGGTGGGCCGGGCCTGGAGCGAGCAGGGGTCGAACTCGGGGGAGTCGAGCAGCCGGTACTCGGCCGGCACCCCGTCGGCCTCGCGCAGCGCGGCGGCCGCGTCGGCGACCCCCGCGTCGGTGAGGACCCTGCGTACGTCGTCGTCCGCGAGCCGCTCGAGGCCCCGCAGCACGTAGGCGGCGCGGGCCGGTCCGGACAGGGCGGACAGCCGCTGGTCCAGGGCGAGTTCGTCGGCGCCACCGGACCGCGGGTGCAGCCGCAGCCCCCACACCCGGGGCAGCGGCGGAGACAGCAGCGCCCGCCGGAGCGGCCCGCCCGCCCGCAGCGCCGTACGCACCACCTGCAGCCGGACCAGCGCGTACCCGGGATCGCCGTCCCGCCCGGGGGCGGGGGCGGCCTGCGGGGCCTCGGCGGACTGGATGGCCTCGGGGGACTGGACCGCCTGGACCGTTTGGACCGTCTGGGCGGGGATCACGGGCGCCGCGGTGCGGCCGCGGGGCAGCGCGCGCTGGGCCAGGGCGTGCGCGGTCAGCACCCGCCTGCTCCGGCCCGTACCCGGCGGCAGCAGCAGGTAGGCGAGCCGGACGAGCCGCGGATAGTGCTCGGCGAGCGCGGCCTCGGCCTGTTCGACATCGACGACCGGGCCGTCGGAGGAGGAGTGCGGGGGGCGCTGGGCGGCATGCTGTGACTGCACGCCCAGCAGAACGAGCCAACCGGCCGGTAGGTCACTGGGCCGTTCGGACGGCGTCGACCGATTGGGTGGCGTGCGCGTTGAGTACTGCGCGCGTCAAAGCCGTATCGAAGGCGGAGAGCCCCTTGCCGGGGCTCCGTGCGGCATGTCGCCGGAAGGACCGGAGGAACTCATGAGGCTGTCCCGACCGATGCTCGCGCTGACCGGCGCGGTGGCGGTACTGGCGCTGGCGGGCTGCGGGTCCGGCGGAGCCGAGAGCGAGGTGCCCGCCACGGCCACCGGCAGTCTCGAGCACCTGGCCGCCGAGGTGAAGTGCAAGCCGGACATGCAGACCGACGCCGACACCATCCGTCAGGCCATCTGCAAGAAGGGCAAGGAGCAGTACGTCCTGGCCACCTTCGCCACCGACCGCGGCCAGCGGGAGTGGGTCGACATGGCCAAGGACTACGGCGGCTTCTACCTCGTCGGGCGCAAGTGGGTCGCCGTCGGCGAGGAGAACGTGCTCGACGACCTGCGTGGCCGGCTCGGCGGCGACGTGGAGGAGGGCATCGACCACGCCAACATGGACCACGGAGGCGGTGCGCACGCGTCCGGCCACGCCGGGCACGGAGGCTGAACGACGAGCACACCCGGTGCACACAGGAGGAGGGCCGGTGGCGGGAATCCCGCCACCGGCCCTCCTTTTTCTCAGTGTCTCAGTGGGCGACCGAGGGGACTACGTGCACTTCTTGCCCTTGTTGATGCACTTGACCACCTTGTTCATCAGGCTCTCGTCCATGACGTTGATGAAGTCGTTGTGGTCGGTGATCGGCTTGTGCAGCTGCTCCGGGAAGGAGTCCACGGCGTACGGGTTCTTCACCTGACCGTTCTCGATGGTCGGGGTGGGAACGTCGTACACCAGGCGGACCTGGAGCTGCGGGATGGCCTTGAAGCCGTTGGCGCAGCTGCCGTCCGCCTGGACGAACGCCACGTGGTCACGGTGGTTGGCGCTGTCGGTGTTCTGTCCGTCCCAGCAGCTCTGGAAGTTGGACGTGCGCACGAGCTGACTGCCCTCGGGGCACAGCACGTACTTGTCCGTGGACTGCCGGTCCTCGAAGCCGGTGCAGCTGTACGAGGTGTTGGCGTTCTTGAGGCCGTTGGTGAAGGCCTTGGCGTCACCGGTGATGATGCGCATCAGCTTGGGGATCGCGACGACCTTGCTCCGCTTGTTGCCGACGAACCGGAGCTGGGCCTCCTGGGCCTGGAGGATCCTGCCGACGTTGCCCTCGGCGCCACCGCCCTGGTCGGCCGCGTCGAACTCCTGGGTGCCGTCCTGCACGCGCAGCACCGGCCAGAAGTACGAGGACTTGTCGCCCTGGTTCTGGCAGCTGGTCTCGGCGGCGACCAGGTCGTCGTCGCTGGAGAGCGAGCTGTTGCTCTGGTTGCCGACGTAGTCGTGCATGTGGTGCGCGCCGTTCGCGACACCGGGGGCCACGATGATGTTGTCGCTGTTGTAGATCTTGTTCTCGTTGACGCCGCACTTCGTGGTGAAGCTGCCCTTGGAGCCGGACCTGCCGTTGGCGGCCAGACCGTTCGGGAGGTCGCGCGAGTTCGGCGGGACGTCGTTGATGTCGATGAAGTCCTCGGCGAACGGACCCGCGGCGCCGTTGCCGTTGTCGTTGGGGAGCTGCCCCTCGCCCTGGTCCTGACCGTCGCCCTGGTCCTGACCGTTGTCCTGACCCTGGTCACCGCCCTGGCCGTTGTCCTGGCCGTTGTCCTGACCGTCGCCGTTCTGACCGTCGCCGTTCTGGCCGTCGGTCGGCAGCGGCTGGTCGGCGGGGCGGCCGGAGCAGGGGGCGAGCTCGTCCAGGTTCCCGGGAACCTGGCCGCCCGCACGGCTGATCTCCAGCTTGATCCGGTCGAGGAGCACCTTACGACGGTCCTTGAGCGGACCCAGAATGGCGTTCTGGACGTACTGCGAGTCCCCGGCCTGCGCCTGGCGCGTGGTGGCCAGACGCTGGTAGGCGTCGGTGATCTGCTGGTCCATCGAGGCCAGTTCGCCGTCGACCTCACCGCGGGCCTGGTCCGGCACGTCGGAGAGCTGCTGACCGACGTCCGGGCAGTCGATCGTGGCGATCTGCGCCGCACTCACCTTGGTCCGGCTCTGAGCCTGGTCCGACTCGCCGGCCGAAGCGTAGAAGTTCGCCCAGACCAGCCCGCCCCCACCGAGCGCCAAGGCCGCCGTTCCGGCCACGGCTTTGGCGGCCAACGGCATACGGCGTTTTCTTGTATTGCGTCCCATCATTCTCCTCGCAAGGGGGCTCTCGGCCTTCCCGGTGCTCTGGTGATCTGTGCTGTGCCCCGCAAAGGGGTCGGTTCGGGCTGGACCGCGACCCTCGGGCTGGAAGCCCGCCGCCTCAGCGGTGGGTGGAGTCACGGAACTCCTCTGACCTGGTTGAGGAGCACCCCCTTACGGGCATCGAATCGCCCAGCAGAAGCGGAGCGGCTCCCTTGAGTACGGGAGCCGCTCCGGGGGTGTTCAACCGTCACAGAAATTGATGGGAAGTTCGTACGGCGCTCTGGTTTCAACGCCCTCTGGACCACGAGGAGTTGTTGGTCGTGAACGTCGGGTGAGGGGCGGGCCCGGTTTCACCTTCCCTGGTCGAGATGGGCGAGAACCGCCAGCACGCGACGGTTGTCGTCGTCCGAGACCTCCAGTCCCAGTTTGGTGAAGATGTTCGCGGTGTGCTTGGCGATGGCCCGTTCCGTCACCACCAGCCGGCCGGCGATCGCCGCGTTGGAGCGCCCCTGCGCCATCAGCTCCAGTACCTCCCGTTCCCGGGGCGTCAGCCGCGCCAGCGGCCGGTCGTCACCCGACCGCCGTGCCAGCAACTGCTGGATCACCTGCGGATCCATCGCCGTACCTCCGCCCGCCACCCGCCGTACGGCGTCCACGAACTGCTCCGCGTCGAACACCCGGTCCTTCAACAGATACCCCACCGCACCACTGCCGTCGGCCAGCAGCTCCCGCGCGTACAACTGCTCCACGTGCTGCGACAGCACCAGCACCGGAAGTCCCGGCCTGCGGCGCCGCGCCTCGAGCGCGCACTGCAGCCCCTCGTCGGTGTGCGTCGGCGGCAGCCGTACGTCGACCACGGCCACGTCCGGCTCCGACTCGGCCAGCGCCCGGGCCAGTTCGGGACCGGACTCCACGGCCGCGACGATCTCGAAGTCATGGGCCCGCAGGAGCCGGACCAGTCCGTCGCGCAGCAGAAACAGGTCTTCGGCTAGGACAACTCGCAAGGGATCTCCATGGTGACCATGGTGGGACCGCCCGCGGGGCTGCTGACGGCCAGGACGCCGTCGAATGTACCCAGGCGCCGCTCCACCCCGGTCAGCCCCGAACCGGCCCCGATCACCGCGCCGCCCTTTCCGTTGTCGGTGACGCTCACCCGCAGATGGCCCTCGGCGTGGTGCAGATCGACCCAGATCCGGTCGGCACCCGCGTGCTTCACCGCGTTGGTGAGCACCTCACTGACGGCGAAGTACGCGGCCGACTCCACCGGTGCCTCGGCCCGGCCCGGCAGCTCCACGTTCACCTCGGTGGCCACCGGCAGCCTGAGCGCCAGCGCCCGCACCGCGTCGCCCAGCCCGCGCTCGGCCAGCACCGGCGGATGGATGCCGTGTACCAGCTCCCGCAGTTCCGACAGTGCCTCCACCGAGGACCTGCGGGTCCGCGCGATCAACTCCTTCGCCTGCTCCGGGTCCTTGTCGAGCAGCGCCTCGATGGTCCCCAGATCCATGCCCATCGCGACCAGCCGGGCCTGCGCCCCGTCGTGCAGATCCCGCTCGATGCGCCGCAGTTCGGCCGCGGACGTGTCGACGGCGTCACGCCGCGTCTCGGTCAGCACCCGTACCCGCTCGCTCAGTTCACCCTGGCTGGGGGAGAGGACGGCGCGGGTGAGCCGGTAATGGGCGTTCAGCACCGACGGGGTGACGAAGTGGGCGAGGAAGAGCAGACCGAGGGCCAGTGCGCCGGCGCCGAGCGCGGAGGCCTGGTCGCCGACCGGGACGAAGCCGTACCAGTACGGGTCCGGCATCACCCGCCACAGCCCGGCCGCGAGCGCGAACCCCTCCAGCGGGTACAGCAGCAGCGCGGCCGGCAGCAGCGCGGTGACGACCCCCGCGGTCATGTCGACCAGCAGCCACCACAGTTCCCGCCGGGTCGCCGGATCGCTCAGCATCCCGAACGTGCGCTCCCAGGGGTTGGCGTCCTTGGGCAGCGGGCGGTACGCGGGCGGGATGCGCACCCCGCCCCACTCGGCGGCCAGCACCCGCCGCCAGTTCGCATAGGTGCGTGCCCGGGTCAGCACGTACGGCGTCGTGACGATGCCGATCCCGAGGGGAATCAGCGCGATCGACAGCAGGGTCAGGGTGAAGCACAGCGCTGACAGCGGGAGCGACACCAACGCCAGCCCCAGCCCCCGCAGTGCGGCCTTGGCAAGGCCCTTCGTACGTCTGGTGCCGCTTCTGGTGCCGTTTCTCGTGTCGATGCTCATGCCGTAAGTCTGTCCGGGCACCGATGCCCGGGTCACTGGCCCGAACCCCCGGTCACGGGGTGGTGCTACGTACACCTGGCCGGGCCCACGGCCCGTCCTACGGCTCGCCCCGGCCTCCCTCCGCCGCGAGCACCTTCGCCTCCACCTCCGGGTCGAGCCCCTTGAACGTCCGGTCCGGACGCTGGGGTGCCGTTCCGCCGATGGCCCGCAGCCAGCGCCAGGTGTCGGCCACGGTCTCGGCGACGGGACGGCAGCGCAGCCCCGTGGCGACCGCCCGGGAGACGTCCGCTCGGTGCAGGGCGCCGTGTGCTTCGCTGTCCGGCGGCACCCACACCGGCAGCTGCGTCCACGGTTCGATGCCGGCCTGAAGGATCATCTCCGGTGCGGTCCACCGCAGTTCGGCCGCGCCCCCGGTCACCTCCGCGCACGCCTCCAGCAGCGCGCCGATCGTGGCGTGTCCCTGCGGGCCCAACAGGTTGTACGGGCCGCTCAGTTCCCGCTCGGCCGCCCCGAGGATCCACTCGGCGAGGTCGCGGACGTCGACGTACTGGACGGGCAGGTCACGCGGCCCCGGAGCGAGGACCGGGCCGCCGCGTGCCATCCGGTTCAGCCACCAGGGCAGCCGGCCGACGTTCTCGTACGGCCCGAGAATCAGCCCCGCCCGCACCAGCACCGACCGGTCCGCGCCGAAGGCGTCCACGGCGGCCAGTTCACCGCCCCGCTTGTCCCGCGGGTACTCGGTCTGGTCGGCGTCCGCGCGGGCACCCGCCACCACCGGGGCCTGCTCGGTGTACCCGGCGGGCGCGGGCCAGGCGTACACCGAGCAACTCGACACGTACACGTACCGCCCGGCGCGGCCCCGCAGCAGCCGCGCCGTGTCCCGGACGGCACGCGGGGCGGCCGACCAGGTGTCGACGACGACGTCCCACTCGCCGGCCGCCTCGTCGAGCGCGGCCAACCCGTCGACGGCGGTCCGGTCTCCCAGCAGCGACCGGACGCCCGGCGGCGCCCCGTGCCGCCCCCGGTGGAAGACGGTCACCTCCCAGCCCCGCCCGAGCGCCGCCTCCACGACGGCCCGCCCCGCGAACTCCGTACCGCCCAGCACCAGAAGCCTCATACCGCCCGACTCTGCCGTGTCGGACGGGCCGGGGGAACAGGAATCTGCCGAGGGCAGAGCAGAGCCGGGGCGGGCCGCCCTCAGGGGGCGTACTTGTAGCCGACGCGGCGCACAGTCTGGATCCTGCCCCGGTGCTCGGCGCCCAGCTTGCGGCGCAGCCGGGCGACGTGGACGTCGACGGTGCGGCCGTCGCCCACATGGCCGTAGCCCCACACGGTGGCGACCAGGTGGTCGCGGGTGTGCACCCGGTTCGGGTGTGCCACGAGATGGGCGAGCAGCTCGAACTCCAGGTAGGTGAGGTCGAGTTGCCGTCCGTTCACCTCAGCAGTGCGCCGCATGGTGTCGACGCGGACCGAATCGTCGGCCGCGTCGGCCCCATCGGTTTCGGAGGGCGCGGTGAGGGCGGACGACGGGCCGGCGTCCGGTACCGCCACAGGGAACGGCGGCTGCTGGTCGGCGGGGACCAGCACCAGGTAGCCGACCATGGGCGGGCGCCCGGGCAGGACGGGCAGGGTGTGCTGCGGTGCGGGCAGCCAGGTGGCCCCCGGAGGGAGCAGGTCCGCGACCGTGACGACCTCGTCCGGGGCGACGGCCCGCAGCCCGTGGCGGGGACGGCCGTCGGCCGGGACGGTACGGGGCGCGACGGGGGCGGCGGGTGAGGAGGACGCCGAGGTCACCGAGGTCACGGAGTTCGCGGCGCGCACGGAGTTTGCGGGGGTCGCAGCGTTCGCGAGGTTCACGGGATGCGCAGGATTTGTGGGGGAGAGGGAACGAGTGGTCGCCATGAGGGGTCAGCTCTTTCGCGCGAAGGGTTCGTCGAGAGGACTCGACCGCCACGAGTTCGTGGTCGGGCCGGTCGAGGACGTACGCGGTTCGCGCCGGCGGAAGGCCGGGAGGTACGGCGTCAGAGGGCCGGCGCGGTCGTCGCGCGGCAACACTCGCGGTCGAAGTCGTCGTGCTGACGGGAGGGCCAGAAGGGCTCGAGGTCCTGACGACCTGTCGCGATGAGCTTCCGGGAACCGTCCATGCCCCCATTATGACCTAGCCAGGGGGCGCTCCGCCTTAGCGGGGTGGGGAATGGCTTGTCTGGGCTGCTCCGATCTCAACTGGGTGCAGAAATCAGCATTGTTCGCCTGTACCGTTTTTCTGCCGCACTAGACCTGTCGCGTGTGTATAGTTGTTAAGTGGCCGTGACCAGGAAGGTTCGCCGATTCTCCGGCGGCGTGTACGACCTCGGGCTCCACGTGGTGTGGTGTCCGAAGTACCGCCGTCCGGTCCTGGACGGCCGGGTCGCGGAACGCCTGGACGAGCTGATCCGGGCCAAGGCGGACGAGCGCGACTGGGAGATCATCGCTCTTGAGGTGGTGCCCGACCGCGTACACCTGTTCGTCAAGCACGATGCGAAGTCGTCCGCCTCATACGTAGCCAACCAGTTCAAGGGCTTCACTTCCCGCGTGCTGCGTGAGGAGTTCCCGCACCTGAGGTCGCGGATGCCCACGCTGTGGTCGTCGTCGTACTTCGCAGCCTCGGTAGGCGCGGTATCGGCGGCGACAGTGGCGAGGTACATCGACACCCAGTGGGAACGCCCCCAAAAGAAGCGGGAGGGGGACGGCTCGTGATCCGCGCGTACAAGTTCCTCCTGCGGCCCACGGCCCGTCAGACGGTCGCGCTGGGCGAGATGCTGCGAGATCACTGCTCGCTGTACAACGGGGCCATCCAGGAGCGCCGGGACGCCTACCGGCACACGTCGAAGACGACCGTGCGCTACGGCGACCAGTCCGCGCAGCTCAAGGACATCCGGGCGTTCGACCCCGAGCGCCAGGGCCGCTGGTCGTTCTCCTCCCAGCAGGCCACCCTGCGCCGCCTGGACAAGGCGTTCGCCGCGTTCTTCCAGCGTGTCAAGGCAGGCCAGACACCCGGATACCCCAGGTTCAAGGGCGTCGGGCACTTCGACACCGTGACCTTCCCGAAAGACGGCGACGGCTGCCGATGGGACTCCACCCCGCACGATGCGCAGACCCGCGTCCGCCTCCAGGGCGTCGGCCACGTCCGCGTGCACCAGCACCGTCCCGTCAAGGGCCGGGTCAAGACGATCAGCATCAAGCGGGAAGGAAGGCGCTGGTACGTCGTCCTCTCCTGCGACCAGGTGCCCGCTGAGTCGCTGCCCGCCACGGGCAGCATCATCGGCATCGACATGGGCGTCGAGCACTTCCTGACCACGTCCGACGGCGTGCACATCGCCAGCCCGCGCTTCCTCGGAGCGGTGGCAGACGACCTGGCCGAGGCGCAGCGGCACCTGGCGAGGTTCCCCCAGCGGACCCGCCGACGCACCAAGAAGCACCGGGCCGCCGCCCGGAGGGTCGCCCGGATCCACGCGAAGATCCGCCGGCAGCGCCTGGACCACGCGTACAAGACCGCGCTCGCCCTCGTGGGCGACCACGATGTGATTGCCCACGAGCGGCTCAACACAGCGGGCATGACCCGCGCGCCCAAGCCCAAGCCCGATCCGGAAACCCCCGGCGCGTTTCTGCCCAACGGGTCCGCCGCCAAGGCCGGTCTGAACCGCAGCATCCTCGACGCGGGTTGGGGGGTGTTCCTCGTGATCCTCGCCCACAAGGCTGAAAGCGCCGGTCGGACCGTCATCGCCGTGGACCCCCGCAACACCTCCCGCACCTGCCCCGACTGCGGGCACGTTGCGAAGGAGAACCGCGCCACCCAAGCGAAGTTCGAATGCACGGTGTGCGGGTTCGCAGCGAACGCGGACCACGTCGGCGCGACGAACGTCCTCAACAGGGCCGGGCTGGCCCTCTGCGACGTGGCCTAGCCACGACCGCAGGAAGCCCGCGCGTTTCGCGTGAGTGGAGTCACTGAAGCAGACCGAGGCCCCCAGCAGGAGCCCCGGTTCACCACGTGGACCGTGTGGTGCGGGCTTCTCGCTCCTCCCCGGACGCAGGGAGCCCTCCCCCGCTCTCGACGGCGGTCGAGCGGGGAAGGGCTCCCGTCACACCCCGGGGCGGCGACCCGGGTCGGGGCGGTACCGTGGCACGCCCCGACCCCCGAACTGGGTCCGCGCCCCGGAGGGCTTGTGGTGACCCGGGGTCAGCCCACCTTCTCGATGAGCGCCCGGCGGATCAGGAACTTGCCGGGCTCCCGGACCTGCTCGAAGGCCGCGTCGTTGAGCAGGGCGCAACTGCCGGACACCCCGGTGACCTCCACCGTCGTGGACTTGTTGTTGTCCAGGTTGGTGACCTTCAGCTTGGTCCCGGCCGGGAACTGGTTGCTGGACGCCGCCGGGGCGCCGGCCTCACCGGAGAGGGTGACCGTGGAGCCGTTGCACACCTGCTCGCCGGAGGCCGCCGCGCCGCCGCCCGGGTTCTGCGCGGCGTCGTCGCCACCGCCGGCCTGCTCGCCGCCGGCCTGCTCACCGGGGGCGGGCTGGGCGGGCTGCTCGGGCTGCGCCGGCTGGGAGTCCTGAGCCGACTCCCCCACCGTGCACCCGGACGCCCGCTGCTTGAGCTCGATCTCCGCGATGACCGCTTCGCGGTTGGCGATCCGCGCCTCGGACTGCGCGTCGGGATCGGCCCGTTGGCCCTCGATGAACTTCTGGTTGTTACCGAGCGCCGTGGCGAGACCCTGGCAGACCGTCGAGTCGGCCGCCGACTTGGTGGTGGGGGCCGCCGTCTGGGAGGCGTTCGACGTGGTCGCCATGACGAAGGCACCGCCACCGGCCACCGTCGCGGCGCTCAGCAGCAACGCGAGCTTCTTCTTGGGGCCGAGAGTTCTCCTGCGCGACATGCGCGCCTCCTGAAGCGGGTAGGGGAACGTACGCCGCTATGTACGAGGTGCCGAACGAAGTTACTCAGCGGTCCGGCAGCCTCCTCCAGGTGGCCTGCGTCACACGCCGCTTGCTCTCGGGTGTCAGGCGTCAGGCGTCCGACGGGACAGGGCGTCCCGTACCGCCTCCTCGCTGCGGGCCACGACCGCCGTGCCGTCCTCGGCCGTGATGATCGGGCGCTGGATCAGCCGGGGGTGCTCGGCGAGCGCCGCGATCCAGCGCTCCCGTGAGCCGGCGTCCCGCGGCCATTCCTTGAGCCCGAGTTCCCCGGCGGCCGCCTCCCCGGTGCGGGTGATGTCCCACGGCTCCAGGCCCAGCCGCTCCAGCACCTCACGGATCTCGCCCTGACTCGGCACGTCCTCCAGATAGCGGCGGACGGTGTAGTCGGCACCCTCGGCGTCCAGCAGGGTGAGGGCGCTGCGGCACTTGGAACAGGCCGGATTGATCCAGATCTCCATGCCGCTCACCGTACGCCCCTCCGCTTCCGCCCCTCCGCTGTTCGAATTCCCCATCGCCTCGGGGGCACCTTCCGAACCAGGCGTTCCGCAGCTGGAACACCTCCTCCACCTGGGTGTTCGTCGACCTTCCCAGGACCCCCGGATGTCAGTGCCGGGCAGTAAACTGGAGGCAGTGTTCGAGGGTGTTGCCGGGATCGGCGTGGATCTCGGTGGGCACCCTGACCGCGACAGGAGGATGCCGTGCCCGCTGCCGCACTGAAGCCGAAGCCCCTGCCCACCCAGTCCACCGCGAAGCGTCCCGTCCTGCTCGAAACGCCCTGCGCGCCCGTCGCGAAGCGGCCGCTGCCGCCGGGCCGCCCGCGGGAGTGGTACGTCACGCACAACCGCCGGCTCAAGGCGATGCGTCTCGCCATCGCCCTGCTCGACTCCGGCGTCTACCTGCCCGACCAGGCATCCGACGAGACGATACGCGGCACGGCGGAACTGATCGGCATACACCCGCCGTCCCGCACGACCTGCCACATGGTCCGCTCCCTCATGCGCCACAACCGCTAGCCGCCAGGACCGACGGGCGGGGTCTGTCTTCGGGAGGGCAGCCCCGCCTCCCCCATGCGCCGCTTCAGCGCGTCCCCGCTGAACAGATGGCCGGCCCGGTCGAGCAGTTCGCCCACCTCCGGGTCCCCGGGGCGCCTGCCGGCGGTCGGATGCCAGTGCTGCACCGACTGTCCGGCCCACATCCGCAGTGTGTCGTCCGGATCCTCCAGCAGGGCGACCGCCGCCCGCAGCCCGACGACCCCGCCCCGGGCATAGAGCAGCCGGAACGCGGCGACTCGGACATGCCGGGGGTGCCCGATATCGAGGAACCCCATCAGACGGTCGGCGGGGAGCGCGCCGGAGAAGGGAAGCAGGGAGGTGGCCGCTTCCCGCACCACACCGGACGCGGGGTCGTCGAGCAGCGGCAACAACCGCTCCGTGTCGCTCACGTCGAGGATGCGCAGCCCGGCCACCGCCCGGGCCCGTACGCCCGGTGCCGGGTGGGCGAGCAGGGGCCACAGCAGGTCCGCGTCGGCGCGCTGTCCGCACTCCGCCAGGCCGACGGCCGCGCCGGGCGGCATCGCCGGGTCCGCCGGGTCCGCGCACCGTTCGCGGTACCAGGGCAGTGGATCCGTCCCGTGCCGGCGTACGACGTACCGCGCGCAGGCCCGCACGACCGCGGACCGGTCGGCGAGGAACTCCACTGCTCGCTCGGACCGCCCGGCCCGCCTCAGCGCGGTGACGCCGGCCGACCGCGCCCGCGGGTTGCGCGCGCCCAGCAGCGGCTCCAGCACGTCGTCCCAGCCGCCCCGTCCGGAGCCGGTGCTTGCGGCGGCCAGGGCGGCGTCGGCGCAGAGGGCCTGGACGACCGCGTCGTCGTCCCGGGCGGCGTGGCGGGCCAGCTCACCGGGGGAGAGGAGGCCCCCTTCGACGGCCGCCCGGAAGGCGAACCGGCGCAAAAGACGGTCGGGGTGGGTGCGCAGGGGCAGCAGCAGCTCGCGCGGAGCCCGGCGGAGCGCGGCGTCGAGCAGTCCGAGACCGAAGTTCCCGCGCTCGCGGCGGGCGACCCGCAGAACCAGCGGGGCGAGGGAGGCGACCGTCCGGGCACTCACCTCCCCGGCGAGGGCCTCGCCCAGCAGCTGACGGGCCCGTTCGCGCACGGGCCCGGCCCAGTCGGCGGCACGCACGACGAGCAGGGGCAGCAGTGCGGGGTGCTCCGCGACCCCGGCCAGCGCACGCTCACGTATCCGCCCGTCGGGATGGCACAACGCCAGAGCCAGCCACGACTCTTCCGGCAGTTCCAGGGCCAGCGCATCCGGCAGTGGCGCGGGCCGGTACCACGCCGACGCGCGCACACCCTCGTCCAGCGAGATCCAGGCACTCCCACTCGGGTCGGCGATGTCCAGCACCTCACCGAGGGCGGCCCCCCGGGCCAGGCGCACCGCCGCCGTCTCCCCGCCGATGACGGCCTTGTTCATGCCGTGCATCCCGTGCATCCCGTGCTGATCAGTACGGGCGGAAGTTGATGTAACCAAGGAAAACGATCACTGCGGCGACGCAGCCGAGGACCACGGCCGTGGACACCCAGGACGACGAGCCCCGGGGCGACGCTCCTCGGAGCGACGACCGCCGGGAGCCCCGGTGCTCCGGCTCGCCGCGGAACGGGACCGGGCCAGGCGGGTCGTCCTTCCAGCGCGCGGCGAGCATCCGGGCACGGGCCGAGGGCTCCTTGTGCTCGGCCCCGTCCGCCCACTTGATGTCGAACTCGCGCTCCTCGTCGTCCCTTTCGGGCATCCCCGTGAACCTCTCTCGAACAGCAGTGTCAGTTTCCCATCATCCCTCTCCGAGCCCGCCGAGGAAAGCACGTTCCGGACATGCGGGACGCCCCTGCTCCCGGAAGCACGGAAACAGGGGCGCCGAACGGCTGTGACGCGTGCGCGTCAGTGCATCACACGTCGAAGTACAGTTCGAACTCGTGCGGGTGCGGGCGGAGGGCCAGGGGGGCGATCTCGGTGGTGCGCTTCAGGTCGATCCAGGTCTCGATCAGGTCGGACGTGAAGACGTCGCCCTGGAGGAGGAACTCGTGGTCGGCCTCGAGGCGGTCGAGGACGGCGGTGAGGGAGGTCGGGACCTGGGCCACGTTGGCGTGCTCCTCGGGAGCCAGCTCGTAGAGGTCCTTGTCGATCGGCTCGGCCGGCTCGATCTTGTTCTTGATGCCGTCCAGGCCCGCGAGCAGCAGGGCCGAGAACGCCAGGTAGGGGTTGCCGGAGGCGTCCGGGGCGCGGAACTCGACGCGCTTGGCCTTCGGGTTCGAGCCGGTGATCGGGATACGCATCGCGGCGGAACGGTTGCGCTGCGAGTACACCAGGTTCACCGGGGCCTCGAAGCCCGGCACCAGGCGGTGGTACGAGTTCACCGTCGGGTTGGTGAAGGCGAGCAGCGACGGGGCGTGCCTGAGGATGCCGCCGATGTAGTAGCGGGCCATGTCCGACAGGCCGGCGTAGCCCTGCTCGTCGTAGAACAGCGGTTCGCCACCCGCCCACAGCGACTGGTGGACGTGCATGCCCGAGCCGTTGTCACCGAAGATCGGCTTCGGCATGAAGGTCGCGGTCTTGCCGTTGCGCCAGGCGACGTTCTTCACGATGTACTTGAAGAGCTGCAGGTCGTCGGCGGCGGCGAGCAGGGTGTTGAACTTGTAGTTGATCTCGGCCTGGCCGGCGGTGCCCACCTCGTGGTGCTGGCGCTCGACCTTCAGGCCGGACCGGGCCAGCTCCAGCGAGATCTCGGCGCGCAGGTCGGCGAAGTGGTCGACCGGCGGGACCGGGAAGTAGCCGCCCTTGTAGCGGACCTTGTAACCGCGGTTGTCCTCCAGCGCGCCGGTGTTCCAGGCGCCCGCCTCGGAGTCGATGTGGTAGAAGGACTCGTTCTCGGACGTCTTGAAGCGCACGCTGTCGAAGACGTAGAACTCGGCCTCGGGGCCGAAGAACGCGGTGTCCGCGATGCCGGTGGAGGCCAGGTACGCCTCGGCCTTCCGGGCCACGTTGCGCGGGTCGCGGGAGTACTGCTCGCCCGTGATCGGGTCGTGGATGAAGAAGTTGATGTTCAGCGTCTTGTCGCGGCGGAACGCGTCGAGCCTCGCGGTCGAGAGGTCCGCGCGCAGCGACATGTCGGACTCGTGGATGGCCTGGAAACCACGGATCGAGGATCCGTCGAAGGCCAGCTCCTCATCCGGGTCGAACGCTTCGGCGGGCACCGTGACGTGCTGCATCACACCCGGGAGGTCGCAGAAGCGGACGTCGATGAACTTGACGTCCTCGTCCGCGATGTACTTCTTGGCCTCGTCGGCGTTCTGGAACATCCAGCTCCTCCTACTCCCGACCGTCCCGCCGGGGTGGTAGATCGTTCGTGCGGCCGGTGCAGGTGGCCCGCGCTGTGGTCGACCCTAGGGACGGGGCATTTCTCCGGCGTGACCCATTTGTTTCGCACAAGTTAACCGGCACATCCCTCACGGTAGTCCGGACAGGCGCCGCCGTCGCGCCCTGTCCCGCACCTCGTCCCGCGCCTCGTCCCGCGCCCGGACGGCCTCCGGTCCGTACCCCGCTGTCCCCCGGCCGTATTCGGGCGCAGTACCGTGTAGGGGTGGACAACAGGCAGGTAATCGGTTCGTGGCTCTCCGGGCCGCGCGCGGCCCTGGAAGAGGCCGGCGCCGACTTCGGATACCGGGGTGAGCAGCTCGGGCTGCCGGAGACCGGGCCGGGCTCCATCGCCCGCCCGGGCCGGAGGCTGGGCGCCCTGGCCGTCGACTGGGGCCTGTGCGCGCTGGTCGCCTCCGGCCTGATCACCAACGGCTTCAACGGGCAGACGACCAGCAACTGGACGCTGCTGGTGTTCTTCGTGCTGAGCGTTCTCACCGTCGGCACGGTCGGGTTCACTCCCGGCAAGCGTCTGTTCGGCCTGCGCGTCGTCGCCGTGGACAGCGGCCGGGTGCAGCCGCTGCGCGGCCTGGTCCGCTCCGCGCTGCTCTGCCTCGCGATCCCCGCCCTGGTCTGGGACGGCGACGGCCGCGGCCTGCACGACCGACTGGCCCGCACGGTCGAGGTCCGGATCTGAGCCGGACCCGAAGGGTTCGAGGGGTAGGTAACTGCTCGCCGGGGAGTGCGCACGGGGTCGCGTTAGCTCGATCGTGTGATGGTTCGTTCGTGAGCTTGTGGTGTCCTGGGCCGACTGGGCTAGCGTGAGCGTGCGATCTGGGACGCCGGGTGTGGCGTCAGCGTGCGGGGCCCCTGCTCCACCGGAGTGATGGTTCGGGGCCTCCCCGTCGCCTCTGGCCACACCCATATGGCCAGGTCGTGAGGGAACCGGCCTCCCGGGCCCGGACCACGCACAGGATGCGTGTCGCCGCCCCGGGGTCGAGTACGCCGGGGACCAGTGCGCCCAAGACCGTTCGGGGCGTGCGACCGAGTGGGCTCGCTCCTGCTCAGTCTTCAGGAACGGTTCGGAGGGACGGCGACGGCAGAACGACGGACAGGACCGCCGTACATGAGGAGGGGCGCCCGGAAGCATTCCGGGTGCCCCTCCTCATGCACCGTGTACGACGTCCTCAGCGGGACTTCGGGCCACCGCCCTTCGGGAGCTTCATGCCCTTGGGCATGGGGCCCTTCGGGATCGGCATGTTGCTCATCAGGTCGCCCAGCGCGCGCAGCCGGTCGTTGGTCGCGGTGACCTGCGGGCCGGTGAGGACACGGGGCAGCTTGAGCATGGTCGTGCGCAGCTTCTTCAGCTCGACCTGGCCCTCGCCCGTGCCCACGATCATGTCGTGCACCGGGACGTCCGCGACGATGCGGTACATCCGCTTCTTCTCGGCGGCGAGCAGGCTCTTCACCCGGTTCGGGTTGCCCTCGGCGATCAGCACGATGCCGGCCTTGCCGACCGCGCGGTGCACCACGTCCTGGTTGCGGTTCATCGCGACCGCGGGAGTCGTCGACCAGCCCCGGCCGACGTTGTCCAGCACGGCCGCGGCGGCGCCCGGCTGTCCCTCCATCTGTCCGAAGGCCGCCCGCTCGGCCCTGCGCCCGAACACGATCGCCGTCGCGAGGAAGGCGAGCAGGAAGCCCAGGATGCCGAGATAAACGGGGTGACCGATCAGGAAGCCGATCGCGAGGAAGACACCGAAGGTGACGATCCCGATAGCCGCGAGTACAAGGCCGATCTTCTTGTCGACCCTGCGGGTCATCTTGTAAGTCAGAGCGATCTGTTTCAGTCGCCCGGGGTTCGCAGCGTCCGCTGCGGTTTCCTTCCTCGCCATGCCACGAAGTCTACGTGTCCCCGGAAGCGAGGACGACGGCAGTGCCTCCGGAGGATCGGAGACCTCGGAGACCTCGGGGGGGACCGGAGGGATCGGAGACTCAGAGACCGGTGACGGTCGGGGACTGGTCGAGTACGCGCTCCGCCTCCACCCGGTCCTTGGCGCGGCGGCGGTCCTCCAGGACGGAGGTCCAGGCGTTGCGACGGGCGGTGCGCTGGCCGCTGCTCATCAGCAGCGACTCGACGGCGCGCAGCGCGGTGCCGAAGGACGGGATGGCGGTGGCGCGGACCGGCGCGGCCTGCATCGTGGAGGTCCTCCTTCGAAGCGTCTTCGGGTGCGGGTGCGACTGCGAGTACGACAGTGGGCGCGGCTGTGAGCGCGGGTGCACGTGCCGTGATTCCAGGGTCACTGATTGGTGTTACCAGGACGTGACCCCCCGGTCAAACGCACATGAAGCCCCGGTTCGCGCCCTGCGGACGCCGACGCGGTCCCGGCGTACGCCCTCATCTGCGAGGACGGCCGGGACCGCGTCGTCTCGGCCATTACTGGCCGGTAGTTTCTTGTGCGTGAGTTCACACGCGTGCCGTACGGCACGCGGCGGGAACGCCGGGTCAGACGGCCTGGGCGGCGATGTACGTACCGCGCTTCTCGACCGCCATCCGGTAGAGGCGGCCGGCCCGGTACGAGGAGCGGACCAGCGGGCCGGACATCACACCGGAGAAGCCGATCTGCTCGGCCTCCTCCTTCAGCTCCACGAACTCGTGCGGCTTCACCCAGCGCTCGACGGGGTGGTGCCGCACCGACGGGCGCAGGTACTGCGTGATGGTGACCAGCTCGCAGCCGGCGTCGTGCAGCTGCCGGAGCGCGTCGCTGATCTCCTCGCGGGTCTCGCCCATGCCGAGGATCAGGTTCGACTTGGTGACCAGTCCGTAGTCCCGGGCGGCGGTGATGACCTTCAGGGAGCGGTCGTAGCGGAAGCCGGGGCGGATCCGCTTGAAGATGCGGGGCACCGTCTCGACGTTGTGCGCGAACACCTCGGGGCGGGAGGAGAAGACCTCCTCCAGCTGCTCGGGGACCGCGTTGAAGTCGGGGGCCAGCAGCTCGACCTTGGTGCGGCCGTCCGCGCGTTCGGCGGTCTGCGCGTGGATCTGGCGCACGGTCTCGGCGTACAGCCAGGCGCCGCCGTCCTCCAGGTCGTCGCGGGCGACGCCGGTGATGGTGGCGTAGTTCAGGTCCATGGTGACCACGGACTCGCCCACGCGGCGCGGCTCGTCACGGTCGAGCGCCTCGGGCTTGCCGGTGTCGATCTGGCAGAAGTCACAGCGCCGGGTGCACTGGTCGCCGCCGATGAGGAAGGTCGCCTCGCGGTCCTCCCAGCACTCGTAGATGTTCGGGCAGCCGGCTTCCTGGCAGACCGTGTGCAGGCCCTCGCTCTTGACGAGGTTCTGCATCTTCGTGTACTCGGGCCCCATTTTCGCCCGGGTCTTGATCCACTCGGGCTTGCGCTCGATCGGGGTCTGGCTGTTGCGGACCTCCAGGCGCAGCATCTTGCGTCCGTCCGGTGCGACTGCGGACACGTCGGCTCCCTAGCTTCGATTCTTCGGCGTACACCAGGGTACGCCCGTGTTTGACGGGCCTGACGGTCAGGCCAACCTCCGAGACCCGGGGCCCATTCCCGCCGCGGCGGGAACGGCGACCGCCGGGTCAGGCGGTGGCGCGGGCGGTCTCCCGCGGCTTGAGGTCGGCGTGCTCCAGGATGTCGCGCAGATGCCGCTCCACCACGGGGAGCACCTCCTCGATCGTGATGTCGCGGCCCAGTTCGCTCGCGAGGGAGGCGACGCCCGCGTCGCGGATGCCGCAGGGGATGATCCGGTCGAACCACTTGTTGTCGGGCTGCACGTTGAGCGAGAAGCCGTGCATCGTGACGCCCTTGGCCACCCGGATGCCGATCGCGGCGAGCTTGCGGTCCTCGCGCCGCTGACCGGCGTTGGAGGGGGCGTACTGGGGGCCGTTCAGCCGCGGGTCGAACTCCTCGTCGTGCAGGCGGGGGTCGAAGTCCAGGGAGAGCCCGCCGAGCGCCGGGCGCTGCTCGACCGGGTCGCCGAGCACCCACACACCGCTGCGTCCCTCGATGCGGGTGGTCTCCACACCGAACTCCGCGCAGGTGCGGATCAGGGCCTCCTCCAGGCGCCGGACGTGGGCGACCACGTCCACCGGGCGGGGCAGCTTCTGGATCGGGTAGCCCACCAGCTGGCCGGGACCGTGCCAGGTGATCTTGCCACCGCGGTCCACGTCGATGACCGGGGTGCCGTCGAGGGGGCGCTCACTGTCCTGGGTGCGCCGGCCGGCCGTGTAGACCGGGGGGTGCTCCAGCAGGATGACGGTGTCGGGCGCCTCGTCGGCGAACCGTGCCGCGTGCACCCGGCGCTGCTCGTCCCAGGCCACCTGGTAGTCGACGGCCTCGGCCCCGAAGCCCATTCGGACGAACCGCAACTCACTCACGGCGAGTGCCTCCCGGAAGGTAGTAAGGCAGAACAAGGGTGGAACGCGGTAAGGCACGAAAGGTGCCCAAGCCACTGTACGACCGTACGACCGGCTTTCCTTTCGGCGGCGGTTCCGGGGAGGTCCCCGGGGGGCGGCTCCGGTGGTAGTTCCGGCGCGCGTCCGGCGCCCGTGCCGACTGCTGTCCGTCAGCCTCGGGGGAAATTCTCACACGATCGGATGAATGCGGATCGAAATATGCCACCAGGCGTTTACTCTCCGCTACATTCGCGCCGTCCAGAAGGCCATCAGGGCTGCTCACAGGTGATCCGGGCATCAACGTTCGCCGGAAGGCAGGAGACCGCACCACAGATGACGGAACGACCCGCGCAGCGCACGCCCAACCGTCAGCTCGCCGCGCTCATCGCAGAAGCGGGGTTCTCCAACGCGGGACTGGCCCGCCGCGTGGACCAGCTCGGTCTCGAGCACGGGCTCGACCTGAGATACGACAAGACCTCCGTCACCCGCTGGCTGCGCGGGCAGCAGCCCAGGGGGACCACACCCGCGCTGATCGCCGAGGTCTTCACCCGGCGCCTCGGCCGCCGGCTCACCGCCCAGGACCTCGGCCTGGACGCCTGCGCCCCCGTCTACGCGGGCCTGGAGTTCGCCGCCTCCCCGGAGGAGGCCGTCGACATCGTCAGCGGGCTGTGGCGCAAGGACTCCGGCAGCCACGCCGAGCTGCGCAAGATCGCCTTCACCTCGGCCGGGCTCGTCGTGCCCAGCCGGGACTGGCTCATCGGCCGCGCCGACGAGAAGGTGGCCCGCCTCGAGCCGCCGGTCCGCGTCCCCGCCCAGGCCCGCCCGGTCGGCCGCCCGACCACCGGGCTGCCCGAGTTCGGCACCCGCCGCCGGACGGCCGAGCGCGGCCCCGGCCAGCGGGTCACCGGCGGCGACATCGCCGCGCTGCGCTCGGTCGGCGAGCTGTTCCGCACCCTCGACGACGCCTACGGCGGCGGCCACGCCCGCCAGGCCCTGGTGCGCTACCTGGAGCACGAGTGCGAGCCGATACTGCGCGGCACCTACGGCGAGCAGACCGGCCGCCGCCTGTTCGCCGCCGTCGCCGACCTGACCCGGCTGGCCGGCTGGACGTCGTACGACATCGGCGCGCACGGACTCGCCCAGCGCTACTTCGTGCAGGCGCTCCGCCTCGCACAGGCCGCCGCGGACCGGACCTACGGCGCGTATGTGCTGGTCACCATGAGCCGGCAGGCGGTCTACCTCGGCCACGGGCGGGAGGCGGTGCAGCTCGCGCGAGTGGCCCAGCAGGGCGCGGGCAACTCCGCCCCGCCCGCGGTGCAGGCCCTGCTGCACGCGGTCGAGGCACGCGGGCACGGTGTGCTCGGCGAGGTGCGGGCCTGCACCGCGGCCCTGGTGCGCGCCGAACGCGCCCTGGAGAACGCCCGGCCCGGCGACGAGGTCCCGCACTGGGTGCGGTTCTTCGACGAGGCCCAGCTCGCCGACGAGTTCGGCCACTGCCACCGTGACCTCCAGCAGTTCCGCGCCGCGGCCCAGCACGCGGAGCGCTCGCTGCAGCTGCGCGCCCCCGGCTACGCCCGCAGCCGGCTGTTCTGCCGGGTCGTCCTCGCCACCGCACGCCTCGGCCTCGGCGAACTCGACCAGGCCTGCCTGCTCGCCGCCGAGGCGGCCGGCCAGGCGTCCGAGATGCGCTCGGTACGGGCCGTGGAGTACGTCCGGGACTTCGAACGCAGACTGGAGCCCTACCGCGACACGGCACCGGTACGCGTCTACCGCGACAGGATCGCGGCGTACTGCTGAGTCACGACGGCTGAGTCATCGTGGCCGAACCACCGCGGCTGAACCGCTGCGGTTGAGGCGCCGTGGTTGAACCGCCGTGTTGAGGCGCTGCGGTTGAACTGCCGTGGTTGAGGCGCTGCGGTTGAACCGCCGCGGTCGAACCACCGCGGCTGAGCCGCCGTGGTCGAGGCATCGCGGCCGGACCGGCGTGGTGGTGTGTGGTTGGGGCCACCGCGCCCCTCCGGGAGTGGTCACCGGAGGGGCGCGGGGCGGCTGAGGGGGAGCGGCCGGTCAGGCCGCCCGGACCGTGGTCAGGGGGTCCGCCCTGTGCATCGGACGGCCCGCGCCGAGGTCCGTGAGGATCGCGGCCGAGGCGCGGCGGCCCGAGTGCAGGGCGCCCTGCACGGTGCTGGTGTCCCGGTGGTCGCCGCACACGTACAGACCCGCCAGCAGCCGTACCGGCCGCCGCAGATCGTGCGGCGGCCGCATGGACGGGACGGCGTCGGCGGTGTGATACACCCCGAGCGTCTCCCAGCGAGCCGTCGACGTGCCGTACAGCCGGGCCAGGTGCATGCGCACACCGGTGTCGATCTGGGCGCCGGGCGGGCCCAGGACCGTGGACGAGACCAGCGCGCGGTCGGCCGGGGCCCGGGACGGGTCGACCCGGCTGACCACCGCCGTGTGCGCCACCGGTCCGCCCCGGTCGGCGTCCAGGAGCAGCGAGGCGCCGGTCTCCGGGGGCTCGTCGGTGGCGTGGTGCACCACCGTCACCGGGTGGAAGTCCGGCACCCGCAGTCCCGGCAGCAGCTGGGCCGCGGCCCGCGCGTCCGTCGCGATCAGCACCGCGCGGCAGCGGAACTCGCCGTGCTCGGCGGTGGTCACCGAGGTCGTGGAGACGGAGGTGACCCGGACGCCCGTGTGCACCGTCCCCGGCGGCAGCCCCCGCGCCAGCAGTTCCGGCAGCGCCTCCGCGCCGCCCTCCGGCACACACAGCCGCCCGGCCGCGAAGGCGCGCAGCGCGAGATCCGCGCACCGGCTCGACGTGGTGAGGTCCGGGTCGCACAGCAGGGCGGCGAGCAGCGGACGGAGGAAGCCGTCGACGGTGCGGGCCGGCAGGCCCCGGGCGGTGAGGGCCTCGGCGGCGGTCGATTCGGGCCGGGCCAGCAGCCGTTCCACCGGAGTGCCGGCCAGCCGGGTGAACGCGGAGCCCAGGCGGGCCTGGTCGACGGCCGTACCCAGCGGGGCGCCGGTCCGGCTCCGGGGCGTGGACACCTGCCGCCCGGGAACGGCCGCCGGCCTCCTGGGCACGGCCCCCACCCGGGGGGCGCTCGCAAGGGCGCGCACCGCGTGAAGTGCGCCCCTCGCGCCCCTCGCACCGGTCGGTACGCCGGCCCGGTGGTGGTGTCCGCCGCTGTGCAGCAGGACGCCGGGTGCGAACGGGCGCAGGGCCAGCCCGTCCCGGTCGGCGGCCGGCCGCAGTTCGGGATACGCGGTGGACAGTAACTGCCCGATTCTGTCGAGCCGGAAGCCGTCGACCTTGTCGGTCGCCATCCGGCCGCCCACGGTATGGGCGGCCTCAAGGATCACGGTGGTGACTCCAGCGCTGGTCAGGCGTCGTGCCGCGGAGAGACCGGCGACCCCGGCTCCCACGACGACGACGTCCGCCTGGTACGTGGGCTCAAGCACGTGCCCCTCCTCGAGGTTGCGCGGACGCTGGAGACGTGATGCCCCCAACAGGCCCCAGGAATACCCGAGTTCTGGTCGAGGTTAGGTCCGTGACGGATCGCCTGGCGTCGCGCACCGCCAGGGGCACGGGCGCACGGCGGTCGCACGCACACGCCGGGCGGCCACCGCACGGCCCCCAGGGGGCGCACCGGCTTCGGCCACCGGCCCTCCACGCCCCCGGCCGCCCGCCCCTCGAGGTGGGAGGGCCGTGGTTCAGGGGTGCTGACGGGGGGTCACAGGGCCGCGCGGATCGCGCCGTCGATCTCCGGGAAGGCGAAACGGAACCCCGACTCCAGCAGCCGGGCCGGCAGCACCCGGGCGCTGCCCAGCACATCCCCGGCCATCTCGCCGAGCACGGTCCGCACCACCGGCGCGGGCACCGCGAACACCGCCGGCCGGTGCAGCACGCGCGCCATCGCCCCGGTGATCTCACGGTTGGTCACCGGATGCGGCGCGGTCAGGTTGAACGGCCCCGACAGCCCGTCGGTGTCGAGGAGATGGCGCAGGGCGGCCACCTCGTCGTGCAGCGCGACGAACGACCAGTACTGGCGCCCGTCGCCCAGCCGCCCGCCCAGCCCGGCCCGGAACAAAGGGAAGAGCCGGGCCCACGCCCCGCCCTCGCGGGCCACCACGAGACCGGTCCGGGCGAACGCCGTCCGCACGCCCGCCTCCCGCGCCGGCGCCGCCGCGGCCTCCCACTCGACGCACAGCTCCGGCAGGAAGCCCGAACCCGCCGGCGCGCTCTCGTCGACGGTCCGCTCACCGGTCTCGCCGTAGTAGCCGATCGCACTGCCGTTGACGAACACCCCGGGCCGTACGTCCGGTGCGAGCCCGGCGAGGGCCTCGGCGAGCGCCGCCGTGCCCCGCACCCGGCCGGCGCGGATCCGCTCCTTGTACGCGGGCGTCCAGCGCCGGTCGCCCACCCCGGCACCGGCGAGATTGACCACGGCGTCGCACCCGGCGAGACCGGTCGCGTCCACGGTGCCGCGCTCCGGGTCCCACCGGACCTCGTCCGCCGCGCGCGGCTCGGCCCGCACCAGGCGCACCACCGTGTGCCCGTCGGCGGTCAGGGACCGTACGAGCGCGCCGCCGATGAGACCGGACGCGCCGGCCACCGCGATGCGGGAAGACCCGGAAGACCGGGAGGATCCGGAGGATGCAGAGGATGCAGAGGAGGCGGAACTCATGCCGCCCATCCTGCCCGCAGCCCGGACGGCACCGCGGGCGCACCGCGCGGGCGGTCGTAAAGTGACCCTCATGCCTGAACCGTCGATACGCGTCGCCCGCCCCGCCGACGAGGGGGAACTGGCTCTGCTGGACCGGGAGACCTGGTCGGTCCTGCACGCCGTCACCCCGCCGCCGCAGCCGCCGTACGACTCCTTCTTCAGCGAGCGGTCCGGCCCCCGCGACCACCTCGTCGCCGAGCACGCGGGCCGCGTCGTCGGCTACGTGCGCCTCGGCTTCCCCACGGAACTGCCCTCGAACGCGCACGTCCAGCAGATCCGCGGCCTCGCCGTCGCCGAAGCGGCCCGTGGCGCGGGCGTGGGCCGGGCCCTGGTGCGGGCGGCCGTCCGGGAGGCCCGGGAGCGCGGCGCGCGCCGCATCACCCTGCGCGTCCTCGGCCACAACTCCGCCGCCCGCGCCCTCTACGCGTCCGAGGGCTTCGTCGTCGAGGGCGTCCAGCCGGAGGAGTTCTGCCTCGACGGCACCTACGTCGACGACGTGCTGATGGGGCGGTCCCTGCGCTGACCTCCGGCCCCGCCCGGGCGTGGTCCTACGACGTCGTCGGGTCGCCCGTGTCCACCGGCGCCGTGGCGTTCGCCGCGCGCCGCGCCTCGTCGGCGACCTCGTCCGCCGTCAGGACGTAGCCGGTCTCCGTGTCCGAGGTGGAACGGGCGAACACCACGCCGTACACCCGGCCGTCGGTGGTCAGCAGCGGGCCGCCGGAGTTGCCGGGGCGCACGAGGGAACGGATCGAGTAGATCTCGCGGACGACCGCCCGGTCGCCGTAGATGTTCTGGCCCTTCGCCTGCACCCGGCCCGCGACCGTCGCCGCCCGCAGGTCCAGATCGCCGTCCTGCGGATAGCCCGCGACGACCGCCGGGTCGCCGCGGCCGGCGTCGTCGTCGAACGGGAGGACGGGAGCCCGCAGTTCGGGGACGTACAGCACGGCCACGTCCTTCTGCGGGTCGAACAGCACCACCCGGGCCTCGTACGCCCGCCCGACGCCGCCGACCCGCACGGTCGGCCGGTCGATCCCGGCCACCACATGGGCGTTGGTCATCACGCGCTCCGTCGCGTACACGAAGCCGCTGCCCTCGCGGCCCTGGAGGCCCGCGACGCCCTCGACCTTCACCGTGCTCCGCTGGGCGGCCCGGGTGGCGGCCGCGGTGACACTGTCGCCGGAGGGCTCGGCGACCTCGGCGGTCGACTCGTTCTCGAACGGGTTGAAGACCTGTGGGAAGCCCGCCTCGGTCAGCTCCGAGGTGGCCCGCGAGAACCAGGCCGGCGTGGTGTCCGGCATCACCTCGTTGACCGCGCCGAGCAGCCGCGAGTCGCGGATCGCGGAGGTGACCAGCGGGGACGAGGAGGCGCCCAGCACGGACGCGACCACCCAGGCCACGATCAGCACGGCCACCGAGTTGGCCGCGGCGCCGCCGATCCCGTCCGCCACCCGCAGCGGCCCCCGGTCCAGCTCCCGCCGCAACCGCAGCGCCAGCCGGCCGGCCAGCTCGTGGCCCACCGCGGCCGGCAGCAGCACCGTGAACACGGCCGTCACCGTCGCCGTGGTCGTTCCCGGGTCCACCGAACCCAGCACCCAGGGCAGAATCCACACGCCGACGACCGCACCGCCCACGAAACCGGCCAGCGAGACACAGCCGGCCAGCAGGCCGCGCCGGTAGCCGGACGCCGCGTAGGCCAGGACGAACAGCAGCAGCAGAAGGTCGAGCAGGTCCACGCACACCGCCTTTCTCTCGGGCCCCCTCATACATACGTGCATACGTGGGGGAGGGGCCCAGTGATCAGCCACGCGCGCGGGACCGTCGACCACACGGAAGCGGTCACGCGCGTGCACTCGGAAGAACGCGGCGGACCAGGGAGATGGTTCCACCGGTCGGCACAGCACACGTCGCGGGCGGGGTGGATCCGGCCGACAGTGAAACCATGCGTGTCCTCAGGAGGCCGAGGGGAGCATGGCGGCGCCCTGCTTCCCGGATGTCCCACGCCCCGGGCCTCACGGGCCTGCCCAGAGGCGTCAAGGTGCTGCTCGGCTGTCTGCCGGGCATCGCCGCGGCCGTCGCGCTGGTGCTGTGCGCGTACGGCGTCGAACGGGCCGCGGAGACCTCGGCCGTCCCCGCCCCCAGCCGTGAGGCGGCCGCGTACACGGCGCCCAGGCCGCCCATCGTGTCCAGAGCGGCCTGGACGGCCGGCACCACCCACGAGCAGCCGCCCCCGCGCTACGACGACGAGGTCGTCGCCGTCTTCATCCACCACACCGACTCGCCCAACGACTACGACTGCGCCGAGGCCCCGGCCGGCATCCGCAACGTCTACGAGGGCCAGACCGCCGGCCGGGACTGGGACGACATCGGCTACAACTTCGTCGTCGACCGCTGCGGGACCATCTACGAGGGCCGCGCGGGCGGGACCGGCCGGCCCGTCACCGGTGCTCACACCCAGGGCTTCAACCACCGCACCGCGGGGATCGCCGCCCTCGGCACCTTCACCGCCGGGGTGCCGGTGCCGCCCGCGATGGAGCGCGCGATCGCGGAGCTGGCAGCCTGGAAGCTCGGCCTGTCCGGCACCGACCCGCGCTCCGACGTCCGGCTGGTCTCCAGCAACGGCGCCAGCCGGTACGCGGCGGGCAGCACGGCCGTGCTGCCCGCCCTCGCGGGCCACAGCGACGGCTACATGACCAGCTGCCCGGGCGCCGCCCTGCAGGCCCGCCTTCCGGCGATCAGGCAACGGGCCGCGGAACTGCAGGGCCGCCGGCCGGGCGCCCGGCCGCAGGAGGACAGCCGGATCGCGGGGTCCTCCGGGCAACGGGACGAGGGACGGCGCGGGCAACAGGGAGGGGAACAGCAGGGGGAGCAGAGCGGGGAGCAGCACGGAGAATAGCGCGGGGAGCAGCACGGGGGTCAGGACCGGAACCGTTCCCAGAGCCGGGGGTAGCGTTCGGCGAGCCGGGAATCGTTCTCGAAGTCGACCGGAGTGCCCTCGGGTTCCGCGGGGGCCGGCGGGAGGTCCAGGTCGGGCGCCACCGTGCCGGTGAGCTGCTCGTACGCCTCGTCCGCCGCGTAGCCGAGGTCCTCGGCGTCGCCGTCGACCTCCTCGTCGAACTCCTTCAGCAGGCCGGCCAGGGCGTCCGGATCGTGCAGCGCGCCCTCGAAGACCTCACGGCCCTGGCCGATCAGCCAGCACCGGAAGAAGTCGAAGGCGTCGTCGCTCGCCCCGTCCAGCAGCACCCAGGCGGCGCCCCACAGGTCCCAGCGGTAGGCGCGGTGATAGCGGGACTCGAAGTGCCGGGAGAAGTCCAGGACCGACTCCGGGTCCAGCCGCGCGAGCCGTTCCACCAGCAGGTCGGCCTGCTCCTCCGGGTCGCCCCCGGCGTCCTCGCGGGCGGTGTCGACCAGCTCCCAGAACTCCGTCTCGTCCATCACGCGTCAAGCATCGGCCCTGGGACCGGGGGGCGCACCCCGGAGTGTCACCCGGATCGCTCAGGGGCGGGGGACAGGGCCGGGGCCGGTGCCGGCGTCGGGGGCGCCCCTTTCGTACAGCCGGGCCAGCCGTACGGCCTGGGCGGCGAACCGCTCCCGCAACGACGCGGGCGCCAGCACCTCCACCTCGGGCCCCAGCGCCGTCAGCTGGGTGTGGGCGACCTCCTCGGACTCCACCGGCAGGGTCACCGTCACCCACCCGTCGCCGTCCCCTCCGCGCTCCCCGGCCGCCTCGGCCGCCTCGGCCAGTGCCTCCCGTGCGGCCGCCGCGGCCGACGCCTCCACGGAGTGCGGCAGTACGCGCACCCCCTCGGGCGACAGCCGCACCACCACCTGGGTCCGCAGGATCGAGCGGGCGAACTGCTCCGCCCGCTCCTCCCAGAACGCGGGCAGCTCGAACTCCCGGTCGCGTTCGAAGCGTGCGGGGCGCGCCGGGTCGACCGGGCCGACCGGTTCCACCGCGGTGAACCGGTCGACGCGGTACACCCGGAACGTCTCGTGCCCCGGCACCCGCGCGCACAGGTACCAGACGCCCGCCTTGAGCACGAGCCCGTAGGGCTCCAGCTCCCGCACGACCTCCCGCCGGTGCTCCCCCGCCCCGCGCAGATAGCGGGCGGTGACCCGGCGGTCGTCCCACACCGCGTCCGCCACGGCCGGCAGCAGCTCGGGCGTCACCGGTTCACGGAACCAGCCCGGGGCGTCCAGATGGAAGCGCTGCGCGGCCGTCTGCGACGCGTCCCGCAGGGAGGGCAGCAGCGCCGCCGACACCTTCAGCCGGGCCGCGGAGGCCGCGTCCTCGAGCCCCATCTCCCGCAGCGCCCCCGGCACCCCGGACAGGAACAGCGCCTCCGCCTCGCCCCGGGCCAGCCCGGTCAGCCGGGTGCGGTAACCGCCGACCAGCCGGTAGCCCCCGGCCCGCCCCCGGTCCGCGTACACCGGCACCCCGGCCTCGGACAGCGCCTGCGCGTCCCGGGTGACCGTCCGCTCCGACACCTCCAGCTCCCGCGCGAGTTCGGCGGCGGTCATGGACGGCCGGGACTGGAGCAGCAGAACCATCTTGATCAGCCGGGCAGCGCGCATACGGCCCATCATGCAGCAGGAGGCCCCCGCCGCAGCGGGGGCCTCCTGCCTCACATCGATGACGTCCGGGTGCCTACAGGCCGTACTTCTCGCGCGCTTCCTTCACGGCCGTCACCTGCACCTCGCCGCGCCGGGCGAGCTGCGCCAGGGCCGCGACGACGATGGACTCGGCGTCGACACCGAAGTGGCGGCGGGCCGCCTCGCGGGTCTCCGACAGGCCGAAACCGTCGGTGCCCAGCGAGGTGTAGTCCTGCTCGACCCACTGCGCGATCTGGTCGGGAACCTGGCGCATGTAGTCCGAGACCGCCAGCACCGGACCCTCGGCGCCCTGGAGCGCCTGCCGGACGAACGGCACCCGCTCCTCGCCGCGCAGCAGCGCCTCGTCCGCCTCCAGGGCGTCCCGGCGCAGCTCGGTCCACGACGTCGCCGACCACACGTCGGCCGCCACGCCCCACTCCTCGGCGAGCAACTGCTGCGCCTTCAGCGCCCAGTGGATCGCCGTACCGGAGCCGAGCAGCTGGATCCGCGGGGCGTTGACGGGCGCCGTCAGCCCCGCCGACTCCGCCGTGTTGAAGCGGTACAGGCCCTTGAGGATGCCCTCGTCGACCCCGGCACCGGCCGGCTTGGCGGGCTGCCGCAGCGGCTCGTTGTAGACCGTCAGGTAGTAGAAGACGTCCTGGTCCTCGTCCGGGGCGGCCGCGCCGTACATCCGGCGCAGACCCTCCTTGACGATGGCGGCGATCTCGTAGGCGAACGCCGGGTCGTACGTCAGCGCGGCCGGGTTGGTCGCGGCGATGACCGGGGAGTGGCCGTCGGCGTGCTGGAGGCCCTCACCGGTGAGCGTGGTGCGGCCGGCGGTGGCGCCGACGAGGAAGCCGCGGCCGAGCTGGTCGCCGAGCTGCCACATCTGGTCGGCCGTGCGCTGCCAGCCGAACATCGAGTAGTAGATGTAGAACGGGATCACCGGCTCGCCGTGCGTCGCGTACGACGTCGAGGCGGCGATGAACTCGGCCATGGAACCGGCCTCGGTGATCCCCTCGTTGAGGATCTGGCCGTTCTTGGCCTCCTTGTAGTACATCAGCTGGTCGCGGTCGACCGGCTCGTACGTCTGGCCCTTGGGCGAGTAGATGCCGAGCGACGGGAAGAGCGACTCCATGCCGAAGGTGCGCGCCTCGTCGGGGACGATCGGCACCCAGCGCCTGCCGGTCTCCTTGTCGCGGACCAGGTCCTTGACCAGGCGGACGAACGCCATGGTGGTCGCCACGTTCTGCGAGCCCGACCCCTTGTCGAAGGCGCTGAACGCCTTGTCGGCCGGGGCCGGCAGCGGTGCGACGGGGTGGACGCGGCGGGCCGGGGCCGGACCGCCGAGAGCGGCGCGGCGCTCCTGGAGGTAGCGGACCTCGGGGGAGTCGGCACCCGGGTGGCCGTAGGGGACCTCGCCGTCGACGAAGTCGCTGTCCCTGATGGGCAGGCCGAGACGGTCGCGCATCGCCTTGAACTCGTCCACCGACAGCTTCTTCATCTGGTGGTTGGCGTTCTTCGACGCGAAGCCCTCGCCGAGGGTGTGGCCCTTGACGGTCTGGGCCAGGATCACGGTCGGCGCGCCCTTGTGGGCGAGCGCGGCACGGTAGGCGGCGTAGACCTTGCGGGGCTCGTGGCCGCCGCGCGAGAGGTGGAAGCACTCGAGGATCTTGTCGTCGCTCAGCAGCTTCGCCATCTCGACGAGCGCCGGGTCCTTGCCGAAGAAGTCCTCGCGGATGTAGGTCGCGTCGCGGGTCTGGTACGTCTGGACCTGTGCGTCGGGCACCTCGCGCAGGCGGCGGACGAGCGCGCCGGTGGTGTCCAGCTGGAGCAGCTCGTCCCAGGCGGTGCCCCACAGGCTCTTGACCACGTTCCAGCCGGAGCCGCGGAACAGGGCCTCCAGCTCCTGCACGATCTTGAAGTTGGCGCGGACCGGACCGTCGAGGCGCTGCAGGTTGCAGTTGATGACGAAGGTCAGGTTGTCCAGGCCCTCGCGGGAGGCGAGCGTCAGGGCGGCGGTGGACTCCGGCTCGTCCATCTCGCCGTCGCCGAGGAACGCCCACACGTGGGAGTTCGTCAGGTCCTTGATGCCGCGGCTGGTCAGATAGCGGTTGAACCGCGCCTGGTAGACCGCGGAGATCGGGCCGAGGCCCATCGACACCGTGGGGAACTCCCACAGCCAGGGCAGACGCCGCGGGTGCGGGTACGAGGGGAGGCCGTCGCCGCCCGCCTCACGGCGGAAGTTGTCCAGGTGCCGCTCGCCGAGCCGGCCGTCGAGGAAGGCGCGGGCGTAGATGCCGGGGGAGGCGTGGCCCTGGATGTAGAGCTGGTCGCCGGAGCCGTCGGCCTCCTTGCCGCGGAAGAAGTGGTTGAAGCCCGTCTCGTAGAGCCAGGCCGCGGAGGCGAAGGTGGCGATGTGGCCGCCGACGCCGTACTTGCTGCCGCGGGTCACCATCGCGGCCGCGTTCCAGCGGTTCCACGCGGTGATGCGGGACTCCATCGCCTCGTCGCCGTCCACCGCGGGCTCGGCGGAGGTGGGGATGGTGTTGATGTGGTCGGTCTCGAGGAGCTTCGGCAGTGCGACGCCGGCCTCCTCGGCGCGCTCCAGCGTACGGCGCATCAGGTACGCGGCACGGTGCGGCCCTGCGGCCTTGGTGACGGCGTCGAGGGAGGCCCGCCACTCGGCGGTCTCCTCGGGGTCGCGGTCCGGGAGCTGATCCAGCTCGCTCGGCTGGATGGCCTTGGAGTCGGTCATGTCGCCGCCTTCCTCAGTCGAAGGGGGTTCCCTCATCGGTAAGGGTTCGGGGGTGCCCTTGGTCTATGGCAGGACAGGGCTGGGGCTCTGGTGGAGACCCCGCTGGCGACAATAACCCGCTGATCGATGATCGATCAAAGGTAGTGGGCCGAAAAAGTCTCGATATCAAGAAATTGGCATCCTGTGCCGGGGAATCAGGCACGCGGTGCCGCGTTTTGCCTGCTCATCCGAGGGGTGGACGGTCGGTCCGAGCGAGGTGCGGGCCGGCCCGGACGCGCTGAACGCGGGTGGGGCCGAGCGCCCTGGGCTCATCCCGGCGTTCGGCCCCGTCGAGGTCCGGGTGGGACCGTCATGCGGTCGCCTGCTGCGGTGGCGCCGCGGTCTCCGTCCGCTCGGTGTGTCCGTGTCCCTGGTGCTGCCGTGCCGCCTGCTCGCGGGTGATCACCTCGGTGGCGGCGCCGACGGCGACCGCGACCGGCCAGCCGATGGCTCCGGCGACGGTCATGCCGCCGAGGATGCCGTAGAGGGCCAGCTTGCGGGGCGAGGGGAGCAGGGAGGTGGCCTTGGGCGCGGGTACGGCCCTGCGGGCGTGGGAGAACTTGTCCCCCGGGGTCACGTAGGGGATCGGAATCCGGGCGGTGCGCAGGTGCAGCAGCTTGCCGTCCGTCCGCTTCTCCTCCGGGTGTTCCGCCGGGGCCTGCTGTTGCGGTGGCTGGGTCTGTGCTTCTGGGGAAGTCATCTCCGTCCTCTCCTGCCGTGAGGCGTGAGTGGCGAGGGGTCCTCCTGCCCGCGTTCCATCAATGCACGCGAATAAACCCGTCCGAACGGACAATCCGGGCAAGCTGGTTCGGGTGATGCGGTTCGGGTGATGCGGTTCGGGAGGGGGCCGCTCAGGCGTGTGCGGCCGCCGGGTGCCCGCCCGCGCCGAAGGCCTTCCAGAACTGGACGGCCAGCCGGACCACTGCGGCCTCGAGCAGGGCGACCGCCACCTGGGTCAGGATCGTGGTGAGGATGTGCGGCATGGTCCGCCGCCTTTCGTGTGTGTCGTGCCGGGTACGACTCCTTTGTCGGCCCTGATGTCATCCAGCAGGCTGCACCCAGGTGTTCTGCAGGTGAACTTTCCTCAGCGCTCCGGCGGCGCCCCGCACCGCGAGGGGCACCAGCACCGACCCCGCCGCCGACGCCAGCGCGATCGTCCAGGCCGCGGGGCCCAGGGGCCGGCTGCCGAAGAAGTGGCTGAGCCCCGGCACGCTCACCACCACGCCCAGCACCACCAGGGACCCCACCGCGGCCACGGCCACCACCGGGTCGCGGCCCGCGTCCTGGAGCGTCTGGAACAGCTGGGAGGCCACCAGGGCGACCAGGGAGACCGTGTCGGCACGCCCCCGGGTGCCGGTGACCCGGGCGACGGTCCAGGCGGCCGTGGCCGCCGCCGTGGTGACGGCGGCACGCAGCCGGAGGTGACGGATCAGGGCCGTGCCGAGCGAGGCCTCCGGGCCCTCCGCGAGCAGCCGGTCGGGGTGGTCGGTGGGCGGCCGGGCGGCGATGGCCATGGCGGGCAGCATGTCCGTGAGCAGGTTGACCAGGAGCAGCTGACGGGCGTTGAGCGCGCTGCGCCCGGTGAACAGCGTGGTCGCCAGCGTGAAGGCGATCTCCCCCAGATTGCCGCCGAGCAGGATGCCCAGCGCCCTGCGCACCGAGCCCCACATGGCCCGGCCCTCGACGAAGGCGTCGACGATGGTCTCGATCCGGTCGTCGGTGACGACCACGTCGGCGGCGGCGCGGGCCGCCGGCGTGGCCCGGGAGCCGAGGGCGATGCCGACGTCGGCGATCCGGATGGCGGGCGCGTCGTTGGCGCCGTCGCCCGTGACGGCGACGGTACGTCCGGCCGAACGCAGCGCGGTGACGATACGGACCTTGTGCGCCGGGGTGACCCGGGCGAACACCGTGATGTCCGGCAGCGTCCCGGCGAGCGCCGCGTCGTCGAGGGCGTCCAGCTCCGCCCCGGTCATCAGGCGCGGCTCCTCCCCGGGCCGCAGCTCCCTGGCGATCGCGGCGGCCGTGCTGGGGTGGTCGCCGGTGAGCATGACGATGCGCACCCCGGCCCGCGCCAGCCGGTCCACGCTCTGCGCGGCGGTGGGCCGCACCGGGTCCGCGAGGCCCAGCAGGCCCAGCAGGCACAGCCCGTCGACCGCCTGGTCGCCGAGGTCCCCCGGGCCGGCGGGGGTGTTGTCGTCCTGCGGCGCACCCGCGGGCAGGACCCGCTCGGCGACCGCGAGCACCCTCAGGCCGCGCCGGGCCAGCCGGTCGACCTCCGCCTCCGTCCGCGCGCGCAGCCGCTCGTCGAACGGCTCGGTGGCGCCGCCTCGGCGGGCCCGGTCGCAGCGGGCCAGGACGACTTCCGGCGCGCCCTTGACCACGATCCGCGCCTCGCCGTCGGACCGCCCCAGCACGGCGTGGTAGCCGCGACCCGGCTCGAACGGCAGCTCGGCCAGCCGCTCCCAGACGTCCGTACCGAGCCCGGCGGCCCGGGCCGGGGCGGCGCCGAGCGACTCGGCCCCGCCGGCGATGGCCCGGTCGGTGGGGTGGGCGAGCGTCGCGGCCGCGCCCGGCGGACCGGCCAGGGCGGCCGTGGCGACGATCCGGCGCAGCGCCGGGGTGAGCCGGTCGAGCTCCGCGCACCGCAGGCCGTCGGAGACCTGCTGGAGGCTGATCCGGCCCTCGGTGAGCGTGCCGGTCTTGTCGAAGCACAGCACGTCGGTGCGGCCCAGCGCCTCGATGGTGGAGGCGCTGCGGACCAGGGTGTCGCGTGCGGACAGCCGGCGGGCCGCGGCCAGCTCCGCGACCGTGGCGACGAACGGCAGCCCCTCCGGTACGGCCGCCACGCACAGGCTGACCGCGGACCCCAGGGCGGCCCCCAACGGCCGTCTGCGCAGCAGGTCGACGGCGAAGAGGACCGCTCCCGCGGCGACGGACAGCGGCAGGAACCACCGGCCCAGCCCCTTCAGCCGCCGTTCCACCCCGCTCTCCGGCGGTGTGCCCTCGGGGCCCGCCTCGGCCGCGCTGCCGGCCTCGGTGGCGGTTCCGGTGGCGACGACCACGCCCAGCGCGTGGCCGGCCGCCACCGTCGTGCCCTCGTAGAGCATCGAGGTGCGGTCCGCGACCGCCCGGGCCGCGGTCGGCGCCGCGCTCTTGACGACGGGCAGCGACTCGCCGGTGAGGCTGGACTCGTCCACCTCCAGCCCCTGCGCCCGCACCACCCGGCAGTCCGCCGGGACCGAGTCCCCGGCCCGCAGCTCGATCAGGTCCCCCCGCACCAGGTGCTCGCCGGCCGTCTCCACCGGCTCCGCCCGGCCGGGGCGGCGCACCCGCACCCGCACCGAGGTGGCCTCGACCAGTCGCTCGGCCGCGCTGTCGGCCTGCTGCCGCTGCACCCCGCCGACCAGCGCGTCCACACCGAGCACCCCGCCGATCAGCACGGCGTCCAGCACGGAGCCGAGCGCCGCCGAGACACCGCCGCCGATCGCCAGGACGGGCGTGAGCGGATTGGCCAGCTCCTCCACGACCCGGCCGACCAGGGTGCCGGCTTTTTCGGTGCGGTCACGGCCCTCGAACTGCCCGCGCCGGGCGGCCTCGGCCTCGTCCAGTCCCTGGGGCGAGGTGCCGACCCGGGACATCACCTGGCGCACCGCCATGGCGTGCCAGGGGGTGCGCCCGGCGGCCGCCGGGGCCGGGCGTCCGTGCAGCCGCCACCCCGCCCAGAAGCCCGCGGCGACCGAGGCGATGCCCACCCCGTCGGTCACCAGACGGGCCCGCGCCCAGGCCCCCGGGCGGGGCACGAGCAGGGCGAGGGCCGAGCCCGCCACCGCACCGGCACCCTCCAGCCGGACGCACAGGCGGCCGATCCGCCGGGCCTCCGGCAGGGCGGTCAGCAGCAGGTGGACGACATCGGGCGGGGCGGCGACATCGGCGTCCCACGGCACGTGCCGCAGGACGCCGTCGACCGGCCCGATGCCCAGGTCCGCGCGGGCCAGGGCACGCCGGGTCCGTGCCGAGACCACCGCGACCCCGTGCCCCTCCGCCTGGAGGGAACGCACCAGGGCGGCGGTACGCCGGTGTCCGGTGGGCGCGGCCTCCTCGAGCCCGAACCGGAGGTGCAGCCCGGGCGGTCCGCCCACCAGCCGCACCTCACCGCACGCCCGGGCAGCGCGCACCAAGTGGTGGGCGAGCGGGTGCAGTTGGGGGGCCAGCGCGGCCACGGCCACCGGGGTGCCCGCCCGCAGGACGAGCACGAGCCGAGCGCCCTCCTCGACCCACCGCCGGGCCCGCGCGGCCATCTCCGCGACGGCCGTCTCCGCGAGGAAGAAGCCGCCGAGGGTGTCCTCGGAGCCGGCCTCCGGGCCGGGGAGCGGCCGTAGCTCCCAGCCGTCCCGCCGCTTCGGCGCCAGGGAGCCGGCGCCGTGCCGGCGGCGCCTTCCGGCCGGACCGTCCGGCTCGATCAGCTCGTGGATCCGTACGTGGATCTCGTCGTCGTCCGGGCCGTCGCCGTCCGCCGGGCTGTCGTCGTCCGGGCCGCCGTCCGTCGGGCCGTCAGCGGTCGGGCCGTCAGCGGTCGGCCCGGCGCCTCCCGGCCGGCTGCCGGGCGGTGGCAGGCGCAGTACGCCCTCGATCGTCCAGTCGTGGTCGGCCAGCAGACGGGCGTCGAGGACCACCGTGTCGATCCGGTCCAGGCGGCGCAGCGCCTCCGGCCGCAGCACCAGTGCCCCCCGCCCGGAAAGGGCCCGGTCCACCGCGCAGGCGAACGCCTCCCGCCCGAACCGGGGGCCGCGCGGTGTCCCCGCGATCAGCAGCGACAGCGCACGGTCCTGGTTGAACGTGCCGACCGACGTCAGAGCGTAGGCCGCGAGCCCCACCGGCGCCGCCACATTGGCGTACCGCTCGCCCGGTCCCGGCGGCAGCGGCGCCGGGCGCTCGTGAACCGGCACCGCGTCGTGGCGGTACGTCCCCTCGCGCACGCCCAGCCTGCGCGCCCAGTCCGCCCACGCCCCGCGGCACGCCTGCACCTCCGCGTACCGGGCGGCGGCCAGCGTGGTGGTCACCGCGAGGCCCAGCGGCCGGAAGGACAGGGTGCTCGCCAGCAGGTTCGCCACGGTGAAGCCGCGTTCCGTGGCGCTCTCGCCGATCCGGCGGGCGATGCCGTCGCGCAGCAGTGGCATGGACTCCGCGAACTGGATCACCGACATCACCGCCGGGTGCAGCCCCGGCAGCCTGAGCACGTCGCCGACCGACGCCACCCCCACGGCCACCAGGCCGGTGCCGAGCCGGACGGCCGCGCCGACCCGCGCCCGCGCGGCCCCGGGGTAGCCGACCGGGCGCCGCCCCCGGTCCGTCGCCCCGGTCCGCGGAACCTCCCCGTCAGCGGTGTCGGCGGCCGCGACGAGGTCGGCGACGGCTGTGAGGTCGGTCTCCGGCCCGCAGCCCACGTACACGCACCCCAGCGTGCCGTTCACCTCCGCGCGGCTCACCCCCGGTACCCGGCGCAGGGTGGCCTCCAGCCCGCGCGCCGCCGCTGCCGTACCGGGCCGCCCCAGTCGCCGGACCGTGATCTGCACGCCTCCCGAGGTTCGCCAGAGGCCGGGCGCACGCGACTGCGACGCCGGCCCGGCCGACGTGAGCGCCCCCGGGACGGCGGCCAGACCCCGTGCGAGGGACCGCGCCGCCGACGCCGCCGCGGTCACGGCACCGCGCGTCAAGGACAGGACGGACCCGGCGGACCCGGCGGACTCCGGGACCACGGAGGACAGCTGTGGCGGGATCACACGGCCTCCACCACCGGCCGACGGGGGCGTTGGTCACCGCCCTGGGAAACGACACGGTTCCCACCAGTATCGGTACGTTCCGCACGCTTCGCCCGGCGCGGCGGGACGCGATGGACCGGACGGACGGTACCGGGACCGGAACGGGCGGGGACGGGAGATCAGGCGGGGGCGTCGGCGGCGTGCGGCGCGCAGCCCAGCACATGCTCCTTCACCAGGCGGCCGATGTCCGGATCCTGCCGCCGGAACGCCGCGACCAGCTCCTCGTGCTCCTCGGCGTAGGACTGCTGGACCGTACCCAGCCAGCGGATGGACAGGGCCGTGAAGACCTCGATGCCCAGGCCCTCCCAGGTGTGCAGCAGCACCGAGTTGCCGGCCGCGCGGACCAGCTCACGGTGGAAGGCGACCGTGTGCCGCACCTGGGCCGTGCCGTCGGCCGTGCGGTCGGCCTCGTACAGCGCGGCGACATGCGGCTCCAGCGCCGAGCAGTCCTGAGCCAGCCGCTCCGCCGCCAGCTCCGCGGCGATCGCCTCGAGACCCGCCCGTACGGGGTAGCTCTCCTCCAGGTCGGCGGCCGAGAGGTTCCGCACCCGTACGCCTTTGTTGGGCGCCGACTCGATCAGCCGCAGCGACTCCAGCTCGCGCAGCGCCTCCCGCACCGGTGTCTGGCTGACCTCCAGCTCGGTCGCGATCCGCCGCTCCACGATCCGCTCGCCCGGCTGCCAGCGCCCGCTGATGATCCCTTCCAGGATGTGCTCGCGGATCTGTTCGCGCAGCGAGTGGACGACGGGCGCGGTCATGAGTGCTCCTTGGACAGGGCTCGTGAATCCGGGGCAGCCGTCCGAAAGGCCCCGTCGAGGGGCGGCGGACGGACGACGGACAGGACCCTTGAGGTCGATTGGCCCTTAGACAATACGGCTGACACACCTTCCCGGAGGGGCGCACGGGGCGCTTTCGCCCAGGTGAGACGAGGCTTACACAGCGCATACGGCGCGGCTCACGCCGTGCCCACGACAGTGCCCCCGCCCGGGAGCCTGGGAAGCTCCGGACGGGGGCACCGGTGACCGGGATCAGCGGCCGTGGATCACAGGGTCACAGGCCGAGCTCGACCTCGAACTCGCCCGCCTCCAGGATCGCCTTGACCGAGTTCAGGTAACGGGCCGCGTCGGCACCGTCCACCAGACGGTGGTCGTAGGAGAGGGTCAGGTAGGTCATGTCACGGACGCCGATGACCGTGCCCTCCTCCGTCTCGATGACGGCCGGACGCTTGACCGTGGCACCGATGCCGAGGATCGCGACCTGGCCCGGAGGCACGATGATCGTGTCGAACAGCGCGCCGCGCGAACCGGTGTTGCTGATCGTGAAGGTCCCGCCGGACAGCTCGTCCGGAGTGATCTTGCTGGCCCGGACCTTGCCCGCCAGGTCGGCCGTGGCCTTGGAGATACCGGCGATGTTGAGGTCACCGGCGTTCTTGATGACCGGGGTCATCAGGCCCTTCTCGGAGTCCACCGCGATACCGATGTGCTCGGTGTCGAAGTACGTGATGGTCCCCTCGGCCTCGTTGATCCGGGCGTTGACGGCCGGGTGGGCCTTCAGCGCCTGGGCGGCGGCCTTGACGAAGAACGGCATCGGGGAGAGCTTGACGCCCTCACGGGCCGCGAACGACTCCTTGGCCCGCGCCCGCAGCTTCATCAGCCGGGTGACGTCGACCTCGACGACCGAGGACAGCTGCGCCTGCTCACGCAGCGCCTTGACCATGTTGTCGCCGATGACCTTGCGGATCCGCGGCATCTTCACGGTCTGGCCGCGCAGCGGCGAGGCCTCGAGGACCGGGGTCCGCCTGGCCGCGGCCGGAGCGGCGGCCGGAGCCGCGGCGGGGGCGGCCTTCGCGGCCTCGGCGGCGGCGACGACGTCCTGCTTGCGGATACGGCCACCGACGCCGGTGCCCTTGACGGTGGACAGGTCGACGCCGTGCTCGGCGGCGAGCTTGCGCACCAGCGGGGTCACGTAGGCGCCCTCGTCGGTCGGCCGCGCGGCGGCCGGAACGGCAGCCGGGGCGGCCGGAGCCGGGGCGGGGGCCGGGGCAGCCGGGGCCGGAGCGGCCTGCGGGGCAGGAGCCGGGGCCGGAGCGGGAGCCGGGGCGGCCGGCGCGGCCTGCTGCGGGGCCGGGGCGGGCTCGGGCTGCGCCGGGGCGGCCGGAGCCGCCGGTGCCGGAGCGGCCTGCGGGGCGGCACCCGGAGCGCCGATGACGGCGAGCTTCGCGCCCACCTCGGCGGTCTCGTCCTCGGCGACCGTGATCTCCAGCAGCACGCCGGAGGCCGGAGCGGGGATCTCGGTGTCGACCTTGTCGGTGGAGACCTCGAGCAGCGGCTCGTCGGCCTCGACGCTGTCGCCGACCGACTTCAGCCAGCGGGTGACGGTGCCCTCGGTGACGGACTCGCCGAGCGCGGGCAGGACCACGTCCGTGCCCTCGGCGGAGCCGCCGCCGACGGCGGCCTCGGCGGTGGGAGCGGGCGCCGGGGCGGCCTGCTCGGTGGAGGGGGCCGCGGCGGCCGGCGCGGGAGCCGGCTCGGGCGCCGGGGCGGCGGGCTGCTCGGCGGCCGGGGCCGGAGCCTCGGCGGGGGCGCCGCTGCCGTCGTCGATCAGGGCCAGCTCGGCACCGACCTCGACGGTCTCGTCCTCGGCGACCTTGATGGAGGACAGCACGCCGGAGGCCGGAGCGGGGATCTCGGTGTCGACCTTGTCGGTGGAGACCTCGAGCAGCGGCTCGTCGGCCTCGACGCGCTCGCCCTCGGCCTTCAGCCACCGGGTGACAGTGCCCTCGGTGACGCTCTCACCGAGCGCCGGAAGGGTTACGGAAACCGCCATGGTTTCGGTTGCTCCTTAGATGTGCGGAAGTCTGTGTCGTCGTGCCCGTGACCGAAGGCGTCAGTCGTGGGAGTGGAGGGGCTTGCCCGCGAGGGCCAGGTGAGCCTCGCCGAGCGCCTCGTTCTGCGTCGGGTGGGCGTGGATCAGCTGCGCGACCTCGGCCGGCAGCGCCTCCCAGTTGTAGATCAGCTGAGCTTCGCCGACCTGCTCGCCCATACGGTCACCGACCATGTGGACGCCGACCACGGCACCGTCCTTGACCTGGACGAGCTTGATCTCGCCGGCGGTCTTGAGGATCTTGCTCTTGCCGTTGCCCGCCAGGTTGTACTTCAGGGCGACGACCTTGTCCGCACCGTAGATCTCCTTGGCCTTGGCCTCGGTGATACCGACGGAGGCGACCTCCGGGTGGCAGTACGTCACCCGCGGCACGCCGTCGTAGTCGACCGGGACGGCCTTCAGACCGGCCAGCCGCTCCGCCACCAGGATGCCCTCGGCGAAGCCGACGTGCGCGAGCTGGAGCGTCGGGACGAGGTCGCCGACGGCGGAGATCGTCGGGATGTTGGTCCGCATGTACTCGTCGACGAGGACGTAGCCGCGGTCCATGGCGACCCCGGCCTCCTCGTAGCCCAGGCCCTGCGAGACCGGGCCGCGGCCGATGGCGACGAGGAGGACCTCGGCCTCGAACTCCTTGCCGTCGGCGAGGGTGACCTTGACGCCGTCCTGGGTGTACTCGGCCTTCTGGAAGAAGGTGCCCAGGTTGAACTTGATGCCCCGCTTGCGGAAGGCACGCTCCAGCAGCTTCGAGCTGTTCTCGTCCTCGACCGGGACGAGGTGCTTGAGGCCCTCGACGATCGTGACGTCGGTGCCGAAGGACTTCCACACGGAGGCGAACTCGACGCCGATGACGCCGCCGCCCAGCACGATCGCGGACTTCGGCACGCGGTCCATGACGAGGGCGTGGTCCGAGGAGATGATCCGGTTGCCGTCGATGTCCAGGCCCGGCAGCGACTTCGGCACGGAGCCGGTCGCCAGCAGGACGTGGCGGCCCTGGATCCGCTGACCGTTCACATCGACGGAGGTCGGCGACGACAGTCGGCCCTCACCCTCGATGTAGGTCACCTTGCGCGAGGCGACCAGACCCTGCAGGCCCTTGTACAGGCCCGAGATCACGTCGTCCTTGTACTTGTTGACGGCCGCCATGTCGATGCCCTCGAAGGTGGCCTTCACACCGAACTGCTCGCTCTCGCGGGCCTGGTCGGCGATCTCGCCCGCGTGCAGCAGGGCCTTGGTGGGAATGCAGCCGTTGTGCAGGCAGGTACCGCCGACCTTGTCCTTCTCGATCAGGGCGACGTCCAGGCCCAGCTGCGCCCCGCGCAGCGCCGCGGCGTAACCACCGCTGCCACCGCCGAGGATCACTAGGTCGAAAACAGTGCTGGCGTCGTTCGCCACGTCACGTCCTCCATGCATGTGCGCCACGCCGGTCTCCAGTGACCGGTCGGCGGCTGGTGTCCGGCCGCTTTTGCCTTCGGCCCTTCGGTGGGGCCCTGTCCTGCCGAGCCCTATCCTCGCACTTGTCCGAGCCGAACGAGACGTGGGGCAGGGGTGTGACACGTCCCACGTTCGAACGTCCGCCCGTCACACGCGTGAGGACTTCCGGGACCGCATGCCCCGGAACCCGCGGCGGAACCTGCCCCGGAACCCGCGGCGGAACCTGCCCCGGAACCCGCGGCGGAACCTGCCCCGGAACCCGCGGCGGAACCTGCCCCGGAACCCGCGGCGGATCCGGCGCCGGATCCGCATGCGCGCCGGCCGCCGGCGGGGCCCCGTCCCACCCGGGTACGGGGCCCCGCCGGCGACCGGTCGCCGACCGAGTGGCTCAGCCCAGGTCGCCGGCCGCCGTCTGCTCCGCGAGGCGGACCAGCGTCCGTACCGCCGAGCCCGTACCGCCCTTGGGCGTGTATCCGAAGGGGCTGCCCTCGTTGAAGGCCGGACCGGCGATGTCGAGGTGGGCCCAGGTGATGCCCTCGCCGACGAACTCGCGCAGGAAGAGCCCGGCGACGAGCCCGCCGCCCATCCGCTCGCCCATGTTCGCGATGTCGGCCGTGGCGGAGTCCATGCCCTTGCGCAGGTGCTCCGGCAGCGGCATCGGCCAGGCGGGCTCGCCGACCTCCTCGGCGGCCTCGTGCACCGCCGCGCGGAAGGCGTCGTCGTTGGCCATGATCCCGAACGTGCGGTTGCCCAGCGCCAGCATCATCGCGCCGGTCAGGGTCGCGACGTCCACGATCGCGTCCGGCTTCTCCTCCGAGGCCGCCCACAGCGCGTCGGCGAGGACGAGCCGGCCCTCGGCGTCGGTGTTGAGTACCTCCACCGTCTTGCCGCTGTACATGCGCAGCACGTCACCCGGGCGGGTGGCGGAACCGGAGGGCATGTTCTCGGCCAGGGCCAGCCAGCCGGTGATGTTGACCTCGAGACCGAGGCGGGCGGCGGCGACGACCGCGGCGAACACGGCGGCGGCACCGCTCATGTCGCACTTCATCGTCTCGTTGTGCCCGGCCGGCTTCAGCGAGATGCCGCCCGAGTCGTAGGTGATGCCCTTGCCGACGAAGGCGAGGTGCTTCTTCGCCTTGGCGGAGGTGTACGACAGCTTCACCAGCCGCGGACCCGACGCCGAGCCGGCGCCGACGCCGAGGATGCCGCCGTGGCCGTCCTTGGCCAGTGCCTTCTCGTCGAGCACCTGCACCTTGATGCCGTGTTCCTTGGCCGCGGCCTGGGCGACGGCGGCGAACGCCTCGGGGTCGAGGTCGTTGGGAGGGGTGTTGATCAGGTCGCGGGCCCGGTTGAGCTCCTCGGACACCGTGACGGCACGCTCCACGGCCGCCTTGTACGTCTTGTCGCGGGACTTGTCGCAGAGCAGCACGGCCTCGGCGAGGGGCGCCTTCGCGTCCTTCTTCTTGCCCTTGCCGCCCTTGTCCTTGTTCTTGGGGTCCTTGGGGTTCTTGGGGTCGTCGTTCTTGGGGACGTTCTTGTAGGCGTCGAAGGAGTAGGCGCCGAGCAGGACGCCCTCGGCGACCGCGCCGGCGTCGGCCTCGTCCGTCAGGGGGAGGGCGAACGCGGCCTTCCTGGACCCGGCGAGGGCGCGGGCGGCCACACCGGCCGCCTTGCGCAGTGCCTCGGGGTCGGGCGCGGCGTCCTTCTCGGGCTGGGTGCCCAGACCCACCGCGACCAGGAGCGGCGTCTTGAAGCCGGCCGGCGCGGGGAGCTTCGTCACCTCACCCTCGGCGCCGGACGCGCCGAGGGTCTCCAGGATGCCGGTGAGCCTGCCGTCGTAAGCCTTGTCGACGGCTTCAGCGCCCGGTGCGACGACCAGGCCCCCGGCCTCGGACGCAGTGCCCTTGGCGACACCGATCACGATCGCGTCGGCCTTCAGACCGGGGGTCGCGGCGGTGCTGAGAGTGAGAGCAGTCACGGTGGTGAATTCTCGCTTCCGATGTGAAGTTGCTGTGGCCGAAAAGTGTGGGTCGGCCGGGCCCGGTGCCGGCCCTGACGACGACCTGGCGGTACGGTCTCGTCGGGGCCTGCCCCGGTACGGCGCACACTGCGGACGAGCCTACGCGCGTCTGTGCGTGCGCTCCCTCGCGCGGTCTTCACCGTTCGGTGACGTGACGGACACCTTCCGGGCCCCGCCCCCCGGAGACCACCCGGTGAGACGCGCGTGAGACGACCCGCAGGACGGCGCGGAAGCCTGCTCGCCGCCGTGTGGACACTGGTTCCCCCGCTGCCCGCGGCCTGCACGGCCACCCCGGCCCGGCACTGGCTGGCAGTGGCGGCCCGGCGGGCGTCCGGACACCTCCGTCGACGTCCCGGTCCACGGCATCGACGGCTTCGACCACTCCGGGGACACGGTCGCGGCGCTGCACCGCGACGGCCGGAAGGTCATCTGCTACCTGGCCACGAGCGTATGGGAGGACTTCCGCCCCGACGCCGGCGACTTCCCCGCCGCGGTGCTCGGCCGGGGCAACGGCTGGAAGGGCGAACGTCGGCTCGACATCCGGCGTACCGGCCTCCTGGAGCCGATCATGGCCCAGCGGTTCGACAGGTGCCGCGACAAGGACTTCGACGCGGCGGAGCCGGACAACCCGGACAACAGGGACGGTTGACGCAACCGCGCCGGGTTCCCGCTCACCGCCGCCGACCAGCTCCGCTACGACCGTCTGGTCGCCCGGCTGGCCCACGAACGCGGCCTGGCCGTCGGCCTGAAGGACGACCTCGACCGGATCCCGCAGCTGGTCGGCGACTTCGACTTCGCGGTCAACGGGCAGTGCGCCCGGTACGGCGAGTGCGCGCGGCTCACCCCGTTCGCCGAGGAGGACAAGGCCGTCTTCCGCGTCGAGTGCGAGCTGCCCGCCGACCGGTTCTGCGCCGACTCCCGGCGGCTGAGGCTGAGTTCGCCGCTCAAGAAGTACGAACCAGGGCTTTGGCGCCGCGCCTGCTGGGGCCGGTGCGGGCTTTGTCTCCTCAGCCCAGTACCGCGACGACGAGCGCGGTCGTCGCCGCGGTCTCCGCGAGCGAGCCGAACACGTCGCCGGTGACCCCGCCGAAGCGGCGGACGCAGTGCCGCAGGAGCAGCTCCGCGGCCGCGACGGACAGCAGTACCGCGAGAACGGCACGGACGGCACCGTCCACCCCGAGCAGGGCGCCCCCGGCGGCGGCCGCCCCGGCCACCGCGAGGGCGACGCCCGCCGCACCCGCCGGCGGGACGACCCCGGCGACGGCGGCCCCCAGCCCCCCGGGCCGGGCGGGCGGCACCCCGGCACGCGCGGCGAGGGTGAGGACGAGCCGGGCCGTGACCGCCGCGACCACGGCGGCGAGCGCGCCCCGGGCCCAGGAGTGGCCGTACGCCTGGGCCAGCGCCGCCACCTGCGCCAGCAGTACGAGGACGAGGGTGAGCACGCCGAACGGCCCGATGTCCGACTGCTTCATGATCCGCAGCGCGTCCTCGGCCGGCTTTCCGCTGCCGAGCCCGTCCGCGACGTCGGCGAGCCCGTCGAGATGCAGCCCGCGGGTGAGTGCGGCGGGCACGGCGACGGTGGCGACGGCGGCGAGCGGCGCGCCCGCCCCGAGGAACAGCAGCAGCAGTCCGCAGGCTGCGGCCACGACGCCGACCGCCAGCCCGGCCAGCGGGGCGCACAGCATGCCGCCGCGTGCGGCAGGACGGTCCCAGCGGGTCACCTCGACGGGGAACACGGTGAAGGTGCCGAAGGCGAAGCGGAGGCCGTCGGCCAGGGAGGTCGGGAAGGGCGCGGGCACCGGCGCAGATTACCCGGCGGTCGGCAGGGCGCCCCCGGCGGCCGTGGATAAAGTGCGCTTATGGGACATTGGTTGCAGCGGAACATCGTCGAACCGGGCAAGCTGCCGCTGCTCCTCGCCCTCACCGCCTTCGTCCTCACCTTCCTGGTCACCCGGGCCGTCACCCGGCTGATCCGGGCCGGCAAGGGCCCCTTCGGCAACGTCGAGGCGGGCGGTGTGCACATCCACCACGTCGTACCCGGCGTGATCCTCACCGTCGTCGGCGGCTTCGGCGCGGTGGCGAGCGGACGGCACGGCTTCGGTGCGGCGCTCGGCGCGGTCGTCTTCGGCATCGGCGCCGGCCTGGTCCTGGACGAGTTCGCGCTGATCCTGCACCTCCAGGACGTCTACTGGACGGAGGCCGGCCGCCAGAGCGTCGAGGTGGTCGTCATCACCGCGTCCCTGGTCGGACTGCTGCTGGCCGGGTTCTCGCCGTTCGGCGTCGACGACGTCACCCAGGGCGAACTCCAGGGCCGTGCGAGCGTCGCCCTGGACGTGGCGCTCAACTTCCTCTTCTCGCTGATCGCCCTGAGCAAGGGCAAGGCCAGGATCGCCGTCTTCGGCGTGATCGTGCCCGTCGTCGCCCTGATCGGCGCGCTGCGCCTGGCCCGTCCCGGCTCCCCGTGGGCCAGACGCTTCTACCGGCGCCGGCACCGTGCCCGCGCCAGGGCCCTCCTGCGGGCCTACCACCACGACCGCCGCTGGTCCGGCCCCCGCAGGGCCTTCGAGGACTGGCTCGGCGGCACCCCGGACCCACCCCGCCCCTGACCAGGGGCGCGGGGAACTGCGCGAGCAACCACCCACCGGCCCGCACCTCGGGGTCGAAGGGGCAGCGCCCCTTGAGGACGGGAAGGGAAGGGGCGGCGGGGGCGAGGAAAAGGGGCGGACGCCCCCGGTCACTCGGGCTTTTTCGGCTCCCCGGGCTCTCCGGGCTTTTCCGGCCTCTCCGGAAGCTCCGCCGCCAGCGCCGCAGCCGCCTGCACCAGGGGAAGGGCCAGCAGGCCACCCGCACCCTCGCCCACGGTGACCCCGTGGGTGAGGAGCGGCTCCAGCGCCATCCGGTCCAGCGCCTTCGCCTGCCCCGGCTCCCCGCTGTCGTGCGCGGCCAGCCACCAGTCCGGCGCCCGGAACGCGATCCGCTGGCCCACCAGCGCGCACGCCGCCGTCACGACGCCGTCGAGCACGACCGGCATCTTCCGCACGGCGGCCTGCAGCAGGAAGCCCGTCATCGCGGTGAGATCGGCTCCGCCCACCGCCGCCAGCAGCCGCAACTGGTCGCCGAGCACGGGCCGGGCCCGCCGCAGCGCGTCGCGGATCGCCGCGCACTTGCGCATCCAGGCCAGATCGTCGATGGCCAGCCCGCCGCGCCCGGTGACCACGGACGCGTCCGTCCCGCACAGCGCGCCCACCAGCACGCCCGCCGCCGTGGTGCCGCCCACGCTCACATCGCCGAGCACCACCAGGTCCGTACCGGAGTCGGCCTCCTCGTCGGCCACCGCGACCCCGGCCCGGAACGCCGCCTCGGCCTCCTCGAGGGTCAGCGCGTCCTCGATGTCGACGCGTCCGCTCCCGCGCCGCACCCTGTGCCGTACGACGTCCTCGGGCAGGGTCTTCGGATCGCAGTCCAGGGCCATGTCGACCACCCGCACCGGCACCCCGAGCCGCCGGGCCAGCACGGAGACCGGACGGCCGCCCTCCAGCACCTCGCGCACCAGCTCCCCGGCGCTGCCCGCCGCCCGCGCCGAGACGCCCAGTTCGGCGATCTTGTGGTCACCGGCGAAGAGGACGACCCGCGGCCGTTCGACCGGCCGCACCGGCACCGCGGACTGCGCGGCGGCCAGCCACTCGCCCAGTTCGTCGAGGCGGCCCAGCGACCCGGGCGGTACGACCCGGCGCTCGCGGTACGCCTCCGCGTCACGGCGCACCCCGCCGTCCGGACGCTCGATCAGATCGGTGAAGTCGTCGAGATTAAGCGAGCTCATTCGCCGAACAGTACCGGCCCTGGTCGAACACCACGGAGTCCCAGGCATCGTCGTCGACTTCCCGCCCGCCGGGTGACGCCACCCCGACGTCGTTACGCCTCGGACGGCCATCCGGTCCGTAACGTTTTGCCATGGAATGTCATCCGCACGTGCCGACGTTCCGCTCGCCCGCCCCTGCGTCCCCCCGCCCCCCGTCCGCCCGCCCGTCCACTCGCCCGACCCACCGGGAGCCGCCCATGTCCGTGCCCGACGCACCCATCGCCTCCCCGTCGGCCGCCGTGTCCGGCGCCGGCGCCGTTGTCGTACCCGCCCAGCAGGCCTCCGCGCGGGTGCACGAGCCGCGCCGCGCCGACTGCCCCTGGTGCGGCTCGGCACGGCTGCGCAACCGGCTGCGCACCGGCGACCTGCGGCGGCACCGGCCGGGCCGGTTCACCGTCGACGCCTGCCGGGACTGCGGGCACACCTTCCAGAACCCCCGCCTCACCGCAGAGGGCCTCGCCTTCCACCGGCGGGTGCTGCGCGGAGCCCCCCGGGACGCCGCCACCGACGCCGTCCTCGCGCTGCGCGACGCCCCGCGCCGCCGCCGCGCCACGGCCCGCACGATGCTGCGCTTCGGCGAACCGGAGAGCTGGCTGGACGTCGGCACCGGCCACGCCCGCTTCCCGGACACCGCGCGGGAGTTCTTCCCGTACACCGCGTTCGACGGCACCGACCTCACCCCGCGCGCCGAACGCGCCCGCGCCCTCGGCCGGATCGAGGAGGCCCACATCGGCCCGCTGACGTCCCCACGGCTGCGGGCCCGGGTGGCGGGCCGCTACGACGTGGTCAGCATGCTGTACCACCTCGGGCACACCACCGACCCGAGGGCGGAACTCCACGCCGCCCTCGACGCCCTGCGCCCCGGCGGCCATCTGCTCATCGAGACCCTGGACCCCCGCAGCGCGTTCGCCGCCCTGTTCGGCCGGTGGTGGCTCTCCTACGACCAGCCGCGCCGACTGCACCTGCTCCCGCCGCGCAACCTCCGCGCCGAACTGGAGCGGCTCGGCTGCGAGATCGTCACCACCAGGTCCGGAGCCCCTTTCGGATCCGGCTCCAGGCACCGCGCGGTGCACGTTCCGTACGACCTGGCCGGTGCCACCGCGCTGGCCCTCTCCCAGGCCCTGCCCGCCCCGGACGCCCCCTGGCGCGCCATCCCGCCGACCCCGTTCCAGCGGCACGCGCGCACCGTCCTGCTGCGCGCGGGCGCCCCGGTGGTGGCCGCCGCGGCGCTCACGGACCTCGCGCTGGCCCCGCTGCTGCGGCACACCCCGTTCGCCAACGCGTACCGGATCATCGCGAGGAAGCCGACCGGCTGACCCGGCCCGCCCCGCTCACCCCTTCAGCATCAGCGCCTGCCCCGCCACCACCAGCAGCACCTGCTCGCACTCCTGCGCGAACGCCGCGTTCAGCCGCCCGAGTTCGTCCCGGTAACGGCGGCCGGACGCGGTGGCGGGCACGATGCCCGAGCCCACCTCGTTGGAGACCGCGACCACGGTCCGCCGGGTCGCGCGCACCGCGTCCGTCAGCTCACGCACCCGCTCCCTGAGGGCCCGTTCCCCTCCGTCGGCCCACTCGGCGTCGTCCCACGCCCCGACGGAGTCCATCGCGTCCGTCAGCCACAGCGACAGACAGTCCACCAGCAGCGGCGGCCCGTCGCCCTTCAGCAGCGGCACCAGATCACAGGTCTCGACGGTCCGCCACGACCCGGGCCGCCGCTCCTGATGGGCCGACACCCGGGCCGCCCACTCGGTGTCCCCGTTGCGGGACCCGCCGGTCGCCACGTACAGCACCTCCGGGAGCGTCTCCAGTCGGCGCTCGGCCTCCAGCGACTTGCCCGACCGGGCCCCTCCCAGCACCAGCGTCCGCCGCGGCAGATCGGGTACGTCCTCGTAGGCGCCCACCTCCAGCGTGGTCCCGTCCGGCACGGCGCGCGCCCCGGCCGCCGCGAGCCGACGGCGCGCCTCCGCGCCGGGCGGCACGTCGTGGTCCAGGTGCACGGCGACGACGTCCGTCGTCGGCCCGACCGCGCCCACCGCCCGCAACCGCGCCAGCGCGTCCGGGCGCCCCACGACGTCCAGCAGCACCATGGCGTACGGTTCGGCCGGCTCCTCGAGACCGGCCGGCGCCGCGCCCGGCGGCAGATACAGCAGCCGCTGACCCTCCGGTCCGGTCACCGCGTACCCGGTGCCCGGCGAGTCCAGCGCCACCGCCCGCACCCGGTGGCCCGTCAGCAGTGCAAGCTCCCGTCCGTCCGGCACCCGGCCGGGCTGCGGCAGACCGGCCGGCACCTCGACCGCGGGCCCGTCGTGCGGATGGGAGAGCAGCACCTGGCGCACACCGCCGAGCGAGTGCCCCGCGCGGGCCGCCGCGAACGCCACGCCCGGCATGAGGTCGAGCAGCAGCGAGCCGTCCACCAGCAGCGCGGTCGCCGCGCGCGCATGCGGGCCGGCGGCGGACGCGCAGGCGGCGCAGGGACAGTCGGGGCGGGGCAGTCCCGCCGGGGCACCGGTACCGAGCAGAGTGAGTTCCACGGACCCGATTTTCACCCGTCCCCACGGCTCCTGCGCGCCCGACCGGGCAACCACCCCACATGATCCACCGCACGGCCCCCGCGTCCTGCCCTAGTCTCTTGCAAGGAGCCGGACCGAGATCCGGCCCCTGTTGTGCAGTGTGCTGAGACCCACGGAGGCGTACATGGCGGCATGGACGTGGCGGTTCGAGAAGGCCGACGGGACGCAGGTCGAGCCCGCGGTGCAGCCGGAGGAGTTCACCACGCAGGGGGACGCCGAGTCCTGGATCGGGGAGAACTGGAAGGCCCTGCTGGAGGGCGGTGCCGACCAGGTGCGGCTGCTGGAGGACACCACGGAGATCTACGGGCCGATGAGCCTCCACGCGGACCAGGCGAGCACCGAGGCCTGAGAGCCGGGTTCACGGGCGAGGGCCCCGGCCCTCGCCCCCTCCGGGGCCGGCCGCGTCCTCTGGGCTCGTCTGCGTTCGTCTGGGCTCGTCTGCCCGCGCCCGCGTCAGCCCCGTACGCCGCACAGGTGCAGCAGCGCCGCCACCCCGCGGTAGGGGTCCGTCCGCCCGGCCCGCTCCTCGACCTCCAGGAGGGTCGCCAGGTCGTCCGGGACGCCGGGGGCGCGCGTGCCGTCGTCCGCCGCCGTGTCCGTGAAGACCCGCACGCCGTACCAGGTGTGCAGCGGAGCCCCGAGCCCGGCGAGTGTCGCCGTCAGCTTCTGCAGCCGGTCGGCCCGTATCTCGAGCCCCGACTCCTCGTCCACGTGGCAGGTCGCGTCGAACGCGGTCAGCGCGCCGGCCCAGTCGCCGCGCAGGCCGGACCGCATCGCGGGCGCGTCACCGTTGCGCACCAGCAGCGACAGCAGTCCGCCGGGGGCGAGCATCCGGGCCAGCCCCGCCACCAGCGGGTCCGGCTCCGTCACGTGCATGAGCACGCCGTGGCAGAGCACCACGTCGAAGCTGCCCGGCAGGAAGTGCACACCGGTGTCCCGGCCGTCGCCCTCGACGACCCGCACCCGTTCCCGGATGCCTTCGGGCTCCCGGGCGAGCGCCGCACGCGCGGCGGCGAGCAGCTCCGGATCCCGCTCGAGACCGGTCACCGAGTGACCGGCCCGCGCCAGCCGCAGCGCCTGCGAGCCCCGGCCCATGCCGACGTCGAGCACGCGCAGCCGCCGCCCGACCGGGAACCGCCCCGCTATCTGCTCGTCCAGCTGACGGGCCGCCAGCTCCAGCCGTACGACCTCCCGCAGGCCACCGGGCTCGCCCGGCCCGCCCGGCCCGCCGGTCCCGACCGGCGAGGCCGGCGCGGGCACCACGGACTGCGCCGGACGCACCGCCGGGCCCGCCGAGGGCGCCCGGCCCTCGGCGAACGGCAGGGTGCTCAGGGCTGCTCTCCGCGCTTGACCTGGGGCTTGGGCAGCCGCAGCCGGCGCATCTGGAGCGAACGCATCAGGGCGTAGGCGACGGCACCGCGCCGGTTGTCGGTGGGGAAGCGCTCGGCCAGCCGCTTCTTCAGCCGGAAGCCGGTCACGATGGAGTCGAGCACGATCGTCACGATCACGAGCAGCCACAGCAGCAGCGCGATGTTCTGCAACTGGGGGACCCGGACCATGCTCAGCACCAGGATGATCACGGCCATCGGCAGGAAGTACTCCGCGATGTGGAACCGCGAGTCGACGAAGTCGCGCGCGAAGCGGCGCACCGGCCCCTTGTCACGAGCGGGCAGGTAGCGCTCGTCGCCGCTGGCCAGCGCCTGGCGCTGACGCTCCATCGCGGCCCGGCGCTCGTCTCGCTGCCGTTTGCTCGCCTCCTTGCGCGTCATCGACGTGTTGGCCACGCTGCGACGCTGGGTCTGGGCCACGCTGCGCTTGGGCGTGGGACGGCCCTTGGGGGCCTCCGGGTGGCGGGTCTGCTTGGAGTCGGTCACCGCCGCCTTGTCGGCGTGGGCCTTCTCTTCCTTGGCACGGCTACGGAACACAAAACCCAAGGGTACGGGGTATCCGGGGTTGGACCCCAGTCCCGGGGGGAACGATCCGGCAACACCAGTCGTCTGTAGAAGGACAGGCAGAGGGGACGTTGTGCACGTCTTGGGGTGTGTTGTCCCGTCCGCCCCGGGGTTCACCTACTCCCTGGGCCGGATCGGGCGGCCGCTCAGTCGTCCTTGGGGATGAGCGCATCCGTCCCCGAACAGTGCGGTAATGGATGCAGGGCCCGTACTGTGGGTTCTGTCGCAGAGCTGTGAGCCGGAGTCCGTCAGAAGGGGGCGCGCGAAGCCCATGAGCGGTGTCATGAAGCGTATGGGGATGATCTTCCGCGCGAAGGCGAACAAGGCCCTTGACCGGGCCGAGGATCCGCGCGAGACCCTCGATTACTCGTACCAGAAGCAGCTGGAGCTGCTCCAGAAGGTCCGGCGCGGTGTCGCCGACGTGGCGACCAGCCGCAAGCGTCTGGAGCTCCAGCTCAACCAGCTCCAGTCCCAGTCGGGCAAGCTGGAGGACCAGGGGCGCAAGGCGCTCGCGCTGGGCCGGGAGGACCTGGCCCGCGAGGCGCTCTCCCGCCGTGCCGCCCTCCAGCAGCAGGTGACCGATCTGGAGACGCAGCACGCCACGCTCCAGGGCGAGGAGGAGAAGCTCACCCTCGCGGCCCAGCGGCTGCAGGCCAAGGTCGACGCCTTCCGCACGAAGAAGGAGACCATCAAGGCCACGTACACGGCGGCCCAGGCGCAGACCCGGATCGGCGAGGCATTCTCCGGCATCTCCGAGGAGATGGGCGACGTCGGGCTGGCGATCCAGCGCGCCGAGGACAAGACCGCCCAGCTCCAGGCGCGGGCCGGCGCCATCGACGAACTGCTCGCCTCCGGCGCCCTGGACGACCAGTCCGGCATGCACAAGGACGACATCCAGGCCGAGCTGGACCGGCTCTCGGGTGGTACGGATGTGGAGCTGGAGCTGCAGCGCATGAAGGCCGAGCTGGCGGGAGGCCCCTCCGCCGGGCAGCAGGCCATCGAGGGCGGCGACGAGCAGTCCCGGGCCCAGCAGCCGCAGGACACCCCGCGGTTCGACAAGCAGTGACCGCCGCACGGGAAGCCGTGCCGACGACCGAGGTCCTCGCCGGGACCCAGGAGGCCGACATGATCGTACGGGTCATGGGGGAGGGGCAGGTGGCTCTGGCAGAGAGCCACCTCGCCGAGTTGAACAAACTGGACGAGGAACTCCTCACCGAGATGGAGACCGGTGACGGCCCCGGTTTCCGCCGCACCCTCACCGCCCTGCTCTCCAGGGTCCACGAGCTCGGCGAACCGCTGCCGGACGAGGCGCTGGAACCCTCCGACCTCATCCTGCCCGCCCCGGACGCCACCATCGAGGAGGTCCGGGAACTGCTCAGCGAGGACGGGCTGATCCCGGGCCCGTGAACCGCAGGTCCGTGAACCGCAGGCCCGGGAAACCCGGGCCTGCCGGGTCCTCCCACGGGCGGTCCACGACCGGCCCGCGCACCGGGTGCCGCACCGGACCTCACGGCGGCACCGCGGACGCCGTACGGTGAACGGTCGTGAGCACCCTCCAGCGCGCCCGGTGCCGGCTGCGCGCCCATCCCTTCGCCCTGGACGCCGCCCTGGCCGCGGGCGTCCTGGTGTGCATGGTGGCGGGATCCTTCGTGGACCCGCACGGCCCGCACGGCGTCACCTGGGAGCTGCGCACCCCCGACCCGCTCAGCCTGACCCTCATGACCCTCGGCGCCGCCGCGCTGGTCCTCCGGCGCCGGGCACCCCGCACGGTCCTCGCCCTCACCGGCGCCGCCTCCGTGGCCGAGTCCGTCACCGGCGACCCCCGCGCCCCGGTCGCGATGTGCGTGGTCGTCGCGCTCTACACCGTCGCCTCCACCACCGACCGCCCCACCACCTGGCGGGTCGGCCTGCTCACCATGACCGTCCTCACCGGCGCCGCCATGATCGCCGGCCCGCTGCCGTGGTACGCCCAGGAGAACCTAGGGCTCTTCGCCTGGACCGGGATCGGCGCCACCGCCGGGGACGCCGTCCGCAGTCACCGCGCCTTCGTCCAGGCCATCCGGGAACGCGCCGAGCGGGCCGAACGCACCCGTGAGGAGGAGGCCCGCCGCCGGGTCGCCGAGGAACGGCTGCGCATCGCCCGCGACCTGCACGACGTGGTCGCCCACCACATCGCCCTGGTCAACGTCCAGGCCGGGGTCGCCGCCCACGTCATGGACAAGCGGCCCGACCAGGCCAAGGAGGCCCTCGCCCACGTCCGGGAGGCCAGCCGCTCGGCGCTGGGCGAACTGCGCGCCACCGTCGGCCTGCTGCGTCAGTCCGACGACCCCGAGGCACCCACCGAACCCACCTCCGGCCTGGACCGCCTCGACGAACTCGCCGGGACCTTCCGCAGCGCCGGCCTGCGGGTCCTGGTCGCCCGCGAGGACCAGGGTCCCGCGCTGCCCGCCGCCGTCGACCTGGCCGCCTACCGGGTCATCCAGGAGGCCCTCACCAACGTCCAGAAGCACGCCGGCGGCGAGGCGAAGGCGGAGGTCAGCGTCGTCAGGGTGGGGCCCCGCATCGAGATCACCGTCCTCGACGACGGCACCGGCGACGACGGGCACGGCGACGGCGGCCACGGTGACGGCGGACAGGGCGACGGACAGGGCGACGGGCACGGCGGCGGGCACGGCCTGCTCGGCATGCGGGAACGCGTCACCGCCCTGCGCGGCACCCTCACCACCGGCCCCCGCTTCGGCGGCGGGTTCCGCGTCCATGCGATCCTGCCCCTCGAGCCCGGCACGTCCACAGCCCAGGACGGCCCGTGACCAGCGCCCCCCGGGGGGAATCCGTATGACGATCCGAGTCCTGCTCGCCGACGACCAGGCGCTGCTGCGCAGTGCGTTCCGCGTCCTCGTCGACTCCGAGCCGGACATGGAGGTGGTGGGCGAGGCGTCCGACGGCGCCGAGGCGGTCCGCCTCGCCCGTGAACGGCGCGCCGACGTCGTCCTCATGGACATCCGGATGCCCGGCACCGACGGCCTCGCGGCCACCCGGCTGATCAGCGCCGACCCCGAACTCGACGGGGTCCACGTGGTCATCCTGACGACCTTCGAGGTCGACGACTACGTGGTGCGGTCGCTGCGGGCCGGCGCCTCCGGCTTCCTCGGCAAGGGCTCCGAACCCGGGGAACTGCTGAACGCCATCCGGATCGCCGCCGAGGGGGAGGCACTGCTGTCCCCGGCCGCCACCAAGGGCCTGATCGCCCGCTTCCTCGCCCAGGGGGGCACCGCCGACGACGCCGACCGCGACCCGGCCCGCGCGCAGCGGCTCGACTCGCTGACCGGGCGGGAGCGCGAGGTGCTGGTCCTGGTCGCCGGCGGCCACTCGAACGACGAGATCGCCGAACGCCTGGAGGTCAGCCCGCTGACCGTGAAGACCCACGTCAACCGGGCCATGGCCAAGCTCGGCGCCCGCGACCGGGCCCAGCTGGTGGTGACCGCCTACGAGTCGGGGCTGGTCCGCCCGAGGGTGGAGTGAACGCCACCGCGCGTACTGCGGGGGGAGTAGCCGCCGCCCGAGGAACAGGACCTCGGGCCTACGGATCGGTCCCCGCCGATGCCCCAGTGTGGAGAACGGACGCCCCTTGGCGCCCGCCCCTGCCCCCTCCAGGTGCCTCTCCTCGCTGGACGACGTCACCGACGTCACCAGCGACCTGTCGCAGAGCGTGCCGCGCATCTCGGTCAAGGCCGACTCCGGTGCCGCCGCGGCCGGTTTCGACGACCAGACGCTCGGTGCGGCCGTCGCCCAGGCGGTACGGGGCACCCCGGCCGCCAGGGTGGTGCTGGACGACACCGAGCGGGACGTCGTCATCCGCTCGGACCGGCCGGCCACCACCCTGGCCGAACTGAAGAAGCTGCCGCTCGGTCCGGTGAAGCTGGGTGACATCGCCACCGTCGAGCTGGTGGACGGCCCGGTCTCCATGACCCGGATCGACGGCCAGCGCTCGGCCACCGTCACCGCCCGGCCGATCGGAGACAACACCGGCGCGGTCAGCGCGGAACTCCAGGCCGAGATCAACGCGCTGAAGCTCCCGGCGGGCGCGACGGCCGAGATCGGCGGCGTGACCGCCGACCAGGACGATGCCTTCGGCAACCTGCTCCTGGCGATGCTGGCCGCGATCGCGATCGTCTTCATGCTGCTGGTCGGTACCTTCCGGTCGCTCGCCCAGCCGCTGATCCTGCTGGTCTCCATCCCGTTCGCGGCGACCGGCGCGCTCGGCCTGCTGCTCGTCACCGGCACCCCGATGGGCGTCCCGGCGATGATCGGCATGTTGATGCTGATCGGCATCGTGGTGACCAACGCGATCGTGCTGATCGACCTGATCAACCAGTACCGCGACCGCGGCCACGGCATCGTCGAGGCCGTGATCGAGGGCGGCCGCCACCGGCTGCGCCCGATCCTGATGACGGCCCTGGCGACGATCTTCGCCCTGCTCCCGATGGCGCTCGGCGTCACCGGCGAAGGCGGCTTCATCGCCCAGCCGCTCGCGGTGGTGGTCATCGGCGGGCTGATCACGTCGACCCTGCTCACCCTGCTCCTGGTCCCGACCCTCTACGCCATGCTGGAACTCCGCAAGGAGCGGCGCGCGAAGAAGGGCGTAGCCGTGGAGCCGGAGGCGTCTGAGGAGCCGGAACCGGCCCAGGCCTGACACCCCGTCCGCACGCAGAAGGGGCGCCCCGTGAAGCCATCACGGGGCGCCCCTTCGTACGTGCCTACGCTTTCAGCGAGTTGACGAAGACGTCCCAGGCGGTGGCTGGGACGACGATCACGGGGCCGCGGGGGGTCTTGCTGTCGCGTACGGGGACAGTGCCGGGGAAGTCCTCGGAGATCTCGACACAATTACCCCCGTTCGCGTTGCTGTAGCTGCTCCGACGCCAAGTGGTGGAGTTCAGCTCGGGGGTGTGCTGCATGGTTTGTAGTCCTCCATTGCCTCTCGAATCGGCTCCGCCGAGGCGGCTGGCGAGAGGGCCTTGGCGCGGAGAACTTCGTACCGCCGTCGCCACTTCTTCGCCGAGTCCCGATCCTCGTAGAGGTGTCCGACCTCGATGCCCTCTTCATAGGCCACGGTGGAGCCGTTGGGAAGGGTCAGCAGGGTCAGCGAGGCGCCCATCAGGTAGTACGGGCCGGCGTTGAAGGGCATCACCTGGACCTTGCTGTCGGGAGTATCCACCTGCGCGAGCAGCAAGGCCAGTTGTTTGTACGTGCACTCCCTACTGCCCATCTGCCGCCGGAGCACGGACTCATCGATGATCGCCCAGCGCAGTGGGGACTGCACGGAGTTGAGCCGGTCCTTGCGGGACATACGTGCGTTGACGAGTTCCTCCGCCTTCTCCTGGGAGAGTTCTTCCTGGAGGCCGAGCTGGGCTTGGGCGTACTCCTTGGTCTGCAACAACCCAGGAATCACTTGTGGTTCGTAGTTCTCGATGACCTCCGCCTGCGCCTCGAAGTCCATGAACCGGCGGTACTGGTCCGGATGCGCCTCGCGCTTGGCCAGCTCGTACAGCCCGTGGAAGTGCCGGTCCGTGCCGAACGCGGCGTCCAGCCGGTCCGGCAGGTCCGGCGGCGGCATCAGCTCCGCCGTCTCGATGCGGGCCAGCGTGCTCTTGCTGGAGTTGAGGATGTCCGCGAGCTGGAGCAACGACAGCCGGGCGGCCTCGCGATGACGACGCTGTTCGGCGCCGAAGTAGTGGCGGGCGGACAGATAGGGGGTCAGGGTCTGCGGCTTGAACGTCATCGGCTGCCTCTCTGGCTGATCGTCTCGTTCTCCACGCTGGGACGCGGCGCTCCTGGTGCGAACTGGCCCCGCAGCGCGACGATGACGACACAGAAAGTAACGAAGGCGGATCCGGCTCCGCAGCGAAACGGCCGGATCTCACCGGAGGGAGCGACAGGATGATCCGCGACGCACGGGACGGCGCGCCCCTACGGCTGCTGCCGTGGACGACACCGGAGGGCGCCCCCTGCTACCTGAGCACGGACGACCCGCGCAGCCGACTCTCCTGCCTGGCCGACGAGTTGGAGGCCGACCTGCTCGACTCGGCCGAGACGGTCCTGGCCCATGCCAAGCCGCTGCTCGTCGACGAGCGCACGGGGGGGCGGGAGTTGCGCTTCGCGGGCACCCGCCTCGCCGAAGCCCTCACGGACGCACTCCGCATCGCGACAAGCCGAGGAGCCCGCCTGCCGGAGCTGTGAACGGGTTGGTCCGCGCTGCCGTCCGGTGGCTCGGAGGCGTCCGCTCCGTGGTCCGTCCCGGGCGGGCAGGGCTCGGGCATGGGCAGCGCGACCGAACTCGCCGCTGGCGGTCACGCTCTGGACGTGGTGGCCGCGTACGGCGAGGGTGCGGCGGGTCTGACCGCTGTGTTCGCCGAGCGTGATGCTGACGACGGGGGCCTGGCCGAGGGGACGTCGGCCGTGGCGTGGTGCGCCAGGGCGGTTCGGCGGCGTCGACCGTGACGGCTTTCTGTGCCCTGCTGCCGCCCGGGTAGGTGATGTCGGCGCCGCCCTTGCCGAGGACCTCGTAGGTCACCGCGGCGGTGGGGCTGGGGTCGTTGCGTTCGGTGGACTCGTCCTTGCCGGTGCTGAACGATGGTTGCTACGTCGTGAAGTGTGCCGAATCTCAGGCCGGACCTGCGGTCGGTTCGAGCGCTTTTCCCATGAGGCTCACCAGGCTGAGCAGGTCGTCGGTGTCAAGCCGGGCGAAGGGGCTCAGGGCCAGTGTTGCCTCGATCACCGCGGACCGTACCCGCCGGCCGTTTTCCGTGAGCGCCACGACGCGAGAACGGCGGTCGGCGGGGTCGGCGGAACGTTCGACGAGTCCCCGATCGGTGAGCTGATTCATGACGAAGCTGAGGTTGGGTGCGTTGCAGTACAGCCGACCGGCCAATTCCTTCATCGAGGGCGGTGCCTCGGTCGGTTCGATCGCCCAGAGTGCCTGAGCAGTTGCGTGTGTCAGACCGTGCTCAGCCAGGACGGCGTCGATCCGGTCGCTGGTCTGCATGAAGATCTCGTGGTTTGCCACCACCGCTGCCTCAAGGGAACTTCGGGTCATGGTCTCATCCTAGCCTTTTCACTTCGAGTCTCGAAGTGTTATTTTGATTCGAGACTCGAAGTATCTGCCCTCCCTCCCGCTGTGGACACGAGGCGTCGTCGGAGCGGGACGCTCCCCGGTCCCGTCTCCCCGAGACCTGTCCGCTCGGACGCGGCCCGGCGCCCAGCCGAACAGGAAGCACTCACGCATGCACGACTACACGAACACCACCGCCGTGGTCACCGGCGCTTCGAAGGGGCTGGGGGAGGCTTACGCACTGGAACTCGCCTCCCGAGGCGCACACCTCATCCTTGTCGCCCGCTCGGCCGACGCACTCCACACCCTTGCCGGGCAGATCCGGAAGGTGTACTCCGTCCGCGTCGATGTGATCGCCGCGGACCTGTCGGACCGGCGGCCCCCACAGACGGTGGTCGACGCCATCGAGGAACTCGGCCTGGACGTAGACCTCCTGGTCAACAACGCCGGGATGGGGTCGGTGGGGCCCTTCCTCGACCGCCCCCTCGAACCCAACCTTCAGTCCGTCGACGTGAACGTCACCGCACTGATCGGCCTGGCCCACCCCCTGGGCACCGGCATGGTCGAACGCGGCTGCGGCGGCATCGTCAACGTCGCCTCCACCGCCGCGTTCCAGCCCATGCCGTACCAGGCCAGTTACGCCGCCACCAAGGCATTCGTGCTCTCGTTCACCGAGGCGCTCGCCGAGGAGGCCCGCAATACCGGCGTACGCGTGATGGCGGCCCACCCGGGAGCCACCGACACAGGATTCTTCGACCGTACGACCGCGTCCATGGACCCGAAGACCACGGACACCCCAGCCGGCGTCGCTGCCAAAACACTCGACGACTTCGCACGCGGCCGGTCCGTCTCCTTCCCCGGACGCACCTCCAACCGCGCCGGAACCTGGGCGTCGCGCCTGCTTCCCCGGACCACAGTCGCCCGCATCACCGGCAACCTCAACCGCAAGGCCGGATACGACGACGTCAGCGACCTCGACCCCGCCACTTCGTGACGCCAGAACCTGCGGCACAAGACGAACAACCGCACCGACAGCCCTACCGAGGCCGCCCGGAGCCGATGCCATGGGAGAAGAGATGACCACACTGAACGAGCCGCTGCACCTGAGCAACGGTGCTCCGCTGCCCAACAGGATCGCGAAGGCCGCGATGGAAGAGTTGCTCGCAGCGCCAGGGCAGCTGCCAGGTGACGAACTCCTCACGCTCTACCGCCGTTGGGCCGCGGGAGGTGCCGGGCTCCTGATCACCGGACACGTCATGATCGACCGCAGAGCGGTCGCCCAGCCCGGCGACGTCGTCCTGGAACAGGACACGCCGCTGGAGCCGTTCCAGCGCTGGGCGGCGGCCGGTAAACCGGCAGGCGGGCAGATCTGGATGCAGATCAACCACCCCGGGCGCGTCATCCCGAAAGATCTCGCCGCCACCACCCGGGCCCCCTCTGCGGTGCCGATCGACGTCGGCGGCTTGTCCAGCATGTACCCGATACCCCAGCCGATGACCGCGCAGGAGATCGATGAGACGGTGGCTCGCTTCGCCGTGACCGCGCAGCGGGCCCAACAGGCCGGCTTCGACGGAGTCGAGATCCACGCCGCCCACGGCTATCTCCTCTCCCAGTTCCTCTCGCCCCTGGTGAACCGGCGCGACGACCGCTGGGGCGGCAGCCTGCACAACCGCGCCCGCCTGCTGCTCGATGTCGTGGGCGCGGTCCGCGAGCGCGTCGGCACGGGCTTCGCAGTGGGAGTGAAACTGAACTCGGCGGACTTCCAGCGCGGCGGATTCGACACCGGCGACGCACGTGACGTGATCAAGATGCTCGCCGATGTGGGGACCGACCTGGTCGAGTTGTCCGGCGGCAGCATCGAGAGCCTGGCCACGGCGGGCTCCCCCGCGGACGGCCGCACCCTTGCCCGCGAGGCGTACTTCCTTGAACTCGCCGAGCAGCTCGTCGCCACCTCGCCGCTGCCACTGCTGCTGACCGGAGGGATCCGGCGACGCGCCGTCGCCCAACAGGTGATCGACTCCGGAGTCGCCATGGCAGGCGTAGCCACGGCGCTGGCAATCGACCCCACTCTGCCAAGGCAGTGGCTTGCCGGTGGCGATGCGCAGGTCCGCCCGCCCCGCACCCGCTTCCGCAACAAAACGCTGGCAGCCGCAGCCGTCCAGGCTGTCACGTCGCGGCAGCTCGCCCGCCTCGGTGCGGGCAAGCCGTCGAAGAAACGCTACTCTCCGGCCGTCGCCCTCCTCCTCGAACGACTCGTCCGGGCCCGGCGCCGACGCAGTTATCTGAAATGGCATACGGCCGCCTGAAGCCGTGCCGGATCGAGCCGGCCTGAACTGCTGCCGATCGACCTGTGGCCGTCCGGCTGGTCGTCGACCTCGGAGGCGGTGCAGCGTTACGGAATGCCAGCCGCGCCGCTGGGGGTGGTGTCCGAGTTGAGGGTGTCGCTCAGGGGCGCCGGAAGCCCCGGAGATCGGGTCCTCCGGCACCCCTGGCGTCGGGGGAGGGCGGCCGGGCTGCGGGGTTCGTGGCAGCCGTCAGGCGTTGAGTTCCTCGAGTGTTCTGCCCTTGGTCTCCACCGCGAAGCAGGCGACGATCGCGCCCACCGCGGCGACGCCCGCCAGTTGGACGAAGATGACGTCGAGGCTTGCTCCGGAGGCGATGATCGCGCCGACCGTGATCGGGCCGAGGATCACACCGAGGCGGTTCCACACACCGCCGAACGCGGCGCCCTTGGCGCGGTTGCGCGTCGGGTACAGCTCCGGTGAGTAGAGGTAGAGCGAGGCGTTGATGACGAAGATGAAGAAGGTGGCGCAGGAGGCGAAGAGCGCGACCTGGCCGCCGGAGGTGGCGCCGGCCACCGCGAGCGCGGCCAGCGCGGCCGCGGTGCCGAGCAGTGCGGTGAGCAGCAGCGGCTTGCGGCCGATGCGGTCGACCACCAGCGCGGCGATCACTGTGCCCAGCAGGCCGGTGGCGTTGCTGATCAGGGAGTAGGTCAGCGCGGTGGTGAGGTCCAGCCCGAACTGCTTGGTGTAGAGCGACGGCAGCCAGGTGATGATGCCGTGGTTCACGTAGTAGGCCGTGAACCACAGGGTCGACAGGATGACGGTGCGCCGCAGATAGCGGCCCTGGAAGATCTCGCGCAGGCGGCCGCGGGACTCCTCGGCCGGGATGTCCGGGGAGGGCCGGGGCAGCGGCTCCTCGACCGAGGCCCGGACCTCGGCCTCGATCCTGGTGATGACCTCCTCGGCTTCCTCCAGGCGTCCCTGGGAGGCCAGCCAGCGGGGCGACTCGGGCACCTTGCGGACCAGGAGCAGCGCCAGCAGCACCGGCAGGCCGCCGATCAGGAACATCGCCTGCCAGCCGAGGCGGGGGACGACCCAGACGGCGGTCAGGGAGGCCACCGAGAGACCGGCGGGGAAGATCAACTCGTAGAGCAGCACCAGCTTGCCGCGGTTGTCGGAGCGAGCGATCTCGTTGATGTAGGTGGCGGCGATGGGCACCACGCCGCCGATGCCTATGCCCTGGACGAAGCGGAAGCCGGCGAACATCCCGATGTCGGCCGAGCCGGCCACCAGGATGCTGGCGAGGCCGGTGATCAGCACGCCGAGGGCGACGGTGCGCACCCGGCCGATCCTGTCGCCGAGCCAGCCGGCGCCGAACGCGCCGAACAGCATGCCGACCGAGGCGGCGGTGACGGCGAAGGTCGCCTGACCGGTGGTCAGATTCCACTGCTCGGTCAGGACGGGCAGCGCGGAGGCGGCGAGCAGGAGGTCGAACCCCTCGAAGAAGGTGACGGCGCCGATCAGGAAGCGGACCTTGACGTGCCACCGCGAGTGCGGCAGCCGTTCGAGTCTCGCGGCGACGGAGCTTAAACCCGGGTTTTGTTCTGTGGCCACGGTCGACATGGGAATCCTTCTGCGCGCAGTGCGGGAGCCGGCGGAGTTGCCGTGCCCCCGGGAGGCGTTGTCCGAGTGGCTGACAACTTAGCGCTCGGCCTCGACGCGTCAGCGGGGTCCGGCCGCATCGGCGGAAGGCCCCGGAGGTTCCGGGCAGGGGCCCGGTACGGGTGTCCTGCGGGGGATCTCCGGGGCCTTCGCGCGGGGGAGTTCTTTGTAGCTGTGAGGGACGGTCCGGTTACGGGAGGGCCAGCATGCGTTCCAGGGCCAGCTTGGCGTACTCCTCGGTCTCCTTGTCCACCTCGATGCGGTTGACCAGGTTGCCCTCGGCGAGGGACTCCAGGGCCCAGACCAGGTGGGGGAGGTCGATGCGGTTCATGGTGGAGCAGAAGCAGACTGCCTTGTCGAGGAAGACGACCTCCTTGCCCTCGGGGGCGAAACGGTTCGCCAGGCGGCGGACCAGGTTCAGCTCCGTGCCGATGGCCCACTTGGAGCCGGCCGGGGCCGCCTCCAGCGCCTTGATGATGTACTCGGTCGACCCGACGTAATCCGCCGCGGCCACGACCTCGTGCCGGCACTCGGGGTGGACCAGGACGTTGACGCCCGGGATGCGCTCGCGCACGTCGTTGACCGAGTCCAGGCTGAAGCGGCCGTGCACCGAGCAGTGGCCCCGCCACAGGATCATCTTCGCGGCCCGCAGCTCGTCCGCCGTCAGCCCGCCGTTCGGCTTGTGCGGGTTGTAGACGACGCAGTCCTCCAGGGACATCCCCATGTCCCGCACCGCGGTGTTGCGGCCGAGGTGCTGGTCCGGGAGGAAGAGGACCTGCTCCCCCTGCTCGAAGGCCCAGTCGAGGGCGCGCTTGGCGTTGGAGGAGGTGCAGATGGTGCCGCCGTGCCTGCCGGTGAAGGCCTTGATGTCGGCGGAGGAGTTCATGTAGGAGACGGGCACGACCCGGTCGGCTATGCCGGCCTCGGTCAGCACGTCCCAGCACTCCGCGACCTGCTCGGCGGTGGCCATGTCCGCCATGGAGCAGCCGGCCGCGAGGTCAGGCAGGACGACCTTCTGGTCGTCGCCGGTGAGGATGTCGGCGGACTCGGCCATGAAGTGCACGCCGCAGAACACGATGTACTCGGCCTGCGGGCGCGCGGCGGCCTCCCGCGCCAGCTTGAACGAGTCGCCCGTGACGTCGGCGAACTGGATGACCTCGTCGCGCTGGTAGTGGTGGCCGAGCACGAAGACCTTGTCGCCGAGCTTCTCCTTGGCGGCGCGGGCGCGTTCCACCAGGTCCGGGTCGGACGGCGAGGGCAGGTCGCCGGGACACTCCACACCGCGCTCGCTCCTCGGGTCGGCCTCTCGGCCGAGGAGCAGCAGGGCGAGGGGCGTCGGCTGTACGTCGAGCTCCTGGGTCTGGGCGGTGGTCACGACACGCACCCTTTCTGTTCTGCGGCTCGCCAGGCCCGTTCGGCACGGACCCGGCGGGACAAGCGGGACACCGGTTCGACGACTTCTCGTCGAATTGACACTATCTATCATATCCGGTTCACGTCACTTTGACGACGGCGATAGCGTCCATGTGACGTGAATCCCGGTGCCCCGCCGTTCATTCCCGGCGCCCCGCCGGGAACGGTCCGGAACGATTCCGAAGGGGGCCGCATGGACCGTTTTCCGCCCGCCGGGGCGTGTGCGAGCATGAAGGCGGAGCCGAGAGAACAAGTTCCCGGCCCGGAATGAATCCGCGGCCCCGCCGGTTGCAACCGTCGGCAAGCAGTCTCCGTACAACCCGGGAGAGATGTAGATGTCCGTATCGGACGAGACCACCACCGCCACCGACGGCATCATCGTGACCGACGCCGCCGCGGCGAAGGTCAAGGCGCTGCTCGACCAGGAAGGCCGTGACGACCTCGCCCTGCGCGTCGCCGTCCAGCCCGGCGGCTGCTCCGGCCTGCGCTACCAGCTCTTCTTCGACGAGCGTTCCCTCGACGGCGACGTGGAGAAGGACTTCGACGGGGTGAAGGTCGTCACCGACCGGATGAGTGCCCCGTACCTGGGCGGCGCCACCATCGACTTCGTCGACACCATCGAGAAGCAGGGCTTCACCATCGACAACCCGAACGCCACCGGCTCCTGCGCCTGCGGCGACTCCTTCAGCTGAACCGGACCCTTCCCACCCGGGACCCCTCCCGGACGGAATGGCGCGGCACCTGACGAAGGCGGCGGCCCCTTGTGACGGGGCCGCCGCCTTCGTGCTGTCCGGACCTGCTCAGCGCCTCATCGCGTCCTGCCGGAGGAGGGTGCCGTGGGCAGCCGCGCGCCGTCCTTGTACAGCGGCACCGGCTCGCCGTCGGCGTCCACCACCTCACGGGTGCCCAGCGGTGCGTCGAGCCGTACCGTCTGCTGGTACTGCTTGGCGATCAGGATGCACACCTTGCCCGGCCAGGGCGTCTCCGTCACGGTGACGGTGACCCGGTCCCCGCGCTCGCTCGCCGTCGCCTCGTAGTCGGCGCACACCCCGCCCGTGAAGGTCACCGTCAGCTCGCTGCCCTCGACGGTGTAGCCCTCGACCCCGACCTCGCGCGGGGACGGCGCCGAGGTCGGCTCGTCACCGTCACCCGGCTCGGTGGGCCGCCCGGTGCCGGACTCCCCGGGCCGCGCCCCGGAGGTGAGGTACTCGGGTTCGACCGCCGGGTAGGTCACCGTGCCGCCGTCCTGCGAGGCCGTCGGGCGCGTCTCGAACAGCCAGGACGGTACGAGCGCCTGACGGCCGTCCACCGAGTGCGCGGCCAGCCCGAACACCGCCTCGTCGACGGTGACCGTGTCCGTGGCCGGCAGGGTCGTCGCCGTGACACACGGCTCCGACTGCTCCTGCTGCTCGCCCCCCAGCGGTACGGGAGTGGCGCAGCCGCCGATCTCCGCACGGTCGCCGGAGCCCGGCGCCGTGTTCATCAGCTCCAGCGCCTTCTCGGCGCTCACCACGGGGTACGTGTCGCCCTTCACCGGCGTCGACAGCCTGCCGCTGCCGCCGACCACCTCGCCTCCGGCGCCGACGACCACACCGGTGGTCCAGCCGTGCGTCGGCAGCCCGCCGACCTCGGGTTCCGCGTTCACCACCCGCTTGACGCCCATGACCTGGCCCGCGTCGAGCTTCGCGTCGTCCTGGCCGAGTGCCTTCAGCACGGGCGCGGCGGCCTTCCGCGCGGCCTCCTCGGTGACCGCCGGGGCGTCGTCGGCGTCGGCCGGGGGCGTCCGGCAGGTCTCGCCCTTGCAGTCGTCGGTGCCCGGCGCGTACCGGCTGAACGTCCAGGTGCCGGGGGCGTTGCGGTCCACCCGCAGGGTGGGCCCGCTGCCGTCCTTGCCGCCGATCCGCCAGGAGTCGCCCTCCGCCACCGGCTTGCCGTCGACGTCGAGCGCCTTCGCCAGGACGGCCACCTGTGCCTCGGTGATCTGCCCCCGGGCGCGGTAGACCGGCGCCGAGTCGGGGCCCTCGGGGAGGGCGCCGTCGGCGCGGTAGGCGGCGCCGTACGGGTTGGGCTCACCGGGCGCGATGCCGTGCGGTCCGCCCTCGGCGTAGGCGTCGAGGGTGAGCGGCGGGGGAGTGGCCTCCCCGGTGGCCCCCGGAACCGTACTGTCGCCCGGCCCGCCGACGGCACCGGCGGCGAGGTAGGCTCCGCCGCCCCCGACCAGCAGCACGGCCGCGGCCACCGACGCGACCAGCACCGGCGACCGCCGCCGTCCGGCTCCGCCGCGGTCTCCGTCACGATCGGCGCCACTCCCGGACTCCGGGCGGACGGCCGCCTGCGGGGCGTCGGCCTGCGGGGTGTCGGCCTGGGGGGCGGCAGGCTCAGAGCCTGCTGCGTCACCCTCCGGGACCTCGGCCCCGCCGCCCACGGCTGCCGGCTGCCCGTCCCGGTCCGGAGGGGTCTCACCGGGTTCCCTCCCGGATGCCTCGCGCTCGCCTTCCGGGGCCTTCGTGTCCTCGGGTTCCGGAGTCTGCGGTTCGGTGGCGCCGGCCCGCGTGGCACCGGCTTTCGCGTCGCTGGTCTGCGGGGTCTCGGTCTGCGGGGTCTCGGTCTGCGGGGTCTCGGTCTGTGGGGCCTCGCCCTGATCCTGGTCGGCCGTCGAGGGTTCGTTCTTCGGGGTCCGGTCCTCGTTGCCGCCCGCCTCCGCGGCTGTGGTTTCCGGTGCCGGGTTGTCCGTGTCGTCCACCGAGGGTGCCTCGGGCTCGCCTTCCGGGAGCTTGGTGCCCTCGGGCACCGGAGCCCCGGTCTCCGAGACCTTGCCCTCCGGGTCATCGGTCTTCGCGACCGCGGCCTCCGGCGCCGGAATCTTCGTGTCGTCCGCCGACGGCGTTCCCGGCTCGCCTTCCGGGGCCTTTGCGTCCTCGGGCTCCAGCGGTCCGGTGGCGTCGGTCTGCGCGTCGCCGTTCTCCGGGCCCTCGCCGCCGTCGGCCCGAGCGGCGGCGGCTTCCCCTGCCGGGGTGGTCTCCGGGCCGTCCGCCGAGGGCTCCGGCGCCTTCCCGGCGTCGGCCTCGGCACCGGCTTCGACGGCGTCTCCGGGCGTGGCGGAGCCGGATGCGGGGGTTCGGTCCGGGGCCTGCTGCTCCGGGGCGTCCTTCGTCGGGCCGTCGGCCGAAGCGGAAGCGCCCCCGGTGTCGCGCGCGCTGCCGGAGGCCCTCGCCTCGGCGTCGTCGTTGTCGGGCCGCTCGGTGTTCACCGCATCGCTCCTTCGGCTGCACAGCTGTCCCTGAAGAGACGTCCCGGTCGCACCGGGACTGCTGGTGGGTCGTATCCCGTATCCCCTTTACGGAGGACGGCGATGGGACGCAGCGGGGGAGCGCACGGTTCCCGTCCGGTTTCCCGGGAACCGTGAGCCGGGCCTACGAAGGCCCGGCTCAGTCGCCGTAATCCGACATGGCGTCCAGCAGCCGGGCCGAGGAGGACGGCACGGACACGCCGTGGATCAGGGACGGAGGCACCGGCCGGGTGTCGCCGTGATCCGGCGCCGTCCAGCGGGAGGCCATCCGGGCGCAGTCGCCGCGCAGCGACTCCAGGTCGCCTTCGAGATCGGCCTGTGTGGGGACGTGCACCTCGAGGTTCGTCATAGCGGCACCGTATGCATGTCGAAGGTCACGAAGAAAGATCTACTATCGGGTAGTTTTGTCGGCTTCAAGTGGACGGCTGGTACCCGGTAGCGTGGGGTGTCAATCCCCCCTCCCTCAGGAGAGTCCACGCCGTGCGCATCGCAGTCACCGGCTCCATCGCCACCGACCACCTCATGACGTTCCCCGGGCGCTTCTCCGACCAGCTCGTCGCGGACCAGTTGCACACGGTCTCGCTGTCCTTCCTGGTCGACCAGCTCGACGTGCGCCGGGGCGGCGTGGGCGCGAACATCGCCTTCGGCATGGGCCAGCTCGGCACCCGGCCGATCCTCGTCGGTGCCGCGGGCCCCGACTTCGACGAGTACCGGGCCTGGCTGGACCGGCACGGCGTCGACACCGCGTCCGTCCGCATCTCGGAGACGCTGCACACCGCCCGCTTCGTGTGCACCACGGACGCCGAGCACAACCAGATCGGCTCCTTCTACACGGGCGCGATGAGCGAGGCCCGGCTGATCGAGCTGAAGACCGTCGCCGACCGGGTGGGCGGCCTCGACCTGGTCTCCATCGGCGCCGACGACCCGGAGGCCATGCTCCGGCACACCGAGGAGTGCCGCTCGCGCGGCATCCCGTTCGCCGCCGACTTCTCCCAGCAGATCGCCCGGATGAACGGGGAGGAGATCCGCATACTGCTGGACGGGGCGACCTACCTCTTCTCCAACGAGTACGAGAAGGGGCTCATCGAGACCAAGACGGGCTGGACCGACGCCGAGATCCTCGCCAGGGTCGGCCACCGCGTCACCACCCTCGGCGCCCGGGGCGTACGCATCGAACGCGCCGGTGAGGACCCCGTCGAGGTCGGCTGCGCCCAGGAGGAGCGCAAGACGGACCCGACCGGCGTGGGCGACGCCTTCCGTGCCGGGTTCCTGTCCGGGCTGGCCTGGGGCGTCTCCCTGGAGCGCGCCGCGCAGATCGGCTGCATGCTCGCCACCCTGGTCATCGAGACCGTCGGCACCCAGGAGTACCAGCTGCGCCGCGCCCACTTCATGGAGCGCTTCGCGCAGGCCTACGGCGACGAGCCCGCGGCCGAGGTGCGCAAGCACCTGGCCTGACGCCCCGACGGGCTCCCCGCCCCGCAGCAGGCGCCCGCTCAGGAGAGCCGGCGGACCAGATAGGCCGAGCCGTGGTCCGCCGGCTCCTCGCCCAGGTACTCCTGTCCGCGCATCTCGCACCACGCCGGGATGTCCAGCCGGGCCGCCTCGTCGTCCGCGAGGACCCGGACCGTGCCGCCCACCGGCACGTCGCCGATGACCTTGGCCAGCTCGATCACCGGGATCGGGCAGCGCCGGCCCAGCGCGTCCACCACCAGGACACCGCTCCCCCCGACGGTGTGCTCGGCGGCTCCCGCCGCTCCCGCCGCCACCGGAGCCCCCAGCTTCTCCCGCACCTCCGCCACCACCCGGGGCAGGACGGTCAGGAACCGCTCGACCTCCCCGGCCTCCGTCCCCGGCGGCAGCGACACCCGGACGTTGCCCTCGCTGAGCACCCCCATCGCCCGCAGCACATGGCTCGGGGTGAGCGTGCTGCTCGTGCACGAGGAACCGGACGACACGGAGAAGCCCGCGCGGTCCAGCTCGTGCAGCACCGTCTCCCCGTCGACGAAGAGACACGAGAAGGTGACGATCCCCGGCAGCCGCCGCTGCGGATCGCCGACCACCTCCACGTCCGGCACCGAGGCCGGCACCCGCGTCCGGATCCGCTCCGTCAGATCCCGCAGCCGGGCCGCCTCCGCGGCCGCCTCGGCGCGCACCGCCCGCAGCGACGCCGCCGCGGCCACCACCGCCGGGATGTTCTCGAACCCGGCCGCCCGCCCCGACTCCCGCTCGTCCGACGGCCCCTGGGGAGCGAACCGCACCCCCTTGCGCACCACGAGCAGCCCGACCCCCGGCGGGCCGCCCCACTTGTGGGCGCTCGCGGTGAGCAGCGACCAGCCACCCGCCACCGGCCCCCACCCCAGCGACTGGGCCGCGTCCACCAGCAGCGGTACGCCGGCCGCCCGGCACGCCTCGGCCACCTCGGCCACCGGCTGCACGGTCCCCACCTCGTGGTTGGCCGACTGGAGACAGGCCAGCGCGGTGTCCGGCCGCAGGGCCTTCGCGTACGCCGCGGGATCCACGGCACCGGTACGGTCCACCGCGACCTCGGTGACCGAACCGCCTCCGGCCTCGTGCGCTTCCGCCGTGTGGAGGACCGACGAGTGTTCGACCGCGGACACGATCAGGTGCGATCCGACGCGTCGCCGCCCGGCCAGCGCCCCCTCGATCCCGGCGTGCACCGCCCGCGTGCCGGACGGGGTGAACACCAGCTCGTCCGGGCGGCATTCCACCGCCTCGGCGGCCGCCTCGCGCGCCGCGTCCAGCAGCAGCCGGGCCCGCCTGCCCTCCCGGTACAGCCGTGCGGGATCCGCCCACCCCTCGTCCAGTGCTGCCAGCAGGGCCTGGCGGCCGACGGGATGGAGCGGGGCGGCGGACGCGGCGTCAAAGTAGGCCATACGGCAACGTTAAGGCGTGGCCCGGCCGCCGAGCGGCGAGGGGGCCGTCCCCCTCGACGGCCCCGCTGCGGGGAGGGGTGGACGGCCGGTCCCCTGATACCCACCGAGCCCTCACCGCACACCCGCCCGACTGCCGAATCCCCCGTGCGAGCGGTACTTTCGGGAGAGAGGGTGCCCCCTTTCCCGCCCTTCGGGGGGACGGGCGGCGCGTATGCCCCCCTCCCCGCGACCCTCCGGAAGGCGTCGGCTAGGGTTTGGTCCGCATAAACATCCAAACCCCTGCCCGACGCAGGGCGGCGACCGACCGGTGAGAAGGACAGGCCGCAGCCGTACAGCGCGGGCGAGACTCTCGGGAAGGCGCTACGTGAGTCCCAACGGCTCCGACCTCCCCCACGGCCTGAAGGGCGTGGGTGGTACCCCCAAGCCGCGGCGCCCGATGCGGCGGAAGCTGCTGCAGGCATTGACCGCGGGCCTGGTCCTGGCGACCGCCACCGGTTGCACATGGGAGGACTTCCCTCGCCTTGGTATGCCCACCCCCACCTCAGAACAGGCGGAGCGAATCCTCTCCCTGTGGCAGGGGTCGTGGGCGGCCGCGCTCGCCATCGGCGGGCTCGTGTGGGGCCTGATCCTGTGGAGTGTTTTCTTCCACCGGCGCAGCCGCACCAAGGTCGAGGTACCTCCGCAGACCCGGTACAACATGCCCATCGAGGCGCTGTACACCGTGGTTCCGCTCATCATCGTGTCGGTCTTCTTCTACTTCACCGCCCGGGACGAGTCCGAGCTGATGAAGCTCGAGGCGAAGCCCGACGTGACCGTCAACGTCGTCGGCTTCCAGTGGAGCTGGTGCTTCAACTACATCGAGAACGTCGAGGGTTCCTCGGGCGACGCGAAGACCTCCAAGGAACTCGACGCGATCCCGGACCGCTACAAGGAGGCCTTCCCGGCCGACGCCGGCGGTGTCAACGACTGCGGTACCCCCTCCACGCGGAACCCGCAGACGAACAACCCCGGCCCCACCCTGTGGCTGCCCGAGGGCAAGCGGGTCCGGTTCGTCCTGACCTCGCGGGACGTCATCCACTCCTTCTGGGTGGTGCCGTTCCTGATGAAGCAGGACGTCATCCCGGGCCACACCAACGCCTTCGAGGTCGTCCCCAACCGTGAGGGCACCTTCCTCGGCAAGTGCGCCGAGCTCTGCGGTGTCGACCACGCCCGGATGCTGTTCAACGTGAAGGTCGTCTCCCCCGAGCGCTACGAGGCGCACCTCAAGGAGCTCGCGGAGAAGGGGCAGACCGGTTACGTTCCCGCCGGCATCGCGCAGACGAGCCACGAGAAGAACCGGGAGACGAGCAAGCTGTGAGCATCCTCAACGAATCCCAGGGTGCCGCGACAGCTGTGGCCTCCTATGAGAACGAGCTGCCGGTCCGGCGCAAGCAGCCCGGCAACATCGTGGTCAAGTGGCTGACGACCACGGACCACAAGACGATCGGCACCATGTACCTGGTGACGTCGTTCGCGTTCTTCTGCATCGGCGGCATCCTCGCGCTGGTGATGCGCGCGGAACTCGCCCGGCCCGGACTGCAGATCATGTCGAACGAGCAGTTCAACCAGGCGTTCACGATGCACGGCACGATCATGCTGCTGATGTTCGCGACGCCGCTGTTCGTCGGCTTCGCGAACTGGATCATGCCGCTGCAGATCGGCGCGCCCGATGTGGCGTTCCCGCGGCTGAACATGTTCGCCTACTGGCTCTACCTGTTCGGCTCGCTGATCGCGATCGGCGGTTTCCTCACCCCGGACGGGGCCGCCAGCTTCGGCTGGACCGGCTACGCCCCGCTCTCGGACGCGGTCCGCTCGGTGGGTGCCGGCTCCGACATGTGGATCATGGGTCTGACCCTCCAGGGCTTCGGCACCATCCTGGGCTCGGTCAACTTCATCACCACGATCATCTGCATGCGCGCTCCGGGCATGACGATGTTCCGTCTGCCGATCTTCACCTGGAACGTGCTGCTGACCGGTGTCCTGGTCCTGCTCGCCTTCCCGGTGCTGGCCGCCGCGCTGTTCGCGCTCGAGTACGACCGGAAGTTCGGCGCGCACATCTTCGACGCCACCAACGGCGGGGCGCTGCTGTGGCAGCACCTGTTCTGGTTCTTCGGCCACCCCGAGGTGTACATCATCGCGCTGCCGTTCTTCGGCATCGTGAGTGAGATCGTGCCGGTCTTCTCCCGCAAGCCGATCTTCGGCTACATGGGTCTGGTCGGCGCGACCATCGCCATCGCGGGTCTGTCGGTGACGGTGTGGGCGCACCACATGTACGCCACCGGCGGGGTGCTGCTGCCGTTCTTCTCCTTCATGACCTTCCTGATCGCCATTCCCACCGGGGTGAAGTTCTTCAACTGGGTCGGCACCATGTGGAAGGGGTCGCTGAGCTTCGAGACGCCGATGCTCTGGTCCATCGGCTTCCTGGTGACCTTCCTGTTCGGCGGTCTGACCGGTGTCATCCTGGCCTCGCCGCCGCTGGACTTCCACGTCACCGACTCGTACTTCGTGGTGGCGCACTTCCACTACGTGGTGTTCGGCACCGTCGTCTTCGCGATGTTCGCCGGCTTCCACTTCTGGTGGCCGAAGTTCACCGGCAAGATGCTCGACGAACGGCTCGGCAAGATCACCTTCTGGACGCTGTTCATCGGCTTCCACGGCACCTTCCTGATCCAGCACTGGCTGGGCGCCGAGGGCATGCCGCGCCGGTACTCGGACTACCTGGCGGCCGACGGCTTCACCGCGCTGAACACGGTCTCCACGATCGCCTCGTTCCTGCTCGGCATGTCGCTGCTGCCGTTCTTCTACAACATTTGGAAGACGGCCAAGTACGGCGAGAAGATCGAGGTCGACGACCCGTGGGGCTACGGCCGCTCCCTGGAGTGGGCCACCTCGTGCCCGCCGCCGCGGCACAACTTCCTCACCCTGCCCCGGATCCGCTCCGAATCCCCGGCCTTCGACCTGCACCACCCGGAGATCGCCGCCCTCGACCAGCTCGAGAACGCCGATCACGGTGAGAAGGCCCTCTCCGGTGGCAAGGAGGCCGGCAAGTGAAGATCCAGGGCAAGATGTTCATGTGGCTGAGCCTCTTCCTGCTCGTCGTGGCGATCGTCTACGGTGTGTGGTCGAAGGAGCCGGCCGGCACCACGGCCCTCTTCCTGGCCTTTGGCCTGAGCATCATGGTCGGCTTCTACCTGGGCTTCACCGCCCGGCGGGTCGACGTGGGCGCGCAGGACAACAAGGAGGCGGACGTCGCCGACGACGCCGGCGAGGTCGGGTTCTTCAGCCCGCACAGCTGGCAGCCGCTCGGTCTGGGGCTCGGCGCCGCCGTCGGCTTCCTGGCCATCGCCGTCGGCTGGTGGCTGATGTACTTCGCGCTGCCGCTGATCCTGCTCAGCATCCTGGGCTGGGTCCTCGAGTACTACCACGGTGAGAACCGCACCCAGTAGCACATGCCGCGCACCGCAGGGCCCGGACACTCCGCAAGGAGCGTCCGGGCCCTGCGTCTGCCACGTCCTATGTCACTCGTTCGAGTCTTCCGGCGCGCCGGACTTGACGAGGCTTCCTAGCGTGAGGCCATGAGACGTGATCCGCACCACCGCACCGTCGTCGGCCGCACACTGCTGGTGATCGCCCTGGGTGCGGGCGTCGCCGGTTGCTCCGCCGTCGGCGACCCGCTGTCCGCCGAGCCCTACGACGCGGCGGACCAGATATCCTTCAGCGGCCCCACCGCCGAGGGCGGGACGGCCGACCCGGACACGCCCCTGGAGGTCGTCGCCGAGGACTCCGACGGACGTATCACCGACGTCACGGCCGTGGACACCAAGGGCCGCCACATGGCGGGCGAACTCGCCGCCGACGGCAGCCGCTGGCACAGCACCTCCCCGCTCGTCGCCGGCGCGAGCTACACGATCCGGGTGAGCACCGAGAGCGCGGACGGGGCGCCCGGCCGCAAGGTCCTCGCCCTCACCACCGGCAAGCCCGCCAGCAAGAGCCTGGGCGTCGCCTTCGGCCCCGAGGCGGGCACCTACGGCGTCGGTCAGCCGCTCACCGCCGAACTGACCGAACCGGTCAAGGACCCCGCGCAGCGCGCCGTCGTGGAGCGCGGCCTGAAGGTGTCCTCCACGCCCTCGGCGGGGGGCGCCTGGCACTGGGTGGACGACAAGAAGCTCCACTTCCGCCCGAAGGACTACTGGCCCGAGAACGCCACCGTCCGGGTGCGCAGCACCCTGGAGGGCGTCAGGATCAACGACCGCCTCCGGGGCGGCCGGAGCGAACCGCTGACGATCAGGACCGGCGACCGCCTCGTGGCCGTCACCGACGTCGCGGCGCACCGGCTGACGGTCTACAAGGGCGACAAGCAGATCAGAACGATCCCCGTCACCGCCGGAAAACCCGGGTTCGAGACACGCAACGGCATCAAGGTGGTCCTCGGCAAGGAGCGCACCGTGCAGATGCGCAGCAGCTCCATCGGCATAGCCGAGGGCTCCGCCGAGTCCTACGACATGCCCGTCCACTTCGCCGCCCGGGTGACCTGGAGCGGCGAGTACGTGCACGCCGCCCCCTGGTCCGTCGGCTCCCAGGGGTACGCCAACGTCAGCCACGGCTGCGTCGGGATGAGCACCGGTGAGGCCGAATGGTTCTACGACACCGTCCGTAAGGGTGACCTGATCACGGTCGTCAACTCGAAGGGCGCCGACATGGAGCCGTTCGGCAACGGCTTCGGCGACTGGAACCTCGACTGGACCGACTGGCGCGCGGGCAGCGCCCTGACGGGCGGCGCCGCGGCGGGCTCCGCCCCGGAGGAGACGGCACGCCTGCGCCCGCAGCCGGCCTGACCTCGAACGACAGGCCGGGAGCCACCGCGGGCGCCGAGCCGGTGCGGACCGTGCGGTCAGACGTTCAGGGCGCTCTTCTGCCGCAGCAGGGAGGCGAGGGCCGAGGCGAACTCCACCGGCTCCACCGGCAGCGTCACAGCCGCCTCCGCACGGCTCCAGGTGGCCAGCCAGGCGTCCTGGGGACGGCCGATGAGCAGCAGCACCGGCGGGCACTCGAAGATCTCGTCCTTGATCTGCCGGCACAGGCCCATGCCGCCCATGGGCGTGGCCTCGCCGTCCAGGACGCAGACGTCGATGCCGCCCCGCTCCAGCTCCTCGAGGACGGCCGGGGCGGTCGCGCACTCCAGGAACTCCACGACGGGCACGTCCGGGGCGGGCCGCCGGCCGGTGGCGAGCCGCACCTGCTCCCGGGTGTTGGCGTTGTCGCTGTAGACCAGCACCGTGGCGGTCGCCTGCATTGTTCCTCCACGCTTCTGAGGGGGCTCGGCATCGGCGGTACCGCGCGTGCCGATGGCGCGGATGCTACCCCTTCCGGCAGGTTGTCAACACTGGTTCGGACGTCACTTCGATGGGCCATCCGGGCACTACAGGAGGGGCGAACACACCGAACGGCACCCCCCGGGGTGAGGGCGGGATAAGCGACCGACATAATGTCGGCGTGGCGACAGCAACGACAGTAGACACCGGGCACGCGCTCCCGTCGGTCAACCGACCGAACCTCACCAGCGTCGGAACCATCATCTGGCTGAGTTCCGAGCTGATGTTCTTCGCGGCCCTCTTCGCGATGTACTTCACCCTGCGATCGGTGACCGGACCCGACTTCTGGTCGGAGAAGGCCGACACCCTGAACTTCCCGTTCTCGGCGACGAACACCACGGTCCTGGTGCTTTCCTCCCTCACCTGCCAGCTCGGCGTGTTCGCAGCCGAGCGCGGTGACGTGAAGAAGCTCCGGACGTGGTTCATCGTCACGTTCATCATGGGATCGGTCTTCATCGGCGGTCAGGTCCTGGAATACACCGAGTTGGTCAAGCACTACGGTCTGACCATCTCCTCCGACCCGTACGGCTCGGTCTTCTATCTGACCACCGGCTTCCACGGCCTGCACGTTCTGGGCGGCCTGTTCGCCTTCCTGCTGGTCCTCGGCCGGACCTACGCGGCTCGGAGGTTCACTCATGACCAGGCGACGGCGGCCATCGTCGTGTCCTACTACTGGCATTTCGTCGATGTCGTCTGGATCGGCCTCTTCGCCACGATCTACATGATCAAGTAGGCGGGCTCGAATCCGCGCGCTCGAAGAGCGCACTCATCCAGAAGCATCGACGCAGAAGATCCTGACACCGGGGTAATCCGTGAAAAAGCTCTCCGCACGACGACGCCACCCGTTGGCGGCGCTCGTCGTTCTGCTCCTCGCGCTGGCATGCACCGGGGGGCTGTACGCCGTGTTCGCACCCGCGAGCAAGGCGCAGGCCGACGAAACCGCCCAGTCCCTCGCCATCGAGGAGGGCAAGAAGCTCTACGCCGTCGGCTGCGCCAGCTGCCACGGCACCGGCGGTCAGGGCACCACCGACGGCCCCAGCCTGGTGGGCGTGGGTGCTGCGGCCGTCGACTTCCAGGTGGCCACCGGCCGGATGCCGGCCGCCACCTCGCAGAGCGCGCAGCTCCCGCGAAAGAAGGCCGTCTACAACCAGGCCGAGATCGACCAGCTGGCGGCGTACATCGCCTCCCTGGGCGCCGGCCCGGCCATTCCCACCGAGGAGCAGTACGGCCCCGAGGGCGCCGACATCGCCAAGGGCGGTGAGCTGTTCCGCAACAACTGCGCGCAGTGCCACAACTTCACCGGCCAGGGCGGTGCGCTCACGCACGGCAAGTACGCCCCGAACCTCGAGGACGTGGACCCCAAGCACATCTACGAGGCCATGGTGACCGGCCCGCAGAACATGCCCTCCTTCCCCGACGGTTCGCTGTCGGAGCAGAACAAGAAGGACGTCATCGCCTACGTGAACGCGGTCAACGGCAAGGAGACCTCGAGCCCCGGCGGTCTGACGCTCGGCGGGCTCGGCCCGGTGTCCGAGGGTCTGTTCGCGTGGATCTTCGGACTCGGCGGGCTGATCGTGACCGCCGTCTGGGTCGCCGCTCGGACCGCAAAGGCCAGGAAGTCATGAGTAGCCAAGAGACCCCCGACGAGAAGCTGCCCGCAGAGCAGGGCAGCGCGCACGGCGCGGTCCGCGTCGCGGACGAGAGGAACCCGTTCGCCGACCCCGGGCTGCCTCCGCACGAGCCCCGGATCCAGGACATCGACGAGCGGGCCGCCAAGCGGTCCGAGCGTACGGTCGCCCTCCTGTTCACGCTGTCGATGCTGGCCACCGTCGGCTTCATCGCCTCGTTCGTGGCGATCCCGATCGACAAGTCCGTCTACATCTTCCCGCTCGGTCAGATCGGCGCGATGAACTTCGCGCTCGGTACGACCCTCGGTGTCGCCCTGTTCGCCATCGGCGCCGGCGCGGTCCACTGGGCCCGCACGCTGATGTCGGACCACGAGCTCACCGACGAGCGGCACCCGATCGCGGCCCCGCCCGAGGTCCGCGAGCAGGTCATGGAGGACTTCCGTCAGGGCGCCAAGGAGTCGGTGATCGGACGGCGCAAGCTGATCCGCAACACGATGTTCGGCGCGCTCGCCCTGTTCCCGCTCTCCGGAGTGGTGCTGCTGCGTGACCTCGGGCCGCTGCCCGAGGACAAGCTGCGCCACACCCTGTGGGCCAAGGGCAAGCTGCTCATCAACATGAACACGAACGAGCCGATGCGGCCGTCCGACATCGCCGTGGGCTCGCTGACCTTCGCCAAGCCCGAGGGCCTGGAGGAGGACGAGCACGGGTTCATGAACGAGATCGCCAAGGCCGCCCTGATGCTCGTCCGCATCCAGCCGGACAACATCAAGGACAAGCAGTCGCTCGAGTGGTCGCACCAGGGTATTCTGGCGTACTCGAAAATCTGTACCCATGTCGGTTGCCCGATCTCCCTGTACGAGCAGCAGACGCACCACGCCCTGTGCCCCTGCCACCAGTCCACCTTCGACCTCGCCGACGGAGCCCGGGTCATCTTCGGTCCCGCCGGACACGCCCTGCCGCAGCTGCGCATCGGTGTGAACGACGAGGGCTACCTCGAAGCGCTCGGCGACTTCGACGAGCCCGTCGGTCCTTCATTCTGGGAGCGCGGATGAGTACCACGACCAGCAGCACGAACCCATCGGGCGCGGGTCGCTCCCGTGGGAAGGCGCCGGCCGGCGAACGGGTCGCCGACTGGGCGGACAGCCGGCTGGGGATCTACTCCCTGGCCAAGGCCAACATGCGCAAGATCTTCCCGGACCACTGGTCGTTCATGCTGGGTGAGGTCTGCCTCTACAGCTTCATCATCATCATCCTCACGGGTGTGTATCTGACGCTGTTCTTCCACCCGTCGATGAACGAGGTGGTGTACCACGGCAGCTACGTCCCGATGCAGGGACAGCTGATGAGTGAGGCCTACAAGTCGACGCTGGACATCAGCTTCGACGTCCGTGGCGGTCTGCTGATCCGGCAGATCCACCACTGGGCCGCGCTGATCTTCGTGGCCGGCATGTTCGTGCACATGATGCGCGTGTTCTTCACCGGTGCCTTCCGCAAGCCGCGTGAGGTCAACTGGGTGTTCGGCTTCCTGCTGCTCGTCCTGGGCATGTTCACCGGGTTCACCGGCTACTCGCTCCCGGACGACCTGCTCTCCGGCACCGGTATCCGCTTCACGCAGGGCGCGATCCTGTCCGTGCCGATCGTCGGCACGTACATCTCGATGTTCCTCTTCGGCGGGGAGTTCCCGGGGGACGACTTCATCGCCCGGTTCTACTCGATCCACATCCTGCTGCTGCCGGGCATCATGCTCGGCCTCGTGGTGGCGCACCTGATCCTGGTCTTCTACCACAAGCACACGCAGTTCGCGGGCCCCGGCAAGAGCAACAAGAACGTCGTGGGCATGCCGCTCCTGCCGGTGTACATCGCCAAGGCCGGAGGCTTCTTCTTCCTGGTCTTCGGTGTGCTGTGCGTCGTCTCGGCGGTCGCGACGATCAACCCGGTCTGGAACATCGGCCCCTACCGGCCGGACATGGTCTCCACCGGAGCCCAGCCCGACTGGTACATGGGCTTCTCCGAGGGCCTGGTCCGTGTGATGCCGGGCTGGGAGATCAACTTCTGGGGTCACACGCTCGCCCTGGGCGTGTTCATCCCGCTGACGGTCTTCGGGCTGGTCCTGGTGTCCATCGCGGTCTACCCGTTCATCGAGTCCTGGGTCACCGGGGACAAGCGCGAGCACCACATCCTGGACCGCCCGCGCAACGCCCCGACGCGCACCGCCTTCGGCGTCGCGTGGATCACCCTGTACTTCATCTCCCTCGTCGGCGGTGGCAACGACCTGTGGGCCACCCACTTCAACCTGTCGATCAACGCGATCACCTGGTTCGTCCGCATCGGGTTCTTCGCCGGGCCCGTGGTGGCGTTCATCATCACCAAGCGGATCTGCCTCGGCCTGCAGCGCCGGGACAGGGACAAGGTGCTGCACGGCCGCGAGTCGGGCATCATCAAGCGCCTGCCGCACGGTGAGTTCATCGAGGTCCACGAGCCGCTCAGCCAGGAGCAGCTGCACACCCTCACGGCGCACGAGCAGTACAAGCCGGTCGAGATCGGCCCGCTGGTCGACGAGAACGGCGTCGAGCGCAAGGTGAAGCCGACCGAGAAGCTGCGCGCCAAGCTCAGCAAGGGGTACTACGGCGAGGGATCCCAGATCACGAAGCCGACCGTCGAGGAGTACAAGGAGATCACGAGCGGCCACGGCCACCACTGATCACCTGAGACCCGTACGACACCCACGTCGCCACACGACGGCGAAGGGCCCCCGTCCGCAGACCGGACGGGGGCCCTTCGCCGTGCTCCGGGCTGGATAAGGTGGGGGCGAAACCCCCTTTACCCCTGTCTATGACCCAGGAGCGGCAGATGAGCGCTGTGACCCCCGCAGGAGGCAGTACCGCGGCGGACCGCTCCTGGCCCGTCCTGCTGAACGGACTGCTGGACGGACACGACCTGTCCGCCGACGACACCGCCTGGGCGATGGACCTGATCATGCGCGGTGAGGCCACCGACGCGCAGATCGCCGGGTTCGCCGTGTCCCTGCGGGCCAAGGGCGAGACGGTCGACGAGATCGTCGGCTGCGTCCGGGCGATGTACGAGCACGCCGTCGCGATCGAGGTGCCGGGGGAGACCGTCGACATCGTCGGCACCGGCGGCGACGGCGCCAAGACGGTGAACATCTCCACGATGTCCTCGATCGTCATCGCGGGCACCGGCGCGAAGGTCGTCAAGCACGGGAGCCGGGCCGCCTCCTCCGCATCCGGCGCCTCCGACGTCCTGGAGAAGCTCGGCGTCAACCTGGAGCTGACCCCGCAGCGGGTCGCCGAGGTCGCGGAGGAGGCCGGGATCACCTTCTGCTTCGCGGTGAAGTTCCACCCGGCGCTGCGCCATGTGGCCGCCGCGCGAGGACAGCTGGGCATCCGTACGGTGTTCAACTTCCTGGGCCCGCTGGCCAACCCGGCCCGGGTCCGGGCCCAGGCCGTCGGGGTCGCCGACCCGAGGATGGCGCCGATCATGGCCGGTGTGTTCGCCGACCGCGGCCACTCTTCGCTGGTGTTCCGCGGTGACGACGGCCTCGACGAGCTGACGACCACCGGCACCTCGCGGGTGTGGGTGGTCCGGGACGGCAAGGTGACCGAGGAGCACTTCGACCCGCGGGACGTCGGCATCGAGCCCGTGCCGCTGGAGGCGCTGCGCGGCGCCGACGCCTCGTACAACGCCGAGGTCGCCCGGCGGCTGCTGGACGGCGAGCGGGGCCCGGTGCGGGACGCGGTGCTGCTGAACTCGGCGGCGGCGCTGGTGGCGCTGAAGCCGGGCACCGGGACCCTGGAGGAGCAGATCCGGGCGAAGATGGCCGAGGCCGCCGAGTCCATCGACTCGGGAGCCGCCAAGCGGGTCCTGGAGCACTGGGTGGCGGCCAGCAACGCGTGAACCGCGGCGGCCGGCCCCGCCCGGCCGCCGCGACGGCGGTTCCCGCGTCCCCCTCCTCGACGCCCCGGACAGCCCGGAGCAGGCCGTACGGCCCCTGGAAGCCGGCCCTCGTCGACCGTGAGCCCCACAGGCCCGGGCCCTGGGAGGACGGATTCGACGGACGTCCGGTGGCACGACGGCACGGCCCGGTACGAGGCGGGCCCGCTCGGCGAGGCCGGGGTGGGCCGACGCGCCGGACGCCCGCGGGGAGCGGCTGATCCGCACGGTCCGGGACGGGCCGGCCGACGTGCCCGAGGTGCGGTTCCTGTCCCTGTCCGGGGACGCCGCGCCGCGCGTCGGCGTGCTCTCCCTCGTCGTCGGCCGGCACAGCTCCCGCTCCGCCGCGGGCCCTGTCCGCCGAGTACGGCATCGGCGTGCGGGACGGGCTGTTCCGCGCCCACCCGCTGCCGCGTGCCCTGCTCGGCGGCGCCCCGCGGACCCCGGGCGAGTGCGGTGCCCCGGGGCGGCGTCCGGCGAGAGGCCCTTCGACGCGATCCGGGTCAGCTTCGGGGCGGGCACCCCGGACGAACAGGTGGAGCGCTTCGTCCGCGCCGTCGGGGAACCAGTGCGGGACGGCGCCCGGTGGAGCTACCGCACGGTCGACGGCCGCTGCGTGCCGGACACGTCCGCCTGAGCCGGGCCGCCCGGGGCCGCGGGCCGGAGGGCGGCGGAGGCGGGACCGGGCCGGCCGGGCTGTCGGAGAGTGCGAAACCGGTCGCGGCGACACCCGCCGGGATCAGCACGACGGCGGCCGGGGCCGCCGTCCGGCGGGTGAGGAGCACGGACCCGATGCCGCGCACCCGCCCGGACCGCGCGGATGAGCCGGAGATGAAGAGTTCTTCGCCTCCGGCTCATCCGGCCGCGGTGGCCGTCTCAGCTGTCCAGGCCGATCGCGAACGCGGCCTCCAGGTCGTGCTGCGAGTACGCGCGGAACGCCACGTGCGTGTCGGTCCCCTCCACGCCCGGGATCTTGCTGATCCGGCCCGGGATGACCTCCGCCAGGTCCTCGTGCTGCTTGACCCGCACCATGGCGATCAGGTCGTAGGTGCCGGTGACGGAGAAGACCTCGCTGACGCTGTCCAGCGCGGCGATCTGCTCCGCGATCTCGGGGATCCGGTCCACGCTGGTCTTGATGAGGACGATCGCGGTGATCACGGCTGGTTCTCTCCCTCGGGGGCCGGAGCTGGGGCGGCTCTCACTGTAGTCGCCCCCTGGAAACGCGCCCACGCGCAGCAGAAGCCCAGCCCGAAGCCCACCAGGTGCGCCAGATACGCCACCCCGGGGCCGTCGGAGGCGGGCAGCGCCGCCAGCCACTGCAGCACCGCCCAGAAAGGCAGCACGACCCACGCCGGGAAGCGCACCGGCAGGAAGAACAGGAACGGCAGCAGACTGGTCACCCGTGCCCGGGGGAACAGGAAGAGAAACGCGCCGAGGACCGCCGAGATCGCTCCCGAGGCCCCCACCACGGACTGCTCGGAGTCCAGGTGGACGGCGGCGTACCCGAGCAGGGCCAGGTAGCCGCAGCCGACGTAGAACAGGAGGAACTGCAGGCGGCCCATCCGCGCCTCGGCCATCGTCCCGAAGACGTGGAGGAAGAGCATGTTGCCGAGCAGATGCACCCAGCCGCCGTGGACGAACAGGGCCGTGACGGGGGTGAGAGCGGCACCCGGGGAGCCTTCGAACAGTTCTGCGGGGATCACGCCCCAGTGACGGAAGTAGCTCCGCTGCGCGGCCGGCAGCTCCTCCCCGGACCCGTACCCCGGATCGAGCCCCGAGGCCGGGCCCATGAGGAAGACCGCGCAGCACAGGACGATGAGGGAGTGGGTCACCGGTGCCGACGGGCGCCTCAGCGCTCTGGCGGCCGATGTCCCCCAGTCACGGATCATGGACACAGAGCATGACGTAAGGGGACGCAACCGTGCAGACCGCCTCGCCGCCGTGGACGGGCGGGCGGCGAGGACCCGCCAGGCCGTAGGGTTACGTGCCACACGCGCCGGGGTGCCCGGCGCGTCACGGACACTGGAAGAAAGGCGAAGAGCCACGATGACGGTCCCTCAGCCGACTGCCTCGACGCGGTGGCGCTGCACCCTCTGCGGCAACCTCACCCGGTTCGACGTGACCCGCTCGTCCAAGGTCGTCGAGTACGTCCACCTCGACCTGGCGGGGGAGCCGAAGATCGAGGAGCGCGAGGTCCTCGGTGAGACGATCGAGTCGGTGCGGTGCCGCTGGTGCAACGCCGTGGACCAGGTGGAACTCGTCGACAGGCCGGGTGCCGGCTCCTGAGTGGAGCGGGCCCCGCTCGGAAGACCCCGTACGCGGGGTCGCGCACAGGCATTGGGGTGTGACGGATGGTGGAGACCGCGGGCGGGGAGCCGGAGGACGGTGCCGCTGAGGTACTCGACCGTCCGCTGCCCGACGGCGTGCGCCGCCGGGTCGTCCAGATCGTCTCCGACGGCTTCGGCGGACTGACGGTCACCGAGCTGCCCGCCCAGCTCAGGCAGTACGCCCGGTTCACCCCGAGCCGGCGCGCCAAGTTCGCCGGCAACGCCATGGCCGCCGCGCTGGAGAGCGAACCACTGTTCCGCCAGCGCATCGCGGAGCGGCTGAAAGAGGCCCAGCCGGAACTGTCCGGCGCCCTCGAGGCGGGCTCCCCGCCCCCGGCCGCCGACCCGCTGGACGTGGCGGCCGCGGCCTATGTCATGCGGCCGCCCGGCTGGGTGAAGCTGGTGACCGCCGCGGGCGAGGAGGCCCAGCGGGCCGACGCCGAGCGCGCCGACGAGGAGAACCGGGCCGAGGTGGAGCGGCTGCGCGCCGAACTCGCCCGGGCCCGTGAGCACGCCAGGTCCGAGACCGAGCGGCTGCGCGGAGACCTGGACTCGGCCAGGAAAGAAGCGGACTCCCTGCACCGCAAGCTGCGGTCCGCGCTCAGTGACGTCAAGCGCGGCGCGGCCGCGCTGCGCAAACTGCAGGGGGAGCTGGACGCCGTCCGCGCCGACGGGCAGGCACAGGTGTCCGCCACCGAGAGCGAGAGCCGGCGGCTCAAGGCGCGCCTCGGCGAGTCGGAGGCCGCCCTGGAGGCCGCCCGCCGGGCCGCCCGGGAGGGCCGCAGCGTCGAGGACATGCGGGTGCGGCTGCTCCTGGACACCGTGCTGGACGCCGCGCAGGGGCTCCGGCGCGAGCTCGCGCTGCCCCCCGTGTCCGTCCGGCCCGCCGAGACCGTGGACGCCGTCGAGCCGGGGCGCATGTCCCCCAAGGACATCGCGGCCCGGGCGCTGTCCGAGGACGACCCGGCCGTCCTCGACCAGCTGCTGGCGCTGCCACAGGCGCATCTCGTCGTCGACGGCTACAACGTCACCAAGACCGGCTATCCCCAGATGCCGCTGGAGAAGCAGCGCCTGCGGGTGCTCGGCCAGCTCGCCCAGCTCGCCGCCCAGACCGGCGCCGAGGTGACCTGCGTCTTCGACGGGGCCGAACTGGCCGCTCCCGTCCTGCTGGCGCCGCCGCGCGGGGTGCGGGTGCTGTTCTCCAAGCCCGGCGTCACCGCGGACGAGCTGATCCGCCAGCTGGTCCGGGCCGAGCCGCCGGGGCGGCCGGTCATCGTCGTCTCCACCGACCGCGAGGTCGCCGACGGAGTCGCCCGCGCGGGCGCCCGCCCGGTCGCGTCGGCGGTCCTGCTGAAGCGCTTCTCCCGGGCGTAGGGCACAGGGCGCGGGCCCGGTGGCGACGGAGGCGCGGTACGTCCCATCCGGAACGTAAGCCCCAACCGCAACGTACCTGCCGATTGACCGAATTGGCTCGGTATTCACGCAACGTAGCGTCAGGCCGATATCACCGCACGTGAGTTGAAGGCAAAGAAACGTACTGTGACATAGATTTCGTGCCCGAGGATTTGAACTGATCACAAGAGAATCACTAGGGTCAGGCCTCGAACCTCCGCTCGGGTGATCGTTCACATGGGGTGGCGACGGCGGAGGTCCCGCCCACCGGCGTGTCGGTAGGCGGCTGGAGGAAGAAGGAGCTCGCCTCCGTGGCGTCCCACCGTCGTCCCAAGCAGCCGAACCGGGCACGTGTCACTGTGCTCACCACCGCTGCCGCAGCTGCCGTCGTCCTGAGTTCGCAGGCCGCCAACGCGGCTCCCAGCGAAAATCCGAGCAAGGGCGAGGTGAAGGCCAAGGTCGACAAGCTCTACCAGCAGGCGGAGCAGGCCACCGAGAAGTACAACGGGGCCAAGGAGAAGCAGGAGAAGCTCCAGAAGGAGATCTCCACCATCCAGGACAACGTCGCCAAGGGCCAGCAGGAGCTCAACGAGCTGCGCGACGGCCTCGGTTCGATGGCCAGCGCCCAGTACCGCAGCGGCGGCATCGACCCCGCGCTCCAGCTCTTCCTCTCCGCCGACCCGGACGACTACCTCGACAAGGCGTCCACCCTCGACCAGCTCAGCACCCAGCAGGTCGACGCGCTGAAGAAGATCCAGGAGAAGCAGCGCGAGCTCGCCCAGCAGCGCTCCGAGGCCTCCGGCAAGCTCAAGGACCTCGACTCCACCCGCACCGAACTGGGCAAGAAGAAGAAGGAAGTCCAGGGCAAGCTGGGCGCCGCGCAGAAGCTGCTCAACAGCCTGACCGCGGAGGAGAAGGCACAGCTCGCCGAGGAGGAGGCCCGCGCCACCCGCGCCAGCGAGCGGGAGGTCCTCAAGGCTTCCGGTTCGGGTTCCGGTTCCGGTTCCGACGCGGGCACCGCCGCCGGCACCGGCAGCTCCGCCCCGGTCTCCAACGGCTCCGGCCGCGCCGGCGCCGCTTTCGCCGCCGCCCAGAGCAAGCTCGGCACCCCTTACGTCTACGGCGCCACCGGCCCGTCCTCCTTCGACTGCTCGGGCCTCACCTCCTGGGCGTACGCCCAGGCCGGCGTCGGCCTCCCGCGCACCTCCGAGTCGCAGACCGGCGCGGGCACCAGGATCTACTCGGCCAGCCAGCTCCAGGTCGGCGACCTGGTCTTCTTCTTCAACGACCTGCACCACGTGGGTCTTTACGCGGGCAACGGCCAGATCATCCACGCCCCGCGCAGCGGCACCGTCGTCCGCTACGAGTCGATGAACACCATCGGCGGCCCGTTCATGTTCGGCGTCCGCGTCTAGGAGCGGCCCAAGACGCCTCGTCACTCCTGTCGGCCGCGGCAGGGGCGCGTGCCTCCGTTCGGGGGAATCGCGGCCCCGCCGTCCGACTCCACGCCCCGCCTGTGACCTGCGGTCAGAGGCGGGGCGTCACTGTGCGTGGTCACCCGGGTCATTGGTCGGCCGCCCGCACCGGGGTTACTGTCTGCCGCGTTTCCCTGTCCGCCAGCGGAAGGAGCGCGGTCCCCGTGGGGTCCCATCGACGCCTTGCACCCTCCCCCGGTCTCGACCGGGGCACCACCGTCGCCGTAGGTCTCCTGTCCGCGGCGGCAGCCGCCCTGGGCACCGTACCGGCGACGGCCGTCCCGCACGACGATCCGACGGCCGACGTGGACCGCCTCTACGAGGAGGCCGAGCGGGCGACCGAGGCGTACCACCGGGCCGACTCCCGCGCGGGCACCCTGCGGGGGCGGATCAACACCGTCCAGGACGAGATCGCCCGGCAGCAGGAGCGTGTCAACACCCTGCGGGAAGCGCTCGGTTCGCTGGCCGGCGCGCAGTACCGCTCCGGCGGGCTCGACCCCTCCCTCACCCTGCTCCTCTCCGACGACCCGGAGGACTACCTCGAGCGGGCCTCGGTGCTCGACCGGCTCACCGCCCGCCAGGCCGGACGGCTGAAGGAACTCCAGAAGGCCGGGCGCTCCCTGGACCAGAACCGCGCGAAGGCGTCCGACAAGCTGAAAGAACTGGAGCGGAGCCGCAGGGCGGCCGCCGCCCACAAGAAGACCGTGAAGCGCAAACTCGCCGAGGCCCGGCGGCTGCTCGACGCGCTCCCCGAGGCCGAACGCGCCGCCTACGAGCGGGCTGCCCGATCCGGCGGATCCGGCCTCTTGGGACTGCCCGGCCCGGTCGGCGCCGCGGCTGCCTCCGGCCGCGCGGCCGCCGCGGTGGCCGCCGCCCACTCCGCCCTCGGCTCGCCCTACGTCTGGGGCGCCAACGGGCCCTCCGGCTTCGACTGCTCCGGTCTGATGCAATGGTCGTACGCGCAGGCCGGGGTGGCCCTGCCCCGCACCTCGCAGGCCCAGCGGCACGCCGGCCGGCAGGTTCCGCTCTCCCAGGCCCGGCCCGGCGACCTGGTGCTCTACCGGTCCGACGCCAGCCATGTCGGGATGTACGCGGGCAACGGTCAGGTGATCCACGCGCCCTACCCCGGTGCCCCCGTGCGCTACGACCCGGTCGGGATGATGCCGGTCTCGTCCGTCACCAGGGTCTGACCGGAGCTGCCCGGCGCCCGTACCCTCACAAGGGTGGCTGGTCGAAGGCGGGTGTCGGGTGCGCCGGTGACGGCGCTGTGTCTGCTGCTCGTCTCCCTGGTCGGCTGCGGAGGCCGGCCGGCCGTCGACGGCGCCCACGCCGAGGTGCAGGCACTGCTCGACCGGCGGGCCGGGGCCGTCCTCGGCCACGACGCCGCCGCCTACGCCCGTACCGGCACCCGGGCCGGGTACGACAGCCTGCGTGAGGTGCCGCTGGCCGACTGGACCTACCGCGTGACCGCGGTGCGCCGCACGGGGGACAGCGCCACCGTCGACGCCGACCTCGGCTACCGCGTCGCGGGCTACGACCGGGCCCCGGTCACCACCGCCCGCACCCTGCGCCTGACCCGGCACGACGACGGCCGGTGGTCCGTCGACTCCGACCGGCCCGCCGGGAAGACCGGCCGGCAGCTCTGGGACCAGGGCGCGGTGCGTGCCGTGCACGGGGAACGGAGCCTGGTGCTCGGTGTGGGGCAGCCCGACGGGAAACTGCGCGACTACGCCGAACTGGCCGACCGCGCGGTGCCGTCGGTGTCGGACGCGTGGGGCCCGCGCTGGGAGCGGCGCGTCGTGGTCCTGGTCCCGGGCTCCCTGGAGGAGATGGCGGGGCTGCTGGGTTCGCCCGCCTCCTCCTACCGGGGGATCGCGGCCGTCACCACCGGCGAGACCGGCGCCGGCGCCACGTCACCCGCGGACCGGGTCATCGTCAACCCGGACGCCTTCGGAGTGCTCGGCGACTCGGGCCGGCAGGTCGTGGTCACCCACGAGACCGCCCACGTCGCCACCCGCGCCCACACCACCGCCTCGACCCCGCTGTGGCTGTCCGAGGGCTTCGCCGACTGGGTCGGCTACCGGGACGGCGACCGCCTCCCGGCCGACGCGGCACCGGAACTCGCCCGTGCGGTGAGGTACGGGGAGGTCCCCTCCGGGCTGCCGGACGACGGCGACTTCGGCTTCTCCGGCGACACCGACGGCCTCGCCCGCGCCTACGAGAGCGGCTGGATGGCCTGCCGCCTCATCGCGGAGCGCTGGGGCGAGGAACGCCTCGGCGCGTTCTACCGTGCCGTGGGCGCGCACGCGCGGCGGGACGGCGCGGTCGAGGACGCGATGCACCGGGTCCTCGGCACCACACCGGAGGCCTTCACCGTCGCCTGGCAGGACTACCTGCGCGAGCAACTCCACTGACCCGGCCGGGGCGTTCGCCGCACCGGGAGACTGCACCGGAGTCGGGAGGAGACCGGTCGGGAAGAGATCGGTCGGGAGGGGCCGGTCGGGAGGGGACCCGCCGTGGGGCACCGGTCAGGGGGAGACCCGTCGGGAGGGGTCGGTCAGGTGACCCGGCCGGGGCGTTCGCCGCACCGGGAGACCGGGCCGGAGTCGGGAGGAGAGCCGTCGGGAGGGGAGCCGTCGGGAGGGAACGGTCAGGAGGAGACCGGTGCTTTCGTGGGGCTTCGGGGGTGGTCTGCGAGGTCCGCGGGCGGGAGCGACCGGGGGACCGTCGCGCGCCACAGGGTGCGGGCGGCGAGGAGGGTGGCGGCCACCAGCAGGCCGTTGCGGAGGAACAGCAGGGCGATGCCGAGCGGGTCACTGGCCACGACGTGCGCGAACCACAGCGGGAACTCCAGCACCGTCACGAACGACGCGACCAGCACCAGGGCCACCGGCAGCCGCATCCGGCTCCCGCGGTGGCACAGGCAGACCGCGGCGAGCCCGACCAGCCACACCATGTACTGCGGGCTGATCACCCGGCTGGTGGTGGTGAACATCAGCACGGCCACGAACGCGGCGTCGGCGAGGGTGTGCGGCTCGAAGCGGGTGGCCAGCAGCCGCCACAGCACCAGCCAGGCCAGGGCCGCCCCGGTCAGCACCATGGCGCCCGTGCTCACCCAGGTCACGTACGGGCCGAGGAACTCCACCGAGCCGTAGTTGAGCAGCACCCGGCCGTCCCAGCCGTAGTGCCGGGCGACATGGAAGACCAGCGCGCCCAGCGACTCCACCTCCGTGCCCCGGTCGCGCTGAAAGTCCAGGAAGGCGAACGCGCCCGGCATGGACACCGCGAACGCGCCCGCCACCGCGACACCGGTCACCGCCGCCGACACCCACGCGGAACGCCGGCGGACACCGAGCAGCAGCATCGCCGGCCACACCTTCAGCAACGCGCCGAAGGCCGCCAGCACCCCCAGCAGCCGGGGACGCCGGGCGCCGGCCAGCAGCGCGGCCACCGCCACCGCGGTCACCATCACGTCGTAGCGGGCGTACACCGTCGGCCCGAGCAGCGGCACGCCCGCCACCCACACCCAGGCGCCGCGACGGCTCAGACCCGGCCGGCCGCCCGCGTACAGCAGCAGTGCCAGGGTGGCCAGGTCGGCGAGGAGCACCAGGACGAAGAACGCCGTGGCGTACTCCAAAAACGGCAGTAAGCCGGGGGAGAGGATCGCCAGCGCCGCCGCGGGCGGGTACTGCCAGGTCACGTCGTCCAGCGGGAACGTTCCGGTGCGCAGGACCTCGTACCAGCCCCGGTAGATCCCGGACACGTCGCTGGTGACGTCCGGGCCGGGGAAGACGACCACCTTCAGGACCCACAGCAGCAGGACGGTCCTCGTCAGCCCCCAGAGCGCGAGCAGCCGAGCCGGGGACCCGCGCGAGCCCATCGTGTCCACGTGATTCCTGCCCGTCGGTGTGCGGTCCTGGGGGGCCATGATGTCGCGGACCCCGGTGTGCGTGCCACAGCGGCCCGCCGGAACCCGGAGCCGCCCGGCCCCCGGCCCCCGGCCCCCGGCCCCCCGGTCTCCGGCCCCCCGGTCTCCGGCCCCCGGCCGGTTCGGTACCGGGTGCCGGCGGTTCGGTAGGGTCGGCGACGATGCACAAGACCCTGATCGTGACCAACGACTTCCCGCCCCGGCCCGGCGGCATCCAGGCGTTCCTGCACAACATGGCGCTGCGGCTCGACCCCGAGCGCCTCGTCGTCCACGCCTCCACCTGGAAGCGCACCCGGGAGGGCGCCCTGGCGACGGCCGCCTTCGACGCCGAGCAGCCCTTCACCGTCGTACGCGCCCGTACGCCGATGCTGCTGCCGACCCCGCAGGCGACCCGGCGGGCCGTCGCCCTGCTGCGCGAACACGGGTGCACCTCGGTGTGGTTCGGGGCGGCGGCGCCGCTCGGGCTGATGGCACCGGCGCTGCGCCGGGCGGGCGCCGAGCGGATCGTGGCCACCACCCACGGCCACGAGGCGGGCTGGGCCCAGCTCCCCGCCGCCCGGCAACTGCTGCGCCGGATCGGCGAGTCCACGGACACGATCACCTACCTCGGCGAGTACACGCGCTCGCGGATCGCCGGCGCGCTCACGCCCGGGGCGGCCTCGCGGATGGTGCGACTGCCGCCCGGGGTCGACGAGAAGACCTTCCACCCCGGCTCCGGCGGCGACGAAGTCCGGGCCCGGCTCGGCCTGACCGACCGCCCGGTGGTCGTCTGCGTCTCCCGGCTGGTGCCGCGCAAGGGGCAGGACACACTGATCCGCGCCATGCCCGCGATCCTGGCCGCCGAGCCGGACGCCGTGCTGCTGATCGTCGGCGGCGGGCCCTACGAGAAGGACCTGCGCCGGCTCGCCCAGGACACCGGGGTGGCCGGCTCCGTCCGCTTCACCGGCGCCGTGCCCTGGTCCGAACTGCCCGCCCACTACGGCGCCGGGGACGTCTTCGCGATGCCCTGCCGCACCCGGCGCGGCGGACTGGACGTGGAGGGGCTCGGCATCGTCTACCTGGAGGCCTCCGCGACCGGTCTGCCCGTCGTCGCCGGCGACTCGGGCGGCGCCCCCGACGCGGTCCTCGACGGCGAGACCGGCTGGGTCGTCCGGGGCGACACCCCCGCCGAGTCCGCCGACCGCATCATCACCCTCCTCGCCGACCCCGGACTCCGCCGCAGGATGGGCGAGCGGGGCCGGGCCTGGGTCGAGGAGAAATGGCGCTGGGACCTGCTGGCGGACCAACTGAAAACCCTGCTCTGAACCCGACTCGGCCCCTCCGGCGTCTGAGGAGCGGGGGGCCGGGGCAGAGCCCCCGGGGAAGAGAAGGGGCGGCGGGGGCGAAGAACAGCGTTCCCGGCCAGGACGGACGCCCTACTTCGTGTAGAGCGCCTCGATCTCGTGCGCGTAGTCCTTCGCCACCACGTTCCGCTTCAGCTTCAACGACGGAGTCAAGTGCCCCGACTCCTCCGTGAACTGAGCCGGCAGCACCCGGAACTTCCGCACCGACTCCGCCTTGGAGACCGCCGCGTTCCCGTCGTCGATCGCCGTCTGGATCGCGGCGATCAGATCGGGGTCCTCGCTCAGCGCCGCCGCCGTGACCCCCTCCGGCTTGCCGTGCTCCGCCGCCCAGCGGACCAGGAACTCCTCGTCGACGGTGACCAGCGCGCCCACGAACGGCCGCCCGTCGCCGACCACCATGCACTCCGCGACCAGCGCGTGCGCGCGGATACGGTCCTCGATCACGGCCGGCGCCACGTTCTTGCCGCCTGCGGTCACCAGGATCTCCTTCTTGCGCCCGGTGATGCTCAGGTACCCGTCCTCGTCGAGGGTGCCGATGTCGCCGGTGTGGAACCAGCCGTCGGCCAGCGCCTCCTCCGTCGCGCCCGGATTGTTCCAGTACTCCTTGAACAGGTGCTCGCCGTGCAGCAGCACCTCGCCGTCGTCGGCTATCCGGACCACCGAGCCGGGCAGCGGCTGTCCGACCGTGCCGATCTTCGGCCGGTCCCAGGGGTTGAACGTGGTGGCCGCACAGGACTCGGTGAGCCCGTACCCCTCCAGCACCGTGAAGCCGATGCCGCGGAAGAAGTGGCCGAGGCGCTCGCCCAGCGGCGCGCCGCCGGAGATGGCGGCCTCGCCGCGTCCGCCGAGCACCGCGCGCAGCTTGCCGTACACGAGCCGGTCGAAGACCTTGTGCTTGAGCCGCAGACCGAGGGACGGGCCCGACGGCGTGTCCAGCGCCTTGCTGTACGCGATGGCGGTGTCCGCCGCCTGGTCGAAGATCCGGCCCTTGCCGTCGGCCTGCGCCTTGGCCCGCGCCGAGTTGTAGACCTTCTCGAAGACCCGCGGCACACCCAGGATCAGCGTCGGCCGGAACGCGGCCAGTTCGTCGGTGAGCTGCTTGATGTCCGGGACGCAGCCCAGCTTGATCGGCGCCATCATCGGCGCGATCTGCACCAGCCGGCCGAAGACGTGCGCGAGCGGGAGGAAGAGCAGCACCGAGCACTCACCGGTGCGGAACAGCGGGCGCAGCCGCTCCACGATGTTGCCGCACTCGGCGAAGAAGCTGCGGTGGGTGAGCACACAGCCCTTGGGGCGGCCGGTGGTGCCGGAGGTGTAGACGATGGTCGCCGGGTCGTCGGCCCTGGCCACGGAGCTGCGCTCCTCGACCGTCTCGTCGGTGACGTCCCGGCCGAGCCGTCCCAGCTCAGCGATCGCACCGCCGGCGAGTGCGCCGTCGGCGAGAGCGCCGCCCTCGATCCGCCACACGTGCTTCAGCGCGGGCAGCCGGTCGCGCAGCGACTCCACCATGGCCGCGTGGCCGTCGCTCTCCACCACACAGGCGGTGGCGCCGGAGTCGCTGAGGATCCAGGCCACCTGCTCCGGTGAACTGGTCTCGTACACCGGCACGGTGACCGCGCCGGCGCTCCAGATCGCGAAGTCCAGCAGGGTCCACTCGTAGCGGGTGCGGGACATCAGCCCCACCCGGTCGCCGGGCCGGACACCGGAGGCGATGAGCCCCTTGGCGGCAGCCCGCACCTCGTCGAGGAAGGCGGTCGCCGTCACGTCCTGCCACACGCCGCCGACCTTGCGGGCGATGACGGCGACATCGGGATGCTGCGCGGCGTTTCTGCGGACGATGTCGGTCAGATTGCCGTCCGCGGGGACCTCGTACAAAGCGGGAAGGCTGAACTCGCGCAAGACTGCTGCTCCTCTTAGGGCGCCGGCGCCACGACGTTGTGCGCTGCGGCGGCGGTGCGGTCCAAGGCTCGGTCGAGTGCTCGAGGATTCAGCTGTTGAAAACCCGAGCACGAGTGGACGGCCCGGACGTTACCCGCCGGTATGGATGCTACGACAGGGGGTCCCGGTGAGATGTTCGCTGCGTCACACAGCTGGGTGCTCCATCGCGCACACTATTCCACTGCTTCCCCGCCGAGCCAGTTACCGCAGGTCCGCGCACCACTGTTCACGCGGGACGGACACGCCTACCCTTGATCGCCATGGCTTCCACACCAGACGGGGACCGGCGCACGCGCGTCCATGTGGTCAGCGACGTGCACGGCAACGCCCGTGACCTGGCCCGCGCCGGCGACGGCGCGGACGCCCTGATCTGCCTGGGCGACCTGGTGCTCTTCCTCGACTACGCCGACCACTCCCGCGGCATCTTCCCCGACCTGTTCGGCGTGGAGAACGCCGACCGGATCGTGGAACTGCGCACCGCCCGCCGCTTCGAGGAGGCGCGCGCGTTCCAGTCCCGGCTGTGGGCGGGCATCGGCGAGGACCGCGCCGGGGCGATCGAGACGGCGGTGCGCAAGCAGTACGCCGAACTGTTCGCCGCCTTCCCCGCACCCACGTACGCCACCTACGGCAATGTCGACATACCGGCCCTGTGGCAGGAGTACGCGGGCCCCGGCACCACCGTCCTCGACGGCGGACGGGTGGAGATCGGCGGCCGGACCTTCGGCTTCGTCGGCGGCGGACTGCGTACGCCCATGAGAACGCCGTACGAGATCGGCGACGAGGAGTACGCGGCGAAGATCGAGGCCGTCGGCGAGGTCGACGTGCTGTGCACGCACATCCCGCCGGAGGTCCTGGAGCTGGTGTACGACACCGTCGCACGCCGTTTCGAGCGCGGCAGCCGGGCCCTGCTGGACGCCATCCACCGCACCAGGCCGCGGTACGCGCTGTTCGGCCATGTGCACCAGCCGCTGGTCCGGCGCATGCGGATCGGGGCCACCGAATGTGTGAACGTGGGGCACTTCGCGGCCGGCGGCCGGCCCTGGGCCCTCGAGTGGTGAGGACCTCCGACGAGTCGCGGCCGGACGAGTCGCGTCCGGACGAGTCGCGGTCGGATGAGTCGCGGTCGGATGAGTCGCGGTCGGATGAGGGGCGCCGGCCGGGTGCGCGATAGCCTTCCGCTGCACGTGCGTGCGCGGGGGCCGCGCACGGCGATCCGAACTACCGGCCCGCACCTGGAGGAGCCACGGCGATGGCGGAACACACCAGCTCGAGCATCACGATCGAGGCGGCACCGGCCGATGTCATGGAGGTGATCGCCGACTTCGCCCGCTACCCGGACTGGACCGGTGAGGTGAAGGAGGCCGAGGTCCTCTCCTCCGACGACCGGGGCCGGGCCGAGCAGGTGCGCCTCGTCATGGACGCCGGCGCGATCAAGGACGACCAGACCCTCGCGTACACCTGGACCGGTGAGCACGAGGTCTCCTGGACGCTGGTGAAGTCCCAGATGCTGCGCTCCCTGGACGGCTCCTACCTCCTGACGCCGGCCGGCACGGGCACCGAGGTCACCTACCGGCTCACCGTCGACGTCAAGATCCCGATGCTCGGCATGATCAAGCGCAAGGCCGAGAAGGTCATCATCGACCGGGCCCTGGCGGGACTGAAGAAGCGGGTGGAGACGGGCGAGGAGCCCGCCGCCGGCTCCGGCGGGAAGCCGGCCGCGGAGTAGCACCGGCCGGGAGGCGGCGGCGCCGGTCGGGCACGGTCCCGGGTACCGTTCACCCTCATGCGTACCCTCCTGATCACGGGCCCCGGCGGCAACGGACGTACCACCGTCGCGGCGGCCACCGCGCTCGCCGCCGCCCGCTCAGGCGCCCGCGTCCTGGTGCTGGGCACCGACCGGGTGGACACGCTGGGCGCCGCACTGGGGACGCCCGTGGGCGCCGAGCCCGTCGAGGTCGAGCAGGGACTCACCGCCCGGCGGGTCGACGCCGGTACGGACTTCCGCGCCGACCTGGCCGCCCTCCAGGACCGGGCCGCCACGGTGCTCGACCTGCTCGGCGCGTCCCGGCTCGACCCCGAGGACCTCGGCCCGCTGCCCGGTGCCGAGGAGCTCTCCGTGCTGCGCGCCCTGCGGGACGCGGCGCTGTCACAGGCGTACGACCTGCTCGTCGTCGATCTCCCGCCCACCCCGCAGGCCCTCGCCCTCCTCGCCCTCCCCGAGGACCTCCGCCGCTGCCTGCGCCGCCTGCTCCCGCCGGAACGCCAGGCCGCCCGCGCCCTGCGCCCGGTGCTCGGCCGCCTCGCCGGGGTCCCGATGCCCGCGGAGTGGCTGTACGGGACGGCCGCCCGCTGGGACACCGAACTGGCCGCGGTCGAGGCCGTCCTCGCCGACCGGGGCACCGCCGTACGGCTGGTCGCCGAGCCCGGACCGGCCGGCGCCGACGCGGTACGCGCCGCGGGCCTGGGCCTCGCCCTGCGCGGACTGCGCACCGACGCGCTGGTCGCCGGGCGCCTCCTGCCCGAGGACGTCGAGGACGGTCGGCTCGCCGGCCTGGTCGCCCAGCAGCGCAAGACCCTGGACGAGTGGCGCGAGACGTACGACGTCCACCCGGTCGCCCACCTGGGACGCGACCCGCGGGGCCCGGACGATCTCGCCGCGCTCGCCGTACCCGGCATGCCGGCCGCCGAGGGGGCGCCCGCCCGGGTCGAGTGGCCCGTCACCGGTCCCGCCCACTCCCGGCTCCCCTCGAGCGAGGAGTCCTCCACCGCCGACGACGGCGTACTGGTCTGGCACATCCCCCTGCCCGGCGCCCGGCGCGAGGAACTGGACCTGATCCGGCGCGGCGACGAACTCGCCGTCACCGCCGGGCCGTTCCGGCGGACCGTCCCGCTGCCCTCCGCGCTGCGCCGCTGCACCGTGGACGGCGCGGCCCTGCGCGAGGGCGAGCTGCGCATCCGGTTCCGGCCGGATCCGCAGCTGTGGCCGCGCACCCCGTGAAGCCGCCACGGCCGTTCGGGTAACGTCGGAGGGGCCCACCGTAGTCAGGAGTCCCTCATGAGCGATCAGCTCCCCCCGCCCGATGCCGCCGGGGACGAACCCGTGGACGACGTACGCGCAGTGGAGGACGACGTACGCGCTGTGAACGAGGCGCGCACCGCCTTTGACGCGGACGCCTGGGCGACGGCGTGCGCCGAGGACCTCGAGGCGGAGAAGGTCCGCCGCCGCGCCCGGTACGGACCGCCGCCCGGCTCGGCTGCCGAGGAACTGCGCAAGCTCGTCGACGCGGTCGCCGAGAAGTTCGACCAGCTCACCGGAGGCCTCCAGGGCCCCCTGTTCGGCGCGGTCGCCGGGCCGGCCGCGCAGCAGATGGTGCGCCAGGTCGTCCAGCAGGCCAAGGCGGCCGTGGAACCGGTCGTCGAACGCAACCCGGACGTCTTCGACCACCTCACCGCCGCGGGCAACGAACTGCTCGCCGCCTACCGCTCCGCGGTCCAGGGTCAGGAACACCGCTGGACGACCGGAGACACCCGCGCCTGGGACCCCGACGAGGCCCGGGACGAGGGCGGCAAGGGCGACCCGGGCCGGGACCGGGGCGACGAGCCGGGCCCCGGCGGGGAACGCATCGACCTGGACTGACGGCCCGAAGCCGGTGGCCGGTCCCGTCGGTGCCGGGAACCCGGCGGCAGTGCCTCGGGTACCGTGGGCGGTAGCGGGGCTCGACCGGAACTGAGGGATTCATGGGACTCACCATCGGCGTCGACATCGGCGGCACCAAGATCGCGGCCGGCGTGGTCGACGAGGACGGCAACATCCTCTCGGTCCACAAGGTGCCGACCCCGGGTACGCCCGAGGGCATCGTGGACGCGATCGCCTCCGCGGTGGAGGGGGCACGCGCGGGCCACGAGATCGTCGGCGTGGGCATCGGTGCGGCCGGATACGTCAACCGCCAGCGCTCGACGGTGTACTTCGCCCCCAACATCTACTGGCGCAACGAGCCGCTCAAGGAGAAGGTCGAGGCCCGCACGGGTCTTCCCGTCGTGGTGGAGAACGACGCCAACGCCGCAGCCTGGGGCGAGTACAAGTTCGGTGCCGGCAAGGGCCACCGCAACGTCATCTGCATCACGCTCGGCACCGGTCTGGGCGGTGGCGTCATCATCGGCAACAAGCTGCGCCGGGGCCACTTCGGCGTGGCCGCCGAGTTCGGGCACATCCGGATGGTGCCGGACGGCCTGCTGTGCGGCTGCGGTTCGCAGGGCTGCTGGGAGCAGTACGCCTCCGGCCGCGCCCTCGTCCGGTACGCCACCCAGCGCGCCAACGCGACCCCCGAGAACGCGGAGACGCTGCTCTCCCTGGGGGACGGCACCCCCGAGGGCATCGAGGGCAAGCATGTCTCCATGGCCGCCCGCCAGGGCGACCCGGTGGCCGTCGACTCCTACCGCGAGCTGGCCCGCTGGGTCGGCGCGGGCCTCGCGGACCTGGCCTCCCTCTTCGACCCGTCCGCGTTCATCGTCGGCGGCGGTCTCTCCGAGGAGGGCGAGCTGGTCCTCGACCCGATCCGCAAGTCCTACAAGCGCTGGCTGGTCGGCGGCAACTGGCGCCCGGTGGCCGAGGTCCGCGCCGCCGAACTCGGCAACAAGGCCGGCCTGGTGGGCGCAGCCGACCTGGCCCGCCAGCCCGACCCGATCATGTGACCACCTCTCGTCACACGCACGACGGCGCCCGCCCGCTCCCCTCGGGGGACGGCGGGCGCTGCCGTTTCCGCGCCGTACGTACGACGGCCGCAGGCTGCACAGGACGGTCCGCGGTGCGCGGGCTCCGCGTCCGCGTGATACGGCTTCCTCGAGCGCGTGCGGCGCTGACCCGCTCACGTCGTGCGGGGTCGGCGTATCTTGATCCCCATGGCGACGACTCCGCTGCTGCCCGACTCCCGTACCGAGCCGGACGGTTCGGCCGTGGTCCGGGTGCTGAGCTACAACATCCGTTCGATGCGGGACGACACCGGTGCGCTCGCCCGGGTGATCACCGCCTGCGCGCCCGATCTGGTGCTGCTTCAGGAGGCGCCGCGGTTCTTCCGGTGGCGCAAGAAGCTGGCGCGGCTCGCCTCCGCCTCCGGACTGGTCACGCTGTCCGGAGGTGCCACGGCCGCCGGGCCCGCCGTCCTGTGCTCCCTGCGGACGACCGTCGAGCGCACCGAGGACGTGCTGCTGCCGCTCACCCCGGGGCTGCACCGGCGCGGCTTCGCCACCGCCGTCGTACGGTTCGGGGGCGCCCGGCTCGGGGTGCTGAGCTGTCATCTGTCGCTGGCGGAGGACGAGCGGTACGAGCAGGGCGGCATGCTCCTGAACCGGCTCGCCGGGATGGGCGTGGAGCACGCGGTCGCGGGCGGTGACGTCAACGAGCGGCCGGACGGCCGCACCTTCCGGCGGCTGGGCGAATCCCTCACGGACTGCTGGGCGGCCGCGCCCTGGGGCGGTGAGTACACCTCGACGCCCACCGAACCGCATCAGCGCATCGACGCCCTGTTCGCCACGGAGGGCGTCGAGGTCCTGGGCTGCGGCGTCCCGCTCGGCCGGCCCGGGGTGAGCGGGGCCGACCTGAGGGCGGCCACCGACCACCTGCCGGTGCTGGCCGCCCTCAGAGTGCCGGCGGCCGCGTAGACCGCGTGGGCGAGGGGCCCGCTCTCAGACCACCGCGCCGCGGCCGGGATCGTCGTCCTCGTCGTCGGTGCGCATCCGCATCACCAGGGTGGCGAAGCCGCCCAGGAAGCCGCCGATGCAGAGCGTGGTCAGCCACCAGGTCATCTCCCAGCCGAGCAGGATCGCCAGCAGGAGCAGCACCGGGCCGCCCAGCACCCCCAGCCAGGCGAGCTTGGAGGCGAGGTCGGACTCGGGCAGCGGCGGCGGCTCCGGCGGTACGAAGTGGCCCTCGTCGCCGTCGTCGAAGTCGTCCTCGGAAGGCTCGGACACGCTGTAGTCGCGCGGGCCCACACCCGGCGCGAAGGCGATGGAACCGCCCAGCGGCTTGGCCGGCTTCTCCCCGGTCTTCGCCGGGGCCTCGGCCTGCGCCGACCCCTCGTCATTGGTCTCGGGCTCCAGCAACGCCAGATCCTCGACCGACTTGAACGGCTTGGCGCCCGCCGGGTCCGGCGGCTCGTCCCCGTACCCGGCGACGATCGCCGCCCACGCGGCGTCCTCGTCGAAGGGGACGGCCTGTTCCTCCGGACCCTCCGGACCCCGGCCGTCACGGCCTCCGCCGACCTCGCGCGCCTCCCGGTCCTCACGCCCTTCGCGGTCCTCGCGGTCCGAGTCGTGCTCAGCCACCTGTGGTCGTCCCTTCCTTGCCGAGACCGGGCTCGTCGACGGAGCCGGGTGCGAGCCGGCCGATGAACGCGGTGCTCTCCTGGAAGATCCGCTCCGCGTCGTAGTCCAACGTCGCCACGTGGTAGCTCTGTTCCAGCAGGATCTCCGTCACGTCGAGGGAGGAGACCCGGCCGAGGATCCGGGCCGAGTCCGCGGGCGGCACCACATGGTCCTGCGGGCTGCGCAGCAGCAGCAGCGGCTGGGTGACCTGGGGCAGTTCGCCGTCGAGCAGCCGCAGGAAGGTGCGCAGGGAGTGGGCCGCGTGCAGCGGTACCCGGTCGTACCCCAGTTCCGTGACCGACGGGTCCGCGATGTCGCTCGCGATCCCCTTCGTCGTGGGGATCAGATGGCGGGCCACGGGGAGCGCGTGCGCGCTCAGTCCGTGCACCTTGTTCGCCGGGTTGACGACCATGACGCCGCTCACCGCGTCGCCGTGCCGCGCGGCCAGCCGCAGGGCGAGCGCTCCGCCCATGGACAGGCCGGCCACGAACACCCGCGCGCACCGGTCCCGCAGCAGCCGCACCTCGCGGTCCACCTCCGCGTACCAGTCCTGCCAGCCGGTCACCCGCAGGTCCTGCCAGCGGGTGCCGTGCCCGGGGAGCAGGGGCAGCGAGACGGTCAGGCCGTGCTCGGCGAAATGCTCCGCCCAGGGACGCAGCGACTGCGGCGAACCGGTGAAGCCGTGGCAGAGGAGGACTGCGGTCTCCCCGCCCTCATGGCGATACGGCTCGGCTCCGGTCAGGAGCGGCACCTTGGCCTCCCGGTCTGAAAGTCGTAAGAGTCGTAGGAGTCGTGCAGCAGTCGTACAGAGGGGCTGTACGCCATGACGGTCAGGACACGGGTGTCATGGGGCGCGCCCGCACACGAGTTGCAGGACCTTCACCGTACGCGACCGCACTGACACCGACCAGGGCCGTCGGAGCCATTGACGGTGCTCCGGGATATGGTCTGACCCACACACACAGGAAGGCACTCGGTTGTTGTACGGCGCGACGAAGTTCACCGTCGGAGGGTCGCTGAAGCTCGCCTTCAGGCCCTGGGTGGACGGCCTGGGGAACGTACCCGCCGACGGCCCGGCCATTCTGGCCAGCAACCACCTGTCGTTCTCCGACTCCTTCTTCCTGCCGGCCGTGCTCCACCGCAAGGTCACCTTCATCGCCAAGGCCGAGTACTTCACCAGCCCGGGTGTCAAAGGCCGGCTCACGGCCGCCTTCTTCAAAGGTGTGGGCCAGCTCCCGGTCGACCGCTCCGGCGCGCGCGGCGCGGGCGAGGCGGCGGTCAGGAGCGGTATAGGGGTCATCGAGCGCGGCGAGCTGTTCGGCATCTACCCCGAGGGCACGCGTTCGCCCGACGGGCGTCTCTACCGGGGCAAGCCCGGCGGTCTGGCGCGCGTGGCGCTGGCCACCGGCGCGCCCGTGATACCCGTCGCCATGATCGACACGGAGAAGGTCCAGCCGCCCGGGAAGATCGTCCCGAAGCTGATCCGGCCGGGCATCCGCATAGGCAGGCCGTTGGACTTCAGCCGCTACCACGGCATGGAACACGACCGTTTCGTGCTCCGTGCGGTGACCGACGAGGTCATGTACGAAATCATGAAGCTCTCCGGCCAGGAGTACGTCGACATCTACGCGACCGTCATGAAGCGGCAGCTCGCGGACGCGGCCAAGGCCGACAAGGAAGCGGAGAAGGCGGAGAAGGAAGCGGAGAAGACGGAGAAGGCGGGGAAGAAGGCGCAGCGGGACGAGACCGCCGAGCAGCGACGGTCCGATCCCCAGTAGTCCGTCAGCGGGTCCGGGGCGGGAGTGGGGGAACACATGCCCAGGGGCGGGAACGTCATGAGGATGTCGGTCGAGCAGCCGCTGTGGCGCGCGCTCACCGGCTACCGGATCCTCGCCATGGTCTACGCGGTCGGCCTGTTCGCCACCGCCTACGACGAGTTCGAGCGTCCCTGGCTCGCCGTGGCCTACTTCGCCGTACTGGCCGTGTGGACCCTGGGCACCCTGCCCCGGATCGCCAACGCCGCCCGCTGCACCAAGCCCTTCCTCACCGCCGACCTGACCGTCGCGCTCGTCGGCATCCTGCTCACCCCCGTCGCCGACGCCCACGAGCGGGTCCAGGCGGGCGGCCCGACCATGCCCTCGATCTGGACCGCCGGCTCGGTGCTCGCCTTCGCGATCAAGGGCGGCTGGCGCTGGGCGGCCCTCGCCTCCAGCCTGGTCGCCGTCGCCAACCTGGTCGAGCGCGGCAGTCCCGCCCGCGACACCGTGCACAACGTGATCCTCGTCTGGGTCGCCTCCATCGCCATCGGCTACGTCGTCGAGGTCGCCCGCGCCTCCGAGCGCACCCTCGCCCGCGCCCTGGAGATCGAGGCCGCGACGAGGGAGCGGGAGCGGCTCGCGCGGGACATCCACGACGGCGTGCTCCAGGTGCTCGCGATGGTGCAGCGGCGCGGCGCGGTGATCGGCGGCGAGGCGGCCGAACTGGGCCGGATGGCCGGCGAGCAGGAGGTGGCGCTGCGCACCCTGGTCTCCGGCGGCCTGGTGCCCGTCCCCAGGGCCCCGCGAGAGGCCGTGCGCGCCGTGGGCGACACCGCCGGTGCGGCAGGGAGCGGCCCGGAGAGCGGAACCGGGGACGGCCCCGTCGACCTGCGTGCCCTGCTCGCCCCGTACGCCGGTGCCCTGGTCAACCTCGCCGAACCCGGGGCGCCGGTGCCGCTCGCGCCGTCCGCCGCACGGGAGGTCGCCGCCGCCGTCGGGGCGGCCCTGGACAACGTACGCAAGCACGTCGGGCCGAACGCCCGGGCCTGGATCCTGGTCGAGGACGAACCGGACGAGGTGATCGTCACCGTCCGCGACGACGGGCCCGGCATCGCCGAGGGCCGGCTCGCCCAGGCCGAGGGCGAGGGACGGCTCGGGGTGGCCCTGTCGATCCGCGGACGGCTGCGCGACCTCGGCGGCAGCGCGGAACTGATCTCGGTGCCGGGCCAGGGCACGGAGGTCGAACTGAAGGTGCCCAAGGACACGAAGGAAGCGGACGACCCGCGGGGGAAGGCGGAGCAGCGATGACGGACACGACAGCCGGACGGGAAGCCGGACGGGGCCCGGTCAAGGTGATGGTGGTCGACGACCACCCCATGTGGCGCGACGCCGTCGCCCGCGACCTGTCCGAGTCCGGCTTCGAGGTGGTCGCCACCGCAGGTGACGGCGACCAGGCCGTGCGCCGCGCCAGGGCCGCCACCCCCGACGTCCTCGTCCTCGACCTGAACCTGCCCGGCAAGCCGGGTGTCCAGGTCTGCAAGGAGGTCCTCGCCGCGCACCCCGCCCTGCGCGTGCTGGTGCTCTCGGCGAGCGGTGAGCACGCCGACGTCCTGGAAGCGGTGAAGTCGGGCGCCACCGGCTATCTGCTGAAGTCGGCCTCGACCCAGGAACTCCAGGACGCGGTGCGCCGTACGGCGGCCGGTGACCCGGTGTTCACCCCGGGCCTGGCCGGGCTGGTCCTCGGCGAGTACCGCCGTCTGGCCTCCGACCCGGCACCCGCCCCGGAGAGCGGCGGAACCAAGGCGCCCCGGCTGACCGACCGGGAGACCGAGGTGCTGCGCCTGGTCGCCAAGGGCCTCAGCTACAAGCAGATCGCCGAACGGCTCGTCATCTCCCACCGCACGGTGCAGAACCACGTCCAGAACACCCTCGGCAAGCTCCAGCTGCACAACCGCGTGGAACTCGTCCGCTACGCCATAGAACGCGGCCTCGACGACGAGTAGGACCCGTCCGGACCCGGCCGCACCCCTCGTCAGCCCCGCATATTCGCATCTTCACATATTCATGTACTCGCATGTTCACGCATGAGGCGCCAAGCCCGGCACGACCCCCGGAGGGACCCTGTGGAAATCCTCGCGTTCGGTGTGCAGTCCGACGAGAAGCCCATGATCGAACGGGCCTTCCAGGGCCACCACGAGGTACATGTCCTGGACGTCTTCCTCGACGAGGACACCGCCCTCATCGCGGCCGGCCACGAGGTGATCTCCACCAGCGTCAACTGCGACCTCGGCGCAGGGGTCCTGGAGAACCTGGCGGCCGGCGGCACCCGGATGATCGCCCAGCGGTCCACCGGCTTCAACAACGTCGACCTGAAGACGGCCGAGCGGCTCGGCCTGACGGTCGCCCGGGTGTCGTACTACTCGCCCCACTCGGTCGCCGAGTTCGCCTGGACCCTCGCCATGGCGGTCAACCGCCGTGTCGTCCGTGCCTCCATCCGCACCCGCGACTTCGACTTCCGCCTCGACGGCCTGATGGGCCGCGACATGCACGGCCGCACCGCCGGCGTCCTCGGCACCGGCAAGATCGGCGAGGCGTTCGCCCGGATCGCGCACGGCTTCGGCATGCGGCTGCTCGGCTGGGACGTCGTCGAGAACCCCGCCTGCCGGGAGCTCGGCATGACCTACGTCCCCAAGGAGCAACTGCTCGCCGAGTCCGACCTGGTCAGCCTGCACGTCCCGCTGCTGCCGGAGACCCTCCACCTGATCGACGGAGCCGCCCTGCGGACGATGCGGGACGACGCGATCCTGGTGAACTCCAGCCGCGGCGGACTCGTCGACACCGCCGCCCTCGTCGCCGAACTGCGCGCGGGCCGCTTCACCGGCGTCGGACTGGACGTGTACGAGGCGGAGGCGGGCCTGTTCTTCCTCGACAAGTCCCTGGAGGCCGTCGAGGACGACACCCTGGCCCGCCTCGTCACCTTCCCCAACGTCCTGGTGACGTCCCACCAGGCGTACTACACCGTGGACGCCGTCAGCCAGATCATCGAGACCACGGTGAACAACGTCCTCGACTACACCGAGGGCCGACGCTCGGAGAACGTCCTGGTACCGCGGAGCTGACCCATCAGCTCCGCGACGAGCGCCGCGCCGTTCAGGGTGAGCACCGACTCGGGATGGAACTGGAGCGAGGCGAAGCCCGGCCCGCGCAGGGCGTGCACCTCGCCGTCGGCCGCGCGGCTCACCTCGATGCCGTGCGCGGCCAGTTCCGCGGCCGCCTCGTCGTCGCACCGGGCGACGAAGCTGTTGTAGAAGCCGACCGTCTCCGGCCGCCCGAACAGGTCGATCCCGGTCTGCACCCCCTGGTACGGCACCTCCTTGCGGACCGTGTCGAGACCCAGCTCGGCCGCGATCAGCTCGTGGCCGAGGCAGACGCCGAGGACGCCGTGCCGGTGGTCCCTGATCACCGCGGCGGTCAGGCCGCGCAGGAACCGCATCTTCGCGTCGGCCGTGTCGGACGGGTCACCGGGGCCGGGCCCCAGCACCACGGGCCCCTCGTGCGCGAGCACCGTCTCCCGCAGCCCCGGTTCGTCGTACCGCCGGACGGTGACCGTGAGCCCCGAGGAGCGCAGCACGTGCGCGAGCATCGCCGTGAAGGTGTCCTCCCCGTCGACGACCAGGGCGTGCGCCGCCGGCCCCGCCGGCAAGGCCGACGGCTCCCGCATCCGCAGCCAGAACGGGGCCAGGGAGGCCCGCCGCCCGTCCAGTGCCGCCCGCACCCGCGGATCGTCGGCCAGCCGGGGCCGTACGGACTCCGCGCGCGGCCGTCCCGGGCGCACCCCCAGCGCGGCCAGCACCCCGGCCGCCTTCGCATGGGTCTCGGCGACCTCGCCCGCCGGGTCCGAGCCCCGCACCAGCGTGGCGCCGACCGGCACCCGCAGCCGCCCCGCCGCGTCGATGTCGGCGGTGCGGATGAGGATGGGGGAGTCGAGGCTCTGCGCCCCACCGGCGTCCCGACCGAGCAAGGCCAGCGCCCCCGCGTAGTACCCGCGTCCGGCGGGCTCGTACCGCCGGATCACCCGGCAGGCGTTCTGCACCGGCGACCCGGTGACGGTCGCGGCGAACATGGTCTCCTTCAGCACCTCCCGCACATCCAGCGAGGACCGGCCGCGCAGCTCGTACTCGGTGTGGGCGAGATGCGCCATCTCCTTCAGCCGGGGCCCGACCACGACCCCGCCCATGTCGCCGACGGCGCACATCATCTTGAGCTCCTCGTCGACGACCATCGACAGCTCCTCGATCTCCTTGCCGTCGGCGAGGAAGTCCAGCAGGTGCTCGGGGGTCGGTCCCCCGGCCGGGTAGCGGTAGGTGCCGCTGATCGGGTTCATCACGACGGTCCCGCCGGACGCCCGCACATGCACCTCGGGGCTGGCCCCGACCAGCGTCCGCCCTCCCGCCTCCCGCCCGGTGTGCACCACGAACGTCCAGTACGCGCCCCGCTCGCCCTCCAGCAGCCGCCGGAACAGGGCCAGCGCGTCGGCCCGCCCGAACCCGGGGATCTCCCCCTCGTAGGTCCGCCGGATCACGAAGTTGGCGCCCTCGCCCCGCCCGATCTCCTCCCGCAGCACCCGCCCGACGATCTCCGCGTACGCGTCGTCGTCGACGTCGAAGCCGCCGTCCGTCACCCGGACGTCGTGCGCGGGCAGCTGTTCCAGGGCGGTGGTGAGCGGGATCTCGTGGCGCTCCTCGGGAGTCAGCGCCAGCAGCGGGGTGCCGTCGTCGCGCACGTCGAAACCGCGCTCCCGGATCTGCCGGAAGGGGATGAGCGCCAGCCCCTCGTCGGGCAGGTCGGCCAGCCGCTCACGGGGGCTGACGGGGCCGAGCAGCAGCTCCACCACGGTGTCGTCGCGGCCGGGGGTGCGGCGGCGCAGCAGGGCGAACGGGCGGGGATCGTCCAGCAGGTCGAGCAGGTTCATCGGTCGTGGTCCCTCGGTGACGGAGGGCCGGCCGGGGCGCCGCGGGGCCCGCGAACGCCGAAGGCCGCCCCTCGGGCGGCCTTCGCGGAGTCGTGTGTACGCGCGATGATTCAGTGGGCCGCCGGAGAAGCGGTCCACCACCAGTTCCGGGCGGAAGGGTTCTGAACCGAACCGTTCCGGGTCGAAAGCGCGAACATGCGACGCACCTTAGCGCATGTCCCTCGCGTGTCCACTGAGAGTTTTTCCTGTCTCACTTGCTGGGCACAGGCCCGGAAGGCGCCATCCCACCCCGTAATGTTGAGGCGTGACCGTGAACGCTAAGACCAGCCCGAGTGCTGGCAACACCTGGCGAGAACTGCCCGCGGCGCAGCAGCCCGAGTACCCCGACACCGAGGCTCTGCGCGCAGTGATCGCGGACCTCGAGTCGTATCCGCCGCTCGTCTTCGCGGGCGAGTGTGACCAGCTGCGCGCCCGGATGGCGGCCGTCGCCAAGGGAGAGGCGTTCCTTCTCCAGGGCGGCGACTGCGCGGAGTCCTTCGACGCGGTGTCCGCCGACCACATCAGGGCCAAGCTCAAGACACTGCTCCAGATGGGCGCCGTACTGACGTACGCCGCGTCCGTGCCCGTCGTGAAGGTGGGCCGGATCGCCGGCCAGTACTCCAAGCCGCGCTCCAAGTCGACCGAGACCCGCGACGGCGTGACCCTGCCCACCTACCGCGGCGACTCCGTCAACGGCTTCGACTTCACCGAAGAGGCCCGCGTCCCGGACCCCGAGCGGCTGAAGCGGATGTACAACGCCTCGGCCTCCACGCTGAACCTGGTGCGCGCCTTCACCACCGGCGGCTACGCCGACCTGCGCCAGGTGCACGCCTGGAACCAGGACTTCGTGAAGTCGTCCCCGTCCGGCCAGCGCTACGAGCAGCTCGCCCGCGAGATCGACCAGGCGCTGAACTTCATGCAGGCCTGCGGGGTCGAGCCGGAGGAGTTCAAGACCGTCGAGTTCTTCTCCTCGCACGAGGCGCTGCTGCTGGACTACGAGTCGGCGCTGACCCGCGTCGACTCGCGCACCGGACAGCTGTACGACGTCTCCGCGCACATGGTGTGGATCGGTGAGCGCACCCGGCAGCTGGACCACGCGCACATCGAGTTCGCCTCGAAGATCCGCAACCCGATCGGCATCAAGCTCGGCCCGACCACCACGGCCGAGGAGGCGCTGCAGTACATCGAGCGGCTCGACCCCGAGCGCGAGCCGGGCCGGCTGACCTTCATCGTCCGGATGGGCGCGGACAAGATCCGCGACAAGCTGCCCGAGCTGGTCGACAAGGTCACCGCCTCCGGTGCCACCGTCGCCTGGGTGACCGACCCGATGCACGGCAACACCTTCGAGGCGGCCTCCGGGCACAAGACCCGCCGCTTCGACGACGTGCTCGACGAGGTGAAGGGCTTCTTCGAGGTCCACAAGGAGCTCGGCACCCACCCGGGCGGTATCCATGTGGAACTCACCGGTGACGACGTCACCGAGTGCGTGGGCGGCGGCGACGAGATCTTCGTCGACGATCTGCACCAGCGCTACGAGACCGCCTGCGACCCCCGGCTGAACCGCAGCCAGTCGCTGGACCTGGCGTTCCTCGTCGCCGAGATGTACCGGGACCAGTAACACCGCTCACCTGCCGAAACGGCGAGGGGTGGGGCACGGATCACACAGGATCGGTGCCCCACCCCACTTTTTTGTCCCCCGAACGACAGGTAAGGTTAGGTTTGCCTCACCGATCAGGGGTCGGTACGGCGCGACCCAGCACTACTTCGGGAGGTGGACCGCGTGTTCGTCTGCAGCTGCTTCGGAGTGACCGAGGAGCAGGTGAGGAGCCATGCGGACGCCGGGGCCTGCACCCCCCGGCAGATCGCCTCCGCCTGCAAGGCGGGCACCGACTGCGGCGGCTGCGTGCGACGCATCCAAGCGCTGCTCGGGCGTGGCGCCTGCCCCCGCCGGCAGTCGGACGGCCAGGGCCGTCCGTCCCTCACGGCGGAGCTCCCCGAGGCCGCGTAGGCCGCCCGGACGTCCTAGCGGGTCGAGAACCCGCTCGTCCCCGGGCCCGAGGGGTCCGGCTGCGACTGCTCGATCACCGTCGACAGGTACAGCGCCTCGCCCAGCTTCTCGATGAGCTCCAGCTGGGTGTCCAGGTAGTCGATGTGGTGCTCCTCGTCGGCGAGGATCGCCTCGAAGATGTTGGCGGACGTGATGTCGTTCTTGTTGCGCATGACCTCCACGCCGCGGCGCAGGCGGTCGATGGCCTCGACCTCGATCTTCCGGTCGGCCTGGAACATCTCCGTCACCGTCTGCCCGACCTGGACGTGGAAGAGCCGCTGGTAGTTGGGCAGGCCGTCGAGCAGCAGGATGCGGTCGGTGAGGACCTCCGCGTGCCGCATCTCGTCGAAGGACTCGGCGCGCGTGTACTCGGCGAGCTTGGTCCAGCCTTTGTGGTCCTGCAGCTTCGAGTGCAGGAAGTACTGGTTGATCGCGGTCAGCTCGGCGGTCAGCTGCTCGTTGAGGAATTCGATGACCTCGGGGTCGCCCTGCATCGCAGCGGCTCCTTCCACACGGATGAACGGGCCAGATGCGCCGCATGATTCCACCGGCCGAGAAGATCGTCCAGTAAGTACATGCTTACCCGGTAAGAGCCTTGTCGGCAGTATGTGATGGGTATTGTCCGACTTCATGGGGCCCCGGTCCGATGCGTCACACCGGGTCTGTCAGGATGGAAGCATGGGTCAGCCGGCGGAACGCGAATCGGGGGAGCGCACAGCAGAGGAAGCGGCGCGGTTCGAGCTTCCGCCGGGGCAGCGGCTGCAGAAGGGCTGGCCGGTCACGCACTACGGGCCCGTCCCCAGGTTCCGGCCCGAGCGCTGGGAGTTCAGGGTGTTCGGCGCCACCGCCGACGGCGGCACGCACTGCTGGAACCACGAGGAGTTCACGTCCCTGCCGTACCACAGCGTCGTGGCCGACCTGCACTGCGTCACGAAGTTCAGCATGCTCGGCGCCGAATGGGGCGGGATCCCGGCCCGTACCCTCCTGGAACTCGCCCCGCCCGCGCCCGGCGTCACCCATGTGATGGCCTGGGCCGAGTACGGATACAGCGCCAACCTCCGGCTGGCGGACTTCTCGTCCGAGCAGGCGCTCTTCGCCACCCACAAGGACGGCGAACTGCTGACCGCCGAGCACGGGTTCCCGCTCCGCCTGATCCTCCCCCACCTCTACGCCTGGAAGGGACCGAAGTGGGTCCGCGGCGTGGAGTACATGACCGCCGACCGCCGCGGCTTCTGGGAGGAGCGCGGCTATCACAACGTCGGCGACCCCTGGAGAGAGCAGCGCTACTCCTACCAGGAGGAGCCCGGGGACGGCCCCGAACTCTGACCGGGGCCGGGCCCGCGGGCCCCTGATCCGCGGGTCAGGAACCCTGATCCGCGGGTCGGGAACCCTGATCCCGGAGTTTCTTCAGACGCTCCACGTCCGCCGCGTGCCCCTCCTTGCCGCCGGGGGTCTCGATGATCAGGGGCACCCCCTCGGTCGCCGGGTGCGCCATCAGCGCGCGGAACGGTTCCTCGCCTATGTGGCCTGCGCCGATGTTCGCGTGACGGTCCTTGTGCGCGCCGACCACATCCATGGAGTCGTTGGCGTGGATGAGCTTCAGCCGGCCCTCGCCGACCGTGTCCACCAGCAGATCCAGTGTCCGGCGCATCCCGCTCGGCCCGGTCAGGTCGTGGCCGGCCGCGAAGACATGGCAGGTGTCCAGGCAGACACCCAGCTTCGGATGGGCGTCCAGCACCTCGAAGTACGGACCGAAGTCCCGGACCAGCGAGCACAGGGAGGCGCCCTGGCCGGCCGTCGACTCCAGCAGCAGGAACGGGTCGTCGTCATGGGTGAGCTCGTCGAGCAGCGGCAGCAGGTACTCCCGTACCTGCCGCAGCGCCACCGACCGCTCCCGTCCGCCGGTCGCGCTGCCGGTGTGCACCACCACACCCAGCGCCCCGATCTCGCGCCCGCGCCGCAGCGAGTGGCGCAGCGACCCGACGGACCGTTCGACGGTCGCCTCGGTGTGGGACCCGAAGTTGATCAGATACGGGGCGTGCACGTACGCCGGGATCGACCCGGCCGCACACGCCTCGCGGAACGCCGCGTCCTGCTTCGGGTCGCCGGTCGGCGTCGCCCAGCCGCGCGGGTTGGCGACGAAGACCTGCACGGCCTCCGCGCGCAGCTCACGGGCGTAGGACAGGCCGACGGAATGCAGACCGCCGGCCACCGGGACATGGCCGCCGACCGGGTTGCGGGCAGGGCCGGACAGGTGACTCTTCACCCTTCCAGGGTGTCATGCCCCGGGCCGCCGAAGCCGCCGAGCCCCTCCGTCAGCGGATCGTGAGGGTGATCGTCGAGCCCTTGGGCGCGGTGTCCCCGCCGGACACGGACTGCGCCTTGACGGTGTCGCCGAACAGACCGAGCAGCCCGCGGTCCTCCTTGACCCGGAACCCGGCACCCTCCAGCTTCCCGGTGGCCTCGTCCACACTGTCGCCGACCACGTCCGGGACCGCCACCATCTCGGGTCCCTTGGACAGCGTCAGCGTCACGCCGTCCCCCTCGGCGGCCTCACGGCCGGCCTCCGGGCTCTGCAGGGCCACCCGGCCCGCGTCGTGCTCGGAGGTGACCCGCTCGGCGGCGATGCTCACCTTCAGACCGGCCTTCTCCAGCGCGGCGCGCGCGTCGTCCAGGTCCTGGCCGACCACCTCGGGGACGTCCACCGGGCTGCCCTTGCTGACGGTGAGCGCCACCGCCGAGCCCGCACGGACCTTCGTGCCCTTGCCCGGCCCGGTGGAGACCACGAAGCCCTTGGCCACGTCCTCGCTGAACTCCTGGGTGACCATGCCCGGCTCCAGACCCGCGTCCTTCAGCACGGACCGCGCCTTGTCCAGCCGGTAGCCGTCGACATCGGGCACCCGCACGGTCTGCGGCCCCTTGGAGAGGGTGAGCGAGACCGAGTCGCTGCCGCGGATACGGGCGCCCGCCTTCGGATCCGTGCTGATCACCGTGCCCCGCTCCACGGTGTCGCTGTACGCCTCCTCGACCCGGCCGACGCCCAGCCCGGCGTCCGCCAGCCGCTCCCGGGCCTCCTTCTCGGTCTTCGCCAGCAGCGGCGGGACCTTGGTGAACTGGCCGGAGTTGATGTACCACACGCCCGCCCCGGCGCCCAGCACCAGCAGCACGGCGACGACGATCGCCATCGGTCCGCGCCGCAGCAGCGGACCGCGCAGCGACACACCGCGCCGCGGCGGCAGCGCCGGGGACTGGAGCCGACTGGTGTGGCGGTGCTCGTCGACGGGCAGCGGGCGGGATGGGGGTCCCCCCGCTCGAGCGAAGCCGAGAGTGGGGGACGTGAGCGCGCGCGGGATGACGCTCGTACGGTTCTCGGCGCCCCGGACGGTCTGGTCCTCCGAGGTCAGCGCCTGCGGCGGCACCGCGTCCAGCTGCCCGTCGTCGAGTCCGCCGCGCGCCTCGCGGACCTGCGCGAGGAGCGCCACCGCGTCGTACGGGCGGACCTCCGGGTTGCGCGCGGTCGCCGAAGCGACCAGTTCGTCCAGCGCGTACGCCATACCGGGGACGGCGGCCGACGGCGGCGGCACGTCGTCGTGCAGATGCTTGTAGAGCACGATCGCGGGGGAGTCGCCGTCGTGCGGCTTCTCACCGGTCAGCATCTCGTACAGCAGGATGCCGCACGCGTACACGTCCACGCGGGGGTCGGCGCTACCGCTCTCGACCTGCTCCGGCGCCAGGTAGGAGACCGTGCCCAGCACGGTGCCGGTGGTGTTCGTCACCGTGTCCACGGCCCGGACCAGCCCGAAGTCGGCGACCTTGACCCGGCCGTCGTCCCCTATCAGCACGTTCTCCGGCTTCATGTCCCGGTGCACGAACCCGGCCCGGTGCGCGGCGCCGAGCGCGGCCAGCATCGGCTCCAGGATGTCCAGAGCGGCCCGCGGCTGCAGCGCACCGCGCTCGCGCAGCACGTCCCGCAGGGTGCAGCCGGCGATGTACTCCATCGCCAGGTAGACGTACGCCCCGTCGGTGCCCTGGTCGAAGACCTGGACCACGTTCGGATGGGCCAACCGGGCCACCGACTTCGCCTCGCGGATGAACCGCTCGACGAAGGAGCCGTCGGCGGCGAGCGCCGGGTGCATCACCTTGAGCGCGAGCACGCGGTCCAGACGGGTGTCCACGGCCCGGTAGACCGTGGCCATCCCGCCGACCGCGATACGCGCCTCGACGCGGTACCGGCCGTCGAGCAACTGCCCGACCAGAGGGTCCTGAAGGGTCGTGTCCACGCTGGGAGTCTACGAGGAGCCACCGACGGCGCCGACCGGATCGGTTCGGAACGGTCCCGGATCGGGGCACGACTGCAGCCGACCTGTGACGCACCCCACGAAGGAACCTCCCCACGCCCGCCGGCCTCCCACCCCCCCGTGGCCGTCGACGCGATTCGGTCTTACGCCCGCCGGCCTCACCGGCTCCCGCGACCGTCGGTGCGATTCGGCCCTATGTCCGTCGGTCTCACCGGCTCCCGCGGTCGTCGGTGCGATTCGGTCTTGCGACCGCCGGCTTCACCCGTGTCTGCGGCCGTCGACGCGATTCGGTCTTGCGGCCGTCGGTGGGGCTCGGTGCCTGCGGTTGCCGCCGTCAGCAGCAGCCGCGGCCGCCGGTGGCGCTCGGCCCCGCGGGGAGCCTCCACCTCTCGGCCGACTGGAAACGGAGTGGTGCGCGGGTGGGAGAACACCCTCAGAACGCCGGCCGCTCCGGATCCAGCACGGCCAGCCCCTCCGCGGGAGAGGACGCCTCGGCGAAGTGCCGCCGCGGAATCCGCCCTGCCCGCCGGGCCAGCCGCCCCGCCTCGACCGCGCTCCGCATGGCGGCGGCCATCAGCACCGGCTCCTGCGCCCGCGTCACCGCCGAGGCGAGCATCACCCCCGCGCACCCCAGTTCCATCGCCAGCGCCGCGTCCGACGCCGTACCGGCACCCGCGTCCAGGATCACCGGTACGCGCGCGTGCTGCGTGATCAGCTCGAAGTTGTGCGGGTTGCGGATGCCGAGCCCCGACCCGATCGGCGACCCGAGCGGCATGACCGCCGCACAGCCCACGTCCTCCAGCTTCCGCGCCAGCACCGGATCGTCGTTGGTGTAGGGCAGCACCGTGAACCCGTCGTCGACCAGGGTCTCGGCCGCCTCCAGCAGTTCGACGGGGTCCGGCAGCAGGGTGCGCTCGTCGGCGATGACCTCCAGCTTGACCAGGTCGGTGCCGAGCGCCTCCCGCGCGAGACGGGCGGTGAGCACCGCCTCCCCGGCGGTGAAACAGCCGGCCGTGTTCGGCAGCACCCGGATGCCCAGCCTGTCCAGCACCGAGAGCACCGAGCCGTGCACCGAGGGGTTCACCCGCCGCATCGCGACGGTCGTCAGCTCGGTCCCGGACGCCACCAGCGCCCGCTCCAGCACCTCGAGGCTGGGCGCCCCGCCGGTGCCCATGATCAGACGGGACGTGAAGGACGTACCGCCGAGGACGAACGGATCGTCGGCCATGATCAGCCTCCCTGCACCGCGGTCAGGACTTCCACCCGGTCCCCCTCGGCGAGGGGCGTGAGCGGCCACTGCGCGCGCGGGACGACCGTTTCGTTGAGGGCGGCGGCCACCCCGGAGTGCGCCTCGGTGAGCGTGCCGACCAGCGCGTCGAGCGCCGTACCGGGAGCCACCTCGCGCGGCTCCCCGTTGAGCGTGACCGGGACCGTGACGGTGACCGGGGTGTGCGCAGGAGTGTTCATGCGGGCTGCTCCGTGAGGACGGCGGCGGTCGCGGTGAACCGCCGGGGGGTGAAGGGGCGGGCCTGTGCCGGGAGTTCACCGGTGGCCAGGAACTCCGCCAGGACGTCGCCGGTGACCGGAGTGAGCAGCACGCCGTTGCGGTGGTGCCCGGTCGCCAGGACCAGCCCCTCGAGCCCGGACGGGCCGAGCAGGGGCGCGTTGTTGGGGGTGCCGGGGCGCAGCCCGGCCCGGGTCTCGGTGAGGGGAAGCTCGGTGATGCCGGGGACCAGTTCGTGGGCGTCGCGCAGCAGCTCGTACACCCCGCCCGCGGTGACGGTGGTGTCCCAGCCCTGCTCCTCGCTGGTCGCCCCGATCACCAGTTCCCCGCTCTCGCGCGGGACCAGATACACCTGGCTGCCCCGCACCACCGCCCGCACCGTCCGGCTCAGGAACGGACCGAACCGGTCGGGCATCGCCAGCCGGAGCACCTGCCCCTTCACGGGACGCACGGGAGGCAGCAGTTCCGCGGGGATGCCCGCGAGCCGACCGCTGAGGCTGCCGCCGGCCAGCACCACCTGCCCGGCGGCCAGCCGGGTGCCGTCGGCGGTGACCACGCCCGTGGCCCGCTCCCCGGAGACGGTGAGCCGGTCGGCCCACGCACGGTGCAGGACCACCCCCGCCCGCTCGCAGGCGGTCACCAGCGCCGCCGCCAGCCGCCGGGGGTCGATCTGGTGGTCGCCGTCCACCCGCAGCCCGCCGCGCACACCGGGGGCGAGCATCGGTTCCAGGCGTCGGCACTCCCGCCCCGACAGCCACTGCGCGTCGAGCCCCGACTGCTGCTGCAGGGCGTGCAGTTCGCGCAGATGGGCGCGGTCGTCGGCGTCCAGCGCGACCGCGAGCGTGCCGCACCGGCGGTAGCCGAGGTCGTGGCCGGTGGCCTCGGTGAGCTCGGCCGCGAAGCCGGGGTAGCGGAGCGCGGAGGCGAGGTTCAGGCGGAGCAGGGTCTGCTCGCCGTAGTGCAGTTCCGTGACGGCGGCCAGCATTCCGGCGGCCACCTGGGCGGCACCGCCGCCCGGCTCGGGGTCCAGCACGGTCGTGGCCAGCCCGCGCTGCGCGGCCCGCCAGGCCGTGACCAGACCGATGACGCCGCCCCCGACGACGAGGACGTCGGGGGAGCGCTGCGAGGTGTGTGTGGGTGACATGGGCGTCCAGCCCCTCCCTTCGCCGGCATGACCCGGATCAGGTTCATACGGTCGGAGGCCGCCAGCCTCCCTCTCAGCCCGGTGCGCCCGGGCTCCCGCGAATGTCTTACGTTGGCCACCCTAGCCCTCGGAACAACGAACGTGTAGGGAGCCCGCGCATGGCCGCTTCGCTCGACGGTCTCGTCCTCGCCCCCGTCGCCGACCAGGCGCCGGGCCAGGTCGGCACCCGCACCCGGTTCACGTACCACGAGCAGGACGGCGGGATCTGGGCCGAGTACGCGGGCGGTGACGTCGCCCGCGGGTACCTGGTGGGCACCCGTGAGGGGGACCGGCTGGACTTCCGGTACGTGCAGCTCAAGCAGGACGGCGGCACGTCCTCGGGGCACTGCGTGTCGACGGTCGTGGAGCTGCCCGACGGGCGGGTGCGGCTGGAGGAGGCCTGGCAGTGGGAGTCGCAGCCGGGCAGCGGGACCAGTGTCGTGGAGCAGCTCACGGGTCCCGCAGGCCGACCGGCTGACTGACCGATGGTCAGGTGTCTGTGACTCCGCTCCCTCTCCCGAAGGAAGGGTGTTTCCCACCCGAGGGTTGCGGTCCAGCCCGAACCGATCCCTTGCGGGACACCAGAAACGTACATTAGGGATTCGATTCCCCCACCGGCTGAAGCCGGTGGTTCCCTCGAAAGAGGTCCGGTGGTGATCAGGTGAGCGAGCAGATGCAGCAACGGGGACCGTCCGAGCCGCGGCGCGTGGTGGTGACGGGGGCCGGAATGGCCGGCGTGCAGACCGCCGTCGCCCTCCGGGAGCAGGGATTCACCGGCACCGTGACGCTGATCGGTGCCGAACCCCACCAGCCGTACGACCGGCCCCCCCTGTCCAAGGCGGTGCTGCTCGGCAAGGCGGAGAACTCCGCCTTCGACGTCGACTTCGAGGCGCTCGGCATCGAACTGCGGCTCGGCTGCGAGGTGCTCGGACTGCGCCCCGCCGACCACGAACTGGACACGGAGGCCGGGCCGGTCCCCTACGACGTCCTGGTCGTCGCGACCGGTGCCGAACCGGTCCGGCTGCCGGGCGCGGACGGGGTCCCGGGCGTCCATCTGCTGCGCACCCTGGACGACGTCGAACGGCTGCGGCCGGTGCTCGCGGACCGCCAGGACATCGTGGTCGTCGGCGCCGGCTGGATCGGTGCGGAGTTCGCCACGGCGGCGCGCGAGGCGGGCTGCGCGGTCACCGTCGTGGAGGCGGCCGACCGGCCGCTGGCCGAGGCGCTGCCCGCCCAGGCGGCCGCCCCGATGACCGCCTGGTACGGCGACGCGGGGGTGGTGCTGCACACCCGCGCGCGCGTGGAGCGCGTCGAGCCCGGCGCGGTGGTGCTGGACGACGGCTCGCGACTGCCCGCGGGCGCCGTCGTCGTCGGGATCGGGGCCCGCCCCGCCACCGCCTGGCTGGCCGGATCCGGGGTCGAGCTCGGCGAGCGCGGTGACGTGGTCGCCGACCCGCACCTGATGACCTCCGTGCCGGACGTGTACGCGGTCGGCGACTGCGCGTCCTTCCCCTCGGGGCGGTACGGCGAACGCCTGCTGGTGCACCACTGGGACAACGCCCTGCAGGGCCCGCGCACGGTCGCGGCGAACATCCTCGGGGCGGCCACCGGCGAACCTCCGGCGGTGTACGACCCGGTGCCGTACTTCTGGTCCGAGCAGTTCGGCCGCTTCGTCCAGTACGCCGGGCACCACGCGGACGCCGACCGGACGGTGTGGCGCGGGGACGCCGACGGGCCGGCCTGGACGGTCTGCTGGCTCCGGGAGTCCCGGCTGGTGGCGCTGCTCGCGGTGGGCCGCCCCCGCGACCTGGCCCAGGGGCGCCGGCTGATCGAGGCGGGGACGGTGCTGGACGCGGAGTTGCTGGCCGACTCGGAGCGGCCGCTGAAGTCGGCGAAGGGGTGAACCCCGGCCCCCGGGGGAGGGCCGTCCGGCCGACACGTCCGTGCGCGGCGATCCGCCGGACGGACCCCGGGCGGAGGGGCTCGGCTTCCGACTGTCAGTGCCAGATGGCACGCTTGTCCCGTGACCGAGATTGACGCAAAGATCGATGCTCTCGTCCCCGCCTGGCTCACCCTGCCCGACATCGCCGAGATGCTCGGTGTCGAGGTGACGCGCGTCCGGCAGCTGGTCAAGGAGGGCCAGCTCATCGCCGTACGCCGAGGTGAGAACCGCGCACTGCAGGTCCCCGCCGCCTTCATCGACGAGGACAAGGTCGTCAAGGGCCTCACCGGCACCCTGACGCTCCTGCGGGACGACGGTTTCACGGACGAAGAGATGCTGGAATGGCTTTTCACCGCCGACGAGAGCCTGCCGGGCACGCCCGCGCAGGCGCTGAGCGAGAACCGCGGCACGGAGGTGAAGCGCCGCGCCCAGGCGCTCGCCGTCTGAGCCCGCGACGAAACACCCGGACCCTGACCCCCCGGACCCGTATCGGGGCGGGGAGCCGCGTCCGGTTGTGAACCGCCGCCCGGCGCCGCTGTCCCAGGGCGCCGGGCCGCGCTCCACCCGGCCCCGGGTTCGCCCCGGTCCGGCCGACACCGACACACGGGGGGACACCCGCATGCCAGTCACCACCGCAGGCACCACCGCGCGTACCGCCGCAGGCACCACCGCGCGCGCCCGGCTCTCCGACGCCCTGGTCTATCTCTGCACCGACGCCCGCAAGCGGCAGGGCGATCTCGCGGAGTTCCTGGACGCGGTCCTGGCCGGCGGTGTCGACATCGTGCAGCTGAGGGACAAGGGCATGGAGGCCGGCGAGGAGCTGGAGCACCTGGCGGTCCTCGCGGACGCCTGCGCCCGGCACGGCAAGCTGCTCGCGGTGAACGACCGCGCGGACGTCGCCCACGCCGCCGGCGCCGGCGTACTGCACCTCGGCCAGGGCGACCTTCCCGTCCCCGCGGCCCGAGCCGTCCTGGGCGAGGACGTCCTGATCGGCCGCTCCACGCACGCCGAGTCCGAGGCGGCCGCGGCGGCCGTGCAGGAGGGCGTGGACTACTTCTGCACCGGCCCCTGCTGGCCCACCCCCACCAAGCCCGGCCGCCACGCCCCCGGCCTCGGCCTGGTCCGGTACGCCGCAGCCCTCGGCACCGACCGCCCCTGGTTCGCCATCGGCGGCATCGACCTCGGCAACCTCGACGAGGTGCTGGAGGCCGGCGCCCGCCGGGTCGTCGTCGTACGGGCCGTCACCGAGGCGGACGACCCGGGCGCGGCGGCGTCCGAGTTCGCGAAGCGGCTGCGCGCGGCGTCCGGCGCCCGGTGACCGAGTTCGTCTCAGGTTTGTCCGAAGGGTGGACAAGAAAGCCGTGAATCGGGCAAATAACCCTCATTCGGTTGGGGTGGCGCTGGCCCCTGGCTAACCTGCCGGTATGGCCCTCGGAACCGCATCGACCAGGACTGACCGCGCACGCACCGTGCGCGACATGCTCGCCGCCGGAAAGACGACGTACTCGTTCGAGTTCTCGGCGCCGAAGACCCCCAAGGGCCAACGGAACCTCTGGAGTGCGTTGCGCAGGGTCGAGGCGGTCGCCCCGGACTTCGTCTCCGTCACCTACGGTGCCGGGGGCTCCACCCGCGCGGGCACGGTCCACGAGACCGAGCAGATCGTCGCGGACACCACCCTCACCCCGGTCGCCCACCTCACCGCGGTCAACCACTCCGTCGCCGAACTGCGCAACATCATCGGCCAGTACGCCGACGCCGGGATCCGCAACATGCTCGCCGTGCGGGGCGACCCGCCCGGCGACCCGATGGCCGACTGGATCCCGCATCCGCAGGGGCTGACCTATGCCGCCGAACTCGTCCGGCTCATCAAGGAGTCGGGTGACTTCTGCGTCGGCGTCGCCGCCTTCCCGGAGATGCACCCGAGGTCGGCCGAGTGGGACACGGACGTCGCGCACTTCGTCGACAAGTGCCGGGCGGGCGCCGACTACGCGATCACCCAGATGTTCTTCCACCCCGAGTCGTACCTGCGCCTGCGTGACCGGGTCGACGCGGCGGGTTGCGACACGCCGGTGATTCCAGAGGTCATGCCGGTGACCAGTGTGAAGATGCTGGAGAGGTTGCCGCAGCTCAGTAACGCGTCGTTCCCGGATGCCCTGAAAGAGCGGATCCTCACAGCGGCGGACGATCCGGCGGCGGTACGCTCCATTGGCATCGAGTTCGCCACGGAGTTCTGCGCGCGGCTGCTGGCCGAAGGAGTGCCCGGACTGCACTTCATCACGCTCAACAACTCCACGGCGACGCTGGAAATCTACGAAAACCTGGGCCTGCACCACCCGCTGCGGGCCTAGACCGGTCGCACCGGTGTACGACACACTGCGTAGCGGCCGCTGGGAGAGGGGCGTACATGGGCTGGACGGTCCTCTACATCGCGTTCGGTGTGGTCGCGTTGTGGCTGCTCGGCGAGGTGTTGCTGCAGTACAAGGCACGCCTGCGCTGGCGGCTGCTCGCCTTCGCCGGCTTCCTGGGCGTCGTGCTCGGTGTGCTGATCCAGACCGTCCTCGTCATCGGACTGGGCGCCGTGGCCTTCGCGATCGGCCAGACCTACGTCACCCTGTCGTTCCGCCGCGGCTTCGCGGCAGGCTGGGCGGTCAACGCCCCGGCGCTGGCCGCCGTCAAGGGCGGCCGGGGTGACCGCGCGCGGCAGGAACCGACCCTGGAGGTCTCCGGCCTGGAGGCCACCGGCGACGGCCACGGCGGCGGGGACGGCTACGGGGACGAGGCCGCCGCCTACCGCACCGACCGGAACACCTACGCCGCGGACGACTACGACCGCGACGACGTGTTCACGCCGACGCGCACCGAGCAGCCGACGGCCGCCGAGACCACCGCCGTCTACGAGCCGCAGCCCATGCCCGACGACACCGGCTCGTACGGCGTCTACGGCGACAACGGCGGTAACGGTGACAACGGCGGCAACGGGTACGGCACCCCGGCCCAGGACCAGTACGCGGCGACCGCGCAGAGCCCCGACCAGGGTTACGCCACCGACCAGAACTACGCCTACGACTACTCCGGTTACGGTCAGCAGCAGGCCGCCTACGACAGCACGGGCCAACAGCAGCAGTACGCCGCCTACTCCGACCCGTACATCGGCAACTCGAACTACGGCGACGCCTCGTACGGCACCGGTTACGCCGACCCGCAGCAGTACGGCCAGCAGGGCTACGGCCAGGACCAGTACGGGGGCGGCGCCTACGGCGGCGAGACCCCGGCCGGCGGCCTGTGGGTCCCGCAGCAGCGCAACGCCGACGACCTGTACGGCGGTGAACTCCCGCAGGAGCAGCCGTACCCGTACCAGGGCGAGGACCAGACGGGCCAGACGGGCCAGGCGCCGGGGAACGGCAACGGGTACGACGAGCAGCAGTACCGTTACTGATCCGCCCGGATCCGCTCACATCCAGAAGCGTCCCCGTCGTTCACTGGGAACCGCGGAACTCCGGCCCCTCCACGATCAGGCCGGCGACCAGCGCGCCCGACATCCCGGCGTGCGGCAGCCCCCCGCCGGGGTGCGACCAGCCGCCGACCGTGAACAGCCCCGGTACGCGCGTGCCGTTGGACGGGTGGAGCAGCCGCCCGCCCGCCGCGGCGAGCGCCGGTACGGGCACCGCTCCGCCCTCCGCGCCCGTCGCCTCCGCGATGTCGGCCGGGGTGCGCACCTCGTGCCGGAGCAGCCGGTCGCGCAGTCCGGGCACCGCCCGCTCGGCGGCGGTGATCATGCGCTGTGCGTGCTCCTCCAGGCCCGGCCCGGCGCCCTGGGGCACCACCGAGGTGAGGGTGACCGCCTCATGGGCGTCGTCGGGGACCAGCGCCGGGTCGTCGGGCCGCAGGACCGTGACCGTGGGGTGCGCGGGCAGGCCCGCCGGGGAACCGGTCAGGGAATCCAGCTCGGCCTCCCGGTCCTCCGTGTGCACGACCGTCCGGTGCGGTGTCCCCTCCGGACGCCCCCCGCGCAGCGCCAGCAGCACCGTCAGACGGCTCGCCGCCCCGGTCCTGCCCGGCACCTCGCCGTCACCCCGCACCCGGCTCCCCCGGGTCAGCCGGTCCAGCACCGCGGGCGTCACCCCGGCGACCACGTGGTCCGCCTCGGCCACCGCTCTCCCCCCGGAGGCGGGGGAGGTGCCCTCGGCGAACTCCACGCCCGCCACCCGGCCGTCCTTCTCCAGCAGGCCGGTGACCTCGGCGCCGAAGCGGAACTCCACCCTGCGGGCCACACACCGCTCGTACACCGCGCGGGCCAGCTCCCGCATGCCGCCGCGGACGTACCAGGTGCCGAAGGCGTGCTCCATGTACGGCAGCACCGCCGCGCTCGCCGGGGCGGACCGGGGGTCGAGGCCGTGCTCGAGCGCGTAACTCCCCAGCAGGGAGACCAGCCGGGGATCGCGCAGCTCCCAGGCGCCGACCTCGGCGAGCGTGCCCGCGGTGCGCGTGCGCAGCAGCTTCCGGTGAGGGACGGCCGGGTAGGGCTCGCGGTCGGCGAGCACCCGCCAGTCGGGCCACAGCGGCTCCTCCAGGAGCGGTCTGCGGGTCCTGGCCCAGGCCTCGCGGGCGCGCACCAGGAAGTCGCCCCAACGCTGTCCGGCAGCGGGACCGAGGGCCTCCTGCAGGGCAAGGACGGCACCCGCGCGGGACGCGTTCGGCAGCGAGACACGCGTGCCGTCCGCGAACACATGGTGGGACGACGGGTCGACCTGGACCAGGTCGACGCAGGCGTCCAACGGCTCCTTGCCGGTCTTGACGAACAGATCGCGGTAGACCGCGGGCAGCGGGAGCAGTCCGGGGCCGGTGTCGAACGCGAAGCCGTCCCGCTCCAGCCGGCGCAGCGCGCCGCCGTACGTGTCCGTCCGCTCGTACACCGCCACCCGGTGGCCCGCGACGGCCAGCCGGGCAGCGGCCGCCATCGCGCCCATCCCGGCGCCGATCACCGCAATCCGTGCCATGCCAGGGACTTTATCCGCCCCCACCGACACCCCGGTCCCGAGTACCGGCACCCCCGCTCCGGTGACCAGCCGGCGACACGGCGTGGTGGGGGTGGGTGCGCAGGGCTGAGTACCCGTACCTAGTCCCCGAGATGAGTACGCGCGCGGATGGGCCAGGACCTGCGGAAACGAGAAAGTGGAGAGCACGGAGAGGGGAACGGCTCCGCAACCGGCGACACGGGGCGCCGGAGACGGACCGGCCCGCGATCCGCTCCTTCCACCGGCGCCGTCGGTGGGAGCGAGGCACGGGGGTCCCGGGGGGACGACCGCAACGGGGGTCCTGCGGGGGGACGTACAGGGGAACCACGGGGGAGCAGGAAGGTGCCGGTCCGGCAGTGGCTCGCGGGGGACGCAGCCACCGCCGGACCGGCGTCTTCGTGCGCGCCGGGGTACACGACCGGGTGGCTCCGCCCGGCCGGTCGGCTCAGTGGCGGCCGCCCACGCGTCCCTGCAGCAGCCGGGACAGCGCCGCGTGCACCTCGTCCAGGGAGCGCCCCGGCTGGAAGGACTGCCAGTCCAGCGCGGCCACCAGCACCATGCCGACCAGCGCCGCCGCCGTCAGCGGAACGTCGGTCTCCGCGCTGAACTCGCCGCTCTCCACGCCCTCGCGCAGCACGTCCTCGACGACCGCCACGGCCTGCTGCCGGACCACCAGCAGCGTGGACTGCCAGGCCCGGTTGGTGCGCCACAGTTCGGCCACGTACAACTGGGTGAAGGCCGGATAGCGGTCGATGAAGACGAGCCCCGCGCGGATCATCGCGTCCAGGGCGTCGCCCCTGCCGCCGCCCCGGAGGGCCGTCCGGTCGGCCGCCTCCCGCAGCGAGGCGGCGAGGAGCCCGACCCCGTGCCGCAGCAACTCCTCGAAGAGAACCGACTTGCTCGCGAAGTTGTAGTAGACCGTGCCCTTCGCGACCCCTGCCCGCTCGGCGATCTCGTCCACCGTGGTGGCGGAGAAGCCCTGTTCGGCGATGAGGGTGACGGCCGCCTCGTAGAGCTTCTGCCGGGTGGCCTCGCGGCGGGTACTGCCGCCCGACGTGGTGCTGCTGCGTTCCATGGCCCTGATTGTCACAGGGCCGCCGCCCCGCCCCTCCACAGGCTCGGCCCAGGAGGCGGCCGACCCGGGATCGAACTGTCGAGCGACGTACAACCCGGTGAAACCCCAGGTCGGAACGGATTGTCAGTGCCATACCGCACGATGAGCACATACGGCACCCGGTAGCAGGGGATGCCGTCACGAAGACGACAGGAGGTTCGTCATGGCCCACTCCTCCGCAGCCGCCGCCCGCCGGCGCCGCGCCACCGGCCCTGCCCCCTCACTGACCGGCCCGGCGGACGACGTCCACCCCGTGCTGCGCCGTGCCACCGCCCCGCCCGCCGCCCTCGGCCTGCTCGCCCAGGCCCGTGCCGGACTCGACGAGGCCACCGTCCTCGACACACCCAACGAGCGCTATGCGACGGCCCACCTCGCCGCCCTGCGCACCGCCGCCGCCGTGCTCGCCGCGCGGGGGCGGCCCGAGACCTCGCCCCGGGCCCGGAGCAGGATCCGCAGCGCCTGGGAGGTGCTCCCCGAGATCGCGCCCGAACTCACCGAGTGGAGCGCCCTGTTCGCTTCGGGCGCCCGGCGCCGCGCGCGGGCCGAGGCGGGCATCCGGGACGCGGCGAGCGGCCGGGACGCCGACGATCTGATACGGGACGTGGCGATGTTCCTGCGCCTGGTGGAGCGGATGCTCGTCCTCCAGCCGGTCCTCCCGCAGCCCCGTACCGACGCGGAGCGCCCGCACCACACCGCCCGCGCCGCCCACCCCGACGGCCACGACCCCGGTGGCGGCGCGGACCGGGACATGCCCGACACCGGCTGACCCGCGCGGGCGCACCGGCGCCCGCCACCGCGGGGCGGCCCGGGGCGCCGCCCCGCGGTGGCCGGGGAGCGTGCCGCAGGCAATAGGGTGGAAGGCGCCTGAAGCCTCCGCCGTCCTCCGTACGTCCGGGCAGGGGAGGCAGCCCGATCGCTCCGCCGTGAATGAGGCGGTGCCGCGCCGAGGAGTCAACTGCCGTGTCGGACACCCTGCGCCCCCGCGCCGCTCTCCGTACCGCCGTGGTCTGGGAGGTCCTTCAGGACGCCCTGCGAGGCCGGGCCGAGGCGACCGGACGGCCGGCGCTGGACGTCCTCGACACCGGCGGCGGCAGCGGCAACTTCGCGGTGCCCCTGGCCCGTCTCGGCCACCGGGTCACCGTCGTCGACCCCAGTCCCGACGCGCTGTTCGCCCTGGAACGCCGTGCCGTCGAGGAGGAGGTCGCCGACCGGGTCAAGGGCGTCCAGGGCGACGTGCACGGCCTCTTCGACGTGGCCGAGCGCGGCGGATACGACGTGGTGCTGTGCCACGGCGTCCTGGAGTACGTCGACGACCCGGCCGAGGGCGTGCGCAACACGGTGGCGGCCCTGCGCCCCGGAGGGGTCCTCAGCCTGCTCGCCGCCGGCCTCGGCGGCGCCGTGCTCGCCCGCGCCCTCGCCGGTCACTTCAAGGAGGCCCGGCAGGCGCTCGATGACCCGAACGGCCGATGGGGCACGGGCGATCCCGTACCGCGCCGCTTCACCGTCGACCAGCTCACCGGTCTGGTCGAGGACGCGGGGCTGCGGGTCGGCGCCGTGCACGGGGTGCGGGTCTTCGCGGATCTCGTTCCCGGCGTGCTCGTGGACACCGAGCCCGGGGCCCTGGACGCACTGCTGAAGCTGGAGGCCGCGGCGGCGGAACTCGACGCCTTCCACTCCGTGGCCACCCAACTCCATGTGCTCGGTGAGGCGCGGGGGACCACCGGGACCTGAGTGATCTTCTGTGACGCGTCGCTGATCAGCGACGCGTCCGTCGGCCCGCCGGTGCATGGAGTGGGCCACAGGCCCCCCGAATGGCGGCGGGGCACCGTATGATCGAGGGAGACCGACCGGCATGACGGCTCGGCCATCGGGGAATGAGAAGTCTCGAGCGGCCCGGGACGCGCATGGCGGGTTTCGGTCGGCCAGTTGGCGCAGAGGGGCGGGTTTCACGGGGTCGAAACCCCGCCTATCCTGAAGGGACCCCCCGGGTCGCCCCGGCGACTTGCACGATGAGGAGGACGCCGTGCCGCTCTCGGAGCACGAGCAGCGCATGCTCGAGCAAATGGAGCGAGCGCTGTACGCCGAAGATCCCAAGTTCGCGTCGGCGCTCGAGGGAAGTGGCCTGCGTACGTACACCCGTCGGCGGGTCTACCAGGCGGTCGCGGGCTTCCTCGTAGGTATTGCGCTCCTCATGGCCGGAATGGTCGCCCAGCAGGTCTGGCTCAGTGTGGTGGGCTTCCTCGTCATGCTGGGCTGTGCGGTCCTCGCCGTGACGGGCTGGCGCAAAGCCCCCAAGCCCGGTGAGCAGCCCGTCGGAGCCGTGGGCTCCACGGGTCCGCCGCAGTCCGGCCGTCAGAGCAGGCAGCGACGCTCCGTGATGAACCGCATAGAGGAGCGCTGGCAGCGCCGCCGCGACGAACAGGGCGGCGGGCAGTAGCTCCCGCACCCGGCTCCCGCAGACAGTTCCAGGACACCTGAAGACCGAGAGCACGGATCAGGGGGTGGCCACCGGACCGGTGGCCACCCCCTGATCCGTGTCCGCACCGGGACTCGGAGGCGGGGGCCGCACCACTCCACCCGGCCCCCGCCTCACCCCGCCTGCCTCACTCCCGCTTCACCCCTGCCGCCGCGAGGGCTCCCGCAAGAGCTCCCGCGGCGGCTTCCGTCAGGTGGGCCGCCGCCCGGTGGGCCGCCGCCCGGTGGGCCGCCACGTCGGCCGCAGCGCGAGGGCGCGTTCCCGGACGCCGGCCCACCGGGCCGACACCGACCACACCACCCGCACCGTGGAACGCGGGGCGAACAGCGCGCGCAGCCACGTGCCACGGCCGACCACGGACCGCAGACCGGCCGTCACCCGGCGCACGTCGTCCGCCGACCCCGCCGCGGGGCGCGGCCGCGGCGCGTAGAGGACCTGCTCCACGGCGTCCGCCACCCGGTGCGCCGCGGCCGCGGCATCCGGGTCGAGCCGGCCGAGCCGGACGATCCGGGCCGCCGCCTTGCGCGGGGTCAGCGACTCGTCTGGGGAGATGCCGAAGTCCCACGCGGTGTCGGTCAGCTCGTCCCAGACGGCCAGGACGTGCGCGGCCGCGTCCGCCTCCGAACGGCCGTGCGCGCCCAGGCGCACCGCCCGGATCCGCAGCCGCCACGCCATCGGCGCCAGCGGCAGCACCAGGACGGCGAGACCCGCCAGCGCCCACGCCAGCACCGCGTACCACCGGGGACCGTCACCGTCCGTGGGCAGCGCCGCCGACGGTGCCTCGCTCTCGCAGCCACCGTCCAGCCTCCGCTGCTCCAGCGTGCAGCCTTCGCGCGAGGACGGGGCGGCCGAGGGCTCCGAGGACGCGGCCTCGGACGGCCGGGCCGGGTCGGGCACCGCGCTGTCCGAGGTGTCCGGCACGGTGTAGGAGGGTGTCGAACCGCGGGTGGGGGTCGGCTCGAAGCGGGTCCAGCCCACGCCCTCGAAGTACAGCTCCGGCCAGGCGTGCGCGTCCCGCAGTCCCACCGACACCGAACCGTCCGCCTGCGGGGTGCCGGGCGCGAAACCCACCGCGACCCGGGCGGGTATGTCCAGCGACCGGGCCATCGAGGCCATGGCGAAGGAGAAGTGGACGCAGAAGCCCTCCTTGTCCCTCAGGAAGCGGGCGATCGCCTGCGAGCCGCTGCCGACGGCGACCTCGGTGTCGTACGTGAAGCCGCCGGTCGAGGCGAAGTACTCCTGGAGCTCGACCGCCCGGTCGTAGTCGTTCGTCGCCTCCTCGGTGACCTGGCGGGCGATCCGGGACACCAGCGCGGGCAGCGAGTCCGGCAGCTCGGTGTAGTCCCGCTTCAGGGCGGCCGGCGGCGCCGACGCGCCGGCCAGCTGCTCCGCCGTGGGCCGCACGTCGAGACTGCGCACGCCGTACGTCAGCCCCTGGGTGTTCTGGCCGTGGTCGCCGACCAGCGTCATCCCGACGGGCTCGTAGCGCCAGTTTCCCCTGATGTCCACGCCGCTCGGCGGGTACGGCATCGGCAGCCAGTCCTGCCCGTACCAGTCGGCGGTCGAGACCGTCGTGGCGATCTCCGCGCGCTCGACGTCCTGGCCGAGACCGGCCGGAGCCGGGAAGCCGCCGCCGGGCACGGTGGTGATGGACCGCTTGGACGGCTTCCAGGTGGTGCCGTCGAAGTCGTCCAGGGAGACGATCCGCAGATACAGGTCCGAGACGTCCTCCATCTCGGTGCGCACGGACATGACCTGGCGGTCCTCGTCCGCGTTCAACGAGTCGCGCAGCGACACCAGCGGGTTCACCGCGGAGATCGTGCCGCCCCCGCCGGAGCCCGAGCCGGAGCCCGAACCCGCCGGGTCCAGCAGGCCGCCGTTCATCGTGGGCAGGGCGAGCGGCACCACCAGGGCGATGCCCACCGCCAGCAGCCCGATCCGCCGTCCGGTGCGTACCGGGGCCCAGGCCCCGGTCGACTCGGTGGCGGGGCCCCGCGCCGCCCCGCCGAAGACCCGTCCCCACCGGGAGAGCCGGTCACGCCCCTCCACGAGGAGCAGCGTCAGATAACCGACCGCCGCCAGCAGGAACCACAGCCAATCGTTGCCGCCGTCGGACAGCCCCGCGGCCACCGAGTACAGCGCGAGCAGGGGAAGCCCGGCCGGGGCCGCGCTGCGGAAGGTCACCGCGAGGGTGTCCACCAGCAGCCCGATCACCAGGACCCCGCCGACCAGCATCAGCCGGATGCCGTCGGACAACGGCGCCGGTATCGCGTAACGGCCGACGTCGGTACCGCCCTGTCCGAGCAGCTCGGCGAAGAAGCGGAAGGCGTCAGGCCCCGGAACCAGGCCGGCGAACGCGTGCTCACGCGCGAACACCAGGGTCAGCAGCACGAGCGCCACCAGCGCCTGCACGGCCACGGTCAGCGGGCGGGCCAGCGGCACCCGCCGGGCCAGTGCGCCCGCACCGGACTGCACAGACAGGAGAAAGGCCGCCTGCACGATCCAGGAAGCCGGCCTGACCAGAGGCAGCAGCGCGCACGCGGCCAGCAGCGTGGCCGCCCACGAGGCCAGCGTCAGCCGTAGTCGTCCGCTCACCCTGCTCCCTCCCCACCGCGCGCCGTCACCAGACCGAACCGCTCCCGGCCGGCCAGCTGCCACTGATCCTCCAGGGAGGCGCCCCGCGGCACGCTCACGGCCGTCCAGCCCGCTTCGCGCAGCATCCGCAGCCGCTCCCCGCCCCCGTCCAACGGGCCGGAGACGTCCGACGGTTCCCGCAGCCAGGTCCCGCTGTCCAGCACGAAGGCGACGGCGCCCCCGCTGCGTTGCCGCATCCGGGCGAGCACCGACGTCTGCTCCTCGTCGAGATCGCCGAGGAAGGCCACCAGCAGCCCCTCGTTCCCACCGCGGACCATGTCGTACGCCCGGGACAGGCCCGCCCCGTCGGAGTGGCCGACCACGGCGAGGGCGTCCATCATCAGCCCGGCCGCGTCCGCCGACTCCTGGCTCGCGCCCGCGAACCCGTCGGAGCCCTCGCCCGGCACCGCATCGCCGGTGTCGGTCAGCAGCCGCACCGAGAAGCCCCGCTCCAGCATGTGCACCAGGACGGAGGCCGCACCCGACACCGCCCACTCGAACGCCGCGTCGGGCCCCGCGCCGTCGTAGGCGACGGCGCGGGTGTCCAGCAGCACCGTGCAGCGGGCCCGCTGCGGCTGCTCCTCGCGGCGCACCATCAGCTCGCCGTAGCGCGCGGTGGAACGCCAGTGCACCCGGCGCAGATCGTCGCCGTAGCGGTAGCCGCGCGGGATCACGTCGTCCTCGCCGGCCAGCGCCAGCGAACGCTGCCGTCCGTCGCCGTACCCCTTGGCCTCACCGCTCAGCCGCACCGGCGGCAGCGGCTCCACGCGCGGGATCACCGTCAGCGTGTCGTAGGTCGAGAAGGACCGGGTCAGCTCGCACATCCCGAACGGGTCGGACAGCCGCAGCTGCAGCGGGCCGAGCGGGTAGCGGCCGCGCAGGTCGGAGCGGACCCGGTAGGACACCTCGCGACGACCGCCCGCCTCCACCCGGTCCAGCACGAACCGGGGGCGCGGCCCGAGCACGTAGGGCACCCGGTCCTGGAGCATCAGCAGACCCGTGGGCATGCGGGAGACGTTTTCCATCCGCAGGTGCACCCGCGCCTCGGAGCCGGCGGGCACCCGGGCGGGGGACAGCCGGCGGCTGCCCGCGACCCGGTAGCGGGTGCGGTGGAGCACGCCCGCGCACATCAGCGGCAGCACCGCCAGCAGCAGACCGACCCGCAGCAGATCGCTCTGCCCGAGCACGTAGGCGCAGACCACGGCGGCCGCACCGGCGGCCAGGAAGGAGCGCCCGCGGGTGGTCAGCCCGGCCAGAGCCGTGCGCAGGCCACCCCTGTCACCGCGGGCGCCCTCCGCGCGGGCGGATCCCGCGGTACTCATCACAGCCTCCGCGGCTGGTGCCGGCCGTACCGCAGGCCGACCCGGCCCAGGCCGATGCCGGCCTGCTGCGGAGCGGCATCGGCGGGTACCGGGGTGTGCTGCAGGATCTCCTGGACCACCTGCTCCGCGGTGCGGCGGTTGAGCTGGGCCTGGGCGGTGGGCAGCAGCCGGTGCGCCAGCACGGCCGCGGCGAGCGCCTGCACGTCGTCCGGCAGGGCGTAATCCCGGCCGTTCAGCGCCGCCGACGCCTTCGCCGCGCGCAGCAGGTGCAGTGTCGCGCGTGGCGAGGCACCGAGTCTGAGGTCGGGGTGCGTGCGGGTGGAGGAGACCAGCTCCACCACGTACCGGCGTATCGGCTCGGCGACATGGACGGCGCGCACCGTCTCGATCAGCTTCAGGATCTCGTGTGCGTGGGCCACCGGCTGGAGGTCCTCCAGCGGGGAGAGCCCGCCGTGCACGTCCAGCATCTGCAGCTCGGCCTCCGCGCTCGGGTAGCCGACCGAGACCCGGGCCATGAACCGGTCGCGCTGGGCCTCCGGCAGCGGATAGGTGCCCTCCATCTCGACCGGGTTCTGCGTCGCCACCACCATGAAGGGGCTGGGCAGTTCGTAGGTCCTGCCGTCGATGGTGACCTGGCGCTCCTCCATCGACTCCAGGAGCGCGGACTGCGTCTTCGGCGACGCGCGGTTGATCTCGTCACCGATCACCACCTGCGCGAAGATGGCGCCCGGCTTGAACTCGAAGTCCTGCTGCTGCTGGTCCCAGATGGACACGCCGGTGATGTCCGACGGCAGCAGGTCCGGTGTGAACTGGATACGCCGCACCGAGCAGTCGATGGACCGCGCCAGCGCCTTGGCCAGCATCGTCTTGCCGACTCCCGGAACGTCCTCGATGAGCAGATGTCCCTCGGCGAGCAGCACGGTCAGCGAGAGCTGCACGACCTCGGGCTTGCCCTCGATCACGCTCTCCACCGAATCCCGCACCCGCTCGATCACGGCGGTCAGGTCATCCCCCACGCTGGGCTGCGCTCGCGTGGGGGAACCCCCAAGGCTCGCTCGATCGTCATAGGTCGGCACCCGGCCCTCCTCGGCCTTTCCCCTTGCTCCCGAGGAACAAGGGCCCCAAATGTCCGGGCCGGCACCTTGCTGTGCGGCCCGGCTCACCCCGAATCACGGACACCGCGCGGGAAAAGTTCCGCGCGGTACCACTCCCGCATTCTTGCCGCCGTTACCGATTCGTGTCACTCGCCTGTGGACAACCGGCGGCGATATGTCAGGCCGTGCGACCTTCGTGGAGCCGGGGACCGGTCACCCTCGGGGCGGGGCAGCAGGTCAGACGGGGTCGATCTCGCGCAGCAGGCCGGTCTTCACGTCGAAGACGAATCCGCGCACGTCGTCGGTGTGCAGCAGGAACGGCGAGGTGCGCACCCGCTGCATCGACTGCCGTACGTCCTGGTCGACGTCACGGAAGGACTCCACGGCCCAGGCCGGACGCTGACCGACCTCCATCTCCAGTTCGTGCCGGAACTCCTCGGTGATGGCCTCCAGGCCGCAGTTGGTGTGGTGGATGAGCACCACGCTGCGGGTGCCCAGCGCGCGCTGGCTGATGGTCAGCGACCGGATCACGTCGTCGGTGACCACACCACCCGCGTTGCGGACGGTGTGGCAGTCACCGAGCTCGAGGCCGAGCGCGGCGTGCAGGTCGAGCCGGGCGTCCATGCAGGCCACCACGGCCACGCGCAGAACGGGGCGGGCGTCCATCCCGGGATCGATGAAGGCGCCGGCGTACTGTCCGTTGGCGTCGACCAGCCGGTCGGTGACCGTGCCGTGGCCGACCGTCGCACTTCCGGAGCTCGCGGGAACCGATGCAGAAGTCGTCATAGCCATGACGTTACTGGCCACGTGCTCTCCGGTCCTGCTGTGAGACAGGACAAAGAACGCCATCATGCTTTGGAGTGAGATGACCCACAAGGGGGGCGTGATCCTCCTCGTACGGGTGGTTTCCCCCGACGCGGGGTGTCGTCCGGCCGAGGGCCGCGCCGCACAGGCCGGTTGATTGACCGGGCGAAACCGTGGACTAAAGTGACGCGGAGCGGGAGGCGAGACTCTCCCTGCTGCACTGATTTCCCCCGGAGACCCGGGCAGCGTCCCGGAGATCCCCCGCGTGCGCTGCGCGTACGTACGGCTCGGCCTCCTCCCGTTCCCGGCCGGCTGACGCCTCCGGCGCCGGCAGGCCGCCCCGTCCACACCGGGGGAGGGGCGGGGACCCGGCGGTGCGTCACGGCCGCGCCGGACCTTGAGAGGGCCCAGATCCAATGGGGCGCGAAGCGTTTGCGAACACGGGCGGGCAGAGTCGGCACGTTCCGGTGATGCTCCAGCGGTGCCTGGACCTGCTGGCGCCCGCCCTGGAACAGCCGGGAGCGGTGGTCGTCGACTGCACCCTCGGTCTCGGCGGCCACAGCGAGGCCCTGCTGACGCGGTTCCCCGAGGTGAGGCTGGTCGCCCTGGACCGGGACAAGGAGGCCCTGCGCCTGTCCCGCGAGCGGCTCGCCCCGTTCGGCGAGCGCGCCACCCTGGTGCACGCCGTCTACGACGAACTCCCCGAGGTGCTCGACCGGCTCGGTATCGCGCGCGTGCAGGGCGTCCTGTTCGACCTGGGCGTGTCCTCCATGCAGCTCGACGAGGCCGACCGGGGCTTCGCCTACGCCCAGGACGCCCCGCTCGACATGCGCATGGACCAGACGGCCGGCGTCAGCGCCGCCGAGGTCCTCAACACCTACCCGCCCGGTGAACTCGTCCGCATCCTGCGCGCCTACGGCGAGGAGAAGCAGGCCAAGCGGATCGTGGCCGCGGTGGTGCGCGAGCGGGAGAAGGAGCCGTTCACCACCAGCGCACGCCTGGTCGAGCTGATCCGGGACGCGCTTCCGCAGGCCGCCAAACGCACCGGTGGCAATCCGGCGAAGCGCACCTTCCAGGCGCTGCGGATCGAGGTCAACGGCGAACTCTCCGTACTGGAGCGGGCCGTCCCGGCCGCGGTGAAGGCGCTCGACGTCGGCGGCCGGATCGCCGTGCTGTCGTACCACTCCCTGGAGGACCGGCTGGTCAAGCAGGTGCTCGCGGCGGGTGCCGCCACCACCGCGCCTCCCGGACTGCCGGTCGTCCCCGAGCGCTACCAGCCCCGGCTCAAGCTGCTGACACGCGGTGCCGAACTTCCCACCGAGGAGGAGATCGCCGAGAACCGGCGTGCCGCACCCGCACGGCTGCGAGGTGCCCAGCGGATCAGGGAGCACCTTGAACGAGACGTGTGAGGCGAAGGGGCGCGTGAGGCGGTCACGGCACGTGAGCCCGGCGCCGTACGGGACATGCGGGTACGGAAGGCAGGCGAACCCAGGGGAGCGTGAGTGAGCAGGAAACCCGAACTGCCCGAGCTGAAGGGGAGGGCGGCCCGTCTCGCGGGGCTCCTCCCCACGGGACGGGCCCAGGCCGCCCGCACCCCCTTCGTGCTGCTCGTCGTCCTTCTCCTGGGCGGTGGCCTGATCGGGCTCCTGGTGCTGAACTCGGCCCTCAGCGAGGGAGCGTTCGAACTCGACGACCTCAAGCGGGAGACGAAGAGCCTCACCGATGAGGAACAGGCCCTGCAGCGGGACATCGACGCCCACTCCGCTCCCGACGCCCTGCAGCGCCGCGCACGCGAACTCGGCATGGTGCCCGGCGGCGACCCCGTCTTCCTGAGCCCCGACGGCAAGGTCAAGGGCGCCCCCGCCCCGGCCTCCGCCGCCCGCGCCCCCCTGGTGATCCCTCCCGAGGCACTGGCCACCGCGACGGCCCCGCCCCCCTACGCGGTACCGAGTATCGCAGCCGTTCTCCCGACCTCCGCGGTCACGCCCACGCCCGCATCGACTCCCGGCAGGTGACGGAAGTGGCCGACGACACCGGAAACACCGCCGGGCAACCGCCGCGCCGTCGCGTGCCCGGACCCGCCGGTCCCGCCCGCCCGGGCGCCCGGCAGCGCCCCGGACCCGGCCACCGCCCGGCCCGCCGCCCCGCTCCGCCCCGCCCGGCGGCCCCGAAGGCCCTCCGGCTGGGCAGCCCGCGCCCCCGCCTGCGCCTGGTCGGCCTGGCCCTGACCCTCGTCCTGAGCGTCTTCGTCGTACGCCTGCTCCAGGTGCAGGCCGTCGAGGCCGACACCTATGCGGCGAAGGCCGGGCAGAACCTCCAGGTCGGCCAGGTGCTGGACGCCGAGCGCGGCGAGATCACCGACCGCAACGGTGTCGCCCTGGCGACCAGCGAGGACGCCTACGACATCACCGCCGACCCCACGATGTTCGCCCCCGACCAGCTGGAGATCCCCGACGGCCCAGAACAGGCCGCCGTCCTCCTCGCCCCGATCCTCGGCCAGGACCAGGACAAGCTGGTCGAGAAGCTGCGGCCGGACAACAAGGCCCTGCGCTACGTCAAACTCGCGAGCCGCCAGACCCCGCAGGTCTGGAAGCAGATCAAGGACCTGAAGACCGCGCTGGCGAAGAAGGCGAAGACCGACACGTCCTCCGCCAACGTCCTCGCGGGCGTCCTGTCCGTGCCCACCAGCAAGCGGGTCTACCCGAACAACGAACTCGCCGCCGGGATACTGGGCTGGGTCAACGCCGAGGGCAAGGGTGGCGGCGGCATCGAACTCCAGCTGGACAAGCGGCTCGCCGGTGAGGACGGCAGCATCCGCTTCGTCCAGTCCGGCGGCCGTCTGGTGCCGACCGCGGGGTCCAGCGAGACACCGGCCGTGCCCGGCAGCGACGTCGAGCTCACCATCGACCGCGACATCCAGTGGGCCGCGCAGAACGCCATCAGCGAGCAGGTCGAGAAGTCCGCGGCCGACCGCGGCTACGTCATCGTCCAGGACACCCGCACCGGTGAGGTCCTCGCCCTGGCCAACGCGCCCGGGTTCGATCCGGGCGACCTCTCCGAGGCCGATCCGGCGGCGCTCGGCAACGCGGCCCTCCAGGACGCCTTCGAGCCCGGTTCCACCGCCAAGGTCATGTCGATGGCGGCCGTGCTGGAGGAGGGGGCGGCCACCCCGCAGACGCACGTCGTCGTGCCCAACCGGCTGCACCGCGGCGACCGGCTGTTCAAGGACGACGTCGACCACCCGACCTGGTACCTGACGCTCAACGGGGTGCTCGCCAAGTCCAGCAACATCGGCACCATCCTGGCCACCGGCCAGCTCGGCAAGACCCAGGCCCAGGCCAACAAGGTCCTCTACGACTACCTGCGCAAGTTCGGCCTCGGCGACCACACCGGACTGGGCTTCCCCGGCGAGACCAAGGGCATCCTCGCCCCGCCCGGCGCCTGGTCGACCTCGCAGCAGTACACGATTCCTTTCGGTCAGGGCGTGTCCGTCAACGCCATGCAGGCCGCGTCCGTCTACTCGACCATCGCCAACGGCGGCGTACGCATCGAGCCCACGCTCGTACGCGGCACCAAGGGACCCGACCAACGCTTCACCCCCGCCCCGGAGCCCGAGAAGTCACGGGTGGTCAGCGAGAAGACGGCGAAGACCCTCGCCCGGATGCTGGAGTCGGTCGTGGACGACGAGGAGGGCACCGGAACCAAGGCGCGCATCCCCGGCTACCGGGTCGCGGGGAAGACGGGTACGGCCAACCGCGTGGATCCGGCCACCGGCAAGTACCACGGCTACACCTCCTCCTTCGCCGGGTTCGCACCCGCGGACCAGCCCCGGATCACCGTCTACTGCGCCATCCAGAACGCCACCGAGGGCAGTTACTTCGGCGGCCAGATCTGCGGACCCGTCTACAAGAAGGTCATGGAGTTCGCCCTCAAGACCCTCCAGGTGCCGCCGACCGGCGCCGAACCGGCCAACCTCCCGGTCACCTTCACACGCTGACCGGCCGCGAACCCCTCGCGTCCGGCCGGCACGGAACCACCCAGGAACAGCCCGTGACAACGATCACCCCCGATCCCGGGAACCGGGACACCCCCCGCCGAGGACCGGACCCCTCGTTCCCGCCACCTGCCCCATCACCCCCACCACCCGCCCCGTCGCCCCCACCGGACGGGGCCGCAGGCGAGCCCCGCTTTGGCTCCGCGGCGGGTACGCCCGGTACGCTCACCGCCGTGCCACACGCTGATCAGTCGCAAACCACTCAGAAGGGCCAACCCGTGACATTTCCCGGGCCGCCCCGGCCGGCGCGGGTCTCCGCCACACCTCTCGCGGAACTCGCCGGTCAACTGGGTGTCACCGCACCGTCCCGGACCGCCGACGTCACGGGCATCACCCATGACTCGCGCGCCGTACGTCCCGGCGACCTGTACGCCGCCCTCCCCGGTGCCCGCGCGCACGGCGCCGACTTCGTCACCCAGGCTGCGGGCCTCGGCGCGGTCGCCGTGCTCACCGACCCGAGCGGTGCCGAACGCGTCGCCGCGGCCGGACTGCCCGCGCTGGTGGTCGACGACCCCCGCGGGGAGATGGGCGAACTGGCGGCCACGATCTACGGCCACCCGGGCCGCGACCTGCTCCAGATCGGCATCACCGGCACCTCCGGCAAGACCACCACCGCCTATCTCGTCGAGGGGGGCCTCAGGTCCGTGCACAGCACGGGACTCATCGGCACCGTCGAGATGCGCGTGGGTGACGAGCGCATCAAGTCCGAGCGCACCACGCCGGAAGCCACCGACCTCCAGGCCCTGTTCGCCGTCATGCGCGAACGCGGGGTCGACGCGGTCGCCATGGAGGTCTCCAGCCACGCCCTGGTGCTGGGCCGGGTGGACGCCTGTGTCTTCGACATCGCCGTCTTCACCAACCTCAGCCCGGAGCACATGGAGTTCCACTCCGGCATGGAGGACTACTTCGCGGCCAAGGCGCGCCTGTTCACCCCGCAGCGCAGCCGGCTCGCGGTGGTCAACGCCGACGACGAGTACGGCCGCCGCCTCACCAAGGAGGCCGGCGTCCCCGTCATCACCTACTCCGCGGAGGGACACCCCGACGCCGACTGGCGCGCCGCGGACGTCGAGGTCGGCCCGACCGACTCGACGTTCACCGTGATCGGGCCCGAGAACGAGCGGATCACCGCCCGGTCGCCGCTGCCGGGCCCGTTCAACGTGGCCAACACCCTCGCCGCGATCGTCGCCCTCGCCGCCGCCGGACTCGACCCGCAGGCCGCCGCCGACGGTGTCGCCGCCGTCCCCGGTGTGCCCGGCCGGCTGGAGCGGGTGGACGAGGGCCAGCCGTACCTCGCGGTGGTCGACTACGCCCACAAGACCGACGCCGTCGAGTCGGTGCTGCGCGCCCTGCGCAGGGTCACCGAGGGCCAGGTGCACGTGGTGCTCGGCTGCGGCGGCGACCGGGACGTCACCAAGCGCGAGCCGATGGGCGCCGCGGCGGCCCGGCTCGCCGACACCGCCGTACTGACCTCAGACAACCCCCGCTCCGAGGACCCCCTCGCCATCCTCGCCGCCATGCTCCAGGGCGCGGCCTCCGTGCCCGCCCACGAGCGTGGCGAGGTGCAGGTCTTCGAGGACCGGGCCGCGGCGATCGCCGCCGCCGTCGCCCGCGCACAGCCCGGCGACGCCGTGCTGGTCGCGGGCAAGGGCCACGAGCAGGGACAGGACATCGCCGGGGTGGTGCGTCCCTTCGACGACCGCCAGGTGCTCCGCGAAGCTATCCAGCAGACCCAGGGATGAACTTGTGATCGCCCTCTCCCTCGCCGAGATCGCCGAAGTCGTCGGCGGGCAGACGTACGACATACCGGATCCGTCCGTCCAGGTCACCGGAGGTGTCGTCCGGGACTCGCGGGAAGCGGGTCCCGGCAGCCTCTTCGTCGCCTTCGTCGGCGAACACGTGGACGGCCACGACTTCGCGGCCGCGGTCGTCGAGGCGGGCGCGGCCGCCGTGCTCGGCTCCCGCCCCGTGGGCGTGCCCGCGATCGTCGTCGACGACGTCCAGAGAGCGCTGGGCGCCCTCGCCCGGCACGTCGTGCAGCGCCTCGGCGCGACCCTCGTCGCGCTCACCGGCTCGTCCGGCAAGACCAGCACCAAGGACCTCATCGCGCAGGTGCTGCGGCGCAAGGCGCCCACCGTCTTCACCCCCGGATCCCTCAACAACGAGATCGGGCTGCCGCTGACCGCGCTCACCGCTACCGAGGAGACGAAGTTCCTCGTGCTGGAGATGGGTGCCCGCGGGATCGGCCACATCCGCTACCTCACCGACCTGACGCCCCCGAAGGTCGGTCTGGTCCTCAACGTCGGCACCTCCCACATCGGCGAGTTCGGCGGCCGGGCGCAGATCGCCCAGGCCAAGGGCGAGATGGTGGAGGCCCTGCCGCCGGCCGAGGAGGGCGGCACCGCGATCCTCAACGCGGACGACCCGCTCGTACGCGCCATGGCGTCCCGTACGAAGGCGAAGGTGCTCCTTTTCGGAGAGACCGACGAAGCGGACGTTCGGGCCGAGAACGTGCGACTCACGGACAGCGGACAGCCCTCGTTCAGGCTTCACACACCCTCCGGTGCAAGCGATGTGACCATGCGCCTGTACGGTGAGCATCACGTGTCGAACGCGCTCGCCGCGGCCGCCGTCGCCCACGAGTTGGGCATGTCCGCAGAAGAGATTGCACTCGCGCTCTCCGAGGCGGGCTCCCTCTCCCGCTGGCGGATGGAGGTCACCGAGCGCCCGGACGGCGTGACGGTCGTCAACGACGCCTACAACGCGAACCCCGAGTCCATGCGAGCCGCCCTGCGCGCGCTCGCGGCCATGGGCAAAGCCTCACAGGCGAAGGGGGGTCGTACGTGGGCGGTGCTCGGCAAGATGGCCGAGCTCGGGGACGAGGCGCTCGCCGAGCACGACGCGGTCGGACGGCTCGCCGTCCGGCTCAACGTCAGCAAGCTCGTCGCGGTCGGGGGCAGGGAAGCCGCCTGGCTGCAACTGGGCGCATATAACGAGGGTTCGTGGGGTGAGGAGTCGGTGCACGTGTCCGACGCACAGGCGGCTGTCGACCTGTTGCGCAGTGAATTGCGCCAGGGAGACGTCGTTCTCGTGAAGGCGTCCCGTTCGGTCGGTCTCGAGAGCGTGGCGCAGGCGCTGCTCGCGACCGGTACCGAGGGTGAGGTCGTCACCCGATGATGAAGCAGATCCTGTTCGCAGGAGTCATTGGTCTCTTCCTGACGCTGGTCGGCACTCCGCTGCTGATCAAGCTGCTCGCACGCAAGGGGTACGGGCAGTACATCCGCGACGACGGCCCGCGCGAGCACGCCAGCAAGCGCGGTACGCCGACGATGGGCGGTATCGCCTTCATCCTGGCGACGGTCGCCGCGTACTTCCTGGCGAAACTGGTCACCGGCTACGTGGACCCGAAGGCCGACGCGGCGCCGACCTTCTCGGGTCTGCTGGTGCTCGGCCTGATGGTGGGCATGGGCCTGGTCGGCTTCCTGGACGACTACATCAAGATCGTCAAGCGGCGTTCGCTGGGCCTGCGGGCCAAAGCGAAGATGTCCGGCCAGCTGATCGTCGGTATCACCTTCGCCGTACTCGCCCTGCAGTTCGCGGACAACCGGGGCAACACCCCGGCGTCCACCAAGCTCTCGTTCATCACCGACTTCGGCTGGACCATCGGCCCGGTGCTGTTCGTCATCTGGGCGTTGTTCATGATCCTCGCGATGTCGAACGGCGTGAACCTGACGGACGGTCTGGACGGTCTGGCCACCGGCGCCTCCGTCCTGGTCTTCGGCGCCTACACCTTCATCGGCGTCTGGCAGTTCCAGGAGTCCTGCGCCAATGCGACGACCCTGACCAACCCGGGTGCCTGTTACGAGGTGAGAGACCCCCTCGACCTCGCGGTGGTCGCCTCCGCGCTGATGGGCTCCTGCCTCGGCTTCCTGTGGTGGAACACCTCGCCGGCCAAGATCTTCATGGGTGACACCGGTTCGCTCGCGCTCGGCGGCGTCCTCGCGGGTCTCGCGATCTGCTCCCGCACCGAGCTGCTGGTCGCCATCCTGGGCGGACTGTTCGTCCTCATCACCATGTCGGTGGTCATCCAGGTCGGCTCCTTCAAGCTCACCGGGAAGCGCGTCTTCCGCATGGCGCCACTCCAGCACCACTTCGAACTCAAGGGGTGGTCCGAAGTCCTTGTGGTGGTCCGCTTCTGGATCATCCAGGGCATCTGTGTGATCGTCGGACTCGGCATCTTCTACGCGGGATGGGCAGCGGACAAGTGACCGACTGGCAGGGCAAGCACGTCACCGTGGCCGGGCTCGGAGTCTCCGGTGTCCCGGCGGCGAAGGTGCTGCACGGACTCGGCGCGCGGGTCACCGTCGTCAACGACGGCGACGACCCACGCGCCCGCGAGCAGGCCGCCGAACTGGAGGCGCTCGGCATCGCCGTGCGCCTCGGTGACGGCGCGACCCTGCCCGACGGCACCGAACTGATCGTCACCGCCCCCGGCTGGAAGCCGGACAAGCCGCTGTTCGCGGCGGCGGACGAGGCCGGGGTGCCGGTGTGGGGCGACGTCGAACTCGCCTGGCGGCTCAGGAAGCCCGACGCGGCACCCTGGCTCGCGGTCACCGGCACCAACGGCAAGACCACCACCGTCCAGATGCTCGCGTCGATCCTCCGCGCCGCGGGCCTGCGGACGGCCGCCGTCGGCAACATCGGCGTCTCCCTGCTCGACGTCGTCACCGGCGAGGAAGAGTACGACGTGCTCGCCGTGGAGCTGTCCAGCTACCAGCTCCACTGGGCGCCCTCCCTGCGCGCCCACTCGGCGACGGTGCTGAACCTCGCCCCCGACCACCTCGACTGGCACGGCTCCATGGAGGCGTACGCCGCCGACAAGGGCCGTGTCTACGAGGGCAATCGGATCGCCTGCGTCTACAACGCCGACGCCACCGACAAGCCGTCCACCGAGGACCTGGTCCGCGCGGCCGACGTCGAAGAGGGCTGCCGCGCCGTCGGCTTCACCCTCGGTACCCCCGGCCCCTCCCAACTCGGTGTCGTGGAGGGCATCCTGGTCGACCGCGCCTTCGTCGAGGACCGGTACAGCAGCGCCCAGGAACTCGCCGAGGTCACCGACGTCGACCCGCCCGCCCCGCACAACATCGCCAACGCCCTTGCCGCGGCCGCCCTCGCGCGCGCCTTCGGGGTGCCGGCGGCGGCCGTACGGGACGGGCTGCGGGCCTTCACCCCGGACGCCCACCGCGTCGCGCACGTCGCCGACGTGGACGGGGTCGCCTATGTCGACGACTCCAAGGCGACCAACACCCATGCGGCACAGGCGTCGTTGGCGGCCTACGAGTCGATCGTGTGGATCGCCGGCGGACTCGCCAAGGGCGCCACCTTCGACGAACTGGTCGCGGGGGCGGCGAAGCGGCTCCGCGGCGCCGTCCTGATCGGCCGGGACCGCGAGCTGATCCGCGAAGCCCTGGCGCGACACGCCCCGGAGGTACCCGTGGTCGACCTCGACCGGACCGACACTGGGGCGATGCTCCAGGCTGTCCAGGAGGCGAAGCGGCTCGCACGGCCCGGCGACACGGTGCTGCTGGCCCCGGCCTGCGCATCGATGGACATGTTCGCCGACTACAACAGGCGCGGTGAGGCGTTCGCACAGGCGGTGCGCGAACTCGGTGCCTGACCCGGCCGCCTGCGCCGGGCGACCCTGGGAGGGACCTGTGGGACCGTCGAGGCACCGTGGGGCGCACAGCGGAGGCCGCCATGTCCACTAGCCGCACCGGGCGGCCGCCCGCGCGACGGGCGCCCCGCCCGCCCGCCGTGCCCCGGCCGGTCCGCCGGAACACCGTCCGCGCCCTCGGCACACGGGCGCGCAGGGCCTGGGACCGGCCGCTGACCGCCTACTACGTGATCCTCGGCGGCAGCGCGCTGATCATCGTGCTCGGCCTGGTGATGGTCTACTCGGCCTCCCAGATCACCGCGCTGCAGAACTCGCTGCCGGGCTCGTACTTCTTCCGCAAGCAGCTCCTGGCCGCCGGCATCGGGACGGTGCTGCTGCTCGCGGCCGCCCGGATGCCCGTGAAACTGCACCGGGCGCTGGCCTACCCCCTCCTCGCGGGCTCCGTCTTCCTGATGATCCTGGTGCAGGTGCCGGGGATAGGGATGGCGGTCAACGGCAACCAGAACTGGATCGACCTCGGCGGCTCCTTCCAACTCCAGCCCAGTGAGTTCGGCAAGCTCGCCCTGGTGCTGTGGGGCGCCGACCTGCTCGCCCGCAAGCAGGACAGACGGCTGCTGGCCCAGTGGAAGCACCTGCTGGTGCCGCTCGTACCGGTCGCCTTCATGCTGCTCGGACTGATCATGCTGGGCGGCGACATGGGCACGGCGATCATCCTGACGGCGATCCTGTTCGGCCTGCTCTGGCTGACGGGAGCGCCCACCCGGTTGTTCGCCGGGGTGCTGGCGGTCGCCGTGCTGATCGGCGCGTTCCTCATCTGGAGCAGCCCGAACCGCATGGCCCGGCTCTCCTGCCTCGGCGCCACCGAACCCCAGGCGGGTCCCGTCGACTGCTGGCAGGCGGTGCACGGGATCTACGCCCTCGCCTCCGGCGGGATCTTCGGTTCCGGACTGGGCGCGAGTGTGGAGAAATGGGGCCAACTACCGGAAGCCCACACCGACTTCATCTTCGCCGTCACCGGTGAGGAACTGGGCCTGGCGGGGACGCTGTCGGTACTCGCCCTGTTCGCGGCTCTAGGCTATGCGGGTATCCGCGTGGCCGGACGCACGGAGGACCCCTTCGTGAGGTATGCCGCGGGAGGCGTGACCACCTGGATCACGGCGCAGGCCGTGATCAACATCGGTGCGGTCCTCGGACTGCTGCCGATCGCCGGTGTCCCGCTCCCGCTGTTCTCCTACGGGGGGTCCGCCCTGTTGCCGACCATGTTCGCCATCGGGCTGCTGATCGCCTTCGCGCGTGACGAGCCCGCTGCGCGGGCGGCGCTTGCGATGCGGCAACCTCGCTTTGGTAGAAAGCGGGCCGGGGGTTCTCAGCAGCCCCGGAGATGGAACACGATGCGACGGCGCGCCACGGCGGCACGTTCGTCCGGAGAGCGGTGAATTTCGGTGCATGTCGTACTCGCCGGCGGAGGAACCGCGGGCCACATCGAGCCCGCGCTCGCCCTCGCGGATGCCCTGCGCAGGCATGATCCGACCGTGGGCATCACGGCCCTGGGCACGGAACGCGGTCTCGAGACACGCCTGGTACCCGAGCGCGGGTACGAACTGGCGCTGATCCCCGCCGTACCGCTGCCGCGCAAGCCCACCCCGGAGCTGATCACCGTCCCGGGCCGGCTGCGCGGCACCATCAAGGCGACGGAGCAGATCCTGGAACGCACCAAGGCGGACGCCGTGGTCGGCTTCGGCGGCTACGTCGCCCTGCCGGGCTACCTCGCCGCCAAGCGGCTCGGGGTGCCGATCATCGTCCACGAGGCCAACGCCCGCCCCGGCCTGGCCAACAAGATCGGCTCCCGGTACGCGGCCCAGGTCGCCGTCTCCACCCCGGACAGCAAGTTGCGCGACGCCCGCTACATCGGGATCCCGCTGCGCCGCTCCGTGGCCACCCTGGACCGGGCCGCCATGCGCCCCGAGGCCCGCGCCGCGTTCGGGCTCGACCCCAACCTGCCCACGCTGCTGGTCTCCGGCGGCTCGCAGGGCGCCCGCCGGCTGAACGAGGTCGTCCAGCAGGTCGCGCCGTGGCTGCAGCAGGCCGGGATCCAGATCCTGCACGCGGTCGGCCCGAAGAACGAACTGCCCCAGGTGCAGCAGATGCCGGGAATGCCCCCCTACATCCCGGTAAGTTACCTGGACCGGATGGATCTGGCGTACGCCGCGGCCGACATGATGCTCTGCCGCGCGGGCGCGATGACCGTCGCCGAACTCTCCGCCGTCGGACTCCCGGCCGCCTACGTTCCGCTGCCGATCGGCAACGGCGAGCAGCGGCTGAACGCCCAGCCGGTGGTCAAGGCCGGCGGCGGTCTGCTGGTCGACGACGCGGAGCTGACGCCGGAGTGGGTGCGGCAGACCGTGCTGCCGGTGCTGTCCGACCCGCACCAGCTGTACGAGATGTCCCGCGCCGCCGCCGAGTTCGGCCGCCGGGACGCCGACGACCTGCTCGTCGGCATGGTGTACGAGGCGATCGCCGCCCGTGCGCGGCAGTAGAGCCTGACCGGCGGATCGGGCCGCAGGAGACCGGCGCGCCTCGTCGGCGCGGGCGCGGCGGCCCCCGGGTCTGCGGCATGATCCGCCGGGTAGGTGCTGAACAGGCCCTGGACGCGTAGGTGAACGCGGATGACGGGAGGCAGGATTCGTGGCCGGAACGACGACCGCCGAGCGCGGTGGACGCCAGCGGGAGTCGTCCGGCCCGCCGCCCGTCAGGCGCTTGAGGCGGCGGCACCTTCGTCTGATCATCATCCTGGCGATCGCCCTGGTGTTCCTCGGGAGCGGGGCGTTCTGGCTGCTGTACGGCTCCGATCTGGCCAGGGCGGAGCGGGTCTCCGTGTCCGGGACCCGTGTGCTGACTCCCGGGCAGGTGCGCGAGGTCGCCGCCGTTCCCCTCGGGGGCCCGCTGGCCATGGTGGACACCGAGACGATCGCATCGCGGCTCCGCCGGGAGATGCCCCGGATCGCGGCAGTTGACGTGGTTCGTTCCTGGCCGCACGAAATCGGATTGAAAGTCACCGAGCGCACCCCGGTTCTTCTGATGGAAAAGGGCGGGGAGTTCGTCGAGATCGATGCCGAGGGTGTCCGGTACGCCACGGTTTCGAAGGCCCCCCGAGGTGTTCCCCGGCTGGAATTGACCGTCCGCCGAAGCGGCACCACGGCCGCGAGTCTGCGCCGCTTCGGCGAGGAGCGGCTGGTGCGGGAGGCGGTCCGGATCGTCCGTGACGTCCCGGACTCCGTCGCCCGGGTCACCCGGAGCGTCAACGTCCGTACCCACGACGACATCTCGCTGAAGCTGACGGACGGCAGGGAGGTCGTCTGGGGGAGCGCGGAGAAGGGTGCCGCGAAGGGGCGCACCCTCACCGCTCTGCTGAAAGTGGCGCCGGACGCACGGCACTTCGACGTGAGTGTTCCCACCGCCCCCGCGTCATCGGGGGGTTGACGTTCATCAGTGCAGGTCAACCCCCTGGTTGGGCGGTGCCACGGCTGATCACATAGGGTGAAAAGAAAAACGGGAGGTTCGGCGTGTTCGTTGAACGCGCGCCGCTTGTCGACCTAGTGTCCTGTTCAGAAGACTCCAGAGAACAGACACACTGGTAACCCTAAACTTCAACGTTAGGGTTCGGGTCGGTGATACGGACCGTCCCCATCGGCATCAGTCGTCGGACCGCGGCAAGGCCGTGAGACGGCGACACGTAACTCGAGGCGAGAGGCCTTCGACGTGGCAGCACCGCAGAACTACCTCGCAGTCATCAAAGTCATCGGTGTCGGCGGCGGTGGTGTCAATGCCATCAACCGGATGATCGAGGTCGGTCTCAAGGGCGTCGAGTTCATCGCCATCAACACCGACGCGCAAGCCCTGTTGATGAGCGACGCCGACGTCAAGCTCGACGTCGGCCGGGAACTCACCCGCGGACTCGGCGCCGGAGCCAACCCGGCCGTCGGCCGCAAGGCGGCCGAGGACCACCGCGAGGAGATCGAGGAGGTCCTCAAGGGGGCCGACATGGTCTTCGTGACGGCCGGTGAGGGCGGCGGCACCGGCACCGGCGGGGCCCCCGTCGTGGCCAACATCGCCCGCTCGCTGGGCGCTCTCACCATCGGCGTGGTCACCCGCCCGTTCACCTTCGAGGGCCGGCGCCGCGCCAACCAGGCGGAGGACGGCATCGCCGAGCTCCGTGAAGAGGTCGACACCCTCATCGTCATCCCCAACGACCGGCTGCTGTCCATCTCGGACCGCCAGGTCTCGGTCCTGGACGCCTTCAAGTCGGCGGACCAGGTCCTGCTCTCCGGTGTCCAGGGCATCACCGACCTCATCACCACGCCCGGCCTGATCAACCTCGACTTCGCCGACGTCAAGTCGGTCATGTCCGAGGCCGGTTCGGCCCTCATGGGCATCGGCTCGGCCCGCGGCGACGACCGCGCGGTGGCGGCGGCCGAGATGGCGATCTCCTCGCCGCTGCTGGAAGCCTCCATCGACGGCGCCCGGGGCGTGCTGCTCTCCATCTCCGGCGGCTCCGACCTCGGCCTGTTCGAGATCAACGAGGCCGCCCAGCTGGTCAGCGAGGCCGCCCACCCGGAGGCCAACATCATCTTCGGCGCGGTCATCGACGACGCCCTGGGCGACGAGGTCCGGGTCACCGTGATCGCGGCCGGCTTCGACGGCGGCCAGCCGCCGGCGAAGCGGGACAACGTCCTCGGCTCGTCCTCGGCCAAGCGCGAGGAGCCCGCTCCCGCGCGGCAGCCCGAGAGCCGGCCGTCCTTCGGCTCGCTCGGCAGCGTCACGCCCCGGGAGGAGCCGGCGCCGGCCCCCGAGCCGGTCAGTGACATCCCGGTGGCCCAGCCGCCGGTCCAGCCGACGAGGGCGTACTCGGACAGCGCGGCCGAGGAGCTGGACGTCCCGGACTTCCTCAAGTGATAGGACAGCGCGAGAGCGTGCGCGGCGCGCACTTCGCCTTCACCGACCGGTGGGGCGGGGTGAGCGCCGCTCCGTATGCGGAGCTCAACCTCGGCGGAGCGGTCGGCGACGATCCCGACGCCGTACGCGTCAACCGCGAACTGGCCGCGAAGTCCCTCGGCCTCGATCCGGCCCGGGTGGTGTGGATGAACCAGGTGCACGGCGCCGACACCGAGGTGGTCGACGCGCCGTGGGGCGACCGTCCGGTCCCCGGGGCCGACGCGGTCGTCACCGCGCGACGGGGTCTCGCCCTGGCCGTGCTCACCGCCGACTGTGTGCCGGTGCTGCTCGCCGACCCCGTCGCCGGCGTGGCCGCGGCGGCCCACGCGGGACGGCCCGGACTGGTCGCGGGGGTGGTTCCCGCCGCCGTGCGGGCCATGACCGGACTCGGTGCCGACCCGGCCCGGATCGTCGCCCGCACCGGGCCCGCCGTCTGCGGACGGTGCTACGAGGTGCCGGAGGCGATGCGCGCCGACGTGGCCGCCGTCGAACCGGCGGCGCACGCCGAGACGAGCTGGGGGACACCGGCGGTCGATGTGGACGGGGGCGTACACGCCCAGCTCGAACGGCTCGGGGTGCGCGACCGGGAGCGGTCGCAGGTGTGCACCCGGGAGTCGGACGATCACTTCTCGTACCGGCGCGACCGCTCCACCGGGCGGCTCGCCGGCTATGTGTGGCTGGACTGATGGGGCATGACGGAACGACGTAGGGACGAACTCGCCGCGAACCTCGCGGATGTGGAGCGACGGATCGCCGCCGCGTGCGCGGCCGCCGGACGCGGGCGCGCCGAGGTGACCCTGATCGTGGTCACCAAGACCTTTCCCGCCGGTGATGTGCGGATCCTGTCGGAACTCGGCGTACGCCATGTCGCCGAGAACCGTGACCAGGAGGCCGCCCCCAAGGCAGCCGAATGCTCGGATCTTCCCCTTTCCTGGCATTTCGTCGGACAGCTTCAGACCAATAAGGTGCGATCCGTGGTCGGTTACGCGGATTTCGTGCAGTCCGTCGACCGTGCCCGTCTTGTCACGGCCCTCGCCAGGGAAGCCGTACGGGCCGGACGTGAACTCGGCTGTCTCGTCCAGGTCGCGCTCGACGCCGACGAGTCCGCGGCGGGCGGGGGCCGGGGGGAGCGCGGCGGCGTCGCGCCGGGCGCCGTCGCGGAGTTGGCCGATCTGATCGCCGGGTCCGAAGGGCTGCGGCTGGACGGGCTGATGACCGTCGCCCCGCTCACCGGGGAGTACGCCGGGCGGCAACAGGCGGCGTTCGAGCGTTTGATGGATTTGTCGACCGACCTGCGCACGGCTCATCCGGCTGCGAACATGGTTTCCGCGGGGATGAGTACGGATCTCGAACAGGCCGTTGCGGCCGGAGCGACACATGTGCGCGTCGGCAGTGCGGTACTCGGAGTCCGCCCCGGGCTCGGGTAACGTCGCCAGGAAGTCGGACCACAGTAGAAAATATGGTCATTGCCGCTGATGGGCGGACTTGAGGACCTTGTGGATCGCGGGCACTTGGCGGTCGTCAGCGGATCCACCACAGAGGAGGACTCGGAGCATGGCCGGCGCGATGCGCAAGATGGCGGTCTACCTCGGCCTCGTGGAGGACGATGGGTACGACGGCCGCGGATTTGATCCAGACGACGACTTCGAGCCCGAACTCGACCCGGAGCCCGAGCGGGACCACCGGCGGCACGAGCCGTCGCACCAGTTGCACGGGGCGCATCAGCTCCAGAGGGACGAAGAGGTGCGGGTGGCGCAACCGCCCCCGCCCCGTGAACCGGTTGCCCGGGCCGCTTCGCTTCCCGCTGAATCGGCACGCCCGGCGCGCATCGCGCCCGTGGCATCCATCACACAAGAACGCGCGAACCTGGAGAAGAACGCACCGGTGATCATGCCCAAGGTCGTGTCGGAACGAGAGCCTTACCGGATCACCACGCTTCACCCGCGGACCTACAACGAGGCCCGTACCATCGGGGAACACTTCCGTGAGGGCACTCCGGTGATCATGAATCTCACGGAGATGGATGACACGGACGCGAAGCGACTTGTCGACTTTGCGGCCGGTCTGGTGTTTGGTCTTCACGGCAGCATCGAGCGGGTGACGCAGAAGGTGTTCCTGCTGTCTCCTGCTAACGTCGATGTCACGGCGGAGGACAAGGCCCGTATCGCAGAGGGCGGGTTCTTCAACCAGAGCTGAGACGCAGGACCGGACAGAAGCAGGACACAGGGGAGAGGGACCGACAGACCATGAGCGTGTTCGCGCAGGTGATCTACATCGCGCTGATGGTGTTTCTCATCGTGCTCATCTTCCGTCTGGTCATGGACTACGTCTTCCAGTTCGCCCGCTCGTGGCAACCCGGCAAGGCGATGGTGGTCGTCCTGGAGGCCACCTACACTGTCACCGATCCACCGCTCAAGCTCCTGCGGCGGTTCATCCCGCCGCTGCGTCTCGGGGGCGTGGCGCTCGACCTGTCCTTCTTCGTACTGATGATCATTGTCTACATCCTGATCTCCCTCGTGGGCAGTGCGCTGAGGTGACTGTGGACGACATGGGCCTGCCGACTGCCGATGACTACGTTGAGGTGAAGAGATGCCGTTGACCCCCGAGGACGTGCGGAACAAGCAGTTCACGACCGTCCGCCTCCGAGAAGGCTATGACGAGGACGAGGTCGATGCCTTCCTCGACGAGGTCGAAGCCGAACTGACGCGCCTGCTCCGAGAGAACGAGGACCTGCGCGCCAAACTGGCCGCGGCCACGCGTGCTGCTGCCCAGAACCAGCAGAACATGCGCAAACCCCCTGAACCGCAGGACCAGCAGCAGGGGCAGCAGGGACCGCCTCCCCAGGGCATGCCCCAGCAGGGCATGCGAGGTCCCGGCGGACCGGTGCCCGCCGGCATATCGGGCCCGCCGCAGCAGCAGATGGGTGGCCCCATGGGTGGTCCGCCCCAGCTGCCGAGCGGTGCGCCGCAACTGCCCGCCGGCCCCGGTGGACAGGGCGGTCCGCAGGGTCCCGGCCCGATGGGCCAGGGTCCCATGGGTCAGGGTCCCGGGCCGATGGGCCAGGGCGGTCCGATGCAGGGGCAGATGGGTCCCGGCGGTCCGATGCAGGGACAGATGCAGGGGCAGATGGGTCCCGGCGGTCCGATGCAGGGACAGATGCAGGGACAGATGGGTCCCGGCGGCCCGATGGGCGGCCCCGGCGGCCCCATGGGCGGTCCTCCCGGCCTCCCCGGTCAGCAGCAGGGCGGTCCCGGTGGCGACAGCGCGGCCCGCGTGCTCTCGCTGGCCCAGCAGACCGCCGACCAGGCGATCGCCGAGGCCCGTTCCGAGGCCAACAAGATCGTCGGTGAGGCGCGTTCCCGTGCCGAGGGTCTCGAGCGGGACGCCCGCGCCAAGGCGGACGCCCTGGAGCGGGACGCGCAGGAGAAGCACCGCGTCGCGATGGGCTCCCTGGAGTCCGCCCGCGCCACGCTGGAGCGCAAGGTCGAGGACCTGCGCGGCTTCGAGCGCGAGTACCGCACGCGGCTGAAGTCCTACCTGGAGTCGCAGCTGCGTCAGCTGGAGACCCAGGCGGACGACTCGCTCGCCCCGCCGCGTCAGCCGGCCGCCCCGTCGCTGCCGCCGTCCCCGGCGCCCTCGATGGCTCCGGCCGGTGCACCGTCCTACGGCGGCAGCCAGCCGATGGGCGGCGGTCCGGGCGCCCAGCCCGGTCCGTCCTACGGCAGCCAGCAGCAGATGCAGCCGGCGATGACCCAGCCCATGGCGCCGGTGCGCCCGCAGGGGCCGTCGCCGATGGGTCAGGCCCCCTCGCCGATGCGCGGGTTCCTGATCGACGAGGACGACAACTGACGGCCTCACGGCCATGAGTACGGCCTGACGGCCGGCAGCGTTCAGGGCGGGGCCCCGGGTCGGACGACCCGGGGCCCCGCCCTTTCGTCCTGCGCGTTCGGGCCCTGCGCGGCGGTTGTGCGAGGCCCGGGGGCAGTTGTCCGGCGGACACAGTGCCGAGGGCCCGGGCCCGCCGAACTCTCTCGGCGGGCCCGGGCCCTCGGGGGTGCCGGGCGGGTGCCCGGGGTGTGCCTAGGCCTTGCGCAGCCGGAACGTCAGGGACAGGCCCTCGTCGGTGAACGCCTGACCGTAGGAGTCGTCCGCCTCGCCCTGGGCGAAGTCCGTGGCCAGGACCTCTTCGGCGATCAGAGCGGAGTGCTCGGTCAGGGCCGCGACGATGGCGGCCTCCGTGGCCGTCCAGCGCAGAGCGATCCGGTCGGCCACGTCGAGGCCGCTGTTCTTGCGGGCCTCCTGGATCAGCCGGATCGCGTCCCGGGCCAGGCCCGCGCGGCGCAGCTCCTCGGTGATCTCCAGGTCCAGCGCGACCGTGGCACCCGCGTCGGACGCCACCGACCAGCCCTCACGCGGGGTTTCCGTGACGATCACCTCGTCCGGGGAGAGGGTGATCGTCTCACCGTCGACCTCCACCGAGGCGGTGCCCTCGCGCAGCGCCAGGGAGAGCGCGGCGGCGTCCGCGTCCGCGACGGCCCGGGCCACGTCCTGGACCCGCTTGCCGAACCGCTTGCCCAGCGCGCGGAAGTTGGCCTTCGCCGTCGTGTCCACCAGCGAGCCGCCCACCTCGGACAGCGACGCCAGGGACTCGACGTTCAGTTCCTCGGTGATCTGCGTGTGCAGCTCGGGGTGGAGGGCGCCGAAGCCGCTCGCCGCGATCAGGGCGCGCCTCAGCGGCTGGCGGGTCTTGACCCCCGACTCCGCGCGGGTGGCCCGTCCCAGCTCCACCAGGCGGCGCACCAGCACCATCTGGGTGGACAGCTCCGGGTCGATCGCCGTCAGGTCCGCCTCGGGCCAGGAGGACAGGTGGACCGATTCCGGGGCGTCCGGGACGACCGGCACGATCAGGTCCTGCCAGACCCGCTCGGTGATGAACGGGGTCAGCGGGGCCATCAGCCTGGTGACCGTCTCCACGACCTCGTGCAGGGTGCGCAGCGCGGCCTTGTCGCCCTGCCAGAAGCGGCGCCGGGAGCGGCGGACGTACCAGTTGGACAGGTCGTCGACGAATGCGGACAGCAGCTTGCCGGCGCGCTGGGTGTCGAAGCCCTCCAGCGCCCGGGTCACCTGGTCGGTGAGCGCGTGCAGTTCGGAGAGCAGCCAGCGGTCCAGCAGCGGACGGTCGGCGGGCGCCGGGTCGGCCCCGGAGGGGGCCCAGCCGGAGGTGCGCGCGTATAGCGCCTGGAAGGCGACCGTGTTCCAGTACGTCAGGAGCGTCTTGCGGACGACCTCCTGGATGGCGCCGTGCCCCACCCGGCGGGCCGCCCACGGGGAGCCGCCGGCCGCCATGAACCAGCGGACCGCGTCCGCGCCGTGCCGGTCCATCAGCGGGATCGGCTGCAGGATGTTGCCCAGGTGCTTGGACATCTTGCGGCCGTCCTCGGCGAGGATGTGGCCGAGGCAGACGACGTTCTCGTAACTCGACTTGTCGAAGACCAGCGTGCCGACGGCCATCAACGTGTAGAACCAGCCGCGGGTCTGGTCGATGGCCTCGCAGATGAACTGCGCCGGGTAGCGGGCCTCGAACAGTTCCTTGTTCTTGTACGGGTAGCCCCACTGCGCGAACGGCATCGAACCCGAGTCGTACCAGGCGTCGATGACCTCCGGCACGCGCGTGGCGGTCTTCGCGCAGCCGTCCTGCGGGCAGGCGAAGGTGACCTCGTCGATGTACGGGCGGTGCGGGTCGAGGCCCGACTGGTCGGTGCCGGTCAGCCCGGTCAGCTCGGTGAGCGAGCCGACACAGGTGAGGTGGTTGTCCTCGCAGCGCCAGATCGGCAGCGGGGTGCCCCAGTAGCGGTTGCGGGACAGCGCCCAGTCGATGTTGTTGTTCAGCCAGTCGCCGTACCGGCCGTGCTTGACCGAGTCCGGGAACCAGTTGGTGTTCTCGTTCTCCTCGAGCAGCCGGTCCTTGACGGCCGTGGTCCGGATGTACCAGGACGGCTGCGCGTAGTACAGCAGCGCGGTGTGGCAGCGCCAGCAGTGCGGGTAGCTGTGCTCGTACGGGGTGTGCCGGAAGAGCAGGCCGCGGCGGTCCAGGTCCTCGGTCAGCTTCTCGTCGGCCTTCTTGAAGAAGACGCCGCCGACCAGCGGGACGTCCTCCTCGAAGGTGCCGTCGGGCCGGACCGGGTTCACCACCGGCAGACCGTAGGCGCGGCAGACCTTGAGGTCGTCCTCACCGAAGGCGGGGGACTGGTGGACCAGACCCGTGCCGTCCTCGGTGGTGACGTAGTCGGCGTTCACCACGTAGTGCGCCGACTCGGAGCTGTGCCCGCCGGTTCCCTCGCTCGCGCTCGGGAACTCGACGAGTTCGAAGGGGCGCCGGTACGTCCAGCGCTCCATCTCGGCGCCGGTGAAGGTCTGCCCGGTGGTCTGCCAGCCCTCGCCGAGGGCCCCCGCGACCAGCGGCTCGGCGACGACCAGCTTCTCCTCGCCGTCGGTGGCGACGACGTAGGTCACCTCGGGGTGCGCGGCGACCGCGGTGTTGGAGACCAGGGTCCAGGGTGTGGTCGTCCACACCAGGAGCGCGGCCTCGCCGGCCAGCGGGCCGGAGGTGAGCGGGAAGCGGACGTAGACGGACGGGTCGACGACCGTCTCGTAGCCCTGCGCCAGCTCGTGGTCGGACAGGCCGGTGCCGCAGCGCGGGCACCAGGGGGCGACACGGTGGTCCTGGGCCAGCAGACCCTTGTTGAAGATCTCCTTCAGCGACCACCAGACGGACTCGATGTACTCCGGGTCCATGGTGCGGTAGGGGTCGTTGAGGTCCGCCCAGTAGCCCATCCGGGTCGTGAGCTCTTCGAAGGCGTCGGTGTGGCGGGTCACCGACTCGCGGCACCTGGCGTTGAACTCGGCGATGCCGTACGCCTCGATGTCCTGCTTGCCGGAGAAGCCGAGCTCCTTCTCCACCGCGAGCTCCACCGGGAGACCATGGCAGTCCCAGCCGGCCTTGCGGCCCACGTGGTAGCCCTGCATGGTCCGGAAGCGGGGGAAGACGTCCTTGAAGACGCGTGCTTCGATGTGGTGGGCACCCGGCATGCCGTTGGCGGTGGGCGGGCCCTCGTAGAACACCCACTCGGGGCGGCCCTCGGACTGCTCGAGGCTCTTGGCGAAGATCTTCTGTTCCCGCCAGAAGTCGAGCACGGCGTGCTCGAGGGCGGGCAGGTCGACCTGGGCTGGCACCTGTCGGTACGTCGGCGTTGTCATCAGCGGGCTTCCTCCGGCGGACTTGCTGCCTTCCGTCCGGAGGGACGAGAGCTGTGTCGATCCCTGCGCCGCCGTCGGCGCGCTCCCGCGGTACCACCCTCCTTGGCCCCCCGGTGCGTCGTGTGCTCCGGTGAGCCCCCTCATTGGGGTCGCGATGCCGGTTCTACTCGCCCGGGCGGGCCTGTGGGCCGGGCCCACGGTCCAGGACTTTCCTCCGGCGGCTCCGGGGTGATCTTCACGTCGGGCTCGCCCCCGGGCTCACACCGTCCCCGGGTCGCTCTGGGCTGCGTACGCCGCTACTCGTCCCCATCCACGCTTCTCGCTGCGCCCAGTGTACGGCGCGGAGGCGACAGCGGCCGACCGGTTTGTCGCACAGACGGTCGACGGAGCGGCACGCGCGCCGTGGAGGCCCCGTGGAGGCCCCCCATGGGGTGACATACGCCCGAATGGAGTGGCACAGGCGTTCGGATGTGTGGACGTCCGGCTTGATGGCATACCCGGCGGGGAGCTGGGCACAACGCATGCAGGTCCGCCGCGCGGCGTCGGCGGGGCGGGCGAATCGGACGGTGCGCCCCGTTGCCGCGGGGTCCGGGCCGATTTATCGTCCCAGCACGATTCGCGTGCAAGATCACGGTATGTGAAGGGGCCGCGGCCATGGTGGCGAAGAAGACCGCCGACGAGAAGTCGGCGCCCAGCAGGGCCGCGCCCGTTTCCGGCGGCGGAGCCGAGGGGGAGGGCGGGAGGAGGAGCGCGGAGGAGGGCGGGAAGGCGGCGGCCGCGAAGGGAGCGGCCGCGCGGAAGGCGGCTGCGAAGACGGCGGCCGAGAAGAAGACGGCGGGAAAGGCCGCGAAGGGAACGGCGGCGAAGAAGGCGGCCGGGAAGAAGGCGGTCTCCGCGGCGGCGGCCGACGGCTCGGGCGGGGAAACGGCCGGAGCGGGGGCCGGCGTCGGGCGGGCCGGTGCTTCGCGGGGCGTCGGGGAGCGGGCCGGCCGGGGCGCCGCACACGAGGGCACCACCAGGACCAGCGGGGGCACACAGGACATGGCCGGGCGCGGCACGGCCACTGACGCGGGCGCGGCCGAGGCCGCGACGCAGACGGGAGCGACCACGGTGGGTGCTAAGAAGACTCCTGGTACGGCGACGACGGCGAAGACCGCCGTACCCAAGGCGCGGATCGCGGCGGTGGAGCCCGGCGATCTCGCGGTGCGCCCGGGCGAGGATCCCTGGACACTGAAGGAGGTCGAGGACGCACGGGTCGAACTGATGACCGAAGTGCTGCGACTGCGCGAGGAGATCAGCTCGTCCGAGCGGTCGCTGGCCGGCCTGATGCGGGACTCCGGTGACGGCGCGGGCGACGACCAGGCCGACACCGGTACGAAGAACATCACGCGGGAGCACGAACTGGCGCTCGCCGCCAACGCGCGCGAGATGCTCACCCAGTACGAGCACGCCATGCAGCGCCTGGACGCCGGCACCTACGGCCTGTGCGAGAACTGCGGCGACCCCATCGGGAAGGCCCGTATGCAGGCCTTCCCCCGGGCCACGCTGTGCGTCGAGTGCAAGCAGAAGCAGGAGCGACGCTACTGATCACCTCCACATGCCTCCTGAGCACGAGGGCCGCACGGAGTGTGTCGTACCCTCGTCCTCAGTCAGGTACCTAGGTTGAGGGACTCACGTGGCAGAGGCGGAGCGCATCATCGGTACGCCGGAGATCCCGGACGCGGACCGGGACGGACAGGACCGTGCCGAGCACGACCGGGCCGAGGAGACCCGGGCCGATGCCCGGACCGATGCCCAGGAGGCAGCGGAGGCCGGGACATCCCGCGGCAAGCGGCGGGTGGCCGTGCTGTTCGCCGTCGCCGCCGTCGCCTACGCCCTCGATCTGATCAGCAAGATGATCGTGGTCGCCGAGCTGGAACACCACGAGCCCATCGAGATCATCGGGGACTGGCTGAGGTTCGAGGCCATCCGCAACGCGGGCGCGGCCTTCGGTTTCGGCGAGGCCTTCACCGTGATCTTCACGGTGATCGCGGCGACGGTGATCGTGGTGATCGTCCGGCTCGCCCGCAAGCTGTACAGCCTGCCCTGGGCGATCGCGCTGGGGCTGCTGCTCGGCGGTGCCCTCGGCAACCTCACGGACAGGATCTTCCGCTCCCCGGGCGTCTTCCGGGGCGCGGTCGTGGACTTCATCGCGCCCAAGCACTTCGCCGTCTTCAACCTGGCGGACTCGGCGATCGTCTGCGGCGGCATCCTGATCGTCCTGCTGTCCTTCCGGGGCCTCGACCCGGACGGAACCGTCCACAAGGACTGACCGGCCCGCTGAACGCGCGTACGGGGTTGTCCGAGCGGTCCGGCATACTCGACGGGTGAGCACCATTCCCGAGATCCGTACCCTGCCCGTGCCCGACGGCCTGGAGGGCGAGCGCGTCGACGCCGCCATCTCCCGCATGCTCGGCTTCTCCCGGACCAAGGCGGCCGAGCTCGCCGCCGCGGGAAAGGTCACGGTCGACGGATCGGTGGTCGGCAAGTCGGAGCGGGTCAGCGGCGGCGCCTGGCTCGAGGTGGAGATGCCGCAGGCGCCCGCGCCGGTCCAGGTGGTCGCCGAGCCCGTCGAGGGCATGGAGATCGTGCACGACGACGACGACGTGGTCGTCATCGTCAAGCCGGTCGGGGTCGCCGCCCACCCCTCGCCCGGCTGGACCGGACCGACCGTGATCGGCGGTCTCGCCGCCGCCGGGTACCGCATCTCGACCTCCGGCGCCGCCGAGCGCCAGGGCATCGTGCACCGCCTGGACGTCGGCACCTCCGGTCTCATGGTGGTCGCCAAGTCCGAGTACGCGTACACCTCGCTGAAGCGCCAGTTCAAGGAGCGCACGGTCGACAAGCGCTACCACACGCTGGTCCAGGGCCACCCCGACCCGACCAGCGGCACCATCGACGCGCCCATCGGCCGCCATCCGCACCACGACTACAAGTGGGCGGTCATCGCCGAGGGCAAGCCCTCTGTCACGCACTACGACCTCGTCGAGGCCTTCCGCGCCGCCTCCCTCCTCGACGTCAAGCTGGAGACCGGCCGCACGCACCAGATCCGCGTCCACATGGCCGCCCACCGGCACCCCTGCGTGGGCGACCTGACGTACGGCGCCGATCCCACGCTCGCCAAGCGGCTCCGCCTGACCCGCCAGTGGCTGCACGCCGTGGGGCTCGGCTTCGAGCACCCCGGGGACGGCCGGTGGGCGGAGTTCACCAGCGACTACCCCGAGGACCTGCAGCAGGCGCTGGACCAGGTCCGGGAGGAGACGTACGCGTGAGCACCCCGTACGTGGTCCGCGAGGCGGTGGGGCCCGGCGACCGGGAGGCGTGCTTCGCGGTGCGCAAGGAGGTCTTCGTCGCCGAGCAGGGCGTGCCGGAGGACCTCGAGTACGACGCGTACGACTCCGGTGCCGTGCACGTGCTGGCACTCGGCGAGGACGGCACGGCGCTCGGCACCGGGCGTCTGCTGCACGGCGAGGCCGCCGCCGCGAAGAACGGCGGGGACGCGTCGACCGGCGCTCTGGGGCGGCTCGCGGTGACCCGCCGGGCGCGCGGGCTCGGCGTCGGGGCGGCGCTGGTGCGGGGCATCGAGGAGGCGGCCCGCACGCGCGGACTCACCGCCGTCGACCTGCACGCGCAGACCCATGCCCTGGGGTTCTACGAGCGGCTGGGATACGAGGCGTACGGGCCGGAGTTCCCGGACGCGGGCATGCCGCACCGGGCCATGCGGCGCGTTCTGTAACCGGGGCGTCGAACGGTCTGCCGAGGGCAGGGGCGCGGTCGCCCTCGTCCGGCTGCCGGCGACCTGGCCGACGAAGCGGCTGGGAGCGGAGGCCGACCCCGAAGCGGTGGACCGGGTGCCGCGACATCCGGATGTGCGGAGCGTGCGGTGAGTTCGTCCTCCGGCGCGGCCTTCTGTTCGTAGGGTCGGGGTATGACGCGAAACGTGGTGATCAGCGGGGGCGGTACGGGGATCGGGCTGGCGGCGGCACAGATGTTCGCCGGGGACGGGGACCGGGTGCTGCTGCTCGGGCGGCGCGGGGACGTGCTGGAGCGGGCCGGGGCCGGGGTGCCGGGGGCGTCGGTGTACGCCGCCGACCTCGCCGACCCGGTGGCCGTGCGCGGTGCCAGCGGCTTCGTGGGCCGGGAGTTCGGGGCCGTCGACGTGCTGATCCACAGCGCCGGGGGCAACGGCCTCCTCGAGCCACCTGCCGGCGGCGACGACCCGCTCGACGCCGTCGCCCGCCACTGGACGGTCAACTTCCGGCTCAACCTGCTGACCGCCGTCCTGCTCACGGAGGCCCTGAAGGACCGGCTCGCCGAACCCGGCGGGCGGCTGCTGTTCCTGAGCTCCATCGCCGCCTACCGGGGGTCCGGGCAGCTCGCGTACGCGGCGGCCAAGGCCGGACTGCACCCGTACGCCCACGACCTCGCCCGGAAGCTGGGGCCGCACGGCATCACGGTCAACGTGGTCGCGCCCGGCTACGTCGAGGACACCGCCTTCTTCGGCGACGGCCTCGACGACGAGCGGCGGGCCCGGCTGATCGCCGAGACGTCCGACGGCCGGGCCGGGAGGCCCGGGGACGTGGCCGCCACCCTGCACTGGCTGGCCTCCCCGGGCGCCGCACACATCACCTCCCAGATCATCCAGGTCAACGGCGGAGCGGAACGCGGTCACTGAGACGCCGTCAGCGTTTGTCAGCGTTTGTTGGTGTTGGCCGTGCTTGATGTGTTCGCCGTGCTCGCCGGGCTTACGGGCGTTTCCCGCTTCCCGGCGGTCTCGTGCGGGCCGCGGGCCGCCGGTACGGTGCCGGAGGAGCGACGGTGGCCGCCGAACTCCGGTGCCGGGCCCGGCGGAAGTTCCGCGGCGGCCGTGCTGACCCGGGGCAGGGCGTAGGGGTGCTCCTCGGTCAGCCAGCGGATCATCTGCTCGCGGACCGTGACCCGTACCGTCCAGATGTCGTCCGCGTCCCTGGCCGTCACCAGGGCCCGCACCTGCATGGTGGTGGGCGTGCTGTCCGTCACGGTCAGGTTGTAGGCGCGGCCGTCCCAGGCCGGGCACTCCCGCAGGATGTCGCGGAGCCTGTCACGCATCGCCTCCAGCGGGGCCGAGTGGTCCAGGTGCCAGAGGACGGTGCCGGTCATCTGCGGTGTGCCGCGCGACCAGTTCTCGAACGGCTTGGACGTGAAGTACGACACCGGCATGGTGATCCGGCGCTCGTCCCAGGTGCGCACGGTCAGGAAGGTCAGGGTGATCTCCTCGACCGTGCCCCACTCGCCGTCCACCACGACCGTGTCGCCGATGCGCACCATGTCGCCGAAGGCGATCTGCAGTCCGGCGAACAGGTTGCCGAGCGTGGACTGGGCGGCGACACCGGCGACGATGCCGAGGACACCGGCCGAGGCCAGCAGCGAGGCGCCGGCCGTGCGCATCGTGGGGAAGGTCAGCAGCATCGCGGCCGCCGCCACCACCCCGACGACGGCCGAGACCACCCGCCTGATCAGCGTCACCTGGGTGCGCACCCGGCGGACCCTGGCCGGGGCGCGTTCGCGGTGCACGTTGGCGTACCGGGTGTACGAGGTCTCGACGACGGCCGCCGCGATCCGGATCGCCATCCAGGCGACCGATCCGATCATCACCAGCGTCAGGATCCGCCCGATGCCTTCCCGGTGGGCCTCGAACAGCCGGGCCTGGTCGTACGTCCCTCTCAGCAGGGCCGCGCAGATCAGCAGCTGGTAGGGGATGCGGGCGCGGCGGAGCAGCTCCCACATCGGGGTCTCGGGATGCCGTTCGTCGGCCTTGCGCAGCAGTCGGTCGGTGGCCCAGCCGAGCACCAGGGTGAGCACGACCGAACCGCCGACCACGATCAATGGGCGGAGCACGTCTTCCATGCCCTCGAACGTAACCGGCCTCGCGCGGAGTGAACATGTGAGGTTCGCGCCGTCGTGGGTACGGCCCCCCGGCCCCTGGCCCGGTCGGCACACCCGGCTGGCACCATGGGCGTCTTGACATCTTCCCCCTCCCGAAGGGAGGGGGATTCCTACGGCTCGCGCCGTGGGGTTTTCTGCTTCGTCGCCGACCGCCCGCCCGGAGTTCTCCGTTGAGGTCTTACACCGGCTCCACAGACCGACACGGCCAGCCCGGCCGCCAGAAGGTTCTCCGCCGCGTTCACATCCCGGTCGTGGACCGTGCCGCAGCCGTCGCACGTCCAGGTACGGACGCTCAGAGGCATCTTCTTTTGCAAGGTGCCGCAGGCGGAGCACAGCCTGGAGGAGGGGAAGAAGCGGTCGACCGCGATCACTTCCCGCCCGTACCAGGTGGCCTTGTACTCCAGCATGGAGCGGAACTCGCTCCAGCTCGCGTCCGAGATGGCCCGGGCGAGCGTGTGGTTCTTGACCATGTTGCGCACGGTCAGGTCCTCGATCACGAGCGTTTGGTTTTCACGCACGAGCCGAGTGGTCAGCTTGTGCAGGCTGTCTCGCCTGCGGTCGGTGATCCGGGCGTAGATCTTGGCGACCCTGATCCGGGCCTTGCGCCGGTTGGCTCCGTCGCCCCTGGCCTTTTTCGCGAGGTTTTGCTGGGCCTTGGCAAGACGGGTACGGTCGCGGCGCTCGTGCCTCGGGTTGGCGATCTTCTCGCCGGTGGAGAGGGTCAGCAGGTGATCCAGACCGACGTCGACGCCGACCGCCGTATCGGCGGCGGGCAGCGGTTTCACTCCCGGGTCCTCGCACAGCAGCGACACGAACCAGCGCCCTGCCGCGTCCTGCGACACGGTCACCGTGGAGGGCGTCGCCCCCTCGGGGAGCGGACGGGACCACACGAGGTCCAGCGGGTCGGCCATCTTCGCCAGCGTCAGCGTCCCCTCGCGGAAGCGGAAACCGCTGGTGGTGTACTCGGCGGACTTGCGGGACTTCTTCCGGCTCTTGAAGCGGGGGTACCTGGACCGCTTGCCGAAGAAATGGGTGAACGCCGCCTGCAGGTGGCGCAGGCTCTGCTGCAACGGCACGGAGGAGACTTCGGAGAGGTAGGCGAGTTCCTCGGTCTTCTTCCACGCGGTCAGCATCGCCGAGGTGGCGTTGTAGTTGACCCGCTCCTGCCGCGCCCATGCCTCGGTACGGGCGGTGAGGGCGAGGTTGTAGACCTTGCGCACGCAGCCGAATGTGCGCGACAGCTCAGCTGCCTGCGCCTCGGTTGGATGGAAGCGGTACTTGAAGGCCCGCTTCACGCACGTTTCGGTCACGCTCACAAACTAGCGTTATGGTGCCTTACCGCCAAACGTGCGGGTCAGAGCACCGGCATCCGCCCTGGGAGCGGATGCCGGCGTCTTTGTCCTGCTCCGCAGGGATCCGTTTCTCCCCCGCAAGCGGGGGCACCCCCACTCCGCCCCGAACGGCGGAGCATCCACGGAGGAACCTGATGAACATCATGCTGTTTCACTCGACCTACGGCCTTCGGCCCGCGGTGTCCCAAGCCGCGGACCGGCTGCGCGGCGCCGGACACGAGGTGTGGACGCCCGACCTCTTCGAGGGCCGTACGTTCGACACGGTCGAGGAGGGCATGGCCCACCAGGAGTCGATCGGCAGGGACGAGTTGCTGAGACGGGCCGTCCTCGCCGCCGCGCCCTACTCGGAGCGGGGGCTGGTGTACGCCGGCTTCTCCTTCGGCGCCTCGGTCGCCCAGACGCTGGCCCTCGGCGACGGCAGGGCGCGCGGGCTGCTGCTTCTGCACGGCACCTCGGACATCGCGGCCAACGCCCAGGTGGACGACCTGCCGGTGCAGCTGCACGTCGCCGAGCCGGACCCGTTCGAGACCGACGACTGGCTGAGCGCCTGGTACCTGCAGATGGGCCGCGCCGGAGCCGACGTCGAGGTGTACCGGTACGCCGGGGCCGGCCACATCTACACCGACCCCGACCTGCCGGACCACGACGAGGAGGCCGCCGAGGCCACCTGGCGGGTGGCGCTCGGCTTCCTCGACTCGCTGGAGGACTGATCCGGGGACGTCAGACCGGTCCGGGGCGTCAGACCGGGGTGTGGACGCGCTCGACCCGCTGCGTGCCGCTGCGGGTCCGGTACGAGCGGGCCCACGCGGAGGTGGCGGCCGGGTCGGTGCGGCCGGACAGCACGTAGTAGTCCATCTGCGTCCGCTCGGCGGTGACGTCCAGCACGCCGTAGCCGTGGCGGTCGGTGTCGACCCAGTGGACATGCCGGTTGGTGGCCCTGATCAGCGGTGAGGCGACCGTGGAGACGGTGCCCTCGGCAACCTTGACGATGTCGTCGAGGTTGTCGGAGGTGACCGAGGTGACGACGAACTCGGTGGCCGCCGACGGGGACAGCGGATAGGTGCCCGCGTTCACCGGTACGTCGTTGGCCCACGCCATGTGGATGTCGCCGGTGAGGAAGACCGTGTTGCCGATCGCGTTCGTCCGCAGATGGGTGAGGAGTTCGCGGCGGTCGTCGGTGTAGCCGTCCCACTGGTCGGTGTTGAGGGCGAGGCCCTCCTGCGGCAGGTCCAGCAGCTCGGCGAGCGGCTTCAGCAGACTGGCCGGGAGCGCGCCGAGGGCGAGCGGCGAGATCATCACCGAGGTGCCGACCAGCCGCCAGGCGGTGTCGGACGACGACAGTCCCGCCTTGAGCCAGTCGAGTTGGGCGCGGCCGGTGAGCGTGCGGTCCGGGTCGTCGACCTCGCCGTCGCCGAGTGCGGCCTGCTGGGAGCGGAAGGAACGCAGGTCCAGCAGCGAGAGGTCGGCGAGCTTGCCGAAGCGCAGTCGGCGGTAGGTGGTGCCGGCCAGCGCGGGGCGCACCGGCATCCACTCGAAGTAGGCCTGCTGGGCGGCGGCCTGACGGGCGGCCCAGGCGCCCTCCGCACCCTCGGTGTGGTTCTCGGCGCCGCCCGACCAGGCGTCGTTGGCGAACTCGTGGTCGTCCCAGATCGCCACGACCGGCGCCTTGGCGTGCAGTGCCTGGAGGTCGGGGTCGGTCTTGTACGTCGCGTGCCGGACGCGGTAGTCGGCGAGGGTGACGATCTCGTGGGCGGGCGCGTGCGGGCGGACGGTCCTGCCGCGGGTGCCGTACTCGCCGGTGCCGTACTCGTAGATGTAGTCACCGAGGTGCAGCCAGGCGTCCAGGTCGCCGCGGGCCGCGAGATGGCGGTACGCCGAGAAGTGCCCGGCCTCCCAGTTGGCGCAGGAGACCACGCCGAAGCGCAGACCGGTCACCGCGGCGTCGGCGGCCGGGGCGGTGCGGGTACGGGCGACGGGGGAGTCGGTGCCGCCGGCGGAGAAGCGGAACCAGTAGTCGGTGGCCGGCCTGAGGCCGCGGATGTCGGCCTTGACGGTGTGGTCGGAGGCGGCGGTGGCGCGGGTCGAGCCCCTCGCGACGACCGTGCTGAACGCCTTGTCCAGGGCGACGGTCCAGCCGACCTCGGTGTCCGGGCCGAGTCCGGAGCCGGGTATCGCCTCCGGCGTCGGCGTCACCCGCGTCCATAGCAGGACGCCGTCCGGCAGCGGGTCGCCGGAGGCCAGCCCGTGCAGGAAGGCGGGGGCCTGGGCGGTGGCGGCGCGGGCGGCCGGCGCGGCGGCGAGCGGCCCCGCCAGGACCGCGCCGGCGGCAGCCGCCTTGACGACCGTACGGCGGCGCGGAGCAAGGGAGTCGGAGTCCGCGACGGCGGAGAAGGTGCTCTCGGATGATCTGTGTCGACTGGTCACAGCCGATCAGGTTACTGACAGGTACGCGCGAGAGCGGGCGAACTCACAAAAGTTCGCCCGCTCTTCGGCGCGGGGTCGGCCGGCCGGGGGTCAGGCCTTGAGGGCCTTGTCGATCGCCGCGGTGAACTCGGGGGCCGTCATGGGCGCGTTCTGCCCGTCCGCCCCGGTGAGCTTCTTGCCGTCCATCATCAGCGTCGGGGTGCCCTTGACGTCGCTGTCGTCGAACTTCTTGGACATCTCCAGCGCCCACCTGTCGTAGGTGCCGTTCTCCACGGCCGTCTGGAACTTCTTGTTGTCCTTCAGTTCCTCGACGGAGTTCGCCACCTTGATCAGGTAGGAGTCGTCCTTGAACGTGTCCTGGCTCTCCGCGGGGTGGAACTCGGCCGAGTAGAGCGCGGCCTTGTAGGCGAGGAACGCCTCGGGGCTGACGTTCAGCGCGGCGCCCATGGCGCTCAGGGCGTTCTTGGAGCCCTCGCCGGTCAGGTTGCGGTCCAGGAACGAGGCGCCGATGAACTGGACCTTGTACTTGCCGTCCGCGACGTCCTTCTGGATCGTCTCACCGACGCCCTGCTCGAACGTGGCGCAGATCGGGCAGCGCGGGTCCTCGTACAGCTCCAGGGTCTTCTTCGCGTCGGCCTTGCCGACGACGACGGTCGTGCCGTTCTCGCCGCTGCTGTTGGCCGGCTTGACGAGCTTGGCGTCCTCCGCGGCCTCCCACGCGCTGGGCTGGTTGGCCTGGACGATGAGGTAGCCGGCGCCGCCGGCTATCGCCAGGACGCCGACGATCGAGCCGGCGACGATGAGCTGACGCTTGACCTTGGCCTTCTTGGCCTCGCGCTCGCGCTCGACGCGCAGACGCTCACGGGCCGCCGTCTTCGCCGACTGGCTGTTCCGTTTGCTCATGGTGATGCTCTCCACGGGGGACGCGCACAGTGTTGTGCGGGATGTGTACGGGGGGACTGCAGATGCTCGGACTCGGGCCGCCGACGCCGGGGCGGAGGGTCGCCTCAGCCTCAGCCTCAGACGCCTCAGCCTCGGACGCCTCAGCCTCAGACGCCTCAGGCGAAGGCGGCGGAGCGCGGCGGTCCGCGTCGTCCCAGGGAGTGCACGAGGAACCGGTCCACGGCCGTGGTGGTCCGGAGGGCCGGGCGATGCGGCCGACGGGCCTTCGGGGCCCGGTGCACGGTCACCGCGGCGACCGCCAGCAGCAGCGGCCGGAACGTGTTCGCCGCCATCGCGCCCAGCAACTGGGCCAGCGCGCGCTCGCCGCGGTACAGCCAGGCGGCGGCCAGCAGGCCGACGCCGATGTGCGCGCCGAGCAGCAGCCAGGCGGTGGCGGGACCGGCCTGGGCGAACAGGCCCACGAACCGGTCACCGCCGTCGGCCGCGGTGCCGGCCACCCGGGCCAGCGGGGTGCCCACACTGCCGCCGTCGCCGCACAGGAGGTCGAGGCCGACCGAGCGCAGCGGGCCCGCGACCGGGCCGCCCATCCGTCCGTAACAGAGGTGCTGCCCGGTGGTGAACACGGTGTCGGCGGCGAGCTCCAGCGGGATCAGCAGGGCGGCGATCCGCCCGAAGGAGCCCTCCCGGCCCGCGAGCGCGTAGGCCAGGACGAACACGGCGGCGGCGATCACCGCCACCGTGTTCAGCGGCAGCGGGGCCCCGGACAGCAGCACGTGCGACGCGGCGCTGAGGGTCACGACCATGGTCGTGAACAGCGCCGCGCGCACGGCTCTGAGCGGGGCTCCGGGTATGTCCATGATGGGAACGAGTGTGTCACGTGCTCCGGTAAGGGATCCCTAAAGGGGTCCTGTGGACTGTGTCTCCCCGGCGGGCTGTGCCTCCCCGGGCGGGAGGAAGGTCACAGGCCCGGGATCCTGCCGTTGCGGAACAGGTCCAGGAAGATCTGGTGGTCACGGCGCGCGCGTGCGCCGTAGGTGTGCGCGAAATCGACCAGCAGGGGCTCCAGCCCGTCCTCGTCGGCCGCGATCGCCGCGTCGATGGCGCGCTCGGTGGAGAACGGCACCAGGGACTCGCCGGAGGTGTCGTCCGCGGCCGCGTGCATCGTGGCCGTGGCCCGGCCGAGGTCGGCGACGACCTGGGCCATCTCCTCCGGCTCGTCGATGTCGCCCCAGTCCAGGTCCACGGCGTACGGCGAGACCTCGGCGACCAGCTGCCCCGCGCCGTCCAGCTCGGTCCAGCCCAGCCACGGGTCGGCGTGCGCCTGCAGGGCGCGCTGGGAGATCACCGTGCGGTGGCCCTCGTGCCGGAAGTAGTCCCGGATCGCCTGATCGGTGATGTGCCGGGAGACGGCCGGGGTCTGGGCCTGCTTGATGTAGATCACGACGTCGTTCTCCAGGGCGTCGCTGTGCCCCTCCAGCAGGATGTTGTACGACGGCAGCCCGGCCGAGCCGATGCCGATGCCGCGGCGGCCCACGACGTCCTTCACCCGGTAGGAGTCCGGGCGGGCCAGCGAGGCGTCCGGCAGCGTCTCCAGGTAGCCGTCGAAGGCGGCGAGGACCTTGTAGCGGGTGGCGGCGTCGAGCTCGACCGCGCCGCCGCCGGAGGCGAAGCGGCGCTCGAAGTCACGGATGACGGTCATCGAGTCCAGCAGCCCGAAACGGGTCAGCGAACGGGCGTCGCGCAGCGCGTCGAGCAGCGGCCCCTGCGCGGTGTCCAGCGTGAACGGCGGCACCTCGTCGCTCTTCGCCCCGGTCGCCAGCGCGTGGACGCGCTCCCGGTACGCGGCCGTGTAGATCCGCACCAGCTCGGTGATCTGCTCGTCGCTGAGCGCCTTCGCGTACCCGATCAGCGCCATGGAGGCGGCGAAGCGCTTGAGGTCCCAGGTGAAGGGGCCGACGTAGGCCTCGTCGAAGTCGTTGACGTTGAAGACCAGGCGGCCGTTGGAGTCCATGTACGTGCCGAAGTTCTCCGCGTGCAGATCGCCGTGGATCCACACCCGGGACGTCCGTTCGTCCAGGTACGGTCCGCCCCGCTTCTCCGCGTTCTGATCATGGTAGAAGAGGCACGCCGTGCCCCGGTAGAACGCGAACGCCGAGGCCGCCATCTTCCGGAACTTCACGCGGAACGCGGCCGGGTCGGCGGCCAGGAGTTCGCCGAAGGCGGTGTCGAGAACGGCGAGGATCTCCTCGCCGCGGTGCTCGTCGTCGAGCTGCGGGACCGACATCGCTGAGTGCCTCCTGGTGCGGGACGTCCGGGAACGGCTGATCCGTCCCCTGCCTAACGCGCGGCGCGTCACGGGAGTGCCCGCGCCACTCGCCAGAAGGTACGACGGCGGAGCCTGTAGGTGTCAGTGCCGGAGCATAGACTTCGACGTTGATTACCGGAGAGCCCACCTGCCCGTCACTCACTGCCCACCCGTCACCCGACCACCGCCCCTCAACGAGGCGCTCCGCGCCACAGCAATCATCCTTGGAGGCCGTACCGTGCCGAAGTCGCCCTTCACGCACCTGCACGTCCACACCCAGTACTCGCTGCTGGACGGTGCCGCGCGGCTGACGGACATGTTCAACGCCTGCAACGAGATGGGCATGAGCCACATCGCCATGTCCGACCACGGCAACCTGCACGGCGCGTACGACTTCTTCCACAGTGCGCAGAAGGCCGGAGTCACCCCGATCATCGGGATCGAGGCGTATGTCGCGCCCGAGTCGCGGCGCACCAAGCGCAAGGTCCAGTGGGGCCAGCCGCACCAGAAGCGGGACGACGTCTCCGGTTCCGGCGGTTACACCCACAAGACCATCTGGGCGGTCGACAGCACGGGCCTGCACAACCTCTTCCGGCTCTCCTCCGACGCGTACGCCGAGGGCTGGCTGCAGAAGTGGCCCCGGATGGACAAGGAAAGCATCGCCCAGTGGTCCACCGGGCTCGTCGCCTCCACCGGCTGCCCCTCCGGTGAGGTCCAGACCCGGCTGCGCCTCGGCCACTTCGACGAGGCGGTCAAGGCGGCCGCCGAGTACCAGGACATCTTCGGCAAGGACCGGTACTTCCTGGAGCTGATGGACCACGGCATCGACATCGAGCACCGGGTCCGCGACGGCCTCCTGGAGATCGGCAAGAAGCTCGGCATCCCGCCCCTGGTCACCAACGACTCGCACTACACGTACGCGCACGAGGCGACCGCCCACGACGCGCTGCTGTGCATCCAGACCGGCAAGAACCTCTCCGACCCCGACCGCTTCAGGTTCGACGGCACCGGCTACTACCTCAAGTCCACCGAGGAGATGTACGCCATCGACTCCTCGGACGCCTGGCAGCAGGGCTGCGACAACACCAGGCTGATCGCCGAGATGGTCGACACCACGGGCATGTTCGAGAAGCGCGACCTGATGCCCAAGTTCGACATTCCGGAGGGGTACACCGAGGTCAGCTGGTTCCGCGAGGAGACCCTGCGCGGCATGCACCGCCGCTTCCCGGGCGGCATCCCGGACGACCGCATGAAGCAGGTCGAGTACGAGATGGACACCATCATCTCGATGGGCTTCCCCGGGTACTTCCTCGTCGTCGCCGACTTCATCATGTGGGCCAAGAAGCAGGGCATCGCGGTCGGCCCCGGCCGTGGCTCCGCCGCCGGCTCGATCGTCGCCTACGCCCTCGGCATCACCGACCTCGACCCGATCCCGCACGGCCTGATCTTCGAGCGGTTCCTCAACCCCGAGCGCGTCTCCATGCCCGACGTCGACATCGACTTCGACGAGCGCAGGCGCGTCGAGGTGATCCGGTACGTGACGGAGAAGTACGGCGCCGACAAGGTCGCCATGATCGGCACCTACGGCAAGATCAAGGCGAAGAACGCCATCAAGGACTCCGCGCGCGTGCTGGGCTACCCGTACGCCATGGGCGACCGGCTCACCAAGGCCATGCCCGCCGACGTCCTGGGCAAGGGCATCGACCTCGACGGCATCACCAACCCCTCGCACCCGCGGTACAACGAAGCGGGCGAGATCCGGTCGATGTACGAGAACGAGCCGGACGTGAAGAAGGTCATCGACACCGCCAAGGGCGTCGAGGGCCTGGTCCGGCAGATGGGCGTGCACGCGGCCGGCGTGATCATGTCCAGCGAGCCGATCGTCGACCACGCCCCGCTCTGGACGCGGCACACCGACGGCGTGACCATCACACAGTGGGACTACCCCCAGTGCGAGTCGCTCGGGCTCCTGAAGATGGACTTCCTGGGCCTGCGCAACCTCACCATCATGGACGACGCCATCAAGATGGTGAAGGCCAACAAGGGTATCGACCTGGAGATGCTCGCCCTCCCGCTGGACGACCCCAAGACCTTCGAACTGCTCTGCCGCGGTGACACCCTCGGCGTCTTCCAGTTCGACGGCGGCCCGATGCGCTCGCTGCTCCGCCAGATGCAGCCCGACAACTTCGAGGACATCTCCGCCGTCTCGGCCCTCTACCGGCCGGGCCCGATGGGCATGAACTCGCACATCAACTACGCGGAGCGCAAGAACGGCCGCCAGGAGATCACACCGATCCACAAGGAACTGGAGGAGCCGCTCCAGGAGGTGCTGTCGGTCACCTACGGCCTGATTGTCTACCAGGAGCAGGTGCAGAAGGCCGCCCAGATCATCGCGGGCTACTCGCTCGGCGAGGCCGACATCCTCCGCCGCGTGATGGGCAAGAAGAAGCCCGAGGAACTGGCGAAGAACTTCGTCCTCTTCCAGGCGGGCGCCCGTAAGAACAACTACAGCGACGAGGCGATCCAGGCCCTGTGGGACGTGCTGGTCCCCTTCGCCGGCTACGCGTTCAACAAGGCCCACTCCGCCGCGTACGGCCTGGTGTCGTACTGGACCGGGTACCTCAAGGCGAACTACCCGGCCGAGTACATGGCCGCGCTGCTCACCTCGGTCAAGGACGACAAGGACAAGTCGGCCGTCTACCTCAACGAGTGCCGTCGCATGGGCATCAAGGTGCTCCCGCCGAACGTCAACGAGTCCGAGTCGAACTTCGCCGCGCAGGGCGACGAGGTGATCCTCTTCGGCCTCTCCGCGGTCCGCAACGTCGGCACCAACGTCGTCGAGTCGATCATCAAGAGCCGCAAGGCCAAGGGGAAGTACGCCTCCTTCCCGGACTACCTCGACAAGGTCGAGGCGGTCGTCTGCAACAAGCGGACCACGGAGTCGCTGATCAAGGCGGGCGCCTTCGACTCCATGGGGCACACCCGCAAGGGCCTCACCGCCCACTACGAGCCGATGATCGACAACGTGGTCGCGGTCAAGCGCAAGGAGGCCGAGGGACAGTTCGACCTCTTCGGAGGCATGGGCGAGCAGGAGACCAGCGAGCCCGGCTTCGGCCTCGACATCACCTTCACCGACGACGAGTGGGACAAGACCTACCTGCTCGCGCAGGAGCGGGAGATGCTCGGCCTGTACGTCTCCGACCACCCGCTCTTCGGACTGGAGCACGTCCTGTCCGACAAGGCCGACGCGGGCATCTCCCAGCTCACCGGCGGTGACTTCGGCGACGGCGCGGTGGTCACCATCGGCGGCATCATCTCGGGCCTCCAGCGTAAGATGACCAAGCAGGGCAACGCCTGGGCGATCGCCACCGTGGAGGACCTCGCCGGTTCCCTCGAGTGCATGTTCTTCCCCGCGACCTACCAGCTCGTCTCGACCCAACTCGTCGAGGACGCCGTGGTGTTCGTCAAGGGCAGGCTCGACAAGCGCGAGGACGTGCCGCGCCTGGTCGCCATGGAACTCCAGGTGCCCGACCTGTCCAACGCGGGCACCAACGCGCCCGTCGTGCTCACCATCCCGGCCACCAGGGTCACCCCGCCGATGGTCAGCCGCCTCGGCGAGATCCTCGGCCACCACAAGGGCGACAGCGAGGTCCGCATCAGGCTCCAGGGGCCGACGAAGACGACGGTGCTGCGCCTGGACCGGCACCGGGTCAAGCCGGACCCCGCCCTGTTCGGCGACCTCAAGGTCCTCCTCGGCCCGTCCTGCCTGGCGGGCTAGTAGCCCGAGGGGCCCCGAGGGACGGTGCGCGCCGGGTCCGGTCGGCCGGCGTGGGGGAAGAGACGCCCACGACGTAAGAGGGGGTGCGCCCGGTGACGGGCGCACCCCTCTGCAGGTACCGTGCGCGGGGCGCTCAACGGCGCCTCACGCAGGTGTCAGTTGTGGCCGAAGCGCTTCTGCCGGCCCTTGCGGGCGACGTCGCCGGGAGTGATCTGCGGGCCGTGCTGCTCGGTCTGCGGCTCCGCAGCGGCCGGCTGTGTCGCCTGCTGGGAGCGCCCGGTCGGCTGCTGCTTCCGTTCACGGTTCTTGTTCTTGGCCATGGTGATGCCTCCTGTGGGGGATCTAGGGGCCAGGGCCGGGACCAGACTCACATAGCCGAATGATGGTCGCATGTCGGACAATTACCGTGTGTGACAGGGTGAGTGGGCGAAGGAAGTGTGGAAACGCCACGCCGAAGATCGAGTTCGGGCCGTTAACCCCGGCACGGTCGGGCAGACTCGAAGCAAGCCCGAAGCAAACCTCCCGGAAAGAGGGTGGATCGCGTGGACCGCTGCATCGTCCTGGTGGACGCCGGGTATCTGCTGGGGGCCGCCGCCAGTCTCCTCGCCGGGGAGCCCTCGCGGTCCCGCATCACCGTCGATCACGCCGCCCTCATCCAGGGGCTGCGCGACCGTGCCGAGTCCGACACGAGTCAGCCCCTGCTGCGGATCTACTGGTTCGACGGCGCCCCCGACCGCGTGCCGCAGCCCGAGCACCGCCGGCTGCGGGTGATGCCCAGGGTGACCGTCCGGCTCGGAGCCCTCACGCGCAGTGACGGCCGTTGGGCGCAGAAGGGCGTGGACGCCGCCATGCACGCCGAGTTGACCGAGCTGGCCCGCAACCGCGCCTGTTCCGACATCGTCCTGGTCACCGGCGACGGCGACCTGCTGCCCGGCATGATGGCGGCCAAGGAGCACGGTGTCGCCGTCCACCTGTGGGCCGTACAGGCCGCCGACGGCGACTACAACCAGTCCGAGGACCTGGTCGCCGAGGCCGACGAACGCCGGGTGCTGGACCGTGCGTGGATCACCAAGGCGGTGCGGGCCAAGGACTTCTCCGGGGTGTGCGCCCCGCCGCCCCCCGCCCGTCCCGACATCGCGGCGATCCTCTCCGCCCCGCTGCCGGAGTCCGCGCCGGCCGCCGAGCAGGCCGAGCAGGAACCCCCGCACCCGGGCGGCGCCGGACACAACGGCACCGGCGAGCGGTCGCCCGCCACCAAGGGCGTACCCACCCCCAAGGACCTGGCGGCCCTCCGCGGCCCCAGTGCCCCGCACCCCCAGCAGCCGCAGTCCGCCACCCTGCGCTGGTCCTCCGACAAGGGCTGGGTCGACCGGTCCGTCACCGAGCCCGCCGACGCCGCCTCGTTGCCGACGCTCGCCCAGCTGACCTCCGCGGAGCAGCGATGGGCCGACCGTGAGGAGGACATCACCACGGTCGGCGGAGACCCCTTCGAGGTGGGACAGGTCTTCGCCCGCCGCTGGGTGGACCGGCTCGGGGACCAGAGCGGCATCCAGAAACTGTCCGCCATGTACCCCCGCATCCCGCACCGCGTCGACGGCGAGCTGCTGCGCTACGCCGCCCGCTTCGGCCTGCTCGCCCACAAGGACGACCAGATCGACGAACGCGACCGGTACGCCATCCGCGCGGGCTTCTGGCGCGAGCTGGACCTGCGCACGGGAACGGAGCGCGCCGCGGCCGCGGAGTGACCGAGGGCCCGCCCGGTGCCCGTGCCACCGTGCGGGGACGGAGCTTCGCGGCGGGTTCGGCGGGTACGACGGGTCTGTTGTTCCGCCGGTGTTTTTGGGGCGGTCGGCCGACCCGGGAGCGGAACCGGGCCGCGGACCCCGTAGTCTCGTTCCTTGTGAGCACGCGCGCGGTACACGCATTCCGGCACGATGGCGACATCGTGTGCGCGGTGCGCGGGCTGACCAAGACGTATCCGGCGGCCCGCGGACGCCGCGGGGTCCCGGCGACCCCCGAGGTCCGGGCCACCGACGACGTGACGCTCGACGTCCGGCGCGGTGAGATCTTCGGACTGCTCGGGCCGAACGGGGCCGGCAAGTCCACCCTGGTGCGACAGCTCACCGGTCTGATGCGGCCCGACCACGGCAGCGTGCGGATCCTCGGCCACGACATCGTGCGCCACCCCGAGCGCGCCGCGCGGATCCTCGCCTACCTCGGGCAGGAGTCCACCGCGCTCGACGAGCTGACGGTCTCCCTCGCCGTCGAGACCACCGCGCGCCTGCGCGGCCTCGACGTGAAGCGGGCTCGTGCGGACCGCGACGCCGTCCTCGACGAACTGGAACTCACCCCGATCGCCGGACGCCCCCTGAAGAAGCTGTCCGGCGGTCAGCGCCGGCTGGCCTGCTTCGCCACCGCGCTGGTGGGGGAGCGGCCGCTGCTGGTGCTCGACGAACCCACCTCCGGGATGGACCCGGTGGCGCGGCGCGCCGTGTGGTCCGCCGTCGACCGGCGCCGGGGCGAGCACGGCACCACCGTGCTGCTGGTCACCCACAACGTCATCGAGGCCGAGACCGTCCTCGACCGGGTCGCCGTCCTGGACCGGGGCCGGGTGATCGCCTGTGACAGCCCGGCCGGGCTGAAGGAGCGGGTCGCGGGCGAGGTGCGGGTCGACCTGGTGTGGCGCGAGGCGGCCCCGCTGCACGTGCCCGAGGTGGCCGCGCTCGTGGACCGCGCCGTCGCGTCGGGCCGCCGCTGGACGCTGCGGCTCGGACCCGAGGAGGCCCGTACGGTCGTCGCCACCGTCACCGGCGGCGCCGCCTTCGCCGCGCTGGACGACTTCACGCTCGCCACGCCCAGTCTGGAGGACGTGTACCTGGCGCTGGGCGGTGCCGTGCGGCAGGGACTGGTGAAGGCGTGAGCGACGGCGGGGCGCCGAGCGCACCGGGCGCCGTGTCCGTACGGAACAGGACGACTGCCGGAGTGGATGCGAGTGGATCTCCGGCCGAACCTCCGAGGGAACCTCCGTCGGAATGGGAAGGGGAGCAGCGCGACGTGAGTGTCGTACCCGCCGATGTCCTGCCGGGCGGCGCCCCGGCCGCGGAGGAGGCCGCGCCGGAGCCGGCCGTACTCGGACCGCGGGCGCGGCTGTGGCCCGCACTGGCGGCCGTGTACCGGGCGCAGCTGTCCCGGGCGCGGGTGGCGCGGATCCCGCTGCTGTTCGTGGCGACCTTCCAGTCCGTCGGGATCATGATCCTGATGCGCGGGGTCGTGGACGGCGGCGGTGAGGCGCGGGCGGTGGTCGCTGGATCGTCCGTCCTGGTCGTCGCCTTCGTCGCGCTCAACCTGCTCGCGCAGTACTTCGGACAGCTGCGGGCCGGCGGCGGCCTCGACCACTACGCGACCCTGCCCGTCCCGCCGGCGGCGGTGGTGCTGGGGGCCGCCGGCGCCTACGCCTCGTTCACCGTGCCGGGGACCGTGGTGACCGCGGCCTTCGGGTGCGTGCTCTTCGGGCTGCCGCTGACGCATCTGTGGGTGCTGGCCGCGGTGATCCCGCTCTCGGGAGCTGCGCTCGCCGGGCTGGGGGCCGCGCTGGGGCTGCTCGCGCCGCGGGCCGAGTTGGCCACGCTCCTCGGCCAGCTGGGCATGTCGGCGGCACTGCTGCTGGGCGTGCTGCCGGCGGAGCGGATGCCGGAGGCGGTACGCCTGGTCCGGGACCTGCTGCCGTCGACGTACGGCGTCGAGGCCCTCGCACGGACCTTCGCGCCGCATCCCGACTGGGCCCTGGTCCTGGGCGACCTCGCGGTGTGCGGGGTGGTCGGTGTGCTCTCGCTGGCCGTGGCGACCTGGGCGTACCGCAGGGCCGCTGTCCGGTGACGCGCCGCGCAGCCGGGCCTGGCACGATGTCAGGGTGAGCGCACCTCTGACACCACCACCGCCTCCGCACGGCCGTTCTCCGCACGGCGGGTGGCAGCCCCCGTCCGCCGGCCAGGTGGCCGCCGCCTCCGCGGACGGGTCCGCCGGTCACGGCCGTACCGGACACGCCGGATTCGCCGTGCCCGCCGGATTCGCCGGGCACGGTGGCCAGGGTGACCACGCCGGCTACGGCTGGTACGAACAGGACGGCCCCGGGATGAGGACGGAACTGCGCGAGGCCGCCGTGACCGCGGTGGCGGTGGCGCTCGGCGGGGTGCTGCTCGGCGTGCTGTGGTGGTGGCTGGCGCCACGCGTGCCGCTGACGGGCGATGTCGTGGGCGACAACTGGGTCGTCTACCTCAAGGACACCGAGGGCGAGCAGGCCATCGGGGTGGACGGGACGTTCACGCTGCTCGCCCTGGGGCTCGGTGCGGTGAGCGCGCTCGCCGTGTTCCTCGTGCGGCGGCGCGGGGGCGTGCCGCTGGTGGTGGCGCTCGGGGTCGGCGGGCTGCTCGGCTCGTTGCTGGCGTGGCGGCTCGGGGTGTGGCTCGGGCCCGCGCAGGACGTCGTCGCCCACGCGAAGCAGGTGGGCGCAGGGGTGACCTTCGAGGCGCCGCTGAAGCTGAGCGCCAAAGGAGCGCTGCTGGCCTGGCCGTTCGCCGGGCTGGTCGTCCACCTGGGCCTGACCGCGCTCTTCGGCCCCCGCGACCCCGACCCCTTCCCGCCGGCGGACCTCTCCGTACCGCAGCGGCCGGACGGCGGGGCCCCGGGAGCGTAGCTCCCCGGCGGGGCGGGGCGTGCGGGGGCCCGGTTCAGGCGGGACCGCCTGCCGTGGTTCGCGCGGCCCTTCCTGGTGCGCCACTTGCGTTTGCGGGTCCTCCCCGACAAGCCCCGACAAGTCCCGACGTGCCTCTTCTCATCAGCGGAAGAAGCGGGGCCCGTCGAGGGTTCAGACACGCCCGATCGGGGCGAGCACCGCCGCGGTCAGCTCGGCCAGGTCGCCCGGGGCGAGCTCGACCTCCAGGCCGCGGCGGCCGGCCGAGACACAGATCGTCTCGTGCAGGCCGGCCGATTCGTCCAGCACCGTCCGGAGCCTCTTGCGCTGGCCCAGGGGCGAGATGCCGCCGCGGACGTAGCCCGTGGTGCGTTCCGCGAGGGCGGGGTCGGCCATCGCGGCACGCTTGCCGCCCACCGCCGCCGCCAGGCCCTTCAGGTCCAGCTGCCCCGCCACCGGGACCACCGCCACCGTCAGCACGCCGTCGACGTCCGCCACCAGCGTCTTGAAGACGCGGTCCGGGGAGACGCCCATCGCCTCGGCCGCCTCCTCGCCGTAGGACGGGTGCGCCGGGTCGTGGTCGTAGGAGTGGACCGTGAACGGCACCCCGGCCGCGGTGAGCGCCACCGTCGCGGGCGTTCCGCCCGGCTGCTGCTTCTTGGACTTCCTGGCCATTCCCGCCCCTGCCGCCGCTGCCGCTGTCCTTGCCGCTGTTCCTGCCGCCTCAGTTGAGATTCGTCGGTCCGCGGGTCAGGTCGGACGCGGGCAACGACGGCAGGTGGCGGATGACGGCCGTCTCCGTGCGAAGGAGCCGCAGCTCGTCGCGGAGCCGGGACGCGGTGTCCGGTGCCTGGAGCAGACGCTGCTTGGTCGGCGTGTCGAGCATCATCGCGGCGGCGACCAGGTACGACACCACCCCCGGCTCGTCCGGCAGTTCCGCGCCGGTCGTCAGCGACCGTTCCCGCGCCCCCGCCAGCCGCTTCTGGTACTGGCGGAACGCCCGCAGCACCCCCTCCGCGAGCGCCCCCGCCTCCTCGCCGGGCTCCTCGGCCAGCGGTTCCAGCTCGGCCGTCAGGAACGGTCCGGAAGCGTCGACCGACAGGAGGCGCATCCGGGTCGTCCCCGTCGCCAGCACCTCGAAGGTGCCGTCGGACCGCTCCCGGATCGTGGCCGCGTCGGCCACACAGCCCACCTTGTGGAAGGCCCGCAGCGGGTCCGGTCCGAAGCCCGCCGCCGGGCCCTGTTCGGGCACGGACGTGGGGTCCGGCATGCCGGGGGCGCTCGGGGCGAGCTCGTGGCCGTCGCGGATCGCCACGACGACGAACCGGCGCGGCTCGTCCTCGGGGGTCTTCAGAAGCTCGCGCATCATGGCGCGATAGCGCTCCTCGAAGACGTTGAGCGGAAGCACGAGCCCCGGGAACAGTACCGAGTTCAGGGGGAAGAGCGGGAGCCGGACGGTGGTCACGACGCAAAAGCCTAATGGTCGCCGAAGCGGAACCGACCGCCACGTTCACTCCGTGGATGGTCGAAGCCCGTGGCGAAGGCGGCGGCGGGACCGGCGGCCACCGCCGCGTACACGCTCCGGCGCACCTCCAGGAACCGGCCGAGGGGATCGTCCGTGTCCCGGTCCCAGGGCGAGGAGGTGGCGTACGGGCCGGTGAGACGCAGTTGCTCCAGGGCCTTCGGCCGTTGCTCCAGGCGCAGGAGGACGTAGACCAGCAGGTTGCGCAGCTCGGCCGGCCGGGGGTGGGCCGCCGGAAGCCGGGCGGACAGGGACGCGGCGCGGTCGGCCGCCGCTTCGAGCCGGGCGCGCGGCACCTCGGGACCGCAGCCGTCGGTGAGGTAACCGAAGGCCGCCCACAGCGGCAGCGCCTGCGTGAGCGAGCCCTCCGGAGCGTCCTGCGCGGCCTGGTCGGCGAAGTCGAAGCACTCGTGGTGCGCACCGTGCCAGGAGGAGGCCAGGTAGCGCAGGGCCGCCACATGGCAGCCGTAGTGGTGCGGGGCGCGGCGGACCGCCGCCTTCCACAGTTCCTGGAAGTACCGGTGCCCGGCGTGTGCGCCGCGGGCGTGGTCCAGGGCGAGCCGCCACGGCACGGGGTCGCGGTGGTCGGCCCGGGCGGCTGCCGTGATCAGCGGGCTCACCTCGCGCAGCGCCTCGGCGCGGGCCGGTGAGTCCCAGGCGCGGTGCACCGCCCGCTGGGCGTCCACGAGCAGCACGTCGGGGTTGTGCGGCTCGAGGGCGCGCCAGGTGTCCAGCCACTCGGGGCGCGAGCGCGCGAAGGCCGCGAGCTTTCGCACCTTCCGGTCGCGGTGCTCCCAGGCCCCGCTGTGCCGTGTGGCGGCGAGCAGCTCGGCGGCGGGTGCGGGGTCGCCGGCGGCTGCCCCGACCAGTGCCGGACCCAGTCCCTCGTCGGGTGCGTCGAGGAGTACCTCCTCGTCGGCGGGCAGCACGGGGACGAGGGGCGAGGCGGTGCCCGTCTTTCCTCGCACCTGGGACGCACGGGTGAACGTATGCAGCAGAGCCATGGTGTCGACCATTGAAAGACCGCAGGTCACAGCAGCGCCAGACCCTTCACTGAAGTCGCGGAAAGTTGTACGCCGACTGGTCAAGGCCGGGTAAAAAGCCCCGGGTTTCTCGGGGCTGCCGGGGCCGCGGGGAGGGCTGCCGGAACCGGTCCGGGCAGGACCGGTCGGAAGCGGTCGGAAGCGGCCGGAGGTGTTCGGAGGCAGTCAGGGGCGGTCAGAGGCGGCGCAAGGTCCGGGTGGCCCCCGCCGCCACCGTCGTGGCGAGGATCCAGCCCAGCAGGATGAACGCCGCCGCGAGCCACTGCCAGCCGCCGCGCAGCTGCCAGAACCCCACCTGGCCCAGGTCGATCACCGGCAGCAGCAGGTCCAGGACGAACAGGGAGGGATTCCACGCCGGATGCTCGCCGTCCTTGATGGGCGGATGGTGCGTGTGCGCGAACGCCAGTGAGCCGCCCGCCCACAGCACCGCCATCCACACCGCGGCCCGCCCCGGCCGGTAGCCGTAGGCGACCGTCCAGTCCTGCGCGTAACCCCACAGCTTGGCCGCCACCGGCAGGCTCTCGCGGCGCCTGCGCTGCTTGGCGAGCAGCACCTCCCGGGCGTCCTCGTCCTCGCCGCCCGCCCGCAGCACGGCGGCCAGCCGCTCGTACGGCTCCGGGGTGTACTCGGCGCTCGCCGCGGCCACCCACTCCAGCCGCTCCGCCAGCGAGAACGGCCCGCGCGGCACGAGGGTCTCGTAGGCGAAGCCGCCCATGTGCAGCCGACCGGGCCCCGGCCAGCTGTCCGCCCGGTCCACCAGGTTGACCACCCGCGCTCCCGACAGCGTCACCCGCCCGCGGGCCGGCCGCTCCCCGAGGAACCGCAGCTCCGGCGTCTGCACCCGGCGCAGCGACAGCTCCTGGTCGTCAGTCAGGGTGAACCGGGCCCGCTCGAGGTCGACCGCGTCCCCGAACCGCCCGTCGTCCAGCCGCACCCCGCCCCGGCACTCGAACCGCTGTATCCGCGTCCCGCGGGCCGGTGTCATCCCGCTCCTCGCCTGGGAACCGACCCCGGCGGGCGTCAGGTACAGCGACCGCTCGACGGTCAGCTGGGGCGCGTTCAGCGCGAGCCGGGCGGACGGATTGTCCAGCAGGGCCCCGCGCAGACTCAGCGAGACACCTATCTGCGCGGTCCGCAGGCTCAGCTCGCCGTGCGACTCCAGCAACTCGGCCTGGAGGTCCTGGCCGACGGTCATGCCGTCCGCGGAGATCGAGCGGCCGCTGCGGTCGCGGTGCACGACCGCCTGGTTGAGCAGCAGATCCGTACCGATCTGGGCGTCGGTCAGCCGTATGCCGCCCGGGAACCGGCAGCGCGGCAGATGCAGATCGCCCTCCGTCTGCAGCCGGGCCGCCTCCAGCCGCGGCACCGAGCAGTCCACCAGCCGCATCGTCGTGAACCGGGCCTCCGGCAGCAGCACGTCCCGCTCGAAGCGGCAGTCGCGCATCTCGACGTACGGCGCCACCGTGCCGCCCGCCAGGTCCAGCACACCGCTGATCCGCACTCCGACCAGCTTCAGCGAGGAGACCCGGCCGGCCAGCGGGGGCGGCCCGTCCAGCAGGAGCCAGCACACGACGCGGGCCCGCACGGTCCGCTCGGGCCCCCACGGGTGCCCTCCGTGCGGATCGTCGACGACCGTGTCCCCGCTGCTCAGGTCGTACACGCCGCCGTTGCGGAAGGCCTGCCACATGCCCGCCTCCACGGCGGTCAGGTCGTCCGGCGGCTCCCCGGCGCGCGGCTCCGCGCCCTCGGTCACGTCTTTCCTCCCCGTCCCACTACTTCCTCGGAATACTTGCGAGTTCGTCTCTTCGTACAACGGTTCATGCCCACTGGGTGACCTGTCGAACACATAAAGTGAGGAAGCTCTTCCCGGTGTGCACGGTGCGTCACCGCGGGGAGTCCGTATCAGCCACTGAAACGCTCGCACGGCGTTCAGTACGGGTCTGAGAGAATTGACCACGTGATCTCTCGAATCGATCTGCGCGGCGACGCCCTCCCCGAGGGCCCCGCCCTGCGCGACCTGCTGCCCCGAGCCGACTTCGACGTCGCGGCCGCCCTGGAGAAGGTGCGGCCCATCTGCGAGGACGTGCATCATCGGGGCGACGCGGCGCTGATCGACTTCGCCGAGCGCTTCGACGGCGTGAAGCTGGACCAGGTGCGGGTCCCGGCCGCCGCCGTCGGGCGCGCGCTGGAGGAGCTCGACCCGGCCGTGCGCGCGGCCCTGGAGGAGTCCATCCGCCGCGCCCGCCTCGTCCACCGCGCGCAGCGCCGCACCACCCACACCACTCAGGTCGTGCCCGGCGGCACGGTCACCGAGAAGTGGGTGCCCGTCGACCGCGTGGGCCTGTACGCGCCCGGCGGCCGGTCCGTCTACCCGTCCTCCGTGATCATGAACGTCGTCCCGGCCCAGGAGGCCGGCGTCGAGTCGATCGCGCTGGCCTCGCCGGCCCAGAAGGAGTTCGGCGGCCTGCCGCACCCGACGATCCTCGCCGCGTGCGCGCTGCTCGGTGTCGACGAGGTGTACGCGGCCGGCGGCGCCACCGCCGTCGCGATGTTCGCCCACGGCACCGAGTCCTGCCCGCCCGCCCCCATGGTCACCGGCCCCGGCAACATCTGGGTCGCCGCCGCCAAGCGCTACTTCACCGGCAAGATCGGCATCGACGCCGAGGCCGGCCCGACCGAGATCGCGATCCTCGCCGACGCCACGGCCGACCCGGTGCACATCGCCTCCGACCTGATCAGCCAGGCCGAGCACGACCCGCTGGCCGCCGCCGTCCTGGTCACCGACTCCGCGGACCTCGCGGACGCGGTGGAGAGGGAACTGGAGCCGCAGGTCAAGGCCACCAAGCACATCGAGGACCGGATCGTCCCGGCCCTGTCCGGCCGGCAGTCCGCGATCGTGCTGGTCGACGGCCTCGACGAGGGCCTGCGCGTGGTCGACGCCTACGGCGCCGAGCACCTGGAGATCCAGACCGCCGACGCCGCCGCGCTCGCCGACCGGGTGCGCAACGCCGGCGCGATCTTCGTCGGCCCCTGGTCCCCGGTCTCGCTCGGCGACTACGCGGCCGGCTCCAACCACGTCCTGCCCACCGGCGGCTGCGCCTGCCACTCCTCGGGCCTGTCCGTCCAGTCCTTCCTGCGCGGCATCCACATCGTCGACTACACCAAGGACGCGCTGGCCGACGTCGCGCACCACGTGGTGACGCTGGCCGAGGCGGAGGACCTGCCCGCGCACGGCGCGGCGATCAAGGCGAGGTTCGTCGGAGACGAACAGATGGCGCGTGGCTGGAAGGTGCCCGAGAGCAAGTGAACGACACGAACGTCACCATCGACGACCTCCCCGTACGGGACGAGCTGCGCGGCAAGTCCCCCTACGGCGCGCCCCAGCTGGACGTCCCCGTACGGCTGAACACCAACGAGAACCCCTACCCGCTGCCCGAGCCGCTGGTCGAGCGGATCACCGAGCGGGTCCGCGAGGCCGCCCGGCACCTCAACCGCTACCCCGACCGGGACGCGGTCGAGCTGCGCACCAGGCTGGCCGAGTACCTGACGAAGACCGGCTCGCACCCCGTCGGCGTCCACAACGTCTGGGCGGCCAACGGCTCCAACGAGGTCATCCAGCAACTGCTGCAGACCTTCGGCGGGCCCGGCCGCAGGGCGATCGGCTTCGAGCCGTCGTACTCGATGCACGGACTCATCGCGCGCGGCACCGGCACCGAATGGATCTCCGGCCCCCGGGGCGACGACTTCACCGTCGACGTGCCCGCAGCCGCGAAGGTGATCGCCGAGCACCGCCCGGACGTCGTCTTCGTCACCACCCCCAACAACCCCACCGGCAACGCGGTCCCGGCCGAGACGGTCCTCGCGCTGTACGAGGCCGCCCAGGCGGCCAAGCCGTCGATCCTGGTCGTGGACGAGGCGTACGTCGAGTTCAGCCACGGCGACTCACTGCTGCCGCTGCTCGAGGGACGCCCGAACCTCGTCGTCTCCCGCACCATGTCGAAGGCGTTCGGCGCGGCCGGCCTGCGCCTCGGCTACCTCGCCGCGCATCCGGCGGTCGTGGACGCCGTGCAGCTCGTCCGGCTGCCCTACCACCTGTCGGCGATCACCCAGGCGACCGCGCTGGCCGCCCTGGAGCACGCCGACACGCTGCTGAAGTACGTTGAGCAGTTGAAGCGGGAGCGGGACCGGCTGGTCACCGAACTGCGTGACCTCGGCTACGACGTGACCGCGTCCGACGCGAACTTCGTCCAGTTCGGCACGTTCGCGGACGCCCACGTGGTCTGGCAGAAGATCCTCGACCGGGGCGTCCTGGTCCGGGACAACGGCGTACCGGGACGGCTGCGGGTCACCGCGGGCACCCCGGCCGAGAACGACGCGTTCCTCGACGCGGTCCGTGAATTGGTCAGTTACGTGGGGGCCACCCCCACACCCCCTAAGGAGCAGAGCACATGAGCCGCGTAGGACGCGTGCAGCGGACGACGAAGGAGACGTCGGTCCTCGTCGAGATCGACCTCGACGGCACCGGAAAGACGGAGATCTCCACCGGGGTCGGCTTCTACGACCACATGCTCGACCAGATCGGCCGGCACGGTCTGTTCGACCTGACCGTGAAGACCGAGGGAGACCTGCACATCGACTCCCACCACACCATCGAGGACACCTCCCTCGCCCTCGGTGCCGCCTTCAAGCAGGCGCTCGGCGACAAGGTGGGCATCTACCGCTTCGGCAACTGCACGGTCCCCCTGGACGAGTCCCTCGCCCAGGTCACCGTCGACCTGTCCGGCCGCCCCTACCTCGTGCACACCGAGCCCGAGAAGATGGCGCCGATGATCGGCGAGTACGACACCACGATGACCCGGCACATCCTGGAGTCCTTCGTCGCCCAGGCCCAGGTCGCCCTGCACGTGCACGTGCCGTACGGGCGCAACGCGCACCACATCGTGGAGTGCCAGTTCAAGGCACTGGCCCGGGCCCTGCGGTACGCGTCCGAACGCGACCCCCGCGCGGCGGGCATCCTGCCCTCCACGAAGGGCGCCCTGTAGGCATGAACGGCCTGTCCACCGCACTGATCGTCGTTGGTCTGTTCCTCGTCGGCGGTGTCGTCTCGTTCAGCAAGCAGAAGCTGCCCAAGGGGGTGATCGCGGTGCTCGGCATCGGCGCCGCGATGTGCCTGGCCGCGGGCATCCTCCGGCTGGAGGTGTGACCGTGAGCGCCACCAAGCGGGTCGTGGTCTTCGACTACGGCTTCGGCAACGTCCGCTCCGCCGAACGCGCCCTCGCGCGCGCGGGCGCCGACGTGGAGATCACCCGCGACTTCGACACGGCGATGAACGCCGACGGCCTGCTCGTCCCCGGCGTCGGCGCCTTCGCCGCCTGCATGAAGGGACTCAGGGAGGCCAGAGGCGACTGGATCATCGACCGCCGGCTGTCCGGCGGCCGCCCCGTGATGGGCATCTGCGTCGGCATGCAGATCCTGTTCGCCCGGGGCATCGAGCACGGCGTCGAGACCGAGGGCATGGACGAGTGGCCCGGCTCGGTCGAGCCGCTGCGGGCCGACATCGTGCCCCACATGGGCTGGAACACCGTGGACGTGCCGGCCGGCTCCGAGCTGTTCGCCGGTCTGGACGCGGACACCCGCTTCTACTTCGTGCACTCCTACGCCGTCCACGACTGGACCCTCCCGGCGGACAACCCGGTGATGCGGGCGCCGACGGTCACCTGGTCCACGCACGGCAAGCCGTTCGTCGCCGCGGTGGAGAACGGCGCCCTGTGGGCGACGCAGTTCCACCCCGAGAAGTCCGGCGACGCCGGCGCCCAGCTCCTCACCAACTGGATCGGAACCCTGTAGCGACATGGCCAAGCTCGAACTCCTCCCCGCCGTCGACGTCCGCGACGGCCAGGCCGTCCGCCTCGTGCACGGCGAGTCCGGCACCGAGACCTCCTACGGATCCCCCCTGGAGGCCGCGCTCGCCTGGCAGCGCTCGGGCGCCGAGTGGCTGCACCTGGTCGACCTGGACGCCGCGTTCGGCACTGGCGACAACCGCGAGCTGATCGCCGAGGTCGCCCGCGCCATGGACATCAAGGTGGAACTCTCCGGCGGCATCCGCGACGACGCCTCCCTGGCCGCCGCCCTGGCCACCGGCTGCACCCGCGTGAACCTCGGCACCGCCGCCCTGGAGACCCCCGAATGGGTCGCCAAGGTCATCGCCGAACACGGCGACCAGATCGCCGTCGGCCTCGACGTGCGCGGCACCACCCTCCGCGGACGCGGCTGGACCCGGGACGGCGGCGACCTCTACGAGACGCTGGAGCGCCTCAACCAGGAGGGCTGCGCGCGGTACGTCGTCACCGACATCGCCAAGGACGGCACCCTCCAGGGCCCGAACCTGGAGCTGCTGAAGAACGTCTGCGCCGCCACCGACCGCCCCGTGGTGGCCTCCGGCGGCGTGTCCTCGCTGGACGACCTGCGGGCCATCGCCGAACTCGTCCCGCTCGGCGTCGAGGGCGCCATCGTGGGCAAGGCCCTGTACGCGAAGGCGTTCACCCTGGAAGAGGCCCTGGAGGCCACCTCGTGAAGAAGGACGCGGTGCGATGACGGCCGAAGCCGTCCGGCGCGTGCGGGACGGGAGCCCCTGGGAGGACTCCTTCGGCTGCGCACGCGCCGTCGCGGCGGGCGACCGCGTCCTGGTGGGCGGCACCACCGCGTTCAAGGGCGACGTACTGTACGGGGAGGGCGACCCGTACGAACAGGCCAGGGTCGCCTTCGGCACCGCCCTGGAGGCGATCGCCGAGTTCGGGCTCGGCGCCGACGCCGTGATCCGCACGCGCGTGTACCTCGCGCACTCGCGGGACATCGACGCGGTGGGCCGCGCCCACAAAGAGCTGTTCGACCCGGTGCGCCCGGTGACCAGCCTCCTGGTGGTGGAGGGCTTCATGGACTCGCGCGTACTGGTGTCGGTCGAAGTGGAAGCGTTCCGAGGACACCAGAGACACTCGGCGGACATAGAGGAGCACGGTTCATGACCCTGGCGGTCCGAGTCATCCCCTGCCTGGACGTGGACGGCGGCCGGGTCGTCAAGGGCGTCAACTTCCAGAACCTGCGCGACGCGGGCGACCCCGTCGAGATGGCCAAGGTGTACGACACCGAGGGCGCCGACGAACTGACGTTCCTGGACATCACCGCCTCGTCGGGCAACCGGGAGACGACCTACGACGTGGTGCGCCGCACCGCCGAGCAGGTGTTCATCCCGCTGACCGTGGGCGGCGGCGTCCGCACCGTCGAGGACGTGGACAAGCTGCTGCGGGCGGGCGCCGACAAGGTCGGCGTCAACACCGCGGCGATCGCCCGTCCGGACCTCATCCGGGAGATCGCCGAGCGTTTCGGCCGTCAGGTCCTCGTCCTGTCGGTCGACGCCCGCCGCACCGGGTCCGGCGAGTCCGGTGAGTCCGGCGTCTCCTTCGAGGTCACCACGCACGGCGGCCGCCGCGGTACCGGCATCGACGCCGTGGAGTGGGCGCACCGGGCCGCGGAGCTGGGCGCGGGCGAGATCCTGCTCAACTCCATGGACGCGGACGGCACCAAGGACGGCTACGACCTGGAGATGATCGCCGCCGTCCGCAAGCACGTCACCGTCCCGGTGATCGCCTCGGGCGGCGCCGGCCGGCTCGCCGACTTCCCACCCGCGGTCGACGCGGGCGCCGACGCGGTGCTCGCCGCCTCGGTGTTCCACTTCGGCGACCTGCGCATCGGCCAGGTGAAGCAGACCCTGCGGGGGCGGCGCATGCGCGCCGACGCTCAGCCTTTGGGCTGGGAGAGCTGGACCAGGTTGCCCACCGTGTCGTCCAGGAGGGCGGTGACCACCGGGCCCTGTTCCTGCGGCTCCTGCACGAAGATGACGCCCTCGCCGCGCAGCCGCTCGTACTCCGCGCGGAGATCCGTCACGGAGAACACCATGGCGGGCAGGCCCGCCTCACGCACCGCCCTGCGGTACGGCTCCGCGATGGGCCCCTGGCCGGGCTCCAGCAGCAGCTCCAGGTCCCGCTGGGCGCCCTCGGGAGCCCCGACCGTGATGAACAGTGTGCCGTCACCCAGGTCCATCCGGGTACGGGTCTCGAAGCCGAGCACATCGGTGTAGAACGTGTGCGCCTTCGCGACATCGTCGACGTACACGCTGGTCATGGCGACCTTGATCATGGGACTTCTTCTTCCGATCTCTCAGGTGCCTCAGATCCGTCGGATCTCCGGGGGAACGAGGTCTCAGATCCCGAGCTGCCTGGACTCGTTCAGCTTCGTGATCGCGTCCGGGTCGCCCTCCAGCTCGACCTCGGCGACGCCGTGCCGCCCGTAGGCGAACAGCACCAGCTCCGACGGCTCGCCGGTCACCGTGACCACGGGCGTGCCGCGGTGGGCCACCGCGGTCTGCCCGTCCGGACGGCGCAGCACCAGGCCGGTGGGCACGCCGCGGCCCAGCAGCCGGGCGCTGCGCTCCAGCCGGGACCACAGGGCGTCCTGGAACACCGGGTCCAGCTCCCGCGGAGTCCAGTCGGGCTGGGCGCGGCGCAGGTCCTCCGTGTGGACGTAGAACTCGACGATGTTCGACAGCTCGTCGACCTGCTTGAGGTTGAAGGGCGAGAAACGCGGCGGGCCGGTACGGATCAGCTGGATCAGCTCCTCGTACGGCTTGGCGGTGAACTCCGCCATCACCCGCTCCAGACGCGGTGCGAGCTGCTTGACCAGGATGCCGCCGGCGGCATCGGGGCGGCGCTCGCGCACCACCACGTGTGCGGCGAGGTCACGGGCGCGCCAGCCCTCGCAGAGAGTGGGGGCCTCGGGGCCCGCCGTCTCCAGCAGATCGGCCAGGAGAAGTCGTTCACGCTTGGCATGGGTCGACATGTGGTCAGCCTACGGTGACCCGCCCGGTCCGCCCACCCGCCCCGCCCCTTTCCAGTCGGTGGACGGGACCCGGGCGCACCCGCCTCACGCGGCACAATGGTTCCCATGACCAGCACGCCCCGGCCCGGCCGCCTAGACCCGCAGATCGCCGCACGGCTCAAGCGCAGCCCCGACGGCCTCCTGCCCGCCATCGCCCAGCAGTACGACACCCGGGAGGTGCTGATGCTGGGCTGGATGGACGACGAGGCGCTGCACCGCACGCTGACCACCGGCCGCTGCACCTACTGGTCGCGCAGCCGCCAGGAGTACTGGGTCAAGGGGGACACCTCCGGACACGTCCAGCACGTGAAGTCCGTCGCCCTGGACTGCGACGCCGACACCCTCCTGGTCAGGGTCGACCAGGTCGGCGCCGCCTGCCACACCGGCGCCCGCACCTGCTTCGACGCCGACGTGCTGCTCACCGACACCCGCCCGGACGGCGCCGGTGCCGGCGTGCCCGTCCCCGGTCAGTAAGGTCGGCCGGCATGGACCTCGAGACGTTCCGCAAGCTCGCCGCCGACCGCCGGGTCGTCCCGGTCACCCGCAAGCTCCTCGCCGACGGCGACACCCCCGTCGGCCTCTACCGCAAGCTCGCCGCCGAGCGCCCCGGCACCTTCCTGCTCGAGTCCGCGGAGAACGGCAGGTCCTGGTCCCGGTACTCCTTCGTCGGCGTCCGCAGCGCCGCCACCCTCACCGAGCGCGCCGGACAGGCGCACTGGGAGGGCACCCCGCCCGTCGGAGTGCCGGCCGAGGGCGACCCGCTCGACGCGCTGCGCGCCACGCTCGAGACCCTGCACACCCCGCGCGACCTCGCCCACGACCTCGGCCTGCCGCCCTTCACCGGCGGCATGGTCGGCTACCTCGGCTACGACATCGTGCGCAGGCTGGAGAAGATCGGCCCCGGCGAGCGGGACGACCTGCGACTGCCCGAACTGACCATGCTGCTCACCAGCGACCTCGCCGTCATGGACCACTGGGAGGGCGCCGTCTGGCTGATCGCCAACGCGATCAACCACAACGACCTGGACACCGGCGTCGACGAGGCCCACGCCGACGCCGTGGCCCGCCTGGACGCCATGGAGGCCGACCTCACCCGCGCGGTGGCCCAGCCCCCGGCCGTCCTCCCGCCCTCCGAGCTCCCCGACCACACCGCGCTGTGGGGCGGCCCCGACTTCCGCGCGGCCGTCGAGGACATCAAGGAACGCATCCGCGCGGGCGAGGCCTTCCAGGTCGTGCCCTCCCAGCGGTTCGAGACCCCGTGCACGGCCAGTGCCCTGGACGTCTACCGGGTGCTGCGGGCCACCAACCCCTCGCCCTACATGTACCTGTTCCGTTTCCCCCACGGGGACGGCGAGGCCTTCGACGTGGTCGGCTCGTCCCCCGAAGCACTCGTGAAGGTCGACGACGGGCAGGCGATGGTCCACCCCATCGCCGGCACCCGGCCCCGCGGCGCCACCCCGCAGGAGGACCAGGCCCTCGCGGAGGAACTGCTCGCCGACCCCAAGGAGCGCGCCGAGCACCTCATGCTCGTCGACCTGGGCCGCAACGACCTCGGACGGGTCTGCGAGCCCGGCTCCGTCGAGGTCGTCGACTTCATGTCCGTCGAGCGGTACTCGCACGTCATGCACATCGTCTCGACGGTCACCGGCCGGGTCGCGGACGGCCGTTCCGCCTTCGACGTGCTCACCGCCTGCTTCCCGGCCGGCACCCTCTCCGGCGCGCCCAAGCCCCGGGCCATGCAGATCATCGACGAACTCGAGCCGTCCCGGCGCGGGCTGTACGGCGGCTGCGTCGGCTATCTGGACTTCGCGGGCGACTCCGACACCGCCATCGCGATCCGCACCGCGCTGCTGCGCGGGGGCACCGCGTACGTCCAGGCAGGCGCCGGAATCGTCGCCGACTCCGACCCGGTGGCCGAGGACGTCGAGTGCCGCAACAAGGCGGCCGCGGTGCTGCGCGCCGTGCACACGGCGAACCGGCTGGGCACGGTGTGAGACGGTGCGCGGCGGACCCGGGACGAGCCCCGGGTGACGGCCAGCGCACGGGTCACGCGATAGTGGAGTACGTGACTGCTGTACCTCCCCCTCGTTCTGAGGCCGCCGGTCCCGCCCGCGCCGGCCGCCTCAGTCTCGCCGTCGCCCTGCTGTGCGGGGCCCTGGGCGCGGCCGTGACCCTGCTCGCCACCCGGCAGCAGTGGTCCCAGGGCACCGCCACGGTGGCCGGCGGCGCCTTCCCCCTGACCGCCAACGGCAGTGACGTCACCGGCGTCCCCGCTTCCCTCGCCGTGGTGGGTCTGGCCGCGCTGGTCGCCGTCTTCGCCGTCCGGCGGACCGGCCGCCTCGCCGTCGCCGCGCTGCTCGCCCTGTCCGGCGCGGGCATCGTCACGGCCGCCCTGCTCGGCGCCTCCGACAGCTCCGCGCTCGACGACAAGGCCGCCGAGGTCTCCGGCGACACCTCCGCCACGGTGGCGGCCCTCAGCCACACGGCCTGGCCCTACGTCGCGGCCGTGGGCGGACTGCTGCTCCTGCTGGCCGGCGCGCTCGCCCTGCGCCACGGCAGGCTGTGGCCCGCGATGTCCGGCCGCTACGAGCGCGGCGACGCCGCCCGGCCACGCCGCGCGGCCGCCGTCGATCCCGACCGGCCCGAGGAACTGTGGAAGGCCCTCGACCGCGGGGAGGACCCGACCGGGACCTGAACCGGGCCGCACCGCGGCCCGGCCGCGTGCCGGAGGACGGGCGCGCCGCGCGGAGGAGCACCCCCGCTGACGGCACGCGCGCGGGTGCGGGACAATGAGTCCGAGCGTCCTGCTCAGACAAGTACACAGCAACGAGGAGCAAGCAATGGCGGGCAGCAGCCACGGTCACACCCCGGCCGCCTGGACCGGTGTCATCATCGCCTTCATCGGTTTCTGCGTCGCGAGCCTGTTCATGGTGGTGAGCTCGCCGGTCGGCTTCTGGGCGGGCATCGGCATCGCGCTGCTCGGCGGGGCCGTCGGCGGGATCATGAGCAAGATGGGTATGGGCAAGCCGCAGCACGTCCACCCCCTGAACCAGGCCGGCGGCGACCGCGAGCCGGTCCGCGCCGAGAGCTGAACGCCGGGAGCACTCCGGAACAGGGGCGGTCGGCACACGGGTGCCGTGACCGTCCCTGCCCCGTGTGCGCGGGGCACAATGCTCCCTGTGAACGCCGTCAGCCCCCACACGCCCGGCACGCCCGGCACCACCCCCCGCGTGCCCCGAGCGCCTCGCGGCAGGGCCGCACGCCTGGCCCTGCCCGCCGGGGCGCTCGCCGCCGTCGCCGGAGCCTTCGCCTACGTCGGAGCGGTGGACCCCAACGAACCCGGCCACTACCCCGCCTGCCCGCTGCTGCGCCTCACCGGCCTGTACTGCCCCGGCTGCGGCGGGCTGCGCAGCGCCCACGCCGTCGTCCACGGCGACCTCCTGGCGGCCCTCCAGGCCAACGCGCCCGCCGTCCTCGGCTACGCGGCCCTCGCCGTGCTCTGGACCGTATGGGTGGCCCGCGCGGCGCGCGGCAAGCCCCTGCGCATCGACCCCCCCTCCGCGCTCCTGTGGTCCCTGGGGGCGCTGGTGCTGGTCTTCACGGTGGTCCGGAACCTGCCGTTCGGCGGCTGGCTGCACCCTTGATCAACGGCTGGACGTCCAGCCAGTGGGACCGCCGCCCTGCGGATGCGAGGGGTATGCCCCACTACGGATACCATCGCAATGACCACCGGTTTCGTCCGGCGACCCGACCGTGAGGGCGGGGACACCCCGGGACGGAAACGAACGCACTGAAGACGGACCGTCTGGAAGGGGGCCTCTCGCGTGAGTGTGCTCGACGAGATCATCGACGGAGTCCGTGCCGACCTCGCGGAGCGTCAGGCGCGGGTGAGCCTCGACGAGCTCAAGGAGCGCGTGGCCAAGGCTCCCGCGGCCAAGGACGGCGTGGCCGCCCTGCGGGGCGAGGGCGTCAAGGTGATCTGCGAGGTCAAGCGCTCCAGCCCGTCCAAGGGCGCGCTCGCCGCGATCGCCGACCCGGCCGGACTCGCCGCCGACTACGAGGCGGGCGGCGCGGCCGTCATCTCCGTCCTCACCGAACAGCGCCGCTTCGGCGGCTCGCTGGCCGACCTGGAGGCGGTCCGCGCGCGTGTGGACATCCCCGTCCTGCGCAAGGACTTCATCGTCACCTCGTACCAGCTCTGGGAGGCGCGGGCGCACGGCGCCGACCTCGCGCTGCTCATCGTCGCCGCCCTCGACCAGCCGGCCCTGGAGTCGCTGATCGAGCGCGCCGAGTCCATCGGACTCACCCCGCTCGTCGAGGCGCACGACGAGGAGGAGGCCGAGCGCGCGATCGACGCGGGCGCCAAGGTCATCGGCATCAACGCGCGCAACCTCAAGACCCTCGAGGTCGACCGCGGCACCTTCGAGCGGATCGCCCCCGAGCTCCCGGACCACCTCGTCAAGGTCGCCGAGTCCGGCGTCCGAGGCCCGCACGACCTGATCGCCTACGCCAACGCCGGCGCCGACGCCGTCCTGGTCGGCGAGTCCCTGGTCACCGGCCGCGACCCGAAGACGGCGGTCGCCGACCTGGTGGCGGCGGGCGAGCACCCGGCGCTGCGGCACGGCCGCAGCTGACGCCCCGGTAGGCTTGCACCCGATGCCACTCCCGATCACCCTGACCGCCAGGGACCCGTACGCGCGCCTCGCCCGTGGCTGCCGCCCGCGCGGCTGCCGCGCGCCCGCGCGCCGGGTCCACGGGCGCCGGGTCCGGTACGTGATCGGGGACGAGCCGGGACAGGTCAACGGCATGCGATGGCAGCGCCCCTTCCAGGGGCGCGGGACCGTGTCCGAACACGTGCGGCTGCGGCGCGCGGACGCGACGAGCCGCCCACGGCCCGCAGGGGCCTGACACTCCCGCCCCCACGGCGATCAGTGACCGAGAACAACGCTCACCGTGAGGTTTCCGCATGTCCAGCCAGTTCTTCATCCCCGACCCGGAGGGTCGCACCCCCAGCGCCGAAGGCTACTTCGGAGCGTTCGGCGGCAAGTTCATCCCGGAGGCGCTCGTCGCCGCCGTGGACGAGGTCGCCGTCGAGTACGACAAGGCCAAGACCGACCCCGAGTTCGCCCGCGAACTCGACGACCTGCTGATGAACTACACCGGCCGCCCGAGCGCCCTCACCGAGGTGCCGCGCTTCGCCGAACACGCCGGTGGCGCCCGGGTCTTCCTCAAGCGAGAGGACCTCAACCACACCGGCTCCCACAAGATCAACAACGTGCTGGGCCAGGCGCTGCTCACCCGGCGCATGGGCAAGACCCGGGTCATCGCCGAGACCGGCGCCGGCCAGCACGGCGTCGCAACCGCCACCGCCTGCGCCCTGTTCGGCCTCGACTGCACCGTCTACATGGGCGAGATCGACACCCGGCGCCAGGCCCTCAACGTGGCCCGGATGCGCATGCTCGGCGCCGAGGTCATCGCCGTGAAGTCCGGCAGCCGCACCCTCAAGGACGCCATCAACGAGGCGTTCCGCGACTGGGTCGCCAACGTCGACACCACGCACTACCTCTTCGGCACCGTCGCCGGACCCCACCCCTTCCCCGGCCTGGTGCGCGACTTCCACCGCGTCATCGGCGTCGAGACCCGCCGTCAGCTCCTGGAGCGCGCCGGACGGCTGCCCGACGCCGCCGTCGCCTGCGTCGGCGGCGGCTCCAACGCCATCGGACTCTTCCACGCCTTCATCCCGGACGCCTCGGTACGGCTGATCGGCTGCGAACCGGCGGGCCGCGGCATCGAGAGCGGCGAGCACGCGGCCACCCTCACCGCGGGCGAGCCCGGCATCCTGCACGGCTCGCGCTCCTACGTCCTCCAGGACGACGAGGGCCAGATCACCGAGCCGTACTCCATCTCGGCCGGGCTCGACTACCCGGGCATCGGACCCGAGCACGCCTACCTCAAGGACTCCGGCCGCGGCGAGTACCGCGCGGTCACCGACGACGCCGCCATGCAGGCGCTGCGGCTGCTGTCACGCACCGAGGGCATCATCCCGGCGATCGAGAGCGCCCACGCGCTGGCCGGTGCCCTGGAGGTCGGCAGGGAGCTCGGCCGGGACGGGCTGATCGTGGTCAACCTGTCCGGCCGGGGCGACAAGGACATGGACACCGCCGCCCGCTACTTCGGGCTGTACGACACGGACCCCGCCGCCACCACCGCCACCACGGACGGGACCGTCGCCGCCGACGCGGACGCCGTCGCCGCCGAGATCGAGAGGGACGCCAAGTGAGCGGGAACGTACAGCTGCTGAGCGACACCCTCGCCACGGCCAGGTCCGAGGGCCGGGCCGCCCTCATCGCCTACCTCCCGGCCGGGTTCCCGACCGTCGACGGCGGCATCGACGCCGTCAAGGCCGTCATCGACGGCGGCGCCGACGTCGTGGAGGTGGGCCTGCCGCACAGCGACCCCGTCCTCGACGGGCCCGTCATCCAGACCGCCGACGACATCGCCCTGCGCGGCGGCGTCCGGATCGCCGACGCGCTGCGCACGGTCCGGGAGGCGCACCGGGCCACCGGGAAGCCGATCCTCGTCATGACGTACTGGAACCCCGTCGACCGCTACGGCGTCGAGCGGTTCGCCGCCGAACTCGCCGAGGCGGGCGGTGCCGGGTGCATCCTGCCCGACCTGCCCGTCCAGGAGTCGGCGCTGTGGCGGGAACACGCCGACAAGCACGGGCTCGCCACCGTCTTCGTCGTCGCGCCCAGCAGCAAGGACGAGCGGCTCGCCGAGATCACCGCGGCGGGCAGCGGCTTCGTCTACGCGGCGTCCCTCATGGGGGTCACCGGCACCCGCGAGTCGGTCGGCACGCAGGCCGAGGACCTCGTGGCACGCGCCCGGGCGAGCCGCGCCGACCTGCCGGTGTGCGTCGGGATCGGCGTCTCCGACGCGGCCCAGGCCGCCGAGGTCGCCCGCTTCGCCGACGGTGTGATCGTCGGCTCCGCCTTCGTCAAGCGGATGCTGGACGCCCCCGACCCGGCCGCCGGGGTCCAGGCGGTGCGGGAGCTGGCCGGTGAACTCGCCAAGGGCGTCCGCGGACAGGTGTGACCACGCCCCTCCCGGGCCGGACACCATGGGCGGCCGGCCGCCCGAGGGCCGTCAGCAGATAGTCATACGGGTCCCTCGTACGGGTGGACCTGGGACCGGGGAGGCGCGGTGCGCCTCCCCGGTTCGTTCTGCGGGGTGTGAGCGAGAAGAATCGTGAGGGAAAGCGCACCGCCCGGGAGCGGCTGGCGGTCGAGCGCGAGAAGCAGAAGACGGTGGACAGGCGCCGCCGCACCCTGATCGTGGGTGCGAGCGTGGTCTGTGTCCTGGCGCTCGCGGCAGTGATCGGAGTCGTCGCGGCCAACGCCGGAAAGGACGACGGGAGTGAAGAGGCCGGCCCGGTGGTGGCGCCCTCGGGGGCCCTCGGCAAGGACAGCCTCGCCATCCCGGTCGGCAAGGAGAACGCCAAGTCCACGCTCACCGTGTGGGAGGACTTCCGCTGCCCCGCCTGCAAGTCCTTCGAGCTGGCGTACCGCCCGACCCTGCACGAGCTGACCGAGTCCGGCCAGCTGAAGATCGAGTACCACCTGGTCACGCTCATCGACGGCAACATGGGCGGCACCGGCTCCCGCAACTCCGCCAACGCGGCCGCCTGCGCCCAGGACGTCGGCAAGTTCACCGAGTACCACGACGTGCTGTTCGACAACCAGCCCCAGGAGACGGACGACGCCTTCGCCGACAAGGGCAAGCTCCTCGAGCTGGCGGGCAAGGTGGACGGTCTCGACACGCCCGCCTTCCGCAGCTGCGTGGAGGACGGTACGCACAACAGCTGGGTCGGAAAGTCCCAGGAGGCCTTCCAGAAGGGCCGTTTCCCGGGCACCCCGACCGTCCTGCTCGGTGACAAGAACATCTACCAGGACCGGACGATGACGCCGGCGAAGCTGAAGGAGATGGTCCAGAAGGCCGATCAGGGGGAGAAGGCCGACCAGGGCCAGAAGACCGATCAGGGGCGGTAGGTGCGCCCTCCCGTTATGGAGCCGTAGCCGGGCCGCCCGACGTGGGACCGGTCCGGCACGGTAGCGTCGACCCTGCCATGGAACTTGCCTATATTCCCAGCCCGTCGAGCGGGGTGCTGTACCTGGGCCCCGTCCCGCTGCGCGGCTATGCCTTCAGTATCCTCGTCGGCCTCTTCGTCGCCCTCTGGATCGTCGACCGCCGGTGGGTGGCCCGCGGTGGTCAGAAGGGCACCGCCTGGGACATCGCGTTCTGGGCCATCCCGTTCGGTCTGGTCGGTGGTCGTCTCTACCACGTCATCACCGATTACCAGCTCTACTTCGGCGAGGGCCGCGACTGGGTCGACGCCTTCAAGATCTGGGAGGGCGGCCTGGGCATCTGGGGAGCCGTCGCCCTGGGCGCCCTGGGCGCCTGGATCGGCTGCCGTCGCCGGGGCATCGCCCTGCCGCCGTACGCCGACGCCGTGGCCCCCGGGCTGGCGCTGGCGCAGGCGATCGGACGCTGGGGCAACTGGTTCAACCAGGAGCTCTACGGGCGGGAGACGGATCTTCCCTGGGCCCTGCACATCACGTCCACGGAGGGCGGCCGGGTACCGGGGTACTACCACCCGACGTTCCTGTACGAGTCGCTGTGGTGCGTCGGTGTCGCCCTGCTGGTCATCTGGGCGGACCGCCGCTTCAAGCTCGGGCACGGGCGGGCGTTCGCGCTGTACGTCGCGGCGTACTGCGCGGGCCGGTTCTGGATCGAGTACATGCGCGTCGACGAGGCCCACGACATCCTGGGCCTGCGGTTGAACAACTGGACCGCGATGATCGTCTTCGTGCTCGCGGTGGTCTACATCGTGGTGTCGGCGAAGAAGCGGCCGGGACGCGAGGACGTGGTGGAACCGGGCGCGGCTGCCGCCTTTGACGGTGCGGCCGACGCCTCCGGCGGGACCGGGACCGGGGAGAAGGGCAAGGCGGACTCCCCGGAGGCGAAGGGCGACGCCGAGCCGACGGAGGACACCGAGGCGGGCGGGGACGCCAAGGCCGAGGAAGCCGCCAAGAACGCCAAGAACGCCAAGAGCGCCAAGGGCAAGGAAGACGCCGAGGCCGGGGACGATGCCGAGGCGGATTCCGGGGGCGCCCGCTCCAAGGACGGGGCCGGGTCGGCGAAGAAGAGCTGACGGCCTGCCGGCCTTCTGTGACAACGACGCCGTGGGGCGCCCGGGACCTCCGGGCGCCCCACGGCGTGTGTGGCCCTCAGGTCCGGCGGGCCAGGGACAGGACGCACCGGGCGGCCGTCACCACCGCCGCGTCGATGAAGCAGCCGTCGGGAAGGGCCTGGGCGCCCCGTTCGCCGACCGCCGCCTTGACGATCCGCTCCGCCTGCTCGACCTCCTGCTCCGTCGGCAGATAGGCGCGCTCGATGACCGGCAGCTGCCGGGGGTGGATGGCGGCGCGGCCCAGGAAGCCCAGGTCGCGGCCGCGGACGCAGGAGGCGAGCAGGCCGTCCAGGTCGCGGGTGTCCGGGTGGACGGACTGGGTCGGCGGGGCCAGACCCGCCGCCCGCGCGGCGACCACCACCCGGGAGCGGGACCAGTCGAGGCCCGCGTCGTCCCGTACGCCCAGGTCGGCCCGTAGGTCCGCCTCGCCGATCGAGATGCCGCGCAGGGACGGGTGGGCGGTGGCCACGGCGTGCGCCCGTTCGATGCCGAGGGCCGTCTCCAGCAGCGCGTACAGGGGGAGCGTCCCGCCGCGGGCGGACACGGCCCGCCGCGCGGCCCCTGTGACGTCGGCGGGGGAGGACACCTTGGGCAACCGGAGGCCGGCCAGTCCCGGGGCCGGGGCGACGGCGGCGAGGTCGGCCTCGCCCCAGGGACCGGTCAGGGCGTTGAGGCGGACGTGGACCGGGAGCGGCTGCGGGTCGCGCAGTAACTCGGCGGTGGCGGCACGGGCGTACGCCTTGCGGTCGGGGGCGACCGCGTCCTCCAGGTCGATCACCACCACGTCGGCCCCGCAGCCGAGGGCCTTCGCCACCACCCGCGGCCGGTCACCGGGGGCGTAGAGCCAGGTCAGCGGGGCTTTCGCCGGTGTCTCCGGCACGGCCCCGGGCACCGTCCCCGTCACAGTGCGCCCTCCGCGCGCAGCGCCGTCAGCTCGGCCGGGGTGAGCCCCAGCTCGGTCAGGACCTCGTCGGTGTCCGCGCCGTGCGGGCGGCCCGCCCAGCGGATCGCGCCGGGGGTGTGGGAGAGCCGGAAGAGGACGTTCTGCATGCGCAGCGGGCCCAGCTCCGGATCGTCGACCGTGGTGATGGTGTTCAGGGCCTGGTACTGCGGGTCGGTCATCACGTCCCGTACGTCCTGGACGGGGGCCACCGCGGCCTCGGCCTTCTCGAAGGCCGCGAGCACGTCGGTGCGGGTGCGGCGGGCGATCCATCCGCCCACGGCCTCGTCCAGCGTGTCCGCGTGCCGGGCCCGGCCGGCGCCGGTGGCGAACCACGGTTCGCCGATCAGTTCGGGCCGTCCCACCAGCCGCATCACCCGCTCGGCGACCGACTGGGCCGAGGTGGAGACGGCGACCCAGGTGCCGTCGGCGGTGAGGTAGGTGCCGCGCGGGGCGTTGTTCTGGGAGCGGTTCCCGGTGCGGGGCTGGACATGGCCCAGCTGGTCGTACCAGGTCGGCTGCGGGCCGAGCGCGGTGAGGATCGGTTCGATGAGGGCCATGTCGACGACCTGGCCCTCGCCGGTGCGCTCGCGCCCGGCGAGCGCGGTCAGAACCGCGTACGCCGTGGTCAGGCCCGCGATGGAGTCGGCCAGTCCGAACGGCGGCAGCGTCGGGGGCGCGTCCGGTTCACCGGTGATGGCGGCGAAGCCGCTCATCGCCTCGGCGAGGGTGCCGAAGCCGGGGCGATGGGCGTACGGGCCGAACTGGCCGAATCCGGTGACCCGGGCCAGGACCAGCCGGGGGTTGGCGGCGGACAGTTCGGGCCAGCCCAGGTCCCACTTCTCCAGGGTGCCCGGCCGGAAGTTCTCGATGATCACGTCGGCGGTCCCGGCGAGGCGCAGCAGGGTCGCCCGGCCGCCGGCCGTGGACAGATCGAGGGTGATGGTCCGTTTGTTGCGGCCGAGCAGCTTCCACCACAGCCCCACGCCGTTCTTCGACGGTCCGTGGCCGCGGGAGGGGTCCGGTTTCCTCGGGTGCTCGACCTTGACGACCTCGGCGCCGAAGTCGCCGAGCAGGGTCGCGGCGAGGGGCCCGGCGAAGAGGGTGGCGAGGTCCAGGACGCGCAGGCCGGTCAGCGGAGGGCCGGCGGTGGGGGCGGGGGCGGTGGGCCGGGTCATGGGCGGGAGGCCTCCAGGTGGGTCAGACGGGCCAGGGTGTCGAAGCCGATGCCGTCGAAGGTGCCGACGGAGGTGGCCAGCCGGTTCTTCAGCGGGGCCGTCCAGCGTTCGGGGAGCGCGGCGGGGGAGCCGGCGAGGAGGGCGGCGATGCCGCCGACGGTCGCGCCGGCCGAGTCCGTGTCGAGTCCCCCCGAGACGGTGCGGCAGATCGCGCCGGTGAAGTCGCCGTCCGCGTGGGTGAGGGCGGCGGCGATCAGCGCGGTGTTGGGCACGGCGTGCACCCAGTGGACGTCCGCGTGCCGGGCGTGGATCGCGTCGACGACGTCCGCGAAGTCGTCGTGCTCGTGCGCCAGTCGCACGGCGTGGCGCACGGCGCGGGCGAGCCGGGAGCGGGGCGGTACGACGGCGAGACCGGCCCGCAGACAGGCATGGACGTCCTGGCCGCTGCCGCTGCCGGTGGCGCCCGGTTCCGCGGCGGCGGTGGCGATGGCGGCCGCGGCGAACATCGCGGCGTAGACGCCGTTGGCGGTGTGGGTGAGGATCGCGTCGCGATGGGCCTGTTCCGCCGCGCCCGCCGGGTCCCCCGGGTTGGTCCAGCCGTGCACGTCGGCGCGGATCAGGGCGCCGATCCACTCGCGGAACGGATTGCGGTGCCGGGCGGTGCGCGGGGGCTCCAGGCCGCTCAGGAGGTTGCGGTAGGCGATGCGTTCGGCGGTGAAGGCGCGGCCCGCCGGGAGTTCGTCCAGCCAGAGCCGGGCCACGTCCGCGGTGGTGAAGTTCCTGCCGTACCGCTGGAGCAGCAGCAGGTTGAGGAGCGGGTAGTCGAGGTCGTCGTCCTCGGGCATGCCGTCGATGTTCTCGGCGAGGGACGTGGCCGCGGAACGACGGTTCCAGGGGTACCGGGCGGCCAGTTCCCCGGGGACTCCGCGGGCGGTGAAGTAGCCGTTCAGGGGCCAGTTCCCGGTGGCCCGGGCGAGCAGGCGGATGCCGTCGAGGGGGAGCTTCTCCACGGGCTTGCCGAGCAGGCAGCCGACGGCCCGGCCGAGCCAGGCGGCTTCGAGGCGGCCGGTACGGCGGTGGTCCGCGTCGGTGTGGTCGGCGTCGGCGTGGCCGGGGGCCGGTGGACGGGTGCCGGCGGGGGAGGGCCAGTCGGGGCACAGGGACTTGATCGCGGCGAGGTCCGTCGGCTCGTCGTCCGCCAGGCCGCTGGGCAGGTCGGCCAGTTCGTCCAGGAGGTCCCCGGCCAGCAGCCTGAGGTAGCGGGAGGCCGGGCGCGGGGAGGCGCCGGCGCGGAGCGGGGCCTCGGGGCCGCCCGCCGCGCGCCAGCGGGCCGCGACGGCCGAGGGCGCCCTGCCGTCCTGGGCCGCCTGGCGCAGCTCGTGGCCGATCAGGTCCTCCGGCTGGACCCAGGTCAGTCGGAGCACGCCGGGCCTCCCAACTCGGCGAACGCCTGTTCGTGCGCCCGGCGTCGGGACACGTCGCGTGCGAAGACCTCGCAGGTCACCGCGGTCAGCGCGGCCGCGGGTGCCCAGAGGTCGAGACGGCTGGCGTCCGCCACGGTCTTCGCCCAGTCCTCGGGGACCGGTGAGCCGAGGGCGCCGGTCACCGCCCCGGCCATCGTGGCGATGGAGTCGCAGTCCCGGCCGTAGTTGACCGCGCCCAGCACCGCCTGCCGGAAGTCGCCGCGGGCCACCACCACCATGCCCAGCGCGACGGGGAGTTCCTCGACGGCGTGCAGCCGGGACGGCCGGCGGGCGCCCAGCGAGGGGGAGCGGTAGTCGGGGCCCACGGTGTCGTACGGGGCCACCGCCTCCCGCAACGGGCGCAGCGCGGACTCGAAGTCCGGGTGCCGGGACGCCTCTTCGCAGACCCGTTCGATCGCCTCGCGGGTGCCGTCCTTCGCCAGCGACAGACACGCGTCGACGACCGAGTCCGCACTCGCCCCCGGCGCGCACGCCGCCGCCACGGCCGCGGCGAGCACCCCCGCCGCCTCCCGGCCGTACGACCACTGGTGGGCCCCCGCGACGTCCAGCGCCTCGGCGTACGCGCCCGCCGGGTTGGCCGCGTTGACCAGGCCGACGGGGGCCATGTACATCGCGGCACCGCAGTTGACGATGTTGCCGGAGCCCGCCTCGCGCGGGTCGACGTGGCCGTAGTGGATCCGGGTCACCAGCCACTTCTCCGCGAGGAAGATCCGCTGGAGCGGGAGCGCCTCCGCCTCCAGTTCCGGGATCCAGCGCGGGGTGCCCATCAGGTCCGGCACCAGGTGGTCGGCGACGGCATGGGCGTCCAGATGGTCCCGGACCCGCGCGTACACCCGGACCAGGGCGTGCGTCATGAGGGTGTCGTCGGTGACGTGTCCGTCGCCCTTGTGGTACGGGGCGATGGGCCGGGCGGTGCGCCAGGCGTCGCCGTTCCAGGGGCCGACGACACCGTGGACGCGGCCACCGTGGCGTTCGGTGATCTGCTCGGGGGAGTATCCCTCGACGGGGCCGCCGAGCGCGTCGCCGACGGCGGCTCCCACCAGCGCGCCGGTGATCCGCTCGTCCAGGGGCGCGCTGTGGCCCCGCTTCTCGTCCTCTGTGGGCGTCATGTCCGAATCATCCCTCTGGTGGGGGTGGTTGCGCGGCTTCCAGGAGTCCGGCGAGTTCCACCAGGTCGGTGCCGGTGAGCCGGGGGAGCGCGCAGCCGGAGAGGGTGCGGCAGCTCTCCCGCCACGAGGCGGGGATCGCCGCGCCGCCGCCCAGCGCGCCGGTCAGGGCGCCGACGAGGGCGGGGGCGGAGTCCGCGACCCGGGACAGGCAGGCCGCGGCGGGGACCGCCTCCGCGATCCGGCCGCGGGCGGCGGTGGCGAGGGCGAGAGCGACGGGGACGGTTTCGGCGGCGGCGACACCGTAGCTGTAGACGTGGTCGACGATCTGGTGCTCCAGGAGCGGTACGAGGGCGAAGGCGCCGTCGGTGTCCGCGGCGAGCCGCAGGGCGTGCCGGGCGTTGCGGCCGATCTCCGTCTCCTCGGGCAGCTCGGCGACCGCGGCGGCCACACACGCCGCCACGTCCGCTCCGGCCAGCGCGAGGGCGACGGCGGCGGCCATCGCGCGGGCGCCGTGCACCCCGTCGCCGTCCTGGGTGTAGCGGGCGTCGAACTCGGCGAGTGCCGCGGCGCGTGCGGGGTCGCCGGCGTGGGCGACGGCCAGGACGCAGGCCCGTACGCAGGCCGCGTCGTCGAAGTAGTGCGGGTTGTCGTGGCCGGTGGCGGGCGGCCGCAGACCGGTGGCGAGGTTGCCGAGCCCGGCCCGTACGGAGATACGGGCGCGCAGGGGCAGCACGGCCGACTCGATCTCGGGGGCGCGGGCGGCCGCCGCGGCGACCTCACCGGCCGCGACGTTCCAGGTCAGGTCGATGGCGGCCCGGGTACGGCGTTCCCGGCTCAGATCCCCCAGGGCGCTGTCGTGGCCGGCCAGCAGGACCGCCTCGGCCGCGAACGCCGCCCACTCGGCGTCGTCGGAGGGGCCGAGCCGCAGGGGCTCCGGGGGCTGGTTGAGGGCGATCGGTACGGGGAGGGTGGTGGTCGCGTTCTGCTCGGCGAAGGCGTCCAGCTCCCGGGTGAGCCGCCGGGTCCACTCGGGCATCCGGGCGGCCCGGTGCCGTGCGGCGGGCCAGCCGGCGGCGTCACCGGCGGCGAGGCCGAGCAGCAGGCCCTCGGTGCGCGCCCGCGGCGGCGGGGCGGGGGGCACGGCCCCGGTCCCGCCTTCGGTCCGGTGCTCCCCGCCCGCTTCGCGCGTGCGGGTCCCGTGGCCGGAGGCGGGCGGCTCCTGGGAGGCTCCCTTCCCCTCGACGGCCGAGGACGGCGCTGTGGCTGCGGCTGCGGGTGGGGCCGGGGTGGTGACGGTGGACGGGGCCGGAGCCGGGGCGGGGGGCGGGGTCATGTCGGGGCCTCCGTGTCGTTGTCCGCTGCCAGGACGAAAGTGCCTGGTGTGAGCAGGTCCGCGATGTCCAGGACGTGGTGGCCGGCCATCGCGGGGAGGCAGCTGCCGCGGGCCGGGCCGATGGCTGCGGCCCAGGCCTCCGGGATCGCGTGGACACCCCGGGTCGCCCCCGCGAGGGCGCCCGCCACGGCCGCCGTGGTGTCGGCGTCGCGGCCCATGTTGACGGCCGTCAGCACCGCTTGTTCGAAGTCGCCGTCCGCCGCCGCGTACGCGCCGAAGGCGAGGGCGACGGCTTCGGGGGCCAGGTCGGTCCAGGGGTAGCCGCCGACCACGACGGCGGAGCGGACCGCGCGTTCGCCCAGGTGGGCGGCGGTGACGGCGCGGCGCAGGGAACGGGCGGTCCAGGAGTCCTCCGGCACCAGGGCCAGTGCGGCGGCGACGACCGTGACCACCGGTGCTCCCGCCATCGCCGCCGCCACGCCCGCCGCGACCGCCTGGCCGCCGTAGATGCCCTCGCCGTCGTGGCTGACCGAGCCGTCGACGGCCGCCAGCCGGGCCGCCTCGGCGGGACGGCCGGCCGCGAAGACGCCGTGCGGTGCCGCCCGCATCGCCAGCCCGTCGCTCCAGGGGTGGCGGTGCTGGGCGGAGAGGGGGGCGGCCAGTCCCCGGCGGAGGTTCTCCAGGGTGCCGCGTTCGCTGAAGCCCGCGCCGCGGAAGGGCCCCTCACAGCGGTCCGCGATCCACTCGTGCCAGGCCGCCCCCACCTGCTCCGGGGTGAGCGCGGAGCCGTGCCGGGCCAGCAGCAGGCCGGTGAGGATCGCGTACTCGGTGTCGTCCGTGCCCGCGGGGTGTTCCGCGACGTACCCGGTGATACGGCCCCACCGGGCGCGGATCTCGGAGGGCCGCATGTTCTCGGCCGGGGCGCCCAGCGCGTCGCCGACGGCCAGGCCGAGCAGCGCGCCGCGGGCCCGTTCGCGGCGCCCGGCGGAGTCCTCGGGCGCCGGGGCGGAGGGGATGCAGGCGATCGCTGCCATACGCGGCTCTCCTCTCAGGGGCGCCCCGAGAGGTGCGAAGCCCTTTGCGGAACTGTCCCCGGTGAGGTGTCCGGCGCAGCCTCACAGGCCTCAGCGTCACCCGGTCGGCATCTGCGCGGCCCTCCGCACGGAGCTGCGGAATCCGCGAAACCGCAGGTTAGCCCAGCCTTTCCTTGCTGGTGGAGGGGAATCAAGGAGGGTATCTTGGGCATTGTAAAAAAGTAGAACGTGTCTAAAACTGCGTCTGTTCACAGACGCGTGTGAACTCCCTGGGGGACCGCATGGCGATCATCGATACCGAGGCGACGCTGCACGAGGCGCACCGCGACAACCACACCCACCGTGACGTGAACGGCGGCTGGCTGCGCCCCGCCGTGTTCGGCGCGATGGACGGGCTGGTCTCCAACCTCGCGTTGATCACCGGCGTCGCCGGCGGCTCGGTCGGTCAGCAGACCATCGTCATCACCGGCCTCGCGGGCCTGGCGGCCGGCGCCTTCTCCATGGCCGCCGGCGAGTACACCTCCGTCGCCTCCCAGCGCGACCTCGTCGAGGCCGAACTGGAGGTCGAGCGGCGCGAACTGCGCAAGCACCCCCAGGACGAGGAGGCCGAACTCGCCGGCCTCTACGAGTCCCGCGGTGTCGAGCCGGAACTCGCCCGTGAGGTGGCCCGGCAGCTGTCGAAGGACCCCGAGCAGGCGCTGGAGATCCACGCCCGCGAGGAACTGGGGATCGACCCCGGCGGCCTGCCCTCGCCCACCGTGGCCGCCGTCTCCAGCTTCGGCGCCTTCGCACTGGGCGCGCTGCTGCCCGTACTGCCCTATCTGCTCGGCGCGGGCAGCCTGTGGCCGGCCGTGCTGGTGGCCCTGCTGGGACTCTTCCTGTGCGGCGCGCTGGTGGCCAAGGTGACCGCGCGGACCTGGTGGTTCAGCGGGCTGCGGCAGCTCGCCCTCGGCGGCGCGGCGGCCGGCGTGACCTACGCCCTGGGCGCGCTGTTCGGCACCGCCATCGGCTGACCCGGCTCCACCCGGCCCGGACGGACGATCCGGTTCGGTTCGGACGGCCCGGTCGGACCACGCGGCTCGCGTGGTCCGACCGGGCCGTCCGGCGATCCGGCCCCGCTTTCGCGCGACGGACCGCACAAGTAGCCGTTACTCGTTGGTTTCGACCGTGTGACGACGGGGCATGAGCGGAAAGCGCTACGGGTAACGAAGCCCGTGACACACGTGCGAGGAGGGGCGGAACCGCCCTCTTCCCGCCTTCGGACCGGCGGACACCGATCTGCCCGCCCCGGTCCCCACAGCCTCCGCCGTCAGGTACGGAACCCCGCCGTGACCTGCAAAGCATCCGCACAATGGAGCGAAATATCCCGCTTTCCGGGACCTCATCCATCGTGTAATCTGCACGAAATTTCGCAGCCACGCAGAGGGCCAACGTCGTCCCTCGGCACTCACCACATGCCACATGACGACGACGAGGAGAGCCGATGCGTATGCCGCGTCAGCCGTGCCAGCATTCCGCGCAAGGCCAGAACCGGTCCTCCATGGACGCACGCCCCGCCCCCCAGGGCCTGTACGACCCCCGCGACGAACACGACGCCTGCGGCGTGGGCTTCGTCGCCGCCCTCACCGGCGAGGCCTCCCACACCCTGGTGGAACAGGCACTCACCGTCCTGCGCAACCTGGAGCACCGCGGCGCCACCGGCTCCGAGCCCGACTCCGGCGACGGCGCGGGCATCCTCTCCCAGGTCCCGGACGCCTTCTTCCGCGAGGTGGCCGGATTCGAACTGCCCGAGGCCGGCGCCTACGCCGTCGGCACCGCCTTCCTCCCCCTCGAGACGGCCGACGAGGCCGCCGCCCGCATCGAGGAGATCGCCCGCGACGAGGGCCTGACCGTCCTCGGCTGGCGCGACGTGCCCGTCGCACCCGAGCTGCTCGGCGCCACCGCCCGCTCCACGATGCCCGCCTTCCGCCAGATCTTCGTCACGGACCACACGTCGACCGGCATCGACCTCGACCGCACCGCCTTCGTACTGCGCAAGCGCGCCGAGCGCGAGGCCGACGTCTACTTCCCGTCGCTGTCCGCGCGGACCATCGTCTACAAGGGCATGCTCACCACCGGCCAGCTGGAGCCCTTCTTCCCGGACCTGTCGGACCGCCGCTTCGGCTCCGCGATCGCGCTCGTGCACTCCCGGTTCTCCACGAACACCTTCCCGTCGTGGCCGCTCGCGCACCCCTACCGCTTCGTCGCCCACAACGGCGAGATCAACACCGTCAAGGGCAACCGCAACTGGATGCGCGCCCGCGAGTCCCAGCTGGTCTCCGGTCTGTTCGGTCCCGAGAAGGACCTCGAGCGCATCTTCCCGGTGTGCACCCCCGACGCCTCCGACTCCGCCTCCTTCGACGAGGTCCTCGAACTGCTGCACCTCGGCGGGCGCTCGCTGCCGCACTCCGTGCTGATGATGATCCCGGAGGCGTGGGAGAACCACGCGTCGATGAACTCCAAGGACGCGGCCCGACGCGCCTTCTACCAGTACCACTCCACGATGATGGAGCCCTGGGACGGCCCCGCCTGCGTCACCTTCACCGACGGCACCCAGGTCGGCGCCGTACTCGACCGCAACGGCCTGCGCCCCGGCCGCTACTGGGTCACCGACGACGGCCTGGTCGTCCTCGGCTCCGAGGTCGGCGTCCTCGACATCGACCCGGCGAAGGTCGTCCGCAAGGGCCGCCTGCAGCCCGGCCGCATGTTCCTGGTGGACACCGCCGAGCACCGCGTCATCGAGGACGACGAGATCAAGGCCGCCCTCGCCGCAGAGCACCCCTACGCCCAGTGGCTGGAAGCCGGCGAGATCGAACTGTCCGACCTGCCCGAGCGCGAGCACATCGTGCACACCCACGCCTCGGTCACCCGACGCCAGCAGACCTTCGGCTACACCGAGGAGGAACTGCGCGTCCTGCTCGCCCCGATGGCCAGGACCGGCGCCGAACCGATCGGCTCCATGGGCACCGACTCCCCGATCGCCGCGCTCTCCGAGCGCCCCCGGCTGCTCTTCGACTACTTCACCCAGCTGTTCGCGCAGGTCACCAACCCGCCGCTGGACGCGATCCGCGAAGAACTGGTCACCTCCCTGCGCAGCTCCCTGGGCCCCCAGGGCAACCTGCTCGAGCCGACGGCCGCGTCCTGCCGCTCCGTGGTCCTGCCCTTCCCGGTCATCGACAACGACGAGCTGGCCAAGCTCATCCACGTCAACGCCGACGGCGACCTGCCCGGCTTCAAGGCCGCCACCCTCTCCGGCCTCTACCGGGTCTCCGGCGGCGGCGACACCCTCGCCGCCCGCATCGAGGAGATCTGCGCCGAGGCCGACGCCGCCATCGGCAACGGCGCCCGCCTGATCGTCCTGTCCGACCGGCACTCCGACGCCGAGCACGCGCCCATCCCGTCGCTGCTGCTCACCGCGGCCGTCCACCACCACCTCATCCGCACCAGACAGCGCACCCGGGTGGGCCTCCTCGTCGAGGCCGGCGACGTCCGCGAGGTCCACCACGTGGCCCTCCTCATCGGCTTCGGCGCCGCCGCCGTCAACCCCTACCTGGCGATGGAGTCCGTCGAGGACCTCGTCCGCGCCGGCACCTTCCTGCAAGCCGTCGACGGCGAGCCCGAGAAGGCCATCCGCAACCTCATCCACGCCCTCGGCAAGGGCGTCCTGAAGGTCATGTCCAAGATGGGCATCTCCACCGTCGCCTCCTACCGCGGCGCCCAGGTCTTCGAAGCCGTCGGCCTCGACGAGCAGTTCGTCGAGAAGTACTTCCACGGCACCGCCACCAAGATCGGCGGTATCGGCATCGACGTCGTCGCCCAGGAGGTCGCCGCCCGCCACGCCAAGGCGTACCCCGCCTCCGGCATCGCCCCCGCCCACCGCGCCCTCGACATCGGCGGCGAGTACCAGTGGCGACGCGAGGGCGAACCGCACCTGTTCGACCCGGAGACCGTCTTCCGCCTCCAGCACTCCACCCGCTCCGGCCGCTACGACGTCTTCAAGCAGTACACCCACCGCGTCAACGAGCAGTCCGAACGCCTGATGACACTGCGCGGCCTGTTCGGCCTCACCTCCGGCCGAAAGCCGATCCCCCTCGACGAGGTCGAGCCGGCCTCCGAGATCGTCAAGAGGTTCTCCACCGGCGCCATGTCGTACGGCTCCATCTCCCAGGAGGCGCACGAGACCCTCGCCATCGCCATGAACCAGCTCGGCGGCAAGTCCAACACCGGAGAGGGCGGCGAGGACCCCGAGCGCCTGTACGACCCGGCCCGCCGCTCCGCCATCAAGCAGGTCGCCTCCGGCCGCTTCGGCGTGACCTCCGAATACCTGGTCAACGCCGACGACATCCAGATCAAGATGGCCCAGGGCGCCAAGCCCGGCGAAGGCGGCCAGCTGCCCGGCCACAAGGTCTACCCGTGGATCGCGAAGACCCGGCACTCGACACCCGGCGTGGGCCTCATCTCCCCGCCGCCGCACCACGACATCTACTCCATCGAGGACCTCGCCCAGCTCATCCACGACCTGAAGAACGCCAACCCCCGGGCGCGCATCCACGTCAAACTGGTCTCCGAGGTCGGCGTCGGCACCGTCGCCGCGGGCGTCTCCAAGGCCCACGCCGACGTCGTGCTCATCTCCGGTCACGACGGCGGCACCGGCGCCTCCCCGCTGACCTCCCTCAAGCACGCCGGCGGCCCCTGGGAACTCGGCCTCGCCGAAACCCAGCAGACACTCCTGCTCAACGGCCTGCGCGACCGGATCGTCGTCCAGACCGACGGCCAGCTCAAGACCGGCCGCGACGTCGTCGTCGCCGCCCTCCTCGGCGCCGAGGAGTTCGGCTTCGCCACCGCACCCCTGGTCGTCTCCGGCTGCGTCATGATGCGCGTCTGCCACCTGGACACCTGCCCCGTCGGCATCGCCACCCAGAACCCGGTCCTGCGCGACCGCTTCACCGGCCAGGCCGAGCACGTCGTGAACTTCTTCCGGTTCATCGCCGAAGAGGTCCGCGAACTCCTCGCCGAACTCGGCTTCCGCTCCCTCGAGGAAGCCGTCGGCCACGCCGAGGTCCTCGACGTGACCCGCGCCGTCGACCACTGGAAGGCGCAGGGCCTGGAACTGACCCCGCTGCTCCACGTCCCGGACCTGCCCGACGGCGCCGTCCGCCACCAGGCCGTCCCCCAGGACCACGGACTGGCGAAGGCCCTCGACAACGAGCTGATCAAGCTCGCCGCCGACGCGCTCGCCGCCGACGGCGCCCCCGACGCCCAGCCGGTCCGCGCCCAGGTCGCCATCCGCAACATCAACCGCACCGTCGGCACCATGCTCGGCCACGAGGTGACGAAGAAGTTCGGCGGCGCCGGCCTGCCCGACGACACCATCGACATCACCTTCACCGGCTCCGCCGGCCAGTCCTTCGGCGCCTTCGTCCCCCGCGGCATCACCCTGCGCCTGGAGGGCGACGCCAACGACTACGTCGGCAAGGGCCTCTCCGGCGGCCGCCTCGTCATCCGCCCCGACCGCGGCGCCGACCACCTCGCCGAGTACAGCGTCATCGCCGGCAACACCCTCGCCTACGGCGCCACCGGCGGCGAGATGTTCCTGCGCGGCAAGGTCGGCGAACGGTTCTGCGTGCGCAACTCCGGCGCGCTGGTCGTCTCCGAGGGCGTGGGCGACCACGGCTGCGAGTACATGACCGGCGGTCACGCGGTCGTCCTCGGCGAGACCGGCCGCAACTTCGCGGCCGGCATGTCCGGCGGCGTCGCCTACGTCATCGACCTCGACCGGGACGACGTCAACGCCGGCAACCTGGACGCCGTCCACGAACCCGACGACACCGACCGCGCCTGGCTGCACGACGTGGTGCGCCGCCACCAGGAGGAGACGGGCTCCACCGTCGCCGCCCGGCTGCTCGCCGAGTGGGACACCGCGGCCGGGCGCTTCAGCAAGATCACCCCCCGTACGTACCAGGCAGTGCTCGCCGCCAAGGACGCCGCCGAGCGAGCCGGACTCTCCGAGTCCGACACCCACCGGAAGATGATGGAGGCGGCGACCCATGGCTGACCCGAAGGGCTTCCTGAACCACGGACGCGAGGTCGCCACCTCCCGCCCGGTCACCGAACGCGTCAAGGACTGGAACGAGGTCCACGTCCCCGGCTCCCTGCTGCCGATCATCAGCAAGCAGGCCGGCCGCTGCATGGACTGCGGCATCCCGTTCTGCCACAACGGCTGCCCGCTGGGCAACCTCATCCCCGAGTGGAACGACTACGCCTACCGCGGAGACTGGCAGGCGGCCTCCGAGCGCCTGCACGCCACCAACAACTTCCCGGAGTTCACCGGCCGCCTGTGCCCCGCCCCGTGCGAATCGGCGTGCGTCCTGGGCATCAACCAGCCGCCCGTCACCATCAAGAACGTCGAGGTCTCGATCATCGACAAGGCGTGGGAGGCCGGCGACGTCGCCCCGCGCATCCCCGAACGCCACTCCGGCCACACCGTAGCGGTCGTCGGCTCCGGCCCCGCCGGCCTGGCCGCCGCCCAGCAGCTGACCCGGGCCGGCCACACCGTCGCCGTCTACGAACGGGCCGACCGCATCGGCGGCCTCCTGCGCTACGGCATCCCCGAGTTCAAGATGGAGAAGCGGCACATCAACCGCCGTATCGAGCAGATGCGCGCGGAAGGCACCAAGTTCCGCACCGGCATCGAGATCGGCCGCGACCTGCCGGCCACCGCACTGCGCAAGCGGTACGACGCCGTCGTCCTCGCCGTCGGCGCGACCACCCCGCGCGACCTGCCCGTACCGGGCCGCGAACTGGGCGGCATCCACCAGGCCATGGAATACCTGCCGCTGGCCAACAAGGTGCAGGAAGGCGACTACGTCACCCCGCCGATCTCCGCCGAGGGCAAGCACGTCGTCGTCATCGGCGGCGGCGACACCGGCGCCGACTGCGTGGGCACCGCCCACCGCCAGGGCGCCGCCTCCGTCACCCAGCTGGAGATCATGCCCCGCCCGGGCGAGGAACGGAACCCGCTCTCCCAGCCGTGGCCGACCTTCCCCCTGCTCTACAAGGTCACCTCCGCCCACGAGGAGGGCGGCGAGCGGACCTACTCCGTCGCCACCACCCACTTCGAGGGCGACGCCGACGGCAACGTGCAGTGGCTGCACCTGACCGAGGTCGAGTTCGTCGACGGCAAGCTCACCCACAAGCCCGGCACCGAGCGGGCGATCCCCGCCCAGCTGGTCACCCTCGCCATGGGCTTCACCGGCACCGACCGGGACAACGGCCTCGTCGACCAGTTCGGCCTGGACCTCGACGAACGCGGTAACATCGCCCGCGACGCCGACTTCCGGACCAGCGTGCCGGGTGTCTTCGTCGCCGGCGACGCCGGCCGCGGCCAGTCGCTGATCGTGTGGGCGATCGCCGAGGGCCGCTCCGCCGCGCGCGGTTGCGACCGCCACCTCACCGGCGCGAGCGACCTGCCCGCACCGATCCGCCCCACCGACCGCTCACTGGCGGTGTGACGGTGTGCCCCGCCCACCACCCGGTGGCGGACCGCACCGCACAAGGGACCTGACGGGTCCCCCACAGAGGTCCCGTACAACGGCGTACGGAACACCAGGTGGCGTCTGCCCGCCGTCCCCGACCGGACGAAACCGGGCAGGCGCCGCCGCATCCCGCTCGGGGAATCCCGCTCAGGGAATACGGAAGGTGCTCCCGTTGACCTGCCACGTCAGCGGCGTCGCCAGCTCCAGGTTCCCCTCCCGCAGGAACCGGCGCTGCACGGTGTCCACCCGGGACGTGTCGGCGCCCGGCTTGCGCGCGAGCATGGCCGCGCGGCGCACATCGAGGAACGCCTCCAGGAACGCCTCCTCACCACCGCCCTGCCCCGGCGTCCTCGCCTTGCGCACGGCCTGCTCCCGCAGGCCGTAGAAGCCCTCGGGGCCGGTGTCGGGACCACGCCGGACCATCGCGTCGTAGTACACGAACTGGCCGAGCGTGCCGAGACCGTCCAGCTTGGCCATGCGCACCGCCGGATCGAAGTAGACCCGGTCGCGCTCGGCCTCCTGGGCCGCGCGGAAAGCGGGCTTCTCCGACTCCGCCCGCCATGCCTGTGTGAAACCCGGGTCCAGACCCTCGTGCGAGTCCGTGCCGTCCACCTCACGCAGCGCGGGCAGGAACTCCGCCAGCCCGTTGTCCGGGTGGTCCTTCGTGTAGCCCTCCACGAGGGCGAGCAGGTCGTGGGTGCCGGTGGTGAAGCCGATGATCCCGGCCGTGTAGCCGACACCGTCCCCGGCGTCCTCGACGGCGCCGAAGGTCTCACGCCAGCGCAGCGTCGAGTTCTCGGCGCTCGCCACGAGCTGCTGGGCGAGCTCCTTCTTCGCCGGGTCGGCCAGGCCCGGCGGCCGGCTCGCCACCAGCGCGTCGTCCTCGGCCGACTCCGAACCGGCACGCTCCGCGGCCTGCTCACGCGCGTTCGGCGAGGCGGACACGGCCGGACCGCGGCCGGCGGCCGCACCGTCCGAGCCGCCGGGCATCACCATGTACACGGCCGTCGCCACCACCGGCACGGCCGCGATCAGCAGCGCAGGACGCCTCACCGGAACACACCTCCACCCGTCAGATCCGCCACCTTGACCGCCGCCAGGACGACGAACAGCGCCAACACCACCAGACACGCACCCACCTGCACCCACGCACGATGCCTGCCCCTGGGCGCATGGACGAAGACCGCCGCCACCGCACCGCCCGCCAGCAGCCCGCCCAGGTGCCCCTCCCACGACGTGAACACCGCGGAGACCACCAGCCACAGCAGCAGCCCCGCCATGAACCGGTTGACCGCGCTCATGTCGGCACCGATCCGACGCGCCACCACGTAGTACGCGGCCCCCAGCCCGAAGATCGCCCCGGACGCCCCGACCACCATGTCCAGCGGCGCGAGCAGCAGCACCAGCACCGAACCGCCCAGCGCCGACAGCAGATACAGGGCGAGATGGTGGACACGGCCCAGCATCGGCTCGACGGCCCGGCCCAGGTTCCACAGCACCACCATGTTCATCACGATGTGCAGGATGCCGAACGTCCCCCCGGTCGGCGGCAGATGCAGGAACGCGCCGGTCAGCAGCCGGTACCACTCCCCGCCCACCACACCCTCCGGACGGAAGACCCCGAAGTGCCCGCCCTCGACCCACACGTAGTGTTCGCCGTCCGGCCCGACCAGCCCCGCACCCAGCATCGCGAACCGGTCCACGACCCCCGGCAGCGCCACCTCCGCCAGATAGGCCAGCACATTGACGACGATCAGCGCGTACGTCACCACCGGCACCGCCGAGACGCGGCCACCCGCCACGGTGCGGGCCTGCCGCATCGACCGCACACCCTCCTTCACGCACTCGGGACACTGGTGGCCCACGGCCGCCTCCCGCATGCAGTCCGGACAGATGTACCGCTCACAGCGCACACAGCTGACGTGGCACTCCACCTTGGGATGGCGGTAACAGGTGGTGACGGTGGACTCGGAATCCACGAGCCGGCTCCTTGCGGGGGACGGGACGGACGAGCCGGCGAGGACCGCGGCGCACAGAAAGTATCGAACACCGGTGCAGTCGGGCGGAAGCGGGGTCGAAGCACCCGGGCCGCGTACCACGACCCACCCCGGGGAGCCGTAGACACCCACCCCGGACACCCACCCCTACGTGTCGCACTCCAGCACCGTCCGGCACAACCCGCACCGCACCCGCACCCGCCCCCGCACCGCGACCCTGATCCGCTGATGACAGGTAGGACACGGAAACGACACCCGCAACGCCCCCTCACCGTCACCACCGGACGTGAAGCTGTACGGCACACCCCCCGGAACCGACGGGACCGCCGCAAGAGCCTGCCGCCGGTCCCGCGCGTACCGCCGACGCCCCACCCAGCCGGCCGCCGTCAACGGCGGCTGCTGTCCGTCCCGCCGCGCCAGCTCCATCCCCCTCACATACGCCGCATAAGCCTGCGCACTGGTGAACCACACCGACGGATCCTCACCGAACACCAGCGACCGCTTCGCCAGCACATACCCGAACTCCTCCGGCGTGAGATACCCCAGCTTCTGCGACGACACCCCGTCCTCCCGGAACGCGTCCAGCAGCAGCCACCCCGCCCCCAGATACGTCGCCGCCGTGTCCGTCAGGATCTCGTTGTCCCGCGTACCGGGGAACGACAACCCCAGACGATGCAGATACACATGCATCACCTCATGCGCCAGCGCCGCCCCGATATCCCGCCGATGCGTCCGGAACCGGTCATTCAGCTCCACGAAATACTCCGGACCGGCCGCAAGCTCCACATTCGCCGCATGCCGCATCTCACGAAAACCGACGATCAACCGCGCATCCGGCAACCGATAGTGCCGCACCAGCTCCCGCGCCACCCGCTGCGCCCCCAGATGAAGATCATCCAGATCGCCGAACGCCACATCCACCGGAGCCACACTGGTCGAGAACGACCGCACCGTGTCGTACGACAGACGCCGGTACACCGCCGTGACGGCCGACCGCACCGTCTCCAGATGCGGAAAGCCATGCTCCACCGGCCCGTCGTTCGCCACGCCTCACCCCCAAGACGCCAGAAACCGGTTCCACCCTACGGCCCCGCCCCGACAACCGCCCCCGACCGTCCACACCCCGAACACCACACCCCCCGCCCACCACCGCCCCGTAGGCTGCCACCCCATGACCACCAGCAACACCGGTACCGGAGACATCGACCCCGCAGTCCGCGAGGAACTCACCCGGTTGCGCGACAGCATCGACAACATCGACGCCGCCGTCGTCCACATGCTCGCCGAACGCTTCAAATGCACCCAGCAGGTCGGCCGCCTCAAAGCCCGCCACCACCTGCCACCCGCCGACCCCACCCGCGAAAGCCGGCAGATCACCCGACTGCGCACCCTCGCCGAGAACGCCAAACTCGACCCGGCCTTCGCCGAGAAATTCCTCAACTTCATCATCGCCGAGGTCATCCGCCACCACGAACACATCGCCGACACCACCACCAAAAACACCCCCGGCGACTCCACACCCCCCACCGACTGACACCCCCGAAAACCCGCAGAGGCGCGCATCGGGGAGCCCCGACAACACCGGGCATACGCCGCGTACCGATCCGCCTCTGTGCCACACCACCGACATCGGGCAGCATGGCCTGCATGTCCGTACTGACGCGCGACGAAGCGCACAACCGAGCACAGCTCCTCGACGTCCACCGCTACACGATCGAACTCGATCTCACCACCGGTGACGACACCTTCGACTCCCGCACCCAGATCCGCTTCACCGTCCTCACCGACCAGGACGACACGGACACCTTCGTCGAAGTCAAGCCCGCCGAGCTGCGCTCCGTCACCCTCGACGGACACCCCCTCGACCCCGACACCCTCCACGGCAACCGACTGCCGCTCAAGGGCCTCACCCCCGGCGAACACGAACTCCACGTCGACGCCACCATGCACTACTCCCGCACCGGCGAAGGCATGCACCGCTTCACCGACCCCGCCGACGGCGAGACCTACGTCTACACCCAACTCTTCATGGACGACGTCCAACGCGTCTTCGCCGCCTTCGACCAACCCGACCTCAAAGCCGTCTTCGAGATGACCGTCACCGCCCCCCACCACTGGACCGTCCTCGCCAACGGCATCACCCGACACCTCGGCCAAGGCCGCTGGAAAGCAGCCCCCACCCCCCTCATCTCCACCTACCTCGTCGCCGTCGCCGCAGGCCCCTGGCACACCGTCCGCACCGAACACCGCGGCCTGCCCTTCGCCCTCCACTGCCGCCGCTCCCTCGCCCCCCACCTCGACACCGACGCCGACGAACTCCTCGACATCACCCGCGCCTGCTTCGACCGCTACCACGAAAAATTCCAGGAACCCTACCCCTTCGACTCCTACGACCAGGCATTCGTCCCCGAATTCAACGCCGGCGCCATGGAAAACCCCGGACTCGTCACCTTCCGCGACGAATTCGTCTTCCGCTCCGCCGTCACCGACACCCAACGCCAGACCCGCGCCATGGTCATCGCCCACGAAATGGCCCACATGTGGTTCGGCGACCTCGTCACTCTCACCTGGTGGGACGACATCTGGCTCAACGAGTCCTTCGCCGAATACATGGGCTACCAGACCACCGCCGAAGCCACCCGCTTCGCCGACACCTGGACCGACTTCGGCATCACCCGCAAACCCTGGGGCTACGACGCCGACCAACGCCCCTCCACCCACCCCGTCGCCCCCGAAAACGTCCAGGACACCGCCTCCGCCCTCCTCAACTTCGACGGCATCTCCTACGCCAAGGGCGCCTCCGCACTACGCCAACTCGTCGCCTGGCTCGGCGAGAAGGACTTCCTCGCCGGCATCAACACCCACATCGACCGGCACAAATTCGCCAACGCCACCCTCGCCGACTTCATCGACTCCCTCGCCTCCGCCACCGACCGCGACGTCCACGCCTGGGCCGACGCCTGGCTCCGCACCACCGGCGTCGACACCCTCACCCCCCACCTCCACACCGACAACGGACACCGGCACCTCACCGTCCGCCGCGCGGACGACGACAGCCGCCCCCACCGCATCACCCTCGGCCTCTACGACCACGACCTCGACGACACCCGCGGCCTCACCCTCCGCACCCGCCTGGAAGCCGACCTCCCCTCCCACGGCGACACCACCCTCAGCGCCCCGGGCCCACGCCCCGCCCTCCTCGTCCTCAACGACGGCGACCTCACCTACGCCAAGATCCGCTTCGACGACCACTCCTTCCGGACCATCCGCACCCACCTGTCCGGACTGCCCGACCCCCTCACCCGCGCCGTCGTCTGGAACGCCCTGCGCGACGCCGTCCGCGACGGCGACCTCCCCGCCGCCACCTACCTCGACATCGCCCGCACCCACCTCCCGCACGAAACCGACCCCGCCCTCGTCCAGGGCGCCCTCACCTTCGCCACCACCCACATCGCCGGCCGCTACACCACCCCCGAACAACGACCCGCCGCCCTCACCACCCTCACCGACCTGTGCCGCGACCTCATCCGCCGCACCGAGGACGGCGACCACCCCGACCTGCGCCTCATCGCCGTACGCCACCGCATCGACACCGCCGCCCACCCCGACACCATCGCCGCCTGGCTTGCCGACGGCACCGTCCCCGGCGGCCCCGAACTCGACCCCGAACTCCGCTGGCGCATCCTCACCCGCCTCGCCGTCCTCGACGCCACCGACGAAGCCGCCATCGCCGCCGAACTCGCCCACGACCCCAGCGCCACCGGCCAGGAAGGCGCCGCCCGCTGCCGCGCCGCACTGCCCCACGAAGACACCAAGGCCCGCGCCTGGGACGCCATGTTCCACACCGACGACCTGTCCAACTACCTCTTCACCGCCACTGCCCAGGGCTTCTGGCAACCCGAACAGGCCGACCTCGTACGCCCCTACGTCGCCCGCTACTACAAGGACGCCGTCGCCCTCGCCGCCCGCCGCGGCCCCGCCATCGCCGAAGCCGCCGGCCACTGGGCCTTCCCCGTCCACGCCGTCGACCCCGAAACCCTCCGCCTCGGCGAGAAATGCCTCCGCAAGGCCGACCCGACCCCCGCCCTCCGCCGCAAACTCGTCGACCAGCTCGACGACCTGGCCCGAGCACTGCGCGTACGCCAGGCATAACCCGCGAACGACACGGACGCTTTGCCGTCGGGGGCGCCGCACCGCACGGAACCCCCGACCATGCGAACTCATGACCGGCATACGACCAACATATGACTGACCTACGACCGGCTTATGAGTAGCAGTCATGAATGCTCATACGAGCATCCGGTCGCACAATTCAACCCTTGCCCATAAGCATTCATGAGCAGTCCGCCGAACGGACACATACGACCTCATCGCTACCCATCGGTAAGCCCTAGGCTCACACCATGCGCCGAGCAAAAATCGTCTGCACGCTGGGGCCCGCCACCGACACATACGACCAGATCAAACACCTGGTCGACGCCGGAATGGACGTCGCCCGACTCAACCTCAGCCACGGCACCCACGCCGAGCACGAGGAGCGCTACCACCGCGTACGAAAGGCCGCCGACGAAACCGGCCGCAGCGTCGGCCTCCTCGCCGACCTCCAAGGCCCGAAAATCAGACTCGGCCACTTCACCGAAGGCCCCGTACTCCTCGAACGCGGCGACACCTTCACCATCACCGTCGAAGACGGCGCCCAAGGCGACCGCCACAGCAGCGGCACCACCCACGCCGGCCTCGCAGACGACGTCACCCCCGGCGAACGCATCCTCATCGACGACGGCAGAGTCACCCTCGAAGTCACCGGCGTCGACGGCCCCCGCGTCCGCACCACCGTCATCGAAGGCGGCATGGTCTCCGACCACAAAGGCCTCAACCTCCCCGGCGTCGCCGTCTCCGTCCCCGCCCTCTCCAAAAAAGACGAAGACGACCTCCGCTGGGCCCTGCGCACCGGATTCGACGTCATCGCCCTCTCCTTCGTACGCAGCGGACGCGACATCAAGGACGTCCACCGCATCATGGAGGAAGAAGGCCGCCGGCTCCCCGTCATCGCCAAAATCGAAAAACCCCAGGCCGTCGAGAACATCGACGACATCGTGGCCGCCTTCGACGCCGTGATGATCGCCCGCGGAGACCTCGGCGTCGAAATGCCACTCGAACAAGTCCCCATCGTTCAAAAACGCGCCATCAAACTCGCCAAACGCAATGCCAAACCGGTCATCGTCGCCACCCAAATGCTCGACTCGATGATCGACAACGCCCGCCCCACCCGCGCCGAAGCCTCCGACGTCGCCAACGCCGTCCTCGACGGCGCCGACGCCGTCATGCTCTCCGGCGAGACCAGCGTCGGCAAACACGCCATCCGCACCGTCCGCACCATGGCCCGCATCATCGAAGCAGCAGAGGAGGACCTCCTCGCCAAAGGCCTCCCACCCCTCACCGAACGCAACAAACCCCGCACCCAGGGCGGCGCCGTGGCCCGCGCGGCAGCGGAAATCGGCGACTTCCTCGACGCCAGGTTCCTCGTCGCCTTCACCCAGTCCGGCGACACCGCCCGACGCCTCTCCCGCTACCGCTCACCCATCCCCCTCCTCGCCTTCACCACCGACCCCGCCACCCGCTCCCGGCTCAGCCTCACCTGGGGCGTCGAAACCTTCCTCGGCCCCCACGTCGACACCACCGACGCCATGGTCGACCAGGTCGACGAGCTCCTCCTGCGGTACGCCCGCTGCGAGAAGGGCGACACGGTCGTCATCACGGCCGGCTCCCCTCCGGGAGTCCCCGGCACGACCAACCTCGTCCGCGTCCACCACATCGGCGAGGACGACACCCTCAAGTAGCCTCACCGGGGCCCCGGTTCAGTACTTGGGCCCCACATGACGGTCCATGAGGGCGACGGAGGCCTTCTTGGCGACGGAGATGTTGAAGGGGGCACCGCCCCGGGTGCAGTGCGTCCACTCGACACCGAGCCGGTCCAGGGCATCGGTGTACAGCCTCCGGATGTCGTCCGACTTGTTGGTGAAGAAGTACCGGGGGTACTCGTAGCGCTTCCGCTCACCGCCGACCACCCGGGTGGTCCAGTTGGTGATCCGGCACCCGTCGGAGTGAACGAGACCGCGGACGAACTCCCACGGGTGAGCGTCGACGACGGCCCGCTGCCAGGGCTCGAGGACGATCAGGCGCTCGTGCTTCTTGCCCGGGCCGTGCTGGGGGAAGAGTTGTGGCCAGTAGGGGGAGTAGCTGGTGACTGCCACACAGCCCTGCTTCGGCTGGACGTAGATGCCGATGCCGGGGCGGACTCGGCAAATGGCTTCACGGCACTGTTCGATCAACCCTGGCCACGCGTCCGCGCAGGCGATCCGCAGGTAGTAGCCGGAACGCGGGTGCGCGCTGATGCAGCCATCGCCGAGGTAGAGGCCCAGAAGATAGGTGTAGGCGTACTCATCGGCAGGTGGCCCTGGGGCGGGAGACGTCATTCGAGGCAGGGGCTCCAGGCGGTGCTGCCAGGACCTGATCGCGGCGCGCGAGATGCCTGTCTCGTGGCTCACCGAGTTGAGACTGCGGCCCTGGGCCACCAGGGCGAGTGCTTGCTTGCGAGTGCTGAGGTCGTACATGTGCACACCGTGCGCCAATGACCGCAGTGACACGCAATAAAAGGCGGACGTTCACGCGAACGTGGACACTGACCCGGGAGCGTAATCTTGGAAACGAAGGAAAAGTGCCCCGGGTGGGATTCGAACCCACACTGTCGGTGGTTTGAGCACCGCTTCTCTAACCAGTTGGAATACCGGGGCCTATGAAACGAAGGTTGGCGGTCACCCGCCGTGCCCCCACCTTACCGCAGCTGGGTACGCTCTTGTCAGCAGTACCGGTCTGCCCCGCACCAAGGAGCCCCCACGTGAGCGTCCCCGAGTTGCCCCAGCCAGTAGACGCGTCCGACGACGACAAGTCGCACGTGCCTCCGATGACGACGCGCGTCGTCATCGCCGAGGACGAGGCGCTGATCCGGCTCGATCTCAAGGAGATGCTGGAGGAGGAGGGGTACACCGTCGTCGGTGAGGCCGGTGACGGTGAGCGGGCGGTGGAGCTGGCGCGGGAGCACCGGCCGGATCTGGTGATCCTCGATGTGAAGATGCCGAAGCTGGACGGTATCTCGGCGGCGGAGAAGATCGCCGAGGAGAGTATCGCGCCGGTGTTGATGCTGACGGCGTTCTCGCAGCGTGATCTGGTGGAGCGGGCGCGGGACGCGGGGGCGATGGCGTATCTGGTGAAGCCGTTCTCGAAGAGTGATGTGGTGCCGGCGATCGAGATGGCGGTGTCGCGGTTCACGGAGTTGCGGGAGCTGGAGCGTGAGGTCGCGGATCTGAGTCTGCGGCTGGAGACGCGGAAGCTGGTGGACCGGGCGAAGTCGGTGTTGCAGACGGTGTACGGGCTGTCGGAGCCGGCGGCGTTCCGGTGGATCCAGAAGACGTCGATGGATCGGCGGATGTCGATGCAGCAGGTGGCGCAGGCGGTCATCGACGACGCGGCGGAGAAGAAGGCGGCGAAGGGTTAGAGGTGGGTATGGGTGAGGCCCGCGTTCCCTGGTGGGGGCGCGGGCCTCGGGGTTTTCCGGGGTGGGTGGGGGTCAGTCGACGCCGAGGTAGGCCTTGCGGACGGATTCGTCGTGGAGGAGGTTCTGTCCGGTTCCGGAGAGGACGATGTTGCCGACTTCCATGACGTGGCCGTGGTCGGCGAGGGAGAGGGCGGCCTGGGCGTTCTGTTCGACGAGCAGGATGGTGGTGCCCTGGGCCTTGAGTTCGGCGATGGTGGCCATGATTTTCTGCATCATGATCGGTGAGAGGCCCATGGAGGGTTCGTCGAGCATGAGGAGTTTGGGCTGGGACATGAGTGCCCTGCCCATGGCGAGCATTTGTTGTTCTCCGCCGGAGAGGGTGCCTGCGGCCTGCTTGCGGCGTTCTCCGAGGATGGGGAAGAGGTCGTAGGAGCGTTGGATGTCCTTCTCGATGCCTGCCTTGTCGTTGCGGAGGAAGGCGCCGAGGCGGAGGTTGTCCTCGATGGACATGCGGGGGAAGATGTGCCGGCCTTCGGGGGAGTGGGCGAGGCCGAGGGCGACGATGTCGTGCGCCGGGGTTTTCTTGAGTGATTTGCCGTTGAACTTGATCTGGCCGCCGACCGGCTTGAGGAGGCCGGAGAGGGTGCGCAGGGTGGTGGTTTTGCCGGCGCCGTTGGTGCCGATGAGGGTGACGACTTCGCCGGCTTCGACCTTGAAGGAGATCCCCTTGACGGCTTGGATCTTGCCGTAGGCGACTTTGAGGTCTTCGACTTCGAGGAGTGCGGTCATCGGTCGTTCTCCTTGCCGGGCGCGGCGTCCGTGGTGGCCTCGGCGGCATCGGCGTCTGTCGTGGTTTCGGCCGCTGTCCCGGCCTCTGCCTCGGCCTGGGTCTCGGCCTGCGTCTCGGCCTGTGCTTCGGCTCTCTCGACCTCGGCGATCTCCTCCTCGCCGGGCGCTCCTTCGAAGGGCTCGCCGAGGTAGGCGGCGATGACGCGTTCGTCCTGCTGGACGGTGGCGCTGTCGCCTTCGATGAGCTTTTCGCCCTGGACGAGTACGGCGACGCGGTCGCAGAGGTTCATGATGAACCGCATGTCGTGCTCGATGACGAGGATGGCGATGCCCATGTCCCGGATGGCGAAGATCAGTTCTTCGGTGGCGCGGGTTTCCTGCGGGTTCATGCCGGCGGTGGGCTCGTCGAGGAGCAGCAGGCCGGGTTCGCTGGCCAGGGCGCGGGCGATCTCGAGTTTGCGCTGTTCGCCGTAGGGCAGATTGCGTGAGAGGTGGTCGGCCTTGTGGGCGAGGCCGACGAACTCGAGGAGTTCCATGGCGCGTTCGCGGGAGGCGGCTTCGGCCTTGTGGAAGCCGGGGCCGCGCAGCAGGGCGGACCAGAGTCCTTCCTTGGTGCGGGTGTGCCGGCCGACGAGCACGTTTTCCAGGACCGTCATGTTGGCGAACAGGCGGATGTTCTGGAAGGTGCGGGCGATGCCGGCCGCGGTGACCTTGAAGGACTTGGGCGGCAGGACCTTGTCCTTGTAGCGGACTTCGCCCTCGGTGGGGATGTAGAGGCCGGTCAGGCAGTTGAAGAAGGTGGTCTTGCCGGCACCGTTGGGGCCGATGAGTCCGACGATCTCGCCGCTGTTGACGGTGAGGTCGACTCCGCGTACGGCGGTGAGGCCGCCGAAGCGCATGGTGACGCCCCGTGCGTCGAGGACGGTCTCGCGGGGGGCGGTCGCGTCGGGCGTGGCGCCCTGGGTGGTGGTGTCGGTTGTCATGGGTCAGACCCCTGCCTTGCTGAGGGCTGCGGGCGCTTCCGTGTTCTCGTGGAACTCGAGCTGGCGGCGCCGGTTGGGGATGAGGCCCTCCGGGCGGAAGCGCATGAGCAGGACGAGTGCGAGACCGAAGGCCAGGAGTTGGTAGTCGCCGAGGAACTGGAGCTTGGCCGGGATGAGGTAGAGCAGGGCTGCGCCGACGAGCGGGCCGCTGATGGTGCCCATGCCGCCGAGGACGACCGCGGCGAGCAGGAAGGCAGAGTTGGGCGGGACGACGTGGGCGAACATGTACTGCTCGGGGGTCACGGTGTAGGTGACGTGGGCCTGGACGGCGCCGGCGAGGCCGGCCAGGGTGGCGCCGAGGGCGAAGGCGACGAGCTTGACGCGGAAGCCGTTGATGCCCATGGCGCGTGCGGCGGTCTCGTCCTCGCGGACGGCGATCCAGGCGCGGCCGATGCGGGAGTCGCTGCTGCGCCGGAAGACGATCACGACGACCAGTGTGATGAGCAGCATCAGCAGGAAGTAGTTGGCGAAGCGGCCGATGGTGAATCCGAGGAGGGTGTGTTCCTGGCCGAAGTCGAAGCCGAGGATGTTCAGGTTCGGGATGGAGGAGATGCCGGCGGAGCCGTTGGTGATGTCGGGTCCGGAGGTGCCGTCGGTGTTGAGGACGGCGATGCGGAAGATCTCACCGAAGCCGAGGGTGACGATGGCGAGGTAGTCGCCGCGCAGCCGCAGGGTGGGGGCGCCGATGAGGACGCCGAAGATCATGGAGACCAGGGCGCCGAGCAGTGCCGAGGCCCAGAACGGCATCTGGATGTGCAGGGGTGAGGAGGGTGAGCCGGAGACCAGGGCGGCGGTGTAGGCGCCGACGCCGAGGAAGGCGACGTATCCGAGGTCGAGGAGGCCGGCGAGGCCGACGACGATGTTCAGGCCGAGTGCGACGGTGGCGAAGATCAGGATGTAGACGCCGATGGTGGCGTACTGGTCGTCGGACTGGGTGAAGGGGAAGGCGGCGGCGGCGACGAAGGCGCCGATCATGGTGATGTTGCGGTGCTTGGAGGTGATCGCCGAGATGCGGGCCACCAGTCCGGCCTTGAGGAGTGCGGTGAAGCAGAGGCCGACGGTGATGAGGAAGCCGATGAAGAGTTCGTCGTACGCGGTGCCGATGCCGTAGGTGAAGACGGTGAGGCCGATGGCCATGGCCGCGATGATGATGAGGATCTCGGCGTAGGAGGGGAGTTTGCCGAGGGGGCGGATGGTGCCGGTGGCGAAGGCTGCCTGCAGTTGCCTCTTGCCGTGGGCTGTTGTGTGCTTGAACTGGTTCCAGCCGCTGTCCTCGGGGTCGATGGGGTCGGGGTCGGGGCGCTCGAAGGGGAGGGCCAGGGCGCCGAGGAGGGCGGTGAGGCTGGCGGCGGCGGCGAGGTAGCCGCCGGGTTCCAGGTTGACGACGCCGCCGAGTTTCACGCTGATGGCGAGCACCGTGTACCAGGTGGTGCCGAAGGCGGCGAGGGCCGCGAGTTTGATGGCCGCGTCGGCGCCGGCGGGGGTGGCCCAGCCGAGGCCCTTGACGCTGTAGGAGGAGAGGGCGAAGAGGGCGGTCAGGGCTCCGCCGATGAGGACGAGTACCTGGAGGCCGCCGGGGTAGCCATAGACGGTGAGGTCGCCGGGGAAGGCGGAGGTCCAGGTCCAGGCGAGGAAGGCGGAGGCGACGGTCAGGAGGGCGCCGCCGGTGGCCAGGGCGCGGCCGATGTGTTCCGGGAGGGGGATGAGCCCGGTGGGTGCGCTGCCGGTGGTGGGGGCGTTGGGGGTTTCGGGTGCGGTGATCTGTGTGGTCATCGGTGTCACGCCCTGTCCGCGACGCGCTCGCCGAGCAGGCCCTGTGGCCGGAACAGCAGCACGAGGATGAGGAGTACGAACGCCCAGACGTCGGCCCAGGACTGGCTGCCGAACTGGTGCATGCCGGGGATGTCGGAGATGTAGGCGGTGGCGAGGGTTTCGGCGACGCCGAGGACGAGGCCGCCGATCATGGCGCCGTAGATGTTGCCGATGCCGCCGAGGACTGCCGCGGTGAAGGCCTTGAGGCCGAGGATGAAGCCCATGCGGAATTCGATCTGGCCGTACTTGAGGCCGTAGGCGACACCGCCGACGGCGGCGAAGGTGGCGCCGAGGGCGAAGGCGACCACGATGATGCGGTCGGTGTTGACGCCCATGAGCTTGGCGGTGTCGGGGTCCTGGGCGGTGGCCTGCATGCCGCGTCCCGTACGGGTCTTCATGACGAAGTAGCCGAGGATGGCCATGCTGATCGGGGCGGCGCAGAAGACGAAGATGTCACCGGTCTGGATGGTGACGCTGCCGATCTCGAAGGGGCCTCCGTCGATCTGCGGGAAGGTGCGGGCGGACTTGGCTTCCGGGTACCAGGCCCACACCGCCTGCTGCAGGGCGAGGGAGAGACCGATGGCGGTGATCAGGGGCGCCAGGCGTGGGCCGCCGCGCAGGGGGCGGTAGGCGAACCGTTCCGCCCCCATGGCGACGAGGACGGCGACGATGATGGCGCCGAGGAGCATGAGCGGCAGCGCGATCCACATGGACGTGCCGTTCGGAAGTACCCACAGGTAGACCGAGAGTGCGCCGAAGGCGCCGGTCATGAAGATCTCGCCGTGGGCGAAGTTGATGAGCTGGACGATGCCGTAGACCATTGTGTAGCCGATGGCGACCAGCCCGTACATGGATCCCAGTAGCAGGCCGTTGACCAGCTGCTGCGGCAGTTCGTTCACCGCATGTCCTCCGAGACTTTCGGATGTTCGACGGATGCGAGCACGCGCGGGGCGCCAGTGGAACAGCGCCCCGCGCGGCTGGTTGAGTGGTAGGGCTCGGTCAGCCCGTGAAGGTACCGGACTTGACGGGCACGAAGGCTCCGTCCTCGACCTTGTAGACGGTGAGCTGCTTGTTGGTGGCGTCACCGAACTCGTCGAAGGAGACCTGGCCGGTCACTCCGTCGAAGGAGACGTTCTGCATGGCCTCGGTGACCTTGGCGCGGGCGTCGGAGGGCAGCTTGCCGCCGTTGTCCTCGACGACCTTCTTGACGGCCTCGATGATGGCCCAGGCGGAGTCGTAGGAGTAGCCGCCGTAGGCCGAGTACTCGTCCTTGTAGCCGGCGTCCTTGTAGTCGGCCACGAACTTCTTGGCGGAGTCGAGTTCCTCGACCGGGGCGCCGACGGAGGTGGCGAGGTCGCCGGTGCTGTCGGGGCCGGCCAGTTTGACGAAGTCGGCGTCGTTGATGCCGTCGCCGCCGACGAGCGGGATCTTGGCGCCGGCGGCCTTGATCTGCTTGCTGAGCGGGCCGGCCTGCGGGTACTCGCCGCCGTAGTAGACGACGTCCGCGCCGGACTTCTTCACCTTGGTGGCGACCGCGGAGAAGTCCTTGGTGTCGGGGTTGATGTGCTCGGTGCCGACGACCTTGCCGCCGAGCTTCTTGAACTCCTCGGTGAAGGTGCCGGCGAGGCCCGCGCCGTAGGTCTTCTTGTCGTCGATGACGAAGACCTTCTTCTTCTTGGCGTCGTTGTAGACGTACTGCGCGGCGAACGGGCCCTGGACGGCGTCCGTGGTCGAGGTGCGGAAGTAGGCCTTGTACTGGCGCACCTTCTTGGTCTGCCAGTCGGGGCCCTGGCTGAGGGAGGGGCCGGTGTTGGCGGGGGAGACCTGGACGAGCTTCGCGTCGTCGAAGACCTTCTGCATGGACTCGGAGACGGAGGTGTTGAGGGGGCCGACGGCGCCGAGGACGGTCTTGTCGGCGACGAGTTTGACGGCGTTCTGCTGGCCCGAGGAGGGCTGTGCCTGGTCGTCGAGGGCCACGATCTTGAAGGTGACGCCCTTGACGAAGTTCTGCTTGTTGGCAGTCTTGGCGGCCAGGTCGGCGGAGTTCTTGATGCCGAGCCCCAGTGCGGACAGGTCGCCGGTCAGCGGGGCGTCGACGCCGATGGTGACGGTGGTGGTGCCGCCGTTGCCGGAGTCCGGTCCCTCGTCTCCGCCTCGTGAGCCGCAGGCGGTGAGGGTGAGCGCTCCCGCTGACAGCGCGGCGGTGATGGCGATGAGCGAACGTTGACGCACGATCCAGTCCTTTCCCCTGACGGGCGTTTCCCGGTGGAAACGGCCGAGTCGAGCGCTGGGCCGAAGTGACAATCAGGCGGCGCGGTGACTGGCCGTGACTCTAAGCGGGTGTGGGGAATGCGGAGGAGGGTCTGGCCAAGGCTGTGACTCTCTTGTTATGACACGACGTATTGCAGAGCGGTATTCCGTGGGGGGTACGGCGGAATTACATCCGTTTTGCGCTGTCCGGATCATGAGAAACCGCAGGACCGGACGGGAGGAGTTCAGGTGTGTCAGGGGTTTTGGTGATTACCTGAAATCGTTGCTGCAGGCGACCTGTCGGGCTTGGGGGGAGATCCTGTGCGGGGCGGGGGCCGCAGGTGGGGCCGTGGGTCCGTATCGCACGCGTATTACGTAGAGTTACGCCCGGAAGGGCTGTCCGGCGCCCCGGCGATTCTTCGCATTCCGTGGCGTGCGGGGTGATGGTGATCTTGTGTACGGGGCCTGATTTTGTCCGGAAAGGGGCGCCCGGATCGGGGGTCGGGGCGGGTGTCGCGGGTGGCTGGAAATGTATGGATGACGGCGACGGAATAGCTGTATTCTGCACGGAGTTTGGCGGTGAGTCCGGAATTCCGTTTACCCCCTCCCGGGCTTGTGGCCTGCGGTTTCAGGGGGGTGATAGCGGTCACTTCGGGCGGGAACGGCGGGGGTGCTCCACGGCGTGCGGTGCGGGCCGGAAGGTGCGGGGGGAGAGGTGGAACGGCCGAGTCACTGGTCCCGTCGCGAGGTTCCGCGGGGCGAGGCCGGTCAATGCCGGTGCACTTCGGCCGGTTTGTTCGCGCGGCGCCGCTCGGCGCGGGACTCGCTCGGCTGACGGCGGGTCAGGTCGCGGGTGGCCGGTCGGCCTTGGGGTTCACCGGCGGGACGCGCGACGGCCACGGCGTCGCAGGATGCCGTCACGGGCCGCAGTCGGCGGCCGGGACGGCCGCCCGGAGCGGCACCGCGGTGGGCAGGGGCCGAAGGCCCGCACGGCGGGCCGGGAGGCGCCTTTCGCTTCATGTCCCGAACGGTGGAGCGCCCGCCCGCCACCGGCTGCCCGCCACCCGTGGCGGGCGGCGGTGCGGGCCGTGGCGGTGCCGGGAAACGGGTGCGGGGGCGGCCGCACGGCCGCCCCCGCACCCTCACGCGCCGGTCAGCCGGTGGCGCCGGCCGCCCGCTCGGCGTCGCCCGGGTTCACGTCCCGCAGCAGACAGGTCAGGCGCGCGGTGCACAGCCGCCTGTCGGCCTCGTCGCTGATGACGATCTCGTACGTCGCCGTGGACCGCCCCCGGTGCACCGGGGTGGCGACGCCGGTGACCAGGCCGGAGCGGGCGCCCCGGTGGTGGGTGCAGTTGAGGTCGACGCCCACGGCGATCCTGGTGGCACCGCCGTGCAGCATCGACCCCACCGAGCCCAGGGTCTCGGCCAGTACGGCGGAGGCGCCGCCGTGCAGCAGCCCGTAGGGCTGGGTGTTGCCCTCCACCGGCATCGTCCCGACGACCCGCTCGGCCGAGGCCTCCAGGATCTGCACGCCCATGCGCGTACCGAGATGGCCCGCGGAGAAGAGTGCCTGCAGATCCACGCCGAGCGCGGTGTACTCGTCGATGACCTCTTGCGGGAACTTCACGTGCTGCTGCTCTCCCATGGGGCCCGGCTCCGTTCGTCGTGATCACTGCGGCATACGGCACTGCGGCACCGCCAGGGCCGCGGCGGTGGCCACTGAGCAAACGCTCAGTCGGCCGCCGATTGTTCCAGACGGACCACGACGGACTTGCTGGCCGGGGTGTTGCTGGTGTCCGCGGTCGCGTCCAGCGGCACCAGGACGTTGGTCTCCGGGTAGTACGCGGCGGCGCAGCCGCGGGCCGTCGGGTAGTGCACCACGCGGAAACCGGGCGCCCGGCGTTCCTCGATGATGTCGCGGTCGTCGCGGTCGTCGCGGTCGTCGCCGTTCCCGCTGCCCTTCCACTCGCTGACCAGGTCGACGTACGAGCCGTCCGCGAGCCCCAGTTCCCGCGCGTCCTGCGGGTTGACGAACACCACGCGGCGGCCGTTCTTGATGCCCCGGTAGCGGTCGTCCAGGCCGTAGATCGTGGTGTTGTACTGGTCGTGCGAGCGCAGTGTCTGCAGCAGCAGCCGCCCCTCGGGCAGTTCGGGGTACTCCACCGGCGCGGCGGTGAAGTTGGCCTTGCCGGTGGCGGTGGGGAAGCGCCGTTCGTCGCGCGGGGCGTGGGGGAGGGCGAACCCTCCGGGGTGCGCCACGCGCGCGTTGAAGTCCTCGAAGCCGGGGATCACGCGCGCGATGCGGTCGCGGATCGTCGCGTAGTCCTTCTCGAACTCCTCCCAGGGGACCTTGCTGTCCGCGCCGAGGACCCGGCGGGCCAGCCGGCACACGATGGCCGGTTCGGACAGCAGCTGCCCGCTCGCCGGTTCGAGGCGGCCGCGGGAGGCGTGCACCATGCCCATGGAGTCCTCGACCGTCACGAACTGCTCGCCACCGTCCTGCAGGTCGCGTTCGGTGCGGCCCAGGGTCGGCAGGATCAGGGCGCGCGCACCGGTGACGGCGTGCGAGCGGTTCAGCTTGGTCGACACGTGCACGGTCAGCCGGGCCCGGCGCATCGCGGCCTCGGTGACCTCCGTGTCGGGGGAGGCGGCGACGAAGTTGCCGCCCATGGCGAAGAACACCTTCGCCTTCCCGTCGCGCAGCGCGCGGATGGCCCGTACGACGTCGTAGCCGTGCTCGCGCGGGGGCGTGAAGCCGAACTCCTTCTCCAGGGCGTCCAGGAACTCCGGTGCGGGCCGTTCGAAGATGCCCATGGTGCGGTCGCCCTGGACGTTGGAGTGGCCGCGCACCGGGCAGACGCCCGCGCCGGGGCGGCCGATGTTGCCGCGCAGCAGCAGGAAGTTGACGATCTCGCGGATCATGGGAACGGAGTGCTTGTGCTGGGTGAGGCCCATCGCCCAGCACACGATGACGCGCTTCGACGCGAGGACCATGCGCAGGCACTGCTCGATGTCGTCGCGGGTGAGGCCGGTCGCGGCGAGTGTCGCGTCCCAGTCGGCGGCGCGGGCGGCCTCGGCGAACTCCTCGTAGCCGTGCGTGTGTTCGCGGACGAAGTCCTCGTCGACGGCGCCGGGCGTGTCGACGATCAGCTTGTTGAGGATGCGGAAGAGGGCCTGGTCGCCGCCGAGGCGGATCTGCAGGAACAGGTCGGTCAGGGCGGTGCCGGTGGCGAGGCCCTTGGGGGTCTGCGGGTTCTTGAAGCGCTCCAGGCCCGCCTCGGGCAGCGGGTTGACGGTGATGATCCGCGCGCCGTTCGCCTTGGCCTTCTCCAGGGCGGACAGCATGCGGGGGTGGTTGGTGCCGGGGTTCTGTCCGGCGACGATGATCAGGTCGGACTTGTAGAGGTCCTCCAGCAGGACGCTGCCCTTGCCGACGCCGATCGTCTCGGACAGGGCGGAGCCGGAGGACTCGTGGCACAGGTTCGAGCAGTCGGGCAGGTTGTTGGTGCCGAGTTCGCGCGCGAAGAGCTGGTAGAGGAAGGCGGCCTCGTTGCTGGTGCGTCCGGAGGTGTAGAAGAGGGCCTCGTCGGGGGAGCCGAGGGCGGTGATCTCCTCGGCGACGATGTCGAAGGCGCGCTCCCAGGTGACGGGCTCGTAGCGGTCGCCGCCCTCGGGGAGGTACACGGGGCGGGTCAGGCGGCCCTGCTGGCCCAGCCAGTAGCCGCTGCGGCCGGCCAGGTCGGCGACGGGGTGCGCGGCGAAGAACTCGGGAGTGACCCGGCGCAGGGTGGCCTCCTCGGCCACGGCCTTCGCGCCGTTCTCGCAGAACTCCGCGGTGTGCCGGTGCTCCGGCTCGGGCCAGGCGCAGCCCGGACAGTCGAAGCCGTCCTTCTGGTTGACGTCGAGCAGGGTCAGCGCCGTCCGCTTCAGGCCCATCTGCCGGTGCGCCATGCGCAGGCTGTGGCCGATCGCCGTGAGGCCCGCGGCCGCGCGTTTCGGCTCGGTGACCTGCGGCGCGTCCTGGACCGGATCACCCTTGGGCGGTTTGGTGGCCATCGCGCACTCCTCTTCGCGTACACGTGTGACGTACGCCTCCGATCCTCGCACGCGGCGGTGACGGCGACGGGGGCCGGGCGGAGGCCGGAGGATTCGGGGCCGGTGCGGGTGGTCCCGGTGCCGGGGGGCGTCCCGGGGTACGGGGGCGGGGCCGAGTGTCAGTGGCGCGTGGCAGGATCGGGGGCGTGGCAGAGACAGCAGCGAAGAAGACCGACCAGACCTCCGGCGAGGCCCGTCCGCGACTGATGCTCATGGACGGGCACTCGCTGGCCTACCGCGCGTTCTTCGCGCTGCCCGTGGAGAACTTCACGACCGCGACGGGCCAGCCGACGAACGCGATCTACGGTTTCGCGTCGATGCTGGCGAACACGCTGCGCGACGAGGCGCCCACCCACTTCGCGGTGGCCTTCGACGTCTCCCGCAAGACCTGGCGGTCGGCGGAGTTCCCCGAGTACAAGGCGAACCGCTCCAAGACACCGGACGAGTTCAAGGGACAGGTCGAGCTGATCGGTGAGCTGCTCGACGCGATGAGCGCCCCGCGCTTCGCCGTCGAGGGCTTCGAGGCGGACGACGTCATCGCCACGCTCGCCACCCGGGCCGAGGCCGAGGGCTTCGACGTGCTGATCGTCACCGGCGACCGGGACTCCTTCCAGCTGGTCTCCGAGCACACCACGGTGCTGTACCCGACCAAGGGTGTCTCCGAGCTGACCCGGTTCACCCCGGAGAAGGTGGTCGAGAAGTACGGGCTGACGCCCGCGCAGTACCCGGACTTCGCGGCGCTGCGCGGCGACCCGTCCGACAACCTGCCCGGCATTCCCGGCGTCGGTGAGAAGACGGCGGCGAAGTGGATCAACCAGTTCGGTTCCTTCGCGGACCTCGTCGAGCGGGTCGACGAGGTCAAGGGCAAGGTCGGGCAGAATCTGCGCGACCACCTGGAGTCGGTCAAGCTCAACCGCCGCCTCACCGAGCTGGAGCGGCAGGTCGAGCTGGGCAGGGACGTCACCGACCTGGAGCGGACCGCCTACGACCGCAAGGCCGTCGCGATGGTCCTGGACACCCTGGAGATCAGGAACCCGTCGCTGCGCGAGCGGCTCTTCGCCGTCGACCCCGGTGCGCAGGAGCCCGAGGCGGCCCCGGTCGTCGCGGACGGGGTGGAGCTGGACGGCACCGTCCTGGGCGCGGGCGAGCTGGCCGGCTGGCTCGCCGAGCACGGCACCGCGCCCCTCGGCGTCGCCACGGTCGACACCTGGGCGCTGGGGGCCGGCTCGGTCGCCGAGGTCGCCCTGGCGGCGGCCGCGGGGCCGGCCGCCTGGTTCGACCCGGCCGAGCTGGACGAGGGCGACGAGCGGGCGTTCGCCGCATGGCTCGCCGACGCGGAGCGGTCCAAGGTGTTCCACAACGCCAAGGGCGCGATGCGGGTCTTCGCCGAGCACGGCTGGAGCATCCGGGGCGTCTCCATGGACACCGCGCTCGCCGCCTACCTGGTCAAGCCGGGCCGCCGCTCCTTCGACCTGGACGCGCTGTCCCTGGAGTACCTGCACCGCGAGCTGGAGCCCGCCGCCGCGGCCGACGGCCAGCTGGCCTTCGGCGCGGACGACACCGCCGAGGCCGAGGCGCTGATGGTGCAGGCCCGCGCGGTCCTCGACCTGGGCGAGGCCTTCGAGGACCGTCTGACGGAGGTGGGCGCCGCGGATCTGCTGCGGGACGTGGAGCTGCCGACGTCCGTCCTGCTGGCCCGCATGGAGCGGCACGGCATCGCGGCGGACCGGACCCACTTCGAGGGCATGGAGCAGATGTTCGCGGGCGCCGTGCAGCAGGCCGTGCAGGAAGCGCACGCGGCGGCGGGACACGAGTTCAACCTGGGCTCGCCCAAGCAGCTCCAGGAGGTCCTCTTCGGTGAACTCGGCCTGCCGAAGACGAAGAAGACCAAGACCGGGTACACCACCGACGCCGACGCCCTGGCCTGGCTGGCGGGCCGGACCGACAACGAACTGCCGGTGATCATGCTCCGGCACCGTGAGCAGGCGAAGCTGCGCGTCACCGTCGAGGGGCTGATCAAGACCATCGCCGCGGACGGCCGCATCCACACCACGTTCAACCAGACGGTCGCCGCCACCGGCCGCCTGTCGTCGACCGACCCGAACCTGCAGAACATCCCGGTCCGTACCGACGAGGGCCGCGCGATCCGTCGCGGGTTCGTCGTCGGGGAAGGCTTCGAGTCGCTGATGACGGCGGACTACAGCCAGATCGAACTGCGGGTGATGGCGCACCTCTCCGAGGACGCCGGACTCATCGAGGCGTTCACCTCCGGCGAGGACCTGCACACCACCGCCGCCGCGCAGGTGTTCGCGGTCGAGCAGTCCGCGGTCGACGCGGAGATGCGCCGCAAGATCAAGGCGATGTCGTACGGCCTCGCGTACGGGCTGTCCGCCTTCGGCCTCTCCCAGCAGCTGAACATCGAGGCGGCCGAGGCCCGCGCCCTGATGGACGCGTACTTCGAGCGGTTCGGCGGGGTGCGGGACTACCTGCGCCGCGTGGTCGACGAGGCTCGGGCGACGGGTTACACGGCGACCCTCTTCGGCCGCCGGCGCTACCTGCCCGACCTCAACAGCGACAACCGCCAGCGCCGCGAGGCGGCCGAGCGGATGGCGCTGAACGCGCCGATCCAGGGCACGGCGGCGGACATCGTCAAGATCGCCATGCTGAACGTGGACCGGGCGCTGCGCGAGGCGGACCTCACGTCCCGGATGCTCCTCCAGGTCCACGACGAAATCGTCCTGGAGATCGCCCCCGGCGAGCGCCCGGCCGCGGAAGAGCTGATCCGCCGGGAGATGGCCGCCGCGGTCCGGCTCCGCGTCCCCCTGGGTGTCTCGATCGGCGCGGGCCCGGACTGGGAGTCGGCGGCGCACTAGCCCTGCCGGGCGGAGTCGGCGGGCCGTGCCGGAGGGCGCCCGATGGCGTCCTCCGGCACGACCCCGTCCTCGGCTTCGTCCTCGGCTTCGTCCCCTGAGGGGTCTCACCCGCGTGGACCTCGCGGGCAGGCCGTCGCGGGGGCCGGGCGCCAGGATGCGGGGCATGGGTATACGCATGCTTCACCGCAGAGCGGGGCCCCCGCCGACCGACGCCGACGGACCCACCCTCGAGGCGTTCTCGCCGGTTCCGGTCTTCGCGGCCACCGCAAGTACCGCCCGTACTCCCGCCCCCCTGACGACCGCGTTGCGCCGCGTCGGCCGATGGTGCACCGGCCGCGGGGCCGCCGCACCGTCCGCCCCGTCGCCCGGTGCCGGCGAGCCGCCCCCGTGGCGGCTGTGGGCCGAGCTGACCCGCAGCTATCTGGCGCTCACCCTCACCCTGCTGCCCCGCCCCCGCCCCGTCCGTACCGTCACCGTGTTCGTGGCGGCCGGGGAGCCCCTCAGCGTGCGGCCGTACGGCTCGGCCGCCCCGTACCGGCGTCATCGGGGTCCCCGGTGACCGGGGCCGGACGCAGCGCCCTGACCGCCACGGCGTACAGCGGCAGCGCGGTCACGAGCCCGGCGCCCGCCCCGAAACACACCGTGGGAATCAGCTCCCAGGGCTTCGCGGTCGCACCCCAGTAGTCCCACCACCGCGCGGCCCGATGCACGGCCCCCACCAGCGCACAGCCGCCGAGCAGCGCGGCGGCCCCCCACCGGTCGGCAGCGGACAGCGTCGCCACCCCCGCCGGCGCGGACCGGGGCGCCGCCCGCTTCAGCGCCCGTGCCAGGAACACGACGATCACCACCGCGGCCACCGCCGAACCGCCGTACTGCAGATACCAGTACAGCGGTGAGCCCGCGATCTCCCGTCCCAGGACGGGAAAGACCCGCATCCCCCACCGGTCGAGGTGCGTGAAGGCGTCCCACACCACATGCGTCAGCGCACCGAGCACGGCCGAGACGTACCAGCGCGCCACCAGGGAGGCCCGCACCCGCGCGGGCGGCGTGCCGCAGCGCAGCAGGGCGGACGTCCGCCCCTGCCAGGGCCGCGGCAGCAGCGCCACGAGCGGTTCGCGGATCAGGAGCCACAGACCCACCAGCGCCCAGGCGATGCACACATCCACGGTCAGGACGCCCGGGAACGAGTGGGTGAAGTCCCCGAACTCCATCGCTCCGGACAGGACACTGGCCGCGTAGTAGGTCAGGTCCGGGGCGAGACTGCCCGCCACGAGAACGGCCGGCACCAGGGGGCCCCGGCCGGTCCCGTCGGTTCGTACGGCGGGCAGGACCGCCGCCGCATGGCTCAACGTGAAGGGCAACTCGGCTCCTCGGAGGGCTCGTTGACCGGGCCGGTCGGTCCCGGTGCTCGGCGGACCACAGTATGAGCGACACCGCAGTCCGTACCCGTGCGGGGACGAGTGTGGCCAACCGGCGAATACCGGGCATGAACGGGTGTGCGGGCAAAGGATGTTGCCGTAGGGTCGCGGGAGTCGCCGTGTCAGGTGCAACCGGCGGGCGGGCTGGATCGTCACAACCGGGCGGGCGTGACAGATGACGACGGATGCTCCGGCGTCCGCGGGGAGGGGTTCACTCTATGGCGGCGCATTTCGGCAGGAGGCTGCGCAAGGGAGCGGCAACCACCGCCGTGGCGGCGGCCGCGGTGGCGGCCCTGTCCGCGTCCCAGGCCCCGGGCGCGACGATCGGCGACCCGGGCGGGCGGGCCGCGCCGGACGCCACCTCGGCGCCCGGCGAAAGCACCGACGACCCCGGCGCGACCGGCAACTCGCCCTACTACACGGACCTTCCGCCGCTCAACAGCCCCAACCCCGCCCCGTCCGCGAGCACCGACCCGCTCACGCCGGGCGCTTCCGAGGCGGGCATACCCGCGACCGTCCTCGACGCCTACAAGAAGGCCGAGGCGGCGCTGCGCGAGTCCAAGCCCGGCTGCAACCTGCCCTGGCAACTGCTCGCCGCCATCGGCAAGGTGGAGTCCGGCCAGGCCCGCGGCGGGCGCGTCGACGCCGACGGCACCACCCTCTCCCCGATCATCGGCCCGCAGCTCGACGGCAACGGCTTCGCGCTCATCCGGGACACCGACAACGGCGAGTACGACGGCAACAGTGCCTACGACAACGCCGTCGGCCCCATGCAGTTCATCCCGTCCACCTGGAAATGGGCGGGCCGCGACGGCAACGGCGACGGCCGCAAGGACCCCAACAACATCTACGACGCCGCCCTGGCGGCCGGTCACTACCTGTGCCGCTTCGGCTGGGACCTGTCCGACCGGGCGGACCTCGACAAGGCGATCCTCAGCTACAACCCTTCGAGGGACTACCTGAACACCGTCCTGTCGTGGCTGGAGTACTACCGCAAGGGCACGCACGAGATCCCGGACGGCACCGGCACCCTGCCCGGCGACCGCAGCGACGACCGCACCACGAGTCCCTCCCCGTCATCGCCGTCATCCCCGTCATCGCCCTCTTCGCCGTCGGCGCCGTCTACGGCGCCGGGCACCACCCCGGCGGCCCCGGGCACGTCACCGAAGCCCAGCCCCAGCCCCGACACGCCGGGCGGCGGCAGCAGCAGCCCCGGCCCCAAGCCGCCGGCCTCCTCCCCGGGCACGCCGAGCACACCGCCGGGCACGACACAGCCCCCGACGGCACCGCCGCCCAGCAGGCCCCCCACGCCCACCGACACGGTGGACCACCTGGAGAACGCCGGCACGGGCAGGCTCACCGCGCGGGCGGGCGACGCGTTCACCGAGAGGATCCGCGCCCGCGCGGAGACGGGCGAAGGCAAGGCCGTCGCGAAGGTGCGGATCCGCTTCACCGTCCTCGGCGACACCGACACCACCTTCACCGGCGGCGAGAGCGTGGCCACCGTCGTCACCGACAGTGCCGGCGTCGCCGTGGCGCCCGCGCTCCGGGCGGGCGAGAAGACGGGCGACGTCACCGTCCGCGCCACCGTCGTCGGCCGCATCGTCCCGGGCCTCGACTACCGGGCCACCGTCACCGAGCGCACCGCCGACACCGTCGTGCGCACCGGTGACGAGGCACTGACCTGCACCCCGGGCGGCGAGTTCGCCCACCGGGTCGAGGTACGGGCCACCCACGACGGCGCCCCGGCCGGCAAGGTCGCGGCCACCGCCACGCTGATCACGTCGGCCGACGACCCGGCCGTCAACGACGAGGGCCCCTACTTCAAGGACGACGACGGCAAGGCCGTCCGCACCCTGAACGGCCTGGAGACGGACGAGGACGGTCTCCTGACGCTGCCGCAGCTCTACGCGGACGACACCACCGGCACCTTCCTGCTCCGTGTCACCACCGCGGGCGGCGCGACCCTCACGGTCGAACTGACGGTGGCCGCCGCCGGGACGGCGTCGCCCGGCCCCACCAGCGGCTCATAGGAGCAGGGTCACCGCCTGAGCCGTGCGTTGGTGTGCCGGGTCGGTTCGGCGGCAGCCGGGTCCTCGGGCCACGGATGCCGGGGGTAACGGCCGCGCAGTTCGGCCCGTACGCCCTTGTATCCGTCCTTCCAGAAGGAGGCGAGGTCGGAGGTGACGGCGGCGGGCCGCCCGGCCGGGGAGAGCAGATGCACCAGCAGGGGCACCCCGGCCACCCGCGGCGTCTCCTGGAGCCCGAACATCTCCTGGAGTTTCACCGCGAGCACCGGCTGCCCGGCGTCGGAGTAGTCGATCCGGATCGCGGACCCACTGGGGACGGTGATCCGTTCGGGGGCCAGTTCGTCCAGCCGGGCGGCCTGCCCGGACGCCCACGGCAGCAGCCGGCCGAGGGCCTGGCCGGCGTCGATCCGCGCCAGGTCGGCCCGGCGCCGGGCGCGGCTCAGCTCGGGCTCCAGCCACTCCGCCACGCGCGCGTGGAGCGCGTCGTCGGACACAGCGGGCCAGGGGTCGCCGAGCCGGCCGTGCAGAAAGGCCAGCCGCTGCCGCAGCACGGATGCTCCCGCCGGCCACCGCAGCAGCCCGAACCCCTCCCGCCGCAGCCCGTCCAGCAGTGCGGCCCGCACGAGGGCGGGCTCCGCGTCGGCGCGGGGCCGTACCGCCAGCTCCACCGCCCCCAGCCGCTCGACCCGGCGGGCGACGACATCGCCGTCGGCCCAGTGCACCTCCTCGCGCGTCTCCAGCAGGGGCCCGGCCGCCCACCGCGCGGTCTCCTCGTCGACGACCGCGCCGAGCCGCACGCGCGCGTGCCCCCGCCCCACCGGCCGGTCGGCGGCGGCGACCGCGATCCAGGGAGCCCCCCGCAGCCCGGTGCCCCCGCCGGCCTCGGCCCGCGTCCCGGACACCATCAGATACGAACCGCCCTGCGCGCAGGCGATCCACTCGGGAAAGGCGAGCGCGGCCACCAGCCCGACCCGGGCACCCTCCCCGCCCTCCCGGCTGTCCCCGCCCACCGCGCCCGTCGGCGCGGGTGGCGCGGGAGGCGCGGCGTGGACGGCTTCCGGGGAGACCTCCGAGGAGACCTCCGAGACGAGCGACCGCAGCCGGCGCGCCTCCGTCCGCCACCGCTGCGCATAGGCGTCGTCCCCGCGCCGCACGGCACGCAGGGCATCGGCGAGATCGTCCCCGTAGCCGCGCGGTGCCTCCTCGCCGATCAGCGCGACCACTTCGGCGGCGAGCGCGCGGCCCACGGCCGGTGCCGCGTCCAGCAGCGCCCGCCCCAGCCGGGGATGCAGGCCCAGCCGGGCCAGCCGCGTGCCCCGTTCCGTGGCCCGCCCGTCGGCGCCGACGGCCCCGATCGCCGTCAGGACGGCCCCGGCCGCCGCCATCGCCCCGCGCGGGGGCGGATCGAGCAGCGCGAGCCCGGAGGCGTCCGGATCGCCCCAGCAGGCCGCCTGCAGCGCGAACGCCGTCAGATCGGCCACCTCGATCTCGGGGGCGGGGAACCGGGGCAGCCGCGCGTCCTCGGCCTCCGCCCAGCACCGGTACACCGTGCCCGGTGCCTCACGTCCGGCCCGCCCCGCCCGCTGCCTGCCCGCCGCCTGCGAGGCCCGTACCGTCGTCAGCGCGCTCAGCCCGCGCGCGTGGTCGACGCGGGGCTCACGCGCGAGTCCCGCGTCCACGACCACCCGGACCCCCGGAACCGTCAGCGACGACTCCGCCACCGAGGTCGCCAGCACCACCCGGCGCCGCCGCCCGGGTGCCAGCACCGCGTCCTGCACCGCGGCCGGCGCCCGCCCGTGGACCTGGAGCACCTCGACCTCCCCGAGGCGTCCGGGTTGCCCCAGCTGCGCGGCGACCCGGGCGATCTCGCCCACGCCGGGCAGGAACACCAGGACGTCACCGTCCCGTTCGGCCAGCGCCCGCCGCACCACCGACGCCACATGCGTCAGCAGCGCCGGATCGACCCGCATGCCGTGCGGCGGCCGCACCGGCCGCGCGGGAGGGGCCCACACCACCTCCACCGGATGGGCCGTGCCGTGCGCCTCGACCACGGGCGCGTCGCCCAGCAGCCGCGCCCAGCCCGCCGCGTCGGTCGTCGCCGACGCGGCCACCAGGCGCAGCTCCGGCCGCAGGGTCTCGCGCACGTCCCACAGGAACGCCGCCGCCGTGTCCGCGTCCAGATGCCGCTCGTGGCACTCGTCGAGCACCACCGCGTCCACCCCGGTCAGTTCCTGGTCCCGCTGCAGCCGCTGCAGGAGCACGCCGGTCGTGACGACCTCCACGCGCGTGCGGCGCCCGGCCACCCGCTCCCCGCGCACCGTGAACCCCACGGACCCGCCGGCCTGCTCGCCCAGCAGCCAGGCCATCCGCCGGGCCGCCGCCCGCGCCGCGATCCGCCGGGGCTCGGCGACCACCACCCGCCGCGCGGGACCGCCACCGACCAGCCCGGCCAGCACCAGCGGCACGAGGGTCGTCTTGCCGGTGCCGGGCGGTGCGACGAGAACGGCGGTGCCGTGCGTCTCCAGGGCGTCGGTCAGCGCGGGAAGGGCCTCGCGCACCGGGAGGGCGTCGAGCGCGTCGTGACGGACCACGCACTCAGTCCCGTACGCACACGAAGATCGCCGTGCCCGGGATCAGCCGGCCGCGCAGCGGGGACCAGCCGCCCCACTCGGAGGTGTTCCACTCCGGCCACCGGGGCTCCACCAGGTCCACCAGACGAAAGCCCGAGGCGGTGATGTCGCGGACGCGGTCGCCCAGCGTCCTGTGGTGCTCGACGTACACCGCGCGGCCCTGCTCGTCCTGTTCGACGTAGGGCGTGCGGTCGAAGTAGGAACCGGAGACGCTCAGCCCCTCCGGGCCGGGCTCGTCCGGGAACGCCCAGCGGATCGGATGCGTGACGGAGAAGACGAACCGGCCCCCGGGCCGCAGCACCCGGCGCACCTCGCGCAGCACCAGCCGCGGGTCGGCGACGAAGGGCAGCGCCCCGTACGCCGAGCAGGCCAGGTCGAAGGAGCCGTCCGCGAACGGCAGGGCGCCCGCGTCGGCGCACACCAGCGGGAACGGGCCCCCGATGCGCAGCGCGTGCTGCAACTGCCGGTGCGAGATGTCCAGGGCCACCGGGCGCGCGCCCTGCGCGGCCAGCCAGCGTGAGCACTGGGCCGCGCCGGCGCCGAGCTCCAGGACGTCGCGGTCCTTCAGGTCCTCCGGCGGGCCGAGCAGCTCGGCCTCCACCTCGTCCAGCCCCTCGGGGCACCACACGAAGCGGTCGTCGCCGAGGAACGTGCCGTGCTCGGTCTGGTACTCGTCCGCGTTGCGGTCCCACCAGCCCCGGTTGGCGCGGGAGCTCTCGGTGACGTCGGCGTTCCGTCGGGTCGCCTCGGGTTCGGACGCTTCGGGCTCTTGGATGATCGGCTCCATCGTCGTACTCTTCCGTCAAGTTGCCCCGGCTGTCGCCACAGGGGGCGCGCGAGGGGTCCTGCCTGGCGCGGGTCTTGTGTGGCCTCGAGGCGGCGTCTGACGTGCGGCGCTACCCCCAGAAGGGGGAATTGTGCCGGTTATGCGGCGATCCGCCCCGGGTGGGGGGCTTCGCGCATTGACCCTGCCCGGCTGCCCCCGTATGCTACAAGTTGCGCTGCGAGCCTGCGCACCTCAGACGTAGCAGGCTGCGCTCGCATCTGTTGTATGTCCCCTCGGTTCTCGAGGCGCCACCGGGATGCCCGGTGTTCGGAACGGCGCTTCTTTTGCTGTCCGGCTTCTGCAGAGCGAAACAGGCTCCGGCGTAGCAGTACCTACGACTCACTGTCCGTACCGGAGCCCTTTCCCACATGACGAGCAGCACCGAGACCACCGCCACCACCCCGCAGGTTGCGGTCAACGACATCGGTAACGAGGAAGCCTTCCTCGCCGCGATCGACGAGACGATCAAGTACTTCAACGACGGCGACATCGTCGACGGCGTCATCGTGAAGGTCGACCGGGACGAGGTCCTGCTCGACATCGGTTACAAGACCGAAGGTGTCATCCCGAGCCGCGAACTCTCGATCAAGCACGACGTCGACCCCAACGAGGTCGTCGCCGTCGGTGACGAGATCGAAGCCCTTGTTCTCCAGAAGGAGGACAAGGAAGGCCGCCTGATCCTCTCGAAGAAGCGCGCCCAGTACGAGCGTGCTTGGGGCACCATCGAGAAGATCAAGGAAGAGGACGGCATCGTCACCGGTACCGTCATCGAGGTCGTCAAGGGTGGTCTCATCCTCGACATCGGCCTCCGCGGCTTCCTCCCGGCCTCCCTGGTCGAGATGCGCCGCGTCCGCGACCTCCAGCCCTATGTGGGCAAGGAGCTCGAGGCGAAGATCATCGAGCTGGACAAGAACCGCAACAACGTGGTCCTGTCCCGCCGTGCCTGGCTGGAGCAGACCCAGTCCGAGGTCCGCCAGACGTTCCTCACCACCCTCCAGAAGGGTCAGGTCCGTTCCGGCGTCGTCTCCTCGATCGTCAACTTCGGTGCCTTCGTGGACCTGGGTGGCGTCGACGGCCTGGTGCACGTCTCCGAGCTGTCCTGGAAGCACATCGACCACCCCTCCGAGGTCGTCGAGGTCGGTCAGGAAGTCACCGTCGAGGTGCTCGACGTCGACATGGACCGCGAGCGTGTCTCCCTGTCGCTGAAGGCGACCCAGGAAGACCCGTGGCAGCAGTTCGCCCGCACCCACCAGATCGGCCAGGTCGTGCCCGGCAAGGTCACGAAGCTGGTTCCGTTCGGTGCGTTCGTCCGCGTGGACGAGGGCATCGAGGGTCTGGTCCACATCTCCGAGCTGGCCGAGCGCCACGTGGAGATCCCGGAGCAGGTCGTCCAGGTCAACGACGAGATCTTCGTCAAGGTCATCGACATCGACCTCGAGCGCCGTCGCATCAGCCTCTCGCTGAAGCAGGCCAACGAGGCCTTCGGTGCCGACCCGACGGCGGTCGAGTTCGACCCGACCCTGTACGGCATGGCCGCGTCCTACGACGACCAGGGCAACTACATCTACCCCGAGGGCTTCGACCCCGAGACCAACGACTGGCTCGAGGGCTACGAGACCCAGCGCGAGGCGTGGGAGACCCAGTACGCCGAGGCGCAGTCCCGCTTCGAGCAGCACCAGGCGCAGGTCATCAAGTCCCGCGAGGCGGACGAGAAGGCCGCTGCCGAGGGTGTCGACACCGCGGGTGCGGCTCCGGCCGCGTCCGGTGGTGGCGGCTCGTACTCCTCCGAGGGCCCGGACAACTCCGGTGCGCTGGCCTCGGACGAGGCGCTGGCCGCGCTGCGCGAGAAGCTGGCCGGCGGCCAGAGCTGACCTCCGGTCGCTGAGTTCTAGCCGGTAACTGAGGGGCCGCACCTTTCGAGGTGCGGCCCCTCAGTGCTGCGCTGCGGGGGCGGGCGCCGTCCGCGGGCCGAGGGGGGATCGTCGCGTCCGCGCGGCGGAGCCGCGTGCCGACACGGCCCCGCGCGCCTCGGGGAGTTGTCCTCATCCGGGAATGCCGGTGCCGCGCGTCACGTTGTCCACTAGGAACACGAGGAGGAGCGGTCACGGTGCTTGATCCGCAGGGTTTGTACGCATGGGAGCCGAAGGGGCTGGCCGTCGTCGACATGGCGCTCGCCCAGGAATCGGCCGGACTTGTCATGCTCTACCACTTCGACGGGTACATCGACGCGGGCGAGACCGGCGACCAGATCGCCGAGCGGCTGCTCGACTCGCTGCCCCACCAGGCGGTCGCCCGGTTCGACCACGACCGGCTCATCGACTACCGGGCCCGGCGCCCGCTGCTGACCTTCACCCGCGACCGCTGGACCGACTACGAGGTGCCCGCCCTCGAGGTGCGGCTGGTCCAGGACGCCACCGGGGCGCCGTTCCTGCTGCTGTCCGGGCCCGAACCGGACGTCGAGTGGGAGAGGTTCGCCGCCGCGGTGCAGCAGATCGTGGAGCGGCTCGGCGTCCGCCTCTCGGTGAACTTCCACGGCATCCCGATGGGTGTCCCGCACACGCGGCCGGTGGGTATCACCCCGCACGGCAACCGCACCGACCTCGTCCCCGGCCACACCGGCCCCTTCGAGGAGGCGCAGGTGCCCGGCAGTGCCGAGGGCCTCGTCGAGTACCGGCTCATGCAGGCCGGACACGACGTGCTGGGCGTCGCCGCGCACGTGCCGCACTACATCGCCCGCTCCTCCTACCCGGACGCGGCGCTGACCGCCCTGGAGGCCATCACGGCCGCGACCGGCCTGGTCCTGCCGGGTGTGGCGCACTCCCTGCGCACCGACGCCCACCGTACGCAGACCGAGATCGACCGCCAGGTCCGGGAGGGCGACGAGGAGCTCACGGCCCTCATCCAGGGCCTTGAGCACCAGTACGACGCCGCCGCGGGCGCCGAGACCAGGGGCAACATGCTCGCCGAGCCGGTGGAGATCCCGTCGGCGGACGAGATCGGGCTCGAGTTCGAGCGGTTCCTCGCGGAGCGCGAGGGCGACAACTGAGACAGGGCCGCCACCGTCGCCGTCGGTGGCAGGCCCTAAGCTTCGGGTCATGCTGACGGTGGGCCTGACCGGCGGGATCGGAGCCGGCAAGAGCGAGGTGTCGCGGCTGCTCGTCGAGTGCGGGGCCGTACTGATCGACGCGGACCGCATCGCGCGCGAGGTCGTCGCGCCGGGGACACCCGGACTCGCGGCGGTCGTGGAGTCCTTCGGCGAGGGCGTACTCGCCGAGGACGGCAGCCTGGACCGGCCGGGACTGGGATCGATCGTCTTCGCCGACCCGGAGAAGCTCGCCGTCCTCAACTCGATCGTCCACCCCCTGGTGGGTGCCCGTTCCCGCGAGCTGGAGGAGGCCGCCGCCGAGGACGCCGTCGTCGTCCACGACGTGCCCCTGCTCACGGAGAACGGCCTCGCCTCCCGCTACGACCTCGTGATCGTGGTCGACGCGAGCGCCGAGACCCAGCTCGACCGTCTCACGGGCCGCCGCGGCATGAGCGAGCAGGACGCACGCGCGCGGATGGCGGCCCAGGCGACGCGCGAGCAGCGCCGGGAGATCGCGGACCTCGTCATCGACAACGACGTCCCCCTGGAGGAGCTGGCGCGGCGGGTGAAGGACGTGTGGGCCGAACTCGTCCGCAGGGAGCGGGCGGCCCGCCGGCCCGCGCGGGAATAGGTGCCCCCGCCCGGGGCGTTGAACCGGTTCGACGAGGGAAGGATGCGGCTGTGCCCGAGCTCAGTGGTTCGACCGGACGTACGCCGGAGACCCATGTCATCGACTTCCGTGCCGCCGAGCAGCTGCTCGCCTCGCGGGACCCGCGGGGCGCGGTGAAGCTGCTCGACGGGGTCATCGACGCGTACCCGGAGAACACCGCGGCGCGGTTGCTGCGCGCGCGTGCCTTCTTCGCGGCGGCCCAGCTGAGGCCGGCCGAACTCGAGTTCTCCATCGTCCTGGAGCGCGAGCCGGACAACGCCTTCGCGCACTTCGCGCTCGCCCGCACCTACCAGCGGCAGAGCCGCCCCGCTCCGGCCAGGCGCCACTTCCGGCTGGCCGCCGCGCTGGACCCGAACCCGGAGTACCTGAAGGCCGCGAGCTTCGACACCTGAGCGGGGCCGCCCGCACCGCCCCCGTTCACACGGTCACCACGGGCCCCTGGGCGGCTCGTACGGGGGGACGTCACGGCCCGGCTGGTAGTGCGGCCCCTGACGGAGGCGCCGGACGACCACGACCAGATCGATCGTGACGATCAGCCACAGCACCCCGCACAGGAGTGCCCAGCCCGGGTGGCCGGAGAGCATGAACGCCACCGTCCCGGCGATCGTCCACACCTCGCCCCACACGCTCAGCCAGAGCCGCGCGCGCAGCGCACTGCGTGCAGTCACCGGCTCACTGCCTGTACGCATCTCGTCACCACCACTCCCGACTTCACCGTACGCCAGGACGGCGAGGCACGGCCTCTCCACTCGTTCGAGTGAACCGGGGGAGGATTCGAGTGAACCGGGGGAGGAGGGGAACGGGCTTGCGGATCCGGTCCGTTGGACGGACATGGAGCCGAAAACGTGTGACGGACGTGAGGGGTGCGAGGGGACGGGCCCCGGGGCGATCACCCCGGACGGCTGCGCGGGCGGTCCCGCTCAGGGGCGCGGCGCCGTGCCGCCGGGGGCGCCGGGACCTCCCAGGCCTCGCAGGCGTTCCAGTTCGCGGCGATCGCGCTTGGTCGGGCGGCCCGCGCCGCGGTCCCGGACACCGGCGGGGGCGACGGCGTCGCGGGGCGGAGGCGGCGGGGAGTTGTCGATGTAGCACTGGACGGCCACCGGGGCGCCCACCCGCTTGCGGATCAGCCGCTTGACGACGACGACCCGCTCCCGGCCCTCGTGCCGCAGCCGCACCTCGTCACCGACGCGCAGGGAGTGCGCGGGCTTCACCCGCTCGCCGTTCACCCGCACATGGCCGCCCCGGCAGGCGGTGGAGGCGAGGGAGCGCGTCTTGAGCAGGCGCACGGACCAGATCCAGCTGTCGGTGCGGACGGTCTCGCCGGCCTGCGGTCCGGCAGCCTCGGCAGCGGCCACAGCGGCGGCGGTCTTCGGGTCCTCGGAAGCCATGCTCCCGACCTTAGCCGTCCGGGACGGCCGGGCGGGAAGTGATTTCGCCGGAGCCCGAGATTCCAAAGAAAGTTTTGCAAAAACTCTTTTTGAATGTTGAGGAATCGGCCTACGCTCGCCGCATGGTCAACGACGGGCAGAGGCGAGTACTGGACCCCGAGCGGGACACCGCCGCGCTGAAGGCGCTCACGCACCCGTTGCGGATCCGGCTGCTCGGGCTGCTGCGGCAGGACGGGCCAGCCACCGCCAGCGAACTGGCCGAGCGGACGGGGGAGTCGTCGGCGTCAGCCAGCTACCACCTGAGGGTGCTGGCGAAGTACGAGTTCATCGCCGAGGCCGAACACCGCGACGGACGGGAACGGCGCTGGCGGGCCGTGCACACTCTCACCTCCTGGAGTAACGAGGCGATGGAGTCCTCGGCGGCGGGCCGCGCCTACGTCGGCATGGCGCGGCGGCGGCAGATCGAGCACCTGGAGGTGTCCCTCGTCCGGCACGAGGCCGACCTCGCCGCCGGGCGACTGGGGCAGGAGTGGGTCGAGCCGTCCGGGATCGGCGACCTGATGCCCCGGCTCACCCCCGAGTCGCTCGCCGAACTGTGGGACGTCGTCGACGGCAAGCTGGCCGAACTCACCGCACGCGACGCCGACGACCCCCGCGCCGCACGGGTCGTGCTCGTCACCGCCGGGCTGCCCCTCGCACCCCTTGCCGATGCGCCCGCCGATCCGACTGTCTCAGCGTCCGCCGATGCGCCCGCCGACCCCGAGGGAACGTCGTGAGTGCCGAGTCGCCGGAGATCCGGACGGCCCGGCGCCGCTACGTCACCGTCTGCGCGCTGTTCTGGCTGCCCCCGGGCCTGACGATGGCCCCGCTGGTGCTGCTGTTCACCGAGCGGGGCATGGCCCTCGCCGCGATCGCGGGGTTCTACGCCGCTCACTCCCTCACCGTGGCCGCGTTGGAACTGCCCACCGGGGGACTCTCCGACGTCCTCGGGCGGCGCCCCGTCCTGGCCGTGGCGGGCGGGCTCAACGCGATCGCGCTGCTGATCCATGCCCTCGGCACCACCGTCTGGGCCCTCACCCTCGGCATGGCCCTGATGGGTACCGCCCGCGCACTGGCCAGCGGTCCGGCGGAAGCCTGGTACGTGGACATCGTCCAAGCGTCCGCCGGCCCCGACGCCGACCTGCGCACCGGCCTTGCGCGCGGCAGTTCCGCGACCTCCGCAGCGCTCGCCGCCGGCCTTCTGCTCGGCGGGGCCCTACCCTGGCTGCTGGGCCGGGGCCCCGACCTCGGCGCACGCCTGGCCGAGGCGACGTCCCGGGCGGTACTGCCCCTGTCCGTCCCCGTACTACTGGGTGCGGCGGTCGAGATCGTCTTCGCCTGCTACGTCCTGACCGCCCTGCGCGAGCCACCCCGGCCGCCAGCCACTGCGCGCTCGGTGCTGCGTGGCATCCCGGGCGCCGCCCTGGACGGAGTGCGCCTGGGCGGCAGGGATGCCCTGGTCCGCCGGATCCTGCTCAGCGCCGCCGCGGCGGGCAGCGCCCTGGCCGCGATCGAACTGCTCATGCCGGGGCGGGCCGTGACGCTGACCGGCGCCTCCGAGTCCGGAGCCATGCTGTTCGCCGTGCTCGCCTTCGGGGGGTTCGTCTGCGCGGGTGTCGGCAGCCACCTCGCACCCTTCACTGCCCGGGTCACCGGCAGCGGAGCGCGGGCGGTGCTGGCCGGCCTCGGCACGAGTGCGACGGGGCTAGCGCTGCTCGGTGTGACCGCCACCTTCTCCCATCCCCTCGCCACCGGCTTCGTCGTGGTCGGCTTCGGACTGGTCTACCTCGGGTTCGGCGTGGCGGGCCCGAACGAGAACGACCTGCTGCACCAGCGCGTCTCCAGTACCGGCCGGGCCACCGCGCTGTCCGTCCAGTCCCTCGCCCAGCAGTCGGTCGGCGCGCTCACCGGCGTGGCCGTGGGAGCCATGAGCCCCGGGCCGCTGCCCTGGCTGCTGACGGCGGCCATGCTGCTCGCGGGAACTCTCCTGTGGCTGCGCGAGCCCGACCGGCCCGCCGTGACGACGGCGGCGCGCAGCGCCACCCAGTCGGTGCCGTGAGCCCGCGGGCGGCGGTCCGTCCTACCGTGGAGCCGTGACTCCACCCACCGTTAAAGCGGCGGGCTTCCTGCGTCGGTGGCTATGCCGCCGTGCAGAGGGCCAGCCCGGCCCTGTCGAGTACGTTCGTGGCGCCGACATGGTCCGCGTTCGCGGTGAATCCGCACGCCGTGCACTGGAACAGTGCTTGGGTGACGCGGTTCTCCTTGGCACAGTGCCCACATTCGGGGCAGGTACGGGAGGTGTTGGTGGGGTCCACGGCGATGACGGTCCGACCGGCGCTTTCAGCCTTGCTGGCGAGGATCGCGAGGAACACCCCCCAACCCGCATCAAGGATCGATCGGTTGAGACCCGCCTTCGCGGCCCGCTGGTTCGGGAGGAACACACTGGGCTGTTCGGGGTCGGGCTTGGGTTTGGGGGCCTTGACCATTCCAGCGGTGTTCAGCCGCTCGTGGACGATGACGTCGTTGCCGTGGATGAGATCGTTTGCGATCTTGTGGGCGTGGTCGAGGCGCTGGCGGCGGATTTTCGCGTGGATCTTCGCCACCTTGCGGGCGGCGGCGCGGTGCTTCTTCGTGCGCTGCTTCGTTCGCTTCGGGAATGTCGCGAGGTGCCGCTGCGCTTGGGCCAGTTCGTCGGCCGCTGCTCCGAGGAAGCGAGGGTTGGGGACGTGTCCGCCGTCGCTGGTGGTGAGGAAGTGTGTGACGCCCATGTCGATCCCGACGACCGCGCCGGTGCTGGGAAGCAGTTCGGCGGGGACGTTGTCGCAGGCGAGTACGGCGTACCAGCGTTTGCCCTCACGTTTGACCGTGACGGTCTTGACCCGACCCTGCACCTCGCGGTGCTGGTGGACACGGATGTGCCCGACGCCTTGGATACGGAGACGGGTCTGCGCGTCCTTCGGCGTCGAGTTCCATCGGCAGCCGTCGCCGTCTTTCGGGAAGGTGACGGTGTCGAAGTGCCCGCCACCCTTGAAACGCGGGTATCCGGGCGTCCGGCCAGCCTTCACACGACGGAAGAACGCCTGGAAGGCCTTGTCCAGGCGACGCAGGGTGGCCTGCTGGGAGGAGAACGACCAACGCCCCTGACGCTCGGGGTCGAAGGCGCGGATCTCCTTGAGCTGCGCGGACTGCTGCCCGTACCCGATGTCTGTCTTCGACGAGTGCCGGTAGGCGTCCCGCCGTTCCTGGAGCGCGCCGTTGTACAGGGAGCAGTGGTCCCGCAGCATCTCGCCGAGCGCAGCTTCCTGCTTCTTCGTGGGACGCAGGAGGAATTTGTACGCGCGGATCACGCCTGGCGCCTCCGCTCCAGGCGCAAGGCGTCGGCCAGGAGGACACACGCAGCGGCATTGATCGAGATGCCCGCCCGGTGGGCGTACTCCTCGACCTGCCGCTTCAGCTCCGGGGGGACACGCAGGTTCAGCGACTCCCGGACATCTCCTCTAGCCACAACCAAAATGCTACCACTTTTGACGGAGGATCATGTTAGCGACCCGTCGCTGCGCCACTCCGTGGCCCGGCGAAGGATTCGATTCCCCCACCGGCTAAAGCCGGTGGTTCCCTCGAAAGGACACTGATGGACCCCAGCGGCCTGCCCGGCCCACCCGACACCCAAGACCTCCCGGGCCTTCTCGACCTCGACCGGCGCATCGCCGGCTGTCGCGCCTGCCCGCGGCTGGTGGACTGGCGGGAGGAGGTCGCCCGTACCAAGCGCGCCGCGTTCGCCGACTGCACGTACTGGGGCCGGCCGGTGCCGGGATTCGGGCCGCCGGACGCCCGGCTGCTGATCGTCGGACTGGCACCCGCCGCGCACGGCGGAAACCGCACCGGCCGGATGTTCACCGGGGACCGCTCCGGCGACGTGCTGTACGAGGCGCTGTACGACGTCGGACTCGCCTCGCAGCCGACCTCCACGCACGCCGGGGACGGCCTGGAACTGTACGGCGTACGCATCACCGCACCCGTGCACTGCGCCCCGCCCGCGAACAAGCCGACCCCCGGGGAACGGGACACCTGCCGGCCCTGGCTGGTCCAGGAACTGCATTTGCTGCGGCCGACGCTGCGGGCCGCGCTCGTCCTCGGCGCCTTCGGCTGGCAGGCCGCGTTGCCCGCGTTCACCGAGGCGGGCTGGACCGTGCCCCGCCCCCGCCCGGCCTTCGCCCACGGCACCCACGTCATGCTCCCCGCCCCGGACGGCGACGGCCTGCACCTGTACGGCTGCTTCCACGTGAGCCAGCGCAACACCTTCACCGGCAGACTCACCCCCGACATGCTCCGGGAGGTGCTGCACGCGGCAGCCGGGGCGGCGGGGCTGCCCACGCGGAAACAGAGATGAGTTCGCGCGGCACGGCCCGCTAGGGTGCCGCGATGGGCTTGTATCCGGAGATCGAACCGTACGACCACGGCATGCTCGACGTCGGCGACGGCAACCGCGTGTACTGGGAGACCTGCGGGAACCCGCACGGCAAGCCCGCGCTGGTGCTGCACGGCGGACCGGGAAGCGGTGCGAGCCCCACCCTCCGGCGCTACTTCGACCCGGCCGCGTACCGCATCGTGCTGCTCGACCAGCGCGGCGCCGGACGTTCGACCCCGCACGCCGCCGACCCCGCCACCGACATGAGCGTCAACACGACCGCACACCTCATGGCCGACCTGGAGCGGCTGCGCGCTCACCTGGGCGTCGAGCGGTGGCTGGTGTGGGGCGCGTCCTGGGGATCGGTCCTGGGACTGCGGTACGCACAGACGCACCCCGAGGTGGTGTCCGAGCTGGTGCTGACGGCAGTGGCCACCGGCTCGAACCCCGAAGTGGCCCTGCTGACCCGAGGACTGGGAAAAATCTTCCCGGAGGCCTTCGCCCGCTTCCTCGCCGAACTGCCCGCCGACGAGCGCGACGGCAACCCGGCCGCCGCCTACAGCAGGCTGCTGGAGTCCCCCGACCCGGAAGTGAGGGAACGGGCCGCACGGGCCTGGACCGACTGGGAGACGGCGACGATCCCCGCCCCGCCCGGCTCGGTCGCCCGGTTCGAGGACCCGGAGTTCCGCATGGGCTTCGCCCGCACCGTCACCCACTACTGGGGCCGTGACCACTTCCTGGGCGAGGGCAACGACGAGGGCGTGGTCCTCCGCGACGCGCACCTGCTGAAGGGCATCCCCGGCGCCCTGGTCCAGGGAAGCCTCGACTTCGGCAACCTCCTCGGCACCGTCTGGCGCCTCCACCGCGCCTGGCCGGACAGCGACCTGGTGATCGTGGACGAGGCCGGGCACGACGCCGGACCGACCGGGAACGACGCACTGGTGGCGGCGACCGACCGGTACGCACGCCCCCACGGCTGACGGTCCGCCCTACGGCCGCCACACGTACCGCACATCCGGCTCCCGCTCCTCGTTCCCGCCGCCGTCCGTCCACTCCACGGCCTCGAAGCCGTGCCGCTGGTAGAAGCGGTGCGCGGGCGCGTTGACCTGGAAGGTCCACAGGTAAAGGCCCCGCGGGCTGCGCTCCTTGGCCAGCGCGACGAAACGGTCACCGATTCCGCGCCCGTGCCACTCGAGGGCGAGGTACAACTGCGCCAGTTCCTCGCCCTCCAGCACCATCACCCCGACGACACCGCCACCACCCTCCGCTTCCGTCTCCGCCACCCATGTCTCGTGCAGCGGCACGAGGACGTGACGGAAGTAGCCGTACACCTCGTCGTCGGTCCGCGGCCGGACCACGCTCGGCAGCGCGGCGGCGAAGGACCGCAGCCAGACGCCGGCCGCGGCGTCGGCGTCTTCGGGTGAAACGGCTCGGCGCAGCACCATGGTCCGCTCGTCGGCCATCAGGAGACCGCCGCCGCCGTCGTGTCCGGGACGACGGCCGTCGCGGTGATCTCGACGAGCTGCCCGGGGTAGCCGAGGCAGGCCACACCGATCAGGGTCGACGAGTGGGGCCCGGCGCTCAGCCCGGACGCCTCCACCACGTCCCACACGGCGGAGAGCACCGCGGGCTCGGCACTCACCGCATACACGTCCGTGGCGACGACATGCTCCAAGCCGCTGCCCACCGCTCGCAGCTGCTTCTCGAGGTTGGCGATCACCTGCCGGGCCTGCCGCACCGGATCCCCTTCGCCGACCAGTTTCCCGTCCGCGTCCAGCGGAACGGACCCGGCGAGGAACGCCAGCCTGGTGCCCGCCTCCACGACGGAGACGTGGGAGTAGGCGGGCGGGGGGAACAACGTGGGGACGGTGACGCGCCGGATCACGTGGACTCCGATCTCAGAAGGGCGGACAACTCCTCGATCCTGTGCGCCCCGGCGCACCACCGCATCCAATTTTCGGTCGCCCCTCCTCGGCCACCCCCGTACCCTGCGTGTCGGCCACTCCGCGCACCGATGCCCGTCAGGAGCCCCGCAGTGCCCCCCTCTCTCCCCGAGCAGGCATTCCTCGACCGCACCGCCGACCGGCTCGCCGCCCTTCCCGGCGTCCGGGCAGTCACCCTCGGCGGATCACGTGCCCAGGGCACCGAACGGCCGGACAGTGACTGGGACTTGGCGGTCTACTACCGGGGAGCCTTCGACCCGGACGACCTGCGCGCGATCGGCTGGGAAGGCGAGGTCTCCGAGATCGGCGGCTGGGGTGGCGGCGTCTTCAACGGCGGCGCCTGGCTGACCGTCGACGGGCGCCGCGTCGACGTCCACTACCGCGACCTCGACGTCGTCAAGCACGAGCTGACCGAGGCGGAACACGGCCGTTTCCGCGTCGAGCCGCTGATGTTCCACCTCGCCGGCATCCCGACGTACCTGCTCGTCGCGGAGCTTGCGATCAACAGAACGTTGCGCGGCGACCTCCCCCGCCCCGCCGCCTACCCGCGGGCCCTGCGCGAGAGCGCCCCGCCCCGTTGGTACGGCATGGCCACCGCCATCCTCGCCTACGCCAAGGCCGGCCACGCACCCAAGGGCGCCCTCACCCAGGTCGCCGGGAGCATCGCCGTCGCCGCGACCCAGACCGCGCACGCGGTGATGGCGGCGCGCGGGGAGTGGGTCACCAACGAGAAGGGGCTGATCCACCGGGCGGGGCTGAGCGAAGCCGACGCCCTGCTGGAGTCGCTGACGGCAAGCCCGGACGATCTCGTGCACGCGGTCACGGCCGCCGAAACGCTGTTCTGTCGGGCCGTGGAGACAGCCCGGCGGCGATCCGGCTGAGTGTCAGCGGTGTCAGCCGGCGAGGCGCGCGCCGCGCGGGGGCGAGGTGAACTGCATCGCGAACGTGCGGGTCGGCCAAGCGTGACGCGCTGACCGGCGGTGGCTGTACGTGGCCGATGCGGGGCTTGTACGCGGGGTGAGCCGTGACGGGGCCGCTGCGGGGCGGGTTGGTTGCGTACGCGACGACGGTGCGGGGTGTTCGGCGGTGAGTATGTACGGGAGGTGCCGGGCGTGGAAGAACAGCGACAGCAGGTGGACGGCCAGGAGCAGGAGGCCAGCGCGGGCATCCTGCACGTCTTCGGACGGCAGTTGAAGCTGTGCAGGGAGCGGGCGGGGCTGGATCGGGCGGAGTTGGGGAGCAGGGCGGGGTACTCCGCGTCGACCATCGCCAGCTTCGAGCAGGGGAGGCGGATCCCGCCGCCCAAGTTCATCGACAACGCGGATGAACTGCTCGACGCGGGTGGGTTGTTGAAGGCGGGGAAGGAGGAGGTGGCTCGGGCGCAGTATCCGGCGTTCTTTCGGGATGCGGCGCGGTTGGAGGGCGAGGCGGTTGAGATTCACCTGTACGACACTCACCTGGTCAACGGGCTGCTGCAGACGGAGGAGTACGCGCGGGCGGTCTTCGCCATGTGGCAGCCGCTTCTGGACGAGGCGATCATCGAGCAGCGTGTCGCCGCACGACTGGCACGACAGGAGATCTTCACTCGGCGCCCCGCGCCACACCTCAGCTTCGTGATCGAGGAGACTGTCCTGCTCCGCCCGATTGGCGGCAAGGCTGCCTGGCGGGGCCAGTTGGAGCACCTGATGCTGATCGCGGAGAAGCGCAACGTGGTGATCCAGGTGATGCCGCTCTCTCGTCAGGAACACGCGGGACTGGCTGGACCGTTCACCTTGATGGAGACCAGGGATGAGCGGAGGATCGCCTACACGGAAGTGCAGGGTGACAGCCGTGTCCACACAGAGCGTCGGAAGGTACGAGGTCTTGAGCGCACATACGGGATCCTCCGCGCTCAGGCCCTCACTCCGACAGACTCGCTTGCGTTGATCGAGAAGCTGCTGGGAGAGAGATGAGCGGGGACAAGACCAGGCCTGACGTCGATGACTTGGCGTGGTTCAAGAGCAGTTACAGCGCTGGCGATGGTGGCCAGTGCGTTGAGGTAGCCGCCGGGAGCGGTGTCGTGCGCGTACGCGACTCGAAGGACGAGGCGAGTGCCCTGGTCAGCCTTACACCAGGTGCATGGGCGGAGTTCGTCGGATTCGCCGCCCGGCACACCGCGTAGAGCGAAGAACACCTCGGTGCCCCGTGACCGCTGACCTGAGGCATGGGGCACCGGCGTACCCACGAGGACTGCGACGGCGACCGGCGGCCGGCCGCGATCTCGGCAGCCGTAGCCCACGGGAGGGAGGAACGACCCCGGTCCCGCGGACATCCCGCGGAACAAGCGCGTCGCGGACCGTGTTCCTTCGAGAGCACCCTTTTCGCTCGCATTGGTCACATCCCGGAAACGAGACTGTCCCCTTCCCTCCGACCATCCCGTTTACGGTGGACATCGCGTCCCCAGCCCGGTCACCGTCGCCCGCGAGCCCGCCCCGCCCCCGACGAGACGACTGGAGCACCGTGTCCCGCACCACGCCCGCCGTACCCCTCTGGCTCGCCCACGCCCTGCGGGCCCAGCGCGGACCGGTCCCGTGGAGCGCGGTCACGCGGGGAGTACTGGGCGGCGGGCCCCTGCTGGTCGCCGCCCTCCTCGCCGGGCACCCCACCCTCGGCGTCGTCGCCGCCATCGGCGCCATGTTCGCCGGGATCAACGACCTGCCGGGCAGCCGACGCGCCTCCGTCAGCCGGATCGGAGTGCCCGCGCTCGCCGGGGCGGCCGGGCTCCTCGTCGGGACGTACGCGGGGGACCACCTCCCGGCCGTACCGCTGACCCTGGCCCTGACAGGGTGCGGGCTGGTCGCCGGCGCGGTCAGCGCGCTGAGTCCCACCGGCTCCGCCGCCGGGATCCAGTTGCTCGTCGGGGCCGCCGTCGGCGCCGGAATGCCCCTGCCCGAACCAGGAGGGCAGCGGGCGCTCGCCTTCCTCGCCGGAGCCGCGTGGCTGCTCCTGCTGCGGCTGGCGCTGCCCGCTTGGGGGTCCCTCGCGGGAGACTTCCGGTTCGACGGCGAGCGGCATGCCGTGGCCGGCGTGTACGAGGCCGTCGCCGCGCTGCTCGACGCCGCCGGCTCACCCGCCGCCACCGCGCGGCGTGCCGCACTCACCGCCGCCCTCGACCACGCGCAGGACGCGCTCGCCGGACCCCGGCTGCGGCGGTACGCCGGTTCCGCGGCCGAACGGCGACTGCACGCCCAGTACGCCGCCGCGCTGCCGCTGGCGGAGGCCGCGACCGCGCTGGCCTGGGCGGGGGAGGCCGTACCGGCTCGTGCGTCCGAAGGGCCCCGGCGGCTCGCCGTCGCCGTACGCGACGGTGAGCCCAGCGGGCCGCTGCCCGCACCCTCCCGGTCCGTCCCCGCGCTGCGCGCCCTCGACGACGCCCTCCTGCGCGCCGCCGTGGCCTTCGACCGGGCCGACGGCGGCGACCTGCACACGCGCCGCCGGTCCCGCGCCGCTCTCACCCGTACCCTCCTCGGCCCCCGGGGACAGGAGTACGGCCTGCGGGTCGCCCTCTGCTTCGGCGTGAGCGTCGCCGTCGCCCAGGCCCTGTACCACGCCCGCTGGGACGGGCAGCACACGTACTGGTACTGGCTGCCCGTCACCGCCGTCTTCCTCGTCAAGCCCGACCTCGGACCGCTCGCCTCGCGGGTGCTGAACCGGGCTGCCGGAACCGTGCTCGGGGCGCTCCTGTTCGCCGGGTCCGCCGCCGTGCTGCCCCGGCCGGAAGGACTCATCGCGCTGGTGGCGGTCAGCGGGGCGCTCATCCCGGTCGCCGCCCGGCACTTCGCCGCGCAGACCACCGTCATCACCGTGCTCGTGCTCGCCCTGGTGATGGTGGGCGGTGAACCGCAGGCCTCCGTGGCACGGATCGGCGAGACGCTGCTGGCCTGTGTCATCGTGCTCGTCGTCGGGCACCTGCCGATGCCCGTGCGGCGCGGCGGCGCCATCCGGGTCCGGCTCACGGAAGCGGGGGAGGCCGCGCACGCGTACCTCGCCCATGTGCTGGACGGGTCCGGCGACCGCGCGGCCCGCTGGGTCCTGCGCCGTGAGGCCTACCGCGCCCTCGCCGAGGCCCGCGGCGCCATCGCGCTCGCCTCCGCGGAGCTGCCCGCGCTCGCCCGGCACGCCGACGGCGCGGACGAGTTCGCCGCCCTCCTCGAACGGCTCGTCGACACCACCACCGCCTGCGCCGTCCACCTCGACGACACGGGACGGCTCGACACCCGTCACGCCGAGCAGCTCGCCGAACTCCGGGACGCCCTCGACCGGCGCCGCGAGCGTGTCGGGGTCCGGCTGCCGGAGCTGCCCGCCGCCGGGCGAGCCGATGACGGGGTGCGGTCCGTGCGGCCGTGAGCGGCCGGTGCCCCCGGAGCACCCGGTGCACCCGCGCTCGCACGACCGGTGCGAAAGATCTCGGGACCGGGCGGGCGGGTTCCGATGAGTTCCGGGGGCGTCGTCGGTCATCTCTTGCAACGGGACCGTTGTACAGGAGGAACCATGTCGCTTCCGGAGATCGTCTCGCGTGCCGACTGGCGCGCGGCGCGCGAGGGACTGCTGGTCAAGGAGAAGGTCGTCACCCGCGCGCGGGACGCGCTCAACGCCGAGCGGCGTCGGCTGCCGATGGTCGGGATCGACCGGGAGTACGTTTTCGAGGGTGGTGACGGGAAGGCCTCGCTGCTCGATCTCTTCGAGGGGCGGCGGCAGCTCGTCGTGTACCACTTCATGTTCGCGCCGGAGTGGGACGCCGGGTGCCGCAGCTGCTCCGCTTTCCTGGACCAGATCGGGCACCTCGCCCATCTGAAGGCCCGCGACACCGCCTTCGCGGCCGTCTCCCGGGCGCCGTACCGGAAGATCCTGCCGTTCAAGGCGCGGATGGGCTGGACGCTGCCCTGGTACTCCTCCTTCCCCGGCGACTTCGACGAGGATTTCGAGGTCACGCTCGAGCGTGCGGGAGAGCTGGTCGAACGGCCCGGTCTCAGCTGCTTCCTGCGGGACGGGGACCGGGTCTTCCACACCTACTCGACCTATGGGCGCGGCCTCGACGGGATCGGCTCGACCACCACCCTGCTGGACCTGACGGCACTCGGCCGGCAGGAGGAGTGGGAGGAGCCCAGGGGGCGGGCGTCGGCTTTCGGCGCCCCGGCGGGCAGCGAGCGGATCCGCTATCACGACGAGTACGACGATTAGGTCTCAGTAGTGTCACCGGGCGAGGCGTTCTACCTGCCGCCGGCGTTTGACTCCAGGAGTGCGACGCCGAACGGGAGGCAGCAGGTGAACGGGCGAACGGTGATCGAACGCTTTCCCGCGGGCGGGCCGCGGGGGTCCTGGCCGGCGGAGGAGTTCGCGCGGGAGCGGCGTCTGGAGGGTCTGCCCGCCGAGGTCGTCATGGACCTCGCGACCGACATGTTCCTGGTGGTGGTCCGCAGCGGCGACGGCGGCGCCCAGGCGGCCGGGTGAGGCCCGGTGCCTAGGCGGTGACCGGGCGGGACCAGCTCGGGGTGGTGTCCGTCAGGCGGCACACCGCCAGGTAGAGCGGTATCGGCGGGGTGTAGGGAAGCGTGCAGTCGGGGCGGTGGATCAGGTCGGGCAGGCGCGTGGCGTCCGGTACGAGGGCGCCGGTGTCGTAGCGCGCGGGGGCGGGCCACTCCAGGGCGTAGTCGGAATCGGACGGAACCAGCCACCACCAGTGCGCCTCGTCGGCGTACACGCACCCCACCCGGGGCAGCCGGGGCAGCACCAGTGGTCCGAAGCGGGCCGGTACCGCCACCGCGTCGCAGCCCATCGGCGCCGTCATCCCCTCGGGGACGGGCAGCCGCCGGGGCGGTACGGCCGGTGTGTGCCGTCCGCGCTGGAGGCGGACCAGCGTGTTCAGACTCATGGTGCGGGCACCTGTCACACCCGTCCTCCGTCGCGGCCGTGCCGGCGCGTGGGGACGTACCCGCGCTGATGTGTGTGCGGGGCCGCCGTCGACAGCGCGGCTGTCGCGGACCTCGGGGCCACGGCGGCGTGGTGCCGCTGCTGGGCCTCCTCGCCGTCCGGGCCGTCGTCCGATCCGCCGGCGGGGTCCGGCTTGGGCCGCTCGCCCCAGCCGAGGTCGTTGTGCGGCTCGTCGGGAGGGCGCGCCAGGTCCGTCCTGCGGGGCAGCTCGGCCCAGACCAGCAGCCCGGGACCGTGTTCGTGGGCACCCCAGGCGTGGCACACGGCGTCGACGAGGAGCAGGCCCCTGCCGTGCTCGTCCTCCGGCTGCTGCCGGGTGTTCGCCCGGGGCTGGTCGGGGCCGCAGCCCTCGTCCCGCACGGCTATGCGCACCAGGTCGTCGCCGTCGTGCAGCTCGCAGACTATGTGGCTGCTGGCCGTGTGCACGATGGCGTTGGTGACGAGCTCGGAGACGACCAGGGCCGCCGTGTCGCAGGTGTCCTCGCTGACCGCCCAGCCGGTCAGCCGGGCCCTCGTCAGGCGTCTGGCCTGCGCGGGGGAACCCGGATGAGCGGCCAGTTCGAAACGGAACCGGCGCCGGGCAGCAGCCCCTGCGGCGTCGGCGGCTCCCAGGGCGGGGCCGAGGCCGGAGGGGCTCACAGCGGTGTCTGTTCCTAAGGGCGCGGGCGGAATCACGCTTGCCACTATCGCCCCGCCGTGCACACTTGGCAAGCATCACTCTGAAAAATCCAGAGTGCTGTGTGACGGTCTGGACGGCCGTGGCACACTGCTCGCAACAGCATCCCGTGCGGCGCCAGTTGAGGCTTCCGGAGAAACGTTCGAACGAATGGGCGGATCTTCGAGGAGCTCTCGGATTGGCGCCGCCGGGCTGTCAGGAATCCTTTTCGTGGAGTGCATGGAGTTCGTGGAGGTGGAGCGTGAGTGAACCGCGGTCCGCGCCGACGGTCGGCCAGGTCGTCCTCGGCCGGCGCCTGCTGGATCTGCGGGAAAGCGCCGGCCTCAAGCGCGAGGAGGCCGCCCGCGTCCTTCGCGTCGCCCCCGCCACGATCCGCCGCATGGAGACGGCCGAGGTCGCGCTCAAGATCCCGTACCTCCAGCTGCTGCTGAAGGCATACGGCGTCTCCGACGAGGAGACCGAGGCCTTCGTCCAACTGGCCGAGGACGCCAACCGGCCCGGCTGGTGGCAGCGCTTCCACGAGATCCTGCCCGGCTGGTTCTCGATGTACGTCAGCCTGGAGGGCGCGGCCACCCTCATCCGCAGCTACGAGCCCCACTTCGTCCCCGGACTGCTGCAGACCGAGGACTACGCGCGTGCCGTACTGCGCTCGGGTGCCATCGGGCAGACCAGTCCCGAGGACATCGAGGGGCACGTCGCGCTGCGCATGCAACGGCAGGAACTGCTCACCCGTGACGACGCGCCTCGGCTGTGGGTCGTCATGGACGAGACGGCGTTGCGCCGCCCGGTCGGCGGCCCGGAGGTGATGCGTGCCCAGATCGACAGACTCCTCGACGCCACGAAGAGGCCCAACGTGACACTGCAGGTCGCCCCGTTCGCGGGCGGCCCGCACCCCGGCACGTACGGGCCGTTCGTGCTGTTCCGGTTCGGCATGCCCGAACTGCCGGACATGGTCTACAGCGAGTACCTGACCGGCGCCGTCTACCTGGACGCGCGTACCGAGGTGGCGACCCACCTCGAGGTCATGGACCGCATGGCGGCGCAGGCCGCCTCAGCACATCGCACGAAGGTGATCCTCCGGGATCTCCGCAAGGAGCTGTGAATGAACCACCTCACGTCCCTGTCCCTGTCCATGGCACTGGGCTCCTCCCTCCCGCTGCCCCGGCCGCGGGTCCGCACCGAGCGGATCTACAACGGCATGCCCGCACGGGAGCTGGGCAGCGAGGGCTGGCACAAGCCGTGGAGCGGCGGCAACGGCGGCAACTGCCTGGAGGCGATGAAGCTCGACGACGGCCGGATCGCCGTACGGCAGTCCACCGACCCGGACGGACCGGCGCTCATCTACACCTCGGCCGAGATGACGGCCTTCATCGAGGGAGCCAAAGCGGGAGAGGCGGATTTCCTGCTGTCCTGACGCTTGCCGACCGTTCTACCGTTGCCTCCCGTCCACCGTCGCCTCCCGGCGTACAGCCGATGTTGCTTGTCCCCCCACCGCACACTGGTTCGGCCCTGAAATTGATCACTGACAGTTGCAGACACTTACGGAGTCCGTCATGACCGGGCAGCAGCCCCCCGTCGAGATCGACACGAGCAAGCCGCACACCGCGCGGATGTACGACTGGTACCTCGGCGGGAAGGACAACTACCCGGTCGACGAGGCCATGGGCCGGCAGATGCTCGCCCTCGACCCGAGAGTGCCGGTGATGGCCCGGGTGAACCGCGCCTTCATGCAGCGCGCCACGCGCTGGCTGGCCGGCCAGGGCATACGCCAGTTCCTCGACATCGGCACCGGCATCCCCACCGAGCCCAACCTCCACCAGGTCGCCCAGGAGATCGCACCCGACGCGCGCGTCGTCTACTGCGACAACGACCCGATCGTGCTGGCCCACGCAGGGGCGCTGCTGCGCGGCACCGACGAGGGGGTGACCGAGTACATCCAGGCCGACGTGCGCGAGCCGGAAGCCATCCTGGAGGGCGCGCGGAAGATCCTCGACTTCGACCAGCCGGTCGCGCTCTCCCTCATCGCGCTGCTGCACTTCGTCTCCGACGAGGACGGCGCCCACGAGCTGGTCGGCAGGCTGCTCGCCGAACTGCCCTCCGGCAGCCACCTGGTGATCTCCCACGCGACCTCCGACTTCACCCCCGAGGAATCGAAGGCGGCCACCGAGAAGCTCAAGGCCGCGGGCGTCACCCTGGCCCTGCGCTCCCGCGAGGAGTTCACCCGCTTCTTCGACGGCCTCGAACCGGTCGAACCCGGTGTCCAGGTGCCCCACCTGTGGCACCCCGAGCTGGGCGAGCCCGTACCCGGCCAGGACGACGGGGTGATCCCGGGGTACGGGGCGGTGGGGCGCAAGGCGTAGGCCGTGGCCCGCGGGGCGCAGCTCGTGCGGGCCGACGGGTCACGGGGCGCCGGTCGGCCGGTCGGCCGGCCGGGGCGGTCCCCGTCGGCGTGTCACGCCCTCATCGGGCGGTCGTACGGGCCGATGGGAGCCGGGAGACGGGTGGTGCCGTCGGTCAGACGACGGTCGACGGCCGCCGCCACCGCCCGGCCCTCGGCGATCGCCCACACGATCAGCGACTGCCCCCGGGCGGCGTCCCCCGCCGCGAACACGCCCGGCACATTCGTGGCGAAACCGGCGTCGCGCGCGATGGTGCCGCGCGGCTCCAGCTCCAGACCGAGCCCGCTCACGAGCCCGTCCGCCCGGTCCGGTCCGAGGAAACCGAGCGCGAGGAGGACCAGGCCGGCCGGGAGAACGCGTTCGGTGCCCGGTACGGGGCGGCGCTCCGCGTCCACCTCGACCAGGTGCACCGCCCGGACCCGCCCGGCCGCGTCGCCGGTGAGACGGAGCGCGGACGCCGCGAACAGCCGCGCGTCCGAATCCTCGGCGGCCGCGGGTGCCGTCCGCAGTGCGCGGGCCTCCTCGTGCGCGGGGAACAGCCGGTAGAGCTTCGGGTACGTCGGCCAGGGCTCGGTCTCCTCGTCGCGAACGGTGCCCGGCCGCTCGTAGATGTCCAGCTGGGTCACGGACGCCGCTCCCTCCCGCACGGCCGTGCCCAGGCAGTCGGCGCCCGTGTCGCCGCCCCCGACGATGACGACATCCCTGCCCGCGGCGGACAGCGGGGACGTCACCAGGTCCCCCGCACAGACCCGGTTGGCGAGCGGCAGGTATTCCATGGCCTGGTGAACGCCGGTCAGTTCCCGTCCCGGTACGGCCAGTTCACGCCACACGGTCGCCCCGGTGGCGATCACCACGGCGTCGTGACGCGCCCGCAGCTCGGCGGCGCCGACATCGCGTCCGACCGTCGTGGACGTACGGAACAGCGTCCCCTCGGCCCGCATCTGCTCGATGCGGCGCTCCAGATGACGCTTCTCCATCTTGAACTCGGGGATGCCGTACCGCATCAGCCCGCCGAGCCGGTCGTCCCGCTCGTACACGGTGACCGTGTGACCGGCCCGGGTCAGCTGCTGGGCCGCGGCCAGACCGGCGGGACCCGAGCCGACCACCGCCACCGTCCGGCCGGAGAGCCGGTCCGGCGGGACCGGTACGGCGAAGCCCTCCGCCCAGGCGCGGTCGGCGATGGCGCACTCGACGTCCTTGATGGTGACGGCGGGCTGGTTGATGGCCAGCACACAGCCCGCCTCGCAGGGCGCCGGGCAGAGCCTGCCGGTGAACTCGGGGAAGTTGTTCGTGGCGTGCAGCCGCTCCGCCGCGGCCCGCCAGTCCTCGCGCGAGACCAGGTCGTTCCAGTCGGGGATCAGATTGCCCAGCGGGCACGCCTCGTGGCAGAAGGGGACACCGCAGTCCATGCAGCGGTCGGCCTGCTCGCTGACGAGGGGCAGCAGCGCACCGGGGACGTACACCTCGTCCCAGTCGCGGACCCGCTCCTCGACGGGCCTGCGCGGCCGGTCCCGGCGCGGCGTGGTCAGGAAACCCTTGGGATCGGCCATGGCCGTCTTCCTTGCGTACGCGGTGACGGGCCAGGCGTCGTAGGGCGGCGCTCCTCAGCGGTGGGGCGGCACCTCTCGGGTGCGCTCTCCCCGGCGCTCTGCTCCTTGGCCACGATACGGCTGCTCCAGCGCGCCCGCAGGACCGCGGACAGCGATTTTTCGCCTCCGTCAGGCGAGGGCCAGCACGTAGGACAGCGCGGCCCCCGCCGAGGCGACCGTGCGCACGTGGTTCCACAGCGTCCACTCGCGCACATAGGCGGTCCAGTACGCGGAGGCCTCGGCGGTGTCCGGGGCGAGCCCGGCCAGCACGTCGTTGCGCGGCACGTTCGCGGCCACGGTGACCCCGAACCCGCCGAACAGATACAGCGCGCTGCCGACCAGCAGCCGGACCGCGCCCTCGTCCGGCCACCGCACCGACGTCACCACGGCGATCGCCGCGCACAGCAGCGCCGAGCCGAGGAACACCAGCATGAAGGGTGCCCGCACCGCGGCCACGTTGACCGACTGCATCGCGGCCACGCCCCGCGCGGGCGGCAACGACGCGAGCCCTCTCATCACGAACGTCGAGAAGGCGCAGAAGACCCCCGCCACCAGCCCGGTCCCGAGCACCCCCAGCACCGTCAGCACGGTCAGTACCGTCAGTACGGAGGATGGTTCCTCGATCACGTCGTCGACTCCTGCCCGTCCGCCGGCCGGGACCCTTCCCCGCCGTCCACCGTCACCACCAGTGAAACCGGACACGGGCCCGGCGCCCATGGCCGAGCGTCGCGGCACCATACGCGGACGTCCAGCGCGCCTTTGGCGAAGGACCCGGGGCAGGAGGCGCCGCCGGCGGCGGACGGCGCATCATGGCCGTGTGCGATTCGAAGCGATCACCTGGGACCGGCTCGGCGACCTCCTCGCCGAGCGCCTGACGACGCTGCGGACGACCGACGGCAGCCCCTGGCCACGCGTCGCCCTCGACGGCGCCCCGGCCGGCCGTCCCGGAGATCTCGCCGAGCGCGTCGCCGCGTCCCTGCGGGTCCGCGGACGTCCCTCCCGCGTCGTGAGCGCGGACGGCTTCCTGCGTCCCGCCTCGGTCCGGCTGGAGTACGGCCGTCAGGACCCGGAGTCCTACTACGACGGCTGGTACGACACCGGCGCCCTCCGGCGTGAGGTCTTCGGCCCCCTCGAACCGGGCGGGAGCGGACGGGTCCTGCCCGACCTGTGGGACCCGGCCACCGACCGCGCCACCCGCAGCCCCCGGGTCCCGCTGCCGCCCGGCGGCGTACTGCTGCTGCACGGCCCGCTCCTCCTGCGGCACTGGTTCCCCTTCGACCTGAGCGTCCACGTCTCGCTCTCCCCGGGCGCCCTGCGCCGCCGCACCCCCGCGTCCGGGCACTGGACCCTGCCCGCCTTCGAGCGCTACGAGCGGGAGACCGACCCGGCCGGCACCGCCGACGTCCTGGTGCGCGCCGACGACCCCCGCCACCCGGCCTGGCACGGTTGAGACGTGGCAGCAGCCGAGACGTCGCGGGGCAGGGCGGAAGTGCGGGGCCCGGGTGGTGCGGCGGACAATGGAGAGCGCCGGTACTCGCGGTGCGCCCCGTGCCGCGCCGGCCGTCCGGTATCGGGAGGCACCTCATGACCACCGCCGGAGACATCATGCACCGCGGCGCCCAGTGGATCCCCGCCCACGAGACACTCGACCGCGCAGCGCAGCTGATGCGCGACCTGAACGTCGGCGCGCTGCCCATCAGCGACGAGAACGAGCGGCTCTGCGGCATACTCACCGACCGCGACATCGTCGTCGGCTGCGTCGCCATGGGCCACGACCCGGCCAAGACCACCGCGGGAGAGATGGCCAAGGGGACACCGCGCTGGATCGAGGCGGACGCCGACGTCAGCGAGGTCCTCCAGGAGATGGAGACGCACCGGATCCGCCGGCTCCCCGTCATCGACGACAAGCGACTGGTCGGCATGATCAGCGAAGCCGATCTCGCCCGGCACCTGACGGACGACCAACTCGCCACCTGGGCCGAGAACGTCTACGCCAGGACCGCGACCGGCTGACCCCCGTCCCCACCCCGCCCTCGTCCTCCCGTCCCTTGCCCCGCCGCCCCGTCCACCTGGTCCCCGGCTGGGGACACGAACGGGCCGGAGCGTCACCCGTGCCGGACGAGCCGGACAAGCCGGGTGACCGGGGTGATCGCTGCATGGTGCGAACCGACGGGTACCCGCTCGATCACCGGGAGGACGAGGCGGCGGAGCACCTCGAGGCCTTCGCCGATCTGTTCGATCCCACCAGGTTCCGGCATCTCGAAGCGGTCGGCGTCGGGCCCGGCCGGCGCTGCCGGGAGGTCGGCGCCGACGGTGTCTCCGTGGTGTCCTGGCTCGCCAGGAAGGTCGGACCGACCGGACGGGTGCCGGTGACCGGCACCGACACCGGCCGGCTCGCCCCGGTCGCCCGCCCGCCGGTGGAGGTACGCGTCCACGACATCGGCGCGGAGGAGCCGCCGACGGGCGGTTTCGACCTGGTGCACGTCCGGTTCCCGCTCATCGGCGTGGCGCATCGCGAGCGTGCGGTGTGCTCGGCGGCCGGGGCCCTGCGTCCCGAGGGCGTCTGCTGGCCGAGGACGCCGACCCGCCCTGCAGCCCCTGGCCCGCCCGGACGAGTACGGTCCCGAACAGCGGCTCGCGAACCGGCTCCGGCAGGGCCTGCGCAAGCTCCTCGGCGACCGGGGGACCGACCTCGCCCGTGGCCGCGGACTCCCGCGCCTGCTGCGGGAGTCCGGACTGACCGAGGTGCGGGCCGATGCGTACTTCCCGGTCGCGGCACCGGCCTGTGAGGCGTTGGAGTCCGCCACCGTCCGCCTCGTCCGCGACCGGCTCGTCACCGCGGGCATCGCCACGGCCCGGGACATCGACCGCCACCTCGCCCACGTCGCCTCCGGCACCCTGGACCTGGCGACGGCCCCGATGATCCCGGCCCGGGGACGCGAGGCGTAGGACCGGGGCCGCCGGGCTCCGGACGATCACCCGGCCGCGTGCCGGCCGGACGGCCGGGGGCGTCCCACGGGTGAGGGTGGGCGGCCGCCCACCTGCCGCACCGCCAGCGCACCCGCCCTGCATCCCTCCGCCACCGCGCGTTCCGGACCGGCGCCCGCCATGAGGGCGGTGAGGAACGCGCCGGTGAAGGCGTCACCGGCGCCCGTGCTGTCCCGGGGCGTCGTGGCCACGGCGGATACACGGGCACACACCCGGCCGGACCGGGCCAGCAGCGCACCCTCGGCGCCCTGCTTGGCCACGACCAGGGGAAACCGCCGGCTCAACCGGGCCGCCGCGTCCGCCGTCTCGGACGCCCCGGCGAGCAGACACGCCTCGTCACGGCTCGGCAGCAGGACGTCCACCCCCTCGACCAGGGCCAGGAAACGCTCCCTGCCCAGCTCCGTGAGGAAACCGGCCGAGGCCGGATCCAGGCTCACCGGCACTCCCCGGGCGCGTGCCGCCTTCACGGCCACCGCCACGAACGCCCTGCTCGGTTCGGCGAACAGCAGATACCCCGACAGATGCAGCCGGGCCACCCCGTCCAGCAACCCGTCCGACCAGTCACCGGGTTCGAGCCGCAGCGAGGCGCCGCTGTCGGTCAGGAAGGTCCGCTCGGCCGCGGCGCCTTCGTCGACCAGGCAGATCACCGTCCCGGTCGGCGCCCGGGGGTCGACCACCAGCGAGGGGCGTACCCCGCGGGCGATCAGCTCCCGGGTGTGCCACGTCGCCGAGTCCTCGCCCACCCGTCCGAGCAGCCGCACCTCCGTGTCGCCCCAACACGCCGCCCAGCAGGCCACATTGGCCCCCGCGCCGCCGGGAACCGTCCGTATCGCCGCCGCCGTGTCCGTACCGGGGGCGAGCGGCCCCCGGTGCCGGGCCACCACGTCGGTGATGACGTCACCGACGACCAGCAGCGCGCCGGAACGCCCGTCGGCCGGTCCCGCCGTGCGGCCCGCGGCACCGGTGCCGACGTCCGGCCGGGGCTCCGTCACGCCCCGGTCCAGGCCGCCGCGACGCGTGCCGCCAGTCGTACGTTGCCCCGGACCGCCGCGAGGTTGGCGGCGAGGGAGGCGCCGTCGGTGCGGCGCACCACGTGGTCGAGCAGGAAGGGGGTGACGGCCTGACCGGTGACGCCCTCCGCCTCGCACGCGCGCAGCGCCTCGTCCAGCACACGCGCGTGCAGCCCGGGATCCAACTGCTCCTCCTCGGGCACCGGGTTGGCCACGATCAGGGCCGACCCGGGCCCGCCGAGCGCGTCCTGCGCCCGCATGACCCCGGCCACCTGCTCCGGGGTGTCCAGCCGCCAGTCCACGGGGTGTCCCGAGTCCGACAGGTAGAAGCCGGGGAAGCGGTCCGTGCCGTACCCGGCGACCGCGACCCCCAGGGTCTCCAGCCGCTGCAGCGTCGCCGGTACGTCCAGGATCGACTTCACCCCCGCGCACACCACGGTGATCCGGGTCCGCGCGAGGAGCCCCAGGTCGGCCGACTCGTCCTGCGTCACGGTCCACTCGCGGTGCACCCCGCCGAGCCCACCGGTCGCGAAGACCCGTACGCCCGCCAGCGCCGCGAGCAGGGCGGTGGCCGACACCGTGGTGGCGCCGCTCGCCCCGGAGGCCACCGCGAGCGGCAGATCACGATGGCCGAGCTTGCGGAAGCCGTCCTCCTGGGCGACCCGCTCCAGCTGTTCCCTGTCCAGGCCGATCCGGGGCCGCCCGTCCAGCACCGCGATCGTGGCGGGTACGGCACCCTCCTGCCGCACCGCCGCCTCCAGCTCCGCCGCCACCCGGAGGTTGCGCGGCCGGGGCAGCCCGTGCGCGATGATCGTGGACTCCAGGGCCACCACCGGCCGACGCGCGGCGATGGCCTCCCGTACCTCTTCGGACACCGTCAGGGTCACGCGCCGTCTCCCGTCTGTCGCTCCTCCCTCATCCCTGGCGGGACGGACGCCGGGACAAACCTCTTGCGCCCCGTCATGGACATCACGGAGCCTGGGAACCATGACGGACAGCACGGCACGTCTCGACCACGTCGTCCTCTGGGTGCGCGACCCGATCGCCGCCGCCGGCTTCTACGAGGAGGCGGTCGGCCTGGCACCGGTCAGGGTCACCGACTTCGCCGCGGGCGAGGCGCCCTTCCCCTCGGTACGGGTCAACGAGGAGACCCTCCTCGACCTCATGCCCCTCACCATGGCGGAACGGATGACGATGCTCCCCGGCGCGGCCGACAGCTCCGGCCACCCCGTCAACCACGTCTGTCTGTCCCTGCCCGCCGACGGCTTCGAGGCACTGCGCGGCCGCCTCGAGGAACGCTCCGTACCGGTGACGGACTTCTCGCACGACTCCTTCGGGGCGCGCGGCCCGGCCAGGCGCAGCTTCTACTTCCGCGACCCCGACGGCAACGTGCTCGAAGCGCGACACTATGACTGACGCGAACTGACGCGGACTGACACGACTGACGCGGACCGCCCCGACCGGCGCGCCCGCCAGAGGTCAGAAGAGCGGCTCGGGCAGCACACCCTCCAACGCGAGCAGTCGGCGCTTGGTCTCCACCCCGCCGCCGAACCCGCCGATGCCGCCGTCGCTCTCCACCACCCGGTGGCAGGGCACGACCACCGGCAGCGGATTGGCGCCCATCGCCATGCCGACGGCCTGGGCGCCGCCGGGCCGGCCGGCCCGCCCTGCCAGATCGCCGTACCCGACGACCGTGCCGTACGGAACCCCGGAGGCCAGTTCCCGCAGCACCTCGCGGTTGAAGCCCGAGTCCCCCGAGACCAGCGACCAGTCCAGCGGCAGGTCGAAGTCATGGATCTCGCCCGAGAAGTACGCCTCGACCTGGCGTATCGCCTCGGCCAGCAGCGGGGAGTCGGCGTCCTCGGCGGGCTCGGTGCCGAGCCGGGACGCCAGCCGCTCCAGCGCGGCGTCGCGCACCTCGTCGGTGGCGTGGAACACGACGTTGACCAGGCCCTCACGGGTCGCGGCCAGCAGCAGCGGGCCGATGACGGTGCCGACGACCGCCCACACGACCCGCTGCTCGTACTGCCCATGGCTGTCCATGCGCCCCACCGTACGACCCGCCACTGACAACGCCGGGCGCGAAGAACCGCGAAGACCCGCGAAGAGCGGCCCCGTGCGGTGGGCCGTCAGCCGTCAGCCGGCGGCCGTCAGATGCCAGCCGTCCACCGCGTCCCGCACCACGTCGGGTTTGTTGCTGATGATCCCGTCGACCCCGAATCCCGCGACCCGCCGGGCCGCCGCCGCGTCGTCCACGGTCCAGGTGAGGACCTCCAGCGGTTTGTCGTGCGGCCCGCGGAAGGCCTGGACCGCCGCGACGTAAGCGCCGGACAGCGACGTGTGCCGGGGGTTGATCTGGTCGGCGAACTCCGCGTACGCGGGCAGGTCGCTCACCGGGGGCGCACCGATGACACCGGTCTTCACCCCGGGCTTCAGCTCGTGGACGGTCCGCACGCTGTCCGCACTGAAGCTCTGCACGACCAGCCGGTCGCTCAGGTGTGCGCGGTCGAGCCAGCCCTCGTTGCTCAGGACCTTCAGGGTCTCCTGCTCGATGCCGGGATACAGCTCCGGGCTCTTGAGCTCCAGCAGCAGCTTCTGGTCGTGCCGCTCCACATGCCGCACGAACTGCTCCAGCGTCGGCACGCGCACGCCCGCGTACGCGGGGCCGAACCAGCTGCCCGCGTCGAGGCGGGCGACCTCCGCGGCGGTGAAGTCCTTCACCTTCCACGGCGACCGGCCGGGGAAGACCGTCTCGACGTTCGTGGTGCGCGCCAGGCTGTCGTCGTGCAGGACGACGAGCTCACCGTCCTTGGTGCGCTGGACGTCGTTCTCCACCCAGTCGATGCCGAGCGCGGCGGCCTCGTCGACGGCTGCCAGGGTGTTCTCGGGCGCGTATCCGGAGGCGCCCCGGTGGGCGACCACCACGGGCGGCGTGCCACCGTCGGCGGCGCGCGCGGGCGCGGGGGAGAGGGGAAGCAGGAGAGCGGTGGCTCCCAGGAGCGCGGTGGTCGAGGCGACAACGGCGCGCATGTGCATGCGGACTCCTCGCGTCGAGCGGTAAGGACTTTTCGAACATGCGGAAGATGCGGGGCATGTCGGTCACACAGGGCATCCCAAGCAACACGGACAGTGCAACTCTGGCAGCAGAAGGTCAACGCGGGGCGGGTGCGGGATGGCCGCGGATTGAACGGTCTTGCCCCAACTCCGCGCACTGGAGCCGCACAAGTGGGAAAAGAGTGTGTTTCTTTGCCCGGATAATCGTTCGACCATTCCGGTGGCAGTCATACTCTCTGCGTCAACCCTGGCCGCCGAGCGGTCCTGGGAGGGGGTTCACGACACACGATTCCGGGACGCAAACGGTGGGAAAGGGCAGCCGCGCATGCAGAGCACGGTCGACGGATTCAGCTACGGCGTGGTCACACCGGTGGTGGCCTTCCTCATGGCCTGCCTCGGCGGCGCCCTGGGTCTGCGGTGCGCCATCAGGCCCCTCGTCGTGGCCCGGTCCTGGCGCCCCGGCTGGCTCGCCCTGGGCGCGGCGGCCATCGCCTCCGGTATATGGACGATGCACTTCATCGCGATGACGGGCTTCACGATCGAGGGAACGCCCATCCACTACGACCGTGTGACGACGCTCGCCAGCCTGGGCGTCGCCCTCGTCATGGTGGGCATCGGGATCTTCATCGTCGGCTACCGGGGCGCGACCGGGACGCCGCTGTTCACTGGGGGCACCATCACCGGCCTCGGTATCGCCTCCATGCACTACCTGGGCATGGCCGGCATGAGCCTCGACGGAACACTGGAGTACGACACGCTCACCGTCGCCGGGTCCGTCGCCATCGCCATGGTCGCCGCCACCGCCGCCCTGTGGGCGGCCGGACAGGCCAGAGGCCTCCTGTGGAGCGTGGGCGCGAGTCTCGTCATGGGTCTCGCGGTCACCGGCATGCACTACACCGGCATGGCCGCCCTGGAGGTCCACGTCCACGGAACGGCCGCCCCCGCCGAGGGGGAGTCCGCGGCCGCGCTGCTCGCGCCCATGATGCTCGGCCCGCTCGTCCTCCTCGTCCTGGCCGGTGTCGTGGTGATCTTCGACCCGCTGATGATCAGAGGGAGGCCCGGCCCGGCCCCCGCCGAGCACAGGCCCGGCGTCCCCGCCCACCACCGGGACCACCGGCATCACCACCACTCCTCCTCCCTCCCGACCCGCCTTCGGCCGCGGGCCCGCGGCCCCGTCGAGCACCGCTCCCGCACCCCGCAGAAGCGCTGACCGCAGTCCTCCACCGGGCCCGGCCGGGACCTGTTGTCAGTGCCGGGTCGTACGGTGGGTGACATGCGGCCCGTTTCCCAGATCGAACGCACGGTGGCGCCCTTCGAGGTCGTCAGCCCCTACCAGCCCAGCGGCGACCAGCCGGCGGCCATCGCCGACCTCGCCCGGCGCATCGAAGCCGGTGAGAAGGACGTCGTCCTCCTGGGCGCGACCGGCACCGGCAAGTCCGCCACCACCGCGTGGATGATCGAGAAGCTCCAGCGCCCCACCCTGGTGATGGCACCGAACAAGACGCTGGCCGCCCAGCTGGCCAACGAGTTCCGCGAACTGCTGCCGAACAACGCGGTCGAGTACTTCGTCTCGTACTACGACTACTACCAGCCCGAGGCGTACGTCCCGCAGTCGGACACCTACATCGAGAAGGACTCCTCGATCAACGAGGAGGTCGAGCGGCTGCGCCACTCCGCGACCAACTCCCTGCTCACCCGCCGCGACGTCGTCGTGGTCGCCTCCGTCTCCTGCATCTACGGCCTCGGCACCCCGCAGGAGTACGTCGACCGCATGGTGCCGCTCCGCGTCGGCGAGGAGTTCGACCGGGACGAGCTGCTGCGCCGCTTCGTGGACATCCAGTACACACGCAACGACCTGGCCTTCACCCGCGGCACCTTCCGCGTCCGCGGCGACACCGTCGAGATCTTCCCGGTCTACGAGGAGCTCGCCGTCCGCATCGAGATGTTCGGCGACGAGATCGAGGCGCTCTCCACGCTCCACCCGGTCACCGGCGAGATCATCAGCGACGACCAGCAGCTGTACGTCTTCCCCGCCTCCCACTACGTCGCCGGCCCCGAACGCATGGAGCGGGCCGTGAACGACATCGAGAAGGAGCTCACCGGGCGCCTGGCCGAGCTGGAGAAGCAGGGCAAGCTCCTGGAGGCCCAGCGTCTGCGGATGCGCACCACCTACGACCTCGAGATGCTCCGCCAGATCGGCAGCTGCTCCGGCGTCGAGAACTACTCGATGCATTTCGACGGACGCCTGCCCGGCTCCCCGCCGAACACCCTGATGGACTACTTCCCGGAGGACTTCCTCCTGGTCATCGACGAGTCGCATGTCACCGTGCCGCAGATCGGCGCCATGTACGAGGGGGACGCCTCACGCAAGCGCACCCTCGTCGACCACGGCTTCCGGCTCCCCTCCGCCCTGGACAACCGCCCGCTGAAGTGGGAGGAGTTCCAGGAGCGCATCGACCAGGCGGTGTACCTGTCGGCCACCCCCGGCCCGTACGAGCTCTCCCGCTCGGACGGATTCGTCGAGCAGATCATCCGCCCCACCGGCCTGGTCGACCCGGAGGTCGTCGTCAAGCCCACCGAGGGCCAGATCGACGACCTGGTGCACGAGATCCGCGCGCGCGTGGAGAAGGACGAACGCGTCCTGGTCACCACGCTCACCAAGAAGATGGCCGAGGACCTCACCGACTACTTCCTCGAACTCGGCATCCAGGTGCGCTATCTCCACAGCGACGTCGACACCCTGCGCCGGGTCGAGCTGCTGCGGGAGCTGCGCAGCGGCGAGTACGACGTCCTCGTCGGCATCAACCTGCTGCGGGAGGGCCTCGACCTGCCCGAGGTGTCCCTGGTGGCGATCCTCGACGCCGACAAGGAGGGCTTCCTGCGCTCCGGCACCTCCCTGATCCAGACCATCGGCCGGGCCGCGCGCAACGTCTCCGGCCAGGTCCACATGTACGCCGACAAGATCACCCCAGCGATGGAGAGGGCCATCGACGAGACCAACCGCCGCCGGGAGAAGCAGGTCGCCTACAACCAGGCCAACGGCATCGACCCCCAGCCGCTCCGCAAGAAGATCAACGACATCGTCGCGCAGATCGCCCGCGAGGACATCGACACCGAGCAGCTGCTCGACTCCGGCTACCGCAAGACCAAGAAGGACGGTGGCGCGGCCAAGGCGCCCGTGCCCGCGCTCGGCAAGGCCGCCAAGGGCACGAAGAGCACGAAGGGCGGGGTCAAGGGCGCCGAGCCGGTGCCCACCGACCGCCCCGCGGCCGAACTCGCCGAACAGATCGAGGAGCTGACCTCGCGGATGCGGGCAGCCGCCGCCGACCTCCAGTTCGAGATCGCGGCCCGGCTGCGCGACGAGGTCTCCGAGATGAAGAAGGAACTGCGCCAGATGCGGGAGGCCGGCCTGTCCTGACGGCGCCGCACGCCGGCGCCGGGCCCGTGCGGTTCTCCGCCCCGTACGGACTGTGTTGCAAGACCGACACAAAGTGCGGACCGGGGTACATCACCGTCAGTGCCCCTGCGTAGGGTTCTGGGCAACCGCGGTTCCGCGGCAACAGGGGAAGTCCGAGAGGGGAATCAGCGCGTGACCGTCAACATGACCAAGGGTCAGGCCATCAGCCTGCAGAAGAACGACGGCGGCAGCCTGACCGCGGTCCGCATGGGTCTCGGCTGGCAGGCGGCCCCCCGCCGCGGCCTGTTCGGCTCGCGTACCCGGGAGATCGACCTGGACGCCTCCGCCGTTCTGTTCGCCGACAAGCAGCCGGTCGACGTCGTCTTCTTCCGCCACCTGGTGAGCGACGACGGCTCCGTGCGCCACACCGGCGACAACCTCGTCGGCGGCGTCGGCCAGGGCGGCGACGACGAGGCCATCCTCGTCGACCTGTCCCGTGTCCCGGTCCACATCGACCAGATCGTCTTCACCGTGAACTCCTTCACGGGCCAGACCTTCCAGGAGGTGCAGAACGCGTTCTGCCGGCTCGTCGACGAGACCAACGGCCAGGAACTGGCCCGCTACACGCTGGCCGGCGGCGGCGCCTACACGGCCCAGCTCATGGCGAAGGTGCACCGCTCGGGCACGGGCTGGACGATGACGGCCCTCGGCAACCCGGCCAACGGCCGCACCTTCCAGGACCTGATGCCGTCGATCCTGCCGGTGCTCTGACCGGCACCGCACGCGACACCGCACCACGGGACACAGGGGGACGAGGGCAATGACGGCTGAGCTGGTGCGGGGGCAGAACCACCCGCTCTCCCAGTCCCGTCTCGAGATCCGGGTCTCGGCCGGTACGCCGATCGTGACCGCGGCCGCGCTCGGCGACGAGACCGGCCGGATCCACGGAGTGGAATGGGTGGCCCACCCGGGCGCGCCCACCCGGCCCGGCCTGGAGGTGTCGCGGCAGGCCGCGGCCGACCACCGGCTCGCGGTGGACCTGGACGCGCTGGCGGACACGGTGCACCGCGTCAGCGTGCTGCTCGCCCTGCCCGCCGCGGCCGACAGCCGGGGCCCCGCCCGCTTCGGCGCCGTCGCCGCCCCCTTCGTCGCGGTCACCGGGCTGGACGGCACCGAAGCGGCCAGCTACACCGTCACCGGCCTGGACGCCGAGTCGGCCGTCGTCGCCCTGGAGCTCTACCGGCGCCAGGGCGCCTGGAAGGTCCGTGCGGTCGGACAGGGCTACGCCGGGGGCCTGGCCGAACTCTTCACCGACCAGGGCCTGCCCCAGGCGCGGCAGCTCGCGGGCGACATCGACGAAGCGGTCGCGCGGGGCCTCGCCCGCTCCGTGCAGGCACCCCCGTCCCGTCCGTCCGACGGCGACCGTCCCCGGCAGACGGCCGCCCCGGCCCACCGCCCCGACCAGGGCGCCGGCACCGCACCACAGGACACCCCCGACCCCGCGCCGCCCGCGTACGGCGGCCGGCCGGCCGGTCCGCCGGGACAGGACGGACCGCAGCCGGCGTACCCCGGGGGAGCCGCCGACCCGTCCACCGCGACCACCGGCGGCCCGATCGACTACAGCCACCCCCGCCGGCGGAACACCGCTCCGCCGCCGCCCCCGCCGGCCGCGCCCCCGGCCCGGCCGGGACAGCCCGCCCGGCCCGTCGCCGGTGACGCGACCGGCTGGTCCATGGACGAGCGCCTCTACAACCAGGTCTGGGGCATGTTCGAGGACCTGGCCCGCACCACCGCCGCCTACCGCAGCGCCGTCGACTTCGCCGAGTCACGCATGGACAAGGAACTGGAACAGGTCCTGGCCGACCCGCGCAGCCGGATCGGGAGCCAGGGCGACGCAGCGCGCGAGGCGGCCAGGGCACGGCAGGACCAGCTCGTCGACCAGGCGAGGGAGGCCTTCGACCGGGACCTCGCCCAGCTCGTCGCCGAGGCCGACGTGGTCGAACCCGCGCTCCCGCCGGCCTACGCGCGCTGGGACAACCCCGTCTGGCACGCCTACCGGGTGCCGATGGAGATCCCCATGGCGCTGCGCCTGGGCGACCTCCGGCTGCCCGAGGCCGACCGCCTCCGCATCCCGATGCTGCTCCGGCTGCCGCTGGAACGCGGTCTGTGGATCGACAGCGGACGGGCCGACGCGCCGGACGGGTCGTTCACCGACCCCCATGACATGCGACGCCTCGCCGTGGAGACGGCCGTGTCCCACGCGGCCAGGCTGCTCGCCGTCCATCCGGCGGGCGAGTTCACCGTGCACGTCATCGATGCGGCCGGATCGGGAGCGCAGCCGCTGGCACCGCTGACGCGGGCGGGTGTACTGGCGGCCCCGCCCGCCCAGGGCGCCGCGGGCGTCGCGGAGGTCCTGAGCCGGCTCACCCAGCGGGTCGACCTGGTGCAGATGGCACTGCGCGGGGGAGCGGCCGACTCGCTGCCGCCCGGCTTCGACACCTCCCAGCAACTGCTGATCGTCAACGACTTCCCGCACGGCTTCGACGACCGTGCCGTGAACCAGCTGCGGTACCTCGCCGACGAGGGCCCGTCCGTCGGCGTCCACCTGATGATGGTGGCCGACCGCGAGGAGTCCGCCGGCTACGGCCCGCTGCTCGACCCGCTGTGGCGTGCGCTGCTGCGGCTGACCCCGGTCGCCGACAGCCACCTGGCCGACCCCTGGGTCGGGCACGCCTGGACGTACGAGCCCCCACTGGTGCCGCCCGGCAGCCAGATCCTCCAGCAGGTGCTCACCCTGGTCGCCGAGGCCCGCCGCGCCTGGGGGCCGTGACCGCGCCCCGGTCCGGTCGGCCGGGCGTGTCCCGCCCTTTGGGACGAGTTTTCATGGCACCACGTCCTATCTGGCGCTTTGGTCTTTCTTTTACCCACCTCTTTACCAATCCTTGGTCATGAGGGTAAGGTTTTCCGCACGGAGGGGAGTACTCCCTGCCTGTGCGGCGACCTCGTCAATACGGATCAGGCCTGATCCCGGGGCGTCGGCCCGAGGTGTTGTCCGGTGCTGCTTTCGAGTGCCGGAGCCCGGGTGGAAGAGACCTCCGGCAGCGACGACGCTGACTTTTGCCGTGAGACGTATCTGCCGGAGGCGTAGTGGATGTTTCCCTGACCCTGTGGGTCCTGACCATCGTGGGCCTTGCCGCCCTCATCTCGGTCGATTTCTTCATCGGCCGCAAGCCGCACGACGTATCGATCAAGGAAGCCGGGATCTGGACCATCGTCTGGATCGTCCTGGCCGTGATCTTCGGGCTCGGCCTGCTGGTCTTCGGCGGCGGCCAGCCCGCCGGTGAGTTCTTCGCCGGCTTCATCACCGAGAAGTCGCTGAGCGTCGACAACCTCTTCGTCTTCGTCCTGATCATGACGAAATTCGCGGTGCCCTCGCAGTACCAGCAACGGGTGCTCCTCGTCGGTGTGCTCATAGCCCTGGTACTGCGGGCCGGCTTCATCGCCGCGGGCGCCGCGATCATCGCCAACTTCTCGTGGATCTTCTACATCTTCGGCGCCTTCCTCATCTGGACCGCGTGGAAGCTCATCAAGGAGGCCCGCGCTCCCGAAGAGGAGGAGGAGTTCGAGGAGAACAAGCTCCTCAAGGCCGCCGAGCGCCGGTTCGGCGTGGCCGACCGGTACCACGGCACCAAGCTGTGGATCGAGCAGAACGGCAAGCGGGTCATGACCCCGATGCTGGTCGTGATGCTCGCCATCGGTACCACCGACGTGCTCTTCGCGCTCGACTCGATCCCTGCGATCTTCGGCCTGACCCAGGACCCGTACATCGTCTTCACCGCGAACGCGTTCGCCCTGATGGGCCTCAGGCAGCTGTACTTCCTCCTCGGCGGCCTGCTGAGCAAGCTGGTCCACCTGGCCTACGGCCTGTCGATCATCCTCGGCTTCATCGGTGTGAAGCTGGTGCTGCACGCGCTGCACGAGTCCGGGGTACACGTCCCCGTGATCAGCATCCCGGTGTCGCTGGGCGTGATCGTCTCCGTCCTGGTCGTCACCACGATCACCAGCCTGCGGGCCTCCAGGAAGCAGGCCCAGGCCGAGGGCTCCGCCGACAAGAGCAGCATCGACGTCTGACCCAGTCCGTGACCGGACAGGAAATTTCCGGGAGCGGGGCACGGCCCACAGCCGAGCACCGCTCCCGGTGTCTGCCTGTCTCCCGCCGGATCACGACAGGAAACCTCAGCGGAAGGGAACGCGGCCCCACTCGCTGCCGCCCGTCACCGACCATTCCTCCAGCTGTAGAGGAGATCATGCGCGACAACGACCACCCCAGTACGACAAGGAACGTCAAAGCGGCCGATGCGAGGAGCGGGTCGTCAGAGCTCGGAGAGACCGGAGTGCGGCGCTCATCCCTTTCCGAGAGCCTCGCTTCATGAACAGGTGGGTCAAAGGGCTGACGAGCCGGTGGACGACCGTCATGCCGGTGCTCGCCGTGGTGCTCCTGCTGTTCACCTGGGGACGCGAACTGCCCGGAGCGGTCGTCGCCGTGGCGGTCGTCGTGCTGGCGGCAGCGGTGCTGGCCGCCGTGCACCACGCGGAGGTGGTGGCCCACCGGGTCGGTGAACCCTTCGGTTCACTGGTCCTCGCGGTCGCCGTCACGATCATCGAGGTCGCGCTGATCGTCACCTTGATGATCGACGGGGGGCCCGAGACCGCGTCCCTGGCCAGGGACACCGTCTTCGCAGCCGTGATGATCACCTGTAACGGCATCCTCGGCCTGAGTCTTCTGGTCGGCTCACTGCGCCACGGCACGGCCGTCTTCAACCCGGAAGGCGCCGGCGCGGCGCTCGCCACCGTGGCGACGCTGGCGGGACTCACCCTCGTGCTGCCGACGTTCACCACCAGCAAGCCCGGGCCGGAGTTCTCCGCGGTGCAACTCACCTTCGCCGCGGTCACCTCACTGATCCTCTACGGCTTGTTCGTCGCCACCCAGACCGTTCGACATCGTGACTACTTCCTGCCCGTACAGAAGCTGGGCAGGCAGGGCATGCCGGTCACGAAGGTCGAGGACGAGGACGAGCACGCCGACGCGCCCTCCAACCGCACCGCGCTGATCAGCCTCGGACTGCTCGGCCTGGCCCTGGTCGGGGTGGTCGGCCTGGCCAAAGGAGTCTCGCCCGCCATCGAGTCCGGTGTATCGGCTGCCGGGCTGCCCCACGCCGTCGTCGGTGTGATCATCGCGCTGTTGGTCCTGCTTCCCGAGACCATCGCGGCCGTGCGGGCCGCGCAGCGCAACCGCGTGCAGACCAGCGTCAACCTCGCACTCGGTTCGGCGATGGCCAGTATCGGACTGAGCATCCCCGCGGTCGCGATCGCGTCCTTCTGGCTCTCCGGTCCGCTCGTTCTGGGCCTCGGCAACACGCATATGGTGCTGCTCGCCCTGACCGTGATGGTCGGCGCCCTGACCGTACGCCCCGGCCGGGCCACACCGCTCCAGGGCGGGGTGCACCTGGTGATCCTCGCCGCCTATCTCGAACTGGCGCTCAACCCGTGACACCGATCGCAGAACCGCCTCCGGGCGGGCGTGCGCCCCGCGGCACCCGCGCGGGCGCACCCCGCCCGGAAGCGGTTCCGTCCGCCCCCGGGGCCCGGCACACGCTCGGAGCACCGTGATAGACCGGTCCGAGCAACGTTCCGGTGGCAACCGGCCGTTGCGACCGGCTCCATGCCCCCGCATGGTGAACCTTTCGAACGGACCGGAGGAACTGTGCCCCGCAACCTGGCCGACGCCCCGATCATGATTCTCAACGGCCCCAATCTGAACCTGCTCGGGCAGCGTCAGCCGGAGATCTACGGCTCCGAGACGCTCACCGACGTCGAGGCGCTGTGCGCCGAGGCGGCGGGCAGGCACGGGGGCACGGTGGATCTGCGGCAGTCCAACCACGAGGGCCAGCTGGTGGACTGGATCCACGAGGCGCGGCTGAACCACTGCGGCATCGTGATCAACCCCGGTGCCTACTCGCACACCTCCGTCGCGATCCTCGACGCCCTCAACACCTGTGACGGCCTGCCCGTGGTGGAGGTCCACATCTCCAACATCCACCGGCGCGAGTCCTTCCGGCACCACTCCTACGTCTCGCTGCGGGCCGACGGGGTCATCGCGGGGTGCGGGGTGCAGGGCTATGCGTTCGCCGTGGAGCGCATCGCGGCGCTGGCCGGCCCGGGCAGGGCGCAGGCGTAAGAGCCCCGATCGCCCGGAGGGCGTGCCTCACCCGCGCCGGCCCCGCGCAACCCGTACCGGCGTCCGCCGCGCGCCCGGGGGCGCTCACCAGCCCCGGGCGCGCCACTCCGGCAGCTGCGGACGTTCCGCGCCCAGCGTGGTGTCGTCGCCGTGTCCGGGGTAGACCCAGGTCTCGTCCGGGAGCACGTCGAAGATCTTGGTCTCCACGTCGTGGATCAGGCTGGCGAACGCCTTCGGATCCTGGTGGGTGTTGCCCACACCGCCCGGGAACAGGCAGTCCCCCGTGAACACATGGGGATGCCCGTGCGGATCGTCGTAGACGAGGGCGATCGAGCCGGGCGTGTGACCGACGAGATGGCGCGCGGTGAGCTCCACCCGCCCCACCCGGATCGTGTCGCCGTCGTCGACCAGGACGTCCGTCGGCACCGGGATGCCCTCGGCGTCGTCCCGGCCCGCGTGGGTGCGCGCGCCGGTGGCCGCCACGACCCGGGCGAGCGCCTGCCAGTGGTCGCCGTGCCGGTGGGTGGTGACGACGGACGCGATGCCGTCGTCACCGATCGAGCCCAGCAGGGTGTCCGCGTCGTTGGCCGCGTCGATCAGCAGCTGCTCGTCGGTGGCCCGGCAACGCAGGAGATAGGCGTTGTTGTCCATGGGCCCGACCGCGACCTTGGTGATCATCAGGTCCTTGAGTTCGTGCACATCGGCCGGCCCGCCGACCGTCACCTGCCCGCTGTAGGTCATGACGGTCAGCCTATAGCGGAGGAAGGGCGGGCAGCGTGCCGTTCTTCACCGTCAGTCCGGAACCGTCGCGGCGTCCGGCGAGCCAGCCGAGCAGGTCGGCGGCCGGGCCCTCCACCTCGACCTCGACCGGGCCGTCCGGCGCCCCGCCGCCGGTGGTCCAGGTCCGGCCGTCATCGGTGGTCAGCCGCGTCGTGGGCACGTCCCGGTGGCCCTTGAACCGTGCCACCAGGAAGCGGATCTCCCGTTCGGTGAACTCCGCCGAAAGATCCTCCAGCTCGTAGCCGATGCCGAGGTCCACGTGGTGGAGCTCCACCTCGATCAGGCGCCGGAACGGTACCCGGGCCGCCCGGTCCGTGACCCCGTTGCGCAGTGCCACGGTGCGTGACCAGTCCGCAGGCGCCGCGCCCACCTCCTGGAAGCGGGCCCCGGTCTCCCGCACGTCCGCGAGCTGGACGTCGAGGGGGCGCGGGGCGTCCCGCTCGATGTCGGCCTCCCGGGCCTCGGCGGAGGCGTACATCGGACGCCCCTCCAGGACGTTCACGAGGGCGTCCGCGTTGCGGGCCAGGTGGGCCAGCACATGGCCACGTGTCCAGCCGGGAAGCCGTGACGACTGGGTCACAGCGGCGTTGTCCAGGGTGCCGACCGCGTCGAGCAGCCGCTCGGTCGCGTCATGGACGGATGCCAGGTCATGAGCGTGATCGGTCATGGGATCGACCCTAGTCCCGTCACACCTTCGGGTGAAGGCGGCGCAGAAAGGCCGGAAATCGAATACACGTGCTATAAACTCGTATCCGGCGTCGGGCATGCTGGAGAGCCGGGGATTGTTGTCAACCCGTGAATCCGACCGGCGTTGTCAGTGGCTCGCCCTAGTGTGAGAAAGCACGGGGGTCCCGCCCCTGTCACTTCTCTCAAGAAAGGTGCGGACCGGCGTGGCCGACCGTCTCATCGTCCGTGGAGCGCGCGAGCACAACCTGAAGAACGTCTCGCTCGACCTCCCCCGCGACTCGCTCATCGTCTTCACGGGCCTGTCGGGGTCGGGCAAGTCCTCGCTGGCCTTCGACACGATCTTCGCCGAGGGCCAGCGGCGCTACGTGGAGTCGCTCTCCTCGTACGCCCGGCAGTTCCTCGGCCAGATGGACAAGCCGGACGTCGACTTCATCGAGGGCCTGTCCCCGGCGGTCTCCATCGACCAGAAGTCGACCTCGCGCAACCCGCGCTCCACGGTCGGCACCATCACCGAGGTCTACGACTACCTGCGGCTGCTCTTCGCGCGCATCGGCAAGCCGCACTGCCCCGAGTGCGCCCGGCCCATCTCGCGCCAGTCGCCGCAGGCCATCGTCGACCGGGTGCTGGAGCTGCCGGAGGGCAGCCGGTTCCAGGTGCTCTCCCCGCTGGTGCGCGAGCGCAAGGGCGAGTTCGTCGACCTCTTCGCCGACCTCCAGACCAAGGGCTACTCCCGCGCGCGGGTGGACGGCGAGACCGTCCAGCTCTCCCGGCCGCCCACGCTGAAGAAGCAGGAGAAGCACACCATCGAGGTGGTCGTCGACCGCCTCACGGTGAAGGACAGCGCCAAGCGCCGGCTCACCGACTCCGTCGAGACCGCGCTCGGCCTGTCCGGCGGCATGGTCGTGCTCGACTTCGTCGACCTCCCGGAGGACGACCCCGAGCGCGAGCGCATGTTCTCCGAGCACCTGTACTGCCCGTACGACGACCTGTCCTTCGAGGAGCTGGAGCCCCGCTCCTTCTCCTTCAACTCGCCCTTCGGCGCCTGCCCCGAGTGCACCGGCATCGGCACGCGCATGGAGGTCGACCCGGAGCTGATCGTCCCCGACGAGGAGAAGAGCCTCGACGAGGGCGCCATCCACCCCTGGTCGCACGGCCACACCAAGGACTACTTCGCCCGTCTGATCGGCGCCCTCGCCGAGGCGCTGGGCTTCCGCACGGACATCCCCTTCGCCGGTCTGCCGCAGCGCGCGAAGAAGGCCCTGCTCAACGGCCACAAGACCCAGGTCGAGGTCCGCTACCGCAACCGGTACGGGAGGGAGCGCCGGTACACGACGGCCTTCGAGGGCGCCGTCCCCTTCGTCAAGCGCCGGCACAGCGAGGCCGAGAGCGACGCCAGCCGCGAGCGCTTCGAGGGCTACATGCGCGAGGTGGCCTGCCCCTCCTGCGCGGGCACCCGCCTCAAGCCCATCGTTCTCGCCGTCACCGTCATGGAGAAGTCGATCGCCGAGGTCTCGGCCATGTCGATCAGCGAGTGCGCGGACTTCCTCGGCGCCCTCAAGCTCACCGCCCGCGACAAGAAGATCGCCGAGCGCGTGCTGAAGGAGGTCAACGAGCGGCTGCGCTTCCTGGTCGACGTCGGCCTCGACTACCTCTCGCTGAACCGCGCCGCGGGCACGCTCTCCGGCGGCGAGGCCCAACGCATCCGCCTGGCCACCCAGATCGGCTCCGGCCTGGTGGGCGTCCTGTACGTCCTCGACGAGCCGTCCATCGGCCTGCACCAGCGCGACAACCACCGGCTGATCGAGACCCTGGTCAGGCTGCGCGACATGGGCAACACGCTCATCGTCGTCGAGCACGACGAGGACACCATCAAGGTCGCCGACTGGATCGTCGACATCGGTCCGGGAGCCGGCGAGCACGGCGGCAGGGTCGTGCACAGCGGCGCACTGAAGGAACTGCTGGACAACGCGGAGTCGCAGACCGGCCAGTACCTGTCCGGCAAGAAGGCCATCCCGCTGCCGGAGGTCCGCCGCCCGCAGGACCCGGCACGCCGGCTCACGGTGCACGGCGCCCGCGAGAACAACCTGCGGGACATCGACGTGTCCTTCCCCCTGGGGGTCTTCACCGCGGTCACCGGAGTCTCCGGCTCCGGCAAGTCCACCCTGGTCAACGACATCCTGTACACCCACCTGGCCCGCGAGCTGAACGGCGCCCGCAGCGTCCCCGGCCGGCACACGCGGGTGGACGGCGACGACCTCGTCGACAAGGTCGTGCACGTCGACCAGTCGCCCATCGGCCGCACCCCGCGCTCCAACCCGGCCACGTACACCGGTGTCTTCGACCACGTCCGCAAGCTGTTCGCCGAGACGGCCGAGGCCAAGGTCCGCGGCTACCTGCCCGGCCGCTTCTCCTTCAACGTCAAGGGCGGGCGCTGCGAGAACTGCGCGGGCGACGGCACCATCAAGATCGAGATGAACTTCCTCCCGGACGTGTACGTCCCGTGCGAGGTCTGCCACGGCGCCCGCTACAACCGGGAGACCCTGGAGGTCCACTACAAGGGCAAGTCCGTCGCCGACGTCCTGAACATGCCGATCGAAGAGGCCATGCACTTCTTCGAGGCCGTCCCGGCGATCTCCCGCCACATGAAGACGCTCCACGACGTCGGTCTCGGGTACGTCCGGCTCGGCCAGGCCGCCACCACCCTGTCCGGCGGTGAGGCACAGCGGGTCAAGCTCGCGAGCGAGCTGCAGAAGCGCTCCACCGGCCGCACGGTCTACGTCCTGGACGAGCCGACCACGGGCCTGCACTTCGAGGACATCAGCAAGCTGCTGGCGGTCCTCTCCGGTCTGGTCGACAAGGGCAACACGGTCATCGTCATCGAGCACAACCTCGACGTGATCAAGACCGCCGACTGGGTCGTCGACATGGGCCCCGAGGGCGGCGCCGGTGGCGGCCTGGTCGTCGCGGAGGGCACCCCCGAGCAGGTCGCGGCCGTCTCGACCAGCCACACCGGCAAGTTCCTCCGCGACGTCCTGGGAGCGAACCGGATCAGCGACGCCGCCTCGGTGCCCGCCCCCCGCAAGACGGCGGCGAAGACCGCGGCGAAGAAGACGGCCGCCGCCCAGGCCACCACCCGCAAGACCGCGGCGACCGCCAAGACCGGCGCCAAGGCGACGCCCCGGGCGGCCAAGGCCTGATCCCGCGGGACGCTCCCGCGCGGTGCCCCGCGGGAGCGTCCCGCGGGGCACCGCGCGAAGGCTCGGCCCGACGGCTCGGGCAGTGCGCTCAGCCCGCCAGCTCGTGGGCGTACGGGGGTTCCGCGCCCGCGCGTGAGCAGGTGATCGCCGCCGCGCGGGCCGCGAAACCGAGCACGCCCCCCCATCCGTCCGCGCCCAGAGCGGACATCTCCCGCTCACCGAGCGCGTCCCGGGTCGCCAGGCCGTGCAGCAGCGCCGCGTTGACCGTGTCGCCCGCGCCGATCGTGTCCACCACCTCGACCGGCTCACCCGGCACGGAGTGCTCACCGCCGTCCCGGGTGAAGGCGGTCAGCCCGTCACCGCCCCGGGTGACCACGACCGCCGCCGGACCGGCCGCCAGCCACTCCTCGGGGGTGCCGCCGAGCCACCGGGCGTCCTCCTCCGACAGCTTCAGCAGCGACACCGACGGCAGCCACCTCTCGAACCGGGCCCGGTAGGCGTCGGCGTCCGGAATCAGCCCCGGCCGGATGTTGGGATCCAGCGTCGTGAACACGCCGCGCGCGTGAGCGGCGCGCATCAGCTCCTCGTACGCGCTCGCCCCCGGCTCCAGCACGAGCGAGCAGGTGCCGAAGGACACCGCGCGGGTGCCGGGCGGCAACACCCGGGGTGCCGTGAACAGCCGGTCCGCGGTCCCCTCCACGTAGAACGAGTAGACCGCGGAGCCGTCCGCGCCGACCGTGGCGACGGCGAGCGTCGTCGGTTCGTCGCCCCGCTGCACCGCCGAGACCGCCACACCGGTCTCGCGCAGCCGGCCCAGCAGAGCCTCGCCGAAGGCGTCGCGGGACACCCGGGAGCAGAACGCGGCGGGGGAGCCGAGGCGGCCCAGCGCCACCGCCGTGTTGAAGGGGCCGCCGCCGAGTGCCGGCGTCAGTGCCGCGAGCGCGCCCGCGCCCCGCGGTACCAGGTCGATCAGTGCCTCACCGGCTACGACGATCACGAGGGGTTCCCTTTCTCGGGCTGCTGGTTCTCGGGCTGCCGGGTCTTCTGCCCGGGCCGCTGTGTTTGCGGCGGCTGCGGGGGCCGGGCGTGCTGCTCCGGCCGGTCCGGGCAGCCGCAGGAGGTGCGGTGCACGAAGGTGCAGGCGAGCCGTACCGTCCGCGCGGGTCGGTCCGGCGCGGCGAGACGGTCCAGGAGCACCTGGACGGCCCGGGCGCCGATCTCCTTGCCGGGCTGGGCGATCGCGGTCAGCCGGGGCGAGAACAGGTCCGCCCAGGCGAAGTCGTCGAAGCAGCACAGCGCGATGTCCTCGGGCACCGAGAGGCCGTGGGCGCGCAGGGCGCGCAGCGTGCCGATGGTCATGGCGTTGTTGGCGGTGACCAGCGCGGTCGGGGGAGCGCCGAGGGACAGCAGGGCACCGGCGGCCCGTTCGGCGCCGGCCGACTCGGAGTCGCCGTGCACCAGGAGCCGCTCGTCGAACGGCAGCCCCGCGTCCGCGAGACCGTGCCGGTACCCGGTGATCCGCTCGGACGTGGTGCTGAGCCCCGGCAGCCCCGCCACCAGGGCGATCCGGCGGTGGCCGAGCCCGGCGAGGTGCGTGACCAGGCGGGCCACGGGCTGCGCGCTCTCGGCGCAGACCTGGTCGAAGCGCGGACCGCCGCCCTCCGGGTCCTCGACCACCCGGTCGAGGAACACGGCCGGCACCCGGTGGCGCCCGAGGTAGGCGAGGAGTTCGCGCGGATGCGCGGAAGGCGCGACGATCAGGCCTTCCACCCGGCGCTCGTGCAGCAGCTGGACGACCTTGCGCTCGTGCTCCGGGTCGTCGTGCGGGTCGGCGATGAGCAGGCTGTAGCCGCGCTCCAGGGCAGCCGCCTCGATCCCCTGGAGGATCTCGGTGAAGTACGGGTTGCTGATCGCCGACACCGCGAGCCCGATCGAGCGGGTGCGGGAGGTGACCAGCGAGCGGGCCAGGGTGTTCGGGGTGTAGCCGAGCTCCTCCACGGCGTCCAGGACCGCCTGGCGCGTGTGCGGGAGCACCGGCCGGGTGCCGTTCAGGACGTGCGAGACGGTCGCGACCGAGACACCGGCGCTCCGCGCCACGTCCGTCATGGTCGCCATCGCCCGCTTCCTTTCGTGTGCCGACTGCCGACTGCCGTCCCCGCGGCGCCGTGACGAGGAAGGTATCCCATCCGGCGGTGGACGTAAACGCTTGCGCAAGCGTTTACGTCCAGCGATAGGAGCCCGCCCGCCTGGTGGCCCACCCGCTCCCCACCCGGAAACCGGAACGACCGCCCCCGGTATGGTCGGCCTCGTACAACCGTCCGACCAGTGGAGTTCCCATGTCCGGCCGACCCGCCGCGAGCCGTCGTACCGTTCTCAGAGGCGTGGCCCTCACGTCCGTCGCCGGACTCGGCCTCACCGCCTGCGGGGCCCCCGAGGAGAGGCTCGCGCCGCCGACCGAGCCCGTCGAGCTCGGCGCGGAGAGCGAGATCGCCCCGGGGAGCACCAAGCTGTTCCGGGACCACAACGTCGTCGTCAGCCGGGGCGCGGACGACTCCTTCACGGCCTACAGCACCGTCTGCACGCACGCGAGCTGCGCCGTCGGCAAGCTGGAGGGGACGAAGCTGATCTGCCCCTGTCACGGCAGCGAGTTCGACGCCACCACTGGCAAGGTGCTGCGCGAGCCCGCGGTGGCGCCGCTGACACCGCTCTCCGTGGAAGTGCGGAACGGCACGATCATCGCCGGCCCGCAGGCCTGACCGAGCCGGCCGCTCCGGCCCCCGTCCGGCCTCAGTCCCAGTCCCAGCCGATCCCCACGTACCCCGACCGTAGTCGCGGTTCGACCAGGTGCACCGAACGGTGCAGGCCGCTCACCGCCAGCTCCTGGTGACCGCCGCGCGGTGCCGCCGCGGAGTGCTGGGCGAACCGGTGGCAGCGCGCGGGCAGCGCCCGGGCGTCGAAGCACACCTGGAGCGCGTACTGGCCGCCGGGGGAGTCCGCCCCGTGCACGTACTCACGGGAGACGCCGGCCGTGCCGTCCTCGACGGCGTAGCGGAAGAGGAACGTGTCACCGGAGCGCAGCCGGGTGTCGAAGAGCAGTTCGGCCGCGAGCACGCCGGTGTCCTGCTGCAGGCGGATCCGGCCGGTGCGGCAGTTCTCCAGGGCGTGCACGGTCATCCGGGCCGGCGCGGAACCGGGATCGCCGTGGTGGACGGCCACGAAGCGGTCGACGCCGTCCCGGTGGGCGCGCACGATGTGGTGCGACTCGCGCTCCGCGAGCTCGCGGTGTGCCCCGATCAGGACCCGCTCGTGGTGGGCCAGAGTGTGCAGCCCGCTGTCCCGGGTGACGCCGAGTTCGGCCAGCAGTCCCGCCAGGACGCCCGAGGCCTCCACCAGCGAGCGGTAGGAGCGGCCCGCCGGGCCGCGGTCCGGCGCCTGATCGCCGGAATCCGCGAGCAGGCGGATCAGCGACTCCTCCGGCAACTGCAGGATCTCCTCCAGGGCCCGTACGGCGCGCAGCGATTCGGGGCGCTGCGGGCGGCGGGCGCCCTGCTGCCAGTAACTGAGGCTGGTGACGCCCACCTTCACGCCGTGGCGCGACAGATGGTGCTGCACACGCTGCAGCGGCAGTCCGCGGGCGGCTATCGCGGCCCGCAGGGCGACATGGAAGGGCCCGCCGCGCAGGACCGAGTCCAGTTCCGCGGTGACGGTGTCCGTGTGCGGTGTGGCGTGCGGCATGCAGGGGCCTTTCTCTGAATGTCCACAACGGCTGGTCAGACCGTTCGCTCGGGGCACCCCGGGTCCGCCCCCGTGATCGGGTAAAGTGCCTGCCATGCGTTGCGAGAACCAAGCGCGCATACCGTGCCGATCGGGAACCAGGACGGCACACCTGAGCTTTGCTCAACAAACCGGGCAGGTTCCGTCCCGGCTGGCGCTGAGGGAGTAGGACCTCGCAGGTCGCTGACCTGTGGGGCTTCCTGAGCCAGGAATCCCCCTGCTTCAGCTGGGGGGAGGGTTCAAATCCGTACGCCGTCGTTCAGGGCCCCGAGTTCCCCGTATTAAAGCGTGTTGACCAAGTCCCGACAACACCTGACGCCCGACGGAGGCGCACCCGCACGGTGTGTACATGAGTGGCACACAGCTCAGGGGCCGTACCGGACCCGAAGGTCGGTACGGCCCCTGAACTGCGTCTCTACCGCGGCTGAGCTCCCTAGGAGCGGCCGGTTCGCCCGTGGTCGTCCGCACGGCGCGCGCGCAGGCGCTTGGCGCGCACGATGGCGGGATCGCGCGGGTCGAAGGGGCCGAACGCGTCGAAGGGGCTGAACCGGTCGAAGGAGTCGAGAAGGGCGGCCGTCTCGTCCGCGTCCCGGCGCGCGCGGGCCGGCAGCCGTCGTTTTTCGACCTGTGTCCGTCGTGTCTGCCGCATTTGACCAGCCTCCGACTCGTGACCGGGTCCGCTTCCCGTCCTGCGGCCTGCCATCAGGCCGGACCTCCCACCTTCCCGCTTCCCGGCGGCCGTAACCTTCCGGAGCGGGGCCCGGCCGGTGGTTCCGCCGCCCCGCCGCGGTGTCGGTCCCCGCCAGTAGGGTGTGAGACATGGCCGACCCCTCCAGCTACCGCCCCAAACCGGGTGAGATCCCCGACTCGCCGGGGGTCTACCGGTTCCGCGACGAGCACCGCCGGGTGATCTACGTCGGAAAGGCGAAGAGCCTGCGCCAGCGCCTGGCGAACTACTTCCAGGACCTCGCCGGACTCCACCCGCGCACCCGCACCATGGTCACCACGGCCGCCTCCGTGGAGTGGACGGTGGTGTCCACGGAGGTCGAGGCGCTCCAGCTGGAGTACTCCTGGATCAAGGAGTACGACCCCCGGTTCAACGTCAAGTACCGCGACGACAAGAGCTACCCGTACCTCGCGGTGACGATGAACGAGGAGTTCCCGCGCGTGCAGGTGATGCGGGGTCACAAGAAGAAGGGCGTCAGGTACTTCGGGCCGTACGGGCACGCGTGGGCGATCCGCGACACCGTCGACCTGCTGCTGCGGGTCTTCCCGGTGCGCACCTGCTCGGCCGGTGTGTTCAAGAACGCCGCCCGCACCGGACGCCCCTGTCTGCTCGGCTACATCGGCAAGTGCTCGGCGCCCTGTGTGGACCGGGTCTCCGCCGAGGAGCACCGCGAGCTCGCCGAGGAGTTCTGCGACTTCATGGCCGGCCGCACCGGCACCCATCTGCGCCGCCTGGAGCAGCGGATGACCGAGGCGGCCGAGGACATGGAGTACGAGCGGGCCGCCCGGCTGCGTGACGACATCGGCGCCCTGAGGAAGGCCATGGAGAAGAGCGCCGTCGTGCTCGCCGACGCGACCGACGCCGACCTGATCGCGGTCGCCGAGGACGAGCTGGAGGCGGCCGTCCAGATCTTCCACGTCCGCGGCGGACGCGTGCGCGGCCAGCGCGGCTGGGTCACCGACAAGGTGGAGGAGATCACCACCGGCGCCCTCGTGGAGCACGCCCTGCAGCAGCTGTACGGCGAGGAGACCGGCGACGCCGTGCCGAGGGAGGTCCTGGTCCCCGCGCTGCCCGACCCGGTGGAGCCGGTCCAGGAGTGGCTCACCGGGCGGCGCGGGTCGGGCGTCTCCCTGCGGATCCCGCAGCGCGGGGACAAGCGGGCCCTGATGGAGACCGTGCAGCGCAACGCCCAGCAGGCTCTCGCCCTGCACAAGACCAGGCGCGCCTCCGACCTCACCACGCGCTCGCGCGCGCTGGAGGAGATCGCCGACGCCCTCGGCCTGGACAGCGCCCCGCTGCGGATCGAGTGCTACGACGTCTCGCACCTCCAGGGCGACGACGTCGTGGCCTCCATGGTCGTCTTCGAGGACGGGCTGGCCCGCAAGAGCGAGTACCGCCGCTTCCAGATCAAGAGCTTCGCCGGACAGGACGACGTCCGCTCCCTGCACGAGGTGATCACCCGCCGCTTCCGGCGCTACCTCGCCGACAAGGAGAGGACCGGCGAGTGGACCGCCGGCACCGGGGCGAGCGACGGCACCGGGGTGAGCGACGGCGTGACCGACGGAGTGGACGGTGCCCCCGTCGGCGGCCCCGGTGAACCGTCCGCGAACACGCTCACCGAGGACGACGGCCGCCCCAAGCGCTTCGCCTACCCGCCCCAGCTCGTGGTCGTCGACGGCGGCGCCCCCCAGGTGGCGGCGGCCCGCAGGGCCCTGGACGAGCTCGGCATCGACGACATCGCCGTGTGCGGCCTCGCCAAGCGGCTGGAGGAGGTGTGGCTGCCGGACGACGACGACCCGGTGGTGCTGCCCCGCACCAGTGAGGGCCTCTACCTGCTCCAGCGGGTCCGCGACGAGGCCCACCGCTTCGCCATCGGCTATCAGCGCGTCAAGCGGGCCAAACGCTTCCGCTCCGGTCCGCTGGACGATGTGCCGGGCCTCGGGGACACCCGCAAGCAGGCACTGATCAAGCACTTCGGGTCGGTGAAGAAGCTTCGCTCGGCGACGATCGAGCAGATTCGTGAAGTTCCTGGTATAGGTCGCAAAACGGCCGAGGTGATCGCCGAGGCCCTCGCCGGGGCGGCCCCGGCCGCCCCCGCCGTGAACACGGCGACGGGCGAGATCATGGATGACGTGGAAGAACCCGGGAAGACACCGGGTTCCCCCGGGGAGCCCGTGTCCGCGGGCGCCCCGGACGACCGACGGGGGCTGGAGAGATGACCGAGCACGAGACACGCCGGAACACAGGCCACGAGACAACCCACGGCACACCCCAGGACGCGGCACAGGACGCGGGCCGGGGCACACACGACGAGACGCACCAGGACGACGGAGCACAGGTGAATACGGGCAAGGAAAAGGCCGGGGCCGCCGAGACGGCGATCCCCGAGCTGGTGATCATCTCCGGCATGTCCGGGGCCGGCCGTTCCACGGCCGCGAAGTGTCTGGAGGACCTGGGCTGGTTCGTCGTCGACAACCTCCCGCCCGCGCTGATCCCCACCATGGTGGAGCTCGGAGCCCGCTCCCAGGGCAATGTGGCCCGGATCGCGGTCGTCGTCGACGTCCGCGGCCGGCGCTTCTTCGACAACCTCCGCGAGTCGCTCGCCGACCTCGACACCCGGGGCGTCACCCGGCGGATCGTTTTCCTGGAGTCCTCCGAGGAAGCCCTGGTGCGCCGCTTCGAGTCGGTGCGCCGCCCGCACCCCCTCCAGGGCGACGGCCGCATCGTCGACGGCATCGCCGCCGAGCGGGAACTGCTGCGCGAACTGCGCGGCGACGCCGACCTGGTGATCGACACCTCCAGTCTCAACGTGCACGAGCTGCGCGCCAAGATGGACGCCCAGTTCGCCGGTGACGAGGAGCCCGAGCTGCGGGCCACCGTGATGTCCTTCGGCTTCAAGTACGGCCTCCCGGTCGACGCCGACCTGGTGGTGGACATGCGGTTCCTGCCCAACCCGCACTGGGTCCCCGAGCTGCGCCCCTTCACCGGCCGGCACGAGGAGGTGGCCGCGTACGTCTTCAACCAGCCCGGCGCCAAGGAGTTCCTCGACCGGTACACCGAACTGCTGCGGCTGATCGCCGCGGGCTACCGCCGTGAGGGCAAGCGCTATGTGACCATCGCCGTCGGCTGCACCGGCGGCAAGCACCGCTCGGTCGCCATGTCGGAGAAGCTCGCCGCCCGCCTCGCCGCGGAGGGCGTGGAGACGGTGGTCGTCCACCGGGACATGGGCCGGGAATGACCGCACGTACTCCGCGGCTGCACCGACTGCGCCGGGCGCAGCCCGAAGGGCGCGCCGGCCGGCCGGTCGAGGCCCGCGGGGCCAAGCCGCGACGCCGGGGCGCCCAGCCCAAGGTGGTGGCCCTCGGCGGCGGCATGGGGCTGTCCGCCTCGCTCGCCGCGCTGCGCCGGATCACCGGCGACCTCACCGCCGTCGTCACCGTGGCCGACGACGGCGGATCCAGCGGACGGCTGCGCGACGAACTGGGTGTGCTGCCGCCCGGCGATCTGCGCAAGGCGCTGGCCGCGCTGTGCGGCGACGACGACTGGGGCCAGACCTGGGCCCGGGTCATCCAGCACCGCTTCCAGTCCAAGGGCGACCTGCACGAGCACGCGGTCGGCAACCTGCTGATCGTCGCCCTGTGGGAGCAGCTCGGCGACCACGTCCAGGCCCTGGACCTGGTCGGCCGGCTGCTCGGCGCGCACGGGCGGGTGCTGCCCATGTCCGCCGTGCCACTGGAGCTCCAGGCGCTGGTCAAGGGGCACGACCCCGAGCGTCCGGACGCCGTGGAGACCGTCCGGGGCCAGGCGACCGTCGCCCTCACCCCCGGCGAGGTGCAGTCCGTGCACCTCGTGCCGAACGACCCGCCCGCCGTCCCCGAGGCGGTCGCGGCGGTCCTCGACGCCGACTGGGTGGTGCTCGGTCCCGGTTCCTGGTTCTCCTCGGTCATCCCGCACCTCCTGGTGCCCGAACTGCTGGAGGCGCTCGTCGAGACGCGGGCACGCCGGGTACTCTCCCTGAACCTCGCCCCGCAGCCCGGAGAAACCGAGGGCTTCTCCCCGCAGCGTCATTTGGAGGTTTTGGGACGACACGCCCCTAAACTCGCCCTGGACGTGGTGCTGGCCGACGAGGCCGCCGTACCCGACCGCGATGTGCTGACCGAGGCCGCGAAGGGGTTCGGCGGTGCCGCGGTCGAGTTGGCGCCGGTGGCCCGGCCCGACGGAAGCCCCAGGCACGACCCGGAGCTGTTGGCCGCCGCGTACGACCGTATTTTTCGGATGCATGGAAGGATCGGCCCATGGCGATGACGGCAGCGGTGAAGGACGAGGTTTCCCGGCTCCCCGTCACCCGGACCTGCTGCAGGAAGGCGGAGGTCTCCGCCATGCTGCGGTTCGCCGGCGGCCTTCACCTGGTGAGCGGGCGCATCGTGATCGAGGCGGAGCTGGACACGGCGATGGCCGCCCGCCGCCTCAAGCGGGACGTCCTGGAGATCTTCGGCCACAGCTCCGAACTGATCGTGATGGCACCGGGCGGGCTGCGCCGCGGCTCGCGCTATGTCGTCCGGGTGGTCGCGGGCGGCGACCAACTGGCCCGCCAGACCGGCCTGGTGGACGGCCGGGGCCGCCCGATCCGAGGCCTGCCCCCGCAGGTGGTCTCGGGGGCCACCTGCGACGCCGAGGCGGCCTGGCGCGGGGCCTTCCTGGCGCACGGCTCCCTCACCGAGCCGGGCCGCTCCTCCTCCCTGGAGGTGACCTGCCCCGGCCCCGAGGCGGCGCTCGCCCTGGTCGGCGCCGCCCGCCGGCTGTCGATCGGCGCCAAGGCCCGCGAGGTGCGCGGTGTGGACCGGGTCGTCGTCCGTGACGGCGACGCGATCGGTGCCCTGCTCACCCGGCTCGGCGCCCACGACTCGGTGCTGGCCTGGGAGGAGCGCCGGATGCGCCGCGAGGTGCGCGCCACGGCGAACCGGCTGGCGAACTTCGACGACGCCAACCTGCGCCGCTCGGCCCGTGCGGCCGTCGCCGCCGGTGCCCGGGTGCAGCGCGCCCTGGAGATCCTCGCCGACGACGTCCCGGAGCACCTCGCCGCGGCCGGCCGGCTGCGCATGGAGCACAAGCAGGCCTCCCTGGAGGAGCTGGGCGCGCTCGCCGACCCGCCGCTGACCAAGGACGCCGTCGCCGGGCGGATCCGCCGGCTGCTCGCCATGGCCGACAAGCGCGCCGCCGACCTCGGCATCCCGGGCACGGAGGCCAACATCGGCGAGGAGCTCGCCGACAACCTCGTCGGCTGACCCCTGACCCACCTGTGGCCGGACGGCGACGGCAGTGTGCACGGCCGTCGCCGTCCGTCAAGGGGGACCGGAGGTTTCCGGTCGAGCCGGAAGGGGCCGCGGGGCCCGATGGGAGGCCCGACAAGGCGCATCGGACTGGGCGGTCCATGCCTTACTGGTGGGTAATGGGCGTCGTGCCGGGTATGCATCGACTCAATGTCACGACCGGGGTCCCGGAGAGGTAGGGTCGGGGGTGGTCGGGGACATCCCATACAGCTCGCCGGCGACTTGAGCCGGCGCACCAACGAGGAGATCGGTTCGTGACGATCCGCGTAGGCATCAACGGGTTTGGCCGCATCGGTCGGAACTACTTCCGCGCATTGCTCGAGCAGGGCGCAGACATCGAGATCGTGGCGGTCAATGACCTGGGTGACACCGCGACCACTGCCCACCTGCTGAAGTACGACACCATCCTGGGGCGCCTCAAGCAGGAGGTCTCCCACACCGCCGACACGATCACCGTGGACGGCAAGACGATCAAGGTGCTCTCGGAGCGCAACCCCGCGGACATCCCGTGGGGCGAGCTGGGCGTCGACGTCGTCATCGAGTCGACCGGCATCTTCACCAAGAAGGCGGATGCCGAGAAGCACATCGCCGGCGGCGCCAAGAAGGTCATCATCTCGGCTCCGGCCAAGGATGAGGACGTCACCATCGTGATGGGCGTCAACCAGGACAAGTACGACCCGGCGAACCACCACGTCATCTCCAACGCCTCCTGCACCACCAACTGTGTGGCGCCGATGGCGAAGGTGCTCGACGAGAGCTTCGGCATCGTCAAGGGCCTGATGACGACGGTGCACGCGTACACGAACGACCAGCGCATCCTGGACTTCCCGCACAAGGACCTGCGCCGCGCCCGTGCCGCCGCCGAGAACATCATCCCGACGACCACCGGTGCCGCCAAGGCCACCGCCCTGGTGCTGCCGCAGCTCGAGGGCAAGCTGGACGGCATCGCGATGCGCGTCCCGGTCCCGACCGGCTCGGTCACCGACCTGGTCGTCGAGCTCGGCCGCGAGGTCACCAAGGAAGAGGTCAACGCCGCCTTCCAGAAGGCCGCGGAGGGCGAGCTCAAGGGCCTCCTCGAGTACACCGAGGACCCGATCGTCTCCTCCGACATCGTCAACGCCCCGGCGTCCTGCACGTTCGACTCGTCCCTGACCATGGTCCAGGACGGCAAGAGCGTGAAGATCATCGGCTGGTACGACAACGAGTGGGGCTACTCCAACCGCCTCGTCGACCTCACGGTCTTCGTCGGCGACCAGCTCTGATCGTGGAGCAGACCGCCTGATATGAGTGCAGGGCTCGGCCGGCGCGCCACAGCGCTGTCCGAGCCCTGACGCGCGTATCGGAGCGGTCGACCTCTTCCGATCACGAGCGATCACGAGCGAACACGAGCTCTCTTCAGCTCTTCTCCAGGAGTCCCCTCATGAAGACGATCGACGTACTCCTCTCCGAAGGGGTCGCGGGCAAGCGGGTCTTCGTCCGCGCCGACCTCAACGTGCCGCTGGACGGCACCGCCATCACCGACGACGGCCGCATCCGCGCCGTGCTGCCCACCGTCAAGGCCCTCGCCGACGCGGGCGCCCGCGTGGTCGTCGCCTCGCACCTGGGCCGCCCCAAGGGCGCCCCGGACCCCGCCTTCTCGCTCGCCCCGGCCGCCGCGCGCCTGGGTGAACTCCTCGGCGCCGACGTGGCGTTCGCGACGGACACGGTCGGCGACTCCGCCACCGCCACCGTCGCGGGCCTCGCCGACGGACAGGTCGCGGTCCTCGAGAACCTGCGCTTCAACGCCGGCGAGACCGCCAAGGACGACGCCGAGCGCGGGGCCTTCGCCGACCGGCTCGCCGCGCTCGCCGACCTCTACGTGGGCGACGGCTTCGGCGCGGTGCACCGCAAGCACGCGTCCGTGTACGACCTCCCGGCGCGTCTGCCGCACGCCGCGGGCTTCCTCATCGCCACCGAGGTCGGCGTCCTGAAGAAGCTCACCGACGACGTCAAGAGGCCCTATGTGGTGGCCCTCGGCGGCGCCAAGGTCTCCGACAAGCTCGCCGTCATCGACGAACTGCTCGGCAAGGCCGACCGCATCCTCATCGGCGGCGGCATGGCGTACACCTTCCTCAAGGCCAAGGGCTACGAGATCGGCACGTCGCTGCTCCAGGAGGACCAGCTGCCCGCCGTCACCGAGTACCTGGAACGCGCCGAGAGGAACGGCGTGGAGCTGGTGCTGCCGGTCGACACACTGGTCGCCGAGGGGTTCCCGGACCTGAAGACCAAGGCTCCGGCCCATCCCGCCACCGTCGCCGCGGACGCCATCCCGGCCGACCGGCAGGGTCTGGACATCGGTCCCGAGACCCGCACCCTGTACGCCTCGAAGCTCGCCGACGCGGCCACCGTCTTCTGGAACGGCCCCATGGGCGTCTTCGAGCACCCCGACTACGCCGAGGGCACCAAGGCGGTCGCCCAGGCCCTTCTCGACTCCCCGGGCTACACCGTGGTCGGCGGCGGCGACTCCGCCGCGGCCGTCCGCATCCTGGGCTTCGACGAAAAGGCATTCGGCCACATCTCGACCGGAGGCGGCGCCTCCCTCGAATACCTCGAGGGCAAGACGCTCCCCGGCCTCGCCGCACTGGAGGACTGACCCTCAATGACCGCTGCTGAAAAAGGCCGCACGCCGCTGATGGCGGGCAACTGGAAGATGAACCTCAACCACCTCGAGGCCATCGCCCACGTCCAGAAGCTCGCCTTCGCCCTGGCCGACACGGACTACGAGGCCGTCGAGGTCGCCGTCCTGCCGCCCTTCACCGACCTGCGCTCCGTCCAGACCCTCGTCGACGGTGACAAGCTGAAGATCAAGTACGGCGCCCAGGACATCTCGGCGCACGACGGCGGCGCCTACACCGGCGAGATCTCCGGCCCGATGCTGTCCAAGCTGAAGTGCACGTACGTGGCCGTCGGCCACTCCGAGCGCAGGCAGTACCACGACGAGACCGACGACGTCGTGAACGCCAAGGTCAAGGCCGCGTACAAGCACGGCATCACCCCGATCCTGTGCGTCGGCGAGGAACTGTCCGTCCGCGAGGCCGGCAACCACGTCGCCCACACCCTCGCCCAGGTCGAGGGCGGTCTGAAGGACCTCCCCGCCGAGCAGGCCGAGTCCGTCGTGATCGCCTACGAGCCCGTCTGGGCCATCGGCACCGGCAAGGTCTGCGGCGCCGGGGACGCCCAGGAGGTCTGCGCCGCCATCCGCGGCAAGCTCGCCGAGCTGTACTCGCAGGACGTCGCCGACCAGGTCCGCATCCAGTACGGCGGCTCGGTCAAGTCCGGCAACGTCGCCGAGATCATGGCGCAGGCCGACATCGACGGCGCCCTCGTCGGCGGTGCCTCGCTGGACGCGGACGAGTTCGTCAAGATCATCCGGTTCCGCGACCAGTGAGCCGGGCAGTGAGTATGCGCTAGCGGCGATCCGTCGTACCCTTGCGGGGTCCAGTCCTGTACTGGACCCCGCGTCGTTCATCCGAATCCGAGGAAGTTGGTCCAGCCGTGGTTCTGGGGTTCTCGATCGCCCTGATCGTCTTCAGCCTGTTGCTGATGCTGCTGGTGCTGATGCACAAGGGAAAGGGCGGAGGCCTCTCCGACATGTTCGGTGGCGGCATGCAGTCCTCCGTCGGCGGCTCCTCGGTCGCCGAGCGCAACCTCGACCGGATCACCCTCGTGGTGGGCCTGCTCTGGGTCGCGTGCATCATCGTGCTGGGCATCATGATGAAGACGACCAGCTGACCCGGGAGAACAATCCGTACGCATCGGGTACGCATTCCCCGCGTAAGGCCCCATGTCCGGTACGCGCAGCACAGCGCGGCCTATCATGGGGCTTGCGTCTGGATGGGGAAGCGGTAACTCCAATGACTGGACGCGCGTTGGGCCTTACGTAGACTGAGGCGCTCGCAGCGAAGCGGAACGCCGACTCGCTTCGCCGCACCATCACGCAGGGAGTTACGACCGTGGCAAGTGGCAACGCGATCCGGGGAAGCCGGGTCGGGGCGGGGCCGATGGGCGAGGCCGAGCGCGGCGAGTCCGCGCCGCGGCTGCGCATCTCCTTCTGGTGCTCCAACGGGCACGAGACCCAGCCGAGCTTCGCGAGCGACGCGCAGGTGCCCGATACCTGGGACTGCCCCCGCTGCGGCTTTCCGGCCGGTCAGGACCGTGAGAACCCCCCGGACCCGCCCCGTACCGAGCCGTACAAGACGCACCTCGCCTATGTGCGCGAGCGGCGCAGCGACGCGGACGGTGAGGCGATCCTCGCCGAGGCGCTCGCCAAACTGCGGGGCGAGATCTAGCAGTTGCGGTAGCCGCCCGATTGCAGTAGTCGCCCGGTTGCAGTAGTCGCCGCAGTCGCACCGACGGTCGGCCGGGCCGTTCGCGGTCGGCTTCTTCCCCCTGCCCGCAGCCCTGTTCGCCGTCCCGCCCGTCGCCGTGTTGATACCCGGAGGCCGGACGGCCGTATCTGTTGTCGTGCCCCACGGCGGAGGCACGACAGGCCATGCCCACCGCTGATCCATTAGGTTGGATCCGGCAGCGGGGCGGATACGCAGCACAGGCAGCAAGGAAGAAGGCTGAGTCCGAGATGAACGCAGACGGCCGTACCAGGCTCGACCAGATCCCCGAGTGGACCGCACTGGCCAAGCACCGGGAGGAGCTCGGGGACGTGCGGTTGCGCGAGGTGTTCGCTGCCGATCCCGACCGCGGCACCGCGTACACCCTCCGAGTCGGTGATCTGTACATCGACTACTCCAAGCACCTCGTCACCGACGAGACCCTCCGGCTGTTGCGTGAACTGGCCTCGGCCACCGATGTGTTCGGACTGCGCGACGCCATGGTCCGCGGTGAGCGGATCAACACCACCGAGGACCGGGCCGTGCTGCACACCGCGCTCCGGGCGCCGCGGGACGCGGTGATCGAGGTCGACGGGGAGAACGTCGTACCGGGGGTGCACGAGGTCCTCGACAAGATGGCCGCCTTCGCCGACCGGGTCCGCTCCGGGGAGTGGACCGGCCACACCGGCAAGCGCATCCGCACCGTGGTCAACGTCGGCATCGGCGGCTCGGACCTCGGCCCCGCGATGGCGTACGAGGCGCTGCGCGCCTACACCGACCGGGACCTCACGGTCCGCTTCGTGTCCAACGTGGACGGCGCCGACCTGCACGAGGCCCTCCGCGACCTGGACCCGGCCGAGACGCTGTTCATCATCGCGTCCAAGACCTTCACCACCATCGAGACGGTCACCAACGCCACCTCCGCGCGGACCTGGCTGCTGAACGCGCTGGGCGGTGAAGAGGCCGCCGTCGCCCAGCACTTCGTCGCCCTGTCGACGAACGCGGAGAAGGTCGCCGACTTCGGCATCGACACGGCCAACATGTTCGAGTTCTGGGACTGGGTCGGCGGGCGCTACTCGTACGACTCGGCGATCGGCCTGTCCCTGATGATCGCCATCGGCCCGGACCGCTTCCGGGAGATGCTCGACGGGTTCCGTCTCGTCGACGAGCACTTCCGGACGGCTCCCGCGGAGTCCAACGTGCCGCTCCTGCTGGGCCTGTTGGGCGTCTGGTACGGCAACTTCCTGGGCGCCCAGTCGCACGCGGTGCTGCCGTACTCGCACTACCTGTCGAAGTTCACCGCCTATCTCCAGCAGCTCGACATGGAGTCCAACGGCAAGTACGTCGGCCGGGACGGGCGCGAGGTCCGCTGGCAGACCGGGCCCGTCGTCTGGGGCACGCCCGGCACCAACGGGCAGCACGCCTACTACCAGCTGATCCACCAGGGGACGAAGCTGATCCCGGCGGACTTCATCGGCTTCGCCGAGCCGGTCGCCGAGCTGAGTGAGGACCTCAAGGCGCAGCACGACCTGCTGATGGCCAACTTCTTCGCCCAGACGCAGGCCCTGGCCTTCGGCAAGACGCCGGACGAGGTGCGCGCCGAGGGCGTGCCCGAGGAGCTGGTGCCGCACAAGACCTTCAAGGGCGACCACCCCACGACCACGATCCTCGCGCGTGAGCTGACGCCGTCCGTCCTCGGCCAGCTCGTCGCCCTGTACGAGCACAAGGTGTTCGTACAGGGCGCGATCTGGGACATCGACTCCTTCGACCAGTGGGGTGTCGAGCTGGGCAAGGTGCTCGCCCGGCGCGTCGAGCCCGCGCTCACCGAGGGCGCCGGCGTGCCGGGCCTGGACGCCTCCACCCAGGCCCTGGTCGCCACCTACCGGGAGCTGCGCGGCCGGCGGTGAGCACGGTTGCGGGAGGCGGAGGGCGGAGCGCCGTCCGCCTCCCGTGGAACCCGCCGGGGCGTCACCCCCGCGGAGGCTGACGGCCGGGGCGTCCCGGCGCGGGCCGGTCAGGCCACCGCGCTCAGCGTGTCCGCGAGGCGGCGCCGGGCCGCGCGGGCGGCAGGGAGGGCGGCGAGGACGGCGGCGCCCAGCACCGCGGCGGCGCCGAGCAGCAGCAGGAGCGCGGGGGAGGGCCCCCGGGCGATACCGGCGCCGATGCCGCTCGACCTTCCCTGTTCGTCGATCAGCCAGTGCGCCAGCGGCAGCCCCAGGGCCAGGGCGACGAGCACGGCGGCCAGTGCCGTACCGGCGGTGGCCGTGACCGTGATCGCGGTGATCTGCCGCGGGGAGAGCCCGATGGCCTTGAGCGCGAGCAGGTCCCGTTCGCCCTCGCGGACCGTGCCGCCGATCGCGGTGAGCAGTTCGACCAGCCCGATCAGGGCGAGTACGGCGATCAGACCGAGGACGACCGCGCGCAACGGGGAGAGCCCGTCGGCCGGGTTGGCCACGGTGTGCACGTCGAGCAGGCCGCCCCCGGCCCCGGTCAGCCGGTCGGCGACGGTCCGCGGGTCCGCGCCGGGGTCCAGCTGGAGCTGGTAGAGGGTCGGCCGCAGATCGGGGTCGTTGCCGCGGAGGGTGTCGAGCGAGGTGGAGATGGTCCGGCCGGCGTTCTCGGTCTCGATGCTGCGGCCGACGATGTGCAGGATCTGCGGCCGGTCGCCGACGGTCATGCGTACCCAGTCGCCGACCTGGACGTGCAGCAGGTCGAGCAGCCCCTGCCCGGCCACCGCCTCGTCGGGTCCGTGCGCCGCCCGGCCCTCGGCCAGGGCGAACGGGTACGGCTCCCGGTGGGTGCCGTAGCCGCGCAGGGCGATCGTGGCGGTCTGGCCGGGCACCAGGGCGGCCACCTCGACGCCCGGGTGGGCGGCGGCGACCTGCGGATCGCGCTCCAGCAGGGCGCGGGCCTCCCCGTCACCGAGCGAGGGGTCCGCACGGACGCTGAGCGCGGTGGGCAGCCCCATCCGCTCCGGGCTGCTCTGGAAGCGGTCGATGGTGGTCCACGCGCTCAGCGCCACCACGATCAGCAGCAGCGGCAGGGTCAGCCTGGCCACCGTGCCCAGCGCACGCGGGCGGCGGGTGAACGCCTTGTGCCAGCCGAGGACCAGTGCGGGCGGCACCCGCGCCCCGAGCGCCCGCCGCGCCACGCCCGTCAGCCCGCCCGCCTCGGGCGCCGCCGGCCTCGGCACCGGCACCGGCGGCACCCGGCCCGCCCGCCACGCCGCGAGCCCGGTGGTGGCACCGATGAACAGCACCGCCCCCACGGGCACCACGAACAGCGCCAGGGTGTGCCCGGGCAGCCCCTGCCACACGCCGACCGCCTCCCCGAGCCGCCCCGGTATGCCGCTGCCCAGCGCCTCGGTCAGCGCGGCGGCGGCCACGGCACCCAGCAGGGCGTAGCCGAGATGCTGGAGCAGGAAGACGCGGACGACCTGCCCCGGAGTGAAACCGATCGCCTTGAGGACGGAGATGTCCCGCAGATGACCCCGGATCCGGGTGCTGATCGCCCCGTGCACGGCGAACCCGGCGGCGGCCAGCGCGCCCAGACCGAACAGCCCCAGCACCTGGCCGAGCAGCCGGTTGTCGCCCTGCGCCTCGGCCCGTGCCTGCTGCCAGGTGGAGACCTCGCCGATGGCGCCCGCGCCCAGGACCGTCACCGCCCGCTGCACCGCGTACCCGGTGTCGGCGGGGTCGGTCAGCCGCAGCCCGGTCACCTGCCCGTCGGGGTCGGCCACGGCCGACGGCAGCGCCCACACCAGGCCGGGCTGTTCCCCCGGCCGGTAGCGCGGCTCGGCGCTGTCGGCCACGCCCACCACGGTCAGGGTCCGCGCGGTGCCGGGCACGGTGAGGGTGTCGCCCGGCGTGGTCAGCAGGGCACGGGCGAGGCTGCTCTCCAGGACCACGCCGTCGGGGGCGCCGGGGTCCAGCCAGCGCCCCGAGGTGATCAGCGGGCGGCCGGTGCCGGGCTGTTCGGCGGTGCCGCGCAGTTCGGCGGAGGCACGGCTGCCGCGGGCGGCGAGGGTGACGGCGGCGGTGGGGTAGGGGCCGGCGACGGACTCCACACCGTCCAGGCCGGCCAGCTTCGCGGCGTCGGCCGGGGCGGTGGTGTGCAGCGTGACGTGGGCGCCGCGCGCCTGGGTGAAGATCCGCTGCCAGGGGTTGGTCGCGTACCCGAACAGGGCCGTGGCCAGCAGCAGGGAGGCGACGACACCCGCGGTGGCGAGGACCAGGAACAGTGCCTCACCGCGGTGCGTGCGCAGATCGGAGTGCGCCCAGCGCAGGGTCGCTCGCACCGGCGTCAGCCCCTTCGCTCGTGCCGGACGCCCGGACCGCCGTACATCCGCATGTCAGTCCCTGAGCTCCAGCACCCCGGAGATGCCCCGGCCGGGCGAGGGTGCTCCGTCGAGTTCCGCGTCGTCGGCGATCCGCCCGTCGAAGAAACTGATCACCCGGTCGGCTGCGCTCGCCAGCCGGGCGTCATGGGTGACCAGCAGGATCGTCTGGCCGCGCCGGTGGAAGCGGGACAGCAGCCGCATCACCTCGCGGGTGCCCTTGCTGTCCAGGCTGCCCGCGGGTTCGTCGGCGAGCAGCAGCGGCGGATGGTTGACCAGGGCACGGGCCAGCGCGACCCGCTGCTGCTCACCGCCGGACAGCTCGCCCGGCATGCTCCGCTCCTTGCCCGTCAGGCCCAGCTCGGCCAGCAGCCCCTCCCGCTCGGCGCGGGCCTTTCGCGGCGGCGTCCCGGCGAGCAGGGCGGGCAGTTCCACGTTGTCGGCGACCGACAGGTCGGAGACGAGGTTGAAGAACTGGAAGACGATCCCGATGCGCTTCCGGCGCTTCACCGCCCAGCGTGCCTCGCTGTAGCCGTCGGTGCGCTCGCCGTCCAGCCAGATGCTGCCGGAGTCGGGCCGCTGGAGCCCGCCGAGCAGATGCAGCAGGGTCGACTTGCCGGCGCCGGACGGCCCGGTCACCGCCACGAACTCGCCGCGCGTCACCCGCAGGTCGACCCCGCGCACCGCGTGCGCCGGGGCTCCCTCACCGTGGTGCGTCTTGACGAGGCCTTCGGCGCGCAGCACGGGAGCGGTCCTCTCGCTCACTCCAGCTCCTCCAGCTCTTCCTGGCACCGCTCCAGCCAGTCGAGGTCGGCCTGCAGGTGCAGCATCGCGCCCTCGATCAGCAGCTGGGCGACCCGGTTGTCCCGGTCTTCGGCGGCGGCCAGCTTCGACAACTGCCGCATGGTGTTCAGGTACTGGCGCCGCTGCCGGTTGATCAGGACGATCTGGTCGGCGAGTCCGCTCTGCGGTGCGAGGGCCAGCTTCATGAAGAACTCGTCCCGCACCCGCGGCTCGTCCGCGGTCTCCTCGAACCAGGCGCGCAGCGCCTCCCGCCCGGCGTCGGTGAGGTGGTAGACCTTCTTGTTGGGGCGGCCGGACTGCTCGACGTCCTCGCCCTCGATCAGCCCCGACTTCTCGAGGCGGCCCAGGGTGACGTAGATCTGGCCGACGTTCGGCTGAGGGTACGCGGAGCCCAGCAGTTGCTCAAGGTCCTGCTTGAGCTCGTAGCCGTGGGCCGGGCCGCGGGCGAGCAGGGCCAGGAGGGACTGCCGCACTCGTGCTCTCCTCCCCGCGTCCTTCGTGCCGTGTGCCACGCGTCCGATGCCGGGCGCCCCGCCCGACGCGATGTCTCACCCGACGCAATGTGTCGCGGGCCCTAGTATCGCCCATACCTAACAGGTATACATGGCCTCTGACCCCGGCAAGGGTGCCCGGGTGCCGGTGCACAGGGAGGAACCTATGCGGTGGATCCATGCCGCGGGTAGGGGCCTCCTCGTCCTCGTCGTGCTCCTGACCGTGGGGGTGGCCTCCGGTGCGCGGGCCGAACAGGCGGCTCCCGCCGACGGACGCGGCCCGCTCACCCTGGCCACCGCCGGGGACCTCACCGGCTATCTCGGCCCGCTGCTCGAGGGCTGGAACCGCACCCACCCCGGCGAGGAGGTCACCCTCGTCGAGCTGCCCGACTCGGCCGACGAGACCCGCGCGCAGATGATCACCGAGCTGCGCGACGCCGGCCGCGGCCGCTTCGACGTGCTCAACATCGACGTCAGCTGGACCTCGGAGTTCGCCGCGGCCGGCTGGATCCGCCCGCTGCCGCGCGACCGCTTCCCGCTGGAGACGTTCCTGCCGCCCGTGGTGGACACCGCGACCTACGACGACCGGCTGTACGCCGTCCCGTACGTGACCAACGCCGGCCTGCTGCTGTACCGCAAGGACGTCCTCGACGCGGAGGGCGTGGCGCCTCCGCGCACCTGGGCCGAACTGGAACAGGCCGCGAAGACCCTCGCCCCGCGGCACGGCCTCGACGGCTACGCGGGCCAGTTCCTGCCCTACGAGGGCCTGACCGTCAACGCGGCCGAGGCCGTCTACTCGGCGGGCGGCACCATCCTCGGCGACGAGGGCGAGCGCGTCACCGTGAACTCCCGGGCGGCCCGCGAGGGCATCGGGTTCCTCGCCCGCGGGGTCCGCGAGGGCTGGATCCCCGAGGAGGCGCTGACGTACAAGGAGGAGGAGTCCAAGCAGGCCTTCCAGGACGGCCGGCTGCTCTTCCTGCGCAACTGGCCCTACGCCTACGTCGCCGCGTCCGCCGAGGACTCCGCGGTCGCCGGGAAGGTCGGCGCGCTGCCGCTGCCGGGACCGGACGGGCCGGGGACGAGCGTGCTGGGCGGCTCCAACCTCGCCGTCGCCACCCATGCGCGCCACCCCGACTCCGCCGCGCGGCTGATCGCGTACCTCACCGGCGAGAGCGGCCAGCGCCAGGTCCTCACCCGGGGCGCGCTGCCGCCCGTCCGGGCCGCGCTGTACGACGACCCGGAACTGATCCGGCGGTTCCCCTACCTGCCGACGCTGCGCGAGAGCGTGCTCGCCGCCGCCCCGCGCCCCAAGAGCCCGCACTACGACCAGGTGAGCCTGGTCGTGCAGGCGGTGGTGCACGACGCGATGGCCGGGCGGCAGACGCCCGGCGCGGCGGTGCGGCGGCTGGCGCGCGAACTCGCCGCCGTCTCCGCGCGCTAGCCGGCGGCCGGGGTCCCGCGCACCCGGGCCCCCTGGACCGGGGCCCGGACCGTCCTCGGGGCTGTGCCCCGAAGAGCGGCTGCGGGGCCTCCCTCCGGTCGAGGTCTTTCTCCGAACCGCGTACCCCAGCAGGACGCCGCTAGTTACATGTTAAGTAACGCGGATGTCTCAACTGTGCCCGATATGGCCCGTTAAGCATGAGTTCATCCGTGGTGACTGCCCGACAAAGTGCGTCAGTTCATTGACACCTCCGCGACACCCCTACCTAACATGCATGCACAACGGCGAGGATGCCGTCGGCCCGGGACTCCCGGGTCTCCGCACGCACAGACAGGTCGACGTGGTGAGCTCCGAGCACATCGACACCCACCGCTGGTGGCGCGACGCAGTGATCTACCAGGTGTACGTCCGCAGCTTCCTGGACAGCACCGGTGACGGCATCGGCGATCTCGCCGGGGTCAGGGCGGGCCTGCCCTACCTGAAGAAGCTCGGCGTGGACGGGATCTGGCTGAGCCCCTTCTACCCCTCGCCGCAGCACGACCACGGCTACGACGTGGCCGACTACCGGGACGTCGACCCGGTCTTCGGCGACCTCGCCGAGTTCGACCTGCTGGTCGGGGCCGCCCGGCGCCTCGGCGTCAAGGTGCTGCTGGACATCGTCCCCAACCACTGCTCCAGCGAGCACCCCTGGTTCCGTGAGGCACTCGCCGCGGACCCGGGCAGCCCGGAACGCGCCCGTTTCCACTTCGCCGAAGGCCGCGGCCCCGACGGCGCCGAGCCGCCCAACAACTGGCACGCCATGTTCGGCGGGCCCGCCTGGAGCCGCGTCACCGAGCCGGACGGCCGGCCCGGCCAGTGGTACCTGCACATGTTCACGCCCGAACAGCCGGACTGGAACTGGCGCAACCCCGAGATCGCCGCCGACTTCGACCGGACCCTGCGGTTCTGGCTGGACCGGGGCGTCGACGGCTTCCGCATCGACGTCGCCGCCGGCCTGTTCAAGCACCCGGAACTGCCCGACTCCCCGGACCCGGAGGCCGACGCCCGCACCCGGGACTCGGTCAACCCGCTGGCCTGGAACCAGCCCGAGGTGCACGACGTGTGGCGGCACTGGCGCGCGGTGTGCGAGGAGTACACCGCCCGCGACGGCCGCGAACGGCTCCTGGTCGGCGAGGTCTCCGTGCCGACCGCCCGCGAACACGCCCGCTACGTCCGCTCCGACGAGCTCCACCAGGCCTTCTTCTTCGACCTGCTCGGCGCCCCCTGGGACGCCGACGCCTTCCGCAAGGTCATCTCCGAGGCCATGCAGGACATCGCCGGCACCGGATCGACCGTCACCTGGGTCCTCAACAACCACGACCAGGTCCGCACCGTCACCCGCTACGGCGAACCCACCCCCCAGGGCAGCGGCCTCGGCGCCGCCCGCGCCCGCGCCGCCGCGCTGCTGATGCTGGCGCTGCCCGGCGCCGCCTACGTCTACCAGGGCGAGGAGCTGGGCCTGCCCGAGGTCGTCGACCTCCCCGACGACGTGCTCACCGACCCGATCTTCCGCCGCACCGGCAGCCGGGCCCGGATCCGCGACGGCTGCCGGGTGCCGCTGCCCTGGTCGGGGCAGGCCTCCCCGTTCGGCTTCACCTCCGGCACCGAGGGCGCCGCCCCCTGGCTGCCGCAGCCCGAGTGGTTCGCCGAACACGCCACCGACCGCGCCCTCGCCGACACCCGCTCCTTCTGGCACCTGTACCGCGACGGTCTGCAACTGCGCTCCACGCTGCCCCAGTTGGGCGAGGGCACCCTGCGCTGGCTGGAGACCGAGCCGGACGTCCTGGCCTTCGTCCGCGGCGACGGCCTGGTGTGCGCCGTCAACTTCGGCACCGCCCCCGCACCCGCACCGGTCCCCGGCACCCCGCTGCTGGCCAGCGGCCCGTGCCCGGACGGAGTCCTCCCGGGTGCCACGGCCGCCTGGTGGATCGACGACTCCTGAGACCCGCTCACTGCACACACCCGAAAGTCCTCCGAACGCACTTCTGAATATTTCCGAACGCTTCTGAAGGGACATCAACGATGATGCGACGACGTACCACCCTGCTCACCGGCTGCACCGCCCTCGTGCTCGCCCTCGGCGCCACAGCCTGCGGCGCGGGCGAGCCCGTCTCGGCCGGCGGCGGTGACGGTGACAAGGCGCTCGGCGGCCGGACCGTCTCCGTCGCCGGAGTCTGGTCCGGCAGCGAGCAGAAGAACTTCCAGAAGGTGCTCGACGCCTTCACCGAGAAGACCGGCGCCAAGACGGAGTTCGTCTCCACCGGCGACAACGTCTCCACCGTCGTCGGCAGCAAGATCGAGGGCGGCAACGCCCCCGACGTCGTGATGGTCCCCCAGGTCGGCGTGCTGAAGCAGTTCGCCGAGGCGGGCTGGCTCAAGCCGCTGGACAAGAAGGTCCAGGGCACCGTGGAGAAGAACTTCGCCGAGGTCTGGCAGAACTACGGCAGCGTCGACGGCACGCTGTACGGCCTCTACTTCAAGGCCGCCCACAAGTCGACCGTCTGGTACAGCCCCGAGGCCCTGGAGCAGGCGGGCATCACCCCGCCGAAGACCTACGACGCCATGCTGAAGGACGGACGCACGATCTCCGACTCCGGCCTCGCCGCCTTCTCGGTCGCCGGACAGGACGGCTGGACGCTGACCGACTGGTTCGAGAACGTCTACCTCTCCCAGGCCGGGCCCGAGAAGTACGACGCCCTCGCCGCGCACGAGATCAAGTGGACCGACCCGACGGTCGTCGAGGCGCTCACCACGCTCGGCGAACTCTTCAAGGACAAGCAGCTCGTCTCGGGCGGCCAGAAGGAAGCCCTGAACACCGACTTCCCCGGTTCGGTGGAGAAGGTCTTCGGACCCGAGCCGGACGCCGCCATGGTCTACGAGGGCGACTTCGTGGCCGGCGTGGCCAAGGACCAGTTCGGCAAGGACATCGGCACCGACGCGAACTTCTTCCCGTTCCCGCCGGTCGGCGACGGCGTGGCCCCGGTGGTCAGCGGCGGCGACGCGGCCGTGGTGCTCAAGGACGGCAAGAACGCCGAGGCCGGCATGGCGTTCCTCGAGTACCTCGCCACGCCGGAGGCCGCCGCCGTGTGGGCCGAGGCCGGCGGCTTCCTCTCCCCGAACAAGGAGCTGGACCTCTCCTCCTACGGCGACGACGTCACCCGCGCCACCGCACAGTCCCTGATCGAGGCCGGCGACTCGGTCCGCTTCGACATGTCGGACCAGGCCCCGGCGGCCTTCGGCGGCACCCAGGGCAAGGGCGAGTGGAAGATCCTCCAGGACTTCCTGCGTGACCCGTCCGACCCGAAGAAGACCGCGGCCGAGCTGGAGAACGCGGCGGCCAAGGCGTACGGGAACTGACGGTCATGACCGCCACCCTGGTGAAAGAGGCGAGCCCTCCGGCTCCTTCGCACCCCGATCGTGCCCACCGCCGGCGCCTGCGCCGGCGGGGGCGGATCGTCGCCGTGCTGTTCGTGCTGCCCGCCCTGCTCCTGCTGGGCGCGCTGGTCGTCTACCCGGTGCTGTTCTCCGTCGGACGCAGCCTCTTCGACGCCTCCGGCACCCGGTTCGTGGGCGGCGAGAACTACCTCGAGGTGTTCCGCGACCCGGTCACCCTCAAGGCCGTCCGGAACACCGCGATCTGGGTCGTCATCGCCCCCACCCTGCTCACCGGCCTGGGCCTGATCCTGGCCGTGCTGGTGGAGAAGATCCGCTGGGCCACCGCCTTCAAACTGCTGCTGTTCATGCCGATGGCGGTGTCCTTCCTGGCGGCCGGCATCGTCTTCCGGCTCGCCTACGACGAGGACCCGGACAAGGGCGTCCTGAACGCGGCCGTCGTCTCGGTCCACGACGCCTTCAAGGACAGCTCCTCCTACCCGACGGCCCGCGCCCGCGAGGGCGACGGTGGGATCCTGACCAAGGAGGCGGACGGCTCGTACGTGACCGGGGCGGACGTGTCGCCGGGCGGCACGGCGGCACTGGGCCTGGTCGGCGTGGCACCCAAGGACCTGCCCGGGGAGGCGGCACCCGCCTCCCCGGCGGCCTCCCGCGAGCCGGCCTCCGACGAGGTCGGGGGAGTGGTGTACCTGGACTTCACCCCCGGCGGGGGAGGAGAGCCGGGCCGGGTCGACGAGGGGGAGAGCGGACTGCCCGGGATGAAGGTCGAGGCGCTCCGCGACGGACGCACGGTCGCCGGCACGACGACCGGGAGCGACGGCTCGTTCCGCTTCACCGGCCTGGCCGACGGCCCCTACACGCTGAAACTGCCCGCCGAGAACTTCGCGCCCCCCTACCAGGGCGTCTCCTGGCTCGGACCGGCGCTCGTCACCCCGGCCATCATCGGGGCCTACCTGTGGATCTGGACCGGCTTCGCGATGGTGCTGATCGGCGCCGGCCTCGCCGCGCTGCCGCGGGACGCGCTGGAGGCGGCGCGGATGGACGGCGCCAACGAGTGGCAGATCTTCCGCCGGATCACCGTCCCGCTGCTCGCACCGGTGCTCACCGTCGTCTTCGTGACCCTGGTGATCAACGTGATGAAGGTCTTCGACCTCGTCTACATCATCGCGCCCGGACCCGTGCAGGAGGACGCGACCGTGCTCGCGACCCAGATGTGGCTGGTGTCGTTCGGCGGCGGCAACGACCAGGGGATGGGCAGTGCGCTCGGCGTGCTGCTCCTGCTGCTGGTGCTCCCCGCCATGGCCTTCAACGTCCGCCGCTTCCGAAGGAGCCAGCGATGAACGCGATCCGGCGCGGCCTGGGCAACGCGGTCGTGCAGGCCTTCCTGGTCGTGATCGGGCTGGTGTGGATGACCCCGCTGGCCGGCCTGTTCCTGTCCTCGATGCGCTCCGCCGAGGACACGGCCAAGGGCGGCTGGTGGACGGTGTTCACCAGCCCCGGGCAGCTGTCCTTCGACAACTACGCGGCCCTGCTGAAGAACTCGGGGATGACCCAGGCGTTCTGGAACACCGTGCTGATCTCGGTGCCGACCACGGTGCTGGTGGTGATCGTCGCGGCGCTCGCCGGATACGCCTTCGCCTGGCTGGACTTCCCCGGCCGGGACACGATCTTCCTCGTGGTGGTCGCCCTGCTGGTGGTGCCCGTGCAGATCGGGCTGCTGCCGGTGGCCAAACTCTTCGGCCAGCTGGGCCTGTTCGGCACCATCCCCGGGGTCGTGCTGTTCCACGTGGCGTACGGACTGCCGTTCGCGGTGTTCCTGCTGCGGAACTACTTCGCCGAGATGCCCAAGGAGATGCTGGAGGCCGCCCGTATGGACGGCGGCAGCGAGTGGCGCATCTTCACCCGGCTGATCCTGCCCGTCGGGCGGCCGGCCATCGCCAGCCTGGCCATCTTCCAGTTCCTGTGGGTCTGGAACGACATGCTGGTGGCGCTGCTGTTCGCGGACAGCTCCTCGCAGCCGCTGACGGTGGAACTCCAGTCGCAGATCCGCCAGTTCGGCAGCAACATCGACGTGCTCGCACCGGGCGCGTTCCTGTCCCTGGTGGTGCCGGTGGCCGTGTTCTTCGCCTTCCAGCGGCACTTCGTCCAGGGGGTGATGGCGGGGTCGGTGAAGTAACGGCCACCACCTCACCCGGAAACACACGGACCCCCGCCTCCTGGGGAGGCGGGGGTCCGTGCGTGTTCACGCGGTCACGCGTTCACGGGGAAGCCGGCGGATACAGCGTCCGCGGCAGCTGCGAGGCCGCCGCCGCGTCCAGCAGCCACAGGGTGCGGGCACGGCCGTACGCGCCGGCCGCCGGGGCCTGGATCTCGCCCGCGCCCGACAGGGCGATCGCCGCGGCCTCCGCCTTGTCCTCGCCGGCCGCCAGCAGCCACACCTCGCGGGCCGCGCGGATCGCCGGGAGGGTGAGCGTCACCCGGGTCGGCGGCGGCTTGGGCGCCCCGTGGACGCCGACCACCGTGCGCTCCGTCTCCCGCACCGCGGGCAACTCCGGGAAGAGGGACGCCACATGCGTGTCCGGGCCGACACCCAGCATCAGCACGTCGAACGTCGGCACCGCGCCGTGGTCCGTCGGACCCGCGGCACGGGCCAGCTCCTCGGCGTACGCGGCCGCCGCCGCGTCCACGTCGGCGCCGTGCGGTCCGTCGGACGCGGGCATGGCGTGCACGCGCTTCGGGTCCAGCGGCACCGCGTCGAGCAGTGCCTCACGGGCCTGGGTGACATTGCGCTCCGGGTCGCCGTCCGGCAGGAACCGCTCGTCGCCCCACCACAGGTCGATCCGGCTCCAGTCGACCGCGTCCCGGGCGGGCGCGGCCGCGAGCGCGGCCAGCAGACCGTTGCCGTTGCGGCCGCCGGTCAGCACCACGGACGCCGAACCCCGCGAGGCCTGCGCGTCCACCACCTTGGTGATCAGCCGGGCCGCCGCGGCCTGCGCCATCAGCTCCTTGTCGCGGTGCACGACCAACTGCGGTGCCGTACTCACTTCGCCTCCACCTTCTTCAGCGGTGCCTGCGCCGGCGCTTCGCCCGCGGAGGAACCTTCCGCAGCCGGTCCGCCGACAGCGGCGCCCGCGGCTCCTTTGGCCGACGGACCGGCTGACGGCTCACCGGCTGACGACGGGCCGGCCGCCGGCTTCCCGGGGCCGCCCGACGCCTCGTCCAGCGCGCGCGACACCTCGTCGAGCGCGGTCGACGCCTCGGTCAGCCCGCGCGACACCTCTTCCAGCGCACCGGAGGACGCCTTCGTGGCGCCCGCCCCCGTCGCCGGACTCCGCAGCCGCTCGATGCCGTACCGCAGGGCCGACGCGTACGTGTCGTCCGGGTCCAGCCGGCGCAGCTCCTCCGCGATCAGCTCCGCGGTGTCCCGGCGCTTGAGCGCCACCGCCCGCTTCGGCTGGCCCTGGATGGACAGCGTCGCGAGCGAACCGTCGGCCCGGTCCAGCACGATCGGGCCGCAGTCGGTCGACAGCCGGACCGCGGTGAGCCCCGGGCCGCCCGAGAGCGAACGCTTCACGGGCACGCCCAGCCGGTCCGCGAGCCACATGGCCAGCAGCTCGCAGCTCGGGTTGAACTCCTCGCCCTCGACCTCCACGCCCTGCACCTCGCAGGTCACCTGGTCCAGAGCCGCGGCCAGCATCGAACGCCAGGGCGTGATCCGGGTCCAGGACAGGTCCGTGTCGCCCGGGGTGTAGGCCTCGGCGCGGGCCGCGAGCTCCCGCACCGGCTGCTCGCAGGCGTAGGTGTCGGTCACCCGGCGCTGGGCCAGCGCGCCCAGCGGGTCGCCGGCCGGGTTCAGCGGGGCGGTGACCGGCCACCAGACCACCACCGGGGCGTCCGGCAGCAGCAGCGGCAGCACCACCGACTGGGCGTGGTCGGCGACCTCGCCGTACAGCCGGAGCACCACCGTCTCGCCGGTGCCCGCGTCCGCGCCGACCCGCACCTCGGCGTCCAGCCGGGACTGCGTGCGGTCGCGGGGGGAGCGGGACACCCGCTTGATGACGACCAGGGTGCGCGAGGGGTGCTCGCGCGAGGCGTCGCCCGCGGACTTCAGGGCGTCGTAGGCGTTCTCCTCGTCGGTCACGATGACCAGGGTGAGCACCATGCCGACCGCTGGAGTGCCGATAGCCCGGCGGGCCCGCACCAGCGACTTGTTGATCTCGCCGGCCGTGGTGTCCGTGAGGTCTGTCTTCATGGCCGGCGCCAGCTCCGTCCGTCTCGCTCGAGCATGTGGTCCGCCTCCACGGGCCCCCAGGTGCCGGCCGGGTACTGGGCCGGCCGGCCGTGGTTGTCCCAGTGATCCTCGATCGGGTCGAGGATCTTCCAGGACAGCTCGACCTCCTCGGTGCGCGGGAAGAGATTGGAGTCACCGAGCAGGACGTCCAGGATGAGCCGCTCGTACGCCTCCGGGCTGGACTCGGTGAACGACTCGCCGTAGGCGAAGTCCATCGACACGTCCCGGATCTCCATCGACGTGCCCGGCACCTTGGAGCCGAACCGCACCGTGACGCCCTCGTCCGGCTGGACGCGGATCACGATCGCGTTGGAGCCCAGTTCCTCGGTGGCCGTCGTGTCGAACGGCGAGTGCGGCGCCCGCTGGAACACCACCGCGATCTCGGTGACCCGGCGGCCCAGCCGCTTTCCGGTGCGCAGGTAGAAGGGGACACCCGCCCAGCGGCGGTTGTCGATCCCCAGCTTGATCGCGGCGTACGTGTCGGTCCTGGAGGAGGCGTCGATGCCCTCCTCCTCCAGGTACCCGACCGCCTTCGCGCCACCCTGCCAGCCCGCCGCGTACTGCCCGCGCACGGTGTCCCGGCCCAGGTCCTTCGGCAGCCGCACGGCGCCGAGCACCTTGGTCTTCTCCGCGGCCAGCGCGTCCGCGCCGAAGGAGGCCGGCTCCTCCATGGCGGTGAGCGCCAGCAGCTGGAGCAGGTGGTTCTGGATGACGTCCCGGGCGGCGCCGATGCCGTCGTAGTAGCCCGCCCGGCCGCCGATGCCGATGTCCTCGGCCATGGTGATCTGCACATGGTCCACGAAGGACCGGTTCCAGATCGGCTCGAACATCGTGTTGGCGAAGCGGAGCGCCAGGATGTTCTGGACGGTCTCCTTGCCCAGGTAGTGGTCGATCCGGAAGACCTGGTCCGGGGCGAACACCTCGTGGACGAGCGCGTTGAGCTCCTCGGCCGACTTCAGGTCGTGGCCGAAGGGCTTCTCGATCACCGCGCGCCGCCAGGAACCGCTGGACTGGTCGGCCAGCCCGTGCTTCTTCAGCTGCTGGATGACCACCGGGAAGGACCGCGGCGGCACCGACAGGTAGAACGCGAAGTTGCCGCCCGTGCCCTGTGCCTTGTCCAGCTCCTCGATGGTGCCGCGCAGCCGCTCGAAGGACTCGTCGTCGTCGAAGGTGCCCTGGACGAAGCGCATGCCCTGGATGAGCTGCTGCCAGACCTCCTCGCGGAACGGAGTGCGGGCGTGCTCCTTGACCGCGTCGTGCACCACCTGCGCGAAGTCCTCGTGCGCCCACTCGCGGCGGGCGAACCCGACCAGCGAGAAGCCCGGCGGCAGCAGACCCCGGTTGGCGAGGTCGTACACGGCGGGCATCAGCTTCTTGCGCGAGAGGTCGCCCGTGACGCCGAAGATGACCAGGCCCGACGGCCCCGCGATACGCGGGAGCCGTCGGTCCGCGGGGTCACGCAGCGGGTTGCTGCTCGACAAGGTCTCAGCCCTCCGAAGGGGCGAGGCGCGCGAGCTCCGCCTCGGTCGACTTCAGCAGGTCGTTCCAGGACGCCTCGAACTTCTCGACGCCCTCCTCCTCCAGCAGCCGCACCACGTCGTCGTACGAGATCCCCAGCCGCTCCACGGCGTCCAGGTCGGCGCGGGCCTGCTCGTAGGTGCCGGCGACGGCGTCGCCCTTGATCTCGCCCTGCTCCTCGGTGGCGAACAGCGTCGCCTCCGGCATGGTGTTCACCGTGTTCGGCGCCACCAGGTCGTCGACGTACATCGTGGACTTGTACGCCTTGTCCTTCACCCCGGTGGAGGCCCACAGCGGACGCTGCCTGTTGGCGCCCTCCCGCTCCAGCGCGCTCCAGCGGTCGGTGGCGAAGACCTCCTCGTACGCCTGGTATGCCAGGCGCGCGTTGGCGACGGCGGCCTTGCCGCGCACCGCCTTCGCCTCGTCGGTGCCGAGCGCGTCGATCCGCTTGTCGATCTCGGTGTCCACGCGGGACACGAAGAACGACGCCACCGAGTGGATCTTCGACAGGTCCAGGCCGCGCTCCCTGGCCTTCTCCAGGCCGGTCAGGAACGCGTCCATGACCTTGCGGTACCGCTCCAGGGAGAAGATCAGCGTGACGTTGACGCTGATGCCCAGGCCGATGACCTCGGCGATCGCCGGGATGCCCGCCTCGGTCGCCGGGATCTTGATCAGGGTGTTGGGCCGGTCCACCAGCCAGGCCAGCTGCTTGGCCTCGGCGACGGTGGCGCGCGTCTCGTGCGCCAGGCGCGGGTCGACCTCGATGGAGACCCGGCCGTCCTTGCCGTCGGTGGCGTCGAAGACCGGGCGCAGGATGTCGGCGGCGTCCCGGACGTCCGCCGTGGTGATCATCCGGATGGCTTCTTCGACCGTGACCCGGCGGGCGGCGAGGTCGGCGAGCTGCTGCTCGTAACCGTCACCCTCGGAGATCGCCTTCTGGAAGATCGACGGGTTGGTGGTGACGCCCACGACGTGCTGCTGGTCGATCAGCTCGGCGAGGTTGCCGGACGTGATCCGCTTGCGCGACAGGTCGTCCAGCCAGATCGCGACGCCTTCGTCGGAAAGGCGCTTCAGTGCGTCTGTCATGGAAATTCCATCTCCTACTACGTGTCGTATGTGAGCGTCAGCGCTGGGTCGCGGCGAGTGAATCCCGGGCCGCGGCCGTCACGTTCTCTGCGGTGAAGCCGAACTCCTCGAACAGCACCTTGCCGTCGGCGGACGCGCCGAAGTGCTCCAGGGACACGATGCGCCCGGCGTCCCCGACGTACTTGTGCCACGTCAGACCGATACCGGCCTCCACCGCGACGCGCGCCTTCACGGAGGGCGGCAGGACGCTGTCCCGGTACCCCTGGTCCTGCTCCTCGAACCACTCCACCGACGGCATGGACACCACGCGGGTCGGCACCCCGTCGGCCTGGAGCCGCTCGCGGGCCTCGACGGCGACGTGCACCTCGGAACCGGTGGCGATCAGCACGACCTGCGGCGTGCCGCCGTCCGCCTCGAACAGCACGTACCCGCCGCGCGCGGCGTTCTCGTTCGACTCGTAGGTCGGCACGCCCTGGCGGGTGAGGGCCAGACCGTGCGGGGCGCCCTTGCCGAACTCCTTCGTCCAGCGCTTGAGGATCTCCCGCCAGGCGATCGCGGTCTCGTTGGCGTCCGCGGGGCGGACGACGTTCAGACCCGGGATGGCGCGCAGCGAGGCCAGGTGCTCGACCGGCTGGTGGGTCGGGCCGTCCTCGCCCAGACCGATGGAGTCGTGCGTCCACACGTACGTCACCGGCAGGTGCATCAGGGCCGACAGCCGCACCGCGTTGCGCATGTAGTCGGAGAACACCAGGAAGGTGCCGCCGTAGATCCGGGTGTTGCCGTGCAGCGCGATGCCGTTCATCTCCGCGGCCATGGCGTGCTCGCGGATACCGAAGTGGATGGTGCGGCCGTACGGGTCCGCCTCGGGCAGCGGGTTGCCGACCGGGAGGAACGACGACGTCTTGTCGATCGTCGTGTTGTTGGAGCCCGCCAGGTCGGCCGAGCCGCCCCACAGCTCCGGGACGACCGCGCCGAGCGCCTGGAGCACCTTGCCGGAGGCGGCACGGGTGGCGACCGCCTTGCCCGGCTCGAAGACGGGAAGCGTGTCCTCCCAGCCCTTGGGCAGTTCACCGGCCGCGATGCGGTCGAACTCGGCCGCGCGCTCCGCGTTGTTGCTCCGCCACTCCTGGAACGACTTCTCCCACTCGGCGCGCGCCTGCTTGCCGCGCTCCAGCGCGCCACGGGTGTGACCGAGGACCTCGTCGGTCACCTCGAAGGTCTGCTCCGGGTCGAAGCCCAGCACCCGCTTGGTGGCCGCCACCTCCTCGTCGCCGAGCGCCGAACCGTGGGAGGCCTCGGTGTTCTGCGCGTTCGGGGCCGGCCAGGCGATGATCGAGCGCATCGCGATGAACGACGGCCGGTCGGTGACCTTCCTGGCCTCCTGGACGGCGTCGTAGATCGCGTGCGGGTCCAGGTCGCCGTCCGGCTTCGGGGCCACCCGCTGCACGTGCCAGCCGTAGGCCTCGTACCGCTTGACGACGTCCTCGGAGACGGCCGTCTCGGTGTCGCCCTCGATCGAGATGTGGTTGTCGTCCCACAGCAGGACCAGGTTGCCGAGCTTCTGGTGGCCGGCCATCGAGGACGCCTCCGCGGAGATGCCCTCCTGCAGGCAGCCGTCACCGGCGATGCAGTAGACGAAGTGGTCGAACGGAGACTCGCCCGGGGCGGCCTCCGGGTCGAACAGCCCGCGCTCGTAGCGGGCGGCCATGGCCATGCCGACCGCGTTGGCGACGCCCTGGCCCAGCGGCCCGGTCGTCGTCTCCACACCCGTGGTGTGCCCGTACTCCGGGTGGCCCGGCGTCTTCGAGCCCCAGGTGCGGAACGCCTTCAGGTCGTCCAGTTCCAGACCGAAACCGGCCAGGTACAGCTGGGTGTAGAGAGTCAGGGACGAATGGCCGGCGGACAGGACGAAACGGTCCCGCCCGACCCAGTCGGCGTCCGAGGGGTCGTGCCGCATCACCTTCTGGAAGAGGGTGTACGCGGCGGGCGCCAGGCTCATCGCCGTACCGGGATGGCCGTTGCCGACCTTCTGTACGGCATCGGCGGCCAGGACGCGGGCGGTGTCCACGGCCCGCTGGTCCAGTTCGGTCCACTCGAGGTCTGTGGTGGTCGGCTTGGTGCTCACCCTGAGTCAGGGCTCCTCTCCACATGTCTTCGGATGCCGGATGAGTACTCACCGGCGAGGTCGAGCCTACCCCCGTAGGAGGCGCATTCCCCGAGTCGTTCCAGACTGCCGGGAGTCCCGGCGATCCGCCTCCTGACCGGTCAGTCTTCCGGTTCGGCAGATGAATACGGAGCCGCTCATCCGGTTGCTCAATCGAGCTCGGAACCCGGTGGTGAGCGGCCGCCGACAACACGACCGGACCCCCGCGATTGTCCGGGTCTGGGCAACGTCTAAGGTGGCGTGGTACGCGCGAGTCTTTACCGGCACCTCACCCGGGAGGGCTTGCTGGGAACTCTGTCAGGGGTGCGAGTGACGGCCGTTGAATCCCGTCCTGCGGGGATTGCCGGGACCATCCAGAGCCCGAGCCACCGGCCGTTCGGGGCCCGTGTCGGGGCGTTCGTGGCGCTGACCAAGCCGCGGATCATCGAACTGCTGCTCATCACCACGGTCCCGGTGATGTTCCTGGCGCAGCAGGGCGTGCCCGACCTGGGGCTGGTGCTGCTGACCTGCGTCGGCGGCTACCTGTCGGCGGGCGGCGCCAACGCGCTCAACATGTACCTCGACCGCGACATCGACGCGCTGATGGACCGCACCTCGCAGCGCCCCCTGGTCACCGGCATGGTCAGCCCGCGCGAATGCCTGGCCTTCGGCATCACCCTGGCCGTCGTCTCGACGCTGATGTTCGGCCTGACCGTCAACTGGCTGTCCGCCTGGCTCTCCCTCGGGGCGCTCCTCTTCTACGTCGTCGTCTACACGATGATCCTCAAACGGCGTACGGCGCAGAACATCGTGTGGGGCGGCATCGCCGGCTGCATGCCGGTGCTGATCGGCTGGTCCGCGGTCACCAACTCGATGTCCTGGGCGCCGGTCATCCTCTTCCTCGTCATCTTCTTCTGGACGCCGCCGCACTACTGGCCGCTGTCCATGAAGGTGAAGGAGGACTACGCGCGGGTGGGCGTGCCGATGCTCCCGGTGGTGGCCGGCAACAAGGCCGTCGCCCGGCAGATCGTGATCTACAGCTGGGTCATGGTCGCGGTGTCGCTGCTGCTCACCCCGCTCGGCTACACCGGCTGGTTCTACACCGCGGTCGCGCTGGCCGCGGGCGGCTGGTGGCTGTGGGAGGCGCACGCGCTCCTCAACCGCGCCAAGGCCGAGGTGACCGGTGGCAAGCTCAAGGAGATGCGCCTGTTCCACTGGTCCATCACCTATGTGTCGCTGCTCTTCGTGGCCGTCGCGGTGGACCCCTTCCTGCGGTAGGCCCGCGGTGGACGTCTTCCGGAACGCTCCGACGGGCGGGGTCCGTGGCCAAGACCACGGACCCCGCCCGTCGCCGTTCGATCTACCCGTCGGTAGCATCCTGGTCATGGCAGACAAGCAGCAGACGGACCCGGCGGCCGAGCAGAACAGCGGGCAGCGGGCCGGACAGAAGACCGAACGCAAGGCCGAGCGCAAGGTGGCCCGCCTCACCAAGCGGATCAACGGCTTCGCCACGGCCCACGGCGGCGCCGAGGGGCAGATCGCCTACCTGGGACAGCGCGGCGCCCGGATCGTGCTGGTCGGTGAGGACGGAAACTGGGGCGACCTGGTCGCCCACTCCTGCGCGATCGCCGAGAAGGCGGCCGAGAGGGCGGGCATCACCCTCCACGAGAACTTCGACGGCGAGTTCGCGGCCAAGGTCAGGACCGGCCCGTACGAGTGGACCCGGATGGCGGGCAGCCAGATCGGCGGCCCGGCCAACGGCTGACCCCGGGCCCGCCGGCCCACCGATCGGCCCACCGGCCGTCCGCGGCGGACACCCTGCCGGACGCGCCGCAACACCTCGACCCCGGTTCACCCGTTAGAGACCTGTGGAAGCAGAGACAGCGTCTTTCGTGGGGGGAGCCCGGATGATCGACATGCCGTCCCTCGTGGACCAGTACTGCCACGGCGTGCTGCGCACCGAGCTGGGCCTCGGCACCTTCGAGGCCCAGCTGGTCCGCACCGAGGGCCCGCCCGCCCCGGGGACCACCCTGTTCGACACCCAGACCGGTTTCGCCGTACGCCGCTGGTGCCCGCCCCTGCTCGGCCTGGAGCCGCACTGCCCGCCGGCCCGCTACCTCGCCCGGCGCCGCGAACTGGGCGTGGCCGAGACGGCCCGCCGGCTGCTGCGGGCCAGCGGCATCACCACCTACCTGATCGACACCGGACTGCCCGGCGACCTCACCGGCACGGCCGAACTGGCCACGGCCGGCGCCGCCGAGGCCCACGAGATCGTGCGCCTGGAACAACTGGCCCAGCAGGTCGCCGACACCTCCGGCACGGTGGAGTGCTTCCTCGCCAACCTCGCCGAGTCCGTGCACGGGGCCGCCGCGCACACCGTCGCCTTCACCTCCGTCGCCGGCGTACGCGACGGGACGGCGCTCGCGCCCGAGCCACCGGGGCCCGGAGAGGTGCGCGGCGCGGCCGCGCGGTGGCTGGCCGCCCGCCGGGTCGGGGACGGGCCGAGCGACCCGGTGCTCCTGGGCCACCTGCTGTGGATCGCCGTCGCCTCGGGCCGGCCCCTGCAACTGCACGCGGGGCTCGGCACGCCCGGCGGCTCCCGGGCACAGGGCACCGACCCGGGGTTCCTCGACGGGTTCGTCCGGGCCACCGCCGGGCTCGGCACCGACCTCGTCCTGCTGCACGGCTACCCGGACCACCGCCACGCCGCCCACCTGGCCGGCGTCCACCCGCACGTCTACGTCGACTCCGGCGCCGCCCTGGCCCGCACCGGCGCCCGCGCGGCGACCGTCCTCGAGGAGGTCCTGGAACTCGCCCCCTTCGGCAAGATCCTCTTCTCCAGCGGCGCCCAGGGGCTGCCCGAACTGCACGTCGTGGGCGCCCGGCTGTTCCGTGAGGCGCTCGGCCGGGTGCTCGGCGCCTGGGTGACCGAGGGGGCCTGGTCCCCAAAGGACGCGCAGCGGGTGGCCGGGATGATCGCTTCGGGGAACGCGGGCCGGGTGTACGGGCTGGACTGACGACCGCGGGCGACCGGACCGGGGGCCACGGCCCCGCGACCACGGCCCCGCGGGCTCAGGCGGTCGTCAGCCTCGTCCCGGCCGCCGTGTCCGCCGGACCCGCCGTGTCCGGCAGGTCGGCCGCGGCCTCGGGCCGCTCCCGCAGGGACAGCAGCACCCGCACCACCCAGATCCACATGACGCAGGAGCCGAACATGTGGGCGCCGACCAGGATCTCGGGCAGGTCCGTGAAGTACTGCACATAACCGATCACACCCTGCGCGAGAATGATCAGGAACAGTTCGCGGGTGCGGTGCAGCGGACCCGCGGGGGCGTCGACCGCCTTGAGCACGAACCACAGGGCGAACGTCAGCGTCGCCACGATCCACGCCAGCACGGCGTGCACCTTGCTGACCATCGCCGGGTCCAGCGGCATCCGCGGGACCTCGCTGGAGTCACCCGCGTGCGGTCCCGAACCGGTCACCACCGTGCCGACCGCGATGACCAGGACGGACGCCACCACCAGGAACCACACCAGCTGCCGCACGGCTGCGCCGACCAGCGGCCGGGGCTCCCCGTCGCCCTCGCGGGTGCGCTGCCACATCACCGTGGCCACCGCGATCAGCGCCGAGGAGAGCAGGAAGTGCGCCGCGACCGTGTACGGGTTGAGGCCGACGAGGACCACGATGCCGCCGAGGATCGCGTTGCCCATCACGACCCAGAACTGCGCCCAGCCCAGCCGGGTCAGGCTGCGCCGGTACGGCTTCTGGGAGCGCGCGGCGACGATCGCCCAGCCGACGGCGGCGCACAGCACGTAGGTCAGCAGGCGGTTGCCGAACTCGATGACCCCGTGCAGGCCCATCTCCCGGGTGGAGACGAGCGAGTCGTCGGTGCACTTGGGCCAGGTGGGGCAGCCCAGGCCGGAGCCGGTCAGCCGTACGGCTCCACCGGTGACCACGATGACCACCGCCATGACGAGCGCGGCGAGGGCCGCCCGCCGGACCGTCCGGGGGTCCGGGGTCCAGCGTGCGGCGATGAAGGCGAGCGGGTTGCGCAGGACCGCCTGGGCGTCGGCGCGGGTCACGTTTGGCACGCGTCCATCGTAGGGCGCCCGCTTGTGCACGCTTTCACGAGGGTCCCGGTCGGCGGGCCGGAGATGCCGGGGAGCCTGCTCACTCCCAGCGGAAGAAGCGGCCCGCCGCGGCGAGCCCCGCCGCCGCCCACACGGCGAGGATCCCGAGGTCGCCCCAGGGCAGTCCCGCCCCGTGCTGGAGCACGTCCCGCAGGCCCTCCGACAGCGCCGCGATGGGCAGCAGGCCGAGGAGGTTCTGCGCGCCCTGGGGGAAGGTGTCCAGCGGCACGACGACCCCGCCGCCGACGAGTAGCAGCAGGAACACCAGGTTGGCGGCGGCCAGCGTCGCCTCGGCCTTCAGGGTGCCCGCCATCAGCAGACCGAGCCCCGAGAAGGCGGCCGTGCCCAGCACCAGCAGCAGCAGCACGGTGAGCGGGTTGCCCTGCGGCGACCAGCCCAGCGCGAACGCGATCACCGTGAGCAGGACGATCTGGAGCACCTCGGTGACCAGCACCGACAGCGTCTTCGCGGTCATCAGCGCCCAGCGCGGCAGCGGTGAGGCCGCCAGCCGCTTCAGCACCCCGTACCGGCGCTCGAAGCCGGTGGCGATGGCCTGTCCGGTGAACGCCGTCGACATCACCGCCAGGGCGAGGACCCCGGGGGCGAGGAAGTCCACGGCCGCGCCCTCGCCGGTGTCCACGATGTCCACGGTGCTGAACAGCACCAGCAGCAGGGTGGGGATCACCACGGTGAGCAGCAGCTGCTCGCCGTTGCGCAGCAGCATCTTCGTCTCGAGCAGGGCCTGCGCCGCGATCATGCGGGGGAGCGGAGCCGCGCCCGGCTGCGGCGCGTACGCGCCGGTCCCCGTGGCCGCCGGAGTCACCTGATGCACCGGATGCGCTGGATTTACCTGATTCACTGGAAACCTCCGAGGACGCTTCCGGCTTCAGCCGGGGGATGAATCGGAATCCTGCGGAGCAGGACAGGGAACGGGATTTCGCCCAAAAGGTGAAAGACCGCCCGGATGGCCGGGTAGGCTGAGCGCCGTGCGTCGCGAGAGCCAAGCACGCGCAACTCCTTTGTCTTGAATGGGCAACCGGGCAGGTTCCGTCCCGGCTGGTGCTGAGAGCGTCAGACTCGTTCGCTTGCTGAGTGAATGAGCTGCTTGAGCCAGGAATCCCCCTGCTTCAGCTGGGGGAGGGTTCAAGAACGCAGCTCCTTGCCGGTCAGCTCCAGGAAGACGTCCTCGAGGGTGTGTCGTTCGACCGAGATCCGGTCCGGCAGCACGCCGTGCTGCGCACACCAGGACGTCACCGTGGCGAGCAGTTGCGGGTCCACCTCGCCGACGACCCGGTACGAGCCGGGGGTCAGCTCGGCGGCCTGGGAGTCGGGCGGCAGGGCCTTGAGCAGGGAGGCCACGTCCAGCCCCGGCCGGCCCGAGAAGCGCAGGGTGTTCTCGGCGCCGCCCCGGCACAGCTCCTCGGGACTGCCCTGGACCACCACCCGGCCGGCGTCGATGATCGCGACGTCGTCGGCGAGCTGCTCGGCCTCGTCCATGTGGTGCGTGGTGAGGATGACGGAGACCCCGTCGGCGCGCAGATCCCGTACGAGGTCCCAGGTGGCGCGGCGGGCCTGCGGGTCGAGTCCGGCGGTCGGCTCGTCCAGGAACACCAGTTCCGGGCGCCCGACCACGGCCATCGCCAGCGCGAGCCGCTGCTGCTGCCCGCCGGAGAGCCGCCGGTACGTCGTACGGCCGCAGGAGCCGAGCCCGAGGCGTTCGATCAGCGCGTCCACGTCCAGGGGGTGGGCGTGCAGTTTCGCCGTGTGGCGGAGCATCTCGTCGGCCCGCGCGCCCGAGTAGACGCCGCCGGACTGGAGCATCACACCGATCCGGGGCCGGAGTGCGGCCGACTGCCGGACCGGGTCCAGGCCCAGGACGCGCACCGTGCCGGAGTCCGGCCGCCGGTATCCCTCGCAGGTCTCGACCGTGGTCGTCTTGCCCGCCCCGTTGGGTCCGAGCACGGCCGTCACGCCCTGTCGTGCCACCAGGTCGAGGCCGTCCACCGCGGTCTTCGTGCCGTACCGCTTCACCAGGGCCTGCACCTGGACCACGGGCTCACTTCGCATGGGTCACGAGTCTAGGGACGCGCCGGGGCCCCCGGACGCCGGGGGCGGGTGCGGGCCTGCCCGGGAGGGTTCCCCGAGCGGCACCGGGAGCGGCCGGTCCGATCGATCAAAGATCGTTTCCGCAGGTCGGATTAGGTTCACCTAAGTGACGCAGCGCACCCGGGGGAGAACGGACGCGGCTTGCCCGTCCCCGATGAATTACGCAACAATGGCGTTGTGAAAAAGGTTGGCGAGGCTCCCCAGGAGGAACTTGCGACCGGTGAGCGGTCCACCCGCAACCGGGTCGCTCGGTCCGTGCTGGACCACGGCCCGTCGACCGTCTCCGAGCTCGCCGAGCGGCTCGGGCTGACCCAGGCGGCCGTCCGCCGCCACCTCGACGCCCTGGTCACCGACGGCATCGTGGAGGCGCGCGAACGGCGGGTCTACGGCGCACGCACCCGCGGGCGCCCGGCCAAGGTCTTCGCCCTCACGGACTGCGGGCGGGACGCCTTCGACCAGTCGTACGACGAGCTGGCCGTGGACGCCCTGCACTGGATCGGCGAGCAGGGGGGCGGTGACGAGGCGATCGCGGCGTTCGCCCGCGCCCGGATCGCCGCCCAGGCCGGCGCGTACCGCGAGGCGGTCGAGGCCGCGGCCCCCGAGGAGCGGACCCGGGCGCTGGCCAAGGCGCTCAGCGCGGACGGGTACGCTGCCACGGCGCGCAGCGCCCCCGACCCGCAGCAGGGCGAGCAGCTGTGCCAGCACCACTGCCCGGTCGCCCACGCGGCCGAGCGGTTCCCGCAGCTGTGCGAGGCGGAGACGGAGTTCTTCGCCGAGCTGCTCGGTACTCATGTGCAGCGGCTGGCCACCATCGCGCACGGCGACGGTGTCTGCACCACCTTCATCCCGAAGGGTGCGCAGACGGCGGCGTCCGCGCCGCGGTCCGTCAAGGCCGCACGCACCTCGCAGACGTCGAAACAGGCGTCGACACAGACTTCGAAGACTTCTGCGAAGAAGACTTCGCCGCACATCCACAACGCATCTGCAAGCACGGCCGGGAGGAACCCCGCATGACTCTCCCCACGGAGACTGCCCACCCCGAACTCGAGGGCCTGGGTACGTACGAATTCGGCTGGGCCGACTCCGACGAGGCAGGCGCCGCGGCCAAGCGCGGTCTGAACGAGGACGTCGTCCGCGACATCTCCGCCAAGAAGAACGAGCCGGAGTGGATGCTGAAGCTGCGGCTGAAGGGTCTGCGGCTGTTCGACAAGAAGCCCATGCCGAACTGGGGCTCGGACCTGTCGGGCATCGACTTCGACAACATCAAGTACTTCGTGCGTTCCACCGAGAAGCAGGCCGCTTCCTGGGAGGACCTGCCCGAGGACATCAAGAACACCTACGACCGGCTCGGCATCCCCGAGGCGGAGAAGCAGCGCCTGGTCGCCGGTGTCGCCGCGCAGTACGAGTCCGAGGTCGTCTACCACCAGATCCGCGAGGACCTGGAGGAGCAGGGCGTCATCTTCCTCGACACCGACACCGCGCTGAAGGAGCACCCGGAGCTCTTCCAGGAGTACTTCGGCACCGTCATCCCGGTCGGCGACAACAAGTTCGCGTCGCTGAACTCGGCCGTGTGGTCCGGCGGGTCGTTCATCTACGTCCCCAAGGGCGTCCACGTGGACATCCCGCTGCAGGCCTACTTCCGGATCAACACGGAGAACATGGGCCAGTTCGAGCGGACGCTGATCATCGTCGACGAGGACGCCTACGTCCACTACGTCGAGGGCTGCACCGCCCCGATCTACACCTCGGACTCGCTGCACAGCGCCGTCGTCGAGATCATCGTCAAGAAGGGCGGCCGCTGCCGCTACACGACGATCCAGAACTGGTCGAACAACGTCTACAACCTGGTCACCAAGCGCGCCGTGGCCTATGAGGGCGCGACCATGGAGTGGGTCGACGGCAACATCGGCTCCAAGGTGACGATGAAGTACCCGGCCGTCTACCTCATGGGCGAGCACGCCAAGGGCGAGACCCTGTCCATCGCCTTCGCCGGCGAGGGCCAGCACCAGGACGCCGGCGCCAAGATGGTCCACATGGCCCCGAACACCTCGTCGAACATCGTCTCCAAGTCGGTGGCGCGCGGCGGTGGCCGTACCTCCTACCGCGGCCTGATCGAGATCGGTGAGGGCGCTCCCGGCGCCAAGTCCAACGTGCTGTGCGACGCGCTGCTCGTGGACACCATCTCCCGCTCCGACACCTACCCCTACGTCGACGTCCGCGAGGACGACGTCTCCATGGGCCACGAGGCGACCGTCTCCAAGGTCTCCGAGGACCAGCTCTTCTACCTGATGAGCCGCGGTCTGTCCGAGTTCGAGGCGATGGCGATGATCGTGCGCGGCTTCGTCGAGCCGATCGCCAAGGAACTCCCCATGGAGTACGCGCTCGAACTCAACCGGCTGATCGAGCTGCAGATGGAAGGCGCGGTCGGCTAACCCACCACGCCGTTCCGTCAAGCCCCTTACGCAAAGGAAAGCGAGCACTACGACAGCCATGGCTGAGGCTCAGAACATCCCCGTGGGTTCCACCACCGCGGGCTCGATCGCGGTCGCCGCGGAGTCGACCGTCGCCACCCGCATGAGCGCGCCCCCGTCCTTCGACGTGGCGGACTTCCCCGTCCCCCACGGCCGTGAGGAGGAGTGGCGGTTCACTCCGCTGGAGCGGCTGCGCGGTCTGCACGACGGCACCGCCGCCGCCACCGGCGAAGGCGTCAAGGTGGCGATCGACGCGCCCGAGGGCGTCCGCGTCGAGACCGTCGGCCGCGACGACGCGCGGCTCGGCCGGGCGGGCAAGCCGGTCGACCGCGTCGCCGCCCAGGCGTACAGCTCCTTCGAACAGGCCTCGGTCGTGACCGTGCCGAAGGAGACCGTCCTCACCGAGCCGATCCGCATCGCGGTGCACGGCGAGGGCGGCGCCGCCTACGGGCACCAGGTGATCGAGCTCGGCGCCTTCGCCGAGGCGGTCGTCGTCATCGACCACACCGGTGACGCGGTGCTCGCCGCGAACGTCGAGTACGTCCTCGGCGACGGCGCCAAGCTCACCGTCGTCTCCATCCAGGACTGGGACGACAAGGCCGTGCACGTCGCCCAGCACAACGCCCTCGTCGGCCGCGACGCCTCCTTCAAGTCGGTCGTCGTCACCTTCGGCGGCGACGTGGTCCGGCTGCACCCCCGGGTGGTCTACGCGGGCACCGGCGGTGAGGCCGAGCTGCTCGGCCTGTACTTCACCGACGCCGGCCAGCACCAGGAGCACCGCCTCCTGGTCGACCACAACGTTCCGCACTGCACGTCGAACGTCGCCTACAAGGGCGCGCTCCAGGGCGACGACGCGCACGCCGTGTGGATCGGTGACGTGCTCATCGAGGCCAAGGCCGAGGGCACCGACACCTACGAGATGAACCGCAACCTGGTGCTGACCGACGGCGCCCGCGTCGACTCCGTGCCCAACCTGGAGATCGAGACCGGTGAGATCGTCGGAGCCGGCCACGCCTCCGCGACCGGCCGCTTCGACGACGAGCAGCTCTTCTACCTGATGGCCCGCGGCATCCACGAGAAGGACGCCCGTCGTCTGGTGGTCCGCGGCTTCTTCGCCGAACTCGTCCAGCAGATCGGCGTCCCGGACATCGAGGAGCGCCTGATCGCCAAGATCGAGGAGGAGCTGGAGGCCGCGGTCGCATGACCTTTCAACGCGCCTGCGGACTGAGCGAGCTGGAGGAGGACACTCCGAAAAGAGTGGAACTCGACGGCACGCCGGTCTCCCTCGTGCACACCGAGGGCGAGGTGTTCGCGATCAACGACATCTGCTCGCACGCCAACGTCTCCCTCTCGGAGGGCGAGGTCGACGACTGCCACATCGAGTGCTGGCTGCACGGCTCGCGCTTCGACCTCCGCTCGGGCAAGCCCGACAGTCTTCCGGCCACCCGCCCCGTCCCCGTATACCCCGTAAAGATCGAAGGGGGCAGCGTCTTTGTCGACGTACGCGCCTCCCTCACCCAGGAGTCCTGAGGCACCCATGGCAACGCTTGAAATCCGAGACCTGCACGTCACCGTCGAGGCCGACAACGCCACGAAGGAGATCCTCAAGGGCGTCGACCTCACCGTGAAGCAGGGCGAGACGCACGCCATCATGGGCCCCAACGGCTCCGGCAAGTCGACCCTCGCCTACGCCCTGGCCGGTCACCCCAAGTACACCGTGTCCGGCGGCACCGTCACCCTCGACGGCGAGGACGTCCTGGAGATGTCCGTCGACGAGCGCGCCCGCGCCGGCCTCTTCCTCGCCATGCAGTACCCGGTCGAGGTCCCCGGCGTCTCCGTCTCCAACTTCCTGCGCACCTCCGCCACCGCCATCCGCGGCGAGGCGCCCAAGCTGCGCCACTGGGTGAAGGAGGTCAAGGAGACCATGGAGCGCCTCCACATGGACCCCGCCTTCGCCGAGCGCAACGTCAACGAGGGCTTCTCCGGCGGTGAGAAGAAGCGCCACGAGATCCTCCAGCTGGAGCTGCTCAAGCCCAAGGTCGCGATCCTCGACGAGACCGACTCCGGTCTGGACGTCGACGCGCTGCGCGTCGTCTCCGAGGGCGTCAACCGGGTCCGCGAGTCCGGCGAGGTCGGCACCCTGCTGATCACGCACTACACGCGCATCCTGCGCTACATCAAGCCCGACTACGTCCACGTGTTCGCCGACGGCCGGATCGCCGAGTCCGGCGGCGCCGAGCTCGCGGACAAGCTGGAGAACGAGGGCTACGAGGCATACGTGAAGGGTGGCGCATCCGCGTGACACAGCTGCCGGGCCTCCTCGACACCGAGGCGATCCGCAAGGACTTCCCGATCCTGGACCGCCAGCTCCACGACGGGCGGAAACTGGTCTACCTGGACAACGCGGCGACCAGCCAGAAGCCCCGTCAGGTACTGGACGCGCTCAGCGAGTACTACGAGCGCCACAACGCCAACGTCCACCGTGGAGTGCACGTCCTCGCCGAGGAGGCCACGGCACTGTACGAGGGCGCACGCGACAAGGTCGCCGCGTTCATCAACGCGCCCAGCCGCGACGAGGTGATCTTCACCAAGAACGCCTCCGAGTCGCTCAACCTCGTGGCCAACATGCTCGGCTGGGCCGACGAGCCCTACCGGGTGGACCACGAGACCGAGATCGTCATCACGGAGATGGAGCACCACTCCAACATCGTGCCGTGGCAGCTGCTCGCGCAGCGCACGGGCGCGAAGCTGAAGTGGTTCGGCCTCACCGACGACGGCCGCCTCGACCTGTCGAACATCGACGAGATCATCACCGAGAAGACGAAGATCGTCTCCTTCGTGCTGGTGTCCAACATCCTGGGCACGGTCAACCCGGTCGAGGCGATCGTGCGCCGCGCCCAGGAGGTCGGCGCCCTGGTGTGCATCGACGCCTCCCAGGCGGCGCCGCACATGCCGATGGACGTCCAGGCCCTCCAGGCCGACTTCGTGGCCTTCACCGGCCACAAGATGTGCGCTCCGACCGGCATCGGCGTCCTGTGGGGCCGCCAGGAACTGCTCGAGGACCTGCCGCCGTTCCTCGGCGGCGGTGAGATGATCGAGACCGTGTCGATGAGCTCGTCGACGTACGCCCCGGCCCCGCACAAGTTCGAGGCGGGCACCCCGCCGGTCGCGCAGGCGGTCGGCATGGGCGCGGCGATCGACTACCTGAGCGCCATCGGCATGGACAGGATCCTCGCCCACGAGCACGCCATCACCGAATACGCCGTCAAGCGCCTGACCGAGATCCCGGACCTGCGCATCATCGGCCCCGCCACGGCCGAGGACCGCGGCGCCGCGATCTCCTTCACGCTGGGGGACATCCACCCGCACGACGTGGGCCAGGTCCTCGACGAGCAGGGCATCGCGGTCCGGGTCGGCCACCACTGCGCGCGGCCGGTCTGCCTCCGGTACGGAATTCCCGCGACCACGCGAGCGTCGTTCTATCTGTACTCCACGCCGGCCGAGATCGACGCTCTGGTCGACGGACTGGAGCACGTACGGAACTTCTTCGGCTGAGGGGCTGGCGAGCGATCGCATGAAGCTGGATTCGATGTACCAGGAAGTCATCCTGGACCACTACAAGAACCCGCACGGGCGGGGCTTGCGGGATGGCGACGCCGAGGTGCACCACGTCAACCCGACGTGCGGCGACGAGATCACGCTGCGCGTGAAGTACGACGGCACGACGATCAGCGACGTCTCCTACGAGGGGCAGGGCTGCTCCATCAGCCAGGCCTCCGCCTCCGTGCTGAACGAGCTGCTGGTCGGTGAAGAACTCGCCAGGGCGCAGAAGATCCAGGAGACCTTCCTGGAACTGATGCAGTCCAAGGGGAAGATCGAGCCCGACGACGCGATGGAGGAGATCCTGGAGGACGCGGTCGCGTTCGCCGGGGTCTCCAAGTACCCGGCCCGGGTCAAGTGCGCCCTCCTCAGCTGGATGGCGTGGAAGGACGCGACGGCCCAGGCACTGGGCTCCGACGCCGAAAGGACAACGGCATGAGTGAGACCGTGGAGATGAAACCGGCCTCCGAGGAGGAGGTCCGCGAGGCCCTGATGGACGTCGTCGACCCCGAACTGGGCATCGACGTCGTCAACCTCGGCCTGATCTACGGCGTCCACGTCGACGACGGCAACGTGGCGACCATCGACATGACCCTCACGTCCGCGGCCTGCCCGCTGACGGACGTCATCGAGGACCAGGCCAAGTCCGTGACGGACGGCCTGGTCAACGAGCTGCGCATCAACTGGGTCTGGATGCCCCCGTGGGGCCCCGACAAGATCACGGACGACGGCCGTGAGCAGCTGAGGGCGCTCGGCTTCAACGTCTGAGCCGAGGCACGACCGGCCGACCGGCCGCACGCACGTCGGAGGAACGGCGGGTGACCCCCTGCGGGGACCACCCGCCGTTCCTCTTTTCCTTTTTACGCGCTGGTGCGGCCGTTCGTTGTGTACGCTCGTACACATGGGATACCTGCTGCTCGCCGGAGCGATCGTCGCGGAGGTGGGCGCCACCACCGCCATGAAGTACAGCGACGGCTTCAGCAGACTCTGGCCCTCACTGCTGACCCTGCTCGGCTACGTGGTCTCCTTCAGCCTGCTCGCCCAGACACTGCGCACCCTCTCCATCGGCACCGCGTACGCCATCTGGGCCGGGGTGGGCACCGCCGCCATCGCCGCGATCGGCGTCCTGTTCATGGGGGAGGGACTCACCGCCCTGAAGGCCCTCGGCATCGCGCTGATCATCGTGGGCGTGGTCGTGCTCAACCTCGGCGGCGCGCACTGATGGCCCGGCGGTACGACCCCGAGCGGCGCCGGCGGATCATCGACGCGGCGATCCGGGTGGTCGGCAGGAGCGGCATCGCGGGGCTCAGCCACCGCAGCGTCGCCGCCGAGGCCGATGTGCCGCTCGGCTCCACGACGTACCACTTCAAGACCCTCGACGAGCTGATGGTCGCCGCGCTGCGCCAGGCGAACGAGGGCTTCGCCAAGGCCATCGCCTCCCGCGGCGGCCTGGAGGACACACGCACCGACCTGGCGACCGAGCTCGCCGGGCTGCTCGGCGAATGGCTCGACGGCGAGCGCACCGGCGTCGAGCTGGAGTACGAGCTGTATCTGGCCGCCCTGCGCCGGCCCGCGCTGCGCCCCGTGGCGGCCGAGTGGTGCGAGGACGTCACCGTGCTGCTGTCCCGCCGCACGGACCCGGTCACGGCCCGCGCCCTGGTCGCCCTGATGGACGGCATCTGCCTCCAGGTACTGCTGACCGGCACACCGTACGACGAGGCGTACGCGCGGGAGATGCTGGACCGGGTCGTCTCCGGTACCTGAGACGGCGCGACACCGGTTCGCATCCCCGGGCCCCGGCTGGTTAGGTTGCCCTCATGACCGACACGACTGCTCAGAGCACCACCGGCGCGGTGGCCGCCGGCCTCGCCACCCTCGCCGCCGACGGCACCGTCCTCGACACCTGGTTCCCCGCCCCCGAACTCTCCGGCGCGCCCGGCCCGTCCGGCACCGAGCGGCTGTCCGCCGAGCGCGCCGCCGAACTGCTCGGTGGCGGCGCGACCGCGGCGATCGGGCCGGACGCCCGCCGGGGCGTCGAGGTGGTCGCGGTCCGCACGGTCATCTCCTCGCTCGACGCGAAGCCGGTCGACGCCCACGACGCCTACCTGCGCCTCCACCTGCTCTCGCACCGTCTGGTCAAGCCGCACGGCCAGAACCTGGAGGGCATCTTCGGCTGCCTCGCCAACGTCGCCTGGACCTCGCTCGGCCCGGTCGCCGTCGACGACGTCGAGAAGGTGCGGCTGAACGCCCGTGCCGAGGGCCTGTACCTGGCCGTGACGTCCGTCGACAAGTTCCCCCGGATGACGGACTACGTCACCCCCAAGGGCGTCCGCATCGCCGACGCCGACCGGGTCCGCCTGGGCGCCCACCTCGCCGAGGGCACCACGGTCATGCACGAGGGCTTCGTCAACTTCAACGCGGGCACCCTCGGCACCTCGATGATCGAAGGCCGCATCTCCGCGGGCGTCGTCATCGGCGACGGCTCGGACGTCGGCGGCGGCGCCTCCACCATGGGCACGCTGTCCGGCGGCGGCAACGTGATCATCTCCATCGGAGAGCGCTGCCTGATCGGCGCCGAGGCGGGCGTCGGTATCGCGCTCGGCGACGAGTGCGTGGTCGAGGCCGGCCTGTACGTCACCGCGGGCACCCGCGTGACCATGCCCGACGGCGAGGTCGTCAAGGCCCGCGCGCTGTCCGGCGCCTCCCACATCCTCTTCCGCCGCAACTCGCTCACCGGCACGGTCGAGGCCCGCCCGAACAACGCGGTCTGGGGCGGCCTCAACGACGTCCTGCACAACCACAACTGACCACCGGCAGCCCAGCCCCGGTCAGCGCCGAGCGCCCTCCCACGGCTCCAGAACGGCCCGGGAGGGCGCTCGTGCGTGCACAGGCTTCTCCCGGCATCGCACTGCCCGCGCCGACACTCGTCGTCCCACCGGTGCGGGAGCCGGAGGTCAGTCCGCGTACACGAGGATCAGGCCCAGAGCCGCGAACGACACGACGGACAGGCCGAGCAGCGTCAGCGCTGCCGACACCGCCGCCGTCAGCCGCTCGTAGCCCTTGCGCAGGCCCGAACGGAACACCACTCGGGCCAGGACGAGCGGCAGCGCCACGAAGGTGAGGAAGACCAGCGGCGCCGAGAGCCGACTGAACACGGTGGTGCCGGTGTCGGTGACCAGGTGCCGGACGGCTGCGCCGAAAAAGGCCGCCGGATAGGCCAGCAGACCGAACGAGAGGACCGACGCCACGGCGACGGTCAGTCCCTCGGTCAGCCGCTCGGTACGCGAGCGCTCCCAACGCACTTCCATTGCACCGCTGTTCCCCATGCCCACCCCTGAATGCCTCAGTGCGGTCGCCGTCGGCTCAGCCGGTTCCGCTCGACAGCGCCCCGCTCCGCAGGAGTGTGTCACAGGGGGCGCCCGGCTCCCGCCTGTGAGCAGTTCGGAGACGACCCTCACGGTCCGTCACGAGTCAGAGACGTCACGATGAGGTGAGGACCTTCGTGCGGCCGGGCCACAGGGATGGCATACGATGCGTGCGACATTTATGAAGATCATGTAAGAGGATGTACACGCCATGGCAATCCGCGCCCCGTATCGCTCCCTTCGCGGCATGTCCGCCGTTGTCGCCCTGCTCGCGGTCGGTGCGGTGGGATGCTCGGACGTCTCCGACGCCGTCGACAGCGCCAAGGACGGCGCGAAGAAGGTGGCTCGCCAGCGCTCGGTGTTCTCGCTGGACCTCGGCGACTGCTACAACCCGAACGGCAAGGCCGAGGGGGAGGCGTACGCCGTCGAGATCGTGCCCTGCGACGAGGCGCACGAGGGCCAGGTCGTCGGCGAGTTCGCGATCGACGAGGGCAAGGAGTACCCCGGCGACGACGAGATCGCGGCGATCGCGGACGAACGCTGCCCGGTCGAGGCACAGAAGTACGCCCCGGACACCTGGGCGCTCCCCAAGGGCGTCGACCTCTACTACTACACCCCGACCAAGGAGAGCTGGGCGACGGGTGACCGCGCGGTGAGCTGCACCTACACCGCAGAGAAGAGCACGTTCAAGGGCTCGCTGGACACCGTGAAGTCCCTCAAGCCCGAGCAGACCACATACCTCAACGGCTCGAACGCGGTCTACGAGGCCCTGTGGGCGAACCAGCCCGAGAAGGACACCGTCGAGGACGACCTGGCCGGCTACAAGGCGCAGGCCAAGGCCGTCGCGGCCGCCCTCGACACGCACGTCAAGGGCCTGGACGGCATCGACGGCACCGAGGTCGGCAAGCTCCGCGCGACGCTGACGAAGGCGGCCGGCAACTGGAAGAAGGCCGCGAACGCCGCCGACGCCGACGCGTTCTACACCGCCTACGAACCGGCGTTCACCGACATCGACCCGAACGAGTCGGTCGCCGCCCGCAAGGAACTGGGCCTGGCCACCACGGTCCCGGCCGACGAGGCCGACGTCTGGGCAGGCTGACGCCCCGTCGGGTCAGCGGGGCCGGGTCCGCCAAGGGCCGGCCCCGCTTCCCATGGCCTGCTCGGCGGGTCAGATCGCAGGAAAACGGCGGCGCCTCATCCGCGCGGGCGAGCAGGGCGATGGGGGTCGCCTGCTCGAAGAGCGTGGGGAGGGCGCGCCGGCCCCCTCGTGCGCGGCATGGTGTGCCGGACACGCCCCGGTTGGGCGCGGAGTGCTCTGGAAGCCGCCCGGCGGAGCTGAGAGAGGCGCGAACGTGCGTGCCCCTGTTCGCTGGTAGGGGTGGTAGGGGTGGAAGAGGTGTGCGGGTGTGCGGGACCCGTACGTACGGTCAGTTGGCCGGGTACCGGCTGTCCGGAACAGAGGTGAGGGGGGGTGAGTGATGGGGGAGACCGCTGGGCGTGCCCGGTATACGTATCGGTTGCGGGTGTCGGCCACTGCCCAGGAGGGGCTGGAGGCGGAGTGGGGACGGTGCCGGTGGCTGTGGAACGAATGCGTCGCCAAGTCGCGTCAGGTGCACGTGCACCATCAGGCGCACCCCGGAGACAGGCTGACCTGCGGTCCGGCGCGGCTCGATCGGATGCTCACCGATGTCCGCGCCAAGGCGTTGTGGCTCCGTGAGGGTGCGAGTGTTCCCCAGCAGCAGACGATCCGTGACTTCGCCGCCTCCCGTAGCAAAGCGTTGAAGGACATCAAGAACCGGCTGCCGCAGAAGCGGCGGGCCGGGATGCCCCGGCACAAGAAGCGGCGCGGGAGTGATCCGTCGCTGAACTACACGCGGCGCGGCTTCCGCCTCAAAAAGGGGCGACTGCATCTGGCGGGCGGGATCGTCCTGACCGTGGTCTGGTCGCGTCCTCTGCCGGCCGAACCGTCGAGCGTGCGGGTCTACCGCGACCATGCCGGGCACTGGTATGCCTCGTTCGTCGCCCCCGCCCGGGTCGAGGCGCTGCCGCAGACCGGCGCGGTGATCGGCATCGACTGGGGAGTGAGGGAGACCGCCACCACCACCTCCGACGCCCACGACCTCCCCCACCCCCGCCACGGCTTCAAGGCGCAGCAGAAGCTGTCCCGCTACGACCGGATGATGGCCCGCCGCAAACCGGCGAAGGGGCAGCCTGCGTCGAAGGGGTACCGGGAGGCGAAGAAGTGGCGGGCGAAGACCTACGCCAAGATCGCCCGACAGCGGCAGGACACCGCCCGCAAGTGGGCCAAGAAGGTCGTGCGCGACCACGATGTGATCGCGGTGGAGGACTTCCGGCCGAAGTTCCTCACCAGGACCACGATGGCGCGCAAGGCGGCCGATGCCGCGATCGGCGCCACCAAACAGGCCCTGATCGACATGGGCCGCAAACACGCCCGGGATGTACGGCTCGTACATCCTGCGCACACCACCATGGACTGCGCCAGGTGCGGAGCGAGAGCCAAGCACGCCCTGCCGCTGTCGGAACGTACCTACACCTGCACCGCGTGCGGAGCCGTGTCTCCCAGAGACAAGAACTCCGCCCGCGTGATGCTCCTCCGGGCAGGTCTGGACCCGACTGGTGTCGAGGGCACAAGACCTCCCGGAGCGCCGCTCCGGGAGGCCGCCTGAGCCAGGAATCCCCTCCCCCTTCAGGGAGGGGAGCAGTCAATCCTGCCGCAGAGAGGCGAGCCAGCGGCCGTCCTGGAATTCAGCAGGGACCTCGTCCTCCCAAGGATCGATCCCGCGGCGCTCCAGCTCGCCGAACCACCGATCCCGCTGCGACGCGGGGAGGCGTCGTCCGCACCAGGGGCAGAAGCTGATCGTGATGCTCGACGTGCCGCCGTCATGGATGATCAGCCCGTACTCCTGGAACTTGGCGCTGAAGTCGACCAGTGCGTCCGGGCAGGCGAAGGGGTCATCGTGCTGGTCGCAGCACACGTTCACACGGTTGGTCATCGCCTCGCAGCAGTGATCGGCCATAACCTCGGCTTCTCGTCGTTCGGCATCGTGACCAGAAGTAGATCACGGCCTGTGGTGATCACCGGGTGGCCCGTGGAGAACTGACGGGCCGACGGCTTCTGGTCAAGGGTGAGCAGGGGCATCACCGTTGAGCGGAGTAGGCGGCAATGATCAGCGTATGAACGAGATCGTGCTCATGTCGGATCCGAAGATCGCGGCGATCCCGGTGGTCGACTGCGGCGAACCGCTTGTCGATGTCCGGCTCCAGGGATCCCTCGCCGTCGACTCCCGTAAGGCCGACCAATCAGGGGCGTTCGCGCATCTGCGGGAAGGGGTCCTGACCCGACTTCTCACGGCACAGCAATTGCTCCCGGGCGGCGTGCTTCTGCTGTTCGTCGAGGGATACAGGCCGCCCGCGTTGCAGCGCTTTTACTTCGAGCGGTACGCCGACCATCTGCGAGCCGACCGTCCGGACTGGTCACCGAAGCAGATTCGAGAGGCCGCGAGCCGGTACGTTTCGCCACCGGAGATCGCGCCGCACAGTGCCGGCGCCGCAGTAGACCTCACTTTGATCTCCGCCGACGGGAGCGAACTCGACATGGGAACCCGGGTGAACGCCAGCCCGGAGGAGAGTGACGGTGCCTGTTACACGGACGCCGGCGGAGTCGGCTCCGAGGCGCGGGCCAACCGGCGGGTGCTCGGTGACGCACTGACCGCTGTGGGTCTGGCGAATTATCCCACCGAGTGGTGGCACTGGTCCTACGGCGACCGCTATTGGGCCCTTCAAGTCGACGCCGACCGTGCGATGTACGGGCCGCGGGAGCTCTGATGAGCGGCGGGTGACGCTCCCACCCACCGGGCCCGGGCAGGGCTTGTGCCAGGCGGTGGCGTCAGCCTGTCATGACGAGAGCCTGGCCGAGGCCGCCTGATCGACGGCCTCACCACCGACTGACCCCGGCCGCCTGCCTCGACCGAGAGGTCCGGGAGGAGAACGGCTGGGCCGGCTCCGGCGTCTGTACGTCCGTACGTCTGTTCGCTCGATCGATGGAAGGTGCCCGGAACGTGTTCGTCCTGCTGGCCTTCGCGGCCCTGTTCACCGTCCCCGTCTGGGGCATCGCGGTGATCGTCAAACTGGTGTCCGTCGTCCTGCCGGGCCGACCGCCCGACTGGGGCGTGCGGCTGCTGCGTTGGGGCGCCGGCATGGCGGCGGCAGCGGCGGTCGTCCTCCTGGTCCTGGCACTCGGCTCTGTGCAGGCCTCCGACCACGAGTCCCGGTCCGGTACCGATTCCTCCCCCGCGCCCGCCTGTCGCAACGCCGCTCCCCACCTTGTGGAGGGCCTCGTCGGCCACCGTGCCTCGTATCTGCCACCGGCTTTCGACTGCGTCCGGGACGACGGGACGACGTACCCGAGTTCCGGAAGCTATGCGTGGCTCAACGGCCTCGTCGTCACCTGGGCGACGGCCTCCGTACTGCTGGCGGCGGGCGCCAGGTACGCGACCGGCCGGCAGACGGCGCGGCAGGTGGAGGTGCCAGAACCCGATGGGTCGTCGCGATGACCCCCTCGCGGGGAACGGTGTGAGGATGGCCGAATCCGGTTTCCGGTCCGGGGGCCGGGCGGAAATCAGGTGCGTATGAATCACCGGGCATGCCAGGCTCCGCCTGTGGACCGGGAACAGATCTCCAGGCGTGCTCATGCGGACCATCCGATCGCAGCCCCGCTCGACGACGACTCGGTGCGCCGACTGCTGGAACGTGGTCTCTCACGCGGTGCCGGGCGTGTACTCGACCTCGGCTGCGGCGGCGGAGAGTGGCTCCTGCGGGCCCTGGCCGTGCAGCCGCGGCTGCGGGCCGAGGGCGTCGACATCTCCAAGAGCTCGCTGGCGCACGCGCGTCAGGCCGCGCGGCGGCTCGGAGTGGACGACCGCCTGACCCTCCACCATCAGGACGCTGCGCGTTTCGTCGCCTCCCACGCCTTCGACCTGGTGCTCTGTGTGGGAGCCACGCACGCTTTCGGTGGCCTGCTCCCCACTCTCGCGGCGGCGCGTGAGCACCTGGCTCCCGGGGGATGCGTTCTGGTCGGTGACGGTTTCTGGGACCGCGAGCCCTCTCCCGAGGCCGTCGAGCTGTTCGGGGACCTCGCCGACCTGCCGACCACGCTGGACCGGATCGCCGCGGACGGGTGGACGCCTGTCCAGGGACATATCAGCTCCCGTCAGGAACTCGACGACTACGAGTGGGCCTGGACAGGGTCGCTGGCCTCATGGGCCCTGGACCATCCCGATGATCCGGACAGCGCCCAGGCGCTCGAGGCGGCTACCACTCATCGCGACCAATGGTTGTGTGTCTACCGGGACGTGCTGGGCTTCGTGTGCCTCGTCCTGCGTCCGGCGCGGGACTGAACTTCGGGCGGAGCTGCGCTGGTGGCGGGGGGGCAGGCTGTGGTCAGGGCCTCGTGGAGGGACCTGAGGGTGGCGGACGTCTCGGGGGACGCGGGGCGTAGAGGTGGGCGGGGTGGGCCTGCGGGGAGGGAGAGGGCGGTGAGGAGGGCCTTGGTGGTGACTGTGCCGGGGAGGCCGTTCGCCATCATCGCCTCGATGAGGGGGGTGGCCCGCTGCTGGAGGTCGGCCGCGCGAGTGGTCTCGTCGGCGTCGAACGCGTCCAGGACGGAGCGCAGGTGGTCCGGGACCACGTTCGCGACCGTACTGACGTAGCCGGAGCCGCCGACCGCGTACAGGGCGAGGATGTGCTCGTCGCAGCCCGCGTAGTAGGCGAGATCCGTGCGGGAGAGGATCTTCTGGGCGGCCAGGAAGTCGTACGAGCAGTCCTTCACCGCCACGATCCGGGGATGCTCGGCGAGCCGTAGCATCGTGTCCGGCTCGATGCGGGTGCCCGTGCGGGCCGGGATGTCGTACAGGATCAGGGGGAGGCCAGTGGCGTCCGCGACCTCGTGGAAGTGCGCCTCGATCGCGTCCTGCGGCGGGCGGCTGTAGTACGGGGTGGCGACCAGGAGACCGTCGGCGCCCGCCCGCTCGGCCTCACGGGCGAGGTCGGCGGTGTGCGCGGTGTCGGCGGTGCCGACACCGGCGACGATCGAGGCGCGATCGCCCACCGCCTCCCGTACGGCCGTGACGAGGGCGGACTTCTCGGCGTCCGTCGTGGTCGGGGACTCGCCCGTAGTACCGGACAGCACCAGGCCGTCGCAGCCGTGGCTCACCAGGTGGTCGGCCAGACGCGCGGCACCGTCCAGGTCCAGGGCACCGGCAGGGGTGAACGGCGTGACCATGGCGCACAGGGCGCGGCCGAAGGGAGGCGTCGATGGGGTCATGGGAGTAGTCTCCGCTCGACCACCGTGTACCTCCACTTAAATCTTCTGTCCTTTATTGGTAAGCATCAGTAAGGGATGGCGCTCAGGATAGGCACCTCGCGCTCCGGGTACTCGGAAGACACCCGACCGAGAGGAGGCGGAACACCGTGACCGCAACCATCGAACAACCGCGGGTTCGCGACACGCGCAGCCGCGGCAGCGGCAGCCGCGCCGAATACAGCCATGACGGGCACAGCGTGGGCGAACTCGTCGGACAGGCCACCGAGCAGGTCTCCCGGCTGGTGCGGCAGGAAGTGGCCCTGGCCAAGGTGGAGCTGGCCGAGAAGGGCCGCCGGGCCGGACGCGGCGGCGGCATGCTGGGCGCCGCGGGCGCCTTCGCCTACGCCGGCCTGCTGGCGACGGCTTTCACCGGTGGTGCCGCACTCTCTCTCGTCCTGCCGGTGTGGGCGGCGGCGCTGATCATCACGGCCGTGCTGTTCGTGATCGCCGCCGTGCTGGCAGCGCTCGGCCGGGCCGAGCTCAAGAAGGCCACGCCGGCCGCCCCGGAACAGACGCTGGGCAGCGTGAAGGCCGACGTGGAGGAGATCAAGGGGAGGGCGCACCGATGACGCGGGATGTGAACGGGGCGAACCCGCCTGCGCGGGCGGTGGATTCCGGTTCCGGTTCCCACATCGAGCCCGGGGTCGAGCAGGACGCCGCCGCCCGCGGAGCCAAGGGGCCGGACGAACTGCGGCAGGAGATCGAGCGGACCCGGCACGAACTCGGCGACACCGTCGAGGAGCTGGCCGGAAAGATGGATGTCAAGGGGCATGCGCTGGCCCGCGTGGACGACCTGCGCGACAAGGCCGGTGCGATGACCGTGCAGCTGCGGAGCAGCGCCACCCAGGTCCGGCGGGCCGGAACACGGAAGCCGTGGCCGGTGATGGTCGCCGGGGGAGCGGCGGCCGGGCTGGCCGCGACGGCCGGGATGGCGGTGCTGCGGCGGCGCGGGGCGCACTGACTGCGGACCGGAAGCGCCGCGGATTCGGGCGGGCACGGCCGGGGCCGGCCGGACGGGAGCGTCCGGCCGACCCTCGACGCGGGTGCACGCCCTACGGGCGGAAGCGCAGGATCTGTGGGTCGTGGTCGCTGATCTGGTCGTGGAACTCGGCGTTGATGTGCACGCTGTCGTACGAGAACGTGCCGCCGCGGCGGATCGACGGGCTGATCAGGATCTGGTCCAGGACCTGGCTGTTGCCCTGGTAGACGTAGGAGTAACGCTCGCTCCTGGGGAGGGACTTGACGGCTGACCAGAGAGTGTCCCGGCCCTCGAGGATCTTGGTCGTGGTGGAGAACTCGAAGTCGTTGATGTCGCCCAGGACGACGACGTCCGCGTTCTTCTGGGTCTTGAGGACCTTCGCGGTGAAGTCGTGGACCGCCTTCGCCTGGAGGTGGCGCTGGGTCTCGGAGCCGCGCGACGGCGGCTGGTACTGCGAGGTCAGGCTCTGGTCGCCGCCCTTGGAGGCGAAGTGGTTGGCGATCACGATGACCGTGCGGCCGCGGAAGACGAACTCGCCGGCCAGCGGCTTGCGGCTGTTCTCGAAGGCATGGGACGTCGGATCGATCCGGCCGGGGGAGTGCGTCAGGGCCGCCTTGCCGCGCACCTTGGCGACGCCGACGGCCGTGGTGGCGTCGCCGCCCGCGCGGTCGGTGAAGGAGACCCGCTCCGGGTCGAAGAGGAACACCTGGCGGATGTTGCCGCCCGGTTCGCCGCCGTCGGCCTTGTCCGCCGGGTCGACGGAGCGCCAGTCGTAGCGCGGGCCGCCGGCCGCCTCGATCGCGTCGATCAGCCCGGCCACCGTCTCGTCGGCGGCGACCGTGCCGTCGTCGGTGGAACCGTTGTTGTCCTGGATCTCCTCCAGGGAGACGATGTCAGGCGACCTCAGGTGGCGCACGATCGCGTCGGCGTGCGCGGCGAAGGTGCCGTCGGACGGGTCGAGGTTCTCCACGTTGTAGGTGGCGATCGCCAGTTCACCGGTGTGCTGCCGGCGGGTGGACTCGCGCCGCTGGTCCTTGCTCTTCAGCGTGCCGAGTTCGCCCGCCACGAGCGTGTAGCCGCCGAACTGGTTGAAGTCCAGCGGGCCCGCGGTGGTGCCGGCGAGGGTGTCGCCGACGTTCGCGTCGGGGAAGTCCGCGGCCCGGCCCAGGGACTGGATCTGCAGGCGGCCGGTGTTCCGGTCGTCGTAGGAGCCGTAGACCGTGCCGCCGCGCAGGGTGCGGTTCTCCCACGGCTTCACGGTGACCCAGAGTTCGGTGTACGGGTCGGTGGCGCCGACCACCCGGGCGTCGGAGACCTGGACGTTCATGCCCTCCAGGGACTCGTAGAGGTCCAGGGCGTACCGGTCGGGGCGCAGCGGGAGTGCGTTGACCGAGCCGTTCGCGGCGGGGTCGCCGGCCGGGGTGTAGGCGGCGGGTACGGACCGCGCGTCGATCCTGGTGGCGGCCGGGACCGGGTTGCCGCGGGAGACGACGGTGACCGTGGGCCGGGTGATCTCCGTCAGCGACTGGTTGCCGGAGGCCGTACCGCCGGGGACGAACTCCGTGACCGTGCCGGAGACCGTGACGGCGTCGCCGACGGCGACCCCCTGGGGGGTCGAACCGGTGAAGACGAAGACGCCCTCGCTGGTGGCCGGGTCGGCGTCCGGGTTCGGGTCCTGGATCCAGAAGCCGCGGGACGAGCCGTAGGTGCGGATGCCGGTGACGATTCCGGTCACGTCGGTGACCTGCTGTCCGGCGTACGGCGATATCCGGGTGTCGCCCTGGATGTCGTGGATGCGCACGGACTCCGCGTGCGCGGGCGAGGCGAGGGTGACGGCGGACGCCGCGCACACGGCGGCGACGGTGAGCGCGGCGAGGCGCGCGGACGACTTGCTCGGCAACGGATTCCCTCCGGGAAACGTGATGAGTGCCGGGGCGAGGGTGGCAGATGTGACGTGCGGGGCGTGCGGGGTGTACGGGGTGTACGGGGCGTGCAGGCCCGGTGCGCGACCGTCCGCCGTTTTCTACGCGCGTCAATCTCCAGCCTGGCCAGGCCACTTGTCAAGGTTCCAGCCATGTACGGCGGCTGAAGGAGAGGTGAAGCGGGCGGCTTGGGGGGAAATCCGTCTAGGCTGAGCGGTTGAGCCACATGAGGCGCCGAGGACAGCACCTAGGAGAAACAGCCGATGTCAGACAGCTCCACCCTGCCGCCGGCGCGACTGCACCCCGACGCGGAGCTGGCGCGTGAAGCACTGTCCACGCCGTTGCTGTCCCGGGCGGTCCGACTCGCCCGCTGGGCCGGACCCGAGACCCGGGTCGACGCCGGTGGCGGGCTCGTCGACGCGCAGCTGCCCGCGGCGGCCGAGGTGCTCGGGCTGAGCGGGGAGGAGGCCGCCGCCGACGCCGGTGAGGCGTGGCGGGTCGCCGTGGACGCCGGGCTCGTCGACGTGGTCGACGAGGAGGAGGGCACCGTCACCGCGGGTGCCGACCTCGCGCTGCTCGCCGGGGGCGCGCCGCAGGACGTCCTCACGGTCTGGCTCGCCGCCCTGGAGACGGTGCTCGCCGACGCGAGCGTGCCCGACCTGGAGGGGCTCGTCGACGCCATCGCCGCCGGGGACGGATCCGGCGAACTCGACCTCGCCTCACTCGACTGGAACCCCGAGGCCGAGGCGGAGTTCCTGGACGGGGTGCTCCGCAACCTCTACCTGCTGACCGCCGGTGAGGAAGGCCCCGCCGGGGTACCGGTGCCGCTGCCCGCGCTGGCCGCGTCCGCGCTCGTCCCCGACGACATGCCGGAGCCCACCGACGACGTGCTGCGGCAGGTGTCCGACGCGATGATGCGGCTGGACGACCAGTTCCGCATGCTGGCGCCGGTCGGACTCGTGGAGTACCAGCCGGTCGACGAGACGCTGTTGGTCGAGACCGATGAAGAGTCTGTGGATCCTGCAGAGTCCGTGGAGTCCGCGGAGCCGCAGGACGACACCGACGTCTCCCGCTACGGCGTGGTGCGGCTGACCCCGCTCGGGCTGTACGGGCTGCGGGCCCGGCTGCTGGAGGCCGGGTTCGAGGCACCGGCGGTCGGGGACCTCGCGGACAAGGGTGCCGACGCGCTGCTCGACGGTACGGCCGTGTTCCCGCCGTCGGCGGCTCACGCGGAGACCGAACAGTGGCTCGCCCGGCGTGAACCGCTGGCCGCGGCACGGGAGTTGCTGGCCGCGGCGCGCGGGAGCGACAAGAGCGCCCCGCTGCGGCGGCTGCAGTGCCAGCAGGCGCTGTCGCTGGTCGGCCTCTCGGCCGAGCCCGCCCTGCGGGAGGTGCTCGACGACGCGGAACTCGGCGGGCTGGCCCGGGTGTGGCTGACCGAGCACGGGGCCGCCGACGTCCCGCCGCCCTCCGAGGCGATGATCTTCTGGCTGACCGTCGACACGGTCGCCGCGCAGCTCGCCGCCGAGGGCAACTCCGAGGAACTGCGGGCCCTGGTGGAGGGACTGGCCCGCCAGCACAGCGGCTTCTTCGCCACGGCCTGGCGGGTGGAGCACCCGGCCACGGCGGAGGTGCTGGAGGCGATGGGCCGGCTGCACCCGGACAAGAAGATCGCCAAGGAGGCCCGCAAGGCAGCCTTCAAGGCCCGCTCGCAGCACGGGGGTTGAGGGTTCCCACTCGGGGGCCTTGGAGCACGTGCGGGGCCGGACGGCCCCGTGCGGTTCACCGAAGCGGTGGCCGGGATGCCCCGCGGAGTTCAATCGGCGTTCAGGCGTGGGCGGAAGCGTGACGGTGTACGAGGCCGGTCCTCACGGCAACTCACCGCCACAGGAGACTCCATGTCGCTCACCCGCAGGGACTTCACCAGAACATCCGCGGTCGCCGGTGCCGGTGTCGCACTGGTGGGCAGCGTCGGCGCCCTCGCCTCCGCACCCCACGCCCTCGCGTCCCACGACGCCGAGAGCGTGGGAGAGGACCGGGAGCAGGCCCGGCGGCACCACCCCACGGTCGGCTACGGCCCCCTGGTCCCCGACCCCGACGGCATCCTCGCCCTGCCCGCCGGCTTCTCGTACCGCATCCTCACGTACACGGGCAGGACCAGGCTCGAGACCGGCGAGTTCACCCCGGCCGAGCACGACGGCACGGCCGCCTTCCCCGGCCCGCGCGGCACCACCCTCCTGGTCAACAACCACGAGATCGACGGCCCGCGCGACGAGGCGGAGTTCCCCGTCCCGCTCGCCGAGGGCCTCGTCTACGACCCGGGCGCCCCCGGCGGCTGCACGGTCGTCGAGGTGCGCCCCGACGGCAGCGTCGCCGAGTGGGTCGGCATCGCCGGCACCGCCGACAACTGCGCGGGCGGCAGCACCCCCTGGGACACCTGGCTCACCTGCGAGGAGAACTCCGACCGGGCCGGCGAGAACGGCATGACCAAGGACCACGGCTACGTCTTCGAGGTCGACCCGGCCGACCGGCGCGCCAACCGCGACCCCAAGCCGCTGAAGTTCTTCGGCCGTTACGACCACGAGGCCGTCGTCATCGACCCCAGGCGCGGCCACGCCTACCTCACCGAGGACGCCGACGAGCCCAACGGCCTGTTCTTCCGCTGGAGTCCGCCCGAGGACTTCCGCCACGGCCCCGGCAGGTTCCGCACCCTCGCCGACGACGCGGGCGTCCTCCAGGCGCCCAAGTGCTACGACTCCGGCGGCCGGTTCGTCGACGACCTCTCCCGCGCCACCAGGACCGGCACGGTGTACGGCGTCGACTGGGTCGACGTACCGGACCGCGACGCGCGGACCGTCTCCGTGCGCGAGCAGTTCGGGCCCGGTGAGATCACCCGGGGCCGCAAGCTGGAGGGCATGTGGTGGGGCGACGGCGGGGCGTACTTCGTCTCCTCGTACGCCCGTGAGGAGAGCCCCGTCCAGCACGACGGCCAGGTCTGGTTCTACGACCCCCGGCGCCGCACCCTGACCCTCAAGGTCCTGCTCGGCGTGAACCCCGACCCCGGCAAGGAAGGCGCCTTCGACGGCCCCGACAACATCACCGTCTCCCCGTACGGCGGGCTGGTCATCGCCGAGGACGGCGACGGCGTGCAGCACCTGTTCGGCGCCACCGACAGCGGACGCACCTACCCCATCGCCCGCAACGAACTGAACATCGGCACCGAACAGGAGCCGGAGTTCAGCGAGTTCACCGGCGTCACCTTCTCGCCCGACGGAAGGACCCTGTACACCAACATCCAGGAACCGGGCATCCTGCTCGCCGTCACCGGCCCCTGGAAGCGGCAGAAGCGCCGGTAGTTAATTCGCTCGCCCGACCGAGGGTCGCCCTTTTAGAGTGATGCACGTCCAGGTGCGAAGGCAGGACCTACTTCCACTCATAATGGGGCGGTCACGGGTTCGAGTCCCGTCACCGGCACAACACGCCGGTGTAGCTCAGGGGTCAGAGCACCATCGTCGGTTCCGCCGGCCTTGATCTCTGGACACCACAACTTCATGCACCTCCCGGTGCGCGGGCGAAGGTTCCTTCGTTGTGATCGAATCCAGGCCGCCGCCGACTTGATCTCGGGAGGCGCGGCATCTGGTGGGTGCCCGGTGCGCAGGCAGCGGGTACTTCTCGGATCGGGTTCATTGCGGGTTCGAATCCCGTCATCGGCTTCGGGCCGGTGTGGCGGAAGTGGAAGACGCGCCTGACTTGTTCCGCGGCCGCCTCGTTTCTCGGGCACCCTCCTTTGTCGTGCCTCCCTCCGGAACGGAAATGAATTCGGGGGAATTCACCATGGCGCGATTCAACACCCGGGCCGCCAAGGCACAGTCGGCGTCGCGCGTGACGTCGACCGGCCGCGTGCTGCGTACGTACGAGGGCGGCCGTGGGCGCGAGCGGGAGCCGCGCTCCGAACTCTTCCTGCTCGCCGTCTCCCACCTCGTGACGCAGCGGACCTTCTACGAGACCGGCGACGACCGTGACGACCGGTTCGCGAAGCTCGTGCGCGAGCTCGCCGTGAGCGACCCGTCCTGGACGGCCGGGCTGCTCGGCTGGCTGCGCGGCGAGGGAAACCTGCGGACCGCCTCGATCGTGGGCGCCGCCGAGTACGTCAAGGCCCGCCTCGACGCCGGCGCGACCGGCGGCCCGTCGAACCGGCAGGTCGTGGACTCCGTGCTGCGGCGGCCCGACGAGCCCGGCGAACTGCTCGCCTACTGGACCGCGATGTACGGCCGGAACGTCCCGAAGCCGGTCAAGCGAGGTGTCGCCGACGCCGTACGGCGGCTCTACGGCGGCAAGGCCCTGCTGAAGTACGACACCGCCTCCAAGGGCTACCGCTTCGGCGACATCCTCAACCTGGTGCACGCGGCCCCCGACCCGGACAAGCCGTGGCAGGGCGAACTGTTCCGGTACGCCCTCGACCGCCGGCACAACCCGGACACCGCGGTTCCGCCCGCCCCGAACCGTGTCCTCACCGCGCACCACGAGCTGATGGCGCTGCCCGTCGAGGAGCGGCGCGCGGTCGTCACCGCACCCGACGGAGCCGAGCGGCTCGCCGCCGCGGGCATCACCTGGGAGGCGCTGGCGGGCTGGCTGCAGGGGCCGATGGACAAGGCGGCCTGGGAGGCCATGATCCCGTCCATGGGCACGATGGCCCTGGTGCGGAACCTGCGGAACTTCGACGAGGCGGGGGTGTCCGACGAGGTCGCCGCGCGGGTCGCCGACCGCCTCGCCGACCCGGCGGAGGTCGCGAAGTCGCGGCAGTTCCCCTTCCGGTACCTCGCCGCGTACCGGCACGCGCCGTCGCCGCGCTGGTCGTACCCGCTGGAGCGGGCGCTCGGTCACTCGCTGGCCAACGTGCCCGCGATGCCCGGCCGCACCCTGGTGCTCGTCGACCGCTCGGGCTCGATGTTCTCCTCACGGATGTCGGACCGCTCCGAGCTGACCCGCGCGGACGCGGCGGCGGTCTTCGGCACGGCGCTCGCGCTGCGGGCCGCGAAGGCGGACCTCGTCGAGTTCGGCTCGACGAGCAAGCCGGTGCCGTTCCGCCGGGGCGAGGCGGTGCTGAAGATCCTCGGCCGGTTCGGCGACCTCGGCGGCACCGACACCACCGGGGCGGTGCGCCGGCACTACGAGCGGCACGACCGGGTGCTGATCGTCACCGACGAGCAGTACACCCACAGCCGGCACGGCGACCCGACCGAGCAGGTCCCGGCCGATGTGCCGGTCTACACCTGGAACCTCGCCGGATACCGTGCGGGCCACGGCCCGTCGGGCACGGCGAACCGGCACACCTTCGGCGGCCTGTCGGACGCCGCTTTCCGCATGGTCCCGCTGCTCGAGGCCGGGCGGGACGCCGACTGGCCGTGGGCCGTCTGAGCCGGTCCCCGGGGAGGCCGGCCCACGGTCTTGTCGGCGCGCTTACTGACATCTAACATTTCAGTCATGGAGGCCATGCGACCCGTACGGCGCACCCTGCTCAGGGAGCGTGCCCACGAAGCGATCCGGGACGCCATCGTGGCCGGGGAGATCGAACCCGGGGCGGTGGTGCGGGACGCCGAGCTCGCCGAGCGGCTCGGGCTGTCCCGCGCACCGGTGCGCGAGGCGTTCTCGCGGCTGGTCGACGAGGGGCTGCTGGAGAGCAAGCCGCAGAGCTACACCCGCGTGACCCCCCTGGTGGCCGGTGACGTCCAGGACGCGGCGGCCGTCGTCGGCGCCATGCACGAACTGGTCACCCGCGTCGCCGTACCGCGGCTGCGCGAGGCCGACGTGGACCTCATGCGTGCCGCCAACGAGCGGTTCGCCGCCGCCGTACGGGCCGGTGACGTGGACGGCGCGCTGCGCGCCGACGACGAACTGCACGACGTACTCGTACGGGTGAGCGGCAACCGCGCCGCCGCCGCGACCGCCGCCCGCTACACGCCCCTCATCCGCCGGCTGGAACGGCAGCGCTTCGGCGAGGGCGGCACCTGCCGTTCCGCCGGGCTGCACGAACGGCTGATCGAGGCCTGCGCGGCCGGAGACCCGGACGAAGCGGTCCGGGTCACGGCGGAGATCTGGCGGGGTCTGGTAGAGCTCGCCGACGTTCCCGAGGCTCTCTGACGGAAGGATCGCCCATGTCCCTGTCTGCCTACGAGCGTTACCCCCTGCTCTTCGGACCCTCGCCCGTGCATCCGTTGGAGCGGCTGACCGCGCATCTCGGTGGCGCCACCCTGTGGGCCAAGCGTGAGGACTGCAACTCCGGTGTGGCCTACGGCGGGAACAAGACCCGCAAGCTCGAGTACCTGGTCGCCGACGCGCTCGCCCAGGGCTGCGACACCCTGGTCTCCATCGGCGGGGTGCAGTCCAACCACACCCGCCAGGTCGCCGCCGTCGCCGCCCGCGCCGGACTGGGGTGCGTACTGGTGCAGGAGAGCTGGGTGGAGTGGCCGGACGCCGTGTACGACAAGGTCGGCAACATCCTGATCAGCCGGCTCGCCGGCGCCGATGTGCGCCTGGTGCGGGCCGGTTTCGGGATCGGCTTCAAGGAGAGCTGGGAGCAGGCGCTCAGGGAGGTCGAGGAGGCCGGCGGCAAGCCCTATGCCATCCCGGCCGGCGCCTCCGACCATCCGCTCGGCGGGCTCGGCTTCGCCAACTGGGCGCAGGAGGTCGCCGAGCAGGAGCGAGAGCGGGGCGTCTTCTTCGACACCGTGATCGTGTGCTCGGTCACCGGGTCCACCCAGGCCGGCATGGTCGCCGGTTTCCGCGCCCTGGAGGAGGCGGGCGGGCGCCCCCGGCGGGTGATCGGGATCGACGCGTCGGCGGCACCCGTCCGCACCCGCGAACAGATCGCGCGGATCGCGCAGAACACCGGCCGGCTCATCGGGGTCAAGGCCGAGTTGACCGAGGGCGACGTCGAACTGGACGAGCGGTACCACGCGGGCACCTACGGCATCCCCGACGACACCACGCTGGACGCGATGCGGCTCGCGGCCCGCACGGAGGGGATGGTCACCGACCCCGTGTACGAGGGCAAGTCGATGGCCGGGCTGATCGACCTGGTGTCCCGCGGCGAGATCGGCCGCGAGTCCACCGTGCTCTACGCCCACCTGGGCGGGCAGCCCGCGCTGAACGCGTACAGCGCGCTGTTCTGAGCGGCCGGTGGGCAACTGGTTCTGAGCGGGCGCCCCATGGTCGGGGCGCCCGCGGGACCGTAGGCGTGGCTACAGCGACTGGGCGGCCGGTTTGACCATGCCGCGGACCGTGCGGGACTTCACGAACTCGCCCATCGCGGTCATCTCCCACTCGCCGGTGAACTGGCGGATCAGCTTCGCCATCATCACGCCCGTCTGCGGCTCGGCGGAGGTGAGGTCGAAGCGGACCAGCTCCTCGCCGGTGCCGGCGTCCAGGAGACGGCAGTACGCCTTGGCCACCTGGGTGAACTTCTGGCCGGAGAACGAGTTGACCGTGAAGACCAGGCCGGTGACGTCCTGCGGGAGGCGGCCGAGGTCCACCGTGATCGTCTCGTCGTCCCCGGCGCCCTCGCCCGTGAGGTTGTCGCCGGAGTGCTGGATCGCGCCGCCCACGATCTGGAGCTTGCCGAAGTAGCAGCTGTCGATGTGGTTGCGCTGCGGGCCGTAGGCGATGACCGAGGCGTCGAGGTCGATGTCCTTGCCCCGGTACGCGGGCTCCCAGCCGAGGCCCATCCGGACCCGCGAGAGCAGCGGGCGGCCGCCCTTCATCAGGGAGACGGTCTGGTGCTTCTGGAGGCTGACCCGGCCCTTGTCGAGGTTGATCTTCCCGGTGCCGGGCGCGGCGGCGGGCGGCGCCTGGGGAGCGGCGGGCGCCGGCGGGGCCTGCGGGGCGGACGTCGGCGGGGCCGGCGGGCTCACCGGCGGCTGCACGGCGGGCGGGGGCGGGGTGAGCGGCTGGGCGGGGGCGGCCGGTTCCTCGACCGTGACTCCGAAGTCGGTGGCGATGCCGGCCAGGCCGTTGGCGTAGCCCTGGCCGACCGCGCGGGCCTTCCAGGCGCCGTTGCGCAGGTAGATCTCGACGACCACGAGTGCCGTCTCGGAGCCGAGGCTCGGGGGAGTGAACGTCGCCAGGACGGCGCTGCTGTCCGCGTCGCGGATGGTGGCCGTCGGCTCGATGCCCTGGAAGGTCTGTCCTGCGGCGTCGGGGCTCGCGGTGACGACGATCTTCTCGATGCCGGGCGGGACGGCCGCGGTGTCGATGATGATGGCGTCGGGGGCCGTGCCGCCGCCGGAACGGTAGGTCACACCGGGGCCGGCGGGCTGGTTGTAGAAGATGAAATCGTCGTCGGAGCGCACCTTGCCGTCGGCGGTGAGCAGCAGGCCCGAAACGTCGAGACGCACGGGCGCGGCGACGTCCACCGCCACACGGGCGGTGGAGAGGGGGATGTTCGAGCCGGGGGTCATAGCTGTCATGCCGGGTGAACGAGCGGGGGCGTTTTACTGTTCCCTTACCTGGGATCGGATCGGGGAGCATTGGTTTCCCGGGAGGATTTCGCCCTCGCCGCCCCTTCCCATTCCCATCCCGACCTGGGGCTCCGCCCCAGACCCCGGTCCTCAGACGCCGGACGGGCTGAAATCAGCCCGTCCGGCGTCTGAGGACCGGGGCCCGCAGGGCCGAAGGGAACCTACGGCACCACCACGGTCTTCATTTCACGGCTCCCAGCGACAGGCCCTGGACGAGTCTGTCCTGAGCGGCGAACCCCGCGGCGAGCACCGGCAGGGAGATGACCAGCGACGCGGCGCACACCTTGGCCAGGAAGAGGCCCTGGCTGGTGATGAAGCCGGTCAGGAAGACGGGGGCGGTCCCGGCGACCACGCCCGTCAGCACCCGGGCGAACAGCAGTTCGTTCCAGCTGAAGATGAAGCAGATCAGGGCCGTCGCCGCGATGCCGGGCAGCGCCATCGGGGCGATCACGCGCGCCAGCACCGTCGGCAGCCGGGCGCCGTCGATCCGGGCGGCCTCGATCACCGCGACCGGGATCTCCGAGAGGAAGGAGTGCATCATCCACACGGCGATCGGCAGGTTCATGGACGTGTAGAGCAGGACCAGCAGCCAGATGTTGTCGAGCATCCCGGTGTTCTTGGCGAACAGGTAGATCGGCAGCAGGCCGGCCACGACCGGCAGCATCTTGGTGGAGAGGAAGAAGAACAGGACGTCCGTCCACCGCTTCACCGGACGGACGGACAGGGCGTACGCCGCCGGGAGCGCGAGCAGCAGGACCAGGAGCACCGAGGCCACGGACGCCACCGTCGAGTTGATCAGGGACGGCCAGGGGCTCGCGCCGCCGCCCGCGCCGAAGAACTCGCGGTAGCCGTCCAGGGTGAGGGCGGCGGTGAAGGACGGCGGGTTGGTGGCCGCGTCCTCCTCGGAGTGGAAGGACGTCAGCGCCATCCAGGCGACGGGCAGGAAGAAGACGATCCCGGCCAGCCAGGCCACCAGACCGAGACCCGCTCCCCTGCGGATCCGGCCGCGGGTGCGTACGGCGGTGGTGCTCATGCGCGGGACACCTCCTCGCGGAACAGGGACGACACGACGCGCAGGGCGAAGGTCGCGATGATGATCGAACCGATGACGACCAGGACGCCGGCGGCCGAGGCCAGGCCGTTCTCATGGGCCTGGTAGAAGGTCTGGTAGACGGTGTAGGGGAGGTTGGCGGTGCCCAGGCCGCCGGACGTGATCGTGAAGACGGCGTCGAAGTTCTGCACGATGTAGATCGAGCCGAGCAGGGCGCCCAGTTCGAGGTAGCGGCGCAGGTGGGGCAGGGTGAGGTGGCGGAAGATCTGCCAGTCGCTCGCGCCGTCGACACGGGCCGCCTCGAGCTGCTCCTGGTCCCGGCTCTGCAGCCCGGCGAGCAGGATCAGCATCATGAACGGCGTCCACTGCCACACCAGCGCGGCCTGAACGGCCGGCAGCGGGGTGCCCGAGATCCAGTCCGGCTGCGGCCCGCCGACGTAGTGCAGCAGGCCGTTGAGCAGGCCGTACTCGGGGTTGTAGAGCACGTGCTTCCACAGCAGGGCCGCCGCCACCGGCACCACCAGGAACGGGGCGATGAGCAGGGTGCGGACGATGCCCCGGCCGCGGAACCTCCGGTCGAGCAGCAGGGCGAGCAGCAGTCCGAGGACCAGGGTGGTGAGGACGACCGCCACCGTCAGCAGGATCGTCGTCCAGACCGACCGGCGGAGGGCGGGGTCGCCGAGGACCTCTCCGTAGTTCTCGAAGCCGGCGAACCGCCGGGCGTCGGGGTAGAGGGAGTTCCAGTCGAAGAAGGAGATCACCAGCGTGGCCACGAAGGGCAGCTGGGTGACCGCGATCATGAAGATCAGGGCGGGCAGCAGCGGGGCCCTGGTGACCCAGCCGCGCAGCCGGCCGGAGCGCCGGCCACCGCTCGGGCGGCTGTCCGGGACGGCTGAGGGGGCCGGTGCGGTGGCGGTCATCGTCCCTCGTACTCCTCGGAGATCTCTTCGGCGAGCTGCTGGGACTTCCTCAGGGCCGACTCGACGGACTGGCGTCCGGCGATGGCCGCGCTGATCTCCTGGGAGACCCGGGTGCCGAGGTCCGTGAACTCGGGGATGCCGACGAACTGGATGCCGGGCGCGGGCCGCGGCTGCACACCCGGGTCGTCCGGGCGGGCTCGCCCGATGGCCAGCCGGGTCATCTCCTGGAAGGCCGCGGCCTCCGCGCGGTAGTCGGGGTTCTCGTAGGTGGAGGCGCGCTTGCCGGCCGGGACGTTCGACCAGCCGATCTCGTCGCCGACCAGCTGCTCGTACTCCTTGCCGGAGGCCCAGGAAACGAACTTCCAGGCGTTGTCCGGGTTCCGGGAGGCGTTCTGGATGCCCCAGGCCCAGGTGTAGAGCCAGCCGGCCGACTCCGTCTTCTCGACGGGGGCGGGGGCGTAGCCCATCCTGCCCTTGACGGGGGAGCCGGCGGACTCCAGGGAGCCGGCTGCGGAGGTGGCGTCGTACCACATGGCGGTCTTTCCCTGGGTGGTGTTGTTCAGGCACTCGGCGAAGCCGGACTGGGCGGCGCCGGCCTGGCCGTGCTCGCGGACCAGGTCGACGTAGAACTTCGTCGCCCGGTGCCACTCGGGGGAGTCGAGGCGGGCGTTCCAGTCCTCGTCGAACCAGGTGCCGCCGAAGGTGTTCACCACGGTCGTCAGCGGCGCCATGACCTCGCCCCAGCCGGGCAGACCGCGCAGGCAGATGCCCTTCATGCCGGGCTCGGCCCCGTCGAGTTTCGCGGCGATGTCGGCCACCTGCTCCCAGGTGGGGTCGGCCGGCATCGTCAGGCCCTCCCGCTCGAGGATGTCCTTGCGGTACATCAGGAACGAGGACTCGCCGTAGAAGGGCTGGCCGTAGAGCCTGCCGTCGTCGCCGCTGAGGGACCGGCGCATCGGCTCCAGGACGTCCTGTTCGTCGTAGGCGGTGTCCTCGTCGACGTAGGAGTCCATCTCCCGGAGCCAGCCGTTGCGGGCGTAGATCGGGATCTCGTAGTTGGAGAGGGTGGCGACGTCGTACTGGCCGGCCTGGTTGGCGAAGTCCTGGCTGATCTTGTCGCGGACGTCGTTCTCCGGCAGCACGGTGAAGTTCACCTTGATGCCGGTCTCCTCGGTGAAGTGCGCGGCGGTCAGCTTCTGCAACTCCACCATCTGCGGGTTGTTGACCATCAGGACGTTGACGGCGTCACCGCCGGATCCGGCCCCGCCCGCTCCGACCCAGCAGCCGGAGAGCAGCGGGGCGAGCAGCGTCCCTGCGGCGGCCGCGGCGAGTGCGGCTCGCGGCGGCCGCCGCCGGCTCGGGGTTCGCATGGATCACTCCTCGGCATGAGCGGTCGTACGGGGAGGTACCGGGCATCGCCTGGACGGTTCGGCCCGCGGGGAGGTGGAACGGTGTGCGGTGGAAACGGCGCGCGGTGCGTCGTGCCTCCATGGCGTGGGGGCGTGGGGCGCGCCGGGGTGCGCCGTGGTGCGGTTCCGCCGGCTCAGACCCGGATGACCTGGGGTCCCAGCAGGGAGTAGCGATGGGCCTCGGACGCCGGGAGCAGCGTGCTCGTGACGATCGCCTCCAACGCGCCGACCTCGGCGAACCGGCAGAAGCTGACCGCCCCGAACTTGGTGTGGACGCCCGCGAACACCACCCGGCGCGCGGCTCGGACCGCCTGCGTCTTGACCTGGCTGACCGCCGGGTCGGGCGTGGTCAGCCCGTGTTCGCGGGAGATGCCGTTGGCGCCGATGAACGCCAGGTCGACGACGAAGCCGGAGAGCATCTTCGTCGTCCAGTGGTCGACGGTGGCGAGGGTGCCGGAGCGGACCCGGCCGCCGAGCAGCAGCACGGACATGGTGCCGGTCTCGGCGAGCGCGCCCGCGACCGGCAGGGAGGCGGTGACCACGGTGAGCGGCCGGTCCCGGGGCAGTGCCTCGGCGATGAGCTGCGGGGTGAAGCCCTCGTCGACGAAGACCGTCTCCGCGTCGCCGAGCAACTCGGCCGCGGCGTTCGCGACCCTGCGCTTCTCGGCCACATGGCTGGTGGCGCGGAAGGCGAGCGTGGTCTCGAAGGCGGCGCTCTCCACGGGATAGGCGCCGCCATGGGTGCGGCGCACCAGGCCGTGGTCCTCCAGCGCGCGCAGGTCCCGTCGCACGGTCTCCTTGGCCACGCCCAGATCGGTGGCGAGCGCCGTGACGTCGACCGAGCCGGTGGCGCGCGCCACCCGCACGATCTCCCGCTGGCGCTCTTCGGCCGTTCTGTCACGCATGGCCGAACACCTGCTTCCTGATCTCGCTGCCCGTTCGGGCCCTATGAGGTCCTTGCAGGCAGTTGTACAGGTGGTCCGCGCGGCTGACCAGGTCTGTTGTAGAACCGGTATCGCCCGTTCCCGCCCGTTCGCCTCCAGCAGTGCCCGGCTCGGACCTGCACGGGGGTGGGGCGGGGGGTGGAAACGGGCATCACGCGTGCCCGAATGCGGCGGCGGGCGGGCCCGTTCGGTGCCCGCCCGCCGGTGGGGGCGTCGGATGTCCGCCGCGGCCGCGTACGCGCGTGCCGTCGGTGTGTTGGTGCCGGTGCCGGTGCCGGTGCCGGTGTCTGCGTCTGCGTCTGTGTCGGTGCCGCGCCGGGCCCGTGGCTTCGGTGGTGCGTCGGGCCCGTGGTCTCAGTACGGCCAGATCGGCGGGTCGGTCACGAAGTGGCCGCCGATGCGCGCGTGCGCCTCGTTGTCCGGATCCAGCTCGCCCTGCTCGGCGACGAGCTTCGCGGCGAACGGTTCGGAGTCGTCCTGCGGGTCGTAACCGAGCGCACGCGCGGAGGCGAGGTCCCACCACAGGCGTGTGTTGGCGGAGGAGCCGTGGACGACCGTGTGTCCGACGTGCTCGGCGGTCAGGGCGGCGTGCAGGAGGCGGGCGCCGTCGGCGGGGCTCATCCAGATCGAGAGCATCCGCACACTGGTCGGCTCGGGGAAACAGGACCCGATGCGTACGGAGACGGTCTCCAGGCCGTGCTTGTCCCAGTAGAGCTGGGCGAGGTCCTCGCCGAAGCACTTGGACAGACCGTAGAAGGTGTCCGGGCGGTGCGGGGTGTCGACGGGGATGAGCGGGCCGTCGGCCGCAGGGCGGGGGGTGTAGCCGACGGCGTGGTTGGAGGAGGCGAAGACGATGCGCCCGACGCCCTCCTCTCGTGCGGCCTCGTACAGGTGGTAGGTGCCCTCGATGTTCGCCGCGAGGATCTTCTCGAAGGAGGCCTCGAGGGAGATGCCCGCGAGGTGGATGATCGCGTCGACACCGCGGACCGCCTCGCGCACGGCCTCCTGGTCGGCCAGGTCCGCGACGATCGCGTCCGGCTCGCCCTCGACCGGGTGCAGGTCGAGCAGGCGCAGCCGGTAGCCGTAGTCCGGGAGCAGGCCCCGCATCAGGGTGCCGAGGCCGCCGGCGGCGCCGGTGAGCAGAACGGTGCGGGGAGCGGGCATCCAGGGGTCTCCTTGCATCACCGGCCGTGCATGTGTGCGCACGGCATTCATATTCGTGGACACGCTAGGGAGGGGGGCCGTGGCCCGTCAAGTATCCCGTGCCTTCGCGCGGATGGGGGGAATCGGCTGCTGCCTGCCCGGTCGGCCTGCTTGACCGGCGTCCCCCGGGCGCCCTAGCGTGGCATCGTTCAGGGATGTAGACGTCAATCATGAATATGGACCAGGGAGAGCTTGTGACGCCAGCCCCTCTCGCCGCCCGACTCGGCAACCCCAGCGGACCGCTGTTCTTCCCGGTCACCGCCTACGGAACCGACGGCGCCATCGACCTCGACACCTACCGGCTCCATGTACGGCGCGGGGTCGAGGCCGGGGCCGCCGCCGTCTTCGCCTGCTGTGGGACCGGGGAGTTCCACGCCCTGACGCCCGAGGAGTTCGAGGTCTGTGTGCGGGCCGCCGTCGAAGCGGCCGAGGGACGCGTCCCGGTCGTCGCGGGCGCCGACTACGGCACCGGGCTCGCGGTGCACTGGGCCGGACTCGCCGAACGCGCCGGGGCGGACGGGCTGCTCGCCATGCCGCCCTACCTGGTACGGGCCGGCCAGGAGGGGCTGCTGCGGCACTACCGGGAGCTCGCCGCGGCGACCACCCTGCCGGTGATCGTCTACCAGCGCGACAACGCCGTGTTCACCCCCGCGAGCGTCGTCGGACTGTCCCGCACCGACGGGATCATCGGCCTCAAGGACGGCCACGGCGACCTCGACCTCCTGCAGCGGACCCTCAGCGCCGTACGCACCGAGGCTCCCGGCGACTTCCTCTACTTCAACGGGCTGCCCACCGCCGAACTGACCCAGCCCGCCTACCGGGGCATCGGCGTCACCCTCTACTCGTCCGCGGTGTTCTGTTTCCTGCCCGAGGTCGCCCTCGCCTGCCATCAGGCCCTGAGCACCGGCGACCGGGCCACCGTGGACCGCCTGCTGGACGGCTTCTACCGGCCCTTCGTCGAACTGCGCGACCAGGGCCCCGGGTACGCCGTCTCCCTGGTCAAGGCCGGGGTGCGGCTGCGCGGGCTCGACGTGGGCGAGGTGCGGCCGCCGCTGGACGAACCGTCCGGGGATCATGTCGAACAACTCGCCCGGCTGATCGAGCGAGGGCTCGCGCTGCTCGAGGAGGCCAAGTGAAGGCATCGGCGTTCGTCTACCCCTGGGACGTCAACGGGGACCCGGAGGCTCCCGCGCGGATCGCCGCGCTCGGCGTGGCGCAGGTGACGCTCGCCTCCGCCTACCACTCCACCCGTGCGCTGACCCCCCGCCACCCGCGCCACCGCGTGGTCACCGCCGAGTACGCGGCCGTGCTCTACCCGCCCGGCGCCCACTGGACGGGCCGCACCCCGCGCCCCCACCCGGCGGGGGACTGGGCCCTGGGCGACGCCTTCGGCGAGGCCGCGACGGCGCTCGCACAGGCGGGCCTGGAGGTGCACACCTGGGTCGTGCTCGCGCACAACTCCCGGCTCGGCGCCGAACACCCCGCCACCTCGGTCGTCAACGCCTACGGCGACCGCTACCCCTGGGCGCCGTGCATCGCGCAGCCCGCCACGCGCGCGTACCTGACCGACCTGGCCGCCGAGGCGGCGGTGCGGCCCGGAGCGCGCGGCACCGAACTGGAGTCCCTCGGCTGGTACGGGCTGGCCCACCTGCACGCCCACGACAAGACCGCCGGGGTCGGCCTCGGGGACGCGGGGCAGTACCTGATGTCCCTGTGCTTCTGCCCGTCCTGCCACGAGGGCTACGGGGCCCAGGGCCTGGACGCCGGTGAACTGGCCGCCTCCGTGCGGACCGCGCTGGAGCCGGTGTGGCGGGGGGCGCCCTCCGGCGGAGGCTGGACGGGCGTCGAGAAGCTCCTCGGCGCGAAGCCGGCGGCCGCCGCGCGCGCGTGGCGCGAGGAAACGGCCCGCACGCTCCAGGAGACGGCGGTCCGGGCGGTACGCGACGCGGCGCCCGAGGGCTTCCAGGTCCTGCTGCACGCGGACCCGGTGCCGTACCACTGCGGCGCCAACGCCGGCGTCGACCCCGGGCACATCCTCTCCGTCGCCGACGGTGTGGTCGTCCCCTGCACCGGGGACCCCGGCCCGCTGACGCCGTTCGCCCGGGAGAACCACCCGGGCAGCGTCCTCGCCGCCAACTTCACCGTGGTCTCCGGCATGGGCGGCAGCCCCGGCACCCTCACCGCGGACGCCACCGAGGCCCGCCGCCTCGGCGCCACGGAACTACGCCTCTACCACGCCGGCTTGGCATCGGACGACGACCTGGAGTCGGTACGCTCGGCGCTCGCCGCGCTCTGAAACAGCCCCGCCGCCGGCACCAGCAGGGCGAGTCCGAGGGCGGCCAGCACGGGCCGGTGGTCGATCAGCTCCACCAGCGCCGCGCCGGCCGCCAGCCCGATCACGTTCGGGGTGAACACCAGGGTGTTGGCGGTGGCGGTGACCCGGCCCAGCAGCGGGCCCGGGGTCTCGCGCTGCACGGCGGTCAGCGCGGCGATCAGCAGGGCGGGCAGCCCCGCACCGATCGCCGCGCTGCACGCCCACGCCACCGGATCGGACGGCACCGCCCGCAGCGCCACCCCGCCGGCCAGCAGGACGATCCCGTACGCCGCGAACCGCCGCTCGCCCAGGCGGCGCAGGGCGGGCCCCGCGCACAGGCCGAGAACCACCGACCCGGCGCCCTGGACGGCGTACAGCACACCGGAGTACGCGGGGGAGTGGCCGAGGCCGTCGACGACGGCGTAGACCAGCGCACCGTTCAGTCCCGCGCACAGCATCGTGGCGCCACCCGCCAGGACCAGGGGCCGCAGGGCCGGGTGGGAGCGGAGGAAGCGGATGCCCTCGGCGGTTTGTCCACGTCGGCCGGGGGCCGGCGGTGCGGGACGCTCCTCGCGGACCTGCAGGAACAGGTACAGCACCGCCGCGCCCGCGAACGTGACCGCGTCCAGAAAGGCGACTGCCGCTCCGCCGTGGGCCGTGTAGAGGCCCGCGCCCGCCAGTGGGGCCAGCAGTTTCATGCCCTCGGTGGCGGTCATGCGCAGCCCGCCCAGGTCACCGAGGAGCGACCGGTCCACGGCGGTGGCGGCCAGCGCCGACTCGGCCGCGTCGTTCACGACGCCTGCCGCGCCGTACACGAACAGGACGGTGAAGAGGAGCCACAGGGTCTGCGGCGAGTCGACGGTGACGAGGGTGAGCAGAAGCGCGGCCATCAGCAGACTCGTGCCGATCAGCAGGGGCTTGCGGCGGACCCTGTCGGAGAGTGTGCCCAGCAGTGGGCCGGCCAGGGTGGGCGCCCACATGGCCAGCAGGCACAGGGCGGCCAGACCGTCCGAGCCGGTGAGGTCCTTGACCCAGATCCCGGAGGCGAGCCACAGCGCGGAGGTGCCGAAGCCGGAGACCACGACCCCGGCAAGGAGGAGCCCGGCATTCGGGTCACGGAGCACGCGCACCAGCGCCCACGTCGGGCCGTCCGGCGTCCCGCCTGTCGTCCTGTTCGTCGTCATACCCGGTCATCGTGGGGCTAAGGACCGGACGTGGGGATCGGGCAGACGCCGTAGAGGACACAGGAAGGAGCGATGAGTTCCGGGTGCGGCATAGGTCCACCTCCCAGGAAGCACATCCCTGCACGGCCACGGAGGAGCAGCCCATGACCGACTCGATTCTCGACCTCGGGCCGCAGGTGCGGGTCGTGGCGCGGCTTGCCGAGGGGGTCGCCGACGTGCAGCTCGTGGACGGGACGCCCTGCCCGCGGTACGCGGTGCGCGACATCCTGGGCCACCTCGTAGGGCTGTCCGCCGCCTTTCGCGACGCCGGGCGCAAGGACCTCGGCGCCACCACCGACACCAGCCCGGACACCGCCCTGCCGGACCTCGGGCCCGGCTGGCGCGAGGAGCTGCCCCGGGTGCTCGGCGAACTCGCCGACGCCTGGCGGGACCCCGGGGCCTGGACCGGCATGACCAGGGCCGGGGGAGTGGACCTGCCGGGCGAGGTGGCCGGAGCCGTGGCCGCCGACGAACTGGTGATCCACGGCTGGGACCTGGCCCGCGCCACCGGCCAGGACTACGCGCCCGACCCCGCCGCCCTCGAGGCCGCGCACGCCTTCCTCCGCGCCGCCGCGGCGGAACCCGGCCGGGACGGCGGCGAGGGCATCTTCGGCCCCGTGGTGCCGGTGCCGTCCGACGCCCCGCTGCTGGACCGGACCGTGGGGCTGAGCGGCCGCGATCCGGGGTGGACGCGAAAGGCCTGACCAGGAGTTCTCCCGGACGGCCGGGCACCCGGACGAGACGGGTGCCCGGCCGTCGCGTGCGCGGCCCCGGAACTTCCTTTGTCAGAAGCATTGACGAAACCCCGGGCCGCTTCTAGTTTCATCGCGTCGTACTTCGTACGTCATATATGAGACGCGATATGTGAGATCCGAGAGGCGCGCATGACCTCTGTGCCCCTGCCGATCCCCTCCCGCACGCAGTACGTGCTGGAGGAGATCAAACGACGCATCCTCACCGGCCGGCTGACACCGGGCCAGGCCCTGGTCGAGGCCGACCTCGCCGCGCAGTTCGGGGTGTCCAAGACCCCGGTGCGCGAGGCCCTCAAGACCCTGGCCGGTACCGGGCTGGTCGTGATGAGCCAGTACAAGGGCGTCACGGTGCGCATGGTCGACGCGGACATGGCGCGCGAGGTCCAGGACGTGCGGCTCCTCCTCGAACCCGAGGCGCTCCGGCGCACCGTCCGGCGCGGTGCCTCCCTGGACGCCGCGCGCGACGCGCTGACCCGGGCCGACGAGGCCACCGACACCGCCGAACGCTCCCTGAGCAACCGCGAGTTCCACCGCGCGCTGTACATGCCGTGCGGCAACCCGCTGCTCGGCCGGATGCTCGACGAGGTCCGCGACCAGGCGGCACTCGTCTCCGCCGTGGCCTGGGCCGCCGACCCCTCCTGGGAGCGGGAGGCGAGCGAGCACCGCGAGATCCTGCGGCTCGCCCTCGACAAGGACGCGGACGGCGCGGCACGCGCCCTGCACGCGCACATCGCCTCCTTCGTGCGCCGGGCCTTTCCCGACGCGGACCTCGAGACCCGGGCACCCCGGGCGGCCCAGGCACCCCAGGAAGCACCGGAAGCCCCGAACCAGAAGAGCGAGGACGGTCAGGCATGACGACGACGTTCGAGACCCAGCGGGCGGCCCTGGCCGGCGTGGTGGCGATCCCGGTGACCCCGTTCGCCGAGGACGGCTCCGTCGACCAGGCCGGCTACCGGGCCCTGCTGCGCCGCCTCCTCGACGCCGGCGTCACCACCCTGACCCCCAACGGCAACACCGGCGAGTTCTACGCCCTGACGCCCGAGGAGCGGCGCACCGTCGCCGAGCTGACCATGAAGGAGACCGGTGACGGCTCGTCCGTTCTGGTCGGCGTGGGCCACGACATACCGACCGCGGTCGCCTCCGCCCGGCACGCCCGTGACCTCGGCGCACGGATGGTGATGGTGCACCAGCCCGTCCACCCCTACGTCTCCCAGAGCGGCTGGGTCGACTACCACCGCGCCGTCGCCGAGGCCGTGCCGGAACTGGGTGTCGTCCCCTACATCCGCAACGCCCGGCTCACCGGCTCCCGCCTCGCCGAACTCGCCGACACCTGCCCCAACGTCATCGGTGTGAAGTACTCCGTACCGGACGCGGCGAAGTTCGCCGCCTTCGCGCGGGACGCCGGCATCGAGCGGTTCGTGTGGGTCGCCGGGCTGGCCGAGCCGTACGCCCCCTCCTACTTCTCGGCGGGTGCCACCGGCTTCACCTCCGGCCTGGTCAACGTCGCCCCGTCGGTGTCGCTGAACATGATCGGGGCGCTCCGGTCGGGCGACTACGCGACCGCCATGAAGGTCTGGGAGCAGATCCGCCGTTTCGAGGAACTGCGCGGTGCCGACGGTTCCGCCGACAACGTCACCGTCGTCAAGGAGGCCCTCGCCTCCCTCGGCCTGTGCCGCCGCGAGGTCCGCCCGCCGAGCAGGCAACTGGCCGAGCACGAGCGGGCCGAGGTCGCCGCGATAGCCGCGGGGTGGTCCGTATGAGCACCCCGATGTACACCCCGATGAACGCCTCGACGAATGCCTCGACGGACGCCCCGAGGAAGCGGCCCGAGGAGCTGCGCAGCCACCAGTGGTACGGCACGGACGGGCTGCGCTCCTTCAGCCACCGCGCCCGCACCCGCCAGCTCGGCTACCTGCCCGAGGAGCACCTGGGCAAGCCCGTCATCGCCGTGCTCAACACCTGGTCCGACATCAACCCCTGCCACAGTCACCTGCGCGACCGCGCGCAGGCGGTCAAGCGGGGCGTCTGGCAGGCAGGCGGCTTCCCGCTCGAGTTCCCGGTCTCCACGCTCAGCGAGACCTTCCAGAAGCCGACCCCGATGCTCTACCGCAACCTCCTCGCCCTGGAGACCGAGGAACTGCTGCGCTCCTACCCGGTCGACGGCGCCGTGCTGATGGGCGGCTGCGACAAGTCCACGCCCGCCCTGCTCATGGGCGCGGCCAGCGCGGACCTGCCGGCGGTCTTCGTCCCGGCCGGGCCCATGCTGCCGGGCCACTGGCGGGGCGAGGTGCTCGGTTCCGGCACCGACATGTGGAAGTACTGGGACGACAAGCGGGCCGGCGTCATCGGCGACTGCGAGATGCAGGAGATCGAGAGCGGCCTGGCCCGCTCGCCCGGCCACTGCATGACCATGGGGACGGCCTCCACGCTGACCGCCGCCGCCGAGGCCCTCGGCGTCACGGTCCCGGGCGCCTCCAGCATCCCCGCCGTCGACTCCGGGCACGACAGGATGGCCGCCGCGGCCGGCCTGCGCATCGTCGAACTGGTCCACCGGGACCGGAAACTGAGCGACATCCTCACCGCGGAGGCCTTCGAGGACGCGGTGACCACCGTCCTGGGCCTGGGCGGCTCCACCAACGCCGTGATCCATCTGATCGCGATGGCCGGCCGCGCGGGCGTCGGACTCACCCTCGACGACTTCGACCGCATTGCCCGCACCGTCCCGGTGCTGGCCAACGTACGGCCCGGCGGACAGACGTACCTGATGGAGGACTTCCACTTCGCGGGCGGTCTGCCCGGCTTCCTCTCCCGGATACCGGACCTGCTCCACCTGGACCGGCCCACCGTCTGCCACGACACCCTGCGCGAACAGATCGCCGGCGCGCGGGTGCACCACGACGACGTCATCCGGCCCCGGGACAAGCCGGTCGCCGACGAGGGCGGGCTCGCCGTACTGCGCGGCAACCTCTGTCCGGACGGCGCCGTCATCAAGCACATCGCCGCCGAACCGCACCTGCTGCGGCACACCGGACCCGCGGTCGTCTTCGACGACTACCGGACCATGCAGCGCACCATCAACGACCCGGCGCTGAACATCACCGCCGACCATGTGCTGGTGCTGCGCAACTCCGGCCCCAGGGGCGGGCCCGGGATGCCCGAGTACGGGATGCTGCCCCTGCCCGACCACCTGCTCAAGCAGGGGGTGCGGGACATGGTGCGGATCTCCGACGCCCGGATGAGCGGCACGAGTTACGGCACCTGCGTGCTGCACGTCGCCCCCGAGTCGTACGTCGGCGGGCCGCTGGCGCTGGTACGCACCGGCGACTCGATCACCCTCGACGTCGAGCAGCGGAAACTGCAACTCAACGTGGACGACGAGGAGCTGGCGCGCCGCAGGGCCGAGTGGACGCCGCCGCCCGTGCGCTACGAGCGCGGCTACGGCGCGCTCTACAACGAGCAGATCACCCAGGCCGACACCGGCTGCGACTTCGAGTTCCTCGCCCGGCCGGGCGCGGTGCAGGACCCCTACGCGGGCTGACCCACCGGGCTGCCGGCCTGTCCGCACACCCATGTAGAAAGCGCTTCACCCCGTACCGGGAACGCCCTGTACCGGGAACGTCCCGTACCGGGAACGCACCGCACAGCACGACGTACCGAGAAACGGAGAACAGTCATGGCCCAAGCCGCAGCCGTGGCGAAACCGCCCACGCCACCGAGGCGGCGCCGTGCCTCCGCCACGCCGCGCAGACTGCCGTACCTGCTGATCGCCCCGGCGGGACTGCTCATGCTGGGCTTCATCGCCTACCCCGTCATCAGCGTCTTCTACTACAGCCTGCAGCACTACAACCCCACCAAGCCGTGGCGGAACGGATTCGCGGGCTTCGACAACTTCGTCCACCTCTTCACCGAGGACCCGCTGTTCTGGGACACCCTGGTCTTCAGCGCCAAGTGGGTCTTCGTCGAGGTCGGCCTGCAGCTGATGTTCGGGCTCGCGCTGGCGCTCATCGTCAACCAGACCTTCGTCGGCCGGGGCATCGGCCGCGCCCTGGTCTTCTCCCCGTGGGCCGTCTCCGGCGTACTGACCTCGGCGATCTGGGTGCTCCTCTACAACTCCCAGACCGGCATCACGCGTTACCTCGCCGACATGGGCATCGGCGACTACGGCACCAGCTGGCTGTCGGACACCTCCACCGTCTTCTCGGCGGTGGTCGTCGCCGACCTGTGGCGCGGCGTCCCCTTCTTCGCCATCCTCATCCTGGCCGACCTCCAGTCCGTCTCCAAGGACCTGTACGAGGCCGCCGAGGTCGACGGGGCCAGCCGCTTCCAGCAGTTCACGCACATCACCCTGCCCCACCTCAAGGACGCCATCATCCTGTCCACACTGCTGCGCGCGGTGTGGGAGTTCAACAACGTCGACCTGCTCTACACCCTGACCGGCGGCGGACCGGCCGGCGTGACCACGACGCTCCCCCTCTACATCGCCAACACCAGCGTCGACGCCCACAACTTCGGTTACGCCTCGGCGCTCACCACGGTCGCGTTCGTGATTCTGCTCTTCTGCTCGATCGTCTACCTGCGGCTGAGCAAGTTCGGAGGCGAAAGCAAGTGATCACCAAAGAGGCGGCTCCGGCCGCCCCCGCCCCCGCGCGCTCCGCCGCCGAGCCGCCGAGCCGCCCCGCGAGGAAGAGGCACCGCGCCTGGGACGAGGTGCCCCGCTGGCACATCTACCTCCCGCTGGGCATCTACCTGCTGTTCACGCTCATCCCCTTCTACTGGATCCTGCTCTTCGCGCTGCGCCCGGCCGGCTCGACCTCGCTGGTGCCCTGGCCGATGACCACGGTCCACTTCGAGAAGGTCTGGACGGACCGCGCCTTCGGCACCTTCTTCCAGAACAGCGTGCTCGTGGGCGTCGCCACCCTGCTCGCGACGACGCTCGTCGCGCTGGCCGGCGGCTACGCGCTCGCCCGGTTCGACTTCCGCGTCAAGCGGGTCTTCATGCTCGCCCTGCTGTGCTCCCAGTTCGTGCCCGGCGCGCTGCTCCTGGTCCCGCTGTTCGAGATCTTCGCCGGGCTGCAGATGATCAACTCGCTGGGCAGCGTCATCATCGCCGAGACGGTCTTCCAGCTGCCGCTGTCGATCATCCTCATCAGCAACTTCATCAAGAACGTGCCGTACTCCCTGGAGGAGGCCGCCTGGGTCGACGGATGCAGCAGGATGCGGGCGTTCCGGGTGATCGTCCTGCCGCTGCTGCGGCCCGGTCTGATCGCCGTCGGCTCGTTCGCCTTCGTCCACTCCTGGAACCACTTCCTGTTCGCCCTGATGTTCCTCAACAACCAGGAGAAGCAGACCATCCCGGTCGGCCTCAACACCCTGATGAGCGCGGACAGCGTCGACCTCGGCGCCCTCGCCGCGGGCGGCATCATCGCGGCCGTGCCCGTCGTGATCGTGTTCGCCTTCATCCAGAAGTGGCTGATCACCGGTTTCAGCGCGGGGGCGGTGAAGGGATGACCGTGCCTCAGTCCACGTTCCGGTCCGCGCCCCGGCCCGTGTCCCGCCCGATCCCCGTCGTGCTCGCCGGTGCCCGCGGCCACGGCCGCTGGCACCTGGAGAACATCCGCCGGCTCCAGGAGGCGGGACTCGTCCGGCTGGCCGGCGTCTGCGAGCTCACCCCGCTCACCGAGGACGAGTTGGAGGGCGGGCCCGGCGGCGAACTTCCCGAGCAGTCCGCCGACTTCGGCGCCCTGCTGGAGTCCACCGGAGCCGGGATCGCCGTCGTCTGCACCCCGATCCCCACCCACACCGACCTCGCCCTCGCCGCCGCCGAACGGGGCGTGCACATCCTGCTGGAGAAGCCGCCCGCGCCGTCCTACGCCGAGTTCCGCCGGATGGCCGACGGGGTCGCCGCGGCCGGTGCCGCCTGCCAGATCGGTTTTCAGTCGCTGGGCTCGCACGCCGTGCCCGCGATCCGCGAACTGGTCGCCGAGGGCGCGATCGGCCGGGTCACCGGGATCGGCGGCGCCGGGGCCTGGGTGCGCGCCGAGGACTACTTCCGGCGGGCTCCCTGGGCGGGCCGGCGCCGGATGGACGGCGTCGACGTGGTCGACGGGGCGCTGACCAACCCGCTCGCCCACGCCGTCGCCACCGCGCTGGCGCTGGGCGGCAGCACCCGCGCCGAGGACGTCACCGGCATCGAGACCGAACTGCTGCGCGCCAACGACATCGAGTCCGACGACACCTCCTGCGTCCGGATCACCACCGCACAGGGCCGGCCGGTCACCGTCGCCGCGACCCTGTGCGCGGAGCGGTCCGGCGAACCGTACGTCCTGGTGCACGGCACCAGCGGCCGCATCACCTTCTGGTACAAGCAGGACCGCGTCCTGGTCCAGCGCGCGGGCCACGGTCCCGAGGAACTCCACTTCGACCGCACCGATCTGCTGGAGAACCTCGTCGCGCACCTCACCACCGGCGCCCCCCTGCTGGTCCCCCCGGACGCGACCGGCGCCTTCATGAAGGTCGTCGAGGCGATCCGGCGGGCCCCCGACCCCGCCCCGCTGCCCGACGGCGCCTGGCACCGCGTCCCCGGCGAGAACCGCCGGGTCGTGCCCGGCGTCGACCGGCTCGTCGAGGCCGCCGCCGACACCCTGTCCCTCTACTCCGAACTCGGCGCCCCCTGGGCGCCGCCCGCCCAGCGTTCCGCACAGCACCCGCCGAAAGAGGTGAACACCCGATGACCAGCAACGACTCCACGGTCCTGCGCGTCGCCGGGCGGCCGGTCGGCCGGTACGTCTCCCGGCCCGAGCTGCCCCGCAGGCTCTCCCCGCGCCCCTATCTGCACCCCGTCACCACCCTGGCCGGCACGGCGGTCACCGAACTGTCCCCCGCGGACCACACCCACCACCTCGGCGTCGGTGTCGCCGTTCCCGACGTCGAGGGGCACAACTTCTGGGGCGGACGCACCTACGTCCGCGACCGGGGTCCGACCGAACTGGACAACCACGGCGCCCAGCGGCACACCTCCTTCCAGCTGCGGGACCCCGACGGCTTCGTCGAGGAACTGCGCTGGATCGCCGCACCGGGCGAACTGCTGCGGGAGCGCCGTACGGTCACCGCCACCGAACTCACCGACACCGCCTGGGCGCTGGACTTCACCTTCTCCCTCACCAACGCCACCGGGCTCCCGCTCTCCATCGGCAGCCCGGCCACCAACGGCCGCCCCGGCGCGGCCTACGGCGGCTTCTTCTGGCGGGCCCGCAAGGAGGCGACGGCACCGGACGTCTTCACCGCCTCCACCGAGGGCGAGGCCGCGGTGCACGGCCACCGGGCCGACTGGCTCGCCCTGGCCGGCACCCGCTGGACGCTGGTCTTCGCCGGGGCCACCGCACCGACCCGCCGCGACCCCTGGTTCGTGCGCACCGCGGAGTACCCCGGCGTCGGCTCCTCCCTCGCCCACGACGAACGGCTGCCGATCCCGCCCGGGGAGACGGTGGTCCGCCGCGTCGTCACCGTCGTCGCCGACGGACGGCTCGGCCGGGACGACGCCGCCGCCCTGGTCCGCAAGGCGGTGAGCCCATGAGTGCCGCGCCGACGGACGCCACCTACCGGAACCCGGTCCTGAACGCCGACTGGTCCGACCCCGACGTGATCCGCGTCGGCGACGACTTCTACCTCACCGCCTCCAGCTTCGGCCGTGTCCCCGGACTGCCGCTGCTGCACTCCCGCGACCTGGTCAACTGGACGCTCGTCGGCCATGCCCTCGAACGGCTGGAACCCGAGAGCGAGTTCACGGCTCCCCGGCACGACTGCGGGGTCTGGGCGCCGGCCCTGCGCCACCACGACGACCGGTTCTGGATCTTCTGGGGCGACCCCGACCAGGGCATCTTCCAGGTCAACGCCCCCGAGATCCGGGGCCCCTGGACCCGCCCCCACCTGGTGAAGGCCGGCAAGGGCCTGATCGACCCGTGCCCGCTGTGGGACGAGGAGAGCGGCGAGGCGTATCTCGTGCACGCCTGGGCGAAGTCCCGCTCCGGTGTCAAGAACCGGCTCACCGGCCACCGCATGCATCCCCACGGCACCGAACTCCTCGACGAGGGCAAGGTGATCGTCGACGGCGACCGCATCCCCGGCTGGTTCACCCTGGAGGGCCCCAAGCTCTACCGGCACGACGGCTGGTTCTGGATCCTGGCGCCCGCCGGGGGAGTGGAGACCGGCTGGCAGGGCGCCTTCCGGTCACGCGGGTTCTTCGGGCCGTACGAGGAGAAGGTCGTCCTGGAGCAGCGGGACACCGACGTCAACGGCCCCCACCAGGGCGGCTGGGTGCGCACCCCGTCAGGCGAGGACTGGTTCCTGCACTTCCAGCAGCGCGGGGCGTACGGCAGGGTCGTGCACCTCCAGCCGATGCACTGGGAGTCCGCGGGAGGCTGGCCGGTGCTGGGGGACGCCGGCGCGCCGGTCGCCGGGCACCACAGGCCGGACCTGCCCGCGCAGCCGGCCGCGGCACCCGCCACCGACGACGACTTCCCCGGAGGCCGTCACGGCCGCCAGTGGCAGTGGACCGCGAACCCCCAGGAAGGCTGGGCCACCCAGCACTCCGCCGACGGGCTGCGGCTGACCTGCGTGCGCACCGCCGACGCGCACGACCTGCGCAGACTGGCGAACGTGCTCACCCAGCGACTGCCCGGCACCCCGTGCACCGTCGAGGTGGAACTGCGGCTCGACAGCCGGGAGCCCGGGGCACGGGCCGGCCTCGCGGTCCTCGGCGACGCCTACCGCTGGATCGGGCTCCAGCGGGGACCGGACGGCACCGCGCACCTGGTGCACCGGTTCGCCGAGACGGTGGCGGAGAGGGAACGCGACGCCGACCATCCACGGCTCGTCCCCGAGGGCCGGGCGAGGCTGCGGATCGAGGCCGGGGCCGGTGCCCGCTGCCGCTTCTCGTACGACACCGGGGACGGCTTCCGCCCCTCCGGGCAGACCTTCGCCGCCACCCCGTGGCGCTGGGTCGGCGCCCTGCTCGGCCTGGTCGCCCTCGCCCCGACGGGCCAGGGGCACGCCGGGACGGCGACCTTCACGCAGTTCAGGATCAGCGCCGCATAACCACCCTTCATAACTACCCCTCCCCGTGAGCCTGCCGGGAGCCGCAACGACGCACCTCCACGGCAAGCGCTTACCGACGCCGCCCCACGTGGCTGAGCACCACCGGACGACCGCGAGACGCCCCCCACCCGCACACCCCGTCGGAACCAGAAGCGAACCAGAAGAAGAGAGCCGACCAATGAAGATCAGCAATCGCAGAAGCAGCACGGGCCGGCGCCGGACGTCGGCCGCCGTCGCCCTGGGCGCCGTGCTCGCGCTGACCGTCACCGCCTGCGGCGACGACGGCAGTGGAGCCGGCGGCGACAAGGGTGCCGAGGGCAGCGGCACGGGCAAGATCACCTTCTGGGACAACAACGGCGGTGTCCGCACCGCGATCTGGAAGGAGATCATCGCCGACTTCGAGAAGGCCAACCCGGAGATCGACGTCGAGTACGTCGGGATCGCCGCCACCGAGTACCAGTCCAAGGTCGACACCGCCCTCCAGGGCGGCGGCCTGCCGGACGTCGGCGGGATCGGCGCGTCGATGCTCGCGGGCTTCTCCGCCCAGAAGGCGCTCGCCCCGCTGGACGACCGGCTGGGCAAGTCGCCCCTCGACGGCAAGCTCAACAAGGACATGATCGAGTCGCTGCGCGCCGCCGGCGGCGGTGACGACAAGCTGTACTCGGTCCCGACCTCCGCGAACAACGGCGTCCTCTACTACCGCACCGACCTGTTCGAGAAGGCGGGCCTGGAGGAACCGACCAGCTGGGAGCGCTTCTTCAAGGCCGCGGAGAAGCTCAGCAACAAGGGCAAGAACGAGTTCGGCTACACCATCCGCGGCGGCGCCGGCTCCATCGCCCAGGCCCTGGACGCGATGTACGGCCAGTCCGGCATCACCACGTTCTGGGACTCCACCGGAGAGAAGAGCACGGTCAACGACCCGAAGAACGTCGAGGCCCTGGAGAAGTACGCGGCCCTGTTCAAGAAGGTCACTCCCGCCGCCGACCTGAACAACGACTTCACCAAGATGGTCGCGCAGTGGGACTCCGGCACGATCGGGATGCTCCACCACAACCTCGGTTCGTACCAGGACCACGTGAAGGCGCTCGGCGACGACGCGTTCCGGGGCATCCCGCAGCCCACCGGCCCCGACGGCGCCCGGGTCCAGGTCTCCAACCCGGTCGACGGTCTCGGCGTGTTCCAGAGCTCCAAGAACAAGGACGCCGCCTGGAAGTTCATCGAGTACGCCGTCTCGGCCGAGGCGAACTCGAAGTTCAACGAGTCCGCCGGACAGGTGCCGGCCAACCTCGACGCCGCCAAGGACGACTGGATCCAGAAGGCGGAGCCGACCAAGCTGGCCGCGGACGCGCTGAGCGACGGGTCGACGACCATCGTCCAGCTGCCGTACTACCTGCCGGACTGGAACACCATCTCCAAGGCCGACAACGAGCCGAACTTCCAGAAGGTGCTGCTCGGGGACATGAGCGCGAAGGACTTCCTCGACAACCTGGCCGAGCAGCTGAACGAGGCCCAGGCCGAGTGGCAGGAGCAGATGGCCTGAGCGGTTCCGGGTGTCACCGCGGGGCGGCCGCCGGCCCGTTCGCCGAGGGCCGCGGCCGTCCCCGCACCCGGCCGCGCCCCCGCGGCGCGGCCGGCCCGCACACAGGTACAGTCCCGCGCCCCGAGAGGCGCTCTTTTGGACCCTTGCTGAAAGGCACAGGCTTGTGTCGCTCACCCGCCGACAGGTTTCCGCCGCCGGACTCGGCCTCCCCCTCGCCCTCACCGTGACCGGCACCGCCCAGGCCGCGCCCCGACGGCCCCGGCCCCGCACCCTCCACATCGCCGGGGACTCCACCGCGGCCCAGAAGTACGCCGACGCGGCACCGGAGACCGGATGGGGCACGGCGCTCCCCTTCCTGCTCCGCCATGACCTCGTGGTCGCCAACCACGCGGTGAACGGACGGAGTTCGAAGAGCTTCGTCGACGAGGGGCGGCTCGACGCCGTCCTCGACGCCATCCGGCCCGATGACCTCCTGCTGATCCAGTTCGCGCACAACGACGAGAAGGCCACCGACCCGAGCCGCTACCGAACACTTGCCCAGTGCTCCACCCTTCAGGGTGGAGGTGTAGGGCATCCTGCCCGTAGTGGCCCGAAGGGGCGCGGCGGCATGGCTAAGATCGCCTTGTCCGACGACGGAGTTGTCGGACCTACCGCCGGACGGGCGGGAAGTCAGGCCTGCGGAGGCCGTGTAAGACCGACCCTCACCGGTCGGCAGTGGCCTGTGAAACAGGAACCCGAGGTGGTACCGCGAAGCGGTACCGACCGGAATCTCCTGCCCTCGGGCAGGAGAGGGCGTCAAACCGAGCCCTGGACGACGTACCGGGAGCACCTGCGGCTGTACGTCGCCGGGGCAAGGGCCCGCGGGGCGCGGCCCGTACTGGCCACCCCCGTGGAGCGCCGGAGGTTCGGCCCGGCCGGCGACGCCGTGCCGAGCCACGGCGCGTACCCGGCGGCGATGCGGGCGCTGGCCGACGAGGAGCGGGTCGCGCTGCTCGACGTCCAGGCCCTGTCGCTGGCGCTGTGGCAGGAGCTGGGCGTCGAGGAGACCAAGAAGTACTTCAACTGGACGGCGACCGAGCAGGACAACACGCACTTCAACCCGCCCGGCGCGATCGCCGTGGCCCGGCTGGTCGCCCGGGAGCTGCTGCGCACCCGGGTGCTCGCTCCGCGGGACGTGCGCCGGCTGGACGAGGCGATCCCCGAGTCCTGGATCACCTGGCCTGACGCCGCCGCCTGACGCCTTCACCACAGACACACCGGCACCAGACACACCGGCGCCACAGACACACGAGGAACGAGAAAAGGGAGAGCCGCACCATGAACAGACCGACGTGGCATGGGCACGCCATAGCGAGAGCCGCCTCGCTGGCCGGCTGCACCGCCCTCGTGCTGGCCCTGGCCGGCACCGGCGCCCAGGCCCATTCCGGCCACCACCCCGGCCACACCCGCGACGCCGCCCGGCAGACGCTCGGCGCGAACGACGGCTGGGCGTCCCACGGAACCGGCACCACCGGAGGTGCCGCGGCCACCGCCGAGAACGTTCACACCGTCAGCGACTGGGCCGGATTCAAGGCCGCCCTGGCGGCCGGCGGCAGCGCCCCGAAGATCATCAAGGTGCGGGGGACGATCGACGCGGTCTCCGACGGCTGCGACGCACTCGCCGCCCCCGGCTACGACTTCGACGACTACCTCGGGGCGTACGCGCCCGAGACCTGGGGCCTGGAACAGGACCTGGCCGACGAGCCCGACGACAGCCCCGAGGGCCTGCGCAGGGCCTCGGCCGCCCGCCAGGACACCGCCATCAAGGCGAACATCCCGGCCAACACCACGATCATCGGCGTCGGCCGGAACGCCGGGTTCAAGGGCGCCAGCCTGCAGATCAAGGGCGTGGACAACGTCATCGTCCGCAACCTCACCCTCGAGAGCCCGGTGGACTGCTTCCCGCAGTGGGACCCGACCGACGGCGACCGGGGCAACTGGAACTCCGAGTACGACACCGCCGTCGTGTACGGCTCCACCCACGTCTGGCTGGACCACAACACCTTCACCGACGGCGACCACCCCGACAGCGAGGCCCCCACCCACTTCGGGATGCTGTACCAGCAGCACGACGGAGAGCTGGACATCGTCCGGGGCGCCGACTACGTCACCGCCTCCTGGAACGTCTTCACCGAGCACGACAAGACGATCCTGATCGGCAACAGCGACGGCGAGTCCACGGCCGTCGGCGACCGGGGCAGGCTGAAGGTGACCTTCCACCACAACCTGTTCTCGAAGCTGGTCGAGCGCGCGCCGCGGGTCCGCTTCGGACAGGTCGACGTCTACAACAACCACTTCGTGGCCGGCCAGGGCTACGGCTACAGCTTCGGCGTCGGCAAGGAGTCCCAGCTCGTCGCCGAGCACAACGCGTTCACGCTGGCCGAGGGCGTCAGCCCGGCGAAGATCCTCAAGCGGTGGAACGACTCGCCGCTCACCGACCGGAACAACCGCGTCAACGGCAAGCGGGCCGACCTGATCGGCCTGCACAACGCGGAGAACCCCGGGACGCCCCTGCGCTCCGGCGCCGGCTGGACCCCCACCCTGCGCACCGCCGTCCACCCGGCGCAGGCGGTCCCGGCGCTGGTCAAGCTCGGCGCGGGAGCGGGCCGCATCGGCTGACACCCCCTGACACCCCCGCACCCCCGTTCGCCGGGGCGGGCGCGCTCCACCCCCACTGTGGCGCGCGCCCGCCCCGGTCCTCCCCGTACCGAAGGAGCCCCGCATGCCCTCCTCGCTGCCCGTGTCCCGGAGGGGTCTGCTGCTGGCCGGCGCGGTGGCCGCCACCGCGCCGGCCCTGGCGGCCGAGGCGCCCGCCCGGGCGGCCTCCCACCCGCGCCGCCCGTTCGGCCGGTACGGTTCGCCGGCCGACCGCCTGACCCCCCGAACCCTGTACGTTCACCCCGGCGGCGCCGGTGACTTCACCTCCGTCCAGGCGGCCGTGACCGCCGCGACCGGCACCGGCCGCGTCCTCGTCCTGGCCCCGGGCACCTACCGGGAGACGGTGTCCGTGGCCGCCGACCGCACCGACATGACCTGGATCGGCGCCTCGCAAAGCCCCCGTGACGTCGTGATCGTGTACGACAACGCGGCGGGCACCCCGAAACCGGACGGCTCCGGAAACCACGGAACCTCCGGCTCCGCCACCACCACCGTGCGCCCCGACGGCTTCACCGCCCGCTGGATCACCTTCGCCAACGACTGGCTGCGCGCCGACCATCCCGGCACAAGCGGCACCCAGGCCGTCGCCCTGAAGGTGCAGGGCGACCGCAGCGCCTTCGCGCACTGCCGGTTCCTCGGCCACCAGGACACCCTGTACGCGGACTCCGCGGCGCTCGGCACCTTCGCCCGCCAGTACTTCTCCCACTGCTACGCCGAGGGCGACGTCGACTTCGTGTTCGGCCGGGCGACCGCCGTCTTCGCGCACTGCCACTTCCGCGCCCTGATCCGCCCGGACCTGGCCGGGGCCCCGCACGGCTTCGTCTTCGCGCCCTCCACGGCCGGCGCCAACCCGCGCGGCTACCTCGTCACACGGAGCAGGATCAGCAGCGATGCACCCGACGGCCACTACAAACTGGCCCGCCCCTGGGTGCCCAGCTCCGACCCCACCGCCCGCCCGATGCTCACCGTCCGCGACACCCACCTCGGCCCCGGCATCGACGCCGTCGCGCCGTACACCGACATGGCGAGCGGTCACCCCTGGCAGGACCAGCGCTTCGCCGAGTACCGCAACTCCGGTCCCGGCGCCGTGGTCACCGTCCCCGAGAACCGGCCCCAGCTCACCCGCGCCCAGGCCGCCGCCCACACCCGCGAGAGCCACCTCGGCGACTGGCACCCCCGGACCGGCACATGACCCCCGCCCCGCCCGGCCCGCCCGGCCTCCATCCGGCGCTCAAGGACGACCTGACGTTCCCGCTGGCCTGGGGCACCTCACCCGTCCGGGACTTCCCGGCGTGGCGGCGGGCGGCCCGGGACAAGGTCGGGGAACTGCTCGTCGTGGCGGACCAGGACGGCACACCGTACGCGCCCGAGTTCACCGCGGGCCCGGACGGGGACGGCTGCACCCGCCAGTGCGTGGAGCTCTCGCTCACCCGGTACGGCAGGGTCCGCGGCGCCCTGCTCACCCCGCGGGGCGCCGGGCCCTTCCCGGCCGTGCTGCTCCTGCACGACCACGGTTCCCGCTTCGACATCGGCAAGGAGAAGGGCGTGAGGCCCTGGTACGACGACACCCGGCTCGCCTCCGCCGAACAGTGGGCCGAGCGGTACTTCGCCGGGCGCTTCGTCGGCGACGAACTCGCCCGGCGCGGCCATGTGGTGCTCTGCCTGGACGCCCTCGGCTGGGGGGAGCGGGGGCCGCTGGTCTACGAGCGGCAGCAGGAACTGGCGAGCAACCTCTTCCACCTCGGCTCCTCGCTCGCCGGACTCCACGCCCGCGAGGACCAGCGGGCCGCCGCCTTCCTGGCCGGCCTCGACCGGGTGGACGCGCGCCGGGTAGCCGCCCTCGGCTTCTCCATGGGCGGCTACCGGGCCTGGCAGGTGGCCGCGCTCAGCGACCACGTCGCGGCGGCGGCGAGCGTGTGCTGGATGACCGGGCTGAAGGAGATGATGGTGCCCGGGAACAACACGCTGCGCGGGCAGTCGGCGTTCCACATGCTCCACCCCGGGCTCGCCCGGCACCTGGACATCCCCGACGTGGCGAGCATCGCCGCACCCCGGCCGATGCTCTTCTTCCACGGCGGGCTCGACGCCCTGTTCCCCGCCGACGGGGTGCGCACCGCCTACGACAGGCTGCGTGCCGTCTGGCGCTCCCAGGGCGCCGAGGACCGGCTGCGGCTGAAGACGTGGCCGGACAGGGGCCACGTCTTCGACGACGCGATGCAGGACGAGGTGTACGCCTGGCTCGACTCCGTCCTGTGAGGACCGCCGCCCGGACCGGTCAGGTGCCCGGCCGGGTCACTTGTAGGTGATGTCCGAGTCCGAGAACTTGCAGTACTTCCCGTCGGCGCCGGAGCCGAGGTCCTTCGGCTCCTTGCCCGTGTTGTTGCCCTGGTAGCGGGTGCAGGTCTTCATCTTCTTCTTGCTGTCCCCGTGGATGCGGATCTGCGACAGCGTGGCGGTGTCCCCGTAGTTGGTGTTGATGCCGACGATCGACTTGCCGGGGGCCGTCAGGTCGATGTCCTTCAGCACGATCGTGCGCTTGTACTGCGTCTTGCAGTTGCCGCAGGAGCGCACCAGCTTGCCGAAGTCCTCGACCTGGAAGCCACTCACCGTCAGCGTCCCGGCGCCGTTGAACTGCAGCACCTTGTCCTCGGCCTTCCTCGCGCCGCCGCCGATCACCTTGTACTGCGCCGACGACGACTTGCCCTTGAAGCTGGCGGCGTCCTCGCCGACATCCAGCCACCACACGTTCTGCAGTGTGCAACTGCCCTTGCAGTGCACGCCGTCGGCGGCCGGGGTGCCGATGACGACGTTCTTGAGCGTGGCACCGTCGGCCAGCTCGAAGATCGGGTCCTGGCCCTCGTCCTGGCTGTCGCCGCCCAGATCACCGGTGCCGTAGTACTTCTTCATGCCGCCGTCGAGGACCCCGGAGACCGGGACGGTCTTCGACACCGGCTTGCCGCCGGTGTCCTTGGGCCACGAGGAGGCGGCGCTCGCGGTGGACAGCATCGTCGAGGTGACGACCGCCGCCCCCGTGATGCCGAGCGCGGAGACTCCGGCGATCACCGCCCGCCTTCTGCCGGTCCGGCGGCGGTGGGAGACGCGCTGTTCGGCTCGTGCAGTCATGCTCGTTCCTTGCAAGAGGGGAATCGTTTCGCCTCTTGGTTGCCGCAGGACGGGAAAGGGTTGCCGCGACCGGGAGGTTTTTTTCCGGCTTCCCGTCGGCCACCCGCGGCCCGTCGTCCGCCCCGCGGGCGAACGGCGGGAACCGCACCGCGCGTCAGTCGTCCCGGGCCGCGAAGTCGCCGCCCACCAGAAGCCGTTCGGAGCCGGTGGCGGCCGTCGCGGTGTACGTGTCGCCCCCGGCGTCCCGGCCGCCGCGCGCGTGGTCGTACTGCCCCGCGAAGACCCACTCGCCCGGCGTGACGGTGCGCCCCTCTTTGAGGGTCCAGGTGTGGACGAGGAAGCCGTCCCGCTCGTCGGTGGTCAGCAGGAAGTCCTCCTCGGGCAGGGAACGCCAGGCGCCCGTGGAGGAGACCCCGCCGGTCTGCGCGATCCGCAGCTCCACGGTGAGCGCGGTCAGCGGCTCGGTGGTCTTCAGGGTGATGTTGCTCTGCGCCCAGAACTCGTTGCTGTGCCGGTCCACCGAGCCGTCCGACCACAGCGGCCCGTCCTCGACGCCTCGGGGCTGAGGCGTGGTCCCCGGTGCCTTCGTCGTGGGCGTCTCCGTCCCCGGGGTCCGGGCCGGTGCCGAGCCCGGCTCGCCGGTCTCCTTCGGGGGGCCCGTCGACGGCTGCGCCGGCGGCAGGAGCGCCCGGCTCGTCGCGTCCGGCGACGGTGTGGGCTCCGGTGCCGGCGAGACCGCCACCTTTCGCTGTGCGGGAGGCTCCTCGCCCGTCACCACGGACGCGACCGCGAAGCCGCCCGCCGCGAGCACTCCGGCGACCGCGGCCGTCGTGCCCGCCACCCGGATCCACCCGAGCACCGGAGGGCGGGTGGCCCGGCGGCCGGGCCGGGCCGGCCGGGCCATGCCGCGTTCGACCCGGGCCAGGATGCGCTCCCGGTCGGGCTCGTGCTCCCCGGCCGTCTCGTGCAGCCGGGCGCGCAGCTCCTCGTGCACGTCCCGCCGCATCGTCATCGGTCCCTTCCCGTGTCCTCGCCGGCGGGCTTCCCCGGGTGCCCCGCCGCGGCGTGCACCCTTCGGGGCACCTCCGCCGTGCCCAGCAGCCGCTGCAGTTCGGCCATCCCCTTCGAGGTCTGGCTCTTCACCGTACCCACCGAGACGCCCAGGGCCAGCGCGGTGTCCTTCTCCGACAGGTCGAAGGCGTGCCGCAGCACCACACACGCCCGCTTGCGGAACGGCAGTCTGCGCAACGCCTCCCGCACATCCAGCACGCCCGCGACGTCCGGATTCTCGACCCGCTCCTCACGCTGCGGCCAGAACAGGGCGATCCGGCGCCGCTCGCGCACCGCGCCGCGGATGCGGGTACGCGCCATGTTGGCGACCACGCCCCGCGCGTACGCCACCGGATGCTCGGCGGCGCGCACCCGGTCCCAGCGGTGCCACAGGGCCAGCAGCGCGTCCGCGGCCAGGTCGTCGGCGGCGTCCGCCTCGCCCGTCAGCAGCCAGGCCAGACGGGACAGTTCGGCGTAGTGACGCTCGAAGAAGGCGTGGAACTCCACGGAGGCGGCGTCGTCGACGAGCGCACCCACGGGCCACCTCCCCTCGCAGCGGTGTCGAATGCCGGGCGAGCCCAGGGATGTGACGGTGCGTGCCCTGTGGACGACACGCGCATGTCAGGGGTCGGCCGTGCGGGTTCCGGAGCGTAGCAGTGATCGTCCAGGGGACTGTGTGACGGGTCGAACGGTGGACGGCCCGTCGTCACCGGAATCCGTACCCCGCGGCGGCCCCGCGCGCGGGGCCGCCCGTGCGGTCAGAGCCTCCGGGTGGCCAGGGTCAGCCGGTCGCGCGCGTCGAACAGGGCGTCCTTGACCATCTGTTCGTGTGCGGGGGTGAGCCGGGCGACCGGCACCGAGCAGCTGATCGCGTCCCGCGCGGGCGTGCGGTAGGGGATCGCCACCCCGAAGCAGCGCAGCCCGAGCGTGTTCTCCTCGCGGTCCACGGCGAAGCCCTGCTCGCGCACCTGGTGCAGCTCCTCGATGAGCTTCTCCCGGTCCGTGATGGTGTTCTCGGTGAGGGCGGGCAGCGTCTGCGGGAGCATCTTGCGCACCTGCTCGTCCGGGTACGTGCTCAGCAGCGCCTTGCCGAGCGACGTCGAGTGCGCGGGCAGCCGGCGGCCGACCCGGGTGAAGGGGCGCAGGTAGTGCTGCGACTGCCGGGTGGCCAGATAGACGACGTTGGTGCCGTCGAGCCGGGCCAGGTGGATGGTCTCCGTGGTGTCGTCCGAGAGCCGGTCCAGGGTGGGACGGGCCGCCGCCACCACCTCGTCGCCGTCGATGTAGGACGTGCCCACGAGCAGCGCCCGCACGCCGATGCCGTACCGGGTGCCCGTCGCGTCCGTCTCCACCCAGCCGAGGTCGACGAGGGTGCGCAGCAGCATGTAGAGGCTGGACTTGGGGTAGCCGACGGCCTCCTGGACCGCCGCCAGGGAGTGCATACCGGGGCGTCCGGCGAAGTACTCGAGCAGTTCAACGGTCCGCACCGCGGACTTGACCTGTGCGCCGCCGCCCGTCTCGCCAGCCGACATGCCCTTGACCCTTCGTTCGACGAGAAGCTGAAGTTATAGTCTCCAGCAGCACATTCATCATCAGAGACAGTGTTCAGTATATCGAACGCCGCCGATGGGTGACGTACATACTCCGGCATTGTGGGCGGCAGTCAAGTGGAGGGACTCGCGGTGGCAGCAGCACCAGTCTGGAGCGTCGACCCCCGTACCGGGAAGCAGCGGGAACAGGTCGCGGTGGAGGCCACGGTTCAGGAGGTGGACGCCGCCGTCCGGGCCGCGCACGACGCGCGGGGCGCCCTGGCCGACCGCATCGTCCGCGCGGCCTTCCTGCGCAGTGCCGCCGACGAACTCGAGGCGGCCAGGGACCGGCTCGTCGAGGCCGCCGACGCCGAGACCGCCCTCGGCCCGGTCCGGCTGACCGGCGAACTCGCCCGCACCTGCTACCAGTTGCGGGCCTTCGCCGGCATCGTCGAGGAGGGCGCCTTCCTCGACGTCGTCATCGACCACCCCGACGACACCGCGACCCCGCCCGTCCCGGACCTGCGCCGCTACAAGGTCCCGCTGGGGGTCGTCGCCGTCTACTCGGCCTCCAACTTCCCCTTCGCCTTCTCCGTCCCCGGCGGCGACACCGCGAGCGCGCTCGCGGCCGGCTGCCCGGTGGTCGTCAAGGCCCACCCCGACCACCCGGGCCTGTCCGAGCTGGTCGCCAGGGTGCTGCGCCGCGCGGCGGCCCGGCATGACATCCCCGAGGGCGTGCTCGGCCTGGTGCACGGTTTCGAGGCCGGCGTCGAACTGGTCCGGCACCCGCTGGTCGCGGCGGCCGGCTTCACCGGCTCGGTGCGCGGCGGACGCGCCCTCTTCGACGCGGCGGCCGCCCGCCCGGTCCCGATCCCGTTCCACGGCGAGCTGGGCTCCCTGAACCCGGTCCTGGTCACCGAGGCCGCCGCCGCCGAGCGCGCCGAGGCGATCGGGGCCGGTCTCGCCGGTTCGATGACGCTGGGCGTCGGCCAGTTCTGCGTCAAGCCGGGCCTCGTCCTGGCCCCGGCGGGCGCGGCCGGCGACCGCCTCGTCACGTCCCTGACCGACGCCGTCAGCGCCGCCGACGCCGGCGTCCTGCTCGACCACCGGATGCGCGACAACTTCGTCGCCGGGGTCGCCGAGCGCGCCCAACTGCCCGACGTGGAGTCCCCGGTGACCCCGGGCGCGGGCGGCGAGCACACGGTCAGCGCCGGGTTCCTCACCGTCCCGGCGAGCAGGCTCGCCACGGAGGGCGAGCACGACCTGCTGCTGGAGGAGTGCTTCGGACCGGTCACCGTCGTGGTCCGCTACGAGGACGACACCGAGGTCCGCTCCGTCCTGACCCGCCTCCCCGGCAACCTCACCGCCACCGTCCACCTGTCCGAGGAGGAGGGCGCCGGACAGGGCCGGGGCGCGGAGATCCTCGCCGAACTGACCCCGCTCGCTGGCCGGGTGCTCGTCAACGCCTGGCCGACCGGTGTCGCGGTCGCCCCGGCCCAGCACCACGGCGGCCCGTACCCGGCGACCACCTCCACCTCCACCTCGGTCGGCGGCACCGCCATCGAGCGCTGGCTGCGTCCCGTCGCCTACCAGAACAGCCCGGCCGCCCTCCTGCCGCCGGAACTGCGCGACGACAACCCGCAGAAACTGCCCCGCCGCTTCAACGGCGGCCTGGAGCGCTGAGCGCGCACCCGGCACGGCACGGTACGCAGGGCCCGTCCGGCAGGATCCGCCGGACGGGCCCCCGCGACGGAACGCGGCGGAGGCCGGCCCACCGGGAACCACCGCCCGCCGGGGAACGTCCTGCAGTGCATGATCGAATCGCACCGGACCGTGGACTCCTTGGTGATCAGGACGGCCCTGGCGGCCGAGGCCGCGGACATCGCCGCGCTGCACCTGCGCGCCCGGTCCACGTACTACCCGGACGGCCTCCCCGAGGACGGCACCGACTGGCCGGCGCGCTGGCGGGAGGCCGTCGAGCACCCCGACGGGCAGGTGCTGTGCGCGGTGCGGGACGGCCACCTGGCCGGCATCGCCTCGTTCCGCACCCCGCCGGGCGCTCCCGCCGACACGGTCAAGCTGTTCCAGTTCCACGTCGACCCGGGCCAGTGGCGCGCCGGCATCGGCACGGCCCTGCACACCGCCTGCGTCGAGGAGTGGCGGGCGAACGGACGGCGGACCGCCGTGCTCGAGGTGCACGCCGACAACCGGCGGGCCCAGGCCTTCTACACCCGCCGGGGCTGGATCCCGGACCCGGGGCGTCCGCCCGCCGAGGACGACCACCACCTCCACCTGTGCTTCGCCGTGCCGGGGGAATGAACCCCACTGGTTGAACGTTCACGCAGGCAGCGGAGGGAGTCTCCGTGTCCCCACGACCGGGAGAGTGCCTGAACGATGCGTGTCGAAATCTGGTCGGACATCGCGTGCCCCTGGTGTTATGTCGGCAAGGCGCGGTTCGAGAAGGCGCTCGGCGAGTTCCCGCACCGTGACGACGTCGAGGTGGTGCACCGCTCCTTCGAGCTGGACCCCGGCCGGGCCAAGGACGACATCCAGCCCGTGCTCACGATGCTGACCAAGAAGTACGGCATGAGCCAGGCACAGGCCGAGGCCGGTGAGGACAACCTCGGCGCGCAGGCCGAGGCCGAGGGACTGCCGTACCGCACCCGGGGCCGCGACCACGGAGCCACCTTCGACATGCACCGCCTGCTGCACTTCGCCCGCACCCAGGGCCGCCAGGTGGAACTGCTCGACCTCCTCTACCGGGCGAACTTCGCCGAGGAGCGGTCCGTCTTCGGCGACGACGCACGCCTCCTCGAACTCGCCACCACCGCCGGCCTCGACACCGACGCCGCCCGCGCGGTCCTCGCCGACCCGGACGCGTACGCCGCCGAGGTGCGCGAGGACCAGCGGGAAGCCGCGGAACTCGGTGCGCGGGGCGTGCCCTTCTTCGTCCTCGACCGCACGTACGGCGTCTCCGGCGCCCAGCCCGCCGAGGTGTTCACCCAGGCGCTGACCCAGGCGTGGGGCGAGCGGTCGCCGCTGAAGATCGTCGACGGCGACGCGGAGGCCTGCGGCCCCGACGGCTGCGCGGTCCCGCAGAGCTGACCGCGCCGGACGGGCCCGAAAGCCGGTGGACGGGGAGGATCCGGGACCGCAGAGTGGGCCCATGGAGACCTTCGCGAACCTCGTCCGTGCCGAGTTCACCCCGAAGAACACCTTCCTGAACACCGCGAGCAGCGGCCTGCTGCCCGCGCGTACGGTGACCGCCCTCGAGGAGGCCGTGCGGCTGAGGGCCGAGGGCGGCCCGCTGGATCCGCTGTTCGACGACGTCGAGGCGTGCCGGGCCGCCTACGCCCGGCTGGCCGGCGTCCCCGTCGAGCGCGTGGCGGCCGGCGCCACCGCCGCTCTCTGCACCGGGCTGATCGCGGCCGCACTGCCGCCGGGCGCCGAAGTCCTCACCGTCGAAGGCGACTTCGCCTCGGTGCTCAATCCGTTCCACGTACGCGGGGACCTCAAGGTGCGGGCCGTCCCCCTGGAGCGGCTCGCCGGGTCCGTCCGTCCGGACACCGCCCTGGTCGCGGTGAGCGCCGTGCAGTCCGCCGACGGCCGGATCGCCGATCTGCCGGCGCTGCGGGAGGCGGCCGGGGAGCACGGCGCGCGCACCTACGTCGACTTCTCCCAGGCGGCCGGCTGGCTGCCGGTCGAGGCCGGCGCCCACGACTACTCCGTCTCCATCGTCCACAAGTGGCTGCTCGGCCCGCACGGGGCGGCCTTCCTCGTCGTGCCGGAGGACTTCGGTGGGCTGACCCCGGTGCAGGCGGGGTGGGTCGCGGCGGAGAGGCCCTGGGACAGCTGCTACGGGCCCGTCACCGAACTCGCCTGCTCGGCCCGCCGGTTCGACGTGAGCCCGGCCCTGTTCACCTACGCGGGACTGCGCGCCTCCCTCGAACTCGTCGAGGAGATCGGTGTGGAGACGATCCACGCCCATGACCTCGCCCTCGCCGACCGCTTCCGGGCGGGGCTCGCCGCGCTGGGCCACGAGCCCGTGCCTGCACCCGGCTCGGCCATCGTCTCCGTGCCGGAACTGGGCCGTCTCGAGGCCGAGTTGGACCGGGCCGGCCTCACTCTGTCCGACCGGGCCGGCCATCTGCGGGCGTCCTTCCACCTCTACAACACCCCGTCCGACGTGGACCGGCTGCTGGACGTCCTGTCCGGCTGACTGTCCGGCTGAGCAGGCCGGGGCCCCGCACCGGCCCGGTCCCGCACACGGCAGCAGGCCGGTGCCTCCCCTACCGCACGAGGAGGACCGGCCCGCAGTCGCGGCGCGCACGTCACGCGTTCGCGGCACCTGTTCCAGGTCCCGCTGCTCCAGGTTCCGCGCTCACCTCACCGGTGTGAAGTCCCGTGCCCCGATGTACTCGGGACGCCGGATCGGCGCCGCGAACGGCTCGACGGCCGTGTTGTCGACGCTGTTGAACACGATGAACACATTGCTGCGCGGGAACGGCGTGATGTTGTCCCCGGAGCCGTGCATGGCGTTGCAGTCGAACCACGTCGCCGAGCCGGCCGCGCCGGTGAACAGCCTGATGCCGTACTCGGACGCCAGCGCGGTCAGTCCCTCGTCGGAGGGGGTGCCCGCGTCCTGCATCTGCAGCGACTTCTTGTAGTTGTCCTTCGGTGTGGCCCCCGCACACCCGAGGAACGTCTTGTGCGACCCCGGCATGATCATGAGCCCGCCGTTGGTGTCGAAGTTCTCGGTCAGCGCGATCGACACGGACACCGTCCGCATCCGCGGCAGACCGTCCTCGGCGTGCCAGGTCTCGAAGTCCGAGTGCCAGTAGAAGCCACTGGCCCCGAAGCCCGGCTTGACGTTGATCCGGGACTGGTGGACGTACACGTCCGAGCCGAGGATCTGCCGGGCCCGGCCGACCACCCGCTCGTCGCGGACCAGCCGTGCGAACACCTCGCTGATCCGGTGGACCTCGAAGACCGAGCGGATCTCCTTGGACTGCGGTTCGACGATCGACCGCTCGTCGGCCCGGATCGCCGGGTCGGCGACCAGCCGGTTCAGCTCGTCCCGGTAGACGGCGACCTCGTCCTCGGCGATCAGCCGATCGACGGCGAGGAAGCCGTCACGCTCGAACGACCCGAGGTCGGCCGGCGTGATCGGGCCGGGCGCGTCCGGGGCGCCCCAGACGACCGGGTCCTGCCGCGGGGTGATGACCTCGGCCGAGCCGCGGGTGGGATAGAGGTCGGGGACGTGCGTCTCGGTGCTGGGGGTCACGGTGGTCATGGAACCTCACACCTCCTCGGTGAGCAGCGGGTATACGCCGTTCTCGTCGTGGTCCTCCCGTCCGGTCACGGGCGGATTGAAGACGCAGATGCAGCGGAAGTCCTTCTTCACCCGCAGCGTGTGCTTCTCGTGCCCGTCGAGGAGGTACATGGTCCCGGGCGTGATCGTGTGCGTCAGCCCGGAGTCGTGGTCGGTGAGCTCTGCCTCTCCCTCCACACAGACGACGGCCTCGATGTGGTTGGCGTACCACATCGACGTCTCCGTACCGGCGTACAGGACGGTCTCGTGCAAGGAGAACCCGACGTTCTCCTTGGCGAGGACGATGCGCTTGCTCTCCCAGGTGCCCGACGCGGACTTCACGTGTCGGTCGGTGCCCTCGAGCTCCTTGAAGGAACGGACAATCACGGTGCTGCGATGCCTCCTTGGTCATGGTGACGGTGGTGACGGTGCCTGCGGGCCGTCCGGACCCCGGGCCGAAGCCGGGGCCCGGACGGTTCGACAGGCGGTTCGGGCGGTTCAGGCGGCCCAGGCGGTTCGGGCCGGTTCAGGCGGTCTCGCGGACGGCGCGGGCCAGCGTCCTCAGCCCTTCGTCCAGCTCGTCCGGGGTGATGGTCAGGGCCGGGAGGAGTTTGACGACCTCGCTCTCCGGGCCGGAGGTCTCGATCAGCAGCCCGAGCTGGAAGGCCCGCGCGGCGATCCGCCCCGCGCGCTCCTTGTCGTGGAACTCCATGCCCCACACCAGCCCGCGACCGCGGTACTCCTTCACGTCGGCGCGGTTCTCCTCGGCGATGGCGACCAGTGACTGCTCGACCTGCTCGCCGCGCGAACGGGTCTGCTTCTCCATCGCCGACCCGTCGGCCCAGTAGGCCTCCAGGGCGGCGGTCGCCGTGACGAAGGCCGGGTTGTTGCCGCGGAAGGTGCCGTTGTGCTCGCCCGGCTCCCAGACGTCCAGCTCGGGCTTGAACAGGGTCAGCGCCATGGGCAGGCCGTAGCCGCTGATCGACTTGGACACGGTGACGATGTCCGGGGTGATGCCCGCCTCCTCGAAGGAGAAGAAGGCGCCGGTGCGGCCGCAGCCCATCTGAATGTCGTCGACGATGAGCAGCATGTCCTGGCGTGCGCACAGCTCGGACAGGGCGCGCAGCCACTGGGGCCGGGCGACGTTGATGCCGCCCTCGCCCTGCACGGTCTCGACGATCACGGCGGCCGGCTTGTTGAGGCCGGAGCCCTGGTCCTCCAGCAGCCGCTCGAACCACAGGAAGTCCTCGACCGTGCCGTCGAAGTAGTTGTCGAACGGCATGGGCGTGCCGTGCACCAGCGGGATACCGGCCCCGGCCCGCTTGAAGGCGTTGCCGGTCACGGCGAGGGAGCCCAGCGACATGCCGTGGAAGGCGTTGGTGAACGACACGATCGACTCGCGCCCCTTCACCTTCCGGGCCAGCTTCAGTGCCGACTCGACGGCGTTGGTGCCCGTCGGGCCCGGGAACATGACCTTGTACGGCAGGTCGCGCGGGCGCAGGATCCAGTTCTGGAAGGACTCCAGGAACGCGCGTTTGGCCGTCGTCGACATGTCGAGCCCGTGGGTGACGCCGTCCCGCTCCAGATAGTCGATCAGCGCCCGTTTCAGTACGGGGTTGTTGTGGCCGTAGTTGAGTGAACCGGCTCCGGCGAAGAAGTCGAGGTACTCGTGGCCGTCCTCGTCGTACATGTGGCTGCCGTGTGCGCGGTCGAAGACGGTGGGCCAGCCACGGCAGTAGCTGCGCACCTCGGACTCAAGGGTCTCGAAGACGCTCAGATCGGGCTGGGTGATGGTCACGACGAATCGCTCCTCGATGGCGTGGGAGGTCGTAGGGAGTCGGGATCGGCGGAGTGACGCACTTCTTCGTGCGCGGGGCCGGAGGTCAGGGGGTGAGGGGACCGATGCGGTACAGCACCTCGGGGTCGTGCGGTCCGTCGGGGAACCGGTCGGCCTCGAACAGCACCTCGCGCTCCAGCCGGGCGCCGTGGCGTTCGGCGAACGCGGTGAACAGACGCTCGGAGGCGGTGTTCCCCGGGGTGATGGTGGTCTCCACGGTGTTCACTCCGTGTTCCGTGGTGGTCCGTGCGACCAGACCGTCGAGCAGAGCGGCGGCCAGACCACGGCCCCGGTGCGCCTCGTCCACCGCGACCTGCCAGACGAGCAGGGTGTGCGGGCTGTCCGGCCGCAGGTAGCCGGTGACGAAGCCGATCGGCTCCCCGCCGGCGTCGCGTGCGACGGCCGATGTGGCGGCGAAGTCCCGGCACCACAGGAGATAGCTGTACGACGAGTTCAGGTCGAGGGTTTTCGAGTCCCTCGCTATCCGCCACAATGCGGCTCCGTCCGCCAGGGCGGGGCGGTCGATCTGCGGGTCTGCTTGAGCGGCAGTCATGTGAATTCAACTTACCCAGGTAAATTCGAAAATGCATCGGCTGCCGGGGTTACCTGGTGGCTTGAACTATGTTATCGCGCGGGCGTGAAGCCGCAAGCGGGACCTCGGCGAGATGCCCCGTTTTGCAGTGAATACAAGGCGCAAATCGGTCGCGCTGTGGAGCTGGTCACAAGTACGTAACTCCCGTGAGGGGGCCCCGGATGTGCCGCTTCACGCCCCGCTGAATCGGTGCGTTTAGGTTCGAGAAAAGCGGGCAGAAGAACGTGGGAAGCTGCTCTGGAAGATTGTATTGAAATAAGCGGGAGAATGCCGGGCAATAGTGCCCCTGATTACTTCCGGTAATCCTGTGGAATTCGCGATTCGGTCACCCGTGGCCGGTCGGCCGCTCATGTCCCCGTCGCGCCGCCGGCACACTCCCGCTCCGCTCCGGAGCCGTCCCGCGCGGGGCTCACCGCCAGGCGTCGTCGGCCGCGCTCAGGGCGCCCTGCACGTCCACCGTCAGGCCCTGCCCCGCCAGCGCGGTGCCCAGCGCCGCCAGGCTCGCGCGTACCGCGCCCCGGGTCGCGTCGGAGCCGTAGTGGTTGACGCGGATCATCTCCTTGGCCAGTGCCCCGCCCCCCGCGGCCAGCGGGAGCGCCGGGTCCACGGCCAGGGCGCGGGCCACCAGCTCCGCGGCCACCGTGCCCGACGGGGCCCGCAGGGTCGTGGCGACCGGAGCCGCCTCGGACGCCTCGTGGACGTACGGCACCAGGCCGCCGCCCAGCGCGAGCGCCCCCGCCCGCGTCGCCGCGGCGGCCGCCGCATGCCGCCCCGTCACCGTGTCCAGGCCCACCGCCTCGATGCGCTCCACGCACGCCTGAAGCGCCAGCATCTCCAACTGGGCCGGCGCGTGCGGCAGCGCCGTACGGCCCCCGTCGATCCAGCGCTCCTTCCAGTCCAGCAGCGACAGGTACGAGCGGCGCGGCGCCCGCGGGTTCGCCGCCATCCGGGCCCACGCCCGCTCGCTCACCGACACCGCCGACACGCCCGCCGGACCGCCCATCGCCTTCTGCGCCCCGATCACGCACAGGTCCACGCCCCACGCGTCCGGCAGCACCGGCTCCGCCCCGACCGACGCCACCGCGTCCAGGTAGAACAGCGCCCCGTGCTCCCGCACCGCCTCGCCGATCTCCGCGACCGGGTTGGTGTTCCCGGTGGCCGCCTCCGCGTGCACCAGGGAGACGAAGTCGATCTCCGGATGTCCGGCGAACGCCTCGCGGATCTGCCCGGCCGTCACCGCGGTGTGGAACGGCACCGCCAGGTCGATCACCGTGGCGCCGCAGTCCCGCAGCCAGTTTCCGAAGGTCTGCCCGTAGGGGCCCGTGACGACGTTCAGGGCGGTCGTGCCGGGGCCCGCGGCCGCGCGGATCGCGCCCTCCAGCGGCAGCAGCGCCTCACCCTGCATGATCACGACGTCCTGCGTGGTGCGCAGCAGCCGTGCCACGCGGTCCTCGATCGAGGCGAAGTGCGGGGCGCTCAGCGGGGCCAGACCGAGGAAGGGGTGGGTGCTCACGGCGGTGCTCTCTCCAGATCGCGGCTTCACGCCCTCGTGCCGCCACGAGGGCGTGCCTGCACGAGGTCGTGGGGGTACACGTGCGAGCGTACGGGAGCCCGTCCGACGCCGGATTCCCCGGCCGGACGGGGAGGCGGAGACCCCGGACCGGGTGGGCCCGTCCGGGTGGCGGCTCACTGGAAACCTCCGAGGACGCTTCCGGCTTCAGTCGGGGGATGAATCGGAGTCCTGCGGAGCAGGACAGGGAACGGGATTTCGCCCAAAAGGTGAAAGACCGCCCGGATGGCCGGGTAGGCTGAGCGCCGTGCGTCGCGAGAGCCAAGCACGCTCAACTCCTTTGTCTTGAATGGGCAACCGGGCAGGTTCCGTCCCGGCTGGTGCTGAGAGCGTCAGACTCGTTCGCTTGCTGAGTGAATGAGCTGCTTGAGCCAGGAATCCCCCTGCTTCAGCTGGGGGAGGGTTCAATAGGGTGCGGTGTATGAGCGAACGCGCGGTGCTGCACGTGAAGGGCCGGATCCTCGTCGGGCCGGACGAGAACCAGGTCCGCGACGAGCTGTGGGTGGTCGACGGGCGGATCTCCTACGACCGCCCCGGCACCGCCCGGGACGTCCGGACCGTCGAGGGCTGGGTGCTGCCCGGCCTGGTCGACGCCCACTGCCATGTGGGCCTCGACCGGCACGGCGCGGTCCCCGCCGAGGCCGCGGAGAAGCAGGCGCTCACCGACCGCGACGCCGGCGCCCTGCTGCTGCGGGACGCGGGCTCACCCTCCGACACCCGCTGGATCGACGACCGCGACGACCTCCCGAAGATCATCCGGGCCGGCCGGCACATCGCCCGCACCCGCCGCTACATCCGCGACTACGCCTGGGAGGTCGAACCCGACGACCTCGTCGCCTACGTCGCCCAGGAGGCCCGGCAGGGCGACGGCTGGGTCAAACTCGTCGGCGACTGGATCGACCGCGACCTGGGCGACCTGTCGGCCTGCTGGCCGCGCGGCGCCGTCGAGGCGGCGATCGCCGAGGCGCACCGGCTGGGCGCCCGCGTCACCGCGCACTGCTTCGCCGAGGACTCCCTGCGGGACCTGGTCGAGGCCGGCATCGACTGCGTCGAGCACGCGACGGGCCTGACCGACGACACCATCCCGCTGTTCGCCGAACGGGGCGTGGCGATCGTCCCGACCCTCGTCAACATCGCCACCTTCCCCGGCCTGGCCGACGGCGGCGAGTCCAAGTTCCCGCGCTGGTCGGCCCACCTCCGCCGGCTCCACGAACGCCGCTACGACACCGTGCGCTCCGCCTACGACGCCGGCATCCCGGTCTTCGTCGGCACGGACGCGGGCGGCACCCTCCCGCACGGCCTGGCGGCGGCCGAGGTCGCCGAACTGGTCACCGCCGGCATCCCGCCCGTCGACGCCCTCGCGGCCGGCACCTGGGCCGCCCGGGCCTGGCTCGGCCGCCCCGGCCTGGAGGAGGGCGCCCCGGCCGACCTCGTGGTCTACGCGTCCGACCCGCGCGCGGACGTGCGGGTGCTCGCCGACCCGCGCCGGGTGGTACTGAACGGGCGCGTGGTCGGCTAGGAACCGCTGCCCGGCGGGCGAAACCCGCCCACCGGGTGACGTGTGGGCGGTGGTGGGGAACAGTCGTGCCCCAGGATTCGAATGTGTCGGCGGACCCGCCACGAAGGAGTGAAGTGTCCTCGGATCGCTGACGGTCGTCTCCCGGGACGGTCATTCTTTCCGGGTCCCACTTACGTCTCATGGGGGTCCCACCACCTTGAACAGCACCAACTTCCGCATGCCCGCACGCCGTTGGTCCGCCGTCGCCGCGGCCACCGTCCTCGCCGCAGGTCCTGCGGCGCTGGCCGGAGCGGGTCCCGCGCAGGCCACCGGGGAACACGGCAGCGCGAGTGCGGCCGTCCTGCGCGCCGGGTTCGACGTGGCCCTGCTCGACAAGAGCGTGAACGCCCCGCTCACCGTCTCCCTCAACGAGGTCCGTGCGCCGCAGAGCGCCCAGAAGACCCTCCTCACCGCGGACCTGGAGGGCGTCGACAAGGGCCGCCCCTTCAGCGTGCTGCGCGCGGAGGTGGCCGACGCGAAGGCGACGGTGGAGGGGAACCGGGCCGAGTCCTCCACCACCCTCGCCAAGGCCCGGGTCCATGTGCCCGGACTGCCGCTGCTGTCGCTGATCGAGCTCGAGAAGGTCACCTCCAGGGCCGTCTGCGAGACCGGCCGGACCCCGCTCGCCTCGGTCACCCTGCCCGGCTCGGTGACCGTGCTCGGCAAACGCGTCAGGTTGACCTCCGAGGGCACCACCGAGGTCACGGTGCCGGGCGTCGGCAAGGTCCGCCTGGACCTGTCCAGGACGGAGACCACGTCCCGCACCGCCGCCGCCACCGCGCTCCGGCTCGAGGTTGCCGTCGACCCGCTGAAGCTGAACGTCGCCGAGGTCGACGGCACCGTCACCCTGGCCGAAGCGAAGTGCGAGGCCCCCGGCGCCCCGGCCGAGCAGCCCGCAGCCCAGGCTGAGAAGCCCGGCGCCCCGGCCGGGCAGTCCGACGCCCCGGCCGGGCAGCAGGCGGCTCCGGCCGAGGTCCCCGCCGCTCCGGACGCTTCGGCCGATGAGCCCGCCGCCCAGGCCGGGAAGCAGGCGGCGTCGGCGGAGTCCGAGGAGTCCAGGACCGCCGACGTGCAGCCCCAGGGCGCGCGGGCCGGACAGGCGGCCTCCGCCGAGAAGGCGGCCGGGGCGGACCTGGCCGAGACGGGCAGCGACTCGACGACCCCGTACGTCGCGGGCGCCGCCGTCGTGCTCCTCGCGGCGGGCGGCGCGGGAGTCGCCCTCTCCCGCCGGGGCCGCCGCACCTGACGCCGGACACCGGCATACCAGCACACCGGTACACCGGTACATCGGTACACCGGTATGTCGACGGGGACCGGCGCTCCCACCGCCGGTCCCCGCCGTACCCACCGGGACACACCGACGGCCGCTCCCTCCCCGCGGGCCGCGCGGGGAGGGCAGGTCAGCCCGCGTCCAGCGCCCGCTCCAGGGCCCCCAGGAACGCGTCCGTGGTCCGCCGGTCGCGTACCGCGAGGCGCAGCCACCGCTCGTCCAGCCCCGGGAAGGTGTCTCCGCGGCGCACCGCGAAGCCGAGGTCGCGGAGCCGGTGGCGTACGGCACTCGCGTGCTCCAGCCGGAGCAGCACGAACGGGGCCTCGGCGGGACGCACGACACTCAGGCCGTGCGCGGCGAACTTTTCCAGCCCCGCGAGCAGATGGGACCGGTCCGCGGCGATGCGGTGGGCCGCCCCGGCCGCCTCCGCCAGCGCCCCGGCCCCCACGCACGCCTCGGCCGCCGCCAGTGCGGGGGTGGACACCGGCCACAGGGGCTGCGCCCGCTCCAGTGCCGTGACGGTCTTTGGCGCGGCCAGGACGTAACCGATGCGCAGCCCCGCCAGCCCCCACGTCTTGGTGAGGCTGCGCAGGACCACCAGGCCCGGTACGTCCGTCCGGCCGGCCAGCGCCTCCCGCTCGTCCGGCACCGCGTCCAGGAACGCCTCGTCCACGACCAACAACCGCCCGGGGCGGGCCAGTCGGGCGATCGCCGCGGCCGGGTGCAGCACCGACGTCGGGTTCGTCGGGTTGCCGATCACCACCAGGTCCGCGTCCTCGGGGACCATCGCCGGATCCAGCCGGAAACCGTCCTGCGCGCGGAGCAGCACCCGCTCGACGGTGTGCCCCGCGTCCCGCAGGGCCGCCTCCGGCTCCGTGAACTGCGGATGCACCACCACCGGCCGGCGCACCGGCACCGCCCGCGCCAGCAGCACGAACGCCTCCGCCGCCCCCGCCGTCAGCAGCACCCGCTCCACCGGCAGCCCGTGCCGCGCCGCCACCGCCGCCCGCGCCGCCCGCCCGTCCGGGTAGGCGGCGAGACCGGTGAGCGAGGCGGCGATGCGCTCCCGCAGCCACGCCGGGGGCGTGTCCGCGCGGACGTTCACGGCGAGGTCGACCAGCGCGGCGCCGTCGTCACGGACCTCGGCGTCCCCGTGGTGCCGCAGGTCGTGCACCGCCGTCGGTGCGGCGGCCTCCGGTTCAGTGCGCATGGGAGTGCGCGTGACCGTGCCCGTGGTGCCCGTGATGGTGGTGGCCGTCGTCGTCCGGGTGGAAGTGCGGCTGCTGCGGCGCCCCGACCTTGTCCTCGAAGCCCGGCAGCGCGATCCGGTACACGCAGCTGTCGCAGTTCATCCGCAGATCGCCCTGCACGGCCTCCGTGTACCGCTCCATCACCAGGTCCAGCAGCTCCGGCTCCGGCCCGATGACGTCCGCCGACCGCACCTCCGTCTTCGGGTGCGCCGCCGCCCACTGCTCGGTCTGGTGCCGCACCCGGTCCGGCAGGATGCCGGTGAACAGGAAGTACGGCAGGACGACGATCCGCCGGGCGCCGAGCCGCGCGCACCGGTCGAGCCCGCTCGGCACGTCCGGCGCCGCCAGCGACACGAACGCCGTCTCCACGGCCCCGTAGCCGCGCCCCTCCCACAGCAGCCGCGCTGCCTTGAACACCTCGGCGTTGGCGTCCGGGTCCGTCGAACCGCGCCCCACCAGCAGCACCGTCACCTCGGCGGGGTCCCAGGAGGGATCCACCGCCTGCCGAAGCCGCCGCTCCAGCACGTTCAGCAGGGCGGGGTGCGGGCCCAGCGGACGGCCGTAGCTGTACGAGATCCCGGGGTGACGCTCCTTCTCACGGGCCAGCGCCGCCGGGATGTCGCCCTTGGCGTGCCCGGCGGACACCAGCATCAGCGGCACGGCGGCGAATCGCCGCACCCCCTGGCCGACCAGCTCGGCGACGGCCTCGCCCAGCGGCGGCGGGGACAGCTCGATGAAGCCGCCCGCGACCGGCAGTTCGGGGTGACGGCGCCCCAACTCCTTCACGAAGTCGCGGAACGCCTGAGCTCCGGCGTCGTCCCGGGTGCCGTGTCCGGCGACGATCAGGGCGGGCGGGGTGGTCACAAGGTCTCCTCAAGTGAAGTGGGGTGGTACAGCAGGGCGTTGAGCGCGGCTGCGGCGACCGCCGAACCGCCCTTCTCGGACACGTTGCTCACCGCGGGCAGTCCGCTCTCGCGCAACGCGGCCTTGGACTCGGCCGCTCCGACGAAACCGACGGGCAGCCCGATGACGAGCGCGGGGGAGGCGTCCAGGGTCAGCAGCTCCTCCAGGGCGGTCGGCGCGCAGCCGATCACCCACAGCGCCCCGGGGCCGACCTCCTCGTACGCCAGGCGCATCGCGTGCGCCGAACGCGTGAGTTCGGGCCCGGCCTCGGCGTCCTTGAGACGGCAGACGGTCCCGCGCCGGGTGATCCCGGCCGCGACCATCTCCACGTCCACCACGACGGGCGCCCCGGCGTGCAGCACCGCGTGCGCCTTCGCCAGTTCGCCCTCGTCCATGACGAGATCGTCCGCGTACGCCAGATCGGCCGAGGAGTGGATGACCCGCTCCACGACCGCCCGGGTCAGCGGCGGGAAGTGCCCGGTGTCCAGCCGGGCGCGCAACCGGCGGAAGGACTCCTGCTCGATGGGATGGACCACACGCCTCACCGGGACTCCTCCTGCCAGCGGTAGCCGCGCGGGGTGACCATGCGCCCCGCGATCTCACGGGTCGCCGTGTTGCCCACGGTCACGACCGTCATCATGTCGACCGTCGCCGGGTCGAGCGCGGCGAGCGTGGTCAGGCGACTGGACTCGTCGACGCGGGACGCGTTCCGGACGACACCCACCGGCGTCGTCGGCTCCCGGTGCCCGGCGAGGATCGCCAGCGCCTTCGGCAGCTGCCAGTCACGGCCCCGGCTGCGCGGGTTGTAGAACGTCACCACGAGGTCCGCCTCGGCCGCCGCCCGCACCCGCCGCTCGATGACCTCCCACGGCGTGTGCAGATCGGACAGACTGATCGACACGTGGTCGTGGCCCAGCGGCGCGCCCAGGATCGCCCCGGCCGCCAGCGCCGCCGTCACCCCCGGCACCCCGACCACGTCGATGTCGTCGGACGCCTCGGCGAGCGCCGGGGAGGCCATGGCGTACACGCCCGCGTCCCCACTGCCGATCAGCGCGACCGCCTGCCCCCGGCGGGCCTCCTCGACCGCCGTGCGGGCCCGCTCCTCCTCCGCACCGAGCCCGGACTCCAGGACCCGGGTGCCGGGCCGCAGCAGATCGCGGATCTGGTCGACGTACTGGTCGAGACCCACCAGCACGGACGCGCCCCGCAGTTCCGCCCTCGCCCGCGGGGTCAGCAGGTCCCGGGCCCCCGGCCCGAGCCCGACCACCGCGAGCCGCCCGCGCCCCGGCCGCCGTACGACGGCACAGGTCGCCATGGCCGGCTGCCCGTCCGCACGCTCCGACTTCCGCTTGGGCACCAGGAGTTCACCCCCGCGCACCAGCGCCGCGGCCTCCGCCACCGACGGGGTGCCCACGGCGGCGAGCGGCGCGTCGGAGGGGTTCGGCACCTCGACGCGCGCCAGCTCCCCGGCGGGGTACGCCACCAGCGGCACACCCAGCCGCCGGGCCGCCTCCACGATGCCGGGCTCCTCGGACTTCGCGTCCACGGTGGCCAGTTCGGCGAGCGACGCGGCCGACAGACCGGCCTCCCGCAGGGCGCCCTCGACCAGCGCGAGGACCTCCTCGACGGGGGCGCCCTTCGAGGCACCCACCCCGACCACCAGGGTGGGCGGCCGGAGGACCGCCTCCCGCGGCCCCGCCCCGACCAGCCGGTCCGTGAGACGGATCGTGTACGCACCCTCGTCCGCGACCGGCAGCGGGGGCAGCGGCCAGACCACGTCGGCGCGCAGCGCCACCGGCTCACCGTCCAGCAGGGCGCGCGACACGGCGGCCACGTCCCCCTCCACCGGGAAGCCCAGCGTGTCCAGGCCGGGCAGCCCCGCCGCGTCGGTCGCCGTGGTCACCACCGGCTCGGCGCCCAGCACCTCGGCGACCCCACGCGCGAGATCGTTCGCCCCGCCGCCGTGCCCGCCCACCAGGGAGACCGCGAACCGGCCGCCCTCGTCGACACAGACCACGCCCGGGTCGCTCGCCTTGTCGTCCAGCAGCGGTGCCACCAGCCGCACCACGGCACCCGTGGCGAGAAAGCACACGAGCTGCTCGCACTGCGCGAACGCGGCCCGTACGGCGTCCCCGACGGGACCCTCGTACACCCGCGTACGGTCCGGCCACGCGGCGGCCAGTCGGTCCCGCGCGGCGGCTCCCGCCGCGGTGGCGGAGATGAGGCCGATCACTGAGGGGCTCCTTCGATGTCGGTACGTGCCGGGGGTCTGGAACCCCACAGCAGGAAAACGGGATTGGCCGCCGCCAGCCGGGTCACGTCCCCGGGCAGCGGCGCCAGCCGCGACGACTGCAACAGCACCCCGTCGCAGGTGAAGCCGGCACCGGCCAGCGCCTCGCGCACGGCCGGCACCCGGTCCAGGGCGGCCAGGGCGACGACGACCGTGCGCCGCGCCCGCCGCGCACACGCGGTGACGATGGCGGGCAGCTCCCGCCCGCCCCCGCCGACGAACACGGCGTCGGGGTCCTCGAGATCGGACAGCACGGTCGGCGCCTCCCCGTGCACCACGTGTACGTCCACCCCGTGCGCGAGGGCGTTGGCACGGATCCGCCCCACCCCGTCCGCGGTCTTCTCCACCGCGGTCACGGCGGCGCCCAGCCGGGCGCACTCCACGGCCACGGACCCCGAACCCGCGCCCACGTCCCACACCAGTTCGCCGGGGCGCGGCCCGAGCCGGGCCAGCGCCAGCGCCCGCACCTCGAACTTGGTGATCATCGAGTCCCGGTGGGCGAACCCCGCCTCGTCCAGCGCCCAGCCGGCGGGCGGCGTACCGGCGCCCGCGACGGTCCGTACGGGACCGAGACCCCGCGACTCGTCCAGGCACAGCACGACGCTGACCGCCGGACCCCAGTCCCGTGCCGCCGCGGCGGCGGGCGTGACCCGCTCCACCCGCTCCCGCCCGGGATCGCCCAGCGCGGAGGCGACGACCAGCACCCGGCCCAGGGAGTGCCGGGCCAGCGCCGCCCCCAGCTCCGCCGGACCGGCCCCCGGCCCCGTCAGCACGGCGACCTTCGGGTGGGCCCGGCACAGGTTGACGGCCGTCCGCGGATCCCGGCCGTGCGCGCTGACCACCACGGCGTCGTCCCAGGGCAACCCGACCCGCGCGAAGGCGGTGGCGACGGAGGAGACACCCGGCCGCACGTCCAGCAGCTCGGACCCGAACCGCTCGGCCAGCGCCCGCACGATCCCGAAGAACCCCGGGTCACCGGAGGCCAGCACGACCACCGGACGCTCCTCGGCGACGTACTTCCCCACGGTGTCCAGCGCGGGAGCCAGCGCCCCGAGGACGACCCGCTCGGCCCCCTCGGGCAGCCGCACGGCGTCCAGGTGCCGCCGCCCGCCCACCACGAGCTCCGCCCCGGCGAGCACGGCCTCCTCGACCGGCGCCCCGGTCCCCGTGCCGACGACCGTGATCACGTGCTCGCACCCCGGGTGCGCAGCGCCCTGCGGGCCTCGGGGTCGGCCTTGCGGTAGCCGTGGAAGTGACCCGGGTGGTACAGGTGCGAGCGGGTGCCGCGCGCGTCGAGGGCGGGACCGACCAGGAACAGCGTGTGCTTCCAGAGCTTGTGCTCCTTGACCGTCTCCTCCAGCGTGCCGATCGTGCACTTCACGACCAGCTCCTCCGGCCAGGTCGCCTGGTACGCGACCACCACCGGCGTGCTCGTCGGATAGCCGCCCTCCAGCAGCTCCCGCACCAGCTGCCCGCTGCGCGCGGCCGACAGGAAGATCGCCATGGTGGTGCCGTGCCGCGCGAACTCGCGGACCTCCTCCCCGGGCGGCATCGGCGTCTTGCCGCCGCCGAGCCGGGTCAGCACCACGGACTGCGCCACCTCGGGAATGGTCAACTCCCGCTGCGCCAGCGCCGCGACGGCGGAGAAGGACGACACACCCGGCACGATCTCGGTCGTGATGCCGAGCTCCACGCACCGGTCGAGCTGCTCCTGCGTGCCGCCCCAGAGCGCAGGGTCCCCGGAGTGGATCCTGGCCACCCGCAGCCCCTGAGCGCGGGCCCGCTCGTACACGGCCACGACGTCCTCCAGCGACATCGTCGCCGAGTCGAGGACCTCGGCGTCCTCCCGCGCATGCTCGAGGACCTCCGCCTGGACCAGGCTGGCGGCCCAGATCACGATGTCGGCCTCGGCGATCGCGCGCGCGGCGCGCAACGTCAGCAGATCGGCGGCGCCGGGGCCGGCACCGACGAAGGTCACCTTGCCGGTGGGGGCATCGGCCATGGGGAAACGATCCTCTCCTGCGGGTTCTGCGAGTCCTGCGGGTTCTGCGGTTCGTGCGGTTCGTGTGATGTCTGCGAAGGGACCGGCAGGACCGGCCGGCCGGCCGCCCTCGCCCGGCTGCCCGCTCACAGCTTGCCGCCCCGCCCGCCGTCACGCCGGGGCGGTGCGATGAGCGTCGACAGATAGGGCAGGGGCGACCCGTCCAGCTCGGCGGCCGGCCGGACGAACTCCTCCGGCAGCCCGAGCGCCGACCCCCACACGGCGTCACCGAGCCGCCCGCTCTCCCGCAACGCCTCGGCCACCTCGCCGGCCCGCCGCCCGAACTTGTAGGCGACGACGGTGCCGGGCCCGGCCAGCGCCTCCTTGAGTACGGCGGCCCCGGCGGTCACCGGCACCAGGGTGAGCGGTTCGGTCCCCTCGGTGAGCACGGCCCCGGAACGCGCCGCCAGATCCTGCATCGCGGTGATCCCCGGCACGGTCTCGACCACCGTCCCCGGCACCGACTCCGCGACGGTCTGGGCGAGATACGTGAACGTCGAGTACACGTTGGGGTCGCCGATGGTCGCGAACGCGACATGGCCCCGCTCCCGCAGCAACCCGGCCACCCGCTCACCGGCCGCGTCCCAGGCCGTCTCGCGCCGCGCCCGGTCGGTGCGCTCGTTCAGCGCGAACACCACCCGGACGACCTTCTCCCCGGACACGTAGTGCAGCACGGTCGCCTCGGCCCGCCCCGGCTCCCCGCCGTCCCTTCCGTCGGGTGCGGCCATCACCGGCACGACGACGACGTCCGCGGCGCGCAGGGCGTTGACGCCCTTGACGGTCACCAGCTCGGGGTCCCCGGGGCCCACCCCGACTCCGATCAGCCTGCTGCTCATGACGTCCGGCACCTCTCCACGAACCGACGGGCGACACCGGGTTCGGACGCCCAGTGCGTGTGCAGATAACTCGCGTGCACACCTCGCTGTACAAAACCCTCGACGCGCGGTTCAGGGGACCGCACACCCCACGCGGGCGCGTCCCCCGCCCCCGGCTCCACGACCGTGCGGTGGAACTCGTGACCCCGCATCCGCGTCCCGGCCCCGGCCAGCGCACTGTCGGACACGGCCACGGCGTCCCGGTAGCCCAGGGCCAGCCGCTCGCTCATCCGCGCGGAGGCGTCCAGCACCCCGCACATGGGCAGCCCGTCCAGCTCCCGGCACAGATACAGCAGCCCCGCACACTCGGCGGCGACCGGCGCACCGCTCAGCGCCAGCTCGGCAACGGCCTTGCGCAACGCCTCGTTGGCCGACAGCTCGGAGGCGTACACCTCGGGGAACCCGCCGCCGATCACCAACCCACGGGTCCCGTCGGGCAGTCCCTCGTCCCGCAGGGGATCGAAGACGACGACCTCGGCCCCGGCGGCGGCGAGCAACTCGGAGTGCTCGGCATAGGAGAACGTGAACGCGGCCCCACCGGCCACGGCGACCCGAATCAGCGGGTCCCCGGGTGCAGCCACCTGGGTCGAGGAACCCAAGACCTCGGCCGCGTCCCACGCGGCACACGGCAACGCACCCGCACCCCGCGCCAGCCCGACCAATGCCTCGAGATCGCACCCCGCCTCCACCTGCGCGGCCATCGCCGCGACCGCCCCGACCGCCGCGGCCCCCCGCTCGGCGACCGGCACCAGCCCCAGATGCCGCGACGGCGTCTCGACCTGCGCGGCCCGCCGCAGCACACCCAGCACGGGCACGCCGACGGAGTCCAGCGCCTCCCGCAGCAACGCCTCGTGCCGGTCCGACGCGACCTTGTTCAGGATCACGCCCCCGACCCGTACCTCCGGATCCCACGTCACGAAGCCGTGCACCAGCGCCGCCACCGACCGCGACTGCGACGACGCGTCCACGACCAGCACCACCGGCGCCCGCAGCAGCTTCGCCACCTGCGCCGTGGACGCCAGCTCCCCTTCCCCCGCGGCCCCGTCGTACAGCCCCATCACGCCCTCGACGACCGCGATGTCGCACCCGCGCGACCCGTGCGCGAGCAGGGGACCGACCAGCTCCGGACCGCACAGGTACGCGTCGAGGTTGCGCCCCGCCCGTCCCGTGGCCAGCGCGTGGTACCCGGGGTCGATGTAGTCCGGCCCGACCTTGTGCGGGGACACCGCGAGCCCCCGCGCGGTGAGCGCGGCCATCAACCCCGTGGCGACGGTGGTCTTGCCGCTGCCCGAAGAGGGCGCGGCAATCACCAACCGGGGCACGGAGGTCACCACTCGATGCCCCTCTGCCCCTTCTGCCCGGCGTCCATCGGGTGCTTGACCTTGGACATGTCGGTCACCAGGTCGGCGAACTCCACGAGCTCGTCGGGCGCGTTCCGCCCGGTGATCACCACATGCTGCGTCCCCGGCCGGTCCCGCAGCACCGACACGACCTCGTCGGTGTCGATCCACCCCCAGTGCATCGGGTACGCGAACTCGTCCAGCACGTACAGCTTGTACGTCTCGGCGGCCAGGTCGCGCCTGACCTGTTCCCAGCCCTCGCGGGCCTTCTCCTCGTTGTCCATCTGCGCGTCCCGCTGGACCCAGGACCAGCCCTCACCCATCTTGTGCCAGTCGACGGTCCCGCCCTCGCCGGAAGCACCGAGCACCCGCAGCGCGTTCTCCTCGCCGACCTTCCACTTCGCCGACTTGACGAACTGGAACACCCCGATCGGCCACCCCTGGTTCCAGGCCCGCAGCGCCAGCCCGAACGCGGCGGTCGACTTGCCCTTGCCGATCCCCGTATGCACCACGACCAGCGGCCGGTTGCGCCGCTGACGCGTCGTCAGCCCGTCGTCCGGCACCACACTCGGCTGCCCCTTCGGCATTACGCGGCCCTCCTCGAAGTCCCCTGTTGTACGTCCCTGACCAGACCGGCGATCGAGTCCGCCCGCAACTCGTCCAGCGTCACCGCCGTACCGCCCAGCTCACCCGCGAGCTGCCCGGCGAGCCCCAGCCGCACCGGCCCCGACTCGCAGTCCACGACCACCGACGCGGTCCCGTCGGCGGCGAACAGCCGCGCCGCCCGCCCCGCGAGGGCGACCGGTTCCGGACCGCCGGTGGCCCGGCCATCCGTCACCACGACCACCAGCGGCCGTCGCGCCGGGTCCCGCAACCGCTCCACCCGCAGCACGTCGTGCGCCTTGAGCAGCCCCGCCGCCAGCGGCGTACGCCCACCCGTCGGCAGCGACTCCAGCCGGGCCGCCGCCGCGTCCACCGACGAGGTCGGCGGCAGCGCCACCTCGGCGGCCGATCCCCGGAAGGTGACCAGCCCCACCTTGTCCCGCCGCTGATAGGCGTCCAGGAGCAGCGACAGCACGGCACCCTTCACGGCGCTCATCCGCTGCCGCGCGGCCATCGACCCCGAGGCGTCCACGACGAACAACACGAGGTTCGACTCGCGTCCCTCACGCGTGGCCTGCCGCAGATCGTCCCGCCGGACCACCAGCCCGGGCCCCGACCGGCCCCGGGCCCGCTGATGCGGGGCCGCCGCCTGCACGGTCGCCGAGAGGTGCAACTTGGTCAGCGTCCCCTGCGGCCGCCGGGCCCCGGTGGTCCTCCCCTGCTCGGTCCGGGCGCGGGAACGCCGCCCGGCGGCTCCCTGGCCGATGCCCGGCACGTTCAGCACCTTCGTCCGGAACGGTTCCGCGGCCCGTACGGCGGACTGCTCCCCGGCGCCGGGTCCCGCCTGCGGCTCCCCGCCCTCACCGGTTTCGGGCCGGGCAGCGGTGTCGCCATCGCCCTGAGGGCCCTCATCGGGCGCCGGCTGCCCACCCGGACCACCGTCCGGTCCCGGGTCGGGATCGTCCTCGCCCCCGTCCTCACCGGGTCCGCCGAACTCCTCCAGCGTCTCGTCGAGCTTGTCCTCGTCGAGTCCGGGCGCGTCGAACGGCGAACGACGCCTGCGGTGCGGCAGCGCCAGCAGCGCGGCCTGCCGCACGTCCTCGGCGAGCACGTCGGTCCGTCCGGCCCAGGCCGCCAGCGCGGTCGCGGTCCGCGCCATCACGATGTCGGCCCGCATACCGTCCACCTCGAAAGCCGCGCAGGTCGCGGCGATCTGCCGCAGCGCCCCGTCACCGAGGCGCACCGAGGGCAGCAGCTTCCGCGCCGCCGCGATCCGCGCCCGCACGGCGGCCTCCTCGTCGGCCCAGCGTGCGGCGAAGCCGGCCGGGTCGTCGTCGTACGCCAGCCGCCGCCGGACGACCTCCACCCGCTGATCGGGCTCCCGCGAGGCGGACACCTCCACGGTGAGCCCGAAACGGTCCAACAGCTGGGGTCGCAACTCGCCTTCTTCGGGGTTCATGGTCCCGACGAGCAGGAAACGCGCCGCGTGCCGCACGGAGACACCCTCGCGCTCGACGTACGAGGCACCCATGGCGGCGGCGTCGAGCAGGAGGTCGACGAGGTGGTCATGCAGGAGGTTGACCTCGTCGACGTACAGGATCCCGCGGTGCGCGTCGGCCAGCAGACCCGGCTCGAACGCCTTCACACCCTCCGCGAGCGCCCGCTCGATGTCGAGCGCACCCACCAGCCGGTCCTCGGAGGCACCGACGGGCAGCTCGACCATCCGCGCCGACCGCGACTCGAACGCCCCCGGCTCGTGCGGCCCGTCCGGGCACGCGGGGTCGGGGGAGCCGGGGTCGCAGGAGAAACGGCACCCGGAGACGACGTCCAGCTCCGGCAGCAGTGCCGAAAGGGCGCGCACGGCGGTGGACTTGGCGGTCCCTTTCTCCCCACGGACCAGTACGCCACCGACCTGCGGTGACACCGCGTTGAGCAGCAGCGCGAGCCGTAGGTCGTCCTGCCCGACAACGGCCGTGAACGGGAACGGGGTGGTCACTTGTCGTCGCCCTCCAAGTCGCCTTCGAGCTCCAGATAGGTGGCACGCAGCCGCTCGAGTGTGTCTGCGTCCGGCTCCGCCCAGAGGCCTCGGTCCGCGGCCTCCAGCAAGCGTTCGGTGATGCCTCTCAGGGCCCAGGGATTCGACTTCCGCATGAAGTCCCGGTTCTCGGCGTCGAAGACGTACTCGGCGCTGAGCTTCTCGTACATCCAGTCGTCCACGACCCCGGCCGTGGCGTCGTAGCCGAAGAGGTAGTCGACGGTCGCCGCCATCTCGAAAGCACCCTTGTAGCCGTGCCTGCGCATCGCGGCCATCCAGCGGGGGTTGACCACCCGCGCCCGGAAGACACGGTGCGTCTCCTCGCCCAGCGTGCGTGTCTTCACCTGGTCCGGTGTCGCCGAGTCCCCGACGTACGCCTCCGGGCTCTCGCCCGTCAGGTGTCGCACCATGGCGACCATGCCGCCGTGGTACTGGAAGTAGTCGTCAGCGTCGTGGATATCGTGCTCGCGCGTGTCGACGTTCTTCGCCGCCACCGCGATCCGCCGGAACGCCGTCTCCATGTCGCCGCGCGCCGCCCGGCCGTCGAGCCCGCGCCCGTAGGCGTAGCCGCCCCAGACCGCGTACACCTCGGCCAGGTCCGCGTCGCTGCGCCAGTTCCGCGCGTCGATCAGCGGCAGCAGACCGGCGCCGTACGCGCCCGGCTTGGAGCCGAAGATGCGGGCCGTGGCCCGGCGCCGGTCGCCGTGCTCGGCGGTGTCCTCGTCGGCGTGGGCGCGGACGTAGTTCTGCGAGGCGGGCTCGTCCAGCTCCGCCACCGCCCGCACCGCGTCGTCGATCAGCCCCACGACGTGCGGGAACGCGTCCCGGAAGAAGCCGGAGATGCGGACCGTGACGTCGATGCGCGGCCGGCCCAGCTCCTCCGGCCTCACCACCTCGAAGCCGGTCACCCGGCGCGAGGCGTCGTCCCACACCGGACGGCAGCCCAGCAGCGCCAGGATCTCGGCGATGTCGTCGCCCTGGGTGCGCATCGCGGACGTACCCCACACCGTCAGGCCGACGGACTTCGGATACTCACCCGTGTCCTGCAGGTACCGCTGTACCAGCGAGTCCGCCAGCGACTGCCCGACCTCCCAACTCAGCCGGGACGGGATCGCCTTGGGGTCGACGGAGTAGAAGTTCCGGCCGGTCGGCAGGACGTTGACCAGCCCGCGCGTCGGCGAACCCGACGGGCCCGCCGGGACGTAACCGCCGTTCAGCGCCCGCAGGATGTGCCCGATCTCGTCCGTGGTCCGGGCGAGCCGGGGGACGACCTCGCGGCAGGCGAACTCCACCACCGCCACCGCGTCCGGGAGTTCGGCGCCCAGCACCTCGCGCACCAGCGGCGCGCTCCGCTCGACCGCCCAGCCGCGCTCCTCCATGCCCTCCGCGATCCGCCGGCACAGCTGCTCCAGCAGGTCGATCGCGTCGGAGGCCGACCGCGCCGGACCGTCCACCAGGTCCGTCAGCTCGGCCGGCACCTTCAGCGGGGCACCGGGCTCGGCCAGCAACTCCTTCTCCACCAGCCCGAAGTGCTCGGCCAGCGAGGCCCGCAGGCCCGGCAGCGCGTTCGCCTGTCCGCCCCACACCTGCGAGGCGCGCAGCACCGCCAGTACGAGGTTCACGCGCGGCTCGCCGACCGGGCCGCCGCCGAGGATGTGCAGTCCGTCGCGGATCTGCACGTCCTTGATCTCGCACAGATAGCCGTCGACGTGCATGACGAACGAGTCGAAGTCGTCGTCGTCCGGCTGGTCGTCCACGTGCAGGTCGTGGTGGAGTTCGGCGGCCTTGATCAGGGTCCAGATCTGCGCCCGCACCGCCGGGGCCTTGTCCGGGTCCAGGTCGGAGACCAGGGCGTACTCGTCGAGGAGCTGCTCCAGCTTCGCCAGGTCGCCGTAGGTGTCGGCGCGGGCCATCGGCGGGACGAGGTGGTCGACCACCGTCGCGTGCCCGCGCCGCTTGGCCTGGGTGCCCTCGCCGGGGTCGTTGACGATGAACGGGTAGATCAGCGGGAGGTCGCCGAGGACGGCGTCCGGAGCGCAGCCCGCGCTCAGCCCCAGCCCCTTGCCCGGCAGCCACTCCATGGTGCCGTGCTTGCCCATGTGCACGAGCGCGTCGGCGCCGAAGCCCCCCTCCGATGTCGCGGCTTCCAGCCACCGGTAGGCGGCCATGTAGTGGTGCGACGGCGGCATGTCGGGGTCGTGGTAGATGGCGATGGGGTTCTCGCCGAAGCCGCGCGGCGGCTGGATCATCACCACGACGTTCCCGAACTGGAGGGAGGCCAGCACGATGTCCTCGCCGTCGACGTACAGCGAACCCGGAGGTTCGCCCCACGCCTCGGTCATCGCGTCCCGCAGCTTTGGGTCCAGCTTCTCGAACCAGGCCCGGTAGTCCGCGAGCGGCACCCGCGCGGGCGCGGCGGCCAGCTGGTCCTCCGTCAGCCACTCCACGTCGTGGCCGCCCGCCTCGATGAGCCGGTGGATCAACTCGTCGCCGTTGTCGGGGTACCCGTGCACCCCGTACCCGGCGTCCCGCAGGGCGTCCAGCACCCGTACCGCCGAGGCGGGGGTGTCGAGCCCCACCGCGTTGCCGACGCGGGAGTGCTTGGTCGGGTAGGCGGTGAAGATCAGCGCGAGCTTCTTCTCCGCGTTGTCCAGGTGCTTCAGCCGGGCGTGCCGTACGGCGATCCCGGCGACGCGTGCGGCCCGCTCGGGGTCGGCCACGTAGACCGGGACGTCCCCGGGGCCCTGCTCCTTGAAGGAGAAGGGGACCGTGATCAGCCGTCCGTCGAACTCCGGGATGGCGACCTGCATCGCCGCGTCCATGGGGGAGAGGGCGGCGTCCGACTCCTCCCAGGCGGCGCGCGACGAGGTCAGGCACAGCCCTTGCAGCACCGGCACGTCCAGGTCGGCCAGGGCCCCGATGTCCCAGGCCTCCTCGTCGCCGCCGGCGGACGCCTGCGAGGCGTGCGTCCCGCCGGACGCCAGCACCGTGGCGACCAGGGTGTCCGCCCGTCCGAGGATCTCGTACAGCCCGGGATCGGCGCCGCGCAGCGAACCGCAGTACACCGGAAGGGCGTTGGCGCCGTGTGCCTCGATCGCGTCGCAGAGCGTGTCCACGAAGGCGGTGTTGCCGCTCAGCTCGTGGGCGCGGTAGAAGAGCACGCCGACGGTCGGACGGTCCGGCGAGACGGTACGGGAGCCGTGCACCCCGTACTCCGGCATCTTCCGCGGCTCCTCGAAGCCCTCGCCGGTGAGCAGCACGGTGTCCGACAGGAACCGGGCCAGCTCGGCCAGGTTGTCGGGGCCGCCCTCCACCAGGTACTTCAGCGCCTCCGCCACGACGCCCGCGGGCACCGACGACTCGGCCATGAGCTCCGCGTCCGGCACGCTCTCCCCGCCGAGCAGCACCGTCGGGACGCCGGACGCCCTGAGCGCCGCGAGCCCGTCCTCCCAGGCGCGTCTGCCGCCCAGCAGCCGTACGACGGCGAGGTCCGCGCCGTCGAGCAGCGCGGGCAGTCCGGCCGCCACGTCCACGCGGGTCGGGTTGCCGATCCGGTAGGAGACGCCGGTGGCGGCGCGGGCCGCCAGCAGGTCCGTGTCGGCGGTCGACAACAACAACACTGTGCTCATGCGGGTGCTCCCGGTGGAATGAAAGGCAGTCCTTGCGGCGCGCCCGACTCGATGAGCCGCCAGAGCGCGTCCGTGTCCGCGTGCTGTTCGATCAGGTCGCCGAGCCGGTCGAGCTGCTCCTCGCGCAGCGCGGCGAAGGAGGTGTCGGGGGCCGGCACGAAACGGCGCCCCGCGGCGGCGGCCACCTCGCGCAGGAAGGCCCGGCGGAAGCCGTCGGACTCCAGTGAGCCGTGCCAGTGCGTGCCCCAGGTCTGGCCGACCCGGCAGCCGTCCAGGCCGTGTCCACTGTCATCGGAGAGGAACGCCGTGCCTCCCCGTACGTCGGCGACCCCGTGGTGGATCTCGTACCCCTCGACCCGCTCGCCGAGGGCTTCCCCGGTGGGCCGGGTCAGCGTCTTCTCCCGCGCGAACCGCACCCGTACGGGCAGCAGTCCGAGCCCGTCGACGTGCCCCGCGCGGCTTTCGACCTCGTCCTCGATGTGTTCGCCGAGGATCTGGTAACCCCCGCAGATCCCCAGCACGGGCCGCCCTTCGGCGGCCCGCCGCCGCAGGGCGGCCGCCAGCCCCCGCTCGTGCAGCCACTGAAGGGCCCGCACGGTTCCGCGGGTTCCGGGCAGGACGACGAGGTCGGCGTCGGCCAGTTCCTCGGGCCGGTCCACGAACCGCACGACGACGCCCGGTTCGGCGGCCAGCGCGTCCACGTCCGTGAAGTTGGACATCAGCGGCACCGCGCACACGGCGACCCGCAGCACGTCCTCGCCGACCGGCGGGGCGACGGCCGACTCCCGCACGGCGCCGCGCAGGGACACCGCCAACCCGTCCTCCTCGTCGATACCGAGCCCGTGCCGGAAGGGCAGCACGCCGTACGTGTGCCGCCCGGTCAGGCCGTGCAGCATGTCGAGGCCCGGCTCCAGCAACGACACGTCGCCCCGGAACTTGTTCACCAGGAACCCGGCGACCAGCGCCTGGTCCTCGGGGGAGAGCAGGGCGACGGTGCCGAAGAAGGAGGCGAAGACGCCGCCGCGATCGATGTCGCCGACGACGAGGACGGGGAGCCCGGCGTTCCTGGCGATCCCCATGTTCACGATGTCGGTGCGCCGCAGGTTGATCTCGGCCGGGCTGCCGGCCCCCTCACAGATCACCGCGTCATACGTGCCCCGCAACTGCGCGAGGCAGTCCAGCACCGTGCCCAGCAGTTGCTGTTGCCGCCCGCCGTGGTAGCCGCGCGCGCTCATCTCGCCGACCGCCTTGCCCAGCAGCACCACCTGGCTGCTCCGCTCCCCGCCCGGCTTGAGCAGCACGGGGTTCATCAGCGCGGTCGGCTCGACCCGGCAGGCCTGGGCCTGCATGGCCTGCGCCCGCCCGATCTCGGCGCCCTCGCGGGTCACGAACGAGTTCAGCGACATGTTCTGTGCCTTGAACGGCGCGACCTTGACGCCCTGCCGTACCAGCCACCGGCAGATCCCGGCGGTCACCACGCTCTTGCCGGCGTCCGAGGTGGTACCGGCGACCAGCAGACCCCCACCGCTCATGACCTGTGTCCCTTCCCTGCGATCCGTGCGGCGGCGATCCGCGTACCGGCGATCCGCGCGGCGGCACCGACGCCGAGCGTCAGCCAGCCGACGCGCCGTGAGAGCCGTACCGCCCGGTCGATGTCCGCCACGGCCACGGGACGGCCGGTGCCGTTGAGGACGGGCCGGTGTTCGACCCGTCCGGCGTAGGACAGTGTTCCGCCGAGCCGCACGCCGAGCGCGCCCGCGAAGGAGGCCTCCACGGGGCCGGCGTTGGGGCTGGGGTGCTTCGCGGCATCCGCGCGCCACGCCCGCAGGGCGCCCTGCGGGTCCGGTCCGGCGACCGCGGCGAGTACGGCGGTCAGCCGCGCCCCGGGCCACCCGGCGACGTCGTCGAGGCGGGCGGAGGCCCAGCCGTAGCGCCGGTGACGGGGCGACTTGTGGCCGACCATGGCGTCCAGGGTGTTGACGGCCCGGAACCCGAGCAGTCCCGGCACCCCGGCGACGGCGCCCCACACCAGGGCGCCCACCACGGCGTCGGAGGTGTTCTCGGCGACGGACTCCACCACCGCGCGGGCGATCCCGTCGGCGTCCAGCGCCTGCGGGTCCCGCCCGCACAGGTGCGGCAGCCGGGCCCGCGCCGCCTCGAGGCCCTCGGTGGTCCCGGTCTCCAGGGACCGTCCGATGGCACGGGCTTCCCGGGCCAGCGACGTCCCGCCGACGACGGCCCAGGTGGCGGCGCCGGTCAGGGCGACCGAGGCGGCGGGGGAGGACCGTACGCACCGGGCGGCAAGGCTCCCCAGCGCGACGGCACCGCCGACGCAGACGGCGGTGTGCAACGCGCCCCGGCCGCGGTCGTCCCGCCACAGCATCCGTTCCACGGCAGCCGCGGCCCGCCCGAAAGCGGCGACCGGATGTCCCCGGCGGGGATCGCCGAGGAGCAGGTCGCCGAGGAGGCCGGCGGCGGCGCCGTACGCGAACTCGCGATCGGCACCCATGGGTTCAGCCGGTGGGGGATCCGGTGGACAGGTCCGCCCCGAGTCGGGGGGGAACGTCGCTGGTCGACCTCGACGGGCAGCCGGGCATGGCGATATGTCCTCACTCAGGGTGTCCACGCCCTGGTTCGACGAGACCGGCGGTGAGAGTTCCTGGCTCCCGGGGTGTTCACCCCGGTGACAGTGGCGGGACCGCGCCGGACTTCCACCGGCTTCCTCTCCTGCCGCCGCATTGGCATCCGGCAGTCCACCACGGTCCGGAAGAACCGTCAACCTGCCTTTGACCTGCGAGGCTGAAGTGTGCTGAGACCCACAGAGGGGTTCGGGTGGGGGGAACGCGAACGGGCGGTGCGGGGCGTGAAGCCCCGCACCGCCCGTCGGACGGAGACGACCTTGATCAGGCCATGATCAGATAGATCCCGTACGCCACCGCCGCCGTGCAGGCCGCGAAGCAGGCGTAGGCGCCGGCGACCGCCAGGGCCGCGGACTGGCCCTGGGCCACGGCCTGCTCATGGCGGGACAGGCCGACGATGCCGAGGGTGAACAGGGCCACCAGAGCCACGGTGACCACGAGGCTGACGCCGAAGACGGAACCGAGGGCCGCCCAGTCGATCTGCATGGTGCTCTTCTTCCTTCGTGCCGGGGCGCGGTCAGACGGTGGTCTTGGCGGGCGGGTCGGCGGCGGCCGGGGCCGGGATGGTGGCCGAGAGCTCGCCGGCCGGGGGCGGGGTCACCGCGGCCATGGCGGCGGTCACCACGCCGGCCGACTCCTCGGCGGCGGCTGAACCGTCGGCCTCATCGTGGCCGTTGACGTTGGTGTGGTCGATGACCTCCCGCCGGGAGATCTTCCAGATCGCCGCGCTGGAGGCGACCAGGAAGACGGCGACGACGGCGGTGCCCCAGCTGCCGGCTCGGCAGACCAGTTCGGCGATGGCCCCGACCAGGGCCGCCGCCGGCAGCGTCAGACCCCAGGCGACGAACATCCGGGTGGCCGTCGACCAGCGGACGACACCGCCCTTGCGGCCCAGGCCCGCACCCATCACGGCACCGGAGACCGAGTGCGTGGTGGAGAGGGAGAAGCCGAGGTGGGAGGAGGCCAGGATGACCGTCGCGGCGCTGGTCTGGGCGGCGAAGCCCTGCTGCGGCTGGAGGTCCGTCAGGCCCTTGCCCATCGTGCGGATGATGCGCCAGCCGCCGAGGTAGGTGCCGAGCGCGATGGCGACGCCCGCGGAGACGATGACCCACAGGGGCGGGTCGGAGGCCGGGGCGAGGGCGCCGCCGGCGACCAGGGCCAGGGTGATGATGCCCATCGTCTTCTGCGCGTCGTTGGTGCCGTGGGCCACGGAGACGAGGCCGGCGGAGGCGATCTGACCCGCCCGGTAGCCCTTCTCGGACGCCTTGCCGTCGGCCTTCTTGCCCAGACGGTAGGTCAGCCGCGTGGCGAACATCGCGGCGAGGCCGGCGACCAGCGGCGCGGCGATCGCGGGGATCAGCACCTTGGTGACCAGGACGTCGCCGTGCACCGCGCCGAAGCCCGCCGAGGCGACGGTGGCACCGATCAGGCCGCCCATCAGGGCGTGCGAGGAGCTGGACGGCAGACCGACCAGCCAGGTCAGGAGGTTCCAGAGGATCGCGCCGACCAGTGCGGCGAAGATGACCTCGGGACGGATGCCGGCCTCGTCGACGAGGCCTTTGGAGATCGTGTTGGCGACCTCCACGGAGAGGAAGGCGCCCACCAGGTTCAGCACGGCGGACATGGCCACCGCGACCTTGGGCTTGAGAGCACCGGTCGAAATGGTTGTCGCCATCGCGTTCGCGGTGTCGTGGAAACCGTTCGTGAAATCGAACGCGAGTGCGGTTACCACCACAATCGCGAGGATCAGCGAGAAGCTTTCCATTTACCCAGGCAATCGTTCGAAGTCATTGGCGCGTTGAACGTAGGTAACCTGGGTGAACAGAAGATGAACTGGGATGGGCGCGTGGATGACCGTGGTGGGTGTTCTCGTTCCATCGGGTGGCCGTACGTCCACCATGACCCATCCGCGCCGGTGCGGCTGAAGGGCTGTGACTCCGTCAGCGGGCGTTCGCGGCCGACCGCGGAGCCGTTGAAGAGACCTTCGTCACCCGGCAGGATCACGGCATGACCGAGCAGCGACGTCAGGTGAGTGACGAGGAGGCGCGCGCCTGGACCGGCCTCGTCGAGGCCGCCCGGCGGACCGTCTCCGACGGACTCGTCGTCGGTACTTCCGGAAACGTCTCGGTGCGGGTCGGTCCGACCGTGCTGGTGACACCGTCGGGAGTGCCCTACGACCGGCTGACCCCGCACGACGTGACCGGTGTCGACCTCGCCGGCCGCCAGGTCCTCGGCACCCTGGTCCCGACCAGCGAGCTGCCCATGCACCTCGCGGTGTACCGCACGACCGGCGCCCGCGCCGTGGTGCACACACACGCCGTGCACGCGACGGCGGTCTCCACGCTCGTCGACGAACTCCCGCTCGTCCACTACATGGCCGCCGCGCTCGGCGGGCCCGTCCGGGTCGCCCCGTACGCGACGTACGGCACCGACGAGCTGGCCGAGCACATGCTGCGTGCCCTCGACGGCCGCACCGGCTGCCTCCTGAGGAACCACGGCACCCTCACCCACGGCACCACCCTCGACCAGGCCTACGACCGCACCGCCCAGCTGGAGTGGATGTGCAGGCTCTGGCTGACCGCCTCGTCCGTCCCGGGCCGCTCCCCGGCCCTCCTGTCGGCCGACCAGCTGGCAGAGGTCACGGACCGCCTGCGGGGCTACGGGCAGCGCGGCTGAGGCGCCGCCCGGGAGGGACGTCCACTGGCCGGGTGGCCGGTCCGCCGGGACACTGGGTTCCGTGCGCACTGCCAGAGCGACGGCCGCTGCCGTCACCGCCGTGATAGGTGCCGGCGCCGCCGCGGTGGCGGCCGGCCGGCTCGCCAGCGACGCGGCCCTCAAGGCGCCGCCGGGCAGGCCGCTGCCCACCGAGCCCCGGCTCACCGTGCACGCCACCGCGGCCGGCCAGGTCAGCCTCACCCGGGACCTCGCCGCGTTGCGCCCCGGCCGCTACGGCCTCACCGGTGACGACTCCCACGCGGTCGTCGGACCCGTGCTGGAAGGCGTGTCGGATTCCGCCGACACCGTCGTACGCCGTCTCGAACGCGTCGTGCGGGGCACCCTGAAGCCCGGCGACCGGGCGTGGCTCACCCCGAACCTGTACGTAGGGGACCCGGGCACCGCACTGGGCCTGGACCACACCGACATCGAGGTCCCCGGCGAACTCGGCCCCCTTCCCGCCTGGTTCCTGCCGGGCGTCCGGGACACCTGGGTGCTCGCGGTGCACGGCCTCGGCGCCACCCGGGAACACCCCATGAACGTCATGGAGTTCCTGCACCGCCACCACTTCCCGATACTGGTCCCCTCATACCGGGGCGATCCGGGCGCACCGCGCTCACCCGACGGCCTCAACCACTTCGGCGAGACCGAGTGGCGCGACCTCGACGCGGCGATCCGCCACGCGCTGGACGCCGGCGCGCGGCAGGTCGTCCTGCTCGGCTGGTCCACCGGCGCGACCATGGCGCTGCGCGCCGCGGCCCGCTCCACCCTGCGCGACCGCATCGCCGGGCTCGTCCTCGACTCCCCGGTGCTCAGCTGGGAATCGACCCTGCGCGCCCTCGCCGCCGCCCGCCGCACCCCGGGCGCGCTGCTGCCGCTGGCGGTCCGCGCCGCCCAGGGCCGCACCGGCCGCTACGGCGACCACCACCCCGGCACGGCGGAGGCGGAACACATCGGCGTCCCCACCCTGATCGTCCACGGCCCCGGCGACGTGGTGGCCCCCTGGCGGCTCTCCCGCCGCCTGGCCGCCGCCCAGCCCAACACGGTCACCCTGCTCACGGTCGAGGACGCTCCGCACGGCGCCATGTGGAACGCCGACCAGGACGCCTACGAAGAGGCCCTGCGCCGCTTCCTCACCCCGCTCATGTGACCTCCGCGCCTTCGGCATGTGACCGCCGTGCCCTCCGCGCCCGCCTCGTCCGCTCCGGCGGGCGGCCGGTCGGGCGGTCAGGCGGCCGGGTCGCGCGGGCGGCCGGGTGGCCGGTGGTGCGGGTCCTCGTCGGGATTCCGCTCCGGGCCGTGGCGCCGGCCTGCCACCGCCCCTCGACCGCCCGCGCGACCCGGTGCGTTGGCCCTCTCCGTCGCCGCCGGTGACATTCCGTTTGGGTTTTCGGACCGTCAACCGCAAGACTGCACCCGTGACGTCCCGTATCCCGCGCGACTCCAGGCTTCGACTTGTCCGCCCGCGACCCCTGGCCGCCGCCCCCAGGGCGATGAACCAGCAGCGCTCGCGCCGTCCTGCGCCGCGCCCTCCGGAAGGCACACCGGCCCCCGCGGAGCTGGCCAGGACGGCACGCTCCGGTCTGGCCGGCGCGGCCCGCGTCGCCCGCTGGGCCGACGCCGCCCTCGGACCCGGCCGGAGCAGCGCCACCACCGCCGGCAAGGCCATCCTCTCCGACGCGACCGTCGCATGGGCGGCCGACGATCTGGGCCTGACCCCGGCTCAGGTCCGGGCCGACTGGGACACGGCCCGGCTCGCCGGTCTGGTCGAGGTGCACGGCGACACGGCCCGCCCCGGCTGGCGGCTGCGCGCCTGGGACCGCGACGACAGCGCCGTGCTGCGGGGCTGGGTCGCCCTCTTCGACGCCTGGTCGCTGGCCCACCCGGAACCCGAGGGCCACGAACCCGCCACCGTCGGCGAGGTCGTCTCGGCCATGCCGCAGGTGCTCTCCTTCCTCCAGCTCTCGGCCGGGCCCGTCCCCGTGCCCCAGCTCCTCGACCTCCTGCAGCAACGGGTCACCGAACTGCGCACGGAGCGCTGCGAGGTCGACTACGCGCCCCACTCCGCCGACGCCGCCCACCCCGGGCCCGGCCCCGCCCTCGCGCTCCGGTCCGCCCGGCCCGCGCCCGTCGAGCCGGGCGCCGCCGACGCCCCGCTCGCCCCGCTTCTCGAATGGGCCCTGCGCGCCCTCGCCGCGGTGGGCGCCCTCACCTACGGCGAGGGACAGGCCACGCTCACCCCGCTCGGCAGCTGGGCGGTCTGGGTCAAGCTGGAGCAGATCTGCGTCGCCGCGCAGAGCCCCGCCGGGAACATCGAGCAGAGCGCCGAGGACATGCTCCGCGGCTGCGCCCAGCTGCGCCCCAACGCGGCCCGCGCCGAGTACCGCGCCTGGCTCGCCGCCCGCCCGGTCGCCGGCGCCGTCACCGAACTGCTCGACGCCGCCCGGGGTGAGGACGCCCTCCTGCGCGGCCTCGCCTTCGAGGCGCTGCGCGTGGTCGGCGCCCCCGCCGAACCCGAGGTCCGCGCCGTGCACGACGAGCCGACGCTGCGGCCCTACGCCCTGCTGTGGCTGGCCGAGCACGAGGGCGCCGACCCCGAGGACGCCCACCAGGTCCTCACCCGGGACGAGGCCACCTGGCTGTGGGTGGACACCGCCGCCGCGGTCGCCGACCACGGTGAGGCCCCGCTGCTGGTACGGCACCTGGAGTCCGCGGTCCAGCCGACCGTCCCCGCGCTGCTGAACGAGGTGCGCGCGGTCGGACACCCGCGCACCGTGCAGGTACTGGTCGCGCTCGCCGCCGCGCACCCCGACCCGGCTCTGGCCAAAGCGGTCCGGCGGGCGGCCTTCCAGGTGCACACCGGAGGCTGACACCACCACCGCCGTCCCGCGGAGTCCCGGCGAGATCCCGCAGGCCCGCGCGGGCGACATCCCGGCTCCACCGCCCGGGACCGGGCTCAGGCCCCGGTCCCGGGCGCGTACGTACCGAAGCTCCAGACGTTGCCCTCGAGGTCCCGGGCCGTGTAGTCCCGCGAGCCGTAGTCCTGGTCCGTCGGGGGCGTCAGGATCTCCGCGCCCTGTGCCGCCGCCCGCCGGTGGTGTGCGTCGACGTCGTCCACGACGACGTACACCCCCGCGGGCCCCGCACCCTTCATCGCCGTGTCGAACACACCGCCGCGGCCCTGGGAACCCAGCATCACCGCGCCGTTGCCCTGCACCAGTTCGGCGTGCAGCACCGAGCCGTCCTCGCCCTCGTACACCGACAGCTCCGTGAAGCCGAAGGCCTCCGTGAGCTGCCGGATCGCCGCCTTCGCGTCCGCGTACACCAGCGTCGGGAAGACGCTCGGACGTCCGCCACCCGTACCTGCCATGGCCCCCGCTCCTCACCTCCCGCAGCCGGAAGCACCGCGACGGGAAAATCACCAGAAACCCGACCCGCCGACAGTCTGGCACCGGTCACTGACAACGCCCCGTGACCCGGCCGGGCGCGAGGCATCGCACACCCGCACACCGGAAAAGTGGTTGCGCGGCCCCGTTAGAATGGCCCGCATGGCCATTCTCCTTGTGCATTAGACGGCGGGAACGCCCTCAGCCGCCCACCGCCGACTTCCCCCGGGCTCCGTTCGAGCAGGGGACCCCACCGCCTGGAGTCTGACCCGTGATCTCCGCCTCCGGCATCGAGCTGCGCGCCGGTGCCCGTGTCCTCATCGAAAGCGCCACCTTCCGCGTCACCAAGGGCGACCGCATCGGCCTGGTCGGCCGCAACGGCGCCGGCAAGACCACGCTCACCAAAGTCCTCGCCGGCCTGGGCATCCCCGCCGCGGGCAGCGTCACCCGCTCCGGCGAGGTCGGCTACCTCCCCCAGGACCCCCGCACCGGCGACCTCGACGTACTCGCCCGCGACCGCATCCTCTCCGCCCGCGGACTGGACGTCCTGATCCGCAAGATGCGCGAGAACGAGCAGCGCATCGCGAACGGCCAGGGCGCCACCCGGGAGAAGGCCCTCAAGCAGTACGAGCGCCAGGAGACGGAGTTCCTCACCAAGGGCGGATACGCCGCCGAGGCCGAGGCCGCCACCATCGCCGCCGCGCTGAACCTGCCCGACCGGGTCCTGGGCCAGCCGCTGCACACGCTCTCCGGCGGTCAGCGCCGCCGTGTCGAACTGGCCCGCATCCTGTTCTCCGACGCGGACACCCTGCTGCTCGACGAGCCGACCAACCACCTCGACGCCGACTCGATCGTCTGGCTGCGCGACTACCTCAAGTCCTACCGCGGCGGCTTCATCGTCATCTCCCACGACGTCGACCTGGTCGAGACGGTCGTCAACAAGGTGTTCTACCTGGACGCCAACCGCTCCACCATCGACGTCTACAACATGGGCTGGAAGCTCTACCAGCAGCAGCGCGAGGCCGACGAGAAGCGCCGCAGGCGCGAGCGGCAGAACGCGGAGAAGAAGGCCGCGGCCCTCAACTCCCAGGCCGACAAGATGCGTGCCAAGGCCACCAAGACGGTCGCCGCGCAGAACATGGCCCGCCGCGCGGAGCGCCTGCTGGCCGGCCTCGAGGACGTCCGCCAGTCGGACAAGGTCGCCAAGCTGCGCTTCCCCGACCCGGCGCCCTGCGGCAAGACCCCGCTGACCGCCGAGGGCCTGTCGAAGTGGTACGGCTCCCTCGAGATCTTCACCGACGTCGGCCTGGCCATCGACAAGGGCTCCCGGGTCGTCATCCTCGGTCTCAACGGTGCGGGCAAGACCACCCTGCTGCGTCTCCTCGCCGGAGTGGAACAGCCCGACACCGGCATGGTCGTGCCCGGCCACGGGCTCAAGGTCGGCTACTACGCCCAGGAGCACGAGACCCTCGACCAGGACCGCACGGTGCTGGAGAACATGCGCTCCGCCGCGCCCGACATGGACCTCGTCGAGGTCCGCAAGGTGCTCGGCTCGTTCCTGTTCTCCGGCGACGACGTCGACAAGCCCGCCGGTGTCCTCTCCGGCGGCGAGAAGACCCGTCTCGCGCTCGCGACCCTCGTGGTCTCCTCGGCGAACGTGCTCCTCCTCGACGAGCCCACCAACAACCTCGACCCGGCCAGTCGCGAGGAGATCCTCGGCGCGCTGCGCACCTACAAGGGCGCGGTCGTCCTGGTCACCCACGACGAGGGCGCCGTCGAGGCGCTCCAGCCGGAGCGGATCATCCTGCTGCCGGACGGAGTCGAGGACCTGTGGGGCGCCGACTACGCGGACCTCGTCGCCCTCGCCTGAGCTGCCCCGGGACCCTCGCCCGAGCGGCCCCGGCCCGCCGCGCGCGTGACGGCAGGCGCGACCGCGGGAGTGACTGCTGACATGACCGAGGGCGTGATCCACCGGGTATGGATCATTCGGCCCATCGGTGATCCATCATTCGTGTGAGATCTCCTCGTACCGAGGTGTGTTCTCACCGTGTTTCGCGGCCGAGCCCCTGATCCACCGGGGCTCGGCCGCGACACCTTTCTGACCTGGGACTTCGCGGAGCAACCCGTTCGGTGGTGTCCGCGGCATCCGGCGGAATCCCTTACTCCGTTTGTGGGGATGCGCTCCTGTCGTCACGACCTTGTCGCACGGACCTTGCCGAATGGGTGGCCATCGGGCCCGAGAGGGGTGATCATGAGGAGACCAGAGCGCACTTCCCATGAGGAGGCACGGGTGGCCGAGACTCTGAAGAAGGGCAGCCGGGTGACCGGCGCCGCGCGCGACAAGCTCGCGGCAGACCTGAAGAAGAAGTACGACGCCGGTGCGAGCATCCGGGCGTTGGCCGAGGAAACCGGCCGCTCGTATGGCTTTGTGCACCGCATGCTCAGCGAGTCGGGCGTCACGCTCCGAGGGCGTGGCGGGGCGACGCGAGGCAAGAAGGCCCCTTCGGCCTGATTCCGGGCGCCGCCCCTCGATCCCGATGGTGGCCACCCGGTCGGCCGACTGACCGGCCGGGTGGTTACTGTGCAGTCACTCAGCTGTGCCGCAGGACGGCTCCACGCCGTCGTGCGGCGCGGAAGACGACCGCACCCATCGGAGGCGCCCCATGGCTTCGCCCGCCCAGGACCTCGGTCCGGTACTCGACAAGGACGGCGTACGGCTCACCGTCGACGGCGCGATCGCCACGGTGACGCTGACCAACCCGGCCAAGCGCAACGCGCAGAGCCCCGCTCTGTGGCGCGCGCTGACCGAGGCGGGTCGGCTGCTGCCGGGCTCCGTCCGGGTCGTGGTGCTCCGGGGTGAGGGCAAGTCCTTCTCCGCCGGGCTCGACCGGCAGATGCTCACGCCCGAGGGAATCGAGGGCGAGACCTCGTTCGTCGAGCTCGCGCGCAGCGGGGAGGCCGGGCTCGACGCGTCCATCGCCGAGTACCAGGAGGCGTTCACCTGGTGGCGGCGCAGCGACCTCGTGTCCGTCGCGGCCGTGCAGGGGCACGCCATCGGGGCCGGTTTCCAACTGGCCCTCGCCTGTGACCTGCGGATCGTCGCGGACGACGTCCAGTTCGCCATGCGCGAGACCAGCCTGGGGCTGGTACCGGACCTGACCGGCACGCATCCGCTGGTCGGGCTCGTCGGGTACGCCCGCGCGCTGGAGATCTGCGTGACCGGGCGGTTCGTCACGGCCGAGGAGGCCGTGAGCACCGGGCTGGCCAACCTCGCCGTGCCGGGCGACGAACTGGACTCGGCGGTGCGCGACCTCGCGGCGGCGCTGCTGGCCGCGCCCCGCGACGCCGTGATCGAGACGAAGGCGCTGCTGCGGGGCGCCCAGGAGCGTACGTACGAGGAGCAGCGGATCGCCGAGCGCGCGGCCCAGGGCCGCAGGCTGCGGGACCTGGCCGGTCTCGGCGAGTGAGGGACCGGCGCCTCACCGATGAGGAACCAACGAGGAACCGGTGAGGCGCGGCCGAGGCACGGGGGAGCCGGGGGAGAGCGTCAGTCGAGCGCCGTGACCAGTACCGCCACCGTCGGGCGGTCCGGCAGGGCGGCCGACACCGCCGAGCGGACCGCTTGGGCCACGTCCACCGCCCGGTGGTCCGCCAGGGCGGCGAGGTCCACTCGCGCGTGACGGCGGGCCAGAGAGGCCCCACCGGGCTGCGGGTGAGCCGTCAGGTGCACCGGGTGGCCCAGGGTGCCCGTCAGCCGGGACACCCCCGGGACGGCGAGCGCCGCGGCGGCCACCCGGCTCCCGTCGGAGTCACCGGGCTCCGGCGCGCCGGCCGGCGAGGCGTCGGCCGACCCGTCCGCGGGCCCGCCCGCCGCGTCCGGCGCCGGACCCGGAGGCGGCCCGCCCCGCGGGTCCAGCAGTTCGGTCACCCGCAGGTCCACCTCCGCCACCACCAGCCCGATCCGCTCCGCCGCGGCCCGCGACAGCACCGCCCGCAGCCGGTCCGCCGTCACCGGCAGCGGCTCTGCCGCCGTGGCCGCGAACCGGACCGTCACCCGCAGCGCCCCCGGCGGCAGAGCGCTCGGCGGGGGCGGCACCACCGGCTCACCGGCGTCCTGCGGATCGGCGAGCGCGATCCGCACTCCGTCCACGCGCACGTCCGGCGCGTCCCGCACCACCGCACGCCGCAGGGCCTGCGCGGCGGCCGCTTCGGAGATCCACGCGCCGTCCCGCGCTCCGCCCAGGGGCAGAAGTCTGCCCAACCCCAACTGCTGTCGCACTGTCCGCGTCCACCGGTCCGCCGTCATTCCTCCAGCCTGCCGCATCCACGGCGCGCCACCACGCAACCGCGCATACGGTGGGCACGTGGACGACGACCGGAAGGGACGTGCACCGATGAGCGACATGACGGAGGGCGGCTCGACGAGGGCCACCGACCTCGAGAAGAGCGCGCCGGACACCTCCGGGCGCAAGGGGCCGGGCACCCGGCGCGGCGGCGGCGACCCCGCCACCCGCGGCCGCACCACGATCGCCGACGGCGTCGTGGAGAAGATCGCCGGTCTCGCCGCGCGGGACGTGCTCGGCGTGCACACCATGGGCAGCGGCCTGTCCCGGACCTTCGGGGCCGTGCGCGACCGGGTGCCGGGCGGGGCGAAATCGGTGACGCGTGGAGTGAAGGCCGAGGTCGGCGAGGTGCAGACCGCGCTGGATCTGGAGATCGTCGTCGACTACGGCGTCTCCATCAGCGATGTCGCCAAGGCCGTGCGGGAGAACGTCGTCGCGGCGGTCGAGCGGATGACCGGTCTCGAGGTGGTCGAGGTCAACATCGCGGTGAGCGACGTGAAGCTGCCGGACGAGGAGGACGAGGAGTCGGAGAGCCGCCTCCAGTGAGGCGACCCGTGATGAGCCGAGGAGCTGAGGAACTGAGGAGAGCACCATGAACATGGCCGTGGTCGGCATGATCGCCGGCATGGCGCTGGGCTTCGCCGGATACTTCGGCGGATTCGGGGCTTTCGTCCTGGTGGCCGCGTTGGGGGCCGTAGGTTTCGTCGCCGGGCGGTTCCTCCAGGGAGACCTGGAGCTCGGTGACTTCTTCCGTCCCCGTGACGATCGTCGGAGGTGACACCGGTGAGCACGGGGGAAGACGGGGCCGACGGCGCCCGCGTCGTCGTGCCGCCGGGTGAGCGCGGTGCGACCAGGATCGCCGACCGGGTGGTCGCGAAGATCGCCTCCCAGGCGGCCCGTGAGGCGCTCGGACCGCTGCCCCCGGACGCCGAGCCGCCGCACGCCACGGTCGTCGTCCACAGCGACGACACCGCGCGGGTCCGCGTCCACGTCGAACTCGGCTATCCCGGCGACATCGGCGGCCGGTGCGGGCGGGTACGCCGCCAGGTGGTCGAGCGGGTGTCCGTGCTGGCGGGCATGCAGGTGCCGGAGGTCGTCGTCCAGGTGGAACGGCTGCACCTGGCGGCGGCACCGGGCGCGGCACGGGGGAGGAGGACCCGATGAGCGAACCCGGAGCCGCCGGGCAGCCCGCGGGCACCGTCCTGGAGAAGACACCGCCGCCCGGGCCGGTCGGCGCCGCGGCCCCGGGCCCCCGGCGCTTCTGGTCGGCGCGCAAGGTCCCCGCGGGCCTGCTCGCACTGCTGCTCCTGGTGATCGCGGTGGCGTTCCTGTACGACATCGTCGCGGTGCGCGCCGGCCGGCCCGCGATGGGCTGGCGCCGGGAACTGGCCCGCCAACTGGCCGAACGGCCCCTGGACGACGTCTGGGTGCTGCTGGGCGCCGGGATCGCCGCCGCCCTCGGGCTCTGGCTGCTCCTGCTGGCCCTCACCCCCGGGCTGCGGGCCCTGCTCCCGATGCGCCGCACCCACCCCGACGTCCGCGCCGCACTCGACCGGGACGCGGCGGCGATGGCGCTGCGGGACCGGGCCATGGAGATCGCCGGGGTGCAGACGGCGCGGGTACGGGTGACCCGCAGGCGGGCCGACGTCCGCGCGGTGTCGCACTTCCGTGAACTGGACGACGTACGGGCCGACCTGGACGCGGTACTCGCCGACGCCGTCGGGGGCCTGGGGCTGTCCCGGCCGCCCGCCCTGTCGGTGCGGGTACGACGTCCCGGCCGGAAGGGGTGAGGCCGGTGAACAGGATCGTCAACCGTGTGCTGCTCGGGATCACGGGCCTGCTCCTGGTGGCCCTCGGCGGGGCCGTGCTGGCCGTCGGGCTGGGAGCGCCGGCGCCCTCCTGGTGGCTGCACCACGGACGGCACGACGTCCTGCTGAGCGACGCCGAGCGGACCCGGTGGCGGGACACGGGCTGGTGGTGGCCCGTCGTGATCGCCGCACTCGCGGTCCTCGTCCTGCTCCTGCTCTGGTGGCTGGTCGCGGTCCTGCGCCGGCGCCGGCCGGCCGAGGTGTTCGTCGACACCGGCGACGGCGACGGAGCGGTCCTGCGCGGCCGGGCCCTGGAGGCGGTCCTCGCCGAGGAGGCGGGCGGGCTGGACGGCGTCGACCAGGCCCACGTCCGGCTGACCGGCCGCCGCGGTGCCCCGCGGACCCACGTCCGCCTCCGCCTGGAGCCCCACGTCGACCCCGGCACCGCGCTGAAGACCCTCACCACCGGAGCCCTCACCCATGCCCGTGAGGCGGCGGGCCTGGCCACCCTCCCGGCCGAGGTCCGCCTGCGAGCGGTCAAACACCGCGCGGAACGCGTCAGCTGACCCCGGCCCCCGCCCCGGAACCGGACGGACCCCGGCGCCGGACGCGCCCCTAGAACCCGTGCCGCACCCCGCCGTCCACCGGGACCATGACGCCGGTGACGTAGGAGGCGGCCGGGGAGAGGAGGAAGGCCGCGGTGCGGCCGAACTCGGCCGGGGTGCCGTAGCGGCGCAGGGGGATGCGGGACTGGGCCGCCTGACGGGTGGCCTCCGGGTCGGCGGAGAGGGCGTCGAGTTCCCGGACCCGGTCCGTGTCGATCCGCCCGGGAAGCACCCCCACGACGCGGATGCCGCGCGGGCCCAGCTCGTCCGCGAGGGACTTGGCGAAGCCGGCGAGCCCGGGGCGCAGGCCGTTGGAGATGGTCAGGCCGGGGAGCGGTTCGTACACCGAGCCGGACAGCACGAAGCCGATGACCCCGCCCTCGCCCAGCTCCGCGGCGGCGGCACGGGCCAGTCGTACCGCGCCCAGGAACACCGACTCGAACGCCGACCGCCACTGCTCGTCGGTGGTGTCGGCGACGAACCCGGGCGGCGGTCCGCCCACGCTGACGAGGAGGCCGTCGAAACGGTGGAACCGCTCACGCGCGGTCGCGATCAGCCGCGCCGGTGTCCGGGGGTCGGCGTTGTCGACCGCCACGCCGACCGCGTTCGGCCCGAGACCGGCGACCGCCTCGGCGACGCTCTGCTCCTCCCGCCCCGTGACGACCACCTTCGCACCGTCCGCGACCAGCTCGCGCGCGGCGGCGTTGCCCAGCCCGCGGGTCGCCCCGGTGACGACGTACACCCGGTCCTTCAGTCCAAGATCCATGGCCCTATTCTGCCTCTTCTGCCTTTTCGCCCCCGAACAGGGCGAGGGCGGTGTTCACCAGGCCGATGTGGCTGAACGCCTGCGGGAAGTTGCCCAGCAGCCGCCCGCCCACCGCGTCGTACTCCTCCGCCAGCAGACCCACGTCGTTGGCCAGCCCCAGCAGCCGCTCGAACAGCTCGCGTGCCTGATCCGTCCGGCCCGCCATGTGCAGGGCGTCCGCGAGCCAGAACGAGCACACCAGGAACGTGCCCTCCTCACCGGGCAGGCCGTCGACGGGCGCGGCGTCCGGGGTGTAGCGGCGTACGAACCCGTCCTGGCCCAGCTCCGCGCGGATCGCGTCGATCGTGCCGAGCACCCGGGGATCGTCGGGCGGCAGAAAACCCACCCGGGGGATCAGCAGCAGCGCGGCGTCCAGTTCGCGCGAGCCGTAGGACTGCGTGAACGTGTTGCGCTCCTTGTCGTACCCCTTCTCGCACACGTCACGGTGCACCTCGTCGCGCAACGCGCGCCAGCCGTCGAGGTCGCCCCCGAGGTCCGGGCTCTCCTCCAGGAGGCCTACCGCACGGTCCGCGGCCACCCACACCATCACCTTGGAGTGCACGAAGTGGCGGCGGCCGCCGCGCACCTCCCACAGCCCCTCGTCCGGCTGCCGCCAGGCCGTGCGCAGGAAGTCCAGCAGCACGGTCTGCAGGGCCCACACGTCCGGGCGCGGGGGAAGGCCCGAACGCCGGGCCAGCGCCAGCGAGTCCACGACCTCGCCGTACACGTCCAGCTGGAGCTGGTTGACGGCGTCGTTGCCGACCCGTACCGGGGTGGCGCCGCCGAAGCCGGACAGCCACGGCAGCTCGGACTCGGGCAGCCGCCGCTCGCCCGCCAGCCCGTACATGATCTGCAGATCCGCCGGATCGCCCGCGACCGCGCGCAGCAGCCAGTCGCGCCAGGCCTCCGCCTCCTCCTGGTACCCGGCCGCCAGCAGCGCGCTCAGGGTCAGCGTGGAGTCGCGCAGCCAGCAGAAGCGGTAGTCCCAGTTGCGTACCCCGCCCGGCTCCTCCGGCAGTGAGGTGGTGGGCGCGGCGACGATCCCCCCGGTGGGGGAGTAGGTGAGCGCCTTGAGCGTGATCAGGGACCGCACCACCGCGTCCCGGTGCGGGCCGGTGTAACGGCACCGGGACGCCCACGCGCGCCAGTCGGCGATGCTGTGCCGCAGCGAGGAGTACGGGTCGACCAGCGGCGGGCGCGGCTCGTGGGAGGGGTGCCAGGTGAGGACGAACGCGACCCGTTCGCCCGGCCCGACCGTGAACTCGGAGTGCGTGCCGAGGTCCTCGCCCCAGGTGGGCACCTCCGGCACACTGCGCAGCCACGCCGAGTCCGGCCCCGCGACCGCCACCCGGTGGCCGTCGGCCCTGCGCATCCAGGGCACCACCGAGCCGTAGTCGAAACGCAGCCGCAGCGTGCTGCGGACGGTCACCTCGCCGCGCACGCCCTCGACGATGCGCACCAGGTCGGGGGCGCGGTCGCGCTGCGGCATCAGGTCGGTGACGCGCACCGCGCCCTCGTCGGTCTCCCACTCGGTGTCCAGGACGAGGGTGTCCCGGCGGTAGGCGCGGCGCGTGTACCGCTCGGCGCCCAGCGGCGCGATGCGCCAGTGACCGTTGTCCTCGTCGCCGAGCAGCCGGGCGAAGCAGGCGCCGGAGTCGAAGCGGGGCAGGCAGAGCCAGTCGACGGACCCGTCCGCGCCCACCAGGGCAGCGGTCTGTTCGTCGCCGATGAGCGCGTAGTCCTCGATACGGTGCACGAGGTGCGGATGCCCGGCCGCCGGGGGCGGCAATCAGGGGCGGCGCCGAGCGTGCTCTAGACAGCCGCGGGCTGGCCGGTCTCCGCCGCGTCCGCCGTCCCGGCAGCCGCCTGCTCCGCCCGCTCCCGTACCTCGCGGCGGACCAGGACCACCCAGCCGACGGGGACGCCCGCGGCGAACAGCCACCACTGGACGGCGTACGCCATGTGCGGGCCGATCTCGTCGTGCACGGGTTCGGCGATCAGCTGCGGGGTGTCACCGCCCGGTCCGGGCTCCGTCAGGTCGACGTAGCCGCCGAGGACCTCCCTGCCGAGCCGCTCGGCCTCCAGCTCGCTGTTGATCAGCATGATCTGCCGGTCGGGCAGGCCCTCGAGGTTCTTGATGCCGCTGTCCTCGGTCGTCTGGTCCTGCATCAGCCGCCCGGTGACGGTGATCTCGCCCTCGGGCGGCGGGGGGATCTCCGGGAACGCGCTCTGGCTCGGGCCGTCCGAGGGCACCCAGCCCCGGTTGACCAGCAGGATCCTGCCGTCCTCGAGGACGAACGGGGTCAGCACGTGGTAGCCGACCTCGTCGTCCGCGTTGGTACGGCGGCGCACGACGACCTCGTCGGCGGTGTCGAAGCTCCCCTTCGCCGTCACCCTGCGGTACAGGTGCTCGTGCTCGACCTTCGCTCCGGGCGAGGTCAGGGACCTGGCGGGCACCGGCTCGGCCGCCAGGGAGTTGGCGATCACCTGGTTCAGGGCGACCCGGCGCTCATGACGGTGCAACTGCCAGAAGCCCAGCTCGACCATCGTCGGGATGAGCACGAGTGCCAGAAAGGTGAGGATCACCCACTGGCGGGACAACAGGAAGCGGTACACCCCACGACCGTACAACCAGGGCCATGGGGTGTATTCAGGCGGGTGCGTCCTCACACCCGGTCGACGATGCCCGCCCTTCCCTCCGCGCGGGCGCAGTGGGCGCCGCAGTACCAGTGGCCCTCGGCCTCCACGCCCTGGCCGATGATCTGCACCCGGCAGTGCTCGCAGATCGGGGCCATCCGGTGGATCGCACAGGAGAAGCAGTCGAAGACGTGCACCGCGCCCTGCGCGTGCACCTCGAAGGTCATTCCGTAACTGTTGCCGCACACTTCGCATGTCGCCATGCGCCACAGGGTGGGCCCACCGGTCCGGTACGGGCGAGCGGGCGGCGGGCGAGTCGTCCGGCAATCACCCGTCCGTACGGTCCTTTGGACCCGGCGGGCGGACGGCGCCCCGCCGGCCGTCGGCGCGGTCAGCCCTCCGACGCGGGGGCGACGTCACCGAGCAGCTGGCCGAAGGCCGCCTCGTCCACGACCGGGGTGCCGTACTGCCGGGCCTTGACCACCTTGGACGTGCCCGAGTCCGGATCATTGGTGACGAGGAGGCTGGTCAGCCGGGACAGGCTGGTGGCGACGTGCAGCCCGGCCTCGGTCGCCCGGTCCTCCAGCAGGTCCCGCTCCACGGAGGTGTCACCGGAGAACGCGACCCGCATGCCCTGCCTGAGCGGCTCGCCCGGCTGGTACCGCCCCGGGTTGGGGTAGGGGCAGGCGGGCCGCTTGCGGGAGGGGCGCCAGCCGGTGGACCGGTGGTCGCCGCCGTACCCGGCCTGCCGGCCGGCCCGGGGCCGGTCGGTCCACTCCGTCAGCGGCAGGCACTCGTGCAGCGGCAGCCGCACCCCGCCCACCGCCGCGGCCCGCAGGCTGGGCCGGAACACCTCCGCGAGCACCCGCGCGTCGTCCAGCGCGTGGTGCGCGCGCTGCTGCACCACACCGAAATGCGCGGCGAGCGACTCCAGCTTGTGATTGGGCAGCGGCAGCCGGAGCTCCTTGGAGAGGACGATCGTGCACAACCGCTGCTTCACCGGTGCCTGCGCGCCGGCGCGGGCGTACTCGCGGGCGATCATCTGCCAGTCGAAGACGGCGTTGTGCGCGACGAGCACCCGCCCCTCCAGCCGGGTGGCGAACTCTTCGGCGATGTCACCGAAGAGGGGCGCCCCTTCGAGGGCCTCGCTCGTCAGGCCGTGGATCCACACCGGACCGGGGTCCCGCTGCGGATCGACCACCGTGTACCAGTGGTCCTCGACCTCACCGCGCGCGTCCAGCCGGTAGACGCCCGCGGAGACGATGCGGTCGTCCCGGGCGAGTCCCGTGGTCTCCACGTCGACGACCGCGTACCCCTGCGGGTACGAGGCCGGCCAGGCGATGGCGGAGGATGCTGCGGTCGTGAGGTCTTCGAGCATGGTTCATGAGGATACGGGCCGCGACTGACAGCCCTGCCCGCCAGGTGCCGTGCGGGCCCCGCCGCCCGGTCTCACCAGCGGATCGGTACCGGAAGCGCCGTCAGGAGGCCCGACACCGCCACCACCAGGGCCAGCAGGGAGGCCTCCGCCCACGCGGGGCCGCGGGCGCTCAGCGGATCGGCCGCGCGGGCCAGCCGGACCCGGGCCCACAGGGCGAGGGCCGCGACACCGGCCATCAGGATCACCTTCGCGAGCAGGACGCGCCCGTACGCGGTGTCCGTCAACTGCTCCAGGATCGTCCCCGGCGGCATCCGGCGCAGTGAACTGAACACCCCGGTCGCGGTGATGGCGGCCAGCAGGACGGCCGCCACGCGCGCGTACAGCCCCAGCAGCACGCCCCCCGCCTCCGATTCCCGCCACGCCCGCATGGTGCGCAGCGCGTACAGCAGGCCGCCCACCCAGAGCGAGGCGCAGGTCAGGTGAATCAGTGTCAGGCCGGAGCCGAGCAGCGGGGTGTACTCGGTCTTCGGGTGCGCGCGCAGGGCCTCGGCGACGATGATCGCGGTCAGCGGCCAGGCCTGTGTGCCCGGCCGGCCGGAGGCGGCGCACAGGGCCGCGAGGAGGAACGCGTTGACCTCCAGGAGGGCCAGCTTGCCGTCCCGGGAGTCGTACAGGCCGCCCACGTCGACGGCGGCGAGGCTCTCGGGGATCAGGTTGCCGGTGGCCACGACGGAGGCGAGTCCGAGGGCGGCCGCGAAGCCGACGGTGTTCGCGGCGGTGGACCAGCTGCGGGGCACGGCCGGGGGAGCGTCGGGCACGGAACGCAGGAGCCGCTTCACGAACAGTTCGCCGACGGGTATCGCCAGCGCCGCGAACAGCACCGTCCGCAGCAGGGCTATGCCGCCGGTACCGGGCGCCGGGGCCTCACCGGTTCCGCGCAGGGCGGGGGACGGGCCGAGGAAAGGTATCAGCGCAGCCAGCGCCACCAGGACGAGTACGGCGACGGCCGGGCCGGTGCCGGAACGCCGCGCACCCCTGTGCGCACCAGCCGCCCCGGGCCTGGGATTTGTCAGAGTCACCCCAGGATCTTCACAAGCACTCACAGAACGGGCAAGCGTGCGACGAGGGGGCCGGGGACAATTCGCGCCAAGGTCGGATTCAACGCCCCGGCCGTACCCGTGCGGCCCGCCGGCCCCGGCCCGTCATCCCCACCGCGCGGTGTCCGCCCCCCACGGTCCGGGCGGCCGGGCCCAGTCACGGGGCCCTCCGGCGAACGACACCGCGGGCCGGACGTACCGCAGCCTGCCCCGCGCACTGTCCGCCTCCGTGAGCCAGGCGTCGGCGGACCCGCCCGCGACCGGGGCCAGAGCGGCCGCCGAGCCTTCGGCCGGCCCACCCGTGTGGGCCGCTCCTTCCAGCAGCAGGCCCGCCGTCCGCGCCAGCGCCAGCCGCACGAACCGGCCGCCCCCCTCGTCCGCCTGCTCGGTCAGCGCCCGCAGCACCGCCCCCGCCAGCAGATATCCCGTGCCGTGGTCGAGGGCCTGCGCCGGGAGTGCCCCCGGCCGCTCCGGTGAACCCTCGCTCGCCGCGATCCCCGTGGCCGCCTGCACCAGGCTGTCGAAGCCGCGCCGGTCGCCCCACGGCCCGTACGCACCCCACGCCGACAACTGCGCCACGACCACCCCGGGACGGCGCTCGGCCAGTGCCTCGGGGCTCAGCCCGAGGCGGTCCAGGGTCCCTGGCCGGTACCCGGTGACCACCACGTCCGCGGCCGAGAGCAGCTCCTCGAAGGCATCCCGGCCGACCGTCAGATCCAGCAGGGCCGAGCGCTTCCCGAACCCCGTGTCGGTGTGCTGGTCGGGGAGTTCGGGCAGCCCGGGGGAGTCCAGGCGCAGCACGTCCGCGCCGAGCAGGGCCAGCGTGCGGGTGGCGACCGGCCCCGCGACGACCCGCGTCAGATCCAGCACCCGCAGCCCCGCCGCCGGCAGCAGCGGATCGCGGTCCACGGGGGTGAGCACGCGCGCGGGTGCGGTGTCCAGCCGCCCGCGCTCCACCAGCGGACGCTCCGCCACCGCCGCGGCCTGCTCGTGCGCCGCCCACCGCGCGGGCGTCCGCAGCGCGACGGCGAGTCCCCCGGCGGCGTGCACGGCCTCCTCGACCTCGACGGCCGACCGCTCGGCGAGCGCCGCCGCCACCACCCGCGGGTCCTCGGGCGTCCCCAGCGCGGCGAGCAACCGGGCCCGGTGGTGGGGGTAGTTGGCGTGTGTGCGCACCCAGCCGTCGGCCGTGCGCCAGAAACGCGACAGCGGCGCGAAGGCCACCGGGGCCCGCCCGTCGACCAGCAGATGCCGTTCGCTGACGAACGCCGCGGCCACCGCTCCGTCGTCCACCCGCACCGCGGGCGTCCCAAAGACTCCGGGACGCCCCGCAGGAGTGCGTCCCGAGGGCGTGCGGGCCGCCCGCCGCGTGCCCAGTTCGGCCGCGGCCAGCGCGCACGCGCCCACACAGGCGCGCGCCAGCTCCCGTACCGGCAGCCGCGCGGGAAGGACTTCGGGCCGCTCGACGGTCGACACACGCGTGAGGAGGGCGGGATCGCCGCCGAGCGAGGACCACACGGCCGCGAGGCCGACGGGGGATTCGGTGTCGGTCATGGGTGCACTGTGCCGCACCGGCGGCCCCCGCGGCGTGAGCCGGTCATCACACTCGGGCACCCGCCGACGCCCCGCCCACGATCCACCCGCGGGAACTCAGCACACCGGAAGGGCCGGGCGGATCGCCCGGCCCTTCCCCTCTCACAGATCACGCGGTACGACCGCGCGGTACTACTACCGCTGCTCCTGCTCCTGCTTCGCCTATCGCTTCACCGCGTCCAGCGCGTCGACGATGCCGAAGCCGTAGAAGCCGTTGATCCGCTTGCCGCCCTCGCACGTCGCGTCCTGCACTCCGTCGCCGTCCTGGTCGTAGGAGGCCGGGCAGCCCGGGTTGTCTGCCTGTGCCTTCAGCAGCGCCTGCAGCGCGGCCGGGGTCGCCCACGGGTGCTTGGACTTCAGCAGCGCGGCCACCCCGGCGGCGTGCGGTGCGGCCATCGAGGTGCCCTGGAGGAAGCCGTACTGGTTGTTCGGCATCGTGGACAGGATGCGGCCGTTCTTCGACGGCGTGTCCGGCAGCTGGTAGCGGCTGTCGCCGCCCGGTGCCGCGACGTCCACCACGCGGTTGCCGTACGTGGAGTAGAACGACTTGGCGTCGTGCACACCGGTCGCGCTGACCGTGACCACACCCGGCAGCTGGGTCGGCAGGTCCAGGCACTCGGAGGGGTCGATGGTGCGCTCGACCGGCGTGGTGTCGTTCGGGCTGGAGGCGTCGTCGATCGCGTCCGAGGCCAGGTCGTGGTTGGAGTTGCCGGCCGAGGCGACGTGCAGGGTGCCCTTCTTCTGGGCGTACAGCTGGGCCCGGTTGACCGCGTCGACGATCGCCTTCTGGTCGGGGTCGTCCGTGCAGTTGTACAGCCAAGGGTCCACGTAGTAGCTGTTGTTGGTGATCTCGACGCCGTGGTCGGCGGCGAACACGAAGGCGCAGACGACGTTCTCCGGGTAGAAGAGACCGTTGTCCGGGTCGCTCACCTTGATGCTGGACACCTTCACACCGGGCGCGACACCGGCGACCCCGATGCCGTTGCGGGCCGCGGCGATCTCACCGGCCACATGAGTGCCGTGGTAGTCCTCGTCCGTGTACGGACGCCAGGCCCCCTCGCTGGTGTCCGCCGTGCCGCCGACGCAGTTGGCCGACTGGGCGGCGGAGAAGTTCGGTGCGAGGTCGGGGTGGGTGTCGTCGACGCCGGTGTCGATCACGGCGACGGTCACCTTCCGGCTGCCGGGGTTGATCCGCGCGGCCTTGTCGGCGCCGATCGCCCGCAGGTCCCACTGGTCGGCCTCGAGGGGCTCGCTGCCGGGAACCTTGTCCGAGGCGGCCTTCGTCCGCGCGGCCTCGGCGGCCGTCATGCGGTCGGCGGCACCCACGTCGGTCGTCCCGGCCGGAGCCAGCGGCGCGGTACGGGTGGCCCCGGCGGACTGCACTCCCCGCGCGGCGCGGATCTCCTGGCCGAAGTCCGGGTTCGCCGAGTGGACGACGATCACACCGATCTTGTCGTGCGTGACCACGACGGTCCCGCCGGCCGCGGCGATCGCCTTCTTCACCGACGCGATGGTGCGGTGGTCCGCCTTGGTGTTGACGACGTACGCCAAGGCGGGCGCGTCCGTCGCCTGCTTCGCCGCCGGCACCGCCTGCGGTGCCGCCGAGGCCGCCACCGGCAGGAAGCCGAGCGAGACGGTCAGGGACAGCGCGACAGGCACGGCGAGGGCGAGACGGCGTCTGGAACGCAGATGAGCCATGGGATCTCCACATCATCCGGAAACAAAACCGCCCGAGGCACAGGTGGTGCTCGGGCAGGGACATGACGGGTGGTGCAGGGCGAAGTTATCCCGTGCCCTCCGTGAGCAACAACGTTTTGCCGTAACGACTTCGGAAAACGTCCCCCGAAAAGAAAGCGCGGACCGTTGAACCGGCGCTCGCGTGGCGCCGTGACGTTGTGCAGGGAGCGCGAGGACACTCGCCCCCGTTCCCGTCGTTCCGTTGTAACCGCACCCGCAACGCGAGGAGACTCCGTGGCCGCCGAAGCACCATCCCCCTCAGCAGCAGAGGAACACAAACTCCCCACACCCGAGGAGTTCACCGCGGTGCAGGAGAGCGCTGAGTTCGGTGAACTGCGCCGCTCCCACCGCTCCTTCGCCTTCCCCCTGACCGTCGGCTTCATCCTCTGGTACCTGCTGTACGTGCTGCTCTCGAACTACGCGGGCGGCTTCATGGGCACGGAGCTGTTCGGCAACATCAACGTCGCCCTCGTCTTCGGTGTCCTGCAGTTCGTCACCACGTTCCTCATCGCGTGGCTGTACTCCCGGCACGCCGCCACCAACCTCGACCCCAAGGCCGAGGCCATCAAGACCCGTATGGAGGGCGGCGCATGAGCCCCGCGATCACCCATGTCACCCTTGCCGCGAACGAGGCGAGCGAACACCGCGCACTGATCATCACGCTGTTCGCGCTGTTCGTCGTCGCGACCCTCGGCATCACCGTCTGGGCGGGCCGGCAGACCAAGGACGCCGCCGACTTCTACGCGGGCGGACGGCAGTTCAGCGCCTTCCAGAACGGACTCGCGGTCTCCGGCGACTACATGTCGGCCGCGTCCTTCCTCGGCATCGCCGGCGCCATCGCCCTCTTCGGCTACGACGGCTTCCTGTACTCCATCGGCTTCCTGGTCGCCTGGCTGGTCGCCCTCCTGCTGGTCGCCGAGCCGCTGCGGAACTCCGGCCGCTACACGATGGGCGACGTCCTCGCCTACCGCATGCGCCAACGGCCCGTGCGCACCGCGGCCGGCACCTCCACCATCGTGGTGTCGATCTTCTACCTGCTGGCCCAGATGGCGGGCGCCGGCGTCCTCGTCTCGCTGCTGCTCGGCATCACCTCCGACGCCGGCAAGATCCTCATCGTCGCCCTCGTCGGCGTCCTGATGATCGTCTACGTCTCCATCGGCGGCATGAAGGGCACCACCTGGGTGCAGATGATCAAGGCCGTGCTGCTCATCGGCGGCACCATCCTGATCACCTTCCTGGTGCTGCTGAAGTTCAACTTCAACATCTCCGACCTGCTGGGCAAGGCCGCCGAGAACAGCGGCGCGGGCGCGGCCTTCCTGGAGCCCGGCCTGCAGTACGGCGCGAACGGCACCACCAAGCTGGACTTCATCTCCCTCGGCATCGCCCTGGTGCTCGGCACCGCCGGCCTGCCGCACATCCTGATCCGCTTCTACACGGTGCCCAACGCCAAGGCCGCCCGTAAGTCCGTGAACTGGGCCATCGGCATCATCGGCGGCTTCTACCTGATGACCATCGCCCTCGGCTTCGGCGCCGCAGCCCTCATCTCGCGCACCGAGATCATCGAGTCCAACCCGTCCGGCAACACGGCCGCGCCGCTGCTCGCCCTGCACCTGGGCGGCATCGACTCGACCTGGGGCGCGATCCTGCTCGCCACCATCTCGGCGGTCGCCTTCGCCACGATCCTCGCCGTGGTGGCCGGCCTCACCCTCGCCTCGTCCTCCTCCTTCGCGCACGACATCTACGCCAACGTCATCCGCAAGGGGAAGGCCACGGAGAAGGAGGAGATGCGGGCGGCCCGCTGGGCGACCGTCCTCATCGGTGTCGTCTCCATCGCGCTCGGCGCCCTCGCCCGCGACCTGAACGTGGCCGGTCTGGTCGCGCTGGCCTTCGCGGTCGCCGCGTCCGCCAACCTGCCGACGATCCTCTACAGCCTGTTCTGGAAGCGGTTCACCACCCAGGGCGCCCTGTGGTCGATCTACGGCGGTCTCATCGTCGCCGTCGGCCTGGTGCTGTTCTCGCCCGTGGTCTCCGGCGACCCGACCGCGATGTTCCCCGACGTCGACTTCTCCTGGTTCCCGCTGAAGAACCCGGGACTCATCTCCATCCCGTTCGGTTTCCTGATGGGCTGGCTGGGCACCGTCCTGTCCAAGGAGGAACCGGACGCCAAGAAGTACGCGGAGCTGGAGGTCCGGTCGCTGACCGGCGCCGGCGCCCACTGACCCGCACCGGCGGCCGGGCCGCGTCGTACGGACCTCTCCCGGAGGTCCGTACGACGCGGCCGCCGTACGTTCGTCGCCTCTGACCGCTGTGCTTGTCGGTGCCGTCGCGTAGGCTCGCAGACAGCCGGAGTACGCGTGATCCGAGTCGAGGGAGGGGCCCACGTGCTCATCGACACGTACGGCCGCGTGGCAACCGACCTGCGGGTGTCACTGACCGACCGGTGCAATCTGCGGTGCACCTACTGCATGCCCGAGGAGGGCCTGCAGTGGCTGGCCAAGCCCGACCTGCTCACGGACGACGAGATCGTCCGCCTCATCGACATCGCCGTCACCTCCCTCGGTGTCGAGGAGGTCCGCTTCACCGGCGGTGAGCCCCTGCTCCGCCCCGGCCTGGTCGGCATCGTCGAGCGGGTCGCGGCCCTGGAACCCCGCCCCCGGACCTCCCTCACCACCAACGGCATCGGCCTCGGGCGCACCGCGGCGGCCCTGAAGGAGGCGGGCCTGGACCGGGTCAACGTCTCCCTCGACACGCTCCGTCCGGACGTCTTCAAGACCCTCACCCGCCGCAACCGCCACCAGGACGTCATCGACGGCCTGTACGCGGCCCGTGAGGCCGGACTGACCCCGGTGAAGGTCAACTCGGTCCTGATGCCGGGACTCAACGACGACGAGGCCCCCGACCTGCTGGCCTGGGCCGTGGACCACGGCTACGAGCTGCGCTTCATCGAGCAGATGCCCCTGGACGCCCAGCACGGCTGGAAGCGCGACGGCATGATCACCGCCGGCGACATCCTCGCCTCCCTGCGCACCCGCTTCGAGCTGACCCCCGAGGGCGAGGAGGCCCGCGGCTCCGCCCCGGCCGAGCGCTGGCTGGTCGACGGCGGCCCGCACCGCGTCGGCGTCATCGCCTCCGTCACCCGCCCGTTCTGCGCGGCCTGCGACCGCACCCGGCTCACCGCCGACGGGCAGATCCGCACCTGCCTGTTCGCGACCGAGGAGACGGACCTGCGCGCGGCCCTGCGCTCCGACGCGCCCGACGAGGAGATCGCCCGGATCTGGCGGCTGGCCATGTGGGGCAAGAAGGCGGGCGCCGGTCTCGACGACCCGGCGTTCGTGCAGCCCGACCGCCCGATGTCCGCCATCGGCGGCTGAAGCGGCTGAAGCGGCCGAAGGGCCGAGAACCGAGGGGCCGAGAGCCAGGGCCTGAGGGCCGGGCCCGGAGGCCGGGGCAGGGTTCGGGACTACGCCTCTTCGGGCGCCCGCCACTCCTCGAAGCGCACCACGTCCTTCAGGAACCCGCGTACGCCGAGGAACTGCGACAGATGCTCCCGGTGCTCCTCACACGCGAGCCAGGTCTTACGGCGCTCCGGCGTGTGGATCTTCGGGTTGTTCCAGGCGAGCACCCACACGGCGGCGGCACGGCAGCCCTTGGCGGAACAGATCGGCGTCTCGGGATCAGGGTCCATCACACCGCCGACCCTAACCCGACCGGCTCAGCGGCAACGGGCGGAAGCGCCTGTCACACCCGGAACAAAGGCGACGCCGAGCAGCCACGGGGGGAGCTGCCCGGCGTCGGTCTGTCGCTCCGACGGGGGATGCGGAGCGCGTACGAAGTATGTCACGGGTCACCCTGCCCCCGGCACCGGAACAACATGATTGATCTGAGCTTTTCTTGAGCTTGGCGGGGAAGCGACTTCCGGTTCCGGCCGGTCATGGCCATGGTCCGAAGGTCATGACGGCCCGGGCCGCTCCGTTCGTGCGCCGGGCGTGGGCTCGGGAGCGGGTTCGGGCGCCGCGTCCTCCGCCCCCGGTTCCGCCGTGTCGTCGTCCGTCGCCGACGGCTCGATCATCGGCCGCATCTGCGTCGACAGGTAGGTCGACGGCAGCGACGGCACGTTCTCGCGCCCGGCGTTGGCGATCACCACCGCGATGTACGGCAGCAGCATGCCGAGGACCAGCGCCACGATCGCCACGTGCCGTTCCACGTTCCAGAGCGACGCCGCGAGGATGACCGAGATCGTACGGACGGTCATCGAGATCACATACCGGCGCTGCCGCGCACGCACATCGTCCTGGAGGCCCGCCCTGGCGCCGGTGATCCGGAACACCTGGACGCTGCCGCCGTGCTGCTTCCGCATCACATTCCACCATCCGCCCGTATCGGACTTTTCCCGCCCCTGGCCGTCTCGTGACCGGCCGGGGCACCGGGCCCGCACGAGGACCACGTTACGCCGCGCCCCTGCCGCCCACGAGAGCGGGGCGCCCGGGTGGTCCGCGGATCCGTCCGCCGTCCCCCGTCCGTCCACCCCGCCCGAGCCCGTACGGCACGCCCGACATGCGGCGTCACGGGTCCGGGCCGAAACTGGCCGTAATGCTCGCGTCTAGGCGTACCAGGAGGCAGTCATGGGCTGGTTGTGGGCGATCATCGTGGGATTCGTGCTCGGCCTGATCGCCAAGGCGATCATCCCCGGCAAGCAGCACAGCCCACTGTGGCTGACCACCATCTGCGGCATCCTCGGCGCCATCGCGGGCAACGCGATCGCGCGCGGCTTCGGTATCGCGGAGACCCCGGGCATCGACTGGGGCCGGCACATCTTCCAGCTGGTCGCGGCGATCATCATCGTCTTCTTCGTCGACATGCTCTACATGCAGATGCGGGGCCGCAAACAGCAGCGGGTCTGACGCACGGGCCCCACGAGGTGCCGTCCGGGCACCCGGCGTCCTGCGAGGTTGTCCGCCCCCTCGGACGTGGCCGCCGGACACCCGGACGTTCCAGCGGCTCAGACGGCCGTGACCTCCACCGCCGCCAGGTTCTTCTTGCCCCGGCGCAGCACCAGCCAGCGCCCGTGCAGCAGGTCCTCCTTCGCGGGGACGGTGTCCTCGGCGGTGACCTTGACGTTGTTCACGTAGGCACCACCCTCCTTGACCGTGCGCCGCGCGGCCGACTTGCTCGCCACCAGGCCCACCTCGGCGAACAGGTCGACGACCGGACCGAGCTCGGTCACCTCGACGTGCGGCACCTCGGAGAGGGCCGCCGCCAGCGTGCGGTCGTCCAGCTCCGCCAGCTCACCCTGGCCGAACAGCGCCTTCGAGGCGGCGATCACGGCGGCCGTCTGGCCGGCACCGTGCACCAGGGTCGTCAGCTCCTCGGCCAGGGCGCGCTGGGCGGCACGGGCCTGCGGACGCTCCGCCGTCTGCCGCTCCAGCTCCTCCAGCTCCTCGCGGGACCTGAAGGACAGGATCCGCAGGTAGCCCGAGATGTCCCGGTCGTCCGTGTTCAGCCAGAACTGGTAGAACGCGTACGGCGTGGTCATCTCCGGGTCGAGCCAGACGGCGCCGCCCTCGGTCTTGCCGAACTTGGTGCCGTCCGCCTTCGTCATCAGCGGCGTGGCGTAGGCGTGGACGGCGGCGTCCGGCTCAAGACGGTGGATCAGGTCCAGCCCCGCCGTGAGGTTGCCCCACTGGTCGCTGCCGCCCTGCTGCATCGTGCAGCCGTGGTGCCGGTACAGCTGGAGGAAGTCCATCGCCTGGAGCAGCTGGTAGCTGAACTCCGTGTAGCTGATGCCCTCGGAGGACTCCAGACGCCGGGCGACCGAGTCCTTGGTCAGCATCTTGTTGACGCGGAAGTGCTTGCCGATGTCCCGCAGGAACTCGATGGCGGAGAGGTTCTGCGTCCAGTCGAGGTTGTTGACCATCGTGGCCGCGTTCTCGCCCTCGAAGGTCAGGAAGGGCTCGATCTGGCCGCGCAGCCGCTCGACCCAGCCGGCGACGGTCGTCGGCGCGTTCAGCGTGCGCTCGGCGGTCGGGCGGGGGTCGCCGATCTGGCCCGTGGCCCCGCCGACCAGCGCCAGCGGCCGGTGACCGGCCTGCTGGAGCCGGCGCAGGGTGAGCACCTGCACCAGGTGCCCCACGTGCAGGGACGGGGCGGTCGGGTCGAAGCCGCAATAGAACGTGACGGGACCGTCCGCGAGCGCCTTGCGCAAAGCGTCCTCGTCGGTGGACTGGGCGAACAGCCCGCGCCACTTCAGCTCGTCGACGATGTCCGTCACGGTTCTCGTGTCTCCTCGGTGATCTGCGGTTCGCCGAACCTCGGCCGGTCGGGTGACCGCCGAGGGCGAACGCCTACGAGGTTATACGCCCTGGCTGACAGAACTCATATTGAAATCGGGGACGCGCAGCGGCGGCATCGCGGCCCTGGTGAACCAGTCGCCCCACTCCCGGGGCAGCGTCCTCTCCGTACGTCCCGCCTCCGTGGCACGGCCCAGTACGTCCACCGGCGACTCGTTGAACCGGAAGTTGTTGACCTCACCGATGACCTCGCCGTTCTCGACGAGGTAGACACCGTCCCGGGTCAGACCGGTGAGCAGCAGCGTCGCCGGATCCACCTCGCGGATGTACCACAGGCAGGTCAGCAGCAGACAGGGTCCATGATGGCCTGTGGCGGCGACCATCTCCTCCAGGGAGCGGTCCTCACCCCCGTCGAGGACCAGGTTGTCGATCGCCGGCGCCACGGGCAGCCCGGTCAGGTCCGCGCCGTGCCGGCTGGTGGTCAGACGCGTCAGCTCGCCCTCGCGGATCCACTCCGTGGCCGTCAGCGGCAGCCCGTTGTCGAACACCGACTGGTCGCCCCCGGAGGAGTGGGCGATCACGAAGGGCGCCGACTCCAGACCCGGCTCGTCCGGATCGCTGCGCAGGGTCAGCGGCAGCCCGGACAGCCGCTCACCGATCCGGGTGCCGCCGCCCGGCTTGGAGAACACCGTGCGGCCCTCGGCCGCGTCCCGGCCCGAGGCCGACCACAGCTGGTAGATCAGCAGGTCCGCGACGGCGGTCGGCGGCAGTAGCGTCTCGTACCGGCCCGCGGGCAGCTCGAGCCGCCGCTGGGCCCAGCCCAGCCGCACGGCCAGCTCGGCGTCGAGCGCCCCCGGGTCGACGTCCTTGAAGTCCCGCGTGGCACGGCCCGCCCACGCCGAGCGGGTACGGTCCGGCGACTTGGCGTTCAGCTCCAGCGTCCCGCTCGGCTGGTCGTGCCGCAGCCGCAGCCCCGTGGACGTACCGAGGTAGCTGGAGACCAGCTCGTGGTGGGCGAAGCCGTACAGCTCCCGGCCGCCCCCGCGCGCGCGGGCGAACGCCTCACCGAGGGCCGGTGCGAAGTCGGCGAACACGGCGGAGGAGGTCTCTGCGGGAGCCTCGGCGAAATCGGGGGACTCGACCGTCCCCGTGACCAGCGGCTGGGCGTCCTCGGCCGGCCCGGCGCCCCGCGCGGCGGCCTCGGCGGCGCGCACCAGGGGCTCCAGCTCGTCGACGGTCACCGCGGACCGGGACACGACGCCGGACGCCGTGCCCTCCCGGCCGTCCACCGTCGCGATGACGGTGAGCGTGCGCCCGCGGGTGACACCGTTCGTGGTGAGCGAGTTGCCCGCCCAGCGCAGATTGGCGGTCGACTGCTCGTCGGCGATCACGACACAGCCGTCGGCCCGGGACAGCTTCAGAGCACGCTCGACCAGTTCGTGCGACTTGGTGCTACGAGCGCTCATCGACCCGCCTCCTGAGTGGTGTTGAGAATGCCGACTCCCCTGAAGAGGGCGGACGGACAACCGTGCGAGACCGCCGCGACCTGCCCCGGCTGGGCCTTGCCGCAGTTGAAGGCGCCCCCGAGGACGTACGTCTGCGGACCGCCGACCGCCGTCATGGAACCCCAGAAGTCGGTGGTCGTCGCCTGGTAGGCGACATCCCGCAGCTGCCCGGCGAGCCGCCCGTTCTCGATCCGGAAGAAACGCTGCCCGGTGAACTGGAAGTTGTACCGCTGCATGTCGATGCTCCACGACCGGTCACCGACGACGTAGATGCCCCGCTCCACGCCCCCGATCAGATCCTCGGTCGACATCCCGGCGGGGTCGGGCCGCAACGACACGTTCGCCATCCGCTGCACCGGCACATGCCCGGGGGAGTCCGCGAACGCGCACCCGTTGGACCGCTCGAACCCGGTCAGCCTCGCGATCCGCCGGTCCAGCTGGTAGCCGACCAGCGTGCCGTCCCTCACCAGGTCCCAGGACTGCGCCGCGACCCCCTCGTCGTCGTAGCCCACCGTCGCCAGGCCGTGCTCGGCGGTGCGGTCGCCCGTGACGTTCATCAGCTCCGAGCCGTACTTCAGCTTCCCCAGCTGGTCGAAGGTGGCGAACGAGGTGCCCGCGTAGGCCGCCTCGTAGCCGAGGGCCCGGTCCAGCTCGGTGGCGTGCCCGATGGACTCGTGGATGGTCAGCCACAGGTTGGACGGGTCGACGACCAGGTCGTACAACCCCGGTTCCACGCTCGGCGCGCGCATCTTCTCGGCGAGCAGCTCGGGCATCCGCTCCAGCTCGTCGTCCCAGTCCCAGCCGGTGCCCCTCAGGTACTCCCAGCCGCGGCCCACCGGCGGTGCGAGCGTCCGCATGGAGTCGAACTCCCCGCTCGAGTCGTCCACCGACACGGCCGTGAACACCGGGTGCAGCCGCACCCGCTGCTGGGTGGTCGTGGTCCCGGCCGTATCGGCGTAGAACTTGTTCTCGTGCACGGTCAGCAGCGAGGCGTCCACATGGTCCACCCCGCGCGCCGCCAGCAGCCGCGCGCTCCACTCGCCCAGCAGCCCGGCCTTCTCCACGTCGGGCACGGCGAACGGATCGACCTCGTACGACGACACCCACGTCCGGTCGGCGTACACGGGCTCGTCGGCCAGCTCCACCCTCTCCTTGGACCCGGCCGCCCGGATCACCTGCGCCGACAGCTGCGCCATCGCCACGGCCTGCGAGGCGACCTTGGCGGCGGCGTCGAGGGTGAGGTCCACCCCGGAGGCGAACCCCCACGTCCCGCCGTGCACCACGCGCACCGCGTACCCGAGGTCGGTGGTGTCCGACGACCCGGCCGGCTTGGCGTCCCGCAGCCGCCAGGACGCGCTGCGCACCCGCTCCAGACGGAAGTCCGCGTGCTCCGCCCCGAGCGCCCGCGCCCGCGCCAGCGCGGCATCGGCGAGGGCGCGCAGCGGCAACGCCAGAAACGACTGATCGACTTCATGGGGCACGAGTGGGGGTTCCCTTCGGGCGCTCGCTGACGGACCGTCGAAGGCAGTGAATCACGCGCGCAGACCCCTGCAATGCAGCAGAGCCGACAGCACGCTCCCGGGACGGCGGTCGGATCCGAGGGAGTCCGCGAGCCCGTCGACTGTAGGGATCCAACAGTGGCGACCCGGTGTCACTGTCGGTGCCCGATCGCTCCGGGAAGCGGATGGACCGATAGGTTTTCGGGGAAGGCGCCTGCCGTGTGCAGGGGCTCCAGACCGCTATCGAAAGGGTGATCCGTTGAGTCGCTCGGTTCTCGTCACCGGAGGTAACCGGGGGATCGGCCTCGCCATCGCCCGCGCGTTCGCCGACGCCGGTGACAAGGTCGCGATCACGTACCGCTCGGGCGAGCCCCCCACGGGCTTCCTCGCCGTCAAGTGCGACATCACCGACAGCGAGCAGGTGGAGCAGGCCTACAAGGAGATCGAGGAAGCGCACGGTCCCGTCGAGGTGCTGGTCGCCAACGCCGGCATCAACAAGGACCAGCTGCTGATGCGGATGTCGGAGGAGGACTTCACGTCCGTCGTCGACACCAACCTCACCGGCACCTTCCGTGTCGTCAAGCGAGCCAACCGGGGCATGCTGCGGGCCAAGAAGGGCCGCGTCGTGCTCATCTCGTCGGTCGTCGGGCTCCTCGGTTCCGCCGGGCAGGCGAACTACGCCGCCTCCAAGGCCGCGCTGGTCGGCTTCGCGCGCTCCCTCGCCCGTGAGCTGGGCTCGCGCAACATCACCTTCAACGTCGTCGCCCCCGGCTTCGTCGACACCGACATGACCCGGGAGCTCACCGAGGAGCAGCAGGCGAAGATCCTCGCGCAGGTACCGCTCGCCCGGTACGCGCGGTCGGAGGAGATCGCCGCGGCCGTGCGGTTCCTCGCCTCGGACGACGCCTCGTACATCACTGGAGCCGTCATTCCCGTTGACGGCGGACTGGGAATGGGTCACTGAACGACATGAGCGGAATTCTCGAGGGCAAGCGCGTCCTGATCACCGGTGTGCTGATGGAGTCCTCCATCGCCTTCCACACGGCCAAGCTGGCCCAGGAGCAGGGCGCCGAGATCATCCTGACCGCGTTCCCGCGGCCCACCCTGACCGAGCGCATCGCCAGGAAGCTCCCCAAGCCCGCCAAGGTCATCGAGCTCGACGTGACCAACGACGAGCACCTGGGCCGCCTCGCGGACGTCGTGGGCGAGGAGCTCGGCGGCCTCGACGGCGTCGTGCACTCCATCGGCTTCGCGCCGCAGGACGCGCTCGGCGGCAACTTCCTCAACACGCCGTTCGAGTCGGTCTCCACGGCCATGCACGTCTCGGCGTTCTCCCTGAAGTCGCTGACCATGGCCTGCCTGCCGCTGATGCCGAACGGCGGTTCCGTCGTCGGCTTCACCTTCGACGCGCAGTACGCCTGGCCGCAGTACGACTGGATGGGACCGGCCAAGGCCGCCCTGGAGGCGACCAGCCGCTACGTGGCGCGTGACCTGGGCAAGCAGAACGTCCGCTGCAACCTGATCTCGGCGGGCCCGATCGGTTCCATGGCCGCCAAGTCCATCCCGGGCTTCAGCGAGCTGGCCTCCGTGTGGGACACCCGGGCCCCGCTGGAGTGGGACCTGAAGGACCCGGAGCCGGCCGGCCGCGGCGCCGTCGCCCTGCTGAGCGACTGGTTCCCGAAGACCACCGGCGAGATCGTCCACGTGGACGGCGGTCTGCACGCCATCGGCGCCTGAGCGCCGCCGGTCCGGCCGAAGCAGCAGACGAGGGCCCGCACCCTTCCCAGGAAGGGTGCGGGCCCTCGCCGCGTCACCCGTTCGGCTCAGCAGCGCGGGCGGTGCGCGGTGTCGTCGGGGCACTGTTGAGCAACAGGTCAGGAGCAACAGGTCACTGTGAGCACGCGGTGTCCGCGTGATCCCTGCCTGATCCCCGCTCGATCTCCCTCCCAGCACGGCCGAGGAGGTCCCCCTTGTGCGCTTTCACCGCCTGGCCTCAGTGACCTTCACCATCGCCGTCGGCATCGCCCTCGTGCCCGTCCTGGCGTACGAGGCGATGCCGTACGAGACCATGTCGCCCGCGCGTGTGCAGTCGGCCGGCGCCGGGTCCGACGGCGCGGGGTCCGACGATCCGTTCGGAGCCGCCTGCCGGATCGGGGTCGACGGCTCCCGGGTCACCGCGTACTGCCACAACCCCTATCCGGACACCGATCACGTGAGCCTGCACATCGAGTGCCTCCCCTGGTGGGACCTCGACAGCGACAGCGCCCCGGTGGCCGCCGGACCCGCACAGACCGTGCGGCTGACCGGCCGCTGCTGGAAGGAGGTCCGGGCCGTGTGGATCAACCACCGGAAGGCTGCCTGAACCGCCCCGGACGGCACGCCGGCGAGTGGGCGGCGGCCTCCTCGGCCGCCCTCGTCGCGTCGCCCGCGCGGATCGCCTCCAGCAGCCGCGAGTGGTCCAGGTGCGCCTTCGGGGTCAGCTCCTGGCCGACGTCGTCGCGCAGCCAGTCCCGCAGCACCTCGCTCAGGTCCGCGTACAGCTCGGTCAGCACGTCGTTGTGCGACGCCGCCACGACGGCCAGGTGGAACGTCGTGTCCGCCGCCACGAACTGCTCCGCCGCACCCGACTCCCAGGCCTCCTCACGGCGCAGCAGCAGGGTGTCGAGCTGTGTGAGGTCCTTCTCGGTGCGCCGCCCGGCGGCCAGCCGCGCCGCGGACGACTCCAGGGCGGAGCGCAGTTCCGCGATGTGCCCGGGGTCGGCGTCGGCGAAGCGGCGCTGCATCACCCCGGCCAGCTCGCTCGTGGTGACGACATAGGTGCCCGAGCCCTGACGGATGTCGAGCAGCCCGTTGTGCGCCAGCGCGCGCACGGCCTCGCGGACCGTGTTGCGCGCCACCCCGAGCTGTTCGACCAGCTCCGGCTCGGTCGGGATGCGGGAGCCGACCGGCCACTCGCCCGAGGTGATCTGGGCGCGCAGAGCGGCGATGACCTGCTCGGACAGCGCGGAACGACGGGGATGGTTCAGGGGCATGACACACCTCTGCACGGCAGGGGCGCCGATGCCGGGCGGCAACCTCGGCATGGACAGCCAATCATCCCATGATTCTATGATGTACCTCATGGCTGGTGAGGAACTCCGGACGTTCACGTCCACGACCGCACGCACGGCGGCTCCGTCCGAACCCCGGGAGACCGAACCCCGGGAGCCCGAGGCCGGGAAGGGCGGAGATCCGGAAACCGGGGGTACCGCCGCGCGTGCGTGGACGATCCGGCTGCTCGTCGTCGGCATCGTGCTGGCGGCGCTGAACCTGCGCCCCGCCATCACCAGCCTCGGCCCGCTGCTCGAGGAGGTCCGGACCGACCTCGCCATGAGCGGCAGCGTGGCCGGGCTGCTCACCTCCGTGCCCCCGCTGTGCTTCGCCGTCTTCGGCGTCACCGCCCCGCGGCTGGCCCGCCGTTTCGGAGCGGGTGCGGTGGTGTGCGCCGGCATGGTCGCCATCGGCGCGGGCCTGCTGATACGCCCGTTCACGGGAGGCACGGCGGGCTTCCTGGCCGCCAGCGCCCTCGCGCTCATGGGCATCGCCGTCAGCAACGTCCTGATGCCGGTCATCGTCAAGCAGTGGTTCCCGGACCGGGTCGGCTCCATGACCGGCCTGTACTCCATGGCCCTCGCCCTGGGCACGGCCGCGGCCGCCGCGGTGACCGTGCCGCTGACCGAGGCACTGGGCGGGAACTGGCGGTCGGGACTCGCCCTGTGGGCGGCGCTCGCCGTGGCCGCCGTACTGCCCTGGATCCCGTTCACGGGGAAGCGGGGCGCACCACCGGCCGAGCGGACCCCCGCGCCCGGCGGGCCGTCGCCGGCAGGCGCGCCCGCGCCCGAGGTGCGCATCACCCGCAGCCGGACCGCCTGGGCGCTGGCCGTCTTCTTCGGACTCCAGGCGACCGTCGCCTACATCACCATGGGCTGGATGCCACAGATCTTCCGGGACGCGGGCGTGCCCGCGAGCACGGCCGGACTGCTGCTCGCCTTCATCATGGTGATGGGCGTGCCGCTCGCCTTCGTCATCCCGCGCCTCGCCACGCGCCTGCCCCGGCAGGGTCCGATCGTGCTCGTGCTCGGCGTGAGCGGCCTGGTCGGCTACGCCGGTCTGTACTTCGCACCGGCCGCCGGCGCCCTGGTCTGGGTGCTGTTGCTGGGCATCGCCAACTGTGCCTTCCCCCTCGCGCTCACCATGGTCGGGATGCGGGCCCGGTCCGGCGCGGGCGTGGCCAAGCTGTCGGCCTTCGCCCAGAGCACCGGCTATCTGATCTCCATCCCGGGACCCCTCCTGGTGGGCGTGCTCTACCAGCACAGCGGGGGCTGGGGCCTGCCGCTCGCGCTCCTGGCCGGCCTGATGATCCCGCAGACGATCGCCGGGGTCCTGGCGGGCCGTGACCGCACGGTGGAGGACGAGGCGGCGGCCCGCTGAGCCCGCCCGGCCCGACCCCGGAGCGCGCCGCGGGGCCGGCGGGTGCGAGACTTGCCCCATGCCAGTCCTCGACCCGAACCCGCAGAACGGCCAGAAGAAGCTGCTGCTCGTCTTCGGAGCCTTCTTCGCCATCTTCATCGTCATCGGTGTGATCGCGACCATCCTCGCGCCGTGACACCCCCGGCACCGGCCCTGCCCGGGGTCCGTGGTGGTGCTGGCCCCCCTGTCCCCTAGGGGGCCAGGCTCAGGGGCAAGTGGGTGGCTCACCGGATGGGTTGAGGACCGAGGAGTACATACCTTCGAGATGTGGCCGCGAGAGGCGGCACGGAACACTCGAAGAGCGGAGACCCTCATGTCGGCGCGCACCCACACCCGGCCCCGCCCGGTTCTCCGGGGCGGCGCCGACAGCCGGCTGCCGTGGTGGGCCCTCGCCCTGCCCACGCTCGCCTTCGTCACGCTGCTCGCGCTGATCCTGGATCCCGCCGACGCGCACGCGACGACCGCCGAGCCAGGCATCACCCACCTCCTCGAGCGCGCTCAGCAGCTCATCACCCGCTGAACACCCCGGAAGCGGCCGCCAACTCCCTGCGCCCTGTGGCCTGTTTCATGCGAAGCTGGGGCACATGAGCGTCGCAGAACCCCGCAGGATTGTCCTTTTCCGGCATGCGAAGGCCGACTGGCCACCGGTGACCGACCACGAGCGCCCGCTCGCCGAGCGCGGCAGGATGGACGCCGCAGTCGCCGGACGCAAGCTCGTCGACTCCGCCATCGCGTTCGATCTGGCCCTCTGCTCCACCTCGACCAGGACCCGGGAGACGTGGAAACTCGCGGTGCACGAGTTCCCACAGCGCCCGAAGACGGTCTACGAGGAGCGGATCTACGAGGCCTCGCCCGGTGAGCTGATCACCCTGCTGAACGAAACCCCCGACGACGCGCAGAACGTGCTTCTGGTCGGCCACAATCCCGGCGTCCAGGGGGCAGCCGAGATCCTCTCCGGGGCGGCCGAGGGGGACGCGGGGGAGCGGATGAGCCGTCGCGGCTATCCCGCCGCCGCCTTCGCCGTGCTGTCCTTCACCGGCTCCTGGAAGTCCCTCGAGCCCGGGGTCGCCACCCTGCTCGACTACTGGGCACCCAGCGAGTGACCCACGCACCATGACAGCGGGGCCCGGCACCGGTCCGGTGCCGGGCCCCGGACCGCCGTGAACCGGATGGCCGCAGGTCCGCGCGTGACTCAGTCCAGGTCGAGGATGTCCGCCGCCTCGACCTCTTCGCGGGTGATGCCCAGCAGATACAGGACCGTGTCCAGGAAGGGGAAGCTCACCGCGGTGTGGGCCGCCTCGCGCACCACCGGCTTGGCGTTGAACGCGACACCGAGACCCGCCGCGTTGAGCATGTCCAGGTCATTCGCGCCGTCGCCGATCGCCACGGTCTGCGACAGCGGGACGCCCGCCTCGGCCGCGAACCGGCGCAGCAGCCGCGCCTTGCCCGGCCGGTCCACGATCTCGCCCGTCACCCGGCCGGTCAGCTTTCCGTCGACGATCTCCAGGGTGTTGGCATGGGCGAAGTCCAGCGCCAGCCGCTCCTTCAGATCGTCCGTGACCTGGGTGAACCCCCCGGAGACCACGCCCACCTGATAACCGAGCCGCTTCAGCGTGCGGACCAGGGTGCGGGCACCCGGTGTCAGCCGCACCTCGCTGCGCACCTTGTCCACCACGGAGGCGTCCAGCCCCGCCAGCAGCCGCACCCGCGCGTGCAGCGACTCCTCGAAGTCCAGTTCCCCGCGCATCGCCGCCTCGGTCACCTCGGCGACCTGGTCCTCGCAGCCGGCGTGGGCGGCGAAGAGCTCGATCACCTCGTCCTGGATGAGGGTGGAGTCCACATCCATGACGACCAGGCGCTGGGCCCGGCGGTGCAGACCGGCCGCGACCACGGCGACATCGACCCCGAGCTTCGACGCGTCGGTCACCAGGGCGGTGCGCAGCGGCTCCGTCTCCACGCCGGACACCGCGAACTCCACCGCGGTCACCGGGTACTTGGCGAGCCGGAAGACACGGTCGATGTTGGCGCCGGTCTTCGTGATCCGCGTGGCGATCGCCGCCGCCGTCTCCGCGGTGAGCGGATGGCCCAGTACGGTGACCAGGGAACGGCCGAGTCCGCGCGGACGGTTGTCGCCGATGCCGGAGATGATCTCCGCCTGCATCTTCATCGACTCGGCCCAGTTGTGGACGGTCACCCGCAGGCTGCCCTCCAGGCCCTGTGCCGGCTCGGTCACGAGCACGCACAGCACGATTCGGCCACGGGTGACGACCTGCTCGATGTCGACCACGTCGACGGAGTAGGCGGCGAGGGTGTCGAGGAGACCGGCGGTGATACCGGGTCGGTCCTTGCCGAAGATCTTGACAAGGAGTGTGGGAACGTCCGAGGTCTGCGATGCGTTCATGGTGTTCTTACCGTATCGGGCACGCAGTGCCCTGCGCGCCCGAGGTCCGTCTGGCGGACAGCGAACTCTCGGCGTCGCCGAGGTGTCTCGGACCTTACGCGCCTCGGCCGCCGTCCGCCTCACCGGCCCCCGCCGGGGCGACGTGGCGGCGGGGGAGGGGGCGGCGGAGGCGGAGGCCCCTCGTCCGGCCACAGTGACGGCCGCTTCCCCGCGGACGGCCCGGCACCACGCCCGGACCGCCCGCTCCCGGGCCGCCCGCGTGGGGCCCTTTCCGGGAGCGGCGCCGGGGGCGACGGCCAGACGGGACGGATCACGGTCGGAGCGCCGGAGAGGCCGCCGTCGTCCGGTACCTCTGCCCCCTCGTCCCCGGGAGGCTCGTTCGGGGGCCGGCCGGGCGGCCTGATGTCACCGAGTGCCGTCGGCGGACCGGGCGGTCGCGTGTCCTCGGGCTCCGGCGGGGGCGCGTGCCCCGACCACGCGCCGGGCCGGTGCCCCGCACCACCCGGCCGGGCTTCCGGCCGCCCCCGCAGCTCCTCGGGCACCACCAGATACGGATTCGTCCCCGGATCCGGTGGCCGATACGGCACCCCCGGCGCGTACGGTCCGACGCCCGCCCCGGCCGGTCGCGGCCCGACTCCCGGGCCGCCCCCCGGCTCAGCGGCATCCTCGGCGTGCCCCGGCCTCCCGGCGTCTTCCACCGCCCCGCCCCCGGCCGCGACCCGCGCCCATGGCGCCGCCCGCCGCCCCGCGGCACCGCTCGCCCATGCCAGCAGCGCCCCCGCCGCGCCCGCGCCCGCACCCCAGACGGCACCCAGGAGCAGCGCCACGGCGAGGTGACCGCGCAGCTCGACACCCGTACCGAACGCGTCGAAGCCGAGCACGGACAGCGAGGCGTCCGCCGACACCTCCGCCGACCACACCAGCAGCGGCAGAGCCGGCGCCGTCGCGATCCCCAACCGCAGCGCACACCGCCCGGCGAAACCCGCGGCGCCCCCTTCCCGTGCGCCACCGGCCGCACCGGCACCCTCCGCCCTCCCCAGCGGTGTCCGCGCCGCCGCCAGCACACCGGCCAGCAGCATCGTCACCGCGGCCGCCACCCCCAGCAGCCACACCCGCTCGTCGTACCCGGCCAGCCGGGCCAGGGTGACCGGCCGGCCGGAGTCCGTCCGCAGCAGGTCGTCCAGGGGGTGCGGCAGAACGCCGAGCAGCGCCCCCGTCGCCCGCCCCTCCCACGGCACGAACAGGCCGAGCGGGAGGCCGAGCCCCACCCCGTTCGGTGCCCCCAGCAGGACCGCTCCCGCGATCCGCCGGGGATGGTCGTCGCCGATCGCCGCGTACCCCGCCGCCGCGTACCCCGCCGCCACCGCCACCAGGCCCACCACGACGAGGGCGGACACCGCGGGCCGTACGGCGCGGTGCAGGACGCCCCAGCCGCGCGGCAGCGGAGTACGCCTGGACGCCAGCAACGCGACGACCAGGACGCCGGCCGACCAGCCCAGGCCACCGAGCAGCGTCGGCACGGTGTCGACGGTGAACCCGACCACGGCCTTCGCGTCGACGAGATCACCGATCCGCTCCGGCAGCAGGCCCCCGACCTCACCCAGCCCCGGGATCTCGATCCCGCCGTGCCCCCCGCCGGCTCCCGGCAATCCGTCCGGACCCAGCGCGGCCCCGTCGACGGTGACGACGCCGTGGCCCGCCCACACCAGGCCACCCGTCATCCCCACGAAGAGCGTCACGACCGCGCCGGCGCGTGCGGCGAGTTCGGCCAGGGGCAGAACGTCGCCCGCGGCCCGCAGCGACCGCAGGAAGAAGGACGACAGCAGCAACGCGCCCACCAGGCTCACCCCCAGCGGCGTGACCCCGAAGGCCGTACTCACCTCCGCGCCCGACAGCCCGAACGCCGACACCTCGACGGACGGCGTGACCGAGCCGCCGGCCGCCGACGCCACCACCGCGGCCGTCATCGGCCCCAGCGAACCCGCCGAGTCCGCGTCCAGCAGACGCAGCCCGAGCGCCGCCGTCCCCGTCATCCCGATCAGCGCCCAGCTCACCGCGGTGACCGCGGACATCACGACATCCCCCCACGGCACGCGCGCGCCGTGCCCCGCGGTACCGACGCCCGTGGCAGCGCTCATGGCAGACCCCCCGACCCGCGGCGCGGCACACGGTGGCCGCGCATGTCCCCCTCGGGTGGATTACCACTCCCCGGCCCGGTTTCAACCCCGTCGACGGGAGCACGGAAAGCGCCCGCGAGCCCCCTTCCCATGGCCCGGCTTCCGGTTCGGCGGCCGAGCCTGAAATAGTTCCCCCCGATGTTCGACATCCCTAGACTCCCTGCGACGGGGGAAATTCGGGGGACAACTCAGTGGGGCATGGAGTGCCGGAACTCGTACTGGAAACAAACGGACGGACCTGGACGCTCGATCCGTCCAGGTCCTACACCCTGGGACGCGATCCGCAGGGGGATGTCGTGGTGGACGACGCCAGGGTGTCCTGGCGACACGTCACGATCAGCTTCAACGGCCATCATTGGGTCGTCGAGGACCATGGCAGCACCAACGGCACGTTCGCGCAGGGGCAGCGGGTCCGTCACCTGGAGATCGGCTCCGATACGGCGCTGAACCTGGGCAACGCGACCGACGGGCCGCGAGTGACCCTGTCCGGTGTGTCCGGCGCCGGGGCCCAGGCCGCCTCGCCGCAGCAGCAGCCGTACGCGGCGCAGGGAGTGCAGGGGGCGGTCCCGGGCTGGGTCCAGCAGGGGCAGCAGGAGATGTATCAGCAGCAGTCCGCGCAGGCCGGCTGGCAGCAGCAACAGGCACAGGCGCAGCAGCAGTCGGTGCCGCAGCAGCAGTCCGCGCCGTACGTACCGCAGCAGCAGGGCCCCGGTGGCGCGGCGGGGGCACCGCCGGTGTACGGCGACCGCAGCCCGACCACGTTCCACCAGTTCTCGTTCGGCCGCGTGATGCGCATCGGCCGTGCCCTGGAGAACGACCTGGTCGTCTCCGACCTGCAGGTCTCCCGGAACCACGCCGAGTTCCACTCGACGCCCGACGGCCGCATGGAGATCCGCGACCTGGGCTCGCACAACGGCACCTACGTCAACGGTATGCCGATCGCCAAGGGCGGCACGCAGCTGCTCAGCCCGGCCGACATCGTGGGCGTCGGCCACTCGACGTTCCGGATCGTCGGCGACCGGCTCGAGGAGTTCGTCGACACCGGTGAGGTGTCCTTCTCGGCCCGCCACCTCACCGTCACGGTCGACGGCGGCAAGCAGATCCTCAAGGACGTCTCCTTCGGCGTCCCGGAGAAGTCGCTGATCGCGGTCATCGGCCCCTCCGGCTCCGGCAAGTCCACCCTGCTCAAGGCGCTCACCGGGTACCGGCCCGCAAACCAGGGCGAGGTCCTCTACGACAACCGGAACCTCTACAAGCAGTTCGCCGAACTGCGCCAGCGCATCGGTCTGGTCCCGCAGGACGACATCCTGCACAAGGAGCTGACCGTCAAGAAGGCCCTCGGGTACGCGGCCAAGCTCCGCTTCCCGGCCGACACCACGGCCGCCGAGCGCAACGCCCGCATCGACGAGGTGCTGGGCGAGCTGAAGCTGGACATCCACAAGGACAAGAAGGTCACGTCGCTCTCCGGCGGCCAGCGCAAGCGGGTCTCGGTGGCGCTGGAACTGCTCACCAAGCCGTCGCTGATCTTCCTCGACGAGCCGACCTCGGGTCTCGACCCGGGCATGGACCGCGATGTCATGCAGCTGCTGCGCGGGCTCGCCGACGACGGGCGCACCGTCCTCGTCGTCACCCACTCGGTGGCCGAGCTGGCGATCTGCGACAAGCTCCTGGTGATGGCGCCCGGGGGATCGGTCGCCTACTTCGGTCCGCCCGAGGAGGCGCTGAACTTCTTCGGCTACGACACCTGGGCCGACGTCTTCTCCGCCTTCGAGAACTACCGCGACTACGACTGGGCGGGCCGCTGGAAGGGCTCGCAGCACTACCAGATGTACGCGGCGGACATCGACGCGGTCGCGCCGCAGTCCGTACAGGTCCCGGCGATGCAGGCGATGAAGCCGCCGAAGCCGCAGAGCTGGATGTCGCAGTTCACCACACTGGTGCGCCGCTACATCTCGGTGATCGTCTCCGACAAGGGGTTCCTCGCCCTGACGGTGATCCTGCCGGCCGTCCTCGGCGCGGTCAGCCTGCTCATCGACGCCGACAGGGGTCTGCTGCCGAACCCGCCCGACCCGCAGACCGGCCGGATCATCCCGAACGGCACGGCGACCACGGTCCTGCTGATCCTCGCGGTCGGCGCCTGCTTCGCCGGTGCCGCGAACTCCGTACGTGAGCTGATCAAGGAACGGGTCATCTACGAGCGGGAGCGCGCGACCGGCCTGTCCCGCTCGGCGTACCTGATGTCCAAGGTGTTCGTGCTCGGCATGATCACCGTGCTGCAGGGCCTGATGGTCGGCGTCATCGGCTTCTCCAGCCGGGAGCTTCCCGAGGAGGGGCTGGTGCTCGGCGGCTTCACGCTGCTGGAGCTGTCCATCCCGATCATGGCGCTCGGCTTCACCTCGATGATGTTCGGCCTGATCATCTCCTCGCTGGTGAAGACCGCCGAGAAGACCATGCCGCTGCTGGTGATGTTCGCGATCGTCCAGGTCGTCTTCACCGGCTGTCTGTTCGCGCTGCACGGCTCGATCGGCGTCAACCAGTTCTCGTTCCTGATGCCGTCGCGCTGGGCGGTCGCCGCCGCCGGTGCCACGCTGGACTTCAACCGGATCAGCCCGCCGGAGACCGCGGGCGACCCCGACCCGCTGTGGGAGCACACGGCGGGGGCCTGGCTCATGGACATGGGCGCGCTCATCGCCCTCGGCGTGATCTGCGGCTTCTTCGTGGCCCGCTTCCTGCGCCGCCACGAGCCCGAGGTCATGCGCAAGTAACGCGAGTGACGCAGGCAACCGGCACGGTCGCTCGCGCGCCGTACGCCCCGAAGGGCGGCACCCCGTCAGGAGGGTGCCGCCCTTCGGCGTATCCGGGCGCGTCAGGCCGCGTGAAGAGGTCCGCGCCGACCTCAGTACGCGCTGTAGACGTTGTCCATGGAGCCGTACCGGTCGGCCGCGTAGTTGCAGGCGGCGGTGATGTTCGCGACCGGGTCGTAGATGTCCTTCGGCGTGCCCGGGACGTGGTACGCCTCGAACGTCGGCGGGATCACCTGCAGCAGCCCCTTGGACGGGATGCCGTTCTGGGCGTTGATGTCCCAGAGGTTGATGGCCGCCGGGTTGCCGGAGGACTCCCGGATGATGTTGCGGTGGATGCCCTCGTACGAACCCGGGATCCCGTGCTTCTTCATGATGTCCATGGACTCGCGGATCCAGCCGTCCAGGTTGTCGCCGTAGGTCTGCGGGGCGGCCTTGCCGGCCTCGGCCCGCTGAGCGGAGCGGTTGGCGGCCTCCGTGGCCTCGCGCTCCTTCACGGCCTGCTCCTTCGCGGCGGCCGCGGCAGCCGCGTCGGCCTGCTTCGCGGCGACGGCGTCGGCCGCGGCCTGCTTCTTCGCCGCGATCTGCTCGGTCTTCACGCCCGAGGCGGCGAGCTGGTCGGTGACGGTGCCCTTGACGTCCTTGATCGGCTCGGTGCTGTAGGCGACCTGCGCGGTGGGAGCTGCCTCGCTCGTGACGGTCGTCGACGCGTCGCTCGGCGTGGCCGAGAAGACGATGGCGGCGGCACCGAGAGCGGCGACACCGGCGACGGCGATCTTGTGGCGACGGTTCAGAGCACGAATGTGACCTCGGGCGAGGAAGTTCTTCGACATGGGTGATGGACCTCTTCGAATAGCGCGGAGGTCGCTCGACGTCCGGGGGACAGGGGTTTTCTCCGGCACGAACGCCGCGGGCGGAACCCACGGCGCTGAGCGACGAGAGCCATTCTTAGCGGCCGCAAAATGGCTGGGCAAAGGTGTGACGTACGAAGCCGGGTAGTGGATCAGGGGGGAGCAAAACAGGGCAGAAGGGATTGTGTTCGCCGCTCACGTGTCCGCTATCGCCCTCCTATTCACCTTCGTACGTGATGTGCACCCTATGCCCGGCCTCACACCGGACGACCGTCATCCTCACCGTGAGTTGCTGGCGCAAGTCCCTGTGTGAGGGGGGTGGCGAGTCCCGTTCCGGCTCACGAAAGGACCCGGGGCCGCTCCGGACGGACCGGAGGTCCTAGGACCTCCGGTCCAGGTCGCCGCCGCCACTGGTCGGATCCGTACCGCCGGTGCCCGCCGGTACCGTGAGGACATGAGCCACGGCCCCCGGTCCGGCCTCGCCGCGGTGAGCACCGCGTTGCTGGCCATGAGCAGGCACCTCGAGGTGCGCGACGTCCTCAAGACGATCGTCGCCTCGGCCCGCGAACTGCTCGACGCGGAGTACGCCGCGCTCGGCGTCCCCGACGACCACGGCGGCTTCGCCCAGTTCGTGGTCGACGGCGTCAGCGACGACCAGTGGAAGGCCATAGGCCCCCTCCCGCGCCAGCACGGCATCCTCGCCGCGATGCTCCGCGAGGACGGGCCCCAGCGCCTCGCCGACGTACGCAAGGACCCCCGCTTCGAGGGCTGGCCCAGCGCCCACCCCGACCTGGTCGACTTCCTGGGCCTGCCCATCCGCGACGGCGACGAGGTCATCGGCGCCCTGTTCCTGGCCAACAAACGGACCCCCGCGGAGGGAGACCCCCACAACCCCTCCGGCCTCCCGTGTCCCGCACCCGAGGGCACCTGCGGGTTCACCCAGGACGACGAGGACGTCCTGGGCATCCTGGCCCAGCACGCGGCGATCGCCCTCACCAACGCCCGGCTCTACGAGCGCAGCCGCGAACTGACCATCGCCGAGGAACGCTCCCGCCTCGCCCACGAACTGCACGACGCCGTCAGCCAGAAGCTGTTCTCCCTGCGCCTCACCGCCCAGGCGGCCGCCCGCCTCGTGGACCGCGACCCGGCCCGGGCCAAGGGGGAACTCCAGCAGGTGGCCGCCCTGGCGGCCGAGGCCGCCGACGAACTGCGCGCCGCGGTCGTCGAGCTGCGCCCCGCGGCCCTCGACGAGGACGGCCTCGTCCCCACCCTCCGTACCCAGATCCAGGTCCTCGACCGCGCCCACACCGCGCGGGTGACCTTCGCCGGGCACGGTGCGCGCGCCCTGCCCGCCGCGCAGGAGGAGGCCGTGCTGCGCGTCGCCCAGGAGGCGCTGCACAACGCCCTGCGGCACTCGGGGGCGGACCGTGTCCACGTCACCCTGGGCCGCCGCGGCAGTGGCGCCGTGCTGCGGGTCACCGACGACGGCAAGGGGTTCGACCCGCAGATCATCCGCAGTGCCGGACGCCATCTCGGCCTGGTCTCCATGCGGGACCGGGCGAGCGGGGTCGGCGGCAGCCTGACCGTGGAATCGGCGCCCGGCGAGGGCACCACGATCGAGATGGAGGTCCCCGGTGGCTGACGCGATCAGGGTGCTGCTCGTCGACGACCACCAGGTGGTCCGCCGGGGGCTGCGCACCTTTCTGGAGGTGCAGGACGACATCGAGGTCGTCGGCGAGGCGGCGGACGGCGCCGAAGGAGTCGCCCTCGCCGGGGAGCTGCGGCCCGACGTGATCCTGATGGACGTCAGGATGCCGGGCATGGACGGCGTGGCGGCCCTGCGCAGGCTCCGCGAACTGGACCATCCCGCGCGCGTGCTGGTCGTCACCAGCTTCACCGAGCAGCGCACCGTGGTCCCGGCCCTGCGCGCGGGCGCCGCCGGATACGTGTACAAGGACATCGACCCCGACGCGCTCGCCGGAGCCATCCGCTCGGTGCACGCCGGACACGTCCTGCTCCAGGCCGAGGTCGCCGGCGCCCTGCTGGCCCAGGAGGAGACCCACTCCGGCCAGGGCCGGGCCGGCTCGCTCACGGAGCGGGAGCGCGAGGTGCTCGGCCTCATAGCGGACGGCCGCTCCAACCGGGAGATCGCCCGCGCCCTGGTCCTCTCCGAGAAGACCGTGAAGACGCATGTCTCGAACATCCTGATGAAGCTCGACCTGGCGGACCGTACTCAGGCCGCCCTGTGGGCGGTGCGCCACGGCCTGAGCGGCTGAGCACCCGAGCAGGTGAGCGGTGAGCCGGGGGAGGCCGGCCCGTGACGTACCGGGCCGGGCGGATGGTTCCCCTCCGGTGCGAGATTCATACCGTAGTGGGAATGTCCCCCGGATGGCGCATCCTTCTTCGGCCTTCCGCCGTTCTCCAGTGCGTACCGCGGCGCCTGCCGCGGTGACCGCGAGGAGGGCTCGGAAAGTGAAGAACCTGAAGAAGGCAGCGGCCGTGACGATGATGGCCGGCGGTCTGCTCGCCGCCGGTACGGGCATGGCCTCCGCCACCGACGGCGCGTACGCCGGCGGCACGGCCGCGGGCTCCCCGGGCGTCGTCTCGGGCAACGTCATCCAGGTCCCGGTCGACGTCCCGGTCAACGTGTCCGGCAACAGCGTCAACGTGATCGGCCTGCTGAACCCCGCCTTCGGCAACGTGGCCGTCAACGGCTGACGCCCGTCAGCCCACCGGTGACGCCCCCGGCCTCCCGGCCCCACCCGGGAGGCCGCTCGGCCTGCCCACACCGGTCACCGCGGGGGACCGGGACTCACCGGACCCCCCGCTCCCGTTCCTCGACCACGGAGTTGTACGCCGCGACCTGCGCCCGCCGGGCCGTTCGCTCCACCGGCCGCAGGGCCTCCCCGCGCGCCGCCATCTCCGACGCGCTCACCGCGCCCCCGTGCCCGTTCGCACCGGCCAGCGAGACCAGCGTCCCCACCCGCCGCGCCAGCTCCAGCACCCGCACCGCTCGCGGCGGATATCCCGGCGCCAGCACCTCACGGCCCGGCTCCGCCCGGGCCCGGTACGCGTCGATCGCCGCCTCGGCCACCGGACCCGAGCCGGCCACGTCCAGCCGCGTCAGCACCTCGGTCGCCTCCCTGAGCGACTCCGCCAGTTCCCGCTCCGCCTCGCCGAGCGAGGGCACGTCGGCGGGCGGCGCCTCCCGCACCGCCAGGCAGTGCCAGACGACCTCCACATGCAGATCACCCGCGGGCCCGGCCTCCCGCACCTGCGGCACCAGCCCGAAGGCGGCCCCGTGACCGACCACCGCCTCCCCGGCCTCCAGCGCCCGCGCGTTGAACTCCGGCGGCCCGCTCAGCCCCAGTGGATGCCCCGGCATGGGCAGCGCGACCCGCAGCCCGGTCACCCCGAGCGTCCGCAGCCGCCCCAGCGCCAGCGTGAGACCCACCGGCGCGGACTCGCCCGGCACCCCCTCCACCCGGTGCACCGCGTCCTCACCGACGATGGCGAGCACGGCGTCGTCCGGCGAGACAAGACCGGCAATGAGGGCATTTCCCCAAGAGGCGAGGCGTCCTGAACGTGGTTCCGAGAGCATGCCTCCACCCTAAGGACAGGACCGAGGGGATGTCCGGGCCGACCGGTGGCGTAGATTTCATGGAGGGCCGCGCCCACGGGCGCGGCGGACCGACCACAGGCGTACGACAGAGCCGAGAACCCGGCCACACTGCAAGGGGAGACAACGCGCTCATGAGCGATGTTCTGGAGCTTCAGGACGTATCCGTGGTCCGCGAGGGCCGGGCTCTGGTGGACCAGGTCTCCTGGTCGGTGAAGGAGGGCGAGCGCTGGGTCATCCTCGGTCCCAACGGCGCCGGGAAGACCACCCTGCTGAATATCGCCTCCAGTTACCTGTTCCCGAGCAAGGGCACCGCCACCATCCTCGGCGAGACCCTCGGCGCCCCCGGCATCGACGTCTTCGAACTGCGCCCGCGCATCGGCATCGCCGGCAATGGCATGGCCGACAAGCTCCCCAAGAACCAGACGGTCCTGCAGACCGTGCTGACCGCCGCCTACGGGATGACCGCCGGCTGGCAGGAGGAGTACGAGGACATCGACGAACAGCGCGCCCGCGCCTTCCTCGACCGCCTCGGCATGTCCGAATTCGTCGACCGCAGGTTCGGCACCCTCTCCGAGGGCGAGCGCAAGCGCACCCTCATCGCCCGCGCGCTGATGACCGACCCCGAACTGCTGCTCCTCGACGAGCCCGCCGCCGGCCTCGACCTGGGCGGCCGTGAGGACCTCGTACGCCGTCTCGGCCGCCTCGCCCGCGACCCGATCGCCCCCTCCATGATCATGGTCACGCACCACGTCGAGGAGATCGCCCCCGGCTTCACCCACGTCCTGATGATCCGCCAGGGCCAGATCCTGGCCGCCGGCCCGCTGGAGCTCGAACTCACCTCCCGCAACCTCTCCCTCTGCTTCGGCCTCCCGCTCGTCGTGGAGCAGGTCGGCGACCGCTGGACCGCACAGGGCCTCCCGATGGCCTGAACCCGGCCGGGGGGATTCCGTCCACTCAGAAACCGGGCCCGCAAGACCCTTTGGAATGCCCCGGCGCCCTGTCGGTGACCGGGTCCGCGGTCCTACCATGCCCCTGTGGACATCGATGCGTGGCTGTGGTGGCTGATCGGCGCGGCGGTACTCGGCATCGCGCTGGTGATCACCGCGATGCCCGAACTCGGCATGCTCGCGGTGGGCGCCGTCGCCGCGGCGATGGTCTCCGGAATGCTCGGCGGCGGCGCCGTGGCCCAGGTCGTGGTCTTCGCCGTCGTCTCGACCGCCCTCATCGCCGTCGTACGCCCCATCGCGAAAAGACAACGCGTACAACGACCCCATCTCGCCAGCGGCGTCGACGCCCTGAAGGGCAAGCAGGCCGTCGTGCTGGAACGGGTCGACGGCTCCGGCGGCCGGATCAAGCTGGCCGGCGAGATCTGGTCGGCACGCTCCCTCGACGCGGCCCGCGTCTACGAAGCGGGCCAGGAAGTGGACGTCGTGGAGATCGAGGGAGCCACGGCGATCGTCATGTGATCCCGCACGACCGGCTCACACAGGACAACAACTGAGCCGAACGGCCACCGAGTTGCACGACGTTCTGTCAGACTCGACAGCAAGATCCGTAACCGGCACAGGATCTGACGAAGACGCCGAGGCGAAGAAGGGTTCGGGAAACCGACGATGCAACCGATCATCATCGTTCTGATCATCCTGGTGGTGTTGGTCTTCATCGCCCTGATCAAGACGATCCAAGTCATCCCGCAGGCCAGCGCCGCCATCGTCGAGCGCTTCGGCCGCTACACCCGCACACTCAACGCGGGTCTCAACATCGTCGTCCCGTTCATCGACACCATCCGCAACCGGATCGACCTGCGCGAACAGGTCGTCCCGTTCCCTCCGCAGCCGGTGATCACCCAGGACAACCTGGTCGTCAACATCGACACCGTCATCTACTACCAGGTGACCGACGCACGGGCCGCGACCTACGAGGTCGCCAGCTACATCCAGGCGATCGAGCAGCTCACCGTCACCACCCTGCGCAACATCATCGGCGGCATGGACCTCGAGCGCACCCTGACCTCCCGCGAGGAGATCAACGCGGCCCTGCGCGGCGTCCTCGACGAAGCCACCGGCAAGTGGGGCATCCGCGTCAACCGCGTCGAACTCAAGGCGATCGAGCCGCCCACCTCCATCCAGGACTCGATGGAGAAGCAGATGCGCGCCGACCGCGACAAGCGTGCCGCGATCCTCCAGGCCGAAGGCGTCCGGCAGTCCGAGATCCTGCGCGCCGAGGGCGAGAAGCAGTCCCAGATCCTGCGCGCCGAGGGCGAGGCCAAGGCCGCCGCCCTCCGGGCCGAGGGCGAGGCCCAGGCCGTCCGTACGGTCTTCGAGGCGATCCACGCGGGCGACCCCGACCAGAAGCTGCTCTCCTACCAGTACCTCCAGATGCTCCCGAAGATCGCGGAGGGCGACGCCAACAAGCTCTGGATCGTCCCCAGCGAGATCGGCGACGCGCTCAAGGGACTCTCCGGCGCCATGGGCAACTTCGGCGGCCTGGGCGGCAATTCGGGCGGCAACGGCACCTCCGGCGGTGCCACGGAACGCCGTGAGAAGCCCTCCATCGACTGACGGCCCTTTCCGCACCTGTCCGATGCGCGGCTCCGCGACGTGGGCGCGATCAGCCCCGCACAGCCCGCAGCCGGGAACCCCAGGCCGCTACGGCGAAATCCTCACGCCGCGTCCAGCGCCAGCCAGTCCGGCAGCGCCTCGAGATCGTCTTTCGCCAGCGTGAGCAGCATCGCGTCCGCCGGCGTCGGCTCGAACGGCTGCCGCAGCAGTGGCATCCCCGCCTGCTCCGGAGTCCGGTTCGCCTTGCGGTGGTTGTCCTCCGCACACGAGGCCACCGTGTTCAGCCAGGTGTCCTGCCCACCGTGCGACCGCGGTACCACGTGGTCGACGGTGGTGCCCCGCCGCCCGCAGTACGCGCACCGGTGCCGGTCCCGCACCAGCACACCCCGCCTCGACCACGGCGCCCGTCTTCGGAACGGCACCCTGACGTAGTGGCAGAGCCTGATCACCCGTGGCACCGGTATGTCGACCTCGGCCCCCCGCATCCGCAGTTCGGGGTGGGCCTGCTCGACGACCGCCTTGTCCTGGAGCACCAGAACGACGGCTCGGTTCAGCGTCACCGTCGACAGCGGCTCGAAGCTCGCGTTCAGTACCAGCGTGTCCCGCATACCAGCCCACCTCCCGTGTGCACCGGCCCACCCCTCGGCGGGCTGGGATCAACTCTGGCCGGGCACGCCGGGATGGACAACGCAATATCTGCTGCTTCGACGGGAGGCGACCCCCGCGCCCCCGGCAACAAAGATGCCCGCCCCTGATCAATTCCAAGACCAGGGGCGGGCAAACGTTCCGTGAACGCCGGGATCGACTCAGGAGCCGGCGGGCACCTCGTACTCACCGATCAGCTGGGCCCGCGCGAGCGTGTGGAACCGCAGATTGAAGCCCACCACGGCGGGCGAGGCGTCCGAGTCCGGGCCGAGCTTCTCCTGATCCACGGCGTACACCGTGAACACGTACCGGTGCGGCCCGTCCCCGGGAGGCGGCGCGGCCCCGCCGAAGTCCTTGGTGCCGTAGTCGTTGCGCGCCTGCACCACGCCCTCGGGCAGCCCTTCGAACCGGCCGCCGCCCGCACCGGCCGGCAGCTCGGTCACCGAGGCCGGGATGTCGAACGCCACCCAGTGCCAGAACCCGCTGCCCGTCGGGGCGTCCGGGTCGTAGCAGGTCACGGCGAAGCTCCTGGTCTCCGGCGGGAAGCCCGACCAGCGCAGCTGCGGCGACGTGTTGCCGCCCGCCTGCACCTGGGCGTCCCGGAGCGTCGCGCCCTCCTCGACGTCCTCGCTCGTCACCGTGAACGACGGCACGGGCGGGTGGAAGTCATGGGGGAGCGGACGTCGCTCGAACTCGGTCACCTCGGTACCTCCTGATCGACTGCGTTCGGTCGCAGCCGAGCCTAGAACCAGTTGCGCTTGCTGCCGACCTCCGACAGCCACTGGTTGAGGTACGCCGCCCAGTCCGTGCCCTGGTAGTCGTTCAGCCCCATCTGGAACGACCGGAACGTGTCGCTGCCCTCACTGAACAGACCGGGCTTCTTGTCCATCTCCAGCACGACGTCCATCGCCTGCTCGTCGGCCACGAAGGTCAGCTCGACCTGGTGCAGCCCCCGGTACTGCTGCGGCGGGAAGAACTCGATCTCCTGGTAGAACGGCAGCCGCTGACGCGTCCCGCGGACATGCCCGCGCTCCATGTCCGCGCTCTTGAACCGGAAGCCCAACTGGATGAACGCGTCCAGGATCGCCTTCTGCGCCGGCAGCGGGTGCACGTTGATCGGGTCCAGGTCACCCGAGTCCACGGCCCGCGCGATCGCCAGCTCCGTGGTCACACCGATGTTCATCCCGCGCAGCGACTGCCCGTCGATCATCGTGATCGGCGTCTCCCACGGGATCTCCAGCCCGAACGGCACCGCGTGCACCGCACCCGCCTGGAGCTCGAAGGCGCCGCCGAGCCGCGACTTGGTGAACTCGATGTTCTGCTTGTACTCCTCGTCGCCGCTCTCCACCTCGACCTTGGCCTGCAGCCCGACCGACAGACCCTCGATCCGCTGGTTCACGGACCCGCCCTGGATGCGCACCTCACCCTGGACGACCCCACCCGGAACGACGTTGTCCTCGTGCAGCACCGTCTCGACCGAAGCCCCGCCGGCTCCCAGGCTCGCGAGCAGCTTCTTGAACGCCATGTCTCTCCCCTTGTCGTCCTCTATCGCGTCGTTGCCACGCGTGGACCTTCGATCCCTAACAACGCGATCCGGCCCCGGCCGGTTCCGTGTCCGTCACCCGTGCAAGCACGGCGTCCGCTGACCACCCCACGGCAGCACCCCGGCAGGAGTACGCTCGGACGCCATGATCGCGACCCCTGACCGTACGCCCCTGCCCAGGGAGTTCTTCGACCGCCCTGTCCTCGAAGTCGCCCCCGACCTGCTCGGCCGCATCGTCGTGCGCGCCACCCCGGACGGTCCGATCGCCCTCCGCCTGACCGAGGTCGAGGCCTACGACGGCTCCAACGGTCCCGGTTCCCACGCCTATCGGGGGCGCACCCCCCGCAACAGCGTGATGTTCGGTCCTCCCGGTCACCTATACGTGTACTTCACCTACGGCATGTCAAGGCGGTCCGCATGAACGTGGACCTCCTCGCCCATCCTGCCGAAGAGGTCGCCCCCCAACTGCTCGGGAGCGTCCTCACCTGCAAGACCCTCGAGGGAACCGTGAGCATCGCGATCACGGAGACCGAGGCGTACTCCGGTGCAGCTGACCCGGCTTCCCATGCCTACCGGGGCCAGACAGCCCGTAACGCCGTCATGTTCGGACCCGCCGGACACCTGTACGTCTACCGGTCCCACGGCCTCCACTGGTGCGCCAACATCGTCACCGGGACGGACGGCATCGCCTCGGCTGTCCTCATCCGGGCCGGCAGGGTCATCGAGGGGGAAGACCTGGCACGCAAGCGGCGAGGTGAGAAGGTCGAGAGCCCACGGCTCGCCCGAGGTCCGGGGAACTTCTGCCAGGCACTCGGCATCACGGCGGAGCACAACGGCGCAGACCTCCTGACAGGTACCTCGGTCGTGTTGTCCGGGGGCGAGTCGGTACCTGCCGCACTCATCCAGGTCGGTCCTCGGGTAGGCGTGAGCAAGGCCCACGACTGGCAACACCGGTTCTACCTCGCCGGCGACCCAACGGTCTCGGCTTACCGACTGAGCCCGAGAGCCAAACCGTCCGCCGGAGCCTGAGCCGCTGTGCGCCTCGTTCACGGCTCGCCGGTGAGCCGGCGCGGAAGTTGGATCCAGAAGATGCGTGATCGTTCGCGAGCGCGGCGCGTGCTTGAAGTTTCACCTACAGCATGTGGTTCTGCATGAACCTGGTGTGCGGGCCCGAGGAACGGGCGAGCGGGGTGCCGCTGCGTGCAGGTGGGATCGTCGAGGGCGCCGAGCTCGCCCGCACCCGCCGGCTCTCGGCCCGCAACGACAAGGAACCGGCCAAAGGCCCGGCCCGCCTGGCAACGGCCCTGGGAGTGGACCGTTCCCTGGGCGGTACGGACGCCTGTACCTCCGAGGACACCCCGCTGAGGATGCTCGCCGGCGCCGCGGTCCCCTCCGGCCAGGTGTGCAACGGCCCGCGCACCGGAGTCTCGGGCGAGGGCGCCACACACCCCGGGCGCTTCTGGGGCGCCGACGACCCGACGGTGAGTCCGTATCGGGCCCATGTCCCGAAGCGTCGAAGGAGTTGACTCTCCACTGGAAGACGCGTAACGTGGCCCGAGCCGCTGAACCGGGTACGGCAATCGCCTGCAGCCGGAGCGGCCAACCCACTACTCAAGATCGCCCCTCAGCGGGGTCGAATTCATCGTGCTCGCATGCCTGAATTTCGAACCCGCAAGCCCGATTATGAATCGAGCGAGGGAATCGGCTAACGTGGTGAATGTCGAAAGGCCGAGGGGTGAAAGCCCTTAAGCTGGCGGCATACCCCGCTGACTGGGGGTCAGGTCGAAGAAAAGGACCTGATAGAGTCGGAGCCGCCGGAAAGGGAAACGCGAAAAGCGCAGACCCGGAAGGCGAAACCCCGAGGAAATCGGACCGGAAAGATCTGATAGAGTCGGAAACGCAAGACCGAAGGGAAGCGCCCGGAGGAAAACCCGCCAGGGTGAGTACAAAGGAAGCGTCCGTTCCTTGAGAACTCAACAGCGTGCCAAAAATCAACGCCAGATATGTTGATACCCCGTCTCCGGCCTCCGGCCGGGACGCGGTTCCTTTGAAACACACAGCGAGGACGCTGTGAACCGCCGGATCATTCCTCCGGCGGTTCCGCTCCCGTGGTGTCCCCGGATCACCGGGAAGCATTCACGGAGAGTTTGATCCTGGCTCAGGACGAACGCTGGCGGCGTGCTTAACACATGCAAGTCGAACGATGAAGCCCCTCGGGGCGGATTAGTGGCGAACGGGTGAGTAACACGTGGGCAATCTGCCCTGCACTTCGGGACAAGCCCTGGAAACGGGGTCTAATACCGGATACCCGTCTCCGCAGGCATCTGCGGAAACGGAAAGCTCCGGCGGTGCAGGATGAGCCCGCGGCCTATCAGCTGGTTGGTGAGGTAACGGCTCACCAAGGCGACGACGGGTAGCCGGCCTGAGAGGGCGACCGGCCACACTGGGACTGAGACACGGCCCAGACTCCTACGGGAGGCAGCAGTGGGGAATATTGCACAATGGGCGCAAGCCTGATGCAGCGACGCCGCGTGAGGGACGACGGCCTTCGGGTTGTAAACCTCTTTCAGCAGGGAAGAAGCGCAAGTGACGGTACCTGCAGAAGAAGCGCCGGCTAACTACGTGCCAGCAGCCGCGGTAATACGTAGGGCGCGAGCGTTGTCCGGAATTATTGGGCGTAAAGAGCTCGTAGGCGGCCTGTCGCGTCAATTGTGAAAGCCCGGGGCTCAACCCCGGGTCTGCAGTCGATACGGGCAGGCTAGAGTTCGGTAGGGGAGATCGGAATTCCTGGTGTAGCGGTGAAATGCGCAGATATCAGGAGGAACACCGGTGGCGAAGGCGGATCTCTGGGCCGACACTGACGCTGAGGAGCGAAAGCGTGGGGAGCGAACAGGATTAGATACCCTGGTAGTCCACGCCGTAAACGGTGGGCACTAGGTGTGGGCGACATTCCACGTCGTCCGCGCCGCAGCTAACGCATTAAGTGCCCCGCCTGGGGAGTACGGCCGCAAGGCTAAAACTCAAAGGAATTGACGGGGGCCCGCACAAGCAGCGGAGCATGTGGCTTAATTCGACGCAACGCGAAGAACCTTACCAAGGCTTGACATACACCGGAAACACCTGGAGACAGGTGCCCCCTTGTGGTCGGTGTACAGGTGGTGCATGGCTGTCGTCAGCTCGTGTCGTGAGATGTTGGGTTAAGTCCCGCAACGAGCGCAACCCTTGTCCCGTGTTGCCAGCACGTCCCTTCGGGGGTGGTGGGGACTCACGGGAGACCGCCGGGGTCAACTCGGAGGAAGGTGGGGACGACGTCAAGTCATCATGCCCCTTATGTCTTGGGCTGCACACGTGCTACAATGGCCGGTACAATGAGCTGCGATACCGCGAGGTGGAGCGAATCTCAAAAAGCCGGTCTCAGTTCGGATTGGGGTCTGCAACTCGACCCCATGAAGTCGGAGTTGCTAGTAATCGCAGATCAGCATCGCTGCGGTGAATACGTTCCCGGGCCTTGTACACACCGCCCGTCACGTCACGAAAGTCGGTAACACCCGAAGCCGGTGGCCCAACCCCTTGCGGGAGGGAGCCGTCGAAGGTGGGACTGGCGATTGGGACGAAGTCGTAACAAGGTAGCCGTACCGGAAGGTGCGGCTGGATCACCTCCTTTCTAAGGAGCATCTAGCTGCCGCAAGGCGGCCAGAGCCACTACGCCGGCACACGTCCGGCGGTGGTCAGCTCATGGGTGGAACGTTGATTAGTCGGTCCGGATCTCGGGCCGGTGGCTGCCAGTACTGTCCTTCGGGGCGTGGAACGCATGATCACCGGACGGGGCCGGGCCGGGCACGCTGTTGGGTGTCTGAGGGAACGAACCCTCAGTTGCCGGCCCCGGTGTACTCACTGGATCTCCAGTGGGGTGACGGGTGGTTGGTCGTTGTTTGAGAACTGCACAGTGGACGCGAGCATCTGTGGCCAAGTTTTTAAGGGCGCACGGTGGATGCCTTGGCACCAGGAACCGATGAAGGACGTGGGAGGCCACGATAGTCCCCGGGGAGCCGTCAACCAGGCTGTGATCCGGGGGTTTCCGAATGGGGAAACCCGGCAGTCGTCATGGGCTGTCACCCTTGCCTGAACACATAGGGCAAGCGGAGGGAACGCGGGGAAGTGAAACATCTCAGTACCCGCAGGAAGAGAAAACAACCGTGATTCCGGGAGTAGTGGCGAGCGAAACCGGACGAGGCCAAACCGTATGCGTGTGAGACCCGGCAGGGGTTGCGCATACGGGGTTGTGGGATCTCTCTTCTGTTGTCTGCCGGCAACAGGACGAGTCAGAAACCGCTGAGGTAGACGAAGGACATGCGAAAGGTCCGGCGCAGAGGGTAAGACCCCCGTAGTCGAAACGTCAGCGGCTCGTTGGAGAGACACCCAAGTAGCACGGGGCCCGAGAAATCCCGTGTGAATCCGGCGGGACCACCCGTCAAGCCTAAATATTCCCTGGTGACCGATAGCGGACAGTACCGTGAGGGAATGGTGAAAAGTACCGCGGGAGCGGAGTGAAATAGTACCTGAAACCGTGTGCCTACAAGCCGTGGGAGCGTCGCATGCAGGCTTGCCTGCATGTCGTGACTGCGTGCCTTTTGAAGAATGAGCCTGCGAGTTTGCGGTGTGTTGCGAGGTTAACCCGGGTGGGGAAGCCGTAGCGAAAGCGAGTCCGAACAGGGCGCTTCAGTAGCACGCTCAAGACCCGAAGCGGAGTGATCTAGCCATGGGCAGGTTGAAGCGGAGGTAAGACTTCGTGGAGGACCGAACCCACCAGGGTTGAAAACCTGGGGGATGACCTGTGGTTAGGGGTGAAAGGCCAATCAAACTCCGTGATAGCTGGTTCTCCCCGAAATGCATTTAGGTGCAGCGTCGCGTGTTTCTTGCCGGAGGTAGAGCACTGGATAGGCGATGGGCCCTACCGGGTTACTGACCTTAGCCAAACTCCGAATGCCGGTAAGTGAGAGCGCGGCAGTGAGACCGTGGGGGATAAGCTCCATGGTCGAGAGGGAAACAGCCCAGAGCATCGACTAAGGCCCCCAAGCGTACGCTAAGTGGGAAAGGATGTGGAGTCGCACAGACAACCAGGAGGTTGGCTTAGAAGCAGCCATCCTTGAAAGAGTGCGTAATAGCTCACTGGTCTAGTGATTCCGCGCCGACAATGTAGCGGGGCTCAAGCGTACCGCCGAAGTCGTGTCATTGCGATATCAACCCCCAACGGGGATCGTGATGGGTAGGGGAGCGTCGTGTGCCGGGTGAAGCAGCCGCGGAAGCGAGTTGTGGACGGTTCACGAGTGAGAATGCAGGCATGAGTAGCGATACACACGTGAGAAACGTGTGCGCCGATTGACCAAGGGTTCCTGGGTCAAGCTGATCTGCCCAGGGTAAGTCGGGACCTAAGGCGAGGCCGACAGGCGTAGTCGATGGACAACCGGTTGATATTCCGGTACCCGCTGTGAAGCGCAAGACATCGAACCAGGCGATGCTAAGTCCGTGAAGCCGCCCCGATCTCTTCGGAGTTGAGGGGAGTGGTGGAGCCGACGGACCAGACCTGCAGTAGGTGAGTGATGGGGTGACGCAGGAAGGCAGTCCAGCCCGGGCGGTGGTTGTCCCGGGGTAAGGGTGTAGCCCGAGTGGTAGGCAAATCCGCCACTCATCCAGGGTGAGACCCGATGCCGAGCCGATTGTGGCGAAGTGGATGATCCTATGCTGTCGAGAAAAGCCTCTAGCGAGTTTCATGGCGGCCCGTACCCTAAACCGACTCAGGTGGTCAGGTAGAGAATACCGAGGCGTTCGGGTGAACTATGGTTAAGGAACTCGGCAAAATGCCCCCGTAACTTCGGGAGAAGGGGGGCCATCACCGGTGAGCACTCTTGCAGTGTGAGCTGGGGGTGGCCGCAGAGACCAGCGAGAAGCGACTGTTTACTAAAAACACAGGTCCGTGCGAAGCCGTAAGGCGAGGTATACGGACTGACGCCTGCCCGGTGCTGGAACGTTAAGGGGACCGGTCAGCTCCATTTCGGTGGGGCGAAGCTGAGAACTTAAGCGCCAGTAAACGGCGGTGGTAACTATAACCATCCTAAGGTAGCGAAATTCCTTGTCGGGTAAGTTCCGACCTGCACGAATGGCGTAACGACTTCTCGACTGTCTCAACCATAGGCCCGGTGAAATTGCACTACGAGTAAAGATGCTCGTTTCGCGCAGCAGGACGGAAAGACCCCGGGACCTTTACTACAGTTTGATATTGGTGTTCGGTTCGGCTTGTGTAGGATAGCTGGGAGACTGTGAGCCCGCCACGCCAGTGGTGGGGGAGTCGTCGTTGAAATACCAGTCTGGTCGTGCTGGATGTCTAACCTGGGTCCGTGATCCGGATCAGGGACAGTGTCTGATGGGTAGTTTAACTGGGGCGGTTGCCTCCTAAAGAGTAACGGAGGCGCCCAAAGGTTCCCTCAGCCTGGTTGGCAATCAGGTGGTGAGTGTAAGTGCACAAGGGAGCTTGACTGTGAGACCGACGGGTCGAGCAGGGACGAAAGTCGGGACTAGTGATCCGGCGGTGGCTTGTGGAAGCGCCGTCGCTCAACGGATAAAAGGTACCCCGGGGATAACAGGCTGATCTTCCCCAAGAGTCCATATCGACGGGATGGTTTGGCACCTCGATGTCGGCTCGTCGCATCCTGGGGCTGGAGTCGGTCCCAAGGGTTGGGCTGTTCGCCCATTAAAGCGGTACGCGAGCTGGGTTTAGAACGTCGTGAGACAGTTCGGTCCCTATCCGCTGCGCGCGCAGGAGTCTTGAGAAGGGCTGTCCCTAGTACGAGAGGACCGGGACGGACGAACCTCTGGTGTGCCAGTTGTCCTGCCAAGGGCATGGCTGGTTGGCTACGTTCGGGAGGGATAACCGCTGAAAGCATCTAAGCGGGAAGCCTGCTTCGAGATGAGGGCTCCCACCCACTTGATGGGGTAAGGCTCCCAGTAGACGACTGGGTTGATAGGCCGGATATGGAAGCGCCGTAAGGTGTGGAGTTGACCGGTACTAATAGGCCGAGGGCTTGTCCTCAGTTGCTCGCGTCCACTGTGTCAGTTCTGAGACAACGACTGTTGTCGGCTTTGAGCAGAACACAATAGAAGAGTGTGCTTGTTCGCTCGAAACCATTAGGGTTTCGGTGGTCATAGCGTAGGGGAAACGCCCGGTTACATTCCGAACCCGGAAGCTAAGCCTTATAGCGCCGATGGTACTGCAGGGGGGACCCTGTGGGAGAGTAGGACGCCGCCGAACAATCTTTGGAAGGACCCTTGGTCCCAGCGTTCAGCTGGGACCAAGGGTCCTTTTTTATTTCTGGAGCGCGCCGGAGGTCCGGCTGCGCGAGAATGCTTGCGGTACCGAAGACAGGAGTTACCCATGTCCACCAACTCTCCCGATGATCGACCGGAGCGCGACCAGCGGCGACGGGACAGTGGTGACCGTTCGGACCGTGGCGGTCAGCAAGGAGGCCCGCGTCGGTCCAGTGACCATGACCGCGGGGGCCGCAGGGACGGAGACCGTGACCGTGGGTTCCGTCGGGACGACCGTGGTGGCAGCCGGCCGGAGCGCGGCGGCTTCCGGGGCCGCGATGACAGCCGTGGCGGCGAGCGCGGTGGTTTCCGTCGGGATGACGACCGTGGCGACCGGGGTGGTTTCCGCGGTCGGGACGATCGTGGTGGCTTCCGTCGGGACGACCGCGATGACCGTGATCGTGGTGGCTTCCGTCGGGACGACCGCGATGACCGTGATCGTGGTGGCTTCCGCCGGGATGACCGGCGTGACGACCGTGGGGGTGACCGTCGGGACGACCGTGGTGGCAGCCGGCCGGAGCGCGGCGGTTACCGGGGCCGTGACGACAGCCGTGGCGGCGACCGGGGTGGCTTCCGGGGCCGCGAGGACAACCGCGGTGCCGACCGGGGTGGTTTCCGCGGTCGGGACGACCGTAGGGACGACAGCCGTGGTGGTGAGCGTGAGCGTTCCGGCTTCCGTCGGGATGACGACCGGGGTTACGGGCGCCGGGATGACCGGCGTGACGACCGTGGGGGTGACCGTCGGGACGACCGTGGTGGCAGCCGGCCGGAGCACGGTGGTTACCGGGGCCGTGACGACAGCCGTGGCGGCGACCGGGGTGGCTTCCGGGGCCGCGAGGACAACCGCGGTGCCGACCGGGGTGGTTTCCGCGGGCGTGACGATCGTGGTGGCTTCCGTCGGGACGACCGCGATGACCGTGATCGTGGTGGCTTCCGCCGTGACGACCGTGGTGATCGGGGTGGTTTCCGTCGTGATGACAGCCGTGGCGGCGAGCGCGGTGGTTTCCGCGGTCGGGACGACAGCCGTGGTGGTGAGCGTGAGCGTTCCGGCTTCCGTCGGGATGACGACCGGGGTTACGGGCGCCGGGATGACCGGCGTGATGACCGTGGGGGTGACCGTGGTGGCAGCCGGCCGGAGCACGGTGGTTACCGGGGCCGTGACGACAGCCGTGGCGGCGACCGGGGTGGCTTCCGGGGCCGCGAGGACAACCGCGGTGCCGACCGGGGTTACGGTCGGCGTGATGACAGCCGTGGCGGCGAGCGGGGTGGCTTCCGGGGCCGTGACGACCGAGGCCGTGACGACCGTGGGCGTGGACCGCGCCGGGATGACCGGGGAGGGCGGCCGGGCGGGTTCCGCGGGCGCGACGACCGGTACGGAGGCGACCGGTTCCGTGAGGAGCGCGACCGGGACCGCGAGCCCATCAAGCGGCTGCCGATCCCCGAGGACGTCACGGGCGAGGAGATCGACAAGGACGTACGGCAGGAGCTGCAGAGCCTGCCCAAGACCCTCGCGGACGATGTCGCCAAGAACCTGGTGATGGTCGCCCGGCTGATCGACGAGCACCCCGAGGAAGCCTACGGCTACTCCAAGGTGGCTCTGCGGCTGGCGTCGCGTGTCGCCGCCGTACGGGAAGCCGCCGGCTTCGCCGCCTACGCCAACCAGAAGTACTCCGAGGCGCTTGCCGAGTTCCGGGCGGCGCGGCGGATGACCGGGACCGTGGAGCTGTGGCCTCTCATGGCCGACTGCGAGCGCGGAATCGGGCGGCCGGAGAAGGCACTGGACATGGCCGGTGCTCCCGAAGTGCAGAAGCTCGACAAGGCCGGGCAGGTCGAGATGCGGCTCGTCGCGGCCGGCGCTCGGCGTGACATGGGGCAGCTGGACGCCGCCCTCGTGACGCTGCAGAGCTCCGAGCTGGCCTCTCACTCCGTGCAGCCGTGGACCGCGCGGCTGAGGTACGCGTACGCAGATGTGCTTCTCGCCGTCGGACGGGCCGGTGAGGCACGGGAGTGGTTCGCGAAGGCCCTGGAGGCCGACCGGGACGGCAGCACGGACGCTTCGGACCGGCTGGCCGAACTGGACGGCGTGGAGTTCATGGACGTGCTCGACGACGAGAGCGACGACATCGACGCCGATGCCGATGCCGAGGCTTCTGAGAGCAAGGACGAGAGCAAGGACGAGAACGACGCCGACAAGGATTGACGGCTTGCGCCTGTGACGCAGGACGAAGGGGTGGGATCTCCGGTTCATCCGACCGGGAATCCCACCCCTTTCCCTTTCCCGGGTTCCGGGTTCCTGAGCCACCCGTCAGAACGCGCGCAGCACCAGCCCCGACGCCGGCTTGGGCCCGAAGGACGTCGACTTGCGGGGCATCGTCACGCCCTGGCGGGCGAGGTCGCGGACGACCTCCTCACGGACCGGGTGCAGCAGTACCGCCGTACCGCCGTCGCGTTCCGCCTTCTCGACGGTCGCGGCCGTGTCGTGAATGTAGGCGATATGGGCCGGGGAGTCCTCGGGGATGCGCCACACCTGCTTCAGGAGCGTGGAGTGCAGGACCGTGGCGTCCAGGGTGCGCCAGGCCGCCGGGCGGTCGCCGGGGACGGTGCGGGCCAGCAGATCCGGGTCCGGGCGGTCGACGAGGTGGAAGGTGCCGTCACCGGCCAGCAGGAAGGCGTTGCCCGCGCCGGCCGCCTCGGCCAGTACCTCCATGGCGTCCGGCAGCGGGGCGTCCACGCGGCGGACCCGGAACAGGCCGTGGAGGGCGGCCAGCGCGTCCGCGACGGGCAGGCCGTGCAGCAGGCGGTGGATCGCACGGACACGCAGCGGGTACCGGGCCGTGTCGACCAGGAGCACCAGGCCGTCGTCCCAGGGACTGGGGGAGGGGTGCTCCGCGCGGAGCCGGCGGTAGGTGGCCCAGCGGTGGTGGCCGTCGGCGATGAGGGCCTGCTGGCCGGCCAGGTCGGTCCGGACCGTGGCCAGGTCGGCGGGGTCGGTGAGGGACCACAGCCGGTGACGGAAACCGTCCTCCGTGGTGGTCGCGAGGAGGGGAGGCGTCTTGGCCGTGCGCTCGATCAGGTCGGCGGTGGCATCGGTCGAACCGTCGCCGGGGTAGCTCAGCAACAGGGGCTCGAGGTTCGCGGACGTGGCCAGCATCAGGGCCGCGCGGTCGGCGACGACGTGCGGCATGACGTCCTCGTGCGGCAGGACCAGCCGCTCGTCGGGGTCCGAGACGCGCAGGGTGCCGATGATCCCGCGTTGCAGCAGTTCGTCGCCGTCGCGTTGTTCGTAGACGTACAGGCAGGGTTCGGGGTCCGTGGTCAGGACGCCCTCGGCGCGCCAGCGGTTCAGGGTGTCGGCGGCCTGGGCGTTGCGGGCCTCGGGGGTGTCGGCCTCGGGCAGGATCAGCCGGACGATGTTGTGCGGGTCGGCGGACTGCAGATGGTGCAGGCCGTCGGGGCGGACGACGACGTCGTACGGCGGGGATGTCACGGCGGCCAGGCTGCCGACCCGGTCGGGATCGTAACGAAGGCCTTGGAACGGGGTGAGTTCCAGGCCTCGGCGCGCCTTTGCTTCCGAGGGACCTGCAGTCTTCATCAGGGCATCGTACGGGGCCGGTGGCATGGGGGATGATCGGGGGAAAGCCGTCGAACGAGGAGCGATGCGGAATGAGCCGGAGCGTCAGGACGAGGCCCGAGGGCAGTGGGCAGGCCCTGAGCGAGGCGTACGACACGGCGCTGCTCGACCTCGACGGTGTGGTGTACGCGGGTGGGGAGGCGATCGTCCATGCGGTCGACTCGCTGGCCACGGCCCGCGCGGGAGGCATGCACCTGGCGTATGTGACGAACAACGCCCTGCGCACCCCGGACACGGTGGCCGCGCACCTGACGGAGCTGGGGATACCGACGGACGCCGGAGACGTGATCACGTCGGCGCAGTCGGTCGCGCGGCTGATCAGTGAGCAGGTGCCGCAGGGGGCCAGGGTGCTGGTCATCGGCGGTGAGGGCCTGCGGGTGGCGCTGGGTGAGCGCGGCCTGGTGCCCGTGGAGTCGGCGGACGACGATCCGGTCGCGGTGGCACAGGGGTACGGCGGGCCCGACTTCCCGTGGGGCCGGTTCGGGGAGGCGAGTTACGCGATCGCGCGCGGGGTGCCGTGGTTCGCGTCCAACACGGATCTGACGATCCCCAGCGGGCGGGGCATCGCCCCGGGCAACGGCGCGGCGGTGGAGGTCGTACGGATCGCCACGGGCGCCGAGCCGCAGGTGGCGGGCAAGCCGCTGCCGCCGATGCACCGGGAGACGATTCTGCGCACCGGCGCCGAACGGCCCCTGGTGGTGGGGGACCGGCTGGACACGGACATCGAGGGCGCGTTCAACGGCGGGGTGGATTCGCTGCTGGTGCTGACCGGGGTGACCGACGGGGCGCAGCTGCTGGCCGCACCGCCGCAGCACCGGCCCACCTATGTCGACGCCGACCTGCGCGGGATGCTCACCGGGCAGCCGGAGGTGACCGCGGCGGACGGCGACGGCGGATTTCGGTGCGGAGGCTGGACGGCGGCAGCGGACGGCGGGGCCCTGGCGTTGGACGGGGACGGTGCCGCTCTGGACGGACTGCGGGCGTTGTGCGCGGCGGCGTGGACAGCGGCGGGCGACGGCGTGTGCGCGTTGGACGGAGCGAAGGCGCTGGCCCGGCTGGGGTTGTGAGGCACCCTCGGTGCAGAACCTCAGAACCTCAGAACCTCAGGATCGTGATCGCTTGGGAGGGTAGGCTAACCTAACTGCGTGTTGGTCGACAGTCCTCCCGAACCGCGCGCGGACACTGCCTCCGTGCCCCCGAACCGCCGGGCGATGTTCCGTGTCCTCGGGCTGTTCCTCTCCGCCGCGATCCTGGTGGTCATCGCCCTGGCGAGCATCGCGATCGGGGCGAAGGACCTGTCCCTGGACCAGGTCTGGCACGGCTTGTTCGAGAAATCGGGCACCTACGGTGATGTCGTCGTAGCCGACCGGCTGTCACGGACCCTGCTCGGCGCGCTGGCCGGCGCCGCGCTCGGTCTGGCAGGGGCGGTGCTGCAGGCGCTCACCCGTAATCCGCTCGCCGATCCGGGACTGCTCGGCATCAACGCGGGCGCTTCGGCGGCGGTCGTCACGGCCATCACCTTCTTCGGCGTCACGTCGCTGTCGGGCTATGTGTGGTTCGCGTTCTGCGGGGCGGCCGCGGTCGGGGCCCTGGTGTGGTTCCTCGGCGGCAGCCGGGGTGCGACCCCGGTGCGTCTGGTGCTGGCCGGCACCGCGATCACCGCGGCGCTGTTCGGCTACCTCCAGGCGGTGATGATCCTGGACGAGGCGGCCCTGGGGAGGATGCGCTTCTGGACGGTCGGGTCGCTGTCCTCGGCGAGCGGCCCGGTCATCCGGCAGGTACTGCCGTTCCTGCTGGTCGGGTTCGTGCTGGCGCTGCTGCTCGCCCGGCCGCTGAACGCCATGGCCATGGGCGACGACACCGCCAGGGCCCTCGGCGCCGACCTGAACCGCACGCGGGCGCTGGCCATGCTCGCCGCGACCGTGCTGTGCGGGGCTGCGACGGCCGCCTGCGGACCGATCGTCTTCGTGGGCCTGATGGTGCCGCACGTCGTGCGCTCGTTCACCGGACCCGACCTGCGCTGGATCCTGCCGTACGCGGCGGTCCTGTCGCCGGTGCTGCTGCTCGGCGCCGATGTCCTCGGCCGGGTGCTGGCCCGGCCCGCGGAACTCCAGGTCGGCATCGTCACCGCGATCATCGGCGGCCCGGTCTTCATCTTTCTCGTACGTCGGCGGAGGACGGCCCAGCTGTGAAGACCAACCGTGCTGTGCGGACGCCGGGCGGCCTGTCGTTCCGGATGGACGTGCGGGCCCTCGTCGTCGCCGTCCTGCTCCTGCTCGTGGCGCTCACCGCGAGCGTGGTGCTGATCGGCACCGGCGACTTCCCGATACCGGCCGCCGACGTGATCCGGACCCTGCTGGGCGAGGGCGACCCGGGCCAGGAGTTCATCGTCACCGAACTGCGGCTGCCCCGGGTGCTGGTCGGGCTGCTGGTCGGCGTCTCGCTCGGGCTCGGCGGCGCGCTGTTCCAGTCCATCTCCCGCAACCCCCTGGGCAGTCCGGACGTCCTAGGCCTCGGTCAGGGCGCCACGGCCGGTGCGCTCGTGATGATCGTGCTGTTCTCCGGGACCGCCAACCAGGTCGCCGTCGGTGCGCTGATCGGTGGACTGGTGACCGGGTTCGCCATCTATGTGCTCGCCTGGAAGCGGGGCGTGCACGGATACCGGCTGGTCCTGGTCGGTATCGGTGTCTCCGCGATCGTCACCGCGGTCAACGGCTACCTGCTCACCAAGTCCGACATCGTCGACGCGGCCCGTGCGGTGGTGTGGATGACCGGCTCCCTCGACGGCCGTGACTGGGACCAGGTCTGGCCCCTGCTCGCGCTGTGCGTCATCCTCGTACCGCTGGTACTCGCCAACTCCCGCGGGCTCAGGATGATGGAGATGGGCGACGACATCTCGTACGCCCTCGGGGTCCGGGTGGAGCGCGTACGGCTGCTGCTGATGCTGTCCGCCGTCCTGCTCACCGCGTCCGCGACCGCCGCCTCCGGGCCGGTCGGCTTCGTGGCGCTCACCGCGCCGCAGCTCGCCCGGCGCCTGACCCGTTCGCCCGGACCCAACCTGGTGGCGTCGATGTGCATGGGCGCCGCCCTGCTGGTGAGCGCCGACTGGATCTCGCAGCGGGCCTTCGGTGCCGAGCAGTTGCCCGTGGGAGTGGTCACCGGGGTGCTCGGCGGCGTCTACCTGCTGTGGCTGCTGGTCGCCGAGCGCAAGGCGGGCCGGATATGAGCGCCGGGAGCGCCAGGAACTCCACCACCGCCGGCGGCGGACGGAACAACCGAAGGAGCACCGTGAACCGACTGTCCGCCGAGGACGTCACCCTCGCCTACGACCAGCGTGTCATCGCCGAGCGGTTGTCGGTGGAGATACCGGACAACTCCTTCACCGTGGTCGTCGGCCCGAACGCCTGCGGCAAGTCGACGCTCCTGCGGGCGCTGTCGCGCATGCTGAAGCCCACCCGGGGGAGGGTGCTGCTGGACGGCCAGGTCATCCAGTCGATGCCCGCGAAGAAGGTCGCCCGCACCCTCGGACTGCTGCCCCAGTCGTCGATCGCGCCCGACGGGATCACCGTCGCCGACCTGGTGGGCCGGGGCCGGTACCCGCACCAGGGCATCCTGCGCCAGTGGTCGGCCGAGGACGAGCGGGTCGTCCGGGAGTCGATGGCCCGGACCGGCATCGCGGACCTCGGCGAGCGCCATGTCGACGAACTCTCCGGCGGGCAGCGCCAGCGCGTGTGGATCGCCATGGCGCTCGCCCAGGAGACCCCACTGCTGCTCCTCGACGAGCCGACGACCTACCTGGACATCCAGCACCAGATCGACGTACTCGACCTGTGCGCGGAACTGCACGAGGAGCAGGGGCGCACCCTCGTCGCCGTTCTGCACGACCTCAACCACGCCGCCCGGTACGCCACCCACCTCATCGCCCTGCGCGCAGGGAAGATCGTCGCGCAGGGCGCGCCGAAGGAGATCGTCACCGCCGAACTGGTCGAGGAGGTCTTCGGGCTGAGCTGCCAGGTCATCGACGACCCCGAGACGGGAACGCCCCTGATCGTGCCGGCGGCCCGCAAGGCGCGTGCCGCGGCCGGAACCGGGCGGACCGCGGACCGGCAGGAGAAGGTGGGCGCTAGAGAAGCTTCCTGAGGTGGAACAGGTCGCGCAGACCCGCCTCCAGTTTCACCCGGCCCGAAGCCCAGGCCCTGGCGAAGTGCAGTTCGCCGTCGACCAGGGCCAGCAGGTCGTTCCCCTTCAAGGCGAGCCTGAGCTGGGCCTTCTCGCGCGGAGGACCCTTGAGGGTGTCGTGCACCTCGATCCGTCCGCCGGTGAGGCGGCCGACGAAGGTCACGTCCAGGTCGGTGATGCGACAGCTGACGGAGCGGTCCATCGCCGCAGCCGCGCGGACGTCGCCCTCGGCGTGCCGCATGTTGTCCGAGAGCCTGGTGAGTGCGGCGCGGCACTCCTCGATCGTGGCCATCGCGGACGACGGTACCCCAGCGGTTCGCGGTAGCGTCGGGGCATGAACGACGCAGTACCCCAGCCGGGGGGCACGCAGCCGCCGCCCCCGCGGGCGGAGCCGGCCGCACCGCCGGTCGAGGACACCACTTCCCGTACCGCGCCCGAGTACGCCCCCGCGGCCCCCGCACCCCTGAACGTGCCCCGCACCCCCACCGGCGACGCCGAGGTGGACGCGTGGCTGGAGCGGCTGGCCGACGCCGACCACCTCACCACGGACGGCCATGTCGAGGTGTACGAAGATGTGCACCGGGGGCTGCGCGACGCGCTCACCGCACTCGACGCCCGCCCGGGGCCGCCGGCTCCCACCCCTCACCGAGGCCCTTCGGGCCACCAGCCCACCCGTCACCCGACCACCACCCCTCACCGAGGCCCTTCGGGCCACCAGTCCAATTCGCCGCACCGACAGGGGAGCTGAACCGAACGTGGCAGGAGTCGCACGCCGCCGTCTCGACGCGGAGCTGGTCCGCCGGAAGCTCGCGCGCTCGCGTGAACACGCCGGCCAGCTGATCGCCGCCGGGCGGGTCAGTGTCGGCAAGACCGTCGCGACCAAGCCCGCCACGCAGGTGGAGACCGCCGCCGCGATCCTCGTCGCCGAGGACGCCGGCGATCCGGACTACGTGTCGCGCGGCGGCCACAAGCTCGCCGGCGCCCTCGAGGCCTTCGTGCCCGGAGGGCTGATCGTCGAGGGACGGCGGGCGCTGGACGCCGGCGCCTCGACCGGGGGCTTCACCGACGTCCTGCTGCGGGCCGGGGCCGCGCACGTGGTCGCCGTGGACGTCGGATACGGACAACTCGCGTGGTCTCTCCGAAACGATGAACGCGTCACCGTCAAGGACCGTACGAACGTGCGGGAGTTGACGCTTGAAGCAATCGATGGGGAGCCAGTGGATCTTGTCGTGGGGGATCTTTCCTTCATCCCGCTCGGGCTGGTCCTGCCCGCCCTGACACGGTGCGCGAGGCCGGACGCCGATCTGGTGATGATGGTCAAGCCGCAGTTCGAGGTGGGCAAGGAGCGGCTGGGCAGCGGCGGAGTCGTACGCAGTCCGCAACTGCGCGCCGACGCCGTACGGGGGGTGGCCGCCAAGGCCTGGGAGCTGGGACTGGGGGCGAAGGGCGTGACGGCGAGCCCGCTGCCCGGACCCTCGGGGAATGTCGAGTACTTTCTGTGGCTGCGGGCCGGAGCTCCGGAACTGGACCCGGCCGACGTTGACCGTGCAGTGGCGGAGGGGCCGCGTTGACACCGAATCGAGTTCGTACCGTTTTCCTGCTCGCCCACACCGGCCGCCCCGCGGCCATCCGCAGCGCGGAACTCGTGGTCAAGGGGCTGCTGCGTTCCGGGCTCGGGGTGCGGGTGCTGGAGACCGAGGCACAGGACCTGCCGCTGCCGGACGAGGTGGAGACCGTCAAGGAGGCCACACCCGAGTGCCTCGACGGCTGCGAACTGCTGATCGTGCTGGGCGGTGACGGCACGCTGCTGCGCGGCGCGGAGTTCGCCCGTGCCTCGGGGGTGCCGATGCTCGGCGTGAACCTCGGCAGCGTCGGATTCCTCGCCGAGGCCGAGCGGGACGACCTCGACAAGGTCGTCGACCGGGTGGTGAGCAAGGCGTACGAGGTCGAGGAGCGGATGACCGTCGACGTCGTCGTGCACCGCAACGGCACCATCGTGCACACGGACTGGGCGCTGAACGAGGCGGCCGTGCAGAAGGTGTCCGCCGAGCGGATGCTGGAGGTCGTGCTGGAGATCGACGGGCGGCCGGTGACCGGATTCGGCTGCGACGGGATCGTGTGCGCCACCCCGACCGGATCCACCGCGTACGCGTTCTCCGCGGGCGGGCCCGTGGTGTGGCCGGAGGTCGAGGCGCTGCTGATGGTGCCGATCAGCGCGCACGCGCTGTTCGCCAAGCCGCTGGTGACCTCGCCGGACTCGGTGCTGGCCGTGGAGGTCCTGCCGCACGTTCCGCCGGGTGTGCTCTGGTGCGACGGGCGGCGGACCCTGGAGCTGCCGCCCGGGGCGCGGGTCGAGGTGCGGCGCGGCGCGGTGCCGGTACGACTGGCCCGACTGCATCACGCCTCGTTCACGGACCGGCTGGTCGCGAAGTTCGCCCTGCCGGTCTCGGGGTGGCGGGGGGCTCCGCAGTAGGGCCTGCCCGGCGGAGCAGGCCGCAGGAAATCGGCGGCGTCCTCATCGGCGCGGGTGAGAGAGGGCGATGAGGGTCCCTTCCGTTCATGGGGCCCCTTCTGCTCACGGGGGACAAGCCGGGAGTGCGGGAGCGTCCTGCCGCAAGGCGGAGGAGGGGGTGCCCGCCTCCGCGTCTGCGGCGTGATCCGCCGGACAAGCCCTGAGGCGGTGCGTGGTCGGATCTCCCGGGGAGGGGGTCCCACTCATGGGTGACGGCCTGCCACGATCCCGGACAGGTGGGGGGCGGCGTCGCACAGCGCGAGGAAAACCTCGTAAGGTCTGGGACGTGTTGGAGGAGATGCGGATACGGTCGCTCGGAGTCATCGACGACGCCGTGGTCGAGCTGTCACCAGGCTTCACCGCCGTCACCGGTGAAACGGGCGCGGGCAAGACCATGGTGGTCACCAGCCTCGGGCTGCTGCTGGGCGGAAGGGCGGACGCGGCCCTGGTGCGGATCGGTGCCAGAAACGCGGTCGTCGAGGGACGGATCGCCGTGCCCGAGGACGCCGCGGCCGTCGTGCGCGCGGAGGAGGCCGGGGCCGAGCTCGACGACGGGGCGCTGCTGATCAGCCGTACCGTTTCCGCCGAGGGGCGCTCACGGGCGCACCTGGGCGGGCGGAGCGTGCCCGTGGGGCTGCTCGCCGAACTCGCCGACGACCTGGTGGCCGTGCACGGGCAGACCGACCAGCAGGGGCTGCTGAAGCAGTCCCGGCAGCGGCAGGCGCTCGACCGGTACGCGGGCGACGCGGTCGCCGGTCCGCTCGCCAAGTACACCGGGGCGTACAAGCGGCTGCGGGCCGTCGCCGCGGAACTCGAACAGATCACCACGCGCGCGCGTGAGCGGGCCCAGGAAGCCGACATGCTGCGCTTCGGGCTCGACGAGATCGCCGCTGTGGAGCCACGCGCCGGTGAGGACGTGGAGCTGGCGGAGGAGGCCGAGCGGCTCGGTCACGCCGAGGCCCTGGCGTCCGCCGCGCACGCCGCGCACACCGCCCTCGCCGGCAACCCGGAGGACCCCGAGGGCATCGACGCCGGAACGCTCGTCGCGGGCGCCCAGCGGGCCCTGGAGGCCGTCCGGGCGCACGATCCCGCGCTGGCCGCGCTCACCGACCGGATCGGTGAGGTCGGCATCCTGCTGCGCGACGTGGCCGGGGAGCTCGCCGGGTACGCCGAGGACCTGGACGCCGACCCGCTGCGGCTGGCGGCCGTCGAGGAACGGCGGGCCGGGCTCACCGTGCTGACCCGCAAGTACGGCGAGGACGTCGCCGCCGTGCTGGCCTGGGCCGAACAGAGCGCCGCGCGGCTCACGGAACTGGACGGGGACGACGAGCGGATCGAGGAACTCACCGCCGAGCGGGACGGCCTGCGCGCCGAACTGGGCGGGCTGGCGCAGGCGCTGTCGGAGGCACGGACCGAGGCCGCGGAGCGGTTCGCGGCGGCCGTCACCGCGGAGCTGGCGTCCCTCGCCATGCCGCACGCGCGCGTGTCGTTCGACATCCGGCAGACGGAGGACCCGGACGGCGTCGAGGTCGGCGGGCGCACCGTCGCCCACGGGCCCTCGGGTGTGGACGAGGTCGAGCTGCTGCTGGCCCCGCACCCCGGGGCGCCGCCCCGGCCCATCGCCAAGGGCGCGTCCGGCGGTGAGCTGTCGCGCGTGATGCTGGCCGTGGAGGTCGTGTTCGCCGGGACGGACCCGGTGCCGACGTATCTGTTCGACGAGGTCGACGCCGGTGTCGGCGGCAAGGCGGCCGTCGAGATCGGACGGCGGCTCGCCAAACTGGCGAAGAGCGCGCAGGTCGTGGTCGTCACGCATCTGCCGCAGGTGGCGGCGTTCGCCGACCGGCAGCTGCTGGTGGCGAAGACCGACGACGGGTCGGTCACCCGGTCCGGCGTGAAGGTGCTCGAAGGGGAGGAACGGATCCGGGAACTGTCCCGGATGCTGGCCGGCCAGGAGGACTCCGAAACGGCCCGGGCCCACGCGGAGGAACTCCTGGCGACGGCCCGCGCGGACGGCTAGCCGTCGTACCTCCCGGCGCCTCGGCCGACGGGAGGCACGTCCGCACTCGTACGGGTGAAATTCCTCTCCGGTCCGGTGCAGGCGGGCGCTCCCGTCGTTCCCGCGATCCCCTCGTGTCCTGGCATGCTGGGCGGAGCACGCGTAGGAGACCGTGCGGTACACCCCCTCCGCACGGTCCTTCTGTACGTTCTTCGGGACCATCCGACCCGCACCAGGAGCTCGGCCACGTGACCCCCGTGAGCAGCCACTCACCGCACGGCCAGTCGCCGCTGCGCACCGTGCAGGTGCTGGGCGGCGGCAACGCCGCCACCAGCGCCCATGTGCGCTCACTGGCGGCGGGGCTCGTCGCACGGGGCGTGCGGGTCACGGTGTGCGCCCCCGCCGAGGCGGAGCACACCCACGACTTCACGGGCGCCGGCGCCGGCCATGTGCACGTCCCGCGCAGCAGCGACCCCGGCTCGGTGGCCGCCCTGCGGACGGCCTGCGCGAACGCCGACCTGGTGCACGCGCACGGACTGCACGCCTCCTTCCGGACCGTGCTCGCCCTCAGCGGCCGGCCCACCCCGCTGATCGTCACCTGGCACGACCGGCCGCCCGCCGACGGCGCCCGCGCGCACTTCCTGCGGCTGCTGGAGCGGAGGGTCGCCAAGGCGGCCACCGTGCTGCTCGGAACCACCTCCGCCCTGGTCGACCGGGCCCGCCGGACCGGAGCGCGGGACGCGCGGCTGGCGGCCGTGGCCCTCCCCGTGCCCCGCACGGCCGCGGAGCCGGAGGACCCCGACGGGGCGCGGCTCAAACTGCGTGCCGAACTCGGCGCCGTCGGCCGCCCCTTACTGGTCGCGGCAGGCCCCCTCGAACGGCGCCGTGGCCACCACACCCTGCTGGACGCCACGCACGGGTGGCGCCGTCTCGACCCCGTGCCGCTGCTCGTCGTCGCGGGGGAGGGCCCGCTGCGCGGTGAACTCCAACGGCGGATCACGGACGAGGAGCTGCCGGTCCGGCTCATCGGACGACGCGACGACGCCACCGGGCTGCTCGAGGCCGCGGACCTCGCGCTGCTGCCGAGCCGGGGGGAGGGGCGCTCCGTGCTCGCCCAGCAGGCCCTCCACGCGGGTGTGCCGCTCGTCGCGACCAGGGCCGGCGGCATGCCCGAACTCGTCGGCGACGCCGCCGAACTCGTCCCCCATGGCAACGCGCGTGCGCTCGCCGACTCCGTCGTACGGCTGCTGGGGGACCCGCTGCGCCGGGAGGAACTCAGGGCCAAAGGTTCCCGGCAGGCGGCCGGGTGGCCGACGGAGGACGAGGCGGTGGCCCAGGTGCTCAGTGTCTACGACGAGTTGACGCAGTACCGCCCGTTGATCTGACGTCACCCGCCGCGTCAGGGCATGTGCCGCCGTGCCCGCGGGGCCAGGCTCAGGGTCAGGACCGTGTGCGGGTCGTCGAGGTCACGGCCGGCCGGTTGTACAGCGTCTGGCGGTTCAGGCGCGGTTCGCGGGCCGTCTCCGCCTTGCGGCCCGCGGAGGCCGGACAGGTCTCCGAGGTGGGCAGCAACGGCGGCCGCGAGCGGCGGTCGTGGTCCAGGACCGGGCCGATCGCGCGGTCCACGAAAGCCGCCGGGTCCGGCTGGTCGCGCGGCCGCCACATCAGCAGGTCGATGTCCAGGCGGCGGGCGTCGGACCAGGGACGGTCCGGCGGCCCCTGCGCCGCACCCGCGGTCCGGGCCGCGTGCCGCAGACCCGCCGACGCCCGGTCACCGGCCGCCCCGACCACCACTACGGGCAGCCGCGCCCCCGGCGACATCATCCCCGTCCGCTCCGCCCCGGCACGCAGTGCCGGCGCCCCCGGTCCGCGAGCACCGGCCGTTCCGTCTGCGCGCGCAGCCCGAGCAGCAGCGGCACCCACCCCTCCACCGGCCGCACACCCAGCAGCACGGGCCCCCGAGTGAGGCCGGCTTTTCGGCGACCCACGGGCCGGCACCGCCCAGCCGCCGCCCATGCCCCGGACGCCACCCGTGCGCACGGGCGCACGGGCCGTCGGGCGGTTCCTCAGCCCCCGTACGCTCCCGACGCCGTCAGGCGCAGGGCCGTGTCGATGAGGGGGACGTGGCTGAAGGCCTGGGGGAAGTTGCCGACCTGGCGCTGGTTGACCGAGTCCCACTCCTCGGCGAGCAGACCGAGGTCGTTGCGCAGGGCCAGCAGCTTCTCGAACAGCCGGCGGGCCTCGTCCACGCGGCCGATCATCGCCAGGTCGTCGGCCATCCAGAACGAGACGGCGAGGAAGGCGCCCTCGTCCCCCGGCAGCCCGTCGACGCCTTCGTCGACGCCCTCCGTCGGGTAGCGCAGGATGAAGCCGTCCGGGGTGGACAGCTCGCGCTGGATCGCCTCGATGGTGCCGATCACCCGCTTGTCGTCCGGCGGCAGGAAGCCCACCTGCGGAATCAGCAGCAGCGCGGCGTCCAGCTCCTTGGAGCCGTACGACTGCGTGAACGTGTTGCGCTCCTTGTCGTAGCCCTTCTCGCACACGTCCCGGTGGATGTCCTCGCGCAGTTGCCTCCAACGCTCCAGCGGGCCCTCCACCTCACCGGACTCGATGAGCTTGATGGTGCGGTCGACGGCGACCCAGGCCATCACCTTGGAGTGCACGAAGTGGCGACGCGGACCGCGCACTTCCCAGATGCCCTCGTCCGGCTCCGTCCAGTGCTTCTCCAGGTAGGTGATCAGCTTCACCTGGAGCAGGGACGCGTAGTCGTTGCGGGCCAGGCCCGTCATGTGGGCCAGGTGCAGGGCCTCGGTGACCTCGCCGTACACGTCCAGCTGGAGCTGGTGCGCCGCGCCGTTGCCGACCCGGACCGGGGTCGAGTTCTCGTAGCCGGGCAGCCAGTCCAGCTCCGCCTCACCGAGCTCGCGCTCACCGGCGATGCCGTACATGATCTGCAGGTTCTCCGGGTCCCCGGCCACCGCGCGCAGCAGCCACTCGCGCCAGGCGCGGGCCTCCTCGCGGTAGCCGGTGCGCAGCAGCGAGGACAGGGTGATCGCCGCGTCACGCAGCCAGGTGTAGCGGTAGTCCCAGTTGCGGACGCCGCCGATGTCCTCCGGCAGGGAGGTGGTGGGCGCGGCGACGATGCCGCCGGTCGGGGCGTAGGTGAGGGCCTTCAGCGTGATCAGGGAGCGGATCACGGCCTCGCGGTAGGGGCCGTGGTACGTACAGTGCTCCACCCACTCCCGCCAGAACTCCTCGGTCGCCTCCAGCGACTGCTCCGGCTCCGGCAGCGGCGGCGGCTCCTTGTGCGAGGGCTGCCACGAGAGCGTGAAGGTGATCCGATCGCCCGGCGCCACCGTGAAGTCCGAGTACGTCGTCAGCGACTCCCCGTACGTCTTGGCGGGTGTGTCGAACCACACCGAGTCCGGGCCCGCGACGGCGACCGTGCGTCCCTCGTGCCGGTGCACCCACGGCACCACCCGGCCGTAGGAGAAGCGCATCCGGAGCGCCGAACGCATCGGCACCCGGCCCGAGACGCCCTCCACGATGCGGATGAGCTGCGGGGCGCCGTCGCGCGGGGGCATGAAATCGATCACCCGGACCGTGCCGTGCCCGGTGTCCCACTCCGACTCCAGGACCAGCGAGTCACCGCGGTAGCTGCGCCGGGTCGCGGCCTGCGGCGGGGCGTCGGAGGCGTGCGCCGGGCCGATCCGCCAGAAGCCGTGTTCTTCGGTGCCCAGTAGGCCGGCGAAGATGGCGTGCGAGTCGAAGCGGGGCAGGCACAGCCAGTCGACTGTGCCGTCCCGGCAGACCAGGGCGGCGGTCTGCATGTCTCCGATGAGTGCGTAGTCTTCGATGCGCCCGGCCACGTGCAACTCCAGTCGAACGGCCACGTCACCCCACGAGGGGGCTGTCGCTAGTGCGGTCAAGGGGACAGTGAATGGTGCATGACGTCATACGTCGTTGAGCGACGAAGCAAAGCAGTCGCTCAGCCATGAATGCAAAGCGCCGATTGTTCAGTCAACGAACTGACGAGCTTTCGTTGTTCCGGTGTGACGGGCTGGGGTGGTGCCGTCCGGCCGGCCGGGCTCGACAGTGGGGTGTCCGAGCAGGATACGACGCACGTGGAGGGTCTGTGTGCCGCTCCGGACAACGCACCACCGCCGAACGGGTGAGCAGCGGGTGATGGGCCCGTGAGAGGTGACGAACCCGTGCCGGAGCGTGCGCGGAGCGTGGCCGGACGGCACCACCCCGCGTCGCTGATACGCTGGTAGCCCGTGGACCGGTGGGCCCCTTCCCCGGAGGGGAAATCCGAACAGGGCACCCCCGAACCGCAGCGACGGCACCGTCGGAGCTCTCCGGCAGGCAGCCGCCTCGCACCCTCCAGACCGCGACCACGGGAGCCCCCTCTTGGCCATGCCAAAATCCACGACGACCAAGCACATCTTCGTCACCGGGGGTGTCGCTTCCTCTCTCGGCAAGGGGCTGACCGCCTCCAGCCTCGGCATGCTGCTCAAGGCCCGCGGTCTGCGCGTCGTGATGCAGAAGCTCGACCCGTACCTCAACGTCGACCCCGGCACGATGAACCCCTTCCAGCACGGTGAGGTGTTCGTCACCAACGACGGCGCCGAGACCGACCTGGACATCGGGCACTACGAGCGTTTCCTCGACCGTGACCTGGACGGCTCCGCCAATGTCACCACGGGCCAGGTCTACTCGACGGTGATCGCCAAGGAGCGGCGCGGCGAGTACCTGGGCGACACCGTGCAGGTCATCCCGCACATCACCAACGAGATCAAGCACCGCATCCGCCGGATGGCGACGGACGAGGTCGACGTCGTGATCACCGAGGTCGGCGGCACGGTCGGCGACATCGAGTCGCTGCCGTTCCTGGAGACCGTCCGCCAGGTGCGGCACGAGGTCGGCCGCGACAACGTGTTCGTCGTCCACATCTCGCTCCTGCCGTACATCGGCCCCTCGGGCGAGCTGAAGACGAAGCCGACCCAGCACTCGGTCGCCGCGCTGCGCAACATCGGTATCCAGCCGGACGCGATCGTGCTGCGCTGCGACCGCGAGGTGCCGACCGCGATCAAGCGGAAGATCTCGCTGATGTGCGACGTCGACGAGGCCGCCGTGGTCGCCTGCCCCGACGCCCGTTCGATCTACGACATCCCGAAGGTCGTGCACACCGAGGGCCTGGACGCCTACGTCGTGCGCAAGCTGGACCTGCCGTTCCGGGACGTGGACTGGACGACCTGGGACGACCTGCTCGACCGGGTCCACAACCCCGACCACGAGATCGTCATGGCCCTGGTCGGCAAGTACATCGACCTGCCCGACGCCTACCTGTCGGTCACCGAGGCGCTGCGCGCGGGCGGCTTCGCCAACAAGGCCCGGGTGAAGATCAAGTGGGTCACCTCCGACGACTGCAAGACCCCGGCCGGCGCCCAGGCGCAACTCGGTGACGTCGACGCGGTCTGCATCCCCGGAGGCTTCGGGGACCGCGGTGTGCTCGGCAAGGTCGGCGCGATCCGCTACGCGCGCGAGAACCGGATTCCGCTGCTCGGTCTCTGCCTGGGCCTGCAGTGCATCGTGATCGAGGCGGCCCGCAACCTCGCGGACGTCTCCGACGCCAACTCCACCGAGTTCGACCCGGCCACCTCCCACCCGGTCATCTCCACCATGGCCGAGCAGCTCGACATCGTCGCCGGTGAGGGCGATCTGGGCGGCACGATGCGGCTCGGCATGTACCCGGCGAAGCTGGCCGAGGGCTCGATCGTGCGCGAGGTGTACGACGGCAAGGAGTACGTCGAGGAGCGCCACCGGCACCGCTACGAGGTGAACAACGCCTACCGCGCGGAGCTGGAGAAGAAGGCGGGGATCGTCTTCTCCGGCACCTCCCCGGACGGCAAGCTCGTCGAGTACGTCGAATACCCGCGCGAGGTCCACCCGTACCTGGTCGCGACCCAGGCACACCCGGAACTGCGGTCGCGTCCGACGCGTCCGCACCCCCTGTTCGCGGGTCTGGTCAAGGCCGCCGTCGAGCGGAAGATCTCGAAGTAACACACCGGTTGTACGGTTGCCGGGGTGCCCACCCTCAGAGGGTGGGCACCCCGGCTGCTTTTCACACCCACCGCAATCGCACGACCCCTGTACGTCGGGAAGGACGGGCATGACGATCAAGGACACCCCGGCGGAGTGGGAGGTCCGGGAGACCCGGACCCCCTTCGTCGGCAACAAGACCTCCGTCCGCACCGACGACGTGGTCATGCCCGACGGGACCGTGGCCCATCGCGACTACCAGGTCCACCCGGGCTCCGTGGCCGTCCTCGCCCTCGACGACGCCGACCGTGTCCTGGTCCTGCGCCAGTACCGCCACCCCGTGCGCCACAAGCTGTGGGAGATCCCGGCCGGTCTGCTCGACGTACCCGGCGAGAACCCGCTGCGCGCCGCCCAGCGGGAGCTCTACGAGGAGGCGCACGTCAAGGCCGAGGACTGGCGGGTGCTGACCGACGTCTACACCACCCCCGGCGGCTGCGACGAGGCCGTACGGATCTTCCTGGCCCGCGGGCTGTCCGAGGCCGAGGGCGACCGTTTCGAGGTCGAGGACGAAGAGGCCGACATGGAACTGGCCCGGGTGCCCGCCGCGGACCTGGTCCGCAAGGTGCTGGCCGGTGAACTGCACAACAACTGCCTGGTGGTGGGCGTCCTCTCGCTCGTCGCCGCACGGAGCGGGGACGGGCTCGACGCGCTGCGCCCCGCCGAGGCGCCGTGGCCGGCGCGCCCGTTCGAGGCCTGAGCGGCCCCGGCGAGGCCTGACCCGCCCGGCCCCTTGCGATGTGACCATCGGCTGATCCGATCGGGGGACGCATTCGCCGCGCTCCACACGGAACGTAGCAGAGCGTGAACTAGGCTCTGGAAAACGCCCGATCCGGAGTCCCGGCGGGCTTGCGCGTGCGGTGGGACGGGAGTGTGGCCCGTGACGGATCAGGCGGTGGACACGGACGGTGCACGGCTCTCCCAGGGCGTTACCGCGGGTGACCGGTTCCTGGGCCGTACCAGGGAGCTGAAGGAACTGCGCGCCGACATCGAGCGCGCGGGACTGGACACCCTCTCCGGCCGCAAGGCTCCCCGCGCGCGCGTGCTGCTCATCGCCGGCCGGCCGGGCTCGGGCCGCACGGCTCTCGGCGAGGAACTCGTCCGCCAGGTCGCCGACCGGTACCCCGACGGAGTGCTGCGCGCCCGGCTGCGCGAAACCGACGGCACGCGCGTGCCGGTCGAGCGCTCCGCGCGCGAACTGCTCGACGCGCTCGACGTGCCCGCCCCGGCCGGCGCCGCCGAGGACGATCTCGTCGAGGCGCTGCGGACCGCCCTCGACGGCCGCCGGACGCTGCTCCTGCTGGACGACGCGGCCGACGCCGAGCAGGTCGACGCCCTGCTGCCGGACAACCCCGACTGCCTGGTGGTCGCCGTCTCGGAGGGGCCGCTGACCGGCATCTCCGACGTCCGCCCGTGCACCCTCGGCGGTCTCGACACCAAGTCCGCCGTGGAACTGCTGTCCCGGTCCACCGGCTCGGTCCGCATCACCGTCGACCCCCGGGCCGCTGAGAGCCTGGCCGAGCAGTGCCAGGGGCAGCCGGCCGCCCTGGTCCTGGCCGGCGGCTGGCTCGCCGCCCGGCCCCAGGCCGCCGTCGCCGACCTCGCCCGGCAGCTGCATGCCGACCCCGACAACGGCACCGTCGGCAGCGCGGGCACCGCGGTCGGCCGGGTCCTCCACCTCGTGCACGCCGAACTGCCCGCGCCCGCCGCCCGGACCCTGCGCCTGCTGAGCCTGGCCCCGGCCGGCCTGGTCGACCCGCACACCGCCTCCGCGCTCGCCGGCTGCTCGGTGGGCAGCGCACGCTCCACCCTGGACGGCTTCGTCTCCGTGGGCCTGCTGCACCCGGCGGGGTCGTCGCTGCCGCAGTACGAGGTGCCCCGCTGCCTGCACCCCCTGCTGCGTGCTCTCGCCGAGACCCACGAACGGCCCGGGGAGCTCCAGCTGGCCCGCGCCCGCATGCTGGAGCGGACCGTGCGGCTGCTCCAGTCGTGCAGGGCCATCACCGAGACCGACAGCCCCCGGGCACGCGAGAGACTGCTCGGGATGCCGCGCTCCCTGCGCTTCGCCACCCCCCGGGCCGCCGCCGACTGGCTGCGGGCCCGCCGGCCCGCCCTGCTGGCCTCGGCCCGGCTCGCGGTCGCCGACGGGACGCTGGACACCCTGGCCCGCCGCCTGATGTCGCAGCTGGTGCGTGCCATGGTGGCCCACTTCGGCACCCAGGCCGCCGCGAGCGATCTGTACGGCATCCACCACCTGGTCCTCGACGTGGCCGAGCGCCGGGAACTGCCCCGCGAGAAGGCCGCGGCCCTGCTGAACCTCGGCGACCTCGACGCCCGGACCGGCCGCACGGCCGACGCGCTGGCGCGCTACCGGGCCGCGCTGGACGCCGGACGCGCGGCGAACGACCCGTACGCGACCGGCCGCGCGATGGAATCCGTGGGAGGCGCTCATCTGGAGCTCGGGGACTTCGACCGGGCCGCCGACTGGTTCGGGCGGGCCCTCGCCGAGCGGCTCGCCCGGGACGAGCGCGCGGACGCCGCCCGCCTCTACGGCAGGATCGCCGCCGCCCACACCTACGTCGGCCGCTACGGCGAGGCGCTGCGGAACTGGCGGGCGGCGGTCGCCGGGTACCGCAAGAGCGGCGAGGTGACCGCCCAGGCGCGGGCGCTGAGCGAACTGGCCCGGGTCCAGGAGTACGCGGGCCGGCCCGAGGATTCGCTGCGCACCTGCCGGGAGGCGGTGGAGTGGGCCCGGCGGGCCGAGGACACCCGGCTGCAGGCGGCGCTGCACCTGCGGCTCGCCGACACCTTCGAGCACCTCGGCGACCCCGCGTCGGCCGCGCTGCACCGGGAGACGGCCGAGGGGATGCTGCGGGAGGAGGCCGAGGCGTCCCGGGCATCCGGCATCGACCCGGAACAACCGGGACGACCAGGACAACCGGAACAAGGGGGCGACGCCTGCGAAAGTCGTGCCGCCCCTGCGGAAGGCTGATGCTTTGCGAGGTTGGGCGGCGGCACAGCCTTCGTCGAGATGGTGCCGCGGTGCTGTCTCCAGCGGTCTCCCGGTGCGCGCGCGGGTGCCGGGTACGGGTAGTGATACTTCATATCTGCGCATCACTCTGCTAACCGAGGACCGTGATCGATGTGAAGGTCGGCATCCCCCGCGAGGTCAAGAACAACGAGTTCCGGGTGGCCATCACCCCCGCCGGCGTGCACGAACTGGTGCGCCACGGTCACCAGGTCGTCATCGAGCGCGGCGCAGGCGTCGGCTCCTCGATCCCGGACGGTGAGTACATCGCCGCGGGAGGGCAGATACTGGACACCGCCGACGAGGTCTGGGCCGCCGCCGACCTGCTGCTGAAGGTCAAGGAGCCGGTCGCCGCGGAGTACCACCGGCTGCGCAAGGGCCAGACGCTCTTCACCTACCTGCACCTGGCCGCCTCCAGGGAGTGCACGGACGCGCTGCTGGCGTCCGGCACCACCGCGATCGCCTACGAGACCGTCGAGCTGCCCGGCCGCGTGCTGCCGCTGCTCGCGCCCATGTCCGAGGTCGCGGGTCGGCTGTCCGCCCAGGTCGGCGCCTACCACCTGATGCGGGCCGAGGGCGGCCGCGGCGTGCTGCCCGGCGGTGTCCCCGGGGTGCAGGCCGCCCGGGCCGTCGTCATCGGCGGAGGGGTCTCCGGCTGGAGCGCCGCGCAGATCGCCGTCGGCATGGGGTTCCACGTGACCCTGCTGGACAAGGACATCAACAAGCTCCGTGAGGCCGACCGGGCCTTCGGTGCGAGGATCCAGACCGTCGTCTCCAACGCCTTCCAGCTGGAGAAGGCCTGCCTGGAGGCCGATCTGGTGATCGGCGCGGTGCTGATCCCCGGCGCCAGGGCGCCGAAGCTGGTCACCAACGACCTCGTCTCACGGATGAAGACCGGGAGTGTCCTTGTCGACATCGCGATCGACCAGGGCGGCTGCTTCGAGGACTCCCGCCCGACCACACACGCCGAGCCGACGTTCACGGTCCACGAATCGGTCTTCTACTGCGTCGCCAACATGCCCGGAGCGGTGCCCAACACCTCCACCTACGCCCTCACCAACGCCACGCTGCCCTACGTCGTCGAACTCGCCGACCGCGGCTGGGTGGAGGCGCTGCGCCACGACTCCGCGCTCGCCAGGGGCCTCAACACGCATGACGGCAAGGTCGTGTACCGGGAGGTCGCCGAAGCCCACGGCCTGGACCACGTGGAAGTCGCCGCGCTGCTCGACTGAACCCGGGGGAGGCGGGGAAGGTGACCTCCGGGCGCCAAGTCGACCAAGTCACCGACCCGCAAAGGCGATACGTCAACCAGTTTCATCAACGCGGCCGACTCGGCCCGGCCTTGCCCGACAGGTCCGGCGAGATGTGTGTATGGTCACTTCACGGATCCAGGACAACTCACCTCGAACGTAACGCTTCCACCGATTCGCACACCGGTGGAACCTGCTGTGCGACGGTCGTACGCCCTTGACAGAGGGATGTTTCATTGTCGACACATCGGGCCGGGTCCGGCGGATTGTGTTGCTGCGGACCGCCGACACGCCATAGAGTCGCCAACCGTCGGCATGATGCCACGCTGACCTGTCTAGAAGTTTCCTGGTCACCAAGGAGGTAAGACGACTTGTGAATGAGTCGACATTTACTCCCGGGGGTGGTCAACCAGGAATGCCTGCACGGGACCGGGGTCCCGCGGGGTTCGCTGCTGTCGGCTCCGTCGCCGTGCACACCTTCGCAGCCCAACAGAGTCAGCAGGCGACTCTCACTGCACACCCGAGCATGGATGGCCATCACGTGAACGCCATGGCCGGCGACGGAAGTGGCGCGCCCCACAACCAACTCGCCGACTACGACGAACTGCCCGAGGGGCATTTCTACGACCCCGACGCCGAGTACGAGCCGGATCCCGAGTACGCGGCCACCCTCGCGCCCGACGCTGCCCGCCAGCGCCGCGAGCGCGTCGGCCCGACCGGCCGTCCGCTGCCGTACTTCCCGATCCCGGGCCCGCTGACCGACCACGGCCCCGCGAAGATCATCGCGATGTGCAACCAGAAGGGCGGCGTCGGCAAGACGACGTCGACCATCAACCTGGGTGCCGCGCTCGCCGAGTACGGCCGCCGGGTGCTGCTCGTCGACTTCGACCCGCAGGGCGCGCTGTCGGTCGGACTCGGCGTCAACCCGATGGAGCTCGACCTCACCGTCTACAACCTGCTCATGGAGCGGGGCATGGCGGCCGACGAGGTGCTGCTGAAGACGGCGGTCCCCAACATGGACCTGCTGCCCAGCAACATCGACCTGTCGGCGGCCGAGGTCCAGCTCGTCTCCGAGGTCGCCCGCGAGTCGACGCTGCAGCGCGCGCTGAAGCCGCTCATGGACGACTACGACTACATCGTGATCGACTGCCAGCCCTCGCTCGGCCTGCTCACGGTCAACGCGCTGACGGCGGCGCACAAGGTGATCGTGCCCCTGGAGTGCGAGTTCTTCGCCCTGCGCGGCGTGGCGCTGCTCACCGAGACCATCGAGAAGGTCCAGGAACGGCTCAACCCCGAGCTGGAGCTCGACGGGATCCTCGCCACGATGTACGACTCGCGCACGGTGCACAGCCGTGAGGTGCTCGCGCGCGTCGTCGAGGCGTTCGACGACCACGTCTACCACACGGTCATCGGGCGTACGGTCCGCTTCCCGGAGACGACCGTCGCCGGTGAGCCGATCACCACGTACGCGTCCAACTCCGTCGGTGCCGCCGCCTATCGCCAGCTTGCCAGGGAGGTGCTCGCCCGGTGTCACGCCGAGTGAGTCTGCCGGGGGCCGACGAACTCTTCCGTACGACAGGGGGGACGGCGCTCCAGGCGTCCACGCCGAGGCGCCAGGCGGGCGGCGAGGCCCGGGTCCCCGCTCCCGCGGGGGAGGGCGGCGCGGCCGCGGCCCAGGACGACACGCCGCAGTCGGTGCCCGCGCAGGGTGGCGACGGCGAGGGTGCCGAGCACGTCGCCACGGAGCCCGAGCCGGCCGAAGCCGGCGAGTCCCGCAGCCGCGCCGCGCAGGAGCGCCCCGTGCGACGGCGGGGGGTGCCGCAGGGAGCGGCGGGTTCGGCCGGTTCCGCCGGTACGGCCGCCGAGGGGGCCCCGCGCAAGCGCGCGAGAGCGGCGGCGCGACGGCCCAGTGGACGTGAGCGGCACGACGAGAAGATCACGGTGTACGTGTCCGCCGAGGAGCTGATGGACCTCGAGCACGCCCGTCTGGTGCTCCGGGGCGAGCACGGACTGGCCGTCGACCGGGGCCGGATCGTCCGCGAGGCGGTCGCCGTGGTCCTCGCCGACCTGGAGTCCCGCGGAGACGCCAGCATCCTCGTGCGGCGCCTGCGCGGACGGTAGCGGTAGCCTGCGGAGGCCATGACCTCGAACGACACCCCCGCCACCGGCCACGGCCCGCGGCCCGGCCGCCGGCGCGCGCTGGGGCGGGGGCCGGGGGCCGCGCCGCCGGTGACACCGCCCGCGGAGGCGGGGGCCGAGGGGCCGGGACCGGGGACCGTGCCCGCCACCGAGGACCGGGCTCCGGTTCCGGCGGCCCCGCAGGACGTACCGGATGTACCGGACGTCGGGCGGTCTCCCGGATCGGTACCTGGGACTCCTGAGGCGGCCGAGGGTGCCGAGGAGGGCGACGGCAGGTTCAAGGTCCGGCTGTCGAACTTCGAGGGACCGTTCGACCTGCTGCTTCAGCTGATCTCGAAGCACAAGCTGGACGTCACCGAGGTCGCGCTGTCCAGGGTGACCGACGAGTTCATGGCGTACATCCGGGCGCTGGGACCGGACTGGGACCTGGACGAGACGACCGAGTTCCTGGTGGTGGCGGCCACCCTGCTCGATCTCAAGGCGGCACGCCTGCTGCCCGCCGCCGAGGTGGAGGACGAGGCGGACCTCGCCCTGCTGGAGGCCCGGGACCTGCTGTTCGCCCGCTTGCTCCAGTACCGGGCGTACAAACGGATCGCGGAGATCTTCAGCGGGCGGCTCGACGACGAGGCCCGGCGCCACCCCCGGACCGTGGGGCTCGAGCCGCACCACGCCGAGCTGCTGCCCGAGGTCGTCATCAACATCGGCGCGGAGGGGTTCGCCCGGCTCGCCGTCAAGGCGATGCAGCCCAAGCCCACACCGCAGGTCTACGTCGACCACATCCACGCGCCGCTGGTCAGCGTGCAGGAGCAGGCCGGGATCGTCGTCGCGCGGCTGAAGGAACTCGGCGAGGCCGGTTTCCGGGAGCTGATCGAGGACACCGACGACACGTTGACCATCGTCGCCCGGTTCCTCGCGCTCCTGGAGCTGTACCGGGAGAAGGCCGTCGCCCTCGAGCAGGAGACCGCGCTCGCCGAGCTGACCGTGCGCTGGACCGGCGGTGACGGGGACGTCACCCCCACCGTCACCGACGAGTTCGACCGGCCGCCCGAGCCGCCGAGGGAGCCGGAGGAGCAGTCGGAGGAGCGGTCGGAGGGACAGCCGAAGAAGGAGGAGAAGGCGTGAGCGAGGACACGACCGACGTTCCCGCGGGGCTGCGCACCGTCGCGGACCTCGACCTCACACCCGCCCTGGAGGCGGTCCTCATGGTCGTGGACGAGCCCGTGACCGAGGAGCACCTGGCCAAGACACTGGAACGGCCGAGACACCAGGTCGCGGACGCCCTGCGCGCGTTGGCCGACGAGTACACCGCCCAGGGGCGCGGCTTCGAGCTGCGGCTCATCGCCGGCGGCTGGCGTTTCTACAGCCGCCCCGAGTACGCCGCGGCCGTCGAGGGCTTCGTCCTGGACGGCCAGCAGGCCCGGCTCACCCAGGCCGCCCTGGAGACCCTCGCCGTGGTCGCCTACCGCCAGCCGGTCAGCCGCAGCCGGGTCTCCGCCGTACGCGGAGTGAACTGTGACGGGGTCATGCGCACCCTGCTGCAGCGCGGTCTGGTCGAGGAGGCGGGCACGGAACCCGAAACAGGTGCGATCCTGTACACGACGACGAACTACTTCCTGGAGCGGATGGGCCTGCGCGGTCTGGACGAGCTCCCGGAGCTCGCGCCCTTCCTCCCGGAGGCGGAGGCGATCGAGGCCGAGACCCAGGAAGCCGTACCGTCGTTCGATCCGGACGCTCCGGACCCGGACGACGGTCCCCCTACGAACACGGAATTGTGATGCGAAGCAGCGGCAGCGGCAAGAGCGGCGGACGCGGTAACCCCCGCGGTGCCGGCGGCAACAGGGACCAGAGGCAGGGGCAGGGCCGCCCCGGTAAGCCCCGCCCCGAGGAGCGCCGCTACGAGGCGGGCCCCGGAGGCGTCAAGGAAGGCCCCAAGTCCGGCCGCGGAGGCGCCAAGCCGCCGTCCCAGAAGAGCGGTGGCCGGGGTGGTCGTACCGTCCCCGGGCGTTCGCGCGAGTACGAGACGCGGATCGAGGAGCGCAACCGCGACCGGTACGCGGGCAAGGCGGACGTGAAGCCCCCGAAGACCTTCCCGGGGGCCGAGCAGGAGGGCGAGCGGCTGCAGAAGGTGCTCGCCCGCGCGGGGTACGGCTCCCGGCGCGCCTGCGAGGAGCTGATCGAGCAGGCGCGGGTCGAGGTCAACGGCGAGATCGTGCTGGAGCAGGGCCGCCGGGTCGACCCCGAGAGGGACGAGGTCAAGGTGGACGGGCTGACCGTCGCCACCCAGTCCTACCAGTTCTTCTCGCTGAACAAGCCGGCCGGTGTCGTCTCCACCATGGAGGACCCCGAGGGGCGTCAGTGCCTCGGCGACTACGTCACCAACCGGGAGACCAGGCTGTTCCACGTCGGCAGGCTCGACACCGAGACCGAGGGCGTCATCCTGCTCACCAACCACGGTGAGCTGGCACACCGGCTGACCCACCCGAGGTACGGGGTGAAGAAGACCTACCTCGCGCACATCGTCGGACCGGTCCCGCGCGACCTGGGCAAGCGGCTGAAGGACGGCATCCAGCTGGAGGACGGTTACGCGCGCGCGGACCACTTCCGCATCGTCGAGCAGACCGGCAAGAACTACCTCGTCGAGGTGACCCTGCACGAGGGCCGCAAGCACATCGTGCGCCGCATGCTCGCGGAGGCCGGCTTCCCGGTCGACAGGCTGGTGCGCACGGCGTTCGGGCCGATCGCCCTGGGCGACCAGAAGTCGGGCTGGCTGCGCCGGCTGTCGAACACCGAGGTCGGCATGCTGATGCAGGAGGTCGAGCTCTAGGGGCTTGCCGCCGGACCGCACCCCCTTTTATAGTCGAGTTGACTATAAAAGGGGGTGCGGGTGTTGGACGGCTACGACAAGTACGCCTTCGAACCTTTCGCCGTCACCGTCGACCTCGCCGTGTTCACGATCCGCGGGGGCGCGCTGCACGTACTGCTCGTCGAACGCGGCCAGGAGCCGTACGCCGGCCGGTGGGCGCTGCCGGGAGGCTTCGTCCGGCCGGACGAGTCCGCGGAGAGCGCCGCGCGGCGCGAGCTGGGCGAGGAGACCGGGCTGACGGACGTGTCCGGGCTGCATCTGGAGCAGCTGCGGACCTACAGCGAACCCGGTCGGGACCCGCGGATGCGCGTGGTGTCCGTGGCCTTCGCCGCGCTGCTGCCCCAGGCTCCCGAGGCGCACGGCGGCAGCGACGCGGCACAGGCCCGCTGGACGCCGTACGACTGTGCGCGCGAGCTGGCCTTCGACCACGACCGGATCCTGGCCGACGCCCGGGACCGCGTCGGCGCCAAACTCGAGTACACCTGCCTCGCCACCGCCTTCTGCCCGTCCGAGTTCACCCTCGGGGAGCTGCGACAGGTCTACGAGACCGTGTGGGGCACCGCGCTCGACCGGCCCAACTTCCGGCGCAAGGTGCTCGCCACCCCGGGCTTCGTCGAGGCCGTCCCGGGCGCCGCGCGCCTCACCGGCGGCCGGGGCAAACCCGCCGCGCTGTACCGCGCGGGCACCGCCGCCACCCTCCACCCACCACTGCTCCGGCCGACTCCGGAAGGACGTCCCGCATGACCACGACCACCGTCACCAAGCGCGCCGCCACAGGCGCGCTCACCGGACTCGCCCTGGGGGACGCGCTGGGCTTCCCGACCGAGTTCAACGACGTCCCGTCGATCCTTGCCAAGTTCGGTCCCTGGCGGGGGACGGACCTGCCGAAGCCGGCGATCGTCACCGACGACACCCAGATGACCCTCGCTCTGGGCAGGGGCCTGCGGACGGCGATGGACCGGGGCGTACTCACCCCGAAGCGGCTGGAGCGCCCGGTGCGCGAGGAGTTCGTGGAGTGGTACCGCTCGCCCGAGAACAACCGTGCCCCCGGCAACACCTGCCTCAAGGCCTGCCACCTGCTGGCCGGCGAGGACCGGCCCTGGCAGGACGCCTCCCAGGTCGGCTCCAAGGGCTGCGGCGCCAACATGCGGGTCGCCCCCATCGGCCTGGCCCCCGGTCTGACCGACGAACAGCGCGCGGGCGCCGCCCAGTTGCAGGCAGCCCTCACCCATGGGCACCCGACCGCGCTCGCCGCCTCCGACCTCACCGCCCACGCCGTACGACTGCTCGCCCAGGGCGCCGAACCCACCGGCCTGATCGGCCTGTTGCGTTCCCACGCCTACGAGAACCGCACCCACTACCACGAGTTCTGGCTCGGCGACCTGTGGACCCGCGCCCAGGACCCCACCCCCGAGCACTTCATCACCCGCGGCTGGGACGAGTGCCTGGACATCCTGGAACGCCTCCAGCACGCCGTGCGCACCGTCTCGCCCGAGACCGACCCGTGCCTGGCGACGGGGGAGGGCTGGATCGCGGAGGAGGCCCTGGCGACCGGCCTGCTCTGCTTCCTGCTCTTCGTCGACGAACCGCTCACCGCCCTGCGCCGCGCCGCCTGCACCGCGGGCGACTCCGACTCGATCGCCTGCCTGGCGGGCGCCTTCGCCGGTGCCCACCTGGGCGCGGACGCCTGGCCCGCCGAGTGGGCGGACCGCATCGAGTACCGCGAGGAACTGCTGGCACTCGGCACCCTCTGGGACGCCCGGCCCTAGGGTCTGTCCGGCGGACCATGCCGCAGGAAACCGACGGCGCTTTGTCAGTGCGGGTGAGCGGGTGAGCGGGGGACGATGGGGCCCCTCCCGCTCATGGGGGTCCTTCCCGTTCATGGGCCCCTCCCGCTCGGGCGAAGCCGAGAGTGGGGGAGGAGTCAACGCGGTGGGGGTCCCCTGTTCGGAGAGCTCGGGGGAGGGCGTGCCGGCCCCCGCGTCTGCGGCATGATCAGCCGGGCAGGTCCCGATCCGCCCGGAGGGCCGAGGCGTGGCGGGTGCGGATGAGGAAGTCCTCCACCCGCCGACGGTCCGGTTCTGCGGGGAGCGGGCTGTGCCGGACGGCCTCCCCGGCCTCCCGCTCCAGACGCGTCATCCGTGCCTCGACCTCGGACCAGGCGACCTCGCCCCGCTTCACCGCGAGCAGCGACGCGCGCTCCTCGCCCACGTCGATCGTGAGGGTGCCCGTGCGCAGCACGTCGCGGGCGGAGGCCAGCAGACGGAGCAGATGCATCGCGTGCTTCCACCGGGGCGCCCCGTGGACGCGGACGTCGGCCTCCAGTTTGCGGCGCTGGTTGTGGGCGATGGGGGCACCGCCCGCGCGAGCGAAGCCGAGCGTGGGGGAGGGTGAACGTCTCGTGGACCCGGCGGGAGAGGAAAGCGCCGCGCAGGGCGAGCAGTTCGCGCCCGGTGCCGTCGGCGTGCTCCACGAGCGGTGAGTGCAGGCACTCCAGGATGTTGGGGTTGGCCCGCAGGGCCAGCTCGCAGAAGCGCTCCAGCTCCCAGCTGAACTGCTCCTCGGCCGGTCCCTCGACATGGGTCGGCGGCTTCTCGAAGCGCCAGAACAGGGGAGTGGGGGCGAGGAAGACGCCCCGGCGGTCGGTGTCGCTGCCCTCCGTGGCCAGACCGAAGGCACGCGACCCCATGACGCAGGCGTAGACGGTGTGGTCGCGGACCAGGTGCTCGGGGCGCATGACCGGGAGCGTAGGCGGTGGCTCACGCCAGGCGAATCGAATTTCCCTCCGCCGTGATCTGCTCCGCAGACAGCGGACTGGCCGCCGGGCCCCGGTCCACCGAGCCGTCGGTGACCCGGAACCGGCTGCCGTGGCAGGCGCAGTCGACGGTGCCGTCCGAGACGTCCGCCAGGAGGCAGTGCCGGCGGGTGCAGATCGCCGAGAAGGCATTGAAGCCGCCCCGCTCCGGCTGCGTCACCACGATCTTCTCCTCCTTGAGGATCACCCCTCCGCCCCCCGGGATGTCGCCGGTCGAGGCCGGTTCCCGGCCTGCGGACGCGCTGGGCGGAGCGGTGTCCGTGGCGGTGTCCGGCGAGGAACCCTCGCCGCTCCCGCCCCCGCCGCAGCCGACGGCCGGTGCCGTCACACCTGTCGCGAGAAGGACCGTGCGCCGCGTCGTGGGAGGGGACGTGTCGTCGCTCCGGGGAGAGGAAGGACCGCGGGCGAGGCGGAGAGGGCCCCAGCAGTCTGGCACCGGACACGCCGTCCGTCTCGGCGGGCGGGCACCGGACACCGGCCGCGCCCGTTCTGACTAGGCTGGACGACCGACACCCACGTCGGCGGGCCGGTGAGTGAACACGCCGGCACCCCCGTACATCAGCGCACCAGCAAGGAGCATCGTCGTGGCGGTACGAGCGGTCCGGGGCGCCGTCCAACTCGAGCGGGACGAGTCCGGTCACATGGAGGAGCAGGTCGGAGCCCTGCTCACTGCTGTCCTGCAGCGCAACGGTCTGGCCGCGGACGACCTGATCAGCATCTGGTTCACGGCCACGCCCGACCTGCACTCCGATTTCCCGGCCGCTGCCGCCCGCAGGCTCGGCATCGTCGACGTCCCCCTGATCTGCGCCCAGGAACTGGACGTCGAGGGCGCCATGCCCCGCGTCGTCCGCATCCTCGCGCACATCGAGTCCGATCTGCCGCGTGCCGACATCGCCCATGTGTACCTCGGTGCCGCGGCGGCCCTGCGCAAGGACATCGCCCAGTGAGAACCGCACTCGTCATCGGCACCGGGCTGATCGGCACGTCCGCCGCCCTCGCCCTGTCCCGGCGGGGCGTCGTCGTCCACCTCGTCGACCACGACCCGGAGCAGGCCCGTACGGCCGCCGCGCTCGGCGCAGGCACCGACCGGGAGCCGGCGGGCCCGGTGGACCTGGCGATCGTCGCCGCCCCGCCCGCCCATGTGGCCGGAGTCCTCGCCGAGGCCATGAGCCGTGGGGCGGCGCGCGGCTACATCGACGTCGCCAGTGTGAAGGGCGGTCCGCGCCGCGAACTCGAGGAGCGGGGGCTCGACCTGTCGGCGTACATCGGTACCCACCCCATGTCCGGCCGGGAGAAGTCCGGCCCGCTGGCCGCCGGCGCGGATCTCTTCGAGGGCCGCCCGTGGGTGCTCACCCCCACCCGGGACACCGACACCGAGGTGCTGAACCTCGTCCTCGAACTGGTCTCGCACTGCAGGGCCGTACCGGTCGTCATGGACGCCGACGCCCACGACCGTGCCGTGGCCCTCGTCTCCCACATGCCGCACCTGGTGTCCAGCATGGTCGCCGCACGCCTGGAACACGCCGAGGAGGCCGCCGTACGGCTGTGCGGGCAGGGCATCCGGGACGTGACCCGGATCGCCGGCTCGGACCCCCGGATGTGGATCGACATCCTCTCCGCGAATCCCGGACCGGTCGCCGACCTGCTCACCGACGTCGCCACCGACCTGGAGGAGACGGTGCGGTCCCTGCGCGCACTGCAGTCCTCCGACGAGGACAAGCGCCGCGAGGGCAGCACCGGCGTCGAGGGCGTGCTGCGCCGCGGCAACGCCGGCCGGATCCGGGTCCCCGGCAAGCACGGCTCCGCGCCGCGCGTCTACGAGGTCGTGGCGGTGCTCATCGACGACCAGCCGGGCCAGCTGGCCCGCATCTTCGCCGACGCGGGACGGGCGGGCGTCAACATCGAGGACGTGCGCATCGAGCACGCGACCGGGCAGCAGACCGGTCTGATGCAGCTCATGGTGGAACCCGACGCGGCCCCGGTGCTCACCGCGGCACTCCGGGAGCGGGGCTGGGCGATCCGCCAGTGAGCCCCGCCGGACAGCGGGCGGGCGACGGCGTCCTGCGACAGCGCCCGTGCCGGTTCCGGGGCCCTGCGCGCAGCCGGGAGCGGGTAGGGCCGATCGGGGGACCTACACCCAGTAACCTTGTGCAGGGCGGTCACGCCCCGCTCCCCGTCAGCCAGGTCCAGGAAGGTCCCCACTGTGGAAAGCGCCACGCCAGTGATCGTCGCCATCGACGGTCCGTCCGGCACGGGCAAGTCGAGCACGTCGAAGGCCGTGGCGGCACAGCTCGGCCTGAGCTACCTGGACACCGGGGCCCAGTACCGGGCGATCACGTGGTGGATGGTCACCAACAGCATCGACATCGCCGACCCCTCCGCGATCGCCGCCGTGGCCGGCAAGCCCGAGATCGTCTCCGGCACCGACCCGTCGGGACCGACCATAACGGTCGACGGTGTCGACGTGGCCGGTCCGATCCGCGAGCAGGACGTCACCTCCAGGGTCAGCGCCGTCAGCGCGGTCCCCGAGGTGCGTTCCCGGATCACCGAACTGCAGCGCACGATCGCCGGCTCAGCGGTGACCGGCATCGTCGTCGAGGGCCGCGACATCGGGACCACCGTGCTGCCCGACGCCGACCTGAAGATCTTCCTCACCGCCTCCCCGGAGGCGCGCGCCGCCCGCCGCAGCGGTGAGCTGAAGGGCGCCGACCTGCACACCACCCGCGAGGCCCTGATCAAGCGGGACGCGGCCGACTCCAGCCGCAAGACCTCCCCGCTGGCCAAGGCGGACGACGCGGTCGAGGTGGACACCACCGACCTGACGCTGAAGCAGGTCATCGAGTGCGTCGTCACCCTCGTCGAGGAGAAGCGAGCCGGACGGTGACCGGACTTCCGTCGGCGCGGGGTGCCGAGGTGGGGCGGCGGATCGGCGTCGGCCTGATGTACGGGCTGTGGAAGCCGCGCGTGCTGGGCGCCTGGCGGGTGCCCGCAGCCGGTCCGGTGGTGCTCGCGGTGAACCATTCCCACAACATCGACGGACCGATGGTCATGGGCGTGTCGCCCCGGCCGACGCACTTCCTGATCAAGAAGGAGGCGTTCGTCGGACCGCTCGACCCGTTCCTGACCGGCATCGGCCAGGTGAAGGTGGACCGGGACACCACCGACCGCACGGCGGTCTCCCGGGCACTCGGCGTCCTGCGGGAGGGCGGCGTCCTCGGCATCTTCCCCGAGGGCACCCGGGGCGAGGGCGACTTCGCCTCGCTGCGCGCGGGGCTCGCGTACTTCGCCGTACGCGGCGGCGCGCCGATCGTGCCCGTCGCCGTGCTGGGAAGTTCCGGGCGGGGCGGACGGTTGATAAAGGGGCTGCCCCCGCTGCGCTCCCGTGTCGACGTGGTCTTCGGAGACCCGTTCGACGCGAGCGGCGGCGACGGCCGCCGTACCCGCAAGGCGCTGGACGCGGCGACCGAGCGGATCCAGAAGCAGCTCACCGCGCACCTGGAAAACGCCAGACGTCTCACCGGACGCTAGGCGAAACTGAGTAGTGGATCACCCGGAACCGGGCATTCCACCGACCACGACGGACAACGAGGTACGGACTTCATGAACGACCACATCCAGCCCGACGGCTCGGCCGAGCACGAGCACGATCACGGGGCGCTCGGTGACGCCGAGTTCGCGGAGTTCATGGAGCTCGCCGCGGAGGAGGGCTTCGACCTCGAGGACGTCGAGGGCGCCATCGAGGCCGCCGGACACGGTCCGCTGCCCGTGCTCGCCGTCGTCGGACGCCCCAATGTCGGCAAGTCGACTCTGGTGAACCGCATCATCGGCCGCCGCGAGGCCGTCGTCGAGGACAAGCCCGGCGTCACCCGCGACCGCGTCACCTACGAGGCCGAGTGGGCCGGCCGCCGCTTCAAGGTCGTCGACACCGGCGGCTGGGAGCAGGACGTCCTCGGTATCGACGCCTCCGTGGCGGCGCAGGCCGAGTACGCGATCGAGGCGGCCGACGCCGTGGTGTTCGTGGTGGACGCCAAGGTCGGCGCGACCGACACCGACGAGGCCGTCGTCCGGCTGCTGCGCAAGGCGGGCAAGCCGGTGGTCCTGTGTGCCAACAAGGTGGACGGCCAGAGCGGCGAGTCCGACGCCTCCTACCTGTGGTCCCTGGGCCTGGGCGAGCCGCACCCCGTCTCGGCCCTGCACGGCCGCGGCACCGGCGACATGCTGGACCAGGTCCTGGAGGCGCTGCCGCAGGCACCCGCGCAGACCTTCGGCACGGCGGTCGGCGGCCCTCGCCGGGTCGCCCTGATCGGCCGCCCGAACGTCGGCAAGTCCTCGCTGCTGAACAAGGTCGCCGGTGAGGAGCGTGTCGTCGTCAACGAGATCGCCGGCACCACCCGCGACCCGGTCGACGAGCTGATCCAGCTGGGTGGCAAGACCTGGAAGTTCGTCGACACCGCGGGCATCCGCAAGCGCGTCCACCTGCAGCAGGGCGCCGACTACTACGCCTCGCTGCGTACCGCCGCCGCCGTCGAGAAGGCCGAGGTGGCCGTCGTCCTGCTCGACGCCGCCGACTCCATCTCGGTGCAGGACCAGCGCATCGTCACCATGGCCGTCGAGGCGGGGCGGGCGCTCGTCCTGGCCTTCAACAAGTGGGACACCCTCGACGAGGAGCGCCGCTACTACCTGGAGCGGGAGATCGAGACCGAGCTCGGCCAGGTGACGTGGGCGCCGCGGGTGAACGTGTCGGCCCACACCGGACGCCACATGGAGAAGCTGGTCCCGGCGATCGAGACGGCCCTGGCGGGCTGGGAGACCCGCGTCCCGACGGGCAGGCTGAACGCCTTCCTCGGCGAGCTGGTCGCCTCCCATCCGCACCCCGTGCGGGGCGGCAAGCAGCCGCGCATCCTGTTCGGCACACAGGCCGGCACCAAGCCGCCGCGGTTCGTCCTGTTCGCCTCCGGCTTCATCGAGGCGGGTTACCGTCGGTTCATCGAGCGCCGGCTGCGCGAGGAGTTCGGCTTCGAGGGCACGCCGATCCACCTCTCGGTGCGGGTGCGCGAGAAGCGCGGCAAGAAGAAGTGACCCTACGGCACGCAGGGTGAAGGGGGGCGGTCCCGATCGGGACCGCCCCCCTTCACCCTGCGTGCCGTAGGCGGCCCCGGTGGCCCTCGGTCAGCTCTCCCGGCGCGGGGCCGGGGGCAGCGCCGCCGGTACGTGGGGCCTCCCGATGGCGTGCCGGCCGACCGCTGCGACCTGCTGCCACTGCGGCTGCTGCCCGGCGGTCTGCCGGGCGCCGCCCGCCCCCGCGCCGTAGGCGCCGTACGACCCGCCGAAGGTCCCCGAACCGTGGCCGACGGACGAGTCCGTACCGGCGGACGGGCTCGTTCTGTGCGGGATGCTTCCGAAAGCGGTGAAGCCCAGTTTGTCCTCGCCGCTGCGGTCGCCCGGCAGTGAGCGGAAGGACTTCACGTACTCGGCGTAGAGCGCGTCGTAGATCGGCGTGGCCGAAGGGCCGCTCGTGGAGTCCTGAGCAGACCGCACCGGGGCGGGGACCAACGGGAAGGCCTGGCGGCGGGGAGCGTCGTATGCGTGCACGTATCTCCCAACGACCCCGCCCGGCGAGGGATGCGGCCCACACGGGGTTTTCGCCGGTCACCGACCGGTCGGCCGTCGTCGGACGGCCGGCTCCCGCCGGCCGTCCGGTGGTCGGCTTCCTTCGCCGGGCAGAGGCCGGTCAGAGGCCGGCCAGCGGCAGTGCCGCCGCGACCAGCCTCCCGTTCGCCGCCGCCCGGTCCAGGGCGTCGCGCAGCAGGTCCTCGCGCGGCTGACGGCCGATCGAGCCGACCGGGGCCGCGAACAGCAGCACCTGCTGGTGCTTGTTGGCGGCCGTTCGCCAGCCTTCGGTGACCTGGAGCGGCTGGTGCGCCTGCCACCAGGCCACCGGCTGTCCGCCGTTCGGGTTCGGCTGGAGCACCGCGTGCAGCTGGCCCACGGCCAGCAGTACCGACCAGCCGTGCAGCACGGGCGGTGTGGTGGACAGTTCGGTCACGGGGACGAAGCCCTGCTCGATGAGCAGCGGCAGGAAGTCGTCGCCGGGCGCGAGCGAACCGGGCCGCGCGACCGGCGCGGTCGGCTCGACGACCAGGGCCGGGTGCAGTTCCCCGGCGATCAGGACCAGTCCGCTGGTCACGCCGAGCACGGCCTGCTCCGGCACGGCCTGCTCCGGTGCGATGTGTCCCGGTGGGACGTGTGCGGCCTGGACGGCGGGTGCGGGTGCGGTGTCGTTTCCGCCGATGGACCGCACGGCTCCCTGGAGCTGCTCCTCGGTGACCTGGACGACCTGCGAGGGCAGGCAGGTGGAATGGGCGAAGGCGAGGACGGCGGTCTCCTCCCCGATGAACAGGACTGTGCTGGTGCGCTCCTGCTCCGGGTCGCCCGGGGTGCGGCAGGAGGTGCAGTCGTAGCCGCCCGGGGCGGAATCTCCGGCGAGCAGGCGGTCGGCTTCTTCGTCGCCGATCTCGGCGCGTACCTCGTCGCTGACGTCGAGCATGCGCGGCACGGGTGGCTCCCTCGGGATGCGGTGCGTGGCGAGGCCGGGGGCTCCCGGCCCGTGGTCCGGGCGGGTCCCCGGCTCATACAGAAGACAACGGGTGATCTGCGGGGGGAGTCACGCCCCGGAGCGAACGGAATCGAACCATCTGGCGCACCCGGTCACTTCCGGCACGGAATCGGACACTCGTCGTCAACTGCCCTCGAAGTCAACGGCGTTGCCCGGACGGAGTGGCTCACGGAACGTCCGGCGTGTCGATCGGTAAATCAGGAAATAGGGGAATAAAGTGGGTGTCCGGAAGCTGACGCTACTTAGGGTAAAGGTGAACTGGCCTGGGAGGACGGGGAGTTGCTTGATCCTGCCGGTTCGGGCGTTGACACGCGGCGTCTCGTGACGTGGTGGCGGCGCTCCGCCTTGGGGGACCCCGAGTCCTTGGAGAGGGAGCTACATGTTCGAATGTGCCGGCAACATCCGCGACAACAACCACGACGATGCCCACGACGGCGCGCGAAAGGCTCAGAAGCCCCGTACGGCGGCGGTACTGGCCGGCGCGGTGCTGCTCGCGCCCCTCGGGCTGCTGGCCGGGACCGGCGACGCCACGGCGGCGGACAGCGGAGTGTGGGACCGCATCGCGCAGTGCGAGAGCGGCGGCAACTGGCACACGAACACCGGCAACGGCCACTACGGCGGGCTGCAGTTCACCGCCTCCACCTGGCACGCGTTCGGGGGCACGGCTTATGCGCCGACCGCAGACCAGGCCACCAAGTCCCAGCAGATCGCTGTCGCCACCAAGGTCCAGCAGGCCCAGGGATGGGGCGCCTGGCCCACCTGCTCGGTACGCGCCGGGGCGACCGGGAACGCACCCGCCGTCGGACCGGCGCCCGCGGGGAAGGACCCGGCGAAGCCGTCGCAGGCGCCGGCGCAGCCGTCGGGCGGCGCGGAGCAGGGCTCGTCCGGCGACTACCACACCGTCCGCGAGGGCGACACGCTGAGCGACATCGCCGGCCGGCACGGGACCACCTGGCAGCGGCTGTACGCCGCCAACAAGGACGTCATCGGCGGCGACCCCGATCTGATCATGCCCGGGCAGCGTCTCGCGCTCTGAACCGCCCGGGCGAACCGGGGCCCCAGGTGAGGCCCGGTCACCCGCGGTGAGACCCGTCCGGTCGGCTGCCGGTACTCGGCCGCCCGGACGGGACCTTCGGCGTCGGAACCGGCGTCAGGTCCGGCGGCTGGGTCCCCCAGTCTCCCCCGGTGAACACCACCGCACCCCGGTGCGGTTCGTGGACGAAGGCGGGCCGGTCGCGCAGCGCGGCCGGGAGTCGCTGTTCGGCGATCACCGCGCACGCGTGGAGCGCGGCCGCGGGCCGGATCTCCCGGGGCGACACGAACCGCACCTGCTTCGACGTACCTCACCTGCCCTGCAAGCCCTGTGGCATCGACCGCGGTCACGGTTTCCGTGTCGGGACCGCGAAGACGGCGGACCATGTGAGGGAAACGCGAGCATTCTGTGTGGTAACGCCTTTGCGGGCATGCGGACGGCGAAATGCATGAGGTCCCGGACGTCCCTTCCCGAACTCGCCGCCGTGTTTATCGATGCTCCCGGCGCGAGGCTCGGGAATTTTCCTCGACTTCCCCCGGAAGAGGCGCCGAACCACCCATTCGTGTGATGGTTGCGGGGATAAACGCCTGTCGTGATCCTGTGACAGAAGTGTGACCCTGGGGGGATCTCGGAGCGTGTTCCCGGCCGGGCCTTCCGTGTCCGCCGGGCAGGGCATAGCGTGACCGTATGGCACCCCTTCCGACACCCTCCGCGGAACCCGACGACAGCCCGGACGCCTATGTGGGCCTGCCCGCGGACCGCGCCGAGCGACTCGCGCGCGAGCGCGGCTGGTCGACGGTGCGGGCGCTGCCGCCGGGAGCGATCATCACCATGGAGTACCTCGTGGGACGGCTGAACTTCGAGGTGCGCAACGGCAGCGTGGCGCGGTCCTGGAAGGGCTGAGGCGCGGCGGCGCCCCGGAATCCCCCAGGGTGGTCCGTCAGGGGCGGGCCGACGGCGCGCTGCCGCGCGGATGGCGTTCCCCGTGCGACGGGCGGCGGCTGCCCGTCGGGGTGACCGGAGTGCGCTCCGCCCGGCCCGTGTGCGGGCCGGGCGCCAGGTAGACGGGTGACCGGGTGGCGGAACGGGACGCGGAGACCGGCTCGGGGACCGCGGTGTCCTCGCGGTCGGTGAGCGGCCTGAGCATGACCGGCGCTGCGGCGGGCAGGGGGGCGACGGGCACCGTACGGCCCTGACGCGCGGACCGGCGCTCGCGCCAGCGGTCGCGCCAGTCGAAGATCCGGTCCTCGGCACGGGCGATCATCGGCTCGAACCAGGGCAGTGCCAGCAGGATCAGCAGGCCGGCCACCCAGCCGAGCAGTACGTCGCTCAGCCAGTGGGTGCCGAGGTAGACGGTGGACAGACCGACACCGAGCGAGGTCACCGCGGACAGGGCGGACAGCCAGCGCCGTGCTCTCGGAGTGGAGGCCAGATAGGCCAGGATTCCCCAGGTCACCACGGCGTTGGCGGTGTGACCGCTGGGAAATATGCTGCCGCCGAGCCACATCTCGCTGGATCCGATCTCGGTGGCGTAGTGCGGTCCGAGGCGCCCCATGCCGTACTTCGCGGCACCGACGGTGATGTTGAGCAGCAGCAGGGAGACCCCGAGCGCGAGCAGCGGACGCAGCGTGTGCTGCCGCCAGGAGCGCCAGCCCAGCCAGGCGGCGACCATCACCGCGGTCGGGCCGCGCTGGCCGAGCACCACGTAGTAGTCGACGAAGGCGTGGAGCTGTGCCCACTGCTCGTAGGGACGGAAGAACATCACCCGCCAGTCCAGCCGGACCAGCCAGGAGGTGATGACGACGGCCCACACGATCGCCACGTAGAAGGCCAGGGTGGAGCCGAAGAGCACCGTCCGGTGCCGGCTCATTCGGGGCATGTCGATGTGAGCCGGTCGTTCCGGCTCACGGTCCAGCCTCGCGAACACCCGGTCCAGACGGGTGGGCTTACGTTCGGTACGCACCCAATCGACGTTACAGGGAGTGAACGCGCAGTCCCGCCGAATCGGCGGCTTTGTGATGACGATGTGATGTGGGATCGCTCTCAAGGTGACCTTTATTCTTGGCGAATCGACAATCCCCGAGCAATGTTTCCCTCAATTCTTTTGATCATTCGGGGGCGTGAATTTATCGCGCTTTGGGAATTCGTTCACCAGGGGATGGCGCGGAATTTCCCCGGTGCTCACCGCCGGTGAGCGGGGCGGGAGCGGCTCAGGGTGGACCGGAACCGTTCAGCCAGAAGGCGCCGTAGACCGCCGAGGCCACCGCGGCGGACGCCACCACCAGTGCCGACCTGGGCGTACGCAGCCGGGCCAGGCCCTGCGCCAGGGGCAGCAGCAACGGGAAGGCGGGCATGAGCAGACGCGGCTTCGAACCGAAGTAGCTCGACGCGCACAGGGCGAGGGCGGTGACGACACCGGCGTACACCAGCAGCGGGAGCGGCTGGCGCTGCCGTACACAGATCACGTACAGCCACACCAGCAGGCCGACCCCGAGGACCAGTCCGAGCCCCGCCGGGGCCGAGGGAAACGACGTGAACTTCTCGAGGGTGAACCGGGCGAAGGCATAACCCCCGTCGAACCCGTTCCGCCATCCGGCCTGCACATCGAGATACCCGAACGGCCCCTTCCCGGTCCGGTGGCCGACCCACAGAACGTAACCGGCGGCGCCGAGCGGAGCGAGGAACATGCCGAGCGCCCGGCGGACGCGGACGCCGGGGGCGCCCGGCGGCACGTGCGCGCCCTCGGGTGCGGGAACGCGCCGGGTGTCCTGGTGCGGGGCAGCGCGTTCCCCGGAGCGCGCGCCGCCCACCGCTGCCGCCCGCCGGCTTCCCCCGAACGAGCGGAAGCCTGCGGGGAGGCGACGGCCGTGCGCGAGGGAGGCGATGCCCGCCACCCAGACCGCCGCGACCACCGCCAGCCCCACCGGGCGGGTCAGACCGGCCAGACCCGCCAGCCCCCCGGCCACCACCCAGCGCCCGGTCAGCACCGCGTACAACGACCACGCGGCGAGTGCCGTGAACAGGGACTCGCTGTACGCCATCGACTGGACGACAGCGACCGGCAGCACGGCCCAGAGCAGCACCGCGCACACCCCGATCCGCGGCCCGTACACGTGGTCCGCCACCGCGAAGATCCCCCAGGCGGCGGCGAGCGAGGCCAGCACGGCGACGACGAAGCCCCCGTCGGCGTACGACAGCGGGGACACCGCCGCCAGCAGCCGCTCCAGCCAGGGAAGCAGGGGGAAGAAGGCCAGGTTCGAGTGCACGTCCCCGTTCGGGAGGTGCACCTCGTAGCCGTACCCCAGCTCGGCGATCCGCGTGTACCAGAGCGCGTCCCAGCGGGCCGTCAGCAGGGTGTAGGCGCTCTTGCCGCGCGCCTCGCTCCACAGCACCAGGACGGCCAGACCCAGGGCGCGCACGGCCGCGTACCCGAGGAGCGCCGGCGCGGCCCGGCGCAGCGGGCCGGGACAGGACGGCGGGCCGGGGCGGAACGGCAGGGCGCGCGTCTCGAGATCGGTCACGGGCCCGATTATCGGCGGGCGCGGGGCGGGGCGGTCCGGCGGAGCGCCCGGCCCTCCGGGGCGGGCCCGCCCACCCGGACGGGCGGCCCGGCAGGGCGTACGGGCCCGGGAGGCGACCGGAAGGCGCCGGAAGCGACCGGAGGCGGCCCGGAGAAAAGTGGTGTACGCCACATGCTTCTGCCGAATCTGTGAGAGGTCCGCCACTCGATACCGCCGTTCCCTCGCGTACTCTGACGTGTCACTCGCCGTTCGTTGCGCAGGCCGGAGGCCACACCGCTCCTCTCCGGCCGAGTCACGGGGAAGTCCCCGCCCCGTGAGCCCGCCGAGCGCGAGGGAACATCTGGGAGGTCTGTGCATGTCCGGGACGACCACGGCCGCCGCGCTGCGCCGTAGGGCGGCCGGGGCCGGTGCCAACCGCTGGGTGGTGCTCGTCGTCCTCTGCACCAGCCTGCTGCTCGTGGCCGTCGACGCGACCGTGCTGCACGTGGCGGTCCCCGCGGTCACGGAGGACCTCAGGCCCGGCGGGATGGAACTGCTCTGGATCGTCGACTCCTACCCGCTGGTCTGCGCCTCGCTGCTGATCCTGTTCGGCACCCTGGGCGACCGGGTCGGGCGCAGACGCGTACTCCTGCTCGGCTACGCCCTGTTCGGCGTCGCCTCCGGCATCGCGGCCCTCGCGGACAACGCGCAGGTGCTGATCGCGGCGCGGGTGCTGCTGGGCGTCGGCGGCGCGATGATCATGCCCGCGACGCTGTCGATCCTGCGGCAGGTCTTTCCGGACCGGCGCGAGCGGGCGCTCGCCATCGGCGTCTGGAGCGCGGTCGCCGCGGTCGGCGCGGCGGTCGGCCCCCTGCTCGGCGGGTTCCTGCTGGAGCACTTCTGGTGGGGCTCGGTCTTCCTCATCAACATTCCGCTGATGCTGGTCAGCCTCCCGGTGGGGCGGATCCTGCTGCCGGAGTCGAAGGGTGAGGGCAGCGGCCCCTGGGACGTGGTGGGCGCGCTGATGGCCGCCGCCGGGCTGTTCGCGGTGGTCCTGGGCGTGAAGCGGCTCGGCGGCGCATCCGCCGCCGACGGCGGTGTGTGGACCGCCCTGACGCTGGTCGCGGGCGCCGCCCTGCTCTCCGTCTTCGTCCGCAGGCAGCGGCGACGCGCGCACCCGCTGGTCGACCTGCGGATGTTCGCCCGGCCGGCGTTCAGTACGTCGGTGGGCTGCATCGTGCTGGCGATGCTCGCCCTGGTGGGCCTGGAGCTGATCGCCGCGCAGTACCTCCAGCTCGTCCTGGGGCTGTCCCCGCTGGAGACCGGGCTGCGCCTGCTGCCGCTGACGTTCGCGGCGATGGCGGCGGGGCTGGCGGGTGCGCGGCTGCTGCGCAGGTTCGGGCCGCGCCGCATGGTCTGCTTCGGCTTCTGTCTGACGGCCGTCGCGGTGCTGCTGCTGACCGGGATGGGCGGGCAGGACAACCGCACCCTGCTGCTGAGCGGATTCGTCCTGCTCGGCTTCGGCCTGGAGACCACCCTGTTCGGGGCGTACGAGTCGATGCTGAGCGAAGCGCCCCCGGAACAGGCGGGCGGGGCCGCAGCCATAGGCGAGACCTCGTACCAACTGGGCGCCGGCATCGGGATCGCGCTCCTCGGCAGCGTCATGAACGCCGTCTACGCGCCCGGCCTCACCGGTGTTCCCGGGGTGCCCGCGTCGGCGTCCACGGCGGCGGGGCACTCGCTGGGGGAGGCCCACCAGGTCGCCGCCCAACTCGGCGGGCCCGCCGGAGCCGCCCTGCTGGACGCGGCGCGCCACGCCTTCGTGCACGGGCTGCATGTGACCCTGCTGGTCAGCGCCGGCCTGCTGCTGCTCGGGGCCGCGATGGCGCTGTGGCTGCCGCGGGCGATGCACTGCGAGACGGCGACGGCAGGGGAAACGCCCGCGGATGTGCCGGCCGAGGCATCCACGGACGTGCCCGCCGATGGACTTTCGGAGGCATCGGGCCAAGCAGTCGACGTGCCCGCCCCGCGAGCGGCCGCGGACTCCCACGTCCCGGTGTGAGGCACACCGCCGCCGGGCCGGGTGGACGTGCGCGGCACCGCGTCGTAACGTCGGGTCGGTCCGAGCCGTGACTAGCAACGCTAGTTAACCAGTGCGCCGGTCGGCTCCGCCCCGGTCAGATCCCCCGGAGGGTGTCCCATGTCCGCCCCATCGAAGTCATCGAAGCTGCCCCCCTTCGACCCGGCCGACCCGCTGGGCCTCGACGACCTGCTGGAGCCGGAGGACCTGGCGGTCCGGGACACCGTGCGCGCCTGGGCGGGCGACCGGGTGCTGCCCCATGTCGCCGACTGGTACGAAAAGGGCGAACTGCCCGGCATCCGGGAGCTGGCCCGGGAGCTCGGCGGGATCGGTGCGCTCGGCATGCCCCTGCGCGGCTACGGCTGTGCGGGCGCCTCGGCCGTGCAGTACGGGCTCGCCTGCCTGGAACTGGAGGCCGCCGACTCCGGCATCCGGTCCCTGGTCTCCGTACAGGGCTCGCTCGCCATGTACGCGATCCACCGGTTCGGCAGTGAGGAGCAGAAGCAGCGGTGGCTGCCGGAGATGGCCGCCGGTGAGGTCATCGGCTGCTTCGGGCTCACCGAACCCGACCACGGCTCCGACCCCGCGGGCATGCGGACGTACGCCAAGCGCGACGGCGGGGACTGGGTCCTGAACGGTCGCAAGATGTGGATCACCAACGGGTCCGTGGCCGGTGTCGCCGTGGTGTGGGCGCAGACCGACGACGGAATCCGCGGGTTCGTGGTGCCCACCGACAGCGCCGGGTTCTCGGCACCGGAGATCAAGCACAAGTGGTCGCTGCGCGCCTCCGTCACCAGCGAACTGGTCCTCGACGACGTGCGGCTGCCCGCCGACGCCGTGCTGCCCGAGGTGACCGGGCTGCGCGGACCGCTCAGCTGCCTGACGCACGCCCGGTACGGGATCGTCTGGGGCGCGATGGGCGCGGCGCGCGCCTGCTTCGAGGCCGCCGTCGACTACGCGAAGTCGCGGGAGCAGTTCGGGCGGCCCATCGGCGGGTTCCAGCTGACGCAGGCCAAACTCGCCGACATGGCGGTCGAACTGCACAAGGGGACACTGCTCGCCCATCATCTCGGGCGGCGCATGGACGCAGGCCGCCTGCGTCCCGAGCAGGTCAGCTTCGGCAAGTTGAACAACGTCCGTGAGGCCATCGACATCTGCCGCACGGCCCGCACCATCCTCGGCGCCAACGGGATCTCGCTCGAATACCCCGTGATGCGGCACGCGACGAACCTCGAATCGGTGCTCACCTACGAGGGCACCGTGGAGATGCACCAGCTGGTGCTGGGCAAGGCGTTCACCGGGATCGACGCGTTCCGGTAGGCCCGGTGGGGGCAGGGCCGGCGAGCGGCCCTGCCTCAGCTCTGGTTGTAGAAGCCGTCCGACCGGTGCACCGCGGGCTCCCCGCTGACGACCACGGTGTCGGCCGGGCTGAGCAGGAACACGCGGTTGGACACGCGCTCGATGGAGCCGCGCAGACCGAAGATCAGCCCTGCGGCGAAGTCGACGACGCGCTTGGCGTCACCGGCGTCCATGGCGGTGAGGTTGATGATGACGGGGATCCCGTCCCGGAACAGCTCGCCGATGGCGCGGGCGTCCCGGAAGCTGTCCGGGGTGACCGTGCCGATGCGGCGGCCCTTCTCCTCGGCGACGTCCGTGGCCACCTTGACCCGCGGATCGGTGACCCAGGCGTCCCCCGGCTCGGTTCCGTCGGAGTAGTCGTCGTCGTAGTAACGCTCGTCTTCGTTGTCGTCGACGAGGCCAAGCCAGGCACTTGCCTTGCGTACCGATCCCATGGACGCCTCCTCTCACAGCGGTCCTTCTTGCTTTCCGCATCCCTATGGTCGTCCATGATGCGGATGGCGCGCCAAGTGATGGGACGCCGCGCGGGGGGTTTGTGACGGTACTGGTGCACGGAGAATCCGTCGAGAGCCCAAGCCCCCCAAGGGTCTTGACGTAACCGGATGCTGACTGTGAGTGAAATATGATTCTTCTCGGCGTATGGGTGATGGGCGACGCGTACGGGTGAATGCGACAGTCGGTACGATGCCGGCGCTCCACTTCGCGGCACCCACGGGGGAACGTCATGTTCGGAATGGTCAGGCCCTGCCGGCATCGGCTCGGTGAACGCCTCACGGCTCAGTGGACGGCGCATCTGTGCGGGTTGTGCCTGGCGTTGCGCGGTGACCACGGGCAGCTCGCACGCGTGGTCACCAACTACGACGGGCTGCTCGTCTCGGTCCTGACGGAGGCTCAGGCGGTCCGTGCGGACGCCGGACGGCGCACGGCGGGGCCGTGTCCGCTGCGCGGCATGCGGACCGCCTCCGTCGCGCACGGCGAGGGCGCGCGACTCGCGGCGGCCGTCTCGCTGGTCCTGGCCTCCGCCAAGGTGCGCGACCATGTGGCCGACGGGGACGGGCTGCTGGCCCGCCGACCGGTGGCGCTCGCCGCTCGCCGCGTCGCCGCGAGCTGGGACCGGGCCGGGGCGCGGACCGGTTCGGCCGTCGGGTTCGACACGGCCGTCCTGGTCGACGCCGTCGACCGGCAGGCCGGCATCGAGGCCCTGGCCGGGCCGGGTACCCCGATCCTCACCGTCACCGAACCGACCGAGACCGCCACCGCGGCGGCCTTCGCGCACACCGCGGTGCTCGCCGGGCGCGCGCACAACGCCGGGCCGCTGGCCGAGGCCGGGCGTCTCTTCGGCCGGCTCGCCCATCTCCTGGACGCCGTGGAGGACCTGGAGGCCGACGCCGCGGCGGGCGCGTGGAACCCCCTCACCGCCACCGGAACCCCCCTCGCCGAGGCCCGCCGGCTCGCCGACGACGCCGTGCACGGCATCCGGCTCGCGCTGCGCGAGGTGGAGTTCGGCGACGGAGGTCTGGCGCACCGGCTGCTCGTCCACGAACTGCCCAACTCCGTCCACCGTGCCTTCGATACCGTTTCTTGTGCCCACGGCTCCGGCCCCTACGCCCCGCCCGGCGCACCGGGCATGCCCGGCGGCCCGGTGCCGCCCGAGCCGCCGCGCCGCGACCGGCGCGGGTTGCTCGCCGGCTGCGCGGTGTGGCTGGGGCTGGCCTGTACGTGCCAGATGTGCTGCGGCACGTACGGGGATCCCTGGAGCGGGGAGCGCAAGGAGGGGGTCTGTTCCCGGTACGACTGCGGCGGGTGCTGCGACTGCTGCAACTGTTGTGAGTGCTGCAGTCGCTGCGGTGAGGACGGCGGTTGCGACTGCGGCTGCGACTGCTGAACCGGCGTCCGGAGGGGCTCGTAGAAGCAACCGGAGGGGTGACTTCCGGCCATTTCCGGGGGCCTGCGCGCGGCGGTGACGCTGGGGTGTCGGCCGGTGACGCAAGGGGTGTGGCGGGTCAACCCGCACAGCCGGTTCAAAGGGTGACGTCCGAAAGGCACTCTTGCGCCGACCGGCCGTTCGGCCGAATACTCACCCCCAGCGCTTGTCAGGGGCACGGCATGTTCGGAATCCGGACGGCCTGCCCCCTGCCTGCGCCTCACGGGCCCGAACCCCACGGGGCCCCCTACTTCCTTTGTGGAGGAACGAGAAGTGAGGATCAAGCGCACCACCCCCCGCAGCGGCATCTCGAGACGCACCCGGCTGATCGCCGTCTCCACCGGCCTCGTGGCCGCCGCCGCGATCGCGATCCCCAGCGCGAACGCGTCCGAAGCACCCGCCACCTTCAGTTCCGCCGAGCTCAACAGCGTCAGCGGATCGGTACTGAAGGCCGACATCCCGGGCACCGCCTGGGCCGTCGACAGCAAGACCAACCGGGTCGTCGTCACGGTCGACAGCACGGTGTCCCAGGCCGAGATCGCGCAGATCAAGCAGCAGGCCGGTGCCGACGCCGACGCGCTGCAGATCAAGCGCACGCCCGGTACGTTCAGCAAGCTCATCCAGGGCGGCGACGCCATCTACGCGAGTAGCTGGCGCTGCTCCCTCGGCTTCAACGTCCGCAGCAGCAGCGGTGTCGAGTACTTCCTGACCGCCGGTCACTGCACCGACGGCGCGGGCACCTGGTACTCCAACTCCGCCCGCACCACGGCCATCGGCACGACCGCCGGCTCCAGCTTCCCGGGCAACGACTACGGCATCGTGCGCTACACCGGTTCCGTCAGCCGCCCCGGCACCGCGAACGGCGTGGACATCACCCGCGCGGCCACCCCGGCTGTGGGCACCACCGTCATCCGTGACGGCTCCACCACGGGTACGCACAGCGGCCGGGTCACCGCGCTCAACGCGACCGTGAACTACGGCGGCGGCGACATCGTCTCCGGCCTCATCCAGACCACGGTCTGCGCCGAGCCCGGCGACTCCGGCGGCTCGCTGTACGGCAGCAACGGCACCGCGTACGGTCTGACCTCCGGCGGCAGCGGCAACTGCTCCTCCGGCGGCACGACCTTCTTCCAGCCGGTGACGGAGGCCCTGAGCGCCTACGGCGTCAGCGTCTACTAGGCCTGCTGGAGCTGCTGGACCTGCTGGGTCGACGGACCAGCAGCGAGTCGCCCGTCCAGGAGGACGGACCGGGAGCCGGCCGGTACCACCGGCCCCCGGAGGTTCCACCGCAGCCGGCAGCACGACGAGCCCCCGCACGGCAACCGCCGTGCGGGGGCTCGCTCTTGTGGGGGTACGGAGCCGTCGGGGCCCTTGCGGAAAGCCCCGGCGTTCAGTCCGGAAGGTGCCCCCCGGTGCGGTCCCGGGACTCCACGGCGCCTCTCACGGTGAACAGCTGATCGGTTCTCGGTAGCGGCGCAGACCCCGGGCTTCAGTTCTGGGGACAGCCGCCCCATGATGATGGCCGCACCAGTCCACCGTCAGGTAGCTCCGCGCTGCATAGTTAGACCCGTGGCAGTTACCTTGCGCTCGAACGCGAACATCACGTTCCAGTGCGCCTTTCACGTGGTGTGGTGCCCGAAGTGCCGGCGCCGTGTGCTGGGCGGGCGGATCGAAGCGCGGCTGGAGGAGATCATCCGGGAGGTCGTGGCCGAGAAGGGTGCGTGGCTGGTCGAGTTGGAGGTCATGCCGGACCACGTTCACCTCCTGGTGGAGGTCGACCCGCAGTTCGGTGTGCACCGGCTCGTGAAGGCGGTCAAGGGTCGGCCCTCCCGCGTGCTGCGGGAGGAGTTCCCGGCGCTGAAGTCGCGCCTGCCCACGCTGTGGACCAACAGCTACTTCGTCGCCACTGTCGGCGGCGCACAGCTGGAGGTCGTGAAGAAGTACGTCGAGAACCAGAAAAACGTCTGAGGAGGGAGGTGGACCATGCTGGCCGGACGGAAGTACCGGCTCGGCCTCACGGCCGAGCAGGCGGAGATGGCGGAGGAGTTCGGGAACATCTGCCGGTCGGTGTGGAACACCGCTCTCGAACAGCGCCGCGAGTACCGGCGGCGCGGGGCGTGGATGAACTACGTCCCGCAGGCTGCCGAGCTGGCCGACGCCAAGCGCGAGTACGAGTGGCTGCGCGCCGCCCCCTCGCATGTCCTCCAGCAGACCCTGAAGGACCTCGACAAGGCATGCCGGACCCACGGCACATTCAAGGTCCGCTGGCGCTCCAAGGCCTGCTGGAACCCCTCGTTCAGGTTCCCCGCCGGGAACCTCGTCACAGTGGAACGGCTGAACCGCGCATGGGGCCGCGCGAAGCTGCCCAAGCTGGGCTGGGTCACCTTCCGCTGGTCCCGCCACCCCGGCGGCGAGATCCGCTCCGCCACCGTCTCCCGCAAGGCCGGGCACTGGTACATCTCCTTCCTCGTCGAGGACGGCATCCTCACCCCCGGGCGCCATGCGGGCACGCCAGTCGGGATCGACCGGGGCGTCGTCGTCGCGGCGGCCACGAGCACAGGCGACTTCCACGACCGCGAGTTCGTTACCGCCGGGGAGAAGTCCCGATACCGGCGTCTTCAGCAGCGTCTAGCCCGGTCGAAGAAGGGCTCGGCGAACCGCCGCAAGACCCTCGCAGCGATGAACCGGATCATGGGCCGGGTCACCGACAGGCGCGCCGACTTCTGCGCGCAGACAGCGAACCGGCTCACCACCCGCCACAGCGTGGTGGTGCTGGAGGACCTGCGCACGAAGAACATGACCGCTTCGGCCAGGGGCACGAAGGCAGAACCCGGCCGCAACGTCTGCCAGAAAGCCGGACTGAACCGGGCGATCCTTGACAAGGGCTGGCACCGCATGGAGCTGGCCATCCGCAACGCAGCACGCTCGACCGGCACCGAAGTGGTCCTGGTCAACCCCGCGTACACGTCGCAGACGTGCAACCGGTGCGGGCACGTGGATGCGAAGAACCGTGAGAGCCAAGCGGCCTTCGTATGCACGTCCTGCGGCCACCGGGACCACGCCGACGTGAACGCCGCGAAGAACATCTTCAGCGCGGCGGGACACGCCGTGCCAGCCTGTGGAGACCTCGCCGTTGGGCGGTCGGTGAAGCAGGAACTTCCGGGACCCCGCGAGGCAGTACCGGTCCAACTTGCTTTCGAGCTGGTTGGAATCCCCCGGCTTTAGCCGTGGGGAGGAAGTCAACTGTCAGTCCCCGCAGTCCGAAGGACGCCGTACGATCGCAGCCGGACGGGCGGGGACGCCGAACGCCTCGCAGAGCGCAGGAAAGACCAGAACGGAACTCCCGGTGCAGCGCGTTGAGGCAAAAAGTCCCGGCAAGGCCGGACGAATCAGGCCGGAATGCCTGGACTTCGGGCCAGGGAGCCGGTAAACGTCGAGGGACACATACCAGGACGCGCCGGGCGGCGCCGGTCGCGGGATCACCTGATGAGCCACTTCGGACCCTGGGGGCCGTGATGGTCGAGGAACTGGTGGCGGCGGGAGTGGTGCTGGCGTCCGTCGGAGCGGTCGGTCTGCTGTCGGCGGCGCGGGTCGTCAAGCAGTACGAGCGCGGGGTGGTCCTCCGGCTCGGCAGGCTCCGCCCCCAGGTGCGGGGGCCGGGGCTCACGCTGGTCGTTCCGTTCGTGGAGCAGCTGCACAAGGTCAATCTGCAGATCGTCACGATGCCGGTGCCCGCGCAGGAGGGCATCACCCGGGACAACGTCACCGTGCGGGTGGACGCGGTCGTCTACTTCAAGGTCGTCGACGCCTCCGCCGCACTCATCAACGTCGAGGACTACCGGTTCGCGGTCTCCCAGATGGCGCAGACCTCACTGCGTTCCATCATCGGCAAGAGCGACCTCGACGATCTGCTGTCCGACCGGGAGAAACTGAACCAGGGGCTGGAGTTGATGATCGACAGCCCGGCGGTCGGCTGGGGCGTGCAGATCGACCGGGTCGAGATCAAGGACGTCTCGCTGCCCGACACGATGAAGCGGTCCATGGCCCGGCAGGCGGAGGCCGACCGCGAGCGGCGGGCCCGGGTCATCAACGCCGACGCCGAACTGCAGGCGTCGAAGAAACTGGCCGAGGCCGCCCAGCAGATGGAGGAGACGCCGTCCGCGCTGCAGCTGCGGCTGCTGCAGACGATCGTGGCGGTCGCGGCCGAGAAGAACTCCACCCTGGTGCTGCCCTTCCCGGTGGAGCTGCTGCGCTTTTTGGAACGGTCCGCCCAGCCGCCGGCACAGGGCCCGGTGGAGCAGCGTCGGTCCACCCCGTCCCGCTCGAACGGGGATCAGGAAGAGGCGAATTCAAGCCAGGGTCAGACGCCCTGAATCACCCTGCGGGTTACCCGCTCGTAGTGTTTGCGGTGTGAAGCTGCCCGCGTGTCCATGACCTGTCAGGACATAGAGGGTGCATGGACGTTGCCGTACGTGCGTCCTGAAGTCGGCCTTGTGTGCTCCCTGTGGGCCTCGGAATAGTGGGCGGCGTTCAACCAGCAGGGGTGCGGCCTTTTTTGTGTGCCGCCCCCGTAGCCGTAAGCCTTCCGGTCCGTGAGGTCCCCACAACCTCCCGGACCGTCCCCCCCACAGGAGGTCGTGAGTTGAAGCACCGACGCATGCCCAGGCGGCGCGTTGCCATGACGGGTGCGGGCATCGCCGCGCTGGTCGCCGCGGGAGTCACCTTTCAGACTGCGAACGCCAGTGAGACCCCGGAGGTCTCCACGCCCCGGACTCTCTCGATCGCGGCGGCCGGAAACCTCGCCTCGACGCTCGTCGAGGACCTCGGCGCCGACGCGGCGGGAACGTACTACGACGCGAAGAGCAAGAGCCTCGTGGTGAACGTGCTCGACGAGGCCGCCGCCGAGACCGTCGAGGCGGCCGGCGCCGAGGCGAGAGTCGTGGCGAACTCCCTCGCCGAGCTGAAGAGCGCGCGCACCACCCTCACGCAGGACGCGACCATCCCGGGTACCTCCTGGGTGACCGACCCGACCACCAACAAGGTCGTGGTCACCGCGGACCGCACGGTCTCCGAGGCCGAGTGGGCCACCCTGACGAAGGTCGTCGACGGGCTCGGGGCCAAGGCCGAACTCCAGCGCACCAAGGATGAGTTCAAGACCTTCGTCGCGGGCGGCGACGCCATCACCGGAAACGGCGGGCGCTGCTCGCTCGGCTTCAACGTGACCAAGGGCGGCGAGCCGTTCTTCCTCACCGCCGGGCACTGCACCGAGGGTATCTCCACGTGGTCGGACTCCTCCGGCACCGTGATCGGCGAGAACGAGGCGTCCAGCTTCCCGGGCGACGACTACGGCCTGGTCAAGTACACCGCCGACGTGGACCGTCCGAGCGAGGTGAACCTCTATGACGGCTCCACGCAGGCGATCTCCGGCGCCGCCGAGGCCACCGTCGGCATGCAGGTCACCCGCAGCGGCTCCACGACCCAGGTGCACTCCGGCACGGTCACGGGCCTGGACGCCACCGTGAACTACGGCAACGGCGACATCGTCAACGGCCTGATCCAGACCGACGTCTGCGCCGAGCCGGGCGACAGCGGCGGCTCGCTCTTCTCGGGCAGCAGCGCGGTGGGTCTCACCTCCGGCGGCAGCGGCAACTGCACCTCCGGCGGTACGACCTTCTTCCAGTCGGTGACGGAGGCCCTCTCGGCGACCGGCACCCGGATCGGCTGATCCACCCGCGGTACCCGTAACACCCGCGGTACGCACACGGACGTCCCGTCCCTCTCTGCGAGGGGCGGGACGTCTTCCGTGTGTCCGCCCGGCGCGGGAGGTGCGGTCGCTGCGCGAAAGTCTGCCGCGCATCGCGCCCGACGGGGCGTTTTATCACCTTTGGTGACCCATTATCAGGTGACGCCGCACGCCGTCGGCGGGCGTGGAGATTTTTTACCGACCCGTAACTTCCCCGCAGGGCTACTCACCCGTAACTTGACGAGTGAACAACATCCTCGTGATCCGGGTCACAGGGCGCAAGGCCGTCGCACTCTCCCCTCGACGTGCAAGGAGATCACACGATGCTGCCCTGGAAGCGAGTGGCCAGACCGCTGGCCGCACTCCTGCTGGCCGCCGCGGCCGTCACCGTCCCCACCACCGGTGCCCACGCCGCGGCTTCATCCAGCTCGGGCTGGAACGACTACACCTGCAAGCCGTCCGCCGCCCACCCCCGCCCCGTCGTCCTGGTCCACGGCACCTTCGGGAACTCCGTCGACAACTGGCTGGGCCTCGCGCCCTATCTGAAGCACCGCGGCTACTGCGTCTTCTCCCTCGACTACGGTCAGCTCGCCGGTGTCCCCCTCTTCCACGGCCTCGGCCCCATCGAGCGGTCCGCGGAACAACTCGACGCCTTCGTCGACAAGGTGCTCGCCGCGACCGGCGCCACCAAGGCCGACCTCGTCGGGCACTCGCAGGGCGGCATGATGCCCCGCTACTACCTCAAGTTCCTCGGCGGGGCCGACGAGGTGAACGCCCTCGTCGGGATCGCGCCCAGCAACCACGGCACCACCCTCGGCGGCCTCACCAACCTGCTGCCCTACTTCCCGGGCGCCGGGGACCTGCTGAACGAGACCACCCCCGCCCTCGCCCAGCAGATCACCGGCTCCGCCTTCCTCGCCAAGCTGAACGCGGGCGGCGACACCGTGCCCGGCGTCCGCTACACCGTCCTCGCCACCCGGTACGACGAGGTGGTCACCCCCTACCGCAGTCAGTACCTGAGCGGACCGAACGTACGCAACGTCCTGCTCCAGGACCTGTGCCCGCTCGACCTGTCCGAGCATCTGGCGATCGCGCTGTTCGACCGGATCGCCTTCCACGAAGTCGCCAACGCCCTCGATCCGGCCAACGCCCGACCCACCACCTGCGCTTCGGTGTTCAGCTGACACGTGTAGCAGGTGACACGTGTAGCAAGTGGCATGTACAGCCGGTGACCCGTGCGGTCGCTGAGACGCATGCCGGGGGCCTGTCCGGCCTGAGCCGCCGGACGGGCCCCCGGGTACGGGCGGAGTCGGATCAGCGGCCGTTGCGTCCGCTCGCCGTGCGCCGCCGGTTGGAGGCGAACAGCGCCGCCGAACCGAGCGCCAGCGTCGCGGCTCCGCCGACCATCAGGTACGGGGTGTTCCCATCGCCCCCGGTCTCCGCGAGGTTCTCCGAAGCACCGGCCGCCTTGGGCTGGTTGGGGGCGGCCTCGGTGGTGTCGTCGGGGGCGTCGCCGGCCGCCGCGCCGGAGCCGTCGTCCGTGGTGTCACCGGTGGTGCCGTCGGCCGCCGGGGTCGGCTGTGCCGTGGTGTGCGGGTCGTCGTCCCCGTGCCCGTGGTTCTCGATGGTCGACTTCTCGGCGCCCTCCTCGACCTGCTCCTCGGAGGGGGCGGAGGCGGCCGGCGCCGGGGCGGCCGCGCTCTTGGGCGTGTCGCCGCCGGACGCGGCGCCGCTGCCGGCGGTGTTCTTGTTCGCGGTGCTTCCGCTCGTCCCGCCGAACGTGACGTCCGAGCAGGAGTAGAACGCCTCCGGGCTGTCCGAGCGCTGCCACACCGCGTACAGCAGCTGCTTGCCGGAGCGCTCGGGGAGGGTGCCGGTGAACGTGTAGAAACCGCCGGAGGCGGCCGGGTCGGTGGAGGTCGCCACCGGGTTCGCCAGATCCAGGTCGCCCCAGCCCAGCGGCTTGGACGGGTCGTAGCCGGGCTTGGTGATGTACACCTCGAAGGTGCCCTTGTGAGGGGCGGTCACCCGGTACTTGAAGGTGTACGAGCCGCTGCTCACCGCAGTGGTCGGCCAGTCGTCGCGGACCAGGTCGAGTCCCTTGAACGCCTCGTTGTTCGCACTGCAGAGCTTGCCGTCGGGGATGAGCTCCTCGTGGCGTCCGCCCGCGTCGCCGATGCGCACGCCGTTCCAGTCGTAGAGCGCCTGGGTGCCGCCGGCCGCGACCGCCGCCTGGCACGCCGCCGACTTCGGGCTCTCCGGTCCCTCGGCGAAGCACTGCGCGACCCTGCTGACCGGGTCGCCCATCGAACCGTGCGCGGCCGCCGGTGCGGCGGACAGCCCGGTCAGGGCGAGCGGGACGATACCGACGGCGGCGACGGCGGCCTTGCGGCGTGCGGTCATGGGGCAGCAACTCCTCGGAACGATCACTGGACTTGGGGGGAATCCCGTGGGGGGACGGGTCAGAAACTAGCCCCAGGGAACAGTGGAATCGCCTGGCAGAGGCTGTGCGAGGAGATCCTTATGGCCGCGTTAAGGAAGCGCTCAGGCTGAGATCAGGTAGCAGCCCGAGCGGCGTGACGGACGCCGCCGACCGGAGGGGCTCAGCCGTCCGGCCACCAGGTGCGGGCGATGTCCTCGCGGATCTCCGGGCGTGCGGCCGGGCGCTCGTCGGTCTTCTCGCGGATCCGGCGGGCTTCCGTCTTCTTCGGGGGCTTCTGTGCGGTGACACGGCGCATGGCTGCCTCCTTCGGGGTCCACGGACACCGCGGTCTCGCAGGGGTGGACCTTTCGGGGGAGAGTTCCTCATCGGTCCCGATCTGTCTGTGGCCCCGGTCACGAATCGATTGTCAGTGGCAGCTGCCACTCTTGCCCCATGACCGACGAGAGTGACGTCACGGGCACGGCGGGTGTCGACTGGGACCTGGCGGCCGCGGCCTTCGACGAGGAACCGGATCACGGGCTGCGCGATCCCCGGGTGCGCGAGGCCTGGGCCGGGCGGCTGCGTTCCTGGCTGCCCGCCCGGGCGGGCGATGTCCTGGACCTCGGCTGCGGCACCGGCAGCCTGTCCCTGCTCGCCGCAGCGCAGGGACACCGGGTGATCGGAGTCGACCGGTCCCCGGCCATGGTGGCGCTCGCCCGGGAGAAGCTCGCCGGACGTGACGCGGTGTTCCTCGTCGGTGACGCCGCGGCGCCACCGACGGGGGAGCGGCGTCACGACGTCGTTCTCGTACGGCATGTGCTGTGGACGCTGCCCGATCCGGCCCGGGTGCTGCGGCACTGGCGGGGGCTGCTGCGTCCCGGCGGCCGGCTGGTGCTGGTCGAAGGAGTGTGGGGCACGGTGAGCCCCGTCGGCATACCGGTGGACCGGCTCACCTCGCTCCTCGCCCCGTTCGCCGGACACCTGCGGGTCGAGAGGTTGTCGGACGAGACGGCACTGTGGGGGAGGGAGGTGGGCGACGAACGGTACGTGGTGGTCGCGACGCCGGAGTGAGGTGAGCCCGGCCGGGCCCGGCTCCTCAGCTCAGGAGCGCGTCGAAGCGGTCCTCGCGGGCCCGGGTCTCCAGTTCGTCGAGGGCGGCGACGGCGGCGGCCGCCGCACGGGGGTCCGTCTCCGGGAGGCCGCTCGCCGCGAACTCGTCCTCGTCGAGCCGCCGTACGTCCGTGCCGTCGGCGGAGCGCCACAGGTCCAGGTCGAGGTCCTCGACCACCAGCTCCGTACCGGTGAGCACGGCCGGGCGGGTGATGTCGCAGTAGTGGCCCTTGAGGGTGCCCCCGGCGGTGCGCACCTCCTTCACGGAGTACCACCGGTCGCGCCAGTAGTGCTCGGTGAAGACGTCACCGGGTTCGAAGCGGACGAAGCCGAAGTCACGGGTGCCGTCGCCCGCCCAGGGGGCGCGCACGGTGATGCGGGCGCCGTCGTCGGAGAGGAGGTCGGCGGGATAGCGGATCTTGGTGCGGCCCGCCTTGACGAGGACGACCTCGACGCGTGCGGGGCCCTCAGCCGAGTTCGCGGACATGGCGTACCTCCGTTGCGCAGATTTCGTAGCCGAACCACTTGTTGATCGCGATCATCGGTTCGTTCCCGGTGTCGTTGCCCGTGAAGGCCTCCGTGCACCCGGCGGCGCGGGCGCGGTGCAGGGAGGCGTTCTTGGCGAGTTTGGCCAGCCCCCGGCCGCGGTGGGCGCGGGCGGTGCCGGTCATGGCGGTGCCGTAGCGGCCGTCACCGTCGGTGTGGACCGCGGTGAAGGCGGCGGGGGCGCCGTCGACCACCGCGACCGTGGTCAGGGCGGGGTCGAGCAACGGGTGCCGCCAGGTCTCCTCGAGCCATGCCCCGTAGTCGGTGGGCTCGGTGTCGATGTCGCTCGGTTCGTCCGACGAGGTCTCCGCGTCCAGGACGAACAGCGGGTGCGGATCGTCGGCGAAGTCGGCGCCGGTGCGCAGTTCGACGCCGGGCGGCGGATCCTGGAGCGGCGGCAGGATGCCGTTCGTCAGGTCCAGCCGCAGGAAGTACGCGGACCGGCCGGCCCGGTAGCCGCGCCGCTCGGCGAAGGCGCGGTTGTCCGGCGCGTCCATGACCCAGGTGTAGACCTTGTGGGCGCCGAGGGCGGCCAGGCGTTCCTCGACGGCGCGCAGCAGCAGCGACCCGGCGCCGCGCCGGCCCCTGTCCGCCCGTACGTAGACGCTGGCGGAGCCCTGGCCGGGCTCCGGGCTGTCGTGGGCGAGGCTGAGCTGGACGACACCGATGATCTCCCCGTCCTCCTCGGCGACGAGCTGCCCGAAGTGGGCGTCGGGGTGGGAGCGCCGCAGATGGTGCAGCACGGACTCGGGGGTGGACAACATGAAGGGGACGGCGAGCCTGCGCACACGGGAGAACCCCTCGGCGTCGGCTCGGACTTCGGGGCGCAGGTCGCGCACGATGATGGCCATGAGGGCGCACGCTACGGGGGGACGCGCTGGGACTGCCTCCTATTTTCCGCCGGGTGCGGGACAATCGGGTCGTGACCCTGAAGATCCATATCGACGACAGCGCGCCCCCGTACGAGCAGGTGCGGGCGCGGATCTCCGAGCAGGCGCGGTCGGGAGCCCTGCCGGTGGGCTACCGGCTGCCGACGGTGCGGGGCCTGGCCGAGACGCTCGGCCTCGCCGCGAACACGGTGGCCAAGGCCTACCGCGCGCTGGAGGCGGACGGCGTGATCGAGACCCGCGGCCGCAACGGCACGTTCGTCGCCGCCGCGGGGTCGGCCGCGGAGCGGGAGACGGCGTCGGCGGCCCAGGCCTACGCGGAGCGGGTGCGGCGGCTCGGGCTGAGCGAGGAAGCGGCCCTGGCCGCCGTACGGGACGCGCTGCGGGCGGCCTACGGGGGATGAGTCGCGGGGGCGGCCCAGGGGAGGCGGCCGCGGGCGGCTACAGGTACAGCCCCGCCTCCGCCTTCCCGCGTGGTTCCGGCAGTGCCGTCGGGGAGGTTCCCCGGCGCAGGGCGTACAGCTCGGCCAGGGTGGCGCCCTCGCGGCCGACGCCGTCCTCGTGGCCCAGCCAGTTCACCGCCTCCGTCCGGGTCAGCGGCCCCACCTCGATGCGGGCGAGGCAGCGGCCCGGGCGGACGACGGCCGGATGGAGGCGCTCCAGGTCCTCGTTGGTGGTGACGCCGACCAGGACGTTGCGGCCCTGGCCGAGCAGCCCGTCGGTGAGGTTGAGCAGCCGGGACAGGGCCTGTCCCGCGGTGTGCTTGGCCTCGCCGCGGATCAGCTCGTCGCAGTCCTCCAGCAACAGCAGCCGCCAGCGCCCCTTGCCCGCCGCGTCCTCCTCGCCGATCGCGATGTCCATCAGGTAGCCGACGTCGGAGAAGAGCCGCTCGGGGTCCAGGACGCAGTCCACCTGGCACCAGTCCCGCCAGGAACGGGCCAGGGTGCGCAGCGCGGACGTCTTGCCGGTGCCCGGCGGACCGTGCAGCAGGAGCAGCCGGCCCGCGATGTCCTCGGGCGTGGTCTTCATCAGGCGGTCCATCGCGTGGGCCACCGGCGCGGTGTAGTTGGGCCGGAGCTCGTCCCAGGTGCCCGCGGAGATCTGCCGTGTGGTGCGGTGCGGACCACGGCGCGGGGAGACGTACCAGAAGCCCATGGGCACGTTCTCCGGCTGCGGTTCCGGTTCGTCCGCCGCACCGTCCGTCGCCTCGTCCAGGATCTTCGCCGCGAGTTCGGCGGTGGTCGCGGTGACGGTGACGTCGGCGCCCCGGTTCCAGCGGGAGACCAGCAGCGTCCAGCCGTCGCCCTCGGCCAGGGTGGCGCTCCGGTCGTCGTCCCGGGCGATGCGCAGCACCTCGGCGCCGGTGGGCAGCAGGGTCGCGGCGGAGCGCACCCGGTCGATGGTGGCCGCGTGCGAGAACGGCTGCTCGCCCGTTGCGAAGCGGCCGAGGAACAGCGCGTCGACGACGTCGGACGGGGAGTCGCTGTCGTCGACGTTGAGCCGGATCGGCAGGGCGTCGCGCGGGTCTGCAGGCATGCCGCCATGATCGGTCACCCGGGTGCCCCGCGCACCCGGTTTCCGTGGGCGCGCGGGGTCGTACGGGTGGTCCGGGGCAGCGGCCGGCCCGGTCGTGCCGGACGGCGTCACCGGCGGCCGGGCGCCGCCAGTCGCCGCGCGTGCCGCGCCCGGCGGACCACCGCGTACCCCTTGGTCAGGGCCCGGTCCCGGACGAACACGCGGCTGAGGGCGCGGCCTTCCACCAGCCGTTCGAACTCGGCGGTGTCCGTCGACCGGCGCACCGTGACGCGCCGCAGCGCGTACGGCCCCTGGGCCCGGCGGGCGAGACCGTTGCCGACGGCGAGGGCCTGCGCGTACCCCGTCTCCCGCACCGCCTCCCGCACCCGGCGGCTGGAGTAGCCGTAGGGATAGGCGAACGAGGCCGGCGTGCGGCCCAGTTGGTCCGAGACGATCTCCTTGCAGAGGATCAGTTCGGAGCGCAGCCGCCGGTCGTCGAGCTGGTCGAGCTGCGGGTGGCTGTGGCTGTGGCCGCCGATCTCCACACCCGCGTCGGCCAGTTCGCGCACCTGGTCCCAGTCCAGCATGGTGTCCAGGCCGCCGCCGGTGTCGTGCGGCCCCCGGAGCCATCCGGTGGAGACGAACAGGGTGGCCGGGAAGCCGTGCCGGGCGAGCACGGGCAGGGCGTGCCGGTGCACGCCCTCGTAGCCGTCGTCGAACGTGACGAGCACCGGTCGCGCGGGCAGCGGGCGTCCCGTGCGCCAGCAGGCGGCCAGTTCCGCCGTGTCCACGGGAGTGAGGCCCCGCTCGGCGAGCACCGCCATCTGCCCGGCGAACGCCTGCGGGGTCACGGACAGCGCGCGGGTGGCGTCGTTGGGCTCGGCGGCCACCGAGTGGTACATGAGGATCGGGACGCGTTCGTCAGTCACCTCGGCCACGGGCACCTCCCTGCTCCCCGCCCGGGTGCTCCCCGGCACGGCGGGCCTCGCCGCCGACGTCGGCCACGGAGAACGTGACCCCGCCCCGCCGGGCCCGCACGCTCCCCACCACGTATCCGCCCGCCGCCGTGAGCACCCCGGCGACGATCGCGCCCGCGCGTCCCGCGCCGCCCGGCCGGGCCAGCAGGGCGTCGCGCAGCCCCCGGACCACCCCGGCCGGCAGGACACGCGTGGTGTACCGGCGTTCCGACTCCAGTCCCTTCCCGGCGCCGACGCTCCGCGCCACCAGCGCCTTGGACAGCCCCTCGGCGTAGGTGCGGGTGCGGAAGTAGCGGAAGCGCTCGCGGACCGGGGGCACCCGGTGGTGGATCACCGCACGGTCGTCGATCAGCAGGACCGCGTCGGGCCGGGCGCGGCTGAGGCGGATGCACAACTCCGTCTCCTCCCCGCCCAGCGGGCGCTTGTCGCCGTCCCGCCCGATACCGGTGGCGAAGCCGCCCGCGGCGTCGAAGGCGCTGCGCCGGAAGGAGGCGTTGCCGCCGAGGACGTTGCGCACCCGCACCCGTCCGCGCGGCAGCCCCCGGTACGTGCAGCCCACCACCCAGTCGAACTCCTCGGGGAACCAGGAGGGGCGCCGCCCCGACGCCCAGAGGGGCTCGGTGCGCCCGCCGACCGCCATCACCCGCGGATCGGCGTAGCCCTCGGCGAAGTGCCTGAGCCAGTCGCGTTCGGCCACGGCGTCGTCGTCGAGGAACGCGACGATCTCACCGCGCGAGGCTGCGATGCCGGTGTTGCGGCCGGCGGACAGACCGCGGGGGCCCGCGTTGGCGAGCACCCGCACGTCGTCGGTCTCCTGGTACTCCTTGCCCAGACGGTCCAGCAGACCCTGGTGGTGGTCAACGACCAGCAGGGTCTCCAGGGCCGGCCGGGACTGCGCCCGCACCGAGGCGACCGCCGCGAGGACGTCCTCCCAGCGGTCCTCGGTGTAGGCGCAGATCACGACCGAGATGCCGGTGTCGCTCAAGACACCTTCCCCCGGACCGTTTCGAGCAGCGGCGAGTGACGCGGACGGCGGCGCAGGGCCCGCCGGTTGGAGCGTTCCCCGAGGATGACCCCGAGGACGCGGAACCCGTCCCGCACGGCCCGCAGATTGCTCGTGCCGTGGATGCGCAGGTACTCGTGGCTGGGTATCTCCTGCACTCTCAGCCCGGCCTTGACGACCCGGATGTTCATCAGGGTCTCGACCTCGAAGCCGGTGCAGTCGAGGTCGATCTTGTCCAGGCAGTGCCGCCAGAAGGCGTTGTAGCCGTAGCAGAGGTCGGTGTAGCGGGCGCCGAACTTGCGGTTGACGACACCGCACAGGACCCGGTTGCCGAGCTTGCGGATGAAGGTCATGTCGTCGGTGCCGCCGCCGTTGGCGAAGCGGGACCCCTTGGCGAAGTCGGCGCCCGAGACGAGGGCGGAGACGTACGACACGATCTCGTTGCCGTCGGCCGAGCCGTCCGCGTCGACCATCACGATGATGTCGCCGGTGCAGGCCTGGAACCCGGTGTTCAGGGCGTCCCCCTTGCCCTTCCCGCGCTGTTCGACGACCTTGACGTCCGGCCACAGCTCGCGGGCCACTTCGACGGTGTCGTCGGTGGAGTTGCCGTCGACCAGGACCACTTCGTGGACCCAGTCGGGAAGCGTCTTGAAGACGTACGGCAGGTTCTCCGCCTCGTTCATGGCCGGGATCACCACGCTCACCGGCGGTGCGATGGCCAGGTGCGAGGAGACGGGCCGGTACTTTCCGGTGGCCGGCGGATTCTCGTCCGCGGTCGCCGGCTGCAGAACGGAACTCATGAGTCTGATCCCTCTCGTCCGGTGGGCCGCCCGCCCCCGGGCGGCCCGGCTGTTCGTCCGGTTCGAAAGGGGGGTTCTCACCCGCGGCACGACGGAACGGAGTTCCGCGCACGCCGGGTGAGCTGGCAAAACTGGCCGGCCGCAGAAAGCGACGGCCGACCGCGCGGCACGGCTCGGTCACCGTTGCGGTCACCGAGCACGGCACCCCCCTACCGCGCCCCGCCCCGGTTCGTCGCGGTCCTGAGCCCTCCCCTGGGCCGCATACTGACGAACCGGTGCGAGTGAGATGTATTGCAATGTGTGACGGTATTGATGGTTGAACCCCTATGGCAAGACCTGGAGTCAGATCTCACGTTTTTGTTGGTTTGGCTGTTGCGTGACCCTCCGGCCGGACGGTCCCGGCCCGCACGAGCAGAGCCTTCCGCTCGGCCGGCCGGAAGGGCTTGGGCCGGCGGTCCCCGAAGAAGGCCTCGGTGAAGACGCGTTGACGCCGATGGTCTGCGTGATCCGTATGGTCTGCATGGCCGACTTTGCCCCCCGAAGCGCCGGATGACGGGCTTCAATGTGGCGCAGCCCGTTGTGGGCGTCAAGGTCCGAACGACCCTAAGGCCTGAATTCGTCCGGGATTGAACAGGCCTGCCCGGATGGGGTCCGAGGCGGACAAGCCGCCTGATCCTGGGGGAAGTCACAGTTTTGGCATGGACACTTCCAGTCAACGCGCGTAGTTGCTATGAAAGTTGCGGCAGAGATCCTGCTAAAGGGAGGTTCCATGAGACGTTCCCGGCTTTCCGTCCTTCTCGGCTCACTCCTCCTCGCCGTCGCCACCGCCCTCACCGGGGCAGCCACGGCGCAGGCTTCCCCACAGGCCGCCGCCGGCTATGTGGCGCTCGGCGACTCCTACTCCTCCGGCGTCGGAGCCGGCAGCTACATCGGCTCCAGCGGCGACTGCAAGCGCAGCACGAAGGCCCACCCCTACCTCTGGGCCGCCGCCAACTCCCCCTCGTCCTTCGACTTCACCGCCTGCTCGGGCGCACGGACCGATGACGTCGTCTCCGGGCAGCTCGGCCCGCTCAGCGCCACCACCGGACTCGTCTCGATCAGCGTGGGCGGCAACGACGCCGGTTTCGCCGACGTCATGACGACCTGTGTGCTCCAGTCCGAAAGCACCTGCCTCTCGCGGATCGCCACCGCGCGGGCGTACGTCCAGTCGACGCTGCCCGGCCGGCTCGACAGCGTCTACTCCGCCATCCGCACCCGGGCCCCGAACGCCCATGTCGTCGTCCTCGGCTACCCCCGCTTCTACCAGCTCGGCACGTCCTGCGTCGGCCTCTCCGAGGCCAAGCGGAAGGCGATCAACGACGCGGCCGACCTCCTCGCCACCACCATCGCCCAGCGCGCCCGCGCACACGCCTTCACCTTCGGCGACGTGCGCACCGCCTTCACCGGCCACGAGATCTGCTCCGCCAACTCCTGGCTGCACAGCGTGAACTGGCTCAACATCGGTGAGTCCTACCACCCGAAGGCGGCCGGCCAGTCCGGCGGCTACCTCCCGGTGCTCAACAGCGCGGCCTGATCCGGACGCACGGCCCCCGGTGGCCGCCCGCTCAGGGGGCGGCCACCGAACCGGAACGAGAGGGGGAGGCCCCGCCCGACGGGGTCTCCCCCTCGCACGTCACCGAGAACGGCACCGAGTCGGACCTCGTGCGCACCGGCTCCCGCACCTCCACCCCGATCCAGTTCTCGAACATCCCGGTCGTCGAATACGTCGTCACGGTCACCGTGTCCCGCCGGGTGTGCCCGCCGTCCCGCGGGAACGACAGCGTCCGCCACCCCCGGTCGGCCACCGAACCGTCCTCGGACACCCAGCGGTAGGACACCTCCGCGGGCAGCCGGCCCACCGTGAACGTCGCCGTGAACGCCGGCGCCCGCTCCCTCGGCGGCGGACAGACCCCGGAGTACTCCGTGTGCGCGCCCTCCACCGTCACCCGCACCGACTGCGGCGGCGGGGTGGTCTCCTCACCGTCGTCGTAGCCGTCGTCGCCGCTCGCGGAGACGGTCGGGGCCGGCCCGTCGGTCCGCCCGGCCGTCTCCCCGCCGCCCTCGTCCCGGTTCTCGCCACCGGTCCGCGTGGACGAACTCGCGCCGCCTCCCCGGGGGTCGGTGCCGGAAGCGTCCCCGCCGTCCCCGCCGTCCCCGCGGTTCAGCAGCGCGTACGTCAGCCCGGCCAGCGCCAGGACCAGTACGGCCACGCCCGCGACCAGGGCGGCGGCGGTACGGCGGCCGCGCCCGGGGCGGGCGGTTTCGGCGATCCCGGCTGCCGGAGCCGGAGCTGGAGCCGGAACCGGGGGCAGGGGAGCGGCGGTGGCCCCGTGCGGGTGGGGGCGCGTGGCGACGGTGGGGGTGTACGGCGCCGCCCCCGCCGTGCCGGCGCGGGGCGTGCCTTCCGGGGAAGGGGTGCCCCCGGCGGCGACGAGCCGCAGGTCCTGCTGCGCCCGCTCCGCCGGCAGCCGCTCGGCCGGGTCCTTGCGCAACAGCCCCTCGACGACCGGGGCCAGCGGCCCGGCCCGGCGCGGCGGCGGCAGTTCCTCGTCGACGATCGCACGCAGGGTGCTCAGCGGGGTGTCCTGACGGAACGGCGAGCAGCCCTCCACCGACGCGTACAGCAGCACACCGAGCGACCACAGGTCCGACTCGGGGCCGGGGGTACGGCCCAGCGCCCGCTCCGGGGCGAGGAACTCGGGCGATCCGACGACCTCCCCGGTCATGGTCAGCGCGGAGCTGCCCTCGACCACGGCGATCCCGAAGTCGGTGAGCACGATCCGCCCGTCGTTCGCGATCAGCACGTTGGCGGGCTTCACGTCCCGGTGCAGCACCCCGGCACCGTGCGCGGCGCGCAGCGCGGCGAGCACCTCCGCGCCGACGTGCGCGGCGCGCCGCGGATCCAGTGGGCCCTCGGCCTCCAGGACATCGGCCAGGGACAGGCCGCGGACCAGTTCCATGACGATCCACGGACGTCCGTCCTCGGTCGCCACGTCGTACACCGTCACCACATTGCGGTCGGTGATCCGGGCGGCCGCCCACGCCTCCCGTTCGAGCCGGGTGTACATCCGCTCCACGTCGGCCGCCGAAAGCCCCGCCGGAGCACGTACCTCCTTGACGGCCACCTCACGGTGCAGCACCTCGTCGCGGGCCCGCCACACGGTTCCCATACCGCCCTCACCCAGCGGCGACAGCAACCGGTACCGGCTCGCGATCACCCGCTCACTGCCCGGTTCCTCGGACATGGCGCCCCCTCATCGCATCCGGGCGAATTATTCGTTTCCTCATGAAAATAGCTCAGCCGAGTGCGGATGCCGCCCCTCTGAACACCAATCCGGCGCCCAGGACCACGACGGCGAACGCCGATCCCAGGGGGGCGCTCCGGCGCACGAGCGCAACCGCCGGGCGCGTGGTCCAGCGCGGGCGCCGGGCAAGGAGCCGGGTCACTCCGCTGCCCGCCTTGACGACGGCGTACCCGGCGGCGGTGAGGGTGAGGGCCAGCCCGATGCCGTACGCGACGACGAGCAGCAGCCCGAACCAGGCCTGACCGAGGGCCGCGGCGCCCACCAGCACCACGACGGCGGACGGACTGGGCACCAGCCCGCCGGCGAAGCCGAGCAGGATCGTGCCGCGGAGGGTGGGGGCGACGGGGTGGGTGTGGGTGCGACCGCCGTGGGTGTGCTGGACGGCATGGGGGTGCGGGTGACCGGGACGGTCGTGCGGGCCGTGAACGTGATCATGGCTGCCGTCGCCGTCGCCGTCGCCGTCGCCGTCGCCGTCGCCGTGGTCGTGGTCGTGGTGATGCGTGTGGTTCCGGTTGCGCAGTGCGCGGCGGAGGAGGTTCGCGCCCGCCAGGGTGACGAGTGCCCCGCTCGCGATGCCGAGCCAGGCGACCACCGAGGGCGCGGCGGCCGAACCGGCCGTGACCAACAGGCCGAGGGCGACCACACCGAGGGTGTGGGTGACCGTCACCGAGGCGGCCAGCGGGAGAACGTCCCGCATTCGGGCCCTGCCGCCCCGGGCTGCCGCCGTCGCGGCCATGAGCGTCTTGCCGTGACCCGGCGCGAGCGCGTGCGCCGCGCCGAGGACGAGCGCGATCAGCAGCGCGAGCGCCGCGAAGCCCGCCGTGAGGTCGTGCCGCGCGATGAGATCGTCCAGGGCGCGGGTCCACCGGTCGGCGGCGCGGGGCAGCACGGAGGCGGTCGGCGCGTCGGGCTCCGTCCCCGCCAGCGCGGGACCGCCCGCACGCACCCGCAGGGCCGCGGTCGTGGTGTCGGCCGGTGAGGACAGCAACTCTTCGGGGTAACGGGTCAGTTCGCGTGACTGCGAGGTCCTCGGTACGTCCGACGCTGCCAGCGTCATCCGGTCACCGCGCGCGGTGACCTCCCGCCAGCCGGGACCCGAGGACGCCCCGGCCCCGCGGAAGTCGACGTCCACCGGATCGACCTCGGGCAGCGGGGCCGTCAGCCGGCACTCCACACGCAGCGTGTCGAGCCCTGCCTGACCGGGGTACACGCGCGCGTGGCTGCTTCTCGCGGTGACGGGGACCTTCCGTCCCCCGACGCGGACCTCGCTGTCGCGGGCGGCGGTGGCGCAGCGCCGCCGGGCCCACTCGTCCATGCCCAGCGCCTCGACGTCCGGCTGCACCTGGGTGGCCGGGATCTCGGCGAGGTCCTCGACATGATGGACGCGGAGCTCGCCGGGCGCGGCGACCAGACCGTCGTAACGGTTGACGGTGAAGTTGCCGAGCGGGTGCGCGCTCGCCGTCGCCATCGGCACCAGGGCGAACGCGCAGGCGGCGGTGAGGACGGTGATGCCGACGGCCGGCGTACGACGGAGGTTCACCGCGTCGCCTCCAGGTCCCCCAGGGCGGCACGGGCCGCGCGGGCACCGAGAGGGGAGAAACCGGGGTTCAGCTCCAGCGCCGCCGTGAGGGACCGGCGGGCGTCGCCCTTGTGGCCGGTGGCGTGTTCGATCATGCCGCGGTGGTAGAGGAAGGCGGCGTTGCGGTAGCCCGTGGCCGTGGCCCGGCGGGCGTAGGGGAGTGCCTCCTCGGAGCGTCCGTTCCGGTGCAGGGCCCAGGCGAGGGCGTCCGCGGTGTGGACGCTGTGCCGCCGGTCCCATTCGGTGCGGGCCGCGCGCAGGGCGGTTCGGGTGTCGCCGTGGTCGGCGGCGGCGAGCGCCGTGTCGAGGTCGGCGTTGACCCCGCCGGCGCGGGCGAGGGCGGTCTGCGCGTCGACGAGGACGTACTGGTCCTGGGCCTTCGCGCGGTCGCCTTCGGCGCCCCGGGTCTCGTACAGCTCGCCGAGGGCGACCAGCGGGCCGGGCAGCGGGGAGCGGGCGACGACCTGCTCCAGGGTCTCGATCCCGCCCGCGCGGTCACCGCTCGCGGCCTGGGCGCGGGCCCGGCCCTCCAGGGCGGGGAGGTACTCCTCGTCGGCGCCGAGCGCCCGTGCGTAGTGACGCAGGGCGACTTCGTGGTCCCCCTGGTTCCAGGCCAGTTGACCGAGCGCGGTCGCCACGTACGCCACGTCCGGGGCCGCGGACGCGCTGTCCAGGGCCCGTTCCAGTACCTTGCGGGCGGTCCTCACGTCGCCGCGCAGTTCCCGGACGTACGCGTACCGCGTGAAGACGGGCACCCCCGGGCGCCTGCTGTCCGCCGTGTCGGCGGCCTCGGCGGCCTCGTCGTACCGGCCGAGCTCGACCAGGGCGTCGATCCGGGAGGACAGAGCGCGCTCGCTGTAGGGGTTCTGCCGCAGGGCCCGGTCGGCGTACTTCAGGGCGCCGGAGAAGTCGTGCCGGGCCGCGGCGAGGGCGGCACGGCCGGCCAGGGCCTGCTCATTGCCGGGCTCGAGCGCGAGAGAGCGGACGAACGCCCGCTCCGCCTGCGGGTAGCGCGAGGGGTCACCCTTGGTCCGCGCCTGCTCGACGTAGGCGAGCCCCAGGACGGCCCACCCGCCGAAGTCCCTCGGCTGGAGACGAAGATGGGCCTGCAGGGAGCGGATCCCGGCGTCGAGGCCGCCCCGGGCGAGCACACCGGCCGCGAGCGTCCCGGTCGCGGGAGCGGCCTCGGCCGGCGTCCTGCCCCGGGCGCCCCCGGCGGCGACCGTCCCGGCGGTCGCCGCGACGGCCAGCAGTGCGGCGCACACCGTGAGACGCAGCCCGCGCGAGCGTCGCGCGGCGCCGGAGAACCGGCGCAGGGCGGCCGTCCGGGCGCCGGAGGAGAAGGTGCCGGGGCCGGCACCCGGCTGCGCGCGTGTCGTCCTCGGCGGTGCGGTGGGCTCGGCGGGCCCGGTGCCCCGGCCGCCCTCCGGGGCGTGGTCGTTCGTACGCGGAGGCATGCCTCTCCTCGGTCTGCGGGTGGTTTTCCTCGGTTGTCCGCGGTCGCGGAGCCGGTCAGTACGCCCGGCCGCGCATCCTGCGCCACCACAGCAGGCTCCCGCCGATCAGCAGGATCCCGCCGGCTCCCGCACCGGCGGACGCGGCGATCAGGGTGGTGTCGTCGAAGCCCTCGGCGCCGGCCGGCCGCAGCGCGTCACCGAGCTGGTTGCGTACGTCGTTGCCGCTGTCCACGCCCTCGGCGAGCGGACCGCGCGACCCCTCCGTCGGGTCGGCCAGATACGGGAACGAGGCGCCGAACTCCTTGTCGTTGGCGTCGACCGCGTCGCCCAGGTCGTTCTCCGCGCCGACCAGCTCGCCCTCGACCACCTGGAGCGCCGCGTCGATCACGTCGTCGGTCAGCCGCCGCCCGTTGGGGAAGCCCGCGTTGTCCCCGTCCAGCACACCGAGCCGCTTCGGTTCGGCCGTCGGCTCGATCGACGTGTTGAGACGCAGCATCTCCGACGGCGTCACGTGCGGCGGCTGGTTGAGTCCCTCGACGCCCTTGAGGAAGACGTCGACGAGGTCGTTGCGCGGCTCGGCGGGCGCCTCGATCTTGTAGATCGCCTCGATGAGCTTCGGCAGTTCCGGGTGTGTGACGTTCTTCAGGAACCGGGCGTCGTCCCACGGCGCGGACGCGTTGAAGGTGTCCTTGTCCTTCAGGGGGTTGACGACCTCGTTCACCAGCGGGTTCCCCAGCCGTGACACCTGGGTGAACTTCCCCTTGGCGTTCTTGCGCTGAGTCGTGGACCAGAGGCCGACGACCGGCTGGTCCGCCGACTCGGTGATCATGTGCGTAGGGACCTGGAGGGCCAGGGAGTTGACGTTGTAGCCCTTGAGCGTGTCGTTGCCGACCTCGGAGAGGTTCCCGCCGTACAGCAGGTCGAAGACGCGCAGATCCAGGAAGAACGGGTCGTCGGCCTGGCCGGCGAACGTCGTGGCGCCGCCCGCCAGTTCGTGCACGGCCTGCTCACGGAGCGTGCCGTAGTCCGGCATGGACGCCTTGCCGACGTTCGACGGCGCCACAGGGACGTCGTCCGCGATCTTCGTACGGGACACCAGGTGCTGGTCCTTCAGCTTCAGCAGCTCGATGTCGTAGGTCTGGGTGATGTTGAGGTCCGGGTCGTCCAGGCTGGTGACCGGGCCCGTGTTGTAGAGGAACGTCTTCTCGTTCTTCGTGTGCGTCCTGAAGGTGTAACGGAACAGCAGTTCGCCCTGCGCGTCGCCGTTGTTGTCGATGTGGATGTCGTACTGCGCGTCCTCGGCGAACGTGAAGAAGTTCGGTCCGCCGGCCGGCTCCTCGAACGGGATCCAGTTCGCGATGATCGTCGTCGTGTCCGGTTTGTCGGGGCTGACGAACGCGTACAGATCGGTGTTGTCGTACTGCGGGGTGCCCGAGATCAGTGGGGCCTCCCGGTGGCTGGAGGCGGAGGCCGCCCCCGGTTCCAGCGCAGTCGTGCCGACGGCGGCGAGGCCGCCGGCGGCCAGCGCGCCGCAGATCAGTGTTGCGAGGCTCCTGCGTCCCGCGCCGGTCCTGGAGTTAGGTGTCATGCCGTCCGTCCTCAGTGTCAACTTGCCTGACGCACCGGGATTCGGAGCGGAGTCCCGGCCGGATTGGTCGAAACTCGGGACGGGGTGGAACGTCCGTATTATTTTCCGCTGTTCGACCCGCGTTTTCGGGCCGCTGATCCGTAATCCCATCCGGAGGCATGATCATGGTGAACGCCTCGGTGACCAGGTGGCCCCCGCGGGGCTGGGAGAGGGGGTGCGCGTTGGAGGCGGACGAGCTTCTGGTGCGGGTGGCGGGCGGCGACCAGAAGGCATTCGAGACGCTGTACGGGCTGGTGTCCGGACCGGTGTACGGGCTCGTGCACCGGGTGGTGCGTGATCCCGCCCAGTCGGAGGAGGTCGCGCAGGAGGTGCTGCTCGAACTCTGGCGCTCCGCCGCCCGGTTCGACCCCGGGCGGGGCAGCGCACTGTCCTGGGTCCTCACGCTCGCCCACCGCCGGGCCGTCGACCGGGTGCGCAGCGCCCGCGCGGCCGGTGAGCGCGAACGTCGTGAAGCCGCCCGGCACGGCAGCGGGCCCGCTTTCGACCAGGTCGCCGAGGAGGTCGAGGCCGGTCTGGAACGCGAGTGGGTGCGCCGCTGCCTGGACCGCCTCACCGCCCTGCAACGACAGTCGGTCACCCTCGCCTACTACGACGGCTACACCTACCGTGAGGTGGCCGAACGGCTCTCCCTGCCGCTGGGCACGGTCAAGACACGGATGCGCGACGGCCTCACCCGACTGCGCGACTGCCTGGGAAGTGCCGCATGAGCCTCCTGGACCGGTTGTTGCGCCGAGAAGACCTCCACTCCCTGGCCGCCCCCTACGCGCTCGACGCGCTGGAACCCACCGAGCGCGTCCGCTTCGAGAGGCACCTGAGCACCTGCCGCCGCTGCGCCGCCGAGGTGCGCGTCCTGGCCGAGGACGCCGTCCGCCTGGCCTGGTCCACCGCCGCCCCGGCACCGCCCGCCCTGCGCGACCGGGTACTGGCCGCTGTACGGACCACCCCGCAGGACCCCGCACCCGAAGCCGTGCCCGGGTCCCCGGGACGGAACGGCGTGCAGGCCCCGCAACTGCCACCCCACGTATGGGGTGCCGAGCCCGTGCCGCGGGTCCGGGAACGGCGCCGGATGCCGCTGTTCGTCCCCTTCGCGACGGTCACCGCCGCCGCGGCCCTCGTGGTCGCCTCGCTGTTCGCCGTCCAGGCGGGCCGGACCCAGGACGAACTGAACGCCGAACGGGACCGTTCACGTGAGATCGCACACGTTCTCGCGGCCCCGGACGCCCGCGCGAGCAGCGGCCGGGGTGCGGCGGGCGGCACGATCGGAGTGATCGCTTCCGTATCGGCGGGGGGCGCGGTCGTCACCCTCGGCGGATACGGCAACCCGCCGAACGGACGTGTGCGCCAGCTGTGGCTGATGCGCCCGGGCGCCGCACCGCGCTCCCTGGGGCTCTTCGAGGCCGACACGCCCCTGGTCGCCTCCGACCTCGACAGATCCGCGACATCACTCGCCGTGACCGTCGAGCCTGACGGCGGATCACCGCAGCCCACCACCCGGCCTGTCGTCCAACTCGCCCTGAAAGCGGTCGGATTCGGAGAGTAATCGTCGAGTGTTCGTCAACCTCCTTACGGGGAAGGTGAATCCTGAGAGCGCGATACACGAGTGCCCGTACGGGGCGATAGGGTTACCCTGCCCGGGGTGGACTCGTACGGGTGGGGAGTGACATGGAACGGATAACGGTGCACAGCAGGGCCAGGGTCCCTGCGATCACCTGTGGAAGCAGCGCGACCAGTACGCGCTTGGACCGCCACCTCTCGGTGCTGGCGGGACCCGCCGTCCCGCAGCGGGAGACGGCCGAGGCGACGTCGCTGATGCGTGAGCTGACCGCACGCGACCACGGAGCCAGAGGCGCGCGGGCACGGACGAGCCGTGTCTCGCTCTTCGCCCCGCTGCGTCGGCTGCGTCGCTCCCTGTTCGGCAGCCGTTAGACCCGCGCCCGGACGGGCCCACCGTCCTGGCGCGGTACCACGCGCGTCCCTGTCACCCCACGGCACGCGACGCACACCCCGACACCCGGCACGTCGCCCCCCTTCCACACACCTTCCCCGGCCCACGGTTCCGCGATGTCGTCCCCCGGCGCATCCGTCTCGGCCGCCGTCCGGGCGGCACGCCGCCGTCCGGCGCGTCAGAGCAGGGCGAGCTGGCCCTCCGGCCCCTCCTCGCGGGCGTCCAGCACCGAGGCGGGCCGGTACGCGGATCTCGGCGCCGGGAGCACGCCGGCCCGGCGCAGTTCCGCCGACGTGATCGGGTCGGCCGTCGAACGGACCCTCGACGCGACCTGACGCGGGCGCAGTTCGGCCATGAGCGCGAGGATCGTGATCAGCTCCAGGAGCTCCGAGGTCCAGGTCTGCGGCCAGACGGCCGGACGGATCGCGTCCAGAGTGCCCGGCTCGGCCCCGTCGGTGCGGGCCGCGCACCACCGCTCCAGCACCCGGACCCCGGCCACCTCGAACTCCCAGACCGCCGGCGGCACCGGCGAGATGCGGCCCTCGCCGAGGAACAGGGCCTCCTCGTCGGGTTCGTAGCGCACGGTCAGCGGTCGGGAGGGGAGCGGGGCCCGGACGTAGGGGCGGCGTCCGCCCGGGAGCCGGGGGCGCTCCCCGTCGCGCCGCATCAGCCACAGCAGTCGGTGACCCACCTCCACGCCCGTGGCCCACACCTCGGCGTCCCCGGTGAGCGGCACCGTGAGCCCACCGGGCCCGTTGCGCACCACGGTCATCGTCCAGGCCAGCACGTCGACGGCCGGGACCTTCCGGCCGAGCCGTGCCGCGAGGTGCTCGGTCAGGGCCGGGGCCAGGTTCGGTTCCGTGCCTTCGGGCCGGCGGTACAGCGGGCGGACCCGGCCGGGGCGCAGCACCGGCAGCAGGGACGTGGCGAGCAGCAGCGGACCGGCGGGGTCGTCGGCGCCGGCCCCACCGCTCCCGGCGCGTCCCCCCGGCGGGCGGTCGCTCGGCGCGCGTTCCCCCCGTGGGCGGTCGCTCCGTTCCGTGGTGGCCTCGACGACGAAGATCTGCCGCTCGTCGGTCACCCGCCACAGTTCGGGGCGGGCCGCGTCGATCAGCCGCTGGTCGGGGATCAGCCACTGCTCGTCGAAGGGGGAGCACAGCACGCGGACCGGTTCGGGGCACGGGCCCGAGGCGCGCGCCAGCTTCTCCGTGCCGCCCGACCGGCCCGGCAGTTGCCCGACCGCCGTGTGCGCCGTCCGTGAACGCGTCGGCTGGAACAGGGCTTCCCGGTCGGGCCCCACGGCCTTCAGCAGGGCGTTCCAACGGGCTTTCAGCGCCCCCGGGTCGGGGGCCGCCGGCCACCCCCGGCCGAGTCGCGGCGGTGCGACGGACCACGGCATGAGGTCCGCCAGCAGCGGAGCGTCGTCGTGCGTCACGCTGGGCATCGTACGGCCTGAAGGGCCGACCGGATCAGGTGGCTTCCAGGGTCACCGTGAAGGAGAAGCGGTCACCCCGGTAGTTGATGACGGCCACGTCCAGGACCCGGCCGTCGGTGTCGTAGGTGACGCCCGTGTAGTGCAGGATCGGGCTGAGCAGCGGGACCCGGAGCAGCCGGGCCGTCTCCGGGTCCGCGAGCCGGGCCTCCACCGTGTCCGTGATGCGGCTGATGTCCGCCCCGACGGCGTCCCGCAGCACCTTGGTCATCGGCCAGCGCACCAGGTCGTCCAGGTCGATCCGGGCGGCCAGTTCGGGCCGGACGTAGTTGCGGGCGTGGTTGGTCGGCTCGCCCGTCTGCTCGTCGCCGCGCAGTCGGTGGTACGCCGCCGCCTCGGACAGGTCCGGGAAGTGCTCGGCGAGTTCGGCCGGCACCGGCGCCGGACCGTGCTCCAGCAGTTCGGTCGTCATCCCGGACTGCTGGGCCACGATCGCGTCCACCGAGCCCAGCAGGCGCACCGGGGCGCCCCGCCGGGCATCCGGCTCGATGAACGTGCCGCGCCGGCGGTGGCGGGTGATCAGCCCCTCGTCCTCCAGTTCCTTCAGCGCCTGCCGCATGGTCAGCACGCTCACCCCGTAGTGCCCGGCCAGCTGTTCCTCGGTGGGCAGGCGCAGCGGGTCCCGGGGCGAGCGGCCGAGGATCGAGGCGCGCAGCGACTGCGACACCTGGTACCAGAGCGGCAACTTGCGGTTCAGGACGATCGAGTCCGGAGCGAAGGAGGTCACGAGGTTATCCGTACCGGTCGGGGAACGTTCAGTGCAACGGGCGGAAGTGACGCTCGAGGCCCCGCCACACGTCGTCGTAACCCTGCTGCAGGTGCTCCGCCCGGGCCGCCTGGGGGGTCAGGGACAGCGGCCAGCGGGTCTCGAACATGAAGGCCAGGCCGTCGTCGATCTTCTGCGGGCGCAGCTCGGCGGAGCTCGCCCGCTCGAAGGTCTCCCGGTCCGGGCCGTGCGCCGACATCATGTTGTGCAGCGAGCCCCCACCGGGGACGAAGCCCTCCGCCTTCGCGTCGTACGCGCCCTCGATCAGGCCCATGTACTCGCTCATCACGTTCCGGTGGAAGTACGGCGGCCGGAAGGTGTCCTCGCCCACCAGCCAGCGCGGGGCGAAGACCACGAAATCCACCCCGGCCAGCCCCGGGGTGTCGCTCGGCGAGGTCAGCACCGTGAAGATCGACGGATCCGGGTGGTCGTAGGAGAGGGTGCCCATCACATTGAAACGGCGCAGGTCGTAGGCGTACGGCACATGGTTGCCGTGCCAGGCGACGACATCCAGCGGGGAGTGGTCATAGGTGGCCGACCACAGGTTGCCGCAGAACTTGTTCACCACCTCCACCGGCCCCTCGACGTCCTCGTACGCGGCGACCGGGGCACGGAAGTCCCGGGCGTTGGCCAGCCCGTTGGCGCCGATCGGACCGAGGTCGGGGAGCCGGAACGGCGCCCCGTAGTTCTCGCACACATAACCGCGGGCCGAGGAGTCCAGCAGCTCCACGCGGAAGCGCACCCCGCGAGGGATCAGCGCGATGTGTCCCGGCTCCACCTGCAGCAGCCCGAACTCCGTGCGCAGCAGCAGCCCGCCCCGCTCCGGGACGATCAGCAGCTCACCGTCGGCGTCGCTGAACACCCGCTCCATCGAGGCGGTCGCGTGGTAGAGGTGCACCGCCACTCCGGTGCGCCGGGTGACGTCGCCGTTGCCGCCCAGCGTCCACAGACCGGCCAGGAAGTCGGTGCCCTCCGCCGGTGCGGGCAGCGGGTCCCAGCGCAGGCGGTTGGGGTCGGGCACGGTCTGGGTGAAGGGCGCGCTGCGGAGTGCGCCGTTGCCCGTGCGGGTGAACGCCGGGTGCGCGGCCGACGGGCGGATCCGGTACAGCCAGGAGCGGCGGTTCTCGGCCCGCGGCTCGGTGAACGCCGTACCGCTCAGCTGCTCCGCGTACAGCCCGAGCGGCGCGCGCTGAGGCGAGTTGCGTCCCTCGGGCAGGGCGCCCGGGAGCGCCTCGGAGCTGTGCTCGTTGCCGAAACCGGAGAGGTGGTCGAGTCCCTCGGCGGCCTTGCGCGCTCCCCCGCGCTCGAATGCGCTCGCGCGGGCGGTGCCCCCATCGCTCATCTTCACTGCTCCCTTGCGTGTGATTCCTATGCAGCACCGTAGGATTGCGGTTTCCCCGGCGCAAGGGGGCGGCACGATCCCGCCCCTCGTGTCGCGGCCGCGCCCGCTCCAGGGGCACGCGCTCACCCCTTGGCGGACGACGGGAGAACCCGACTCCAGGGGGAATCCGGGAGTCCGCGCCTCGCCGGTCGGCCGGTCCCCGCGCATCGCGATGCCGCGGGTCGTCGTGGCGTCGGGTCCGCCCGTTCCCGTGGTCTCCGCGTCCCGGCCGGCACGGCGAAGGTCGGGCTCGGTGACCGCGGCGGCTCCGCCCCGGAGCGGCAGCTCTGCCCGAACGAGTGACGCGGTCCCTCTGGCGCCAGGAAATTAGCATCGCTAGTTTATGTGGCGGACGTCGACCCCTGCCCCGGAGGAAGCACGATGAAGGCATACGACGGCATGTACATCGACGGCGCCTGGCGCCCCGCAGCCGGCCCGGACGTGATCGAGGTCGTGAACCCGGCCGACGGGCAGGTGATCGCCACCGTCCCCGCGGGCACCGCCGAGGACGTGGACGCCGCCGTACGGGCCGCCCGTGCCGCCCTGCCGGCCTGGGCCGCGACGCCGCCCGCCGAGCGCGCCGCCCGCCTCGCCGCCCTCCGTGACGTGCTGGTGGCCCGGCAGGAGGAGATCGCCCGGACGGTGACGGCCGAACTCGGCGCGCCCCTGAAGCTCTCGCAGACCGTGCACGCGGGCGTGCCCGTGGCGGTGGCGGGCTCGTACGCCGAACTGGCGGCGACGTACCCCTTCGAGGAGAGGACGGGCAACTCGACCGTCCTGCACGAACCGGTCGGTGTGGTCGGTGCGATCACCCCCTGGAACTACCCCCTCCACCAGATCGTCGCGAAGGCCGCCCCGGCGCTCGCCGCCGGCTGCACGATCGTGGTCAAGCCCGCCGAGGACACCCCGCTGGTCGCCCGGCTCTTCGCGGAGGCGGTGCACGAGGCGGGGGTTCCGGCCGGCGTGTTCAACCTGGTCACCGGCCTCGGCCCGGTGGCCGGCCAGGCCCTCGTCGAACACCCGGGCGTCGACCTGGTCTCCTTCACCGGCTCCACCGCCGTCGGCCGCCGGATCGGCGCCGTCGCCGCGGGCGCGGTCAAGAAGGTCGCCCTCGAACTGGGCGGCAAGTCCGCCAACGTGATCCTCCCCGGCGCCGATCTGGCCCGGGCGGTCAACGTCGGGGTCGCCAACGTGATGTCCAACTCCGGCCAGACGTGCAGCGCCTGGACCCGCATGCTGGTCCACCGCGACCAGTACGACGAGGCCGTCGAGCTCGCCGCGGCCGCCGCCGTGAAGTACGGCGACCGCATCGGCCCCCTCGTCAACGCCGCGCAGCAGGAACGCGTACGCGGCTACATCGAGAAGGGCGTCGCCGAGGGCGCGCGCCTGGTCGCCGGAGGCCCCGACGCCCCGCGCGAGAAGGGGTGCTTCGTCAGCCCCACCGTCTTCGCCGACGTCACCCCGGACATGACGATCGCCCAGGAGGAGATCTTCGGGCCCGTCCTGTCCGTCCTGCGCTACGAGGACGAGGAGGACGCCCTGCGCATCGCCAACGGCACCGTCTACGGACTCGCCGGCGCGGTCTGGGCCGGCGACGAGGCCGAGGCGGCGGCGTTCGCCCGCCGCATGGAGACCGGTCAGGTCGACATCAACGGTGGCCGCTTCAACCCCCTCGCGCCGTTCGGCGGTTACAAGCAGTCGGGCGTGGGACGCGAACTCGGCGTGCACGGCCTGACCGAGTACCTCCAGACCAAGTCCCTCCAGTTCTAGGGGAGTCCAGCCGACATGTCCGTCCGCGCCGCCGTACTGTCCGCCGTCGACGCCCCGTTGGAGACCACGGGGATCGACCTGCCCGAGCCCGGCCCCGGTCAGGTCCGGGTCCGGCTCGCCGCCGCCGGTGTCTGCCACTCCGACCTGTCCCTGACCAACGGCACCATGCGCCTTCCGGTCCCGGCCGTGCTCGGCCACGAGGGCGCCGGCACGGTCGTCTCCGTCGGCGAGGGCGTCACCCATGTCGCCCCCGGCGACGGCGTCGTCCTCAACTGGGCGCCCTCCTGCGGCGCCTGCCCCGCCTGCGCACGCGGCGAGGTGTGGCTGTGCGCCGACGCCCTGAGCGGTGCCGCCCGGGTGCACGCCCACCGCGCCGACGACGGCACCCCGCTGCACCCCGGCCTGAACGTCGCCGCCTTCGCCGAGGAGACGGTGGTGCCCGCGTCCTGCGTCCTGCCCGCCCCGGACGGCGTCCCGCTCACCGACGCCGCCCTGCTGGGGTGCGCCGTGCTCACCGGCTACGGCGCCGTCCACCACTGCGCGAGGGTCCGGCCGGGCGAGTCGGTCGCGGTGTTCGGTGCCGGGGGAGTGGGCCTCGCCGCCCTCCAGTCGGCCCGGATCGCCGGCGCGACGACGATCGTCGCGGTCGACGTCTCCCCGGCCAAGGAGGAACTGGCGCGCTCCGCCGGGGCGACCCACTACCTCGTCGCCTCGGACACCACGGCCCGCGAGATCCGCGCCCTCACCGGGAAGCAGGGCGTGGACGCGGCCGTCGAATGCGTCGGCCGCGCCACCACCATCCGCACCGCCTGGGACTCCACCCGGCGCGGCGGCCGCACCGCGGTCGTCGGCATCGGAGGCAAGGACCAGCAGGTCACCTTCAACGCCCTGGAGATCTTCCACTGGGGCAGAACCCTGTCCGGCTGCGTCTACGGCAACTCCGACCCCGCCCGGGACCTCCCCGTCCTCGCCGGACACATCCGGGCGGGCCGTTTCGACCTGGGAGCCCTGGTGACGGAACGGATCACCCTGGACGGCATCCCGGCGGCCTTCGACACCATGTCGGCGGGCAAGGGCGGACGAGCCCTGGTGGTCTTCCAGGGGCCCTGAACACGGGGGGAGTCCGATCGGCTCGCGGCGCCAGCGGTGTCACGGGGGTCTCCCTGCTCGCGGCGTTCGGGGGAGTGCGTGCCGGGCGTCGCGAGCCGGGCTCCCCTTGCGCGCGGATATGTGCGGATGTATGCGGATGCGTGCGGAGCTCTAGGAATCCCGCACCCGCTCGTACTGCTGGGCCAGACCGTCCAGCAGCGCCGTCAGTCCCGTCTCGAAGGCCCGCTCGTCGATCTTCTCCTGTTTCTCGGCGAGCAGATGGGCCTGCCCGAGGTGGGGGTAGTCGGCAGGATCGTAGGCGCCGGCGTCGTCCACGAAGCCGCCGGCGAAGGAGCCGAGCGCCGATCCCATGATGAAGTACCGCATCAGCGCGCCGATGGACGTGGCCTGCGCCGGCGGCCAGCCGGCCTCGACCATCGCGCCGTAGGCCGCGTCGGCGAGCCGCAGGCCGGCCGGGCGGCGGCCGGGGCCGCGCGCCATGACCGGCACGATGTTGGGGTGGGCGCGCAGTGCGGCGCGGTAGGAGACGGCCCAGTCGTGCAGCGCGGTCCGCCAGTCCCGGCCGTCCTCGAACATCGACAGGTCGACCAGCGCGCTCACCGAGTCGGCCACCGCCTCGAGGATCTCGTCCTTGGTGCGGAAGTGGTTGTAGAGCGAGGGTCCGCTGACCCCCAGCCGTGCGGCGAGCCGCCGTGTGGAGACGGCCGCGAGGCCCTCCGCGTCCACGAGCGCACGGGCCGTCTCGACGATCCGGTCGGGGCTGAGCAGGGGCTTGCGCGGTCGGGCCATGGCGCACATAGTAGGGCTGCAACAGAAAACTAGCAGTGCTAATCAATTGGGGTGGCCGTCATGAACCTGGAGCTCAGCGAGGAGCACCGTGCCGTCCGCCGGCTCGCCCAGGACTTCGTGGAGCGGGAGGTCGTCCCCCACGCCACGGCCTGGGACCGGGCCGAGGAGGTCGACCGCGGCATCGTGAGGAAGCTCGGCGAGGTCGGGTTCCTCGGGCTGACGATCGACGAGCGGTACGGGGGCTGCGGCGGCGACCACCTCGCGTACTGCCTGGTCACCGAGGAGCTGGGCCGCGGCGACTCCTCCGTGCGCGGGATCGTCTCCGTGTCCCTGGGGCTGGTGGCCAAGACGGTCGCGGCCTGGGGCGACGAGGAGCAGAAGCGGACCTGGCTTCCCGGGCTCACCTCGGGCGCGTACGTCGGCTGCTTCGGCCTCACCGAGCCGGGCACGGGTTCGGACGCCGGGAACCTCTCCACCCGTGCGGTGCGCGACGGCGAGGACTACGTCATCAACGGCACCAAGATGTTCATCACCAACGGAACCTGGGCCGACGTGGTCCTGCTCTTCGCCCGTTCCACCGACGCCCCCGGCCACCAGGGGATGTCCGCGTTCCTCGTTCCCGCCGACACCCCCGGCCTGACGCGTCGCGCCCTGCACGGCAAGCTCGGTCTGCGCGGTCAGGCCACCGCCGAGCTGGTGCTGGAGGACGTGCGCGTGCCCGCGTCCGCGATGCTGGGCCCCGAGGGCAAGGGTTTCCCGGTCGCCATGTCCGCCCTCGCCAAGGGGCGCATGTCGGTCGCGGCGGGCTGTGTCGGCATAGCCCAGGCCGCGCTCGACGCGGCCGTGCGGTACGCGGGCGAGCGCGAGCAGTTCGGGAAGACCATCGCCCACCACCAACTCGTCCAGGAGCTGCTCAGCGACATCGCCGTGGACGTCGACGCCGCCCGGCTGCTGACCTGGCGGGTCGCGGACCTGGTCGACCGCGGACGGCCGTTCGCCGTGGAGTCCTCCAAGGCCAAGCTCTTCGCCTCGGAGGCGGCCGTCCGCGCCGCGAACAACGCCCTCCAGGTCCACGGCGGTTACGGCTACATCGACGAGTACCCGGCGGGCAAGCTGCTGCGCGACGCCCGCGTCATGACCCTCTACGAGGGCACCAGCCAGATCCAGAAACTGGTCATCGGACGCGCCCTGACCGGGGTCTCGGCGTTCTGAGTACCACCTGAGTATCCGAGCGGATGTGGCCGCGGACGCATCCGCCGATCCTTGTCCCCATGAGCGACACACCGGTCAAGCAGCAGAGCACGGCCGCCTTCTACGGTCAGGCCGTGGCGTCCTTCGGAGTGGCCATGGGAGCCACCGCGGTCGGCATCCTCAACCTCGAGACCGATGTCTGGGTCCGCGCCTTCCTGGGCATCGCGGTCATGTACCTCGTCACCTCCGCCTTCACCCTGGCCAAGGTCATCCGTGACCGCCAGGAGGCCGGGCAGATCGTGAACCGCGTCGACCAGGCCCGGCTGGAGAAGCTCCTCGCCGAACACGACCCGCTGCAGAAGCTCTGACACGGGGCGTGCCGGGGCCCTTCGGGCAGACCGGCCCTAAGCGCCCGCTCACCCTTGCCGGTATGGTGTTACCCCTGTCGGCGAATGAGGTGAGCGATGAGTGCGGCGCAGGACACGGCCGGCGGTGAGGCGCAGCCGTGGGGCGAGGTCACACCCGACGCGGCGCGACGGCTGCTGCTCGCCGCCGTGGAGGCGTTCGCGGAACGCGGCTACCATGCCACGACGACCCGCGACATCGCGGGCCGCGCCGGCATGAGCCCGGCCGCGCTCTACATCCACTACAAGACCAAGGAAGAGCTGCTCCACCGCATCAGCCGGATCGGCCACGAGAAGGCCGTGGACATCCTGCGCACCGCGGCCCGTGCCGAGGGCGGCCCGGCCGAACGGCTCGCCGAGGCGGTGAGCTCCTTCGTCCGCTGGCACGCCGGCGGGCGCACCACCGCGCGGGTCGTGCAGTACGAACTCGACTCGCTCGGTCCCGACGCCCGCGCCGAGATCACCACCCTGCGCCGGCAGGTCGACGCCGAGGTGCGCGGGATCATCGAGGAGGGCGTGCGCACGGGCGAGTTCGACGTCCCCGACGTGCGGGGCACCACCCGCGCCGTGCTCTCCCTCTGCGTCGACGTGGCGCGCTGGTTCACCATCGACGGCGACCGGACCCCCGAGGAGGTCGGCGCCCTCTACGCCGACCTCGTGCTGCGGATGGTCGGCGCCGACCGGACGGGCACCGTTCAGAGGTAGTAGCGGGCCACCGACTCGGCCACGCACACCGGCTTCTCGCCGCCCTCGCGCTCCAGCGTGAAGGCCGTGGTCACCTGGACGCCGCCCGCCACCTCGTCGACGGCGGTGACCTTCGCGGTGGCACGCACCCGCGACCCGACGGGGACGGGCGCGGGGAAACGCACCTTGTTCGTGCCGTAGTTGACGCCCATCTTCACGCCCTCGACGGAGAGCAGCTGCGGGCCGAACAGCGGCAGCAGCGACAGCGTCAGATAGCCGTGCGCGATGGTCGTGCCGAACGGCCCGGCCGCCGCCTTCTCCGGATCGACATGGATCCACTGGTGGTCACCGGTGGCCTCGGCGAACAGGTCGATCCGCTTCTGGTCGACCTCCAGCCAGTCCGTGTACCCCAGTTGCTCGCCCACCGCCGCCTTCAGGTCGTCGACGGAGGTGAAGATCCTCGGCTCTGCCATGTCCCGGCCTTTCGCGTCACGTGATCGCACGCACCCACCCGCGCACGTCTGCCTAAGCGACTGCTTAGCATGGTCGGCCGTGCGGCCCTTGTCAACGGACCCGGGCCGTGCGGGACGGGTAGGCTTCGAGGGGTGCCCCAGATTCCGGAGAAGATCCACGAGCTCACGGTCGGCCAGCTCTCCGCGCGCAGCGGCGCCGCCGTGTCGGCCCTGCACTTCTACGAGTCGAAGGGCCTGATCGGCAGCCGCCGCACCACGGGCAACCAGCGCCGCTACAGCCGTGACACCCTCCGTCGGGTGGCGTTCATCCGGGCCGCCCAGCGCGTCGGCATCCCGCTCGCGACGATCCGCGGGGCGCTCGCCGAGCTCCCCCAGGAACGTACTCCCACCCGGGACGACTGGGCGCATCTCTCCGAGGCCTGGCGCGCCGAACTGGACGAGCGCATCAAGCAGCTCAACCGGCTGCGCGATCACCTCACCGACTGCATCGGCTGCGGCTGCCTCTCGCTGGACACCTGCGTCCTGTCCAACCCGGACGACGTCTTCGGCGGACGCCTGACGGGCTCCCGACTGCTGCCTGGGGCACCCGAGAAACCCGAGAAGCCCAAGAAACCCGAGTGCACCGAGAGCACAGTCGGTGGGCGATCGGGCGACCAGGCGGGCGGGGGCCCGTCCGGGCGGGGATCCGGGTGACAGTGGGGGCGCGGCATCCCCGGCGCGCCCCCACACCCCTCAGGCCGACACCAGCAGTTTCGACCGCCTGGCGTCCGCCAGTGCTTCGGCGGTCAGGACGGGGCGCGGCACCAGGATCCCGCAGTCCGTGCAGACCGGACCCGTCGACGGCTCGTGGTCCAGGTCGTACCGCCACCTGAGCCGTTCCCCCCGGCACACGGGGCAGGCCGAACCCGGCTCTCGCTCCAGCGCGGCGATCAGCCGTCGCAGCACCTCGGCCAGCGGCTCACGCGGATGTACGCGCGGGTCGTCGCACCAGGCCACGCCGAAACCGCCCCAGGTCAGCCGGTGCCAGTCGTCCACGCTGCCCGGCCTGCGCAGGCCGTCGTGCTTCTCCTTCCTGCGGCGCTCGGCGAACTCGACCTCGTAGGACTGCCAGACCGCCCGGGCCTCCTCCAGTTCGTCCAGTGCGGCCACGAGCCGCGCCGGGTCGACGGAGCGGTCCTCGGGGTCGAACCCGGCACGGGAGCACAGATGGTCCCAGGTCGCCCTGTGTCCGTACGGAGCGAATCGCTCAAGGCACTTGCGCAGCGAATAGCGCCGCAGCGCCAGGTCGCACCGTGGATCTCGGACCTGTCTCGCCAGACTTCGGAAACCGGCCATCGTCCTGCACCTCCGTCACACCTGCACCTGTAATCCGGTCACTTCGGCGTCGTCGAACGGACGTCGTCGAGTAGACGTATCGACACGCGGATCGGCTCCATCTTTTTTCGACGGCCCCCGTCGGGCGGTCACGGACCGGCCGTCGGCCGGTCATGGTGAGTCACCGGTCAACTCCCGTGTCCGATGATTCAGTTGTGGTTCCGTGTGGTCATCTTCAGCACCGCCGCAGCGGAAGGTGGCGCGTGTTCACCTTCCGTCGCGGGGACACCGGCGGTAGCCTCCCGCCCCGTCCCCGTCGGGAGGAGCCCCCGTGCCGCGGCGTGCCGCGCACACCCCTCGACAGTCTGAGAACTCCCCGCAGCCTCCACGGGTTCCTGAAGAACGCGACGTTATGCGCACCGATCGCTTCCCTGATCACCCCGCTGTCCCCGGCGGACGCGGCCGAGGCGGCATCGCCGCAGGTGACAGAGGTGAACGACCTGGGGAAGCCGAACGGCGGCGGGCCACTGTCCGGCCCGCCGCCGTTCCTGTCGCTGTAGCCGCCTCAGCCGTCTCAGCCGTCTTAGCCGCCGTAGCCGCCGTACGGCGCGTGCCCGGCGGACTGCCCGCGAGGCGGACGCCCGTGCGTCAGCGGTACAGCAGGTACTCCCGGCGCATCCGACGGAACGCCGCCAGTTCGTCCCGCCAGCCGGCCACGACCTCGTCCGTGTCCGCGCCCGCGTCGATCATCGTGCGCACCCGCGTGGAGCCGGTCAGCTTGTCGATCCAGTGGTCCGGACGCCAGGCGAATCCGCTCCACGCCCGCTTGGCGGTGACCAGCAGCCCCACTCCCGTACGTACCGGATCGAACGCGTCCCGGTCGTGCACGTGGAGCTGCACGCCCCCGACGGTCCTCCCCTGGAACTTGGAGAACGTGGGCGCGAAGTACGCCTCACGGAACCGCACACCCGCCAGGCCGAGCCCGTTCGCCTCGGCCGCCCAGCGCCCGTCGATCCCCTCCGCGCCCAGCAGTTCGAACGGCCGGGTCGTCCCGCGCCCCTCGGACAGGTTGGTGCCCTCGAAGAGGCACGTCCCCGCGTACACCAGGGCCGTCTCGGGCGTCGGCATGTTGGGGCTGGGCGGTACCCACGGCAGCCCCGAGGCGTCGTAGAAGTCGGACCGCCGCCAGCCCGACATCCGTACCGTCTCCAGCCGTACCGGATCGGCCAGGAACTCCGCGTTGAACAGTCGCGCCAGCTCCGCCACCGTCATCCCGTGCGCCTGCGCGATCGGCTGCCGCCCGACGAACGTCGCGAACTCCGGATGCAGCACGGGCCCCAGCGCCGCCCGCCCGGTCATCGGGTTCGGCCGGTCGAGGACGACGAACCGCTTGCCCGCGAGCCGCGCCGCCTCCATGCAGTCGTAGAGCGTCCAGATGTAGGTGTAGAAGCGGGCGCCCACGTCCTGGATGTCGAAGACGACCGTGTCGACGCCGGACGCGGTGAAGACGTCGGCCAGGGGCCGGCCGCTCTTCAGGTACGTGTCGTAGACGGGCAGGCCGGTCGCCGGGTCGTCGTGGCGGCCCTCGGAGCCGCCCGCCTGCGCGGTGCCCCGGAAGCCGTGCTCGGGTCCGAACACGGCGGTCAGGTCCACGCGGTCGTCGGCGTGCATGACGTCGACGATGTGCCGTACGTCCCGGGTGATGCCCGTCGGGTTGGTGACCACGCCGACGCGTCGGCCGTCGAGCAGCGCGTAACCGTCCGCCGCGAGCTGCTCGAAGCCGGTGCGCAGCCTCCGGCCCGCGGCGGGGGCCCGGCCGGGGGCCGCGTGCGCCGGGACGGTGGTGGCGGCGGTGGCCGCAGTGGCCGAGAGGGCAGCCGTGGTGGTGGCGAGCAGGCTCCGTCTGGACAGCTTCATACCGTGACCTCCGTGATCGCTGCGGGTGTCATGCCCACGCACGTTAACGCGCGTGAACCGCGCCGGGGAACGAGCAGGGCCCGGCCGGTTCACGTCTTCTCCTTCCGCCCGGCATACCGACCGGTTAGTCTGGCGTGATGCGGGCGGCGTGACGGCGGCAACGCGGCGCGTCACCGCCGCGGCCGGGCCGAGAGCGCCGAGATCGCCGGGATCACCGGGATCACCGGGATCACCGGGAAACAGAGCCGGCCGGGCAAGCGGTCGGCCGGTCGCGTCGAAGGAGTCCGATGGTGGAAGCCGTGCAGGGTGCGAAGGTGGTCGTCACGGGTGCCGGGGGCGGCATCGGGGCGGCACTCGCCCGTCGCTTCGCCGGCCAGGGGGCCCAGGTCGTCGTCAACGACCTGGACGCCGACCGGGCCGAGGCCGTCGCCGAGGAGATCGGCGGCATCGCTGTCCCGGGCGACGCGTCCCGCGTCGTCCCCGAGGCCCTGGACGCGCTCGGCGGCAGGATCGACGTCTACTGCGCCAACGCGGGCGTCGGCCGTGACGGCGGGGAGCCCGGCGGGCCGCTCGACGAACAGGGCTGGACGCTCTCCTGGGACGTCAACGTCATGGCCCACGTCCGCGCGGCGCACGCGCTGCTCCCCGACTGGCTGGAACGCGGCAGCGGCCGTTTCGTCTCCACCGTCTCCGCCGCCGGACTGCTCACCATGATCGGCACCGCCCCCTACAGCGTCACCAAGCACGGCGCCTACGCCTTCGCCGAATGGCTGTCCCTGACGTACCGCCACCGCGGTGTGAAGGTCCACGCGATCTGCCCGCAGGGGGTGCGCACCGACATGCTCACCGACAGCGGCAGCGCGGGCGAGCTGGTGCTCAGGCCGACCGCGATCGAGCCCGAGGACGTGGCCGAGGCCCTGTTCCGCGGCATCGAGGAGGACCGCTTCCTGATCCTGCCGCACCCCGAGGTCGCCGAGTACTACCAGGCCCGCGCGGCCGACCCGGAGCGCTGGCTCGGTGGCATGAACCGCATCCAGCGGCACTGGGAGGCCACCCGGTGAGCCGCCGGGCCGGTCATGACCGGCCGTGACCGCACGCGAGCCCGCGCGGCAGCCGGAGATCCTGCCCGACGCGCCGCGGACGGCAGGTGGGAGGATCCCCGTCGGGGAACCGTTTTCCCCCGACGCGGGACGGCCGACGGCACCAGCGGCGACGACCGGTGGTGACGACGGCCGGTAGCGGCGACGATCAGCGGCAGCGACCGATGACCAGTGGCCAGTGACAACGATCAGCGACAACGAACAGTGACAACGAAACGGAAGGCAGGTGGCGGCAGTGCCCAGGACGACGGACGGTGACGGGCCCCCGGTGCCGCAGCGGCTCCTGGCCGCCGCCACCCGGCTCTTCGCGGAGCAGGGCTACGACCGCACCTCCGTGCAGGAGATCGTCGAGGCGGCCGGTGTCACCAAGGGCGCGCTCTACCACTACTTCGGCTCCAAGGACGACCTGCTGCACGAGGTCTACGCGCGTGTGCTGCGCGTCCAGCAGGAACGCCTGGACTCCTACGCGAACGCCGACGAGCCGATCGAGAAGCGCCTGCGCGGTGCCGCGGCCGACGTGGTCGTCACGACGATCGAGAACCTGGACGACGCGTCGATCTTCTTCCGCTCCATGCACCATCTGAGCCCGGAGAAGAACAAGCAGGTACGGGCCGAGCGCCGCCGCTACCACGAGCGCTTCCGCGCCCTGGTCGAGGAGGGCCAGGCGGCGGGCGTGTTCTCCACGGCGACCCCGGCCGACCTGGTGGTGGACTACCACTTCGGCTCCGTGCACCACCTGTCGACCTGGTACCGCCCCGACGGGCCGCTCACGCCGCAGCAGGTCGCCGATCACCTCGCCGACCTGCTGCTGCGCGCACTCCGCCCCTGAGCCGCCGGAGCTCCCTGCCTACAGGTACTTCTTCAGCTCCCGGCGCGCCAGCGACCGCTGGTGCACCTCGTCCGGGCCGTCGGCGATCATCAGCGTGCGGGCGCCGGCGTACAGCTCGGCCAGCGGGAAGTCCTGGCTGACCCCGCCGGCCCCGTACAGCTGGATGGCCCGGTCGAGGATGCCGACGACCGTGCGCGGGGTGGCGATCTTGATGGCCTGGATCTCGGTGTGGGCACCTCGGTTGCCCACGGTGTCCATCATCCAGGCCGTCTTCAGCACCAGCAGCCGCAGCTGCTCGACCGCGACCCGCGCGTCCGCGATCCAGTTCTGCACCACGCCCTGCTGGGCCAGTGGCTTGCCGAAGGCGTCACGGGACACGGCCCGCCGGCACATCAGCTCGATCGCCCGCTCGGCCATGCCGATCAACCGCATGCAGTGGTGGATCCGGCCGGGGCCGAGCCGCGCCTGGGCGATGGCGAAACCGCCGCCCTCCTCACCGATCAGGTTCGCCACCGGCACGCGCGCACGGTCGAAGACCACCTCGGCGTGGCCGCCGTGGGAGTGGTCCTCGTAGCCGAACACCTGCATGGCGCGCTCGATCGTGACGCCGGGCGTGTCGCGGGGCACGAGGATCATCGACTGCTGGCGGCGGATGTCCGCCCCGTCCGGGTCGGTCTTGCCCATCACGATGAAGATCCTGCAGTCCGGGTGCATCGCCCCGGAGATGTACCACTTGCGGCCCGTGACGACGTACGAGTCGCCGTCCCGCTCGATGTGCGTGGTGATGTTGGTGGCGTCCGAGGAAGCCACCTCCGGCTCGGTCATCGCGAACGCCGAGCGGATCTCCCCCGTCAGCAGGGGCTCCAGCCACTGCTTCTGCTGCTGCTCGTCGCCGAACTGGGCCAGCACCTCCATGTTCCCGGTGTCGGGCGCCGCGCAGTTGGTGGCGGTGGGCGCCAGCTGCGGGGAGCGGCCCGTGATCTCGGCGAGCGGGGCGTACTGGAGGTTGGTGAGGCCGGCACCGTACGTGGAGTCGGGCAGGAACAGGTTCCACAGCCCCTGCCGGCGGGCCTCGGCCTTGAGGTCCTCCACCACGGGGACGGTGTCCCAGGGCGAGGCCAGCCCGGCGCGCTGCTCGTGGGCGACCTGCTCGGCCGGGTAGACGTACTCGTCCATGAAGGCGAGCAGTCTGGCGCGCAGCTCCTCGGTGCGCGCGTCGAACGCGAAGTCCATGTCCCGTCAGCCTTCCTGAAGAGTGGTCAGACCGTGCTCGATGAAGACGGGGACCAGTTCGCCGATGCGGTCGAAACCGCGGCCGACCGTCTGGCCCAGCGTGTAGCGGTAGTGGATGCCCTCGAGGATCACGGCGAGCTTGAACCAGGCGAACGCCGTGTACCAGGACACCGCGCGGACGTCGCGTCCCGAGCGGGCGGCGTACCGCTCGATCAGCTCGGCGGGCGCCGGATGCCCGGGTGCCTCGGCCGTCGTGGAGACGGGGGAGTCGGGCATGGCCAGCGGCATGCTGTACATCACCAGCAGACCGAGGTCGGTCAGCGGATCGCCGAGCGTGGACATCTCCCAGTCGAGGATCGCCTTGATCTCGTCGTCGTCCTCGCCGATCAGGACGTTGTCCAGGCGGTAGTCACCGTGCACCACGGCCGGAGCGGGGGAGCGGGGCAGCTTCCGCCCCAGCGCGGCGTGCAGTTCGTCGATCCCGGCCAGCTCCCGGTCGCGGGAGGCGTCCAGCTGTTTGCCCCAGCGCCGCAGCTGCCGGTCCAGGAAGCCCTCGGGGCGGCCGAAGTCGGACAGGCCCACCTCGCCGGGGTCCACCGCGTGCAGGTCGACGAGCGTGTCCACCAGGCCGAGCACGGCCCGACGGGTGCGCTCCGGCCCCAGCGGCACCAGCTGGTCCGCCGTCCGGTACGGGACGCCGTCGACGAACTCCATGACGTAGAAGGGTGCCCCGAGCACCTCCTCGTCCTCGCACAGCAGCTCGGTGCGGGGCACCGGCACGGCGGTCGGGTGCAGCGCGCTGACCACCCGGTACTCACGCCGCATGTCGTGCGCGGTGGCCAGTACGTGCCCGAGCGGCGGGCGCCGTACCACCCACCGCGCGGTGCCGTCGGAGAGCGCGTAGGTGAGGTTCGACCTGCCGCCCTCGATCAGCCGGCCGGAGAGCGGGCCGTTCACCAGACCGGGGCGCTCCCGCTCGAGCAGGGCACTCAGCCGGTCGAGATCCAGTCCGGGCGGGTGGTCGGGGCTCATTCTCGCTCCTACGGGCAGGTGACGGTACCCGACACATGATGCCGACCGGTCGGTATGTCGTCCAGGGGGTGGGCGAAACGTGATCGGATCCACGCCCCGTCCACCGCACGCGCACACGACACGCCCGTTCGGCCATTCGGCTTGCGCGGCGGGAGGCGACGCCGGAGGGTCTACCCCATGAAGGCGATCAGTTATGCGCGATACGGCGGTCCCGAGGTGCTCGAGTACGGGGAGGTCGACGATCCCCGGGTCGGCCCGGACTCGGTCCTCGTGAAGGTGCGGGCGGCGGCCGTCAACCCCGTCGACTGGAAGTGCCGCGAGGGTTATCTCGACCCGGTCCTGGCCCCGGTGTTCCCGGTGATCCCCGGCTGGGACGTCTCGGGTGTGGTCGTACGGCCCGGTGTCGCGGTCCCCGAGTTCGCCGCGGGCGACGAGGTCATCGGCTATGTGCGTGAGGACTTCCTCTCCCGCGGCACCTTCGCCGAGTACGTGGCCGCCCCGGTACGGGCCCTCGCGCGCAAGCCGCGCAACCTGTCCTTCGAGGAAGCCGCCGGACTGCCCCTCGCCGGACTCACCGCCTACCAGGTGCTGTACAGGGCCCTCGAGGTGAAACGGGCCGAGACCGTCCTGGTGCACGCCGCGGCCGGCGGCGTCGGCTCCCTCGCCGTCCAGCTCGCCGTGCACCTCGGCGCCCGGGTCATCGGTACGGCCAGTGAGCACCACCACGACTTCGTCCGCGAGCTGGGCGGGGAACCGGTGTCCTACGGCGACGGCCTCGCCGAGCGGGTGCGGGGGCTCGCCCCCGCAGGCGTGGACGCGGTGTTCGACACGGTCGGCGGCGACGCCCTGAAGGTCTCGGCCAACCTCCTGGCCCCCGAGGGCCGGCTCGCGTCGATCGCCGACCACGAGGCGGTGGGCCACGGAGGCCGCTACTGCTTCGTCCGCCCTGATCCACGGGATCTCGGACACCTGTCCGAACTGGCGGAGCAGGGCGCGGTGCGCGTGCACGTCTCGAAGACGTTCCCGCTGGAACGGGCGGCGGACGCCCACCGGCTGAACCAGGAGGGCCGGACCAGGGGCAAGATCGTGGTCACCGTGGGAGGGGAGCCCGGGGAGCCGGAGAACCGGTGAGGCCGCCTTCCGGGAGCCACGCCACCGACCTGTCGGGACGGCGCGGCTAACTCCGGTCCAGCAGGACGAGGGCCGCCCCGGACGCGGCCAGGGCCCCGGTGCAGAGCACCGCCGCGGTGAGCCGCCGGGGGGAGGGCGCGGCCGGGGCGGCCGTGGCCGCGAGGGCGTGGATCCGGCGGTGGGCGACCAGGAGGAACCCCAGCCAGCAGGCGCAGCACAGCGCGCACAGGACCGCCCCGGCGGCCGACAACCCGCCGTGCAGCGCCATGCGCACCGCGAGCACGGACGCGACGGTGCACGCGAGGGTCGTACGCCGCCACGCGAGCCGGGTCCGCTCGGGCTGCAGCCCGGGGTCCCGGGGCGCCGGGGCCCCGGCCGGCCCGCTCACACCTCCCACCCGACGAGCACCACGACGACCATCGCGACGGCGACGACGGCGACGACGAGACTCAGCAGCACCGGGAACCGGGACACCGGCAGGTCCTCGCCGCGCCGCATGGCCCGCTCGCAGCGCACCCAGTGGTCGACCGCGCGCAGTGCGCACAGCACCCCGGCGGCGAGCAGCGTCAGCGCGAGCCCGACCCGCCAGCCCCAGCGCAGGTTCGGCAGGAACTGGTCCACGGCGAAGCCGCCGCCGATCAGTGCGAGGGCGGTGCGCAGCCAGGCCAGGAACGTACGCTCGTTCGCCAGCGAGAACCGGTAGTCGGGCGTGTCCCCCTCCTGCCGCACGTCCTCGGGCGCGAACCAGAGCCGGACGTTCCGTACGAAGTCGATCACGCCGCGACCCTACCGGGACGCCCTGCCCGGACAGCACCTGGCCCGGACGGCACCTACCCCGGACGCTCCGGCTCCCGGGCCCGGGCGGCCCTGAGCCGTTCGTACGCGGCCCGACTGTCCGGTGTCCACGTCCACCCGGTCCGCTCGGTCCGCTCGGTCTGTTCGGTTCCCTTGTTCAGGCGCCGCTCCAGCTCCGCCTCGGTCAGGAAGGCGTGCCAGGCCACCTCCTCGGCCTGGGGACGTACGGGCAGGTCGCAGCGGACCTCGTACACCGCGGACCACCAGCTCCGGCCGGCGCCGTCGTCGTACAGGAACTTGAAGAGGTACTCGGGGCGCGGCAGCCCGGACACGCCCAGTTCCTCCTCGGCCTCACGCAGGGCCGCCTCGTCGTAGCTCTCCCCGGCGCCCACGACCCCGCCGACGAACATGTCGTACAGGGAGGGGAAGACCAGCTTGGTCGCGGTGCGGCGGTGCACGAAGATCCGGCCCTCGGCGTCCCTGACCAGGACGAACGCGCAACGGTGCCGCAGTTTCCGGGCGTAGGCCTCCCCGCGCGGGGACCGGCCGGTCATCCGGTCGTCCTCGTCCACGATGTCGAGGATCTCGTCGGCGGCCCGCGCAGGCCCGTCAGCGGCACTCATGACACCCATCCAAACACCGTTCCTGAAGACTGAGCAGGAGCGAGCCCACTCGGTCGCACGCCCCGAACGGTCTTGGGCGCACTGGTCCCCGGCGTACTCGACCCCGGGGCGGCGACACGCATCCTGTGCGTGGTCCGGGCCCGGGAGGCCGGTTCCCTCACGACCTGGCCATATGGGTGTGGCCAGAGGCGACGGGGAGGCCCCGAACCATCACTCCGGTGGAGCGGGGGCCCCGCACGCTGACGCCACACCCGGCGTCCCAGATCGCACGCTCACGCTAGCCCAGTCGGCCCAGGGCACCACAAGCTCACGAACGAACCATCACACGATCGAGCTAACGCGACCTCGTGCGCACTCCCCGGCGAGCAGTTACCCACCCCTCCAAGCAGGACCGGCCGTCCACGGCGGGTACGACATCCGGGAACCGCCGGCTCCGTCCCGCCGGAAGGACGTGGACCCGGCCACCGGAACCCAAGTGACCTGTCCGTGACGCTGGTTGACGCGTGTAATGACTCGGGCGCCCTTGACGTCAACTGTTGGCTGCCGGTTTGCTGTGCGTGATCAGTCCATGGCTATCGGCAGCCGACCACTGCCGTACCGACCGTGCGTCCGACATGGGCCGAGCCACAAGAAGAGCGCGTGAGGAAGTCCGCGGTGTCTCCACCCCCGCCTCCCCTCGGCCGTGCCCGCAGACGTGCGGCACAGGCCTTCGACGAGGCCCTCGACGACGAGGAGCTCGTCGCCGCGCGGGCCGCGCTGGCGCAAGGCCGGTGGCAGACCGCCCGCTCGCTGCTCGTCCGCACGGGGGACGACTGGGACCGCCGCGGACACCGGATCACCGCGCTCGCCCGGGAGTCCTCCAGTGCCGCCTGGGTCCGCGACTGGCTGCTCGCCGAGCCCGACTCCGAGGACGCGTCGGTCCTGCTCGCCCTGGCCCAGGTGAGGCGCGCCCTGCGCGGAAAGGAGAAGCCGGCCCAGGCGCGCGAGGCCTGCCGCCGGGCGGCCGCGGTGTCGCCCGCCGACCCCACGCCGTGGCTCGGTCTGCTGCTGCTGGAGCGCGCCCAGGGCGCCGAGGGCGACGTGGTGCGGATCTTCGAACAGGTCCGCACCCGGTACGCGGACCACCACCACGCCCACCACCTGGTGGTCGCCTGGCTCGCCGAACGCCGCGTGGAGACGGGCCCGGACCCGCTGCACGAGGTCTACGACTTCGCCAACTGGTCCGCCGAACAGGCACCCGCCGACTCCCCCCTGGCGATGCTGCCGGTCATCGCGCACGCCGAGCGCTACCGCGCACTCGCCGCCGCCGGCCACGAGCGCGCCGATCCGGCTGCCTCCGGCCACTGGGTGGGCCGCCGTGCCCGGCAGGTGATGAAGGCCGCCTTCGACTGGTGGCTGGAGTGGGAGCACGAAGGCCATCCGCGCCGTCTGATCGACCTGAACTTCCTCGCCCACGCCAAGGTCTGCGAGGGCCGGGGCGCCGAGGCCGCCGCCCTGTTCCACCGCATCGGCGACAAGGCCACCCCGGCCCCCTGGTCGTACCCCGACCGCGACCCGCTCACCGCCTTCCGCGCCGCACGGGCCACCGCCCTCGGCACCGGATGACCCCGCACGCGTCCGATCCAGCTCACCGCATCACGCCCGACACCCACTCCCGACCCAAGGACGGTCTTCCGATGACCACGGACAGTTCGAGCCCGAGCAGATCCGCAGCGGACGGCATCAGCACCTTCAAGGGGCAGGAGCGCGCCCTGCGCGCCGACCGCCTCGGCACGGGCGGTCTGCTGCTCTCCGTGCTCGCCGCGACCGCCCCGCTCATGGTGGTCGCAGGTGTCATGCCCACTACATTCGCGGTGATGGGCATCGTCGGCCAGCCCCTGCTCTTCGTGGTCCTCGGCACCGTGCTGGTGCTGTTCAGCCTCGGCTACGCCGAGATGAGCCGGCACGTCCACAACGCCGGCGCCTTCTACGCGTACATCTCCCGCGGCCTCGGCGGCACCGCCGGCGCGGGCGCCGCCATGGTCGCGCTGGTCGCCTACAACGCGCTCCAGGTCGGCATCTACGGCATCTTCGGCTTCGAGGTCTCCGGGCTCTTCGCCACCTACGCCGGCCTGGAGGTCGCCTGGTGGATACCGGCGCTCGCGGCCGCGGCCGCCGTCGGCGTGCTGGGCTGGCTGAAGATCGACGTCAACGCGCGCGTGCTCGGCGTCCTGCTGGTCATCGAGGTGCTCCTGGTCGTCGTCTTCGACGTCGCCGCCATCGCCGACCCCGGCAAGGAAGGGCTGTCCCTGCACGCCTTCAACCCGGACACCCTCACCGGTGCCGGCGTGGGCACCGCCCTGTGCTTCTGCATCGCCGCCTTCCTCGGCTTCGAGCAGGCCCCGGTCTACGCGGAGGAGACCAGCCGGCCGCACATCCTGGTGCCCCGCGTGATGTTCCTCGCGGTCACCGGCGTCGCCGTCTTCTTCGCGATCAGCAGCTGGGCGCTCACCGTGGCCACCGGCCCCGCCGACATCGTCGCCACCTCGCAGGAGCAGAGCGCGGGACTGCTCTTCCACCTGACCGAGGCCCGGCTCGGCGGCACCTTCACGGACGTCCTGCACGTCCTCTTCGTGACCGGCATGTTCGCCGCGCTGCTCAGCTTCCACAACGTCGTCGCCCGGTACGCCTTCGCCATGGGCCGCGAGGGCCTGCTGCCCGGCGCCTTCGGCCGCACCACCGGCACCAGCGGCGCCCCCGGCACCGGTTCGCTGCTCCAGACGGGCATCGCCGTGGTGCTCGTCCTCGCCTTCGCCCTCACCGACGACAAGCCGATCGGCGACCCGACCGCGCCGGTCCTGCACCTGTTCACCTGGGGCGGCAACATCGGCGCCCTCGGCGTGATCGTGCTGATGGCGATCGCCTCGCTGTCCGTCGTCGTCTTCTTCGTCCGCCGCGGGGCCGCCGGCGCCCAGGCCTGGCGGCTGGTCACCTCGGCGCTGGCGGGCCTCGCCCTGGTCGTGATCGCCGGCTACACCGTCAAGGACTTCGACGTGCTCGTCGGCGCCGGCCCCGGCTCCGCGCTGAGCCGGCTGCTGCCCGGCATCATCGGGCTGGCCCTCGTCGCCGGCCTGGTCCAGGGCCTGGTCCTGCGCGCCCGCGCCCCCGAGGTCCACGCCCGCATCGGGCTCGGCAACGAGGCGTTCCAACTGGACAAGGAGGCCGAGCGCGACGCGTAGGCCCGGCCCTTCCGAAAACGGCCTCGGCCGCGGTACCGCACATGCGGTACCGCGGCCGAGGCCGTGTCCGAAGGGCCGACCGGCAGGCCGACCGGTCACCTATATGACCAGCGACAGGAGCAGCACCAGAGCACCGGCGACCACCGAGATGATCGTCTCCATGATCGACCAGGTCTTGATGGTCTGGCCCACGTCCAGCCCGAAGTACTCCTTCACCAGCCAGAAACCGGCGTCGTTGACATGGCTGAAGAAGACCGAACCGGCACCGATGGCGAGCACCAGCAGAGCGGCGTGCGTGGTCGACATGTCAGCCGCGAGCGGCGCCACCAGACCGGCCGCCGAGATGGTCGCGACGGTCGCCGAACCGGTCGCCAGCCGGATCGCCACCGCGATCAGCCAGCCGAGCAGCAGGGCCGGGATCGCCCAGTCCGCGGAGATGTCGAGGATCATCTGACCCACGCCCGAGTCGATCAGCGTCTGCTTGAAGCCGCCGCCCGCGCCGACGATCAGCAGGATGCCGGCGATCGGGGCGAGGCCCTTCTCGACCAGCTGCGAGATCCGGCTCTTGTCGTATCCGGCGGGCAGGACCAGCGTGAAGATGCCGACGAGCACGGACGCGAGCAGGGCGATCATCGGGGAGCCGGCGACGTCGAAGACCCGCTGGACGTTGTTCTCGGGGTCGTCGATGACGATGTCGACCAGTGCCTTGGCCAGCATCAGCACGACCGGCAGCAGGATGGTGAACAGCGTCGGGCCGAACCCGGGGCGCTTCTCCAGGTCCTCGGAGGCGCGCTGCGGGATCATCCGCTCGGGGGCCGGGACGTCCACCCAGCGGGCGGCGTACTTGGAGAAGAGCGGACCGGCGATGATCACCGTCGGGATGGCGACGAGCACACCCAGCGCGAGCGTCACGCCGAGGTTGGCGTCGAGCGCGTCGATCGCGACCAGCGGGCCGGGGTGTGGCGGCACCAGGCCGTGCATCACGGACAGACCGGCGAGCGCCGGGATGCCGATCCGCATCAGGGAGTAGTTGCCGCGCTTGGCGACCATCAGCACGACCGGGATCAGCAGGACGACGCCGACCTCGAAGAACAGCGGCAGACCGATCACCGAGGCGATCAGCACCATCGCCCAGGGCATGGTGCGGCCGTTGGCCCTGGCGAGGATGGTGTCGACGATCGTGTCGCCGCCGCCGGAGTCCGCGAGCATCTTGCCGAGGATCGCCCCGAGGGCGATGAGCACGCCGACACCGGCGACGGTGGAACCGAGTCCGGCGCTGAAACTGGCGATGACCTTGTCCAGCGGTGCCCCGGCGAACGCGCCGAGGGCCAGCGAACCGATCGTCAGGGCCAGGAAGGCGTGCAGCTTGAAGCGGGTGATGAGCAGGACGATGACGGCGATACCCGCCAGGACGGCGATGCCCAGCTGGGTGTGGCCGGCCGAGGTGATCGCCTCGGGTGCGTCCGCTGCCAGCATCTCGACTCTGAGTCTGGTCACGGTGAATCCCTTGTGAGTACGGGGAGAACCCCTGGGAGTACGGGGGAACTACGGGGAACCGGGGCGTGGGGGAACCTCGGGGCGTATGGGGTCCCCGGGGGAGCGGGGACCGGTGGAGACGGCTCAGGGCGGGGACCCGTGAGCCGGCTCGGGGCAGGCCCGGAGCGGGCCTGCGGCAGGGGAACTACGGGGCCGGCTCGGCGAGGGCCGACAGGGCGGTGACCGCCTGTTCGGCGATCTCCTCCGGGCTGCCCGACACGTCGACGGCGACCCCGAACTCGTCCTTGCCCAGCGGTTGGAGCGTGGCGAACTGGGAGTCGAGCAGGGCCGTGGGCATGAAGTGCCCCTCGCGGTGCGACATCCGGTCCTCGATGAGCGCGCGGTCACCGGTGAGATGCACGAAGACCACACCGGGCGCGGCCGCCCGCAGCCGGTCGCGGTACGACCGCTTCAGCGCCGAGCAGCTGACCACCCCGCCGAGACCGGACCGCCCGTGCGCCCAGTCACCGATCGCGTCCAGCCAGGGCAGCCGGTCCTCGTCGGTGAGCGGGGTGCCGGCCGACATCTTGACGATGTTGGATTCCGGGTGGAAGTCGTCGGCCTCGGCGTACGGGACGTCGAACCGGGTCGCGAGCAGGGGACCGATGGTGGTCTTGCCGGTGCCCGCGACGCCCATGACCACTACGACATGGGGGGTGTTCATCGCTGCCTCACAGTCTGTTGTCGCCCTCGACAACCTGATGTCGACCGCAACTGAAACCTATAGGTAAGACAATTTCAAGACTGTGTGACGAATAAGTCTGACCTTTTGCTTCCGTGATCCGCCCCGTACTCTGTGTGGATGAGCACCATGGGCCGGGGTCTGCACGGCCGCGTACTGGACACCCTCGGCCCCGAGATCACCGGAGGCGAGTACCCGCCCGGCAGCGTTCTGCGTACGGACGAGCTCGCGCAGCGTTTCGACGTGTCACGTTCCGTGATGCGTGAGGTCGTGCGCGTCCTGGAGTCCATGCACCTCGTCGAGTCCCGGCGCCGCGTCGGTGTGACGGTCCTCCCGACCCGCGAGTGGAACGTCTACGACCCCCAGGTCATCCGCTGGCGACTGGCCGGCGCGGACCGGCCCCGGCAGCTGCGCTCGCTCACGGTGCTGCGCTCGGCCGTCGAGCCGGTCGCGGCCGGGCTCGCCGCCCGCAACGCCACCGCCGAGCAGTGCGCCGAACTCACCGAGTGCGCTCTCGGCATGGTCGCCAACTCACGCGGACAGCGGCTGGAGGGATACCTCTTCCACGACATCGCCTTCCACCGGGTGATCCTCACCGCGTCCGGCAACGACATGTTCGCGCGCCTCGGTGACGTCGTCGCGGAGGTCCTCACCGGCCGTACCCGCCACGACGTGATGTTCGACGATCCCGACCCGGCCGCGGTCACCCTGCACGTCCAGGTCGCCGAAGCGGTCCGCGAGCGCGACGCCGCCCGCGCGGAGCACCTGACCCGCGAGATCACCGTGGGGGCGCTCCAGGAACTCGACATCCTGGCACCCTGAGGGCGCCGTCAGTCGAGGAAGTCCCCTCAGTCGAGGAAGTCCCCGTCGACGTACACCCACGCCCCGTCCACCCGCTCGAAGCGGCTGCGCTCGTGCAGTGAGCCGCCCCGGTGGGACGCCCGGAAGGTCACCGTCCCGGTGGTGTGGAAGGCGGAGCCGCCGGTCGTGTCCAGGATCTCCAGCCCGGTCCACCGCATCCCGGGATCGAGGTCGACCCGCTCCGGCCGCGTCCGCGGATGCCACGTGCGCAGCAGGTAACCGGCGTCCAGCCGCACGAAGGCGCAGTACCGCGACCGCATGAGCCGCTCGGCGGTCGGCGCGACGGCCGTCCCCGCGTGGAAGCGGCCGCAGCACGCCTCGTAGGTCTCGGGGAGTCCGCAGGGGCAGGAACGCGTGGTCATGTCGGCCATTCTGCCCGGTCCGTTCCGAGTCTTGACGGCGGCCCGTGAGGTGGTGCGGGACCGAGCTCCTGGGACGCACTGTCCCCGCCTGCCCGTCGGATGGTGGCTGGCGGTTGCATCCGCACGAACAGCTCTGTGTCTCATGCGGAGCTGACGTGGAACTGGCTGGTGCGGTGGGGACGTTGATGGTTCGGAGGGGACAGAGTGGTCTGTGATTCTGGACAGGCGGATGGCGGAGTGACGATCGCCGTGTTGCCGGATCATTGATACGAGAGGGTGGGAAACGGTCGATTTTCATGGCCTCGGGGAACGCGGGGGAGACCTCGCGGCAGAAGACTGCGGACATCATGAGGAGGAAGGTAGGCCGGTCGGTGATGCCTGCGGCGCGGCATTGTCGATGGTGACGTGACTTTCACCGAGGTCGGCTCCATGGGCCTCCGCGTCCGTCATGGCGACCACGACCCGTACCTGCCGACGAGTCGGCTCGGCGCGAGTATCGCCGCTTGATGACGCGCATGACCTGCGTCACCGTCGTGATCGCGGCTACCCCACAGGGTGGACACGACCGTCGTGGCCGGCCGCTCAGGCGCGGACCTTGGCGTGCCTGAGCGGGTGGATCACCGCGGTGAGTCTCAAACAGCCCGTAGCCATTGATCGAGGACTGCGAAGTCTTCGTCGGTGAGGCCTCGGGACGACGCGACGGGGTGGAGGAGAGCCGGGGCGGGATGGTGAGTGGATACCCAGTCCCGATCGGCGTCGGTGATCTCGTCGTCGACCCAGACGAACGGACGTCCGTCCGCCCATGCCACCAGGGCTCGGGTCTTCCAGTGGAGCCCGAACCACTGGTCCTCGTGCGCGTCGGAGGGTTCCGGCCAGTTCACGACCGGCAGTTGCGGTAGGCCGAGCCGTGGTGCTAGCTCGGTGTTCGCCTCCTCCTCCCAGGTTGTGGCCCAGACCAGTTCGCACGGCAGCGCCGCGAGCCGAGGACCGACACGTGGGTCGAGCCGTGCCAGGTGCGAATCTGACGCGGTGCCCGATGGCTCGCACTGCGGGCCGTCGCCGAACGGCAGGAGAGGTCCGTCGACGTCCAGGAACAGCAGCGGGCGTTCTTCGCGCTCACTCATGCCACGGTGTCCTGCTCATGCTCGACCGGATGGATGCCGTCGGCCCGCACGTACACGCGTCGGGTGAGGCCGGGGCCTGGTTCTGGGAGGCGGTGTGGTCGTCCTGCCACTGCTCGGTCAGCCGGGTCACGGTCGCCGCTGAGAGCTCGGCGGCCGAGCCGGGTAACTGCTCCATGGCGGGCGCGAAGCCGCCGGAGGACCGGCCGGGCAGGTAGAGCAGGGGCAGGACCTTGCTGATCTCCAGGTACTTCCGGCACCAGGAGGTGAGGATCTTCGACGAGGAACCGCTTGCGCTCGCCCGTCACGCCGTCACCGCGATCGACCCGGCGACGGTGGAGGTGCTGGAAGGTACGGACTCTGCTGCGCAATTCGGCTGGGTGTCGGTTCCGGCTTCACCGGCGCGTGAGCACGCGGAACTCGTTGCCGTCGGGGTCGGCCAGCAGCACCGCGCCGTCCCCTCCACGGGCGGATTCGAGACGCTGCGCCCCGAGGGAGAGCAGGCGCTCGACCTCCGCTTGCTGATCGCCGTCCGGGGCGAGGTCCAAGTGCAGGTCCTTGCCGGGGTCCGGCATCAGCGGCGGACCGCCCCACGTGATCTTCGTACCGCCGTTCGGTGACTGGACGGCGGTCTCCTCGCCCTGGTCCCAGACCAGCGGCCAGCCCAGCGCCTCGCTCCAGAAGTAGCCCACGGCCTGCGAACCATCGCAGGCGAGCGCTCCGATGAGACCGCAGCCGGCCAGGAAATCGTTGTGCGGCTCGAGGACACAGAACTCGTTGCCCTCGGGGTCGGTGAGCACCACATGGGACGCGTCCGGTCCCTGGCCGACGTCGGCGTGCTGCGCGCCGAGGTCGAGCGCTCTGGCCACGGTCTCCTGCTGGTTCTCCAGGGAGGAGCTGGTCAGGTCGAAGTGCAGCCGGTTCTGGGCGACCTTCTGCGCCTGGGAGGGACGGAAGCCGAGGCGGTAGCCGGCGTCATTCCCGGACAGCAGGGCGACGCCGTCGTAAGGATCGTCGGCTCTCTCCAAGCCCAGGACGCCGGACCAGAAATGCGCCAGGCGCTCGGGCTGGTGAGCGTCGAAGAAGACTGCGAAGAGTCGGCTGCTCATTGCGCCACGCATCCTCGGTCCGCTGAGTGCCAACTGTCGGCAGGGCGCCATGTCAGCGCCTCGAACGAGGATCCTCATTCGCATCACCCGAGGATCCCGCGCATGACCTGTCGGTCGGTCGGGCAATGAAGAAGGGCCCTTGGGGATCAAAGGCCCTTCGTTCCTGCTGGTGTCCGAGGGGGGACTTGAACCCCCACGCCCGATAAAGGGCACTAGCACCTCAAGCTAGCGCGTCTGCCATTCCGCCACCCGGACAAGGTGTCTGACGCGCGGGTTTCCCCCGCTGCGACGACGTAAACATTACCAGGCTTTCCGGGGTGGCCGATCACCCCGGTGGGCGCGTTGCCGGGCCTGCTCCGTCCCGGCGTGAACGCCGTGCGACGGGCCGGGTCCGGTCTTGGGGCGGACGCGTTCTGGGGAGAGGATGAGGGGGACCCACCAGCAGTGACAGCGGGAGGAACCACGTGAGCGTGACGGACACGGCCAAGGGCGTCACCGGTGAGGACGAGGTCGTGGACCTCTGCCGCGACCTGATCCGGATCGACACCAGCAACTACGGCGACCACTCGGGCCCCGGCGAGCGCAAGGCGGCCGAGTACGTCGCCGAGAAGCTCGCCGAGGTGGGCCTGGAACCGCAGATCTTCGAGTCCCACAAGGGCAGGGCCTCCACCGTGGCGCGGATCGAGGGGGAGGACCCCTCGCGGCCCGCGCTGCTGATCCACGGCCACACCGACGTCGTACCGGCCAACGCGGCGGACTGGACCCATCACCCCTTCTCCGGCGAGATCGCCGACGGCTGCGTGTGGGGGCGCGGCGCCGTCGACATGAAGGACATGGACGCGATGACGCTGGCCGTCGTCCGCGACCGCATGCGCAGCGGACGCAAGCCCCCGCGCGACGTCGTCCTCGCCTTCCTCGCCGACGAGGAGGCCGGCGGCACCTACGGCGCCAAGCACCTGGTCCACAAGCACCCCGAGCTGTTCGAGGGCGTCACCGAGGCGATCGGCGAGGTCGGCGGGTTCTCCTTCACTGTCAACGAGAAGCTGCGCCTCTACCTCGTCGAGACCGCCGAGAAGGGCATGCACTGGATGCGGCTCACCGTCGACGGCACGGCGGGCCACGGATCGATGACCAACGACGACAACGCGATCACCGAACTCAGCGAGGCGGTGGCCCGGCTCGGCCGGCACCAGTGGCCGGTACGGGTCACCAAGACCGTACGGGCCTTCCTGGACGAGCTCTCCGACGCGCTCGGCACCGAGCTCGACCCGGAGAACATGGAGGAGACCCTCCCCAAGCTCGGCGGCATCGCCCGCATGATCGGCACCACGCTGCGCAACTCGGCGGCGCCCACCATGCTCGGCGCCGGCTACAAGGTCAACGTCATCCCTGGCCAGGCCACCGCCCATGTCGACGGCCGCTTCCTGCCCGGGTACGAGGAGGAGTTCCTGGCCGACCTGGACCGCATCCTCGGCCCGCGGGTGAAGCGGGAGGACGTGCACGCCGACAAGGCGCTGGAGACCGACTTCGACGGCCGGCTGGTCGACGCCATGCAGCTGGCGCTCGGCGCCGAGGACCCGATCGCGCGGGCGGTGCCGTACATGCTCTCCGGCGGCACCGACGCCAAGTCCTTCGACGACCTCGGTATCCGCTGCTTCGGCTTCGCCCCGCTGAAGCTGCCGCCGGAGCTGGACTTCGCCGGCATGTTCCACGGGGTCGACGAGCGGGTGCCGGTGGACGGACTGAAGTTCGGGGTGCGGGTGCTCGACCGGTTCCTGGACGCTTCCTGAGGTAATTCGACGGTTCCAACAATCGTGCAGACGTGCGGAGTTGACCGGGAAGAGTGAATGCGACGATAAGCTCGTAGCCTCATTACTCCTTCCTCGTTACCCATGATGTGATCCGCGACTTGGGATCGCATTGCCAACGAGGAGGAATAATGATCAAGAAGGTCGTCGCTGTCGCCGCCGCCACCGGTGGACTGGTTCTCGCGGGTGCGGGCATGGCCGCCGCCGATTCCGGTGCCCAGGGTGCCGCCACGCACTCCTCGGGCGTCCTCTCGGGCAACGTCGTCCAGGCCCCGGTGCACGTCCCGGTGAACGTCTGCGGCAACACGGTCTCCGTGATCGGGCTGCTGAACCCCGCCGCCGGCAACGTCTGCGTCAACCAGTGACGTTGTGCCTCGCCCCTTAGGGCAAGCACTTTCCAGGGTTTGAGCTCGTCGGCCCCGGAGCGCGCGCCATGCGCTCCGGGGCCGACCGGTCTCGCAGAACGTCGCAACACCGGGAATCCGACGGACGGAATTCCCGGCACAAGGTCGAAGGCAGGGATTTCAGCTATGCGACAGGTCACCCGCAAGGGCCTGATGACCGTGGCCGCCGCCACCGGCGTGATCGCCGCCGCGGGCGGGGTCGCCCACGCCGACTCCGGCGCGCAGGGTGCCGCCGCGGGTTCGCCCGGCGTGCTCTCCGGGAACACGGTGCAGGCGCCGGTGCACGTGCCGGTGAACGTCTGCGGCAACACCGTCGACGTCGTCGGTGTCCTCAACCCGTCCGTGGGCAACTCCTGCGCCAACCAGGGTGGTCCCACCTCGGCCGGCCACGGAGAGTCCGGCCACCACGGAGAATCCGGCCAGCACCGTGACTCCGGCGGCCACCGGAGTCACGGTGGCCACGGCGGTGCGCATGCCGACGGACACACCGCCGGCTCGCCCGGTGTGCTCTCCGGCAACCAGATCCAGGCGCCGGTCCACATCCCGGTGAACGTCTGCGGCAACACCGTCGACGTCATCGGCGCCGGCAACGCCGCCACGGGCAACGACTGCACCAACGGCGCCCCGGACGCTCCGGACGCCCCGGCGGAGCCGCAGGATCCCGGTGGCGAACCGAGCACGCCGTCCGCTCCGCGCGAGGAAACCCCGGCCGGCCCCGCGCAGGACAACCAGCCGGGCCCTCGGTCCGTCGCCGCGCCCCAGGCCGAGGCGCAGCTCGCCCGGACCGGCAGCGAGCTGCCGATGGGTCTCGCCCTGCCGGTCGGCGCGGGCGCGCTGCTCGCCGGAGCGGTCCTCTACCGCAAGGCACGGGCCGCCGCGTGACAGGGGTCACAGGGAGCGGGCCCCGCGACCGCGGGGCCCGCTCCCCGACCGATCTCACGGCTGTCGGCAGGTGGCCCGAGCTCACCAGGTCGCGCGTACCTGGCGGATGATCCGCCGCCGCAGCCGCACCTTGCGGCTGCCGTCGCGCAGCAGGCTCAGACGGTCCAACTCCCAGTGACCGTACTCTGCGTGGTCCGTCAGCAGACGTGCCGCCTCCTTGCGGGAAACCCCGCGCGGTACGTACACGTCGACAAATTCGTATTCCGGCATCGCATCTATTGTGCGTGCTGGGCCCCGGTACGGATAGCGTCTGCACTATGTCTGATGCTGCGCAGCCCACCGCTGCCGAGGTACGCGCCGCCGCCGAGGCGGTCAAGACCGCGCTCGACCGCCACCTGGCCGCGGTCGAGCGCCGGTCGGGTGAGGACGACCCGGCCGTCTACGAGGCGTTCAACGAGCTGGCCGTAGCCGCTGAGGCGTACGACGAACTGCTCTACGACCGCCACGACGAGGTGACGCCCTTCGAGATCCCCGGTGCGGAGGACGCCCTGCCGCCCTACACCGGACCGGAGGAGCCGAACGCGCTGAGCGTGCTGATCCGCCGCGACTACGCCGTCGTGGAGCCGCAGCGGCTGCTGGCGCACGCCCAGCGGATCGAGGCGGCGGACGACGAGGAGGGCTCGGACGCCTCGGACACCGTCCACGGCGCGCTCGGCGTCCTGTTCGGCGAGTTCGAGCCGGACGAGATCGCATCCCGGCACAAGGAGTTCGGCCTGGAGGAGGGGGACTCCACGCTCTGGGTGACGGCATCGGACGAACCGGCGGAGCCCGGTGAATGGCTGGCGGCCCCGTTCGAGCAGGTGGACCCGGCCCGGGTCGTGTGCCGCTTCGACGTCAGCGCGGTCTTCGACGAGGACCTGGACGACGACCTCGACGACGACAGGGACGACGGCCTCGAGGCCGGGCAGGTGCGGATTCCGGACGAGGACGAGGATCTGGAGCCCCTGGACGCGGATCGCTGAGCGGGCCCGGGCCCGGGTCCCGGACGCAGGGTGAGGGCGGTGGCACCGAGGGTGTCACCGCCCTCACCGTTGCGGGCGGCGGCAGTCAGGCGGCGGCTGCCGGAATCTGCGGCGCCAGCAGTACCGGGAGCCGGGTCGTCCGGGGCTTGGCCGCCACCTCCGCCACGGCGCGCGGCAGCGCCTGCTCCACACCGTGCACCACGGACAGATGGCGGTCCGCCCGGCTGAACGCGGTGTACACCCAGGGCCGGCTCAACGCCGGAACGGCATCGCCCGGCAGCACCACGACCACCGCGGGCCACCGGCACCCCGCGGCCTGGTGTGCGGTCAGCGCCCATCCGTGCCGTACGGACTGCTCCACGCGCTCCTGCGGCACCACGAGGGCCTCGCCCGCGCAGGACAGGTGCAGGCCGTCGGCGTCGGCCCGCACCACCCGGCCCGGCACCGTACGCCCCCGGGCGGGGGAGTAGGCGATCCGGTCGCCCGGGTCGAATCCGCCGAAGCGCCCCGGCCCCGGATTGAGCCGCTCCTTCAGCGCGGCGTTCAGCGCGCGCGTGCCCACCGCGCCCCCGTGCCCCGGGGTGATCACCTGCGTCTCCTCGGCCGGCACCCCGATCGCGCGCGGCACCGAGTCCACCACGAGCTGCACGGTCCGGTGCACGGCCTCGCCCGCGTCCCGCACCGGCACGATGACGACCTCCTTGCCGGGCGCCGCCACCTGGCTCAGCTCACCGGCGCCGATACCGGAGACCAGTTCGCCCAGAGGCCCCGGATCCGGCCGCCGGGAGGCGATCTGCGGGCAGACGCGCGCCGCCAGCAGATCGGCGAACACCCGTCCCGGCCCGACGGACCACAGCACCCCCGGATCCCCGGCCAGCACCAGCCGGGCACCGTCCGGCAGCGACTCCGTGACCAGCGCGGCCGCCTCGACGTCCAGCCGGGGAGCGTCCAGGACGACGAGCAGATCCAGCCGCAGCGCCCCGTCGGAGTCACGCCCCGGCCCCTCGGCACCGGACAGCAGCCCGGCGACGGTGGCGGTCCCGGGGCCCTCGGCTCCGGCTTCGTCGGCCGTCCCGGCACCCCCGGCCGCGGCAGCCTCCAGCAGGGCCGCGAACCGGGCGCGCCCGGCCGGATCGTGCGCGGCGGCCCAGGCGCGCAGCCCGAGACCGTGCGCCGCCCGCAGCAGGGCCGCCGGCTCGGCGAGGGACGCCTGCCCACCGGTGTGCAGGACGAGACCGTGGCCGGCGACCGCACGGATCAGCTCACCCCCGGAGCCGCCCGCCGCGGCGGCGGCCCGCTCCCACTCCGCGTCCGGACCGTCCTGCCGGGGAGCGGAGCCGACGAGCCGGGCCAGGCCGTCGGCGAGGCTCTCCTCGGCCATCGCGTACCGCTCCAGCCCCACGAGGACCCGGACGGGCCGCTCCCGGTCCGCTCCGTCCGCTTCCTCCGTACCGTCCTGGCCTTCCCCGGCTCCGGCACCGACCCGCTGCGGTGCGGGAGCGCCCGCCTCCGGCAGCGGGTCCTGGAAGACGAGGACGTCGCCGTCCGAGATCGCGTCCCGCACGGCCCCCTCGGAATCCGGCACTCCCTGTTGCTCGAGGGCGGCGGTCAGCACGGACATTTCCAGCGCGGTGTGCCCGGCCGCCGCGGCCTGCTCCAGCAGCCACCCGGTGACGGCCCGCACCCGCCGCGCGTCGTCCGGCCCGGCGGCGGAGCCGAGCAGCGCACGGGCGAACCCGTCCGCCTGCGGAGGCCGTACACCGGCCACTCGCAGCAGCTGCCACGGATCGGCGCGCAGGGCTTCCGCGGCCCCCTCGCCCAGCACTCCGGCGGTCTGTACGGCGAGCGTCTCGGGTGCCCCGCCCTGGGCCAGTACCGCGCGTACGGCCGCGACCACTTCGGTGGCGGGGGCCGCCTCGACGGTCACCGGCGGCGCCGGTCGCGCCGGTTCGGGAGCGGGTCGCCGCGGCGCGGGCGCCGCCTCCTCGAACACGGCGGTCACCGGCTGCTCGCCGCTCTCCACGGCCCGCACGGCGGCGAGCAGGTCGGCGGCCCGGCCGCTCAGCTTGGCGCCGGCCTCGATCGGCTCCCGCCGCTCCGCCTTCCGCCGCTCGATCCGCTCCCGCTCGGCCCGCTGCGCGAGCAACTCGGCCTCGCTCTCGGACACCTGCCGCCCCTCGGCCGCGTCCCCGCCTTCCTCGGCTGCGTCCCCGCTCTGCTCGGCCGGGCCTCCGCCCTGCTCGGCCGGGTCGGTCTCCGCCCCGGCCGGTTCGGTCCGAGCCGGCTCGTCCGGCGTCCCCGGCTCGACGTCCTCCGCGGTCTCGGACGGCTCCGTGCTCACAGCGTGCTCCAGTCGTGATCGGGATAGCGGTGCACGGGCGCCGACACGTCGTCGAGCGCCCGGCAGATCTCGTCAGGAAGAGTAAGCGCCTCCACTGACAGTGCCGCCGTGAGCTGCCGCGCGTTGCGCGCGCCGACGACGGGAGCGGCCACGCCCGGCCGGTCCCGCACCCACGCGAGGGCGACCTGGAGCGCGGTCACGGCGAGCCCGTCCGCCGCCGTGGTCACGGCGTCCACGATCCTGCTCGCCGTGTCGTCGAGGTACGGCGCGACGAACGGCGCCATGTGCTCGGAGGCGCCCCGCGAGTCCGGCGGCAGGGCGTCGTTCCGGTACTTGCCGGTCAGTACGCCCCGCCCGAGCGGCGAGGACGGCAGGATCCCGATCCCCGTGTCGACGGCCGCCGGCAGCACCTCCCGCTCCACACCCCGCTGGAGCAGCGAGTACTCCATCTGGGTACTCGCCAGCCGGGCCCGCACCCCCGGCGCGGCGAGCTGCCAGGTCGCCGCCTTGGCCAGCTGCCAGCCGCAGAAGTTGGACACCCCGGCATAGCGGGCACGCCCGCTGGCGACGGCGATGTCGAGGGCCTGGAGCGTCTCGTCCAGTGGGGTGGAGGGATCGTAGGCGTGGACGTGCCACACGTCGACGTGATCGGTGCCGAGACGGGCGAGCGAGGCGTCCAGGGCGGAGAGCAGATGACCGCGCGAACCGTCGAATCTGCGCTCCGGGTCCGGTACGCTCCCGGCCTTCGTCGAGATGACGAGGTCCCGGCGCGGCACCAGCCCGCCCATGAGCTGCCCGAGCAGGTACTCGGCCTCCCCGTCGCCGTACACGTCGGCGGTGTCGACGAGGGTCCCGCCCGCTTCCCAGAACGTCTTCAAGAGGTCCGCGGCGTCGTGCTCGTCGGTGTCCCGACCCCAGGTCAGGGTCCCGAGACCGATACGGGACACGCGCAGGCCGGTACGGCCGAGATGCCTCTGCTCCATGAACGCCGAGATTACTGGCCGACACCCGCGGTGTGGGTGCCTGTGGACAACCGTTTTCCCCGAGTCCCCCAGGTCACCCCCGGGCCCGGCCTCCCGCGGCGCGGCACCGCCCCCGGCCCGGCCGACGGCGGTATAAGGTCACCGCAAGCGACGTTACCGATGAGTAAGGGGAGAGGGCCATGCAGCTCGGGATCAACCTCGGCTACTGGGGTGCCGGAATGGACTCGGACAACCTCGCCGTGGCACAGGAGGCCGACCGCCTGGGATACGCGGTCTGCTGGGCCGCCGAGGCCTACGGCTCCGACGCGGCGACCGTGCTCACCTGGGTCGCCGCCCAGACCGAGCGGATCGACGTCGGCTCGGCCATCTTCCAGATCCCGGCCCGCCAGCCCGCGATGACCGCGATGACCGCCGCCACTCTCGACTCCCTCTCCGGCGGCCGGTTCCGCCTCGGTCTCGGCGTGTCCGGCCCGCAGGTCTCCGAGGGCTGGTACGGCGTCAAGTTCGACAAGCCCCTCTCACGGACCCGCGAGTACGTCGAGATCGTCCGCAAGGCCATGACGCGCGAGCGTCTCTCCCACGACGGCGAGCACTGGACCCTGCCCCTGCCCGGCGGTCCGGGCAAGCCCATCAAGCTCACCGTGCACCCGCAGCGCGAGCACATCCCCCTCTACATCGCCGCGATCGGCCCGAAGAACCTCGAGCAGACCGGTGAGATCGCCGACGGCGCGCTGCTGATCTTCCCCTCCGCCGACCACCTGGAGGAGACCGCCGTCAAGCACATCAGGGCGGGCCGCGAGAAGGCGGGCAAGACCCTCGACGGCTTCGACGTCTGCCCCACGCTCCCGCTCGCCGTCGGCGACGACAAGGACGTCGCCGCCCTCGCCGACACCTTCCGTCCCTACACCGCGCTGTACGTCGGGGGCATGGGCAGCCGCAAGCAGAACTTCTACAACCAGCTCGCCGGGCGCATGGGCTACGAGCGGGAAGCCGCCGAGATCCAGGACAAGTACCTGTCGGGCGACAAGCAGGGCGCCGCCGCGGCCGTGCCGCACGACCTGATCGACTCCACGACACTGCTCGGCTCCGTGGACCGCATCGCGGACCGGATGAAGGCCTACGCGGCAGCGGGGGTCACCACCCTCACCCTCGCCCCCGCGGGCTTCACGCTCGACGAGCGCCTCGCCTCCCTGCGCGCCGGCACCGAGGCGCTGGAGCGCTCGGGCCTGGCATAGGCCCTGCCCGGGGCACCGGGCGCCGCACACGAAGTTTCCGCGGCCGTGGCGGGGGCTCGGGGGTCTTCCCCGCCACGGCCGTCACCCACCACAACGCCCGGCGGCCCCCTCCGGTTACGCCCCCGGGCCCCCGCGCCCGTCCTCCTTTCGGCGGAGTCGCCGGGCGCACCTGTTGCCGGGCGCGCCTCCTCGCCATTGACTCGTTCTTCGCGGACCACGGACTTCACGGATCACGGAACCACCGGACCACGGAACGCGCGGAATCGTTGTGGAGAGGGGCCCAGGATGCTGTCGGCCAAGAGTCTGTTCCAGGAGATCCTCGACGACGACGACTCCTTCGCGCTGTTCTGCTCCATCGCCGCCGGCGGCGAGTCGCAGGGCGGCTGGGAGAACGCCCGGATCGCGGCCCTGGTTCCCGAGAGCCAGCGCGGACTCGCCCCCAAGATCACCAGGCACGGCGCCGACGAGGACAAGCACGGCCGCATCTTCGACGCCCTGATGAAGAAGCGCGGTGTGCGACCGGTCCCCGTCCCGCCCGAGACCGACTACACGATCCTCCTCGAGCGGAGCGGCATCGGCCTGGCGCACGACAGGCTCAGGCGCGACGAACCGCTCACCGTCCAGGACATCGTCGTCTACCTCGCGCACAGCCGCGTCACCGAACAGCGCGCCTCCGAGCAGATGGAACTGCTCCGCAAGCACTTCGCCGACCACCCCGGACTCGGCCGCGCCGTCACGATGATCTCCCGCGACGAGGACAACCACCTCGCCTACTGCCACGAGGAACTGCTGCGCCTCGCGTACGCCGGACACGGCCGCGCCATCCAGCGCACCCTGCGCGCGTGCGCGCTCACCGAGATCCGCGTCCACCGCGACGTCAGCCTCGCGGTGATGGCCCGGATGGGAGACATCCTCGGCTGGTCCCGGGCCAGAGGGGCGCTCCTGGCGGCCGGCATCCACGCGGTGTACGCCTACGAGCGCCTGGGCGGCTGGCGCCGCATGGTCTCCCTGCGGATGCCGGAACGCCGCAACGCCCTGGGCGGCCCCGCGAGCAGCGCGCCCGAGTTCGCCTGACCCTCCCCGGGCGGGGCCGTGGCCCCGCCCGGCTACATCCACCCGCGCCGCTTGAACAACCGGTACAGGAACACCTCCAGCGCGGCCATCGCCAGGATCACCACCGGATAGGACCACTCCCACCGCAGTTCCGGCATGTGCTCGAAGTTCATGCCGTAGATCCCCGCGAGCATGGTGGGGATCGCGGCCATGGCCGCCCACGCGGAGATCTTCCGCATGTCGTCGTTCTGGCGGACGCTCACCTGGGCCAGATGCGCCGAGAGGATGTCCGAGACCAGCCGGTCCATCCCCTCCACGGAGTCGTTCACGCGTGTGAGGTGATCGTGCACGTCACGGAAGAAGGGGCGCGCCTCCTTGGACACGAAGGGCACCGCCGCGCCGAACGAGCCCGCCTCCGTCAGCCGCGCCATCGGCGGGGTCAGCGGCCCGGTCGCCCGGCGGAACTCCAGGACCTGCCGCTTGAAGGCGTAGATCCGGGACGCGGTGAGCTGGGTACCGGCGCCCTCCGGTGAGAAGACCTCCGCCTCCAGCTCCTCCAGATCGGTCTGCAGCTCGGCCGCCACGAGGAGGTAGTGGTCGACGGCGGCGTCGGCGATCGCGTACACCACCGACGTCGGCCCGTTGCCCAGCAGCTCCGGTTCGTGCTCCAGCCGGCTGCGTACGGCGTCCAGCGGGAATCCCTCGCCGTGCCGGACGGTCACCACGAACGAGTCACCCAGGAAGATCATGATCTCGCCGGCGGAGACGGTGTCGCCGTCCGGTTCGTACTCGACCGGTTTGAGGACCATGAACAGCGAGTCGTCGTACACCTCCAGCTTGGGCCGCTGATGTGCCTTGAGGGCGTCCTCGACCGCGAGCGGATGAAGGCCGAACTCCTGCGAGACCAGGGCGAACTCGTCCGCCGTCGGCTCGTGCAGCCCGATCCAGACGAAACCCTTCGCCGCCCGCGCGCCCTCCAGCGCGCCGGAGAAGTCCTCGGACCCCTCCGTACGGTGCCCGTCCCGGTAGATGGCACAGTCGACGATCACGGAACGCATTCTCCTCTCACCCGCCGGCCGGCCCACCCGGCGGCACCACCGCGGGCCCACCCGGCACAGCACCTGACGGCACCCACGTGCGTGCGCCTACCCTGGTCCGCATGCCCACATTGCTCCTGGTCCGGCACGGACGATCCACCGCCAACACGGAGGGGCTGCTCGCCGGCTGGTCGCCCGGCGTCGCCCTGGACGGACGCGGGGCCGCGCAGGCCGCCGCGCTGCCCGGACGGCTCGCCGAACTGCCCCTCTCCGAGATCGTCGCCAGCCCTCTCCAGCGCTGCCAGGAGACGATCCGGCCGCTGCTGAAAGCCCGGCCCGGCCTCACCGTCCACACCGACGAACGCATCGGGGAGTGCCACTACGGCGACTGGACCGGCCGCAAGCTCGCCGAACTGAAGGACGAACCCCTCATGGAGGTGGTGCAGGCCCACCCGTCGGCGGCCGCCTTCCCCGGCGGGGAGTCCCTGCGCACCATGCAGACACGCGCCGCCGAGGCGGTGCGCGAGTGGAACGCGCGCGTGGAACGTGATCACGGCCCCGACGCCGTGTACCTCATGTGCTCGCACGGGGACATCATCAAGTCCCTCGTCGCGGACGCACTCGGACTTCACCTCGACCTCTTCCAGCGGATCTCCGTCGAGCCGTGTTCCGTCACCGCGATCCGGTACACACGGCTGCGTCCCTACCTCGTCCGGCTCGGCGACACCGGTGACTTCGCCTCCCTGGTGCCGCGCGAGGAACCGCCCGCCGACGACGCCCCGGTCGGGGGCGGTGCGGGCGCACCGTGATCGTCGGCCGCAGTAGGGTGAAGCGGTCGCAGCAGCGCCGTGTCAGCCGTCGCCGCCGTTGCAGCAGCCGAAGCCGTCGCCACTGCCTCGACTGATACCCGTACCCACCACTCTCAATGGAGACAGGACGTGTCCCGTCAGGTGTTCCTCTACGACCAACCGGAACGTTTCGTGGCCGGTACGGTCGGACTGCCAGGGCGCCGTACGTTCTTCCTCCAGGCCTCAGCCGGCTCCCGGGTGACCAGCGTGGCTCTGGAGAAGACCCAGGTCGCCGCGCTCGCCGAGCGCATGGACGAACTGCTCGACGAGGTCGTACGCCGTAGCGGGGGCAGCGCCGCGGTGCCCGCCGTGGCGCCGACCGAGATCGCCGACACCGCCCCGCTGGACGCCCCGGTGGAGGAGGAGTTCCGGGTCGGCACCATGGCCCTCGCCTGGGACGGCGAGGAGGAGTGCATGATCGTCGAGGCGCAGGCGCTCGTCGAACTGGACGCCGAGTCCGAGGAGGACCTCGCCGAGGCGGAGGAGAGGCTGCTCCAGGACGAGGAGAACGGCCCCCCGATGCTCCGGGTCCGGCTCACCGGGGTCCAGGCCCGTGCCTTCGCCAAGCGCGCCCTCGACGTCGTCAACGCGGGACGGCCGCCGTGCCCGCTGTGCAGCCTCCCCCTCGACCCGGAAGGACATGTATGTCCGCGCCAGAACGGATACCGCCGCGGGGCGTGACCACCGCCGGCCCCGCCGACGCGGTGCTGCTCGCCGAGGGCGAGCTGACCGTGCGCGGACGCCTCCGTGAAGCATCGAACGCGGCGCTGTACTGCACCGTGACCCACGACGGCCGCGAGGCCGCCTGCGTCTACAAGCCCGTCGCGGGGGAGCGCCCCCTGTGGGACTTCCCCGACGGGACGCTCGCCGGGCGCGAGGTCGCGGCGTACCAGGTCTCCGAGGTGACCGGCTGGGGACTGGTGCCGCCCACCGTGCTGCGGGACGGGCCGTACGGCGAGGGCATGTGCCAGCTGTGGATCGACGCCACGCCGGAGGCGGAACTGCTCGCGCTGGTGGACCGGGAGGAGCCCGGACCCGGCTGGAAGGCGGTCGGGCTCGCCGAGGTGGGCGAGGGGCGCACCGCGCTGCTCGTGCACGCCGACGACGTACGGCTGCGGCGGCTGGCCGTGCTCGACGCGGTGATCAACAACGCCGACCGCAAGGGCGGACACCTGCTGCCCACGCGGGACGGCCGGCTCTACGGCATCGACCACGGGGTCGCCTTCAACGCCGAGGACAAGCTGCGCACCCTGCTGTGGGGCTGGGCGGGGGAACCGCTGACCGAGGAGGCACGCGACGTCCTCGAGGCCCTCGGGAAGGCACTCGCCGAAGGCGGCGCGCTGGCCGCCTCGCTGGCCCCGCTGATCACCCGCGCGGAGATCGACGCGACCCGCGAGCGGGTCGCGTCCCTGCTCGCCTCCGGTACCCATCCGCAGCCCGGCGGCCGATGGCCGGCGATCCCCTGGCCACCCGTCTGACCCGACCGTCGGCCCGAGCGCCGACCGTTTGACCCGGGCGCCGGCTGTCCGACCCGGGCGCCCGTCGCCGGCCCGGGCGCCGGCACGCGGCTCCCGCGCGACGGGGCACGTCCGGCGGCGGAGCGCAAGAGCGTCTTCTCGGTCGTCCGAGCCGCTCCGGTTCGTATCGGGGACCGCGGTCCGGTTACGCTCATGAGATGCATGCCTGGCCCGCTTCCGAGGTCCCCGCCCTTCCCGGTCAGGGGCGCGACCTGAGGATCCACGACACCGCGACCGGGGGTCTGACCCCGCTCGACCCCGGCCCCGTCGCCCGTATCTACGTCTGCGGCATCACCCCGTACGACGCCACCCACATCGGACACGCCGCGACGTACAACGCGTTCGACCTCGTGCAGCGCGTGTGGCTCGACAACAAGCGGCAGGTTCACTACGTCCAGAACGTCACCGACATCGACGACCCGCTGCTGGAGCGGGCCGAGCGGGACGGCGTCGACTGGGCCGCGCTCGCCGAGCGGGAGACCCGGCTCTTCCGCGAGGACATGACGGCCCTGCGGATGCTGCCGCCGCAGCAGTACATAGGCGCGGTGGAGGCGATACCCGGCATCGTCCCGCTCGTCGAACGACTGCGCGACCTCGGCGCGGCGTACGAACTCGAGGGCGACGTCTACTTCTCCGTGGAGTCCGACCCGAACTTCGGGCGGGTCTCGAACCTCGACGCGGCCGCCATGCGGCTGCTGTCCGCCGAACGCGGCGGCGACCCGGACCGCCCGGGCAAGAAGAACCCCCTCGACCCGATGCTCTGGATGGCCGCCCGCGAGGGCGAACCCAGCTGGGACGGCGGGTCGCTCGGCAGGGGCCGGCCCGGCTGGCACATCGAGTGCGTGGCCATCGCCCTCGACCATCTGGGCATGGGCTTCGACGTCCAGGGCGGCGGTTCCGACCTGGTCTTCCCGCACCACGAGATGGGCGCCTCGCACGCCCAGGTGCTCACCGGCGAGTTCCCCATGGCCAAGGCGTACGTCCACGCCGGCATGGTCGCCCTGCACGGCGAGAAGATGTCCAAGTCCAAGGGCAACCTGGTCTTCGTGTCCCGGCTGCGGCGCGACGGCGTCGACCCGGCGGCGATCCGGCTGGCGCTGCTCGCCCACCACTACCGTGCCGACTGGGAGTGGACGGACCAGGTCCTCCTGGACGCCGGGACCCGGCTCGAGCACTGGCGGGCCGCCGTCTCCCGCCCCGACGGCCCGCCCGCCGAGGCGCTCGTGGAGGAGATCCGCGAGGCCCTGTCCAACGACCTGGACGCCCCGGCCGCCCTGGCCGCCGTCGACCGCTGGGCCGTGGCCCAGGAGCAGGACGGCGGCACGGACGCGGGCGCGCCCGGCATCGTCTCCCGCGCGGTGGACGCCCTGCTCGGCGTGGCACTGTAGCCGCCGGGCACCACGACAGGCGCGAACGGCCGAAGGGGGCGGCCCCGTCCATGGACGGGGCCGCCCCCTTCGTGCCGGTCAGTCCTCCGAGGAATCCTCGCCGTCCGCGTCCGGCTTCGGCGGATTCGGCGAGCGGGGCCGGCTGCCCGGGCCCTCCCGCCGGAACGACGGGCCGTCCGCGCCGTCGGCCGTGGCGTGCCCACCGGGTTGCGGCGGGCCGGACCCACCGTCGCGGCGGCGCAGATAGCGCTCGAACTCGCGGGCGATCGCCTCGCCGGACGCCTCCGGCAGTTCGGCGGTGTCCCGGGCCTCCTCCAGCGACTGGACGTACTCGGCGACCTCGCTGTCCTCGGCGGCCAGTTGGTCCACTCCCACCTGCCAGGCGCGCGCGTCCTCGGACAGTTCGCCCAGCGGGACGCGCACGTCGATCAGGTCCTCGAGCCGGTTCAGGAGGGCCAGCGTCGCCTTCGGGTTGGGCGGCTGCGACACGTAGTGCGGGACCGCCGCCCACAGCGAGACCGCGGGGACACCGGCGTGCGTGCACGCCTCCTGGAGGATGCCGACGATCCCCGTGGGGCCCTCGTACCTGGTCTCCTCCAGGTCCATACGGCGGGCCAGGTCCGGATCGGACGTGGTCCCGCTGACCGGGACCGGACGGGTGTGCGGGGTGTCGCCGAGCAGGGCGCCCAGGACGACCACCATCTCCACCCCGAGTTCATGGGCGAACCCCAGCAGTTCGTTGCAGAACGAGCGCCAGCGCATGGACGGTTCGATACCGCGGACGAGGACCAGGTCGCGTGGCTTGTCGCCGCCGATCCGGACCACCGACAACCGCGTCGTCGGCCAGGTGACCTTACGGACCCCGCCGTCCATGAACACCGTGGGCCGGTTGACCTGGAAGTCGTAGTAGTCCTCGGCGTCCAGCGCCGCGAACACCTCGCCCTTCCACTCCCTGTCCAGATGCGCGACCGCGGTGGAGGCGGCGTCGCCGGCGTCGTTCCAGCCCTCGAACGCGGCCACCATGACCGGGTCGATCAGCTCGGGAACCCCCTCGAGCTCGATCACCCAGCGCCTCCTTCCGACGTGCCCTCGCGTACGCACCAACCTTACGGCGTGCCCAGCGGACGTACGCAGCCCCCTCGCAGGGGGAACGACCGAACACTGCCCCGGGGGACACCCGGAAACACCCCGCGGTGGCCGGAGCCGTCCGGGAGCGCGAGCGGCCCGGCGCCGGTCCTTCCCGGCACCGGCTCCCGAGGGGGAACCGGTGCCGGGCCCCCTGCCTCTACTTCTCGTCGAGCAGGTCCTGGACACCGGCGCGGACCTCGTCCGTGGCCAGTCCCCGGACGGTCAGGGTCGTACGGCGGCGGAGCACGTCGTCCGTCGTCTCGGCCCACTCGTGGTCCCGGGCCCAGACGACCTGCGCCCAGATCTCCGGGGCATCCGGGTGGACACGCCGGGCCAGCCGCGGGTCGTCATTGGCCAGCCGGGCGATGTCGAAGGCCAGCGAACCGTAGTGGGTCGCCAGGTGGCGGGCGGTGTCCGCCGCCATCCGCGGGCCGGGTGCCGGGTGGTCGACCAGCAGCCGGTGGGCGACCGCGCGCGGATTGGCCACCCCGGGCAGCGGCAGTTTCCTCGGCAGCGACGCGACCGGCTCGAAGTCGTCGCCCAGCGGCCGGCCCGGCAGCTCCTGGAGCTTGCGCATCACCGTACGGCCGATGTGACGGAAGGTGGTCCACTTGCCGCCCGCGACGGACAGCATCCCGCCGCGGCCCTCGCTGACGACCGTCTCCCGCTTGGCCTTCGAGGTGTCCCCGGGGCCGCCCGGAAGCACCCGCAGGCCCGCGAACGAGTACGTGATCAGATCGCGGTCCACCTGCTGGTCGCGGATGGAGAACGCGGCCTCGTCGAGTATCTGGGCGGTGTCCTTCTCGGTGACCGCGACATCCGCCGGATCGCCCTCGAACTCCTCGTCGGTCGTGCCGAGCAGCAGCATGTCCTCCCAGGGCAGGGCGAAGGTGATGCGGTACTTGTCGATCGGCGTGGCCAGGGCGGCCTTCCACGGGGAGGTCCGCTTCAGGACCAGGTGCGCGCCCTTCGACAGCCGGATGGACGGTGCCGCGTTCGGGTCCTCCATCCGGCGCAGGTGGTCGACCCACGGTCCGGTCGCGTTCAGCACGAGGCGGGCGTCGACGCCGAACTCCTCGCCCGACAGCCGGTCGCGCAGCTCGGCGCCGGTCACCCGGCCCCGGGTGAACCGCAGACCGGTCACCTCGGCGTGATTGAGGACGACCGCGCCCGACTCGGCCGCCGCGCGGACCGTCATCAGCGCCATCCGCGCGTCGTTCATCTGGTCGTCGCCGTACACGGCCACGGCCTTGAGGTTGTCGGTGCGCAGCTCCGGCACGTCCCGCGCGGCCCTGGCGGGGGAGAGCAGATGGCCGACGCCGTCGCCGAACGCCGAGAGCGCCGAGTACGCGAGGACACCGGCGCCGAGCTTCGCCGCGCCGTGCGGCCCGCCCTTGTACACGGGGAGGTAGAAGGTGAGCGGGTTCGCCAGGTGGGGGGCCACCCGGCGGGAGACCGCACGGCGCTCGAAGTGGTTCTCCGCCACCAGCTTCACCGCGCCGGTCTGCAGATAGCGCAGGCCGCCGTGGAGGAGCTTGGAGGAGGCGGAGGAGGTGGCGCCGGCGAAGTCGCCGGCGTCCACCAGTGCCACCCTGAGGCCGGACTGCGCGGCGTGCCAGGCGGTGGAGATGCCCAGGATGCCGCCGCCGATCACGAGAAGGTCGTACGACGCCTTGGCGAGCCGCTCCCGGGTCTCGGCCCGGCTCGGGTTCGAGCAGGAGGCCGGGCGCGTCCCCAGGGCAGGCACGGACTGCAGGGTGGACTGAGTGGTCATGTCGGGTTCTTGCTCCTCGTCGGGCGGTGTCAGTCTTCGTCGCCGAGCCAGCCCATGGTCCGCTCGACGGCCTTGAGCCAGCTCTTGTACTCACGGTCGCGGATCTCCGCGTCCATGCGGGGGGTCCACTCGGCGGCCCGGCGCCAGTTGGCGCGCAGGTCGTCGGTGCTGTTCCAGAAGCCGACGGCGAGGCCGGCGGCGTAGGCGGCGCCGAGGCAGGTGGTCTCGGCGACCATGGGGCGCACCACGGGCGCGTCCAGGAAGTCCGAGAGGGTCTGCATCAGCAGGTTGTTGGAGGTCATGCCGCCGTCGACCTTGAGGGCGGTCAGCTCGACGCCGGAGTCCTTGGTCATGGCGTCGGCGATCTCCCGGGTCTGCCAGGCGGTGGCCTCCAGGACGGCGCGCGCCAGGTGCGCCTTGGTGACGTACCGGGTCAGGCCGGCGATCACACCGCGGGCGTCGGAGCGCCAGTACGGGGCGAACAGACCGGAGAAGGCCGGCACGAAGTAGGCGCCGCCGTTGTCCTCGACCGAGAGCGCGAGCGTCTCGATCTCGGCGGCGGTGGAGATCAGGCCCATCTGGTCGCGCATCCACTGCACCAGCGCACCGGTGACCGCGATGGAGCCCTCCAGCGCGTAGACCGGCTTCTGGTCGCCGATCTGGTAGCCGACGGTGGTCAGCAGGCCGCTGTAGGAGTTGATGATCTTGTCGCCGGTGTTCATCACCATGAAGGTGCCGGTGCCGTACGTCGACTTGGTCTCGCCCTCGGCGAAACAGGTCTGGCCGAACAGGGCGGCCTGCTGGTCGCCGAGCGCGGAGGCGACCGGGATGCCGCCGAGCAGCTCGCCCAGGCTGCCGCCCCTGATCTCGCCGTAGACCTCGGCGGAGGAGCGGATCTCGGGCAGCATCTCCGTCGGGACGCCGATGGACTCGGCGATCTTCGCGTCCCACTGCATGGTGTGCAGGTTCATCAGCATGGTGCGGGACGCGTTGGTGACGTCGGTGACGTGCCTGCCGCCGTCCGCACCGCCGGTCAGGTTCCAGATGACCCAGGTGTCCATGGTGCCGAAGAGGATGTCGCCCGCCTCGGCGCGCTCCTTGAGCCCTTCGACGTTGTCGAGCAGCCAGCGGGCCTTGGGGCCGGCGAAGTAGGAGGCGAGGGGGAGACCGGTCTCGCGGCGGAAACGGTCCTGGCCGACGTTGCGGCCGAGCTCGCGGCACAGGGCGTCGGTGCGGGTGTCCTGCCAGACGATGGCGTTGTGGACGGGCTCACCGGTGTTCCTGTCCCACAGGACGGTGGTCTCGCGCTGGTTGGTGATGCCGATGGCCTTGATGTCGTCCCGGGTGATGCCGGCCTTCTCGACGGCACCGGCGACGACCTCCTGGACGTTGGTCCAGATCTCGGTGGCGTCGTGTTCGACCCAGCCCGGCTTGGGGAAGATCTGCTCGTGTTCCTTCTGGTCGACCGCGACGATGCGGCCGTCGCGGTCGAAGACGATGCAGCGGGAGGAGGTCGTGCCCTGGTCGATGGCGGCGATGAACGGGCCGTGGCCGTGGGAGGCGATGCCGGCGGTCTGGTCGTCGGTCACTGTGTGCTCCTGGAGGTTCCTTGATTACGGGACTGTGTGGACGGCGCTTCCACAAGACGCGGGGTCGCGCGGCGGCAGGGTCGCTGTCAGGCGAGGACGATGTTGTAGAAGCCTGCCGCGAGGGCGCCGCCGATCAGCGGACCGACGACCGGAACCCAGGCGTAGGACCAGTCGGAGCCGCCCTTGTTGGGCAGCGGCAGCAGGGCGTGCACGACGCGCGGACCGAGGTCACGGGCCGGGTTGATCGCGTAGCCGGTCGGGCCGCCGAGGGACAGGCCGATGGCGACCACCACGAGCGCCGTGATGAGACCGCCCAGCACCCCGAGACCGTTGCCCTCGGCGTTCAGGCCCTGGGTGAGCACGGCGAGCAGCAGCACCATGGTGCCGATGATCTCCGTGGCGAGGTTCTGCACCGCGTTCCGGATCTCCGGACCGGTGGAGAAGATGCCGAGCACGGGACCGGCGCCCTTCTCCTGTGCCTCCACGGCCTTGGCCGCGGTGGCCTGCGCGCCCGGACCGCCGACGATCTCCTGGTCGGTCAGGTGGGCCTGGAACTGTCCGTAGTACGCCACCCAGACCAGCGCCGCGCCGATCATCGCGCCGAGGAACTCTCCGGCGAAGTAGACCGGGACGTTGCTCCACTCGCCGTCCTTGATGGCGAGCGCCAGGGTCACGGCCGGGTTGAGGTGGGCGCCGGAGAGCGGCCCCGCGATGTACACCGCCGTCATGACGGCGAAGCCCCACCCGAAGGCGATGGCGAGCCAGCCGGCGTTACGGGCCTTCGAGGCCTTCAGCGTCACGGCGGCGCAGACGCCGCCGCCGAGCAGGATGAGTATGGCGGTACCGAGGGTCTCGCCGATGAAGATGTCGGAGCTGGACACCCGCGACTCCTTTGTCCTTCGTCCAGGGAAGCCGACCCCCGGGTCCCGCCGGGGATGGGCGCCCTCGGGGATGAGAGCGATGTCGGCCTTTGGCGTTGTCACACCCTAACGTGTATTGCCGGTAGCTGTTCGACAATGCCGACCGATGGACGGGAGTCTTTCTCCGCCTCGCACGTGCGTCAAGGGTTCGGTTGTCGAAAGTGCGATCGTTATCGATCGCGTCGATTGCGCCGAGTCATCTGCGCCGAGTCATCGATCTTCGCCGGGGATCCGTCACGTCCACCGGTCTCCGACCGGTTCGCCCGGGTCCGGGCACGACGACGACCGGGACGCCCTGCGGCGCCCCGGTCGGCTCTTCGGTGTGTGTGCGTCCCGCCGGTGCCTGTCCGGCCCGCTCAGAACCGCCGGGCGCCCAGGTCCCGCGACACCGCGCGGGCGCAGTCCCGCACCGCCGCGATCAGCTCCGGGCGCAGCTCGCCGTCCTGCCGCAGCCGCTCCACCGCGCCCGTGACACCGACCGCGCCGACCGGCATCCGCCGCCGGTCGTGGACGGGGGCCGCGATCGAGGCCACGCCCTCCCAGGTCTCCTCGACGTCCGCCGCGTACCCGCGCGCGCGGGTGAGGTCGAGGATGTGCTCGAAGGCGTCCGGCTCGCACACCGTGCGGTCGGTGAACGGCTTGCGGTCGGCCTCCAGGGCCTCGCTGTGCGCCACCGGGTCGTAGGCCGACAGCACCTTGCCCAGGGCCGTGGAGTGCAGCGGCTGCATGGCCCCTATCTCCAGGACCTGCCGGCTGTCGTCGGGACGGAACACGTGGTGCACGATCAGCACGCCCTGCTGGTGCAGTACGCCGAGGTAGACGCTCTCGCCGCTGGAGCGGGCCAGGTCGTCGGTCCAGACCAGGGCGCGTGCCCGCAGCTCGTGCACGTCGAGGTACGTGGTGCCCAGGCGCAGCAGTTCGGCGCCCAGCTGGTAGCGCCCGGAGGCGTCGTCCTGCTCGACGAAGCCCTCGTGCTGGAGGGTGCGCAGGATGCCGTGGGCGGTGCCCTTGGCGAGGCCCAGGGACGAGGCGATGTCCGACAGGCCGAGCCGCCGCTCGCCGCCCGCCAGCAGGCGCAGCATCGCCGCCGCCCGTTCGAGCGACTGGATGTTCCGTGCCATCGCCGTGCTGCCTCCGTCCCCTGCGACCAACGCGCGCGGCCGCTGCCACTGTTCGGCAATGCCGAACACTACCGCTCGATGCCGACCTCCCGCCAATGGTCCGCCGCCATCCGTCGTGCCCCCCGCGTGCGTACATACGGGTCCCGGCCATCTTCGTCCGACCAGTGGACGTGCTGAGCGTCGGGGCGCGGTCCCCGATACGCTGGCGGCGTGCCTCTGCCCGGGAGCACCACGAGGGTGCTCTTCGGACAGGCAAAGCCGACAGCCGTCGCATCTGAGGGAGCCCCGTACATGGCCTCGTTGCCGCTGACCCCTTCCGCCGACAGCCGGACCCGTGTGTCCGCTCTCCGAGAGGCGCTCGCCACCCGAGTGGTGGTCGCCGACGGAGCGATGGGCACCATGCTCCAGGCACAGGACCCCACGCTCGAGGACTTCGAGGACCTCGAGGGTTGTAACGAGATCCTGAACCTGACCCGCCCGGACATCGTCCGTTCGGTCCACTCCGCGTACTTCGACGCCGGTGTCGACTGCGTCGAGACCAACACCTTCGGCGCCAACCTCACCGCCCTGGGCGAGTACGACATCGCGGACCGCGTCGTCGAACTGTCCGAGGCGGGTGCGCGCATCGCCCGCGAGGCGGCGGACGAGTTCACGACGCGGGACGGCCGCCCCCGCTGGGTGCTGGGCTCGATGGGCCCCGGCACCAAGCTGCCCACCCTCGGCCACACCACCTTCGCCGCCATCCGGGACGCCTACCAGCAGAACGCCGAGGGCCTGCTCGCGGGCGGCGCGGACGCGCTGCTGGTGGAGACGACCCAGGACCTGCTGCAGACCAAGGCCTCCGTCATCGCCGCCCGCCGTGCGATGGAGACCGCCGGCCACGAGGTCCCGCTGATCGTGTCGGTCACGGTGGAGACGACCGGCACGATGCTGCTGGGCTCCGAGATCGGTGCCGCGCTCACCGCGCTGGAACCGCTGGGCATCGACATGATCGGCCTGAACTGCGCGACCGGCCCGGCCGAGATGAGCGAGCACCTGCGCTACCTGGCCCGCCACTCCCGCATCCAGCTGTCGTGCATGCCGAACGCCGGTCTGCCGGAACTCACCAAGGACGGCGCGCGGTACCCGCTGTCCCCGCAGGAGCTGGCGGACGCACAGGAGAACTTCGTCCGCGACTACGGGCTGTCCCTGGTCGGCGGCTGCTGCGGTACGACGCCCGAGCATCTGCGGCAGCTCGTGGAGCGCGTGCACGGCCTCGCCCCGGCGGAGCGCGACCCGCGCCCGGAACCCGGTGCGGCCTCCCTCTACCAGACCGTTCCCTTCCGTCAGGACACCTCCTACCTGGCGATCGGTGAGCGGACCAACGCCAACGGCTCCAAGAAGTTCCGTGAGGCGATGCTCGAGGGCCGCTGGGACAACTGCGTGGAGATGGCCCGGGAGCAGATCCGCGAGGGCGCGCACATGCTGGACCTGTGCGTGGACTACGTCGGCCGCGACGGCGTCGCCGACATGAAGGAACTGGCCGGCCGGTTCGCCACCGCCTCCACCCTGCCGATCGTGCTGGACTCCACCGAGGTCCCCGTCATCCGGGCCGGTCTGGAGAGGCTCGGCGGCCGGGCGGTCATCAACTCGGTCAACTACGAGGACGGCGACGGCCCCGAGTCCCGCTTCGCGCGCGTCGCGCAGCTGGCCCAGGAGCACGGTGCCGCGCTGATCGCGCTGACCATCGACGAGGTGGGCCAGGCCCGCACCGCCGAGAAGAAGGTCGAGATCGCCGAGCGCCTGATCGCCGACCTGACCGGGAACTGGGGCATCCGCGAGGAGGACATCCTCATCGACTGCCTCACCTTCACCATCTGCACCGGCCAGGAGGAGTCCCGCAAGGACGGCAGCGCCACCATCGAGGGCATCCGCGAGCTGAAGCGGCGCCACCCCAAGGTGCAGACCACCCTGGGACTGTCGAACATCTCCTTCGGCCTCAACCCGGCCGCCCGCATCCTGCTCAACTCCGTCTTCCTCGACGAGTGCGTCAAGGCGGGCCTGGACTCGGCGATCGTGCACGCGTCGAAGATCCTGCCCCTCGCCCGCTTCAGCGAGGAGGAGGTCACCACCGCCCTCGACCTGATCCACGACCGGCGCCGTGAGGGCTACGACCCGCTGCAGAAGCTGATGCAGCTCTTCGAGGGCGCCACCGCCAAGTCCCTGAAGGCCGACAAGGCCGAGGAACTGGCGTCGCTCCCCCTGGACGAGCGGCTCAAGCGGCGGATCATCGACGGCGAGCGCAACGGCCTGGAGACCGACCTCGACCAGGCGCTCGAGACCCGCAAGGCCCTCGACATCGTCAACGACACCCTGCTGGACGGCATGAAGGTGGTCGGCGAGCTGTTCGGCTCGGGCCAGATGCAGCTGCCGTTCGTGCTCCAGTCGGCCGAGGTCATGAAGGCGGCCGTCGCCCACCTCGAACCGCACATGGAGAAGCTCGAGGACGGCGAGGACCTGGGCAAGGGCACCATCGTCCTGGCCACGGTCCGCGGCGACGTCCACGACATCGGCAAGAACCTGGTCGACATCATCCTGTCGAACAACGGCTACAACGTCGTCAACCTCGGCATCAAGCAGCCGGTCTCCGCGATCCTGGACGCCGCCGACGAGCACAAGGCCGACGTCATCGGCATGTCCGGGCTGCTGGTGAAGTCCACGGTGATCATGAAGGAGAACCTGGAGGAGCTCAACCAGCGCGGGCTGGCCGCCGACTACCCGGTCATCCTGGGCGGCGCCGCCCTGACCCGCGCCTACGTCGAGCAGGACCTGCACGAGATCTACCAGGGCGAGGTCCGCTACGCCCGCGACGCCTTCGAGGGCCTGCGCCTGATGGACGCCCTCATCGGCATCAAGCGCGGCGTGCCCGGCGCCAAGCTGCCCGAGCTCCGGCAGCGCCGGGTCCGCGCGGCCACCGTGGAGATCGACGAGCGCCCCGAGGCCGGGCACGTCCGCTCGGACGTCGCCACCGACAACCCGGTCCCCACCCCGCCGTTCCGGGGCACCCGGGTGGTCAAGGGCATCCAGCTCAAGGAGTACGCGAGCTGGCTCGACGAGGGCGCCCTGTTCAAGGGCCAGTGGGGTCTGAAGCAGGCCCGCACGGGCGATGGGCCGACGTACGAGGAGCTGGTGGAGACCGAGGGACGGCCCAGGCTGCGCGGCCTGCTGGACCGGCTCCAGACGGACAACCTGCTGGAGGCGGCCGTCGTGTACGGCTACTTCCCGTGCGTCTCCAAGGACGACGACCTGATCGTCCTGGACGAGGCGGGCAACGAACGCACCCGCTTCACCTTCCCGCGCCAGCGCCGCGGCCGGCGCCTGTGCCTGGCCGACTTCTTCCGCCCGGAGGAGTCGGGACAGACGGACGTCGTCGGCTTCCAGATCGTCACCGTCGGCTCCCGCATCGGCGAGGAGACCGCGCGGATGTTCCAGGCCAACGCCTACCGCGACTACCTCGAACTGCACGGGCTGTCCGTGCAACTGGCCGAGGCACTCGCCGAGTACTGGCACGCGCGGGTCCGCTCCGAGCTCGGGTTCTCCGGTGAGGACCCGAGCGCGATGGAGGACATGTTCGCCCTGAAGTACCGGGGCGCCCGCTTCTCCCTCGGCTACGGCGCCTGCCCCGACCTGGAGGACCGTGCCAAGATCGCGGAGATGCTCCAGCCGGAGCGCATCGGCGTCCACCTGTCCGAGGAGTTCCAGCTGCACCCCGAGCAGTCCACGGACGCCATCGTGATCCACCACCCGGAGGCCAAGTACTTCAACGCCCGCTGACCCCGCCCGGCGGTTCGCCCGGGCGTGTGACAAGCGACTGCGTCGTGCGCGACGTACACTGGTCGGTCCACCGCAGGCCGGTTCCCCTTGTGGGAACCGGCCTGATCGTCCCTTGAAGGAGGTACGTGGATGACCAGTACGGTTCCGGCCACCGCGCTCGGCACTCTCCCCCAGGCCCTCGGCGCCGCCCCGGCCGAAGGCTCCCCCCTGCAGGCCGTGCTCCTGGACATGGACGGCACCCTGGTCGACACCGAGGGCTTCTGGTGGGACGTCGAGGTCGAGGTGTTCGCCTCCCTCGGCCACGCCCTCGACGACTCGTGGCGCCATGTCGTGGTCGGCGGCCCCATGACCCGCAGCGCGGGCTTCCTCATCGAGGCGACCGGGGCCGACATCCCCTTGACCGAACTGACGGTCCTGCTCAACGACGGCTTCGAGGACCGCATCTCCTGTGCCCTGCCGCTGATGCCCGGCGCCGCCCGGCTGCTCGCCGAACTGTCCGAGCACGGCATCCCCACGGCCCTGGTCTCCGCCTCGCACCGACGCATCATCGACCGCGTACTGGGCTCGCTGGGCGCCCACCACTTCGCGCTGTCGGTCGCGGGCGACGAGGTCCCGCGCACCAAACCGCACCCCGACCCGTACCTGACCGCCGCCCTCGGTCTCGGCGTGGACCCGGTGCGGTGCGCCGTCGTCGAGGACACGGCGACCGGCGTGGCCGCCGCCGAGGCCGCGGGCTGTCACGTCGTGGCGGTGCCCTCCGTGGCCCCCATCACGCCGGCCGCCCGGCGGACCGTCGTACCGTCGTTGGAAACGGTCGATCTGACTTTTCTGCGCGGGCTGATGACGGAAATGCGCTAGGCGTTCACCCAGTGTGGAGCGGGTGGGGGGACCGGAATTCCCCAGGGCCCGTGTTCCGGTCGGCGGGTTGTGTGTCCGAAGGAATTCGGAGCGCTACCGGCTGGTGAATTCCGGTACCGCCCGGCCCGGTTCCGCTGTGATGTTCACCACCTTTCGAGGGGTCGGCAGGGGGGTCGGCATGTGGTGTCCGCGTCATTTCTGAGGCGGTCCGCGTTCCCTTGTGTCCCGATTGGTTGAACGCTGCCCCAATCCTTCCCCGTCCACGTTCGCCGGTGCGTTCACACCCGGTTCCACTGCGTGATGGAGGCTCAACTCCGGTCGCCGCGCCCCTCCCTACGGGCGCGGACTAATCTCATCGCGAGAACATCGCCCCATCCCCGTGGACGGCAGTGACAACCCCGTATGCCGCATACACGGAGTCGACAGCTCTGGAGAAACTCGAGCATGAACCGCAAGACTTTGGTGCTGGCGGCCGCGATCGGCCTGCTCGCGCCGGTACTCGCCGGCTGTGGCGACACCGGTGGTGGGAGCGGCGGCGGTGACGCGATCGTCGTCGGCACCACGGACCGGTTCACCGTCTCGGAGGAAGAGCCCGCTCCGGTCGACCCGGCGTACGCCTACGACGTCGGTACCTGGAACATCCTGCGCCAGACGGTGCAGACCCTGCTGGTCCAGCCGCGTGGCGACGGTGAGCCGGTGCCCGAGGCCGCGGAGAGCTGCGGCTTCACCGACACCGGCAACGAGCGGTACAGCTGCACCCTGCGCGAAGGCCTGAAGTTCTCGGACGGCTCGCCCGTCACCGCCGCCGATGTGAAGTTCTCCATCGAACGCGCCCTCGCGATCCAGTCCGACAGCGGTGTGTTCGCACTGCTGTCCACGATCGACACCGTCGAGACCAAGGGCGACCGCGAGGTGATCTTCCACCTCACGTCGGCCGACGCCACCTTCCCCTACAAGCTGTCGACCCCGGTCGCGGGCATCCTCAGCGAGAAGAAGTACGACAAGGGCAAGCTGCGCGAAGGGTTCGACGTCGACGGCTCCGGCCCGTACACCATCGAGACCGAGGTCAAGGACGGCGAACTGGTCCGCGCCACCTATGCCAAGAACCCCTCCTACAAGGGGTCCCTGGAAGTGGCCAACGACAAGGTCGAGGTACGCAGCTTCGAGAGCGCCGAGGCCATGGGCCAGGCGCTCGAGGACGGCGACGTCGACCTCATGACCCGCAGCATGTCGCCGGAGCAGATCCGGGAACTCGCCGGCAACAACGAGGACGCCATCGACCTCGTCGAGTCGCCGGGTCTGGAGATCCGCTACCTGGCCTTCAACACCGAGGCCCCCAGCGTGGAGACCAAGGCCGTCCGCCAGGCCATGGCCCAGATCATCAACCGCAGCGAACTGGTCGCCAAGGTCTACGGCTCCCAGGCCGAGCCGCTGTACTCGCTGGTTCCCGCGACCGTCACCGGCCACTCCAACGCGTTCTTCAACAGGTACGGCGACCCGGACGTCTCCAAGGCCCGCCAGTTGCTGGAGAAGGCCGGTGTCACCACCCCGGTGAAGATGACGCTGCACTACACGACCGACCACTACGGTCCCGCGACCAAGGCGGAGTTCGAGCAGCTCAGCAAGCAGCTCAACGACAGCGGCCTGTTCGAGACCGACATCAAGGGCGCGGCCTGGGAAACCTTCCGTCCGGCCGGCAAGGAGGGCAAGTTCGACGTCTACGGCATGGGCTGGTTCCCCGACTACCCGGACGCCGACAACTTCCTCGCCCCGTTCCTGGACAAGGACAACTTCCTCAACTCGCCGTACGCCAACAGCCGGGTCAGCAAGGAACTCATCCCGGAGTCCCGCCGCCAGGCCGACCGGCTCTCCGCGGTCGGCAGCCTGAACGACATCCAGAACATCGTCGCGGAGGACGTGCCCGTGCTGCCCCTGTGGCAGGGCAAGCAGTACGGCGCCGCACGTGACGACATCACCGGCACCGCCTACATGCTCAACTCCTCCTCCACGCTCCAGCTGTGGGAGCTGGGACGAGGCGTGAGCGGCTGACGCCGCGGAGCCCCTGGCGGGCGCGCACACACCAGAGGGCGCCTCCGACTTCCCGTCTTGCGGAAGCCGGAGGCGCCCTCTGGTGTGTGCGGAGTGGAGCCGGGGTGCGGACCGGAGCGGGAGCTACTGCGCCCCGGGGCGCACCAGACCGCTCTCGTACGCGTACACCGCCGCCTGTACCCGGTCACGCAGCCCCAGCTTCGTCAGGACATGACCGACGTGCGTCTTCACGGTCGTCTCACTGACGAACAGGTCCGCGGCGATCTCCGCGTTGGACAGCCCCCGTGCCACCAGCTTCAGCACCTCGACCTCACGGTCGGTCAGGGTGTGCAGCGTGTCCGGCATCGGCTCGTCACCGGACGGCAGATGCGTGGCGTACTTGTCCAGCAGCCGGCGGGTGATGCTCGGGGCCAGCATCGCCTCACCGGCGGCCACCACCCGGATCGCCTGCACCAGTTCATTGGCCGGGGCGTCCTTCAGGAGGAAGCCGCTGGCACCCGCCCGCAGCGCCTCCACCACGTACTCGTCGAGATCGAACGTCGTGAGCACCAGCACCTTCGCCGGGCCGTCCCGCTCCGGGCCGGTGATCTGCCGGGTGGCCTCCACCCCGTCCATCCGCGGCATGCGGATGTCCATCAGCACCACATCGGGCTGCAGCGCCCGCACCTGGTCCTGGGCCTGGAGGCCGTCTCCGGCCTCACCGACGACCGCGATGTCCTGCTCGGCCTCCAGGATCATCCGGAAGCCCGTACGCAGCAGCGGCTGGTCGTCAACCAGTAGGACGCGGATGGCCACGTGACTCTCCTTCGCTAGTCCGCCCCCATTGTGCCCTGCGTGCCCTGCCCCTCCTGCCTCCGGGGCGCACCGGCCGGAGCCGGCCCGGACGCCCGTACCGGCAGCGGATACGGCGGGGGAGTGCCGCCGAACTCCGGGCAGTGCGCCTGGTGGTCGCACCAGCCGCACAGCTTGGTGGGACGTGGCCGCCAGTCACCCGTCTCCGTGGCCAGCCGGATCGCCTCCCACAGGGCCAGCAACTTGCGCTCCACGCGCTCCAGATCGGCGCGGACCGGGTCGTACGTCAGCACATCACCGCTGCCCAGGTACACGAGTTGCAGCCGGCGCGGGATCACCTGCTTCAGCCGCCACACCACCAGGGCGTAGAACTTCATCTGGAACAGCGCGTCCTCCGCGTACTGAGGCCGGGGCGCCTTGCCCGTCTTGTAGTCGACGAGCCGCACCTCGCCGGTGGGCGCCACATCCACCCGGTCGATGATGCCGCGCAACCTCAGCCCGGAATCCAGCTCGGCCTCGACGAACAGCTCCCGCTCGGCGGGCTCCAGCCGGCTCGGATCCTCCAGGGTGAACCAGCGCTCGACCAGCAGCTCCGCCTCCGCCAGCCAGCGCGCCAGCCGCTCACCCTCCGGGTCCTCGGCGAACAGCTCCGCGACCTCCGGCCTCGACTCCCGCAGCCGGTCCCACTGGCCCGGGACCAGCTGCTTCGCCCGCGGTGCCGTGCGCTCGGCGGCCGGGGCGTCGAAGAGGCGCTCCAGCACCGCGTGCACCAGCGTGCCCCGGGTCGCCGCCTCGCTCGGTTTCTCCGGCAGGCGGTCGATGACCCGGAACCGGTACAGCAGCGGACACTGCATGAAGTCACCGGCACGCGACGGGGACAGCGAGACGGGTGGCGCGGCGGCCACTTCGGGCGGGGCCCCGGCCACCACCGGCGGATCCGCCGCCACGACCGGCATGCTGTCGGGCCGTCCCGCGCCCTCGGTGCTCGTCTCCATGCCCACAGACCTTACGGCCCGGTACTGACAGGGACCCGCACACCAGGGGTGGCCACAGGGAGAAAGGGTGGCCACAGGGGGAAGGGGAAAGGAAGAGAAGAGAGCGAAGGGGGAAAAGGGGGAAAAGGGGCAGGAGAGGAGAGGGCGAGCGGGCGCGGCGCCGGACGGCAAGAGACAGGGGTGCCGGGGCGAGACGTGGGGCGACGGCCGCATACCATCGATACCAGACCCTCCCGTCCGGCAGGCACGGGAAACGCAGCGACGAGGGGACACCGGTGGACGCAAGCGGCGGAGGCGGGCAGCCGCGATCCGGCAACGACGAGCCGGACGAGCGCCACATGAGGGCCACGGAGGGCCGACCCCCCACGGACGGGGGCCGCCTCGACCCGCCCGAAACCGCCCCGAGCACCCCCGACGACCGCACCGACGACCGTGATCCGTCGGCCTCCGGCGACGCTCCGTCACGGACCGGAGGCGCCCCGGCGGAGACCGGGGAGCCCTCGGCCCCGGCGGACACCGACGGGGCCACGCCCCGGAACGGGGAGCAGCCCGCGCGACCTCCTGCCCCGGACACCGACGCCCACCCGCAGAACCCGCGGTCCCCGGACGACGGCTGGTCCGAGCCCCCTGCCCCCGCGGGTGCTCCGTCCGAGAGGGCTCCGCGGGACGACGGTCACCGGTCCGCGCCCTCCGAGCCCCACGGCACCGACCGCACCCTCGCCCACTCCGGATCCGGCAAGGGGCCCGCACCGCGTCCCCCGGAGCAGCAGCGCGGTGGACTGCTGATGGGACGCCCGTTCGGCGTGCCCGTCTACGTCGCCCCCAGCTGGTTCCTCGTCGCCATCCTGATCACCTGGGTGTTCGGCGGCCAGATCGACCGTGTGCTGCCCGAACTCGGCGCCGCCAGCTATCTGGTCTCGCTGTTCTTCGCCGTCGCCTTCTACGCCTCCGTACTCGTCCACGAACTCGCCCACACGCTCGCCGCCCTCCGCTTCAAGCTGCCGGTGCGCCGCATCCAGCTCCAGTTCTTCGGCGGCGTCTCCGAGATCGAGAAGGAGGCGGAGACTCCCGGTCGGGAGTTCGTACTCGCCTTCGTCGGCCCCCTGCTCTCCCTCGTCCTGTCCGGCCTGTTCTACGTCGCCCTGCTCGCCGTCGAACCCAGCTCCGTCCCCGGCGTCCTGCTGGCCGGCCTGATGATCTCCAACCTCATCGTGGCCGTCTTCAACCTCCTGCCCGGCCTCCCCCTCGACGGCGGACGCATGCTCCGCGCGGTCGTCTGGAAACTCACCGGCAAGCCGATGAGCGGCACCATCGCCGCCGCCTGGGTGGGCCGCGTCCTCGCCGTCTCCGTCCTGATCGGCCTTCCCCTGCTCACCCAGTCCGGAGCCCTCGGCTCCGCCGCCGAGGACAGCGTCGGTATGGACACCGTCCTCGACGCGCTGCTCGCCGCCATCCTCGCCGCGATCATCTGGACCGGCGCCGGCAACAGCCTGCGCATGGCCCGCCTGCGCGAACACCTTCCCGAACTGCGCGCCCGCGCCCTCACCCGCCGTGCGGTGCCCGTCGAGACGGACACCCCGCTCTCCGAGGCGCTGCGCCGCGCCAACGCCGCCGGCGCCCGGGCCCTCGTCGTCGTCGACCCCGACGGCACCCCGCTCTCCCTGGTGCGCGAGGCCGCCATCGTCGGCGTACCCGAACACCGCCGCCCCTGGGTCCCGGTCAGCGGGCTCGCCCAGGACCTCACCGACGGCATGCGCGTCTCCGCCGAGCTCGCGGGAGAGGACCTCCTCGAGGCCCTGCGCGCCGCCCCCGCCACCGAGTACCTGGTCGTCGAGACCACCGGCGAGATCTACGGCGTCCTGTCCGCGGCCGACGTGGAACGAGCCTTCGTCAAGGCCATGGCCCGCCCCGCCTGACATCCTCCCCGCCCTCGGGTGGTCAGTGGCCCACGTGGGGACCGGTAGGCTGGTCACATGTCCGAACCGACCGGTGCCGCCCGCCGCCGTGGGCCCTTCAAGGTCGGGGACCAGGTACAGCTGACCGACCCCAAGGGTCGCCACTACACGTTCACGCTCGAGGCCGGGAAGAACTTCCACACCCACAAGGGTTCCTTCCCCCACGACGAACTGATCGGCGCACCCGAGGGCAGCGTTGTCCGCACCACCGGGAACGTCGCCTACCTCGCGCTGCGCCCCCTGCTCCCCGACTACGTCCTGTCCATGCCCCGCGGGGCAGCCGTCGTCTACCCCAAGGACGCGGGGCAGATCCTGGCCTTCGCCGACATCTTCCCCGGCGCCCGCGTCGTGGAGGCAGGCGTGGGCTCCGGCTCGCTCAGCAGCTTCCTGCTGCGCGCCATCGGCGACCAGGGCATGCTGCACAGTTACGAACGCCGCGAGGATTTCGCCGAGATCGCCCAGGCCAACGTGGAGCGCTACTTCGGCGGCCCGCACCCCGCCTGGCAGCTCACCGTCGGCGACCTCCAGGACAATCTGTCCGACACCGAGGTCGACCGCGTCATCCTCGACATGCTCGCCCCCTGGGAATGCCTGGAGGCCGTCTCCAAGGCGCTCGTCCCCGGCGGCATCCTCTGCTGCTACGTCGCGACCACGACCCAGCTCGCCCGGACCGTCGAGTCCATCCGCGAGATCGGCTCCTTCAACGAGCCGACGGCCTGGGAATCCATGATCCGCAACTGGCACATCGAGGGACTGGCCGTCCGCCCGGACCACCGGATGATCGGCCACACCGGCTTCCTGCTCACCGCCCGCCGCCTCGCCGACGGGGTCGAGCCCCCCATGCGCCGACGCCGCCCCGCCAAGGGCGCCTACGGCGAGGACTACTCGGGACCCAACGCCGACGCGGGCGCCGCCCGCTGACCCGTCCCACCACCACGACAACGCACCGACGCCGTGGCGCAGTTCCCGGACCGTACCGGGAACTGCGCCACGGCGCCCTCATGTTGACGCGACGGCGACCGGTGTCTCCCCGGGCCCCGCACCGAAACCGCACACCCCGGCGTTCCCCCGCACTGTGACGTGTGGCACGATGCTGGCCACCCCCACCGGCACAGCCCTCACAGGAGACACTCCTCGTGCAGTCATCCGCCGTCCCGGAACTCGCCCACACGCACACCCGCCCGATCCACTGGGTCGCCACCGCCACGGCCGTCGCCGGAGTCGTGGCGCTCTCCGGCCTGCTGCAGCCCGGAGCCGCGACCGCGGCCCAGACACCCGACCCGCAGACCCCGCGGACCAAAAGCGCACCGGCGCACATCGCCCCGCCGGACCCCGCGGACGTCGAGTTCCCGATCGATTGCGGTCCGGGGCGGGCCGTGGTCAAGAAGGAGGCGGCCGGCGACCTCGACGGCGACGGGCGGCCCGAGACCGTGGCGGTCGTCCACTGCGACGCCTCCATGGGCACCCCGCCCGACGGCATGTACGTCCTGAGCGGGACCGCCGGAGCCGGTGCACCACGCGTGGTGGCCACCCTCGTCGACCCCGGGGACCGCACCAACGTCGACGACTTCGCCGTACGCGACGGCGAGATCACCGCGGCACTCCTCGGCTACTCGTCCTCCGACCTGCCCAGTTGCTGCCCCGACGTGCGCGAGAGCCTGAAGTGGCACTGGGACAACGGCGTGTTCGTCCGGTCCACGCCCTTTGGCGCACGGAGCGTGTGAACCACGCGCGCGTGATGGCGGGAACGGACCTGCGGGAAATCGGGCAGCGGTGACGGAAGGCGTCAAAGCGGTCACCCGGCGTCCGGGCCGTACACCTCCACACCGTCGGCCACGCGTCGCACGTGGATGCACTCGCCCGGGCACTCCTTCGCCGAATCGACCACATCCGTGAGGACCGGCAGCGGCACCCGCGCCGTCGCCCCCTCGGTCTGCAACAACTCGTCGTCCGGGCCCTTCACATAAGCCAGACCGTCGATGTCCAGCTCGAACACCTCGGGCGCGTACTGCGCGCAGATGCCGTCACCGGTACACAGGTCCTGGTCGATCCAGACCTCCAGGGCCTCGGCGTCGACTCCGGCCTCCTGCTGCACGCTCGTCTCCCCTGCCGTCTTTCGCGTCGGACCGAACGGGAATCCGACCAGCTCCGACGGGTGTTGAACACATCGACCCTACCTCCGCCGGGGTTCCCGTCACCCTCGGTGGGTATTCCCCTGGCGTGAGGGAGAGCGCAAGGGTGAAGATCGGACACACCCCGACCGTCTTTGTGATCTAGGGGTTTCAATCGACACCCGCCCAGGTAGGGTCTGGAAGCGTCCAGCTCCCCTTGGAGGAGGTGAGGACCGTGGCAGCCCACGACGACGACATGAACCGCGGCATCCGCCCGGGACGCGGGTCCGACGACCCGGCCGGGCAGATCGCCTATCTCGAGCAGGAGATCGCCGTCCTGCGCCGCAAGCTCGCCGACTCTCCGCGACACACGAGGATTCTCGAAGAGCGGATCGTCGAGCTGCAGACCAACCTGGCCGGCGTGTCCGCCCAGAACGAACGACTCGCCGGAACGCTCCGCGAGGCCCGCGACCAGATCGTGGCCCTCAAGGAGGAAGTGGACCGGCTGGCCCAGCCGCCGGCCGGCTTCGGAGTTTTCCTCCTGGCGAACGAGGACGGCACCGCCGACATCTTCACCGGCGGCAGAAAGCTCCGGGTGAACGTCAGCCCGAGCGTCGACCTCGACGAGCTCCGGCGCGGCCAGGAAGTGATGCTCAACGAAGCGCTCAACGTGGTCGAGGCCATGGAGTTCGAGCGCGTGGGCGACATCGTCACCCTCAAGGAGATCCTCGAGGACGGGGAACGCGCCCTCGTCCTCGGCCACACCGACGAGGAGCGGGTGGTCCGGCTCGCCGAACCCCTGCTGGGCATCACCATCCGCCCCGGTGACGCCCTCCTGCTCGAACCCCGCTCCGGGTACGTCTACGAGATCGTCCCGAAGAGCGAGGTCGAGGAGCTCGTCCTCGAAGAGGTCCCCGACATCGGCTACGAGCAGATCGGCGGCCTCGGCAACCAGATCGAAGCCATCCGCGACGCCGTCGAGCTGCCCTACCTCTACCCGGACCTGTTCAGGGAGCACGAACTGCGCCCGCCCAAGGGCGTACTGCTCTACGGGCCTCCCGGATGCGGCAAGACGCTCATCGCCAAGGCCGTCGCCAACTCGCTGGCCAAGAAGGTCGCCGAGGTCACCGGCCAGGCCGCCGGCAAGAGCTTCTTCCTCAACATCAAGGGCCCCGAGCTGCTGAACAAGTACGTCGGCGAGACCGAGCGGCAGATCCGCCTGGTCTTCCAGCGGGCCCGTGAGAAGGCCAGCGAGGGCACCCCCGTCATCGTCTTCTTCGACGAGATGGAATCCCTCTTCCGCACCCGCGGCTCCGGCGTCAGCTCCGACGTGGAGAACACCATCGTCCCGCAGCTCCTCGCCGAGATCGACGGCGTGGAGGGCCTGGAGAACGTGGTCGTGATCGGTGCCTCCAACCGTGAGGACATGATCGACCCCGCCATCCTGCGGCCCGGCCGGCTCGATGTGAAGATCAAGATCGAACGTCCGGACGCCGAGGCGGCCAAGGACATCTTCGGCAAGTACCTCACCCAGCGCCTCCCGCTGCACGGCGACGACGTCGCCGAGCACGGCGGTGACAGGGGCACGACGGTCCAGAGCATGATCCAGACCGCGGTGGAACAGATGTACGCCGAAAGCGAGGAAAACCGCTTCCTGGAAGTCACGTACGCCAACGGAGACAAGGAAGTCCTCTACTTCAAGGACTTCAACTCCGGCGCCATGATCGAGAACATCGTCGGCCGCGCCAAGAAGATGGCGATCAAGGACTTCCTCGAGAAGAGCCAGAAGGGTCTCCGCGTCTCCCACCTGCTCCAGGCGTGTGTGGACGAGTTCAAGGAGAACGAGGACCTGCCCAACACCACCAACCCCGACGACTGGGCCCGCATCTCCGGTAAGAAGGGTGAGCGGATTGTTTACATCCGTACCCTCATCACCGGAAAGCAGGGTGCGGACACGGGACGCTCCATCGACACGGTGGCAAACACCGGTCAGTACCTGTAAAAAGCAGGGCGGCTGCGGGTGCCCTCGACGGGGTACTCGCAGCCGACTGCTTTCCGGGAAACGACCGGGAACACGGCAAAGAGGCAAATGATCTCCCCACCAGCGCAAAGGCGTTCTAGGCTCTTCGGTACCGCCGAGTCGCGCAGTGCGGGGACGGGCACCGCACACGCACGGAGCGCCAGCGGTACTTGAGCAGCGCCCCCGACCGGGGACGCCGCCGGGCAAGGAGGGCCGCATGACTGTACGGCGAGTAATGGGCATCGAGACGGAGTACGGGATCTCCGTCCCCGGCCATCCCAACGCCAATGCCATGCTCACCTCGTCCCAGATCGTGAACGCCTACGCGGCGGCGATGCACCGGGCCCGCCGGGCCCGCTGGGACTTCGAGGAGGAGAACCCGCTGCGCGACGCGCGAGGCTTCGACCTCGCACGTGAGGCCGCCGACGCCAGCCAGCTCACCGACGAGGACATCGGCCTCGCCAATGTCATCCTCACCAACGGCGCGCGACTCTACGTCGACCACGCGCACCCCGAATACAGCGCTCCGGAGGTCACCAACCCCCGCGACGCCGTCCTCTGGGACAAGGCCGGGGAACGCATCATGGCCGAGGCCGCGGAGCGGGCGGCGGCGCTCCCCGGCGCCCAGCCCATCCACCTGTACAAGAACAACACCGACAACAAGGGCGCCTCCTACGGCACCCACGAGAACTACCTGATGAAGCGGGAGACCCCGTTCTCGGACATCGTCCGCCACCTCACGCCGTTCTTCGTCTCCCGCCAGGTCTTCACCGGCGCGGGCCGCGTCGGCATCGGCCAGGACGGCCACGAGCACGGCTTCCAGCTCAGCCAGCGCGCGGACTACTTCGAGGTCGAGGTCGGCCTCGAGACCACGCTGAAGCGTCCCATCATCAACACCCGCGACGAACCGCACGCCGACGCCGAGAAACACCGCCGGCTCCACGTGATCATCGGTGACGCGAACCTGTCCGAGATCTCCACCTACCTGAAGCTCGGCACGACCGCGCTCGTCCTGTCGATGATCGAGGACGGCTTCATCGCCGTGGACCTCGCGGTCGACCAGCCCGTACGGACGCTGCACCAGGTCTCGCACGACCCGACGCTGAAACGGCTCGTCACCCTCCGCAGCGGCCGCACCCTCACCGCCGTCCAGCTCCAGATGGAGTACTACGAGCTCTCCCGCAAATACATCGAGGAGCGGTACGGGGCCGACGCCGACGACCAGACCAAGGACGTCCTGGCCCGCTGGGAGGACACCCTCAACCGCCTGGAGAACGACCCCATGAGCCTGGCCGGCGAGCTGGACTGGGTCGCCAAGCGGGAACTCATGGAGGGCTACCGGCGCAGGGACGACCTGGACTGGGACGCCGCCCGACTGCACCTCGTCGACCTCCAGTACGCCGATGTGCGCCCCGACAAGGGGCTCTACAACCGTCTGGTCGCCCGCGGCCGCATGAAGCGGCTGCTGGACGAGAAGGAGATCGAGCGGGCCCGGACGAAGCCGCCGGAGGACACCCGCGCCTACTTCCGCGGCCGCTGCCTGGAGCAGTACGCGGACGATGTGGCGGCGGCCTCCTGGGACTCGGTGATCTTCGATCTGCCGGGCCGGGACTCGCTCCAACGCGTCCCAACCCTGGAACCGCTTCGCGGAACGCGTAATCACGTCAAGGAGCTCCTGGACCGCTGCCGCACGGCAGAAGACCTGGTCAGGGTGTTGTCCGGGAACTGAACCACGATCCGGGAACCCGGGAGGGGCCGGCCGGGCAGGGTGGAAGACTCCGGAGCCGGGAATCATCGAGACGGTCCCCGTACGTTGGAGCAAGTACGGGGGCACGGTCGGACCCGGCTTGTAGGGTCTGATCAACACTGATCGGCGCAATGCCGACCATGTCGGGCGAGCTGAGCGGGGTGAGGGTTATGGCAACGAAGGACACCGGCGGCGGGCAGCAGAAGGCCACACGCTCCACGGAGGAGGTCGAGGAGCAGACGCAGGACGCGCAGGCTTCCGAGGACCTCAAGGAGCGCCAGGAGAAACTGAACGACGACGTGGACTCCGTACTCGACGAGATCGACGACGTCCTCGAGGAGAATGCCGAGGACTTCGTGCGGTCCTTCGTCCAGAAGGGCGGCCAGTAGACCGGTTCGACCTTCGATTCGAAGGTCGCGCGTCAGGGTCGTGGGTACGGGGGAGTAGCTGGTGAAGCGCTGCCCGCGGTGCGGTCGGTCCGCACCGCGGGCGGCCTTCGCCAGGGGCGGAATGCCCCGGCCATACATGTGGATCACTGCCGCAGGACGGGTAGGGTCCGTGGCGTACCGTGCATCAACTGCAATTCGGCCATCGGCAAGTTGGGAGACGATCCCGACGCCATCCGTCGGGCTGCCGCCTATCTGGAGGGAACCTCGTGGAAGCCAACACTCCTAGCACCGGGCGGCTGCCGGCCGCTTTCCTGACGCCAGGGTCTTCCTCCTTCATGGACTTCCTCTCCGATCATCAGCCCGAGATGCTGCCGGGGAAGCGGCAGCTGCCGCCCGTTCAGGGCGTGCTCGAGGCGCCGCACGGCACGACGATCGTGGCTGTGGGCTTTCCCGGGGGTGTCGTGCTCGCGGGTGACCGCCGGGCCACCATGGGCAACGTCATCGCGCAGCGGGACATCGAGAAGGTGTTCCCGGCGGACGAGTACTCGGCGGTGGGCATCGCCGGGACGGCGGGGCTCGCCGTGGAGATGGTGAAGCTGTTCCAGCTGGAGCTGGAGCACTTCGAGAAGGTCGAGGGGACGCAGCTGTCCCTGGAGGGCAAGGCGAACCGGCTGTCGACCATGATCCGGTCCAACCTCGCGATGGCGATGCAGGGCCTGGCCGTGGTCCCGCTGTTCGCGGGGTACGACACGGACCGGGAGAAGGGGCGGATCTTCTCCTACGATGTCACGGGCGGGCGCTCGGAGGAACAGGGGTACGCCGCCACCGGTTCCGGGTCCGTCTTCGCGCGCAGCGCCATGAAGAAGCTCTTCCGGGACGACCTGAGCGAGACCGAGGCGACCACACTGGTCGTGCAGGCCCTGTACGACGCGGCGGACGACGACTCGGCGACCGGCGGTCCCGATGTCGCCCGGCGGATCTACCCGATCGTCACGGTGATCACCGAGGACGGCTACCGCAGGCTCTCCGAGGACGAGGCGTCCGGGATCGCCCGGTCCGTGCTGGAGCGGCGGCTGGAGCAGCCGGACGGCCCGCGGGCCTCGCTGCTGTAGGGCGGGCGGTTCGATGCCGAGGGACCTCCATCCAGTGACTTCGACAGAAAGGGACGGTTGACCCGTGTCGACGCCGTTCTATGTCTCACCCCAGCAGGCGATGGCCGACCGGGCGGAGTACGCCCGCAAGGGGATCGCCCGTGGCCGCAGCCTGGTCGTGCTGCAGTACGCCGACGGCATCGTGTTCGTCGGTGAGAACCCGTCCCGTGCGCTGCACAAGTTCAGCGAGATCTACGACCGGATCGGCTTCGCCGCCGCCGGCAAGTACAACGAGTACGAGAACCTGCGGATCGGCGGTGTGCGCTACGCCGATCTGCGGGGTTACACCTATGACCGTGACGACGTGACCGCCCGGGGCCTGGCGAACGTGTACGCGCAGACGCTGGGGACGATCTTCTCGAGTGCGGCGGAGAAGCCGTACGAGGTGGAGCTGGTGGTGGCCGAGGTCGGGGAGACCCCGGAGGGCGACCAGATCTACCGGTTGCCGCACGACGGTTCCATCGTGGACGAGCACGGCTCGGTCGCGGTGGGGGGCAACGCGGAGCAGATCAGCGGGTACCTGGATCAGCGCCACCGGGACGGGATGACGCTGGCCGAGGCGCTGGAGCTGGCGGTGCAGTCGCTGTCGCGGGACACCAACGGCGGTGAGCGGGAGATTCCCGCGGAGCGGCTGGAGGTGGCGGTGCTGGACCGCACGCGGCCGCAGCAGCGGAAGTTCCGGCGGATCACGGGGCGGCAGCTGGCGCGGCTGCTGGAGGCCGGTGGTGCGGAGACGGCGTCCGAGGCGGAGGCCGACGCGGACACGGAGACCGGGGCCGAGAGCGAGGAGTAGGCACGTTCGAGCGGGCCTGCCGGCGACGGGGCGGGGGTCACCCCCGCCCCGTCGCCTGTCTGTCTCAGGGGGGTGCGGTGGCCGGGCCGGTCGATCCCCGGAGCACCAGGTGGACGGGGATGTCCCCGGCCTCGGGGGCGCGGTGGTCCAGGACCGCGAGGAGGGCCTGCATGCCGCGTTCGCCGAAGAGCTCCGCGTCGAGGCGGACCGTGGTGAGTTCCGGGTCGAGGGCCGTGGCCAGGGCCAGGTCGTCGAAGCCGGTGACGGAGAGGTCGTCGGGGACGCGCAGGCCCAGGCGGCGGGCCGCCTTGTAGGTGCCGGCCGCGAGCTGGTCGTCGTCGCAGACGACGGCGGTGGGGCGGTCGGGTCCGGCCAGGGCGGCCAGGGCGGCGGTGACGGCGCCCTGGATGGAGATGGGTGAGCGGGCCGTGCGGAGCGTGGTGCCGGGGGTCGCGGCCAGTCGGGTGGTCAGTTCGCGGGCGCGTACCTCGAAGGTCCAGGAGGGGACGTCGGCGGCCAGGTGCAGGAAGCTGCGGTGGCCCAGGGCCACCAGATGGCGGGTGAGCCGGCGGATGCCGTCGGCGATGTCGAGGTTGACCGTGGCGGCGCCCGGGTTGCTCTCGGGGTCGCTGTCGAGCATGACCAGGGGGAGCTGGTCGCCGCGGATGTCGGTCAGGGCGTCGGCGGCCATGGAGGAGGCGATGACGCCGTCGAGCGCGGCCTGCGCCGAGGCGAAGGGGTTGCGGGCGGGGCCGATGCCCTCGGGTGAGGGGTAGAGGACCACGCCGAAGCCGTGCTGGGCCGCGACGCGGGCGGCTCCGGTGTAGACGCCGGCGAAGAACTCGGTGGTGAGGGCGGGGACGACGAGAAGGACGGTGCGGGTGTGTCCGAGGCGTAGGTTGCGGGCGGCGAGGTTGGGGCGGTAGCCGAGGCGGTGCGCGGCGTCGCGTACGCGTTGTGCGGTGGCCTCCGAGACGCGGCCGCGCCATTTGTCGCCCATGACGAGGGACACGGCGGCCTGGGAGACGCCGGCGGCTCGGGCGACGTCCCTGCTCGTGGGGCGGATCTGGGCTCGGGCCACCGTGGGGCCGCTCCTTCGTCTGGACTGCGTCTGGACTGGTGAACAGCCGACATGGTACGTATGGGAACCTTAGTTATACGTACAACGTCGATGATTCCGGTGGACGCCGGTAGTGAGTGGAGGCGCGGCATGGCCACGGGATACCTGGAGATCCTCCGGGCACGGCACGCCACTCGGCTGCTGGTGGGCACGCTGGTGGGGCGGCTGCCGAACGCGACCGCGGCCATCGCGATCGTGTTGTTCGTCCGCGCGCAGGGCGGTTCGTACAGTCTGGCCGGCGCCCTGGCGGCGGTGTACGGCGTCGCCAACGCGGTCGGCCAGCCGGTGCTGGGGCGCCTGGTGGATCTGCGGGGGCAGCCGCGGGTGCAGCTGCCGGCCGCGGTGCTGTCGGCGCTGGCGATGGCGGTCTTCGCCTTCGTGGGGATCGAGCCGCGGGCCGCGGCCTACGCGTCGGTGGCCGCCGCGGGGCTGTTCACGCCGCCGCTGGAGGGCGGACTGCGGGCCCTGTGGTCCTCGGTGCTGCCCCGGGAGGAGCAGATCCACCGGGCGTACGCGATGGACGCGGTGGCGCAGGAGGTCATGTTCACCGTCGGGCCGCTGCTCGTGACGGTGTGCGCGTCGCTGTGGTCGCCCCAGGTCGCGCTGCTGGTGCTGAACGTGCTGGGGGTGCTGGGCGCCCTGTCCGTGGTCGTGTCGGCGCCCTCGCGCGCGTGGCGGTCGGCGCCGCGTGAGGCGCACTGGCTGGGCGCGCTGCGCTCGCCGGGGCTGCTGGCGCTGCTGGGCGCCTTCCTGTTCATCGGTGTCGCGATGGGGTCCATCACGGTGGCGTCGGTGCCGTACGCGGACGGGCACGGGGGCGACCATGTGTACGGCTGGCTGATGACGGGCCTCGGTTTCGGCGCGCTCATCGGCGGTATGGCGTACGGGGCGCGGCAGTGGGCGGGTGAGCCGGCGCGGCGACTTCAGGTGCTGGTCGCGTTCCTGGCGGTGTGTTACCTGCCGCTGACGCTGATGCCGGGCGCGGTGGCGATGACCTTCCTCACGGTGCTCGCGGGTGTGTTCCTGGCTCCGGTGATCGCCTGTGCCTTCGTGCTGGTGGACCGGCACGCGCCGGCCGGGACGGTCACGGAGGCGTTCTCGTGGCTGGTGACGATGTTCACGGTGGGCGCTTCGGTGGGAACGGGCCTGACGGGCCCGGTGGTCGAGGGGGGCGGCGCGCAGTGGGGGTTCGCGGTTCCGGCCGCCGCGGGAGCCGTGGCTTTGCTGGTTTTGATTTCCACCGGAAGGGTATTGGCGGTCGCCGTTCAGGGGGCGGTCGTTGCGGTCGGTTCGGAAAATGATCCGAACCGTGCCCTCGAACCTCGTTTGGGTTCAGGGGATCGGGCGTAATGTTCAGTCATGGACCGCCGCATTTTCGGGCTGGAGAACGAGTACGGCGTCACGTGCACGTTCAGGGGACAGCGGCGCCTGTCTCCTGACGAGGTGGCGCGGTACCTCTTCCGCCGTGTTGTGTCATGGGGCCGAAGCAGCAATGTTTTTCTGCGCAACGGCGCCCGTCTCTATCTCGACGTGGGGTCGCATCCGGAATACGCCACGCCCGAATGTGACAACGTGACCGAGCTGGTCACGCACGACAAGGCCGGGGAGCGCATTCTCGAAGGACTCCTGGTGGACGCCGAACGACGCCTGCACGAGGAGGGAATCGCGGGCGACGTCTACCTGTTCAAGAACAACACCGACTCGGCGGGCAACTCGTACGGGTGCCACGAGAACTATCTGGTGGCACGGCACGGGGAGTTCTCGCGACTCGCTGACATCCTCATCCCGTTCCTGGTGACCCGCCAGTTGCTGTGCGGTGCCGGGAAGGTGCTGCAGACGCCGCGTGGAGCCGTCTACTGCGTCAGCCAGCGGGCGGAGCACATCTGGGAGGGCGTCTCCTCGGCGACGACCCGTTCCCGGCCGATCATCAACACGCGTGACGAACCGCACGCGGACGCCGAGCGCTATCGTCGGCTGCACGTCATCGTGGGCGACTCGAACATGTCCGAGACGACCATGCTGCTGAAGGTCGGTGCCACCGATCTGGTGCTGCGCATGATCGAGGCGGGCACGGTGATGCGTGACCTCACCCTGGAGAACCCGATCCGGGCGATCCGTGAGGTGAGCCATGACATCACCGGCCGCCGCAAGGTCCGTCTGGCGAGCGGCCGTGAGGCCTCCGCGCTGGAGGTGCAGCGCGAGTACTACGAGAAGGCGCTGGACTTCTGCGAGCGTCGCGGTATCCGCACCGGCACCATCGAGCAGGTGCTCGAACTGTGGGGCCGTACGCTGGACGCGATCGAGGCCGAGGACCTCGACCGCATCGACACCGAGATCGACTGGGTCATGAAGTACAGGCTCATCGAGCGGTACCGGGCCAAGCACAACATGACCATGTCGCATCCGCGGGTCGCGCAGATAGACCTCGCCTACCACGACATCCACCGCCGTCGTGGTCTCTACTACCTGCTGGAGAAGAAGGGGCAGGCCGCCCGGATCTGCAACGATCTGAAGATCTTCGAGGGCAAGTCCGTTCCGCCGCAGACCACCCGGGCGCGGTTGCGCGGTGACTTCATCCGCCGGGCGCAGGAACAGCGGCGGGACTTCACCGTCGACTGGGTCCATCTCAAGCTCAACGACCAGGCGCAGCGGACGGTGTTGTGCAAGGACCCGTTCCGGTCGGTGGACGAGCGGGTGGAGAAGCTGATCGCCGGGATGTGAGACAGGGAGTTCCGCGGATCCGACGAACCGCGGAACGCCACACGGGCGCCGCACGTTACTCAGTGCGGCGCCCTTCCCACGCCGTAGAGTTGCGCGGACGCCACCCACAGGATCAACGATTACGAGGCCCCCACCGTGCGCCGACGCTCACTCCTCATCGCCGTACCCGCCGGACTGGTCACTCTCGCCGCGTGCGGCGACGGTGAGTCCGACTCGAGCAAAGCCAGCGAGAGCGCCTCGCCGTCTGCTCCGGACGGCTCGGCCGCGCCGTCGCCGAAGATCGTCGACGGTCCGCTGCCGGCGATCACCGAGGGTGTGAAGTTCGGCGAGAAGCCCACGGTGGAGAAGGGCAGTGGTGAGCCGTCCAAGGATCTCGCGGTGAAGACGGTCATCGCGGGAAGTGGCAGGACCATCGCCGAGAACGACTTCGTGGTGGCCCACTACCTCGGCCAGGTGTGGGCCACCGCGAAGGTGTTCGACAACTCCTACGACCGCAAGAGCCCGCTGGCGATCCAGCTGGCCCAGGGCAGCATCATCGACGGCTGGCGGTACGCGCTGGCCGGCAAGAAGACCGGCAGCCGGGTCGAGATGGCGGTCCCGCCCACCTGGGGGTACGGCACGCAGGGCAATGAGCAGGCGGGCATCAAGGGCACCGACACGCTGGTGTTCGTGGTGGACGTGCAGGACGCGTTCAACGCCAAGAGCTCCGCCAAGGGCACCGAGGTCGCCCAGGACGACATCGGTCTGCCCAAGGTGGGGACCGACACCGACGGCAAGGCCCCGGACATCGAGGTGCCCGACGCGGCCGCCCCGAAGAAGCTCGTGTCGAGCTACGTCATCGAGGGCGACGGCCCGAAGGTCGGCGCCGAGGACAGCGTGCTCGTGCAGTACAAGGGCGTGTTGTGGGACGGCGGCAAGGAGTTCGACTCGACGTACTCCCGGGAGCAGCTGACCTCGTTCTCGTTGCAGCAGGTCGTCAAGGGCTGGGCGCAGGGGCTCACGGGGAAGAAGGTCGGCAGCCGGGTCCTCATCGTCATTCCGCCGGAGCTGGGCTACGGCGACAACCCGCCGCAGGGCAGCGACATCAAGAAGGACTCCACACTGGTCTTCTCGGTCGACATCCTCGCGAAGTTGTGACCGCGCGTGATGTAAGACTGTGTGTGTTCGCCTTTCCGTAGACAAGCAGGAGCGTTAGACGTGAGCATCGACAAGCCCGAGATCGACTTCCCGGGCGGCGAGCCCCCGGCGGACCTCGAGATCAAGGACATCTGGGAGGGCGACGGGGAGGTGGCGCAGGCGGGTCAGACCGTCACCGTCCACTATGTCGGTGTCGCCTTCAGCACGGGTGAGGAGTTCGACGCCAGCTGGAACCGTGGCACCCCGTTCCGTTTCCCGCTGGGCGGCGGCCGGGTCATCAAGGGCTGGGACCAGGGCGTGCAGGGCATGAAGGTCGGCGGGCGTCGCCAGCTGACCATCCCCGCCCACCTCGCCTACGGCAACCAGAGCCCGACTCCGGCGATCAAGCCCGGCGAGACCCTGATCTTCGTGGTCGACCTGCTCGGCGTGTGATCGTCCGCTCGGTCGCGGCCTGATCGCCGTCGGGCCGGGTGACGACCGGAGTCGATCACTTGGGGTCCATGCCTGCTCGGGCATGGGCCCTCGGCTTTTGCCGTGCCACCACGGGGCGGTACGGTCATCGGACTGAGCACCATAGGGAGGCGAAGGGCGTCGATGGCCATTGCCAAGGCCGAGCGGCTGATGAACCTGGCGCTGTGTCTGCTGGGGACGCGGCGGCCACTGAGCAAGCGTGAGCTGCGCGAGTCCGTCGAGGCCTACCTCGAGGCGGCCTCCGACGACGCCTTCAACCGGATGTTCGAGCGCGACAAGGACGATCTGCGCGAACTCGGGCTCGTCATCGAGACCGTCGAGAACCTCGACGGCGAGGTCGGCTATCTGGCCCGGCGGGACAGCAACCGCCTGCCGCCCATCACCCTCGACGCGGAGGAGGCCGCCGCGCTGGGGCTGGCGGCCAAGGTGTGGCAGCAGGCCAGACTGGCCGGCGCGGCCAGCGGTGCCCTGCAGAAGCTGCGGGCCGCGGGGCTGCCCGAGGACGTCGACCCCTACGGGGCGCACAGTGCGCTCGAACCGCGCATCCCCGTGCACGAGGCCGCCTTCGAACCGCTGATGCTGGCCTGCCGCGACCGCCGGCCGGTCGTCTTCGACTACCGCAAGACCAACGCCGTACAGCCCGAATCCCGCCATGTGGAGCCATGGGCGCTGGAATGCTGGCGGGGCCACTGGTATCTGGCGGGCTGGGACCGTGACCGAGGCGCCGAGCGGGTGTTCCGGTTGTCCCGGATCACCGGCAAGGTGCGCTCACGCGGCACTCGTTACACCACCCCGGTGCCGGACGTCGTCACCGTCCGCGAGACGGTGGCCAGCTGGGCGGGGGAGAGCGCCGACCGCTCCGCGCGCATCCGGCTGCGCTCCGACGCGGGATACCCCCTTCGGGCGAAAGCCACCGCGGTGCGGGAACTCGGTGACGGCTGGGAAGAGTTGGAGATTCCGTACGGGCACGGCCTGGATGCCTGGCTGGTGGAGTTCGGAGCGGACGTGGTGGTCCTGGAGCCCGCCGAGCTGCGGGCCGACGTGGTGGACCGGCTGCGCGCCGTCGCCAAGGGCTGAGGGGGACGGACAAGAACGTGGCAGGCAAACCGGTCAGGCCAGTGAACGCCATCGACCAGACCCGGCGGATGCTCTCCCTGGTGACCTATCTGCGGGAGCGCCCCGGCGCCCGGATCGAGGACGTGGCGCGCGCCTTCGGCATCACCGAGGACGAGCTGGTCTCCGACCTCGACGTGCTGCCCATGTGCGGCACCAGCTTCCGCGGCGGTGATCTGCTGGACATCGACACCGACGGCGAGCGCATCTGGTGGCACAACCCGGCCGCCCTCGGGGCGGAGGCGGCCGAGCCGCTGCGGCTGGCCGCCGACGAGGCCACCGCCCTGCTGGTCGCCGCCCGGGCCGTGGCCACGCTGCCCGGACTGCGGGAGAGCGACCGGCAGGCGCTGCTGCGGGCCACCGCCAAGGTGGAGGCGGCGGCCGGTGAGGCGGCGGGCGCCAGCTCCCGGCTGTCGGTGACCTTCGAGTCCGAGGGCGGCGTGTTCGCGGACGTCGACCGGGCCATCGCCGAGCGCCGCAGACTCTGGATCCGCTACTACTCGCCCGCACGCGACGAGCTCAGCGAGCGTGAGATCGATCCCATCCGCCTGGTCAGCGTCGGGCACACCTATGTCGAGGCCTGGTGCCGTCGCTCCGAGGCGCGGCGCACGTTCCGGCTCGACCGGGTCGCCGAGATCCGCATCCTCGACGAACCGTCCGCGCCGCCCGAGGTCGAACTGCGGGACCTGTCGGAGGGGCTGGTACAGCCGGCCGCGGAGGATCCGGAGGTCGTGGTCGAGGTGGGGCCGGGCGGGCGCTGGGTCGCCGAGTACTACCCGCACGACAGCGCGGACGAGCTGGCCGACGGCGGGCTGCGTATCACCTTGCGGACGCCCGACCCGGCGTCGCTGAGACGGCTGGCGCTGCGGCTCGGGCGGGACGGCCGGATCGTCGCGCCGCGCGATCTCGCCGAGAGTGCCCGGCGGGCGGCCCGTGAGGCGCTGGCGGCGTACGACGGGGCCGGGACGGCCGGATGAGCGGACCGCGCGCCGTACGCGTGGTCCGGGGCGGGCAGGACGACAGGCAGGAGCGAGGACTGTGAGCGAGTCGGCGACCTCTGGTGTTCGGGGCATGACGGTGGCGTCCGCGTTCTCCGGGATGAGAAGCGTGGCGCCGGTCGTGTTCCGGGCGGGCTGCCCGGACTGCCGGGGGCGTTTCGAGCTCGCCGCGAGCGCGCTGCGTCTGGTCATAGGCGCCAGCAGACGGACCACTTTCTACTCGTTCACCTGCCCCGCGTGCGAGACCGCGGTCCGCAAGCCGGCCGGAGAGCGGGTCGTCGAGCTGCTCACCGGCGGCGGGGTCAGCACCCTGCGGCTGCACTCCACCGCGTAGGACCTCCGCGGCGGGACGGTCTAGGCTCGACCCCATGTTCTGGCCGATGTTCGCGGTAGCTGTGGGGTTCCTGGGTCTCGTGGTGCTCGGGGTGTTCGCCGTACGGGTCTTCGTCGAGGCGGAGCGGCTCGGCAGACAGGTCACGGACTCGGCGCGGCGCATCAGCCGGGCCGCGGAGGACCTGGAGCGGGCGGCGACCGGCGCGGCCCGCTCGGCGGAGGCCCTCTGAACCGTTTCCGGACCGTCTTCCCGGCCGCTTCGCCCTGTCACCCTGCCGACCCGGGCGGGTACGCTGGCTGACCGCGGCCCGGAGAACGAGGCGCGGACCGCGAACGGGAGTACGCACGGGGATAGCCTGACGTTCACCCCTGAGCGTTACGATCGTCGGCAACACGATTGTCGGACGTGTGTCTGAACGGTCGTACGGTCGGGCACAGCAGCACCCACCCCCCCCCGCAGCCTCGGTGAGAAGGTAAAGACTTATGTTCGGTGGAAAGATCGGCGCCCCCGAGATGATTCTCATCCTCGTCGTCATCATCCTGTTGTTCGGTGCGAAGAAGCTTCCGGACATGGCGCGGTCCCTCGGCAAGTCCGCCCGCATCCTCAAGAGCGAGGCGAAGGCGATGAAGGAAGACAAGGGGGACAAGGGGGACGGTTCCTCCGCCCCCGCCGACCCGCCGGCCCCCGGCGACGAGTCCGCGGCGCAGCGCACCATCCAGGCCGCTCCCGGCGACGTGACCAGTTCCCGTCCCGTCGCGGAGCCGACGGACACGACCAAGCGCTGACGCAGGGCCGGACGAGCTCCGGCCCGCCGCACGAGATGGGAACGTGGGTTGCCCAAGTCTGCCCGCAAGCAGGAGAGGGATCCCGAGGGACGGATGCCCCTCGCGGAGCATCTTCGTGAACTCCGCAACCGGCTCGCGAAGGCGCTGCTGGCTATCGTCCTGGTGACGATCGGCGCGGCCTTCTTCTACTACGACATCATCAACTTCTTCACCGAACCGGTGCTCAAGTCGGTCGGATGCGGACAGTCCTTCGAGGACCTGGCCCACTCGACGCAGGCCAAGGAGCAGCCGTGCGCGATGATCACGATCAACGGCCTGCTCACGCCGTTCACGCTGGCGCTGAAGGTCTCCCTGACGGCCGGCGTCGTCCTGGCCTCGCCGGTCTGGCTCTACCAGTTGTGGTCCTTCATCGCCCCCGGACTGCACAAGCACGAGAAGAAGTACGCCTACGGGTTCGTCGCCACGGGCTTCCCGCTCTTCCTCAGTGGTGCCTACTTCGCCTACCAGGTGCTGCCGACCACGGCGAAGGTGCTCATCGAGTTCACGCCGTTCGACGTCGACAACCTGCTGCCGCTGGACGACCTGCTCGACCTCGTCACGCGCATGGTGATCGTCTTCGGCCTCTCCTTCGAGCTGCCGCTGCTGCTGGTCATGCTCAACTTCAGCGGAGTGCTGACCGGTAAGCGCATGCTCGGCTGGTGGCGCGGCATGATCATGGGCATCACGCTGTTCGCGGCCATCGCCACGCCGAGCACGGACCCGCTGACCATGATCATGCTTGCCGTGCCGATCTGGGTCCTGTACTTCGGCGCCGTCGGCGTCGCCCTGTTCAACGACCGCCGCAGGCGCCGCCTGGAGGAGATGGGCCCCGCCGACGACGAGGCCTCCGAGCTGGACCTGACCCCCGAGGACATCGGCGAGGTCGAACCCGTCTCGGCCCGGCGCGCCCTGCCCGAGCAGGGGGGAACGGACCGGGTCAACGGTTATGACGACGTGACCTGAGGAGCGGGTCGAACCTCGTAAGGTCACTCCCGTGACCAGCGAGATCACCCTCTTCGTCAACCCCACCGCGGGTCGCGGCCGGGGCGCCCGTGCGGCGCGGCCGGCCGCTTCCGCGTTGCGCGCGGCCGGTTTCTCCGTGCGGACCGTGCTCGGCGAGGACGCGGCGGACGCCCTCGCCCGCGCGCGGGGCGCCGTGGAGGAGGGCACCGGCGCCCTGATCGCCGTCGGCGGTGACGGCATGGTGAACCTGGCCCTGCAGGCCGTCGTCGGCACCGGCACCCCGCTCGGCCTGGTCGCCGTCGGCACCGGCAACGACTTCGCCCGCTCCCTGGGCATGCCCCTGCGGGAACCGGCCGCCGCGGGCCGGATGATCGCCGACGCCCTCAAGTGCGGGCGGGTGCGCGACGTCGACCTGGGGCGGGTCGGCGACCGCTGGTTCGGAGCCGTCCTCGCCTCCGGGTTCGACTCCCGGGTCAACGACCGCGGCAACCGGATGCGGCTGCCGGCGGGGCGCTTCAAGTACGACCTCGCCGTCGTCGCCGAACTCGCGGCGCTGCGCCCGATCCCGTACCGGATCACCCTCGACGACGGCGCCGTCCGCGAGGTCGAGGCGACGCTGGTCGCCGTCGGCAACGGGGCGTCGTACGGCGGCGGCATGCGGATCTGTCCCGGCGCCGACCTCACGGACGGGCTGTTCGACGTCACCGTGGTCGGCGACTGCGGCCGGGCCAGGCTGCTGCGGGTGTTCCCGACGGTGTACCGGGGCACTCACGTCGACCTTCCCGAGGTCAGCGTGTTCCGGGCGTCGAGGGTGGAGCTGGCGGCCGAGGGGGTCACCGGGTACGCGGACGGCGAGCCGGTCGGGCCGCTGCCGCTGACCGCGCACTGTGTCCGTGGCGCGGTACGGGTCGTGGGCCCCTGAGCTGGGCGTACCGCGGGCCCGACGGGAACGGATCCGGATAATGATCGTCCTGTTGTCAGTGCGGCCCGGTACGCTCGAGAGCACGATGACAGAGGACCTCTCACCGGCCGAGCGGTACGCGGCAGCACGCAGGCGCGCTGTCGAGCAGGCCACCGCACTCGCCTCCTTCCGCGAGATGTACGACTTCGGCCTCGACCCCTTCCAGATCGAGGCCTGCCAGGCGCTCGAAGCGGGGAAGGGCGTGCTGGTGGCCGCGCCCACCGGCTCCGGCAAGACGATCGTCGGCGAGTTCGCCGTCCACCTCGCCCTCCAGCAGGGCAAGAAGTGCTTCTACACGACCCCCATCAAGGCGCTGTCGAACCAGAAGTACACCGACCTGTGCCGCCGTTACGGCACCGACAAGGTCGGTCTGCTCACCGGCGACAACAGCATCAACTCCGGCGCCCCCGTGGTCGTGATGACCACCGAGGTGCTGCGGAACATGCTGTACGCGGGCTCGCAGACGCTCCTCGGCCTCGGATACGTGGTCATGGACGAGGTGCACTACCTCTCCGACCGCTTCCGGGGCGCCGTCTGGGAGGAAGTGATCATCCACCTCCCCGAGTCGGTGACCCTGGTGTCACTGTCGGCGACGGTGTCGAACGCCGAGGAGTTCGGCGACTGGCTGGACACCGTCCGCGGCGACACCGAGGTGATCGTCTCCGAGCACCGGCCCGTGCCGTTGTTCCAGCACGTGCTCGCCGGGCGACGGATCTACGACCTGTTCGAGGAGGGCGAGGGCCGCAAGAAGGCCGTGAACCCCGACCTCGTGCGGATGGCCCGGATGGAGGCGACCCGCCCGTCGTGGGGCGACCGGCGCCGCGGCCGCACCATGCGTGAGGCGGACCGGGAGCGTGAGCGCAGACAGCGCTCACGGGTCTGGACACCGGGCCGCCCCGAGGTGATCGAGCGGCTCGACGCCCAGGGCCTGCTGCCCGCCATCACCTTCATCTTCAGCCGTGCCGCCTGCGAGGCCGCCGTCCAGCAGTGCCTGTACGCGGGCCTCAGGCTCAACGACGACCAGGCGAGGGAGCGGGTCCGCTCCCTCGTCGAGGAGCGCACCGCCTCCATTCCGGCCGAGGACCTGCACGTCCTCGGCTACTACGAGTGGCTGGAGGGCCTGGAGCGCGGCATCGCGGCCCACCACGCGGGCATGCTGCCGACGTTCAAGGAGGTCGTCGAGGAACTGTTCGTCCGCGGCCTGGTCAAGGCGGTCTTCGCGACCGAGACCCTCGCCCTCGGCATCAACATGCCCGCACGCTCGGTGGTGCTGGAGAAGCTCGTCAAGTGGAACGGCGAGCAGCACGCCGACATCACCCCCGGCGAGTACACCCAGTTGACCGGCCGGGCCGGCCGGCGCGGCATCGACGTCGAGGGCCACGCGGTCGTGCTGTGGCAGCGCGGCATGAACCCCGAACACCTCGCGGGACTGGCCGGCACGCGTACGTATCCGCTGCGGTCCAGCTTCAAGCCGTCGTACAACATGGCGGTCAACCTGGTCGAGCAGTTCGGCCGGCACCGCTCGCGCGAGCTGCTGGAGACGTCGTTCGCGCAGTTCCAGGCGGACAAGTCGGTGGTCGGCATCTCGCGGCAGGTGCAGCGCAACGAGGAGGGCCTCGAGGGCTACCAGGCCTCCATGACCTGCCACCTCGGTGACTTCGAGGAGTACGCGCGGCTGCGCCGCGACCTCAAGGACCGGGAGACGGAGCTGGCCCGCGAGGGCGTGGCGCAGCGGCGCGCGGAGGCGGCCGTCGCGCTGGAGAAGCTCAAGCCCGGTGACGTCATCCACGTGCCCACCGGCAAGTACGCGGGGCTGGCGCTGGTCCTCGACCCCGGGCTGCCCGCGGGCCGTGCGGGCGGCCACCGCGGCGTCGAGTACCACGACGGTCCGCGCCCCCTGGTGCTGACCGCGGAGCGGCAGGTCAAGCGGCTGGCGTCGATCGACTTCCCGGTGCCCGTCGAGGCGCTGGAGCGGATGCGCATCCCGAAGTCGTTCAACGCGCGCTCACCGCAGTCCCGTCGGGACCTGGCCTCCGCCCTGCGCACCAAGGCCGGGCACATCGTGCCGGAGCGGCACCGCAAGGGGCGTTCCCCGGCGGCCGACGACCGGGAGATCACCCGGCTGCGCAAGGAGATCCGGGCGCATCCGTGCCACGGCTGCGACGACCGGGAGGACCACGCCCGCTGGGCCGAGCGCTACCACCGGCTGCGGCGGGACACCGGGCAGCTGGAGCGGCGCATCGAGGGCCGGACGAACACCATCGCCCGCACCTTCGACCGCATCGTCGCCCTGCTGACCGAGTTGGACTATCTGCGGGGCGACGAGGTCACCGAGCACGGCAAGCGGCTCGCCCGGCTGTACGGCGAACTCGACCTGCTGGCCAGCGAATGCCTGCGCGAGGGCGTCTGGGAGCAACTGGGCCCGGCCGAACTGGCCGCCTGTGTCTCGGCGCTGGTGTACGAGGCCCGGGTCAGCGACGACGCGATGGCGCCCAAGGTGCCCACCGGCAAGGCGAAGGCCGCGCTCGGCGAGATGGTCCGCATCTGGGGGCGCCTCGACGCCCTGGAGGAGGACTTCCGGATCACCCAGACCGAAGGCGTGGGGCAGCGCGAGCCCGACCTCGGTTTTGCCTGGGCGGCCTACATGTGGGCGTCCGGCACGGGCCTCGACGAGGTGCTGCGTGAGGCGGAGATGCCGGCGGGGGACTTCGTGCGCTGGTGCAAGCAGGTCATCGACGTGCTGGGCCAGATCTCGGCCGCGGCACCGGCGGTGGAGGGCTCGACGGTCGCGAAGAACGCCCGCAAGGCGGTGGAGGCGCTGCTGAGGGGAGTGGTGGCCTACTCGTCCGTGGGCTGACCGCCCCCGGCGCTCCACCCCGCCGGCCCGGCCCGCCCGGCCCGGGTCCGCCCCGTCCCGTCCGGTACGCCGTGAAGCCCGGCGCGCTCCGTGCGCGCCGGGCTTCTGCGTCCGGTGCGCCCCTGCCGGGAGCATGACGCGGTGGTTCCATGGGCAGAATCGGGACCCGCACGGCCCCGGGCGCCCCGCCCCTTCTTCGCGGTCCTCGGGTTCCTCGCGCCACCGCGCGGCGCGCACGCCCTTCACCCTTCACGGTGAGTGAATATCGCACGTCCGTACGTGATAACGCAGGGTGTTCGACCGGAATCGCAGCGTGTAAATGGGCTCCAGAGTACTCCTGCCCCAGCGGCCGTTTCCGGCACTTGCTGAATATGACACGGCGATGATCCGGTCGGACTAAGCTCGCCCGCAGCGCACCGAGTTGGGATGGATTCGTGCGTTTGTTCCCCGTTGTGTGGATGTCTTCCGCGGTTTCCTGATCCAGCACATCTCGTATGTCCCCCCGACCGCCAGCCGATTCGTTCCAGAGGCCTACATGGTGAGTGTCCAATCCCCGCCCGTTCGCCGTGAACTTCCCTATGCGCGCGTGCTGTTGCTCCCCGCCGTACTGATGGCCGCGGCAACCGGAGCCGCCGTCGCCCTGGTGACGGAGCCCGCCCGGATCGCCGTCGGCGTGTGCGGTGCCGTCGCCACCCTGCTGGTGACCGCCGCCGCGGCCGAGGCGGTACGCCGCGGCCGTCTCCTGCGGGACGAGCGTGCCGGGCACGATCGTCACCGTGCGTATCTGGAGGCGCGGATCGCCGCCCACGACACGGAGACGCTGCACTTCACGGACGCCGTCGTGCCCGAGGCCCTGGACTTCCTGCACCGCGGAAACACCCCCAGGGAGGTGCTCCTCCACCTCAAGGAGGTCAACCCGGCCTGGCGTGATCTGCCCCGGTACCAGATCGAACTCCTCAAGACGATGCTGAAGATCATCGACGACGAGGAAGCGCTGCGCGACTCCTCCCAGCGCTCCTTCGTCAGCATCGCCCGCCGCGTCCAGGCGATCGTCCATCAGCAGGCCAAGGAACTGAGGGAGATGGAGGAGGACCACGGCCGCAACCCCGAGGTCTTCGACGACCTGCTCCGCATCGACCACGGCACCGCGATGATCGGCCGCCTCGCCGACTCCATCTCCGTACTCGGCGGCGGCCGTCCCGGACGCCAGTGGCCCCAGCCGGTCGCCCTCTACAGCGTGCTGCGCGGCGCCATGTCCCGCATCCTCGAGTACCGCCGCATCGACCTGAAGTCCATCGCCAAGGTCAACATCAAGGGCATCTCCGTCGAGCCCGTCATCCACGCCGTCGCCGAACTCCTCGACAACGCCACGCGGTACTCGCCGCCCCACACCAAGGTCCACGTCACCGCCATCGAGGTGCAGACCGGCGTCGCCATCGAGATCGAGGACGCCGGAGTCAGCCTCGACGAGCAGGCCCGGACCCGGATCGAGACCAAACTGGAGCAGGCCAAGGCCGGTGTCGACCTCCAGGACCTCGGGGTCAGCCCGCGCCTGGGCCTCGCCGTCATCGGCCGGCTCTGCTCCGGCTACGACATGCAGGTCTCACTGCGGGCCTCCGCCTACGGCGGCGTCCGCGCCGTCCTCGTCGTGCCGAGCGACATGATGACCACCGAACCCGGCGTCGGCCTCGCCCACGGCATCGGGGCGACCGCGGTGCCCCTGCAGATCGACGCGCTCCCGGGCCCCCAGCGCGCTCCCAAGAAGCGCCGCCCCACCAGCCCGACCGTCCCCACCACCGTCTCCATGGAGGACGAGGTCCCCGTGGTCACCGAGTGGACCGCGGGCGGCCTGCCGCAGCGCCGCAGCCGGGTGAAGACCCCGCTGTCCCAGCGGTACGCCGAACGGGCCGCCGCCGAACGGGCCGAACGGGAGGCCGCCGAACGGGGCGAGACCGTGCAGTCCCCCTGGGCGACGCCCGAGCCCGCGAAGCCGAAGGACGACCGCGAACCCGGGCTGTGGGTCGACGCGTTCTGGGACGGACTGAAGAAGGACCTCGAACCCGGCGTCCACCCCACCGACTTCACCCGGAACCCGACCGCGTACCTGCATCTGATCAACGAACCGGCCCGTACCGAGGCCGACGACGAGGGGGACCTGAAGTGATCCAGCAACGCGCCAACTTCGACTGGATGCTCAAGGAGCTCGCCGACGGCGTACCCGGCGTCGAGATGATCGTGGTCCTCTCGGCGGACGGCCTGCGCATCGCCCGCTACGGCGGCGAGCCGGACGCCGCCGACCGGGTCGCCGCGGCCTGCGCCGGCGTGCAGAGCCTCGCCGGCGCCGTTGCCGGGGAACTCCCGCGCAGCGACGGCGAGATGAAGATGGTGATCATCGAGATCAACGGCGGCTACTTCTATCTGATGGCCGCCGGCGCCAACGCCTACCTCGCGGTGCTCTCCGACATGACCTGCGAACCCGGGCGGATGGGGGCCATGATGCGCGACCTCGTCGTCCGCATCGGCGCCCACCTCACCAGTCCGCCCCGCCGGAACGGGCAGACCGTATGACGCCTCCACAACGCCAGAGGCACGCCCCCGGGGAGAGCCCCCCTCCGGAACCGGCCCAGGCCAAGGAAGGCGAGCTGCCCAACCCGGAACGGCTGTACGTCGTCGCCGGGGCGGACGGGAACCGCGCGGACCTCGACCTCGTCACGCTGATCGTGGCGCGGGTCGAGGACCCGCCGCCCTCCGCCACACCCGAGCAGGCGGCACTGCTCCGGCTCTGTGCCGCCCCCCTGTCCGTGGCCGAGCTCTCGGCCTACCTCAGCCTGCCGTTCAGCGTGGTGACCGTGCTGCTCACCGAGATGCTGACGGCGGAACTGGTGCAGGAACGCGCCCCGATCGCCCGTCAGGCGCTTCCCGACCGTTCCCTTCTCGAAGCGGTGATGCATGGACTTCAAAGGCTCTGAGACCATCCCGGGCCCACGGACCGAGGATCAGCTGCCGCACACGGCCGAGGCCGCGGCGAAGATCGTCATCGTGGGCGGGTTCGGGGTCGGCAAGACGACCATGGTCGGGTCGGTCAGCGAGATCAAGCCGCTGACCACCGAGGAGACCATGACCCAGGCCGGCGTCGGAGTCGACGACAACTTCGGTTCCGCGACCAAGACGGCCACCACGGTGGCCATGGACTTCGGGCGCATCAAGATCAGCGACCAGCTGGTGCTCTACCTCTTCGGCACCCCGGGCCAGGAGCGGTTCTGGTTCCTGTGGAACGGGCTGTTCGAGGGGGCGCTCGGCGCGGTGGTGCTGGTCGACACGCGGCGCCTCGAAGTCAGCTTCGACGTCATGGGACGGCTGGAGGAACGCGGGGTGCCGTTCGTCGTCGCCGTCAACTCCTTCCCGGGGGCGCCCCGTTACCCGCTGAAGGACCTGCGTACGGCGCTCGATCTGTCCGAGGACGTTCCCATCATGGAGTGCGATGTGCGACGCCGGGCCTCCAGCCGGGACGTCCTGATGACGCTGATGCGGTTCCTGCACTCGCTCGCCATGACGAGGTCGCTCGCCTGACCCCGCCGTCCGGCCCGCCCCGTCGCGCCGTGTGCCCCGAACCGCCTCGTCCCCCCGCCCTCTGCTCTTCCTCCCTTTCCGGAGCGACCACTGTGACGCCTGAATCCCACTCCCCGGCCGGAACGGACGCCCCCCGGCTCGGCCCGCCCCCCGGCTGCCCCGCGCACGGCATGGGTCCCGGAGGGCTGCCCCGGCTGCACGAGTCGGCGGACCTGAAGAAGCTGTACGAGGAACTCCGCGCCGAACACGGCCCCGTGGCCCCGGCGCTGCTCCACGACGACGTGCCCGTGTGGGTGGTCCTCGGTCACGCCGAGAACCTGCACATGGTGCGCACCCCCGCGCAGTACACCAAGGACAGCCGTATCTGGTCCCCGCTCCGGGACGGCCTGGTCAAACCCGACCACCCGCTGATGCCGCACATCGCCTGGCAGCCGATGTGCGCCCACGCCGAGGGCGACGAACACAAGCGGCTGCGCGGCGTGATCGACTTCGCCGTGTCGACCATCGATTTCCGCAGTCTGCGCCGACACATCAACCGCTGCACCCAGCGTCTCGTCAACCGGTTCTGCGAAGTGGGCGAGGCCGAGGTCGTCAGCCAGTTCGCCGAGCACCTGCCGATGGCCGTGATGTGCCACGTCCTGGGCATGCCCGACGAGTACAACGACCGGATGGTCGAGGCGGCCCGTGACATGCTCAGGGGCACCGAGACCGCCATCGCCAGCAACGAGTACATCATGGGCGCCTTGAGCCGGCTCACCGCGCGCCGCAGGGCGGAGCAGCGGGAGGACTTCGCCAGTCATCTCGTCACCCACCCGGCCGGGCTGACCGACGACGAGGTCAGGGAGCACCTGCGGGTGGTGCTCATCGCCGCCTACGAGTCGACGGCCAACCTCCTCGCCAACGTGCTGCGCACGGTGCTGGTCGACCCGCGCTTCCGCGCCCAGCTCAACGGCGGGCAGATGACGGTGCCGGAGGCGGTCGAGCAACTGCTGTGGGACGAACCGCCGTTCAGCACCATCTTCGCCTACTTCGCCAAGCAGGAGACGGAACTCGGCGGCCAGCGCATCCGCAAGGGCGACGGTCTGCTGTTCGCTCCCGCCCCGGCCAACGTGGACCCGCGGGTACGCCCGGACCCCGCCGCCCACATGCAGGGCAACCGCTCCCACCTGGCCTTCGGCGGCGGCCCGCACGAGTGCCCCGGACAGGACATCGGGCGCGCCATCGCCGAGATCGGCGTCGACGCGCTGCTGATGCGGCTGCCCGACCTCGAACTCGACGTCGACGACGAGGACCTGCGCCACGCCGAGTCCATCGCCTCCCGGCATCTCATCGAGCTGCCCGTCCAGTTCATGCCCAGGCCGCCCCAGGAGGTGACCCAGCAGCCGAACCACGACCACCGGCCGTCCCCACGGCCCGACTGGCACATCGGCGCCCCCGAGCCGGAGCGGCAGGCCACGCCGTCGCCCGCCGTCCGCCCCGAGCCGGACGTCCGCCCCGAGCCGTTCGGGCACCACGACGTTCCCGCGCCGCGGTCCCCGGCCCCGCCACAGCCCGCCGGGCCGGTGGCGGAACCGGCGACGACCGCGACCGCGGCCGCCGAACCCGCCCGCCCGGCCGGCGCCTGGCACCGCTTCCTGCGGTGGTGGGGCGGTGACTGAACACGTGCCTGGTGCTCCACTCTGAAGGGCGGGGCACCGGACATCCTCGCCGAGCGGCCCGTAGAGACGCGGTGTCACTGCTGATGTCGCCCCTGTGGAGGTCTTGTAAGACCATCTCCGGGTGGCAAGGGCCTGTGAAGCAGGAACCCGAGGGAGTGCCGCGTGGCGGTGCTGACCGCAATCGCCTGCGTTCAGGCAGGCGAGGGCGTCAACGACCGGCTGCCCACTGCTCGTACGAGGTCCAGGCCGCGAGCGTCCGGCGACTGTGCAGCCGGTGCTCCACGCCCGTCACCGGATCGGTGAACTCCAGCGTCCGTGCCAGCAGTTGCAGCGGGCGCCGGAAATCACCGGCCGGGACGGGCGCGGTCACCTCGGGGTACAGCGGGTCGCCGAGGATCGGCACGCCCAGAGCGCTCATGTGCACCCGCAGCTGATGGGTCTGCCCGGTACCGGGCACCAGCCGGTACCGGGCCGGTCCGTCCGCCCGGTGGCCCAGGAGCTCGACCCGGCTCAGCGCGTTCGGCTCCCCCTCGACCTCGCGGGCGGTCAGCACCCCGCGCTCCTTCACGATCCGGCTGCGCACGGTCCGGGGCAGGGCGAGCGCGGGATCGTGCGGGGCGACGGCCTCGTACTCCTTGTGCACCCGCCGGTCCCGGAACAGCGTCTGGTACGCGCCGCGCTCCTCGGGCCGCACGGTGAACAGCACCAGCCCCGCGGTGAGCCGGTCGAGGCGGTGCGCGGCACCCAGCAGGGGGATGCCGAGCTCGCGGCGCAGCCGCGCCAGCGCGGTCTCGGAGACATGGCTGCCACGCGGTGTGGTGGCCAGGAAGTGGGGCTTGTCGGCGACGACGACGTGCTCGTCCCGGTACACGATCTCCAGCGGGAAGGGCACCGGCACCTCGGCGGGCAGCTCCCGGTGGAACCACACGTACAGCCCCGGCGCGTACGGGGTGTCCGCCGGTACGGGCCGCCCGTCCGCCCCCACGATCAGCCCCGCGTCGAACATGCCGTCGACGGCCCCGGAGCCGATCGGGAGCCGGGTCACCAGATGCTCCCGCACGGTGGCCCCCGGCCCCGCCGCGGGCAGCCTCAGCCGCACCGGGTCCACACCGTCGCGCTGCGGCAGCGGGGAGGGCGGAAGGATCCGGCGTCTGCGTCTCACGAGGGCCAAGGTTACGGCCCTACATGTCCGCCCCGCCCTGCTCCTCGTGCCGTACCGCCTGCTTGACCTCGGCCTCGACCACGTGGCGTGGCTTTCCCTCGGCCCGCGCGAATTCGCTCACCGCCAGCTGGACGTCCCGGGCGAGGTCGCGCCAGGCCCGCCAGGCGGTCTCCCAGGTGCTGGTCTGCTGCCCGCTCCACCTGGTCTGGGTGGGCGGCCCGTAGGTCTCCTGCAGATGGCGTACGCGGACATGCGCCTCGTCCGCCGCGCGCTGCTTGGCCACAAGTTCTTCGAAGGTGTCTGCCACGCGCCCGGATCCTCGGCCAGCGCCCCGGCCCGGTCGGCCTCGCCACGCCGCCCGCCGCGGCACGGGTTCCAGGGTTCACCCGACCGGCGCCGCCACGCACGGCGCCCGTTCCGGCCGGGCGGACCGGACGCCGCCGGTCCGGGTTCCCAGTGCGGAGGGTCAGGAGGCCGCCGCCTGCTGCGGTGTCTGCTCCTGCTCCGCCTCGACCCGGGTGTTCCACTCCTGCTTCGAGGCCTGCCAGCCGTCCTCGTTGTGCCCGAGCCGCCAGTAGCCGGAGATCGAGAGGTCCTCGCGCGGGATCTGCCGCTCGATCCGCAGCAGACGGCGCAGTTCCTTGACGAAGTGCGCCTCGCCGTGGACGAAGGCCTGCACCCGGCCCTCGGGGAACTCCAGGTCCCGCACGGCCTCCACCAGCGCCTCGCCGACCGGGCGGTCCCCGCGGTGCAGCCAGGTGACCGCCACCTCGGAGTCGATCTTCTGCTCCTCCTGGGGGCCGTCGATCTCCACGAAGACATGTGCTCTGGCCCCGCTCGGCATCGCCTCGAGCGACCGGGCGATCGCGGGCAGCGCGCTCTCGTCGCCCGCCAGCAGATGCCAGTCGGCGGCCGGGTCGGGAGCGTAGACGCCGCCGGGTCCGATGAGGAACACGGTCTCGCCCGGCAGGACCCGCAGGGCCCACGGGCCGGCCAGCCCCTCGTCCCCGTGGATCACGAAGTCCAGGGTCAGCTCACGCTGCTCGGCGTCCCAGTGGCGCACGGTGTAGGTCCGGGTCACCGGCCACTGGTCGCGCGGGAACTCCTCACGGATCCGCTTCATGTCGAACGGCTCCGGGTAGGTGACGCCCTCGGCCGGGAACAGCAGCTTCACGTAGTGGTCGGTGGCCGTGTCCGCCGAGAAGTCGGCCAGACCGTCACCGCCCAGCACCACGCGCCGCATGTGCGGGGTCAGCTGCTCGGTGCGGATCACCTGCCCGGAGTGCGGCTTGCGCGGCTGGCGTCCCGGTCGCTCTGCCATGGAGGCTCCCTGTTGCTTGGTTAGGTTTACCTAACCTAACACCTTTGTCCAGGGAATTCCTCCTGCCCGCGGGCCGCCGCCCCCGGTGCGGCCCCCTACCGCCCGAGGGTCGTCAGCAGCCGCTCCAGGGACCCGCCCAGGCCCCAGCGGGCCGCCAGTGCCCGTACGGCCTCCGGGTCGCGAGGCGCCCGCGGCAGCGCCGTGTCGACGTCCGGGAGCGGCACGTCGTCCGCGACCCGGACGACCTTGGGCGCGACCGCCAGGTAGGGCAGCGCCTCGGTGAGGCGCTTGCGCTGGGTCGGGGTGAGCCGGGCCCCCGGATCGTCCACCGCCGCCAGGATCCCGGCCAGGTCGCCGAACTCGGCCAGCAGCTTGGCCGCCGTCTTCTCGCCGACGCCCGGCACGCCGGGCAGGCCGTCGCTCGGGTCGCCGCGCAGCAGCGCCAGATCCGCGTACCCCGCCCCGCCGACCCCGTACTTCTCGCGCAGTACGGCCTCGTCGGTGGCCTGGAGCGTGCCGACGCCCTTCAGCGGATACAGCACCCGCACCCCCCGCGCGTCGTCCACCAGCTGGTACAGGTCGCGGTCGCCGGTGACGATGTCGACCGGACCGCGCGCCCGCGTGGTGAACGTGCCGATGACGTCGTCCGCCTCGTACTCGGCGACCCCCACGCGCGCGATGCCGATGGCGTCCAGGACGGCCTCGATGACCGGCACCTGCGGGGACAGGGTGTCGGGCACCTCCTCCTCGTCGGGGCCCGAGGGGCGTTCCTCGGCGACGCGGTGCGCCTTGTAGGAGGGGATCAGCTCCACCCGCCACTTCGGACGCCAGTCGGCGTCCATGCACGCCACCAGATCGGCCGGCCGGTGGTCCTTGACCAGGCGGTCGATGAAGTCGAGCAGTCCGCGCACGGCGTTCACCGGCGTGCCGTCCGGGGCTCTGACCGAGTCCGGGACGCCGAAGTAGGCGCGGAAGTAGAGGGAGGCGGTGTCGAGGAGCATGAGTCGTCCGGTCACGTTCCGCATCATGCCGTACGCCACCGACAGTGCCCCCGCGGCCGCGTGACGGTGAGCGCGGGATGCGCGACGCGTCGCGTCATGCGCTTCCCCTGTGAAACAGGACACACGTTTGTTCTGGCCGAAACAGGAAAGGCGCCGCCACGGAGCGATGCCGGTTGCAGGTTCAACTGTTCAGAACCGCGTGAGCCTACCGCCGGGCATCGCTCCTGCCCTTGCCGTCGAGACAACGAGGTACGCGTGTCAACCAGGCTAGAAGCCGAACATCTGTACAAGGTGTTCGGCAGGAGACCGGGACAGGCGGTCGAAAGACTGCGCAACGACGAGACCGACCGTGAGGAGTTGCGCGGCCAGGGGACCACGGCCGCCGTCATCGACGCCTCGTTCACCGTGGAGCCGGGCGAGATCTTCGTCGTCATGGGCCTGTCCGGATCCGGCAAGTCCACCCTGCTGCGCATGCTCAACGGCCTGTCGGAGCCGACCGCCGGACAGGTGCGCTTCGACGGCGAGGACCTCACCGCGCTGTCCGACCGGGAACTGCGCGACGTCCGTTCCAAGAAGATAAGCATGGTTTTCCAGCACTTCGCTCTGTTCCCGCACCGCAGCGTTCGCGAGAACGCCGCCTACGGACTGGAAGTGCAGGGCGTGCCCCGCGCCGAGCGCGAACGCCGCGCCGACGAGGCGCTCGCCCTGTGTGGCCTGGCCGGCTGGGAGAAGTCCTGGCCCGACGAGCTGTCCGGCGGTATGCAGCAGCGGGTGGGTCTGGCCCGCGCGCTCGCCACCGACGCCGACCTGCTGCTGATGGACGAGTCCTTCAGCGCGCTCGACCCGCTGATCCGCCGCGACATGCAGGACCAGCTGGTGGAGCTGCAGAAGAAACTGAAGAAGACGATCGTCTTCATCACCCACGACCTCAACGAGGCCATGCGCCTGGGCGACCGCATCGCGGTGATGCGTGACGGACGCATCGTGCAGATCGGCACCGCGCAGGACATCCTGATCCGTCCCGCCAACGACTACGTCGCCTCCTTCACCCAGGACGTCGACCGCTCCCGGGTGCTGACCGCCGGTGCCGTGATGGACCGGGAGGTGCGCGGCGACGAGGCCGACTGCGACTGCGAGACCGCGACGCCCCGGACGCCGTTCACCGAACTGTGCGCGATCAGCGCCCGCGCGGCGCACCCCGTGGCGGTCCTCGACGGCGAGGGCGCGGTCGTCGGGATCGTGCCCCGGCAGCGGCTCGTGGGCTTCATCGGCGACGAGGAGGCCGCCCCCGGTACCTGCGACTCCCAGCGGGGCAAGGGCGAGAAGGTGATGGCCCGTGCCTAGGATTCCGCTCGGCGAATGGGTCAACGGCGGCGTCGACTGGCTGCTCGACAACGTGACCTGGCTGTTCGACTTCTTCAAGGCCGTCTTCACCGGCGCCTACGACGGTGTCAACGCCGTCCTGCAGGCACCCGAACCGCTGATCCTCTGCGGCATCTTCGCGTTGATCGCCTTCTGGCTGCGCGGCGCCCTCGCCGGTGTCCTCACCTTCCTGGGATTCGCCTTCCTCGACTCCATGGAGCTGTGGGCGGACTCGATGGTCACGCTGGCGCTGGTCATCGTCGCCACCGTCATCGCGCTGGTCGTCGCGGTGCCCGTGGGCATCTGGGCGGCACGCTCGGACCGGGTCAGCGCCGTCGTGCGGCCGGTCCTGGACTTCATGCAGACGCTGCCCGCGATGATCTACCTGATCCCGGCGATCCTCTTCTTCGGGACCGGCCCCGCCCCCGGCATCGTCGCCACCCTGATCTTCGCGCTCGCCCCCGGCGTGCGCATGACCGAGCTGGGCATCCGCCAGGTCGACAAGGACCTCGTGGAGGCGGCCGAGGCCTTCGGCACCACGCCCCGCAACACCCTGCTGCGGGTCCAGCTGCCGCTGGCGCTGCCCACCGTGATGGCGGGCGTCAACCAGGTGATCATGCTCGGGCTCTCCATGGCCGCGATCGCCGGCATGGTCGGCACCGGCGGCCTGGGCGGCGCGGTCATCGAGGCCATCGGCCAGCTCAACATCGGTCTGGGCGCAGAGTCCGGCCTCGCCATCGTCATCCTGGCGATCTACCTCGACCGCATGACCAGTGCCCTGGGCACCCAGGTGTCCCCGCTCGGCCGTCGCGCCGCCGCCAAGGCCCGTGCCGCGCAGGGACTCACGATCTGGTCCTACCGGCCGCGTCCGCAGGTCGCCGTGATCGGCGTCGTCGTCCTCGCCCTGGTGGCCGGCGGCATGAGCATCTTCGGCGGCACCACCGGTGACACGGACACCACCGCCGACGGCAAGAACGTCGGCAAGGGCGAGAAGATCTCCATCGGTTACATCCCCTGGGACGAGGGCGTCGCCTCCACCTTCCTGTGGAAGGAGGTCCTGGAGCAGCGGGGCTTCGAGGTCGAGGCCACGCAGTTCGACGCCGGCCCGCTCTACACCGCGCTCGCGCAGGGCAACATCGACTTCCAGACGGACTCGTGGCTGCCCACCACCCACGCCGAGTACTGGAAGAAGTACGGCGACCGGCTCGAGGACCTCGGCTCCTGGTACGACGAGACGTCACTCGAACTCGCCGTGCCCGCCTACATGGAGGACTTCGACTCCCTCGAGGACCTCAAGGGCGAGGCCGGCACCTTCGACGGGAAGATCACCGGCATCGAGTCCAGCGCCGGAATGATGGGCCTGCTGAAGGACAAGGTCGTCAAGGAGTACGGCCTGGACAAGGAGTACAAGGTCGTCGACAGCTCCACGCCGGCGATGCTGGCCGAGCTCAAGCGCGCCTACAGCAAGAAGGAACCGATCGTCGTCACGCTCTGGTCCCCGCACTGGGCGTACAGCGACTTCGACCTGAAGAAGCTGAAGGACCCCAAGGGCACCTGGGGCGAGGGCGACGGCGTGCACTCCCTGGCCCGCAAGGACTTCACCGCCGACCACCCCACCGTCGGCAAGTGGCTGAAGGACTTCTCGATGACCGAGGAGGAACTCACCAGCCTGGAGGCCGAGATCAACAGGGCCGGCAAGGGCAAGCAGCAGAACGCCGTCCGCGCCTGGCTGAAGGACAACCCGGGCGTCGTCGACAAGCTCGCGCCCGTGCAGTCGTCCGGCTCCGGTGACACTCCCGCCGAGGCGAAGCGTCCGCTGGACGTGGCCTGGTTCCCCTGGGAGGAGGACGTCGCGATCACCTACCTGTGGAAGAACGTCCTGGAAAAGCGCGGCTACACGCTGAAGCTGAAGCAGATGGACGTCGGGCCGGTCTACACGGGCCTCTCCACCGGTGATCTCGACCTCAACTTCGACGCCTGGCTGCCGCACTCCCAGAAGAACTTCTACGAGCCGAACAAGGACAGACTCACCGACCTCGGTACCTGGTACGAACCGGTCTCGCTGGAGGTCTCCGTCCCCTCGTACGTCAAGGACGTCACGTCGCTCGAGGACCTCAAGGGCAAGGCCGACCTGTTCGACGGGCGGATCGTCGGCATCGAGCCGGGCACCGGCCAGATGGACCTCCTCAAGAACAAGGTCCTGCCGGCCTACGGCCTGGACAAGGAGTACAAGGTCGTCGACGGCTCCTCGCCGGCGATGCTGGCCGAGCTCAAGCGGGCCTACAGCAAGAAGGAGCCCATCGCGGTCACCCTCTGGTCGCCGCACTGGTCGTACAGCGAGTACGAGCTGACCAAGCTGAAGGACCCCGAGGGCGCCTGGGGCGAGAGCAACACCATCCACACCATCGCGAGCAAGAAGTTCCCCGAGCAGTACCCCGAACTCACGAAGTGGATCAAGGGATTCACGATGAGCGAGGACGAACTCGGCACGCTCGAGAAGGAGATCAAGGACCGGGGCCAGGGCAAGGAGGAGGAAGCCGTCGCCGCCTGGCTGAAGGAACACCCGGACGTGCCGGAGCGCATGACCCCGCAGTGACGGCGACGCCGCCGCGGTGACCACCGCGGCGGCCGCCACCGGCCGCCCCTCGGACACGTCCGGGACACGGTGGGGATCCGGACCGTCACCCACCGCGAGACCCTTCCCGGACCTCGGGGCACCTCCCGGTGACCTCCCGCCCCACTTCGGGCGACAATGGCGGAAACACCTGGCACGCTGCGCACAGCGGACCGAACGGGCCGGCCACCGGCCGGCGTGAACCGGGGGCCGTGCACGCTCGCCCATGACGCCGACGTGACAGGCGTCCGAAACGGTGTGCCGAACATGCGTAGGGTGCAGACAGCTCAAAAGAAGGAGTGCGCCGGACAGCGGCGCACACACCGGGTACGGGACGACGGGCGAAGGAGGGAGCCGGAGCGATGGGCGACCACAAAGAGCAGCCTCTGCGGGTGGGCGCGGCCGTGCGGCGGCGACGCCGGGCGCTGGACCTCACCCTTGCCGTCGTGGCCGAGCGCAGCGGCTTGTCGGTCCCGTTCCTGAGCCAGATCGAGAACGAGCGCGCGCGCCCCAGCCAGAGCTCTCTGGAGAAGGTCGCCGACGCCCTGCGCACCACCGCGGTGGAACTGCTCGCCGCCGCCGACCCGGCGTGCAGCGTCGACGTCGTCCGCGCGGAGGACACCGAGCCGCCGCTCGAACCGCGCGTCCGGTCCCTGGTGCGCGGTCATCACCAGATGCACGCCTCCGAGTTCACCGGCGACCACGACGCCGGGCGCGAATTCCAGTTCCGCAACGACCAGTTGATGTACGTGGCGGACGGCGCCGTGGAGATCGAGGCGGAGGGCCGCGCCTACCGTCTCGGCCGTGGCGACACCCTGTACCTCACCGGAGGCGTCCGGCACCGGTGGCGGGCCACGGTCGCGGAGACCCGGCTGATCGTCGTCGCCGTCGCGGAGCACATCGAGGCGGTCCGGGACAAGCCGCGCCGATGAGTTCCCTGCGGATCGTCTCCCTCGTCCCGTCCCTGACCGAGGTCGTGGCGCTCTCCGCTCCCGGCGCCCTGGTCGGCGCCACCGACTGGTGCACCCACCCGGCCGATCTCGACGCCGTACGGATCGGCGGCACGAAGAACCCGGAGGTGGAGCGGATCGCCGCCCTCGCCCCCGACCTGGTGATCGCCAACGAGGAGGAGAACCGCCCGTCCGACCTCGCCGACCTGCGTGCGGCCGGCCTCGAGGTGCTGGTGACGGAGGTGCGGACACTGCCCCAGGCCTTCGGGGAACTGGCCAGGGTGCTCACGGCGTGCGGCGTGGACGCGCGCCCCCGGTGGCTGGACGACGCCGAAGCCGCCTGGGACGCCGTGGCGCCCCCGAAGACGCGCCGGACCGCGGTCGTGCCCGTCTGGCGGCGGCCCTGGATGGTGCTGGGCCAGGACACCTTCGCCGGCGACCTGCTGTCCCGCCTCGGCGTCGACCACCTGTACGCGGATCACCGGGAACGCTATCCCCGCGTCCCTCTGGACACTCTGCGCGCGGCGGCCCCCGACCTCGTCGTGCTGCCCGACGAGCCCTACCGCTTCACCGCCGACGACGGCCCGGACGCCTTCCCGGGAGTGCCGTGCGCGCTGGTCGGGGGCCGGTATCTCACCTGGTACGGGCCGTCGTTGGCGAAAGCCGCGACGGTGCTGCCCCGGCAACTGCGAGCAGCGCGCCGCTGACACCCCGTCGGCAGGGCATAAGCTGACCTTATGAGTGCGACGGACGACGGCCGTGCGGGATCCAGGTCCGTGACCGCCGGAAACCTGGCCCACCGGGTCCCGGACCTCGGGGCGCTGGAACTGCTGCTGGCGGTGGCACGGATCGGGAGCCTGGGCGGCGCGGCACGCGAACTGGGCATCACCCAGCCCGCGGCCAGCAGCCGGGTCCGGTCCATGGAGCGGCAGCTCGGCGTGGCCCTGGTGGACCGCTCGCCGCGGGGGTCGCGGCTGACCGACGCGGGCGCGCTGGTCACCGACTGGGCCCGGCGGATCGTGGAGGCGGCGGAAGCCTTCGACGCGGGGGCACAGGCACTGCGGGACCGCCGGGACTCACGGCTGCGGGTGGCGGCGAGCATGACGATCGCCGAGTACCTGCTTCCGGGCTGGCTGCTCGCGCTGCGTTCGCAGCGGCCGGACACGGCGGTGTCGCTGCTGGCGGGGAACTCCGCGTCGGTCGCGGAGCGGCTGCTGTCGGACGAGGCGGACGTGGGTTTCGTGGAGGGGGTGACGGTGCCGTCGGGCCTGGACTCCGCGGTGATCGCCCACGACCGGCTGATCGTGGTGACCGCACCGACGCACGCCTGGGCCCGCCGCCGTCGCCCGCTCGCCACCGAGGAGCTGGCGACCACCCCGCTGATCCTGCGCGAGAAGGGCTCCGGCACCCGGCAGGTCCTGGACACCGCCCTGGGCGGTCTGGCCCGCCCGCTGATCGAGCTGTCCTCCACGACCGCGGTGAAGGCCGCGGCGGTGAGCGGTGCCGGCCCGGCCGTCCTCAGCGAGCTGGCCGTCGGCGAGGAACTGGCGATGCGCCGTCTGACCCGCATCCCCGTACACGGCATCGCCCTGGCCCGCGACCTCCGCGCGGTCTGGCCGACCGGCCACCGCCCCACGGGCCCCGCCCGCGACCTGCTGACCCTGACCCGCGGCTGACGGCCGGGCACCTGCCCGCCGTACACCGGGGAGGCCGGGCCGAGGGGCGTGCTCCGGATGCCACTGCACGCCCAGCCACCGGTCGGCGGACGGCAGTCCGCTCGTCACCGCAGACGTATCCGATGCCGAGCAGCGGTCCGGCCACCATGCCGTGCTCCTCCGCGTCCGGAGCTCCTGCCGTCCACGCCACGGTTTCCTCGAGGACGGTGGAACCCCGGGGGCGCACGTCACACCGCACGAGGGGCCGCGACGGCCTTCGCCCTACAGTGCTCGGATGAGCATCACGCCCGCACCAGGCTGGTATCCCGACCCGCACGCCCCGCACCTGGAACGCTGGTGGGACGGCGCGGCCTGGACCGGGCACCGGCGTGCCCCCGACGCCCCCGGCGGGCCGGTGCCCCCGTCTCCCGGCGGCACCGGCCGTGCCCGGGCCGTCGCCCTCACCGCGGCGGCGGCCGTGCTCGTCACCGCGGTCGTCACCGGCGCGGTGCTGCTGGGTGACGACGGCACCGGCCCGGAGACCAGGACCGGCCCCACCGGCACGCTGTCCGCCCCCGCACCGGGCAGCGAGAGCCCCGCACCGCCCGCACCGGAGTCCGCGTCCGACGGCGACCCCACCGTCGTCGAGGACCAGCTCAACGGCGTCACCTTCCCGCTCCTCGACGGCTGGGTCCGGCCGCAGCACGTCAGCCGGCACGACGTCGTCATGACCACCCCCGGCACCCACGACTGCCCCGGCGAGGGCAGTGTCTGCCGCTCCGGCATGGTCGTCTCCCGCACGGTGACCGCGACCGACGAGACGTCCCCCGAACTGCTCGCCGAGGAGGACGTCTCCGAGGCGGCCGAGGACGCCTTCGAGGAGGACGCCCTCGACCAGAGCCCCTACGGCGGCATCGAGTCCCACGAGGTCGTCAAGTCCGGTCCGGTCGCGGTGGCGGGCCGTGCCGGATACCTCGTCCGCTGGCGCGTCACCACCGGCAAGGGGCCCGGCGGCCACGTGCAGTCGATGGTCTTCCCGTCCAGCGTCGGCACCGAGGCGCCGATCGTGGTCCGCTACGTCTTCGAGAGCGGCGAGGGCGCCCCGCCCCTGTCCGACATGGACCGCATCACCCGGGGCATCCGCGCGGTCGGCGACGCGGATCCGGGCGGCGGAGTGGGCAGCAGCGTCGGTACCCGCCCGTGACACGTTCCGTGCCCCGCGCCGGGCCGGGGCTCCGGTGTCAGAGGAACGTCATGCCCTCGCCGCGGTACGTCGGCACGGTCGCCGTCACCTCGCCGCCCTCGATCAGCCGCAGCGCGTCGAACCGCTCGCACAGCTCGCCCGCCTTGGCGTGCCGGAACCACACCTTGTCGCCGATCAGCAGGTCGTCGGCGGGCGGGCCCAGCAGCGGTGTCTGGACCTCGCCGGGTCCCTCCCGCGGGTCGTAGCGCAGCCCCTCGGGCAGCCAGGGCACCGGCAGCCGGTCGGCGCCGGCCGTGCCGGAGGCCGGGTAGCCGCCGCCGAGCACCGTCACCGCACCCACGCCCGGACGCCGTACGACGGGCAGGGCGAAGAGTGCCGCCGGACGCCCGGTGAACGACGTGTAGTTGTCGAACAGCCGCGGCACGTACAGCCCCGAACCCGCCGCGACCTCGGTGACCGCGTCCTCCTCGGCGGTGAACTGCACACTGCCCGTACCACCGCCGTTGACGAACTCCAGCCCGGGCGCGACCTCCCGTACCGCCCGCACCACCGCCGCACGCCGCCCGGCCAGTTCCCGCCGTGCGGCGGCCTGCATCAGCCGCACGGCCCGGGAGCGCAGCGGCTGCCCGGCCACCGCGTCACCGACGCCCGCGACATGGCCCTCGTACGCCATGATCCCCACCAGTTCGAACCCGGGGCGCCGGACCACCGCGCGTGCCGTCTCGGCGACCTGGGCGGGGGAGTGCAGCGGGGAACGCAGCGCCCCGACCCGCACCCGGCCGCCGAGCAGCTTCAGCGAGGTGTCCAACTCCAGGCAGACCCGTACCACTTCACCGCCGCCCGCGCGCGCGGCGTCGATCAGGTCCAGCTGCGCCGGATCGTCGACCATGACGGTGACGGCGGCGGCGGCCTTGGGATCGGCGGTCAACTCGGCGTAGCCCGCGCGGTCGGCGGAGGGATACGCGAGCAGGACGTCGTCGAAACCGGAGCGGGCCAGCCACAGGGACTCGGCGAGAGTGAACGACATGATCCCCGCGAAACCCTCCCGGGCGAGGACCCGTTCGAGCAGGGCGCGGCAGCGCACGGACTTGCTCGCCACCCGGACCGGTTTCCCACCGGCCCGGCGGAGCAGATCGTCCGCGTTGGCGTCGAAGGCGTCCAGATCCACGATCGCGAGCGGGGCGTCGAGATGGGCGGTGGCCTGGTCGTAACGGGCCCGGTCCAAGGCGCGCACAGTCATGAACGAAGCCTGCCAGACAGGATTACCGCAGGGTAGGGGGATGTTCCGGGCAGATGCCGCGGGCCTGCCGACTGGTTCCCGTTCGATCGGGATCACGCCGTAGAGTGACGCGCACGCCCGGCAGAATCACGCCGGACGAAGGCTCGTGCCGGGATGACGCTCCACCCGTACGGGTATCTCTGCCCGGGACGGCCTCGTACCGGGCCCGGCGGCGGAGACCGGCCCGCCGCGAGAAAACGGTCCGGGCACGACGAAACGGGGGGTGCATGAGTACGGAAGCGCAGCGCGCCTCCCGCCCTCCGCGCCCCACGACCCCTCCGCCACCGCCCACGCCGCCGCGCCCGACCCACCCGCCGGGCGGACCGGACGACACCCGGCAGCCGGAAACCGGCGCCGAGGAGACGCCCCCGGAAGCACCCGCCGGAGGACCGGCGAACGACACCGCGCCGGCCCGGCCCAAGGGCAGGACCGCGGGCGGAACGGGCGCGTTCGACATACGCCGGCCGACGGCACCGTCGCCCGCCGCTTCCTCGCCCTTCGGCCCTCCGCGTTCCGGCCCTCCGCGTTCCGGCCCCTCGTCTTCCGACTCCGCGCCGCCCCGGCCCCGGTTCCCGCGCTTCGACACCGGCGGACCGACAGCCGGTGCGCCCGGCCCGGACGGCACACCGCCGCCCCCGCCGCAGGCCTCCGCCCGCTTCCCGGACACGCCGCCGGCCGTCGGCCGGGGGACACCGTCCGCGGGCACCGCCCCGAGCGGCTCGACCGCCGTGCCGCGGCACCCCGCGCCCCGCCCCGCCGTCCGGCACCGGGACACCCCCGCCGAAACCCCGTCGGAGACGACCACCCGCCTGCGCCCGATAGCCGCATCCGCGCCCGCACCCGCCGAACCGGCCCCCCGCACGGTCGCCCCGCCCCGGTCGGCCATGCCGCCGCCCCGCCCGGCACCGGACGACGCCTGGACCCCGGCCCCACGGTCGGGCTCCCCCGACCCCACGCTCTCCTGGAGCGGTCCCATGACACCCGGCGGCGCCTTCGGCCCCCGCCGGCCCGCCGTGTCGCCCGGGCGGCCCGAGGGGTACGACGAGCAGGCCCGGCCACGGCTCCTCGGACAGCGGAACCGGTCCCAGATCGTGGCCGCCGCGGTCTGCCTCGTCCTCGGGGCAGGACTGATAGGCGGCGCGGTCACCGGGAGCTGGCTCGCCGGGGACTCCGGTGAGACGGGTGCCCCCAGCGGCTTCACCGCCGCCAAAAGCCTGTGGCACAGCGTCCCGGTCGACCAGTTGTTCCCGCCCACCGTGCAGGGCAAGGGCGCCGGCCCCGGCGACGCCGACCGGCTCTGGACCCGGATAGCCGTGGCCCCGGACAGCGGCTGCGAGGACGCCTTCGACCCCCTGCTGCGCAAGCTGTTCGCCCCCCTCGGCTGCGAACGCCTGCTGCGCGCCACCTACACCGACGCCACCCAGAGCCACGTCACCACCGTCGGCCTGCTGTTCACCGAGGCCGACGCCGCCGGCACGGCCGCCCTCGCCGACCGTGTCGCCAAGGAACGCCTGGACCGCCGCACCGACCTGGTACCCCTCCCGTATCCCGCGAAGGGCACCGCCGCCGCCGACTTCGGCGCCGGGCAGCGTGCCTCCTGGGCGATCTCCGTCCTCACCGACGCCCCCGTCGTCGTCTACGCCGTCTCCGGCTGGGCCGACGGCCGTGCCGTCGAGACCCCGCAGCCCGCCCAGGACGCCATGGAGTCCGGCGCCACCAGCGCCCCCGCCCAGGCGGGCCTCGGCCACGAGGCACGGGGCCTGGCCGACCGCGTCGAACGCGGCCTGCGCAAGAACGTCGGCACGACCACGGAGCAGCCGTCATGAGGACCGCGACCGCCAGGGCCGCGACCCTGAGCACCCTCCTCGCCGCCACCCTCGCCCTGCTCCCCGTCACCGCCGCGCACGCCGACGGCATCCGCGCCCGGCAGTGGAGCCTGGACGCCCTGCACACCCAGGAGGCCTGGCGCACCACCCAGGGCGACGGCGTCGTCGTCGCCGTCCTGGACACCGGGGTCGACGCCGACCACCCCGACCTCGCCGGCAACGTCCTCGAGGGCAAGGACCTGGTCGGCTTCGGCGCCGAATCCGGCGACCGCGCCTGGGCCCGGCACGGCACCGCCATGGCGGGCATCGTCGCCGGTCACGGACACGGCCCCGGGAACGCCGAGGGTGTCCTGGGTATCGCGCCCGGAGCGAAGATCCTCCCCGTCCGGGTGATCCTGGAGGACGGTGACCCGTCCCGCGCCGAGGCCCGCCGCACCCGCGGCAACGCCCTCGCCGAGGGCATCCGCTGGGCCGCCGACCACGGCGCCGACGTCATCAACCTCTCCCTGGGCGACGACTCGGCCTCCGCGCACCCCGAGTCCGGCGAGGACGAGGCCATCCAGTACGCCCTCCGCAAAGGCGTGGCCGTCGTCGCCTCCGCCGGGAACGGCGGGGAGAAGGGCGACCGCGTCTCCTACCCGGCCGCCTACCCCGGCGTCATCGCCGTCACCGCCGTCGACCGCTACGGCACCCGCGCCCCGTTCTCCACCCGGCGCTGGTACGCCACGGTCAGCGCCCCGGGCGTCGACGTGATCATCGCCGACCCCGACCGCAAGTACTACGAGGGCTGGGGAACCAGCGCCGCCGCGGCGTTCGTCTCCGGCGCCGTCGCCCTGGTCAGGGCGGCCCACCCGGACCTGACCCCGGCCCAGCTCAAGAGCCTGCTGGAGGACACCGCCCGCAACGCCCCCGCCGACGGCCGCGACGACTCCCGCGGCTTCGGCTTCGTCGACCCGGCCGCCGCCATCGAGGCCGCGGCCCGGCTGAAGCCCGAGGGCCTGAAACCGGTGGCCCACGGCGACAAGCACTTCGGCCCCGGCCCCGAGACCGCCGAATCCGACGGCGACACCGCCGACTGGGCCGCACCCCTGGCGGGCGGCGCGGGCGGCGTCCTGCTGGTCGCCACGGTCGTCCTGTGGCGCGGCCGCCGCACGAGCCGAGAGGACGTCTAGACGTCCTCGGACGTGTCCGGGCCCGCCCGTACCCCCGGCTTCCCGAGGACCGAGGCGGCGTCGCCGGGCGTCAGCCGGCGCGGTGCGCGTCGTCCCCCGTGAACACCGACACCGCCGCCCGTGCCGCCGCCTCCACCAGCGCGACGCCCCGAGCCATCGTCGCGTTGCCGTCGGACAGCACGGCCACCAGCAGGTCCCGGACGCCGACCGTGACGCGTCCGACGCTGTTCACGGCCCACAGCCCGGTCGCGTCGCGCGGCACCCAGCCGTTCTTCACCGCCCACCCCGAGCCGTCCCCCGGACCCCTGTCCGCCAGGGAGCCGTCCGCCACGACCGGCACCCCCCACGCCTGGTCCGCGACCACCCCCGCCATCAGCCCCCGCACGTACGCCCGCGAGGCCCCGGTCAGCTCCGAGTCCGCCCTGGCCCCGAACACCTGCCGCAGCAGCAGGAGTTGATCGGCGACGGTGGTCCGGGTCAGCCCCCACCGGGGGCCGTCGCCGCCCGTGGTCCGGGTGAGTCCGAAGCGGGCGTTCGCCGCGTCGAGCCCGGCCGCCCGCCCGATCGAGCGCCACAGCGCCGACGCCGAGTGGTTGTCGCTGCGCTCGATCATCGCGGCGGCGTCCGCACGCTCCTCCCCGGTGAGCTCCCGTCCCGCGTCCTGCGCCCCGAGCAGCAGCGCCGCCAGAATGTCGACCTTCACGATGCTCGCGGTGACGAACGCCCGGTCACCGTGACAGACGCCGACCGCGGCAACCGGGTCCAGGACCCCCACCGACACCTCGGCGCCGTCCTCCCCGGTGAGCACCGACCCCGCCGTCATGGCGGCCGTCAGTCGCCTCCCCAGCCCGTCGGACCTCACCGGCACCTCCCGCGCCTTCCGCACCTTCTGTCCTCCCGCTTCTCGACCGCCCCGGTCCGAGCCCGCCACCGACGGCCGATAGGCTCGAGGACCGTGGCGAACAAGAACATTCCCGACCCGGCCTACAGCGACGACGACGGCTCCGCCGACCCCCGGCTGAGCGCGGCACTCGCCGCGTGGGCCGAGGACGGCAACGCCGTCACCCCGGTACTCGAAGCGCTCAAGGGCACCCGGCTGCTGGTCCCCGTGGTGGCCGTGCTCGGCGAGGTCGAGGAGGACGAGCGGGGGCTGCGCCGCGAGAAGACCAGCGACATGGCCGTCCCCACCCTGAAGGCGGGCCACCGCACCGCGCTGCCCGCGTTCACCTCCACCGACTCGCTCGCCCGCTGGGACCCGCAGGCCCGCCCCGTCGCCGTACCGCTGCACCAGGCCCTGCAGGCCGCCGCGCACGAGAAGGCCGACACGGTCGTACTGGACCTGGCCGGGCCCGTGCCCTTCGAGCTGACCGGGCCGCTGCTGCTCGCGCTCGCCGAGGGGCGTACGACGACCGACCCGCTGGCCGACCCCGCGGTCACCGAAGCCCTGCGCGCGGTCGTCGCCGCGGAGCCCGCCGTGCTGCGCGCCCACCTCGGGCCGGGGCAGGCCGACGGCACCCTCGCCCTGGTTCTCGACCCCGCCGCGCCCGTGGCCGAGGCGGCCAGGTCCGTGGCACGACGCCTCGCCGCCGACGAGACACTGAGGGCCCGCCTGGTGCGCGGCCTCGACCTGGCAGTACTGCCGGCCGAGGCGACGCCGCCGGGCGAGCCCTTCTACGTACGCCCCTGACGGGGCCGGACCTCTCAGACGTAGAGCGGGCCCGTGTACTTCTCGCCCGGGCCCTGCCCCGGCTCGTCCGGGACGAGCGAGGCCTCGCGGAACGCCAGCTGGAGCGACTTCAGGCCGTCACGCAGCGGCGCCGCGTGGAAGGAGCTGATCTCGGTCGCGGACGCGTCCAGGAGGCCGGCCAGCGCGTGCACCAGTTTGCGGGCCTCGTCCAGGTCCTTGTGCTGGTCGCCCTCCTCGGTCAGTCCGAGCTTCACCGCGGCGGCGCTCATCAGGTTGACGGCGACGGTCACGATCACCTCGACCGCCGGGACCTCGGCGATGTCCCGGGTCATGGCGTCGAAGTCGGGGCTGTCGGTGCTCTCGGGGGTGTCCGAGGGGGAGGTCTCACTCATGCCCCACACGATAGGGCCAGGTGCGTGTCCTCTTGACAGCAGGAGGCACAGCGGAGAAGTACGGGACGAACGGTTAGCGCACCCCTACGGAAGCTGCTAACCTTGTGTAACGACCGGTCGGACCCGTCTGCCCACGGCACGCGAGCCCGGCCCACAAGTGGAGGTTTTCGAACTCCCACCTGATCGTCCCTGAGGATGACAGGTCACCGGTCAGGCGGTGCCGTTCAGCGGCGATCCGCCCGAAAGTGCGCCCCGCGGTGACCGCGGCGGTGTTCCGGTAGTTCGAGGAGCCCCGCCTGTGATCGTCCGGGGCATTTTTGTTGCTTCGGCGCGGTTAGGTCTAACGAAATACAGACGTTACGCGGCTGTCCGCCAGACCGTCGTGTAGGTGCTATCGAGGAGGATCCATCAGCGCCGAGCCCCGCATCAACGACCGGATTCGCGTTCCCGAGGTGCGACTTGTCGGTCCCAGTGGCGAGCAGGTGGGCATCGTCCCGCTGGCCAAGGCACTGGAGCTTGCGCAGGAGTACGACCTGGACCTGGTCGAGGTCGCGGCGAACGCCCGCCCGCCCGTGTGCAAGCTCATGGACTACGGGAAGTTCAAGTACGAGTCGGCCATGAAGGCCCGTGAGGCGCGCAAGAACCAGGCGCACACGGTCATCAAGGAGATGAAGCTCCGGCCGAAGATCGACCCGCACGACTACGACACCAAGAAGGGTCACGTCGTCCGGTTCCTCAAGCAGGGCGACAAGGTCAAGATCACGATCATGTTCCGTGGTCGCGAGCAGTCCCGGCCCGAGCTGGGCTACCGACTGCTGCAGCGGCTCGCGGAGGACGTCCAGGACCTCGGGTTCATCGAGTCGAACCCGAAGCAGGACGGCCGGAACATGATCATGGTTCTCGGTCCGCACAAGAAGAAGACCGAGGCGATGGCCGAGGCCCGCCAGGCGCAGGAAGCCCGAAAGGCGGACGCGAAGGCCCACCCCGGCCGCTCGCAGAACGCCGCGGAGGGTGACCACGACGACCACGACGTGGAAACCCACGACGACCACGACGTGGAAACCGAAGCGCCGGCCCAGGCCGCCGCCGAGGCGTGATCCCAGGGGGCCCGCCCCTCAGGACATAACCGAAACAAGTACGACGCTCCACCGTGCCCGGTTTTCGTGACCGGGCATCGGAGCGCCACCGACGAGGAGATAACGGCGCTATGCCGAAGAACAAGACGCACAGCGGTGCCCGCAAGCGCTTCAAGGTCACCGGCTCCGGCAAGGTGCTCCGCGAGCGCGCCGGCAAGCGCCACCTGCTCGAGCACAAGTCGTCCCGTGTGACGCGTCGCCTCACCGGCAACGCCGAGATGGCCCCGGGCGACGCCAAGAAGATCAAGAAGCTTCTCGGCAAGTGACTCCACGGCGCCCAGGCGCCGTAGGCACGTCAGGACCGGGACCCAATCGATTTCGGGCCGTGTGAGTAACAACCGCGGCCCCGCTACAAGGAGTTAAACAAGTGGCACGCGTCAAGCGGGCAGTCAACGCCCACAAGAAGCGCCGGGCGATTCTCGAGCAGGCCTCCGGCTACCGCGGTCAGCGTTCGCGCCTGTACCGCAAGGCCAAGGAGCAGGTCACCCACTCGCTGGTCTACAACTACAACGACCGCAAGAAGCGCAAGGGTGACTTCCGCCAGCTGTGGATCCAGCGCATCAACGCCGCTGCCCGCGCGAACGGCATCACGTACAACCGCTTCATCCAGGGTCTGAAGGCCGCGAACGTCGAGGTCGACCGCAAGATCCTGGCCGAGCTGGCCGTGAACGACGCCACCGCCTTCGCCGCGCTCGTCGAGGTCGCGCAGAAGGCGCTGCCGTCCGACGTGAACGCGCCCAAGGCCGCGTGACGCCGCGCCGGCCCTGATCCGGCGTGACCCGACGGACCCGTAGGCGCTGCCTGCGGGTCCGTCGTCTGTGCGGAAGTTGCGAGCGAAAGTGAACCGAATGCCCCCCGCCACCCCCGAGTTGATCTCCTCCCGCTCGCCCCGCGTGTCCGCCGCGCGGCGGCTGGCCAAGCGGAACTTCCGGGGCAAGGAGCGGCTGTTCCTCGCCGAGGGGCCGCAGGCCGTACGAGAGGCCGCCGTGCACCGGGCCACGGCCGGCCGGGACGGCGTCCACCGGCCCACCGGCGCCGCCACGCTCGTCGAACTGTTCGCCACGCCGGAGGCCGCCGAGCGGTACGCCGACATCATCGGCGCCGCGCGGGACGCCGGCGCCCGCGTCCACCTCGCCCCCGAGCAGGTCATCGCCGACATCTCCACCACGGTCACCCCGCAGGGCCTCGTCGGGGTGTGCCACTTCCTGGACACCCCCTTCGAGGAGATCCTCGCCGCCCGGCCCCGGCTCGTCGCCGTCCTCGCGCACGTGCGCGACCCCGGCAACGCGGGCACCGTACTGCGGTGCGCCGACGCGGCCGGCGCCGAGGCCGTCGTCCTGACCGACGCCTCCGTCGACCTGTACAACCCCAAGGCCGTACGCGCCTCCGTCGGGTCGCTGTTCCACCTGCCCGTCGCCGTGGGCGTCCCCGTCGAGCGAGCCGTGGCCGCCCTCAGGGACACCGGGGTACGGGTGCTGGCGGCGGACGGCGCGGGCGACCGCGACCTCGACGACGAACTCGACCGGCGCACCATGGGCGGGCCGACCGCCTGGCTCTTCGGCAACGAGGCGTGGGGCCTCCCCGAGGAGACCCGCGCGCTCGCCGACGCCGTCGTCCGCGTCCCGATCCACGGAAAGGCCGAGAGTCTGAACCTCGCCACCGCCGCCGCCGTATGTCTCTACGCGTCGGCGCGTGCACAGCGCGCCGCCGGAGGGTGCCGCTCCGTCACCGAGAGCTAGTAGGGTGACCTGCCCGGGGACCCTTCCCCAAGCTTTCGGCCGTACCCCAGGCTCCCGGCTCCGCCCGGACCGGGGCACCCGCCGAAAGCGCGGGGCACCCCGAGGGAGTTCTGAGAGGTGGGGTACGGGGATGACCGTCGGCACGAGCAGCGCACCGGGAGCACCGGAAGCGGCGCACCCGCCCGCGCCCCGGTCCGCCGGCCCCGCCGAGCTCGGCATCGATCCCGACCAGCTGCCCGACGGACTCGTCGTCGCCGACGAGCACGGCAGGGTGATCTGCTTCAACACGGCGGCCGCCCGGATCACCGCCGTCCCCGCCGAGCAGGCCCTCGGGCAACGCCTCGACGCGGCCCTGCCGTTGGAGGACCTGGAGGGTCGGCGCTGGTGGCAGCTGACCGACCCCTACGGCGGTCTCGCCATCCGGGTGAGTCAGCCCGAGCGCAATCTGCTGCTGCCCGGCGGCCGGGAGGTCCTCGTCTCGGCACGCTACGTCCGCACCCGCCCCACCGGCCCGGTCCACCGGGTCGTGGTCTCCCTGCGCGACACCGAGGCCCGGCGCCGCACCGAACGCAGCCACGCCGAACTGATCGCCATCGTCGCCCATGAACTGCGCTCCCCGCTCACCTCCGTCAAGGGGTTCACCGCCACCCTGCTCGCGAAGTGGGAGCGCTTCACCGACGAGCAGAAACAGCTGATGCTGGAGACCGTCGACGCCGACGCCGACCGCGTCACCCGGCTCATTGCCGAACTCCTCGACATCTCCCGCATCGACTCCGGGCGCCTCGAGGTGCGCCGCCAGCCCGTCGACATCGGCACGGCCGTCGGACGGCACATCCAGGCGTACGTCGCCGCCGGACAGCCCGCCGACCGGTTCCTGCTGCGGATCCAGCACCCCCTGCCCGCCCTGTGGGCCGACCCCGACAAGGTCGACCAGGTGCTCAGCAACCTGCTGGAAAATGCCGTGCGCCACGGCGAGGGAACCGTCACCATCGACATCACGCCCTCGGCGTCCCCCCGGGACCGGGAGAACGGCGAGCACGCGGCCACGTCGGTCACCGTGAGCGACGAGGGGCCCGGCATCCCGGAGGAGTCCATGAACCGCGTCTTCACCCGCTTCTGGCGGGGCAGCAAGCGCGGCGGCACCGGCCTCGGGCTCTACATCGTGAAGGGCATCGTCGAGGCCCACGGCGGCACCATCACCGTCGGCCGCGCCCGCGGCGGCGGCGCGGAACTCCGATTTACGTTGCCCGTGGCGGCCCCGGCGTATCTCACCTAGAGCGCACCCAGGGTCCCACGGGCGCATTCGCCCGCCCCCACCCCGTTAGACTCGGCCTCTGGCCACCATTGTGTCCCGCAGACGAGAGACGCTTCGTCCACGAGCCGGTGACGGGGACCATCAGCCAGCTGAACGGAAGTACGGGAAGAGATGTCGGCACCCAATAAGTCGTACGACCCAGTAGAGGTCGAGGCGTTGAAACCGGAAGAGATCGAGCGCATGCGGGACGAGGCGCTCGCCGCCTTCGCCGCCGCGGACTCCCTCGACGCGCTCCACGAGGCCAAGGTCGCCCACACCGGCGCCACCTCCCCGCTGGCTCTCGCCAACCGCGAGATCGGCGCCCTGCCCCCGCACGCCAAGGCCGACGCGGGCAAGCGCGTGGGCCAGGCGCGCGGTGCCGTGAACAAGGCCCTCGCCGGCCGCCAGACCGAGCTCGAGGCCGAGCGCGACGCACGCGTACTGGTGGAGGAGGCAGTGGACGTCACACTGCCCCACGACCGGGTACCGGCCGGCGCCCGGCACCCGCTGACCACGCTGTCCGAGCGCATCGAGGACATCTTCGTGGCCATGGGCTACGAGGTCGCCGAGGGCCCGCAGGTCGAGGCAGAGTGGTTCAACTTCGACGCCCTGAACATCGGCCCGGACCACCCGGCCCGCGGCGAGCACGACACCTTCTTCGTGCAGGGCCCGAAGGGCGGCACCGAGTCCGGCGTCGTGCTGCGCACGCACACCTCGCCCGTGCAGGCCCGCACCCTGCTCGACCGCGAACTGCCGGTCTACGTGATCTGCCCCGGCCGCGTCTACCGCACCGACGAGCTGGACGCGACCCACACCCCCGTCTTCCACCAGGTGGAACTCCTCGCCGTCGACGAGGGCCTGACCATGGCGGACCTCAAGGGCACCCTGGACCACATGGTGCAGTCGCTGTTCGGCGAGAGCATGAAGACCCGGCTGCGGCCGAACTTCTTCCCGTTCACCGAGCCGAGCGCCGAGATGGACATGCTCTGCTACGTCTGCAGGGGCGAGTCCGTCGGCAACCCCGACCGCCCCTGCCGCACCTGCTCCTCCGAGGGCTGGATCGAACTCGGCGGCTGCGGCATGGTCAACCCGCGGGTGCTCACCGCCTGCGGCGTCGACCCCGAGAAGTACAGCGGATTCGCCTTCGGGTTCGGCATCGAGCGGATGCTGATGTTCCGCCACAACGTCGAGGACATGCGAGACATGGTCGAGGGTGACGTCCGGTTCACCCGGCCGTTCGGGATGGAGATCTGATGCGGGTCCCGCTTTCTTGGCTGCGGGAGTACGTCGACCTGCCGGCGACGGAGACCGGCCGCGACGTCCAGGCCAAACTCATTTCGGCCGGCCTCGAGGTCGAGACGGTCGACCACCTCGGAGCCGACCTCAAGGGTCCCCTGGTCGTCGGCCGGGTACTGACCATCGAGGAGCTGGAGGGCTTCAAGAAGCCGATCCGCTTCTGCACCGTCGACGTCGGCCAGGCCAACGGCACCGGTGAGCCCCAGGAGATCGTCTGCGGCGCCCGCAACTTCGCGGCCGGCGACAAGGTCGTCGTGGTCCTGCCCGGGGCCACGCTCCCCGGCGGCTTCGCGATCGCCGCCCGCAAGACCTACGGCAAGGTCTCGCACGGCATGATCTGCTCCAGCGACGAGCTGGGCATGGGCGACGACGGCAGCGAGGGCATCATCGTGCTGCCGCCGGAGACCGAGGTCGGCAAGGACGCGATCGAGCTGCTGGAGCTGGTCGACGAGGTCCTCGACATCGCCGTCACCCCGGACCGCGGCTACTGCCTGTCGATGCGCGGCGTGGCCCGCGAGACCGCCACCGCCTACGGCCTGCCGCTGCGCGACCCGGCCCTGCTCGACGTGCCCGGACCGAACGCCTTCGGCTACCCGGTGAAGGTCTCCGACCCGGCCGGCTGCGACCGCTTCACCGCCCGTACGGTGACCGGCCTGAGCCCCGAGGCGCGCTCCCCGATCTGGCTCCGGCGCCGGCTGCAGAAGGCCGGCATGCGCCCGGTCTCCCTCGCCGTGGACGTCACCAACTACGTGATGCTGGAGCTCGGCCAGCCGCTGCACGCCTACGACCGCTCCCTGGTCCAGGGCACCGTCGGCGTCCGCCGGGCCGAGCCGGGCGAGAAGCTCACCACCCTCGACGGCGTGCAGCGCACCCTCGACGCCGAGGACCTGGTGATCACCGACGAGCGCGGCCCGATCGGGCTCGCCGGCGTCATGGGCGGCGCCAACACGGAGATCGCCGACCTCCCCCGGTCTCGAACAGACTCGACCGGGGGGACCCCCACCGTCGAGCACACCACAACCGACGTGGTGATCGAGGCCGCGCACTTCGACGCGGTGTCGATCGCGCGCACGGCCCGCCGGCACAAGCTGTCCTCCGAGGCGTCCCGGCGCTTCGAGCGGGGAGTCGACCCGCAGGCCACCGCCGCTGCCGCGCAGCGCACGGTCGACCTGCTGATGCTGCTCGCCGGCGGTACCGCCGAAGCCGGGGTCACCGAGGTCATCGCCCCGACCGCGCCGCACACCATCACCATCCCGGCCGACCACCCGGACAAGGTCGCGGGTGTCGCCTACGGCCGCGAGACCGTCGTACGCCGCCTCCAGCAGGTCGGCTGCGACGTCTACGGCCAGGACGAGCTGATCGTCACCGTGCCGTCCTGGCGGCCCGACCTGACCGACCCGAACGACCTGGCCGAGGAGGTCGTCCGGCTCGAGGGCTACGAGAACCTGCCCGCCACGCTGCCCAGGCCGCCCGCCGGCCGCGGGCTGACCTCCCGGCAGCGGCTGCACCGCCGGATCGGCCGGGCCCTGGCGGGTGCCGGATACGTCGAGGCGCCGAACTACCCGTTCGTCAGTGAGCAGGTCTTCGACCAGCTCGGCCTGGACGCCGACGACCCGGCCCGCCGGGTGGTGAGGCTGACCAACCCGCTCAACGACGAGGAGCCCGCGCTGCGGACCTCGCTGCTGCCCGGCCTGCTCGGCGCGCTGCGGCGCAACGACGGACGCGGCTCGCACGACCTGGCCCTGTTCGAGACCGGCCTGGTCTTCTTCCCGCGCGAGGAGCAGCGGACCGCCGCCCGGCTGCCGGTGGACCGGCGGCCCACCGACGAGGAGCTGGCCGGCCTCGACGCGGCGCTGCCGGACCAGCCGCGGCACGTGGCCGCGGTCCTCGCCGGTGCCCGCGAGCAGGCCGGCTGGTGGGGCGCGGGCCGCCCGGCCGACTGGGCCGACGCGATCGAGGCCGCCCGCACCGTCGCCGCCGAGGCGGGCGCCGAACTCGTCGTGCGCAAGGGCCAGTACGGCCCGTGGCACCCGGGCCGCTGCGCCGAGCTGGCGGTCGTCGTCGACGGCACCGAGCGGGTGATCGGGCACGCCGGAGAGCTGCACCCGGGCGTGCTGAAGACCCTGGGCCTGCCCGCGCGCAGCTGCGCGATGGAGCTCGACCTGGACGTCCTGGAGCAGGCCGGCGACGAGACCCCGCAGGCGCCGGGCATCTCCACCTTCCCGGTCGCCACGCAGGACGTCGCGCTGGTCGTCGACGCGTTCGTGCCGGCGTCGGACGTCGAGGCGGCACTGCGTGAGGGCGCCGGCGAACTGCTGGAGTCCATCCGCCTGTTCGACGTGTACGAGAACGCCGGGCAGCTGGGTGAGGGGCGCAAGTCCCTGGCGTACGCGCTGCGGTTCCGCGCGCCCGACCGGACGCTGACGGTCGACGAGGCGTCCGCGGCCCGGGAGACGGCGGTCGCCCTCGCGGGAGAGCGCACCGGGGCGGTCCTTCGCGGCTAGTGGTTCCTCTCAGGGGCCGGCTCTTCGGGGCCGGTCCCTGAGTTCTCGTGGGGTACTCGTGTTTCCGTGCGCCCCTGGAGTCCCTTAGGTCCCGTAGGTCTCTCTCGCATCTGTTACCACCAGTTACCTCACTCGTTCGGGTGACTTTTCGGGCGATACCTCCGGATCGGATCGTGTGGTCGAAAGAATCAGACCGGCCTCTCCGAGGCCGGTCTGCGCTGTCTGGGCCACAATGGGGGGCCATCGGCATGATCCGCTTCAAGGCTGGGCCGCCCCGCACAGGGCGGCCCAGGACCACCTCATGGAATCCCGACCGCTGCCCGCTGCGCCGGGCGCTCGCCCGCGGACTGCCGCCCACCGCCCTGAGCACCATCGGCACCGGACTGGCGCTGCACGTCGGGCAGAGCCTGCTGCGGGAGCTGCGGCGGACCCGCACGATCGCCCGCACCGCGCAGTGGAGGCTGCTGCCGCCGCCGCGCGTCGACGGACTGACGGTCGCCGCCGTCCAGCTGTCCGCCGACCGGATCGCCCGGCTCGGCGGCGATCTGTATGAGGTGCTCGCCACCGAGCACGGCGTACGGGCGGTCATCGGCGACGTCCGCGGACACGGACCCGGTGCCGCTCCCACCGTCACCGCCGTCCTCGGAAGCTTCCGCGCGGCCGCGTACGACGAACCCGACCTGGCCGGAGTGCTGCGCCGACTGGAGCGGGCGATGGACCGGCACCTGCGGGAGCGGGCCCGCGCCGAGCGGCCTGCGCCGGCCGTCGGCGCCGCCGCCGACGGCCATCAGGTCGCCGAGGAGTTCGTCACCGTACTGCTCCTCGAGATCCTCCCGGACGGGCAGGTCCGGGCGCTCAACTGCGGCCACCCCTGGCCCCATCTGCTGAGCGGCACACGGGCCGAACCGCTCGCCCGCGCCGATCCGCACCCGCCGCTGGGCCCGTTCCCGCTGCCCGCCGAGCTCCCCACCGTCCCCTGCGGACGACTGCTGCCCGGTGACATACTCGTCCTGCACACGGACGGAGCCGAGGACGCACGGGACGCCGAAGGCCGCTTCTTCCCGCTGCCGGAGGTGCTCGCCGCGGCCGCGCGCGAGACACCGCGCACACCGCAGGCGGTCCTGCGCACGGTCCTCACGGCACTGACCCGCCACACCGGCGGCTCACCCCAGGACGACATCGCCCTCATGGTCCTCAGGAACGAGCGCCCGCCTCCGCGCGCCCCCTCGACCGCGGCACAATCCCCGCGGCCGGTCACGACGGACCCGCGTGCGGCGAGCCCTCAGCAGTTCCCCGCATAGCCGTGCGTCCCCGCAGCGGACGCGGACGGCCGGCGGGGCCGTCCGCCCCGCCGCGGAGTGTCGGGCAGGCAGCTGGGCGGACGGCGCTGACACGGGCCGCCGCACTGTACGAGGGGGAGCCGGCGGCCCGGCCGGCCTCTTTCGAGGCACCTCAGTCAACCGTCCGGAAACTCTCCGCGACAGCGCGCACACACTGCGGATTCGGGCACTCCGGTCACACCCCGTGTGAACACCCGGCCACTACTCTGTCGACACCGATCCCCCGGGGGACCCCATGCAGCCCAACACCCTGCTCGACGCGGTCCTGGACGAGGCCGGCATCTCGCATGCCGGCCTGGCCGCACACGTCAACCAGGCCGGCCGGGCGCGCGGACTGTCACTCAGGTACGAACACACCGCCGTGGCCCGCTGGTTGAAGGGGCAGCGGCCCCGCGGCCAGGTGCCCGACCTGATCTGCGAGGTCCTGGCCGTCCGGCTGCACCGCCAGGTGACCCTCGACGACATCGGCCTCGGTGTCCCCGGCGGACCGTCCGCCCCGCACTCCGGTTCGCTCTCCGGCTTCGTCGAGCGGGCCACCGCACTGTGGCGCTCCGACCAGCAGCGCCGCCCGCACCTCCTGGGCGCACCCGCGGTCACCGGCACCCCCGCCGTGATGCCCGTCTGGGAGTGGGAGAACCCGCCCGAGGACGTGGACGTCTCACGCGGTGGCCGGCACCGGGTCACGCCGGGCGACCTGGACATGCTGCGCTCCGCCCGCTCCCACTACGAGCAGATGTACCGCAAGGCCGGCGGTGTCGCGACCCGCGCCCGCATCGTCGGCTTCCTCAACACCGAGGCCGCCCCGCTGCTGCGCGGCAGCTACACCGACTCCACCGGCCGCCAACTGCACCGGGCCACGGGCGGGTTGGTGGCGGTCGCGGGGATCTGCGCGTACGACTCCGACGCGCACGGACTCGCCCAGCGCTACTTCCACCAGGCGCTCCGGCTGGCAAAGGCCAGCGGGGACCGCGGGCTCGGCGCGTACGTGATCGCGCTTCTGGTCAACCAGTCGCTGTTCATGCGGGAGCACCGGCAGGCCGTCGCCTTCGCGGAGGCCGCGCTGCGCGCCGCGGGCAAGCACATCACCCCCGCCCTCGCCTCCGACCTGTACGCGATGCAGGCGAAGGCGTACGCACACCTCGGCGACGGCACGAGCGCGCTGTCCTGCATCCGCCGCGCCGAGCAGGCCGCCGAGCGCATCCGGCGCGGCCACGAACCCGATGAGACCGGCTATGTCCAACCCGGCCTGGTCAACGTGCAGGTGGCGGAGGCGCTGCTCAGCCTCGGCGAACTGGCCGCGGCGGGCGAGCACGCGGCCGCCGCCGTCGACACCCCCGCGCACGACCGGGGACGGGTGCACCGGCTCGCCATGCTGAGCACCATCGAACTACGGCAGGGCAACGCCGACAAGGCGGTCGCCATCGCGGTGCAGATGGCCGAGCAGGCCCGTGGAATGGAGTCGCAGCGGCTGCGCGACAGACTGCGCGCCGTCCGCGAACACCTGGTGCGCAACGGCTGCGCCGGCACCGGTGAGGCGGCCGAACTCATCGACGGCGCCCTGCGTGTACCGCTGTAGCCCGCCGCACCTGCCCGGTGGCTCGTCTGTGTGCCCGGTGGTTCCGGTGGCCCGCCGCAGGTGGTCGCGCCGTGCGCCCGCGTCGCGCCGTCCGCTGCGTCGCGGGCGGCCTCCCGTGCGCCTGCTGCCGGACCACTGCTGCTGCGATATTGCCCCTTACTCAGCGGAAGGTGGCATAACCGTGCAGTGGACGAAGCAGAACGAACACATTGTGTACTCGAACCGCTGGTTCAGCGTCAATCTCGCGGATGTCGTACTACCGGACGGCCGGCATCTCGACCACTTCCTCATCCGGCTGCGGCCCGTCGCCGTGGCCACGGTGGTGAACGAGGCCAACGAGGTCCTCCTCCTGTGGCGCCACCGCTTCATCACCGACAGCTGGGGGTGGGAGCTCGCGGCCGGTGTGGTCGAGGACGGCGAGGACGTCGTCCGGGCGGCGGCCCGGGAACTGGAGGAGGAGACCGGCTGGCGGCCCGGCCCCCTGCACCACCTCATGAGCGTGGAACCGTCCAACGGGCTCACCGACGCCCGGCACCACATCTACTGGGCCGACGAGGGCGAGTACGTCGGACACCCGGTGGACGACTTCGAGTCGGACCGCCGGGAGTGGGTGCCGCTGAAGGTGGTCCCCGACCTGGTCGCCCGCGGCGAGGTCCCGGCCGCCAACATGGCGGCCGCGTTACTGCTGCTGCACCACCTCAGGCTCGGCCAGGACGGCAGGCCCTGACGCCGACGGCCCGGCACCCCGACGGGGTGCCGGGCCCACGAAGCGTCCCTCAGCCGTAGCTGTAGAAGCCGGAGCCGCTCTTGCGGCCCAGACGGCCCGCGTCGACCATGCGCTGGAGCAGCGGGGGAGCGGCGTACAGCGGCTCCTTGTACTCCTCGTACATCGAGTGCGCGACCGAGGCCACCGTGTCCAGGCCGATCAGGTCGGACAGCTTCAGCGGGCCCATCGGGTGGGCGCAGCCCATCTCCATGCCGTTGTCGATGTCCTCACGGCTGGCGATACCCGACTCGAACATCCGGATCGCGGAGAGCAGGTACGGGATCAGCAGCGCGTTCACCACGAACCCGGAACGGTCCTGGGCGTGGATCGCGTGCTTGCCCAGCACCTTCTCGGCGAAGATCTGCGCCCGGCTGATCGTGCCCTCGGAGGTGGTGAGCGCGGGGATCAGCTCGACCAGCTGCTGCACGGGGGCCGGGTTGAAGAAGTGGATGCCGATGACGTGGTCGGGCCGCGAGGTGGCGACCGCCAGCCTCACCAGCGGGATGGAGGAGGTGTTGGAGGCCAGGATCGCGTCCGGCCGGGTCACCACCTGATCGAGCACCTGGAAGATCTCCGTCTTGACCTGCTCGTTCTCGACGACGGCCTCGATCACCAGGTCGCGGTCGGCGAACTCGCCGAGGTCCGTGGTGAAGCTCAGCCGGGCCTGGGTGGCCTCCAGCTCCTCCGCCGTGATCTTGCCGCGCTCGGCTGCCTTGGTGAGGGAGTTGTACAGCCGGGTACGGCCGATCTCCAGGGCCTCGCCGGTGGTCTCCGCGACCATCACGTGCAGTCCGGCGCGCGCGCACACCTCGGCGATCCCCGCGCCCATCTGGCCGCAGCCCACCACTCCGACGCGTTCGATGTCGGTCACACCGTCCCCTTCGCTTCCCTGCGCGGTCCGTCTGCGCTGTCACGGCTCTGTTCTACCGCTGTTCTACCGCTGTCCTGCCGCTCTGTTCCACGGCTCGGCCCTGCGACTTCGCTCTGCGGCTCCGGCAGGGCCGCCGGTTCGCGGCGCCCTGCTCCGTTCGTGCACGCTACCCGGAAGTATCGATGATCGATCGTGCGGGTCGGGCATGCTGGGCACGGAACGGTCCGTGACCGGACGGATCGCGGCTTTTGTGACGGGTGTGAAATGGGACGAGTGTCACGCAGGGCGTTCGCGACGGCCGCGCTGTCGGCCGTGACGATGATGACGGCCGCCTCGGCCGGCCAGGCCCGGCCGGGGCCCGGTCCCTCGGGTGCGGCGGGGGGCCGGGGAGCGGCGGCGGGGGAGATGCGGGGCGTGTGGCTGGCGACCGTGGCCAACCGGGACTGGCCGTCGCGTCCGGGACTGAGCGCCGACCGGCAGCGGGCCGAGCTGATCGCCCACCTCGACACCGCCGTCCGCAACCGGCTCAACACCGTGATCCTCCAGGTACGGCCCACGGCCGACGCCCTGTGGCCGTCCCCGTACGAGCCCTGGTCCGCGTACCTCACCGGCACCCAGGGCACGCACCCCGGCTGGGACCCGCTGGGCACCGCCGTCACCGAGGCCCACGCCCGCGGCCTGGAACTGCACGCCTGGTTCAACCCGTACCGGGTCGCCCCGCACACCGACCCCACCCGGCTCGCCGCCACGCACCCGGCCCGCCGGAACCCCGGCTGGGTGGTCCCGTACGGCGGGAAACTCCACTACAACCCCGGGCTGCCCGAGGTCCGCGCCTTCGTCGTGGACGCGATGCTCGACGCGGTACGCCGGTATCCCGTCGACGCGGTCCACTTCGACGACTACTTCTACCCGTACCCCGTGGCGGGGCAGGCCTTCGACGACGCCGCCGCCTACGACACCCACGGCGGCACCTTCCCCGACCGGGCGGCCTGGCGGCGGGACAACATCGACCGGCTGGTGCGCGAGACGGCGGCCCGCATCCGGGAGATCCGGCCCGGCACCCGCTTCGGCATCAGCCCCTTCGGGGTGTGGCGCAACGCGGCGACCGACCCTCTCGGCTCGGACACCCGGGCCGGTGTACAGACCTACGACGACCTGCACGCCGACACCCGCCGGTGGGTGCGGGAGAACTGGATCGACTACATCTGTCCGCAGCTCTACTGGAACATCGGCTTCGCCGCCGCCGACTACGCGAAGCTGCTGGCCTGGTGGTCCGCGGTCGTGGAGGGTTCCGGGACACAGCTGTACGTGGGCGAGGCGCTCTACAAGGCGGGTGACCCGGCGCAGCCCGCCCCCTGGCAGGACCCGGCCGAGCTCTCCCGGCACCTCACCCTCGCCGAGAACCATCCGCAGGTGCGCGGGCACGTCTTCTTCGCCGCCCGGGAGCTGAGCACCGATCCGATCGGCGCGATGGCGCGGGTGGTCGCCGACCACTACGGGCGGCCGGCGACACCTCCACGCTGATCCACCCCGGCGGTCGCCGGGCTATCGCTGACGGTTCCTGTGCCGGATCTCGGAATCGGGGCCGGGTGAGCACACGGCCTCGTGCCCGTCCTCGAAGCGGACCCGATAGGGCGGATCGCCCTTCTGGCCCATCACTTCGACGATCTCGGCCACCTTGTCGTGCTGACCGACCACCCTGCCGTGCTGGACAAGCTGGTCGCCCACGGTTGCGCGCATAGGGGTCTCCTCACCAAGTGCGGGAGCAGCGGTCCGTGGCTCCGAGTCTACGGCCGAGCGGGCCACCCGGCATGCTCCGCGCGGGAGCAGACCGCAGCCTGGCGTCCGTGCGCGAGCGGCCCGCCCACCGGGGCCTGCGCGGCGACGGGCCGAGCGTTCTTGATCCGTACATCCCCTCAGCCGCGCGCCCGCTGGGTGACGGCGATGCACACCAGCACGGCGGCCGCCGTCAGCGGGGCCGCCGCCGTCAGATGCTCGCCCAGGAGCAGCACCGACCACACCAGGGTGAGCAGCGGCTGGGCCAGCTGCAGCTGGCTGGCCCGGGGGATGCCGATCGCCGCCATGCCCCGGTACCAGACGACCAGCCCCAGGAACTGGGAACCCGCCGCCACCCACAACACCCCGGCCACACTGTGCACGGTCAGCCGCACCGGCTCGACGGCCAGTGCGAAGGCGGCGGCGGGCACGGTGAACGGCAGGCACAGCACCAGCGCCCAGCCGATCACCTGCCATCCCGGCATCACCCTGGCCAGCCTGCCGCCCTCCGTGTATCCGGCCGCGCACACCAGCAGCGCCGCGAAGAGGTACAGGTCGGCCGTGGTCAGCGCGCCGCCGCTCTGCCGCACGGTGAAGACCAGCACCGCGACGGCACCCGCCGAAGCGGCCGCCCAGAAGGTGCGCGAGGGGCGGGAGCCGACGCGCAGGGCGGAGAACACGGCGGTGGTGAGCGGGAGCAGCCCGACCACGACGGCCGCGTGCGCGGTGGTCGATGTCTGCAGGGCCAGCGTGGTCAGCAGGGGGAAACCGAGGACGACGCCGACGGCGACCACGGCGAGCCCCGGCCAGTGCCGGCGGGCGGGCAGTGGCACACCTGACCACCGCGCCAGGCCCTTCCGGAGGCGCACAGGAACACCTGCCGCTCCCGCCTCCAGAGCCCCGGCCCGCCTTCCCACCGTGAGCAGGCAGCCGCCCGCGATCAGTCCCGCCAGCACGCAGCGCACGGCCACCAGGGACCAGGGCCCGAATCCCTCCAAACCCCAGGCGGTGGCCGGGAAGGTGAGCGAGAAGGCGATGACGCCGAGGGCGGCCTGCAGGGTCCCGAGGCCGGCGCGGTCCCGGCGCGTACGGACCGCTATCGGGTTCGCGGTAGTAGCGCTACTCTCTGCTCTCATGCATGAGCGTAGCAGCGGTGCTGATCTGGCGGATCGACTGCGGCGAGAGCTGGACCGCTACTCGCCGGGTGGAAAGCTCCCGTCGAGCCGGGCGCTCGTGGAGCGGTTCCGGGTGAGCCCCGTGACCGTCTCGCGGGCACTGGCTCAGCTCGCCGCCGAGGGGCTGGTGGTGACCCGGCCCGGCGCCGGCGCGTTCCGGGCCGCCCGCCCCGCGTCCCCGGCCTCCGCGGCCGGTGACACCTCCTGGCAGGAGGTCGCGCTCAGCGCCGAGGGCGCCGCCGATCTCGTCCCGCGCTCGGTCGACGCCTCCGGCGTCCTGGTCTCGCTCGCCGCCCCGGCGCCCGGCGTGATCGAGTTCAACGGCGGCTATCTGCACCCCTCGCTGCAGCCGGAGCGCGCGATGGCGGCGGCACTGTCCAGGGCCGGGCGCCGGCCGGGAGCCTGGGGGAGACCTCCGGTGGAAGGGCTGGTGGAGCTGCGCGAGTGGTTCGCGCGCAGCGTCGGAGGCGCGGTCACCGCGGCGGGGGTGCTGATCACCGCGGGTGGCCAGTCCGCGCTGACCACCGCCCTGCGCGCGCTCGCCCCGCCCGGCGCCCCCGTCCTCGTGGAGTCACCCACCTACCCCGGCATGCTGGCCGTCGCCCGTGCCGCCGGACTGCGACCGGTGCCCGTGCCCGTGGACGCGGACGGAGTACGACCGGAGCTGCTCGCCGACGCCTTCCGGGCCACCGGCGCCCGGGTCTTCGTCTGCCAGCCCCTGTTCCAGAACCCCACCGGTGCCGTACTCGCCCCCGAACGGCGCGGTGAGGTGCTGCGCATCGCACGCGAGGCGGGCGCGTTCATCGTCGAGGACGACTTCGTCCGGCGCCTGGTCCACGAGGACGCGGGCCCCCTGCCCCGCCCGTTGACCGCCGACGACCCCGACGGTGTCGTCGTCCACGTCTGCTCACTCACCAAGGCGACCTCGCCGAGCTTCCGGGTGAGCGCCCTCGTCGCGCACGGCCCGGTGCTGGAGCGGCTGCGCGCCATCCAGATCGTCGACACCTTCTTCGTCCCCCGGCCCCTCCAGGAGGCCGCGCTGGAACTCGTGGGCTCGCCCGCCTGGCCGCGCCATCTCCGGTCGGTGTCCGCCGAGCTGAGGGCCCGCCGCGACACGATGACCGCCGCGCTCCGGCTCCGCCTGCCCGAACTCGCCCTGCCGCACATCCCGGCCGGCGGCTACCACCTCTGGCTGCGCCTGCCCGACGGCACCGGGGGCACCTCCCAGGCTTTCGGCCCAGGGGGAGAGTCCGCCCTGGCCGCGGCGGCCCTGCGCGCGGGCGTCGCCGTCACTCCCGGCCGCCCGTACTTCAGCGCCGAGCCCCCGGCCGCCCACCTGCGGCTGAGCTTCGCGGCGGTCGCGGGCACCGGGGAGATCGCGGAGGGCGTGCGGCGACTGCGTACCGCATGCGACGAGGTGCTGGGACAGGTGGGGCAGGGGCGTCGGCACTCCGGGTGAGTTGTCCGGCAGGTCCGGATCGAAGTCGTACAACCCGATGGACTCCGGGTAACACCCTGGCCGTACCCCTTGATTTGCACACTTCAGGGACCGACCATCGCCGCATGGCACTTCGGGTCACGTTCGTTGCCGCGGCGGGGAGCTCCTCGCGGCTGAACGAGCGTTTCGAGGACGACCGACCACTCGACCAGGCCGGGTGGAGCGAGGTGCAGCGCGTCGCCCCTGAGCTGCTGCCACTCGCCGCGGCCGACCTGCGCTACTGCTCGCCGAACCCGCGCAGCCGTGCCACCGGGGACGGGCTCGGCTATGCCCCGCTGGTCCAGCTCGCCCTGCGCGACTGCGACATGGGACGCTGGCGCGGGCTGACCCTGGGCGAGGCGATGGCCCGGGAGCCGGAGGCCGTGGACGCCTGGCTCGCCGACCCGCGGGCCACCGTGCACGGCGGGGAATCGCTGCTGGACTTCATCACCCGCGTGGGCGGCTGGCTGGACACCCGGCCGCTGGAGGAGAACTTCCGGGTCGTCGCGGTGGCCGAACCCTCCGTGATCCGCGCCGCGCTGGTGTACGCGCTGAAGGCACCGCCCGCGACCTACTGGAACATCGACGTCCGCGCGCTGTCGCGGGTCAGCGTCACCGGGCAGGCGGGCCGCTGGAGCCTGCGCATCGAAGGTGTCTCCCCTCAGCGCGCACGGATGTAGCCGGTGTCCAGCTCCAGGTCCTTGGCCGGGCCGCGCACCCGCCAGAGGGTCCGCCAGCGGTCCTCGTCGTGGACGGTGAACTCGCCCCGGTAGAGGTCCGCGGCGCAGGGGTGCTCGGCGACGTACCGGCCCGTCGAGAGGTCCAGGTCGTGGAACGGCCGGCCGTCCGCGAACCGCACGTCCACCGTGCCGTCGGGACCGGGGAGGAAGCGCAGGGTGCGTTCGGCGGGCCGGGGGACGCCCTGCCAGGTGAAGGTGCCGGACTCCTGGTGCAGCAGGCCGCCGCCCTCGAGCGGGCTGAAAAGGGTGGTCCCCTCGAACCGCCCCAGGTGGCCGCTCGCGAGGTCCCGCACGGTCCGGGTCACCCGCCAGCGTCCGCCGAGGTAGGTGAGCGCGTGCGGTACTGGCCAGAACTCGTCCATCCCGTTGCGTTCCCCCTCGTGTCCGTCGCCGCACGAACCATTGACGTGCTTCTGCCTTCTCCTGTCTTGCCGTTCGAAACCGGCCTCCGGAGGGAGAAGGGCAAGCGTACGACTTCTCGGGGGCGGGCCCGGTGCGAGGCCGAGGCCCGCACGGTGATCGGCCTCGGTGGCGTGCGGGCCGCCGTCACGGAGACGGCGGCCCGCACCCGACGCCGACCGGGAACCCCCCGCCGGGTCAGTGGCGCAGCAGCAGGGTGACACCGGCCACCACGACGCCGAGCACGACCGCGGCGCCGCCGTACGCGAGGCGGTGCGTGCGCAGCCAGGGCAGCAGCCGGTCCACGGCGATCCGGCCGGGGCCGGTCAGGGCGAGCGCCACCGCGGCCAGGGTGAGGAGCAGCTCGTACTCCACGCCCTCCGGGGCGAAGAAGCCGCCGCCCCACTTCACGGCGATCGCGTTGACCATCGTGCCGGCGACGGCCGCTGCGGCGAGCGGGGTGAACAGACCGAGCGCGAGGCCGAGCCCGCCGAGGGTCTCGGTGAGCCCGGCCACGACGGCGAACGCCTCGGGCGAGGGGTAGCCGAGGGACTCGAAGAACATCCCGGTGCCCTCGACGCCGCCTCCGCCGAACCAGCCGAACAGCTTCTGGGCGCCGTGCACGGCCATGGTCAGGCCGAGCACGAGACGCAGGACCAGCAGGCCGATGTCGTAGGCACGGGCGGGAGCGGCGGGGCCGTCCTGGCCGGTCGTGGCGGCGGCGGGGCGGGACAAGGTGGCGGAACTGGCCATGGGGGGACTCCTCGGAAGGGGACGGCGAAGACGGTGGGGGCGCCGCGCGGCACTGAGCGACGACCCGCCCCGGCAAACTTGAAGCTTCAAGCTAAACCAACCATAGCCCTTGCTTCAACTTTCAAGCAGTGCGGGTACGCTCGACCGTGCTCGGCCCCGAGCCGAAACCCGTGTCCGCCCCACGCCGCCCAAGGAGCCGCCGCCATGCCCCACACCGCCGCCCCCACGGTCAGCTGGTCCGTCGAACCCGACCGCAGGCCCGGCACGCCGCTGGTCGTCGCCCTGCACGGGCGGGGAGCGGACGAGGCGTCGTTCGCACAGCTCGCGCCGTATCTGCCGCAGGAGGCCACGATGGCCTTCGTACGCGCCCCGCTGGCGGAGGGCGGCGGGTACGCGTGGTTCGCCAACCGGGGAATCGGGCGCCCCCTGCCGGACTCCCTCGCGGCCACCGCCGGCTGGCTCTTCGACTGGCTCGACACCGAGGCCGCCGGCCACACGTCGGTCTCACTGCTCGGCTTCTCCGGCGGCATGGCCATGGCAGGCGGCCTGCTGCTCGCCCGCCCGGAGCGGTTCGCCGCCGCCGTCCTCCTGTCCGGCACCCTGCCGTGGGACGCGGGCCTGCCCGAGGAGCAGGGCCGCCTGACCGGGATGCCGGTCTTCTGGGGCCGGGACACCGCGGACCAGGTGATCCCCGCCGACCTCGTCACCCGGACCGGCACCTGGCTCCACGAGGACTCCGGCGCCCGCCTCGAGGAGCGCCGCTACCCGGGCCAGGGTCACGCCATCGCCCTCCCGGAACTGACCGACGCCTCCGCCTTCCTGCGGCGCGCGTGGGAGAGCGAGGGCTGAGGGGCGGGGCCGGGGCCGGGGGCGGTGGAGGGAGAGGGCGCGCCGCCGGCCTTCGCCGGGTCGCTACTTGCTGTGCACGATCTGGATTAGGTTGCCGCAGGTGTCGTCCAGGACCGCAGTGGTGACCTGGCCCATTTCGAGCGGCTCCTGGGTGAACTGCACTCCGAGCCCGCGCAGCCGGTCGAACTCTGCGTGGACGTTGTCCACGGGGAAGGAGACGGCCGGGATGCCGTCCGCGGCCAGTCCCGTCTTGTACGCCGCCACCACGGGATGGCGGGAGGGCTCGAGCAGCAGCTGGGTCCCGTCGGGCTCCTCCGCCGAGACCACGGTCAGCCACCGGTCCTCGCCCAGCGGGACGTCGTGCTTCTTCACGAAGCCCAGCACCTCGGTGTAGAAGCGCAGGGCCTTCTCCTGGTCGTCGACGAAGGCGCTGGTCAGGTGAATCCTCATGGGGTGCTCTCCGGACTGTCGGGCCTGAGCCACCGGGTCACGATGTGCTCAAGGGGTGCGGTGTTCAGATCGTGGAACTTGTAGCGGCCCTGGCGCCGTGAACGGACCAGTCCCGCGGATTCCAGTACGGCCAGGTGCTGGCTGATGGCCTGGCGGGACAACCCCAGGCCGTGCTTGGTCACCAGCCGTGTGCATATTTCGAACAGTGTCTGGCCGTCCCGTTCCGCCAGCTCATCGAGGATGCGCCGACGGGTCGGGTCGGCCAACGCCTTGAAGACGTCCTCCGCCATGACCGACACGATAGGCAAGCGGCTGCTTGCCTATCAAGTCGGATGCGGAAGAGCGCTCGCGCGACGAGGTGAACGGCGCGCACATGCCTGGTCGCTGTACGTGGCTCGTCGGCGCATGTGGGCGGGACGGAGCATGTCGCTTCGACGCGGAGCCACGTTGATGGGAGAGGCGGTGATGCACATGAGCGATCTGATGGGACGGGCTGCCGAAGAGCCCGGTACGGAGGAAGGCGAACGGGACGCGGGAGCAAGCTCCGGCATTCTGCGTCTCTTCGGGCGTCAGCTGAAGCGGTTCCGGGTCCGGGTGGGCCCGGAACGGCCCGAGTTCTGTTCGACGACGGGCTACTCGGCCTCGACGATCGCCGCGTACGAACAGGGCCGCCGGGTCCCGCCGCTGAAGTTCATCGACCAGGCGGACGAACTTTTGGACGCAGGCGGCGTCCTCCAAGAGATGAAGGAGGAGGTCGCGCGGGCGCAGTATCCGGCGTTCTTCCGGGACGCGGCGCGGTTGGAGACGGAAGCGGTCGAACTGCACGTGTACGCGAACCAGGCGGTGCCAGGACTGCTGCAGACGCGGGAGTACGCGCGGGCGGTGTTCGGCATGATGCGTCCGCGCTCGGCGAGGCGGTGAACGGGTTGGGTGGCTACCGGGTTTCATTCGCAGTGCTCCGGCCTTCAGACCGTGGGGGTGAAGCGAATCGTGTGACTGCGGCGCGGAGCGTCGCGGTGGCGTTCCGGCGGAGCCGGACAGTGCGGCCGCCGAGGGTGAGGCGGGGAACGGATGTTCCCGGCGACATCCGGTGTGGAGCGTTCGTACGCTCCTCGCATGCAGCTTCGGTACGCCTTCAGCGGATTCTTGCGAGGAACCCCGGGGCTTCAGCCCCGGGAGGAATCGCATCCTTGTGTCCCGCGGCGCGGAGCGCCGCGGTATCGCTCTGTCTGCCCGGCCGCGCAGCGGCCGGGTCTCGCTCGCGGGCGTGGTGACTCGGGCCAGGGGGCCGGGTCTCACTCGATGGAGTGGCCGGTGGGGAACGCGTGGTGCGGTGTCGCGCGGGTGTCTACGATCGGTGATCGTGAAGCTGGTGGTGCAGATCAGGCTACTGCCGACGCCCGTGCAGGCGGCGGCGCTGGAGGCGACCCTGCGCGCCTGCAACGAGGCCGCCACCTGGGTCGGCGAGGTCGCCTTCGCACACGGAGAGTTCAAGAACTTCGCGCTGCGCAAACTCACCTACGAGCAGGTCAAGTCACGGTGGGGCCTGGGCGCGCAGGCGGCCCAGCACACGATCAAGAAGACCTGCGACGCCTACGCCACCCTGCGGGCGAACCTGACGGCGGGCCGCCTGGGCCGCCCCGGCTCGGTCCGCCACCGCCGGGCCACCCAGAAGCCCGTCGTCTTCCGTCCCCTGGGCGCCCAGCCGTACGACGACCGGATGCTCTCGTGGCAGCTCGCCGAGCGGACGGTGTCGGTGTGGACCACCGGCGGGCGGATGAAAAACGTGGCGTTCACCGCCGCGCCGGAGCAGCTGGCCACCCTCGCCCGGTACCGCAGGGGCGAGTCCGATCTCATCTGCCGGGACGGCAGGTGGTTTTTGAACGCCACCTGCGAGGTCCCCGAGGCACCGCTGAACACCGACCCGGTGGACTTCCTCGGCATCGACCTCGGTGTTGTGAACATCGCCACCACCTCCGACGGCAAGATCATGGCCGGGCGCGGGCTCAACCGGATCCGGGCCCGGGAACGCACGCTGCGGGCCAAGCTGCAGCGGAAGAACACCCCGTCCGCCCGGCGGCGGCTGAAGAAGCGCCGCCGCAAGGAGGCCCGGCGGGCCAAGGACATCAACCACAAGATCGCGAAACATGTGGTGGCCGAGGCGGAACGCACCGGTCGCGGAATCGCCCTGGAAGACCTGACGGGCATCCGCGAGCGGGTACGGCTTCGCAAGCCCCAACGGGCCACCCTGCACTCCTGGTCCTTCCACCAGCTGGGCAGCTTCATCGCGTACAAGGCCCGCCGGGCGGGGGTACCGGTGGTGCACGTCGATCCGGCGTACACCTCCCGTACCTGCGCCGAATGCGGGCACATCGACCAGGCGAACCGGGTCTCGCAGGCCCGGTTAGCGTGCCGGAACTGCGGATTCGTTGATCACGCAGACCGGAACGGCTCCCGCAACATCCGCGCCAGAGCGTGGGAGTTGTGGCGACGCGGGGCCCCGTCAACGGCCCCCGCCCCGCCCCCGCGCCAGCGGGACGGGGCTGGACGCAAACGCAGCATCACCGCCAGTGATGCCCGTTGTGCAAGCCCAGGACTTTAGTCCCGGGTCGTTGACGAAGCCGCACCGGTACGTCGATCCAGGACACCTGCGCGGACTGCTCCGCACTGCGGACCGCCAGCGGCAACAGTCCGGCCACCACGCTTGCGGCAGTCACGCCCCACGCCCTCAGCACCGGTCGCGAAACACGGGAGACGACCAGTGCGACGCCGTGTGCGACCAGGGCGAGAACCGCGAACTCATGGAGCAGGCAGGCCAGTAGCATGGTGCAGCCGTAGACCGCCCACCGCCATCGGGCGTGACGCGTGACGCCGACCACGAGCGCATAGGTGGCCCAGGCGACCAGGGCGCAGACCATGGCGTACGAGCGGCCTTCCTGCGTGTACTTCTGCACCTGAGGAAGGAGCGGAAACACCAGCCCGGCCAGCAGCCCGACACGCGGCCCCGCCAGACGCAGGCCCAGCAGCCCGACTGCGCTCGCCGCCGCGGACATCGCCAGCACGGACGGCAGCCGCAACGACAGCAGTCCTGCGCCGAAGAGACCGAAGATCTCATGCATCACGGCGTAGTGGAGGGCATGGACCAGATCGACATGCTGGGCGGTGAGCCATATCTGCGAAAGGTCGCGGTGCGCGAGCTGGTAGGTGACGGACTCGTCCCCCCACATGGTGTTCTTCCTGCGGATGCCCCAGAGTCCCAGAGCGATGGTCAGCAGCATGGGCGCGAGGACGACAACCGCTCGGGCCGGGCGCGGTGACGGCCGACGGACGGGTGGGGGAGCAGCGACCGTCTCGATCACGGCGGGCGCACGTTCATCAACGGACATCGACGGCAGGGCCTTTCAGCAGTGGCGAAGAAGTTCCGCCAGCGTGCCCGGACCTCGTTGACCGGTTGCTGATCCAACCTGACCGGCCGATCAGGAAGGCGGGCCGGCACTGTGCGAGGCTGCACCGCATGCGCGTATTGGTGGTCGAAGACGAGGTGGACCTTGCCCACACCCTGCGCACCGGCCTGACCGCCGAGGGCTACAGCGTCGACCTCGCCCATGACGGCCGGCAGGGACTGTGGATGGCCCGTACCGGCGAATACGCCTTTGTCGTACTGGACTTGATGCTGCCCGGACTCAACGGCTACAAGGTCTGCGCCCAGCTGCGCCGGGAGGGGAACGCGACCCCCATCCTGGTACTCACCGCCAAGGACGGGGAGTGGGATCAGGCGGAGGCCCTGGACACGGGGGCCGACGACTACCTGGCCAAACCCTTCTCCTACATGGTGCTCGTCGCACGGTTGCGGGCCCTGGTCAGACGAGCCGCCACGGTCGCCCCGCCCGTCCTCGCCGTGGGGGACCTCTCGTTGGACGTCGCTGCCCGGGTCTGCCGCCGGGCCGGGACCCGGGTCGACCTCACGCCCAGGGAGTTCGCCGTGCTGGAGCTGCTGGCCCGCCGGGCGGGCCAGGCGGTCTCCAAAGCGGATCTGCTCTACCACGCGTGGCCCGACGAGGCCGAGGATCCCAATCTGGTGGAGGCGCGTATCAGCTCTCTCCGCAAGAAGATGGACGCCGCATTCCAGCGGCAGTCCCTGCAGACCGTACGAGGAACCGGATACCGGCTGGTGGACGACCGTGAACGCGACTGAACTGCGACGCCGCCGGTGGCCACGTTCGGTGCGAGCCCGCACGGCCCTGGCCGTTGCCTCGACCGCCGCCGTCATCCTGGCCGCCATGGGCTGGTGGGTACACCGCGACGTCTACCGCCAGAGCACGCAGATCGCCACCGAACAGGCCGTGCAACAGCTCTTGGCCCTCAGCGACCAGCTGAGGGAGGGAGTGGTTCCCGCTCGCGCGAGCGCCGTGCCGTACGAAGTCGTCGCGACCGGCCGACGCGCCGCCGTCGCCTACGGCGGAGGCATGGAGGACTTCGATCCCGGCACCCACCACGTGATGCCCGCCGCGACCGGGGAAGGGTCGCCCAACTACGTCCGCATGCCGGTGAACCGTGACTACACCCCCGGGATCAGGGGCGACATGGCCGGCGAGAGGTATCGGGTCCTGGCGGCCGACATCGAAGCCGATGAACTGAGCAGCGACGAGGTCGCCGCTCTGGGCATCGCCGCCGACGCCAGGATGCGGGTCTATGTGGTGGTGCTCCCGAGAGCGGCCGAGGAAATCACCGGGACCATCGACCGCCTGCTGCTGCGCGCCGGCCTCGTCGGCCTCGTGCTGATCGCCGCCATCGCCTACTTCACCGTCCGCATCGCGCTGCGGCCGGTCGAAGCCATCCGCGTCCTCACCGCCTCGGTCACCGCGAGCGACCCCCGCGAACGCGTCACCGTGCCCGCCACGGGACACGAGATCACCGCCCTGGCCACCACCATCAACGCCACCCTTCAACGCCTCGACAACGCCGCCGCCCAGCAACGCCGCTTCGTCGCGGACGCCGCTCATGAACTGCGCAGCCCCCTCACCACACTGCTGGCCAGCCTGGAAGTCGCGCTCGCCTACCCGGAACGCACCGACTGGCCTGCGGCAGTCACCACTGCCGCACGACAGACCCGCCGCCTCCAGGCCCTCGCCGAGGACCTGCTCCTTCTCGCCCGCCTCGACACCCGCACCCCCACAGCCAGCCCCGAAACCGTCGACCTGACAGCCCTCGCCTCCCGGCTGACCGAGGAATACCCCCTCACCGAACGACCGTTGACCCTCACCTGCGACAGCACCGCCCCCGCACACGCACACGGAAACCCCGACGAGTACGAACGGCTGCTGCGCAACCTCATCGACAACGCCGCCCGCCACGCCGCACACCGCATCCAGATCACCATCCGCAACCAGGACGCCTGGGTCGTCCTCACGGTGCACGACGACGGACCGGGCGTGCCCACCGAAGACGCCGAGCGCATCTTCGAACGCTTCGTCCGGCTCGACGACGCCCGCTCCCGCGACCACGGCGGCACCGGCCTGGGCCTCGCCATCGCCCGCGACCTGGCCCACCGCCATCGAGGCACCCTCACCCTCGCTCCCCGGACCCTCGGAGCATGCTTCCAGCTACGCCTTCCCCGGGCCCCCGCCCCGGCCGAGGAGTGACGTGCTTCACCGCGGCAGTCCTTCGGAACCGGAAGGCCACCAGATGACCACGCCTACCGCCACTGCCGCCGAAACGATCATCCACTTCACCCGCCGTCCGGCTGAGCACGGCTGCTGCGGGCCTCCACCGGGGTCAGGTCGGGCCAGACGGTCAGCAGGGCGCGCGGGCCGAGACCGGCGCGCACTGTGTCGAGGTTCTCCAGGGTGAGACGGTGCCGGCGTGCGGCGTTGCGGACGTAGGTCTCCTCGAGGAGCAACGTCTGCCGTGAGGCGAGCAGGGGGCGCACGCGTGTCCAGAAGTCCTCGTCGGCCGGCTCCGTCACTTCCGCCTCGTCGAACTCAGCCGCATAGGGCGAGGCCGTCAGCGGTTCCGGGAAGAGGTCGAGTTCCCGCGTACGGGCCACGGCGTCCGCGCAGAGCCGGTTGCTGCCCACGTACACGTACTGGTCCCACCCGACGTGCACGGTGAACTCGTCCCCCACCTCCAGCCGGCACCAGGCGCCCTGGTCGCGGAGCATGGCCCGCACCAATTCCAGGGCGACCGGAAGGGAGACCTCGCCCCGTCGTGGTAGCCGGTGAGGTCGGGCGGGAAGAGCCCGCCGAGGCCGTGCCCCTCGACCGGCGGCTCCACACCGAAGTGGACGAAGCCGGTGACCGCAGGTTCGCGGATCTCCAGCCGGTCGATGTCCGAGGCATCCGCGAAGGCGGCGATCGCCGCCAGGTACACCGCTTCGACAGGTCCGTGGTCGCCGGCCGTGCCCGTCGCGGTCGGCGGGGTCGTACCTGGTGATCCGGTGGACGAAGGACGGCGGCACGCTGCTCCTTGGACGGGCGGAAGGGGTGCCAGCGTGGTTTCCGGTCCCGATTCCGTGGTCGGGAGGCGGCCGGTCCCGCATCGCAGGGTTCGAGGCCCGCGACCGATCCCCAGCCGGCTCGACAGGCCACCGACTCGGCACGTTCACGAAGGCGGGCGAAGGGGATCGAGGGAGACCATGCACGTCAGCCCGTCCAGGCGCTGCCCCGCGGCCGAGTGGAACGCACACCCGCGACGAGCCCAGTGCTCATCGGACAGCTCCAGTGCACGGTCGCAGCTGTCACCGAGCGCTTCCCGCGTGGCGTTGCATAAACGTGCGGGTATACGTATAGTCATGCCATCGAGGAGGAGGTTTCCGTGAGCGTACGAGTGGCTGTGGCCGGGGCCAGTGGATATGCGGGTGGGGAGCTTCTGCGTCTGCTGCTGGCGTACCCCGGGGTGGAGATCGGCGCGCTGACCGGGAACTCCAACGCCGGGCAGCGGCTCGGGAGCCTGCAGCCGCATCTGGTGCCGCTCGCCGAGCGAGTGCTGGAGGCGACCACGGCCGACGTGCTCGCCGGGCACGACGTCGTCTTCCTCGCCCTGCCGCACGGGCAGTCCGCCGCCGTCGCCGAGCAGCTCGGGCCGGAGGTGCTCGTGGTCGACATGGGCGCCGACCACCGGCTCGCCGACGGCGCCGACTGGGAACGGTTCTACGGCTCCCCGCACGCCGGCACCTGGCCCTACGGCCTGCCCGAACTGCCGGGCGGCCGCGCCGCGCTGGAGGGGTCCAAGCGCATCGCGGTGCCCGGTTGCTACCCGACCGCCGTCTCGCTGGCCCTCGTCCCGGCCTACACGGCGGGCCTCGCCGAGGCCGAGGCGGTGATCGTCGCCGCCTCCGGCACCTCCGGCGCGGGCAAGGCGGCCAAGCCGCACCTGCTGGGCAGCGAGGTCATGGGGTCGATGTCGCCGTACGGCGTCGGCGGCACCCACCGGCACACCCCCGAGATGATCCAGAACCTCAGCGCGGCGGCGGGGGAGCGGGTCTCCGTCTCCTTCACGCCGACCCTCGCGCCGATGCCCCGCGGCATCCTCGCCACGTGCAGCGCCAAGGCCAGGCCCGGGGTCACCGCCGAGTCCGTCCGGGCCGCCTACCAGAAGGCGTTCGCCGACGAACCCTTCGTCCGTCTCCTCCCCGAGGGCCAGTGGCCCGCCACGGCGTCCGTCTGCGGTTCCAACGCCGTTCAGATCCAGGTCGCGTACGACGAGGCCGCGGGGCGGATCATCGCGATCAGCGCCATCGACAACCTCACCAAGGGCACCGCGGGCGGCGCTCTGCAGAGCATGAACATCGCCCTCGGGCTCGACGAGTCCACCGGACTGACGACGATCGGAGTCGCGCCGTGAGTGTGACGGCAGCAAAGGGATTCACGGCGGCGGGCATCGCCGCCGGGATCAAGGAGAACGGCAATCCGGACCTGGCCCTCGTGGTCAACAACGGGCCGCGCCGCGCCGCGGCGGGCGTCTTCACCGCCAACCGCGTCAAGGCCGCACCCGTGCTCTGGTCCGAGCAGGTGCTCAAGGGCGGCCAGGTCTCCGCCGTCGTCCTCAACTCCGGTGGCGCCAACGCCTGTACGGGCCCCAAGGGCTTCCAGGACACCCACGCCACCGCCGAGAAGGCCGCCGAGGTGCTCGGGACCGGCGCGGGCGAGGTGGCCGTCTGCTCCACCGGACTCATCGGCGTCACGCTCCCCATGGACAAGCTGCTGCCGGGGGTCGAAGAGGCCGCCGGCCGGCTGTCCGAGCACGGGGGTGAGAAGGCCGCCATCGCCATCAAGACCACGGACAGTGTGCACAAGACGGCTGTCGTGACCAAGGAGGGCTGGACCGTCGGCGGGATGGCCAAGGGCGCCGGCATGCTCGCCCCCGGCCTCGCCACCATGCTGGTCGTCCTCACCACCGACGCCGACGTCGACGCCGGGACGCTGGACCGGGCCCTGCGCGCCGCCACCCGGGTCACCTTCGACCGCGTCGACTCCGACGGCTGCATGTCCACCAACGACACCGTGCTGCTGCTCGCCTCCGGCGCCACCGGCGTCACCCCCGGGTACGAGGAGTTCGCCGAGGCCGTACGCGCCGTCTGCGACGACCTCGGCCGGCAGCTCATCGGCGATGCCGAGGGCGCCAGCAAGGACATCAAGGTCGAGGTGGTGGGTGCCGCGACCGAGGACGACGCCGTCGAGGTGGGTCGCTCCATCGCCCGCAACAACCTCCTCAAGTGCGCCCTCCACGGCGAGGACCCCAACTGGGGCCGGGTGCTGTCCGCGATCGGCACCACCAAGGCCGCCTTCGAACCCGACGAACTCGACGTCGCCATCAACGGTGTCTGGGTGTGCAAGAACGGCGGTGTCGGCGAGGACCGCGACAAGGTCGACATGCGCTACCGAGAGGTCCACATCGTCGCCGATCTGGGCGCCGGTGACGCGACCGCCACCATCTGGACCAACGACCTCACCGCCGACTACGTCCACGAGAACAGCGCCTATTCCTCATGACCACCACTCGCAAGCACACCGCCCTGCCCAAGGCGCAGATCCTCATCGAGGCGCTGCCCTGGCTGACCCGGCACCACGGCAAGACCGTCGTCATCAAGTTCGGCGGCAACGCCATGGTGGACGAGGAACTGAAGAACGCCTTCGCCCAGGACGTCGTCTTCCTGCGGCACGCCGGCCTCAAGCCGGTCGTCGTGCACGGCGGCGGCCCGCAGATCAGCGCCGCGCTCGACCGGCACGGCATCGTCAGCGAGTTCAAGGCCGGCCTCAGGGTCACCACCGAGGACGCCATGGACGTCGTACGGATGGTGCTGGCCGGACAGGTGCAGCGTGAGCTGGTCGGGCTGCTCAACCGGCACGGCCCGTTCGCCGTCGGCCTCACCGGCGAGGACGCGCACACCCTCACCGCGACCAGGCACCGGCCCGAGATCGACGGGGAGCCGGTCGACATCGGGCGGGTCGGGGAGATCACCGAGATCGACACCGGCGCCATCGAGGCGCTGCTCGCCGACGGCCGTATCCCGGTCGTCTCGTCCATCGCCCGGAGCCAGGACGACCACCATGTCTACAACGTCAATGCTGATACGGCGGCTGCGGCACTCGCTGCTGCGCTGGACGCCGAGACCCTCATGGTCCTCACCGACGTCGAGGGGCTCTACGAGGACTGGCCGCACTCCGACGAGGTGATCAGCCGTCTCACCGCCTCCCAGCTCGAGAAGCTGCTGCCGGAGCTGTCCTCGGGCATGGTGCCGAAGATGGAGGGCTGTCTGCACGCGGTACGCAACGGCGTGACCACGGCCCGCGTCATCGACGGCAGGGTCCAGCACTCGATCCTGCTGGAGATCTTCACCGACGAGGGCATCGGCACCATGGTCGTGCCCGACGGAACACCGCACGGACAGCACGGACAGGGGGAGTCGTGAGCAACGAGGAGCTGAGCGCGCGGTGGCAGGGCGCGCTCATGAACAACTACGGCACGCCGAAGCTGTCCCTGGTCAGCGGCGCGGGCACCACCGTCCGCGACGCCGACGGCAAGGAGTACACCGACTTCGTCGGCGGTATCGCCGTCAACGCGCTCGGCCACGCCCACCCGGCCGTCGTCGAGGCCGTCAGCCGGCAGATCGCCTCCCTGGGCCACGTCTCCAACCTGTACGTCGCCGAGCCGCCCGTCGCGCTCGCCGAACGGCTCCTGCGGCTCTTCGGCCGCGAGGGCCGGGTGTACTTCTGCAACTCGGGTGCCGAGGCCAACGAGGCCGCGTTCAAGATCGGGCGGCTGACCGGGCGGACCCGCATGGTCGCCACCGACGGCGGCTTCCACGGCCGCACCATGGGCGCCCTCGCGCTGACCGGCCAGCCGGGCAAGCGGGAGCCGTTCGCACCGCTGCCCGGGGACGTCACCCATGTCCCCTACGGCGACGCGCAGGCCCTGGCCGCCGCGGTCACCGAGGACACGGCGCTGGTCGTCATCGAGCCGATCCAGGGCGAGAACGGGGTCGTGGTGCCCCCGCCCGGCTATCTGAAGGCCGCCCGCGCCATCACGGCCGCCACGGGCGCGCTGCTCGTCCTGGACGAGGTGCAGACCGGCGTCGGCCGCACCGGCAACTGGTTCGAGTACCAGGCCCACGAAGGCGTCCTGCCCGACGTCGTCACCCTCGCCAAGGGACTCGGCGGCGGGCTGCCGATCGGCGCGGCCGTCGCCTTCGGACGCGCCGCCGAGCTGCTGCACCCCGGCCAGCACGGCACGACCTTCGGGGGCAACCCGGTCGCCTGCGCCGCCGGCCTCGCCGTTCTCGACACCATCGAGAACGAGGGGCTGCTCGCGAACGTCAAGCGGCAGGGCGAGCGGCTCCGCGACGGAATCGAGGCGCTCGACGACCCGTTGATCAGCCATGTCCGGGGCGCCGGCCTGCTCCTGGGTATCGTGCTCACCGAACCGCTCGCGCCCCAGGTGCAACAGGCGGCTCAGGACGCCGGTTTCCTGGTGAACGCGCCCGCCCCCGATGTCGTACGGCTGATGCCGCCGCTGATCCTCGGGGACGACGCGGTGGAGGCTTTCCTCGGGGCACTGCCCGGCGTCCTGGACGCCGCCGGCCGGGCGGCGGACGGGGAAGGGCGAGCCGGACGGTGAGCCGGAGCACGAGCCGGGCGAGACCCGGACGACGAGCAGGGCGATGAACCGGACCACGAGCCGGGGAACGCCCCGAGGATGACCGGAGAATGAGACGACGATGAGCCACGATCAGGACCACGGACAGCCTGTCGGGCCTGCCGTACCGCAGACCCGCACCGCCCGCCACCGCCGGATCGTGGACATCCTCAACCGGCAACCGGTGCGTTCCCAGAGCCAGTTGGCGAAGCTGCTCGCCGACCACGGGCTGTCCGTCACCCAGGCGACGCTCTCCCGGGACCTGGACGAGCTGAACGCGGTGAAGATCCGCGACACCGACGGCGACCTCATCTACGCGGTACCGAGCGAGGGCGGCTTCCGCACCCCGCGCGCACCGCTGGGGGAGTCGGCGAAGGAGGAGCGGATGCGGCGGCTCTCCCAGGAGCTGCTGATCTCCGCGGAGGCCTCCGCCAACCTCGTGGTGCTGCGCACCCCTCCGGGCGCCGCGCAGTTCCTGGCCTCGGCCATCGACCAGGCCGAACTGCACGACATCCTGGGGACCATCGCCGGCGACGACACGCTGATGCTGATCAGCCGTGACCCGGTGGGCGGGCCGGCCCTGGCCGAGCACATGCTGCGGCTGGCCCAGAACGGGCACTGAGCGCGGGCCGGACCGGCCGGGGCACACGGGCGCCCGGGTGGCCCGATCACCCCAGCCGGTCCGCCAGGCCCCCCGTGCAGCGCACCTCGTCGCCCGCCGTGATCAGCAGCGCCTCCACGTCGGGCAGCGTCTCCAGCCAGGCGAGCCCCTCCCGCGACCCCATCGCGAAGGCGGCGGTGGCCCAGCAGTCGGCCCAGACCAGCCGGGGTGCCACCACCGTCACCGAGACCAGGTCGGTGACCGCGGAACGGCCGGTGCGCGGATCGACGATGTGGTCGCCGCGCTCGGCGGTGCCCGAGGTGGCGACGGCCAGTTCGTCCACGCCGGCCGCGGAGACCACGGCCGCGAGACCGCCCGGCCGGAGCGGATCCGCCACGCCCACCCGCCACGGCCGCCCGGCTCCCGGGGAGCCCAGCAACTGGACGTCACCGCCGCCGTTGAGGCTCACGCCGACCGTCCCGGCCTCCGCGAGCCGCCGCGCGGCCCGCTCGGTGGCCCAGCCCTTGACGATGCCGGTCGGGTCGAGCCGGCCCCGGTAGCGCGGGCTGAACCAGCCGTCGCTCACCCGTTCCGCCTCCGCGGCCAGCTCCAGCACCTCGGCGACCTCACGGTCGCACTCCTCGACCGTGAGGTCGCCGCGTGCCAGCCGTGAGATCTGGGAGTCGTCGCGGTACGTGCTGAACACCTCGTCGACGCGGCGCAGCCCGGCGACCGCCTCCTCCAGCGCCGCGTGTACGGCGGCGGGTTCCCCGCCGCGGACGTCGAAGGAGAAGACGGTCCCCATCGTCTCCTCCGTACGACGCACCGCGGCGGGAGCCTGTGCGGACTCGGCCACGGCGTCAGCCACCGGCCTGATCCAGGGCGGACTGCAGCGATTTCTTGTATCCGGCGCTGGTGTAGGTGGCGCCGGACACCGCGTCGATGTCCGCGTTGCCGGCCTCCACGACGGCCTTGTTGAGCCGGGGCACGGACGAGAAGGTGACCTGGTCGCTCTGGCCCCCCTTGGGCGCCTGCACCGCCTCGGCCTTGGTGATCTTCCCGCCCTGGACGGTGATCCGTACCTGCACCGCCCCGTAATCGGTCTGCACCGCGTCACCGGTGACGGTGCCGTCCTTGAGGGTCTGCGCGCCCCCCGAGCCCTGCCCGCTCCCGGCGGACTCCTTTTCGGCGGGCTCCTCGGCGGAGGGCTCCTTGTCAGCGGCCTCCTTCTGCCCGGCGGACCCGTTGCCGGCCGCGGCCGATCCGGCGGCCTTGGCCTGATCCAGGGCGGACTGCAGCGATTTCTTGTACCCGGCGCTGGTGTAGGTGGCGCCGGACACCGCGTCGATGTCCGCGCTGCCGGCCTCCACGACGGCCTGGTTGAGCTTGGGTACGGCGTTGGCGTTGATCTGGTCGCTCTGGCCGCCCTTGGGCGCCTGGACGGCCTCGGCCTTGGTGATCTTCCCGCCCTGGACGGTGATCCGTACCTGCACCGCCCCGTAATCGGTCTGCACCGGGTCACCGGTGGCGGTGCCGTCGCCGAGGGCCTGGGCGTTCTCCGCGCCCTGTCCGTTCCCGGCCGGTGCGGCGGCCTTGGCCTTGTCGAGCGCGGACTGCAGCGACTTCTTGTACCCGGCGCTGGTGTAGGTGGCGCCGGACACCGCGTCGATCTCGCCGCTCTGCGCGGCGACCACGGCCTGGTTGAGCTTGGGTACGGCGTTGGCGTTGATCTGGTCGCTCTGGCCGCCCTTGGGCGACTGGACGGCCTCGGCCTCGGTGATCTTCCCGCCGCTGACCGTCAGACGCACCTGTACCGGCCCGTACTCGGTCTGCGCCGCGTCACCGGTGACGGTGCCGTCGCCGATGGCCTGGGCGCCGCCCTGCGGGGACTGCGCGGCCGCGGACGGGACCGTGCCGCCGGCCACGTCCGCCGAGCCCGGGTCGGAATCCGGCTTCAGCGTCAGCAGCAGCACGATCCCGGAGACGGTGGCGGCGGTGGCCAGCACAGCACGCCGGACGGGGTGACTCTTCCTCATCGCTTCTCAAGCTCCTGATGGGTGTGGATGACCCGTCGCTCACATCTCGAACGACTCGTGGTGGATACGGCGGGCGGGGACCCCGGCGCCGCGCAGTGCGTCGTACACCGACTGGGCGAACCCGGGCGGGCCGCACATGAAGACGTCGTGGTCGTCGATGTCGGGGATCTTCCGCCGCAGGCTGTCCGCCGAGATGTCGGGGCGCTCCCCCTCGGGGCTGTTGACCGCGTACATCAGGCGTGCACCGCGCTCCTCGGCGATCTTGGCCAGCTCGCCCCACAGGGCCAGGTCCTGGGTGGTGTTGGCCCGGTACAGCAGGGTGATGTCCCCGGAGGCGCCGGGCAGCGTCTCGAACAGGGCCCGCATCGGGGTGATCCCCACCCCGCCCGCGACCAGCAGCACCTTGCCGCGGCTGCGGCGCTGGGCGGTCATCGCCCCGTAGGGTCCCTCCGCCCACACCCGGGTGCCGGGCTCCAGCTCGCGCAGCCGGGAGGTGTGGTCGCCGATCGCCTTCACGGTGATCCGCAGCATGTCGGGGCGGGGAGCCGCCGACAGCGAGTACGGGTGGGAGCTGAACCGCATTCCCGGCGCCAGGAACCGCCAGCGGAAGAACTGACCTGCCTCCGCGCCCATCCGGTGCAGCTTGCGCCCGCTGATCAGCACCGAGGTGATGCCCGGTGTCTCCTCGATGACCGCCTCGACCCTCATCCGGTGACGCAGGTTCAGCCGGATCGGGGTGAACACCCGGTACCAGAGGACCAGCGCGGTCACGACGCCGTAGAGCCCGTACCAGAAGGTCTTCGCGGCCGGTTCGACGGCGAACTCGTTGCCGGTGGTGATCTGGTGCCAGAACGTCAGGTACATCGCCGCGTACGTCAGCAGGTGCACGTGGTACCAGCTGTCGTACGGCAGCCGGCGGCGGATCGGGCCGATCGAGATGAGCGCGATCACGAACAGCAGGCCCGTGCCGATGGCGGCCTTGCCCATGTCCGGCAGCTGCTCGACGGAGGTGATCGTCTGCTGGACGATGTCGCCGAGGCCCTTGCCGGCCTGGAGGGCGTACCCCCACATGATGAGGAAGACGTGGGCGACGACCAGGCTGACGGTGTAGCGCCCGCTCATCGCGTGCCAGCGGGCCACCCGGTCCGAACCCACCCGGCGTTCCAGCGCGGGGACCCGGGCCATCTGCAGCACCACGAGGGCCATGAGATAGCCGGCCAGCAGGCCGGTGATGCGGCCGGCGGCGACGATCCTCCCGGTGGTGTCCGAGATGGACGGTGTGTTGTTCCACCACAACCACAGCACGGCCACCGCGCCCGCCCCCACGGCGAGCAGCAGGGGTACGGCGGGGGAGCGGCGCGGACGGATGCGGCGCATCGTCTGACGGCGGGCGGCACGTCCGCCTGCGAGCGTGGTGGTCACGGTTCCTCCGTGGGACTTGACCCTTGGCCCACACATACGTGCCGTGACCCGGGAGCGTTCAGCGAAAAGGCGGGGTGTGCGGAGGAAAAACGCCCCGGGACCTCCCTCGGAGGGCCGGGGCGTCCGGGCGGACGGGTCAGGCCGGGGACGGGGGCAGTGGCAGGGGCAGCCCGAGGAGGCCGTCCAGCCTCGTCGCGACGTATTTCTTCTTGGAGGAGTACGCGTCCAGTGAGGCGTCGTCCTCCCGCGCGAACCGCCTTGCGTGCAGGTCGCGCTCCGCCGCGTAGGCCATGAACGGGACGGCGTGGCCGCAGGTGTCACGGAGAGGCTCGGCGGTCACGACGACGATCGCGCGCAGGCCGTGGACCGTCGGACCGACGTCGGGGAAGCGGGCGAGCGGTTCGGGAAAGCGCGGATCGTCCCGGAAGACGGTCTCACCGCGGCCGTTCTCCCTCAGGTGGGCGATGGTCTCGGCGGTGGACCCGGTGAAGTCGAGGTAGGCCACGGTGAGTTCGTCGAGGACGACGAAGAAGCCCCTGAGGCCCTTGGGCGAGAGGCTGACCGTGCCGTCGGCGGACAGGGGGGCGGTGGCGGTGAAGAAGACCGGCTGCGCCTCGATGAACGTGCGCAGGCGGCCCTCTACGCGCTCATAGGTCTTTCCCCCGGGGACCGATGATGGGCGCGTTTCTTTCGACTGTCTGAGGATTGTCGTCCGTGGCCGCCCCGGCCGGCGTGCGTACGGGGCGGTCACGGCGCCTGTCACGTCACTTGGTGAGCGTGCAGGCGGCCAGCGTGTCCAGTCCGGCGGGGCGTTCGGCGGTGCGGCCGATGGCGGTGGCGATGCGGTTGATGGCGGCGACGCGTTTGTCTTCGAGGGGGCCGAGGATGGCGTTCTGGACGAAGTTGGGTCCGCCCTGGCCGACGGTGTCGGCGAGTCGTTTGTTGGCCTCGGTGATCTGGGTGTCGAGGTCGCCGAGGTTGCGGTCGACCTCGGCCCGGGCGGAGGCGGGGACGGCGGGGAGCCGCGGTGCGACGTCGGGACAGCTGATCGTGCCCGGTTCCGCAAGTGTCCGGGCGCTCGCGGCGCTGTCCTCGGAGGACTCGCCGGCGAGGGCGGATCCGGCGATCACCGCGCCGGACAGTGCCACGGCGGCGGCGCCGATGAGGCCGACGCGACGCTTGTTGTACTTCGGAAGAGCCCTGGACATGCGGATGCCTCACTCGGGTCGAGGGGTGGGGTCGGGTTTCGTCGGTGTCTTGGGGTGTCTCGGTCGTGCCGACGCGGCGCCTGCGTCCTGCGGAGATACGGGAAAGCGGTTTCCCGCGTTCAATCACCCCTGGAACCGCCCTGGGACCGCCCCGGCACCGCACCGAATCGCCCCGGAATCACCCTCCGGGCGGAGGCGGATTGACGAATCATGCGCTCTCCTGCATACTCATGCATATCAGCGAATGCACTGTAAGGAGAATCCCGTGACCGAGCGCGTCGTACTCGCCTACTCGGGCGGTCTGGACACCTCCGTCGCCATCGGCTGGATCGCCGAGGAGACGGGCGCCGAGGTCATCGCCGTTGCGGTCGACGTCGGCCAGGGCGGCGAGGACCTGGACGTCATCCGCAAGCGCGCGCTCGCCTGCGGTGCCGTCGAGGCCGAGGTCGCCGACGCCAAGGACGAGTTCGCCGACGAGTACTGCCTCCCGGCGATCAAGGCCAACGCCCTCTACATGGACCGCTACCCGCTGGTCTCCGCGCTGTCCCGGCCGACGATCGTCAAGCACCTCGTCGCCGCCGCCGAGAAGCACGGCGCCACCACCGTCGCCCACGGCTGCACCGGCAAGGGCAACGACCAGGTCCGCTTCGAGGCCGGCATCGTCGCCCTCGCCCCCGACCTGAAGTGCATCGCCCCGGTCCGCGACTACGCCATGACCCGCGACAAGGCCATCGCCTTCTGCGAGGCCAAGGGCCTGCCGATCGCGACCACGAAGAAGTCGCCGTACTCCATCGACCAGAACGTCTTCGGGCGCGCCGTCGAGACCGGCTTCCTCGAGGACATCTGGAACGCGCCGATCGAGGACGTCTACGAGTACACGCAGAACCCCGCCGTGGCGCGCGAGGCCGACGAGGTCGTCATCACCTTCAAGGAGGGCGTGCCGGTCGCCATCGACGGCAAGCCCGTCACCGTCCTCCAGGCCATCCAGCAGCTCAACGAGCGCGCGGGCGCCCAGGGCGTCGGCCGGATCGACATGGTCGAGGACCGCCTCGTCGGCATCAAGTCCCGCGAGGTGTACGAGGCCCCCGGCGCCATCGCGCTGATCACGGCCCACCAGGAGCTGGAGAACGTCACCGTCGAGCGCGAACTCGCCCGCTACAAGCGGCAGGTCGAGCAGCGCTGGGGCGAACTGGTCTACGACGGCCAGTGGTTCTCCCCGCTCAAGCGCGCCCTGGACGGCTTCATCACCGAAGCCAACCAGCACGTCAACGGAGACATCCGGATGACCCTGCACGGCGGCCGGGCCGTCGTCACCGGCCGGCGCTCCGAGTCGTCGCTGTACGACTTCAACCTCGCCACCTACGACACCGGCGACACCTTCGACCAGGCGGCGGCCAAGGGCTTCATCGACATCTACAGCCTGTCGTCGAAGATCGCCGCCAAGCGCGACCTCGGCTGACCGCCGGACGGGCCCTGCCGGCCTGACCGCCTGACGGTCCGTCACGCACTACTCTGACACCGCCTCCTCACTCCCCTGCGCCTGAGTGAGGAGGCGGTGGCACATCCACGACGTGGCCCGTCCACGACCCGCCTGTCTTCGAGGAGCACAACGCAAGTGAGCAGCAACAGCGGTGACGTACGGCTCTGGGGCGGCCGTTTCGCCGACGGTCCCGCCGAGGCCCTGGCCAAGCTGTCCGCGTCCGTCCACTTCGACTGGCGGCTCGCGCCCTACGACATCGCCGGATCGCGTGCGCACGCGCGCGTGCTGCACGCGGCGGGCCTGCTCACCGAGGACGAACTCACCCGCATGACCGAGGGCCTCGACCGGCTCGAGGCGGACGTCGCCGACGGCTCATTCACCGGCACCGTCGCCGACGAGGACGTGCACACCGCCCTGGAGCGCGGCCTGCTGGAACGCCTCGGCCCCGACCTCGGCGGCAAACTGCGTGCGGGCCGCTCCAGGAACGACCAGGTCGCGACCCTGTTCCGGATGTACCTGCGGGACCACGCCCGGACGCTCGGCGGCCTGATCGCCGAGCTCCAGGACGCCCTCGTCGGCCTCGCCGAGGCCCACCCGGACGTGGCCATGCCCGGCCGCACCCACCTCCAGCACGCCCAGCCGGTGCTCTTCGCCCACCACGTCCTCGCCCACGTCCAGTCGCTGTCCCGGGACGCCGAGCGGCTGCGCCAGTGGGACGAGCGGACCGCGGTGTCGCCGTACGGCTCGGGCGCGCTGGCCGGCAGCAGCCTCGGCCTGGACCCGGAGGCGGTGGCCCGCGACCTCGGCTTCGAGCACGGCAGCGCCGCCAACTCCATCGACGGCACGGCCTCGAGGGACTTCGCCGCCGAGTTCGCCTTCATCACCGCGATGATCGGCGTGAACCTCTCCCGGATCGCCGAGGAGGTCATCATCTGGAACACGAAGGAGTTCTCCTTCGTGACCCTGCACGACGCCTTCTCCACCGGCTCGTCGATCATGCCGCAGAAGAAGAACCCGGACATCGCGGAGCTGGCGCGCGGCAAGTCCGGCCGCCTCATCGGCAACCTGACCGGCCTGATGGCCACCCTCAAGGCGCTCCCGCTCGCGTACAACCGCGACCTCCAGGAGGACAAGGAGCCGGTCTTCGACTCCATCGACCAGCTGGAGATCCTGCTCCCGGCCTTCACCGGCATGATGGCGACCCTCACCGTGCACCGCGAGCGCATGGAGGAGCTGGCCCCGGCCGGGTTCTCGCTGGCCACCGACATCGCCGAGTGGCTGGTCAAGCAGGGCGTGCCGTTCCGGGTCGCGCACGAGGTGGCGGGGGAGTGCGTCAAGGCCGCCGAGGCCGAGGGCAAGGAGCTCGACGCGCTGACCGACGAACAGTTCGCGAAGATCTCCGCCCACCTGACCCCCGAGGTGCGCACCGTCCTCAACGTCCCCGGCGCCCTCGCCTCCCGCAGCGGCCGCGGCGGCACGGCACCGAGCGCGGTCGCCACGCAGCTCGCCGAGGTGAAGGCGGACCTGGTCGCCCAGCACGCGTGGGCGAACGCCAAGAGGTAGTCACTCCGGTGTCGCAGGGGCATCGCGGGTTACGTTGGTCGGGCAGCCGCAAGGAGCCGACCGAACGGAGCCCCGATGCCCTTCGCACGTCTGGCCACAGCCACTACCCCCACCTGCCATATCGGCCTGGGACTCGCCGCCGTCGGACGACCCGGTTACATCAACCTGGACCGCGACGCCGACCTCGGCGGCGACCGCAGCGTCGAGGCCCTGCGCACCCGCACCCACGACCTCCTCGACGCCGCCTACGCCCAGGGCGTCCGCTACTTCGACGCGGCCCGCTCCTACGGCCGGTCCGAGGAGTTCCTCGCCGAATGGCTGCGTGGCCGGCCCGACGCCGCCGACGTCGTCATCGGCAGCAAGTGGGGCTACACGTACACCGCGGACTGGTCCACCGACGCCGAGCGGCACGAGGTCAAGGAACACTCCCTCGCCGCGTACGAGCGCCAGCGCGCCGAGTCCGACGCACTGCTCGGCGACCGGCTCGACCTCTACCAGATCCATTCGGTGACCCCGGACAGCCCCGCCCTCACCGACAAGGACCTCCACGCCCGGCTCGCCGAGGCGGCGGCCCAGGGCCTCACCGTCGGGTTCTCCACCAGCGGCCCGGCCCAGGCGGACGCCATCCGCGCGGCGCTCGCCGTCACGGTCGAGGGCGAACCCCTCTTCCGTACCGTCCAGTCCACGTACAACGCGCTGGAGACGTCCGCCGAGCCCGCGCTGGCCGAGGCCCACGACGCCGGGCTCACGGTGATCGTCAAGGAGGGCATGGCCAACGGCCGGCTGGCCGCGGCCCACGCCCCCGACGCGCTCAGGGCCGTCGCCGCGGAGACCGGACTGGACTGCGACGCCGTCGCCCTCGCGCTCGTGCTGCGCCGGCCCTGGGCCGGTGTCGTCCTCTCCGGTGCCGCCACCGTCGTCCAGCTCGCCTCCAACCTGCGAGCGGCGGCCGTCGACCTCGACGACGACCAGCTCTCCCGCCTCGCCGTGCTGCGCGAGGACCCGCACGCGTACTGGGAACGACGCGGACAGCTGGCCTGGCACTGACACGCCGACGGCGGACCGCTGCTGCAGCGGTCCGCCGTCGGCGTACGTGGTTCTCGCGGTGGGCGGGGTCAGGCGGCCTTCGCCTTGCTGGCGTACATGTCCACGTACTCCTGCCCGGACAGGCGCATGACCTCGGTCATCACCGAGTCGGTCACCGCCCGCAGGACGTAGCGGTCGCGGTCCATGCCCTCGTAGCGGGAGAACTCCATCGCCTCACCGAAGCGGACCGTGACCCTGCCCGGCCGGGGCAGGCCCGCGCCGCCCGGCTGCAGCTTGTCGGTGCCGACCATGGCGAACGGGACGACGGGCGCGCCGGTCATCAGGGTGAGCCGCGCGATACCGGTGCGGCCCCGGTAGAGGCGGCCGTCGGGGGAGCGGGTGCCCTCGGGGTAGATGCCGAAGATCCTGCCCTCCTCCAGCACCCGACGGCCCGTCATCAGTGCCGCGACCCCGCCCCGGCCGCCGTCCCGGTCGACCGGGATCATGCCGACACCGGTGAAGAACCAGGCCATCACCCGGCCCTTGAGGCCCTTGCCGGTGACGTACTCGTCCTTGCCGATGAAGAAGACCTGACGGTCGCAGACGATCGGCAGGACGATCGAGTCGATGAACGTGAGGTGGTTGCCCGCCAGGATGACCGGACCGTCACCCGGGATGTGCTCCGCACCCTCCACCCGTGGGCGGAACATCAGGCGCATGACCGGGCCGAGCACTGCCTTGATGAGCGCGAAGCGGGACAACGGGTCCTCCGGTGTCGGGAATGCGGTATGAGTCTGTGCAGGCAAGGACATTACTCGCGGGCGAGGGGGGCGCGCACGTCGGGTCCACCGACGTGTCACGCCGTGCAGATACATGTTCACCTGTGGTGACGTGGTGTCGTACGGCCGTGACGCGCACGACGTGATGTGAGGCACGTCGCGTCCGCAAGGGACGATCCGCGGCCTCGCCGGTCCGGGGTGCGGACACGGCCGGATCCAAGCACGCGCGCCCCGCGCACTGCGGGAGGCGCGCCGTCGGCGGCATGCCCACGGGTACCCGGTACGACGCCCCCGAAGCCGGCGGACCGTCAGACCCCGCCCGGGGCACCCGTCCGGCACACCAGCCCGACACGCCCGTCCGGAGCCCGACACGCCGGGCCCGGTCCGTACGCCATCCGGTGGCCCCCGCGTGTTCCGGTCGCGGTCTCCCGTTCGTCATGCACGCGCCCCTACGATCACCCCGCACTGACGGTCGACGGCAGGAGGCACCTCATGGGAACGCAGGAGTCGGACGAGCGGACGGGCCAGGCCGCGGGCGGCGGGACCGGGCGGCGGGCCCTCCTGGGCGCGGCGGTGCTCGGCGCGGGCGGCACCGTCCTCGGGCTGGGTGGCACGGCGAGAGCGGCCGAGGCCCGGCACGCCGAGGGCCGCGGCGGCGGCGGACGGGGCGTCAAGGGCCTGCCCGTCCCGACCGTCATCGGCCACCGGGGGGCCAGCGGCTACCGGCCCGAGCACACGTTCGGCGCCTACGAACTGGCCCTCGACATGGGGGCCGACATCGTCGAGGCCGGCGACCTGGTGCCCACCAGGGACGGCCACCTCGTCTGCCGGCACGAGCCGGAGATCGGCGGCACCACGGACGTCGCGAGCCACCCGGAGTTCGCCGACCGCAAGCGCACCAAGCGGCTCGACGGCGTCTTTGTCACCGGCTGGTTCACCGAGGACTTCACCCTCGCCGAACTCAAGACGCTCCGCGCCGTCGAGCGCATCCCCGCCAACCGCCCGCACAACACCCTCTACGACGGCCGCTGGGAGATCCCCACCTTCGAAGAGGTGCTGCGCTGGCAGAACGAGCAGACCCGCAAGCGCGGCAAGCAGGTCTGGATCTACCCCGAGCTCAAGCACCCCACCTACTTCCGCCGGCTGGGCCTGGGCACCGAGGAGCGCCTCGCCCGGCTGCTGCGCAAGCACGGCAAGGACAAGAAGAACTCGCCCGTCATCGTCCAGTCCTTCGAACCCACCAGCATCCAGCGGATGAGCAGGCTCGTCGGCAACCCGCTCGCCGTGCTGCTCTCCGGCGCGAACAGCCGCCCCTGGGACTTCGTCGAGAACGGCGACCCGCGCACGGTGGCCGACCTCATCACGCCGGAGGGCCTGAAGGAGATCGCCTCCTACGCCCAGGGCATCGGCCCCACCCTGGACCTGGTCATCCCCCGGGACGCGGCCGGAAACCTCACCGAGCCCACCGGCCTCGTCCGCGACGCGCACCGGGCCGGACTGATCCTGCACCCGTACACGATGCGCAACGAGAACCCCTTCCTGCCGGCGAACTTCCGCACGGGCGGCGACCCCGACGCCTACGGCGACGTCTTCGGCGCCTTCCGCACCTACTACGCCACCGGCATCGACGGCGTCTTCACCGACCACCCGGACACCGCTCTGCTCGCCCGCGAGGACTTCGTCAACAGCTGAGCGGCTCTGTCCCCTTCAGGGTGATTTCCGGCCGCTCCGGGCAACCGGGCCCGGGGCGGCCGTGTCGTTGGGTGTATGCCCCATGACCTGGTCGCCGCCCTCCGTCCGCTGCTCACCGCGGAAGCCTCCGCCGAGGCGTACGCGTCCGGGGCCGAACCCGCCGACCTGGAACAGGCGGTCTGGCTGCGCCTCCTGGAACGCCTCGACGTCCACGGCCCGCCGCACGACCCGCAGGACTGGCTCCGCAGGGCCGTCCGCACCGAGGCCCGTCGCCGCCGCCGCGCCGTCCGGCACGAGAGGCCGTGCGCCGGTGACCCCGTGGATCCCGGCGACCCCCGCGACCGCGACCCCGAACTCCTCGCCGTCGCCGCCGCCGGCCGCCGCACCCTGCGGGACGCGGTGCGCCGGCTGCCCGGCCGCTGCCCCCGGCTGCTGGAGGCGCTGCTGGCCCCGCATGACCCGACATACCGGGACATCGCAGGGGAGTTGGGTATCTCACAGGGCAGCCTGGGTCCGGAACGTTCCAGATGCCTGGGATGTCTTCGCCGATTGCTCGCGCCGGAGGTTGCGTCGCGTTGAGGACGGGGATAGGAGTGAGGGACCACAGGTGATCAGGTGAGCGGGAGGCGTGCGCACATGGGCATGAGCGTGACCATCTCTGCGGCGGCCGAGCAGGATGCCGAGCAGATCTTCAGGTTGCAGTACCTGTGCTTCCAGAGCGAAGCGGCGCTGTACGGCAATTACCGCATCGACCCGCTGGTCCAGAGTCTGGACTCGGTCCGTGAGGAGGTCGCCGCCGACCTGGTCTTCGTCGCCCGCCTCGGTGACGAGATCGTCGGCTCGGTGCACGGCAGGAGCACCGAGGACGCCGCCGCGGCCATCGGCAAGCTCTGTGTCCACCCCCGCCTCCAGGGGCACGGCATCGGCGCCCGGCTCCTGCGGGTCGCCGAAGCCGCCCTCGCCGACGAACGGGGCGCCAGGACCTTCCGCCTGCACACCGGGCACCGCAGCGAGAGCAATCTCCAGCTGTACAGCCGGGTCGGCTACCAGCGGGTCGGGACGTCCGAGGGAGCGGACGGCGTACCGCAGATCGTCCTGGAGAAGTCGGCCGAGACGGCCGAGACGTACGCTGCCACCGCCTGACCGGGTGGTCGTTACGCCGTGCGTGCCTTGCGCAGCCAGTACATGGCCGTGAGGGGCAGCAGCACGGGAATGAACAGGTACCCCATCCCGTAGTCCGACCACACCGTCGCGTCGGGGAAGGCGGACGGGTCGACCAGGGTCCAGGTGCCGACCGTCAGGACGCCCACCAGCTCGGCGGCGCAGCACACCAGCGCCGCCCTGCGGGCCGCCTCCCCGCCGCGCACCAGGGTGTACGTGATGAATCCGTAGACCACCCCGGCGATCGCCGAGAGCGAGTAGGCGAGCGGCGCCCGGTCGAACTCGGTGGCGATCTGGTACGCGGAGCGCGACACGGCGCCGACGACCATCACCCCGTACAGCCACACCAGCAGCAGTCCGGGCCCGCCGATCAGCCGTGTCCCGGTCGGCTTCTGTTCCGTCACGGCCTTCTCAGCTCCCCCAGATGTCATGGAGCCGCACCTCCAGCACGGCCAGGACGACACCGCTCGCGGCCACCGTGATCGAGCCCCACCGGGTGCGCTCGGCCAGTGACATGAAGCCCGCCGCCGGGACGCACGCGAACGAGCCCAGCAGATACGCGAGGAAGATCGTCGTCCCCTGCTCCGGCTTCTCGCCCCGGGCCAGCTGTACGATCCCGACGATCAGCTGAACCAGCGTCAGCAGCGTGACCACGGCCATGCCGATGAAGTGCCAGTCCTTCGTCGGCTGATCCCGGTAGGCGGCCCAGCCGCACCAGGCGGCGAGCAGCAGCGCGGCGACGCCGGTCGTCAGCGTCAGGACATCAAGCATGTCAGCGACCTTATTACGCCGGAACGGCTCCACCGTGCCCGGCCCTGCCCGCACCGTATGGTCGATGGCATGACCATCCACGCGCAAGCCCTCCTGTTCGACAACGACGGGACGCTCGTCTCCTCCCTCGAATCCGTGCAGCGCTGCTGGACGCGGTGGGCCGTGGAGTACGGGATCACGGCCGAGGAGTTCGGGCGGACCGAGCTGCACGGCCGGCCGGCCGTCGAGATAGCCGCCGACCTGCTGCCCGCCCGCGTCGTGCCGGAGGCCGTCGCGCGGATCGAGGACCTGGAGGTGGAGGACGTGCCGAACGGCGGGGCCGTTCTGCTGCCGGGCACCCGGGACCTCCTCGACGTGCTGCCTGCCGAGCGCTGGGCCGTCGTCACCTCCGCCACCCGGCGGCTGGCCGAGGCCCGCCTCGCCGCGGCCGGCATCCTGCCCAAGACCCTGGTGGCCGCCGACGACGTCACCCGGGGCAAGCCCGACCCCGAGCCCTACCTGCTCGCCGCCCGGACCCTCGGCGTGGACCCCGCGCACTGTGTCGTCTTCGAGGACGCCCCCGCCGGGCTCCAGGCGGGCCGGGCCGCCGGCATGACCACCGTGGCGTTGGCCACAACCCACCAGGCCCACGAGCTGACCGCCGACCTGGTGGTGAAGGACCTGTCGGCGCTGTCCGCACTGGTCACGGACGCGGGGGTGGAGATCTCGGTACGCCCCTGACGTGCGGTCACCCATGTCCACGGCTGTCCAGAATGTGGACAGCGGTGTCCGGTCAGCAGTGAAGGTCTGCTTTACTGGCCGCATGACCACGACGAGCGACCGCAGCCCCGCGACCGAGGTGCATCTGCAGCCCGGTGCCGGTTGTATGTGTCCGCTCCGAATGCGCGCCTTCTAGAGGGCCCCCGCAGCACTTGAGCCTCGCGCCCCGAAGCGAGAGCCGGTTCCCGTCCGCCCGCGTGCCCCATCGGTCCCGCATGCGCGACGGAACCACGCCCCCGCGCACGTCTCCCCACGGCTCACCTCCGCCGCGCTCGGGAGAAGCCGTGCCGCGTACGGGCTGCTTTCGACCCTGAATGCCTCGTGCCGGCGCCACGACGTGTCGCGCACTCGACAGTGACGGATGTTCACGTGATCACCACCTCGGGCCTGAGCAAGGTCTACCGCTCTCGCGGACGCGAGGTCACCGCCCTGGACGGCGTCGACCTGCACGTCCGCGAAGGCGAGGTCTACGGCGTCATCGGCCAGTCCGGCGCCGGCAAGTCCTCGCTCATCCGCTGTGTCAACCTGCTCGAGCGCCCCACCTCGGGCACCGTGACCGTGGCCGGGCAGGACCTCACCGCCCTGGCCGGGCGCGGCCCGCGCGCCGGGCGGGAACTGCGGCAGGCGCGCAGCCGTATCGGCATGGTCTTCCAGCACTTCAACCTGCTCTCCTCGCGCACCGTGCAGGACAACGTCGAACTGCCGCTGGAGATCCTCGGGCAGTCGGGGAAGGAACGTTCCCTCAAGGCGCTGGAACTGCTCGACCTGGTGGGCCTCGCCGACAAGGCCAAGGCCTACCCCGCCCAGCTCTCCGGCGGCCAGAAGCAGCGCGTCGGCATCGCCCGCGCACTGGCCGGCGATCCGAAGGTGCTGCTGTCCGACGAGGCCACCAGCGCGCTCGACCCGGAGACCACCCGCTCGATCCTGGCGCTGCTGCGCGACCTGAACCGCCAGCTCGGCCTGACCGTCCTGCTCATCACGCACGAGATGGACGTCGTGAAGACGATCTGCGACTCGGCCGCGCTGATGGAGAAGGGCCGGATCGTCGAGTCCGGCACGGTCACCGAACTCCTCGCCACCCCCGGCTCCGAACTGGCCTCCGCGCTGTTCCCGGTCGCCGGTGAGGCCTCGGGCGACGACCGCACCGTCCTGGACGTCACCTTCCAGGGCGAGAGCGCGACCCAGCCGGTCATCTCCCAGCTGGCCCGTACCTACAACATCGACATATCGATCCTCGGTGCCGCCATCGACACCGTCGGAGGTCTCCAGGTGGGCAGGATGCGCATCGAACTCCCGGGCCGCTACGAGGACAACGTCGTGCCGATCGGCTTCCTGCGGGAGCAGGGGCTGCAGATCGACGTCGTCGAGCGGGCGGCACAGGCGGCGCAGACCGCGCAGACCGCGCAGACCGCGCGGACCCTCGTGAAGGAGACGGCCAAGTGACCTGGTCCCAGATGCAGCCCCTGCTGGAACAGGCGTGCTGGGAAACACTGGTCATGGTGGGCTGGTCCACCCTGATCTCCGTCGTCGTCGGGCTCCCGATCGGCGTGCTGCTCGTCCTCACCGACAGGGGCGGGCTGCTGCAGAACAGCCTGGTGAACAAGGTCGTCGGCCAGATCGTGAATGTCGGCCGCTCGATGCCGTTCATCATCCTCATGGTCGCCCTGATGAGCTTCACCCGCTGGATCACCGGGACGACCATCGGCAGCGAGGCCGCGATCGTGCCGCTCGCCATCGGCGGCATCCCCTTCTTCGCCCGGCTCGTCGAGACGGCCGTGCGCGAAGTGGACCACGGACTCGTCGAGGCCGTGCAGGCCATGGGCGGCAACACCTGGACGATCGTCCGCAGGGTCCTCGTGCCCGAGGCGCTGCCCTCGCTGATCGCCAGCACCACCACCACGATCATCGCCCTCATCGGCTACTCGGCCATGGCCGGCACCGTGGGCGGCGGCGGACTCGGCGACCTCGCGGTCCGCTACGGCTACCAGCGCTTCGAGACCGGGCTGATGTGGGTCACCGTCGCGATCCTCGCCGTGGCCATCTCCCTCATCCAGTTCGCCGGCGACTACGCGGCCCGCTCCCTGCACCACCGCGGCGGACGCCCGGACGCCGGGCCGAGGCTGCGGCTGCTCAAGACCAGGGAACCGGCGACGGCCGACGCCGGCAAGACCGGGTGACCCCGGCCCGCCTTCAGTCTTCCGTCCCCTAGACCCCCACTTCCCCGAAGGCCCCGCACCACCCCGAGCCGGGGCCGCACCACCCTGAAGGAAAGGCACTTTTCGTGCGTAACACCGTCAAGATCACCACCGCTGTCCTCGCCGTCGGAGCCCTCAGCCTCGGCCTCACCGCCTGCGGCGCGGAGGAGAAGTCCGGATCCGACGCCTCCGGCACGCTGACCGTCGCCGCGAGCCCCGTGCCGCACGCCGAGATCCTCAACTTCGTCAAGGACAACCTGGCCGAGAAGGCCGGGCTCGACCTGGAGGTCAAGGAGGTCACCGACTACGTCACGCCGAACACCTCCACGGAGGACGGCTCGGTGGACGCCAACTACTTCCAGACCCAGGCGTACCTCGACGACTTCAACCAGAAGAACGGCACGCACATCGTGCCCGCCGGCGACGTGCACCTGGAGCCGCTCGGCCTCTACTCCCAGAAGGTCAAGGAAGCCGACGAGCTGAAGAGCGGCGCGACCATCGCCATCCCCAACGACACCATCAACGAGGGACGCGCGCTGCAGCTGCTCGCGGCCAACAAGATCATCACGATCAAGGACGGCGTCGGCTTCGAGGCGACCCCCTCGGACATCACCGAGAACCCGAAGAAGCTCAAGTTCAAGGAGCTGGAGGCGGCCCAGACGCCGCGCGCCCTGGCCGACGTCGACGCCGCGGTCGTCAACGGCAACTACGCCATCGGGGCCGACCTCAAGCCGGCCGAGGACGCCCTCGTCCTCGAGGCCGCCGAGGGCAACCCGCACGCCAACTTCCTCGCCGTCAAGGAGGGCAACGAGGACGACCCGCGCGTGAAGAAGCTCGCCGAGCTCCTCACCTCCGACGAGGTCAAGAAGTTCATCGACGACAAGTACGCCGGTTCGGTCGTCGCCGCCTTCTGATCCGGGGGACGCGCGCACCGCGAGCACCACGCGCTCGACCCGTCCGGCACCCACGGGGGCCACTCCGGTACACGGAGTGGCCCCCGTGGTGCGGTTCGGTGCTTTCATGCTGCATGCTGGGCAGTTCAGCAGGACCTGACGGTCCCGAAGGTCTCGAAGGTTACGGAGCGGCGCATGACGAGCAGCACCTTCCCCAACATCTCCATCAGCACGGAGCGGTTGGTGCTGCGTCCCCTCGACGAGGACGACGTCCCCGCCCTGGCCGAGATGATGAACGACGAACAGGTCGCCGCCTGGACCGACGTTCCCCGGCCCTTCACCGAAACGGCCGTCCGCACCTGGATCACCGAGGAGTCCCCCGCCGAACGGATGGCCGGACGGGGGATCGACCTCGCCGTCACCGAGTTCCTCACCCAGCGCCTGGTCGGCGTCATCCGGCTCACCGGCACCGACTGGCACATCCGGTCCACCGAACTGTCGTACATCGTCGCCCCCTGGGCGCGGGGCGAGGGATACGCCTCCGAGGCCGCGCTCGCCACCGCCCAGTGGCTCTTCGGCGACCAGAAGCTGGAACGCGTCGAGCTGCGCACCGCCGCCGACAACACCGCCTCGCAACAGGTCGCCCAGAAGATCGGCTGCATCAGTGAGGGCGTCCTGCGCAACGCCTGCATAGCCCACGTCCGCACCGAGGACGGCGGCTGGACGGACGTCCGCACCGACTTCATCGTCTGGAGCCTGCTGCCGGAGGACCTCGAGGGCGGGTCCGGACCCCTGGCCGACACCGGCGAGTTCACCACCCTCAGCGACTGGAGCTGACCCTCCGCGAACCCGCGGCCGACGGTATCGTCCACCCACTGCATGGCCGTACCAGGTACTCTCACCAGGCCCGCCCGCGGGCGCGGCGGCCGACGACGGACCCGCGTACACCCCCCCCAGACGACCCGCGCACAACCCAGGAGACTGACGACGATGGCCGACCGGGTCACGGTGATCGGCTGGGACGGTTCGCCGCTGACCGCAGCGGCCCGCGCCGCACTGGGCGCCGCCACCCTGGTGGCGGGCGCCCCGCACCACCTGGAACTCCCCGAGGTACCCGCGGGCGCCGAGCGCGTCCGGCTCGGCAGCGCCGCCCTGGCCGCCCGCCGGGTCGCCGGCCACCGCGGCACGGCGGTGGTCCTCGCCGACGGCGACCCCGGCTTCTTCGGCGTTGTACGGACCCTGCGCGCACCCGAGTTCGGCCTGGAGGTCGAGGTCGTCCCCGCCGTCTCCTCGGTCGCCGCCGCCTTCGCCAGGGCCGGAATGCCCTGGGACGACGCACAGGTGGTCGTCGCACACCGCCGAACCCTGCGACGCGCGGTGAACGTCTGCCGAGCCCACAGCAAAGTGGCGGTCCTCACCTCTCCCGGAGCAGGCCCCGCCGAACTGGGCCTGCTCATGGAGGGCGTCCACCGCACCTTCGTCATCTGTGAGGAACTCGGCACCGCTCGCGAACAGGTCAGCGTCGTCACCTCCGACAAGGCAGCCGACCACACCTGGCGCGACCCCAATGTCGTCATCGTGATCGGTGGCCCGGCCGCCGCCGGCGAGTCCGGCGGCTGGATCGCCGGACGCGACCCCGCCGCGGGCCCGCGCGGCTGGACACTGCCGGCCGAGGCCTACGGCGGTGAACTCGGCGAGGGCGAGCGGGAGCCGCTGCGCGTCTCCCAACTCGCCCGGCTCGGACCGCGGCCGGGCGACCTCGTGTGGGACATCGGCTGCGGCAGCGGTGCCTTCGCCACCGAGGCGGCACGGGCCGGCGCCGGGGTCATCGCCGTCGACGGCGACCCGCGGGCCTGCGCGCGCACCGAGTCCACCGCCCGCCGGTACGGCGTCCAGCTCCAGATCGTGCACGGCACCGCCCCGCACGTCCTGGAGGACCTCCCGGAACCGGACGTCGTCCGGGTCGGCGGCGGGGGAGCGGCGGTGGTCACGGCGGTCGCCGACCGCCGCCCGCAGCGCATCGTCACGCACGCCGCCACCCGCGACGCGGCCGAACGCATCGGCCGGGAGCTGACGGAACACGGCTACACCGTCGAGTGCGCCCTCCTGCAGTCCGTCGAACTCGACACCAGGGCCTGGACGGAGACGGAGCGGAGCGTCGCGTTCCTGCTCAGCGGCGTACTGCCCGCGCGCACCCCCTGATCGCGTCCCCCGGCCCCGATGCCGTCCCCGTGATCGGGTTGTCGTACCGCTCGCGGTAGGCTGGCCGATCGTTGTACCGCAACTCGGACGCTCGCCGACTCGTCGGCCGATGTACCGAAAACACGCCCCTTTCGGGGTGTGTGTGGTACGGCGGAACCCAAGGACGCGCAACGTGGCGCAGTCCACAGCGGAACCGTCGCCGATCAAGCTGACGCGACGGCACTACGGCAGCGACAATGCCAGTGAATGGCTTTGTCTCCTTTTCTCGGCAGGCCGTTCGTGCCGCTGGGGACGCACGCTCGTTCTTCAGTGTGGGGCGGTCGGTGCGCCGTTCCGGGTGAGCTGGTCGTAGGAGCACTAACCGATGGGCGAGGGGTACGCATGACCGACACCGGCCAGGTCCCGGGCGAGGAACTGCCGGAGAACGCAGGCATGGTGGAGCAGCCGGGCGTCCCCGCGCCCGACCCGTACACCTACCTCTCCGAGAGTTCCGCCGAAGACGAAGAGCTGCTGCTGCCCGGTGCCCAGGGCGCCTGGGGCAACGAGGTCGCCCCACCCGCGCCCGAGCCGGTCGTCGAGACCGTGCACGAGCCGGGACCGCACGAGACGGCCGGCCGGGACACCGGCTCGGTCGACCTCGGCGGTGTCCGCCTCCCCGAACCGGAGCGGGCGCAGGCACCCGGCCGCGCGTTCACGCACGAGCCGGCGGTGCCGGCGGTGCCGCGCCGTCCGTTGCACCTCGGCCCGCCCATCCCCAGCGCCACCACCGGCCCGGTCCGCTCGCTCGCCGACCGCGGTCCGGCCGACGTGCCGGTGCGCCAGGTCGGCCCGCCGGTCGTCGGCCCCGAGTACCTCGACGTGCCGCGGCCCCGGGAGGCGGCCCCGCAGACGGCGGAGCCCTGGGTCGCCCCGGCGCCGGTGGGCGCGGGCGCGCCGGCCCAGGCGGAAGCGGTTGCTCCGTCGCCGCAGCCGGTGGGCGCAGCCCAGGCACTCGTCACCCGTGTCCCGACGGAGGCGGGCGCCACCGCTGAGGCGCAGGTCGCGACGGAGGACGTGGTGTCGGCGGTGCCCTCGCAGACACCGGCGGCACCTGAGGCGGAGACCCCTGCGGTGCCGGAGACGCCTGCGCCGGTGGCGGCAGCGGTCGCGGAGGAACAGCAGGGCGCCGAGAGTGCCGAGAGTGCGCCCGTACCGACGGCGGCCGATGCGGGCGGAGCCGGCATGAGTCCTGCCGCTGACGCCGTGCCTCCCGTCGCTCCAGAAGCCGGTCAGGGCGCCGGTCTCCCGGCGACCACGGCGCCGACCGCCGGGGGACCGGCCGCCGAGGCGGCCGACGCCATGGTCGCCGGGGCCGAGGTCACGGGGGCCGAGGTCACGGGGCAGGAGGGGCCCGTACCCGTCGTCGCCATGGCGCCGGGAGTTCCGGACCAGGAACCCGTGGCCGCCCGGACGCCGGAGAGCGTCACCCCCGACGCCGCCCGCCCCGACGCGGACGCGACGGATGCCGCTGCCGCCGAGGCGGGGGCGACGACCGGTGACGCCGCCGTTCCCGCAGCGACCGGCGAGGCGGACGCCGGGGCCCACGATCCCCACGGGCCGGTCACCGGCCAGGCCGTCCCGCACATGGCTGCCGTGACCGCTGCCGCCGCCGTGACCGCTGTGGGTGACGAGGAGGCATCGGCCTCCGTGCCCCCGGCCGCAGTCGACGGCATTCCGGCACCCGGGCACGCCCCCGCAACGGAAACGGAGCAGCCGGTACCCGCGCCCGGCCCGGCGGAGACAGCCGAAGCCCCCGACCCTGCCGCACCCGCGCCCGCACCCGCACCCGCACCTGACGCGGTGCCCGCTCCTGACGCGGTGCCCGCTCCTGACGCGGTGCCCGCTCCTGACGCGGCAGCCGAACCGCTCCTCCCGCAGCCGGAGGCCGAGCCGGTCGCAGAAAGCCCGAACAGCGGGCACCAGCCGGTCATCTCCCCGGTCCAGGGACCGCAGCAGGCCCAGCCCCAGGCTCCGACCGTTCCCTTCGCCCCGCCCGTCCAGGAGGCGTGGGCGCCCCTTCCCGGGTCTCCGGCCGCTTCGGACACCGAGGCCCCCGCCCCGGACGCGGCCCCTGCAGCCGGACCCGGGCCGGCCCCCGACGGCGCCGCTCTCCCGGAGGCCCGGCCGGAGCAGGCGCCGGAGGAGTCCGTCTCCCCGGAGGGGAACGTTCCGGTCACCCCGCACCTCGCGCCGACGCCGCCGCAGCCCCTGACCCTCCCCACCGAGGAACAGCCCGCGCCGGAAGCCGCCGCCCCGGTGCCCGCACCCCACCCGGCCGACGCCACCGGCACCGACGCGCTGCCCCCAGCACCGGCCCGGAACGAGCCGATCCACAACGACCAGGCCCAGAACGAACCCGCGCAGAACCCGGACGACCTGGACACCCAGGGCGCCGGAGTGCCCGACACCGCACCGCCCGCGGGTCCCCCCGCCCCCGGCTACGACGCCGCCGAGCGCGAGGCCGTACTGAAGGTCATGCGGGAGCGCCGGGACATCCGTAACGGCTTCCGCGACGACCCCATCCCGCACGAGGTCCTGCTCCGCGTCCTGGAGGCCGCCCACACGGCGCCTTCCGTGGGCCACTCGCAGCCCTGGGACTTCGTCGTCATCCGTTCCGCCGAGACCCGGCGCGGCATGCACGAACTGGCCACGCGTCAGCGCGACGCCTACGCCAAGACCCTGCCCAAGGGCCGGGCGAAGCAGTTCAAGGAACTGAAGATCGAGGCCATCCTCGACACCCCGGTGAACATCGTCGTCACCGCCGATCCGACCCGTGGCGGCCGGCACACACTGGGGCGGCACACCCAGCCCCAGATGGCGCCGTACTCCTCCGCGCTGGCCGTCGAGAACCTGTGGCTCGCCGCGCGCGCCGAGGGACTCGGAGTCGGCTGGGTCAGCTTCTTCGACGAGCGCGAGATGGTCCGCGCGCTGGGCCTGCCCGAGCACCTCGAGGTCGTCGCCTACCTCTGCGTGGGCTACGTCGACGAGTTCCCGGACGAGCCCGAGCTGATGCAGGCGGGCTGGTCCAAGCGGCGCCCGCTGTCCTGGGTCGTGCACGAGGAGACCTACGGCAGACGTGCGCTGCCCGGCGAGGACCCGCACGACCTGCTCGCGGAGACCGTCGCGCAGATCCGTCCGCTGGACGCCAAGGCGCTCGGCGAGGCGTGGGAGCGGCAGAAGCGCATGACCAAGCCGGCCGGCGCGCTCGGCATGCTGGAGATCATCTCCGCGCAGCTGGCCGGGCTGTCCCGCCAGTGCCCGCCGCCCGTCCCGGAGCCCGCGGCCGTCGCGGTCTTCGCGGGCGACCACGGCGTGCACGCCCAGGGCGTCACCCCGTGGCCGCAGGAGGTCACCGCCCAGATGGTGGCCAACTTCCTCGGCGGGGGAGCGGTCTGCAACGCCTTCGCCACCCAGGTGGGCGCCGAGGTCTGCGTCGTCGACGTGGGGGTGGCCTCCGACCTTCCGGCCACCCCCGGACTGCTGCCGCGCAAGGTCCGGGCCGGAACCTCCGACATGACCGCCGGCCCCGCGATGACCCGCGAGGAGGCCAAGCAGGCCATCGAGGTGGGTATCGAGACCGCCCGCGACCTGGTCGCGGCCGGCAACAAGGCCCTGCTCACCGGTGAGATGGGCATCGCCAACACCACCGCGTCCGCCGCCCTGATCTCGGTCTTCACCGGCGCGGACCCGGCGGAGGTCACCGGCCGGGGCACCGGCATCAACGACGAGACCCTGGTCCGCAAGACCGAGGTCGTGCGCCGCGCCCTCGAACTGCACCGGCCGGACCCGGCCGACCCCCTCGGCGTCCTCGCCGCCGTCGGCGGCTTCGAACACGCGGCCATGGTCGGCCTGCTCCTCGGCGGCGCGTCGCTGCGTACGCCGGTGATCCTGGACGGCGTCAGCGCCGGGGCCGCGGCCCTGGTGGCCCGGGCCATCGCCCCCGAGGTGCTGGCCGCCTGCATCGCCGGACACCGCAGCGCCGAGCCCGGCCATGTGGCCGCCCTCAACAAGCTGGGTCTGCGCCCGCTGGTCGACCTCGACCTGCGCCTCGGTGAGGGCACGGGCGCGCTGCTCGCCCTGCCGATGGTGCAGAGCACGGCGCGTGTCATGCACGAGGTGGCGACGTTCGACTCGGCGGGCGTCACCGAGAAGTAGCAGGTGCCCGGCGGGGGCGGGGCGGCGACCGCCGCCCCGCCCCCGCCGTACGCTGAAGCCCCCATCCGCACACCCCATCCGCACACCGCACGTCAGGGCCGCTCCAGTGCCGTAGCGCCCGCGCACGCCGCCCGTACGAGGAGCCGCACCTCATGGCCGAACACCCCGCCTACCCCGTGGGCCTCCGCCTCGCCGGCCGCCGAGTGGTCGTCCTCGGCGGTGGCCAGGTCGCCCAGCGCCGCCTGCCCGCCCTCATCGCGGCCGGCGGCGACATCCTTCTGGTCTCCCCCGAGGCGACGCCGTCGGTGGAGGCGATGGCGGACGCCGGCGAGATCACCTGGCAGCGGCGCCGGTACACCGAGGGCGACCTCGCGGACGCCTGGTACGCCCTGATCGCCACCGGCGACGACGAGGCCAACACCAGGGCCTCCGCCGAGGCGGAACGCCACCGCGTCTGGTGCGTCCGTTCCGACGACGCGGACCGGGCCACCGCCTGGACCCCGGCCACCGGGCACAGCGAGGGCGTCACCGTCGCCGTCCTCACCACGGACGCCAAGGGCCGCGACCCCCGCCGCACCGCCGCCATCCGTGACGCCGTGGTCGAGGGCCTGCGCGACGGTACCCTCGTCGCCCCGCACCACCGCACCCGGACCCCGGGCGTCGCCCTGGTCGGCGGCGGTCCCGGCGACCCGGACCTGATCACCGTGCGCGGCCGCCGGCTGCTCGCCGAGGCGGACGTCGTCATCGCCGACCGGCTCGGCCCGCGCGACCTGCTGGCCGAACTCCCGCCGCACGTCGAGGTGATCGACGCGGCGAAGATCCCGTACGGCCGGTTCATGGCGCAGGAGGCCATCAACAACGCGCTGATCGAACACGCCCGGCAGGGCAAGTCGGTGGTCCGGCTCAAGGGCGGCGACCCGTATGTCTTCGGCCGTGGAATGGAGGAGCTTCAGGCACTCGCCGAGGCGGGCATCCCGTGCACGGTCGTCCCCGGCATCTCCAGCTCCATCTCGGTGCCGGGCGCTGCCGGGATTCCGGTCACCCACCGCGGTGTGGCCCATGAGTTCACCGTGGTCAGCGGCCATGTCGCGCCCGACGACGAGCGTTCCCTGGCCGACTGGCCGTCCCTGGCGAAGCTGACCGGCACCCTGGTGGTCCTCATGGGCGTCGACAAGATCGGCAGGATCGCCGAGACCCTCGTGGCGCACGGCAGGTCGCCGGACACTCCGGTCGCCCTGGTCCAGGAGGGCACCACGGCCGCGCAGCGACGCGTCGACGCCACCCTCGCCACGGTCGCCGAGACCGTCCGCGCCGAGGAGGTCAGACCGCCGGCGGTGATCGTCATCGGGGAGGTCGTGAACGTCGGCCCCCCGCCCGCACGGGCTCCCGGGTCTTCACGGGCCTCGCGGTGACCCCGGGCGACCCCTCCGGAAGCAACCCTCGGTAACACGGCCGGTCCCGGCCGTCGGCACCCATCCAGGACAAGGCAGTATCACCCCCGTGGCCGATCTCATCACCCTCGAGGACCCCGACGACCCGCGCCTGCACGACTACACGGGCCTGACCGACGTGGAGTTGCGCCGCACCCGCGAACCCGCCGAGGGCCTGTTCATCGCCGAGGGCGAGAAGGTCATCAGACGCGCCAAGGACGCGGGTTACCGGATGCGCTCCATGCTGCTCTCGGCCAAGTGGGTCGACGCGATGCGCGACGTCATCGACGAACTCCCCGCCCCGGTCTACGCCGTGAGCCCGAAACTCGCCGAGCAGGTCACCGGCTACCACGTGCACCGCGGCGCGCTCGCCTCCATGCAGCGCAAGCCGCTGCCCACGGCGGCCGAAATCCTGCGCACCGCCCGCCGGGTGGTGGTCATGGAGTCGGTCAACGACCACACCAACATCGGCGCGATCTTCCGCTCGGCGGCCGCCCTCGGCATGGACGCGGTCCTGCTCTCCCCGGACTGTGCCGACCCGCTCTACCGCCGCAGCGTCAAGGTCTCCATGGGCGCGGTCTTCTCCGTTCCGTACGCCAGGCTGGACAACTGGCCCAAGGGCCTGGAAACGGTCCGCGAGGCGGGCTTCACCCTCCTCGCCCTGACACCCGAGGAGAAGGCCCGGAGCCTCGACGAGGTCGCCCCGCACCGGATGGACCGGGTCGCCCTCATGCTGGGCGCGGAGGGCGACGGGCTGTCCACCCGGGCCCTGGCCGCGGCCGACGAACGGGTCCGCATCCCGATGTCCCACGGCGTCGACTCCCTCAACGTGGGCGCCGCGGCCGCGGTCGCCTTCTACGCGGTGGCGACGGGCCGACCGGCCTTGTGAGGGGTGCCGAAGCGAGTCGAAGACGGGGGCCCCGGTGAGCGCGGGCCCGGATCCCGGCCGGATCAGCCGTCCCGGTCCAGCGTCGACGCGTACCGCTCGGCCATGAGGTCGCCCGGCGCCCGCGGCGCGTAGCCGCCCTGCTCCTGCTGGGTCCGCACACCGGTGCCGCCGTCGCCGAGTCCGTGTGCCGGGCCCTGGCAGCCCTGGATCAGGGCGATGCCGGCCGCGACGACCAACGTCACCACGACGAACACGAACAGCCGCTGCCGGAGCAGCCGCGGATTGGCCGGCCGCAGCCCGCCACCCGCCGTCCGGGGCCCGGGACGGCGGGAGCCGGTGCCCGACCGGGACGGGTTCCGCGACCCCGACGTGGACCGCGGGCCGGACCGGGACGGCGTACCACCGCGCGAGGCGCCTCCGCGTGACGTGCTGCCCCCGCGTGACGCGCCGCCCCCGCGCGCCGCGGGCACCCGCCGGTCGCCGCGCCGCGGCGACGGCCCGCTCCCGGCCGGAGCGGCACCGCGTCCGGCGGACGCCCCGGACGGCGGGGGAGTGGCCCGCCCCCCGGACGTGCCCTGCTGACCCGGGGCCCGACGCTGCACGCGGTCCGGATAGCTGCCGGACTGCCGCCCGGTCGTCCGCTCCGGCTCCGCGCCGCGGGGTGCGGGCGGACGCACGTCGGCGAAGCCCTGGCCCTCCCGCGTGGCGATCTCCTTGAGCCGCAGCGACAACTGGAGGGTGCTGGGCCGCTCCTCGGGGTCCTTCGCCAGACAGGCACGGACGAGCGGCGCCAACGCGTCCGGGACATCGTGCAGATGAGCCTCCTCGTGCACGACGCGGTACAGCATCACCTCGGAACTGCCGTGCCCGAAGGGCGAGTCGCCCATCGACGCGTACGCGAGCGTGGCACCCAGCGAGAACACGTCCGTGGCCGGGGTGACGGCCGCGCCGCGCACCTGTTCCGGGGCGAGGAAGCCGGGGGAGCCGACCGCCGTACCGACGTGGGTGAGCGTCGAGGCGCCGGTGGCCCAGGCGATGCCGAAGTCGATGATCCGCGGCCCCTTCGGGGACAGCAGGATGTTGGACGGCTTCAGGTCCCGGTGCACCACCCCGGCCTCGTGCACGGCGACCAGCCCCTCCGACAGGGCCGCGCCGACCGCGGCGACCTCGGCCGCGCCGAGCGGCCCCCCGTCGGCCACCCGGTCGTGCAGCGACGGGCCGGGCACGTACTGCGTGGCGAACCACGGCCGGTCCGCGTCCAGGTCGGCGGCCACCAGGCGGGCCGTGCAGCCGCCGCGGATCCGGCGGGCGGCGGAGACCTCGCGGGCGAACCGCGAACGGAACTCCTGGTCCTCCGCCAGATCGGGCCGGATGACCTTCAGCGCCACCCGCTGCCCCTTCTTGTCGGAGCCCAGGTAGACGACGCCCATCCCGCCCGCACCGAGCCGTCGGTGAAGTCTGAAAGAGCCGACGACGCGCGGGTCCTCGCGCCTCAGGCGCATCATCGCCATGTTCATCCCCGCTGCCCGGTCCTGTGACGTGCCTCAGCTTACGTTTCCCCGGGCGCCCGTGCGCAGAGGCCGCGCCCTCTCACGACGACGGATTGTCAGTGGCGGGTGGGAGACTCGAAGAGTGGCCGGGAAAGGCGCGAGCAGACCGGGCCCGCGCCCGAGCATGATCCCAACCACTTGACACCGAAGGGGGATTGATCAAGTGAAGGGTGATCGTGTGGAGATAGTCGTGGACGCGGGGGACACGACGCGGACGTACGAGGTGGTGGCGAGCAGGGCGGGCCGCAGGGTGGAGACGGCGGTGTGCCGGGGCGTGGTGGAAGTGAGTGAAGTCACGCGTACGGGCTCGGTGGTGCGGACCGCCCGTTTCATGGCCAACCGGGTGCTCGCGCTGGTCGAGCAGCCGGTGCCGAGGGCGGACGCCTCCGAGTAGGCGAGGGGACGGGCGGGGCGGCCCGCAGCGGCCGCCCCCTCGGGGATGTCCCTGACATGGAGGAGTCCGTCTCCACCCAGGGGAGTACACCGCAGGGCACGGCTCATCCTCCGGGAGGCCCGGTAATCGGTACGAGGGCATGACGTCCGGGCGGCGCCGGGCCCCTAGATTTGAGGTTGAGCAGCGGGTGCGGTACTCGTCCCCCGAGGTCGGACGCCCGCCGCTGTCCAAGGCACACAGAGGCATCTGAAGCAGCATGACAACAGAAACGGTCAGGAGAGGGGTCATGGCCCACACGGCACCGCGGACACTCGTCCGCACGCGGGTACAGCAGGCGGGCACCGCCGCGTTCCGCCCACGCCGCGAGGGCCGTCGCCACCCCGTGGTGGCGACGCTCATGGCCCTCCCCCTGGCGGTCCTGCTCCTCCTCGTCTTCGACGGGTGGGAGACGGTGGCCACACAGGCGTCGTCCGTGGGAGAGATGCTGGGGCGCTGAACGGCGACCCCAGGCCCGGAAGAGCGGTCCGGGCGGGGACATCCACCCATGAAACCCCGTGGGGACGGGGGTGCGGCGGACGGCACAAATGCCGGCGCAGCTGGGGAGCTGCGCCGGCACTTTTGTGTGCCTGAACCGAAGCGCGCGGCTGCCGCCGCCCGCCGGTGCCTCGTCACTGCGGTGAGCCGTGCCGCCGCTGCCTCGCCTGCTCGCTTCCTCCCTCGCGCCACCGGGGCCGACGCCGGTTCGTGCTCCAGCAGCCACCGCGTACCCTCTCCCCAGGCCGCACCCAGGGAGACCCGTGACAGTCACCGCCCTCCTTCCCGAACTCACCGCCCGGGCCGAGGACATCGCCCACACCCGCACCCCCACCTGCCCCTGCGGGGCGACCGGCGCCCTGGCCGACCGCCCGGACGGCACCGTCGTCCGGCACGCGGACACCGTCGCGAAGGCCCACGCCCCGGACACCGATGCCGGTGAGCTGGCCCGGCGCCTCACCGTTTCCGCCGGGCTCCCGGACGTGTTCCTGCCCCCGCTCGGACCGGCACCGGCCGACCTGCACGGACGCCTCGTGACCTTCTGGCCGTACGGCAGCCCGGTCGACCCGGACGATCCCGACGCCGCCCCCTGGGAGGCCGTCGGCACCCTGCTCGCCCTGCTGCACCGCGCACCCCTGCCCGAGGCGGTACCGAAGATGCGCGGCCCCCTCAAGGCGGCCCGTGCCGTCGCCGGGCTCCGCGCCGTCGGCGATCACCCGGCCGCGGCTCCCGTGCTGCGGGCCTGGGCGGCCCTGCCCGCCTGGGCGCGCGCCGAGGCCCCCATGCCGCGGCCGGCCGCCCTGTGCCACGGCGACCTCCACCTGGGCCAGCTGGTACGCCTGCCCGAGGGACCCTGGCGGCTGATAGACATCGACGATCTCGGCGCGGGCACCCCGGCCTGGGACCTCGCACGCCCCGCGGCCTGGTTCGCCTGCGGACTGCTGCCGGGGGAGGAATGGACACGGCTCCTCGACGCCTACCGGGCCGCGGGCGGCACCGCCTTCGGCCCGGGGGACGACCCCTGGACCGTCCTGGACGTCCCGGCCCGCGCCCTCACCGTGCAGACCGCCGCGCGAACGGTCACCAAGGCCGTGACGGAGGGGCGGGACCTGGACGAGCTGGACCGTGCCGTGGTCGACGCCTGTCGGCGAATGGCCGCGATCCCGGGCCAGTTGACGCACAAGTCGACGAAGTAGGGTGCAACCGACCGCAGCCGGACAGAGTCTGTCCTGGCGAAACACGAAGCAGGGCCGACCGGCGAGGAGTTGACCGAACATGCAGTGTCCGAAGTGTCGTGCGCCGATGCACACCTACAACCGCAACGGTATCCAGATCGAGCAGTGCAGCGGCTGTCGAGGCATCTTCCTCGACTACGGCGAACTCGAGTCGCTGACCCGGCTGGAGGCCCAGTGGTCCCAGTCCGCGCCGCCGCCCGTGCCGCCCGCCGCCCCGCAGGCGTACCCGGCGGCACCGCAGCCCGCCTGGGGCGCCCCGCACGGCGGTCACCACTACGGCCACCACCGGAACAAGGGCTTCGGCCGCATGCTGTTCTCGTCCTGACCGCACCCCGAGGACGACGGAACCCCCCGGCCGCTCGGCGGCCGGGGGGTTCCGGGGTGGTGGACGATACTGGGATTGAACCAGTGACCTCTTCCGTGTCAGGGAAGCGCTCTCCCGCTGAGCTAATCGTCCTCGGGACCACGATCGCTCCGAGGAGCGGATCACGGACGGTGCGTGCGCGATACTGGGATTGAACCAGTGACCTCTTCCGTGTCAGGGAAGCGCTCTCCCGCTGAGCTAATCGCGCGGAGGATCCGAAGATCCAGTGGACGATACTGGGATTGAACCAGTGACCTCTTCCGTGTCAGGGAAGCGCTCTCCCGCTGAGCTAATCGTCCATGGAGGTGGAGACGGGATTTGAACCCGTGTAGACGGCTTTGCAGGCCGTTGCCTCGCCTCTCGGCCACTCCACCAGGAGCGTGGGGGCCCGGGAGGCCCCCGTTCCTTCGAGCGGACGACGAGGTTCGAACTCGCGACCTCAACCTTGGCAAGGTTGCGCTCTACCAACTGAGCTACGTCCGCCTGTCGGTCCGGTCGGCTTCCGCGTCCCGGCGACGTGGTGAACTCTAGCGGATTCCGGGGCCAGTACAAAAACCCGTTTGTGCAGCGTGCTGCGCTGCGCCCGCCCACGGACACGGCCAGGCCACCTCGGCGTCCCCCGCCATAGACTCGACGACGTGCTCGATCTCCCGCCCCTCGCCCGTTTCGGCAGCCGCGTGGCCACCGGACTCCTCGACGTCACCGACGATCCCGCGGCACTGGACTCCCGTGGCTTCTGGGCCGTCTGCGCGGACTTCGAGGGCCGTCTGACCTGCGCACGCTTCCGGGACGTCCGCGAGCAGCCGGTGCCCGCGCCGGTGCCCGGCGGCTGGCGGGGGCCCGCCGTCGGCGACTGGACGTCCTCCCTCGACCACGAGGCGTACACGGCCGGCGTCCGGCGGATCCGTGAACACATAGCCGCCGGCGAGGTGTACCAGGCCAACCTCTGCCGGGTGCTCTCCGCTCCCATCCCGGCCGACGCCGACGTGGACGCCCTCACCGCCCTGCTGGCACGCGGCAACCCGGCCCCGTACGCGGGAACGATCCGGCTGCCCGGACACGGTGTGGAGATCGCCACCGCGTCACCCGAGCTCTTCCTGAGCCGCGCGGGGCGGACCGTCGAGTCCGGGCCGATCAAGGGCACCGGGCGCACCGAGGCCGACCTCCTGGACAAGGACCACGCCGAGAACGTGATGATCGTGGACCTCGTCCGCAACGACCTCGGACAGGTCTGCGCCACCGGCAGCGTCACGGTGCCCGACCTGTGCGCCGTCGAGAAGCATCCGGGGCTGGTGCACCTGGTGTCCACGGTGCGGGGCGAACTGCGGCCCGGGGCCGGCTGGCCCGAGCTGTTCGCCGCCGCGTTCCCGCCCGGCTCGGTCACCGGCGCGCCCAAGTCGAGCGCCCTGCGGATCATCGGTGCCCTGGAGCGGACGCCCCGCGGTCCGTACTGCGGCGGCATCGGCTGGGTCGACGCCGACCGGGGCACCGCCGGGCTGGCGGTGGGCATCCGTACCTTCTGGATCGACCGGCGGGCGGACGGCGCCGCCGTGCTCCGGTTCGGCACCGGCGCCGGCATCACCTGGGGATCGGACCCGGAGAGGGAGTGGCGGGAGACCGAACTGAAGGCGTCCCGGCTGCTCGCGGTAGCGTCGGGCGGGTACGAGGTGAGTGAAGGGACCTAGAGGTGAAGATCTGGCTCGACGGCGGGCTGCAGGACACCGAGTCCGCCCGCGTCTCCGTCTTCGACCACGGACTGACCGTGGGCGACGGCATCTTCGAAACGGTGAAGACCGTGAACGGCAGGCCGTTCGCGCTGACCCGGCATCTGGACCGGCTGGCCCGCTCGGCCCGCGGCCTCGGCCTGCCCGAACCCGACGCCGACGAGGTCCGCCACGCCTGCGCGGCCGTCCTCGAGTCCAACCCGGTGCCGCTCGGCCGGCTGCGCGTCACCTACACCGGCGGCCACGGCCCCCTCGGCTCCGACCGTGGCGATCACGGCCCGACCCTCGTCGTCGCCCTCGACGGGACCACCCGCCGCCCCGACTCCACCGCCGTGATCACCGTCCCCTGGACCCGCAACGAACGCGGCGCGCTCACCGGCCTGAAGACCACCTCCTACGCCGAGAACGTGGTCGCCCTCGCCCGCGCCCGCGAACAGGGCGCCTCCGAGGCGCTGTTCGGCAACACGGTCGGCCGGCTCTGCGAGGGCACGGGCTCGAACGTCTTCGTCGTCCTGGACGGCGAGATCCACACCCCGCCGGTCGCCTCCGGCTGCCTCGCGGGCATCACCCGGGCGCTGGCCGTCGAGTGGACCGGCGCCGCCGAGACCGATCTGCCGATGGACGTCCTCCAGCGGGCCGACGAGATCTTCCTCACCTCCACCTTGCGGGACGTGCAGGCCGTGCACCGGGTCGACGACCGTGAACTGCCGGGCGCGCCGGGTCCGGTGACCGCCAAGGCCATGCGGATCTTCGACGAGCACGCCACGGCCGACCTCGATCCGTGAACACTCTGGAATTCGGCTGACCCGACGGGCCGCAGTGGGTAGAACACCGGTGATGACCACGACCCTGCGGCCGGCCGAGCCGCTCCAGCGAAATCCCGACGGCACGCGTTCCCGCCGCTACCAGGTGTGCGTGAACAGCCGTCCCGTCGGGCGCGTACGCCTCGGTACCGAGCCCGTCTCCGGTGGCGCCGTGGCCCGGATCATGAGTCTGCGGATAGAGGAGCCGGACCGCAGACGCGGCCGGGGCACGGTGGCCGCGCTCGCCGCCGAGGAGATCGCGCGGAGCTGGGGCTGCCGCCGCATCGAGGCGAGCGTCCCCGCCGATCCCGGTGCCGACGCAGCCTTCCGCCTCGCCACGGCGCTCGGCTACGTCGTACGCAACTGCGCCATGGAGAAGGTGCTGGGCGACGCCCCGCCCGCCCTGCCGGAGGGCAGCAGGGCGCGGCCGATGACCGATGCCGAGTACGGCCCGTGGTCCGCCGAGAGCGAGGCGGATTACGCGCGGAGCTGGATCGAGCGCGGCGTGCCGGAGGCCGAGGCGCGGGCCAAGGCGGCCGGGGACCACGCCGCCCTGCTGCCCGACGGCCTCAGGACCGAGGGCATGCTCCTCAGCGTCCTCGAACACCGGGGCACACCCGTGGGCACACTGTGGCTCGCGGTGCGCGGGGAGCGCGCGTTCGTGTTCGAGGTCGAGACCGGGGCCGCGCACCGCGGCCAGGGACACGGACGCTCCCTCATGCGGCTCGCCGAGGCCCAGGCGGTCGCCGCCGGGAAACGGGCGATCGGACTCAACGTCTTCACGGGCAACACCCCGGCGGAGCGGCTCTACACGTCACTGGGCTACCGGACGACGCGGTACGCGATGTACAAGCACCTGCTGTGACGGGGCCACGTGGCAGGTGGGGGCCGGCCCGTGCAGGCCGGGCGGCCCCGGTCCGTGCCTACTGCCCGGCCAGCAGCCGGTCCGTGATCTCCTCGATGCGCTCGCGCAGGCCCTCCTGGCTCTTGCCGCCGTCGAGGCGCTCGCCGTCGATGACATAGGTCGGGGTGCCGGTCACCCCGATCGCCTTGCCCTCGGCCTGGTCCGCGTCCACGATCAGGATGTGCCGGCCGTCGATCAGCGCGGTGTCGAACTCCTCGGCGTCCAGTCCGAGTTCCCGGGCGACCTGGACCAGGAAGGGCTCTCCCCCACGGGCCAGCTCCTCGACCCGCCCCAGCACGGCCTCGACGTACGCCCAGCCCTGCCCCTGTTCGACCGCCTCCTCGACGGCCTGCGCGGCGGCGAAGGCGTGCTTGTGCTTCTCCAGCGGGAAATGCCGCAGCCGTACTTCCAGGCGGTCGCCGTAGCGGGCACGCAGGGCGCGCAGATCGTCGAGAGCGCCGCGGCAGTCCGGGCACTGCAGCTCGCACCACACGTCGAGGACGGGGGCGGCGGTACGGTCGGGGGAGGAGTCACTCATGGCCGACAGTCTCCCAGCCCCGCCCCACGGCACCCAATCGGACCTCGGACGATCGTCCGCACCGGGTCCGACGAGGGGGTACGGCGCACCGGCACCTGGGGAGGAGCCGACCCGGAGATGTCCCTGATCTGCGATCGGAGCGTGGCCCGACGAGGGCCGGAAGGTGCAGGATGGAAGGGCACGGAGTGCTTGTTGTCACGTATTTGTCGGCACGTGCCCGTCGCCACCGAACCGACCCTGCCTGGAGGACCGGATGATTGCCGAGACCGTCTGTGCCGCCGTCTCCGCGGCAGGCTTGGGTATCGCGCTGATCACGGCATGGCGCAAGCGCTTCCTCGCCGCGACCCGCATCGCCGCCTACTCCCTCGTTCCCATCGGCCTGGTGATGACCGGCGTCGTCGAGTGGCTGGCCGGCACCGCCTTCAGTCCCACGGCCTGGGCCGGCTTCGGGCTGCTGGGCCTGGCCTGGGTGCTGTTCATGACCACGCGGGCGGTGGAGCGCCGTCGCGGCGGCACCCGCGAGGAGCGGAAGGGACGCAAGGAGCGCCGCTCGGCCGGGGCGGCCGCGCAGCCCGGGGCGGTGGCCCCGAAGGCCTCGGCGCCTTCGCTGGGCCAGGGTTCCCGCCCGGCGTCCCGGCCCGCGGCCGGGGGCGACGACGACTTCAGCGACATCGAGGCGATCCTCAAGAAGCACGGCATATGAAGGTGCCGCTCCGCAGGTGAGAGGAGCGCCGCGGGCTGGATCGGAGGGAAACGGCTGAAACGTCACAGCCGGTCCCGGAACGCCCGTAAACGATCACGATCCGGGCCGTAGGTCACGGAATCGGTGAACTCGCGTTCACTCCCTGAGTGGTGATCGCGTCGGGCGCTTCCGATGCGCCATGATCGCCGCGAGATGCTGGACACGACACAGAGCGAGGCCGCGCCGCCGCAGGAAGAGCCGCGCGGATGCCTCTTCGCCCTTTCCCAGCCACCGCTGATGATCTTCCTTGCGGTGATCGGGTGTCTGCTGCTCACGGCTGCCCTGCACGACCTGCTGTGGCTGTGAGCCGTACCCGCGGTACCCGGCGCCACCCGTCGGGACCGCGTCGGCACGGCATCGATTCCCTTCCCGTCCCCCCACCGGGCCTGCCGGCTTCAACAGGCTCACCCGTGTCCGGGCCCGCTGTGTCCGCCCGGTCCGGGGAGCCCGGCGGTCAGCCCGCCGCCTCCTTGCGCCGCGCGCGGTACGCGGCGACGTGCAGGCGGTTGCCGCAGGTGCGGCTGTCGCAGTAGCGGCGCGAACGGTTGCGGGAGAGGTCGACGAAGGCGTGCCGGCAGTCCGGGGCCTCGCAGCGCCGCAGGCGCTCCCGCTCACCGGCGACCACGAAGAAGGCCAGCGCCATTCCGCAGTCCGCGGCCAGGTGGTCGGTGATCGAGGCGCCGGGGGCGAAGTAGTGCACATGCCAGTCGTAGCCGTCGTGATCGGTGAGCCGGGGCGTGGTGCCCGCGGCCGCGACCAGTTCGTTGATCAGTTTGGCGGCGGCGCGGGCCTCGGGAGCGGCGAAGACCGCCGCGAACCGTCCGCGGAGCCTGCGCACCGCCGACAGGTCGAACTCCGTGAGTACCCCGACCTCGCTGACCTGGTGCGAGTGCACGAAGCTCTCGAGCGCCGCGACGTCCGGAAGTCCGTCCGGTGCCGAGTCGTCCTCCGGTGCGGTGTTCACCAGATCCACCACGGTGTCCAGCGCGCACCGGGTGTCGTGGGTGATCAGCACGATTCGCTCCCTGGCCTGAGGGTCGGGCGGGCGCCCGCCGATGCTGGCCGATGGTAGTGGCTCCCGCGACCCCCGACCGCTGTCCGGCCCGCACATGGCTTCGAAAGGCGCCGCGGGAAAGCCGGTCAGGGCTCCCGGTCACCCGCTCGGCCGGGACGTGGGCGCAACACAACGGCGCCGCCCGCGGTGCCCCGCGGTGTCGGCGCCGGTGTGTGCCGTCGCACGGCTGTCAGGGCCCGCGCCGTCTCCCCGAGTCGACGGCGTCGGGCGGTTCGGTGAACCCTCCCTAGCTTTCCGCCAGGATGTGGGAGAGCTCCTGATCGAGATCGAAGTGCCGGTGTTCCGTGCCGGGAGGCACGGCGGCGTCCGTGCGCCTCAGGAAGGACTCCAGAGCCCGCGCCGGGGCCTCGAGCAAGGCCTCCCCCTCCGGGGAGCTCAGGGCGATACAGACGACGCCCTGACCATGACTGCGCGATGGCCAGACGCGGACGTCGCCGGTGCCCGTGGGGCGGTGAAGTCCCTCGGCGAGGAGGTCGCGGGCGAACACCCACTCGACGGTCTCCTCGGCTCCGGTGTGAAAAGTGGCGTGCACGGCGTAGGGGTCGGCCGTGTCGTACCGCAGGCCTGCGGGGACAGGCAGGGAGGACTCGCTCGACACAACGAGGCGCAGGTGCAGCTCGCAGCTGACCGTGGTGTTCATAAGCGCCAGGGCCTTTCGCTCAGTGTGCGCTCGGGGATTCGCACGTCGGCGAAATCGACATGCCACCTACGGTGCCGTTGTAAACCCCTCTGGGGGTTTTGCATCGGTATACGTAACTCAACCGGCCGAGAGGTCGTTCGCCCGGTGCGCCCGTTCCGGTGACCGGATCGGCTCCGGTAGTGTTCGGCGGTATGAACACGGGGAGTGACTCACCCGGCGAGGCGGCCATGACGGCGGATCGGGCGGGGACGGACGGGGCGGACCAGGTGAAGGACGAGCGTGCGCTGGGCTCGCGGGCGCCGGCGTTCGTCCAGGCGCGGCGCGCCCTGCACGTGAGCTGGCAGGTCGGCGTCTTCATCGTGGGACTCGCGGTGGTGGCGGCCGGTGCCGCCATGCTGGTGCTGCCCGGACCGGGGTGGGTGGTGATCTTCGCCGGCATGGCGATCTGGGCGACGGAGTTCGTCTGGGCCCAGCTGGTGCTCCGGTGGACCAAGCGCAAGGTCACCGAGGCGGCGCAGCGCGCCCTCGATCCACGGGTGCGGCGCCGGAACATCATCCTGACCTCGATCGGCCTGGTGATCGCGGCCGCGTTGACCGGGGCCTATCTGTGGAAGTTCGGCCTTGCGCTGCCCTGGGAGATCGAGAACCAGTGAGCCGGGACGGGGTGCGGCGACCGGCCCCCCGACCGTCACGGGCACTGGCTGACATGGGGTAATGTTCTTCCTGCGTCCGGGCGATTAGCTCAGTGGGAGAGCGCTTCGTTCACACCGAAGAGGTCACTGGTTCGAACCCAGTATCGCCCACCGGATCGCGGTACGGCCCGGCTCGCCATCGGTGAGCCGGGCCGTACCGCGTTTGCGCGGGGCGGCGCGACCGCCCCGTCCGTGTCCGCTGCGTTATCCGTGGTGACGGTGTCGTCGGTGGTGCCGGTGGTGCCGGTGTCGCCCTTCATTCAACCGTGACCTTCCCGGGTCCGTGTCCCGGTGGGCCTTCCGGTGTTCGGTCCGTCGGTCACACCTCCGCAGACCTGGCTTTTTCCGCCCCCGCCCGCGGGGGAGCGAAGGGTCGTCGCCGGCCGCGCCCGATCACCGCGCCCGGCAATTCCTGTCCGAATCATTGACGCGCCCGTGGGCCCTCCGTACCTTGTGCCAGCAAGCGCTTACTTGAAACGATTCATGAGGCGGACGCGACGTCGCGGGGAGACTCGTATGCGGCAGGGCGAGAATGGCGAGACCACGGAGAAGCGGGTCGGGGGGCGGGTCGGGAGGCGGACGGTCCTCAAGGCTGCGGGTGCCTCGCTGGCCGTCGCGGGGCTGGGTGCCACCGCCACCGCCTGCGGTGGCGGCAGCGACTCGGGAGACGGGACGGTGACGCTCCGTTACTCGTGGTGGGGTGCCGAGGACCGGGCCGAGCGCATCAACAGGACCATCGCGCTTTTCGAGAAGAAACACCCGAAGATCAAGATCAAGACCGACTTCCAGCCGTACACCGACTTCTGGAAGAAGTTCAACACGCAGGCCTCCGGGGGGAATCCACCGGACGTGTTCCAGAATGCCATTGGATTTCTGCGTAAATACGACGCGAAGAACGTTCTGCTCGACCTCAGCGGGCAGGTCGAGGCCGGCCACCTCTCCATGGAGGGATTCCGGGCGGGCCTGGAGAAGTTCGGTGAGATCGACGGCAAGCTCCTCGGCGTGCCCGTGGGCTCGAACTCGATGGCCCTGGTCATCGACAAGCCCGTCTTCGCCCGGGCCGGTGTCACAGCCGAACAGGGCTGGACCTGGGACGACTTCGACGAGGCGATGGCGAGGATCCGGGACAGGGCCGGGCGGGCCGGGGACAGCGGCATGTACGGGGTCATGTACCTCTACGACCTGTATCTGCGGCAGAACGGCAAGGCGTTCTTCACCGAGGACGGTCTGGGATTCACCGAGGCGGATCTCACCCGGTGGTGGACCAAGGCCGAGAAGGGCGTCAGGTCCGGCCTGTTCGCCGATCCGAGGAAGGCCGCCCAGATCAAACCCAAGTCGGCGCTCTCCGGCGAACTCGCCGGATCCGAGTTCACCTGGGACAACTTCACCGTCCGCTACACCTCCGAGGGCAAGAGCGAGTACGGTCTCGCGCCCGTCCCGACCACGGACGGCAAGAAGACCGGCCAGTACCTCGGCTCCCTGATGCTGAGCGCCTCCAAGCGCACCCGGCACCCCGAGGAGGTCGCTCGGTTCATCGACTTCATGGTGCACGATCCCGAGGTCGCCAAGATCATGGGATACGACCGCGGTGTGCCCGCCACGCAGGCGCAGTACGACGCGTACCGGCCGACCGACCCGGTCAACAAGGCGATCGCCGCCTACGAGGAGTCCCTCGTCGACGCGGGTGTCCTGGAGCCCATCACCCCGCATCCGAACGGCGCCGACATCTGCGAGGCCGCGTTCCTGCGCATCGCGGAGGAACTGGGCCTGGGCAAGCGCTCCGTGGCGGACGCCGTCAAGCAGTTCTTCACCGAGTCGAAGACGGCTCTCACCGGCTGATGGGAACCGCCGTGACACACGCCCCTGCGACGGAGGCCCCGGCCCGGGACTCCGAGCCGCGGCACGGTCCGGTGAAGTCCCCGCGCCCCGCCGCCCTGAAGCGGCGGAGCCGCCGGGAGAACCTGGCCGGCTACCTCTTCATGTCCCCCTGGATCGCCGGGTTCCTGCTGCTGACGGCAGGCCCGATGATCGCCTCCCTGTACTTCGCGTTCACCGACTACAACCTGTTCGACGCCCCCCGATGGGTCGGCCTGGACAACTTCTCCGAGATGTTCGCCGACCCGCGCTGGCGCCACTCGGTGCAGGTCACGCTCTGGTACGTGGCCGTCGGTACGCCGATCAAGCTGATCGCCGCGCTCGGGGTGGCGTTGCTGCTGGCCCAGAAGCGGCGCGGGCAGGCCTTCTACCGGGCCGCCTTCTACGCGCCGTCGCTGATCGGGGCGAGCGTCTCCGTCGCCATCGTGTGGAAGGCGATCTTCTCCGACGACGCGATCGTCGACCGTACACAGAAGCTCTTCGGCGTCGACGTCGGCGGCTGGACCGGTGACCCGGACCTGATCATCTACAGCCTGGTGGCGCTCACCGTCTGGCAGTTCGGCGCCCCCATGGTCATCTTCCTGGCCGGTCTGAAGCAGGTGCCGCGCGAGCTGTACGAGGCGGCCGACGTCGACGGGGCGGGCAGGCTGCGGCAGTTCTGGAACATCACCCTGCCGATGATCTCCCCGGTGCTCTTCTTCAACGTCCTGCTGGAGACCATCCACTCCTTCCAGATCTTCAGCTCGGCCTACATCGTCGGCGGCGGTGCCGGAGGCAACGCCTGCGGTCCCGCGGACGGCACGATGGTCTACACCTGTTATCTGTACGTCCAGGGCTTCGAGAACAGCCGGATGGGCCTGGCCTCCGCCATGGCGTGGATGCTGCTGGTCGGGGTCGCCCTGGTCACCGCGGTGCTGTTCTGGTCCCAGAAACGCTGGGTGCACTACGAGGAGGGCGGCCGATGAGCTCCCCCGATCTCTCGACTTCGCTCGATCAGGGGGTGCCCCCCTCGACCACCGACGTCACACCGGTCCGCCCCCCGCGGACGACGGCCTTCCGGCGCAGGCTGCCCGGCTCACTGGCCTGGCACCTCGGGTCACTGGCGATCCTCGCGGTGATCCTCTACCCGGTGATCTGGGTCATCGGCGGGTCGTTCAAGAAGAGCGAGGACATCGTCGGCAGCCTGGACCTCTTCCCGGGCGACCCGATCACCTCGAACTACACCAGCCTCGCCGACGGCATCGCGGACATCCCCATCTCCACGTTCTTCTTCAACTCGCTCTTCCTCGCGATCGGTTCGGTGATCGGGATCGTGGTGTCCTGCTCGCTGACCGCCTACGCCTTCGCGAAGATCAGGTTCGCCGGCCGCAATCTGCTCTTCACGCTGATGATCGGCACGCTGCTGCTGCCGTACCACGTGCTGCTCATCCCGCAGTACGTGCTCTTCCGCAACATGGACATGATCAACACGTACACCCCGCTCCTGCTGGGGAAGTACCTGGCCACGGAGGCGTTCTTCGTCTTCCTGATGGTGCAGTTCATGCGCAACCTGCCCAGGGAACTCGACGAGGCGGCACGCCTCGACGGCTGCGGGCACTTCCGCATCTACTGGTCGATCGTGCTCCCGCTGTGCCGTCCCGCGCTGATCACCAGTGCCATCTTCACCTTCATCAACGCCTGGAACGACTTCATGGGCCCGCTGATCTACCTCAACGAGCCCGGCAAGTACACGGTCTCCCTCGGCCTGAAGATGTTCGTCGACCAGGAGGCGCTGGCGAACTACGGCGGCATGATCGCCATGTCCCTCGTCGCGCTCCTGCCGGTACTGGCCTTCTTCCTGGCCTTCCAGCGTTACCTCATCGACGGCATGGCCACGTCCGGCCTGAAGGGCTGAGGTGAACCGGGCATGACTGAACCGGGCATGACTGAACCGCGCATGACCGGGGCGCGGGCCAAGGGCCTCCGGGAACGCGGCGAGTCGCTGTTCACCGGCCGGTTCGCCCTGTTCGCCGAGTGCCTGCTCACCGGAGTGTGGATCGCGCTGGCCTCGCTGCCGCTCGTCACCTACCCCGCCGCGTTCGCGGCCGGTGCGCGGCACCTCGGGCGCCGGCTCGCCCACGAGCGCGGCGGGCTGAGGGAGTTCGCGGCCGACTTCCGGTCGGCGCTGCGCGGCGGGTGGCTCGTCGGACTCGCCGGGTGGGCCGCCCTCGCCGTGGTGTGGGTGGACGTACGGGCCGTACGGGCCGGGCTGCCCGGTGGTGCGCTCGTGGCCGCCGTCGGAGTGTTCGCCCTGATCGCGGCGGTCGTCGCCGGACTGCGCGCGGCGGCCGAGTGGCGGCCCGGCGCCTCCTGGCGGTCGCTGCTCGCGCGAGCCGGCCGCCGCACCGTGCTCGACCCGGCCGGTTCCTTCCTGATCGTCGGCGGGCTGGCCGTGGTGGTCTGCTCCGCCTGGTTCAGCGCGCCGCTCGCGCTCCCCGTGCTGGGGGCCGTCGTGGCGGCGGCCGTCGCCGTGGAGGAGCGCTACCGGCACCGCTGACGCGGGCGGTGCCTTTCGTGCCGGGGCCGACGCCCCGGCGTCGCGCCTCTGCCTGTCATGCCCTTGACATCACGATGCGTCCGCACGGAGACGCATCCGCACGGAAAGGAAAGGCCATGTCCCCCGTCCCCCGCAGGTCCCTCTTGAAGGCAGCCGCCGTCGCAGGCGCCGCCGCCCAGTTCGGCTGGACACTCGGCGCACGCGATGCCACCGCCGCACCGAGAGCCGAAACCTCCGCCGACGACCCCGTGACCCTGGACTGGCTCGAGGACGGCGGCCTCGGCGCGGCACCCGGCTCCACCGTCGGCGTGCCCTGGCCCCGGGGCCTCCACCGGACGGACCGGACCTTCGCACTGGCCGACGCCGACGGCAAGGCCGTACCCGTCCAGTCCTGGCCAATCGCCCACTGGCCCGACGGCTCCCTCAAATGGACCGCACACGCCGTGAGTTCGGGCTCCGGCACACTCACCCTCACCGCCGGCACCCCCGCGGCACCGGAGCAGAGGGCCACCGTCGATAAACGCGGCGGCACCATCGACGTATCGACCGGCGTCATCACCGCGAGGATCGGAAAGTCCGGCGCCACGATCATTAAGTCCGTCACCCGCGGCTCGACCGAGATCGCCAGGAGCGGACGCCTCGTCCTGCTGCGCCAGCCCGAGTTCGAGGACGGCGACCAGACCACCGTCCGGACCGAACGCTTCGACGGCACCATCACCGACGTCACCGTCGAACAGGAAGGACCGGTCCGCGCCGTCGTCCGCATCGACGGCAAGCACCGCAAGGGACAGCGCAGTCGGCTCCCCTTCTCCCTCCGCCTCTACTTCTACGCGGGCGCCGACTCCTTCCGCATGGTGCACACCATCACCTACGACGGACAGCAGGAACCCGGCAGGGCGAGCGGCGACTTCATCCGTGGCATCGGCGTCCGCTTCTCCGTGCCGATGCGCGACGAGGCATACGACCGGCACATCCGCATCGGCGGCGAGGACACCGGCCTGCTGCGCGAAGCCGTCAAGGGCGTCACCGGCCTGCGCCGCGACCCGGGGGCGGCCGTGCAGGCGGCCCAGTACGCGGGTGAGAAGCTGCCCGACCCCGCCACCTGGGACCAACGCGTCACCACCCGCCTGCAGTACATCCCCGAGTGGGGCGACTACACCCTCGCCCAGCTCTCCGCCGACGGCTTCGCCCTGCGCAAGCGCACCAGGAAGGGCTACGGCTGGATCGGGGCCGGCGGCGGCAGACGCGCCTCCGGATTCGGCTACGTCGGCGGGGTCAGCGGCGGGCTCTCCTTCGGCCTGCGCGACTTCTGGCAGAAACACCCCGCCCAGCTCGACGTCCGTGACGCCCACACCGACGAGGCCGAGGTCACCCTCTGGCTCTGGTCGCCCGAGGCGCAGCCCATGGACCTGCGCTTCTACCACGACGGCATGGGCCAGGACACCTTCCCCGAACAGCTCGAAGGCCTCAACATCACCTACGAGGACTACGAACCCGGGTTCGGCACCCCCTACGGCATCGCCCGTACCTCCGAACTCCTCTTCTGGGCCAACGAGTCGACCCCGCCCGCCGAGAAGCTCGCCGAACAGATCGAAGCCGTGCGCGTCCTCCCGCAACTCGCCGCCCCGCCCGGGCAACTGATCGGCGCCGGCGTCTTCGGCAAGGGCCTGTACGCCGAACCCGACCGCTCCACCCCGGCCAAGGCGAAGATCGAGGACCACCTCGACTTCCTCTTCACCTACTACAAGGACCAGGTGGAGATGCGCCGTTGGTACGGCTTCTGGGACTACGGCGACATCATGCACACGTACGACACCGTCCGCCACCAGTGGCGCTACGACGTCGGCGGCTACGCCTGGGACAACTCCGAACTCTCGCCCGACCTCTGGCTCTGGTACGCCTACCTGCGCTCCGGCCGCGCCGACATCTTCCGCTTCGCCGAGGCCATGACCCGCCACACCGGCGAGGTCGACGTCTACCACCTCGGCAAGTGGGCCGGCCTCGGCACCCGGCACGGCGTCCAGCACTTCGCCGACAGCGCCAAACAGCAGCGCATCGCCAACACCACCTACCGGCGGTACTACTACTTCCTCACCGCCGACGAACGCGTCGGTGACCTCATGCACGCCACCGTCGACTCCGACGAGACCTTCCTCGCCCTGGACCCCCTGCGCAAGATCCGCACCGAGCCGTACACCCCCGACCGCCACGCCCTGTCGATCGGCTTCGGCACCGACTGGAGCGGCCTGGTCTCCGCCTGGCTCACCGAGTGGGAACGCCGGGGCCCCCAGTGGAGGAAGGCCAGGGCGCGCGTCCTGTCCACCATGGAGACCATCGCCGCCCAGCCCAACGGATTCGTCCAGGGCAGCGGCCTGTACGACCTGGACACCGGCAGATTCGCGGTGGCCGACACCCCGAAGGTCGAGGTCTCCCACCTGTCGGCCGTCTTCGGCCTGAACGAACTGTGCGCCGAACTCATCGACCTCGTCGACATGCCGGAGTTCAACGAGGCGTACTACGACTACTGCCGCTACTTCAACGCGAGCAAGGCGGAACAGACGGCACGCTACGGCAGCGACTTCGGCAACCTGATCCTCTTCCAGGGCCACTCCCGCCTGGACGCCTACGCCGCCGTGCGGACCGGCGACGGCGAACTAGCCGACCGGGCCTGGGAGAAGTTCTACACCTCCGACGGCTACCGGGAGTCCGCCCCCTGGAGGACCGAGAAGGTCACCGGCCCGACCGCCCTGGTGGCCGGCGGTGAGGCCACCTGGGTGTCCACCAACGACACCGCGCTCTACGGCCTCGCCGCCATCGAGAACCTGGCCCTGCTCGGCCACCGGATGCCGTAGCGAACCGCACGACGCGGGCGCGGGCGGGCACACTCCGTCCATGGACCGGAACCATTACCGCTTCCGCAGTCTGTGGACCCTGCCGGCGCCCGCGCCCGCCGTGTACCGCGCCCTGGAACGCGTCGAGGACTATCCCCGCTGGTGGCCGCAGGTGAAAGAGGTCACCCGGCTCGCCGACACCGCCGGCGGGGGTGCGGGGATCCTCCGGATCCGCTCCGTGCTGCCCTTCTCCCTGGTGGCGACCGTGCGGGAGACGAGGCGCGACCCCGCGGCCGGAATCCTGGAAGTCGCCCTGTCCGGGGACATCGACGGCTGGGCCCGCTGGACCGTCGTCCCCCGGGGATCCGGCACCACCCTCGCCCGCTACGCCCAGGAGGTCGACGTCCGCACACCCCTGCTGCGCCGCCTCGCCCGGCCCGGACGGCCCGTCTTCCGCGCGAACCACGCACTCATGATGCGGGCCGGGCGGCGCGGCCTGGCCGCCCACCTGCAAGCGGTTTGAACCAAGCGCGCCCGGACCTGTATTGTTCAGTCCGTTCCCGGGCGATTAGCTCAGTGGGAGAGCGCTTCGTTCACACCGAAGAGGTCACTGGTTCGAACCCAGTATCGCCCACCGGGAAAGCCGGTCCGCCCCAGGCGGACCGGCTTTTTGTGCGCCCCGACCCGGTGCACACGCTCCCGGCCGGGGCCTCACGCGGCCGTCGGCAGGTCCGGGCGCAGCGGCCAGGCCGGGTCCACCGCCTCCTGCGTGGCGTTACGGGCGAACCAGGAGGTCAGGCCACGGACCTGGCCCGCGTGCCACACCGCCTGCAACGTGTGGAGCTCGCCGGGGGACAGGCGCTCCAGCCGGGACGCGAAGCGGCGGCCCACCGCGCGAGTGACCTCCAGCGCCGCCGCCGCACCCTCCGCCGCGCCGGGCGCGCCCTGTGACGGGACGCCGTAGAGCGCGCACAGGTCGGTGAGCGTGCGGCTGCCCTTGCGGTAGCGGTCCAGATGTCCGTCGAGGACCCGCGGGTCCAGCACCAGCAACGGCGTCCGCTCGAACCAGCGGCTCAGCGGAGTGGCCCGATGACGGCGCAACTCCCGGTCCAGCAGGGTGAGATCGAACGGAGCGTTCATCACCACCAGTGGCCGGCCCGCCCCCGCCTGCTCGGCCAGCGCCTCCGCCACCTCGTACATCACCGGTGCCGGCCAGCGGCCGTTGCGCTGCAGATGCCCGTCCGTCAGCCCGTGTGCCTCCGTCGCCGCGGCCGGCACCGGCACACCCGGGTTGACCAGCCAGTGGCTGACCCGCGGCCGGGTGCCCGGGGAGTCCTGGACGACGACGGCGGCCGACACGATCCGGTCGGTCTCGACGTCCACCCCCGTCGTCTCCGTGTCGAAGGCGGCCAGCGGCCCCTCGTACCAGCACCTCATACCCATCAACCCCTCGCGCGCCACCGGCAGTTGACCTCCAGTCCGCTGCCCGCTCCGGTGATACCCGGTCGGTGCGCGCCGTACGCGGGTACCGGCCGCTCCGTCGCAACCCGCCGCAGCCCGCCGCAGCCCCTCGCCACCCGGCTCCGTGCGGCCGCGGGTGCCCGTGGGAGCCGGGCCGGATGTGCGCCGATCACGCTCAGTGAGGGCCCGTATCGCGCTCGGTGCGGGCCGGCCGCGGGGAATGATTTCGCATCCGACCGGTTCGGGTCGGTACGATCGCACCCGTGCGTGCGCTCAGGTATGGCGCCGCAGTCAAAGCCTTCAGTCAGGAGAGACCGGTGTCAGACGTCCGTGTGATCATCCAACGCGATTCCGAGCGGGACGAGCGCGTGGTGACCACGGGCACCACGGCCGCCGAGCTCTTCGCAGGCGAGCGCTCGATCATCGCGGCGCGGGTGGCCGGTGAGCTCAAGGACCTCGCCTACGAGGTCAAGGACGGCGAGACCGTCGAGGGCGTCGAGATCTCCTCCGAGGACGGCCTGAACATCCTGCGCCACTCCACCGCGCACGTCATGGCGCAGGCAGTGCAGGAACTGTTCCCCGAGGCCAAGCTGGGCATCGGCCCGCCGGTCCGGGACGGCTTCTACTACGACTTCGACGTCGACAAGCCCTTCCACCCCGATGACCTCAAGGCCATCGAGAAGCGCATGCAGGAGATCCAGAAGCGCGGCCAGCGCTTCTCCCGCCGCGTGGTCACCGACGACGAGGCCCGCGAGGAGCTCGCCGACGAGCCGTACAAGCTGGAACTGATCGGCATCAAGGGTTCCGCGTCGCACGACGACGGCGCGGACGTCGAGGTCGGCGCCGGCGAGCTGACGATCTACGACAACCTGGACGCCAAGACCGGCGAACTGTGCTGGCGGGATCTCTGCCGTGGCCCGCACCTGCCGACCACCCGGAACATCCCGGCGTTCAAGCTCATGCGCAACGCCTCGGCGTACTGGCGCGGCAGCGAGAAGAACAAGCAGCTCCAGCGGATCTACGGCACCGCCTGGCCGACCAAGGACGAGCTGAAGGCGCACCTGGAGTTCCTCGCCGAGGCCGAGAAGCGCGACCACCGCAAGCTGGGCTCCGAGCTCGACCTGTTCTCCATCCCCGAGCAGATCGGCTCCGGTCTCGCCGTCTTCCACCCCAAGGGCGGCATCATCCGCCGGGTCATGGAGGACTACTCGCGGCGCAGGCACGAGGAGGAGGGCTACGAGTTCGTCTACACCCCGCACGCGACCAAGGGGAAACTTTTCGAGACCTCGGGCCACCTGGACTGGTACGCCGACGGCATGTACCCGCCCATGCAGCTCGACGAGGGCGTGGACTACTACCTCAAGCCCATGAACTGCCCGATGCACAACCTGATCTTCGACGCGCGCGGCCGGTCGTACCGTGAACTGCCCCTGAGGCTTTTTGAGTTCGGCACGGTCTACCGCTACGAGAAGTCGGGCGTCGTGCACGGTCTGACCCGCGCCCGCGGCTTCACCCAGGACGACGCGCACATCTACTGCACCCGCGAGCAGATGTCCGAGGAGCTCGACAAGACCCTCACCTTCGTCCTGAACCTGCTGCGCGACTACGGTCTGACCGACTTCTACCTGGAGCTGTCCACCAAGGACGAGACGAAGTTCGTCGGCACGGACGAGGCGTGGGAGGAGGCCACCGAGACCCTCCGCCAGGTCGCCGAGAAGCAGGGCCTGCCGCTGGTCCCGGACCCGGGCGGCGCTGCCTTCTACGGACCGAAGATCTCCGTGCAGGCCCGCGATGCCATCGGCCGCACCTGGCAGATGTCGACGATCCAGCTCGACTTCAACCTGCCGGAGCGCTTCGACCTGGAGTACACCGCCGCGGACGGCTCCAAGACCCGCCCGGTCATGATCCACCGCGCGCTGTTCGGCTCCATCGAGCGGTTCTTCGCGGTACTCCTCGAGCACTACGCGGGCGCCTTCCCGGCATGGCTGGCGCCGGTGCAGGCGGTGGGCATCCCGGTGGGCGACGCGCACGTGGAGTACCTGGAGAAGTTCGCCGCGGACGCGAAGAAGCAGGGCCTGAGGGTCGAGGTGGACTCCTCCTCGGACCGTATGCAGAAGAAGATCCGCACGCAGCAGAAGCTCAAGGTGCCGTTCATGATCATCGTCGGTGACGACGACATGAACGCGGGCACGGTGTCGTTCCGCTACCGCGACGGTTCGCAGGAGAACGGCGTTCCGCGTGACGAAGCGCTGGCGAAGCTCGTTGACGTGGTGGAGCGTCGCGTTCAGGTCTGATGCGGTCCCCGCCTGAGCGGGGGTGATCCCGACCTCTGCCGTGGTCCGCACCTGCCGACCACCTGCTCCCCGCCTGCGCGGGGATCGGCCCCCGGGTATTCCCCGGGGGCCTTTGCCGTTCCCCCACGGTGACGCCATATGCTGCACGCATGACGAGTGAGCCGGAGCAGCAGTCGGGAGTGGGTACGCAGGACGCGTTCCAGCGTCTGTGGACGCCCCACCGGATGGCCTACATCCAGGGCGAGAACAAGCCGAGCGGCCCGGGTGCCGACGACGGCTGTCCCTTCTGCTCCATCCCGGCCACGTCCGACGAGGACGGGCTGATCATCAAGCGCGGCGAGCTGGTCTACGCCGTGCTCAACCTCTACCCCTACACGGGCGGCCACCTGATGACGGTGCCGTACCGCCACGTCGCCGACTACACGGACCTGACGACGGGAGAGACGGCGGAGCTCGCCGAGTTCACCCAGCACGCGATGAGTGCCCTGCGCACCGCCTCCGGCGCGCACGGCTTCAACATCGGCATGAACCAGGGCACCGTCGCGGGCGCCGGCATCGCCGGGCACCTGCACCAGCACGTCGTACCCCGCTGGGGCGGCGACACCAATTTCATGCCCGTGATCGGCCACACGAAGGTGCTGCCGCAGCTGCTGGGCGACACCCGCAAGATGCTGGCGGAGGCCTGGCCGACAGACTGATCCGCGGCTGCCGCCCCCGCCGGCGGGCCCGTGGTCTCCGGCCGCACCGCCGGAGACCTACGCGTCGTACACGTCGGCCTTCCTGGGCGCCGCTTCCTGGACGGCTCCGCTCAGGCCCGCCGAGCGGGCGCCGAACTTCTCCGTGTCCACGCCGTTCTCCTTCAGCACCTTGATCGCCGCCGAGTGCACCGCCCGCAGGACCGGTGTGGCGGCGCGCAGCGCGTCGTCGGCCATGAAACGGTGCCGCCACGGCTTGTCGGCCCAGGCGTGCCGCAGGCCGAAGGGCTCGGGCAGTGAGAGCTTGCCGCCCAGCCAGTACAGCAGCGGCGGATACCAGGTCAGCGGCGCCCGGGCGGCCAGGCGCACCACCTCGTCCGCGTCGACCAGGGGGAGCTTCACCGTACGGGTCTCCCAGAACCTGACCGACTTCTGGACCGTCTTCTCCTTGGCCGCCGGCTTGCTGGTGAACAGGGAGTGCACCGGCCCCAGGGCATGCCCGGTGACCTCGATGCGCAGCGTCTCGTGCAGCACCGTCACCGTGATCAGCATGGTGAGGACCAGCTGGCCGTCCCACAGCGTCCACTGCACGCCCAGGTAGTGCCGGTCGCCCGCGCCGAACTGCTGGTTGTTGCAGATCTCCTGTATGGCGTGCTGCTTGATCTGGTACGCCTCGACGTCGGTGCCCCCGGGCCGGGACACCCCGTCCGCGTTCTCCCCGATCGGGGTGACGATCCAGTGCCGTACCGACGGCTTGGTGAAGCCGCCGGTGTGCAGCGGACCACGCTCCAGCATGCGCAGCCGGTCGTGGATGGCCTTGATCACGTCCCAGCTGCGGAACGGGTTGATCTCCCGGTCCGGATCGATCGGTATGAGCTCCTCGGCGAGCTGCCAGCTGCCCCAGCGCGTTCCCATGCCCAGTATCCCCTTGGGGCCGGCGTAGAACACGGAGTTGGACTGCTGTTCGGCGCTGAGCCGGGCCAGCGACTGGCGCAACTGCTCGGCAGCCGTCTCGCCGGGGCTGCTCGGCACCGCTTCGGGTACCTTGGCACCCACGCTGCCGCCGGAGAGCAGGCTGCTCCAGCGCTCCCTGAGGTCCCGCGCCGTGCGCTCGCAGATCCGCTTGGCCCAGAACCAGCCCACCACCGGGGCGACGACCGACGCGCGCGCGTACCAGCCCCAGAACCCGTCGAAGGGCATCCGGAGCAGGAAGATCACCGCGAGCACGCCCACCGCGACCAGGAGCGTGGTGGCGAGCGCGCCGGCCCGCTTGTCCTCGCGTCTGGCGATGGTGGTGCGGATCTGGAAGACCAGCAGCCACACCAGCAGTCCGGGCAGGAACAGCAGGCCGCACAGCACCATCACGGCACTCAGCCAGTTGTCCCGGTCCCGCCGGATGCGGTGCGCCGCGAGGCTGTGCTCCACCACCACCTGGGGGTGGGCGCCGAAGGACTGGATGAGGGGTGCCCGCCCGGAGCCCAGCATCCGGTCGATGATCGCCCGGGAGAACGCCTCGCCCAGGTTCGGCCGGAACAGCGCGATCCTGGGCTTGTCGACGGACGACTTGTGCCACTCGTTGTTGGCCTTGAGTATCTCCTCGGCCTCGTTGTCCCGGTAGGCCGCCGAGGCCAGCGCGAACGTCGGGGTCTGCCCCTCGTCGCCGGTGCGTGGCACCTGCGGACCGAAGAACTCCGCGTAACCGCCCTCAACGGTCATTCCCGCCCCCGATCGCCGCGACTGTCGTCTTGCGGCCTTCCCGACTTCCTTGCCGCGCACACCTGTTGATCTGGACTTCAGAGTATCGGCAGCCACCGGTGTCCGTCGGCGGACGGCCGAAAGCCGCCTGCCGGGCCGGCGGCCGGCGCTCCGAGGGGGTGTCCGGAGGGCTTCTCGGGGCGCATGCGGGCAAAGGCGTACGCGGGCGCCCGCGGGGTTTCCTCACGGGCGCCCGGCGCCGACCGGAGGGGCACCGACGGCGCCGTCAGGCGCTGCGGGCCTCCTCCCGTGCCCGCTCCGCGATCTGCGGCGGCATCGGCTCGTGCCGCACGTACCGGCGGCTGAAGCGCGCGGTGCCGTGCGAGAGCGACCGCAGGTCGACGCTGTACCGGCCGATCTCGATCTCCGGCACCTCGGCCCTGATGAGGGTGCGGCCACCCGCCGACTGCTCGGTGCCGAGCACTCGGCCGCGCCGGCCGGACAGATCGCTCATCACCGTTCCCACGTAGTCGTCGCCGACCAGGACGCTCACCTCGGCCACCGGCTCCAGGAGATTGATCCGCGCGTCCGCGGCCGCCTCCCGCAGCGCCAGCGCGCCGGCCGTCTGGAACGCCGCGTCGGAGGAGTCCACCGAGTGCGCCTTGCCGTCCAGCAGCGTCACCCGTACGTCGATCAGCGGGTGGCCGGCCGCGACGCCCTTGGCGGCCTGGGCCCGTACGCCCTTCTCGACGGAGGGGATGAACTGCCGCGGCACCGAGCCGCCGACCACCTTGTCCACGAACTCGATGCCCGAGCCGCCCGGCAGCGGCTCCACCTCGATCTCGCAGATGGCGAACTGCCCGTGGCCGCCGGACTGTTTGACGTGCCGCCCGCGTCCGGCCGCCCGGTCGCCGAACGTCTCCCGCAACGGCACCCGGTGGGCCACGACGTCCACCTGGACGCCGTACCGGCTGCGCAGCCGCTCCAGGGCCACGTCCGCGTGTGCTTCGCCCAGACACCACAGGACCACCTGATGGGTGTCCTGGTTCTGCTCCAGGCGCATCGTCGGGTCCTCCGCCACGAGGCGGGAGAGCCCCTGCGAGAGTTTGTCCTCGTCGGGTTTGCTGTGCGCCTCGATGGCCAGCGGCAGCAGCGGGTCGGGCATCTCCCAGGCTTCCATGAGCAGCGGGTCGTCCTTGGCGGACAGGGTGTCCCCGGTCTCGGCACGGCCCAGTTTCGCCACGCACGCCAGATCGCCCGCGATGACGTGCGACACCGGTCGCTGCAGCTTGCCGAACGGCGTGGACAGGGCGCCGATCCGCTCGTCGACATCGTGGTCCTCGTGGCCCCGGTCGGTCAGGCCGTGCCCGGAGACATGGACGGTCTGGTCGGCGCGCAGGGTGCCGGAGAAGACGCGGATCAGGGAGATCCGGCCGACGTAGGGGTCGGAGGAGGTCTTGACGACCTCCGCGACCAGCGGGGCGTCGGGGTCGCACGGCTCGAGCTCGCGCGGCCTGCCGTCGATGGAGGTCACGTTCGGGGTGCCGCGCTCCAGCGGGGTCGGGAAGCCGCGGGTGATCAGCTCCAGCAGTTCGACCGTGCCGAGTCCCTGGCGGGCGCCCTCGGCGGCGGGTGCGGCAGCCAGGACGGGGAAGAACACACCGCGCGCGACCGCTCGCTCCAGGTCCTCGACCAGGGTCTTGACATCGACCTGTTCACCGCCCAGATAGCGGTCCATGAGGGTCTCGTCCTCGCTCTCGGCGATGATCCCCTCGATCAGCCGGCCGCGGGCCTCCTCGATGAGGGGCAGATGTCCCGCACCGGGTTCGGACTCCTTGCGCTCGCCGCCGGAGTAGTCGAACAGCTTCTGTGAGAGCAGTCCGATCAGACCGTGCACGGGCGCGTGCCCGTCGGGCCCCGCAGGGCCGTGCAGGGGCAGGTACAGCGGCAGCACGGCGTCGGGGTCGTCCCCGCCGAACGCCTCCGCGCAGACGCGCGTCATCTCCTGGAAGTCCGCGCGCGCCGCTTCCAGGTGCGTGACGACGATGGCCCGGGGCATGCCGACGGCCGCGCACTCGTCCCACACCATCCGGGTCGAGCCGTCCACGCCGTCGGAGGCCGAGACGACGAAGAGGGCCGCGTCCGCCGCTCGCAGACCGGCCCTGAGTTCACCGACGAAATCGGCGTATCCGGGGGTGTCCAGCAGGTTGATCTTGATGCCGTCCCATTCCACGGGCACCAGGGAGAGCTGTACCGAGCGTTGCTGCCGGTGCTCGATGTCGTCGTAGTCGGAGACGGTGCCGCCGTCCTCCACCCGGCCCGCCCGGTTCACCGCCCCCGCGGTCAGTGCGAGAGCCTCCACCAAGGTCGTCTTACCCGATCCGGAGTGGCCGACCAGTACCACATTCCGTACGGACGTGGGGTGGTCGGCCGCCTGTGCCCTTCCGGCGGCTCCGGGGTGTGTGTGCGCCTTGTCGCCCATCGGACCTCTTCCGAGGGAACCACCAGCTTCAGCCGGTGGGGGAATCGAATCCCTGATGTACGTTTCTGGTGTCCCGCAAGGGACCGGTTCGGGCTGGACCGCAACCCTCGGGTGGGAAGCACCCTTCCTTCAGGAGGGGGAGCGGAGTCACGGTCCTGCCTCCCGTGCACGGTGAAGTCACTGTGGGCGCGGATAAGCGGAACCCTGCCCCCGGGCACTCGCCCGGGGGCACCCCGAGCGGTGACGGCTCCGGCGACGCCCGCGCTCCTTCGAGCTTTGCACTCCCGTCACGGTGCGTCCATACGAGGGACGTGATCCCGCCTCCCGGTCCGCCCCCGCGTGCGCCGCCGACCCGCGCCGGACGTTCGGTGCCCGGCCGACGGCGGTACGCACGCGTGACTACGATGGGCCAGCCGGTGGCCAGCAGGGCCACACGGCCACACCGACCGTCGGGAAGGCCATGCTGAACAAGTACGCGCGTGCATTCTTCACGCGTGTCCTCACGCCGTTCGCCGCGTTTCTCATCCGGCGGGGGGTCAGCCCGGACACGGTCACGCTCATCGGCACCGCGGGTGTGGTCGCGGGCGCGCTGGTCTTCTACCCCATGGGCGAGTTCTTCTGGGGCACGGTCGTCATCACGTTGTTCGTGTTCTCCGACCTCGTCGACGGCAACATGGCCCGCCAGCTGGGCCGCTCCAGCCGCTGGGGGGCCTTCCTCGACTCCACCCTCGACCGGGTCGCCGACGGGGCCGTCTTCGCCGGTCTCGCCCTGTGGTACGCGGGCGGGGGCGACGACCTCGTGCTGTGCGCCGTCTCGATCTTCTGCCTGGCCAGCGGCCAGGTGGTGTCGTACACCAAGGCGCGCGGCGAGTCGATCGGACTGCCGGTCGCGGTGAACGGGTTGATCGAGCGGGCCGAGCGGCTGGTGATCTCGCTGGTCGCGGCGGGCCTGGCGGGCCTGCACGCATTCGGTGTGCCCGGCGTCCGGTACCTGCTGCCGGTCGCCCTGTGGATCGTCGCCGTCGGCAGCCTGATCACGCTGATCCAGCGGGTCGTCACCGTCCGCCGGGAGTCCGCCGAGGCCGAGGCCGCGGAACGGGAGCCCGCGGAACGGGAGTCCGGGACGCAGGAGACCGGGGCGCGGAAGTCCGCCGAGGACCGGCAGACCCGGGGGAGCGAGACCGCGAAGTGAGCGTCCAGGAACGGCTGACCGACGCCCTGTACGGCGTCGGCTGGGCCACCGTCAGGAAACTCCCCGAACCCGTCGCCGTACGGCTCGGCCGGAGCATCGCCGACCTGGCCTGGAAGCGCCGGGGCAAGGGCGTGCTGCGGCTGGAGGCCAACTACGCGCGCGTGGTGCCGGGCGCGGGCCCCGAGCGGCTCGCCGAACTGTCCCGCGCGGGCATGCGCTCGTACCTGCGGTACTGGATGGAGTCCTTCCGGCTGCCGGCCTGGAGCCGGGAGCGCATAACGGGCGGTGTGGAGATCAAGGACATCCACCGGCTGACCGACGGCATGGCGGCCGGCAAGGGCGTCGTCCTGGCACTGCCGCACCTCGCCAACTGGGATCTCGCGGGCGCCTGGGCCACCACCGGGCTCGGCATCCCCTTCACCACCGTCGCCGAGCGACTGAAGCCGGAGACGCTGTACGACCGGTTCGTCGCCTACCGCGAGGGCCTCGGCATGGAGGTGCTCCCGCACAGCGGCGGCAGCGCGTTCGGCACGCTGGCCCGGCGGCTGCGCGGCGGGGGACTGGTCTGCCTGGTCGCCGACCGCGATCTGTCGGCCTCCGGCGTGGAGGTCGACTTCTTCGGCGAGAGCGCGCGGATGCCGGCCGGCCCCGCCCTGCTCGCCCAGCAGACCGGTGCGCTGCTGCTGCCGGTGACGCTCTGGTACGACGACTCGCCCGTGATGCGGGGCCGGGTCCATCCGCCGGTCGGGATCCCCGAGTCGGGCACCCGCGCCGAGAAGACGTCCGTGATGACACAGGCGCTGGCCGACGCCTTCGCCACGGGGATCGCCGAGCATCCGGAGGACTGGCACATGCTGCAGCGCTTGTGGCTCAAGGACCTCGATCCCGCGCGGGAGGCGACTCCGTGAGAATCGGCATCGTCTGCCCGTACTCCTGGGACGTACCGGGCGGCGTCCAGTTCCACATCCGTGACCTGGCCGAGTACTTCATCCGGCTCGGCCACGAGGTCTCCGTCCTCGCCCCGGCCGACGACGACACTCCGCTGCCGCCGTACGTCGTCTCGGCCGGCCGCGCGGTGCCGGTGCCGTACAACGGCTCGGTGGCCCGGCTCAACTTCGGTTTCCTGTCGGCGGCCCGGGTGCGGCGCTGGCTGCACGAGGGCGCCTTCGACGTGATCCACATCCACGAGCCGACCTCGCCCTCGCTCGGTCTGCTGGCCTGCTGGGCCGCCGAGGGACCCATCGTGGCCACCTTCCACACGTCCAACCCGCGCTCCAGGGCCATGATCGCCGCCTACTCCATCCTGCAGGCGGCCCTGGAGAAGATCAGCGCGCGGATCGCGGTGAGCGAGTACGCCCGCCGCACGCTCGTCGAACACCTCGGCGGGGACGCCGTGGTGATCCCGAACGGTGTGGACGTCGACTTCTTCGCCCGCGCCGAGGCCGATCCGCGGTGGCAGGGGGAGACGATCGGCTTCATCGGCCGTATCGACGAGCCCCGCAAGGGCCTCCCGGTGCTGATGCGGGCCCTGCCGAAGATCCTCGCCGCCCGCCCGCGGGCGCGGCTGCTGGTCGCGGGACGCGGCGACGAGGAGGAGGCGGTCGAGAGCCTGCCCGCCGAACTCCGTTCCCGGGTGGAGTTCCTCGGCATGGTCAGCGACGAGGACAAGGCCCGGCTCCTGCGCAGCGTCGACCTGTACGTGGCGCCCAACACCGGCGGCGAGAGCTTCGGCATCATCCTGGTCGAGGCGATGTCCGCGGGGGCGCCGGTGCTCGCCTCCGACCTGGACGCCTTCGCCCAGGTCCTCGACCGGGGGGCGGCGGGCGAACTGTTCCCCAACGAGGACGCCGACGCGCTCGCCGACGCCGCGATCGGCCTCCTGGAGGACCCGGAGCGCCGCGCGAAGCTGAGTGAACGGGGCAGCGCCCACGTCCGCCGCTTCGACTGGTCGACCGTCGGCGCGGACATCATGTCCGTCTACGAGACGGTGACCGCCGGCGCGGCCGCGGTGGCGGCGGACGACCGGACGGCGAAACGGTGGACACGATTCGGTCTGACGCGGGACTGAGGGCTCGGAACGGAACGGGAGCCCGGCCCCGCCGGTCGGGCTCCGGCTTGTTCGGGTCCGGATGCGGCTCCCGGTAGCCTTGCCGCCCGTGACCGCAACCCTCATCTGGATCCTTGTCGTCCTCGCCGCGATCGGCCTCTATCTGAGCTGGACGGCGGGGCGGCTGGACCGGCTGCACGCCCGGATCGACGCCGCCCGTGCCGCGCTGGACGCGCAGTTGCTGCGTCGCGCCTCGGTGGCGCAGGAACTGGCCACGTCGGGGGTGCTCGACCCGGCCGCCTCGATCGTGCTCTACGAGGCCGCGCACGCCGCACGGCAGACGGTGGAGGAGCAACGGGAGGTCGCCGAGAGCGAACTGAGCCAGGCGCTGCGTGCCGTCTTCGCCGAGGCGCCGCAGGTGGACGCGGTCAGGGACGCGCCCGGGGGAGAGGAGGCGGCCCTGGAACTCGCCGAGGCGGTGCGCAGGGTGCCCATGGCACGGCGTTTCCACAACGACGCCGTACGGGCCGCACGTGCTCTGCGCCGGCACCGCAAGGTGCGCTGGTTCCGGCTGGCGGGACACGCGCCGTTCCCGATGGCCTTCGAAATGGACGACGAACCACCGGCCTTCCTGATGGAGCGGGCCGCGTAGCGAGGCCCCGCCCGGGAAGACCAGGAGCCCACCCAGAAGGATCCACCGCCTCGTCATTGGCTCTTGCTGTGGACCGGTCCGTTCACGTTTCCTCAGTGCTGCAGAAACCCCCTCTTCGCAACAGTGAGGTCATTCGTGTCCAGCACGCTCTCCGAAAACCAGGCTCCCGAGACCGGCACCGCCCGCGTGAAGCGCGGCATGGCCGAGCAGCTCAAGGGCGGCGTGATCATGGACGTCGTCACGCCGGAGCAGGCGAAGATCGCCGAGGACGCGGGCGCCGTCGCCGTCATGGCCCTGGAGCGCGTGCCCGCCGACATCCGCAAGGACGGCGGCGTGGCACGCATGTCCGACCCGGACATGATCGACGGCATCATCGGGGCCGTCTCCATCCCGGTCATGGCCAAGTCCCGCATCGGCCACTTCGTCGAGGCCCAGGTCCTGCAGTCCCTCGGCGTCGACTACATCGACGAGTCCGAGGTGCTCACCCCGGCCGACGAGGTCAACCACTCCGACAAGTGGTCGTTCACCACCCCCTTCGTCTGCGGTGCCACCAACCTCGGCGAGGCCCTGCGCCGCATCGCCGAGGGTGCCGCGATGATCCGCTCCAAGGGCGAGGCCGGCACCGGCAACGTCGTCGAGGCCGTCCGTCACCTGCGCCAGATCAAGAACGAGATCGCCCGGCTGCGCGGCTTCGACAACCACGAGCTGTACGCCGCCGCCAAGGAGCTGCGTGCCCCGTACGAGCTGGTCAAGGAGGTCGCCGAGCTGGGCAGGCTGCCCGTCGTGCTGTTCTCCGCCGGCGGTGTCGCCACCCCCGCCGACGCCGCGCTGATGCGCCAGCTCGGCGCCGAGGGCGTCTTCGTCGGCTCCGGCATCTTCAAGTCCGGCGACCCGGCCAAGCGCGCCGCCGCCATCGTCAAGGCCACCACCTTCTACGACGACCCGAAGGTGATCGCGGAGGCGTCCCGCAACCTCGGTGAGGCCATGGTCGGCATCAACTGCGACACCCTTCCCGAGGCCGAGCGCTACGCCAACCGCGGCTGGTAGGCATGAGCGACGTCGTGACAGGCGTCCTGGCCCTCCAGGGCGACGTACGGGAACACCTCGTCGCCCTGGCCGCGGCAGGTGCCGTGGCCAGGCCGGTGCGCCTGCCCGACGAACTCGCCGAGGTCGACGGCCTGGTCCTGCCCGGCGGGGAGTCCACCACCATCTCCAGACTGGCCGTCCTGTTCGGACTGATGGAGCCCCTGCGCGCACGGGTGCGGGCCGGCATGCCCGTCTACGGCAGCTGTGCCGGGATGATCCTGCTCGCCGACAGGATCCTCGACCCGCGCTCGGGTCAGGAGACCGTGGGCGGGATCGACATGATCGTGCGCCGCAACGCCTTCGGACGGCAGAACGACTCCTTCGAGGCCGCGGTGGACGTCAAGGGAGTGGTGGGCGGCCCCGTGCACGGTGTCTTCATCCGCGCCCCCTGGGTCGAGTCCGTCGGCGCCGGAGCCGAGGTGGTCGCCGAGCACGACGGCCACATCGTCGCGGTCCGCCAGGGCAATGCCCTGGCCACCTCGTTCCACCCGGAACTGACCGGTGATCACCGCCTGCACGGTCTGTTCGTCGCCATGACACGCGAGTGCCGGGCGGCCGACGCCTTGTAGGATTCCTGGGTACCTCCCGGGCTTTCGAGCCCTGGGGGAGTCTGTTGCAGGGATGGGTTACGCGAAGGAGAGAGTCAGATGGCCGGCCACTCCAAATGGGCCACGACGAAGCACAAGAAGGCCGTCCTCGATGCCAAGCGCGGCAAACTCTTCGCGAAGCTGATCAAGAACATCGAGGTCGCCGCGCGTATGGGCGGTGTCGACCTGGACGGCAACCCGACGCTCTACGACGCCGTTCAGAAGGCCAAGAAGCAGTCGGTGCCGAACAAGAACATCGACTCCGCCATCAAGCGCGGTGGCGGTCTCGAGGCCGGTGGCGCCGACTACGAGACGATCATGTACGAGGGCTACGGCCCGAACGGTGTCGCGGTGCTCATCGAGTGCCTCACCGACAACCGCAACCGCGCCGCCTCGGACGTGCGGGTCGCGATGACCCGCAACGGCGGCTCGATGGCCGACCCCGGCTCGGTGTCGTACCTGTTCCACCGCAAGGGCGTCGTGATCGTCCCCAAGGGTGAGCTGGCCGAGGACGACGTCCTCGCCGCCGTCCTGGACGCGGGCGCCGAGGAGGTCAACGACCTCGGTGAGTCCTTCGAGGTGCTCAGCGAGGCCACCGACCTCGTCGAGGTCCGCACCGCGCTGCAGGGCGCGGGGATCGACTACGACTCCGCCGAGGCCAACTTCGTCCCGACCATGCAGGTCGAGCTGGACGAGGAGGGCGCCAAGAAGATCTTCAAGCTGATCGACGCGCTGGAGGACAGCGACGACGTGCAGAACGTCTTCGCCAACTTCGACGTGAGCGACGAGATCATGGAGAAGGTCGACGTCGACGCGTGACGTGGCCGCGTGCGTGACGATCCCAGCGGGCCGGTGGGGGCATGTCCCCACCGGCCCGCGCTCCTGTCAGTGGCAGCCGATAGCCTGGCGTACGCCAAAGATCACCGTACGCGGACCGTAACCCTCGCTCGAGGAACCCCGGCGGCGATCAGCCAGGTCCGCGAGAGCGGCGGCGGACGAGCCGCAGAGAGAGGGGAGGCCGGTGTGCGGGTGCTGGGGGTCGACCCGGGGTTGACGCGGTGCGGCGTCGGGGTGGTCGAGGGGGTTGCCGGGCGACCGCTCACCATGCTCGGCGTCGGCGTCGTACGCACGCCCGCCGACGCCGATCTCGGACACCGCCTCGTCGCCATCGAGCAGGGCCTGGAACGGTGGCTGGACGAATACCGGCCGGAGTTCGTCGCCGTCGAGCGTGTCTTCAGCCAGCACAACGTCCGGACGGTGATGGGCACCGCCCAGGCGAGCGCCGTCGCCCTGCTGTGCGCCTCGCGCCGCGGCATCCCCGTCGCCCTGCACACGCCCAGCGAGGTCAAGGCCGCCGTGACCGGCTCCGGCCGCGCGGACAAGGCCCAGGTCGGCGCGATGGTCACCCGCCTGCTGCGGCTCGACGCACCCCCGAAGCCCGCCGACGCGGCCGACGCCCTGGCGCTCGCCATCTGCCACATCTGGCGGGCCCCGGCCCAGAACCGGCTGCGTCAGGCGGCCGCCCTGCACGCCTCGCGCACACCCACAGCACCGAACTCACCGAAGGGGCGCTCCGCATGATCGCCTTCGTCAGCGGCACGGTCGCCGCGCTCGCCCCCGACACCGCGGTCGTCGAGGTCGGCGGCGTCGGCATGGCCGTCCGGTGCACGCCCGACACCCTGTCCGGGCTGCGCGTCGGCGCGCCCGCCCGGCTCGCGACGTCCCTGGTGGTGCGCGAGGACTCGCTCACCCTGTACGGCTTCGCGGACGACGACGAGCGGCAGGTCTTCGAGCTGCTGCAGACCGCCAGCGGCGTGGGCCCGCGCCTGGCCCAGGCCATGCTCGCCGTGCACACCCCGGACGCGCTGCGCCGGGCCGTCGCGACCACCGACGAGAAGGCGCTCACCGCCGTGCCCGGCATCGGCAAGAAGGGCGCCCAGAAGCTGTTCCTGGAGCTGAAGGACCGCCTCGGCGCACCGGTGGGCGCGGCGGCGGCCGCGGCCGGTCCCGGCAGCACGGGCTGGCGCGACCAGCTGCACGCCGCGCTGATCGGCCTCGGGTACGCGGCACGTGAGGCCGACGAGGCGGTCGCCGCCGTCACCCCGCAGGCCGAGGCGGCCGAGGGCACCCCCCAGGTGGGCCCGCTGCTGAAGGCGGCTCTGCAGACCCTGAACCGCGCCCGGTAGTCCGGCTCGCGGTCCACGGACCACCACCGCCGGCTGCGGCACCCGGGCCGCAGCTCCCGACCGCACCACCCGCACGCCCGCCCCACCCCGGCTAGGAGACTTCAGTGAACTGGGACGACACGACCGACCCCGCCGCGGAGCGGTTGGTGGGGTCTGTCGCCGACGGGGAGGACCAGGCCGTCGAGGCCGCCCTGCGGCCCAAGGACCTGGACGAGTTCATCGGCCAGGAGAAGGTCCGCGAGCAGCTCGACCTGGTGCTGCGCGCCGCCCGCGCGCGGGGTGCCACCGCCGACCACGTGCTGCTGTCCGGCGCCCCCGGTCTCGGCAAGACCACCCTCTCCATGATCATCGCGGCCGAGATGGAAGCCCCCATCCGCATCACCTCCGGCCCGGCCATCCAGCACGCCGGCGACCTCGCGGCGATCCTGTCCTCCCTCCAGGAGGGTGAGGTGCTCTTCCTCGACGAGATCCACCGGATGTCCCGGCCCGCCGAGGAGATGCTGTACATGGCGATGGAGGACTTCCGCGTCGACGTCATCGTCGGCAAGGGCCCCGGCGCGACCGCCATCCCCCTCGAACTGCCCCCGTTCACCCTGGTCGGCGCCACCACCAGGGCGGGTCTGCTGCCGCCCCCGCTGCGCGACCGCTTCGGCTTCACCGCGCACATGGAGTTCTACGAGCCCACCGAGCTGGAGCGGGTGATCCACCGCTCGGCGGGCCTCCTGGAGGTCGGGATAGAGACCGACGGCGCCGCCGAGATCGCCGGCCGCTCGCGCGGCACCCCCCGCATCGCCAACCGCCTCCTGCGCCGGGTCCGGGACTACGCCCAGGTCAGGGCCGACGGCGTGGTCACCCGCGAGATCGCCACGGCGGCCCTGGCGGTCTACGAGGTCGACGGCCGCGGCCTGGACCGGCTCGACCGGGCGGTGCTGGAGGCCCTGATCAAGCTGTTCGGCGGGGGACCGGTCGGCCTGTCCACGCTCGCGGTCGCGGTGGGGGAGGAACGTGAGACGGTGGAAGAGGTCGCCGAGCCGTTCCTGGTGCGGGAGGGCCTGCTGGCCCGTACCCCGCGGGGCCGGGTCGCGACCCCGGCGGCATGGACACATCTCGGCCTCACCCCGCCCGGCTCCCGCGGAACCGGAAACGGACAAGGGGACCTGTTCGGGGCATGAGAGGCTGCAGCGGCCGGGACCGGAACCCCGGTGTCACGCTGAGCGTTGTTCCCTGCGCGCGGACTCGCCTAGACTCCGCCGGTGCCACCCTTGTAGGCGGTATCACACACCCCCAACCAACAGGCCGTTCACCGTCGCGGTCATGTGAAGGAAGTCCGACCCGTGAGTCTCCTGACCCTCCTCCCTTTCATTGTGCTCATCGGGGCCATGTTCCTGATGACCCGGTCGGCCAAGAAGAAGCAGCAGCAGGCCATTGATATGCGGAACCAGATGCAGCCGGGTTCCGGTGTCCGCACGATCGGGGGCATGTACGCCACGGTCAAGGAGGTCAGTGAGGACACGGTTCTTCTCGACGCCGGCCCCGGCGTGGAACTGCTGTTCGCGAAGAACTCCATCGGTGCCGTCCTGAGCGACGAGGAGTACAACCACATCGTCCACGGCGTCGAGCACGACCTGAAGTCCGATGCCGACATCGTCCCCGACGACGCCTCCTCCCTCACCGAGACCGACGCCTCCTCCGACGCTGCCGCCTCCGACGACACGCCGGTCGATTTCGGTAAGAAGGACGAGAAGGAAACGGCTGACACGGCCGACGAGCCGGCCGACGCCGCCGACAAGGCGAAGACGGACGAGCAGCCGAAGAAGTCCGAAGGCGGTTCCGGGACGAAGTAGTCGAGCCCCAGGGTGCGCGGGCCCGCCCGCGCACCCCGGGACCCGCCCCGCTCGCACGGAATCCCCAGACCAGTCATGGCCGCCTGCCCATCGACCGGGCCCGAGGCGGCCCGAGAGGGAGTACGAAGGTGGCTGCACTCAAAAAGGGAAACAAGGCGAGCGTCACAAGCAAGCCGTGGCGCTCGCTCACCCTGATCCTGATCGCCATCGTGGCGCTCACCGGAGGCATGTTCGCCTCCGGGCACAAAACCCCGCGTCTGGGCATCGACCTGGCCGGCGGCACCAGCATCACGCTGGCGGCGGTCCCCGAGGCCGGCCAGGAATCCGCGATCAACCCGGCCAACATGGCAACCGCGGTCTCCATCATGGAACGTCGCGTCAACGGCCTCGGCGTCTCCGAGGCAGAGGTCCAGACGCAGGGCGACCGTAACATCATCGTCAACATCCCCAAGGGCACCAACTCCGAGCAGGCCCGGAAACAGGTCGGCACCACCGCCAAACTCTACTTCCGCCCGGTCCTCGCGACCGAACTTGCCACCGGCGGGGCCACCCCCACGCCCAGCGCCACCGGTGACGCCTCGAGCCAGGGCGCCGGCGCGGACAAGGCCACCGACAAGGCGAGCGAGAAGGCCACGGACAGGACCACCGACGAGGGGTCCCCGTCCGCCTCCACCAGCCCGTCGGCGAACTCCACCACCCGGGGCCGCGCGGTCACCGACGCCCTGAAGGCCGACGCCACGCCGTCGGCGCCCCCCAGCGGCCCGGCCGAGGACGGGGCCACTCCCTCCCCGTCCGCCACGGGCGGTACCCCGGGCGAGACGGACAGCGGGCTCCAGGCCCAGTACGCCGCGCTCGACTGCACCAAGGCGAGCGCCCGCGCCACCGCCGGAGACGGCGCCAGGTCCACCGACTCGACCGTGGCCTGCGGCCAGAACTCCCAGGGCCAGTGGCAGAAGTACATCCTCGGCCCCGCCGCCGTCGACGGCACGGACGTCGACCAGGCCAAAGCCGTCCTCAACACGCAGTCCGGTGCCGGCTGGACCGTCACCATGGACTTCACGGACAAGGGCAGCAGCAAGTTCGCCGACATCACCGGCAAGCTGGCCCAGAACCCGCCCCCGCAGAACCAGTTCGCCATCGTCCTGGACGGCGAGGTCGTCTCCGACCCCTACGTCAGCCAGGCCCTCACCGGCGGCAACGCGGAGATCTCCGGCAACTTCACGCAGAAGTCGGCCGAGGAACTCGCCAACATGCTGTCCTACGGCGCGCTGCCGCTGACGTTCCGCGAGGACAGCGTCACCACCGTCACCGCCGCGCTCGGCGGTGACCAGCTGCACGCCGGTCTCGTCGCCGGCGCGATCGGCCTCGCCCTGGTCGTCCTGTACCTGCTGGTCTACTACCGCGGTCTGTCCTTCATCGCCGTCGCCTCGCTGCTGGTGTCCGCGTCCCTCACCTACGTGATCATGGCCCTGCTCGGCCCGACCATCGGCTTCGCGCTGAACCTGCCGGCCGTCTGCGGCGCCATCGTCGCGATCGGCATCACGGCGGACTCGTTCATCGTCTACTTCGAACGCGTGCGGGACGAGATCCGTGAGGGCCGCACCCTGCGCCCCGCCGTGGAGCGGGCCTGGCCGCGCGCCCGGCGCACCATCCTGGTCTCCGACTTCGTCTCGTTCCTCGCCGCCGCGGTGCTCTTCGTCGTCACCGTCGGCAAGGTCCAGGGCTTCGCTTTCACGCTCGGCCTGACCACGGTGCTCGACGTCGTGGTGGTGTTCCTGTTCACCAAGCCGCTGCTGACGCTGATGGCCCGCCGGAAGTTCTTCGCGAGCGGCCACAAGTGGTCCGGTCTCGACCCGAAGGCTCTGGGAGCGAAGCCGCCGTTGCGCCGCACCCGCCACCACTCCGCCCCCTCCCACCCGAAGGAGGCGTGAGGGATGTCGAAGCTCGGTAGTCTCGGTGCCCGACTGCACCACGGTGAGGTCGGATACGACTTCATCAAGAGCCGCAAGATCTGGTACGGCATCTCCATCCTGATCACCGTCCTGGCCATCCTCGGCCTGACGGTGCGCGGCCTCCACATGGGCATCGAGTTCCAGGGCGGGGCGGTCTTCACCACCCCGAAGAACATGAGCGCCTCGGTCGCCCAGGCCGAGACCTACGCGGAAGAGGCCTCCGGCCACGACGCCATCGTCCAGAAGCTCGGTGACGGCAGTCTGCGCATCCAGATCGCGGGCATCGACACCGGTGTCTCGGACAAGATCAAGACGGAGCTCTCCCAGGACCTGAAGGTCAATCCCGAGCAGATCAACGCGGACCTGGTCGGTCCCAGCTGGGGCGAGCAGATCGCCAACAAGGCCTGGCTGGGCCTCGGCATCTTCCTGTTCCTGGTCGTGATCTATCTGGCCGTCGCCTTCGAGTGGCGCATGGCCGTCGCCGCGTTTGTCGCGCTGATCCACGACCTCACCATCACCGTCGGCATCTACGCTCTCGTGGGCTTCGAGGTCACCCCGGGCACGGTGATCGGGCTGCTGACCATCCTCGGCTACTCGCTCTACGACACGGTCGTGGTCTTCGACAGCCTCAAGGAACAGACCCGCGACATCACCCAGCAGACCCGCTGGACCTACAGTGAGATCGCCAACCGCTCCATCAACAGCACGCTGGTCCGCTCCGTCAACACCACGGTGGTCGCGCTGCTGCCGGTGGGTGCCCTGCTGTTCATCGGCGGCGGAGTCCTCGGCGCCGGCATGCTGAACGACATCTCGCTGTCGCTGTTCGTCGGTCTCGCCGCCGGTGCGTACTCCTCGATCTTCATCGCCACGCCGCTCGTCGCCGACCTCAAGGAGCGCGAGCCGGCGATGCGGACCCTGAAGAAGCGTGTCCTGGCCAAGCGGGCCCGGGGCACGGAGACGGGCGGGCCGGCCGAGAGCCGGATGCCCGACGACAGCCACGACCACGGACCGACGGACGCCGTTCCCGCCGCGCCCGCCATTGTGGGGCCACACCATCAACCCGCGTCCCGCAGCCGCGGGCGCGGCCGACCCTCAGGAAAACGCAGATGACCGAAACAACCGACGCCGCCGCACTGCTGCTGAGCCGTATCCGGGACGTCGAGGACCACCCGGAGCCGGGGGTGATGTTCAAGGACATCACCCCGCTCCTGGCCGACCCCAAGGCGTTCGCCGTGCTCAGCGACGCCCTCGCCGTGATCGCCGGAGCCACCGGCGCCACCAAGATCGTCGGCCTGGAGGCCCGGGGCTTCATCCTCGGCGCCCCGGTCGCCGTCCAGGCCGGCCTCGGGTTCATCCCCGTGCGCAAGGCGGGCAAGCTCCCCGGAGCCACCCTCAGCCAGGCGTACGACCTGGAGTACGGCTCCGCCGAGATCGAGGTGCACGCCGAGGACCTGACCACCACCGACCGCGTCCTGGTGATCGACGACGTGCTCGCCACCGGCGGCACCGCCGAGGCGTCGGTGCGGCTCATCCGCAGGGCCGGCGCCGAGGTCGTGGGCCTCGCCGTGCTGATGGAACTCGGCTTCCTCGGTGGCCGGGCCAGGGTGGAGTCGGCCCTGGCCGGTGCCCCGCTGGAGGCACTGCTCAGGCTCTGAGCGGCGACGTGTGACGGGCGTGGAGCGCGGTGAACACCGCACGGGGCGGGTACCGTGGGAATCCGGTACCCGCCCCGTGCGTTTCACGGGTGGACGGTCCTCACACCGGTCCGCAGGACAGCCCCCGGCCGGGGATGGCTACCATGGGGGGTCCGGAGCCTGCCGGGGGACCCGGAAAGCGCACGAGGAGTCCTCTTGCCAGACGAGGCCCAGCACCTGACGGCAGACAAGCCCGAGTCCGACTCGGCTGCCGCGGCCAAGCCTGTGCCCAGCACGCCCTACGCGAAGAACGACACGCGCAGGCCGGTCCAGCACGCCCAGGCAGCCGCGGACAAGCCCGAGCAGCCGCGCCCCAAGCCCGTCCCCCCTCTCGGCTCCGCTCGAACGGGGGGATCCTCCTCGCCCGAGCGCTCCGCCCCCATGGTCCGCCCGAACACCGGACAGCCCGCCCGCGCCGGCTCCTCCAACCGCGTCCGCGCCCGGCTGGCCCGACTCGGTGTGCAGCGTGCCAACCCGTACAACCCGGTGCTGGAACCGTTGCTGCGGATAGTCCGCAGCAACGACCCCAAGATCGAGAACGCCACGCTCCGCCAGATCGAGAGCGCCTACCAGGTCGCCGAGCGCTGGCACCGCGGCCAGAAGCGCAAGAGCGGCGACCCGTACATCACGCATCCGCTCGCCGTGACCACGATCCTCGCCGAACTGGGCATGGACCCGGCCACCCTGATGGCCGGCCTGCTGCACGACACGGTGGAGGACACCGAGTACGGCCTGGAGCAGCTCCGCCGTGACTTCGGAGACACCGTCGCGCTGCTGGTCGACGGCGTCACCAAGCTGGACAAGGTCAAGTTCGGCGAGGCCGCGCAGGCCGAGACCGTGCGCAAGATGGTCGTCGCCATGGCCAAGGACCCCCGCGTCCTGGTCATCAAGCTCGCCGACCGCCTGCACAACATGCGCACCATGCGCTACCTCAAGCGCGAGAAGCAGGAGAAGAAGGCACGCGAGACCCTGGAGATCTACGCGCCGCTCGCCCACCGGCTGGGCATGAACACCATCAAGTGGGAACTGGAGGACCTCGCCTTCGCGATCCTCTACCCCAAGATGTACGACGAGATCGTCCGTCTGGTCGCCGAACGCGCCCCCAAGCGCGACGAGTACCTCGCCGTCGTCACCGACGAGGTGCAGCAGGACCTGCGGGCCGCGCGCATCAAGGCCACCGTCACCGGCCGCCCCAAGCACTACTACAGCGTCTACCAGAAGATGATCGTCCGCGGCCGGGACTTCGCGGAGATCTACGACCTGGTGGGCATCCGCGTCCTCGTGGACACCGTCCGCGACTGCTACGCGGCCCTCGGCACGGTGCACGCGCGATGGAACCCGGTCCCCGGCCGGTTCAAGGACTACATCGCGATGCCCAAGTTCAACATGTACCAGTCGCTGCACACGACGGTCATCGGCCCCGGCGGCAAGCCCGTCGAGCTCCAGATCCGCACCTTCGACATGCACCGCCGCGCCGAGTACGGCATCGCCGCGCACTGGAAGTACAAGCAGGAGGCCGTCGCCGGAGCCTCCAAGGTCCGCACGGACGTGCCCAAGGCGGCGGGCAAGGCCGGCAAGGACTCTGCCGCCGTCAACGACATGGCGTGGCTGCGGCAGCTCCTCGACTGGCAGAAGGAGACCGAGGACCCCGGCGAGTTCCTGGAGTCGCTGCGCTTCGACCTGTCCCGCAACGAGGTCTTCGTCTTCACTCCCAAGGGCGACGTCATCGCGCTCCCCGCGGGCGCCACCCCGGTGGACTTCGCCTACGCGGTCCACACCGAGGTCGGCCACCGCACCATCGGGGCGCGGGTCAACGGCCGTCTCGTACCGCTCGAGTCGACCCTGGACAACGGCGATCTGGTGGAGGTCTTCACCTCCAAGGCGGCCGGCGCGGGCCCCTCCCGGGACTGGCTCGGCTTCGTGAAGTCGCCGCGCGCCCGCAACAAGATCCGCGCCTGGTTCTCCAAGGAGCGCCGCGACGAGGCCATCGAGCAGGGCAAGGACGCCATCGTCCGCGCGATGCGCAAGCAGAACCTGCCGATCCAGCGCATCCTCACCGGCGACTCGCTGGTCACGCTGGCGCACGAGATGCGCTACTCGGACATCTCCGCGCTCTACGCGGCGATCGGCGAGGGCCATGTCGCCGCGCAGAACATCGTCCAGAAGCTGGTGCAGGCCCTCGGCGGGGAGGAGGCGGCCACCGAGGAGATCGACGAGTCGGTGCCGCCGGCCCGCGGCCGAGGTCGCAAGCGCCGCACCAGCGCCGACCCCGGCGTGGTCGTCAAGGGCGTCGACGACGTCTGGGTCAAGCTGGCCCGCTGCTGTACGCCGGTCCCCGGTGACCCGATCATCGGTTTCGTGACCCGCGGCAGCGGTGTCTCGGTCCACCGCAGCGACTGCGTGAACGTCGACTCACTGTCCCGGGAGCCCGAGCGCATCCTCGAGGTGGAGTGGGCGCCCACCCAGTCCTCGGTCTTCCTGGTCGCCATCCAGGTCGAGGCGCTGGACCGCTCCAGGCTGCTGTCGGACGTCACGCGCGTGCTGTCCGACCAGCACGTCAACATCCTCTCCGCGGCCGTCCAGACCTCCCGCGACCGTGTCGCCACCTCCCGCTTCACCTTCGAGATGGGCGACCCGAAGCACCTCGGGCACGTCCTGAAGGCGGTACGGGGCGTGGAGGGCGTCTACGACGTGTACCGGGTGACCTCGGCCCGCAACCGGTAGACCCGGCGCGCACGGCACGCAAGCCACGAAGCGCGAGGCACGAAGCACGAAGAACAGCGCACGGAGGCGAGGCACGCAGGACACGCAGGAGGGGCTCCCGCACCACCCGGTACGGGAGCCCCTCTCAGCGTGCGGCGGCCTTCGTCAGCCGCCGAACTCCTGCAGTCCCTTCAGCGCCTGGTCCAGCAGCGCCCGGCGACCCTCCAGCTCCCGCTCGAGCTTCTGGGCCCTGGCCTCGTTGCCCTGCGTCCGCGCCTGCTCGATCTGGCCGCTCAGCTTGTCCACGGCGGCCTGGAGCTGACCGGTCAGGCCCTCGGCACGCGCGCGTGCCTCCGGGTTGGTCCGGCGCCACTCGGCCTCCTCGGCCTCCTGCATGGCCCGCTCCACGGACTGCATCCGGCCCTCGACCTTCGGCCGGGCGTCCCGCGGCACATGGCCGATGGCCTCCCAGCGCTCGTTGAGCGCGCGGAACGCGGCCCGGGCGGCCTTCAGATCCGTGATCGGCAGGAGCTTCTCGGCCTCTTCGGCCAGCTCCTCCTTGAGCTTGAGGTTCTCCGTCTGCTCCGCGTCACGCTCGGCGAAGACCGAACCGCGGGCGGCGAAGAAGACGTCCTGGGCGCCGCGGAAGCGGTTCCACAGGTCATCCTCGTGCTCGCGCTGGGCGCGGCCCGCGGCCTTCCACTCCGCCATCAGGTCCCGGTAACGCGCCGCCGTCGCACCCCAGTCCGTCGAGTTCGACAGCGCCTCCGCCTCGGCGACCAGACGCTCCTTGGTCTTGCGGGCCTCCTCGCGCTGCGCGTCCAGGTGCGCGAAGTGCTGCTTGCGCCGCTTGGAGAACGCCGACCGGGCGTGCGAGAAGCGGTGCCACAGCTCGTCGTCGGACTTGCGGTCCAGCCGGGGCAGCCCCTTCCAGGTGTCCACCAGCGCCCGCAGCCGCTCACCGGCCGCCCGCCACTGGTCCGAGCCCGCCAGCTCCTCCGCCTCGGCGACCAGCGCCTCCTTGGCCTGACGGGCCTCGTCGGACTGCTTCGCCCGCTGCGCCCTGCGCTCCTCGCGCCGCTTGTCCACCAGCTCCACGAGCTTGTCCAGACGCACGCGCAGGGCGGCCAGATCGCCGACCGCGTGATGGGCGTCGACCTGCTCCCGCAGGTGCTCGACCGCCGTCATGGCGTCCTTCGAGGACAGGTCGGTGGTCTTCACTCGCTTCTCGAGGAGGCCGATCTCGACAACCAGGCCCTCGTACTTGCGCTCGAAGTAGGCCAGCGCCTCCTCGGGGGAGCCCGCCTGCCAGGAACCGACGACCTGCTCTCCGTCGGCCGTACGCACGTACACGGTGCCCGTCTCGTCGACGCGGCCCCACGGGTCGCTGCTCACAGCGCCTCCTCCACATGATGCCTGCGGAGGGCTTTGCTACCCCCGGGCATCGTCCACAGTTTTCGTCACGGCCAACATAGGCGACCGACGGGACACCTGTCCGCATCCCGCGCGACCGAAATTCCGCAGTTGGGCGGTCAGGATTCCGTGACGGTCGCCTTGTCGATCACGACCGTCGCGTTGGGCGCGCCGTCACCGGCTCCGGTGCTGTCACCGGCGGCGGCGATCTTCTTCAGGACCTTCATGCCGCCCTCCGAGACGGTGCCGAACGGCGTGTAGCTCGGCGGGAGCGGGCTGTCCTCGTACACCAGGAAGAACTGGCTTCCGCCGCTGTCCTTCTGCCCGGTGTTCGCCATCGCGACGGTGCCCGCCGGGTACGTGTTGTCCTTCAGGCTCTCGTCCTTCAGGTTCTCGTCCGGGATCGTGTAGCCGGGACCGCCGGTGCCGGTGCCCGTCGGGTCACCGCACTGCAGCACGTAGATGCCGTTGGTGGTGATCCGGTGGCACTTGCTGTGGTCGAAGTAGCCCTTGTCGGCGAGGAAGTTGAACGAGTTGACGGTGTGCGGGGCCGCCGACGCCTTGAGCGCCATGTCGATCGTCCCGCAGGTCGTCTCGAGCGTCATCGTGTACGTCGCCGACTCGTCGATGGAGATCGCCGGCTCCTTCTTCCAGGTCTTCGACGCGACCTCGCCCGCGGCCGGCTTCTCGCACGGGTCGGGCGCCTTGCTGGTCGCCTCGGCGCTCGGCGTGACCTCCGCGCTCGCGTTGGCCTTGTCCCCGTCCGATTCGAACGCCCCGGTCGTGTACAGCGCGAGGCTGCCGATCAGGACCACGCCGAGCGCGGAAGCGATCACCGAGTTGCGGATCCGCGACTTGCGCCGTGCCTGGGTGCGCCGCTGCTGCTGCCGCAAGAACTTCTCCCGCGCGAGCTGACGCCGCCGCTGTTCCTGGCTGACCACCGGGTTTACTCCTCATGCGTCTCGTGTGCCGACCGGTACGCGTGCCTGCGGCGGACCGACCGTCTGCGTGTGCCCCGTACCGTATATGGGTTCGCTGTGGAATCGGCAGCGCCGGTAGGCTCTGACGGCGGGCGCGAGCCCGTCGCAAGCCTCCCGTATCGACACAACCGTCGACACGACCCTCGACACAACGAAGGACGATCGTGCTCATTGCCGGGTTCCCCGCCGGGGCCTGGGGGACGAACTGTTATCTCGTCGCCCCCGCCGCCGGTGAGGAGTGCGTGATCATCGACCCCGGCCATCAGGCCGCCCCGGGAGTGGAGGAGGCGGTCCGCAAGCATCGGCTGAAGCCCGTCGCCGTCGTCCTCACCCACGGCCACATCGACCACGTGGCCTCCGTCGTCCCCGTGTGCGGGGCGCACGACGTACCGGCCTGGATCCACCCCGACGACCGGTACATGATGAGCGACCCCGAGAAGGCCCTGGGCCGCTCCATCGGGATGCCGCTGATGGGCGAGCTGACCGTGGGGGAGCCGGACGACGTCAGGGAGCTGGCCGACGGCGTGAAACTCGAACTGGCCGGGCTGGAGCTGACGGTCGCGCACGCGCCGGGGCATACCAAGGGGTCGGTGACCTTCGGCCTGCCCGAGGCGGCGGACATCCCGCCGGTCTTCTTCTCGGGCGACCTGCTGTTCGCCGGCTCCATCGGACGCACCGACCTGCCCGGCGGTGACATGGCCGACCTGCTCGACTCGCTGGCGCGTGTGTGCCTGCCGCTCGACGACTCGACCGTGGTGCTGTCCGGACACGGACCCCAGACGACCATCGGCCAGGAGCGTGCCACCAACCCGTATCTGCGGCAGGTGGCCGTCGGCCAGGGAGCGGATGTGGACGCTCCCCGACGAGGAATGTGACGAGAGACTTCCGTGAGCACCTTCAAGGCCCCCAAGGGCACCTACGACCTGATCCCGCCGGACAGCGCGAAGTACCTCGCCGTCCGTGAGGCCATCGCCGCCCCGCTGCGCGACTCCGGTTACGGCTACATCGAGACGCCCGGCTTCGAGAGCGTCGAGCTGTTCGCGCGCGGCGTCGGAGAGTCCACCGACATCGTCACCAAGGAGATGTACGCCTTCGAGACCAAGGGCGGCGACCGCCTCGCCCTGCGGCCCGAAGGCACGGCCTCCGTGCTGCGCGCGGCCCTGGAGGCCAACCTGCACAAGGCCGGCAACCTCCCGGTCAAGCTCTGGTACTCCGGCTCGTACTACCGCTACGAGCGCCCCCAGAAGGGCCGGTACCGCCACTTCTCCCAGGTGGGCGCGGAGGCGATCGGCGCCGAGGACCCGGCGCTGGACGCCGAACTGATCATCCTGGCGGACCAGGCGTACCGCTCCCTGGGGCTCAGCGACTTCCGCATCCTGCTGAACTCCCTGGGCGACAAGGAATGCCGTCCCGTCTACCGGTCCGCACTGCAGGACTTCCTGCGCGGCCTGGACCTGGACGAGGACACCCTGCGCCGCGCGGAGATCAACCCGCTGCGCGTCCTGGACGACAAGCGCGAGTCGGTCCAGAAGCAGCTGACCGGTGCCCCCCTGCTGCGCGACTACCTGTGCGACGCCTGCAAGACCTACCACGAGGAGGTCCGCGAGCTGATCACGGCCGCGGGCGTCACGTTCGAGGACGCCCCGAGGCTGGTGCGCGGCCTGGACTACTACACGCGCACCACCTTCGAGTTCGTCCACGACGGCCTGGGCTCCCAGTCCGCGGTGGGTGGCGGGGGCCGCTACGACGGTCTCTCCGAGATGATCGGCGGCCCCGCGCTGCCGTCCGTCGGCTGGGCCCTCGGTGTCGACCGCACCGTACTGGCCCTGGAGGCGGAGGGCGTCGAACTCGAACTCCCCGCCACCACCAGCGTGTTCGCCGTCCCGCTCGGCGAGGAGGCCCGCCGGGTGCTGTTCGCCAAGGTCACCGAACTGCGCAAGAACGGCGTCGCCGCCGACTTCTCCTACGGCGGCAAGGGCCTGAAGGCGGCGATGAAGGCGGCCCACCGCTCGGGCGCGCGCTACACCCTGGTGCTCGGCGAGCGCGACCTCGCCGAGGGCGTCGTCCAGCTCAAGGACATGGAGTCCGGCGAGCAGAGCGCGGTCGGCGTGAACGAGATCGTGGCCGAGCTGGAGGCACGGCTCGGCTGATCCCCGTACGCGGCCGTGCGCGGACCACGCGCCACGAAGGCGCCGGTGTGCCCCTGCGGCACCCGGCGCCTTCGGCGTCCCTGCCGAGGGCGCCGGTTCGCTCGAACGGGGAACCCGGTGGGGGCGTGCGTGCGGTCATGGCACAGACGGTGGCCGAAACCGGGCATCCACGGGGATGATTCGTGTGTTCGTATGACTGGTGGGCGATGGATTCACAGGTGAGTGCGGCACAATGGCCCTGCCCGAAGCAGGTCCACATTTCACCGTGACGGAATCGCCGTGATGAGCAAGACGACTGTGAAGGACGTTTCCACCGTGCCCGAGCCTTCGCCGGCACCCGCCGGGCCGCTCCGGGAGGGCGCCGGCCGTGCGTTCGCCCTGCTCCTGGTCATCACCGGCGCGGCCGGCGTACTCGCCGCGTGGGTCATCACGCTGGACAAGTTCAAGCTGCTCGAGGCCAAGGTCAGGGGCGAGACGTTCGTCCCCGGATGCAGTCTCAACCCGGTGGTCTCCTGCGGCAGCATCATGGAGAGCGACCAGGCGTCCGTCTTCGGGTTCCCCAACCCGATGCTGGGCCTGGTCACCTACGGCATCGTCGTCTGCGTCGGCATGAGCCTGCTCGCCGGGGCCCGCTTCCCCCGCTGGTACTGGCTCACCCTCAACGCGGGCACCCTGTTCGGCACCGTTTTCTGCGCCTGGCTGATGTACCAGTCCCTGTACCGGATCAACGCCCTGTGCCTGTGGTGCTCCCTGGCCTGGGCCGCCACGATCATCATGTTCTGGTACGTGACGTCGTTCAACGTCCGCAAGGGCTTCCTGCCCGCCCCCGGCTGGCTGAAGAACTTCTTCGGCGAGTTCACCTGGGTCATGCCGGTGCTGCACATCGGCGCCATCGGCATGCTGATCCTGACCCGCTGGTGGCATTTCTGGACCAGCTGACGGGCCCGCCGCGTTGTCGGCGCGGTCCTTTAGGGTTGCCGACGTGGAGCCCGACCTGTTCACCGCCGCAGCAGAAGAACGCCAGCAGAAGGACCCGACCGGCAGCCCCCTCGCCGTGCGGATGCGTCCGCGCACGCTCGAGGAGGTGGCGGGCCAGCAGCATCTGCTGAAGCCCGGCTCACCCCTGCGCCGACTGGTCGGCGAGGGCGCCTCGGGCCCCGCGGGCCCGTCCTCGGTGTTCCTGTGGGGGCCTCCCGGCACCGGCAAGACGACCCTGGCCTACGTCGTCTCCAAGGCCACCAACAAGCGTTTCGTCGAGCTGTCGGCGATCACCGCGGGCGTCAAGGAGGTCCGCGCGGTCATCGACGGCGCCCGCCGCGCCTCCGGCGGGTACGGCACGGAGACCGTCCTCTTCCTCGACGAGATCCACCGTTTCAGCAAGGCCCAGCAGGACTCCCTGCTCCCCGCGGTCGAGAACCGCTGGGTCACGCTGATCGCCGCGACCACCGAGAACCCCTACTTCTCGGTCATCTCCCCCTTGCTCTCCCGCTCCCTCCTGCTCACCCTCGAACCCCTCACCGACGACGACGTCCGCGGTCTGCTGCACCGTGCGCTCGCCGACGAACGGGGACTGAAGGGCGCCGTCACCCTCCCCGAGGACACCGGGGACCATCTGGTGCGCATCGCCGGCGGGGACGCCCGCCGCGCCCTGACCGCCCTGGAGGCCGCCGCGGGGGCCGCGCTGGACAAGGGCGAGACGGCGATCTCCCTGGCCACCCTGGAGGAGACGGTCGACCGGGCCGCCGTGAAGTACGACCGCTCCGGCGACCAGCACTACGACGTCGCCAGCGCCCTGATCAAGTCCATCCGCGGTTCCGACGTCGACGCCGCCCTGCACTACCTGGCCCGGATGATCGAGGCCGGCGAGGATCCCCGCTTCATCGCCCGCCGTCTGATGATCTCCGCCAGCGAGGACATCGGCCTCGCCGACCCGAACGCGCTGCCGATCGCGGTCGCCGCCGCCCAGGCCGTCGCCATGATCGGCTTCCCCGAGGCCGCCCTCACCCTGAGCCACGCCACCATCGCCCTCGCCCTGGCCCCCAAGTCCAACGCGGCCACCACCGCGATCGGCGCCGCCCTGGCCGACGTGCGCAAGGGGCTGGCCGGGTCCGTGCCGCCGCATCTGCGCGACGGGCACTACAAGGGCGCGGCCGCCCTGGGCCACGCCCAGGGGTACGTGTACCCGCACGACCTGCCCGAGGGCATCGCGCGGCAGCAGTACGCCCCGGACGCCCTGAAGGACCGCGCGTACTACGAGCCCACCCGGCACGGGGCCGAGGCGCGGTACGCCGACGCGGTGGAGTGGACCAGGAAGCACCTCGGTCGGAAGCAGCCGTGAGCACCCTGTAGAATTTCCCGAAGCTGCGTCCCGTGTCCGGCCCCGCAAGGGAGACCGGCATCACCAGAGCGGGACATCCAGCAGGAGGGTCTGCCCCCGGGCAGGCGTCTCCAGGAGCGTCGCGCACCGTCGAACGGTGTCGCGGGCAGCCCACCACCACCCGGAATTCCGGGAGCGGTCGGTGGGCCACTCGCGTGCTGCACGTATGTGCCCAGATCAGGGGAGCGGCTGCCCGGCAGGTCCGACACGGACCCGCGGGGTTTCCCCGGCTGCGGATGCGACCTCCCTTAACCCTGGTGAGCCGGAAACTTTGGAAAAGAGACAGAGACAGTGGCGAACCAGCCCCGCCCCAAGGTCAAGAAGTCGCGTGCCCTCGGTATCGCGCTGACCCCGAAGGCCGTCAAATACTTCGAGGCCCGCCCCTACCCGCCGGGTGAGCACGGCCGCGGCCGCAAGCAGAACTCGGACTACAAGGTCCGTCTGCTGGAGAAGCAGCGCCTGCGCGCCCAGTACGACATCAGCGAGCGCCAGCTCGTCCGCGCGTACGAGCGTGCCGCCAAGACGACGATCAAGACCGGTGACGCCCTCGTCATCGAGCTCGAGCGCCGTCTCGACGCCCTGGTCCTGCGTTCGGGCATCGCCCGCACGATCTACCAGGCCCGTCAGATGGTCACCCACGGCCACATCCAGGTCAACGGCAAGAAGGTCGACAAGCCCTCCTTCCTCCTGCGCCCGGACGACGTCGTGCAGGTCCGTGAGCGCAGCAAGGACAAGACGCTCTTCACGATCGCCCGCGAGGGTGGCTTCGCCCCCGACGGCGAGACCCCGCGCTACCTCCAGGTGAACCTCAAGGCCCTGGCGTTCCGCCTGGACCGTGAGCCGAACCGCAAGGAGATCCCGGTGATCTGCGACGAGCAGCTCGTCGTCGAGTTCTACGCCCGCTGACCCCAGCAGGCAGGCGGTACCCCAGCCCGCCGTCCCTCCGCCCTTCAGGGCGGGCGGGGCGGCGGGCTGCTGCATGGGCGCCCCGCCCGCGACGTGCCGACCCCGCCCGGGCGGTAATCAGGTACGGAGTCCCGCTGCCGGCGCGATAGGCTCGGTGCACGAATTTCTTGACGTTCTCGGTGTTTCTCGAAGTTCTCGGGGTTCTCGGGGTTCCTTCAGGGGTTCTTCGAGGTCCTTCGATGTGGCAGGCGCGTTTCTCAGGGAGCAGGTGCACACAGTGTCCGGTGGAGAGGTGGCCGGAATCCTGGTGGCCGTGTTCTGGGCGATCCTGGTCTCCTTCCTCGCCGTCGCACTGGCGAGGCTGGCCCAGACGCTCCGGGCGACCACCAAGCTCGTGGCGGACGTGACCGACCAGGCCGTCCCGCTGCTGGCGGACGCCTCCTCGGCGGTGCGCTCCGCGCAGACCCAGATCGAACGGGTCGACGCGATCGCCTCCGACGTCCAGGAGGTCACCTCCAACGCCTCCGCGCTGTCGACCACCGTCGCCTCCACCTTCGGCGGCCCGCTGGTCAAGGTCGCCGCCTTCGGCTACGGCGTGCGCCGGGCCGTCAGCGGCCGCAAGGAGGACACGTCCGCCAGGACACCGGGACGCACCGTGATCGTGGGCCGCGCCGTCCCGGGCATGCGGCGGGCGGGGCGCACCCGGGGAAAGAAGGACTGACGCAGCGATGTTCCGCCGTACCTTCTGGTTCAGCACCGGCGTCGCCGCCGGGGTGTGGGCCACCACCAAGGTCAACCGCAAGCTGAAGCAGCTGACCCCCGAGAACCTCGCCGTGACCGCGGCGAACAAGGCGCTCGAGGCGGGCGGCCGGCTCAAGGACCGCGCAGTGGACTTCGCGTTCGACGTCCGCGACAACATGGCCCGGCGCGAGGCCGAACTGACCGACGCCCTCGGCATCGACGCCCCCGCCGACCGGGAACTCCCGGCGGCCCGCCGCCGCGCCGCCATCGAGAACCACAACAGCCCGAAGAACAACCCCCGGTACGTCGAGGGATCGACGTACCTGACGCACCCGTACAACCGGAATGAGGACCACTGATGGAGTCGGCCGAGATCCGCCGCCGCTGGCTGAGCTTCTTCGAGGAGCGCGGGCACACCGTCGTCCCTTCGGCGTCGCTCATCGCGGACGACCCGACTCTGCTGCTCGTCCCGGCCGGCATGGTGCCCTTCAAGCCCTACTTCCTGGGCGAGGTCAAGCCGCCCTTCGAGCGCGCCACCAGCGTCCAGAAGTGCGTCCGCACGCCGGACATCGAAGAGGTCGGCAAGACCACCCGGCACGGCACCTTCTTCCAGATGTGCGGCAACTTCTCCTTCGGCGACTACTTCAAGGAAGGCGCCATCAAGCTCGCCTGGGAGCTGCTCACCAGCTCCCAGGAGCAGGGCGGCTACGGCCTGGACCCCGAGCGTCTGTGGATCACCGTCTACGAGGACGACGACGAGGCCGAGCGGATCTGGCGCGACGTCGTCGGCGTGCCCGAGGAGCGCATCCAGCGCCTGGGCAAGAAGGACAACTACTGGGACATGGGCGTCCCCGGCCCCTGCGGTCCCTGCTCCGAGATCAACTACGACCGCGGCCCCGCGTTCGGCGCCGAGGGCGGCCCCGCCGTCAACGACGAGCGGTACGTGGAGATCTGGAACCTCGTCTTCATGCAGTACGAGCGGGGCGAGGGTCCGGGCAAGGACTACCCGATCCTCGGGGACCTGCCGAGCCAGAACATCGACACGGGCCTCGGCCTGGAGCGGCTCGCCATGATTCTGCAGGACGTGCAGAACATGTACGAGATCGACACCTCCATGGCCGTCATCAAGAAGGCCACCGAGCTGACGGGCGTGGCCTACGGCGACACCCAGGCCTCCGACGTCTCGCTGCGCGTGGTCACCGACCACATGCGCACCTCCGTGATGCTCATCGGCGACGGTGTCACCCCCGGCAACGAGGGCCGCGGCTACGTGCTGCGCCGCATCATGCGCCGCGCCATCCGCACCATGCGCCTGCTCGGCGCCGCCGGCCCGGTCGTCAAGGACCTCATCGACGTCGTGATCGAGATGATGGGGCAGCAGTACCCCGAGCTGCTCACCGACCGCGAGCGGATCGAGAAGGTCGCCGTCGCCGAGGAGAACGCCTTCCTCAAGACGCTGAAGGCCGGCACCAACATCCTCGACACCGCCGTCACCGAGACCAAGCAGTCCGGTGGCACGGTCCTGGCCGGCGACAAGGCCTTCCTGCTCCACGACACCTGGGGCTTCCCGATCGACCTCACCCTGGAGATGGCCGCCGAGCAGGGGCTGTCCGTGGACGAGGACGGCTTCCGACGGCTGATGAAGGAGCAGCGGGAGCGGGCCAAGGCCGACGCCCGGGCCAAGAAGACCGGCCACGCCGACCTCGGCGCCTACCGTGAGATCGCCGACCGGGCCGGCGCCACCGACTTCACCGGCTACACCGACACCGAGGGCGAGTCCACCGTCGTGGGCATCCTCGTCGACGGTGTCTCCTCACCGGCCGCCACCGAGGGCGACGAGGTGGAGATCGTCCTCGACCGCACCCCGTTCTACGCCGAGGGCGGCGGCCAGATCGGCGACACCGGCCGGATCAGGGCCGACTCCGGTGCCGTCATCGAGGTCCGCGACTGCCAGAAGCCGGTTCCGGGCGTGTACGTCCACAAGGGCGTCGTCCAGGTCGGTGAGGTGACCGTCGGCGCCAAGGCCCACGCCTCCATCGACGACCGCCGTCGCAAGGCCATCGCCCGCGCCCACTCCGCCACCCACCTCACCCACCAGGCCCTGCGCGACGCCCTCGGCCCGACGGCCGCCCAGGCCGGTTCCGAGAACCAGCCCGGCCGCTTCCGCTTCGACTTCGGCGCGCCGTCCGCCGTTCCGACGGCCGTGATGACCGACGTCGAGCAGAAGATCAACGAGGTGCTCGCCCGCGACCTCGACGTGCGTGCCGACGTCATGGGGATCGACGAGGCCAGGAAGCAGGGAGCCATCGCCGAGTTCGGCGAGAAGTACGGCGAGCGCGTGCGCGTGGTGACCATCGGCGACTTCTCCAAGGAGCTGTGCGGCGGCACCCACGTGCACAACACCGCCCAGCTCGGCCTGGTCAAGCTGCTCGGCGAGTCCTCCATCGGCTCCGGCGTGCGCCGCATCGAGGCCCTGGTCGGCGTGGACGCCTACCACTTCCTCGCCCGTGAGCACACGGTCGTCGCCCAGCTCCAGGAGCTGATCAAGGGCCGCCCGGAGGAGCTCCCGGAGAAGGTCTCCGCCATGCTCGGCAAGCTCAAGGACGCCGAGAAGGAGATCGAGAAGTTCCGCGCCGAGAAGGTGCTCCAGGCCGCCGGAGGCCTCGCCGAGTCCGCCAAGGACGTCCACGGGGTCGCCCTGGTGACCGGCCAGGTCCCGGACGGCACCGGCGCCGACGACCTGCGCAAGCTGGTGCTGGACGTACGCGGCCGCATCCAGGGGGGCCGGGCCGCCGTCGTCGCCCTGTTCACGGTCAACAACGGCAAGCCCCTCACCGTGATCGCCACCAACGAGGCCGCCCGCGAGCGCGGTCTCAAGGCCGGTGACCTGGTCCGCACGGCCGCCAAGACCCTCGGCGGCGGTGGCGGCGGCAAGCCGGACGTCGCCCAGGGCGGCGGCCAGAACCCGGCCGCCGTAGGGGAAGCCGTCGACGCCGTCGAGCGGCTCGTGGCGGACACGGCCAAGTGAGCGAGCCCGTGGCCGGCCCCGCGATGCGCCGAGGGCGCCGGCTCGCGATCGATGTCGGGGACGCCCGTATCGGGGTCGCCTCGTGCGACCCCGACGGGATCCTCGCCACCCCGGTCGAGACGGTCCCCGGCCGGGACGTCCCGGCGGCTCACCGGCGCCTTCGGCAGCTCGTCGAGGAGTACGAGCCGATCGAGGTCGTCGTCGGACTCCCTCGCTCCCTCAAGGGGGGCGAGGGCCCCGCCGCGGCCAAGGTCCGCGGCTTCACCCAGGAGCTGGCCCGCCGGATCGCGCCGGTTCCGGTGCGGCTCGTGGACGAGCGCATGACCACGGTGTCGGCGAGTCAGGGGCTGCGTGCCTCGGGCGTGAAGTCCAAGAAGGGACGCTCCGTCATCGACCAGGCCGCCGCGGTGATCATCCTCCAGCAGGCACTCGAATCCGAACGGGTGTCGGGCAACCCACCTGGTGAGGGCGTCGAAGTGGTCATCTGATCGCGGTGCGGTAACGTTCCGCGCGATGCGGTGGCGTTCGAACAGCCGCCGCACAGAGAGAGGCGGGACGGGTCCCGGCGCCCCCACAGCCGCGCGACCGCCGCCTCGTGGCTCTAGGGGATCGATGACTGAGTATGGCCGGGGCCAAGGCTCCGAACCGTGGCACCCGGACGACCCGCTGTACGGCGACAGCGGGTGGACCGGGCAGCAGGCCCAGCAGGCCCAGCCGGGTCAGCAGTCCCCCTACGAGGGCCAGGCGCAGCATTACCCGCAGCAGCAGGCGCAGCAGCAGTACGGTGACTGGGGCGGTGCCGGGCAGGGCGGATACGGCCAGCAGCAGTATCCGCAGCAGCACGACCAGCAGCAGTACGGTCAGCAGCAGTACGACCAGCAGCAGTACGACCAGCAGTACGCCCCCCAGCAGATGCAGCAGCCCGGACAGCAGCCGTACGACACCGGCGGCTGGCACACCGGTGCCCAGCCGCAGGACCCGTACGCGGCGGCCGATCCGACGGACCCGTACGGGCAGCAGGGCGGTGCGCACGGCGCCCAGCAGTCCGACCACTACGGCACGCCGGAGGCCTATCCGCCGCCGGAACCCCCGGCCCACCGCAACGCCGAGCCCGAGCGGCGGCCGGAGCGGGAGGCGGACCCGGAGCCGGACACCGACTGGGACCCCGGCCCCGACCAGGGCGAACACGCCTTCTTCTCGGACACCGGCGATGACGCCGACGACGCCGACGACGCCGACGACGATTCCGGCGCTCGCCGCGGCCGTGGCGAGCGCCGCGGCAAGGGTGGCAAGGGCGCCAAGGCCGACAAGGGCAAGAAGCGGCGCAACGGAACCGCCTGCCTCGTGGTGGTGCTGGTCCTCGGCGGCGGTCTGGTCGGTGTGAGCTACTTCGGCTGGCAGTTCTTCCAGGATCGTTTCGGCAGCGCCCCGGACTTCGCGGGCGACGGGAACGGCGAGCAGGTCACCGTGGTGATCCCCAAGGGGGCGGGCGGATACGCCATCGGCCAGGTGCTCAAGAAGGAAGGCGTGGTCAAGAGCGTCGACGCCTTCGTCGCCGCCCAGCAGGGCAACCCGAACGGCGGCACGATCCAGGACGGCGTCTACACGCTCGAGAAGGAGATGTCGGCCGACGCCGCCGTCGAGCTCATGCTCAGCCCGAAGAGCCGCGACAACCTGATCATCGCCGAGGGCCTGCGCAACGGCGCCGTCTACGAACTCATCGACAAACGTCTCAAGCTCGACGAGGGCACCACCGAGAAGGTCGCCGAGAAGGACTGGCAGAAGCTCGGTCTGCCCGACTGGGCGGTGAACGACGGGGACGTCAAGGACCCGCTGGAGGGCTTCCTCTACCCGTCCAGCTACGCGGTGGGCAAGGGCGCGAAGCCCGCGGACGTGCTGAAGGAGATGGTGGGCCGGGCCACCGACAAGTACGAGGGGCTGCAGTTCCCGGAGAAGGCCGAGAGCCTCGGCCTCGAGGGGCCGTGGGAGCTGGTCACGGTCGCGAGTCTGGTGCAGGCCGAGGGCAAGACCCACGACGACTTCCGCAAGATGTCCGAGGTCATCTACAACCGCCTCAAGCCCACCAACACCGAGACCAACCAACTGCTGCAGTTCGACTCGACGTACAACTACCTGCAGAAGCAAAGCAACATCCACATCAGCGAGTCCGCGATCAACAGCAACAAGGACCCGTACAACACCTACACGCGCAAGGGCCTGCCGCCCGGTCCCATCGGCAACCCCGGGGACGACGCGCTGACCGCGGCGCTGAAGCCGACGAAGGACGGCTGGATCTACTTCGTGGCCACCGACGGAATAAGCAAGACCGAGTTCGCGAGGACGCACGACGATTTTCTGAAGCTGAAGGACAAGTTCGATGCCAGCTCGGGCAACTGACCGTCGCCGCGCCGCCGTGCTCGGCTCGCCGATCGCCCATTCCCTCTCCCCGGTGCTGCACCGTGCCGCGTACGCGGAGCTGGGGCTGAGGGAGTGGACGTACGACCGGTTCGAGATCGACGAGCAGGCCCTGCCGGGCTTCTTCGGGACGCTCGGACCCGAGTGGGCGGGGCTGTCGCTGACCATGCCGCTGAAGCGGGCCGTGATCCCGTTGCTGGACGGCATCAGTGAGACCGCCGCGTCCGTCGACGCGGTCAACACCGTCGTGTTCGCGGAGGACGGCCGCCGGACCGGCGACAACACCGACATCCCCGGCATGGTCGCGGCCCTGCGCGAGCACGGCATCGAGAAGGTGGACACCGCGGCCGTCCTCGGCGCCGGAGCCACCGCCTCGTCCGCGCTGGCCGCGCTGGCGCGGATCTGCACGGGCGAGGTCTCCGTCTACGTCCGCAGCGCGGCCCGCGCCGCCGAGATGCGGCAGTGGGCCGAACGGCTCGGCGTCGCGGTGCGCATCGTCGACTGGACCGACGCCGAGCAGGCCCTGCACGCTCCGCTGGTGATCGCCACCACCCCGGCGGGCGTCACCGACACCCTCGCCCACGCCGTACCGGAACGCCCCGCGGCCCTCTTCGACGTGCTCTACGACCCCTGGCCGACCGCCCTCGCGGCCCGCTGGTCGGCGTCCGGCGGCGCCGTGGTCGGCGGGCTCGACCTGCTGGTGCACCAGGCGGTGCTCCAGGTCGAGCAGATGACGGGGCGCTCCCCGGCCCCGGTGGCCGTCATGCGCGAAGCGGGCGAACGCGCCCTCGCGGCCCGATAGGGCCCAGTCCCGGTCCAGCAGGGCCGCGGGGCCGACTTCCCCGGGGCCCGAGCTCCGTCCCGGCCCGTCCGTCTGATGGACCGGCGGCCGGACACACCGCCCGAACGTGGGAGGATCGGAGACGGCGGGCGGGGGCCGCGCACCCCGTCGTGCCGTAGCCGTACGCGAGGACGCGCGTGCGCAGAGCAGACCAGGGCGCGAGTACCGAGGAGCACCGTTGAGCAGGTTGCGCTGGCTGACCGCGGGGGAGTCCCACGGCCCCGCACTCGTCGCGACGCTGGAGGGCCTTCCCGCCGGCGTCCCGATCACCACGGACATGGTGGCGGACCATCTCGCGAGGCGGCGGCTGGGCTACGGTCGCGGTGCCCGGATGAAGTTCGAGCGGGACGAGATCACCTTCCTCGGCGGCGTCCGGCACGGCCTCACCCTCGGTTCCCCGGTCGCGGTCATGGTGGGCAACACCGAGTGGCCGAAGTGGGAGCAGGTCATGGCGGCCGACCCGGTCGACCCCGAGGTGCTGGCCGGCCTCGCCCGCAATGCCCCGCTGACCCGCCCGCGCCCCGGCCACGCAGACCTCGCCGGCATGCAGAAGTACGGCTTCGACGAGGCCCGCCCGATCCTGGAGCGCGCCTCCGCCCGCGAGACCGCGGCCCGGGTGGCGCTGGGCGCGGTGGCCCGCTCGTACCTGAAGGAGACGGCCGGCATCGAGATCGTCTCCCACGTCGTGGAGCTGGCCGCCGCCAAGGCGCCCTACGGGGTGTACCCGACCCCGGCCGACGTGGAGAAGCTGGACGCGGACCCGGTGCGCTGCCTGGACGCGGACGCGTCCCAGGCGATGGTCGCCGAGATCGACCAGGCCCACAAGGACGGCGACACGCTCGGCGGCGTGGTCGAGGTGCTCGCCTACGGCGTCCCCGTCGGGCTGGGCTCGCACGTGCACTGGGACCGGCGTCTCGACGCCCGGCTGGCCGCCGCCCTCATGGGCATCCAGGCGATCAAGGGCGTCGAGGTCGGCGACGGCTTCGACCTGGCCCGGGTGCCCGGCTCCCAGGCGCACGACGAGATCGTCCCCACCGACGGGGGCATCCGGCGCGCCTCGGGCCGCTCCGGCGGCACCGAGGGCGGACTGACCACCGGTGAGCTGCTGCGGGTGCGGGCCGCGATGAAGCCCATCGCGACCGTGCCGCGGGCGCTGAAGACGGTGGACGTGGCCACCGGCGAGGAGGCCGCCGCCCACCACCAGCGCTCCGACGTGTGCGCCGTGCCGGCGGCCGGCATCGTCGCCGAGGCCATGGTGGCACTGGTCCTCGCGGACGCGGTCGCGGAGAAGTTCGGCGGCGACAGCGTGACCGAGACCCGCCGCAATGTGACGTCCTACCTCGAGAACCTGGCCGTGCGGTGACCCCGCTGATCGTGCTGGTCGGCCCGATGGGCGTCGGCAAGTCCACGGTCGGGCAGCTGCTGGCCGAGCGCCTCGGCGTCGGTTACCGGGACACCGACGACGACATCGTCGCCGCGCAGGGCCGCAGCATCGCCGAGATCTTCGTGGACGAGGGCGAGTCCGCCTTCCGTGCGATCGAGAAGCAGGCGGTGCGCGCCGCGCTCGCCGGGCACGAGGGTGTCCTGGCCCTGGGCGGCGGCGCCGTCCTCGACGCCGACACGCGTGTGCTGCTCGCCGGGCAGCGGGTCGTCTATCTGTCGATGGACGTCGAGGAGGCGGTCAGGCGCACCGGCCTCAACGCCGCCCGCCCTCTGCTCGCGGTCAATCCGCGCAAGCAGTGGCGCGAGCTGATGGAGGCCCGGCGCCATCTGTACGAGGAGGTCGCCACGGCCGTCGTGGCCACCGACGGCCGCACGCCGGAAGAAGTCACCCGCTCCGCCCTGGACGCACTGGAGATGAAGCAAGCATGAGCAGCGAGGCAGTGACGCGGATCCCCGTCGGCGGCACCGCGGGCACCGACCCGTACGAGGTCCTGGTGGGCCGTCAGCTCCTGGGCGAACTCGGCGGGTTGATCGGGGACAAGGCCGAGCGGGTCGCGATCGTGCACCCCGAGGCGCTCGCAGAGACCGGCGAGGCGCTCCGCGCCGACCTCGCCGAGCAGGGCTACGAGGCCATCGCCATCCAGGTGCCCAACGCGGAGGAGGCCAAGACGGCCGAGGTCGCCGCGTACTGCTGGAAGGCGCTCGGCCAGTCCGGCTTCACCCGCACCGACGTCATCGTCGGCGTGGGCGGCGGCGCCAGTACCGACCTGGCCGGTTTCGTGGCCGCGACCTGGCTGCGCGGGGTGCGCTGGATCGCGGTCCCGACCACGGTGCTGGCCATGGTGGACGCGGCCGTCGGGGGCAAGACCGGCATCAACACCGCCGAGGGCAAGAACCTGGTGGGTGCCTTCCACCCGCCCGCCGGTGTGCTGTGCGACCTCGCCGCCCTGGACTCCCTCCAGGTCAACGACTACGTCTCCGGGCTGGCGGAGGTCATCAAGGCCGGTTTCATCGCCGACCCGGTGATCCTGGACCTCATCGAGGCCGACCCCCGGGCCGCCCGCACCCCGGCGGGCCCGCACACCGCCGAGCTCATCGAGCGCTCGATCCGGGTCAAGGCCGAGGTCGTCTCCTCCGATCTGAAGGAGGCGGGCCGCCGGGAGATCCTCAACTACGGACACACCCTCGGCCACGCCATCGAGAAGAACGAGCGCTACAAGTGGCGCCACGGCGCGGCGGTGTCGGTGGGCATGCACTTCGCCGCCGAGCTCGGCCGCCTCGCCGGCCGGCTGGACGACGCCACCGCCGACCGGCACCGCGCCGTCCTCGAGTCGGTCGGGCTCCCCCTGCACTACCGCTACGACCAGTGGCCCAAGCTGCTGGAGACCATGAAGGTCGACAAGAAGTCCCGCGGCAACCTGCTGCGCTTCATCGTCCTGGACGGTCTCGCCCGGCCCACCGTGCTGGAGGGCCCGGACCCGGCGGTGCTGCTCGCCGCTTACGGAGAAGTGGGGGAGTAGCTCCCGGACCCGATCGCCGGACCATTGGGTCCGGCGATCGGGCACTCGGCGACACCCTTGGCCGTTCACCCGACAACGGCAGTGGGCCGTACCGTTCGAACGGCCGCCCCGACGCTCTAGGGTGGGGGGAGAGCGGGGGCCCACCCTGCCTTCAGTGCTTGTCGCCTGTGGCGAGTGAACCGAGCCCAGCAGACCGAGACGGAGTGGCACCGGATGCAGCACGCAGTGGGTTCTCCGCTGCCGCCGCCCCACCGACCGGGGCACGGACCGGCCGACGGCTGGTCACCGGCCGCACACCACCCGGGAGCGCACCAGGGGCCCGCCCCGGTGCCCCCACCACCTCCAGTCCCTCCGGCTCCGGGATACCCCGCGCCCCCGCCCGGGCCGGTGCCCCGGCCCGCGGGCGTTCCGCGGGCCGGGCATCCCTCGGTTCCGCCGCCGGAGACCACCGGTCATGTGCGGCTGCCGCCCGGCGGCCCCGTGGCCGTGCCCAGCGTCCCGCAGGCCCCCGCGGCCCCCGACCCGGCCGGTACGACCCTCGCGGTGCTGCTCATAGGCCCGGCGGGGGCGGGGAAGACCAGCGTCGCCAAGTACTGGGCGGACCACCGCCGGGTGCCGACCGCGCACATCAGCCTGGACGACGTACGGGAGTGGGTGAGGTCGGGTTTCGCCGATCCGCAGACCGGGTGGAACGACCACTCGGAGGCGCAGTACCGGCTGGCCCGCCGCACCTGTGGCTTCGCCGCGCGCAACTTCCTCGCCAACGGCATCTCCTGCATCCTCGACGACGCCGTCTTCCCCGACCGCCCCGTCGTCGGCCTCGGTGGCTGGAAACGGCATGTGGGGCCGGGCCTGCTGCCCGTCGTCCTGCTGCCGGGCCTGGACATCGTCCTGGAACGCAACGCGGAGCGGTCCGGCAACCGCCGCCTCGGCGACGAGGAGGTCGCCCGCATCCACGGCCGCATGGCCGGCTGGTACGGCTCCGGCCTCCCGATCATCGACAACTCCCAGCTCGGCATACCGGAGACGGCCGCGGTCCTGGACGACGTCCTGGCCCGGTCCATCGCCAGCCCTCCGGCCTGGTGAACCCCGCCCCACGGCGCCGCCGCCCCCGGGCCGGCCCGCCCACTCGGACCTCTCGACCGGCGGTATCCGGCCATCGCTCATAGGCTCGGGTCATGTCTGAGGTGTACGCGGTCCGCCGGACGCGGCTGAGGGAGTGCTGCAACGCGGGCGGCAGCGCGGCGGCGCTGGTGTCCCGGCCCGCCAACGTCCGCTACCTCGCGGGCGCCGTCCCCGAGGACACCGTGCTGCTGCTGGGCCCGGCCGAGGACCTGCTGGTGTGCGCCGCGCCCCTCGACGACCGCTTCCCGCAGGCCCGGCCCGACGAGGCGCTGCGTGTTCACGTCGTACCGGGGGACGGCGGCGATCCGGCCGCCCTGGCCGCCGGTCTCGCCGCCGCCCAGGGCGCCGACTCCCTGGCCGTCGAGGAGCACCACCTCACCGTGGCCCGGCACCGCGCCCTGGGCTCGGCCGCCCCCCGGCTGCGGCTGGCCGACGTCGGAACAGCGGTCGAGCAGCTCCGGGTGGTCAAGGACGAGGAGGAGATCTCCTGTCTGCGCATCGGCGCGGAGATCGCCGACCAGGCCCTGGGCGAGCTGCTGGAGTCGATCCTCGTCGGCCGCACCGAGCGGCATCTCGCGCTGGAGCTGGAGCGCCGGCTGGTCGACCACGGCGCCGACGGCCCCGCCTTCGCCACCTCCGTCGCCACCGGCCCGAACTCCGGGCGGCCCGGCCACCGGCCCACGGACCGGCGGGTGGAGGAGGGCGACTTCCTCTCCGTCTGTCTCGGCGCCGCCTACCGCGGATACCGCTGCGCGATCGGCCGTACGTTCGTCATCGGCACCGCCCCCGCGGACTGGCAGATCGAGCTGTACGACCTCGTCTTCACCGCTCAGCGGGCCGGACGGGAGTCCCTCGTGCCCGGCGCCGCCTGCCGTGACGTGGACCGCGCGGCCCGCCAGGTGCTGGACGGGGCCGGGTACGCCGAGGCCCTTCCGGCCGTCACCGGACACGGAGTCGGGCTCGAAATCGACGAGGACCCGCGAATGACCCCGGCGGCCATGGGTAAACTGGACGCTTGTGTGCCGGTCACCGTCGAACCAGGGGTTCACCTCCCGGGCCGGGGCGGTGTCCGGATCGATGACACGCTCGTCGTACGCCCCGAGGCGGACGGCGGACCCGAGCTACTCACCATCACGACCAAGGAGCTGCTGGCGCTCTAGCCTCGCGCCGAGCGCCGGCCCCGGGTCGTCTCACGTCAGTCCAGGAGATTCCGCAACGTGGCTTCCACGAACGACCTCAAGAACGGCATGGTGCTCAAGCTCGAAGGCGGCCAGCTCTGGTCCGTAGTCGAGTTCCAGCACGTCAAGCCCGGCAAGGGCCCGGCCTTTGTGCGCACCAAGCTCAAGAACGTGCTCTCCGGCAAGACCGTCGACAAGACCTTCAACGCCGGTGTGAAGGTCGACACGGCCACCGTCGACAAGCGGGACATGCAGTTCTCCTACATGGACGGCGACTACTTCGTCTTCATGGACATGGAGACCTACGACCAGCTGCACATCGACCGCAAGGTCGTCGGCGACGCCGCCCACTTCCTCGTCGAGGGCTTCGAGGCCACCGTCGCCCAGCACGAGGGCGAGGTGCTCTTCGTCGAGCTGCCGGCCGCCGTCGAGCTGACCGTCGCCGAGACCGAGCCGGGCGTCCAGGGTGACCGCTCCACCGGCGGCAACAAGCCGGCCACGCTGGAGACCGGTCACCAGATCCAGGTCCCCCTCTTCATCACCACCGGTGAGAAGATCAAGGTCGACACGCGTACCAGCGACTACCTCGGCCGGGTGAACAGCTAACCGTGGCTGCCCGCAACACGGCCCGCAAGCGCGCCTTCCAGATCCTCTTCGAGGGCGACCAGCGCGGCGCCGACGTTCTGACAGTCCTCGCGGACTGGGTCCGGCACTCCCGGTCCGACACCCGGCAGCCGCCGGTGAGCGAGTACACGATGCAGTTGGTCGAGGGCTACGCGGAGCACGCGAGGCGCATCGACGAGCTGATCGCCCAGTACTCGGTCGGCTGGACGCTGGACCGGATGCCGGTCGTCGACCGCAACCTCCTGCGTCTCGGCGCGTACGAGCTGATCTGGGTCGACGAGACCCCGGACGCCGTCGTCCTCGACGAGATGGTGCAACTGGCGAAGGAGTTCTCCACGGACGAGTCGCCCTCGTTCATCAACGGCCTCCTGGGCCGGCTGAAGGAACTCAAGCCCTCGCTGCGCCGCGACGAGACCTGAGCGGGCACCGCCACCGGGACAGGAACCGGTACAGGCGCCCGGCAGGTCCCCGAGCCGGCACAGACACGCCGGAGGGCCCGCAGCGATCGTGCTGCGGGCCCTCCGGCGTACTCGGTGAGCCCGCCCCCTCCGGTGACGAGGCGTCCGGCCGACGGGAGCGACGGGTCGGCCGGACGAAGACCGCCGGGGTGGCCCGAACCTGACAGGTTCGGGCCACCCCGGCGGTACGTTTCTGCTCAACCCGCAGAGCGCTTCGGAATCAGCTCTCCTCGTGCGAGGCGACCGCACGGCGCGCGTCCGCGTCCAGGACGCCCCAGCTGATCAGCTGCTCGGTGAGGACCGAGGGGGACTGGTCGTAGATCACGGAGAGGGTGCGCAGGTCGTCCTGGCGGATCGAGAGCACCTTGCCGTTGTAGTCGCCGCGCTGGGACTGGATCGTCGCCGCGTACCGCTGCAGCGGGCCCGCCTTCTCCGGCGGCACCGTGGCCAGCCGCTCCAGGTCGAGGACCAGCTTGGGCGGCGGCTCGGCGGCTCCGCCCGGAGTGGTGCCGGGAAGGAGTTCCTGCACCGGAACGCCGTAGAAGTCCGCCAGTTCGGCAAGACGCTGTACGGTCACGGCGCGGTCGCCGCGCTCGTACGAACCGACCACGACCGCCTTCCAGCGGCCCTGGGACTTCTCCTCGACACCGTGGAGGGAAAGGCCCTGCTGGGTGCGGATCGCCCGGAGCTTGGCTCCGAGCTGTTTGGCGTATTCGCTGGACATATAGCTCCCCGGCACTGTGTCGACGCGGCTGGCATGTTTCCAGGCCGCGCGGCTGGTAACTCACTGTGAGGTTACGCAGAGTTACTCTCGCCCGTCAAGCCGAATGGTCCACACCGACTCTTCCGTGCTACCCGGACCGGTTGCGCCAGGGGGGTGAGTGACAGCGGACGAAGGGGTGAAACAGGGGTGTCGCTGCCGACCTGATAGCGTGGGCGACGCAATTCCGACGTCCTTTAAGGTCCGTCCCGTGAGGCGGAGAAGGAGGTCCGTTCACATGGATCAGATGGACACGCACGTCGATGCGCGGCCCGTTCTCGAAGGCCCCGACATCGCGCGGGTACTGACCCGCATCGCCCACGAGATCGTCGAGCGCGCCAAGGGCGCCGACGACGTGGTTCTCCTCGGCATCCCGACCCGGGGCGTCTTCCTCGCCCAGCGGCTCGCCGCCAAGCTCGAGCAGGTCACCGAACGCACGGTCCCGATCGGCTCGCTCGACATCACCATGTACCGCGACGACCTGCGCATGCACCCGCCGCGTGCGCTGGCCCGCACCGAGATCCCCGGTGACGGCATCGACGGCCGGCTGGTCGTCCTCGTCGACGACGTGCTCTTCTCCGGGCGCACCATCCGCGCCGCCCTCGACGCGCTGAACGACATCGGGCGCCCCCGCGCGGTGCAGCTCGCCGTTCTCGTCGACCGCGGCCACCGCGAACTGCCCATCCGTGCCGACTACGTCGGCAAGAACCTCCCCACGTCGTTGCGGGAGACGGTCAAGGTCCTGCTCGCCGAGGAGGACGGTCGCGACACCGTGCTGCTCGGCGCCAAGCGGCCCTCCCCGTAGTGATCCGGGCGCACGTCGTCGGCGTGCGCCGGCCCGGGGCGCCTCCGCGCCTTCGGGTGCCCGGATTCTCCCGTTCTTCCGATTGAACCGTCCTACGGAGCCTGACAGATGCACCGTCATCTCATCTCGGCCGCCGACCTCACCCGTGACGACGCCGTCCTGATCCTCGACACCGCCGAGGAGATGGCCCGGGTCGCCGACCGGCCGATCAAAAAACTGCCGACCCTGCGCGGCCGGACCGTCGTCAACCTCTTCTTCGAGGACTCCACCCGGACCCGGATCTCCTTCGAGGCCGCCGAGAAGCGGCTGTCCGCGGACGTCATCAACTTCACCGCCAAGGGGTCCAGCGTCTCCAAGGGGGAGTCGCTCAAGGACACCGCGCAGACCCTGGAAGCCATGGGGGTCGACGCCGTCGTCATCCGGCACGGCGCCTCGGGGGCCCCGTACCGGCTGGCCACCTCCGGCTGGATCGACGCGCACGTCATCAACGCCGGCGACGGCACCCACCAGCACCCCACCCAGGCCCTGCTCGACGCCTTCACGATGCGGCGCCGGCTCGTCGGCCCGGACGCCGGGATCGGCCATGACCTCGCCGGCCGGCGCATCACGATCGTCGGTGACGTCCTGCACAGCCGGGTGGCCCGCTCCAACGTCGACCTGCTGCACACCCTCGGGGCCGAGGTCACCCTCGTCGCCCCGCCGACCCTGCTGCCGGTCGGCATCGAGTCCTGGCCCTGCGAGGTCTCCTACGACCTCGACCGCACCCTGCCCAAGTCCGACGCCGTGATGATGCTGCGCGTACAGCGCGAGCGCATGAAGGCCGCGTTCTTCCCGACCGAGCGCGAGTACTCACGGCGCTACGGTCTCGACGGCGAACGCATGCGGCGGATGCCCGAGCACGCGATCGTGATGCATCCCGGCCCCATGGTCCGCGGGATGGAGATCACCGCCGAGGTGGCCGACTCCGACCGCTGCACCGTCGTCGAGCAGGTCACCAACGGGGTCTCCATCCGGATGGCCGTCCTGTACCTGCTGCTCGGCGGCAACGAAACCGCCCTCACCCGCACCACGGAGGAGAAGTAACACCATGAGCAAGACCCTGATCCGCGGTGCGAAGGTGCTCGGCGGCGACCCGCAGGACGTGCTGATCGACGGCGGGACCGTCGCGGCCGTCGGCACCGGACTGAGCGCCGAGGGCGCCGAGGTCGTCGAGGCCGCCGGCAAGGTGCTGCTGCCCGGCCTGGTCGACCTGCACACCCATCTGCGCGAGCCGGGCCGCGAGGACTCCGAGACCGTGCTGACCGGCACCCGCGCGGCGGCGAGCGGCGGCTACACCGCCGTGTTCGCCATGGCCAACACCTTCCCGGTCGCCGACACCGCCGGCGTCGTCGAGCAGGTCTGGCGGCTCGGCAAGGAGCACGGCTACTGCGACGTACGGCCCGTCGGCGCCGTCACCGTCGGCCTGGAGGGCAGCACGCTCGCCGAGCTGGGCGCCATGCACGAGTCCGCGGCCGGCGTCACCGTCTTCTCCGACGACGGCAAGTGCGTCCACGACGCCGTGATCATGCGGCGCGCCCTGGAGTACGTGAAGGCCTTCGACGGCGTCGTCGCCCAGCACGCGCAGGAACCCCGGCTGACCGAGGGCGCCCAGATGAACGAGGGCGTCGTCTCCGCCGAGCTGGGCCTGGGCGGCTGGCCGGCCGTCGCCGAGGAGGCGATCATCGCCCGGGACGTCCTGCTCGCCGAGCACGTCGGTTCCCGCGTCCACATCTGCCACCTGTCGACGGCGGGCAGCGTCGAGATCGTGCGCTGGGCCAAGGCCCGCGGCATCCGGGTCACCGCCGAGGTCACCCCGCACCACCTGCTCCTCACCGACGAACTGGTGCGCACCTACGACCCGGTCTACAAGGTCAACCCGCCGCTGCGCACCGAGCGGGACGTCCTGGTGCTGCGCGAGGCGCTCGCCGACGGCACGATCGACATCGTCGCCACCGACCACGCCCCGCACCCGCACGAGGACAAGGACTGCGAGTGGGCGGCCGCGGCCATGGGCATGGTCGGCCTGGAGACCGCGTTGTCGGTGGTCCAGGAGACGATGGTCGACACGGGCCTGCTGGACTGGACCGGCGTGGCCGACCGGATGTCCTTCGCCCCCGCGCGCATCGGACGGGCCGAGGGGCACGGCCGTCCCGTCTCGGTCGGTGAGCCTGCCAACCTCACCCTCGTCGACACGGCATACCGTGGTTCCGTGGACCCCGCGGGCTTCGCCTCGCGCAGCCGCAACACCCCGTACGAGGGCCGTGAGCTGCCGGGCCGTGTCACGCACACCTGGCTCCGGGGCACGGCCACGCTCGTCGACGGGAAACTCACGTGACATCTGTAATCCTGCTGGCCGCCGAGAAACGATCGGCGGAAGTGACCGACTGGGCGGCCAGGATCGGCTGGGTCGTCGGCCTCGCCCTCTTCGTCGCGCTCGTCTACTGGCTGATGCGCGAGGGCTGGAAGTGGCGCGGCACCCTCCAGAGCGACCTCCCCGGGCTGCCCACGACCCCGGACGACCCCGGCCCGGCGAAACTGAGTGCGCGCGGCCGCTACCACGGCTCCACCACCGCCGGTCAGTGGCTCGACCGCATCGTGGCGCACGGTCTGGGCACCCGCAGCAGGGTGGAGCTCACCCTCACCGACGCGGGCCTGGACGTCGTACGCCCCGGAGCCGGCGACTTCTTCGTCCCGGCCGACGCGCTGCGCGGGGCCCGGCTCGACAAGGGCATCGCCGGCAAAGTGCTCACCGAGGGCGGCCTGCTCGTCGTCACCTGGGCACACGGCGAGCGGCTGATCGACTCCGGCTTCCGCTTCGACCACGCGGCCGACCACAACGAGTGGGTCCCGGCCATCGACTCCATGAGCAAGACGAACGTCACGACGGAAGGCGCCGAACGATGACAACCTCCACCAGGGGAACCACCTCTCGCAAGAAGGTGCTTCCCGCCGTACTCGTCCTGGAGGACGGCCGGGTCTTCCGCGGCCGTGCCTACGGGGCGGTGGGGGAGACCTTCGGCGAAGCGGTGTTCTCCACCGGGATGACCGGCTACCAGGAGACCCTCACCGACCCGTCCTACCACCGCCAGGTCGTCGTGATGACCACGCCGCACGTCGGCAACACAGGCGTCAACGACGACGACCCCGAGTCCCAGCGGATCTGGGTCGCCGGCTACGTCGTGCGCGACCCCGCGCGCGTGCCGTCCAACTGGCGCTCCCGCCGCGCCCTGGACGAGGAGCTCGCCGCCCAGGGCGTCGTCGGCATCAGCGGCATCGACACCCGCGCGCTGACCCGGCACCTGCGCGAACGGGGCGCCATGCGCGTCGGCATCTTCAGCGGCGACGCCGTACGGGACGACGCCGCACTGCTGGCCGACGTGCGGGAGGCCCCCGAGATGAAGGGCGCCGACCTCGCCGCCGAGGTCGCCACCACCGAGCCGTACGTCGTCCCCGCCGTCGGCCCCGACGGCGCTGCCCTCCCGGCCGGCACCGCGAAGTTCACCGTCGCCGCGATCGACCTCGGCATCAAGGGCATGACCGCCCAGCGCATGACACAGCGCGGCATCGAGGTGCACGTCCTGCCCGCGAACGCCACCCTCGACGACGTCTACGCCGTCAACCCCGACGGGGTGTTCTTCTCCAACGGCCCCGGCGACCCCGCCACCGCCGACCACCCCGTCTCCGTGATGCGGGGCGTCCTGGAACGCGGCACCCCGCTCTTCGGGATCTGCTTCGGCAACCAGATCCTCGGCCGCGCCCTCGGCTTCGGCACCTACAAGCTGAAGTACGGCCACCGCGGCATCAACCAGCCGGTGCAGGACCGCAGCACCGGCAAGGTCGAAATCACCTCGCACAACCACGGCTTCGCCGTCGACGCCCCGCTCGACAAGGTCTCCGAGACCCCGTTCGGCCGGGTGGAGGTGTCCCACGTCTGCCTCAACGACAACGTGGTGGAGGGGCTCCGCCTGCTCGACCGGCCGGCCTTCAGCGTCCAGTACCACCCGGAGGCGGCGGCGGGCCCGCACGACGCCGCCCACCTGTTCGACCGCTTCGTATCCCTGATGGAGGGCCAGCGTGCCTAAGCGCACCGATATCCAGTCCGTCCTGGTCATCGGCTCCGGCCCGATCGTCATCGGCCAGGCCGCCGAGTTCGACTACTCCGGCACCCAGGCGTGCCGGGTGCTGAAGGCCGAGGGCCTGCGCGTCATCCTGGTCAACTCCAACCCGGCGACGATCATGACCGACCCGGAGATCGCCGACGCCACCTACGTCGAACCGATCACCCCGGAGTTCGTCGAGAAGATCATCGCCAAGGAGCAGCCGGACGCCCTGCTGCCCACCCTGGGCGGCCAGACGGCCCTGAACACCGCGATCTCCCTGCACGAGAACGGCATCCTGGAGAAGTACGGCGTCGAGCTGATCGGCGCCAACGTGGAGGCCATCCACAAGGGCGAGGACCGCGAGCTGTTCAAGGACGTCGTGGAGGAGGTCCGCAAGAAGATCGGGCACGGCGAGTCCGCCCGGTCCTACATCTGCCACTCCATGGACGACGTCCTCAAGGGCGTCGAGGAACTCGGCGGCTACCCCGTGGTCGTCCGCCCGTCCTTCACCATGGGCGGCGCCGGCTCCGGCTTCGCCCACGACGAGGACGAACTGCGCCGCATCGCCGGCCAGGGCCTCACCCTGTCGCCGACCACCGAGGTGCTCCTGGAGGAGTCCATCCTCGGCTGGAAGGAGTACGAGCTGGAGCTGATGCGCGACAAGCACGACAACGTCGTGGTCGTCTGCTCCATCGAGAACTTCGACCCCATGGGCGTGCACACCGGCGACTCGATCACCGTCGCGCCCGCGATGACGCTGACCGACCGCGAGTACCAGATCCTGCGGGACGTCGGCATCGCCGTCATCCGCGAGGTCGGCGTCGACACCGGCGGCTGCAACATCCAGTTCGCGGTGAACCCCGAGGACGGGCGCGTCATCGTCATCGAGATGAACCCGCGGGTGTCGCGCTCCTCGGCCCTGGCCTCCAAGGCGACCGGGTTCCCGATCGCCAAGATCGCCGCGAAGCTCGCCGTGGGCTACACCCTCGACGAGATCCCCAACGACATCACGAAGGAGACCCCGGCCTCCTTCGAGCCGGCCCTCGACTACGTCGTCGTCAAGGCCCCGCGGTTCGCCTTCGAGAAGTTCCCGAGCGCCGACTCCACCCTCACCACCACCATGAAGTCGGTCGGCGAGGCCATGGCGATCGGCCGCAACTTCACCGAGGCCCTGCAGAAGGCGCTGCGCTCGCTGGAGAAGAAGGGCAGCCGGTTCACCTTCGTCGGCGACCCCGGGGACAAGGCGCTCCGCCTCGACGAGGCGATCCGCCCGACCGACGGCCGCATCAACGCGGTCATGCAGGCCATCCGCGCGGGAGCCACCCCCCAGGAGGTCTTCGACGCCACCAAGATCGACCCCTGGTTCGTCGACCAGCTCTTCCTCCTCAAGGAGATCGCCGACGAGATCGCCGAGGCGCCCGAGCTGACCCGGGACCTGCTCGCCGAGGCCAAGCGGCACGGCTTCTCCGACGAGCAGATCAGCGAGATCCGCGGCCTGCGCGCGGACGTGGTCCGCGAGGTCCGGCACGCACTGGGCATCCGCCCGGTCTACAAGACGGTCGACACCTGCGCCGCCGAGTTCGCCGCGGACACGCCGTACTTCTACTCCTCCTACGACGAGGAGACCGAGGTCGCCCCGCGCGAGAAGCCCGCGGTGATCATCCTGGGCTCCGGCCCGAACCGCATCGGCCAGGGCATCGAGTTCGACTACTCCTGCGTCCACGCCTCCTTCGCGCTGAGCGAGGCCGGGTACGAGACCGTGATGGTCAACTGCAACCCGGAGACCGTCTCCACCGACTACGACACCTCCGACCGGCTCTACTTCGAGCCGCTCACCCTGGAGGACGTCCTGGAGATCGTCCACGCGGAGGAGCAGGCCGGACCGGTCGCAGGCGTGATCGTCCAGCTCGGCGGCCAGACCCCGCTGGGCCTGGCCCAGGCGCTGAAGGACAACGGCGTGCCGATCGTCGGCACACCCCCCGAGGCCATCCACGCCGCCGAGGACCGCGGAGCCTTCGGCCGCGTCCTGGCGGAGGCCGGCCTGCCGGCCCCCAAGCACGGCACCGCCACCACCTTCGCCGAGGCCAAGACCATCGCCGACGAGATCGGCTACCCGGTCCTCGTGCGCCCGTCCTACGTGCTCGGCGGACGCGGCATGGAGATCGTCTACGACGAGAACCGGCTGGAGTCGTACATCGCCGAGTCGACCGAGATCAGCCCCTCCCGGCCGGTGCTGGTCGACCGGTTCCTCGACGACGCGGTCGAGATCGACGTCGACGCGCTGTACGACGGCGAGGAGCTCTACCTCGGCGGTGTCATGGAGCACATCGAGGAGGCCGGCATCCACTCCGGCGACTCGGCGTGCGCCCTGCCCCCGATCACGCTCGGTGGCTACGACATCAAGCGGCTGCGCGCCTCCACCGAGGGCATCGCACGCGGGGTCGGGGTGCGCGGCCTGATCAACATCCAGTTCGCGCTCTCCGGCGACATCCTCTACGTCCTGGAGGCCAACCCGCGCGCCTCCCGCACCGTCCCCTTCACCTCGAAGGCGACCGCGGTGCCGCTGGCCAAGGCGGCCGCCCGGATCTCCCTCGGCGCGACCGTCGCCGAACTCCGCGCGGAGGGCCTGCTCCCCGCCCAGGGGGACGGCGGCACGCTGCCCCTGGACGCGCCGATCTCCGTCAAGGAGGCCGTCCTGCCGTGGTCACGCTTCCGCGACATCCACGGCCGCGGCGTCGACACGGTCCTCGGCCCGGAGATGCGCTCCACCGGCGAGGTCATGGGCATCGACTCCGTCTTCGGCACGGCCTACGCCAAGTCGCAGGCCGGCGCCTACGGGCCGCTGCCCACCCGGGGCCGCGCCTTCATCTCGGTCGCCAACCGGGACAAGCGCCTGATGATCTCCCCCGCGCGTGAGCTGGTCGCCCACGGCTTCGAACTGCTCGCCACCTCCGGCACCGCCGAGGTCCTCAAGCGCAACGGCATCAACGCCACCGTGGTGCGCAAGCAGTCCGAGGGCACCGGCCCGAACGGAGAGAAGACCATCGTCCAGCTGATCCACGACGGCGAGGTCGACCTCATCGTCAACACGCCGTACGGCACCGGCGGACGTCTCGACGGCTACGACATCCGCACGGCCGCGGTGGCGCGGTCCGTGCCGTGCCTGACGACGGTCCAGGCACTCGCCGCGGCGGTCCAGGGCATCGACGCCCTCAACCGCGGCGAGGTGGGCGTCCGCTCGCTCCAGGAACACGCGCACCATCTGACCGCGGCCCGCGACTAGGGCCGAGCCGCCGGAGGGGGACACCGATGACGGTGTCCCCCTCTTCATGAGGACCACCTGGGACAGGACACGATGTACACGTACTTCTTCCGTCTGATCTTCCGGCGCATGGACCCGGAGCGGGCCCACCGGCTGGCCTTCCGCTGGATCCGCCGCGTCGCCGGCGTTCCCGTGCTGCGCACCTTCGTCGCCGCCGTGCTCGCCCCCCGCATCGAGGAACTGCGCACCGAGGCGTTCGGGCTGCGGCTGCACAGCCCCTTCGGGCTCGCCGCCGGCTTCGACAAGAACGCCGTCGGCGTCGACGGGATGGCGATGCTCGGCTTCGACCACGTCGAGATCGGCACGGTGACCGGGGAACCGCAGCCCGGGAACCCCGGGAAGCGGCTGTTCCGGCTGACGCCGGACCGGGCGCTGATCAACCGCATGGGATTCAACAACGAGGGCTCGCTGGCCGTCGCCGCCCGTCTGGCCTCCCGCACACCCGTCTTCCGGACCGTGGTGGGCGTCAACATCGGCAAGACCAAGGCGGTACCGGAGGACGAGGCCGTCGCCGACTACGTGAAGTCCGCCGAGCGGCTGGCACCGTACGCCGACTACCTGGTGGTCAACGTCTCCTCCCCGAACACGCCCGGGCTGCGCGACCTCCAGGCCGCGGACCGGCTGCGCCCGCTGCTGGGTGCCGTCCGCGAGGCCGCCGACCGCAGCGCCCCCGGCCGCCGGGTGCCGCTGCTGGTCAAGATCGCCCCCGATCTCGCCGACGAGGACATCGACGCGGTCGCCGACCTCGCCGTGGACCTCGGCCTGGACGGGATCATCGCCACCAACACCACCATCGCGCGCGCGGAGCTCTCCCTGGCCTCCGATCCCGCCCTGGTCGCGGAGACCGGGGGCCTGTCCGGCGCTCCGCTGAAGGCACGCTCCCTGGAGGTGCTGCGCCGCCTGTACGCGCGCGTGGGGGACCGGATCACCCTGATCGGGGTCGGCGGCATCGAGGACGCCGAGGACGCCTGGCAGCGCATCCTGGCCGGCGCCACGCTGGTCCAGGGCTACAGCGCCCTCATCTACGAGGGCCCCTTCTGGAGCCGTGCCGTCCACAAGGGACTCGCCGCGCGGCTGCGCACCAGCCCGTACAGCACGCTCGCCGACGCGGTGGGCGCCGACGTGAGGAAGACGGCATGAGCGGACTCGACCCCTTCGGCACGCGCCTGCGCCGCGCCATGGACGCGCGCGGCCCGCTGTGCGTCGGCATCGACCCGCACGCCTCCCTGCTCGCCGAGTGGGGCCTGAACGACGACGTGGCCGGTCTGGAGCGGTTCAGCCGCACAGTCGTCGAGGCGGTCGCGGACCGGGTCGCCGTGCTCAAGCCGCAGAGCGCCTTCTTCGAGCGCTTCGGCTCACGCGGTGTCGCGGTACTGGAAAAGTCGGTCGCCGAGGCGCGCGAGGCCGGCGCGCTGGTCGTCATGGACGCCAAGCGCGGCGACATCGGCTCGACCATGGCGGCCTACGCCGAGTCCTTCCTGCACCGGGACTCCCCGCTGTTCTCGGACGCGCTGACCGTCTCCCCCTACCTCGGCTACGGCTCGCTGAGCCCGGCGGTGGAGACGGCCCGGGAGAACGGCGCGGGACTGTTCGTCCTGGCGCTGACCTCCAACCCGGAGGGCGGCGAGGTACAGCACGCGGTGCGCCCCGACGGGCGCAGCGTCGCGGCGACCGTGCTCGCCCACCTGGCCGCCGAGAACGCGGGGGAGGCGCCCCTGGGGTCCTTCGGCGCGGTGGTCGGCGCGACGCTCGGCGACCTGTCGTCGTACGACCTGGAGATCAACGGTCCGCTTCTCGCGCCCGGCATCGGTGCCCAGGGGGCCACGGCGGCGGACCTCCCGGCGGTCTTCGGGAAGGCGGTGCGCAATGTCGTGCCGAACGTGAGCCGGGGCGTGTTGCGCCACGGTGCCGACGTGGTCGCGCTGCGTGACGCCGCGGAGCGGTACGCGGAGGAGATCAGGGCGGCCGTGACCCCGGCCTGAGCCGTTGACGAGGGACGCAGGAGCCTGCCGAGGCCTGGATAGGGTGACGAATCCGGGGCGATTTGCCCCAAATGTTCACCCTGATCGAGGCTGACCTGGACTTTTCCTCTGTTCTCGCTGACTCTGGCGGAGTTGGACGCTAGTCTCCGACGGAGAGTGAACGGGTAAGAGTGTGTTGCCCGTGGCTCCCAGGTGTGGGGCGATCAGGTTCCTCACCGGTCCGTATCCGACAGTTCGACATCCGAGGTGACGTAGGCGTGGCTCTTCCGCCCCTTACCCCTGAACAGCGCGCAGCCGCGCTCGAAAAGGCCGCCGCGGCTCGCCGGGAGCGGGCCGAGATCAAGAATCGACTCAAGCACTCCGGTGCCTCCCTCCACGAGGTCATCAAGCAGGGCCAGGAGAACGACGTCGTCGGCAAGATGAAGGTCTCCGCGCTGCTCGAGTCCCTGCCGGGCGTGGGCAAAGTCCGCGCCAAGCAGATCATGGAGCGGCTGGGCATCTCCGAGAGTCGCCGGGTGCGTGGCCTCGGCTCCAACCAGATCGCCTCCCTGGAGCGCGAGTTCGGCAGCACCGGCTCCTGAGTACCGGGCGGCCCGGGACCGGCGTCCCGGGCACCCCTCGATTGCTGGAATAATCGCCGCATGGCTGCAACACCCCGGGGGACGTCCCCCGTACCCCCGGACGCTCGTCCGCGGCTGACCGTGCTCTCCGGCCCCTCAGGGGTCGGCAAGAGCACGGTCGTCGCCCATATGCGCAAGGCACACCCCGAGGTCTGGCTCTCGGTGTCGGCGACGACCCGCAAGCCGCGCCCGGGGGAACAGCACGGGGTCCACTACTTCTTCGTCACCGACGACGAGATGGACAAGCTGATCGCCAACGGTGAGCTGCTGGAGTGGGCCGAGTTCGCGGGCAACCGCTACGGCACCCCCCGCGCGGCGGTGCTGGAGCACCTGGAGTCGGGTCTGCCCGTCCTCCTGGAGATCGACCTCCAGGGTGCCCGGCAGGTCCGTACGTCCATGTCCGAGGCCCAGCTGGTGTTCCTGGCTCCGCCCTCCTGGGAGGAGCTGGTGCGCCGGCTCACGGGCAGGGGCACCGAGTCGCCCGAGGTGGTCGAGCGCCGGCTGGAGGCCGCGAAGATCGAACTGGCCGCCGAGCCGGAGTTCGACACGACCCTGGTCAACACCTCCGTCGAGGACGTGGCCCGCGAGCTGCTAGCCTTGATGAACGTCGTGTGATCGTCAGCGTTTCCTCAGCGGCCGTCCCACGAGCACCGCAGACTTCATCTGCACCCATCTTTCCCATCCATCGGAAGGTAGAGCGTGTCCTCTTCCATCTCCACGCCCGAGGGCATCATCAACCCGCCGATCGACGAGCTTCTCGAGGCCACGGACTCGAAGTACAGCCTCGTGATCTACGCGGCCAAGCGGGCTCGCCAGATCAACGCGTACTACTCGCAGCTCGGTGAAGGTCTCCTCGAGTACGTCGGTCCCCTCGTCGACACCCACGTCCACGAGAAGCCGCTCTCGATCGCCCTGCGTGAGATCAACGCGGGACTGCTGACCTCCGAGGCCGTCGAAGGCCCCGCTCAGTAAGTCGTACCGTCGCACAAGCATTCGGTATCGCGGTCGCAACGTCGTATCAGCGACTCCCCACCGGTTTTTCCACAGGCCCGGCAGCACGGCTGCCGGGCCTGTGATTTTGTCGGGGGTGCGGGGGCCCGTTCCCCGCGGTGGTGCAGCATGAGAAGCGTGCGCCCACCCAGGGCGCGCACGGGAGCCGGGCAACCGGAAAGAGCCGGAAAGAGCCGGAAAGAACCGGGGAGAGACCGGGAAGGGCCCGGGAAGGCCCCGGAAAGGGACGGAGAGACGTGGACAAGCCGAAGGTCGTTCTGGGCGTCACCGGCGGCATCGCCGCGTACAAGGCATGTGAGCTGCTCCGGCGGCTGACCGAGTCGGGGCACGACGTGCGTGTGGTCCCCACCGCCTCCGCGCTGCACTTCGTCGGCGCCGCCACCTGGTCCGCGCTCTCCGGGAACCCGGTCACGACCGAGGTCTGGGACGACGTCCACGAGGTGCCGCACGTCCGCATCGGGCAGCACGCCGACCTGGTGGTCGTCGCCCCGGCCACCGCGGACATCCTGGCGAAGGCGGCGCACGGCCTGGCCGATGACCTCCTCACCAACACCCTGCTCACCGCCCGGTGCCCGGTGGTCTTCGCCCCCGCCATGCACACCGAGATGTGGGAGCACCCGGCCACCCGGGAGAACGTGGCGACCCTGCGCCGGCGCGGTGCCGTCGTCATCGAACCGGCGGTCGGCCGGCTCACCGGCGTGGACACCGGCAAGGGGCGGCTGCCCGACCCCGGCGAGATATCCGAGGTCTGCCGCCGGGTGCTGGCCCGGGGCGCGGCCGAGCCCGACCTCGCGGGACGGCATGTCGTGATCAGCGCCGGCGGCACCCGCGAGCCCCTCGACCCGGTCCGCTTCCTCGGCAACCGCTCCTCCGGCAAGCAGGGCTACGCCCTCGCCCGTACCGCCGCCGCGCGGGGCGCGCGCGTCACGCTGATCGCCGCCAACGCGTCCCTGCCCGACCCCGCGGGGGTCGACGTCGTCCCCGTCGGGACCGCCGTGGAACTGCGTGCGGAAGTACTGCGCGCCGCCGCCGACGCCGACGCGGTGGTCATGGCCGCCGCCGTCGCCGACTTCCGGCCCGCGGCCTACGCGGCCGGCAAGATCAAGAAGAAGGACGGGCAGGAGCCCGAGCCCGTCACCCTGGTGCGCAACCCGGACGTCCTCGCCGAGATCTCCGCCGACCGGGCCCGCCCCGGACAGGTGATCGTGGGCTTCGCCGCGGAGACGGACGACGTACTCGCCAACGGCCGCGCCAAGCTGAAGCGCAAGGGCTGTGACCTGCTCGTGGTCAATGAGGTCGGCGAGCACAGGACGTTCGGCTCGGAGGAGAACGAGGCGGTGGTGCTGGGGTCCGACGGCAGCGAGACGCCCGTGGCCCACGGCCCCAAGGAAGCCCTCGCCGACACGGTCTGGGACCTGGTCGCCGGCCGCCTGGACTGAACCGGAACATCCGGTGCGCGGGCCGGAAACGCAACCCGTCGGGGTGTGGCGCCTCTGGCCAACCCGCCTCGACATGGGCAGAATGCCCGTGCCGCAGGTCACGGCGCTCCCGAGAGGCGAGACAGGGGGCCCCGCGGCGAGGCGCGACAGATAAGCTGTTCCACGGACGGCGTGAGGTGCAGCCCCCGCCGCCCGCCAATGATCAGCCAGCAGCCGCTGCAACCCCAGGGAGCGTTGTGTCCCGTCGTCTCTTCACCTCGGAGTCCGTGACCGAAGGTCACCCCGACAAGATCGCTGACCAGATCAGCGACACCATCCTCGACGCACTGCTCCGCGAGGACCCCACCTCGCGCGTCGCCGTCGAGACCTTGATCACCACCGGCCTGGTGCACGTGGCCGGAGAGGTCACGACCAAGGCCTACGCGCCGATCCCGCAGCTGGTGCGGGAGAAGATCCTGGAGATCGGCTACGACTCCTCGAAGAAGGGCTTCGACGGCGCCTCCTGCGGGGTGTCGGTGTCGATCGGGGCCCAGTCCCCGGACATCGCGCAGGGTGTCGACACCGCGTACGAGTCCCGGGTCGAGGGTGCCGCCGCAGGTGGGGAGACGGACGAGCTCGACAAGCAGGGCGCAGGCGATCAGGGGCTGATGTTCGGCTACGCGTCGGACGAGACGCCGACGCTGATGCCGCTGCCGATCTTCCTCGCGCACCGCCTGTCCAAGCGTCTGTCCGACGTGCGCAAGAACGGCACGATCCCCTACCTGCGCCCGGACGGCAAGACCCAGGTCACCATCGAGTACGACGGCGACAAGGCGGTCCGCCTCGACACCGTGGTCGTCTCCTCCCAGCACGCCTCCGACATCGACCTCGAGTCGCTGCTCACCCCGGACATCCGCGAGTTCGTCGTGGAGCCGGAGCTGAAGGCGCTGCTGGACGAGGGCATCAAGCTGGACACCGAGAAGTACCGGCTGCTGGTCAACCCCACCGGCCGCTTCGAGATCGGCGGCCCGATGGGCGACGCGGGCCTGACCGGCCGCAAGATCATCATCGACACCTACGGCGGTATGGCCCGGCACGGCGGCGGCGCCTTCTCCGGCAAGGACCCCTCCAAGGTGGACCGCTCGGCGGCGTACGCGATGCGCTGGGTCGCCAAGAACGTGGTCGCGGCCGGCCTGGCCGCCCGCTGCGAGGTCCAGGTGGCGTACGCCATCGGCAAGGCCGAGCCGGTCGGTCTGTTCGTGGAGACCTTCGGCACCGCCAAGGTCGGCACCGAGCTGATCGAGCAGGCGATCGACGAGGTGTTCGACCTCCGTCCGGCCGCGATCATCCGCGACCTGGACCTGCTCCGCCCGATCTACTCCCAGACCGCCGCCTACGGCCACTTCGGCCGGGAGCTGCCCGACTTCACCTGGGAGCGCACCGACCGCGTGGACGCGCTGCGCAAGGCGGCGGGCCTGTAGCCCGCCCGCCCGCACCCCTGGCACGTCCGCCGAGGCCCGGCGTCCCTTCGGGGGCGCCGGGCCTCGGCGCGTTCCCGGGGGGCGGTAACGCCGCCGGTTGTCAGTCGCGTTTGGTAAGAATGCAAGCGTGAGCAGTGAGAACGGGCAGGTGGACGGTGGTGCGCGGGGCGCCCCGCCGGAGCAGCTCGCGCTCATCCGCGAGACCGTGCGCAAGGCGGACACCCCCCGGGCCAAGCCGCGGACCTGGCGGGGCGCCGCGCTCGCCGGGCACCTGCCGGTCGCGCGCGTCCTGGTCGACAAGGGCGTGCTGCACCTCGACCGGTACTTCGACTACGCGGTGCCCGAGGAACTCGACGCCGACGCGCAGCCGGGCGTGCGGGTGCGGGTGCGGTTCGGGGCCGGCCGGCACCGGGTGCGCGAGGGACGCCGCGAGGGCGGGGGGCTGATCGACGGGTTCCTCGTCGAGCGGCTCGCCGAGTCCGACTACTCCGGCCCGCTGGCCGCCCTCGCCCAGGTGGTGTCGCCCGAGCCGGTCCTGAGCGAGGAGCTGCTGGGGCTGGCCCGCGCGGTCGCCGACCGGTACGCGGGCAGCCTCGCCGACGTGCTCCAGCTCGCCGTGCCGCCGCGCAACGCCCGCGCCGAGCGGCGCCCCTCGCCCGACCCCGCGCCGCCGCCCCCGGCGCCCGAGCCGGGCTCCTGGGCCCGGTACGACCAGGGGGAGGCCTTCCTCCGGTCGCTGGCCTCCGGCGGCGCTCCGCGCGCCGTGTGGAACGCGCTGCCCGGACCACTGTGGAGCGAGGAGCTGGCCCGTGCCGTCGCGGCGACGCTGGCCTCGGGGCGCGGCGCGCTCGTCGTCCTGCCGGACGGACGGACCGTCGCCCGTGTCGACGCCGCGCTCACCGAGCTCCTCGGCAAGGGACGGCATGCCGTACTGACCGCCGACGCCGGACCCGAGAAGCGGTACGCGCAGTGGCTCGCCGTGCGGCGGGGCTCCGTGCGCGCCGTGATCGGCACCCGGGCGGCGATGTTCGCGCCCGTCCAGGATCTCGGGCTGATCGCGCTCTGGGACGACGGCGACACCAGCCACAGCGAGCAGCACGCCCCGCAGCCGCATGCGCGGGAAGTGCTGCTGCTGCGGGCGGCACAGGACAAGTGCGGCTTCCTGCTGGGGAGCTGGAGCTGCACGGTGGAGGCCGCCCAGCTGGTCGAGACCGGCTGGGCCGGACCCCTGGTCGCCGGAAGGGACCGGATACGGGCCGCCGCGCCGCTGGTGCGGACCGTCGGCGACGGGGACCTCGCGCGGGACGAGGCCGCCCGTGCCGCCCGGCTGCCGACGCTCGCCTGGCAGGCCGTCAGGGAAGGGCTGCGGCACGGGCCGGTGCTCGTACAGGTGCCCCGGCGCGGCTACGTCCCCCGGATGGCGTGCGCCGGCTGCCGTACCCCGGCGCGGTGCCGGCACTGTTCCGGGCCGCTGGAGGCGCACGGTGCCGACGATCTGCGGTGCGGGTGGTGCGGGCGCGAGGAGGCCGGCTGGCACTGCCCGGAGTGCGGGGGGTTCCGGCTGCGGGCCCAGGTGGTGGGGGCCCGCCGGACCGCCGAGGAGCTGGGGCGGGCCTTCCCCGCCGTGCCGGTGCGCACCTCGGGGCGCGAGCACGTGCTGGACACGGTGCCGGGCACGCCCGCGCTGGTGGTGAGCACCCCCGGGGCCGAGCCGGTCGCGGAGGGCGGCTACGCGGCGGCGCTGCTGCTGGACGGCTGGGCGATGCTGGGCCGGCCCGATCTGCGGGCCGCGGAGGACGCGCTGCGCCGGTGGATCGGGGCGGCGGCGCTGGTGCGTCCGCAGGCGGCCGGCGGCACGGTGGTGGTGATCGCCGAGCCGACGCTGCGGCCCGTGCAGGCGCTGGTGCGGTGGGACCCGGTGGGACACGCGGTACGGGAGCTGAGCGAGCGGGCCGAGCTGGGCTTTCCGCCGGTGTCGCGGATGGCGGCCGTGTCGGGACCGGGGGAGGCCGTGGCGGAGTTTCTCCGCGCGGTCGCACTCCCGGGGGAGGCGGAGGTGCTGGGACCCGTCCCGTTGCCCCTCACCCCCGCCGACCGCCCCCGGCGACCAGGCGGTCCGCCGCCCGGGGACCACTGGGAGCGGGCGCTGATCCGGGTACCACCGGGCAGGGGCGCGGCGCTCACCGGCGCACTGAAGTCGGCCCAGGCGGCGCGCATGGCCCGTGGGGGCGACACCCCGGTATGGGTGCGGATCGACCCGCCCGACATCGGCTGAACGGCGCCGCAGGACCGTCGGTCAGCCGTTGCGGGGACCCGGGAAGGTCGGGGGAGCGGGGAACGCCGTGGGGAGGGGATCGTTGCGGAGGGACGAACTGCTCGCTGTGGGCTGGGTCGGCAGGGAACGGGCGGCCGGCACCGTCGGCACGGTGGAGACCCCGGCGCCCACGTTGACCGTGCGGGTCCCCGACGGCTCCGCGGTGTGCTCCGCCTCCACGGCCGGGGCGGTCCGGGCGGCCGCGGCACGGCGGGCGCCGTAGCGGCGGTGCACCGCCTGTTTGGTGACGCCGAGCGCGGAGCCCACCGCGTCCCACGAGAAACCCAGCGAACGGTCGAAGTCGACGGCCGCGGTGACCAGGGTCTCGACGCTGTCCCGCAGCTCCTGGGCGAGGCGGACCGTCGGAGCGGGGGCGCGTCCGTAGACGACGAAGCCCGTGGAGGGGCCGGAGCGGCGCGGGCGGTAGACGTTGCCCAGCTGGGCGGTGAGTGTGCGCAGTGCGTCCACCTGCCGGCGGACCCGCTCGATGTCCCGCACCAGCAAGTGCAGGCTGGCACGAGCCTGGGCGTCGTGGGTTGCGTGGTCGGCCATGGAACAAGCCTCTCGAACCGGCGTTGAATGGAACGGGCCGTGTCCGGGCCCGATGTGGTCAACTCTTTCTTGACCAACGCGGATGCGCCCCATGGGTCACGGGGTGGGGGCGCGGCGACACGGGCGCACGCCCCCGTGCGTGAGCGTGCGCCTCGGCTTCGTCGGAACGTCGTCCCCCCATAGACTGGTGCGCTGCCCGCACCCGCCCCTGCCCGAGAGGCCCGAACCACTCCATGAAGCTGGTCTTCGCCGGCACCCCCGAGGTCGCCGTTCCCGCCCTGGACGCCCTGCTCGCTTCGGAGCGGCACGAGGTGGCCGCCGTCGTCACCCGGCCCGACGCGCCGGCCGGGCGGGGCCGCAGGCTGGTGGCCTCTCCGGTCGCCGAGCGGGCGCGAGAGGCCGGGATCGAGGTGCTCAAGCCCGTGAAGCCCCGGGACCCGGAGTTCCTGGAGCGGCTGCGCGAGATCGCCCCCGACTGCTGCCCCGTCGTCGCCTACGGCGCCCTGCTGCCCCGGGCCGCCCTCGACATCCCGGAACGGGGCTGGGTCAACCTGCACTTCTCGCTGCTGCCCGCCTGGCGCGGTGCGGCGCCCGTGCAGCACGCCGTCATGGCGGGGGACGAGATCACCGGTGCGTCCACCTTCCTCATCGAGGAAGGGCTCGACTCCGGGCCGGTCTACGGCACCGTCACCGAGGAGATCCGCCCCACCGACACCAGCGGCGACCTGCTCACCCGGCTCGCCTTCGCCGGCGCCGGGCTGCTCGCCGCGACCATGGACGGCATCGCGGACGGCACCCTGAAGGCCGTACCGCAGCCCGCCGACGGGGTCACCCTCGCCCCGAAGGTCTCCGTGGAGGACGCCCGCGTCGACTGGAACGCCCCGGCCCTGCGCGTCGGCCGGATCGTGCGCGGCTGCACCCCGGCGCCCGGTGCCTGGACCACCTTCCGGGGCGAGCGGCTCAAGCTCGTCCAGGTGGTCCCCGCCCCCGACCGCACGGACCTCACCCCGGGCCGGGTGTCCGCGGGCAAGAACAACGTGTACGTCGGCACCGGTTCGCACGCCGTGGAGCTGCTGTGGGTGCAGGCCCAGGGCAAGAAGCCGATGCGGGCGGCGGACTGGGCGCGCGGCGCGCGGATCGGCGCGGAGGAGACGGTCGGCACCTGACGCCGCGGGACCCCGGCCCCGCCCCGGCCCCACCTCGGCCCCCTCGGCCCCCCTTGGCCCCCTCTTGACAACGTAAGCTGGACCGCGCACTTCATCCCACATCCGGAGCACCTTTTTCGTGAGCGACCAGCCCCGTCGGCCCCGCAAACCCGGCAAGCCCTACCGTCGGCCCCAGAAGGACCCCGTCCGCATCCTCGCCTTCGAGGCCCTGCGGGCCGTGGACGAGCGGGACGCCTACGCCAACCTCGTCCTGCCGCCGCTGCTGCGCAGGGCCCGAGAGGGCGGTGACTTCGACGCCCGGGACGCGGCGCTCGCCACCGAGCTGGTGTACGGGACGCTGCGCCGCCAGGGCACGTACGACGCGATCGTCGCGGCCTGCGTCGACCGGCCGCTGCGGGAGGTGGACCCGCCCGTGCTGGACGTGCTCGGCCTGGGCGCGCACCAGCTGCTCGGGACCCGGATCCCCACGCACGCCGCGGTCTCCGCCTCCGTCGAACTCGCGCGCGTCGTGCTCGGCGACGGGCGGGCCAAGTTCGTCAACGCCGTGCTGCGCAAGGTCGCGCAGCACGACCTCGACGGCTGGCTGGAGCGGGTCGCGCCGCCCTACGACGAGTACCCCGAGGACCATCTCGCCGTCGTGCACTCGCACCCGCGCTGGATCGTCTCCGCGCTGTGGGACTCCCTCGGCGGTGGCCGTGACGGCATCGAGGAACTGCTGCGGGCGGACAACGAGCGGCCCGAGGTGACCCTGGTCGCCCGCCCCGGGCGCGCCACCACCGAGGAACTGCTCGGCGAGGAGGCCGCCCTCCCGGGACGCTGGTCGCCGTACGCGGTGCGGCTCAGCGAGGGCGGCGAGCCGGGCGCGATCCCGGCCGTGGCGGACGGCCGGGCCGGGGTGCAGGACGAGGGAAGTCAGCTCGTCGCGCTCGCCGTCGCCAACGCCCCGCTGGACGGGCCGGACCGCAGATGGCTGGACGGCTGCGCCGGCCCCGGTGGCAAGGCCGCGCTGCTCGCCGCGCTCGCCGCCGAGCGGGGCGCCGCCCTGCTGGCCTCCGAGAAGCAGCCGCACCGGGCCGGGCTGGTCGCGAAGGCGCTGGCCGGGAACCCCGGGCCGTACCAGGTCGTCGTCGCCGACGGGACCCGGCCGCCGTGGCGGCCCGGCAGCTTCGACCGGGTACTGGTGGATGTGCCGTGCACCGGGCTCGGCGCCCTGCGCCGCCGGCCCGAGGCGCGCTGGCGCCGCAGGCCGGACGACCTGGACGGCTTCGCCCCGCTGCAGCGCGAGCTGCTGCGCGGTGCCCTGGAAGCCGTACGGGTCGGCGGCGTCGTCGGCTACGCCACCTGCTCGCCGCACCTCGCCGAGACCCGGGCCGTCGTCGCCGACCTGCTCAAACAGTTCCCGGACACCGAACTCCTCGACGCCCGGCCGCTGCTGCCCGGAGTCCCGCAGCTGGGCGAGGGCCCCGACGTACAGCTGTGGCCGCATCTGCACGGAACCGACGCCATGTACCTGGCGCTCATCCGACGGACCGGCTGACCCCGTCCCGAAGCGGCGCCCGGTCCGCGCGCGACCGTATCGGAACCCGACCGATGCCGCCGACCCCCGAAGGGCATGGCACGCTTGGTGCATGGCCGCGCAGATCAACCCCAGCATCCTGTCCGCCGACTTCGCCCGCCTCGCGGACGAGGCACGGGCGGTCGAGGGAGCCGACTGGCTCCACGTCGACGTCATGGACAACCACTTCGTCCCGAACCTCACGCTCGGTGTGCCGGTCGTGGAGTCGCTCGCCCGTGCGACGGACACTCCGCTGGACTGCCACCTGATGATCGAGGCCCCCGACCGCTGGGCGCCCCAGTACGTCGAGGCGGGGGCCGGTTCCGTCACCTTCCACGTGGAGGCGGCCGCCGCACCGGTGCGACTGGCCCGCGAGATCCGGGCCAAGGGGGCGCGGGCCTCCATGGCGCTGAAGCCCGCGACCCCCATCGAGCCGTACGAGGACCTGCTCCCCGAGCTCGACATGCTGCTGATCATGACGGTCGAGCCGGGCTTCGGGGGGCAGGCCTTCCTCGACATCATGCTGCCGAAGATCCGCCGCACCCGTGAGCTGATCAGCAAGCACGGCCTGGAGCTCTGGCTGCAGGTCGACGGCGGGGTCTCGGCGTCCACCATCGAGCAGTGCGCCGACGCCGGCGCCGACGTCTTCGTCGCGGGATCCGCCGTGTACGGGGCGGCGGACCCGGCCGAGGCGGTGCGCGCACTGCGCCGACAGGCCGAGGCCGCCGCGGGCAAGGCGTCCTGGGCGTGCGACCACTGAGCCACGAGAACATGAACGGCTTTCAGCAGGGCTGATCGACCGCGCCGGATCTGCGAGGATGAACGGCGAATCCAGAGTGTGAACAGCAGTGAGGAGAACGCCGTGTCGGGTATGTCGGCGGCGGGCCGTTCAGCCATGCGGATGGGACCCGCTGAGCTGGTACAGGCGGCGGCCATGGCCCGCCGCTTCTACCTCGAGGGCAAGTCCAAGATCCAGATCGCCGAGGAGTTCGGCGTCAGCCGCTTCAAGGTGGCCCGGGTCCTGGAGACCGCCCTCGAACGGGATCTCGTGCGCATCGAGATCCGTGTGCCCGCCGAGCTGGACGCGGAGCGCTCCGACGCCCTGCGTGCCCGCTACGGTCTGCGGCACGCCGTCGTGGTGGAGTCCCCGGCCGATGCCGAGGAGACACCCGACCCCGAGAACCTGGGAGAGGTGGCCGCCGACCTGCTCGGCGAACTGGTCGACGAAGGCGATGTGCTGGGCCTGGCCTGGGGCCGGTCCACCATCCACATGGCGGCGGCCCTGGACCGGCTGCCGCCCTGCACGGTCGTGCAGCTGACAGGTGTGTACGACGCCGGGACCGCCGAGCGCGGCTCGGTGGAGGCCGTGCGGCGGGCCGCGCAGGTGTCGGGCGGCGACGCCCACCCCATCTACGCGCCGATGCTGCTGCCGGACGCGGCCACCGCTCAGGCGCTGCGCCACCAGACGGGCATCGCGCGGGCCTTCGAGTACTTCGACAAGGTCACGGTCGCCTGTGTCTCCATCGGATCGTGGGAGCCGGGCATCTCGACGGTGCACGACATGCTCACGGACGAGGAGCGCGCGCACTACGCCTCGCTCGGTGTCGCCGCCGAGATGTCCGCCCATCTCTTCGACTCCGACGGACGCCGGGTCGGCCGTGACCTGGGCGAGCGGTGCATCACGGTCAAGACCGACCAGCTCCGCCGGGTCCCCGAGGTCGTCGCGATCGCTGGCGGGCAGCGCAAGGGCCCCGCCATCGACGCGGTGCTGCGCTCCGGGCTCGTCACCAGCCTGGTGACGGACACCTCGGCCGCGGACTACCTGATGGCGGCGGGGCCGGCCCCCAGGTCCGCCCTCAACCGCTCGGACCCCGACGGCCCCTGACCGGCCCGACGACGCGTGGGCCCGGGACGGGCGGGGCGGCATCGGGCGCACGGCGCCGCGGCTCGTCCGGGCCTTCCCGCCCGCCTGCCTGCTCGGGGTTCTGCGCGCCCCGCCGCTCACCGTGGCCCGGACGCTCGGAGGTTCCTCCCAGTGCCCGGCGGCACGGCCTGGACGATCGGACCGGAGAAGGCGTTCCGGCCGTCATGGGACAATGAAGTACGTGCTCTTCCCCCTGGCTGACCTGTCCGGGGGCCACCTCTGAACCACTGGGATGTGCAGCACGTGCGTTTCCTCAACGACATCCAGCCCCCGTACGACCTGACGTACGACGACGTCTTCATGGTGCCGAACCGGTCCGCCATCGGTTCCCGGCAGAGCGTGGACCTCAGCTCCCCGGACGGCACGGGCACCACCATCCCGCTCGTCGTCGCCAACATGACGGCCATCGCCGGCCGCCGCATGGCCGAGACGGTGGCCCGCCGGGGCGGCCTCGTGGTCATCCCGCAGGACATCCCGATCGAGGTCGTCACCGAGGTCGTCTCCTGGGTCAAGAGCCGCCACCTGGTCCTCGACACCCCCATCGTGCTCGCCCCGCACCAGACCGTCGCCGACGCGCTCGCCCTGCTGCCCAAGCGTGCGCACAACGCGGGCGTCGTCGTGGACGCCGAGCACCGGCCGGTCGGCGTGGTCACCGACACCGACCTGTCCGGTGTGGACCGGTTCACCCAGCTCACCGAGGTCATGTCCCGCGACCTGCTGCTCGTCGACGCCGGCATGGACCCGCGCGAGGCCTTCAACACCCTGGACGGCGCCAACCGGCGCTACGCCCCCGCCGTCGACGAGGACGGCCGCCTCGCCGGCATCCTCACCCGCAAGGGCGCCCTGCGGGCCACCCTGTACACGCCGGCCACCGACGCGCAGGGCAGGCTGCGGATCGCCGCGGCCGTCGGCATCAACGGCGATGTCGCGGGCAAGGCCCAGCAGTTGCTGGAGGCGGGCGTCGACACGCTCGTCATCGACACGGCGCACGGGCACCAGGAGTCGATGATCAGCGCGCTGAAGCTGGTGCGCGACCTCGATCCGCAGGTCCCGGTCGCCGCGGGCAACGTCGTCGCCGCCGCGGGGGTGCGCGATCTGATCGAGGCCGGCGCGGACATCGTCAAGGTCGGTGTCGGCCCCGGCGCCATGTGCACCACCCGCATGATGACCGGCGTCGGCCGGCCGCAGTTCTCCGCGGTGCTGGAGTGCGCGGCGGAGGCGAGGAAGTACGGCAAGCACGTGTGGGCCGACGGTGGTGTCCGCCACCCGCGCGACGTCGCGATGGCGCTCGCGGCCGGCGCGTCCAACGTGATGGTCGGCTCCTGGTTCGCCGGGACCTACGAGTCCCCCGGCGACCTCCAGCACGACGCGGACGGCCGCCCCTACAAGGAGTCCTTCGGCATGGCCTCCGCGCGCGCCGTGCGCAACCGCACCTCGGAGGAGTCGGCCTACGACCGGGCCCGCAAGTCACTGTTCGAGGAGGGCATCTCCACCTCCCGCATGTTCCTCGACACGGCCCGGCCCGGCGTCGAGGACCTGATCGACTCGGTCATCGCGGGCGTCCGCTCCTCCTGCACGTACGCGGGTGCCGGCTCCCTGGAGGAGTTCGCCGAGAAGGCCGTCGTCGGCATCCAGAGCGCCGCCGGCTACGCCGAGGGCAAGCCGCTGCACGCCAGCTGGACCTGACCGCCCCCGGCCGGCCCGGCCGGATTCCGTACCGGCCCGGCCCGCCGATCCCGTTGTGGACCTCCCAGAAGCGAAGTGAACCACCCGCAGTGCTGAACGATCTCGACGAACGCATCGTGCACGCCCTCGCCGAGGACGCCCGCCGTTCCTACGCGGACATCGGGCAGCTCGTCGGCCTGTCCGCGCCCGCGGTGAAGCGGCGCGTGGACCGGCTGCGCGCCACCGGTGCCATCACCGGTTTCACGGTCCGGGTGGACCCCGCCGCCCTCGGCTGGGAGACCGAGGGGTTCGTCGAGATCTACTGCCGCGGCAACACCTCCCCGGAGACCATCCAGCGGGGCCTGGAGCGCTACCAGGAGGTCGTGTCCGCCTCCACCGTCACCGGGGAGGCGGACGCGGTCGCCCAGGTCTTCGCCGCCGACATGCGGCACTTCGAACGGGTCCTGGAACGGATCGCGGGAGAGCCGTTCGTCGAGCGGACCAAGTCCGTGCTGGTGCTGTCCCCCCTGCTGCGCCGCTTCTCGTCGGGGTCGCCCACCTAGGCAAGAACCCCGGCTGAGGCTTCGAACGCCTGCCGGAGGGCGGCCCGGAACATCCCGCACCCGTACCGGACCGGCCAGGGGGGCGATCCCGGCTGCCCCGGCGACGGCTCCGGGGCAACGGCTCCGGGACGGAGGCTCCGGGACGAAGGGCCGGGCGCGCCGGCCGGACACGGAAACGACGGACCGTATCCGGCTCGGGCGTCTACCATCGGTGTCATGAGCCGACGACATTGATCCACCCGTCGTGCCTCCCGTGGGCCGCCCCGGGCGCCGTACGTCCTCCACGTCCGGTGTCCGAACCGCCCTCACGGGATGGCCTCATGACTCTCACGCCCACGCGTGCGCCCGACCCCCGCGTCCGACGGCTGACGACCACGCTGTACGGCTACGCGTTCCTCGAAGACTTCGTGCTGCTCTACCCGGTGTACGCGCTGCTGTTCAGCGACGCCGGTCTCACGGTCTGGCAGATCTCCTCCCTGTTCGCCCTCTGGTCGGTCACCGGCGTCCTGCTGGAGGTCCCCTCCGGTGTCTGGGCGGACGCCGTGTCCCGGCGCCTGCTGCTGTGGCTCGGCCCGCTGCTCACCGCCGCCGGCTTCGCCCTGTGGGTACTGCTGCCCTCCTACGGAGCCTTCGCGGCCGGCTTCGTGCTGTGGGGCGCCGGCGGAGCCCTCGGGTCCGGTGCGCTGGAGGCGCTGGTCCACGACGAACTGGAGCGGCTCGACGCGGCCGACCGCTACGCCCGCGTCATGGGCCGCGCCCGCGCGGCGGGACTGGTCGCCGTGATGGCGGCCATGGGGCTCGCCGGTCCGGTACTGGCCCGGGGCGGCCCCACCGCCGTCGGCGCCGCCAGCGTCCTGGGATGCGTGCTGACCGCGGCCACGGCCCTCCGGTTCCCGGAGCACCGCCGCCCGGCGGCCGGGCACGAGGGCTGGACCGCGCCCCTGCGCGCCGGGCTGGCCGAGGCCCGCACCGACCGGTCGGTGCGCGGGGCGCTGCTGCTCGTACCGGCCGTGGGCGCCGTCTGGGGAGCCCTCGACGAGTACACGCCGCTGCTGGTGCGGGACACCGGCGTCGCGGACGAGACGGTGCCCTGGCTGCTCCTGCTGATCTGGGCCGGTGCCACCGCCGGAAGCCTGCTGGCCGGGGAGGGCGAACGCCTCGGCACGACCGGACTCGCGACCCTGCTCGCGGGCTCCGGGCTGCTCCTGGCCGTCGGCTCCGCCGCGGGCACGACGGCCGGGCTCGTGTTCGTCGCCCTCGCCTTCGGCGGCTTCCAGGCGGCGACCGTACTGGCCGACGCGCGACTCCAGCGGCGGATCGCGGACACCGGGCGGGCCACCCTGACCTCGGTCGCGGGCCTGGGCACCGAGCTGGCCACGGTCGTGGTGTTCGGCGGCTACGCGGTGATCGCCTCACACGGCGGACACAGCACGGCCTTCACCGTGTTCGCGCTGCTGTATCTGGTGACAGCGCTGCTCCTGAAGCTCACGAGGCCGTCGCGCTCGCCGCGCGGCCTCCCGTAGGGCGTGCCGCGCTGCCGGCCGGCGCCACCGGCCGGCAGCCGCTTCGTCCGCCCGGCCACCCGGGCGTCCCGGGGAGGGCCAGGCGCCGGCTGATCGGCCGGCCCACCACGGTCCGCCCGCGTCGTCGCACTCGCGTTCGCTCCGGCGCTCGCCCTGCCCACGCGGCGGCCCCCGGCGTCGGGCCCGGCCCCGGAACGGGGGCGTGCAACGAATCGCCGCCGCCCCCGCGACGGACGCAACAGTTCGCTCATGGGCACGCAACGGCTCCTCCTTGTCCGGCCGAGCCGACCGGACGTAGCGTCTGTGCGACCCCCCGAAACCCCCGTGCACCGATGAGGGAAAAGCATGCGCACCGCCCTGCTCCAGAGCTCCGGACGGCCCGGATCCGTCGCCGAGAACCTCAAGGTCCTCGACGAGGCCGCGGGCCGCGCCGCAGCGGCCGGCGCCGGGCTGCTCGTGACCTCCGAGCTGTTCCTGACGGGGTACGCCATCGGCGACGACGTCACGGTGCTCGCCGAGCCCGCCGACGGCGACGCGGCCGACGCGATCGCCCGGACGGCCACCCGGCACGGACTCGCCATCGCCTACAGCTACCCGGAACGCACCGGCGACACGGTCCACAACTCCCTCCAGCTCGTCTCCGCCGACGGCACCCGCCTCGCGAACTACCGCAAGACCCACCTCTTCGGAGACTTCGAGCACGAGCACTTCACCCCGGGCGACCAGCCGGTCGTCCAGGCCGAACTCGACGGCCTCACCGTCGGCCTGCTGGTCTGCTACGACGTCGAGTTCCCGGAGAACGCGCGCGCCCACGCCCTGGCGGGCACCGACCTCCTCCTGGTGCCCACGGCCCTGATGCACCCGTTCCAGTTCGTCGCCGAATCCGTCGTACCGGTAAGGGCGTTCGAGAACCAGATGTACATCGCGTACGTCAACCGGGTCGGCCAGGAAGGCGAGTCGGAGTTCGCGGGACTGTCCACCCTCGTCGGACCCGACGGAGTCGCCCGTACCCGGGCGGGCCGCGGCGAGGAACTCCTCCTCGCCGACGTGGACCCCGCGTTCCTCGCCGCCTCCCGTGAGACCAACCCGTATCTGAGGGACCGCCGCCCCGGCCTGTACGGGCCCCGCGGCTGAAGCCCGCTTCTCCCCCGACACCTCGAAGTCCGTTCGCGCAAGGAGTCCGCACCCCATGACGTCCACGGTGCCCAACGCCGTCGAGCACGCCGACGAACAGCAGCCGCCGATCACCATGTTCGGCCCGGACTTCCCGTACGCGTACGACGACTTCCTCGCCCACCCCGCGGGCCTCGGTCAGATCCCCGCGACCGAGCACGGCACCGAGGTCGCGGTCGTCGGCGGCGGCCTGTCCGGGATCATCGCCGCCTATGAGCTGATGAAGATGGGCCTCAAGCCCGTGGTGTACGAGGCCGACCGGATCGGCGGCCGGCTGCGCACCGTCGGCTTCGAGGGCTGCGACCCCTCGCTCACCGCCGAGATGGGCGCGATGCGCTTCCCGCCGTCCTCCACCGCCCTCCAGCACTACATCGACCTGGTGGGGCTCGAGACCCGTCCCTTCCCCAACCCCCTTGCCGAGGTGACGCCTTCGACCGTCGTCGACCTCAAGGGCGAGTCGCACTACGCCGAGACGCCCGACGACCTGCCGCAGGTCTACCGGGACGTGGCGGACGCCTGGAACCGCTGCCTGGAGGAGGGCGCCGACTTCTCCGACATGAACCGCGCCCTGCGCGAACGGGACGTCCCGCGCATCCGCGAGATCTGGTCGCGGCTGGTGGAGAAGCTCGACAACCAGACCTTCTACGGTTTCCTCTGCGACTCCGAGGCCTTCACGTCCTTCCGGCACCGCGAGATCTTCGGCCAGGTCGGCTTCGGCACCGGCGGCTGGGACACCGACTTCCCCAACTCCATCCTGGAGATCCTGCGGGTCGTCTACACCGAGGCCGACGACCACCACCGCGGCATCGTCGGTGGCTCCCAGCAACTGCCGCTGCGCCTGTGGGAGCGCGAGCCGGAGAAGCTCGTCCACTGGCCGTACGGCACCTCGCTGAAGTCCCTGCACACCGACGGCGCGCCCCGCCCGGCGGTGACACGGCTGCACCGCACCGCCGGCCGGCACATCACGGTGACGGACGCGAACGGGGACATCCGCACCTACCGGGCGGCCGTCTTCACCGCCCAGTCCTGGATGCTGCTCTCCAAGATCGCCTGCGACGAATCGCTCTTCCCCATCGACCACTGGACCGCCATCGAGCGCACCCACTACATGGAGAGCTCCAAGCTCTTCGTGCCCGTGGACCGGCCCTTCTGGCTGGACGAGGCGGTCGACGAGAACGGGAAACCGACAGGGCGGGACGTCATGTCGATGACGCTCACCGACCGGATGACCCGCGGCACCTACCTGCTCGACGACGGCCCGGACAGGCCCGCCGTCATCTGCCTCTCGTACACCTGGTGCGACGACAGCCTGAAGTGGCTGCCGCTGTCACCGAACGAGCGGATGGAGGTCATGCTGAAGTCGCTGGGCGAGATCTACCCGACGGTCGACATCAGGAAGCACATCATCGGCAACCCGGTGACCGTCTCCTGGGAGAACGAGCCCTACTTCATGGGCGCCTTCAAGGCCAACCTGCCCGGCCACTACCGCTATCAGCGGCGCCTGTTCACGCACTTCATGCAGGACCGGCTGCCCGAGGACAAGCGGGGCGTCTTCCTGGCCGGCGACGACATCTCCTGGACGGCCGGCTGGGCCGAGGGCGCCGTCCAGACCGCGCTGAACGCGGTCTGGGGCGTCATGCACCACTTCGGCGGAGCGACCGACGCGACCAACCCCGGTCCCGGTGACGTCTACGACGAGATCGCGCCGGTGGAACTCTCCGACGACTGAGCCCCGGTAACCCCGGGAACCCCTTGGCCCCCGGAGCCCGCCGGCTCGCGGCCGCCGGACCGTCCGGGCCGGTCGGGCAGGGGCGTGAGCAGCATGCGTCCGGCGAAGCCGACCGCCATGTCCAGCCGCGCGGCGAACTCCTCGGCGACGTCCGGCAGTCCGCGCAGCGCCCACAGCGCGCGGGCCGCCGTCCAGGCGGCGTCCCGGGCGTGGTCCAGGCTCCACGCGGCGAGCAGATGGGTCATCGGGTCGGCGAGCTGGAGCAGGTCGGGACCCGGCATCAGGTCCTCGCGGATGCGCTCCTCCAGCGTGACCAGGAGGTCGCCGACGTGGTCGAACTCGTCCTCCACGTCGGCGGGTTCGCAGCCGAGCGTACGGCAGGTGTCCACGACGGCGAGCGCCAGGTCGTGGCCGATGTGCGCGTTGATGCCCGCCAGCGCGAACTGCAGCGGACGTACGCCCGGATGGTGGCGGAACTGGAACAGCGGACGCCAGCAGGCCGGTGGGCGGCGGCCCTCGGACACCGCCTCGACGGCGGCCAGATAGCGCTCGGCGAACAGCACGTCCAGGGTGACCGCCGCCCGCGTGTCCGCGGGCGGACCCGCGTCGATGCGCCGGTCCACCTCCGTCGTCACCGCGAGGTAGACGCGGTTGAAGACCGCGATCCCGTCCCGGCGGGGCAGGGCGGAACCGAGGGCGCGCATCCGGGAGACGACCGTGTCTACGGGGGTGCAGACTTGACGGGCTTGTTCGCATTGCGCCATGAGCGCAGAGTCGCACCTTTAGTGTGGTGCCGGTGGCGGCGGGCCCGGCGTTTCCCCGGATCGGGGGAACGCGCCCGTCGTGGGGGAGGGGGAGCAGTACTGTGTCAGGCTCGCGTGCCCAACGCCTGGCTGCCCGGCGGTCCGCGCGCAGAGGCGCGGCCCGGCGCGCCGCCATGGTCGCGGCCGCCTCCCTCGTGGTCGCGGTCGGCACCGCCGCCGGGGTGGTCTCCTCGGTGGACGACGGACGCGGCTCGGACGAGGCACGGCCCGAGACGACCGCGTCACCGCGGCTGGAGGCACTGCCCGCCGTGCCGTCGTCGGCGTCCCCGTCGACCGAGGCGCCGTCCCCCTCCGCGTCGGCCTCTCCCGAGCCCCGGGCGGAAAAGACGGGTGCCGCGCCGTCCGTGTCGCCCGGCGCGCGGGAGCAGCGGTCGGCCCCGGTGTCCCCCGGGCTCTACCGCCACCCCGATTCCCAGGTCCTGGACTGGGTGCGGGCCCACCCCGGTGATCCGCGCCGCGCGGTCATAGCGTCCCGCATCGGTGACCGGCCGGCGGCGGTGTGGTTCGCCGACCACTCACCGGACACGATCACCGCGCGAGTGCGCGCGATCACCTCGGCCGGCGCCGCGCGGGGCCGGGTGCCCGTCCTCGTGCCGTACACGATTCCCGACCGCGACTGCGGCGGGCACTCCCGGGGCGGGGCACCCGATCTGGACGCCTACGACGGCTGGATCGACCGGTTCGCCGCCGGACTGGGGTCCGGTGAGGTCATCGTGATCCTGGAGCCGGACTCCCTGGCCCAGGTCGAGTGCCTCTCCGCGGGGCAGCGCGCCGACCGCTTCGCCTCACTGGCCCGCGCCGGACGGGTGCTGAAGGAGGCCGATCCCCGGGCCCGCGTCTACTACGACGCCGGGCACTCCGGCTGGAACGCGCCCGTGCGGCAGGCCGGTTGGCTGCGGCAGGCCGGGGCCGCGTCGGCGGCCTCCTCCGACGGCGTCTTCAGCAACGTCTCCAACTTCCACGACACGGCCGACGAGATCACCCACAACCGGCGGGTGCTCGACGCGCTCGGCGGCCCGCCCGGCCTGGGCGCGGTGATCGACACCAGCCGCAACGGCAACGGAGCCCCGGCCGACGGCGAATGGTGCGACCCCGCGGGCCGCAAGCTCGGCCGGGCCCCGACGCTCCGCACCGGCGAGGCCGGGATCGACGCCTACCTCTGGGTGAAACTGCCGGGGGAGTCGGACGGCTGCAAGGGCGCGCCGGGCACCTTCACCCCGTCGTACGCCTACGACTTGGCGCGCTGAGCGCCCCCGCCGTCCGCCTCGTCCCCGCCGTTTCCGCTGTTCCCGCCGTCCCCGCTGTTCCCACCCCGACCGTCCTCGCTCCCGCTGTTCTCGTCGTAGGCGGAGGTGCCCGCGTCGAGCAGCGGCGGCTGGGTCTTGAGGTGGGCCGGCGCGAAGGCGCGCAGCGCGTGGTACCCGGTGATGACGACGAGGGAGCCGAGCGCGATGCCGCTGAGCGAGAAGGTGTCGGTGAACTCCATGGTGACGTTGCCGACGCCGATGATGATGCCCGCGGCGGCCGGCACCAGGTTCAGCGGATTGCGCAGGTCCACCTTGGCGTTGATCCAGATCTGGGCGCCGAGCAGGCCGATCATGCCGTACAGGATGACGGTGATCCCGCCGAGCACGCCCCCGGGGATCGCGGCTACGACCGCGCCGAACTTCGGGCAGAGGCCGAACAGCAGGGCGAAGCACGCGGCGGCCCAGTACGCGGCGGTCGAGTAGACCCGGGTCGCCGCCATCACGCCGATGTTCTCGGAGTAGGTGGTGTTGGGCGGGCCGCCCACGGCGGTGGACAGCATGGAGCCGACGCCGTCGGCGGAGATGGCCGTGCCCAGCTTGTCGTCGAGGTTGTCGCCGGTCATCTCGCCGACGGCCTTGACGTGCCCGGCGTTCTCGGCGATCAGTGCGATGACGACCGGCAGGGCGACCAGGATCGCCGACCACTCGAAGGACGGGCCGTGCAGGTTCGGCAGACCGATCCAGTCGGCCTGGCCCACACCGGACAGGTCCAGGCGCCAGTGGTCGGTGACCTTGCCGCTCGCGTCCGCGGAGTGGATCCGGCCGAAGACCAGGTCGAGGACCCAGGAGAGCGCGTACCCGAAGACCAGCCCGAGGAAGATCGCGATACGGGACCAGAAGCCCCGCAGGCACACCACCGCCAGGCCGGTGAACAGCATCACGGACAGGGCGGTCCACTGGTCCTGCGGCCAGTACGTGGCGGCGGTCACCGGCGCCAGGTTGAAGCCGATCAGCATCACCACCGCGCCGGTGACGATCGGCGGCATCGTGGCGTGGATGATCCGCGCCCCGAAACGCCGCACCGCGAGCCCCACAAGGAACAGCGCGGCCCCGACCACGAACACCGCGCCGGTCACCGTGGCGCTCGACCCGCCCTGGGCCCGGATGACCGCGGCGACGCCGACGAAGGAGAGCGAGCAGCCCAGATAGCTGGGCACCCGGCCGCGCGTGGCCAGCAGGAAGACGATGGTCGCGACGCCCGACATCATGATCGCGAGGTTGGGGTCCAGGCCCATCAGCACCGGGGCGACGAACGACGCCCCGAACATCGCCACGACGTGCTGGGCGCCGAGTCCCGCGGTACGGGGCCAGGAGAGCCGTTCGTCGGGGCGGACCACCGCGCCGGGAGCCGGGGTGCGTCCGTCTCCGTGCAGTGTCCAGCGGACGCCGAGATCCATGGGGTGTCGCTTTCGTCGTTCGTGCAGCGTGTCCGGACCATTGTCGGGGCTCTCCAGGTGTGCTTCGTACACCTGGAGAGGCCTGCTCCGGCTGTCTGAGCGTCTGCTTAGGATGAGGGCGCGCCGTCGGTTCGTGTAGGCGGCACTCATTCCGTACGCACCAGGAGTTCCGCCCGTGACCGCCGAAGCCCCGACCGCCCCCGCCCTGTCGTACGGCCGGCTGATCCCGGTGACCGTCCACTTCGACGACCTCGACGCGCTGGGGCTGCTGCACAACGCGCGCTATCCGCTGATGGTCGAGCGGGCCTGGGCCGAACTGTGGGAGGAGCACGGCATCCGCTTCGAGGGCGACTGGACGGCGGCCGGCGACGCCTGCAACGCGGTCAGGGAGCTGCGGATCGGCTACGAGGCCCCGGTGACCCGGACCGGCGCGTACGCCGTCCACCTGTGGCTGGAGCGGTTGGGGACGACCGGGCTGACCTACGGTTTCCGCTTCTGCTCGCGGGACGGGGCGGTGACCTACGCGCGGGGCAGCCGGGTGCTGGTACGGCTGGACGCGAAAACCCTGCGCCCGGCGCCCTGGAGCGAGACGCTCAGGGCCGCGGGCCGGGAACTGCTGCGTCCGGGCGGATGACCTTCACACGGTCCCCGGAGCGCAGCACGCCCGCGAGGCCGGCCAGACCGCAGGACAACACCGTGACCAGGACGAACGACACCATCAGACTGGTCGCCTGGGCCAGCAGGCCGATCGCGCTCGGAGCGATCAGGCCCGAGGTGTACGTGATGGTCGCGACGCCCGCGATGGCGAGGCTGGGATGGGTGCCGCTGCGGCCCGCCGCGGCGAAGCACAGCGGCACCACCACCGCGATGCCGAGGCCCATCAGAGCGAACCCGGCCATCGCCGTCGCGGGGTGCGGGGCGAGGACGATCAGCAGTCCGCCGGTGACGGCGACGACGCCGCTCGTGCGCACCGTGCGCACCGCGCCGTAGCGGTCCACCACCCGGTCCCCGGCGAGCCGGGCGATCGCCATGGTGAGCGTGAACCCGGTGGTGCAGGCCGCGGCGAGCCCCGGCGAGGCATCCAGCCGGTCGCGCAGATAGACCGCCGACCAGTCGAGGCTCGCACCCTCCGCGAAGACCGCGCAGAAGCCGATGGCGCCGATCAGCAGCGCGGAGCGGGGCGGCAGCGCGAACCTCGGCGGCGGCTCCTCGTCCTCGGCGGGCTGCAGGTCGAGCACATGGCCCGCGGCGGCGACACCCGCCACGGTCAGGACACCGGCCGCGAGCGCGTGGTGCAGCCGGGCGTCCGTGCCGAGGTGCGCGGCGAGGGTGCCGGCCGCCGAGCCGACCAGGGCACCGACGCTCCACATGCCGTGCAGCCCGGACATGATCGACCGCTCGAGCCGGTTCTCCACCTCCACCCCCAGGGCGTTCATCGCGACGTCGGACACGCCGGCCGTGGCGCCGTAGACGAACAGGACCAGGCAGAGCGTCAGCAGGTTCGGGGCGATCGACGGCAGGACCAGCGCGAGCGTCCACAGGGCGATCAGTCCGCGCAGCGCGGTGCGGGCGCCGAAGCGGTGGCTGACCCGCCCCGCCAGCGGCATCGCGAGGGACGCACCGATCGCGGGGAAGGCGAGCGCGAGCCCCAACTGCCCCGGGCTCACGCCGGCATGATCCTGGATCCAGGGCACGCGCGTGGCGAACGAGCCGGTCACGGCGCCGTGCACGGCGAACACGGCGCCCACGGCGTACCGCGCCCTCCGTACCTTGTGTTGCCCGTACACCTCTGCGGTCATGGTCCCGCCCCTCCCGGCCGCACGTGGCCCTCACGCGCCGCCGTAAACTATCAGGGAGGCTTCCTGATGGATAAGGGGATTTTCGCCAGTCTCCCGGGCCGCGTACCGATCCGGTCCCGCCGTCCACCGCCCGCCGATCACGGGCAGCCGATCACGGCAGCCGATCTGGAAGGATCACGCCATGGCCGCATCCCCCAGCACCGCCAGAGCCATCAACGACCGGAACGCCCTGCGGCTGCTCCAGCAGGAAGGTCCGCTGACGGCAAGGCAGTTGAAGCAGCTGACCGGCCTGTCCCGGCCGACCGTCGCCGACCTCGTCGAGCGGCTGACCGCGGCCGGGCTGATCACGGTGGTCGGGGAGGCCGGGGAGCAGCGGCGCGGACCGAACGCGAAGGTGTACGGGATCGTCGCCGACCGGGCGCACCTGGCGGCGCTCGACGTTCGTACCGAGGGTGTCGCCGTGGTCGTCTCCGACCTCGTCGGTGCGGTGCTGGCCGAGGCCTGGGCGCCGATCGCGGTGGACGCCGGGACCGGCCCGGCCGTGGAGCGGGCGGTGACGCTGGTCGAGCGGACGGTGAAGGAGGCGGGCGCCGACCGGCTGCACACCGTCGGCATCGGTGCCCCCGGGCTGATCGACCCCGCGAGCGGCGAACTGCGGGTGTCCAAGGGGCTGCCGGAATGGCACCGTCTGCTGGTGGCCACGCTGCAGGAGCGGCTGCCCGCGGCACGCGTCAGCCTGGAGAACGAGACCAACCTCGCCGCCCTGGCCGAGCAGCGCGAGGGCACCGCCCGGGGCCGCGACACCTTCGTCCTGCTCTGGCTGGGCCACGGCACCGGCGCGGCCGTGATCCTGAACGGCTCCCTGCGCCGGGGCGCCTCCGGCGGCACGGGCGAGATCGGCTTCCTGCCGGTCCCGGGCACCGCCGGTCTGCCGTCGGCCGCCGACTGCGGCGGCGGCTTCCACTCCCTCGCGGCCGCGGCGGCGATCGCCGAACTGGCGGGGGAGTACGGGGTCGTGGCCGAGCCGGACACGGAACCGGTGGCGGCGGGGGCGGTACGGGCCGCCGCCGCGAGGGCGCGCGAGGAGCCGGCCTCGGCGGACGCGCGCTTCCTCGACGCCCTCGCCGACCGCGTGGCCGTGGGGGTCGCGGCGGTGGCGGCGCTGCTGGACCCCGGATGCGTGGTGCTCGGCGGGGAGATCGGCCAGGCCGGAGGCACGGAACTCGCCGCCCGCGTACAGGACCGGACGGCCCGGATGTCACCGCTGTCCACCGAGGTGCGCGCGAGCCTCCTGGGCGGCGGCGCGGTGCTGCGCGGTGCCCTCCTGACGGCCCGGGACCGCGCCCAGGACGAGCTCTTCGGCCCACCCGCCGCACTTTGACGCCGGGCGCCCCGCTCCGCCACCGGGCGCTCGCCCCGGCCCCCTCCGGCTCGCCCGCCTACTCGCCGACGCGTCCCCGCCCCGGCCGTGCGGCCAGGAACTCCTCGAAGGTGCCCTTGCCCACCGCGCGCTCCGGGGCGAGGTGGCTGCCGGCGCGGAAGGCCCGGTAGGCGGCGCCCCGGAGCGGAACCCTGACCACCGCGCGGCGTCGCCCCGTCGCCCGGAGGTAGGAGCGCGCCAGGGAGTCGAGCGTCCTCACCTCCGGGCCGCCCATGTCCTCGACGCGCCCCGCCGGCCCGCCCCCGGCCAGCTCGGCCAGGCGGTCCGCGACCTCGGTCACCTCGATCGGCTGGTCCTTCACACGGGACGGCAGCAGCAGCACCGGGAGCCTGCCCAGCCCTTCGAACACCGTGAGCAGCAGGTCGTGGAACTGGGTCGTGCGCAGGACGGTCCAGCCGATCCCGGACTCCTCGACCAGCCGTTCCACCGCGAACTTGGTCCGGTAGTAACCGAACGGCACCCGGTCGACACCGACGATCGAGATGTACACGAGGTGCCCCACCCCGGCCCGCCGTGCCGCCGCGAGAAGGTTCTCCGCCGCCTGCTCGTCTCCGCCGCGCGGTGTGCTCGCACAGTGGACGACCGTGTCCACCCCGGTGACGGCCTCGTCCAGCGTGCTGCCGCCCCGGCGCAGGTCGACGGCGTACGGACGGGAGTGCCGGCTGAGCACCCGCACCTCGTGCCCGTCCGTCCGCAACCGTTCGGTCAGGTGCCGGCCGAGGGCTCCGGTACCGCCGGTCACCAGGATCGTGCTCATGCTGTTCAGCCCCTCGGGAGATGCGGTGCTCCCCGCTGGAGCACCCTCGTCCACAGGGACGGATCGGCGGCCCCGGATGTGACACGGGATCACGGACGACCCCGGCGGACGGCGTGGTGAGGCCCGGCGGCGGGCAAGGGCCGTCGTCACCGCCGCCGGGCCGGTCTGTGCGGAGGCCGCATCAGACGCTAAAAGGACTAGACCACTGTGGTCAATGGGTGGGTGCAGGTCGGGAGGGCGCGTTCGACGGCGTTCAAGGGGGCAGGCGGGGCGCGGGTGGGGCTGCTGTGCGCCGGTTGTGCGCCGGTTGTGCGCCGGTGGCGCGTGATGTCCGAGGGCCGGCCGCGGGCGGGCGGCGCGCACGGACGCCTTTTTCTGTGAGGCACCCCACACCCCTCACCTGTATGGGTGGTGGCCGGGCATGGCACACTGGGCCCAGTACCAGCAGCAGCGCACTCCGGGGTCGGTGAAAGTCCGAACCGGCGGTTACAGTCCGCGACCCGGCCGCTTCCAGTGGCCGGTTGACCAGGTGAAATTCCTGGACCGACGGTTAAAGTCCGGATGGGAGGCAGTGCGCGGCGGGCGGGCATTCGTGCGCGCCGCCGTATCGGTTCACCCTCGGGTGAACTCCGTCCGGCGTCGCCCCCGGTGTACTTGCCCGTACCTCTGTCGTCATCGACAGCCCCGGAGTCCGTGCCCGAAGAGGCAGGAGGACCCGGGAAGTGTTCACCGGAATCGTCGAAGAACTGGGCGAGATCACCGCTGTCGAGACTCTCGACGACGCCTGTCGCTTCCGTCTGCGCGGCCCCGTCGTCACCGAGGGCGCCAAGCACGGCGACTCGATCGCCGTCAACGGTGTCTGCCTCACGGTCGTGGACCACGAGGGCGACGAGTTCACCGCCGACGTGATGGCCGAGACCCTGAACCGCTCCAGCCTCGGCGCCCTCGCCGTCGGCTCCCGGGTCAACCTCGAACGCCCCATGGCCCTGGGCGCCCGTCTCGGCGGCCACATCGTGCAGGGGCACGTCGACGGGACCGGCCGGATCCTCGAGCGCAAGCCGTCCGAGAACTGGGAGATCGTGAGGATCTCACTCCCGGCCGAACTCTCCCGCTACGTCGTGGAGAAGGGCTCCGTCACCGTCGACGGCATCAGCCTCACCGTCGTCGACGCCGGCCCCGACTTCTTCACCGTCAGCCTGATCCCCACCACGCTCGCCCTGACCACCCTCGGCCTCAAGCAGAGCGGCGACCCGGTCAACCTGGAGGTGGACGTCATCGCCAAGTACGTCGAGCGGATGATCGGCGACCGGGCCATCGGTGAGGGGGCCACGCGGTGAACTGGCTGAACTCCGAGGCGTTCGTCCTCTTCGACCAGCACATCAAGTGGTCGGACATGATCGGCAACGTGATCGGTCTGATCGCCCTCGCCCTCGGCTGGCAACGCTCCATCTGGACCTGGCCCGCCCAGTTCGTCTCGGGCCTGATCCTCTTCGCGGCCTTCGCCACCGCCCATCTCTCCGGCAGCGCGGGCAAGCAGATCGTCGTCATGCTCGTCGCCGTCTGGGGCTTCCGGCAGTGGAACCGCGGCCGGCAACAGGCGCAGGACGGCTCCATCGCCGTCCGGTTCGCCACCTGGCGCGAACGCGGGATCCTGGCGGGCGCGGCGGCACTCGGCACCCTCGCGGTGGGCGGACTGTTCACGCTGTACCCGTCCCTGTCCTGGGACCCCTGGCCGGACGCGTACATCTTCGTCGGCACCGTCGTCGCCATGTACGCCCAGGCCCGCGGCATGGTCGAGTTCTGGTTCGCCTGGCTGCTGGTCGACCTCGTCGGCGTACCGCTGAACTTCGCCAACGGCTTCGCCTTCTCCGGCTTCGTCTACATCATCTACGGCGCGCTGGTCCTGTGGGGGCTGCGCGACTGGTGGCTGCGCTCCCGCGAGGACGCACGGCCCGCCCTGGAAGGAGCGCCGGCATGAGCACGGCACCGATCCTGTACAGCACCGAGGACGTCGAGGACCTGACGCTCGACCCGGTCGAACAGGCCGTCGCCGACATCGCGGCCGGCCGCCCGGTCGTGGTCGTCGACGACGAGGACCGCGAGAACGAGGGCGATCTCGTCATCGCCGCCGAGAAGGTCACCCCCGAGATCGTCGCCTTCATGATGAGCGAATGCCGCGGCCTGATCTGCGCTCCCCTGGAGAGCGACGAACTGGACCGGCTCCGGCTCCCGCAGATGGTCGAGGACAACACCGAGTCGATGAAGACCGCGTTCACCGTCTCCGTGGACGCCTCCGCCGCCCACGGCGTGAGCACCGGCATCTCGGCCGCCGACCGCGCCACCACCCTCCGACTGCTCGCGAACGGCACCGCCCAGCCGGACGACTTCGTCCGCCCCGGTCACATCTTCCCGCTGCGCGCCCGCTCCGGCGGCGTGCTCGTGCGCGACGGCCACACCGAGGCCGCCGTCGACCTGGCCCGCCTCGCCGGACTGCGCCCGGCCGGTGCCATCGTCGAGATCGCCGGCGAGGACGGGCAGATGCTGCGTCTGCCCGAGCTGATCCCGTTCGCCCGCAAGCACGGCCTGACGATCATCTCCATCGAGGACCTGATCGCCTACCGCCGCAGCTCCGAGCCCACCGTCCGCCGCGAGGCCGAGGTCCGGCTGCCCACCTCGCACGGCACCTTCACCGCCTACGGCTACCGTTCCACCGTCGACGGCGTCGAGCATGTCGCCCTCGTCCACGGCGAGATCGGCGACGGCGCGGACGTCCTCGTGCGCGTCCACTCCGAATGCCTCACCGGCGACGTCTTCGGCTCCCAGCGCTGCGACTGCGGCCCCCAGCTGGACGCCTCCCTGGAGCGCATCCAGAAGGAGGGCCGGGGTGTCGTCGTCTATCTGCGCGGACACGAGGGACGCGGCATCGGCCTGATGTCCAAACTGCGCGCCTACGAACTCCAGGAACGCGGGCGTGACACCCTCGACGCCAACCTCGAGCTGGGCCTGCCCGCCGACGCCCGTGACTACGGCGCCGGCGCGCAGATCCTCGCCGACCTCGGGGTGCGCGGCGTCCGCCTGCTGACCAACAACCCCGACAAGGCCGACGCGCTCGTCCGGCACGGCATCGAGGTCATCGGCCGCGAACCGATGCCCGTCACCGCCGGCGAGCACAACATCCGCTACCTGCGCACCAAGCGCGACCGGATGGGCCACGACCTGCCCTGGCTGGACACGCCGACCGTGCCGGCCTGCGGCAACCAGTAGCCGGCCTGCGGCAACCAGTCAGAGAACCCAGAGAACCCAGAGAACCAAGAGAGCACCGAGGAGAGACGTGAGCGGCAAGGGCGCACCGGAACTGTCCGTACGCGACGTGGGAGACCTCCGCGTCGCCGTGGTCGCGGCACAGTGGCACGAGAAGGTGATGGACGGACTGGTCGACGGCGCCCTGCGCGCCCTGCACGACCTCGGCATCGACGAACCGACCCTGCTGAGGGTCTCCGGCAGCTGGGAACTCCCGGTCGTCGCCAAGGTCCTCGCCGGACGCGGCTACGACGCGGTCGTCGCCCTCGGCGTCGTCATCCGGGGCGGCACGCCCCACTTCGAGTACGTGTGCCAGGGCGTCACCCAGGGCCTCACCCAGGTCAGCGTCGACACCGGGGTGCCCGTCGGTTTCGGCCTGCTCACCTGCGACACCGAGGAACAGGCCCTGGACCGCGCCGGACTGCCCGGCTCCACCGAGGACAAGGGGCACGAGGCGGTCACGGCGGCGGTGGCGACCGCGGCCACGCTGCGTTCAGTATCCGAACCCTGGCGGTGAGCAGGCCCCGACACCGCGTAGGGTAAGGACCACCATGTCCAAGAAGACGTTCGAGGAGCTCTTCACCGAGCTCCAGCACAAGGCCGCGCACGGCGACCCCGCCACCTCCCGCACCGCCGAACTGGTGGAAAAGGGCGTCCATGCCATCGGCAAGAAGGTCGTCGAAGAGGCCGCCGAGGTCTGGATGGCCGCCGAACACGAAGGCAAGGAAGCGGCCGCCGAGGAGATCTCGCAGCTGCTCTACCACGTCCAGGTGATGATGGTCGCCCGCGGCATCTCCCTCGACGACGTCTACGCCCACCTGTGATCGCAGGCACCGCCCCACCACCACCCACACTCCGAAGGAAGCCGACCTCATGCTGCGCATCGCACTCCCCAACAAGGGTTCACTGGCAGGCCCTGCGGCGGAGATGCTGCATGAGGCCGGCTACCAGCAGCGCCGGGAGTCGAAGGAACTGAGGATCGTCGACCCGGTCAACGAGGTCGAGTTCTTCTACCTCCGCCCCCGCGACATCGCGATCTACGTCTCCTCGGGCCGCCTCGACATCGGCATCACCGGCCGGGACCTCCTGGTGGACTCGGGCGCCGAGGCCGAGGAGATCCTGCCCCTCGGTTTCGCCCGCTCCACCTTCCGCTTCGCCGCCAAGCCCGGTGTCGCGCGGAGCGTCACGGACCTCGGCGGCAGGACGGTCGCCACCTCCTACGAGGGGATCGTCGCCCGGCACCTCGCCGAACAGGGCATCGACGCCTCCGTGGTCCACCTCGACGGCGCGGTCGAGACCGCCATCGAGCTGGGCGTCGCCGAGATCATCGCGGACGTCGTCGAGACCGGCACCTCCCTGCGCAACGCGGGCCTGGAGGTGCTCGGCGAGCCGATCATGACCTCGGAGGCGGTCGTCATCCGCCGCACCGGCGCCGCGGCCGAGCCCGACGAGACCGTCGAGCCCAAGGTGGGGCAGTTCCTGCGACGTCTCCAGGGCGTCCTCGTCGCCCGCACCTACGTGATGATGGACTACGACTGCCGGGTCGAGCAGTTGGAGAAGGCCGTCGCGCTGACCCCGGGCCTGGAGTCCCCGACCGTGTCGCCGTTGCACAACGAGGGCTGGGTCGCCGTCCGCGCCATGGTCCCCTCCAAGGAGGCCCAGCGCATCATGGACGACCTCTACGACATCGGTGCCCGCGCCATCCTCACCACGGCCATCCACGCCTGCCGCCTCTGACCCGGACCGATCCCGGAGCCGCACCATGCCGGACACCCCCTCGGACCAGCCGTCCGACAAGCCCGCCCTGCCCGCCCTACCCGTCACCTTCCGCCCCGGCCGCACCCGTGCGGTGCTGCTCGGTGCGGCCGCCGCGCTCTTCGGGGCCCTCTCCCTGATCGCCCTGCTGCTGGAGCAGGTCGACCCGGGCGAGCGGCTCAGTTTCGTGTTCACCGGCGCCCTGCTGGCCGGCGGGCTGGTGCTGCTGGCCCGGCCGAGGGTCGAGGCCGACGAGTCCGGCATCACCGTCGTCAACATCGTCGGCAGGCGCCGCCTCGAATGGGCTCAGATCCTTCAGGTGAACCTCCGTCCGGGTGACCCCTGGGTCTTCCTCGACCTCAGCGACGGCACCAGCATGCCCGTGCTCGGCATCCAGCCGGGCATCGCCAGGGAACGTGCCATCGCCGACGCGCAGGCCCTGCGGGCGCTCGCCGTGGCGCGTTCCGTGGTCGACCCCGATGCGTCACGGGGCTGACCCGGGGCATCTCGGGGAGACATCGGGGCCGTTCCACCTGACGCGGTCGCCCTTGTCCTGATTAGTCTGGTGGGCGACGGCGCGCCGACAGCGCCTTCGCCCCTGCCGCCCCGCCCGGTGGCCCAGGGGCTCCAGCTAACCGAGGAGTGACCCTCTCCGGCGATGGACGGATCGTCCTGCAGTACCTGCGCCGCCCCCTGTCGACAGAGCGCGAACCCGTTCCACGAGGTTCGCGACCGTGCGCAAGCGGCGGCATCATGACCACCCCCCTGCTGCTCCTCGCAGCCGCATTCCTGCTGATTCTCGCCAACGGGTTCTTCGTGGCAGCCGAGTCCGGCCTGGTCACCGTCGAGCGACCGGACGCCGAACGGGCCGCCGCCGACGGCGACCGACGCGCCCACCGGGTCGTCGAGTCACTCAAGGAGCTGCCCTTCCAGCTCTCCGGCACCCAGCTCGGCATCACCCTCACCTCCCTGGTCGTCGGCATGCTCGCCGAACCGGCGCTCGCCGGGCTGCTGCGCGGCCCCTTCACCGGCACGGGTGTCCCCGAGGGAGCCGTCTCCACCCTCGCCGTGGTCGTCGGCGTGCTGCTGGCCTCGGCCGTGCAGACGGTGATCGGCGAGCTCGTGCCCAAGAACTGGGCGGTGTCCCGGCCGCTGCAGGTCGCGCGGTTCGCCGCCGGCCCGCAGCAGGTCTTCGCCCGCCTGTTCCGCCCGGTCATCGCCGGAGTGAACGCCGTGGCCGACCGGGTGGTGCGCACCCTGGGCGTCGAGCCGACCGCGGAGCCGGCCTCCGCCCGCACGCCCGGCGAACTGGTCTTTCTGGTCCGGCACTCCGCGCGGGCCGGCGCCCTGGAACAGGACACGGCGGACCTCTTCGTACGGACCCTGTCCCTGGGGGAGCTGACCGCGCAGCACGTCATGACCCCGCGGGTGAGGGTCAGCGCCCTGCAGTCCTCGGCGACCGTCGAGGACGTGGTGAACCTGACCCGGGCCACCGGCCTGTCCCGGTTCCCCGTCCACACGGAGCGGATCGACGAAGTCGTGGGCATGGCCCATCTCAAGGACGCCCTCGCGGTGCCCCCGCGGGAGCGGCTGCGCACCCCCGTCGGCGACATCGCCCGCCCGGCGCTGCTCGTCCCCGAGACCCTGCCCGTCCGGCCGCTGCTGACGCGGCTGCGCGGCGAGCAGCCCATCGCGGTCGTCGTCGACGAGTACGGCGGCACGGCCGGAGTCGTCACGCTGGAGGACATCGTCGAGGAGATCGTCGGCGAGATCTGGGACGAGCACGACGGGCACGGCGAACGCGGCGAACGCGGCGAACTCTTCGGTAGGGCCACCGAACCCGTCGCCGCTCCGCCGGAGGACGGCCGCCCCGCCTGGGACGTCGACGGCAGCGTCCGCGTCGACACCCTGCTCCGTATCGGCCTCGACGTGCCCGACGGACCCTACGAGACCGTCGCCGGCCTGGTCGCCGACCTGCTCGGCCGGATCCCGGCCGTCGGCGACCACGCGGAACTGCCCGGCTGGCGGCTGTCGGTCCGCCGCGTCGGCCACTACCGTGCCGAGCGCGTCCGCCTGGTCGAGGCGGCCCCGCCGCCACTCGTGGGGGCAGCCCGATGAGCGTGCTGCACCTCCTCTTCGCTGCCCTGCTCGTCCTCGTCAACGGATTCTTCGTGGGTGCCGAGTTCGCGCTGGTCTCCGTGCGCCGCAGCCAGATCGAACCGCTCGGCACCGCCCGTGCCCGTCAGGTCCTGTACGGGCTCGAGCACCTGCCGCGGATGACGGCGGCAGCCCAGTGCGGCATCACCGTCTGCTCGCTGACCCTCGGAGCGATCGCCGAACCGACGGTCGCCCGCTTGCTGGAGCCGGTGTTCGCGTGGATCCGCCTGCCGCACGGCATGATCCATCCGCTCGGCTACGTCGTCGCACTCGCCGCCGTGGTCTTCTTCCACCTCGTCATCGGCGAGATGGTCCCGAAGAACCTCGCGAGGGCCGCCCCCGAGAAGGCCGCGCTGTGGCTGAGTCCCGGCCTGGTCCGGTTCGCCCGGTGGTGCCGGCCCGTCACGACCGCGCTCGGCGCCTGCGCCGAGACCGTCCTGCGGGCCTTCCACGTCGAGCCGAAGGGCGAGGCCGAGGCGGCCTTCACCAGCGAGCAGCTGAACCGGCTGGTGGAGGACGCCGGGAAGGCGGGCCTCCTGGACCCCGAGGAGGCCGAGCGCCTGGAGGACGTCCTGGAGCTGGGCTCCCGCCCGGTGACGGACGTCCTGCTGCCCCGTGAGTCACTGGTGACGGTCGGCCCCGAGGTCACCCCGGCACGGATCGTGGAACTCACCGCCCGCACCGGGTACTCCCGTTTCCCGGTCGCCGCGCAGGGCGGCGCCTTCATGGGCTACCTGCACGTCAAGGACGTGCTCGACCTGGAGGAGACCGACCGGGCCGTGCCGCGGCGGCTCTGGCGGCGCATGCCCACCCTCCGGCCCGAACTCCCGCTGGACGACGCCCTCACCGTGATGCGCCGAGCCGCCACCCACCTGGCCCAGGTGGCCGACGCATCCGGCCGGACACAGGGGCTGGTGGCCCTGGAGGACGTACTGGAGCTGCTGGTCGGCGAGGTACGGGACCCGGCACACCGGGAGGCCCCGGGAGCGCGGCCGGAGACCGGGACACACCTCGGTTCCAGGACCCGTGCCGACTCCGGAACACACCCCGATTCCGGGACGCTTCCGGACGCCGGGGCGGGCATCGGGGCCGGCATCGATGCGGATGCCGGACCGGCCGAGGCCAGGAGCGGCGCCCCGGCGGGAGCGCTCACCCGCTGACCGCCCGCGTCGCGGGATCCGCCGCTGTCAGGGCGCCGGCGGATCCTGTGGGCCCCGCCCGGACAGCACCTCCCCGTACGCCTGCATCAGATCCGGCAGCCGAAGCGTCGCCAGGTCCTCCCGGGTCAGCGTGCCCGGGTACGCCGGGTACGCCGACAGCCGCAGATCCCGGTACGCGCAGCTCTTCTCGTACAGCGTCCGCAGGAACCGCCCGTTGCCCAGCTCGTCGATCCACCCCTGGTCCACCACGTGACCGGCGATGGACCGCAGCTCCTCCAGCGCCTCCTCGTCCCACACGTCGCCGTTCTCCGCGGCCAGCACCTCACCGATCGCGGTGAGTTCGGGTGGCCGGTAGGACGGGAAGTCGACGCGCGTCGTGAAGCGGGAGGACAGCCCCGGGTTGGCGCCGAGCAGACGGTCCATGCCCTCCGGGTAGCCGGCCAGTATGACCACCAGGTGGTCGCGGTTGTCCTCGGCCCGCTTCAGCAGCACCTGGAGCGCCTCGTCACCGTACGCGTCGCCCTTGCCGTACCCGGAGTTGGAGAGAGCGTAGGCCTCGTCGACGAAGAGGACCCCGCCGAGCGCGGAGTCGATCAGCTCATTGGCCTTCACCGCCGTCTGCCCCAGGTACTCGCCGACCAGATCGGCCCGCTGCGCCTCCACGAGATGGTCCCCGCCGAGCAGCCCGAGGGCGTAGAAGACCCGGCCCAGGATGCGGGCCACCGTGGTCTTGCCGGTACCGGACGGGCCGGAGAAGACGAAGTGCCGTTTCGGCGGTTGTACCGGCAGCCCCTGCCCGGCCCGCAGCCGCGCCATGTTCAACTGCGCCGACAGCGCCTTGACCTGGCGTTTCACCGGCTCCAGCCCCACCATGCGCTCCAGCTCGGCGAGCGCTTCCTCCAGTAAAGCGGGGTCGGTGGGACCCGTGGGCAGTGACGGCACCGGGTCGCCGGCCCGCTCGCGCACCGAAGGCCCCGTGGTCGGCCGCGGGGCCGCGGGCTGCGGGTCCGGCTCGGACAGCATCAGATCGCGGCCCTCGGTGCCGAACAGCGGATCGAGTGTGTCCGGACCGTCCAGCAGGTCCGGGCCCGTCCCGCCGAGTGTGAGCGAGCCGAGATCGGTGGGGTCGTCGTAGCCGTCCCCCTCGGCGATGGCGGCGAGCCGGGCCGAGGTGTCCATGAAGGCAGGGTCGACACGGTGCACGGCCCGGTACAGGGGGACCGCGGCGGCACTGCGGCCGGTGCCCTCGTGGGCGCGTGCCAGCCAGTACCGCAGCTCCTTGCGCTGCGGCTGCTCGCTGCGGCAGCGCATCAGGGCCGCCGACAGCAGGGGTTCGGCCTGCCCGTACATCTCCAGGCGCACCCGGGCCATACCGCCGAACAGGCCCGTCTCGATGCCGAGCAGCGGATCGCCGTGCAGCGGGTCGGTGTGCCGGACCAGCTGCTCCCAGTCCTTGACCAGATAGGCGCGGCAGGCGTGCAGGAAGCGGACCTGCGGGTCGGTGTCCACGGGAGGCAGTCCGGCGAGCGCGCGGTCCAGTTCGGGGACGTGGCGGCCGTCCAGCCAGTGGGAGGCGTGCGCGAGCAGCAGATCGCGGGGACTCTCCAGCACCGGCTGAACCCACCAGCCCAGCCAGTACCAGGAGTTGAGGGTACGGCGGTGCCGGGTGCGTTGTTCGCCGAAGCGGTCCCGGTGCCGGAACATGCGCAGCAGCGAGGCCGTCGTGTCGACGCGCAGCGCGTGCAGCCCGAGCCAGCCGTCCGCCATCCCCGGGTCGATCCGCACCGCGGCCCGGAACTCCTCCTCGGCCTGCGGATAGGCGCCCATGGTGTAGGCGTCCACGCCCCGCAGCCAGGCGAGATCGGCCGGGGCCTGCGGGCCCTGCGTGCCGAAGTTCATCACGTCCCCCCACAAACCGTGCCTCGTCGGTATGCCCCACCGGCCCTCGCCCGCCGGCTGCCGTGAGGCGAACCGCTGCGCTGCGGGCCGGAGTTGCACGGTGCGCGAAGCGGCGTCCGTAGGTCGCACCGAAGGCATCGTACCTGCGGCGGCGCCGCCTCCGTAGGGGTGCCGCACCCGCGGGGGGAGCGAGGCGGGCGGGAGGGTTTCGACGGCAGGCCGTGACCGAGGGTGATCGGCATATGCCGCTCGGCAGTCGAAAGGGGCGAAGAAGGCAGAACGAAGCCCCCGATCACGGGGGAACAACCGGGGGCTTCGCGTCTGCGGGCGGCTCCGAACGGCCGCACATTGAGAACGTAAGACCTGTACGGGCCCCTGGTCAAGCGAAGTTGAAGTGCTCCGGCGACTTGTCCGACAAGGCCCTTCGCCTGTTCAGCGCGGTGCGGACGGCCCGTCACCGTCCGTGAGCGGAGAGAGGGGTTCGGCCGTCCCGGCAGGCCCGGCGAGTACCTCGTACCCCTCCTCGCGCTCCCGCACCAGAAGGTCGGCGAAGGGGCGTGACGGGTCCTCGGCGAAGTGCCGGCGTTCCGCCTCGACCCACCCTTCCCAGAACTCCCGCTGCTCCGCCCCGTCCCGTGCCCGCCCCCGCGACCAGGCAGCCTCCGCGGGCAGTTCCATCCACAGCAGCAGCGCCAGATGGGGCCGCAGCGCCCGGCGTCCCGCTCCGACGCCCTCGACGACGACCACCGGGGCGGGCGGCAGCGGGTGTGGCTGTCCGAAGGCGCGGGCCCGCCAGTCGTAGGGGGTGTAGTACGCCTGCTCACCGCGGCCGAGCGGACCGATCACCTGGCTCAGCAGCCGTTTGGTCCAGCCGAACAGCTCCTGGTGGCTGGCGATGTCGTCGAGTCGCAGCACCGGGACGCCGCCCAGTGCTCCGGCCAGCCGGCCGGCGAACGTGGACTTCCCGGAACCGGCGTGCCCGTCGACACCGACGAGCCGGACGGGTCCGCAGGAGGGGGAGAGACCGCGGATGCGGGAGACGAGATCGTGAATGGCTGATTCCTGGGGGAGGGGCGGCATGGGGCGGGGCGGCATACGGAGAGACGGTGACGCGAGCACTCTAGAACCTGACCGGGACCCGGTGGCCAGCGCCCGTGCCCGTGCCCGTGCCCCGGAACGATCCGCCGGTCCTCGGATCCGCAGGCCCCCGATCCGCCGGCATGTGTGTCATTGGTCGAGTCCCATATTGGTCGGCGCGGCACGGTCCCGGGTGCTGGCGGGGCCTGCCCCGGTGTGCTCATAGTGGGCGGACATCCGCTCCACCCGGTGGACGTACGCCGTACGACCCGCCGTGTTCCGGACCTGCACCGACTCCGACACCTGGGGGTCCTCCACCCATGAGCAGAGCCGAACAGCCGTCTCGCAGAACCCTTCTGGCCGCAACGGTCGTCGCCGCCGTGGCGAGCACCGGCCCGGCGTTCGCCGGTACCCCGACCGGCCGGTCCGCCGCAGGCCCGACAGGCGGCTCCACAGACCCCGAACGGACCGCAGGGGCCCGACCCGTGGACAACAGGGCCTGGACCTCCTACAGCGACTGGCGCGGCGGCACCGCCGAGGGCACCCGGGCCGTCGCGGGCGTCCGCCCCGGCCTGGTGATCGCGAAGGCCGCGGGCACCACCGACCACACCGACCCGCACACCGGCGACACCGCCGCCTGGGAGTACGCGGCCTGGACCTCACCCGTCCACCGGCTCACCGTGCCGGCGACGGAGGCGATCGCCTCCTGGAACGCGCACACCCCCGACGGCACCTGGATCCAGGTCGAGTTGCAGGGCACCTACACGGACGGCACCGACACACCCTGGTACGTGATGGGCCGCTGGGCGGCCGGCGACCAGGACATCCGGCGCACCTCGGTGGACGGCCAGAGCGACGGCCGGAGCACGGTGTGGACCGACACCCTCGCCGTCGACGACCCCGCTTCGGGGCTGCGCCTGGTCTCGTACCGGCTGCGGCTGACCCTGCACCGCCGTCCCGGGACGGCACTCACCCCGACCGTCTGGCGGCTCGGCGCGATGGGCTCCGACGTCCCCGACCGCTTCACCGTCCCGGCCTCCACGCCGGGTCCGGCCCGGGAACTGATCGTCCCGCGCTACTCGCAGGAGATCCACAAGGGCCGGTACCCGGAGTACGACAACGGCGGCGAGGCCTGGTGCAGCCCGACCTCCTCACAGATGATCATCGAGTACTGGGGCGGACGGCTCACCGAGGAGCAGTTGGCCTGGGTCGACCCGTCCTACACCGACCCGCAGGTGTGCCACGCGGCCCGCCACACCTACGACCACCAGTACGCCGGCTGCGGCAACTGGCCGTTCAACGCGGCCTACGCGGCCACCTTCGAGGACCTCCAGGGCGTCGTCACCCGGCTCGGCTCGCTGAGCGACCTGGAGACCCTGATCGGGGCGGGCGTCCCGGCCATCACGTCCCAGTCCTTCCGTGAGGAGGAACTGACCGGAGCGGGGTACGGGACGTCCGGGCACCTGATGACCGTGATCGGGTTCACTGAGGACGGCGACGTGATCGCCAACGATCCGGCCTCCCCGGACAACGAGGCCGTCCGGCGCGTCTACCGGCGGCGCGAGTGGGAGAACATCTGGCTCAGGACCAAGCGGTACAACGCCTCGGGCAAGGTCGTCTCCGGCACCGGCGGCGTCTGCTACCTGTACTTTCCGGCGCGTCCCACCTCGCGCATGCGCAAGGCGCTCGCGGCCGTCGGAGTGCGCTGAGCCGGTCCGTGCGGCGGGCCGCCCCCGCCGCACGGGGCCCCGGCCTGTGACCAAGCTCTCGGCCGCAAAAGCCGCCGACGGTGGCAAGGTGGACAACGGCGCGTAAAGGCCCGGCGCGCACCACCGAGATCCGAGATCGGCGAGAAGTCATGACCGCGAACGCAGCCACCGTCACCGCTCCCGTCACCGCCCCCGGTGTGCGCACCGGCGGCCCCCGGGAGGACGGCCCGGACATCCTCGAGCACGTCATGGGATGGGTTCTCGTGGTGGTCGTGGCGATGCTCGTGACCCGGCTCGGAATGCTCTGACCTGACCCGGAAGGCGACCTGACATACTGCGGAGGTCCGCCCCCGCAGGAAACCTGGGTCAAGATTGAACATCAGTCAGCAGCCTGCCGTGCGCCCCGGCGCGCGCAGCACCGAGCGTTCGCTGGCACGCCGTGCCGAACTCATCGCCATCGGGCGAAAACTGTTCGCCGACACGTCGTACGACGCGCTCTCCATGGACGACATCGCACGTCAGGCGCATGTCGCCAAGGGGCTGATCTACTACTACTTCCACTCCAAGCGGGGCTACTACCTGTCCATCATCCAGGACTCGGTGGCCGGCCTGGTCGCCTTCGCGGCGGGCGGCGTCGGACTGCCGCCCGCGGAGCGGGTGCACCGCACCGTCGACAGCTATCTGCGCTACGCCGAGCACAACCAGGCCGCGTACCGCACGATCGTCAGCGGCGGTGTCGGCTTCGACACCGAGGTCCATGCCATCCGGGACGGGGTGCGCGAGGCGATCGTCGAGACCATCGCCGAAGGCGCCTACGGGACCAGTGACATCACGCCGCTGGCGCGGATGGGTCTGCTGTCCTGGGTGTGCAGCGTCGAGGGTGCCACCCTCGAATGGATCGACCGTCCCGAACTGCCCCGCGAGACCATGCGCGAACTGCTGGTGAAGATGCTCGGCGGGGCCATGCGCGCCATCGAGGAGCTGGATCCCGCGCACCCGGCCCCGGAGCCCGCCCGCCGCGACGGCTGACGCGTCGGCGTCCGCGGACGCCGACGCCCGGAGCACCGGCGTCCGCGATCGCGGTGCGGCGCGGTGGGAGTCGCGTCCCGTGCGCCTCTTCGTGGAGGAAGCACGGAAGGCCATTGTCATGGACACGGCGATTTCTCGAGGTGGAGCGGCGGGAGGGCCGGATCGGCGAGGTCAGTGGTGCGGACCGATTTCGACGTCCGGAAAATTCTTGTAGTAAGCGGTCGTTAACAAGTGACGCGCTCGGGCTGATCGGGCATACTCACAGCTCACAGCGGCTGGTCAGCAGCTCCCGAGACCCGGGGGCGACAGTATCGGCCAGGCACCGGAACCACCCGGCGGAGCCGCCCCTACCCAAGGCGCGCATCCGCCGATGTGCCCGAACAGGGAGGAGAGCGTCGCCATGTCCGACCACGCCCCGCAGCCGGTGGACCGGCAACTGCCCACGGACGAGGCACGGGACCTGATCTCGCTCGTCCGCGACATCGCGCAGCGCGAGATCGCCCCGAAGGCGGCCGAGGAGGAGGACGCCGGCCGTTTCCCGCGCGAGGTCTTCACCCTGCTTTCCGAGGCCGGACTGCTCGGACTGCCCTACGACTCGGCGTACGGCGGCGGAGACCAGCCCTACGAGGTCTACCTCCAGGTCCTCGAAGAGCTCTCCACGGCCCGCCTGACCGTCGGCCTCGGCGTCAGCGTGCACACCCTCGCCTCCTACGCGCTCGCCACCCACGGCACCAAGGAGCAGCAGGCCGAGCACCTGCCGGCGATGCTCGGCGGCGGCCTGCTCGGCGCCTACTGCCTCTCCGAGCCGTCCTCCGGGTCGGACGCGGCCTCGCTGCGCACCAAGGCGGTGCGCGAGGCCGGGGGAGGCTGGGCGATCACCGGCACCAAGGCATGGATCACGCACGGCGGCATCGCCGACTTCTACACCGCCATGACCCGCACCGGTGCGGACGGCCCGCGCGGGATCACCGCGTTCCTGGTGCCCGGCGACGCCGAGGGGCTGAGCGCCGCCGCTCCCGAGAAGAAGATGGGCATGAAGGGCTCGCCCACCGCGCAGGTCCACTTCGACGGCGTACGGGTCGGGGACGACCGGCGGATCGGTGAGGAGGGCCAGGGCTTCGCGATAGCCCTGTCCGCGCTGGACGGCGGACGCCTCGGCATCGCGGCCTGCGCGATCGGTCTGGCCCAGGCGGCGCTCGACGAGGCGCTGGGGTACGCGGCCGGGCGGCGGCAGTTCGGGCGGCCCATCGCCGACTTCCAGGGACTGCGGTTCATGCTCGCCGACATGGCCACGCAGATCGAGGCGGGACGCGCGCTGTACCTCGCGGCGGCCCGACTGCGGGATGCCGGGCGGCCGTTCGCCAAGCAGGCGGCCATGGCCAAACTGCACTGCACCGACACGGCGATGCGGGTCACCACCGACGCCGTCCAGATCCTCGGCGGCTACGGCTACACCGCGGACTTCCCGGCCGAGCGCTACATGCGCGAGGCCAAGGTGCTGCAGATCGTCGAGGGGACGAACCAGATCCAGCGCATGGTCATCGCCCGCCATCTCGCGGGGCCGCCGACGAGCTGATCCGGCTTCCTCGCCGGGGTGCCGCGAGCCGGACCCGCTCCGGGGCGTGCCGGCCCGGCAGGGCGCGGCCCTTGTCGGCCCGGCTCCGCATCGGATCGCGGCAGATCGGCGGATCCGGGAGTTGCGGCGGCGGGGAGGCGTGTGCCCGGCGGGCTGCGGTACGGGCGGTGGAGCGAGGGCGCGGCGGTGACGCCCGGTCCTCGAGAGCGTGGGGCCGTCACGCCCGGGCGACGCGGGAGCGACCGGGCAGGTCACCGACCGCCCGAACAGGGCGTACGTTCGCGGACGTCCGGTCCGGCCCGTCCGCGCCGGGTGACGCACCGCGCGCGGAGGTCCCGTCGCGGTGCGCTTGACAGGCCCCGGGCCGGGGCGGGACGGCTCAGGCGGCGTGGCGCCGTATGACGGGCACCCTGATCGGACGCGAAGCCGGACCGCCGACGTGCGAGAAGGGCTGGGTGCGCCAGTCGAGCCCCTGAGGGAGCGTCAACAGCAGGGCGGTGTCCTGTTCCTGGAGCGTGGCGTACTCGTCCGCCGGCCGGGCCTCACCGGCACCGCGGCCGGTGCCGGTGCAGACGGTGAGCCCGAACGGGTTCCACGGCGAGGCGCACAGCGCGTGCTCCGGCAGGACCTCCTCGTCCGCGAGCAGCGCGATCGGCTGCGCGCAGTCCGGGCAGACGACCCGGTACATCTCGAAGGTGTCGTACGCGTCGAGTTCGTCGTCGAGAGCGTCGGGGTCGACGTACTCGGGGACGAGTTCGACGACGGACTGCTGCCGCTTGGGCGTGGTACGACCAGGGCGCTTAAGACTCTGCATGGGTTCTCCCCCTCGGGCTGGGCCGTGAAGGCGCTGCGGCCTCGACCACAGCAAGCACTTCCCGTCCCCCATCGGGGGTAATCACGAGAACATCACGGAGACTGTTCGAAGGGTGTGGTATTCGTCACATGCCGTTCGGGGGCGCCGCCCGCAACCGGTTTCGTCCCCCGCCCGGCTCGGGCCGGATGCCCGGTACATCACGAACCGGGCATGACCTGGACAGCTCAGGTATCCGAGGAGATCGGCGGCACTGTAGGTTCTTGCGCCATGGAGGAGCTGGACCGACAGATCGTGCAGCTGCTCGTCAAGGACGGGCGGATGAGCTACACAGACCTGGGCAAGGCCACGGGCCTGTCCACGTCGGCCGTGCACCAGCGGGTGCGCAGGCTGGAACAGCGTGGCGTCATCCGCGGCTATGCCGCGGTCGTCGACCCGGATGCCGTCGGTCTGCCCATGACCGCCTTCATCTCGGTCAAGCCGTTCGACCCCAGCGCCCCCGACGACATCGCGGACCGCCTCGCGGGCGTGCCCGAGATCGAGGCCTGCCACAGTGTCGCGGGCGACGAGAACTACATCCTCAAGGTGCGGGTGGCCACTCCGCGCCAACTGGAGGAACTGCTCGCCCGCGTGCGCTCGCTGGCGGGCGTCTCCACCCGGACGACGGTGGTCCTGTCCACTCCGTACGAGGCCCGTCCGCCGCGCGTCTGACCCGCACCCGCGCGGGGGTGCGCCGCCGCGACCGGATGTGCGGCGCGCAGGCGCAGCGGTGCGCAGGTGAGGTGAGGAGCGGCCCTGGGTGCGGGCCCGGCCCCGCGAGGGGCGACACTGTGGGTCATGAGTGAACGCACCGCCCCGCCGCACACCGTCCTGCTCCGCCGCGGCGAGGTCCACAGCCCCGCCGACCCCTTCGCCACCGCGATGGTCGTCGAAGGCGGCCAGATCGCCTGGGTCGGCTCCGAGGGCGCCGCCGACTCCTTCGCGGACGGTGTGGACGAGGTGATCGACCTCGACGGGGCGCTGGTCACCCCGGCGTTCACCGACGCGCACGTGCACACCACGGCCACCGGACTGGCCCTCACCGGCCTCGACCTGTCCGACGCCCCCTCCCTGCAGGCCGCGCTGGCCCGGGTGCGGGAGTTCGCCGCGGCCCGCCCGGCCGACCGGGTCCTGCTCGGCCACGGCTGGGACGCGTCCCGCTGGCCGGACGGCCGCCCCCCGACCCGCGCCGAACTCGACGCGGCCACCGGTGGACGCCCTCTCTACCTCAGCCGGATCGACGTCCACTCCGCGGTCGTCACCACCGCGCTGCTCGACCTCGTCAGCGGTGAGAACACCCGCGAGATCGCCCGCGAGGCACCCGGCGGGGCCCGGCCGCTCACCGGTGACGCCCACCACGCCGTACGCGCCGCCGCCCTGGGCGCCGTCACGCCCGCCCAGCGCACCGAGGCGCAGCGTGCCGCCCTGGCCCACGCCGTCTCCCTGGGCATCGGCACCGTCCACGAGTGCGGTGGCCCGGAGATCTCCTCCGAGGACGACTTCACCGGCCTGCTGCGGCTCGCCGCCGAGGGCGGCGGCCCGCGCGCCGTCGGCTACTGGGCCGAGCGGGACGTCGCCAAGGCCCGCGCACTGGGCGCGACCGGCGCCGCGGGCGACCTGTTCGCCGACGGGGCCCTCGGCTCGCACACCGCCTGCCTGCACGAGCCGTACGCCGACGCCGGCCACACGGGCACCGCCCACCTGGACGCCGCCGCCGTCGCCGCCCACGTGGTCGACTGCACCGGGGCGGGCCTGCAGGCGGGCTTCCACGCCATCGGCGACGCCGCCCTCGGCGCGGTGGTCGACGGGATGCGCGCCGCCGCCGAGAAGGTCGGCCTCGCGCGTGTGCGGGCCGCCCGGCACCGGGTCGAGCACGCCGAGATGCTCACTGCCGAGACCGTCGCAGCGTTCGCCGAACTCGGCCTGACCGCCTCCGTCCAGCCCGCCTTCGACGCCCTGTGGGGCGGCGAGGACGGCATGTACGCCCGGCGTCTGGGCGTGGCGCGGGCCCGCTCCCTGAACCCCTTCGCGGCCCTGCTGCGCGCCGGTGTCCCGCTCGCCTTCGGATCGGACAGCCCGGTCACGCCCCTCGATCCGTGGGGCACCGTCCGGGCCGCCGCCTTCCACCGCACGCCCGAGCACCGGGTCTCCGTGCGGGCCGCGTTCACCGCGCACACGCGGGGCGGCTGGCGGGCGATCGGACGTGACGACGCGGGCATCCTGGTGCCGGGAGCCCCTGCCGACTACGCCGTGTGGCACACCGGCGACCTTGTCGTACAGGCACCCGACGACCGGGTGGCGCGCTGGTCCACCGACCCCCGCTCCGGCACCCCCGGGCTGCCGGACCTGACCCCGGGCGGCGACCTGCCCGTCTGTCGGCGCACGGTGGTCGGCGGACGCACGGTCTTCGTACGGCCGGGAGAGTGATCTCCACGGACCGCCCGGCGACGAGCACGTGCCGAGCCCCCGTCTCGCGACCTGCGCATCCTCCCCGCCGGCCGGACACCTGAACCGCATTGCGCAGGTCAAACGTCTGTTGGCGGGAAGCAGCGGGGGGAAAGCTAGGTTCGGCGGGGTCCACCATCGGACGCCCGACCGGGGAAGTTCCGCCCACTCGAGGCAGCGCCGCTGGGTCAGGGACGGTGTGCCGCGCCGGGCACCGTCACCGGGAGCCAGGCTCAGCATCGGCGCGGCGCGAGGGAACGTTCCGGTGGGTCGGGAAGGTGTGGCCCCGGGTGGGGCCGGGCGCTCAGTAGACAACGGCTTCAGGTCGACTCGCAGCCGGCGGGTCCCAGGTCGGACCGAAGGGCGCCGGGCCCCCATCCGCCGTACACCGCCGCCCGGGGCCTTCTCCACGGGGGAAGGCCCGTTCCCACTCGATCTTCGGAAATTAACACCATCATATGAACGTCATGCCATGTCGGTGCAGGCTGTGACCACTATGGTGGGACCCTGAACATGACATGAAGGGGCAGTTGTGGACGACGGCGAGGGGACCCGCGCGGCGGAAGCCCAGGGGAGGACTTTCGGCCCGCTCGGCACGGCCTTGGTGATCATCCCGACCTACAACGAGGCGGAGAACATCAAGGCGATCGTCGGCCGGGTGCGCAAGGCCGTTCCCGAGGCTCACGTTCTCGTGGCCGACGACAACAGCCCCGACGGCACCGGCAGGCTCGCCGACGAGCTGGCCGCCACGGACGACCACGTCCAGGTACTGCACCGCAAGGGCAAGGAGGGCCTGGGCGCCGCGTACCTCGCGGGCTTCCGCTGGGGCGCGGAGCGCGACTACGGCGTACTCGTCGAGATGGACGCGGACGGCTCTCACCAGCCCGAGGAACTGCCCCGTCTGCTGACCGCACTCAAGGGTGCCGACCTGGTGCTCGGTTCGCGCTGGGTGCCCGGCGGCCGGGTGGTCAACTGGCCCAAGTCCCGTGAGTACATCTCGCGCGGGGGCAGCCTCTACTCGCGGGTGGCGCTCGATCTGCCGCTGCGCGACATCACCGGCGGCTTCCGCGCGTTCCGCCGCGAGACCCTGGAGGGCCTGGGTCTGGACGACGTCGCCTCCCAGGGCTACTGCTTCCAGGTCGACCTCGCCCGTCGTGCGGTCAAGGCCGGCTACCACGTCGTCGAGGTGCCCATCACCTTCGTCGAGCGGGAACTCGGCGACTCGAAGATGAGCCGCGACATCGTCGTCGAGGCGTTGTGGCGGGTCACCGCGTGGGGCGTGGGGGACAGGGTCGGCAAGGTCCTGGGACGTGAGGACGCCGGACGGACCGGGCGGTCGCAGCGGGCCGAGGAGACGAAGCAGGGCGGATAGGCGGCAGGGCCCGCCGGGCGGACGGGCGGGCCGCGGGTGCGTTCACCGCCCCGAGGGCCCGCCGGGCCCGCTTATCCCGTGCTGAGCAGGGGCCAGGCACACTGGGAGCATGACGACTGGCGCTCAGACCCCGAACCCCGTCCGGCCCCGGCGCTCCCGGCTGCGCACCGTTCTGCCGCTCGGCGTCGCCGCGTGGCTGGTGCTGGAGATCTGGCTGCTCACGGTCCTCGCCGGAGCGTCGAACGGGCTGGTGGTCTTCCTGGTGCTGCTGGCCGGCCTGGTGCTCGGCTCGGTGGTGATCAAGCGAGCCGGCCGACGCGCCTTCAAGAACCTCACCGAGACGCTGCAGCAGCAACAGGGCGGCGTGCTGCCCGAGCCCCGGCCGAACAGCGAGGGCAACGGCCTGATGATGCTGGGCGGGCTGCTGCTGATCATCCCGGGCCTGGTCTCCGACGCGGCCGGTCTGCTGCTGCTGGTGCCCCCGGTCCAGAAGGCCGTGAGCCGCCACGCCGAGCGCACCTTCGAGCGCAAGCTGCGCGAGGCCGCCCAGGGCTCCCTGGGCGGTGCCTTCCAGCAGGTGCGTATCCACCGGCCCGACGGCAAGGTGGTCCAGGGCGAGGTGATCAGGGACGAGCGCGGTACCCCGCCGGGCGACTTCCCGCAGGAGCCCCGGCCGCCGCTCCCACGCTGAGGACCGAGCCGGACGCACATGGACCGCGGGCGCCGTACCAACTGGTACGGCGCCCGCGGTCCATGTGCTGCTGTGCGCTGTGCTCCCGCACGATCATCCGTCGGGATCAAGCCGACTTTCGGCTGTCCCGGGGGTGAACCGCGATGTTCATCGCACCGGAGCGCAGAACGGCGAGACGCTCCTCGAGGACCTCTTCGAGTTCCTCACGGGTGCGTCGCTCCATCAGCATGTCCCAATGCGTACGTGCGGGCTTGGCCTTCTTCTCCTCGGGGCCGTCGCCGTCCACCAGGAGTGCCTGGGCACCGCAGACCTTGCACTCCCACTCCGGCGGGATCTCCGCCTCGACCGAGAAGGGCATCTCGAAGCGGTGCCCCTTCTCGCATGCGTACTCCACGGCCTGGCGTGGTGCCAGGTCGATGCCGCGGTCCGTCTCGTAGCTGGTCACCACGAGGCGCGTGCCGCGAAGAGCTCGCTCACTCATGAATCGTGCCTCCCGGGCTTGTCGCCCACAGGACAGGTGTCGCTGTCGTCGTCATCCGGTCAACGTCCGGTCGGCGGTAAAGATTCCCGTTCCGGGCCATGTGTCGCCGTCGTAGCCGCAGCCTTGTCAACCAGTGCAGTACCCACCGGCGCCTGGTTTGTCACATCTAATGACAGATGCAACACGGCGTTTCGGCATCTTTGACGCGCAGTAACGGTACACCTGGCAGGCCAAACGCGTACACTACAGCCCTTTCGCGCCGAGTGCTAAATCTTCTCCGGAACGGGGTTCCCCGCGGCGGCGACCGCCCGGCGTACCGGAACCCGCGCGAGCAGCGCGAAACCGAGGACGAAGAAGACCACCAGCGAGATGATCGCGTCCCGGTAGCTGCCCGTCAGCTGGTAGGTGAGTCCGAACAGCAGCGGACCGAGCCAGCTCATCCCGCGATCGCTCAGCTCGTACGCCGAGAAGTACTCGGCCTCCTTGCCGGGCGGTACGAGGTGGGAGAACAGCGACCGGGACAGGGCCTGGCTGCCGCCGAGGACCAGGCCGATCCCGGCGGCCAGGACGAAGAACCACACCGGCTCCCCGGCGGGCAGGAAGTACCCGGCGGCCAGCGTCAGCGTCCAGGCGACCAGTGAGCCGAGGATCGTGCGCTTCGCCCCGTGCATCCGGGCCAGCCGGCCCAGCGCCAGCGCGCCGACCACCGCCAGTACCTGGACCAGCAGCACGGCGACGATGAGTGTGGACTGCCCGAGCCCCAACTCCTTCGAGCCGTAGACCGAGGCCTGCGAGATCACCGTCTGGATGCCGTCGTTGTAGACCAGGTACGCCAGCAGGAAGGCGAGCGTGAGCGGGTGGCGCCGCATGTCGCGGACGGTCGCCGCGAGCTGCCGGAAACCGGACAGGGCGGACGACGCCTCCCGAGCGGGGGCACGGCGGTCGCGCAGCCGCCGCAGCGGCACCAGGGTGAAGGCACCCCACCACAGACCCGCCGACGCCAGGCAGATACGGACCGCCATGCCCTCGGAGAGTCCGAAAGCGTCATGGGCGGAGTAGAGGATCAGGTTGGCGACGAGGACCAGGGCGCCCGCCGCGTAGCCGAAGGCCCAGCCCCGCGAGGAGACCGCGTCGCGTTCCTGGGGAGTGGCGATCTGCGGCAGGTAGGAGTTGTAGAGCATCATCGCCACGGACTGCGCCGCGTTCGCCACGACCAGCAGGGCGCCGCCCAGCAGATAGCGCTCGCCGTCGAGGAGGAACATGCACGCCGTGGCGGCGGCTCCCGTGTAGGCGGCGGCCGCGAGGAGCGGCTTCTTGCGGCCGGTGCGGTCGGCGGCGGCCCCCACCAGCGGCATCACGAGCACCGCCAGGATCACCGACAGGGACACCGAGTACGCGAAGAACGACCCGGCGCGCACCGGAACGCCGAACGGATGCACGAACCCGTCCGCGTCCGCCGCGGCCTCGGCGACCGACGTCAGATAGGGGCCGAGGAACACCGTGAGCACGCTCGTGGAGTACACGGAGCACGCCCAGTCGTAGAAGTACCAGCCGCGCTGCTCGTACCGTCGGCCGGCCGCCTCGTCCGCTGCCGGTGATCGCACGGTGCCGTCGCCCACCCGTGCCCTCGCTTCCCCGTGAACGCGCTCGGTGTTCGGGCGGGGCCTCAGACCCACAGGCCGCGGTCCTCCATGACCGTGCGCAGTATGTCGATGTGATCGGTCATGATGCCATCCACCCCCAGGTCCAGGAGCCGGTGCATCCGCTCGGGTTCGTTGACCGTCCACACGTGCACCTGGAGCCCGTGCGCGTGGGCGGTGCGCACGAAGCGGTGATCCACCACCGGGACGCCGGACTGGGCCTCCGGGACCTGGGCGGCGACGGCCGACCGGCGCACCGCGGCCGGCAGCCCCCACGAGCGCAGCCGCAGACTCAGCACCCCCCGCGTGCCGTACGACGTCGCGAGGCGGGGCCCGGCCAGCCGCTGGGCGCGCACCACGCGGGCCTCGGAGAAGGAGCCGAGGCAGACCCGGTCCCAGGCGTCCGTCCGCTCGATCAGGTCCAGGAAGGGCAGGAGAGCCGGCTCGGCCTTGACGTCGACGTTCCACCGCACCTCGGGGAAGGCGGCCAGCAGTTCCTCGAAGAGGGGCACCGGCTCCCGGCCCGCCACGCGCGCCTGCCGCACGTCCCGCCACGGCAGGTCGGCGATCCGGCCCGCCCCGTCCGTCACCCGGTCCAGGGTCGCGTCGTGGAACGCGACGAGCCGGCCGTCCCGCGTGACATGGACGTCCGTCTCGATGTAGCGGTAACCCGCCTCGACGGCGCACCGGAACTGGCGTGCGGTGTTCTCCAGTCCGTCCGCCGCCCCGCCGCGGTGGGCGAACGCGATCGGGCCGGGATGGTCGAGGTAGGGGTGGCGTATCCGTGAGGTCACGGACGCAGTATCACCCCGTGCGGTTGACCGGTGGCAACGGCCGTGGGGCCGGTGGATGCCGAGGGGACGGCGAACACCCGCAGGAAGAGCTGGGCGAGCGGACCGATCGTCACCGCGTACAGGAGGGTCGCCACGCCCACGGTGCCGCCGAGGGCGAAGCCCGTGGCGACCACCGCGACCTCGATGGCCGTACGCACCAGCCGGACCGACACCCCCGTGCGCTGGTTCAGGCCCGTCATCAGCCCGTCGCGCGGGCCCGGCCCGAAGCGCGCCGCGATGTACAGCCCGGTCGCCGCGCCGTTCAGCACGATCCCGGCCACCGTCATCGGTGCGCGCAGGGCCATGCCGTGTGCCTCGGGCACCACGGCCAGGGTCGCGTCCATGGCGGCGCCGATCACCAGGACGTTGGAGACCGTGCCGAGTCCCGGGCGCTGGCGCAGGGGGATCCACAGCAGCAGCACCGCCGCGCCCAGGGCGGTCACCACCAGGCCCATCGACAGGCCCGTCCGCTCGGACAGGCCCTGGTGCAGCACGTTCCACGGCTCCAGGCCGAGCCCGGACCTGACCAGCAGCGCCGAGCTCGCGCCGTACAGCGCCAGCCCGGTGTAGAGCTGGAACAGGCGCCGTGCGAGATACCTGTGCCGGGGCGATCGGCTGGACAAGGCATGCCCCCCGTAGTGGAAGTGGACTGACCCGTGACACCCTGTGGCGGGAAGGGGGATGCCATCCATGGCCAATTCGAGGAAGGTGGACTGATTCAGATGGTGCAGTGGACCTCGGCGGTGGGTACGGCGCAGCTCGCCCGGCTGCTCCACTCCCAGCAGGACCGGCCGGCCGGCCCCGGCACCCGCCGCCCGCCCGCCTACCGGGCCCTGGCCGACGGGATCCGGCTGCTGGTGCTCGAGGGGCGCGTCCCGGTGGCCGCCCGGCTGCCCGCCGAGCGGGAACTGGCCCTGGCCCTGTCCGTCAGCCGCACCACCGTCGCCGCCGCCTACGAGGCGCTGCGCGGCGAGGGCTTCCTGGGGTCACGGCGCGGCGCCGGCAGCTGGACCGCCGTGCCGGCCGGAAACCCGGTGCCCGCGCGGGGACTGGAACCGCTGCCCCCCGAGGCCCTCGGCTCGATGATCGACCTCGGCTGCGCCGCCCTGCCCGCACCCGAACCCTGGCTCACCCGCGCCGTACAGGGCGCCCTCGAGGAACTGCCGCCCTACGCGCACACCCACGGCGACTATCCGGCCGGACTGCCGGCGCTGCGCTCGACGATCGCCGACCGGTACACCGCGCGGGGCATCCCGACCATGCCCGAGCAGATCATGGTGACGACCGGGGCGATGGGCGCCATCGACGCCATCTGCCACCGCTTCGGAGGCCGCGGCGAGCGCATCGCCGTCGAGTCGCCGTCCTACGCCAACATCCTCCAGCTGATGCGGGAGGCCGGGGCCCGGCTGGTCCCCGTCGCCATGGCGGAGGGGCTGGCCGGCTGGGACCTGGACCGCTGGCGGCAGGTGCTGCGGGACGCGGCACCGCGCGTCGCGTACGTCGTCGCGGACTTCCACAACCCGACCGGCGCGCTCGCCGACGAGGACCAGCGCCGCCGGCTGGTGGACGCGGCGCGCTCGGCGGGAACGGTACTGGTCGCCGACGAGACCATGAGCGAACTCTGGCTCGATCCGGATGTGGAGATGCCGCGCCCCGTCTGCGCCTTCGACCCGGCCGGGTCGACGGTGGTCACGGTCGGCTCGGCGAGCAAGGCGTTCTGGGCCGGGCTGCGGATCGGCTGGGTGCGCGCGGCCCCCGACGTGATCCGCGGTCTCGTCGCCGCGCGCGCGTACGCCGACCTGGGCACGCCCGTACTGGAACAGCTCGCGGTGAACTGGCTGTTCGGCACGGACGGCTGGGAGCGGGCCGTGGAGATCCGGCGCGCGCAGGCCCGGGAGAACCGGGACGCGCTGGTCGGCGCGGTGCGCCGGGAGCTGCCCGACTGGGAGTTCGAGGTCCCGCGCGGCGGGCTCACCCTGTGGGTGCGTACCGGTGGGCTCTCGGGATCGCGGATCGCCGAGGCGGGGGAGCGGGTCGGGGTACGGGCGCCGTCGGGGCCGCGCTTCGGGGTCGACGGGGCGTTCGAGGGATATGTGCGACTGCCGTTCACCGTGGGCGGCGCGGTGGCCGAGGAGGCGGCGGTACGGCTGGCCGCGGCGGCACGGATCGTCGAGACCGGAGGGACGTCGGGGACGGAGGTGCCGCGTTCCTTCGTGGCGTAGCCACGGCGGACGGGCGGCACCTGCGCGCGGTGCCCCGGGGGAGGCCGGCGGTGTGCGGTGGGCGGTCAGGAGGATTCGGCGACGGCCGCCTCCGCGGGCACGGCGGCCTCGGGGTGCCGGTCGGCCGTCGCCGGGGCCGTGTCCGCGGAGGGCTCGTCGGCAGGGGCCTTGGACAGGAGGCCGGGTGCCGGCCGGGTGCGCCCGGGCGCCCGGGCCTTTGGTGCCGCGTCCGCCGTGGTCGTCCTGGCCGGGAGCAGGTCCAGTACCGCCTGCCGGTGGGCATCGCCGGTCGCGTCGTCGTACGGGTTCGGCGTGGCCGGCACCTGGAGCCGGTGGACCGGGCCCGTGCCCAGACGGGCGTAGCCACGGCCCGGGGGGACGTGTTCGACGGGTGTGGTGTGCGGGGGAGCGCCCAGGACGGCCGCCACCTGATCCGGTGTCGCGGGCCCGAGGACGACCCGCGCGCGGGTGTGCTGCCGCACCGCGTCGGTGAGGGCCTCCATGCTGTCGAGCTGATCGGCGACGACCACCGTGACGTTCACCGGGCGGCCGTGCCGTAGCGGGACCTGGAGCAGCGACTGGGGGTCCTCACGGCCGTCCGCGGCGGCCAGGTGCGTGAACGCGCTCGGGCGGTCCAGCAGAATCCAGAGCGGCCGCCTGGTGTCCGCGGGCGGCGGATCGCCCGCCTGGTGGGCCCGGTTGGTGGCGATCAGGCGGCGCTCCGTCTCGTGCGCGGCCCACTGAAGACTCGCCAGAGCTCCCGCCAGGCCGCACTCGACGGAGCGCACACCGTCCCGGCCGGTGAGGCACGCGTACTCACCGGTGCCGCCGCCGTCGATGATCACCACATCGCCGTGGACCAGCGCCTGCAGGGCGACGGAGCGCAGCAGCGTGGAGACACCGCTGCCGGGGTGCCCGGCCGCCAGCAGGTGGGGCTCGGTGGAGCGGACACCGGTGCGCCAGACGACGGGGGGAACGTCGCGCTGCTCCTCGCCGTGGGTGAGCGGCAGGGTCCGCCGCACCCAGGTGGGATCGGTGAAACCGAGGACCGTCTCGCCGGGGGACGTGACGAAGCGCTGGGCGGCGATGTCGGCGGGCAGCGGGGCGAGGACGCGGACCGTGAGCTGGTTGCCCTCCTCGTCCCAGGCGAAGTGGTATTCCCGGCCGCGCCCCGACTTGGCGGCGAGCAGATGCTCGATCCGGGCACGGGACTCCGGTTCGCCGTCGGTGTAGTACGCGGGATAGCTGATCAGTAGGTGGGTGATGCGACCGGTGCCGTCGAACTCGTACGCGGGGAAGGCGTTCTCCCACGCGCCGCCGTGGGTGTAGAGGGGATCGGGGTCCCCGGCGGACGAGAAGTACGGCACCAGGGCGTGGTACAGCGACCTCAGGCGTTTGACCTGCGACTCGTCGGGCCCGCCGGACCCGGCCGGGACGCGGTCCCGGCCCTGCCAGGCCGCCGCCGTCATCAGGGTGATGACGGCGAGCAGCGGACCGTACGGGAGGAGCGCCACGACCAGGACCACCGACGCCACCAGGAAGAGCAGCGCCCCGCGCCGCTCCTTGGGGGTGTCGAGCCACCTGCGCCGTCCGGCCGAGGCGAGCCGGCGCAGTCCGCGCATGATCGTGATGAGCGGATGCAGGACGTCCGTGGCGCTGTCGGCCGCCGTCCGGGCCAGCTCCCGGCTCCGGGCGAGCTGCGCGCCGCCGTTCCTCAGGATGCGGGGGAGGGGGCGCCGGGCCACTGCTGCCTCCAGTGTGTGCGGGTGGGTGAGGACGTGGGTGAGCGGTGGGTCAGAACCTGATTCCGCCGAGGAGGCCGGCCAGGCTTTCGCCACCCGCCTTGATGCTCGGCGCGATGGCCGTACTCGCCAGATAGAAGCCGAACAGCATGGCCACCACGGCGTGCAACGGCCTCAGGCCGTCCTTGCGGCAGAAGATGAAGAGGACGATGCCGAGCAGGACCACGCCTGAGATCGAGAGGATCATGTGAGTTCTCCTGGTTCGCGGGGACAGTCACCATGAGTACTTCCAGGATCACAGAATGTATCTATACGACAAAAGGTGCAACTGGGTTAATCGGCGTATGTTTCGCCCGGTCGGCGGACCGTTGCGGACCGTTTCCGACCCGGCGGACACGGGCTGGCGCATCCGGCTGGGTGCCCCGTGATCTTTACCTCCGACACGTCGGCTCATGTGCCGCGCGAGCCAGTACCCTGGCGATTCACCCGTACGGCTCTGCACCGCTCGCAGACGTACACCCTGTCCCCGATGTGCGGAGTGATCCGTGGTGAGAGGCGGCCCGGCCGACATGACTGAAGCCCCTGACCCCGAGGTCGTGGAGCTGGCGACCAGGATCTTCGATCTGGCCCGGCGCGGCCGGACCGAGGAGCTCGTGGCCTACGTCGACGCGGGTGTGCCTGCCGACCTCACCAATGACCGGGGCGACTCGCTCGTGATGCTCGCCGCCTACCACGGTCATGCCGCGACGGTCCGCGCGCTGCTGGAGCGCGGCGCCGACGCCGACCGGATCAACGACCGGGGGCAGACCCCGCTCGCCGGAGCCGCCTTCAAGGGTGAGACCGAGGTGGTCAAGGCCCTGCTGCACGGTGGTGCCGACCCTGCCGCAGGCGCTCCCTCGGCCGTCGACACGGCCCGGATGTTCGACCGCGCGGAACTGCTCGAACTGTTCGGTGAACACTGAACCGCGCAGAGGGCCGGAGCCGGACCGGGCGCTGAACCGGACGGTGCGCTGAGCGCTACCGGACGGTGCGCTGAGCGCTCCGGCCGGCGAGGACACGGGAACCGCGTAACCGCAGAACCGCGGGCCCGCAGAAACCGCAGAAACCGCGGAAACCACGGGAAACGGAGTAGGCGGTGCGAGGCCGCCGGAATTCGGTCGCGGCAGATGTGACCGCCGGGTCATCATGACGACGTGATTCACGGACGTGATGGCTGGGCAGGTGTTGCCGCACCGCGCGGGCCGTGACGCGGCCCGCTCGGGCCACCGACGAGAGGCAGAGGAAGATGGTCTACAGCAAGCAGGAAACGGCGGGCGCCCCGACGTGTTGGCACGCGGCCAGGTAATGCACGTCCCCGGTTGCGTCGACGCTTGATGTGAGGCTGTTTCCCATGTTCGATCCGGTCATAGCGCCCAGCGGTACGCTGCTCGGCCTGCTTCAGCGTGGCCGCGGCGACGGCACGCTGCACGCGCTCACCGCCCCGCGCTCCGAAACGCTCGCGGCACTGAACCACTGCGTGCTGCACGATCCGCGCCACGACTGGCAGGTGGAGAACCGCTCCCTCTACTACGCCCGCCTCTATCTCGATCTGCACGGCGAACTGGACGCGATCGAGGCGCACCTCTTCGAGGCCGAGGACCTCCTCGACACCGAGGAGTCACGCACCGGGCTCGCCCTCGCGGTCCTCGGGCACCTCGCCTCCTACGGCAGGCGGGACGCGCTCGTCCTGCTGCGCAGGTACGCCGCCCAGGGCTCCAACTGGGCCTGGGCCCTGGACGAACTCGCCCTCCGGGACGACGACGAGGGCCTGCGCGCCCTCGCCGTCCCGGTGCTCGCGCGGTTCAGCACCGACGCCGAGGGCGAGGCCGAACTGGCCGCCACCGTCCGTGACGCCTTCGAGCCGCGGCCCTGGCGCCTGTGGGCCGACGATCCACGCGAGTCCGTCGCCACACGCGTGCGCGGCGCCCAGGAGGCCGGCTGCTTCGACCGCTGGCAGCGGCAGATGCGCCCCACCGGCCCCCGTCCCGGGTGGAGCGTGCGGGCCGTCTTCGAGTGGGCCCAGCAGGGAGTCGAACGGGGCGCCGCCCTGCATGTCCCGGCCGCCCGATGCCTGAGCGCCGTGGCGGGTCCGGAGGACCGGCCCGAGATCGTCCGGGCCGCCGAGGACGGCACCGAGGGGGCCCGCTGCACGGCCCTGCGCTATCTCGCCGACGGCAACGACCCGGACGCCCTCACCCTGATCGAGGGCGCCGTGGCCACCGGGCCGGCGCCCGTCGTGGAGACCGCCGTCGACGCGTTCGAACGCATGCGCAGTCTCGCCGCCGTCGACCGCGCGCGCCGCTGGGCCCACCGGCCCGATGCCCTGGGCGCCGCCGCCGGCCGTGTCCTCGCCCTCCGGGGCGGCGCACAGGACCGGGACCTGGTCCTCGCCGCGCTGCGCGAGGCGGTACGGGGCGAGGGCCCCGACGCGACGGCCCTGTGGACCCTCGTCGACGGCGCCGGACGCCTGGGCATCGCCTGTGCCGCTCCCGTGCTCCGCCACATCTACCGGGAGACCGCCTCCTCCCATTTGCGCGGCCGGGCCGCCCGCGCACTCGCGGCCACCGATCCCTCCTTCGGCAGCGGCTTCGCCGTCGAGTGCCTCTGGGACTGCGAGGAGTCCACTCGCGAGATCGCCGCGCGGCACGCCGAGACCGGCGACGCCCGGGTCTTCGAGCGCCTGCGACGGCTCGCCGTCGACCCGGCCGAGGAGGCGGAGGTGCAGACCGCCGTACGCAGCCGGATCGGGCCCGGGGAGACCGTCGTGTGACCCGCCCGGGGCGCGCGGTGTGAACGCCGGACGACCCGCGGGACAGGAGCGCATGGCCGGCGTTCGACCCCTGTGGGTGTGCGACGCAACGCTCATGGGACGTTCCCCGGCCGGAAAGATCCACGTTGACGTGGCCACGTTCGGCGCGGCGAGAACACCCGTATGCGAGTCGTCATCGTGACCGAATCCTTTCCCCCTGACGTGAACGGCGTGGCTCACTGCGCGCTCCAGACCGCACGGCACCTCGTGGACCGCGGTCACAGCCCTGTTGTCGTCGCCCCCGCCGTCCCCACTGCCGCGGGCGACGAACCCGACGACCGGGCCCCGTGCCCCGTCGTCCGGATCCCCTCCCTCCCGCTCCCGGGCTACCCCCAGGTGCGCGTCGCACTCCCCAGCCGGCGTGTCACCACGGCGATCACCGAGCACCGGGCCGATCTCGTCCATCTGGCCAGCCCCTTCGTGCTCGGTGCGCGCGGCATGGCGGCGGCCTCGCGTCTCGGCCTGCCGGCCGTGGCCGTCTACCAGACCGACCTCGCCGGGTACGCCCGCACGTACATGGGCGCGGGCGAGGCCGCGGCCTGGCGCCGGATCCGGTCCGTGCACTCGGCCGCCGACCTCACCCTCGCCCCGTCCGGCGCCGCGCGGAGCGACCTTCAGGAGCACGGGATCCCCAGGGTCGAACTGTGGCCGCGCGGCGTGGACACCGTCCGTTTCCGGCCCGAACTGCGCAACGAGGCACTGCGCCGGGAACTCGCCCCGAACGGCGAGCTGATCGTCGGCTACGTCGGCCGGCTCGCCCCCGAGAAGCAGGTCGAGCTGCTGGCCGGGACGAGCACCCTGCCGGGAGTGCGGGTCGTCGTCGTGGGCGACGGCCCCAGCCGGGCGGGTCTGGAGCAGGCCATGCCCGGCGCGGTCTTCCTGGGACGGCGCACCGGTGACGAGCTCGCGAGGATCTTCGCCTCGCTGGACGTCTTCGCCCACACGGGACCGTTCGAGACCTTCTGCCAGACCGTGCAGGAGGCCATGGCGAGCGGCGTGCCCGTGGTCGCGCCCGCCGTGGGCGGCCCGCTGGACCTGGTCGCGCACGGGCGCACCGGGTTCCTGGTGCCGCCGTGCGACGCGGCCGCGGTACGGGACGCGGTGTGGTCCCTGGCCGCCGACCCCCGGCTGCGGGCCGCCTACGGGGCAGCGGGGCGCGCGACGGTCGAGGGCCGTACCTGGGCTGCCGTCGGGGACCGGCTGATCGGCTACTACACGGATGTGCTCGCCGGACGCAGAACGGCGGTGGCGGCGTGAACGGGCCGATGACGACGGGAAACCCGTCGGCCGGCGTGCCGGGTGCCGACGGCACGCAGGGCGTCGGGTGCCCGCAGGACGTCGACGGCCCGCTGCGGATCGTGCGGCTCGCGAACTTCGTCGCACCGGCCTCCGGCGGGCTGCGCACCGCGTTGCGGGAACTCGGCAGGGGCTACCGGGCGGCGGGGCACGAGCCCGTGCTCATCGTTCCCGGGGAGCGGGAGAGCGACCGGGAGACCGGGCAGGGGCGGGTGATCACCCTGCCGGGCCCGCTCCTGCCCGGCACCGGCGGCTACCGCGTCCTCACCGACAAGCGGCGGATCGCCGCCCTGCTGGAGGAACTCGCTCCCGACCGGCTCGAGGTGTCCGACCGTACGACCCTGCGCTGGACCGGCAGATGGGCGCGGCGGGCCCGGGTCCCCGCGGTCATGGTCTCCCACGAGACCGCCGACGGCGTGCTGCGCACCTGGGGGCTGCCGGAGGGGGCCGCGCGGCGTACCGCCGACGCCCTCAACGCCCGCACCGCCCACACCTACGCGCGGGTCGTGTGCACCACAGAGTTCGCCGAGCGGGAGTTCGCCAGGATCGGTGCCCGCAACGTCGTACGGGCACCGCTCGGCGTCGACCTGACGCAGAGGCATCCCTCGCTGCACGACCCCGCGCTGCGGGCCCGTCACGCGCGCGGGACGGAAACACTGCTGGTGACGTGTACCCGGCTGTCCGTGGAGAAGCGGCCCGGGACGGCGCTGGACGCGCTGGAGGCGCTGCTGCGGCGCGGGCGGCGGGCGGTACTGGTGGTGGCGGGGGACGGACCGCTGCGGCCGCGGCTCGAACAGCGCGCCCGGGAACGCGGACTGCCGGTCGTCTTCCTGGGCCACGTCCTCGACCGGACGCTCCTCGGGGTGCTCCAGGCATCCGCGGACGTGTGCCTGGCGCCGGGACCCGCGGAGACCTTCGGGCTCGCCGCGCTGGAGGCGATGGCGTGCGGCACCCCCGTGGTGGCGAGCACCTCGTCCGCGCTGCCGGAGGTGATCGGCTCCGCCGGGGCGGTCGCGGGGGACCGGGGGGAGTCGTTCGCGGACGCCGTCGAACTCCTGCTGGGACGGCCGGAGACGGAACGGCGCGCGGCCGCACGCGCGCGTGCGGAGTGCTTCGGGTGGGAAGCGGCCGTGACGGCGTTCCTCGACGCCCACGAGGCCCCGCGGACGGCCGCGCGGGAGGGCGAGCGGGAGGACACGGTGCCGGTCCGGCCCGTGCCCGCGGTACCGGGGGGCCCGAGATGAGACCCGTGCGGTTCGTGGCCCTCGGCGACTCGCTGACCGAGGGCATCGGGGACCGCACCGGTGACGGATGGCGGGGCTGGGCCGCGCTGCTCGCCGGGTCGCTGGGCGAGCAGCCCGTACGGTTCACCAACCTGGCGAGGAGCGGGGCGCAGACGCACGACGTGCTCGAAGACCAACTCCCCGGGGCACTGGCCCTGCGGCCCGACCTCGTGTCGGTCGTCGTCGGGGTCAACGACACCCTGCGCCAGGGCTTCGACATCCACGCCGTGGCCGGACGGCTGGACCAGGTGTACGCGGCCTGCGCGGCCCGGGGCGCCGTGCTGCTCACCGCGTGCCTGCCCGACCCCGGCGGCACCATGGGCCTGCCCGGAGCGCTGGCCAGGCCGCTCGCCCGCCGGCAGCGCGCGGTCAACACCGTCGTCCACGCGCTGTCCGACCGGTACGGCGCGGTGCACCTGCACGCGAGCGACGGTGACTGGGTCGCCGACCGTACGATGTGGAGCGCGGACCGGATGCACCCGGGCGAGCGGGGACACCGCCAACTGGCCGTGAGGTTCCACGCGCTGCTGGCGGAACGCGGTCTCGCCCCCGGACCCGCGCCCTCGCCCGAGCCGGAGTCCGCGGCACCCACCCTGACGGCGAGCCTGTGGTGGCTGGCCACCGCCGGCACCGGATGGGTGGCGCGCCGGTGCACCGACCTGCTGCCCCAGCTCCTCGCGCTCGCCGCCGACGACCTGCGGCACCGCGCGCGGGGGACGAGCGTCCGGCTCGACCTGCGGACCTCCGCCGCGGTGTCGGCGGCACTGGCCGCGCTGACGGCGGGGGAGTCCCCGCGGCTCCGGGGCGGCACACGGCAGTGAGGGGCGCCGTACGGCGCCCCGGAGCCCCTCCGGTGCGGTTCCGGCCGTGGCGCGGCCCGATGCGTACCGCGTCCGGAGCGAACCGGTGGTCAGCGGGCCCCGGCGGTCCCCGTGGGTCCGAACCGGTGTGACAACCGTGACACCGGGGCGCATCTGCGTCGTTTGGGTTGTTGTCAGACCGAGGACCTAGTCTGTGCACCGTGACTTCACCTGCATCGACGGACAGTGCTCCGCCCCAGCTCAGCGCGGGCCCGCGGCCCGCGCCGGGCCCGGCGGCCGACGAGGGGCTGGCCCGGCGGCTGCGCGCCCTCGCCTGCACCGCGCCGCTGCACGACCTGGACGCCCGCAAGGTCAATCTGGCCGGAGAGTACTCGGTTTACGGCATGGCGGAGATCGCCCTGGCGGCCATCGACCTGGTCACGCTGAACATGGACTTCGACACCGGTGCCGACCATGACCAGATAGTCGCCCGGCTCGTCCCGCGCATCGCCGCCCAGGCACCCCGCCGGCCGGTCGCCGAGCACGAGCGGGTGGCCCGCTGGGTCCTGGAGAACCTGATCAACGTCGGCAGCGTCGATCGCGGCTTCCGCGCGGTGTACGGAGTGTTCGGCGCGGACGGCAGCTATGTCCGCCGCGACTACGACTTCAAACTGATCGAGGAGGTCCCCGGCCCCGGCGGCACCGTCTACCTGCGGACCACGGACGAGGCGGTCAACGTCCTGGTCGGCGCCCTGGACACCGATGTCACCAGCGCCCAGATCGCCGCCGAGGTCAAACTCGAGGTGCTGATCAGCCGGGGCAGGCTCGCCGACGCCCAGCTCGCCGCCGAGCAGGCCCGCTACCGGACCGTGCAGTACTCCGAATCGCTGCGCCGCGCCCTGGACGCCACCCGGCGCAACGTACGCGCGGTGGACTGGCTGAGCGCTGTTCCCGACATGATCGCCGAGGCCCTGGACCACGTCGCGGACCGGTACCGCCACGAGAACGCGATCCTCACCAACATCCGCAAGGCCCGTGACGAATCGGAGGACCCCGAGCACAAACGCAGGGCCGCCGAGCTGGTGGACATCGTCAAGGACTGCATCCGTCGGCACACCCAGCTGCAGTCCCGGCTGCTGGAGGCCGGCCCGCTGTTCCGGGCCGAACAGGACCGGCAGGCCTTCGCCACGCCGGCCTCGGCCTCGGGCACCGACCTCTACGGACACCTCCTCTCCCCCCTGCTCCCGCTGCCCCTGGAGCAGGCGGTCCGGGTCACCGACGCCTTCTTCACCCGCGGCACCGGGCTGCGTACACCGGTGTCCGTCCGGGTCGCCGATCTCGTCGACATCCTGCTGACCCCGGCGGTGGAGCGGGAGCACCTGGGCGCCGAGATGCCGGAACCCGACCTGATCGCCACACCCGACGACAGCCGCTTCACCGAGAAGCAGCTGGCGGCCGCGACCACCCTGCTGGAACTGCCGGCCGACGCGCCCCGACGGCTGTCCGGACTGCTCGCCGAGGCTCGCGGCCAGGACCCCGAACTTCCGTACCTGGTGGCCCTGCTGGCGGTCCACGCGGCCAGCCCGCCGGTCGGCACCGCCTACCGTCAGGGCGAGCGGCGCCTGCTCTTCGCGGTGGACGACGGTGTGGAACTGGACGACCCCGAGTTCGGCGGCGCCGATCTCATCGTCGGTACGGCCCTGCTGGACGCGGCGGGAATGGCGGCGGACCGGACGGAGGCGGCCTGATGAGCGCTCCGCCGGACCGCGGGGAGCCGGCGGTGGCCGCAGGCCCCGGGCCGGCCGCCGGTACCGTCGCCGCCCCCGTCACCGTCGTTCGCCAGCGCGAGGAGGAACCGTGTCCGTGAACGAGCATGCCGAGTGGAGCGAGGCGGAACCCTCCACCGCACCGGCCGTTGCCACCGTCACACCCGCCGACGCCGCCGACGCGGCGCGGCTCGTCGCCTTCGGCCTCCAGCCCAAGCTGCAGCCGGCCCGCGACCAGGAGTACGCGGACCTGCTGCGCCGCTACCGTGAGGACCCGCCGTTCGCGCGCCTCGCCGACGCCGTGGCCACCGGCCTCGGCCTGATCGTGCTCGAGGTGTCCCCGCGCGCGGGGATGGCCGTGACCGCCGCCGAGGACTCGGTGTTCGCCGTCCGCATGGGCGACTACGCGCGGCGGACCTCCGCCGACGGTGGCGACCGGTTCCTGCACGGGCTCGCCCACCTCGCCGTCGCCGTCATGGCCTTCCCGCGTCCCGAGGACCTCGCCGACGACGCCTACATCGGGCGGGTGACCGTCAACGGCGTCGACGCCTTCGTACGCCAGGCCTGCCACCGTCTGGAGGAGAGGGCCGCGGAACAGGGCGAGAACACCGACCCGGCCAGCGACGCCCCGGGGCTGGAGACGGCCTGGCGGATCTGGGCGAGACGCAGCGCGACCGGCGCGACCAAGGACGCACGCCGGCTCGCGGGTTCGACCACCGGCATCGTCGCCAAGGCCGTCACCTTCCTCACCGACTCCGGATTCCTGCAGCGCACCGGCGACGACCACGGCGGCACCTACCGCACGACGGCCCGCTACCAGCTCCAGGTGCGAGAGCTGGCGGGCGGTGCGGCCATGGCCGAACTGCTGGAACTGGGCATCGTCCCGGTCACCGACGGCACCCCGACCCTGCTGCCCGCGGACAGCGGTGAGGACCTGGAACTGGTGGCCGGCGCCGGTCTGCCGTTCCATTCCGCCTGAACCGGCCCCCGCCGCACGTCCTCGCCTCCGTCCCCACCCCCGCTCCCCTTCCCGTCCCCGCCTCCGTTCACATTCCCCATTCCTGTCTCCGAACCACCCCGACCTGCCGAAGACTTCGAGAGTCCGCCATGTACGAGCTGTCCCGGGTCCGCCTCTACTCCATCGGGCCCGCCGGCGCGCGTTACGCCGACACCGTGCTCGACCTGCGCGGTGTCGGCGCGACCGTGCCCGAACCCGCGCCGACGCAGGCGGAGTTCTTCGCGGAGGAGCCGGTGGGCCCGCCCCGCCGGCCCGCGCCCGCCGGGGTGCTCTTCCTGGAGAACGGCGGCGGCAAGTCCGTCCTGCTGAAGCTGATCTTCTCCGTGATGCTCCCGGGCCACCGCAACACCCTCGGCGGCGCGAGTTCCGGCGTGCTGCGCAAGTTCCTGCTGGCCGACGACTGCGGACACGTGGCGCTGGAGTGGCAGCACGTGCTGACCGGCGAGTGCGTCGTCGTCGGCAAGGCCAGTGAATGGCGTGGCCGCCAGGTCTCCAACGACCCGAGGAAGTTCGCCGAGGCCTGGTACTCGCTGCGGCCCGGCCCGGGACTCGGCCTGGACAACCTCCCCGTCGCCGAGGCCACCGCCGTACGGCCGCCCGCCGACGGCCAGTCCGGCGCGAGGGGCCGCCGCCGCACCATGAAGGGCTTCCGGGACGCCCTCACCGAGGCAGGCCGGACGTATCCGCACCTGGAGGTGCACTGGGAGGAGACCCACGAGCGCTGGACCGAGCACCTCGGCGACCTGGGACTCGACCCCGAACTCTTCCGCTACCAGCGGGAGATGAACGCCGACGAGGGCGAGGCAGCCGGCCTCTTCGCGGTCAAGAAGGACTCGGACTTCACCGATCTGCTGCTGCGTGCCGTCACGGACACCCGGGACACCGACGGACTCGCCGACCTGGTCGGTGGCTTCGGCAACAAGCTGGGCCGACGCGCCGAGCTGATCGCCGAACGGGACTTCACCGCCGGGTCGGTCGAACTGCTCGGCAGGATCGTCGAAGCCGCCGGCGCCCGTACCCGGTCGCGGGAGATCCACACCGCGGCCGAGCGCCGCACCCGCACTCTGGCCCGCAGGCTCTCCGCGCGCGGCAACCAGGAACGCGTCCGCGCCGCCGACCTCGCGCAGCGCGTCACCGCCGCCGCCCACGCCGTCACCCAGGCCGGAACGGCACGCGAACACAGCGCACTGATCTCGGCGGAGATCGCCTACCGGCACGCCTCCCTGGCGCTCACCGCGGCCGAGAAGTCCGCCGCCGCCCAGAAACGGGAACTCGCCGACGCGCGCACCCTGTACTCGGCGTGGCAGGCCGCCGAGGCGGCGCTGCGCCACCGCGCCGCCGCCGACCGGGCGGCCAGGGTCTCGGCCGCGATCCAGGAGGCCGAGCGGGACGCGGCACCCGCGCTGGCCGCCCGCGCCAAGGCCGCCGTCGACCTCGTACGCGCCCTGCACACCGCCGCGCAGAACGCCGAGAACCTCGCCAACGAGCAGGAGGAGCGGTCCGCCGCCCTCCAGGAGGTCAGCGACGCCGCCCATCGCGACGCCACCGCCGCCGCCACCGGGGCACAGCGGGCCCGCAGCGAGATCGGTCACCTCAGACAGCGCCTCACCGAGGTCGAGCAGGAGACCGCCGAGGCCGTCCGGGCCGGCTGGCTCGACGACAGTGCCCCCGACGCCGACCCGGCCCGCGCCGCCCTCGCGGCCGGCGACGCGGAGAAGACCGCGGTCGCCGCCTGGGACTCGGCCCGCGAGGCGGCCCGCCGGGCGACCGAGCACGCGCGCGAGGCCGCCGCCACCCAGGCGCGCGCGGAACTCACCGCCGCCCGCGCGGCGGACGCGGCCACGGCGGCCGACCGCGCCCACGAGAGCGAACTGCGCACCGCACAGGCCCTGGCCGCCGAGGAACGGCCGGCCGAGCTGCTGGGCCTGACCGCCACCGACGCCCGCTCCTCGGTCCCGTGGCCCCGCCCCGACACGGACGCCGAACCGGGCGGCCGCCCCGCCGAAGGCGCCCTCACCGCCACCGAACTGGACCGCTTCGCCGACGACCTGTGCGAACTGCTCGACGACGCGGTCTCCTCCGCCGAACGCCAGTTGTTCGAGCTGCGCACCGCCGCCGCCGACGACGCCCGCATCCTCGGCGCCCTCGGAGACGGCGGACTGCTGCCGCCCGGCCCGGACGTGCTGGCCACGGTCGAGTACCTCGGTGAGCACGGCATCCCCGCCCTGCCCGGCTGGCGCTATCTCGCCCAGGCCGTGGACCCCGCCGACCACGCACGCGTGCTGGCCGCCCGTCCCGAACTGGTCGACGGTGTCGTCATCACCGACCCGGACTCCCACACCCGCGCCCGCGCGGCCCTGAGGGACGCGGCCCTGCTGCCCCGGTCCACGGTCGCCGTCGGCACGGCCGCCGCCCTGCTCGCGCCGGCCCCGGCGCAGGACGCGGACACCGGGGACGTCTTCCTCGTACCGCCGAACCCGGCCATGCACGACGAACACGCCGCCGACGAGGAGCGGCAGGCGCTGCGCGTCCGGGCGGCCGCGCGGGACGAAGAGATCCGTGCGCTGGCGGCGCGGCTCGCCAAGGACCGGGAGCTGGCCGCGCGGCTCACCTCCTGGCGTACCGGCTGCCCGCCCGGCCGGCTCGACGAACTGGCCCGCGCGGCGCACGATGCCCGCGCCTTCGCGGCGGAGTGCGAGGCGGAACTCGCCGAGGCACGCGCTCTGCGGGCGGAGGCCGAGGAGGCCGCAGCCGAGGCCGCCCGGGTGCGTGACGAGCGACAGGAGACCGCGCAGAAGGCCCGGCGCGCCGCAGACGCCCTCGCGGGACTCGCCTTCCGGCTGCGCGAGCGGGGCGGCTGGCAGACCACACTGCGGGAGCTGGCCGACGACGCCGCCGAGGCGGAGGCCGGCGCCCAGGCCTGCCTGGAGCGCGCGCGGGCCGCCGACGAGGACCGGCGAGGCGCGCAGCGGGCCGCCGACGACGCCCGGCGCACCGCGCGGGCGCTGCGCGCCGAGCGCGCCGAGATCGCCGGCGCCCCCGACGACGTGCCGGAGGACGGCACCGAGGCGCCGCAGATCTCCCTGCCCGCCCTGCGCGAGGCGTACCGGGCCGCCTCCCAGCTCTACGAGAAGGTCGGCGTCGGCGCCGACCTGCGCGCCGAGCAGGCCCGCGCCGAGAGCGACGAGAGCGCGGCACGCGCGGAGCTGGACCGGCTGAGCAACAAGGTCCGCACCCGTGCGGAGCAGTTGCTCCAGTCGCCCGAGGGTTCGGACGGTCCCAGTCGCCAGGCCGCCGCGGCCCGCGCCGAGGAGCTGGTGCAGCTCCTGGAGACCCGCATGTCGAGTGCGAGCGAGCAACTCGGACGGCTGCGCGGCGAGGCGGAGCGGCTCGCGCCCGAGGACGGCGAGGAACACACCGGGCTCCCCGAGGAGTCGGTGCCCCGTGACGCCGAGCACGCACAGGCGCTGCTGCGGACCGCCACGGCCGAACTGGCCTCCCGGACGGAGGAGCTGGGCCGGACCGGGCAGGCCCACGGAGAACTCCTCGACGCGCACCGCGCCGCGGAGGACGCCGCCGGGGGGTTCGACGAGATCGCCGCCATGCTCCGCGACCTGCTGCGTGATCAGGCGTCCGAGGAGGAACCGGAGGGGCCCGAGCCCTACCCGGGCAGCTTGGCGGAGGCCCGCAGCTCCGCCGCGGAAGCCCGCCGGTCACTGCGGGGCTGCGCCGCCGATCTGTCCGCCACCGAGTCCGCGGTGCGCGAGGCGAGCGACATCCTCGTCCGGCACGCCAACTCCACCCGCTACGAGCAGGTCCGCACCCCCGCACGGCAGCAGATCCGCGAACTGCCCGCTTCCGCACTGCCCGAGCACGCCCACAAGTGGGCGGACGCCTTCGCGCCCCGGCTCAGGGTCCTCACCGACGAGCTCGAACAACTGGAACGCAACCGGGACTCGATCGTGGACCGGCTCAGAGGACTCGTCGAGTCGGCGCTCGCCACCCTGCGCTCCGCGCAGCGGCTGTCCCGGCTGCCCGAAGGGCTCGGCGAGTGGTCCGGACAGGAGTTCCTGCGCATCCGCTTCGAGGAACCCGACCAGGCGACCCTCACCGAACGGCTCGGTGAGGTCATCGACGAGGCGACCCGCGCGGCCGTGCGCAAGAACTCCGATCTGCGGCGCGACGGCATGTCCCTGCTGCTGCGCGGAGTCGCAGCCGCCCTCCGGCCCAAGGGCGTCGCCGTCGAGATCCTCAAGCCGGACGCCGTGCTGCGCGCCGAGCGGGTCCCCGTCGGGCAGATGGGCGATGTGTTCTCCGGAGGGCAGCTGCTCACCGCGGCCATCGCCCTGTACTGCACGATGGCCGCGCTGCGCTCCAACGACCGGGGCCGGGAGCGGCACCGGCACGCCGGCACGCTGTTCCTCGACAACCCCATCGGCCGCGCCAACGCCACCTACCTGCTGGAGCTCCAGCGGGCCGTCGCCGACGCGCTCGGTGTGCAGCTCCTCTACACCACCGGCCTGTTCGACACCACGGCACTGGCGGAGTTCCCGCTGGTCATCCGCCTGCGCAACGACGCCGACCTGAGGGCGGGCCTGAAGTACATCAGTGTCGAGGAGCACTTGCGGCCGGGCCTGCCCCAGGAAGCCACGGACGGGGAAGCCGTGCACAGCGAGATCACGGCCACCCGGATGTTCAAACGGCCCACCCCGGCGAACGGCTGACCAGGCCGTCTGAGCGAAGCGTCCGGGCCGTCCGGGCCATCCGGGTCAGGAGTGGGACAGCCGACCGGTCCCGCCCCGGCGGCGTATTCGTGCCTGCGCACGCTGGGCGGACCTCTCCCTGCGACGGGCCCGGCGCCGCTCGCGGCGCCGGGCCCGCGCGGTGCTGCTGGGTGAGGACACCACGCCGTTGCGCTGGTTCCAGACCTGGCGCGTCACCCACACGTCGAGGACCCCCCAGGTCGCCAGGATCGTGCTGACGACGCTGCTGATGACCATGGGGAAGGCCAGCCAGGACCCGGCCAGCGTGCACAGAAGGGCCACCATGGCCTGAATCAGTGTCAGCGCGACGATGAGCACGGCCCGTACGGCCGCCGTGCGCACCGGATCCGGCAGGCGGCGCCGCCGCGCGGGTTCCTCGACCCACAGCGGCCGGTAGTACGGCCGTGGGCGCGCGTCTGCCTCCGAGCGGACGTCCGCACCGGGTGCGCGGGCCGGTTCCCCGGGGCCGGCGCCGACCACCGCGGTCCCGGGCTCCGCCGCGGGGGCGCCGCGGTTCGGCACCTCGGTGTCCGGCCGCTTCGTCATCTGCGCCACCGCGGCGCCCTCGGGCGCCTCGTACCGCTCCGCCGTGCCCATCAACGTGTCAACTCCCCACCGCCGGCAGTCCGCCCGCTCGCGTCCGAAGACCCGGCTCCCCAACGACTGCCCGGCTTGCACTGATTTACGCCGCCCGGATGCGAGGCGCGGCTCCTGCGGCCGATTCCGCCCCCATCTCCCACAGAGAAGGACGAACGGCACGTCGCAAAGATTCCCGGACAAGGAAAGAAATCGGCCAACTGTACCCATCGGGGTCCGCAGGCCGGCACCCGGCCTCCCCTCGATCCGGGATGGAATCTCCCGTAATGCACGGACAACTCGCCATGTCCCGCCGTCGGTACGGAAGTTCGGATTCCGGAGAACTCTTCGAGTCGGCCGCGGCTCGGTAGTAGGCTCGCGCCGTTTGTTGACACACATGTGTGCCCTCGGTCACCCGAGGGCGAGCTGGGGGAGGCCATGCGCTTTCGCGGGAAGTCCGTCCGCCGGAAGATCGTGGCGCTGCTTCTCGTGCCGCTGGTGTCCCTGACCGCGATCTGGGGCTTCGCCACGGTATTCACGGGACGGTCGGTCACTCAGCTGTTCCGGGTCTCCGCCGCGGTCGAGGACATCGGCCACCCGATCGAGAAAACCGTCCGCGTCCTCCAGCAGGAACGCCGCCAGACCCTCGTCCACCTCGCCGATCCGCGGGCCTCGGACACGCTCTCCGCGCTCCGCGCCACCCGCACGGCCACCGACGGCGCCATCGCCGAGGTCCGCAAGAACGCGGGCACCCCCGACGTCCGCGACGGGCTGAGTACGGGCGGCGAGGACCGGATCACCGCTGTCCTGGACGCGTTCGACGGCATCGACTCCCTGCGCGGCAGCGTCGAGCAGGGCACGATGAACCGCGCCGAGGCCCTCCACCAGTACAACCTTCTCGTGGACTCCTGCTACGCCCTCCTGACCTCCCTCGACGGCATCGACAACGTGGAGGTGGACGAGCAGGGCCGCGCCCTGCTCAACCTCAGCCGCGCCCGTGAACTCCTCGCCCGCGAGGACGCCCTGCTCGGCTCGGCCCTCGTCGTCGGCACACTGTCCCGCACAGAGGTACGCGACGTCTCCGACCTCGTGGCCCAGCGCACGCTGCTGTACGACATCGCTCTGCCGCAGTTGCCGGCCGCGGACCGGGGCCGCTACGAGAGCTTCTGGAGGAACGCGGCGTCCGCTCCGCTGCGCGTCGCCGAGGAGGCGGCCGTCTCCTCCGGCACCGGACCGCCTCGCGGAGTCACCGCGAAGAGCTGGGACACCGCCGCCGGCCATGTGCTCGAAGAACTCGGTACCCTCGACGACCAGGCCACCGACCGCTATCAGGACCGCGTCCAGCCGGTCGCCATGAGCGTCATCACCTGGGCCGTCCTCGTCGGCGTCCTCGGACTGGTCGCCGTCCTCGTCTCCCTCGTCCTGTCCGTGCGCATCGGCCGCGGCCTCATCCGTGATCTGCGGCAGTTACGTCTCGAGGCGCATGAGGCCTCCGGCGTGCGACTGCCCAGTGTGATGCGCCGTCTCTCGGCGGGCGAACAGGTCGACATCGAGACCGAGATCCCCCGCCTGGAGTACGACAGGAACGAGATGGGCGAGGTCGGCCAGGCCCTCAACACCCTGCAGCGCGCGGCCGTGGAGGCGGCCGTCAAACAGGCCGAACTGCGCTCCGGGGTCTCGGAGGTGTTCGTCAACCTCGCCCGCCGAAGCCAGGTTCTGCTGCACAAACAGCTCACCCTGCTGGACAGCATGGAGCGCCGGACCGAGGACACCGAGGAACTCGCCGACCTGTTCCGTCTGGACCATCTGACCACCCGCATGCGCCGGCACGCCGAGGGGCTGGTCATCCTCTCCGGGGCCGCGCCCTCCCGGCAGTGGCGCAAACCGGTCCAGCTCATGGACGTCGTGCGCGCCGCCGTCGCCGAGGTCGAGGACTACGAGCGCATCGAGGTCCGCAGACTGCCGCGGGTCGCCGTCACCGGCCCCGCCGTCGCCGACCTCACCCACCTGGTGGCCGAACTCCTGGAGAACGCCACGGTGTTCTCCCCACCGCACACCGCCGTCCAGGTCCTGGGCGAGCGTGTGGCCAACGGCTTCACCCTGGAGATCCACGACCGCGGTCTCGGCATGGCGGCCGAAGCGCTGCTGGATGCCAACCTGCGGCTCGCCGAGACCCCGGAGTTCGAACTCTCCGACACCGACCGGCTCGGACTGTTCGTGGTCAGCCGTCTCGCGCAGCGGCAGAACGTCCGGGTCTCCCTGCAGCCCTCCCCCTACGGCGGCACCACCGCGGTCGTCTTCATCCCGGACGCACTCCTGACGGACGACGTCCCGGACACCAACGGAGCCGGCTTCCGCCTCGACCGGCCCCGGCGCGCCAAGGAGAGGGAACCAGGGGAGAACCGTCGTCCCGCGCTGTCCCAGGTGCCCGTACAACGGCCCGGAGTGTCCGCCTCGCTGCTGGACGGACCGATCGAACTCGAGGGCCCCGTCGACCTGGACGCCCTCGACGACTACCCGGGGGCCCCGGCGGACGAGGACGGCGAACACAGCGGCCTGTTCCGCCCCCGGCGCTCCTCGGGCCGCACCGAGGACGAGCGGCCGGGCCCTCGGCGTGAGCTGCATCAGCGGGCTCCCGAGAACCGCGACGGACCGGACAGGGGCAGGGACAGGGACGGGCAGGCGAACGGCCCCGCTCCGCTGCCCCGCAGGGGAGTCCCCAAGCTGGTCAGTTCCCACGGCCGCCCGGTCGACGACGAGCACGTCCGCCGGGAGCGGACGGACCACGACACCCCCTCTGCCCACCCGGGGCAGGAGCCCGCACCGCCGCCCCTGCCCGCCCGCCGACGGAGCACGGAGTCCCGCCCCGGCAGCACCCCACAGGAGGCAGGCGACCGGCCCGACCTTGGATCGCTGCCCCGACGGGTACGGCAGGCCAGCCTCGTCCCACAGCTCAGACGAAGCACGCGACCACGGAACGAGGAAAGATCCCAGCCCGTCGAACGGGACGCGGAGGAAGTGCGCAGCCGCATGGCCTCGCTCCAGCGCGGCTGGCAGCGCGGCCGCGACGAGAACGCCGAGGCCGACGACGGCCCCGGCGGGACAGCACCACGAGGAACGACCAAGAACGACTGAGGGGGGACGGTCGATGACCGCACCGAACACGACCGGCCACGCCGAAGGCGGCAAGGGGGAGCTGAACTGGCTCCTCGACGACCTGGTGGACCGCGTCGCGAGCATACGGAAGGCCGTCGTGCTCTCCGGCGACGGCCTCGCCACGGGGGCGTCCGGGGGACTGACCCGCGAGGACAGCGAGCACCTCGCCGCCGTGGCCTCCGGGTTCCACAGCCTCGCCAAGGGGGTGGGCCGCCACTTCGAGGCAGGCGGTGTCCGACAGACCGTCGTCGAACTCGACGAGGCCTTCCTGTTCGTCACGGCCGCCGGAGACGGCAGCTGTCTCGCCGTCCTCGCCGACGCCGACTCGGACGTCGGACAGGTCGCCTACGAGATGACCCTTCTGGTGAAGCGGGTCGGCCCGCATCTGGACGCCGAACCACGCACCGATCTGCCTCCGGGTGGGTAGTGGGATGGCATGAGTGCTGACGGCGAGGGAAGAAGCCACTGGTTCGACGAGGAGGCCGGACCGGTCGTCCGTCCGTATGCCATGACGCGGGGCCGCACCTCGAGTGCGGCCCAGCACCGCCTCGACCTGATCGCGGTGGTCGTCGCCGAACCCGAAGCGGACGATCCCGAAGCGGACCCCACCCTCTCCCCGGAACACGTGGACATCGTCGGGCTGTGCCGTGACACGCCGCAGACCGTCGCCGAACTCGCCGCGGAACTCGACCTGCCCGTCGGAGTGGTACGCGTCCTCGTCGGAGATCTCGTCGACCTCGAATCCGTCCACGTGAACCGGCCGGTTCCCCCCGCCGAACTGCCGGACGAGAGTATTCTGCGCGATGTGATCAACGGCCTCCGAGCGCTGTGAGCGGCGCGGAAGCGGGGTACTGACATGGCAGGCTGGCAGTTCTGGGTGGACCGAGGCGGCACCTTCACCGACATCGTCGCGCGCCGCCCGGACGGGTCACTGCTCACCCGCAAACTCCTCTCGGACAACCCGGCCCTCGCGCCCTCCCGGCGTCGCCCCGGCGGGGCGGCCACCGCCACCGACGCGGCGGTCGCGGGCATCCGCGAACTGCTGGCCGGCTCCGGCGAACCCGTCGAATCCGTACGCATGGGTACCACGGTCGCCACCAACGCCCTCCTCGAGCGCACGGGCGAACGCACCCTCCTGGTCGTCACCCGCGGCTTCCGGGACGCCCTGCGCATCGCCTACCAGAACCGCCCCGCCCTCTTCGCCCGTCGCATCGAACTGCCCGAGCTGCTGTACGAACGGGTCCTCGAGGTGGACGAACGCATCGCCGCCGACGGCACCGTCCTGCGGGCCCCGGACCTGGACTCCCTGAGCGGGCCGCTGCGCCGGGCCCACGCCGACGGCATCCGGGCCGTCGCCGTGGTCTGCCTGCACAGCCATCGCCACCCCGCCCACGAGCAGGCGATCGGGGAACTCGCCGCCCGTATCGGCTTCCCGCAGATCTCGCTGTCCAGCGAGGTCAGCCCTCTGATGCGACTCGTCCCGCGCGGGGACACGGCCGTCGTCGACGCCTACCTCTCGCCCGTGCTGCGCCGCTACGTGCAGCACGTGGCCGACGAACTCGACGGGGTACGGCTGATGTTCATGCAGTCCAACGGAGGCCTCGCCGAAGCGGCGCAGTTCCGCGGCAAGGACGCCATCCTGTCCGGTCCGGCCGGCGGCATCGTCGGGATGGCCCGCATGTCGCAGCTCGCCGGCCACGACCGGGTCATCGGCTTCGACATGGGCGGAACCTCCACCGACGTCTCGCACTTCGCGGGGGAGTACGAACGCGTCTTCACCACCCGGATCTCCGGCGTACGGCTGCGCGCGCCCATGCTGGACATCCACACAGTCGCCGCCGGCGGCGGCTCGGTCCTCCACTTCGACGGCTCCCGCTACCGTGTGGGGCCCGACTCGGCGGGCGCCGACCCCGGCCCCGCCTGCTACCGGGCCGGCGGCCCGCTCGCCGTCACCGACGCCAACGTCATGCTCGGCCGCATCCAGCCCGACCACTTCCCGGCGGTCTTCGGCCCGAACGGCGACCAGCCCCTCGACACCGAACTCGTCCGGAACCGCTTCACCACCCTCGCGCGTGAGATCCGCGAACGGACCGGCGACGACCGCACCCCGGAACAGGTCGCCGAGGGCTATCTGCGGATCGCCGTCGCCAACATCGCCGCCGCGGTGAAGCGGATCTCCGTCCAGAAGGGCCACGACATCACCCGCTACGCCCTCACCACCTTCGGCGGTGCGGGCGGACAGCACGCGTGCATGGTCGCCGACTCCCTCGGTATCCGCACCGTCCTCGTGCCACCCGCGGCCGGTGTCCTCTCCGCACTCGGCATCGGCCTCGCCGACACCACGGCCATGCGCGAACGCTCCACCGAAGCACCCCTGGAGCCCGCCGCGATGCCCGGCGTCCACCGGACCGCGGACGACCTCGAAGCGGCGGCCCGCGCCGAACTCCTCGCCGAGGACGTCCCCGAGGACCGGATCGAGGTCACCCGTCGCGCCCAACTCCGCTACGACGGCACCGACACCGCCCTCACCGTCGAACTGACCGACGCCGACACCATGCGCAGCGCCTTCGAAGAACGTCATCGCGCCACGTACTCCTTCACGCTCGACCGCCCGATCGTCGTGGAGTCCCTCTCCGTCGAAGCCACCGGCATCACCGACCCCCCCGATCTCTCCACCCTCGCCCCCTACCGGGGCCGCCCCGCCACCGCGCGACCCGTCCGCCTCCACACCGGCGGCACCTGGCGCGACGTCCCCCTCCACCGCCGGGAGGACCTTCCTCCCGGCGAGACCGTCTCCGGCCCGGCGATCGTCACCGAGGCCGGCTCCACGACCGTCGTCGACGAAGGCTGGCGGGCCTCGCCGACCGAGCACGGGCATCTGGTCATGGAACGCGTCGCGGTGACGCAGAGTTCCGACCTGGACACGGAAGTGGACCCGGTTCTGCTCGAGGTCTTCAACAACCTCTTCATGTCCATCGCCGAACAGATGGGCGCCCGCCTCGAGTCCACCGCCCAGTCCGTCAACATCAAGGAGCGCCTGGACTTCTCCTGCGCCCTCTTCGACCCGGACGGGAACCTGGTGGCCAACGCCCCCCACATCCCCGTCCACCTGGGATCGATGGGCACCGGCGTCAAGGAGGTCATCCGGCGGCGCGGTGCCACCATGCGCCCGGGCGACACCTACGCCGTGAACGACCCGTACCACGGCGGCACTCATCTCCCCGACGTCACCGTGATCACCCCGGTCTTCGACACCGCGCCCCCCGCCACCGTGGACGGTGACCCCACGGAGGGCGACCGGAGGGTCCTCTTCCACGTCGCCTCGCGAGGCCATCACGCAGAGATCGGTGGCATCGCCCCGGGTTCCATGCCCGCCGACAGCCGCACCATCGACGAGGAGGGCGTCCTCTTCGACAACTGGCTCCTCGCCGAGAACGGCCGGTTCCGCGAGCGGGAGACACTCGGCCTCCTGACCGGAGCGCGGTATCCCTCCCGCAACCCGCAGACCAACCTCGCCGACCTGCGCGCCCAGATCGCCGCCAACCGGAAGGGCGTCGACGAGGTCGGCCGCATGATCGAGAACTTCGGCCTCGACGTGGTCCAGGCGTACATGCGGCACGTCCAGGACAACGCCGAGGACGCGGTACGGCGCGTCATCGACGCCCTCGACGACGGCGAGTACACCTACGAAACCGACTCGGGCGCCGCCATCCGCGTGAGCGTGCGCGTCGACCGAGAGAACCGCTCCGCGACCATCGACTTCACCGGCACCACGGCACAGCTCCCCACCAACTTCAACGCACCCTTCTCCGTCGTCAACGCGGCCGTCCTCTACGTCTTCCGGACCCTGGTCGCCGACGACATCCCGCTCAACGACGGCTGCCTGCGCCCGCTGCGCATCATCGTGCCGCCCGGCTCCATGCTGGCGCCCCGGCCCCCGGCAGCCGTCGTCGCGGGCAACGTGGAGACCTCCCAGAGCATCACCGGTGCCCTCTACGCGGCGCTCGGCATCCAGGCCGAGGGCTCCGGCACCATGAACAACGTCACCTTCGGCAATGCCCGCCACCAGTACTACGAGACCGTCGCCTCCGGCTCGGGCGCCGGAGAGGGCTTCCCCGGAGCGTCCGTCGTGCAGACCCACATGACCAACTCGCGGCTCACCGACCCCGAGGTCCTGGAGTGGCGGCTGCCCGTCCGCCTCGAGGAGTTCGCCGTGCGCGCGGGCAGCGGCGGCGAGGGACGGTGGCGCGGCGGGGACGGAGCGGTCCGCCGCATCCGGTTCCTGGAACCCATGACCGTCTCCACGCTGTCCCAGCACCGCAGGGTCCCTCCGTACGGCATGGCGGGCGGTGCGCCCGGTGCGCCCGGTGCCAACCGGGTCGACCACGCGGACGGCAGCGTCACCGAACTCGGCGGAAGCGACTCGGCGGACGTCCGCGCCGGCGACGTACTCGTCATCGAAACCCCCGGCGGCGGAGGATACGGTCCACCGCCCGACCCCCACCGAGCAGGAGAGAAGAACGATGATCTTCGGGCGTTCTGAGCGCGGCAAACCCCCGGTCGAGCCCGTCACGCTCAAGATCCTGGTGGCCGGTGGCTTCGGCGTGGGCAAGACCACGCTCGTCGGAGCGGTCAGCGAGATCAGGCCGCTGCGCACCGAGGAACTGCTCACCGAGGCGGGACGCCCGGTCGACGACCTCAGTGGTGTGGAGGCGAAGAACACCACCACCGTGGCCATGGACTTCGGCCGCATCACGCTCCGCGAGGATCTGGTGCTGTACCTCTTCGGGACTCCCGGCCAGGAGCGGTTCTGGTTCATGTGGGACGAGCTGGCCGAGGGTGCCCTCGGGGCTGTGGTGCTCGCCGACACCCGGCGGCTGGAGGACTGCTTCGCGGCCGTCGACTACTTCGAGCGGCGCTCCATACCGTTCCTCGTCGGCGTCAACTGCTTCGAGGGAGCCCCGCGTCACCCGGTCGAGGACGTCCGACGGGCCCTCGACCTCGACGCGCACGTACCGCTCGTGATGGGCGATGCCCGGGACCGCGAGTCGGTCAAGGAAGTGCTCATCGGTGTCGTCCAGCACGCCATGGCACAGGCGGCCCAGCGCCGCCGGACCGTCACCGTCTGAAGCGCACCCGGACGTGTCCCGTACCTCCCGCACACAGGGGGGACAACGGGCCGACGGGCTGCTCCTCGAGACACTCCGAAGACACCCCCGCCGTGATCGGCTACAGTCCGCCCGTGCCCAGAAACCGAACCCCCGGCCCGGACCTCGCCCCCGTGCCGGACTCCCACTGTTCGAGCTGCGGCACGTCCTTCGGCGCGGGCGTCTCCGGCTGGCCCCGGCGCTGCCCGGCATGCGGTGCCGTCGCCTATCGCAACCCGCTGCCGGTCGCGGTCGCCCTCCAGCCCGTGTACGACGCGAAGGGCACCGCCCTGGTCGTCATCACCCGCTCCATCGCCCCCGCGCGCGGAGGCACGGCCCTGCCCGGCGGGTACATCGACGACCGGGAGGACTGGCGCCAGGCCGTCGTACGCGAACTCCGTGAGGAGACCGGCATCGACGCGACGAGCCGGGAGGTGCGGCTCGCGGACGCCATGAGTGCGCCCGACGGACACCTCCTGCTGTTCGGTCTTCTCCCGGAACGTCCCGCGGAAGGCCTGCCGGCCTTCGCCGCCACGGACGAGACGGAAGGCCGGCACCTGCTGCGCCGCGCGGAGGAGCTCGCCTTCCCGCTGCACACGCGGGCCGCGCGGGCCTGGTTCGAGGGCCGGTACATCTGACGTCGGCCCGCCCCGGCACGGCTCAGCGCGGCCCGAGCCCGCGCACCCGCACCGGGTAGGGCGACTCGCGGGCGCCGCCCTTCCCCTCCCGCTCGACGACGATCCGGGCTCCCGCCCAGCGGACGCCGTACCGCTCGATCTCCGGCTCCTCCCAGCCGTCGCCGACATCCGCGACGACCGTCCCGCCCCCGGTCCGCCCCCGCACGGGCGCCCACACCTCCAGCTCCAGCCCCCCGTCCTGCCCGCGCACGGGAATCACGGCGCCCGCACGGGCGAACACCGGAATGCGGTCCAGGGGCGCGTCGACCAGCACCTGGGCGGGCCCGTCGTACGCCCGTCCCGTAGCCGACTCGTACCAACGCCCGCCGGGCAGCCGCACCGTACGCCGTTCCACCCCCGGCACCAGCACCGGTGCCACCAGCAGACAGTCACCGAGCAGGAAGGTGTCCCCGCAGTCGCGCAACGCGCGCTCCTCCGGCGCCGACCACCACAGCGGCCGCACACAGGGAGCCCCGGTGTGCCGGGCCAGATGGGCCAGCGTCACGAAGTACGGTTGCAGCCGGCGACGCCCGACGAGGGCCGCGCGCGCGTGCCGCACCACCTCGGCACCGAACTCCCACGGCTCCCTGTTCCCCGCCCCCGCGTGCGTGCGGAACAGCGGCAGATGGGCACCCAGCTGGAGCCACCGCAGATACAGCTCTGCGGACGCGTCCCCGTCGACCCCGCCGACGTCCGGCCCCGCATACGGGACACCGCACAACCCGAGCCCCATCACCAGGGCGAGGGAGGCCCGCAGCCCGGGCCAGCCCGTGGCCACCTCCCCCGACCACGTCCCTCCGTAGCGCTGCATCCCGGCCCACCCCGAACGCGAGAACACGAACGGCCGCTCCTGCGGCACCAGCGTCCGCAGCCCCTCGTAGGCCGCCCTGGCCATGCACAGCGCGTACACGTTGTGCGCCTCACGATGATCGCCGCCCCGCCCGTCCAGGGCGTGCCGTGCCGAACGGGGAAGCGTCGGCTCCCCGAACGCGGTGAACGACGTCGGCTCGTTCAGGTCGTGCCAGAAACCCGCGAAACCCTGCTCCAGCCGCTCCGTGTACAGACCGCCCCACCACCGGCGCACGCGCGCGTGGGTGAAGTCCGGGAACACCACGTCTCCGGACCAGGAGACGCCCTGAACGACCTCTCCCGAGGCGCCCCGCACGAACGCCTCCTGCGCCGCACCCGAGTCGTGCACGGCGTCGCCGCCCTCGGCGGCGACCGCCGGGCCGATGGCCGACACCAGCCGGATCCCGTCCCGCCGCAGCTCGTCGGCGAGCGCCGGCAGCCTCGGGAACCGCTCCCGGTCGACGGTGAACACCTGGTGCGCGTCGTGGTGGTCGACGCCCAGATGGACGGCGTCGAGCGGCAACCCGTGCTCCCGGTAGCGGGCGACGGTCCGCCGCACCTCCTGCTCGCCGCCCCGGCCCCACCGCGCGTGATGGTGGCCGAGCGCCCACGCGGGCGGCAGCGCGGGCGCACCGGTCAGCGAACCCCAGGCGAGCAGCACCCGTGCGGGGGTGCCCACCATCACCCAGCAGCGCAGCGGGCCCCCGTCCATCCGCAGCGTGCTCGTCCCGGTCCGGTCGTGCCCGGAGCCGGCGCCCTCCGCGCCCTCCCGCAGGGTCACCGTGCCGTCCCACGAACTGTCGTGGAACGCGAGATGCGTGCCCGCGTCGGCCACCACCAGCTGCACCGGCATCGTGATGGGGCGCGGATCGTCACCGGGCCCGACAGCGCGACCGGGGCCCGTGTTCCACAACCGGTAGGTGCCGTCCCGCAGCCCCGGCCCGAAAGCGCGCCCCCCGAGCCCGAAGAACCGGGCGTCCGCCCGCACCTCCGACCGCTGCATCCAGCGCGCGGTGCCCCCTCCTGTCGGCTCCCACCAGCGCGGCGGCAGATCACGCCGCAGCACCACGCCTCCCGGGGTGAGCACCTCCACCGAGCCGAGCCGTGAGACGGCGACCGTCACCCGCTCGGCGACCACACGCCAGCCGCCGTCCGTGTCCGGCTCCAGCACCGCCCGCGGATCCGGATCGGGACAGCGGCCGGCCAGCGCGTACGACGGCTCGGGAGCCGCCCCGTCCCAGCCCCAGAAGACGGCGCCGTTCACGGCGACGAGGATCCGCAGCTCGGAGCGGCTGAACCGGACGACACCGCCCCCGGGCCCGGGCTCCACCTCCCGCACCTGTCCGGGCGTCCGTGCGCGCTCCGTCCCCCGGGGCGGCAGCCCGGCGGCGTCGGCCTGTCGCCTGCGCCACGCCGCCCGTACGGTACGCAACCCCCGTGCCGCGCCCACCGAACCGACCGATCTCACCGAACGCACCAGGCCACGACCGTCCATGGTGCTCACCCTGCCATTGCGTGCACGTCACACGGGTGTCGTTCAACTGCCGTTCACCCATGATCGGGTCACATCTTCACGACACGGGTCGCGGGGGCGCACCCTGGTTCCGAAGACGATCACATGGCATCGTTCCTGTCAGCCGCGTCACGCGCACACCCCAGCCCGTGCGCGCAGGACGCACACGACGCGCACAGTCCGGGAGCCGACCATGTCGACCGAGAACCCCCAGCCGCTCTGGCAGCCTGATCCACAGCGCATCGCCCGGGCCAGGATCACCACGTTCCAGGCATGGGCCGCCGAGCGGCACGGTGCCCCCGCCGAGGGCGGTTACGCGGCACTGCACCGCTGGTCCGTGGACGAGCCGGAAACCTTCTGGAAGGCCGTCACGGAGTGGTTCGACGTCCGCTTCTCGACCCCCTACGCACGCGTGCTGGGCGACCGCTCGATGCCCGGCGCCCAGTGGTTCCCCGGTGCCACCCTCAACTACGCCGAACACGCCCTCCGCGCGGCGGCCGCCCGCGCGGACGAGCCGGCGCTCCTGCACGTCGACGAGACCCATGACCCCAGGCCCGTCACCTGGGCCGAGCTGCGCCGCCGGGTCGGCTCCCTCGCCGCCGAGCTGCGCGCCCTGGGCGTACGTCCCGGAGACCGCGTCAGCGGCTACCTCCCCAACATCCCGCAGGCCGTCGTCGCCTTCCTGGCCACCGCGGCGGTGGGCGGCGTGTGGACCTCCTGCGCACCCGATTTCGGCGCCCGCAGCGTGCTCGACCGTTTCCAGCAGGTCGAACCGGTCGTCCTGTTCACCGTCGACGGATACCGCTACGGCGGAAAGGAGCACGACCGCCGCGACGTCGTCGCCGAACTCCGCCGTGAACTGCCCACCCTGCGTGCGGTCGTGCACATCCCCCTGCTCGGGACCGACGCCCCCGACGGAGCGCTGGACTGGTCGGCCCTGACCTCCGCGGACACCGAACCGGTCTTCGAGCAGGTGCCTTTCGAGCATCCGTTGTGGGTGCTCTACTCGTCCGGTACCACCGGACTGCCGAAGGCGATCGTCCAGTCCCAGGGCGGCATCCTGGTCGAACACCTCAAGCAGCTCGGACTGCACTGCGACCTGGGTCCGGAGGACCGTTTCTTCTGGTACACGTCGACCGGCTGGATGATGTGGAACTTCCTCGTCTCCGGCCTCCTCACCGGAACGACGATCGTCCTGTACGACGGCAGTCCCGGCTACCCGGACACGGGCGCCCAGTGGCGGATCGCCGAACGCACCGGCGCCACCTTCTACGGCACCTCCGCCGCGTACGTCATGGCCTGCCGCAAGGCCGACGTGCACCCCGCCCGCGACTTCGACCTCTCCGCGGTGCAGTGCGTCGCCACCACCGGCTCCCCCCTGCCGCCCGACGGCTTCCGCTGGCTGCACGACGAGTTCGCCGAGAGCGGGGCCGACCTGTGGATCGCCTCCGTCAGCGGCGGTACGGACGTCTGCTCCTGCTTCGCGGGAGCCGTACCCACCCTCCCCGTGTACATCGGCGAGCTGCAGGCACCCGGTCTGGGCACCGACCTGCAGTCCTGGGACCCGAGCGGCACACCCCTGACCGACGAGGTCGGCGAACTCGTGGTCACCCACCCGATGCCGTCCATGCCGATCCACTTCTGGAACGACCCCGACGGCAGCCGCTACCACGACAGTTACTTCGACACCTACCCCGGCGTGTGGCGGCACGGCGACTGGATCACCCTCACCTCGCGCGGTTCCGTCGTCATCCACGGCCGCTCCGACTCCACGCTCAACCGCCAGGGCGTCCGCATGGGATCGGCGGACATCTACGAGGCCGTCGAACGTCTTCCTCAGATCAAGGAATCCCTCGTCATCGGCGTCGAACAGCCCGACGGCGGCTACTGGATGCCCCTGTTCGTGCACCTGACACCGGGCACCGTGCTCGACGAGGACCTGAAGGGACTCATCCGGCGGACCATCCGTGAGCAACTGTCGCCACGCCACGTCCCGGACGAGATCATCGAGGTCCCCGGGGTGCCGCACACCCTGACCGGCAAGCGCATCGAGGTCCCGGTCAAACGCCTCCTCCAGGGCACGCCGCTGGAGAAGGCGGTCAACCCGGGGTCCGTCGACGACCTGGCCCTGCTCACGTTCTACGAGGACCTGGCCCGCCGACGCACCTGACCCTCCCCGGACGAGGACCGGCCGGTCACCCGGCCGGCCCGTCGCCACCCACCGTCACCGCCGTACGCCGCTGTCAGTGCTCCCGGTTACTGTGAGTGAGTACTGATCGACTGTGCAGGGGGAGACATGACGTACACCGACCACCGAACCGTCCGACGTGTCCTGCGCCGGGAAATCGCGGGCACCATCGGGGTGCTGACGGACGAGCACGACTTCCGTGCCATGCGGCACTACCGAAGCTTCGTCTTCGACGACCACGCCGTGTACCTCGAACAGATGGAGGCCGTCCTCAGGACACGTGCCCTGCAGGGCGACCACACGACACTGGCCCTCTTCGACCCCGAGGAGTACGCGGCATTCTGCGCGCGCTCGGGCCTCGACCCCGACCGCCGCACCAGCCGCACCCGCTTCACCGCCGAACTCGCGGCCACCGGACCCACCGTCCCCTACGAGGGACAGCCGTTGGCCGACCTCCTGCCCGCCCTCGTCGACGAGGCGGTCCGCCGGGCGACCTGGGAGTACGCGACCACCCTCCTCGCCCGCCTCGGCGCCTGCGCCTCGTGTGGTGAGGACCTGGGCCGCGAGGCCTTCGCCCGCGCCTCCCAGCTGATCGTCCGCATCCTCGACACCGCGGGACCCGGCAACCGGCACCTCGTCTGCAGTGTCTCCGGACCGCCCCAGACCTTGGTCGCCGTCCTGCACGCCGACGACAACGACGGACATATGGAGCTGGACGACGCCGAGCTCCTCGAATTCACCACGGTGCTGGCAGTCGGCCTCGCCACCGGCAGCCCGGGCGGACTCGTCATGCGGACCACCGCACCAGGCACCGCCGACCGCATCCACGGCTGGCGGCTGCGCGCCCACGGCCTCGAACCCCTCACCGCGGGAGAGGTCTTCGACGCCTACTGCACCGACGTGGAATCCGGAGACCTCATCTCACCCGAGTCCAACGTCGACTACTGCGAGCCGCCCGACCTCGCGGACGGGAGCCCGGGCCCGACCCACCGCCACTGAACACGAACGGAAAACGCAAAAGGGGATCGGAGGATCGGAGGGAAGGAAAAGGGGCGCCCCAGCACCTGGAGCGCCCCTCACGAAGAGCGGGCCGGCCGATCTACCTGCCTGCCCGGCCGGCTACTCGCCCGACAGCACTGCCTGAGCGGCCCTGCGGGCCTCTTCGGCGCTGTCGGTCGCGCGAGCCGCCGCCGCGGCCCGCTCGCACTGAGCCAGCGTGAACTTCGCCAGCGCCGCACGCACATAAGGGATGGACGCCGCGCCCATGGAGAGGGAGGTGACACCCAGACCGGTCAGCACCGAAGCGAGCAGCGGGTCGGAAGCGGCCTCACCGCAGACACCGCAGCTCTTGCCCTCGGCCTTCGCCGCCTCGGCGGACAGCGCCACCAGGTCGAGCAGCGCGGGCTGCCACGGATCCTGCAGCCGGGACACCGCGCCCACCTGACGGTCCGCGGCGAACGTGTACTGCGCGAGGTCATTCGTCCCCAGGGAAAGGAACTCGACCTCCTGCAGGATCGAGCGCGCACGCAACGCGGCCGACGGAATCTCGACCATCGCACCGAACTTCGCACGCAGGCCCGCCTCACGGCACGCGTCGGCGAAAGCCTTGGCGTCGGTACGGTCCGCCACCATCGGGGCCATCACCTCGAGCTGGACGGACAACCCCTCCGCGGCTTTGGCCAGCGCCGACAGCTGGGTACGCAGTACCTCCGGGTGGTCGAGCAGCGACCGCAGACCACGCACACCCAGTGCCGGGTTCGGCTCATCGGCCGGGGTGAGGAAGTCCAGCGGCTTGTCCGCGCCCGCGTCCAGCACGCGCACCACCACACGGCCCTCGGGGAAGGCCTCGAGCACCTGACGGTAGGCCTCGACCTGCTTCTCCTCGGAGGGGGCGTTCTTGCTGTCGTCCAGGAAGAGGAACTCGGTGCGGAAGAGGCCGACGCCCTCCGCGCCCGCCTCGACCGCGGCCGCCACATCCGCCGGACCGCCGATGTTCGCCAGCAGCGGCACCGTGTGACCGTCGGCGGTCGCACCGGGCCCGGTCGACGCGCTCAGCGACGCCCTGCGCGCGGCCGCCGCAGCCTCGAGCTGCCCCTTCTTCTCCTTGCTCGGGTTCACGAAGATCTCACCGGTGCTGCCGTCCACCGCGATCATCGTCCCCTCGGCGAGCTCACCCGCACCCGGCAGGGCCACCACGGCCGGCACACCGAGCGCCCGCGCCAGGATCGCGCTGTGGCTGGTGGGCCCACCTTCCTCAGTCACAAAGCCGAGCACCAGGGTGGGGTCCAGCAGCGCCGTGTCCGCCGGCGCCAGATCCCGAGCCACCAGGACGTACGGCTCGTCACTGTCCGGGACACCCGGCATCGGTACGCCGAGCAGCCGCGCGACGATCCGGTTCCGAACGTCGTCGAGATCGGCCACACGGCCCGCCAGATACTCACCGGCGGCGGCCAGCAGCTCGCGGTACGCGGCGAACGCGTCGTACACCGCACGCTCGGCAGTGCTGCCCGCAGAGATACGGCGCTCCACGTCCGTCATCAGCTCGGGGTCCTGGGCCATCATGGCCTGAGCCTCGAGGACCGCTTGGGCCTCACCGCCCGCCAGATTGCCGCGCGCCATCAGGTCGGCCGCCACAGCCTCCACGGCCTTGCGGGCGCGTCCCTGTTCACGCTCCGCCTCTTCCGCCTGGATCTGCCTGGCCGGCGGTTCGAGCACGGCCGTTCCCATGTGCCGAACCTCGCCGATCGCCACACCGTGGCTCACGCCGACGCCTCGCAGCGTTGTCTCCATCTCACCCGTCTCCGATAATGCGGCGGCTCACGCCACCGAGTTGGTTGCCCTGCTCGCCGTCAATGGAACGGCACTGACGTCACTTCCAGAAGAAGAGACTGTCGCCGGCCTTCACTTCGCCGTCGTCACGCAGCTCGGAGAGAGCGTCCGCGGTGGCTTCCAGGGCCACGACCGGGCACACCGGGGACTTGCCGGCGGCCTCGACGGCGGCAGGGTCCCAGCGCACGATGCTCTGACCACGGGTCACGGTGTCGCCCTTGTTGACGAGCAGCTCGAAGCCCTCGCCGTTGAGCTGCACGGTGTCGATGCCGAGATGCGTCAGCACACCGTGTCCACTCTCGTCGACGACGACGAACGCATGCGGGTGGAGAGAGACGATGACACCGTCCACGGGGGAGACGGCTGCGGAGGGCTCCCGTACAGGGTCGATCGCTGTACCTGGGCCGACCATGGCCCCGGAGAAGACGGGATCGGGCACGGACTCCAGTCCGATGGCCCGTCCTGCGAGCGGGGACGTCACGGTGGTCATGGGAAGCCTCCCAGAGGCGGAGATCTGTAGGAGCCCGTCACTACTTTCTCGGACGGCGCACTGTGATGCAGGGTATGTCATAGGTAGTACCGGTTCCGTGCGAGAGAACTGATTAGAGGTCTAGACCACATCTCGCAGTGATTTGCGCCCACTCCGCGGCCCCATGTACAGTCGAGCACCTGCCTGAGGGTGAGCGATGCGATCACATGCATCCTGCCTCTCGGCGGCCCAACTCATCAGATCTTATCTCGAGATCACCTTCTGCATGCCTGCAGGACGGTGGTCAGGGGGTCGGAAAAACACTGATAGAGTCGGAAACGCAAGACCGAAGGGAAGCGCCCGGAGGAAAACCCGC
>NZ_CM125966.1:6245000-6694881 GCF_052246875.1 Streptomyces sp. GDS52
AGAAATCCCGTGTGAATCCGGCGGGACCACCCGTCAAGCCTAAATATTCCCTGGTGACCGATAGCGGACAGTACCGTGAGGGAATGGTGAAAAGTACCGCGGGAGCGGAGTGAAATAGTACCTGAAACCGTGTGCCTACAAGCCGTGGGAGCGTCGCATGCAGGCTTGCCTGCATGTCGTGACTGCGTGCCTTTTGAAGAATGAGCCTGCGAGTTTGCGGTGTGTTGCGAGGTTAACCCGGGTGGGGAAGCCGTAGCGAAAGCGAGTCCGAACAGGGCGCTTCAGTAGCACGCTCAAGACCCGAAGCGGAGTGATCTAGCCATGGGCAGGTTGAAGCGGAGGTAAGACTTCGTGGAGGACCGAACCCACCAGGGTTGAAAACCTGGGGGATGACCTGTGGTTAGGGGTGAAAGGCCAATCAAACTCCGTGATAGCTGGTTCTCCCCGAAATGCATTTAGGTGCAGCGTCGCGTGTTTCTTGCCGGAGGTAGAGCACTGGATAGGCGATGGGCCCTACCGGGTTACTGACCTTAGCCAAACTCCGAATGCCGGTAAGTGAGAGCGCGGCAGTGAGACCGTGGGGGATAAGCTCCATGGTCGAGAGGGAAACAGCCCAGAGCATCGACTAAGGCCCCCAAGCGTACGCTAAGTGGGAAAGGATGTGGAGTCGCACAGACAACCAGGAGGTTGGCTTAGAAGCAGCCATCCTTGAAAGAGTGCGTAATAGCTCACTGGTCTAGTGATTCCGCGCCGACAATGTAGCGGGGCTCAAGCGTACCGCCGAAGTCGTGTCATTGCGATATCAACCCCCAACGGGGATCGTGATGGGTAGGGGAGCGTCGTGTGCCGGGTGAAGCAGCCGCGGAAGCGAGTTGTGGACGGTTCACGAGTGAGAATGCAGGCATGAGTAGCGATACACACGTGAGAAACGTGTGCGCCGATTGACCAAGGGTTCCTGGGTCAAGCTGATCTGCCCAGGGTAAGTCGGGACCTAAGGCGAGGCCGACAGGCGTAGTCGATGGACAACCGGTTGATATTCCGGTACCCGCTGTGAAGCGCAAGACATCGAACCAGGCGATGCTAAGTCCGTGAAGCCGCCCCGATCTCTTCGGAGTTGAGGGGAGTGGTGGAGCCGACGGACCAGACCTGCAGTAGGTGAGTGATGGGGTGACGCAGGAAGGCAGTCCAGCCCGGGCGGTGGTTGTCCCGGGGTAAGGGTGTAGCCCGAGTGGTAGGCAAATCCGCCACTCATCCAGGGTGAGACCCGATGCCGAGCCGATTGTGGCGAAGTGGATGATCCTATGCTGTCGAGAAAAGCCTCTAGCGAGTTTCATGGCGGCCCGTACCCTAAACCGACTCAGGTGGTCAGGTAGAGAATACCGAGGCGTTCGGGTGAACTATGGTTAAGGAACTCGGCAAAATGCCCCCGTAACTTCGGGAGAAGGGGGGCCATCACCGGTGAGCACTCTTGCAGTGTGAGCTGGGGGTGGCCGCAGAGACCAGCGAGAAGCGACTGTTTACTAAAAACACAGGTCCGTGCGAAGCCGTAAGGCGAGGTATACGGACTGACGCCTGCCCGGTGCTGGAACGTTAAGGGGACCGGTCAGCTCCATTTCGGTGGGGCGAAGCTGAGAACTTAAGCGCCAGTAAACGGCGGTGGTAACTATAACCATCCTAAGGTAGCGAAATTCCTTGTCGGGTAAGTTCCGACCTGCACGAATGGCGTAACGACTTCTCGACTGTCTCAACCATAGGCCCGGTGAAATTGCACTACGAGTAAAGATGCTCGTTTCGCGCAGCAGGACGGAAAGACCCCGGGACCTTTACTACAGTTTGATATTGGTGTTCGGTTCGGCTTGTGTAGGATAGCTGGGAGACTGTGAGCCCGCCACGCCAGTGGTGGGGGAGTCGTCGTTGAAATACCAGTCTGGTCGTGCTGGATGTCTAACCTGGGTCCGTGATCCGGATCAGGGACAGTGTCTGATGGGTAGTTTAACTGGGGCGGTTGCCTCCTAAAGAGTAACGGAGGCGCCCAAAGGTTCCCTCAGCCTGGTTGGCAATCAGGTGGTGAGTGTAAGTGCACAAGGGAGCTTGACTGTGAGACCGACGGGTCGAGCAGGGACGAAAGTCGGGACTAGTGATCCGGCGGTGGCTTGTGGAAGCGCCGTCGCTCAACGGATAAAAGGTACCCCGGGGATAACAGGCTGATCTTCCCCAAGAGTCCATATCGACGGGATGGTTTGGCACCTCGATGTCGGCTCGTCGCATCCTGGGGCTGGAGTCGGTCCCAAGGGTTGGGCTGTTCGCCCATTAAAGCGGTACGCGAGCTGGGTTTAGAACGTCGTGAGACAGTTCGGTCCCTATCCGCTGCGCGCGCAGGAGTCTTGAGAAGGGCTGTCCCTAGTACGAGAGGACCGGGACGGACGAACCTCTGGTGTGCCAGTTGTCCTGCCAAGGGCATGGCTGGTTGGCTACGTTCGGGAGGGATAACCGCTGAAAGCATCTAAGCGGGAAGCCTGCTTCGAGATGAGGGCTCCCACCCACTTGATGGGGTAAGGCTCCCAGTAGACGACTGGGTTGATAGGCCGGATATGGAAGCGCCGTAAGGTGTGGAGTTGACCGGTACTAATAGGCCGAGGGCTTGTCCTCAGTTGCTCGCGTCCACTGTGTTGGTTCTGAAACCACGAACGACCCCATGCCGGGCCACGGCGTGGTGCGGTTGAGTGTTTCATAGTGTTTCGGTGGTCATAGCGTAGGGGAAACGCCCGGTTACATTCCGAACCCGGAAGCTAAGCCTTATAGCGCCGATGGTACTGCAGGGGGGACCCTGTGGGAGAGTAGGACGCCGCCGAACTTCTTTTAGAGCTCTGGCTCTTGGGCACGCAGCCCAAGAGCCAGAGCTTTTTTGTATTGAGGTAGGGTCAGTGAGCATCATTGGTACGTTTCCCACAGGAGGCCCCCGGGTGGAGGTCCAGGAGACTCGCGTCCAGACGGACCGTGTCCTCACCATCCCGAACATCCTCAGCATGGCGCGGCTTCTCGGCGTCCCTCTCTTCCTGTGGTTGATCCTCAGGCCTGAGTTCGGCGGCCCGAAGAGCGACGGCTGGGCGCTTCTGGTGCTCGCGCTGAGCGGTGTCAGTGACTACCTGGACGGCAAACTCGCGCGACGGTGGAATCAGATCAGCAGCCTCGGCCGGCTTCTTGATCCTGCGGCCGACCGACTCTACATCCTGTCGACTCTGCTCGGACTCACCTGGCGCGAGATTCTTCCGCTCTGGTTGACGGTCGTACTACTGGCACGTGAGCTGGTTCTGCTGGTGATGGTGGGTGTCCTCCGGCGGCACGGCTATCCGCCGCCGCAGGTGAACTTCCTCGGGAAGGCGGCCACCTTCAACCTGATGTATGCCTTCCCCTTGCTTCTGCTCAGCGACGGCAGCGGCTGGATCTCGTCACTTGCCGCTGTTTTCGGATGGGCGTTCGCCGGATGGGGTACAACGCTGTACTGGTGGGCAGGAGTCCTCTATGTGGTTCAAGTCCGCCGCCTGGTGCGTGCGGACGCCATGGCCGGCTGAACTCGCTGACTGGCACGCGCAGAGTGGCGCGATGGCCCGCAGTCGAAACGTGCGGGACAATCTTGGTGGGTGAAGTCGGCTAGACCGTCGTCTCTTAGAGGAGGGCGCTTCCGACATGAAGGCCGTCGTGATGGCCGGGGGTGAAGGCACACGCCTTCGCCCCATGACCTCAAGCATGCCCAAGCCGCTCCTGCCGGTGGCCAACCAGCCGATCATGGAGCACGTTCTGCGGTTGCTCAAAAAGCATGGGCTCAACGAAACCGTTGTGACCGTCCAGTTCCTGGCATCGCTGGTCAAGAACTACTTCGGTGACGGCGAAGAGCTCGGAATGGAGCTCACCTATGCCAATGAGGAGAAGCCACTCGGTACCGCGGGAAGCGTCAAGAACGCCGAAGAGGCATTGAAGGACGACACCTTCCTTGTCATCTCCGGTGATGCTCTGACGGATTTCGACCTCACTGAGCTGATCAATTTCCACAAGGAAAAGGGCGCGCTGGTCACGGTCTGCCTGACCCGGGTGCCCAATCCGCTGGAATTCGGTATCACCATCGTGGACGAGCAGGGCAAGGTCGAGCGTTTCCTGGAGAAGCCGACCTGGGGGCAGGTCTTCTCCGACACGGTGAACACCGGGATCTACGTCATGGAGCCCGAGGTCTTCGACTATGTCGAGCCGGATGTGCCCGTCGACTGGTCCGGTGACGTCTTCCCGCAGCTGATGAAGGAAGGCAAACCCGTCTACGGCTTTATCGCCGAAGGCTACTGGGAAGATGTCGGCACCCATGAGAGCTACGTGAAGGCACAGGCCGACGTCCTGGAGGGCAAGGTCGACGTCGATATCGACGGTTTCGAGATCTCGCCGGGTGTATGGGTGGCCGAGGGTGCCGAGGTGCATCCCGATGCCGTCTTGCGCGGTCCGCTCTACATCGGTGACTACGCCAAGGTCGAGGCCGGCGCCGAGATCCGTGAGCACACGATCGTGGGATCCAACGTCGTCGTGAAGAGCGGGGCCTTCCTGCACAAGACCGTCGTCCACGACAACGTGTACGTCGGCCCGCACAGCAACCTGCGGGGCTGTGTCCTGGGCAGGAACACCGACGTCATGCGCGCGGCGCGGATCGAGGACGGCGCCGTCATCGGCGACGAATGCCTGATCGGCGAGGAATCGATCGTCCAAGGGAATGTGCGGGTCTACCCGTTCAAGACGATCGAGGCGGGCGCCTTCGTCAACACCTCGGTCATCTGGGAGTCCAGAGGGCAGGCACATCTCTTCGGAGCCCGTGGGGTCTCCGGAATCCTGAACGTCGAGATCACTCCGGAACTCGCCGTGCGGCTGGCCGGTGCCTACGCGACGACGCTGAAGAAGGGGTCGACGGTCACCACGGCCCGGGACCACTCCCGTGGTGCCCGTGCCCTGAAGCGTGCGGTCATCTCCGCGTTGCAGGCCAGTGCCATCGACGTACGGGACCTGGAGAACGTACCGTTGCCCGTGGCCCGGCAGCAGACCGCGCGGGGCAGCGCGGGCGGCATCATGATCCGCACCACACTCGGCGTGCCCGACTCGGTCGACATCATGTTCTTCGACGGACAGGGCGCCGACCTCTCGCAAGGCAGCCAGCGCAAACTGGACCGGGTGTTCGCGCGACAGGAGTACCGGCGTGCGTTCCCGGGAGAGATCGGTGATCTGCACTTCCCGGCGAGTGTCTTCGATTCGTACACCGGGTCACTGCTGCGGAACGTCGACACCACGGGAATCGCGGAGTCCGGGCTGAAGGTCGTCGTGGACGCGTCGAACGGCAGCGCGGGGCTCGTCCTGCCGAGTCTGCTCGGCAAACTCGGTGTCGACTCGCTGACCATCAACCCCGGCCTGAACGAGTCCAGGCCGACCGAGACGGCCGATATGCGACGCTCGGGGCTGGTGCGGCTCGGTGAGATGGTGGCGTCCTCCGGTGCCGCGTTCGGTGTGCGGTTCGACCCCGTCGGCGAGCGGCTGTCCCTGGTCGACGAGAAGGGGAGGATCGTCGAGGACGACCGGGCGCTGCTCGTCCTGCTCGACCTCATCGCGGCCGAGCGGCGCAGCGGCAGGGTCGCGCTCCCCGTGACCACCACCAGGATCGCCGAACAGGTGGCGGCCTACCACGGCACGCAGGTGGAGTGGACGACCACCTCGCCCGACGACCTGACGCGCGTGGGCGGGGAAGAGGGGACGATCTTCGGCGGTGACGGCAAGGGCGGTTTCATCGTCCCGGAGTTCAGCCGGGTCTACGACGGCACTGCGGCCTTCGTCCGGCTCATCGGTCTGGTGGCGAGGACGCAGCTCACGCTCAGCCAGATCGACGCGCGGATCCCGCGCGCGCACGTGATCAAGCGCGATCTGGCGACTCCGTGGGCCGTCAAGGGACTGGTGATGCGGCGGGTCGTCGAGGAGGCCGGTGAACGCTTCGTGGACACCACGGACGGTGTACGCGTGGTGGAGCCCGACGGCCGCTGGGTGATGGTGCTGCCCGACCCGGCGGAGGCGGTCACCCACCTGTGGGCGGAGGGACCCGACGACGCCTCCGCCCAGGCCCTGCTCGACGAGTGGGCGGCCGTCGTGGACAGCGCGGGACGATAGGCGGAACGGCAGAACCAGCGGTACACGTGCGTGCCGGACAAGTGCCCCCAACGGGGCCTGTCCGGCACGCCGGTAGGGCCGTTCGGAGGTAGTGGCCGTGGCGTGCGACGATGTGCGGCATGCCGCAGCAATCCCCCGTTCGGAGCACACCCCAGCGGCCTCCGCGCCCGGACGCGTCCATGTCGTTGCTCACCAACGTGATGGACCACAGCCTCGACGAGGGATACGCCGAGGCCGCCGCGCGAAAGCAGGCCGACGGCAGCGGCGGTATGCCGAAGACCCTCAGGGCGAAACTGGGGCTCGCCGGTGGTCTGGTGCTCGCCGCTCTGGTCGTGACCGTCGGAGCCGCGCAAGCCAGGGTGGCGGCCCCCGTCGTCGCCAAGGAGCGCGAGGAACTGATCGACAGGATCGACCGCGAGACCGAGGCGGCGGACAAGCTCAAGGACGGCGTCGACGCACTCCGTGACGATGTGGGCGCGCGGCAGCGCGAGGCGCTCAGGCACAGCGGTGAGGGCGACCGCACCGAACTGGTGGGCGTCCTGGCGGGTGCCGTCGCGGTGCACGGCCCCGGAGTGAAGCTCGTGGTGAACGACGCCAAGGACACGAGCGTGGGCGGGGACGGCGACGCGCGGTCGACCTCCGGTTTCTCCGACACCGGGCGGGTCCGCGACCGTGACATGCAACGCGTGGTCAACGGGCTGTGGGAGTCCGGTGCCGAGGCCGTCTCGATCAATGGGCAGCGGCTGACCGCTCTGTCTGCGATCAGGGCCGCGGGAGACGCGATACTGGTCGACAACAGGCCGCTGGTACCGCCGTACACGGTGCTCGCGGTGGGGGACGGCCGACAGCTGAGCAGCCGGTTCCAGAACAGTGCGGACGGGCTGTATCTGCAGGCCCTGGAGGAGAGCTACGACATCCGCACCGAACTTTCGGTGGAGGACGCCCTCCGGCTGCCCGCCGCGCCGAGTGTGATCGTACGAACCGCACAACCGATGACCGAGACGACATCTGCAACTGAGAAGGGCACATCGTGATCGCCGTACTGGGCCTCGTCGTGGGAGTCGTGGCCGGCCTGTTGGTCCGGCCCGAGGTTCCGGCAGTCGTCGAGCCTTACCTGCCGATCGCCGTCGTGGCGGCGCTCGACGCCGTCTTCGGCGGGCTGCGGGCCATGCTCGACGGCATCTTCGACGACAAGGTCTTCGTGGTGTCGTTCCTGTCGAACGTGGTGGTGGCCGCGCTGATCGTCTTCCTCGGCGACAAGTTGGGCGTGGGAGCCCAGCTGTCCACCGGGGTCGTGGTCGTCCTCGGCATCCGGATCTTCTCCAACGCCGCGGCGATCCGCCGGCACGTGTTCCGGGCGTGAGGGCGATGAGCGATCACGAGCACGACAGGACGACGCCCGAGCCGGCAGCCGGACCACACTCGGTACCCGGACCACGCCCGGCAGCCGGTGGCAGCCTCCGCAAGGAGCTGCCCGACGAGGTGCCCGCGCCCGTGTCCGCGCCCACGCCGACGGTCGAGGACGGGGGGACACCGCCGGAGCCGCCCGGATCCGATCTGACCGGACGGCAGCGACTGGTGAAGGGATTGTGGCCGCCACGGATCACCCGGGCTCAACTCATCGTCGCCGTGTTGCTGTTCGGCCTGGGTTTCGGCCTGGCCGTCCAGGTCGCCTCGAACAGCGAGGGTGACAGTGCGCTGCGCGGCGCTCGTCAGGAAGATCTTGTCCGTATCCTCGATGAACTCGACGACCGCACGGAGCGTCTTGAGGATGAGAAGCAAGGGCTCGAGAAGCAGCGTGACGAGCTGGAGAACAGCTCGGACCAGGCCGAGGAGGCCCGGAGACAGACAGCCGAGAAGGAACGGCAACTCGGCATCCTGGCGGGCACCGTGGCCGCGCAGGGGCCCGGCATCACGTTGGTCATCGAGGACACGAAGGGGATGGTGAAGGCGAACATGCTGCTCGACGCCGTCCAGGAGCTGCGCGCGGCCGGTGCCGAGGCCATCCAGTTGGACGGCGTGCGGGTCGTGGCGGGCACCTACCTGTCCGATTCCGGCAATGGGGTGAGTGTCGACGGGAACAAGATCACTGCCCCCTATCGTTTCAAGGTCATCGGCAAGCCGCAGGATCTCGAACCGGCGCTCAACATCCCAGGAGGTGTGGTGCAGACTCTCGAGAAGGAACAGGCCACCGCCTCCGTGGAGAGGTCGGCCAAGATCGTCGTGGATGCCTTGCGGCCGGCGAAGCAGCCTGACTACGCTCGGTCGTCCTCCCCGTGAACCGGGGGTGCATGGGGGGTGACCGGCGAGGGCAAGAGGTTGCGGGGGGTCGGCGCACCGAATGGGTGGTGCGTGGTGGAAACTGTCTGGTGGATACGGACGTTGTGAAGATGTCCGGGTCGGCCAATGTGTTCAGTCAGGGTTCGTCCTGCCCCACGGGCGGGTCTGTTTCGGTCAAGGGGAATCGCCCGTGAAGTTGTTTGGGAAGTTGTTCGGCAAGAGCGCACGAGAAGGCCGCGACAGTGAGGCTGCCCGGCATCGTGCCCAGCCGGAGACGGAAGGTTCGCGTCCGCTGTTCCGGGACCAGGTGGACGGCCAGGGCGCGCCGTCGGTTGACCTTGCGCAGTCGAGCGGCATAGGTTTCGGGCAACCGTCAACCTCAGGTACGGGTGGAGGGTTCTCCGACCCGTACGCGTCCCAAGCCCCCGGTGGGCAGGAGGATCCGTCCATGTCGGTCCTGGTATGTGCGAGGTGCGGTAACCGCAACCCGGAGAACAGCCGGTTCTGCTCCAACTGTGGAGCTCCGCTCCGGCCCGGAGTCGCCCCGGAGCGCCCCTCCGAGACGACCTCCACCATCTCCATCTCCGGTCTCGAGGCCTACGACGCGGAGGTCACCGGCCAGACGCAGATGCCGATGCTGTCGCCCGAGGCGCAGGCGGCCGTCGACGCTCTGCCGGTGGGTTCGGCGCTCCTGGTCGTGCGCCGCGGGCCGAACTCGGGAAGCCGCTTCCTGCTGGACGGAGATCTGACGACGGCCGGCCGGCACCCGCAGAGCGACATCTTCCTGGACGACGTGACGGTCTCGCGTCGGCACGTGGAGTTCCGCCGCGGCCAGGACGGTTCCTTCACCGTGGCCGACGTGGGCAGTCTGAACGGCACGTACGTCAACCGTGAGCGCATCGATCAGGTCGGTCTGTCGAACGGTGACGAGGTGCAGATCGGCAAGTACCGGCTGGTGTTCTACGCGAGCCAGCGGGGCTACTGACCCTCCCCGGGTTCCGTCCGGGGCACCCTGACCCCAGGGAAGGTCCATGCTTCACACACCGAGCGGCGGTGCCGGGCACGGCGCCGCCGCAGCGGAAACCGGACTGATGAGCATCGGCACGGTGCTGAACACGCTGCGCGAGGAATTCCCCGAAGTCACCATCTCCAAGATCCGCTTCCTGGAGTCGGAGGGGCTCATCGAGCCGCGGCGGACCCCCTCGGGGTATCGCAAGTTCAGCGCGGCGGACGTCGAGCGGCTCGGTCATGTCCTGAGGATGCAGCGGGACCACTACCTGCCGCTCAAGGTGATCCGTGAGCACGTGGAGGCGATGGAGCGCGGCGAGGCCCTCCCGCTGCCGGTGCTGTCCCGGCAGCGGGAGGGGGAAGCCGGCCCCGAGCCGTCCGCCGATCCTGCCTCCACGGCGGCCCGGATCGGGCGGGCGCAGCTGCTGGCGGCCGCCGGCATCGACCAGGAGCAGCTCGCGGAGTGGGAGTCGTACGGGCTGCTCGCTCCCGTCGAGGGCGAGGTGTACGACGCCGAGGCGGTCACCGTCGCCGGTCTCATCACCGAGTTGGGGCGGTTCGGGATCGAGCCGAGACACCTGAGGGCGATGAAGGCCGCCGCGGAGCGGGAGGCCGGGCTGGTGGACCAGGTCGTCGCCCCGCTCAAACGCCACCGCAATCCGCAGACCAGGGCTCATGCGCAGGCGCGTGCGAAGGAGCTCGCCGGTCTCACGGTGAAGCTGCACGCCGCGTTGGTGAGCTCGGCGCTCGGAGTGCGGCTGCCCTGAGGGGCACGGGGCCGGGGGACCGGATCGGCCACCTGATCCCGGCCCGACTACCCAAACGTCCCGGGCACGGCCTAGGGTTGCTGTGTGAACGAGCTCGATGTCGTAGGTGTCCGGGTCGAAATGCCCTCGAACCAACCGATCGTGCTGCTGCGCGAAGTGGGAGGCGACCGGTACCTCCCCATCTGGATCGGGCCGGGGGAGGCGACGGCCATCGCCTTCGCCCAGCAGGGCATGGCTCCGGCGCGCCCGCTGACCCACGACCTCTTCAAGGACGTGCTGGAAGCCGTCGGTCAAGAGCTCACGGAAGTGCGCATCACGGATCTGCGCGAGGGGGTCTTCTACGCGGAGCTGGTCTTCGCCAGCGGCGTGGAGGTCAGTGCCCGGCCGTCCGACGCCATAGCGCTGGCGCTGCGCACGGGGACGCCGATCTACGGCAGTGACACGGTCCTCGACGACGCGGGGATCGCCATTCCGGACGAGCAGGAGGACGAGGTGGAGAAGTTCCGCGAGTTCCTCGACCAGATCTCGCCGGAGGATTTCGGCTCCAGCAGTCAGTGAGCGGCGGTGACCGTCCCGCCGGATTCCCGCTCGGGCCGGGGGCGCGCGAGGGCGTCGCACGGCCCGCACAGAAGGCATTCGGCTAGCCTTTCCCCGCGGTGGGACACGGGAAACCACTCTTAGGGTGATTATCACTCGGCGTGCCGAGTGTGGCGATCGTTGACGCACCCTTGGTGACTGCCTACCGTCGAGGAGGCAGGTCGAGGACGGAGGTCGGCGTGAGAAGCACCGGCGACGGTACGGCCGGGGGTGCCCCCGGACACGGTCTCGGGGCGAGAGGTCCGTACCCTCACCCAGGCCCTCAGCTCCGCGCGAGCGGGGCGTATGCCCATTACGGCAGTGTGGCCGATCATGCTCCGCAGCGGCCGTCGGCCGTGCCGAGCAGCGGAGGGGCGACGACGTCCATGGTGTCCGAGGAGATCGGTTATCGCGGCCCCACGGCCTGCGCGGCCGCCGGTATCACCTACCGGCAACTGGACTACTGGGCCCGCACGGGACTGGTCGAGCCCAGTGTGCGGCCCGCGCACGGCTCCGGGACGCAGCGGCTGTACAGCTTCCGGGACGTCGTCGTCCTGAAGATCGTCAAGCGGTTCCTGGACACCGGCGTGTCGCTGCAGAACATCCGTACCGCCGTCCAGCATCTGCGGGAGCGAGGCTTTCGTGATCTGGAGCGCATGACGCTGATGAGCGACGGCGCCACGGTCTACGAGTGCGACACGCCGGATGAGGTCCATGCCCTGCTCCAGGGTGGCCAGGGGATCTTCGGGATCGCCGTCGGTGTGGTGTGGCGGGACGTCGAGAGCGCGCTGTCCCAGTTGCACGGGGAGCGTGTCGACACCGGGGAGACGCTTATCGGGCCCAACCCGGCGGACGAGCTGGCGCGGCGGCGGAACCGAGCCGTTTGAGCCGTCGGTGCCGCTGAGCGGTCCGTGTCGTCCGGGACGCGTCCGGGGCGGCCGGTGGCCGGCCCGGGTGGCAGGGCATTGTCAGTGGCGTAGGGCAGCATCGAAGATGTGAGATCCGCGCCCACCATCCTGCATCTCGACATGGATGCCTTCTTCGCCTCGGTCGAGCAGGCGTCCAAGCCGAGCCTGCGGGGGAAAGCCGTGGTGGTGGGCGGGCTCGGGCCACGTGGAGTGGTCGCCACCGCTTCGTACGAGGCCCGGCTCTTCGGCATCCGTTCCGCGCTGCCCATGGCGCAGGCGCGACGGCTCGCGCCGAACGCGGCGTATCTCGTGCCGCGCTTCGCGTTCTACCGGTCGATCAGCGACCAGGTGATGGGGCTGCTGCGGGCGCTGTCGCCGCTGGTGGAGCCCTTGAGCCTGGACGAGGCGTTCGTGGACCTGGAGGCCGGCGGGGCGGCCTGGGACGAGCGGTCGGCCCGGCTGGCCGGGGCGAGACTGCGCGCGGACATACGGGCGGTCACCGGGCTCACCGGGTCCGTCGGGCTCGCCGCCTCCAAGATGCTGGCGAAGATCGCCTCGGAGCAGGCGAAGCCCGACGGGCTGGTGCTCATCGAGCCGGGGAGGGAGCGGTCCCTGCTGGCACCGCTCCCGGTCCGGACGCTGCCGGGGGTGGGGCCCGCCACCGGTGACCACCTGCGCAGGGCCGGGATCCACACGATCGACGAGCTCGCCGAGGCCGGGGAGGACGAGCTGGTGCGGTTGCTCGGCAAGGCACACGGACACGCGCTGTACGCCATGGCCCTGGCACGGGACGAACGGCCCGTGGTGGCCGAGCGGGAGACGAAGTCGGTGTCGGTCGAGGACACGTACGACGTGGACATTCACGACCGGGTGCGGGTCGGGACGGAGGTGCGGCGGCTCGCCGATCGCTGTGTGCGCAGGCTGCGGGGAGCAGGGCTGGCGGGACGGACCATCGTGCTGAAGGTGCGGCGCTACGACTTCTCGACGCTCACCCGGTCCGAGACGCTGCGGGGCCCCACGGACGATCCGACGGTGGTGCGTGAGGCGGCGGCGCGGTTGCTGGGGTCGGTCGACACGACGGGCGGAGTACGGCTGCTGGGGGTGGGGGTCAGCGGGCTCGCGGACTACACCCAGGAGGACTTGTTCGCGCAGGCGGCGGGGGGCCGGGGGGAGGAGTCGCCGGGCGAGGAGGCGCAGATGGCCGCACCCGCGGAGGAGGAGCGGCGGACGAGCGTGGAGCGGAGCTGGCCGGCCGGGCACGATGTACGGCACACCGAGTACGGGCACGGGTGGGTCCAGGGCAGCGGCCTGGGCCGGGTCACGGTCCGGTTCGAGACACCCGGCTCGGCGGTGGGACGGGTGAGGACCTTCCGCACCGACGACCCGGCCCTGCAGCCGGCGGATCCGCTGCCCCTGGTGGATCGAAGCCTCGGCGAGAGCGAGAGGCCGCAGGGTGGTGCGGAGACGAGCGATGGCTCGGGGGCGGGTCCCGGGGGCATGGATCCGGGGCACTCACAGGTGTGAGTGGGCCGCGGGCTTCGTGCTCCGGTTCCGGGGGCTCTCAGGCGTGGCGGTCGTCGCGGTCGGCGAGTTTGCCGAAGTCGCGGTCCGGAAGCGGGGGAGGCGCGGAGATGTCCAGACCGTAGTGGTGGTAGAGCTGGAGTTCCTGCTCCGGGGAGAGGTGGCGGCCCACGCCGAAGTCGGGGGCGTCCTTGATCAGGGCGCGTTCGAAGGGAATGTGGAGGCTGCCGTCGATCAGCTCGCTCGGCTCCAGGGGGACGAAGGCGTCCCTGCTGAACAGGCCGGTGCGTATCGCCGCCCACTCGGGTATGCCGGTGGCGTCGTCGAGATAGACCTCGTCGATGGTGCCGATCCGGGTCCCGTTGCGGTCGAAGGCCTTGCGGCCGATCAGGTTGCGCGGATCGATGTCGGTCTGCACGGGCCCTCCACTGGTCGCAATCCGCAGTCATTCGTCAGCACTACGAAACGGCACAATCGGTCCGGCGGCCACTCGAAGGTCCGGGGGTTGCCCTCGCTGGTACGCTGGCAGCGGCTGCTGACCCCGTGCGGGAGAGTCCTCCGGACACCATCGGAGGGCGCCGAAGGAGCAAATCCTCCCCGGAAACTCTCAGGCCCACGTACCGCATGGACGAGGTCACTCTGGAAAGCAGGGCGGGTGTCGACGGCTCCCGCTCTCACCGACGGTGAAAGCCGGACGCCCTGCGGCGGTCCGGTGAAGCTCTCAGGTTGAGATGACAGAGGGGGAGGCCGTCCGGGCACCCGTCATGGTGCCCCTCGAAGGTCGTCAGACCAGGAGGCCTCCACAATGACCGCCCACCGCATTCCCCTCTCCGAGCTCGAACAGGGAACGCCCTTCGAGCAGCGTCACATCGGCCCCGACCACGAGGCCCGCGCCAAAATGCTCGCGCAGGTCGGCTACGGCTCGCTCGACGAGCTGACGGCCGCGGCGGTCCCGGATGTGATCAAGAACGCCGACGCGCTCGATCTGCCGGGCGCCCGGACCGAGCCCGAGGTGCTGGCCGAACTCCGGTCGCTGGCCGACCGCAACGAGGTGCTCGGCTCCATGATCGGGCTCGGGTACTACGGGACCTTCACGCCGCCCGTCATCCTGCGCAACGTGATGGAGAACCCCGCCTGGTACACGGCGTACACGCCGTACCAGCCGGAGATCTCGCAGGGACGGCTCGAGGCGCTGCTGAACTTCCAGACCATGGTCGCCGAACTGACCGGCCTGCCGACCTCTGGGGCCTCACTGCTCGACGAGGGCACGGCCGCCGCCGAGGCGATGGCGCTGTCGCGGCGCATGGGCAAGAACAAGAACGGTCTGTTCCTGGTCGACGCGGACGCGCTGCCGCAGACGATCGCCGTGATCGAGACCCGTGCCGAGCCGACCGGCGTCGAGGTCGTCGTCGCCGACCTGAGCGAGGGCATCCCCGCCGAGATCGCCGAGCGCAAGATCAACGGCGTGCTGATCCAGTACCCGGGCGCCTCCGGAGCCGTACGCGACATCAAGCCGGTGATCGACCGGGCGCACGAGCTGGGCGCGCTGGTCACCGTCGCCGCCGATCTGCTCGCCCTCACACTGCTGACGTCGCCCGGCGAACTCGGCGCGGACATCGCGGTCGGCACGACCCAGCGCTTCGGTGTGCCCATGGGCTTCGGCGGGCCGCACGCCGGATACATGGCCGTGCACGAGAAGATGGCGCGCAGCCTGCCCGGACGGCTCGTCGGCGTCTCCGTCGACGCGGACGGCGACCGGGCCTACCGGCTCGCGCTCCAGACCCGTGAGCAGCACATCCGCCGGGAGAAGGCCACCAGCAACATCTGCACCGCCCAGGTGCTGCTCGCCGTGATGGCCGGGATGTACGCCGTCTACCACGGTCCCGAAGGACTGCGGACCATCGCGTGGCGCACCCACCGTTACGCGACCGTCCTGGCCGAAGGGCTCCGGGCCGGCGGCGTGGAGATCGTCCACGGCTCCTACTTCGACACACTGACCGTGCGGGTCCCGGGGCGGGGTGCCGAGGTCGTCGCCGCCGCGCGGGACAACGGGGTCAACCTGCTCCTCGTCGACGCCGACCACGTCTCGATCGCCTGCGACGAGACCACCACACGGGCCCGGCTCGCCGCCGTGTGGAGTGCTTTCGGGATCGAGGCCGACATCGCAGCTCTGGACGCGGCGGCGCCCGACACCCTGCCGGACGCCCTGCTGCGCACCGACGAGTACCTGACGCACCCCGTCTTCCACCAGCACCGCTCCGAGACCGCGATGCTGCGCTACCTGCGGCGGCTCGCCGACCGTGACTACGCGCTGGACCGCGGGATGATTCCGCTGGGCTCCTGCACCATGAAGCTCAACGCGACCACGGAGATGGAGCCGATCACCTGGCCCGAGTTCGGGCAGCTGCACCCCTTCGCGCCGGCCGAGCAGGCCCAGGGCTACCTCACGCTCATCCACGAACTGGAGGAGCGTCTCGCCGAGGTCACCGGCTACGACAAGGTGAGCCTCCAGCCCAACGCGGGTTCCCAGGGCGAACTGGCCGGGCTGCTCGCCGTGCGCGGCTACCACCGGGCCAACGGCGACGAGCAGCGCACCGTCTGCCTCATCCCGTCCTCCGCGCACGGCACCAACGCCGCCAGCGCCGTCATGGCCGGGATGAAGGTCGTCGTCGTGAAGACCGCCGAGGACGGCGAGGTCGACATCGACGACCTGCGGGCGAAGATCGAGCAGTACCGCGACGAGCTGTCGGTGCTGATGATCACCTACCCGTCGACGCACGGTGTGTTCGAGGAGCACGTCGCCGACATCTGCGCGGCGGTGCACGAGGCCGGCGGCCAGGTGTACGTGGACGGCGCGAACCTCAACGCGCTGGTCGGGCTGGCCAAGCCCGGACACTTCGGCGGCGACGTCTCGCACCTGAACCTGCACAAGACCTTCTGCATCCCGCACGGTGGCGGCGGTCCCGGTGTCGGCCCGGTCGGGGTGCGGTCGCACCTGGCGCCGTACCTGCCGAACCACCCGCTCCAGCCCGAGGCCGGGCCGAAGACGGGGATCGGGCCGGTCTCGGCCGCCCCGTGGGGTTCCGCGGGCATCCTGCCCATCTCGTGGGCGTACGTCCGGCTCATGGGCGGCGAGGGGCTCAAGCGGGCCACCCAGGTGGCGGTGCTCAGCGCCAACTACATCGCCAAGCGCCTCGAGCCGCACTACCCGGTGCTCTACACCGGCCCCGGCGGGCTGGTCGCGCACGAGTGCATCATCGACCTGCGCCCGCTGACCAGGACGACCGGTGTGAGCGTGGACGACGTGGCCAAGCGGCTGATCGACTACGGCTTCCACGCGCCGACGATGTCGTTCCCGGTGGCGGGAACGCTGATGATCGAGCCGACCGAGTCCGAGGACCTGGCCGAACTCGACCGGTTCTGCGAGACGATGATCGCGATTCGCGCGGAGATCGAGAAGGTCGGCTCCGGCGAGTGGCCCGCGGACGACAACCCGCTGCGCAACGCCCCGCACACCGCCGCCGCGCTCGGCACGGAGTGGGAGCACCCGTACAGCCGTGAGGAGGCCGTCTTCCCGACCGGTGTGAGCGCGGCCGACAAGTACTGGCCGCCGGTGCGCCGTGTCGACCAGGCCTTCGGCGACCGCAACCTGGTGTGCTCCTGCCCGCCGCTGGACGCGTACGACGACTGACGCGGAGGGCCCGGTCACCGGGACCGAGGAGTGGAAGGGCTCCGCTTCGGCCGCAGGGCCGAAGCGGAGCCCTTCGGCGTACCGCTTCCGCTTCCGTCAGACGCGATCGATATGGACGTTTGTCGACTTCACACGGGCGGTGGCCTCCATGCCGATCTCCAGTCCGAGCTCCTCGACGGCCTCGCGGGTCAGCAGCGAGACCAGGCGGTGCGGACCCGCCTGGATCTCGACCTGGGCCGCCACGTCGCCGAGTGTGATCGCGGTGACGATGCCGGGGAAGGCGTTGCGGGCCGAGGTGTACGGCGTGCCCTCCTCGGTGGCGCCGGCCTTCGCGAGGCCGACGGAGAACGCGGCCAGGGCCCGCCCCTCGATGAGCCGTCGTCCGCCTTCGTCGCGGTGGGTGGTGAGCCGGCCCGCGTCCGCCCAGCGTCGGGCGGTGTCCGGGCTGACGCCGAGCAGCCGTGCTGCCTGGCCGATCGTGTAGGACTGCATGCCGATCACGATAGGCGGCGAGCGGAACCGGGCGGCGCGGAGCCGCCCGGTGGAGCTCAGGCGGAGGTCATCACCGCGGGGCCCCCGGGACGCTGCGGGGCGATGCTCCTGCCGTCGGGCAGGAGTTCACCGGTGTCCTCGAAGAGCACGACACCGTTGCACAGCAGGCTCCAGCCCTGCTCCGGGTGGTGCGCCACGAGACGGGCGGACTCCCGGTCGGCGGATTCGGCTGAGGGGCACGGTGACGGATGCTGGCACATGGATGGGATCTTTCGCTCTGTGGTGACCTGTGGGTTGGCTGTTGTCTCTGTTGCGCGGCGTGAAACCTCGTTCATGGCCGCCCCCCGTTGTCCTAGGTCGGTCGGAAACAAGTGTTGCCCTCCGGACGGCGATCCGCAGGGATTTCGCGGCACCGCCCCTCACAGGTCGATGACGCGTCACCCGCGCGGACGGTTCACCTCAACTGCACTGTCACTTCGGGTGGTTCCGTATGGCCGGATGAGGCTAGTCCGAGGGCTCGGAGCGCTCGGAGCGCTCGGAGCGCTCGGGGCAGCTCGGGCCGGGGAGGCTCGGGGCGTGCGCGTGCCCCGCCGCGGGGATCGGGCGGCGGGGCACGGGAGTGGTCGTGCGGGAGGGGCGGGGACGCGTGCGATCGCGTGTCGGTCAGGCGGGTGAGCCGAGCAGGCGGTCGGGCGTCGCCCGGTGGGTCAGCACCGGGAGGAGTTCCGCGACCAGGTGCGGGCGGTGGGCCGCGATACCGGGCGGCGCGGGGGCGAGCGGGACGAGCAGGTCGGTGGCGGCGGGATGGCCGGTGGCGCCGTCCGCGGTGCGGTCGCCGTGCAGCCAGAGGGTCAGCATGTAGAGGCCGGGCACCGACAACAGCCGGGGCTGGTACGGCTGCGACAGGGACTCGGCCTGGCGCAGGGCCAGTTCGGTGGAGGCGATGTACGGACCCTCGAAGAAGCGGGAGAAGGTCCAGCCGTCGGGGGTCAGTACGGTGTCGGCCGCGGCCACCGCCCGGTCGCCGCAGCGGATCAGGAAGCGCCAGCCGGCCAGTCGCGTCGCGGACACGCCCTCGGCGGTGATCCGGTCCAGGACGTGCACGGGCAGAGGCAGTTCGGGTGAGACCGGACCCTGGGCACCGAGGAGGGAGGGGGTTCGGGCCTCGCTGACCGCGGTGGGGGAGGAGAGTGCGGTCAGGACGGAACGCAGTGCGGGCGCGGGGGCCGGGGGGACATGAAGGGGCATGGTGGGTCGCCTCTCATTCGAAGGCACGGTGGCACGAGGGCGGGGCGGACGACGCTGTCAGCTCGCGAAGGGTCGGAAGGCAGGGGCCGGGGGCCTGAGCGCGGGAGGTGGGGGTGAGGACTGCCGCACGTCACCTCGAGGGCTGGATCACTCGACCGTGGGCGCCAACCTTCTGCCCTGTCCACGGAGTTTATACGAAGCGTGTTCGGGCTGTGTTTCCACTAGCTGTTTTCGACCCGTTGAACAAGGGTACTTCTGGTCGACGAAAAGGGGGAATCATCCCGATTTAGAGCCGGGTGCACAGCGATGACCTCGATAAACGGCTGTGAAGTGGTAGGCCTATTTTCATCGGCGTTTTTCACGAGTCAGTCATCGCGTTGTTGCGTGCCCTGTCGGCCATGCCGCGTGAATGTGCCAGTGGACACATTCGACCAGCGTAGCGGTCCGCAGATCGGTCCGGGGCGTTATCGATCGCATCCACGGGGCATCCTCCCCTGTGGACCGGGACCCCGGCGGCCGATCATCGGGCCGCCCAGCCGAGGAAGGACGCTTCGATGGGGGAGAAGGTGGTGGCAGGCGGGTTCGACCTGTCCGATCGCCAGCGCTACCGCGACAAGCTCCGCAGGTGCCTGGCGGGCTTGGAGCGACTCCTGGCGGAGAAGCGGTTCGACCGCCCCAAGAACCTTGTGGGGCTGGAGATCGAATTGAATCTCACGGGCGCCGACGGCATGCCGAAAATGTTGAACGGACAAGTCCTCGAACGGATCGCGAGCCGGGACTTCCAGACAGAACTCGCCATGTTCAACCTGGAAGTCAACATAGCTCCACACCGTTTGGACGGGCGGGTATTCGACCGGCTCACCGAGGAACTGCGCACCTCACTCGCGTACGCCGACCGGAAAGCCGCCGAGGTGGACGCCGGGATCGTGATGATCGGTATTCTGCCGACGCTGGACCGCGACGACCTCGTCTCCTCGAATCTCTCCGAAGTCGACCGCTACACCCTGCTCAACGACCAGATCGTGGCCGCCCGTGGGGAGGACTTCAGCCTCGACATCGACGGGGTGGAACACCTCAGCTGCACCTCCAAGTCCATCGCGCCCGAGGCCGCCTGCACCTCGGTGCAACTGCACCTCCAGGTCACTCCGGCCCGCTTCGCCGACGTGTGGAACGCGGCCCAGGCGGTCGCCGCCGCCCAGATCGCCGTCGGCGCCAACTCGCCCTTCCTGTTCGGCCGCGAACTGTGGCGCGAGTCCCGGCCGCCGCTGTTCCAGCAGTCCACCGACACCCGGCCGCCCGAACTGCAGGCACAGGGCGTACGGCCGCGCACCTGGTTCGGGGAGCGCTGGGTCACCTCGGCGTTCGACCTCTTCGAGGAGAATCTGCGCTACTACCCGGCCCTCCTGCCCATCTGCGACGACGAGGACCCGCTCGAGGTGCTGGACAAGGACGGCACCCCCACGCTCGCCGAACTCGTCCTGCACAACGGCACCGTCTACCGCTGGAACCGCCCGGTCTACGGCGTCGCCGACGGCGTCCCCCACCTGCGGGTGGAGAACCGGGTCCTGCCCGCCGGGCCCACCGTCGTCGACGTCGTCGCCAACGCGGCGTTCTACTACGGTCTGGTCCGCGCCCTCGCGGAGGACAGCCGCCCGGTGTGGACCCGGCTGCCCTTCGAGGCCGCCGCCGCCAACTTCGACGCCGCCTGCAGGCACGGCATCGAAGCCCGCCTGACCTGGCCCCGGCGCGGGCGCTACGGCGGTACGGCCGAGGTGGACGCGGTCACCCTCGTACGCGACGAGCTGCTGCCGCTGGCCGAGGCGGGACTGGACGCGTGGGGCATCGAGCCGGTGGACCGGGACCTGTACCTGGGCGTGATCGAGGAGCGCTGCCGGCGCCGGCAGAACGGCGCGAGCTGGCAGGCCGCGACCTTCCACCGGGCCCTGGACGGCGGCCTGGCCCGGGATGCGGCGCTGGCCGCCACCACCCGGCGCTACCGCGAGCTGATGCTGAAGGGCGATCCGGTCCACACCTGGCCCGTCGGCCTCCCGGACCCGGTACCCGCGGCCTGACGACACCGGGGCGGGCCCACCGCGGACCGCCCGTCGGGCCGTCGGAGGCTGCCCGCATACTGATCGGACGGATCGGTGATGTGGAGGCAGCTGTGCAGGCGGAGGCGGGCCCGCGGGCCGATGAGTATCCTCAGCGGCGGCTCACGCGGACGATGCTCCGCAACGAGACGCTGCTCGTGCTCGCGGTGTCGCTCGGGGCGAGCGGAGTGTCCGCGCTGATCAGCTTCATCGGCTCGGTCACCCGGCCGGGCGGCCTGAAGGACCAGGCGGCCACCCTCAACGCCTCGGCGGCACCGGGCCGTCCCTGGCTCGACCTGGCCTGGCAGCTCTTCGGGATCACCACCGCGCTCGTTCCCGTCGCGCTCGTCGCGCACTTCCTGCTGCGCGAAGGCGCGGGACTGCGCGTGCTCGGGTTCGACCGCACCCGGCCCTGGTCCGACCTCGGCCGCGGGGCGGCGGTCGCGGCGGTCATCGGCAGCAGCGGCATCGCCTTCTACCTGGCCGCGCGCGAGCTCGGCTTCAACCTCACCGTGGTGCCCGAGGCGCTGCCCGAGGTGTGGTGGAAGTTCCCCGTGCTGATCCTCGCGGCACTGCAGAACTCGATCCTCGAGGAGGTCATCGTCCTCGCGTACCTGCTGCGCCGGCTCGAGCAGCTGGGCTGGACACCGGGCGCCGCGACGGCGGCGAGTGCGGTGCTGCGCGGTTCGTACCACCTCTACCAGGGCATCGGCGGTTTCATCGGCAACATGGTCATGGGTGTGGTGTTCGTGTTCCTCTACCGCCGCTGGGGCCGGGTGGGTCCCCTGGTGGTCGCGCACACGCTGCTCGACATCGGTGCGTTCGTGGGGTACGCGCTGCTCGCGGGCAAGGTGGGCTGGCTGCCCACGGCCTGAACGACCCGGAGACCGCGAAGGGGCGCACCGGCACGGCCGGTGCGCCCCTTCGCGGTCTCCGGTGCCCGGTCAGGCCAGGAGCTCGCCCTCGATGACCGTCACCGCCCGTCCGCCCAGCAGGGTGCGCTCGCCGCACAGCTCCGTACGGACGCGGCCGGAGCGGGGTGATGCCTGGAGGCCGGTGAGGCCGGGGCGTCCGAGACGCTCGGACCAGTAGGGGGCCAGTGCGGTGTGGGCGCTGCCGGTGACGGGGTCCTCGTCGATGCCGACGTTCGGGAAGAAGCAGCGGGAGACGAAGTCGTAGTCCCCGGACGGATCCGCTGCGCGGGCGGTGGCGATGACGCCGCGCTCGGAGTGGGCGCCGAGGGCCTTCAGATCGGGCCGCAGGGCGTGGACGGTCCGCTCGTCGGCGACCTCGACCAGCAGGTCTCCGACGTTCGGGCCGGTGTCGAAGGCCGTGAGCGGTTCGGTGCCCAGCGCGTCGGCGATCCCCGCGGGGACGTCGAGCCGGGTGAGCGGCGCCGTGGGGAAGTCGAGGGTCACGGAGCCGTCCTCGGCCGGCGTCGCGACGAGGACACCACTGAGGGTGGCGAACCGGACGGGGCCCTCGTGGGCGCCGGTGGTGTGCAGGACGTGCGCGGTGGCCAGGGTCGCGTGGCCGCACATCGCGACCTCGGTGGCGGGGGTGAACCAGCGCAGCGCCCAGTCGGCCGTGCCGCCCGCGGGCAGCGGGTGCGCGAAGGCGGTTTCGGCGTGGTTGACCTCCAGGGCGACGTTCTGGAGCCAGGTGTCGTCCGGGAACGCCTCCGTGTCCAGGAGCAGGACTCCGGCGGGATTGCCGGAGAAGGGCCGGTCGGTGAAGGCGTCGACGATTCGAATGCGCATGCCCTGACGGTACGGGCTGAGCAAAGCCGCAGGCCAAGGCCGATGCGGGCGCGTCGGACCGGCCGCACGGGTCCCTCCGCCCGGAAACAGGCAGCCGAGGGGTTGTTCGACGACAGTCACCGATATATCGTTGGAGTATCGCGACAGATCGACGATGGAATGGAGAGTGGTTGCGATGCGTACCCATGGTGGCGAGCGCGGCCAGGGCGGCCCGCGGGGCGGCCGGGGCGACTTCGAGCGGCTGCGCGCCGCGTTCGGGCCCTTCGGCCCCCCGGGGTCCGGTGGTCACGGCGGCCCCGGCTTCGGCCCGGGTTTCGGACACGGCCCCTGGAGCGGTGGCCGAGGGCGTGGCGGGCCGAGGGGAAGGGCGCGGCGCGGTGACGTGCGCGCCTCGATCCTCGCCCTGCTGAAGGAACGCCCGATGCACGGCTACGAGATGATCCAGGAGATCGCCGAGCGCAGCGGCGGGGCGTGGAAGCCCAGTCCCGGCTCGGTGTACCCCAACCTGCAGCTGCTGGAGGACGAAGGGCTGATCGTCAGCGAGTCCGAGGGCGGCAAGAAGCTGTTCGCACTCACCGACACCGGTCGCACGGCGGCCGACGAAGGCCCCGAGGCGCCGTGGGAAGAGGCCTCGCGCGGGGTCGACTGGGAGGCGCTGGGCGAGATCCGGCAGGCCGGGTTCGGTCTGATGGAGGCCTTCGGGCAGGTCTGGAAGACCGGCAGCAAGGAGCAGCGGGAGAAGGCGCTCATCGTCATCAACGAAGCCCGCAAGAAGCTGTACCTGATCCTCGCCGACGACGACTGAGGGCGGACGCGCGGCCCTGAGGGAACTCGGGGAAACCCGGGGAAACCCCAGGAAACCTGGGAGAAGCAGCCCGGCTCTCCTCCTCGAGGAGGAGAGCCGGGCCCTGCGTGTCCACTTCCCGTGGGACGGGAAGATGCTCCTCGCCGGGGATGACCCGGACCTGCGGGACTGATGGGGTGGAGGACGTGCCATCCCGTATCCCCCGGCAGTCGGCCCACGAGGCCCAGAAGCAGGGCGCTCGCCACGCGGACCACCACGCCGGGCTCGGCGCGGAGCTGGCGGCTGTGGTCACCGGTGCCCGCCGCAGGGCGCTCAGGGACGCGGACCGGCAGATCGACACCGCCCATCTGCTGCACTCGTTGCTGGAGTCCGATGCCGAGGTGCGCGCGGTCTTCGGCGAGGGCCCGCGGACCGCCCGGCTGCTCGGCTATCTGGTCCAGCGCAGCATCGGCTACGGCCTGCGCTGGCAGAGCGCCGTCGAGGACTCCGGTGCGGTCCCGGTGGTGGCGGAGGCCGCCGGTTTCTCGCCGCTCGCCGCGGCCGGCATGACGTACGCCCGTGAACGCGCGGTACACCGGGGAGGGGTGCCGGGGGGTGCGGACCTGCTCGCGGCGATCATCGTGGACCCGCAGGCCCGTGCCGTCGAGGTGCTCGAGCGCGCCGGGATCGACTCCCGCGCCCTGCTCGCCCGGCTCGAGACGTGGACCGGCGACCCGGCTCCCTGAAACGAAAGGGAGCCACTGTCCAGCCTGTGAGACAGGAGCCATGGGGGTGACGCTCCTGTCAACGCCTGACATCATGTGCCGGTGTCCACCTCTGTCAGCACCCGGAACACCCGGGGCACCCGTGGGAAAGGCCTGGGACTCGGCCTCGCGCTGTTGTCCGCGGTGGCCTTCGGCGGATCCGGTGTCGCCGCCAAGCCGCTGATCGAGGCGGGACTGGACCCGCTGCACGTCGTCTGGCTGCGGGTGACGGGCGCGGCCCTGGTCCTGCTGCCGCTGGCGGTACGCCACCGGGGGCTGCTGCGCAGCCATCCGGCGCTGCTCGCGGGGTTCGGGCTGTTCGCCGTCGCCGGTGTCCAGGCCTGCTACTTCGCGGCCATCTCCCGCATCCCCGTCGGCGTCGCCCTGCTCGTCGAGTATCTGGCGCCCGCGCTCGTCCTCGGCTGGGTGCGGTTCGTCCAGCGGCGGCCGGTGACCCGGGCGGCGGCGGTCGGTGTGGTTCTGGCGGTGGGCGGACTGGCCTGCGTCGTGGAGGTGTGGTCGGGCCTCGGTTTCGACGCCCTCGGACTGGCGCTCGCGCTCGGCGCCGCCTGCTGTCAGGTCGGGTACTTCGTCCTGTCCGACCAGGGCAGCGACCAGGGCGACCGGGCGCCGGACCCGCTCGGGGTGATCGCCTACGGTCTGCTCGTCGGCGCCGCCGTACTCACCCTCGTCGCCCGTCCGTGGTCCATGGACTGGTCGGTGCTCGGCGGCGACGCGAGCATGGACGGCACCCCGGTCGCGGCCTTCGTGCTGCTGGCCTGGATCGTCCTCGTCGCCACAGTCGTCGCGTACGGCACCGGAGTGCTCTCGGTGCGGCGGCTCTCGCCGCAGGTCGCGGGGGTGGTGGCCTGCCTCGAAGCGGTCATCGCCACCGTGCTGGCCTGGGTGCTCCTCGGCGAACACCTGTCGGCACCGCAGCTCGTGGGCGGTGCGGTGGTGCTGGCGGGCGCGTTCATCGCCCAGTCCTCCGCGCCGGCCAGGAACTCCGAGGAGCCGGTGGCGAGCGGAGAGCCCGAAAGGGAGTTGTCCACGCCCGGAACTGCCGCCTAAGGTGCTGATCATGCATGCGCGCGCACTCGTTCTTCCGCCTCCCACCGCCTGAGGCGGGTCCACGGCTCCCTTCGCCCGGCGCGCCGCCGGGCCTTGCGGTGCTGCCCGCAGACGCAGTCCGCGGACCCCGTCGGCCCGGCTCGACCCGGGCCTGATCCGGGGCTTCCCACCGTCCCTTCGCGCAGTGCGCGCACCGCCGCGAGCGGTGCAAGCCCGCGCGTATCCGTGCGCACCTGCGGAGAGAACACGTGTCGAACGCCGTATCCGGCCTGCCCGTCGGGCGAGGCCTGCTCTATCTGATCGTCGCCGGTGTCGCCTGGGGCACCGCCGGCGCTGCCGCGTCGCTGGTCTACCGGGCCAGTGACATGGGCCCGGTCGCCCTCTCCTTCTGGCGCTGTGCGGCCGGACTCGTCCTGCTGCTCGGGGCCCGGGCGCTGCTCCCGCGCACCCGGACCGTGCCTGAGCCCCTGGGCCGCAGGGTGTGGCGGGCCGTGGCCACCGGGGTCGCGCTCGGCGTGTTCCAGACGGCCTACTTCGCCGCCGTCGCCGCCACCGGGCTCGCCGTGGCCACCGTCGTCACCCTCGGCGCGGGACCCGTTCTGATGGCGCTCGGCGCACGGCTGCTCCTGGCGGAGCGGCTCGGCCGGGGCGGAGGCGCCGCCGTCGCCGGGGCGCTCGCCGGGCTGGCCGTCCTCGTCCTCGGCGGCGGGGAGGCGGTCGTGGACCTGCGGGGCGTACTGCTCGCGCTACTGGCCGCGGCGGGCTACTCGGCGATGACGCTGCTCACCCGCTGGTGGGGACGGGACGGCGGGCTGGACGCCTCCGGCACGACGGTCGGGGCGTTCGCCGTCACGAGTGTGCTGCTGCTGCCGTTCGCCGCGGTCGAAGGGCTGGTCCCGCACACGGACGCCCCCGGTCTGCTGCTGTGCCTGGTGGTGTACGTCGCAGCGGTTCCGACCGCTCTCGCCTACGGCCTGTACTTCGCGGGCGCGGCCGTCGTACGGTCGGCCACCGTGTCCGTGATCATGCTGCTGGAGCCGGTGAGCGCGGCGGTGCTCGCGGTCGCCCTGCTCGGGGAGCGGCTCACCTCGGCCACGCTGCTCGGCACCCTGCTGATGCTGGGCGCGGTCGCGGGGCTCGCGGTGGGCGAGGCACGGCTCGCGCGGGCCCGCAGGACGGAGGGCGAGGCGGTCCCCGCGTGACGGCGGACACCCAGGGCCCCGTGCGGCGCGGCCGCGGGGCGGGGCGGGACCGGGTCACAGGGCCGCCAGATACTCCGGCAGCTTTGTGCCGGGAGCCAGAGCGGGGTCGGCGAGCGGGGTGCCGTAGCCGCGGCTCAGGGGGACGACGCCCGCCCAGTGGGGGAGAGCGAGGTCCTCCGGTTCGTCGTTGACGCCGCCGGTGCGGAGCTTGGCGGAGACCTCGGTCAGGTCGAGACGGATCACCGCGGTGGCGGCCAGCTCCTTCTTGTCGGCCGGGCGGGAATCGGCGGCGCGGCCGGGGACGACCTGATCGACCAGGGCGTCCAGCGACTGCCGCTTCTCCTCGGGATCGGTCACGTCGTGCGCGAGGCCGTGCACCATCACGGAGCGGTAGTTGAGCGAGTGGTGGAAGGCGGAGCGGGCCAGCACCAGCCCGTCCACATGGGTGACGGTCAGACAGACCGGGAGGCCGGACTCGGCCCCGCCCGCCGCGCGCAACGGACGCGAGCCCGTCGAACCGTGCACGTAGAGGCGCTCGCCGACCCGGGCATACAGCGTGGGCAGCACCACCGGTGCGCCGTCGCGGACGAAACCGAGGTGGCAGACGTACCCCTCGTCGAGTAGCGCGTGCACCAGCTCCCTGTCGTACGCGGCGCGATGGGGGGAGCGGGTGGGGACGGTGCGCTCGGTGGGCGGGTAGCTGGTGGCGGGCTGCTGCTGCGGCGGCCGGGTCCCCTGCATGGCGCTCTCCATTGCACTAGTGCATAATTGGCTTTGTGCTAGGAGAGTATCGGATCAGTGGGCGGCGTGCAGCGGAAATTTCGGCGAGCATCGAGCGCGCGGTGGGTGAAGGGGATCTCAGACCGGGCGAACTTCTGCCCCCCATGAGGGAGTTGGCGGAACGGCTCGGGGTGAACGCCAATACCGTCGCGTCCGCGTACCGGACCCTGCGCGAGCGCGGGGTGATCGAGACGGCGGGCCGACGGGGGAGCCGGGTGCGGCCCAAACCGGCCACGACGGCGCGCGACTTCGTCCGGGTGGAGGTCCCGCCGGGCGTACGGGACGTGTCCGACGGCAACCCGGATCCCGCGCTGCTGCCCCCGCTGGCCGGGGCGTTCGCGGCCGCGGCCGGGCAGGGGGACCGGGAGCCGGTGCTCTACGGGCACGCTCCCGTGGAGCCCGGACTGGTGCGGCACGCACGCGCCGGGCTGGACGCCGACGGCGTTCCCGACGGCCCCGTCGCCGTCGCCTCCGGCGCCCTGGACGCCGTGGAGCGGGTGCTCGCGGCCCACCTCAAGCAGGGGGACGCGGTCGCCGTGGAGGACCCGGGATGGGGAAGCGTGCTGGACCTCGTCCCGGCGCTCGGGCTGCGGACCGTCCCGGTCGGTGTCGACGACGAGGGGCCGCTCCCCGAGGACGTACGGCGTGCGCTGACGGCCGGGGCGCGTGCGCTGATCGTGACGGACCGGGCGCAGAACCCGACCGGGGCCGCACTGAGCGCAACGCGCGCGCGTGCCCTGCGGGCGGTGCTCGCGGACCATCCGGAGACACTGCTGATCGAGGACGATCACGGGCACCACATCGTCGACCTGCCCCTGCACCCCCTCGCCGGCCCCACCCGGAGCTGGGCCTTCGTGCGTTCGGCGGGCAAGGCGTACGGCCCCGACCTACGGCTCGCCGTGCTCACCGGGGACGCGGTCACCCTCGACCGGGTGCGCGGACGGCAGCGGCTCGGGCCGGGCTGGGTCAGCCGCACCGTCCAACGTGCGGTGCTCCGGCTGTGGACCGACTCAGCGGTGGATCCGGGCGCGGTGGCGGCGGAGTACGGGCGGCGCCGGGACGCCCTGATCGGGGCGTTGGCCCGGCAGGGCGTCACGGCGCACGGGCGCAGCGGTATGAACGTGTGGGTGCCGGTGCCGGACGAGACCGGCGCCGTCGCACGGCTGCTGCACGCGGGCTGGGCGGTGGCCCCCGGCGCCCGCTTCCGGACGAGCGCACCGCCGGGCATCCGCATCACCGTGTCGACGCTCACGAAGGACGAGATCGGCCCCCTGAGCAAGGCGGTCACCGCGGCGATCGGACCGGACGCACCGGAGTCCAGGACGTACGTGTAGGACCCTCCGGTACGGACAGTCCCTCAGGCCGGCACTACGGGCGAGCGCCCAGTTTGCGGAAGTCCCAGGAGACGACCTTCTCCGGGGTCAGCCGCAGCCAGGCGTGCCGGCCGTCGTGCGGCATCTCGTCCAGGCCGAAGTTCTTGCGCGCGAACAGGGTCTCGGGGACGTCGAGTTCGGCGCGGAGTTCGCCGGTGCGCGGTATCTCGCCCACGAACTCCATCCGCCCGGACAGCTCCGCACCGCGCAGTTCGTCGTACTCCTCGCCGGTGTCCACCACGATCGCCACCCGCGGGTCCCGGCGCAGGTCGGTCCAGCGCTTGGAGCGCACCACGGAGTACAGCCACAGCGAGATGCCGTCCCAGGCGAACCAGAGCGTGCTCACATGCGGCGCGCCGTCGGCCGACACCGTGGCGACCCGGCAGGTGCGCTGAACGGTGAGGAAGTCGTCCAGCTCGCCCGGCGTCATCATGATCTTCCGGCCCCGGCGCTGCGTGGCGGTCATGCGGTCCCTCTTTTCTCCCAGGAACCAGGCTCAGGCGAGCCTGATCGAATCCCCGTCGACGGTGATCTCCACGGGGGACAGCGGCGCGGTCGCCGGGCCGCCCTGCACACTGCCGTCGGTGATCGAGAAATTACTGTTGTGGCAAGGGCAGTTGATGACTCCGTCAGCGACGCTCTTCACCGCACACCCCCGGTGGGTGCAGGTCGCCGAGAACGCCTTGAACTCGCCCGCCGTCGGCTGGGTCACCACCACCTTGCTGTCGGCGAAGACCTTGCCGCCCCCCTCGGGGATGTCGGCGACCGCGGCGAGCTCGGCCCCGGCCGCGTTGTCGCCGCCGCCCGAACCTCCGCTGCTCGCGTCATTGTTGTCCTGCGGGCCGCTGGCCGCGCCGGGGCCCGCGGACGAGCCGGCGGCGTCGTCGGAGCCTCCGCAGGCGGTCAGCGCGGCGGCGAGGCCCGCCGCTCCGGCCGCCGCCACGACGGTACGACGGGCAGGTCCCGATGCGAGCTGATGAGATGCGCTGGTCATGCGGGTGTGTCCCTTCCGGGAGATTGCGTGATCTGGCAGGAGGTACGGCCAACGGGCCCACGTCGTTCAGGCCGTGCAGAGAGCTTGACCCGCGCCCGGTCGGAGTGGCGTAAGGCACAGCCGTCGTTTCGCTGTCGGCGTGACGGGATGTACCGCCGTACCGCCGTACGGAGACGAGAGCCGCCCGCGCCGGCTGTCACGCTCGGTTACTATGCTCACTCCATGCCGGAGACCACGAGCGAGGGGCGTACCACCATCGACGGGGTGCCCGGAAGGCAGCGGGACCGGCACACCGGTCGAAACGCCCCGGTTCCACCCGGTCGGGTGGGGGGAAACAGAGGAAACACTGACCGGGGTCACCGCCACCCGCTGCACCCCGCCTTCCAGCCGGGCGGCACCGGCGCGGCGCGGGCCGAAGAAGTACCAGCCCAACGCGCCGATCAGCACGGCCGAGGCCGCAAGGACGACGACTTCCACGGCACCCGCGGGTTGTCCCTCCCCTCTGGGTCCGCTCTCCAACCTGCGCCCGGGTACCCCCACCCAGTAGGGGCTGAACGGCCCACTGGTCTGGGACCGTCCGGCCCCGGACCGCCATGCCCAGCGGCGGCACGATGCAAGGGAAGGCAAGAAGTGCTGTTCACCGCTGCCCGGTCCGAGGAATGGAAGGAGTTCCTCGCCGACTGCGACAAGTTCGAGGCGGAGTTGGAGAAGGAGATCCGCATCGGCAAGTTCACCCTGGCCGAGCTGGAAGAGGAGGAGCAGTCGCTGGAGCGGCTGCGGCGCTGGCATCGTGACCTGACGGCCCGCGACGTGTTCGGGGCGCCGGAGGCGGCAAAAGCGGGCAAGCGGCTCAAGGAGTGCGCCGCGGCCTGCGAGGACTACGCGGAGCGCGTCTTCGCGGCTCTCCACGAGGTGCCGGAGGCCGCCGACCGATGAGCGGGACGACTTCGGCGGCCCCGGCCCGGCAGATGTGGCCGCTGTACGCGGCCGGGTTCACCACGGCCTTCGGCGCGCACGGCATCGCCGCGAACCTCGGCGGCTTCTCCGCGGACGCGGTCACTTCGCTGCTGGTGCTGGGCGGGCTGCTCGCCCTGTACGACGGCGCCGAAGTACTCCTCAAGCCGGTCTTCGGCACCCTCGCCGACCGGATCGGTGCCCGCCCGGTGCTGCTGGGCGGTCTTGTCGCGTTCGCGGTGGCGTCCGCGCTGTACGTGGTGGCGGACAGTCCCGGCTGGCTGTGGGCGGCCCGGCTCGGCCAGGGCGCCGCGGCCTCCGCCTTCTCGCCCTCCGCGTCCGCGCTGGTGGCCCGGCTCAACCCGGCGGCCAAGCACGGCCGTGCCTTCGGCAGCTACGGCTTCTACAAGGCCATCGGCTACACGCTCGGCCCGCTGCTCGGTGGTGTCCTGGTCTGGGGCGGCGGTCTGCGGCTGCTGTTCGCCGTCCTCGCGGTGCTCGGGGTGGTGGTCGCCGTCTGGGCCGCGCTCGCCGTTCCCGTCGTGCCGCCGCTGCCGAAGGTCCGGCAGACGGTGCTGGACCTGGCCCGGCGGCTCGCCGACCCGGCCTTCCTCGCCCCGACCGCCGCGCTCGCCGCGGCGACCGCCGCCCTCTCGGTCGGTGTGGGCTTCCTGCCCGTCTCCGGCCGCGCTGCCGGGCTGAGTACGGTGGCCACCGGAGCCGCGGTGTCGGTGCTCGCCGCATGCGCCGCCGTCGTGCAGCCGCGCGCCGGGCGGGCCTTGGACGAGGGACGCCTCACGACCCGTTGCGGTCTCGCCGTGGGACTCTTCGTCACCGCGGCCGGTCTGACCTGTGCCGTGCTGCCCGGCCTCACCGGTGTCCTGCTGGGGGCCGCCCTGATCGGCGTCGGCACGGGGCTGATCACCCCGCTGGGCTTCGCCGCCCTGGCCTCGTCGACCCCTCAGGAGCGCCTGGGCCAGACCATGGGCACCGCAGAACTCGGACGCGAACTCGGTGACGCAGGTGGCCCGTTGCTGGTCGCCGCCGTTGCTTCCCTTGCCACGCTGAGCTACGGCTTCGCCGCGCTCGGACTTCTCATCGGGGCGGGTGCGGTGGTGGCGTTCGCCCACCGCCGCTCGGTGCCGGCCGGGCCCGTGACCGGGACCGACGGCTGAAGGGGCGCCGGGGCGGGGGCCGGGGGCTGCGACGCGGCGGGCGCCGGGCGAGGAGCGGGGTGGCACCCGACTGGTCGGGTGGAGCCGGTAGTGCGTGAATGCGTCGTGGACGGCGGTGATGTGCAGTGTCACTGCCCAAAGACGGCACGTTCGATGCGATGGCCCGACCGATGTCGATGAACGCTGCTGTCAGGTACTGGACTCAGGAAGAGGGCGGAGCGGAGGGACGGGGCTGCCGATGACGCCGGGGATGCCCGAGCGGCGCACCCACGACTACGTCCGCAACGGGATGACCACGCTGTCTGCCGCGTTCGACGTCGCCACCGGCGAGGTCATCAGCTCCCTGCGCCGCCGGCACCGGGCGACGGAGTTCAAGAAGTTTTTGGTCCGGATCGACAGGGAGATGCCGGCGCGTCTGCAGATCCACCTGATCTGTGACAACTACGGCACCCACAAGACGCCCGCGATCAGGGCGTGGCCGGCCAGGCATCCACGCTTTCACATGCACTTCACCCCCACCGGCTCCTCATGGATCAACCAGGTCGAGCGGTGGTTCGGCTTCCTGGCCGACCAGATGATCCGCCGTGGTGCCCACAAGGACGTCCAGGCCCTCGAAGCCGGTATCCGCGCCTGGGCCAAGGACTGGAACACGGATCCCAAGCCGTTCATCTGGACCAAGGCCGTCGAGGAGATCCTCGAGTCTCTCGCCCGCTTCTGCCGACGGATCTCCGGCGCAGGACACTGGGCCGTTTCGTCTACATCATCATCGGGCCGTTGGTCTGGTCGTGCCGTTGACCGACGCCCAGTGGGCGCGGATTGAGCCGCTTTTGCCGGGCCGGACGGCGAGGCGAGACGGCCGGCGGCGGGACCACCGTGGGGTGATCGACGGGATCGCCTGGAAGTTCCAGATAGGTGCGCAGCAGGTGCGGATGCCGGGGCTCCTGCCCCCACGGCCGGGTCTGGGCCCGGCGAAACGGGTGCCGCGCCGCCGCAAGTGCCTGCTCCCGGTCCCCGGCCGCCTCAGCCGTGGGGACAGCAGCGGGAGGGCTGTGTCTGACCGGTGGTCTGTGGATCCGCGTCCGGTATCAGCGGCCCCGTGGTGTGGTGCGGGTCACGGGAACTCCTCGGCCCGGCCGGAGAGGTAGGTGGTGTGAGATGTGATGAACAGGAAGATCGGGAGCGCATGCGCGCACGGATCAGGGCGGGCGACCGCGAGGCGTTCGCCGCGCTCTACGAGGAGTACGCGCGGTCGGTCTACAACCACGCCTACCGGCTGACGGGCGATTGGTCCACGGCCGAGGAGGTTCTGTCCGAGACCTTCCTGGCCGCCTGGCGCACCCGTCACGCCGTCGAGCCGGAGGGCGACTCACTGCGGCCGTGGCTGCTCGGGATCGCCACGAACAAGGCACGCAACGCCAACCGCGGTATCGGGCGGCGCCTGGCCTTCCTGGCCCGCCGCCCCGCCCCGGAACCGGTGGCGGACATCGCGGACGCCACGGCCGGACGCGTCGACGACACACGGCGGCTCGCCGCGATCCGGCAGACACTGGGCGGACTCCGCCGCCAGGAACGCGAGGTGCTGGCCCTCTGCGTCTGGTCCGGGCTGGACTATGCCGAGGCCGCCGAAGCCCTCGGTGTCCCGGTGGGCACCGTGCGGTCGCGGCTGTCCCGCGCCCGTAAGCAGCTGCGACGGCTCACCGACGAGCAGCTCCGCCGGACACCGGACGGGTCCGCGCGGGAAGCGCGACCCGGAGAGGCGGTCCGATCCGGAAGGGAACCCCGCCCCCGCCGCGGAGAGGCAGAGAGCAGGGCCGCGTTCGTGGCCCTGCCCATCCAGGAGGAAGCCCGATGAACGACCGCACCTCCGGCCCCGAGCGGGCCGAACACGAGGAACTGGCCCGGCTGCTGCCGGCCCCGGCCGAACGGGACCTGCCTCCGGGCCGTCATCTCCACCACAAGGACACCCTGATGCGTCTGATCGACCAGGACGGCGACCGCACCACCGCCCTCCCCCGCCCCCGGCCCCGCCTCCTGCGCCCCACTGTCCTGCTGCCCGCCGCCGGACTGGCCCTGGGCGGGGTACTGCTCACCACGCTCACCGTGACCGGCCAGGACCGCGCTCCGGCACCGTCCGCCGCGGGCACGGGTTCTCGGGCCACGGCCCCGCGTGGCGCGGCCGTGCTGCTCGACCGGGTCGCCTCGGTCGCCGCGAAGAAGGGCGAACAGAAGGTCACCGACGACCAGTTCGTGTACGTCAGGACACTGCAGACCGAGAACGAGGGCAAGTTCGACGGCCCGGTGAAGCTGACCGAGCCCCGCGAGCGTGAGGTCTGGATCACGCAGAAGTCGGGGCCGGTGATCGATGAAGGCCTGATCCACCAGGGCGGCTCGTACATCCCGATCACCGTCGGGGTCCCGGACGGCGAGGCGGCCGTCGGCTACCCGGCGGGCCTCAGCCGGCCGACGTACACGTGGCTGGCCTCCCTGCCCACCGACCCCGACGCCCTGCTCCAGCGGCTCGCCACCGAGATCACCGCGGACCAGGACGCGCGTGACACCCCGGCCGAGGACCGGGACCCGGACCAGGACGCCTTCGACGCCATCGGTGAGCTGCTGCGGGAGACGGTGATGCCGCCGAAGACCGCGGCCGCCCTCTACAAGGCCGCGGCGAAGATCCCCGGCGTGACCGAGGACTCCGACGCGGTGGACGCGGCCGGCCGGCACGGGATCGGCGTGGCCCGCGACAACACCCGGGCCGGTTGGCGCACCGCCTGGATCTTCGACTCGACCACCCTGGAGTACCTGGGCGAACGGAGCTACCTCATCAAGGACACCTCCATGGGCAAGAAGGGCACCCTGATCAACCGGTCGGCGGTCCTGGAGCGCGCGGTCGTCAACGCCCTCCGCGAAAGGCCGTCGACCGAGAAGCCGTCAACGACGACCTGATCCCGACAGGGAGCTGCCGGGGTGTGGCTACGCGCCCCGGCACCGGTCGCTCTCTGCACGATCCCCGCCAGGCACGCCGAGCACCAGGATCCGTGCGCGGGAGAGGCTCGACTGACGCCCCGTACATTCCCATTCGCCTCAGACGGGGCGCGGCAGCGGGAGTGTGCAGGCCAGGAACCCCGGGCCGCCTCCGCGTCCCGGCCGGCCGGTGGGCCACCGCGGCCAGGCAGCCGTCTCGTTTGGATCAGTGGGCTGACCACAGGAAGATGCCTGCGATGCGGAGACCGGCCAGGTAGATCGTGGCGGTCTTCTCGTAGCGGGTCGCGATGCCTCGCCACTGCTTCAGGCGGTGGACGCATCGCTCGACGGTGTTGCGCTGCTTGCAGGTCTCGCGGTCGAAGGCCGGTGGCCTGCCGCCCTGTCTGCCGCGTCGCAGCCGGTGTCCGCGCTGGTCCGCCGGAACCGGGATGACCGCCCGGATGCCCCGCTTGCGCAGGTGATCTCGTCACGCGGGGTGCAGTCCGGGCGTCGCCGCCCCGGCAAGGGCCTGGCGCAGGGCGATCTCGTCCGGCACGCCGGACACGGTGCCGTCGGCGTTCCGGTACAGACGGCACGACAGGCTGGGCGCGGCGCCGGGTGGCGCGAACGGGTCGGTGCCGTCGACCAGGATCGTCGGAGACCCGTACATGCCCAGCCGGGCGGCCTCCGCCTCATCGGACACCTCGAGCAGCTCCATCCGAGCTGCTCGTCCGTCCAGCGCGGCGGTCACCCGCTCCAGCGCGGGTCGTGCGTTCGGGCAGTCCGCCACCGTGAGTACCGTGATCCGCATCCGCCTCGTCCTCCCAGCCCACTGCTCGATCTTCCACACCCGACGGTAGACCTTCCAGTGCACAGGAAGGTCAAGGGCCGGCCTGGAGAAATGCGCACCGGCGACCTCGCTGCCCGCACCGGGCTGACGACCAAGACCCTTCGCTTCCACGGGGACAGTGGTCTACCGCCTGCGCCCCCCGCACCCCGGGCGGCTACCGTGGCTGCCCCGACCACACCGTCACCCGGCTCTCGTTCGTCCGCGACGTCCAGCGCGCGGGCCTCACCCTCGCCGAGATCCGCTCGATCCTCGCCCAGCGCGACGACGGCCATGCACCCTGCACCCACGTCACCGAACTGATCCCCGCACACCTGGACGACATCGACCGGCGCCTGGCCGAACTCGTCACCACCCGCGAAGCGCTGCGCGCCCTCGTGGGCCGCACCGCGACCACCGCCCCGGCCACCTGCGGCGCAGACGACATCTGCCCAGTCTCAACTCCACACGGCTGTAGGCGCCGGCTCCCGTCGCGCTGTCCGCTCTCCCGCCGATCGCTGGCATCGCAGTGCTGCCGGTGGCCGTGGACATCGAGAGGGCGCGTGCTGACGCGCAGGGTGCCCCGGTCGGCGCCGCCTGCCCCGGATGCGGAGCGCGGCCGACCCGGATCACGGATCCTGCCTGCGGTTTCCCGCTGACATGCCGAGTGTCGTACTCCGGCCGCCCGGCGGACAGGACGGCTCCCGCGGTGCAGCCCTCGTTGCCATCGCCGTGAACAGGTGGAACACCTACACCCGGAAGCCCGCGTTCGCCGAGGCCGGGATCATTCCACCGCGTGCCAAGGATGCGAAGCCGTGGCAGGGGGAGGCGGCGCCGAAGGACGGCTTCCACGTACCGCGTCCCACCTGTGCCCCGATCATGCTGGAGGCGGGGGAGTCCGTGGTGACGTTGGCGCGATGGCTCGGGCGCTTCTCGCCGGCCGTCATGCTCGGTCACTTGCTCACTTCAGGCCGGAGGCCGGGAGCGAGGGGCGCACCGTGATCGACGGACTGCTCGGAGAGCAGGGAGATGAGTGCGTAGGCCGAAACTTCCCAGATTCTCCCCCGGGCTGATCGTGGCCGACTCCTCGGAGCACAGGGATCTGGAGGAGGTCGTGGATTGCAAGGCCAAGGGATCGCGTAGCCTGGCGAAATGCTGACCGAGGTCACCGCCACCCGCTACATCACGCCCCTGCGTGAGGGCGGCTCGCTGCCGGGACTGGTCGAGGCCGACGACCTCGGCACCTACGTCCTCAAATTCACCGGTGCGGGCCAGGGGCGCAAGACCCTGGTCGCCGAGGTCGTCTGCGGGGAACTAGCCCGCCGGCTGGGGTTCCGGGTGCCGCGCCTGGTGACGGTCGAACTCGACCCGGTGCTGGGGCTGGGTGAGCCCGACGAGCAGGTTCAGGGACTCCTCAAGTCCAGCGGGGGCACCAATCTGGGCATGGAGTTCCTCTCCGGCGCGCTCGGCTTCGACCCGCTCGCCTTCGAGGTGAGCCCCGAAGAGGCCGGGCGGGTCGTCTGGTTCGACGCGCTGGTGAACAACGTCGACCGGTCCTGGCGCAACCCCAACCTGCTGCGCCGGCACGGCGAGCTCTGGCTGATCGACCACGGCGCCACCATGATCTGGCACCACAACTGGCCCGGCGTCGAAGCGTCCGCCGCCCGCCCCTACGACGCCTCCGACCACGCCTTGAAGACGTTCGCGCCGGATGTGGCCGCCGCGGCGGCGGATCTCGCGCCGCGCGTCACCGAGGACCTGCTCGGCGAGGTCACCGCACGGATTCCCGACGTGTGGCTGGTGGACGAGCCGGGGTTCGAGACCCCGGACGAACTCCGGCGGGCCTACGCACGGCCCCTGCTCGCCCGCGCGGCCACCGTCCACCAGCGCGTCCACGGTCTCGGGGAGAACGAGTGAGCGACCGGCACGTCTTCGAGTACGCGCTGCTGCGGGTCGTACCGCGCATCGAGCGCGGCGAGTGCGTCAACGCGGGAGTGCTCGTGTACTGCCGTCACGAGGCGTTCGTCGGGGTACGCACCCATCTCGACGCGTCCCGGCTGCTGGCCCTCGACCCGCACGTGGACCTGGCCGGCGTACGGGCCGCGCTGCGTGCCGTCGAGGGGGTGTGCGCCGGTGGGGAGGCGGCGGGCCAGGCCGCCGGGGACGACGCCGGGCGGCGCTTCCGCTGGCTGGTCGCGCCCCGCTCCACCGTCGTCCAGCCCGGGCCCGTGCACACCGGGCTCACCGCCGACCCGTCGGCCGAGGTGGAGCGGCTGCTCGACCTGCTCGTGCGCTGAACCGGCGACCTCCTTGTGGCGGGCGCCGGTCCGGGGGTCAGCGCCGGCGGCGCCTCACCACGTAGCCGGCCGCGGCGGCGGCACCCGCCGCGAACGCCAGGCCGATTCCGATGTCCCAGTCGCTGGGCCCGGTGCCCGACGAGCCACCCAGCCCGCCCTCCACACCCCGTGTGGGTGTGACCGAGGCGGGTGCGGTGAGGGCCGGAGGTGCCACCGCGGGGGCCGTGGGCGTCAGGGGGGTGGTGGGGGCCGCGACGGGAGTCGCGGTGGTGGGCACGGGCCGGGGAGAGCTGGTGGAGGAGGTGACGGGGTCGCCCCGGTGGGGAAGCGCCTCGCAGGCGATGTCGTCGTCCGGGCCCTGTTCCTCGTCGAGTCCGTTGGGATCGCTCCGGTCCAGGTTGAACAGGGCCTGTGCCTCCTCCTGGTAGGTGAAGTCCCGGCAGTTCAGATCCTGTGCGTGAGCGGTGGGGGCCGACGGCACGGTCGCGGCGAGCGCGATCAGTATGCCGAGAGCACCGGTGCGACGGCACATGGAGCGCCTCCTTTCCGGCCGGGAGCGGCTGCTCCGGCCGTGAGTGGCTCGCGCTTCGACGCTAGGGCCTGTCCGGCGGATCAACCCGCAGACGCGAGGGCCGGCCCGCTCGTCCGCGGTGTCGCCGTCACTCACCGGCGCCCCGCGCCGACGTCATCCTCCGCGGTGCGGCCGGACACGTCAGCCCCCGCTCACCTGCGCCGATGGGCGCCGCGGGTTTCCCGCTGCCTGATCCGCCGGACAGGCCCCCGGGGCGCCCCCCACCGGGGCGCGCAGCCGTAGGCCGTTCGGGTGGCGTGGACGTGGTCGCGGGGCCGGTCCGGGCGGGGCTTCGGGGCGGGGTCCCGGGGCGGGACGGCGCCGAGCGGGGCGTGGTCCGCACGGGGGCGGCGGTCCGGGGAATGGATCACACAGCAGGGTGTGCCGTTGACACCGGGTGCCAGGGCTTCTAGCGTCACGTCTGCTGAAGGTACTAAGCGGTTGCTCACTGACGGGGCAGGCCGCAGGAGCCGCATCCCAAGGGCGAGGAGAAGCAGCAATGTCCACCATTGAGCAGCAGCGGGTCGCGGTCGTCACCGGTGCCGCGCGCGGTATCGGCGCCGCCACCGCCGTACGGCTGGCGGCCGAGGGCCACGCGGTCGCCGTGATCGACCTCGACGAGGGCGCGTGCAAGGACACCGTCGAGAAGATCACCACCACCGGTGGCAAGGCTCTCGCGGTCGGCTGCGACGTCTCGGACGAGGCGCAGGTCGAGGCCGCCGTCGCGCGCATCGCCGAGGAACTCGGCGCGCCGACCATCCTGGTCAACAACGCGGGTGTGCTGCGCGACAACCTGCTGTTCAAGATGAGCGTCGCCGACTGGGACACCGTCATGAACGTGCACCTGCGCGGCGCCTTCCTGATGTCGAAGGCCTGCCAGAAGCACATGGTCGACGCCGGCTTCGGACGGATCGTCAACCTGTCCTCCTCCTCCGCGCTGGGCAACCGGGGCCAGGTCAACTACTCCGCCGCCAAGGCCGGTCTGCAGGGCTTCACCAAGACCCTGGCCAAGGAGCTCGGCAAGTTCGGCATCACCGCCAACGCCGTCGCCCCCGGCTTCATCGCCACCGAGATGACCAAGGCCACCGCCGACCGCGTCGGCATGGGCTTCGACGACTTCAAGGCCGCCGCCGCCACCCAGATCCCGGTCGCCCGCGTCGGCGAGCCGGAGGACATCGCCAACGCGATCGCCTTCTTCGCCGGCGAGGCCGCCGGATTCGTCTCCGGACAGGTGCTGTACGTGGCCGGCGGACCGCTCGACTAGGGAAGACGGGACATGACTTCAGTGGAACTCTCGGGCAAGGTCGCCCTGGTCACCGGCGCCAGCCGCGGCATCGGCCACGGCGTCGCCGAGGCGCTGGTCGCGCGCGGCGACCGCGTCTGCATCACCGGCCGCAACGAGGACGCCCTCAAGGAGGCCGTCGAGCAGCTGGGCGCCGACCGGGTCATCGGAGTGGCCGGCAAGGCGCACGACGAGGCGCACCAGGCCCTCGCCGTCGAGCGGACGATGGAGGCCTTCGGCCGGATCGACTACCTCGTCAACAACGCCGGCACCAACCCGGTGTTCGGGCCGATCGCCGACCTCGACCTGAACGTGGCGCGCAAGGTCTTCGAGACCAACGTGATCTCGGCGCTCGGTTTCGCCCAGCGCACCTGGCACGCCTGGCAGAAGGACCACGGCGGAGCGATCGTCAACATCGCCTCCGTCGCGGGCATCGCGCCCTCGCCCTTCATCGCCGCCTACGGCGTCAGCAAGGCGGCACTGATCAACCTGACCGCGCAGCTGGCCCACGAGTTCGCGCCCGGGGTACGGGTCAACGCGATCGCCCCGGCCGTGGTGAAGACCAAGTTCGCCCAGGCGCTGTACGAGGGCAGGGAGGAGGAGGCCGCCGCGTCCTACCCGCTGGGCCGGCTCGGCGTGCCCTCCGACATCGGCGGCGCCGCCGTGTTCCTCACCTCGGACCAGGCGGACTGGGTCACCGGCCAGACGCTGGTGGTCGACGGCGGCATCTTCCTGAACGCCGGCGTGAGCTGAGACCGCGCCGGCCGCGTCGCCGGAGTGATCCGCCGGGCGGCCCGGGGCCGGATCGACGAGGCTGAGCCATGAGGATCCCGGTACGGGCGTTCGTTGACGAAACGGCGTCCGTACCGGCGTTTTCGAAGACAAGTGGACCCATGACAACGTAGTCAACGCAGAGTGACAACATCATCTACAACGAGTTGATCTCAACAAGCGTACGAGGGAGGGCCACAGAGCGGAAGAGCGCGGTATCGTCTGCCGACTCTTGGGACGGCAGATCGAGGAGTGTGCGCGTGTTCAAGCGGAATCGATGCCTGCGAGGGGTGGCGGTCATCGCGTCCATCGCGTCGATATCGTCCTTGGCCGGATGCGGTGTACTGGCGTCCGACACTCCGGACGATCAAGGGCCGATCGTCATGGGGACCACCAGCTCGCCCAGAACGCTGGACCCGGCAGCCTCCTGGGACAACTCCTGGGAACTGTTCCGCAACGTCTACCAGACGCTGCTGAGCTATCCGGTCGGCGCGAGCACGCCCCAGCCGGACGCAGCCGAGAGCTGCGAATTCTCCGACGATTCCCACCAGGTGTTCCGCTGCGAACTGCGGAAGGGCCTGAAGTTCTCCGACGGCAGTGCCCTCGACGCCAAGGCGGTCAAGTACTCCATCGACCGGATCCGCAAGATCAACGTCAACGGCGGCCCGGCCGGCCTGCTGGGCAGCCTCGAACGGGTACAGGCGCCGAGCGACCGTGAAGTGGTCTTCCACCTCAACAAGCCCGACGCGACGTTCCCGTTCGTGCTCGCCACGCCGGCCATGTCGATCGTCGCCCCGGACGCCTACCCGGCCGACGCCCTGCGCGAGCAGTCCGGCATCGTCGGCTCGGGGCCGTACGCCCTCCAGTCGTACAAGGAGGGCGAGGAGGCCCGACTCGTCCGCAACGACCATTACGAGGGCTTCGCCGACCGCAAGAACAGCGCCGTGACGGTCCGTTATTTCCAGGACTCCGCCACCATGGTCAAGTCGCTGCGCGACGGGCAGATCGACCTGACCTACCGCGGTCTCGCCGCGGACGACATCGTCGAACTCCAGGGCCAGGCCTCCAAGAAGGAGGAGCTCCAGCTGGTGGAAGGCGCCGGGAACAGCATCAACTACCTGGTGTTCAACCCGAAGGACCCGTGGGCCGGCAAGAAGCCGGTGCGCCGGGCGATCGCCCAGATCATCGACCGCGCGGCGATCGCGCACATGATCTACAAGGACACCGTCGACCCGCTGTACTCGATGGTCCCCAAGGGGCTCACCGGCCACACCACCGGCTTCTTCGACGACTACGGCGATCCCAACGTCGACAAGGCCCGGAAGATACTCACCGAGGCGGGCATCAACGAGCCGGTGCCGCTCACCTTCTGGTACACCACGGACCGCTACGGCTCCGAGACCAAGCTGGAGTTCAAGGAGCTGGAGCGCCAGCTGGAGGCCTCCGGGCTGTTCGAGATCACCCTCAAGAGCCGGCCCTGGAAGACGTACGTCGCGGGCTACCAGAAGGGCGAGTACCCGGTGTTCGGGCGCGGCTGGTCCCCCGACTTCCCGGACGCCGACAACTTCATCGCCCCGTTCATCGGCAAGCAGAACGCGCTCGGCACGCCCTACGAGGCGAACGAGATCAACAATGTGCTGCTGCCGAGGTCCCGCCGGGAGAGCGACCGGGGCAACGTCGTGAAGGACTTCGAGGAGGCCCAGCAGATCCTCCTGGACGACGCCCGGCTGCTGCCCCTGTGGCAGGGCCGGCAGTACGTGGCGGCGAGCCGCGACATCGCGGGCGCCGAACGAGCGCTGGATCCGTCGACGATCATGATGGTGTGGCAGCTCTCCCGCAAGACCAGCTGGTAGGAACCGTCGGCGGCGGCCCTCGCGGGACTGGCCCAGGGGCGGCCCGGGGCCGGTCGGGAAGGCGGGTGTCAGTGGTCACCTGTAGGTTTCGAGGCCTGGAAGTGACCACGATCGTGAGGACGTTGACGTGACCGACATCGCCATGCTGCCCGAGTCCTGGCGCGGGGTTCTGGGTGACGAACTGCAGCAGCCCTATTTCGAGCAGCTGACCGAGTTCGTCGAGGAGGAGCGGGCGAAGGGTCCCGTCTACCCGCCCCGCGAGGAGGTCTTCGCGGCACTGGACGCGACGCCGTACGACAAGGTGAAGGTCCTGATCCTCGGTCAGGACCCCTACCACGGCGAAGGCCAGGGGCACGGTCTGTGTTTCTCGGTGCGGCCCGGGGTGCGGATCCCTCCGTCGCTGCGGAACATCTACAAGGAGATGCACGCCGAGCTGGGCACGCCCGTCCCGGACAACGGTTATCTGATGCCGTGGGCCGAGCAGGGCGTGCTGCTGCTCAACGCGGTGCTCACGGTGCGCGGCGGCGAAGCCAACTCGCACAAGGGGCGGGGCTGGGAGCGGTTCACCGACGCGGTCATCCGCGCGGTGGCCGACCGGCCCGATCCGGCGGTCTTCGTGCTGTGGGGCAACTACGCGCAGAAGAAGCTGCCGCTGATCGACGAGAGCCGGCATGCGGTGGTCAAGGGGGCGCATCCGTCGCCGCTGTCGGCGAAGAAGTTCTTCGGATCCCGTCCGTTCACGCAGATCAACGAGGCGGTGGCCGCGCAGGGCCACGAGCCGATCGACTGGACCGTCCCGAACCTGGGCTGACGTCCTTCGGGGCGCGAGGTGTCACGGGGCGTCGCGGAGCGGCTTGGGCTGGATCGTCCCTGCCTGCCGTAGCGTCGGCGGGGACAGCCGGCGAGCGGTGCGGAGGGCATGGTGGCGGAGCGGCAGGGACAGGCGACGCCGGACGAGGTGCTGACGCGGATCGGGCAGGGCGTGATGCTGCACCACGCGGGGGACCGGGTGGAGGCCCGGCACCGCTTCCTCGTTCTGTGGGCGGAGCTCGGCGAGCACGGCGACCCCCTGCACCGCTGCACACTGGCCCACTACCTGGCCGACACCCAGGATGACCCCGGGGACGAACTGGCCTGGGACCTCAGGGCGTTGGCGGCGGCGGACGAGGCCGCCGACGCCCGCCCGGCCGGGTATGAGGGCGCCCCCGCCCTGCGGGCCCTCTACCCGTCCCTGCACCTGAACCTCGCCGCCGACTACGCCCGTCTCGCCCGCCCCGACGCCGCCCGCACCCACCTCGGCCGGGCCCGCGGAGCAGCCCGTACCCTCGCCGCCGACCCCTACGGCGACAAGGTCCGGGCCGCCATCCGGAACATGGAACTCCTCCTGGGCGAGGCGGGTGCGGAGGGGGAGGAGGGGGAGACCGGGGGATGGGGGCCGCCGAGGCGGCGTCCCTAGGGCACCCGGCGGTCCGGAGTCCCGTCGGACGTAGGTGGCGGCGACGAGCAGGTCAACGCCCGTAGGCCTGCTCGCAGATGGCCGACTGCGGGCTGTCCGCCTGCCAGCGGCCGTACTTCCTGCCCAGCGCGCAGACATCCGCCTGCTCCCGCATGTCGCGGCGCACCTTCTCCGAGGCTCCGGAAGCGTGGGGGGCGGGCCTCTTGGGGGGCGGGGTCCTCCCGGTGGCCGGGCGGGCGGGGGCGGTCCGCCGGTCGCGGGCCTCGGACGGCGCGGTCCGCTCCGGTGCGGGTGTGGGCGCGGATGCGGCGGGGGTGGCGCGGTGCGCGGGGGACGCGGGCGGCTCCGTCGGCCGGGACGGAGCGATCATCTCCAGAGCCTCACGGGCCGGCGCCTGCACGACCTGTGTCCGTGCCCTGCCGTCCAGGTGCGGCACCGTCGGGTGGGGCACGCCCGCCGGCGGGCCGGCCGCAGGGGGACGCTGGACCGTCACACAGCCCGCGAGAGCCGTGACCGCCACGGTCATCAGAAGCGTTGCAGTGGTCGTCTTTCGATGCACTCGCGTCACTTTGCTGGCTTTGGCCGTCCGGGGGACGGTGGACTGGCGGAGGATCCCCCGCACGAGTGATCTCCGTCCCCTTTCGGGGGTCGCGGGCGTGCCGGGGGTGACGTCAGTCACCGGTGGCGCCGTCGAGACGCTCGCGGATCAGATCGGCGTGGCCGTTGTGGCGGGCGTACTCCTCGATCATGTGGATGTGGATCCAGCGCAGGTTGAACTGCTTGCCGCTGTGGTGCCTGCCCTTGGCCAGGTCGTCCAGTGAGACGTCGGCCGCGTTGCGCCGGGCGATGTCGATCTCGGTCTGCCAGGTGGTGTGAGCCTCCTGCCAGGTGTCCGCCTCGGTGGGGTGGAAATCGCCGTCCGGGTCGGCCTCGCTGTAGTAGATCGGGCCGGGATCGTCCGCCGCGAGCACCTTGCGGTACCAGTGGCGCTCCACCTCCGCCATGTGCCGCACCAGCCCCATCAGGGACAGCCCGGACGGCGGCGCCGAGGCGGTGCGCAGCTGCTCGTCGGTCAGGCCCTCGCACTTGAGGGCGAGGGTCTGGCGGTGGTATTCGAGCCAGTCCTCCAGCATGGGGCGTTCGTCGGCGGTGGTGGCGGGGTCACGGCGCTCGGTTGTCATGGCCGCATCCTTTCCGGCGGGGGGCGGCCCGCGCCACACGTTTTTCAGACGGCGAGCATCCCGTGCAGCAGTTCCCGCAGGTCCGCCCGTACCTCCTCCAGGGACGGCACGCGAGCGCCGAAAGACCCGGCCACGCAGGAGAACATCAGCCCGTCGGCCCAGGCGATCAGCGACAGCGCGTGCCGGTCGGGGGAGGTGGAGCCGAGCCCGACGACCAGGGCGGTGAGCTGGTCGCGGAACCGGGCGCCGGCCGCGTCGAAGTGGGCTCGCAGCTCGGGGCGGCGGGTCGCTTCCAGGGCCAGTTCGTAGCGGGCGAGGATCAGTTCGCGATGACGCGTCAGGGCGCGGTGGGTGGCCAGCGCCATCGCGTCCAGCAGCGAGTCGGTCCCGGCCCGCGGGTCCGGCATCTCGTGCAGTGCGAGGACGCGTGCCTCCCGCTCGGCGAGCCGCCGTACCGCCAGCTCCAGCAGCGCCTGCCGGGTGCGCGCCACGTTCGAGGTGGAGCCCTGGGGGAGCCCGGCCGCCTGGTCGACCGCACGGTGGGTGAGGCCGCGCATCCCGCGCTCGGCGAGCAGGGCGAGGGCGGCGTCGGCGACGAGGTCGGCGCGGGAGGGGCCTGCGGTGCGTACGGACATGAACGTCAAACTACCCGCAGCACTACAGTCGTAGTACAGTCGGCCCATGAGGCGACTACATCTGTAGTCGCCCGGGTCTCGAAGCCGGCAGGCCGACAGACCGGGGAGCAGCGGAACCGAGGAGGAGCCGTGGCGCAGGTACTGGAGAAAGCCGTAGTGATCGGTGGTGGGATCGGCGGCCTGACCGCGGCGGCCGCCCTGCACCGGCGCGGGGTGAAGGTGACGGTGCTGGAGCGGGCCGGCTCCCTCGAGCCGGCCGGCGCGGCCATCTCCCTCGCCCCCAACGCGCTGCGCGGGCTGGACGTCATCGGCCTCGGCGACGGCGTCCGGGCGCTGGCCGCCTGGCAGGGCGACGGGGGACTGCGCGCACCCGGCGGGCGCTGGCTCTCCCGGTCCAGCGCGGCGGCCGCCACCGAGCGCTTCGGCGGCCCCCTCGTCCTGCTCCACCGTGCCACCCTCATCGACCGGCTGGCCGGGCTGCTCCCCCCGGACGCCGTCCGCACGGCCACCGCCGCGCACCTCATCGATCCGGGAGACCCCGGTGCCCCCGCCCGGCCCGCCCGCGTGAGCACTCCCGACGGCGAGTTGGAGGCCGACCTGGTGGTGGCCGCCGACGGCGTCCACTCCGCCGTACGCCACCTGCTCTTCCCGGATCATCCCGGGGCCGTGTACGCCGGCTTCACCACCTGGCGGACGGTGATCCCGCTGCCTGGTGTGCGGTTCGCCTCCCACGAGACCTGGGGCCGGGGCCGCCTGTGGGGCACCCATCCGCTCAAGGAGGGCCGCGTCTACGCGTACGCCGCCGCCCTGGCCCCCGCCGGGCAGCACGCCCCCGACGACGAGCGCGCCGAACTGCTGCGCCGCTACGGCGACTGGCACGACCCGATCCCCGCCGTCCTGGCCGCCGTCCGTCCCGAGGGCGTGCTGCGGCACGACGTCCATCACATCAGCGAACCGCTGCCCGCCTACCACCACGGCCGGGTCGCCCTGGTCGGCGACGCCGCGCACGCCATGCCCCCCACCCTCGGCCAGGGCGGCAACCAGGCCGTCGAGGACGCGGTCACCCTCGCCCACCACATGGGCGACCTGCCCGCCTACACCGCCGCCCGGCTGCCCCGCACCACCGCCATCGCCCGCCGGGCGGTGCGGGCGGCCCGCCTGAGCATGATGACCCACCGCGCCGGGACCGTCGTACGCGACACCGCGATCGCCGCGCTGTCGAAGGCCGGACCGGCGCTGCTCCTGCGGAGCTTCGACGACATCGCCGCCTGGCGGCCCCCGGCGGGGGACGCCGTATCCTTTCCGGCGTCCTTCCCCGCAGGCGAGGACAGAGCCCGCGCCGCGGACGACAACCGAGACCGAGACTGAGACCGGGGCCGGACCCCGGACCCCGGACCGGACCCGCGACGGACAACCGCTGGAGGAGAACACCCCGTGAAGGTCGGCTGCATCGGACTCGGCGACATCGCACAGAAGGCGTACCTCCCGGTGCTCGCCACCCGGCCCGGCGTGGAGCTGCACCTGCAGACCCGCACACCCGCGACACTCACCCGGGTCGCCGACGGCCTCCACCTGCCGCGCGGACAGCGGCACGCCGACCTCGACGCCCTGCTCGCCCAGGATCTCGACGCCGCCTTCGTGCACGCCCCGACCCAGGCCCACCCGGAGATCGTGACCCGGCTGCTCGAGGCGGGTGTACCGACCTACGTCGACAAGCCGCTCGCCTACGAACTCGCCGACTCCACGCGGCTGGTGGCCCTCGCCGAGGAGCGGGGCACCAGCCTCGCCGTCGGTTTCAACCGGCGTTTCGCCCCGGGCTACGCGCAGTGCGCCGACCACCCGCGTGAGCTGATCCTGCTGCAGAAGAACCGGGTCGGGCTGCCGGAGGAGCCGCGCACGATGATCCTCGACGACTTCATCCACGTCGTCGACACCCTGCGCTTCCTGGTTCCCGGGCCGGTCGACGACATGACCGTGCGGGCCCGCACCGAGGACGGACTGCTGCACCACGTGGTGCTCCAGCTCGCCGGGGACGGATTCACCGCGCTCGGCGTGATGAACCGGCTCAGCGGCTCGGCCGAGGAGATCCTCGAGGTCTCCGGCCAGGACAGCAAGCGGCAGGTGGTCAACCTCGCCGAGGTGATCGACCACAAGGGCCAGCCGACCGTCCGGCGGCGCGGGGACTGGGTGCCGGTGGCCCGGCAGCGCGGCATCGAACAGGCGGTGCTCGCCTTCCTCGACGCGGTGGGCGAGGGCAGGACGCTCAGTGCCCGGGACGCGCTGGCGACCCATGAGCTGTGCGAGCGTGTGGTGCGTGCGGTGCGGGAGCGGGCCGCCGCCTGAGCCGCAGGGCCCGTGTGCCCTCGGCCGCACCCCAGAGGGCCAGCACCAGCAGCGCCGCCTGCGGCGGCCAGTCGCCGAAGCGGACGTAGGGCGTGGTGCCGTGGGCGAGCGGGACGTCGTACACCTGCGCCGCGCTCACGTCCGTGCCGAGCCGCGGGCCCACGCGCTCGCCGTCCGGGCCGTAGACGGCGGACACGCCGGTCAGCGTCGCGTGCACCATGGAGCGGCCGGTCTCGGCGGCGCGCAGCGCGGCGAGCGAGGCGTGCTGCCAGGGTGCCCAGCTCTGCTGGAAGGTCGACGTCGACGACTGGGCGAGCAGGACGTCGGCGCCGTCCCCGGCCAGATGCCGGCTCATGTCCGGGAACGCGGACTCGAAGCAGATCATGGGGCCGATCCGCAGCCCGTTCCCCGCGTCCATCAGCACCTGCTCCGCACCGCGCCTGCGGTCCTCGCCCGCCGCCTTGCCGACGGAGGTGGCCCAGCCCAGCAGGGAACGGGCCGGGATGTACTCCCCGAACGGAACCAACCGCATCTTGTCGTACCGGTCACCGGTGAGTCCGTCCGGGCCGACCAGCACCGAACTCTTGTAGATGCCGGGCTGGTCGGAGCGCCGCGCGTCCACGTTGACCAGGAGCTCGGCGCCCGTCGCGCGCGACAGCGCGGCAAGGCGCCGCGCCAGGTCGGGCCGGGCACCGAGGTCGAAACCGACGCTGCTCTCACCCCAGACGACCAGGTCGACGTTCCGGCCGGCGAGCTCCCGGGTGAGCCGCTCCTCGAGGTCGAAGCGCCGGTCCGGGCTGTCCGGCCCGGAGACGACGCCCGGCTGGACGACCGCGATCCTGGCCCGGCCGTCGGTGCCCGGGGAGGGTGTCCCCACCCATGCGGCGGAGGTGACCACGCCCGTGGCGACCAGAGCGGCCACGGCCGCCACCCGGGCCCGCCGCACCACGAGGAGCACGGCCACGGCCACGTTCAGCACCACCAGCAGAAAACTGAGCAGCCATACCCCGCCCACCGACGCCAGCCGCAGCGCCGCGCCCACCTGCCACTGGCTCGCACCGAGCACGCCCCAGGGGCCGCCCAGCGCCTGCCAGGAACGCACCAGTTCGATGGCCAGCCAGCCCGAGGGCAGCACGACCAGCGCGGCCCCGACCCTCCCTGGGGACGGTGCCCCGCCCAGCAGCCGTCGCACCAGCCACCCCCAGGGCGCCCACAGCGCGCCGAGCAGGGCCGCGAGGACGAACGTGAACACATGCAGGTTCGGCAGCAGCCAGTGGTGCATCGCGAACATGAAACCGAACCCGCCCCACCAGCCGTCGTACGCGGCACGGCGGCCCGTGGGCGCGGAACGCGCCAGCAGGATCCAGGGCACCAGCGCGACGTAGGCGAACCACCACAGGGACGGGGCGGGGAAGGCGAGGACGGGCAGGGCTCCCGCGCCCGCGGCGACGGCCGAGCGCCGCCACGGGGAGACCAGCCAGTGGCCGGACGACTTCAACGGCGCCTCCCTGTCCCGCGTATGCCTTCAGTGTGCGCCTCGGGCAAGATCCGGGACAGGGCGCGTCGGGCCCAGTGGACCACAGGCGCCGCCGGCCGGCCGGATGGACGCCGCCGGGCCCGTGTCCGGGCCGAGACCCGCCCGGAGCCAAGGGGGGTGCGCGGATGTCCGCATCCCCACGAGGAATTCCCGCGGGTCTGGGAGTCTGGTGATCTTCGGTTCGGGCTCCAGTCCGGGAGGACTTCATGAAACGTCTCGTCACCGTGGTCACCGGTGGTAGCCGGGGGATCGGGGCCGCGACCTGTCTGCGGCTCGCGGGGGAGGGGCACGACGTGGTGGTGGGGTATGTGCGGGACGCCTCGGCCGCACAGAGCGTGGCCGACGGGGTGCGGGCGGCCGGTGCGCGGGCCGTCACCGTACGGGGGGACACCGCCGACGAGGAGGACGTCGACCGCCTCTTCGGCGTGGCGGAGCGGGAACTGGGGCCGGTCACGGGGCTGGTGAACAACGCCGCGGTGACCGGGCCGCTGGGGCGGTTCACCGACGTCGACACCGCGACGATACGCCGCGTCGTCGACGTCAACCTCATGGGGACGCTGCTGTGTTCACGCCGCGCCGCACAGCTGATGACCCCCCGGGGCGAGGGGACGATCGTGAACATCTCGTCGGGGGCCGCCACCCTCGGCAGCCCCGGCGAGTACGTCCACTACGCGGCGACCAAGGCCGCCGTCGACGCCCTCACGGTCGGACTGGCGAAGGAACTCGGTCCGGTCGGCATCCGCGTCAACGCGGTCGCTCCGGGTGCGATCGACACGGACATGCACGCCGCCATGGGCGCCCCGGACCGGGCGTGGGAGGTGGCCGCCACGGTCCCGCTGCGCCGCCCGGGGCGGGCCGAGGAGATCGCCGCGGCGGTCGCCTGGCTGATGTCGCCGGACGCCTCGTACACGACGGGGGCGGTGCTGCGGGTGGCGGGCGGACGCTGAGACGCGCGTTCCGACGCGCGAACAGGGGGCCGCGGTACGAGGGCCGGTGGCGGCGGGGCGGGGGCTCAGGCCGCCTTGACGACCTCGCCCCGGATCGCCGCCGCCCACTCGACCACCAGGAGCTCGTACTCCGCGCGCTCATGCGCCGACAGGGATCCGCCCGCGCGCAGCCACAGTGCTCGGATGCGCTCGTTGACCTCAGCGGCGGACCGCACGGAACCAGGGGTCACGGATTCGGGGGACATGCCGACCAGCCTAGGGCCACGCGCTGACAGCGCGCTACCGGACGGCTACCCGTCCCGTATGGGTTCGGTCACGTCCCCCCATGAGGGTCCTCAGCCCGACGACTCCGCCGCGTGCGGGCTCAGCACACCCATGCTGACCAGGACGATGATGACGATGCCGAGTGCGATGCGGTACCAGACGAACGGCATGAAGCTCTTGGTGGAGATGAACTTCATGAACCACGCGATCACCGCGTACCCGACCGCGAAGGCGACGACCGTCGCGAAGATCGTGGGGCCCCAGGTGACGTGACCGCCGTCGGTGGCGTCCTTGAGTTCGTAGAGTCCGGAGGCGAGCACCGCGGGAATCGCGAGCAGGAAGGAGTAGCGGGCCGCGGCCTCACGCCGGTACCCCATGAACAGGCCGCCGCTGATGGTGGCGCCGGAGCGGGAGACACCCGGGATGAGCGCCAGGGCCTGACAGAATCCGTAGATCAGGCCGTCCTTGACGGTCAGGTCCTGGAGTTCCTTGCCCTGCTTGGGTGTGCGGTGCCGGCCGCCGCTCTCGTCGCGCGCCGCCAGCCGGTCGGCGACACCGAGGACGATGCCCATGACGATCAGCATGGTCGCGGTGAGCCGCAGGTCGCGGAACGGCCCCTCGATCTGGTCCTTCAGCGTCAGGCCGAGCACACCGATCGGGATCGAGCCGACGATGACCAGCCAGCCCATGCGCGCGTCGTGGTCCCGGCGCATCTCCTTGTCGGTGAGCGAGCGGGTCCAGGCCGACAGGATCCGCCCGATGTCCTTGCGGAAGTAGATGAGCACGGCTGCTTCCGTACCGATCTGGGTGATCGCGGTGAAGGCCGCGCCCGGGTCCTCCCAGCCGGAGAAGGCCGCGGTCAGCCGCAGATGCGCGCTGGAGGAGATGGGCAGGAACTCGGTCAGCCCCTGGACGAGTCCGAGGATGAGAGATTCAAACCAAGACATGAGGCAGCGGTGTCCAAGTGCCGATCGCGGAAAAAGCGGAAAAAGGTGACGGGCACGCCGAAGCACGGTGTGCGGTGATCAGGCGCGCCGGGGTCGAAGCGTAGCGCCCCAAGATGAACGAACGATGCCAGGTGTCGCACGGGCTTTCGGCCCCTGAAGCCGACGCGGTGCTGCGGGAACGACCACGGCGGGGCGGCGGTGGATCCCACCCGGAGTGCCCGAGGCGTCAACGGCGGCGCAGCCCGCGCCGCTTGCGCCACGCGATCACCGCGCCCAGCAGGCCCGGCACGGTGATGCAGGCCAGGGCGATCAGGAAGGCGGGGGAGGTCGGTGCCGATGCGCGGGCGCCGGCGACGGCGTAGGCAGCGGTGTTCGGGATCGAGCCGAGCCCCGTCGCCAGCAGGAACGGCAGCAGGCCCATCCGGGAGACGGCGGCGCAGTAGTTCGACGCGGCGAACGGCACCCCCGGGAAGAGCCGTGCCGCCAGCATCGAGCGGAAGCCGTGCCGGCTCAGCTGCTGGTCGGCCGCCTTCAGCCAGCGCCCCCGCAGGAGCGGACGCAGTGCGTCCTGGCCGAGTGCCCGGCCGAGGCAGAAGGCCAGCCCGGCGCCGAGCACCGTGCCGGACAGGGCGGCACCGAGCCCCAACTGGCTGCCGAACAGCGCACCCGCGGCGAGGTTCAGCAGCGGGCGCGGCACGAACGCCACCGTGCACACCCCGTAGGCCGCCGCGTACACCGTGATCGCCGCGGCTCCGCCGAGCTGCGACGGCCAGCCGTCGGTCAGCAGCTTCTGCGGTTCCAGGAGCAGCATCGCCGAAGCCGCGGAGGCGAGCAGCACGAGCAGCAGGGACAGCCGTGACCAGGGCGACAGCAGGGCTCTGGCGCAGCGGGCGGGCAGACCCGTGGCGGGTCCGGGCGGGAGCACGGGCGCCGGGGCCGGGGCGGCTGTGGGGACGGAGACGGCGGCAGCGGCGAGTTCCGTGGCGACGGCCCGGGGAGAGGCCGTCGCGGTGCCCCCAGAGCGGTCGGTGGCATCGAGCATCCGGTGACATTAACCGACGCATGTGTCCGGTCGCCGTAGTGTGCGTCTCATGGGCGCCACGGGGGCCGCAACACCCGGGGTGCCGGGGAGCGGAATCGCCGACACCGGGCCGGAGGGCCTGCCCCGGCCCGACCGCGCCGCCGTGCGCGCCACCGTTCCTCCGGGTTCCTGCCCGTCGCCCGGCACCTCCTGCCCGCCGTCCCGTGGCGGGACACCGGCGCGTGACCGCCCGGCTCCCCGTGACCTCGTGGAAAACCATTCGACGCGGGGCGGGCCGTCGGCAATGATCGACGCCATGTTCCGGTACGCCTTCCACCTTGCAGCATCCGCGGTCGCGGATGCCCCGAAGGCCGCCGTTCCCGCTTTCCCCGCCGCTGTCGACGGCGCCCGAAGCTGACCCTCCCCGGATCGTCCGGCGGACCCCCCAGGGGGAGGGTCGGCCAGGTTCCCGGGGTCCCCGTCCCGCCGCGCGCCGATCCGCCGCGCGGCCGGGACCGCTCACGCATCACCTTCGAGAGGCTTCGAGGTACCGCCATGTCCAAGACGGCGTACGTCCGCACCAAACCGCATGTCAACGGACCCGGGACCGAAGTCCCGGGCTTGCAGAACGGGCGCCACTGGCGGTGATGCTGCGTCTGCGTCCAGCCCCGCCCCGCGGACGCGGGAGCGGGTCTGGGGCGGTTGACTGCGCCCCGCGTCGCCACAACTCCCACGCCCGGGCGCGGATGTTGCGGGAGCCGTTCCGGTCCGCGTGATCAACGAATCCGCAGGACCGGCAGGCGAACCGGGCCTGGGAGACCCGGTTCGCCTGGTCGAGGTGCCCGCACTCGGCGCAGGTCCGGGAGGTGTACGCCGGATCGACATACACCACCGGCACCCCCGCCCGGCGGGCCTTGTACGCGATGAACTGCCCCAGCTGGGCGAAGGCCCAGCTGGAGTGGGCGGCCCGTTGGGGCCTGCGAAGCCGTACCCTCTGCCGGATGCCCGTCAGGTCCTCCAGGGCGATTCCGCGCGAGGTGCGTTCTGCCTCGGCCACCACATGTTTCGCGATCTTGTGATTGATGTCCCGGGCCCGCCGGGCCTCCTTGCCGCGGCGCTTCTTCAGCCGCCGCCGGGCGGACGGGGTGTTCTTTCGCTGCAGCTTGGTCCGCAGTGTGCGTTCCCGCACCCGGATCCGGTTGAGTCCGTGCCCGGCCATGATCTCGCCGTCCGAGGTGGTGGCGATGTTGACGATGCCCAGGTCGATGCCGAGGAAGTCCACCGGCTCCGTGTTCAGCGGCGCCTCGGGCACCTCACAGGTGGCGTTCAAAAACCACCTGCCGTCCCGGCAGACGAGATCGGACTCGCCCCTGCGGTAGAGGGCCAGGGTGGCCAGCTGCTCCGGTGAGGCGGTAGACGCCACGTCCTTCACCCGCCCGGAAGTCGTCCAGATCGACACCCGGCGCCGGTCGGTCTGCCAGGACAGCATCCGGTCGTCGAAGGGCTGGGCGCCCGTCGGCCGGAAAGCGATCGGCTTCTGCGTGGCCCGCCGGTACCGGTGCGAGCCCGGTCGGCCCAGATTCCCGGCCTTCAGGTTCGCCCGCAGCGTGGCATAGGCGTCGCAGGCCTTCTTGATCGTGTGCTGGGCCGCCTGGGCGCCTAGGTTCCACCGCGACCTGACCTGCCCGTAGGTGAGCCTGCGCAGGGCGAAGTTCTTGAACTCCCCGCTGTCGAAGGCGACCTCGCTGACCCACGTGGCGGCCTCGTTGCAGGCCCGCAGGGCCGCCGCCTGCACCGGCGTCGGCACCAGTCTGACCTGCACCACCAGCTTCACGATCACCGAACCTACCCACCCGTACGACCGGCCACCGCACATTCACCCGTCATCACCCGGCCGAGTGAACCCACACCGGCACAGCAGCACGGTCCCACCGGACACGACACCCGGCCGCTCCGCAGCCGGGCCCGCACGAGCGATACCGCGGCGCTCCGCGCCGCGACCACGAGGATGCGATTCCCCCCGGGGCTGAAGCCCTGGGGTTCCTCGCAAGAATCTGCTGAAGCGGCGCCGGGTGTCCGTCCCATCCCGCGCGCGGGATGGGACGGACACCCGGCCGGTGCCACGGCGGCACAATGGGGGCTGTGAACGAGCCGATACCCGTGACCCGTGCCGTCGGTCACGGCACCGCGAAGCTGATGCCCGACGTCGACCGTGAGCGGGCCTGGCTGCTGACGGTCGACGGGGCGCCGCAGTCGTACGTCGACCTGGACGATCCGGCTCATCTGGAGTTCGAGTACGTCCGGCGGCTCGGGCACGTCCTGGACACCCTCGCCGAGCCGGGGCACCCGCTGGACGCGATCCACCTCGGTGGCGGCGGGCTCACCCTGCCCCGCTACCTGGCCGCGACCCGCCCCGGCTCCCGGCAGGACGTCGTCGAGTTCGACGGGGAACTGCTGGACCTGGTCGCCGAGCAACTGCCGCTGCCCGAGGGGGCGGACGTCACGCCGCACGCGGCGGACGCCCGCACCTGGCTGGAGGCCGCCCCCGACGCCTCGGCGGACGTCCTCGTCGCCGACGTCTTCGGCGGTTCACGGGTCCCGGCGCACCTGACCTCCGTCGCCTACGCCCGCGAGGCGGCGCGCGTCCTGCGGGCCGGCGGCGTCTACCTCGGCAACCTCGCCGACGCGGCCCCGTTCGCCTTCCTGCGCTCCCAACTGGCCACGCTCGGCACGGTCTTCGAGGAGCTGGTGCTGATCGCCGAGCCGGGGGTGCTGCGCGGGCGCCGCTTCGGCAACGCCGTACTGGCCGCCGCGCACCGCCCCCTCGACATCGCCGCCCTGGCCCGGCGCACCGCCGCCGACGTCTTCCCCGCACGCGTCGAGCACGGCGCGGCCCTGCGGGACTTCACCGGCGGGGCGCGGCCGGTGCGGGACGAGGACGCCGTACCGTCACCCGAGCCCCCCGACGGGGCGTTCGGCATCGGCTGACTCGGTGCCCCGGACCGCCCCGGCGACGGGCACGGTCCGGCGGCGCAGGGTGCGCACGTCCGGTACACACAGCACCGCCGCCGTGACCACGACGACCAGTGCGGCGCAGCCCCACAGCGCCTCCGTGCGGCCGAACACCGACTGGACGGGGCCCGCCAGCGCCATCGCGGCCGGCACCAGCGCCACCGAGCCGAACCAGTCGTAGGCCGAGACCCGGGAGAGCTTCTCCTCCGGTATCTCCTGGTGCAGGGCCGTCATCCAGGAGACGCCGAACACCTCCACACTCACGCCGGTCACGAACATCACCGCGCACAGCACCGTCACCGGTACCGGCACGGCGAGCGCGGCGGACGGCAGGGCCAGCGGGAACACACAGAGGGTGCCGACGAACAGCAGGCGGCGCGGTTTCCAGCGGGTCATCACCAGCGCGCCCACCACCGTGCCCCCGCCGAAGAAGGCCAGGGCCAGGCCCCACGGCGCGGCACCGCCCAGATGGTCCCGGGCGACGAGCGGACCGTAGACCGCGTCGGCGGCACCGACGACCGCGTTGGCGAGGGAGAACTGGATGACGATGCTCCACAGCCAGGGCCGGCCGGAGAACTCCCGCCATCCGTCCCGGAGGTCGGCGAGCAGACCGCCGCCCGGCGCGCGCGGCGGGATGTGCCTCACGTCGAGGAAGGCCCGCAGCGCCGCCGCGACGGCGAAGGCGGCCGCGTCCGCCGCGAGCACCCAGCCCGGTCCCATCGCGGCGATCATGAGGCCGCCCAGGGCGACGCCGCCGAGCGTCGAACCCTGCATCGCCATCCGGAACACCGCGAACGCCCGGCCGGCCTGTTCGCCCTCGACCGAGGAGAGCAGCATGCCCTCGGCGGCGGGGCCGAAGAACGCCTGGCCGACTCCGCCCAGGCCGCTGAGCAGCATCATCTGCCACAGCTGGGCCTCCCCGGCCAGGACGAGGGCCGCGAACGCGGCCTGCGAGAGGCAGTTCAGGACATTGGCCGCGACCATCACATGGTGGCGCGGCAGCCGGTCCGCGACGGCACCGCCGATCAGCAGGAACAGCACCAGCGGCAGGGTGCGGGCGGCGGCCACCAGGCCCACCTCGCCGGCGTCCCCGCCCGCGGCCAGCACCGCGAACGCGGAGGCGATCAGCGCACCGTGACTGCCCAGGCTCGTCACCACCGCGGACGCGGTCAGCAGCGTGTAGTTGCGGCCCGCCCAGGCGGGACGGCGACGGGAATCGATGGTCGGCACACCGTGACTATCGCCGGGGGGCGGCCGACTTGCCAAATGTGCCGAGGGCCGCTCCGTTCGTTTCCCGCTGCCCGCCGTTCGTTCCCCCCCGCCCGCTACGGCTCGGTCACGACTCGGTCGGTGCTTCCTCGGTGAGCCGCACCGTGCTGAGGATCTTCTGCACGGTGGCCTCCGGGATCTCGTCCTTGACGCCCTTGGCGCCGTACAGGTTCCAGGTGACGAAGTCCCCGGCGCCGTTCTTGAACGCGAAGGTGATCGCCTTGCCCTCGCTGTCGCACTTGCCGTTCTGCGGCGTGCCCTCCGAGTACGCGGTGACGACGCTGCCCTCGAGACCCGAGGCGGTCGTGTAGGCCTTCGGCTTCCCGGCCTTCACGCTCTTCTTGTCGGGCTGCGTGTAACCGCCGAAGATCCACCACGGCACACGGGTCTCCGCCGCCATGTCGGTGTTCTTGGCGCCGTTCTCACCACGGGTTCCGGCGGTGACGAGGGAGGTCTTCTCCTCGCGGCCGTCCTTGTCGTCGTCGCTCGTGCACCACTTGGACTTCAGGTAGGCCGGGGCGGTGACGGTGGTGCGGCCCGTCTCACCGTCCTTCTCCTCCCATTCGAAGCCCACACTGGTGCCGGGGGTCTCGATCTCCCAGTCGGCCGGGACGTCGAACGTGGTGCCGAAACGGGTGTTCGTGACGACCTGCCAGCCCGGAACGGTCGCCTTCTCCGCCTCACCGCCCCGCGGGTTGTCCTCGGAGCCGGATGAGGATGTGCTCGGCTCCGCGGACGGGTCCGCGGGCGCGCTCACGGGCGGCTTCTCGTCCTTCTTGCCGGCCGTGTCGCGCTTGTCGCCGTTGTCGCCGCCCAGCACCAGGAAACCGGTGACACCGGCGGCCACGACGACAGCCGTCGCCGCCACGACGGCCACCAGCTTCGTCCGGTTCCCGCCGCCCCCGCCCTGCGGCGGCTGGGGCATGCCCACGGTGGTCGGCGTCCCCCACTGCTGGTGCTGCTGCGCGTAGGGGTTGGGCTGCTGGGCACCGGGCTGCTGATACGGATTCGGCTGCTGGTACCCCGGCTGCTGATACGGATTGTCCGACTGCGGGTTCTGCTCGCCCCCGGGCGGCTGGTTTCCTGGCCACATGGTCAGCCACCCTAGTCCTGCCAGTGACACGATCAGGTCACTGCCTTTTGACGGGGACGTAGCAATCAGGGGGTGAGTGCCGCGGCGGCGGGCCGCCGGTCCGGGGCGTCGGAGGGCGGCTCCGGATCCTGGCCGACATGTTCTACCCATGGGTAACATGCGGCCATGAGCCAAGACCAGATGACCATCGGCGAGATGCTCGCCGCCACGGTGCCCATGGCCCGGACCCTCAACCTCGAGTTCCTGGAGACCACTTCGGAGCGGGCCGTGGTGTCCCTGCCGGACCAGGGCGACTACCACAACCACGTGGGCGGCCCGCACGCCGGCGCCATGTTCACCCTCGGTGAGTCGGCGAGCGGCGCCATCGTGCTCGCCGCCTTCGGGGACCAGCTCGCGCGAGCCGTACCCCTGGCGGTCCGCGCCGAGATCGCCTACAAGAAGCTGGCGATGGGCCCGGTCACCGCCACCGCGACCCTCGGCCGCCCGGCCGCCGAGGTCGTGGCGGAACTGGACGGGGGCCGGCGTCCCGAGTTCCCGGTGACGGTCGCCATCCGGCGCGAGGACGGTGCCGTGACCGGGGAGATGACGGTCGTCTGGACGCTCCGTCCCAACGGCTGACCGAGGGGGCGGGCCGACGGCGGGCGGCGGTGGAGGGTTCGGTTCAGACTCCGCTGCCCGCCCCGTAAGGGCCGTACAGGTCCAGCAGCCGGACCCGGGCGGCGTGCAGCCGGTGGGAGACCACGCTGCCCACCCACTGGGAGAGGTCCCGCCCGAGGGCCGGCTCCTCCTTGCTCAGCGCGTGGACCGCCCCGGCGTCGAACTCGTAGGCCCGCACCGGAGTGACCGCCTCGGCGCCCAGATGCCAGACGTGCGGGCTGTACAGCCAGGACCAGCCGACGAGTTCGTTGTGGCCGAGACGTTCGATGACGGCGGCCCGGCGGCCGGGCACGTGCATGTCGAGCTCGATGGTGCCGGTACGGATCACCCAGAACCGGTCCGCGTGGCCACCCTCCTCGAACAGCCGGGCCCCTTGCGGAAAGGACACCTCCCGAGCGTTCTGCAGGAGTTTCACCCGGTGTTCGGCGGGCAGAGCGCGCGGCATGCTGGGGGACGGGGGAGCGAACATCGCGGACCTCCCATACGGGGTGCGGGAACTGCCGTGGTGGTCTAAGCCTCCTGCGGAAACCCGTCCGTGGCCATGGGCCGTACGGCCCTGATGCGTCACGTCCGCCCCGTGCCGGGCTGGTCCCGCACGCCGTACGGGACCCGGTGGTCCGGGCGCTCCCTCCCCCGCGGGAGCAGGACCTTCGGCACCCGCGGGGGACCCGCGGTCCCTGTCGTCAGGCTATTCTCCGGCCCGACGCTGTGGATGATCCCACCGACAACAGGAGGCGCACGTCATGTCCCGCACCATCACGGTCGGTTTCGACGGTTCGGCCGAGAGCCGGGCCGCGGCCGAATGGGCGGCCCGCGAGGCGAAGCTCCGTGGTCTGCCGCTGCGGCTGCTCGAGGTCCGCGAGCCCCTTCCGGATCCTGTGTCCCAGGCCCTGTCCCTCGGCGGGGAGAACTCCTCCGCCGACGGCGGGGACCGTGCGCGCAGTGAGGCCGCCGAGGGGCTGCGGCTGCGCCACCCCGGCATCGAGGTCACCGCGGAGCAGGCCACCGGCCGGCCCTACGAGGTGCTCGTCAAGGCGGCCGAGGAGGCCGAACTGCTCGTACTGGGCTCCCGGGGGATGGGAGCCTTCGCCGGGTTCCTGGTCGGCTCCGTCGGCCTCGCCGTCGTGGCCCGTGCCGAGCGGCCCGTCGTCCTGGTCCGCGCCGGGGAGCAGGCCACCGACGAACACGAGCCGGACCCCGCGGGCATCCCGTCCGCCGCGAGCCGCTACCGGCCCGTCCTCCTCGGCGTGGACACGGACCGGCCCGACGAGGCGGTGATCCGGTTCGCGTTCGCCGAGGCGGCCCGGCGGGGCACCGGCCTGCGCGTCGTGCACGGCTGGAACCTGCCGCCGTACTACGTCCACGGGCTGCCGGCCGACCCGGAGACGTACCAGAAGGTCAGCGCGGAGCAGGCCGCGACGCTGACGAAGATCCTCGTCCCCTGGCGGGCGGAGTTCGGGGACGTCGAGGTGACGGAGGAGTCCTTCGGCGGCAGCCCCTCCATCCGGCTGATCGAGGCGTCCCGGGAGTCCTCGCTCGTCGTGGTCGGACGCCGCGTCCGACGGAACCCGTTCGGCATCCGCGTCGGACCCATCGCCCACGCCGTGCTGCACCACTCCGCGGCACCCGTCGCCGTCGTCGCGCACGACTGATCCGGCGCAGGCGGGACCGGGGCACCGGCCGGTGCCCCGGTCCCGCCTCAGGGCGTACCGTGCGCGTCGCGGTGCGCCTTCGCCAGTTCCGCGTACATCGTCCCGTTGAGCGTCAGTCCCGCACGCTCCTCCTCGGTGAGCTCCCGCCGCACCTTCGCCGGGACCCCCGCGACGAGGGAGCCCGGCGGCACCTCCATGCCCTGCGGCACCAGCGCCTGTGCGGCCACCAGGGAACCGGCGCCGATCACCGCGCCGTTGAGCACCGTGGCACCCATGCCGATCAGGCAGTCGTCCCCGACCGTCGCCCCGTGCACCACGGCGTTGTGCCCGATGGAGACCCGCTCGCCGACGGTGACGGGGAAGCCCGGATCGGCGTGCAGCGTGCAGTTGTCCTGGACGTTGCTGCTCGCGCCGACGGAGATGCCCTCCACGTCACCGCGCAGGACCGCGCCGTACCAGACACTGGTGCCCGCCCGCAGCGTCACGTCCCCGATCACCGTGGCGGTGGGTGCCACGAAGGCCTCCCGGTCCACCTGCGGCTCCCTGCCACCGATCCCGGTGATCAGTGCCCTGTGCGTCATCGTCGCCTCCTGGTCGGGTGATGTCAGGCACCGTACGCCGACACGGTGGGGTGAAGATCACAGGGCCTCCGGCTCTTCGACGGCACGCCCGCCGACTACGGTGAGCGGGTGCCGAAGAGCAGGAACACGTTCTCGTCCTGGCTGCGCCGCCTCGCGCAGCGCGCCGTCCACGCGGGCTGGGCGTGGGCGCAGCGCACGGGCTCGGTGACCGCCGAGCACCCCGGCCGCCTCCGGTTCGGGGCGATGGGAACGGGCACCAGGCTGGCCTTCCCGCTCGGCACCGTCTTCGGTGAGCCCTGGATCCATCTCGGCGCCCACTGCATCATCGGCGAACAGGTCACCCTCACCGCCGGCCTGATGCCCGGTCTGGAGCTGGGCCCCGCCCCGATCCTGCGCCTCGGTGACGGCGTCGTCCTGGGCCGCGGCAGCCATGTCATCGCCGACACCACCGTCACCATCGGCAGCGACTGCTACTTCGGGCCGTACGTCTACGTCACCTCCACCAACCACTCCTACGACGATCCCCACGAGCCCATCGGCAGGCAGTGGCCGCGGATGGACCCGGTGGAGATCGGCCCGGGCTGCTGGATCGGCACCGGGGCGGTGATCCTGCCGGGCGCGCGGATCGGACGGAACGTGGTGGTGGCCGCGGGCGCGGTGGTCCGGGGCACGGTGCCCGACCACGCCGTGGTCGCGGGCGCCCCGGCCCGCGTCGTACGCCGCTGGACCCCGGCCGACGGCTGGCAGCCGCCGCTGCGCACTCCGGCACCGGTGCCGATCCCGGAGGGCGTCACCCCGGAGCAGCTGCGGGCGCTGGCGACGCTGGACGCCGAGTGCGTCGAGGACGCCGAGGATGCCGGGGACGTCAAGGAGGCCCCGGTTCTCAAGGACCTCAAGGAACCGGTCCGGCTGGTCGAGCTGGAGCCCGAGAGCTGACCTCCGCCCCCGGCGGGCCGGCGGCCAGGGCGAGGACCGCTGCCACGGCGAACCGCACAGTACAGTTCGGTGGACGATCGGGTGCACCGCACCGCAGTCGAACGAGTTGAACGCTGTCATCCGGAACATGGGACGGAACGTGTCGGATCTCGACCTGCTGACCCAGTCGCTGGCGCGCAACGTCAAGCGCTGGCGCACCGAGCGGGCCTTCACCCTGGACGCGCTCGCGGCGCGGGCCGGAGTGAGTCGCGGCATGCTCATCCAGATCGAGCAGGCCCGCACCAACCCGAGCATCGGCACCGTCGTCAAGATCGGCGACGCGCTCGGTGTCAGCATCACCACCCTGCTCGACTACGAGCAGGGCCCCAGGGTCCGTATCGTCCCCGCCGACCGGGCCGTACGGCTCTGGCACACCGAGGCCGGCAGCTGGAACCGGCTGCTCGCGGGCACCGAGGCCCCCGGACCGGTGGAGATGTGGGACTGGCGTCTCATGCCGGGCGAGAGCAGCGACTCCGACCCGCACCCGGTCGGCACGGTCGAGCTGCTCCACGTCACGGCCGGGGAACTGACGCTCACCGTCGACGGCACGGAGCACCGCGTCCCGGCCGGCGCCAGCGCCTCCTTCGAGGCCGACACCCCGCACACCTACGGCAACCAGGGCGCCGAACCCATGGAGATGATCATGGCGGTCTCGGTCCCGCCCGTGCGCTGAGACGACCCGCCGGCGCCCGCCGAGCGGCTGTTACGGTCCCGCCATGCGCGCACCCATCGGCTCCTTCGACCACGCCACCCCCGCCCCCGACTGCCTCGACGATCTCGTCGCGCCGGTCGCCGCGGCCGTCCACGCCTGGAACGGCAGCGTCCCCGCCGGGCAGATCCTCTACGTCGACACGGACCCGCGCCGGGCCGACACCGCCGTCTTCGTGGAGCACTACGGCCAGGACCTGCTGGAGCGGTCGGCGAACTGCGTGGTGGTGGCGGGCAAGCGCGGAGGCGGGACCACCCTCGCCGCATGCGTCGTCCTGTCCACCACCCGGGCCGACGTCAACGGGGTCCTGCGCCGCCGGCTCGGCGCCCGCAAGGCGTCGTTCGCCCCGATGGACACGGCCACGGGGGAGACCGGCATGGAGTACGGGGGCATCACCCCGATCGGGCTCCCGGCCGACTGGCCGGTGCTGGTGGACGCGGCCGTCGTCGACCTGCCGTACGTGCTGGTCGGCAGCGGGCGCCGCCGGGGCAAACTCCTCGTGCCGGGCAAGGCCTTCGCCGAACTGCCGGGCGCGGTCGTGCTGGAGGGCCTGGGGGTGGCCTGAACGGGGGCGTAGCGGCCCGGCCCGGGCGGAGCAGGGGTGCCGCGGTCACGCCGTCGCGTGGTGGGCCAGGGGCAGGTGCGGGTCCCGCTCGCCGGGGACGGGTTCCGGGTCGGCGTGGACCAGGGCCGCGGTCAGCCGGGGCACGGCGTGCAGCAGGGCGTGCTCGGCGTCGACCGCGATGCGGTGGGCCTCCCGCACCGTCGCCCCGCCGTCCACCACCACCGCCACCTCGGCGCGCAGCCGGTGCCCGATCCAGCGCAGCCTCAGCTCGCCCACGCCGCGTACCCCGGGGACCCGGGTCAGTGCCTGCTCCGCCCGGTCCACCAGCGCCGGGTCGACGGCGTCCATCACCCGCCGGAACACCTCCCGCGCGGCGTCCCGCAGCACCAGGGCGATCACCGCGGTGATCACCAGTCCCACGACCGGGTCCGCGAACTGCCACCCCAGAGCCGATCCGCCGGCCCCCAGCAGCACGGCGAGTGAGGTGAACCCGTCCGTCCGGGCGTGCAGCCCGTCGGCGACCAGCGCGGCCGAGCCGATGGCACGGCCGACCCGGATGCGGTAACGGGCCACCCACTCGTTGCCCGCGCACCCGGCGAGTGCGGCCGCGGCGACCGCCGGAACGTGGTCCACGGGACGCGGGTCGAGCAGCCGGTCCACCGCCGTCCAGCCGGTGAACACCGCGGAGGCGGCGATCGTCAGCACGATCGCGATGCCGGCCAGGTCCTCGGCCCGGCCGTAGCCGTAGGTGAAACGGCGGGTGGCGGCGCGCCGGCCCAGCACGAAGGCGAGGGCGAGCGGTACGGCGGTCAGCGCGTCCGCGGTGTTGTGCACCGTGTCGCCGAGCAGCGCGACCGAACCCGAGACGGCCACCACGACCGCCTGGGCCAGCGCCGTCACACCGAGCACCGCCAGCGAGATCCACAGCGCCCGCAGGCCGCGGGCCGAGGACTCGAGGGCGGAGTCGAGCTTGTCCGCGGTCTCGTGGGAGTGCGGGGCGAGCAGGTGGCGGAGGCGGTGGCGCGGGGACGTTCCGGGGTGCGGGTGCTTGTGCTCGTACCGGGCGCACATGGGGATCCCCTTCCGGTGGGCGGGGTGGACGCGGTGCCGCCCAGGGGGCCATTATGTGCGTATGAGCGCACGCATGCACCTGTCACCTGCGCACCCACGCATCCCCGGCGACCGGCGGTTCGCGCTCGCGGCGGAACTCCTCGCCCTGCTCGGTGACCGCACCCGGCTGACCCTGCTGCACGCCCTGAGCGGCGGCGAGGCCGACGTCAGCACGCTCACCGAGGCGTGCGGGGCGGCGCGACCCGCGGTCAGCCAGCACCTGGCACGGCTGCGCCTCGCGGGACTGGTGGACACGCGGAAGGAGGGCCGCAGGGTCATCTACTCACTGCGCGACGGACATCCGCGCCGACTGGTGGACGAGGCGCTGAACGTGGCCGGCCACCGGATCGGCGGCCGTCCCCCGCACGACTGACGGCAGCAGCGGGTCCGGACCCCCGTGCCGTGCACACCGGCCCGGGCCGACGGGTTCCGCGCCGGGCCCCGCCGCACGCAAAAGGGGCACACTGGCAGGAGAGGGATGTGCAGTGTGGCAGTGCACGTTCACTGGAGGTGATCCGGATGCCCAGGACCCGGTCGCATTCGCGGTACGCCCCGGACCGGGGCCTCACCACCCGCATGGTGACGACGATGTTCCTGATCGGGCTGCTCTACGTCGTCTTCGTCGGGGTTCTGCTGGCCCTCGTGAAGAACGCGTGGCCCGTCATCCTGCTGTTCGCGGGCATCCTGTTCGTCGCGCAGTTCTGGTTCAGCGACCGGATCGCGGCCTTCAGCATGGGGGCGCGCGAGGTGACCCCCGAGCAGGCTCCCGGGCTGCACGGTTCCGTGGACCGCATCTGCGCCCTCGCCGACATCCCCAAGCCGCGGGTGGCGATCGCCGACAGCGACCTGCCGAACGCCTTCGCCACCGGCCGCAACGAGAGAACGGCCCTGGTGTGCGTCACCACGGGTCTGCTCCGCCGCCTGGAACCGGAGGAACTGGAGGGCGTCCTCGCCCATGAGCTGTCGCACGTCGCCCACCGGGACGTCGCCGTGATGACCATCGCCTCGTTCCTGGGCGTCCTGGCCGGCTTCATGACCCGCGCCGCGCTCTACACCGGCCTCGGCCGCACCAGCCGCGACAGCACCACCGCCCTCGTGGCGGTCCTGATCCCCCTGGTCAGCGCCGTCGTGTACGTGATCAGCTTCCTGCTGACCCGGCTGCTGTCCCGCTACCGCGAACTGTCCGCCGACCGCTCCGCCGCGCTGCTCACCGGCCGTCCGTCCGCACTCGCGTCCGCGCTCACCAAGGTGACCGGAGAGATGGCGAGGATCCCGACGAAGGACCTTCGCCGGGCGGAGCCGTTCAACGCCTTCTGGTTCGCACCGGCCTTCTCCTCCCGGGAGAGCCTGAGCCGGCTGCTCTCCTCCCACCCCACCCTCGAACAGCGCCTCGACCAGCTCGGCCGGATCTCGGCCCAGCTCGGCCGGGCATGACGATCCGACGAACCATGGAGGTGCCGTGCCGTGGGACTCCTCGACACCATCCTCGGCCGCAGCAAGCCGGTGCGCCCGGACCTCGACCAGCTCTTCAGCCTGCCCTCGGCCGCGATCACCGTGCAGGCGGGGGCGGGGTTCACCCCGACCGGGAGCGGATCGGTCTGCTTCGCGAGCGTGGAGGGCGGCGCGTTCGACCGGCTCCGGCAGGAGGTACGGGACCTGCTCGACGCCGACACCGGCCGGGGCGGCACACCCGTCGAGTACACCAGGGACGCGTACGGGTACACATGGATCCTCGTCCATCACCCCGCCGACGACACCGCCTCACTGGTCAACGACCTGCACGCCGTCAACACGCTCCTCCAGGACGCGGGCTTCGGCCCGCAACTCCTCTGCTCCCTGGTCGGGTTCCGGGCCACAACGGACCCTCGGGTCCTGGCGCTGGTCTATCTCTACAAGCGCGGTACCTTCTACCCCTTCGCGCCGCTCCCCGACGGCACGGAGCGGCGCGACAACGCGTTGGAACTCCAGATCAGGGCGCTCCTCGCGGACGACCTGCGCATCGAGGACGATCTGGCCCGCTGGTTCCCGGTGTGGGGCGCCCCGGGTCTCACCGGGCCCCGGCCCTGAGGCCCGGGGCCCGTGAAGCCCGACTCCGGCTAGCCCAGGCGCGGTATCTCGATCGCCGGGCAGCGGTCCATCACCATGTCCAGGCCCGCCGCGCGGGTCCGCTCGTAGGCCGTCTCGTCGACGACGTCCAGCTGGAACCACACCGCCTTGGCGCCCTTGGCGACGGCCTCGTCCGCCACCGCTCCGGCCAGTTCGCCGTTCACGAACACGTCGACGACGTCCACCTCGAAGGGGATGTCCGCGAGCGAGGCGTACCCCTGCTCGCCGTGCACCGTCTCGGCCTTCGGATGCACCGGCACCACCCGCTTGCCGAAGCGCTGCAGCACCTGGGCGACGCCGTACGCCGCGCGCTGCCGGTTCGACGACAGGCCCACCACGGCCCAGGTGTCGCCCAGCCCGGTGAGGATCTTGCGGACCGTTGCCTCGTCGCCGTACACCGTCAGGCCTCCTGAAGGGTCGTGGAAGAGCAGTTGCTCCGATGCTCCGACAACGGCCGAGTGGGTGCGGAGATTCCCGGCTCGGAACCGCGGCAGCCCCGAAAAGCGTGCGAGATGCCTGCGCGGGCCCGCTTGTGCGCCTACGCTCGCCTCGTGCTGCGCATCACCGACGCCCGGACCGGCGAACCCGTGGACGCCACCCCCGCCCGGCGGGGCCTCACCCGCGTCGAGGCCCACACGCGCGGATTCGATCCGACGAACCTGAGAGTGCTGCTCGTCGCCGACCTGCTCGTACGTGCCCTGGAGCTCGGCGGCACCCCGGTGTGGGCGCTGCTCGTGGGCGAACGGGACCTGCCCGAACTGCGCGCGGCGGGCGCGGCCCTCGGCGTACGGCCCTTCGAGGACAGCCGGGACGCCGGCACGGGACTGGGCGAGGCCCAGGTCCTGCACGTGGTGAGCGAGGGCGGCGGGACACCCGACGGGGTCCGGGTCGCCGTCGCGCCCGTCCGTCCAAAGGCCCCCGGCGTGTCGGACGGCACCGACCCGACCGTTCTGCGTCTGGCCCTGCTCGCGCACCCCAGGAGCAGTCCGCTGCGGCTCGACCCGGCCGCCCTGGACGACGCCGCCGGCACCCTCGCGCGCTGGCGCGGCGCGGTCGCCGCCTGGGCGCACCGGCCCTCGCGGCCCGTCCCCGACGCGGTGCGCGCGGACCTGCGCACCGCCTGGGAGGACGACCTGGACACGGCCGGCGTCCTCCGGGTGCTGCGGGACGTGGAGACCGCACCGGACCTGCCGGACGGCGCCCGCTTCGAGACGTACGCCTACGCGGACCGGCTGCTCGGCCTCGACCTCGCCCGAGACCTGGGATCCCCGGCGTGAGCGGGGCGGCGGGGGCGAGCGGGATGACCGGGCGCACCGGCGCGGGACGGGAGCGGCGGCTGGTCGTCCTGCGGCACGCCAAGTCCGCCTGGCCCGACGGCGTCGCCGACCGGGACCGCCCGCTGGCCGCGCGCGGCCGCCGGGACGCGCCCGCCGCCGGACGCGCGATCGCCGGGACCGTCGGCCTGCCCGGTCTCGTGCTGTGCTCCACCGCCGTCCGCACCCGCGAGACCTGGGAGCTGGCGGCGGCGCAGTGGGACACCTCCGTGCCGGTCCGGCACGAACCAAGGCTGTACGCCGCCGACGCCCCCGCGCTCCTGGCCGTGCTGCACGAGGTGCCCGCCGATATCGGCACCCTGCTGCTGATCGGCCACAACCCGGGCCTGGCCGACCTCGTCCTGACCCTGGCCGGCGACGGCGTGGACGACACGCTCGACCGGGTCCGCACCAAGTTCCCGACCTCCGCGATCGCTGTGCTGTCCTGGCGTGGTGCCGGCTGGCCGGACCTCGTCCCCGGCACCGCCCTGCTGACCGCCATGACCGTGCCCCGGGGCGCCGCATAGGCTGGCCGGATGCAGGACGAGTACCGCACCGTCGCCCGCGCGGGTGTGCACGAGACCGAGATCAACCGCTCCCGCTTCCTGTGCGCCCTCGCCCCGGCGGCCACCGAGCAGGAGGCGCAGGAGTTCATCGCCGGCGTCCGCAAGGAGCACGCCGCCGCCACCCACAACTGCTGGGCGTACGTCATCGGCGCGAACGCCTCCGTCCAGAAGGCCAGCGACGACGGGGAACCCGGCGGCACCGCGGGCGTCCCCATGCTCCAGATGCTGCTGCGCCGTGACATGCGGTACGTCGTCGCGGTCGTCACCCGCTACTACGGCGGCGTCAAGCTCGGCGCGGGCGGGCTGATCCGCGCCTACGGCGGCGCCGTCGGCGAGGCACTGGACGACGTCGGCACGCTCACCCGCCGCCGGTTCCGGCTGGCCACGGTGACGGTCGACCACCAGCGGGCCGGCAAGATCCAGAACGACCTGCGCTCCACGGGGCGCACGGTGCGGGACGTGCGCTACGCCGAGGCGGTCACGATCGAGATCGGCCTCCCCGACTCCGACGTCGTCGCCTTCCGGTCCTGGCTCGCGGACGCGACCGCCGGAACCGCCCGCCTCGAACTGGGCGGCGAGGCATACGGGGACGCGTGACCACCGCCGGGTCGCCTGAGAGGGACTCCGTTTCGCTGAGGAAGTGAAGGGACACGGCGCGCGGGCCGGTCTGGATGCTCAAGGCGGAGAGCCGTACCGGGCCGGGTGCGGAACCCGGCCCTGCGGACGCAGGGCCCGGGCCTGCCGGCACGGCCGGTGTCCCGTGCTCCGCGCGTTCCGGCGTCGGCGGCGGCGCGGACGGACGGGAGCCGTCGCGGGCGAAGACGTGTCGGAAGTAACCCCTTTGCCGCAGTGTCCGGTGTCCGGTGTCCGACGACGAGGGGCCGGCGGCCTCGTGGAGGGCGACGGCCTCGCTGACATCGGTGCTGCCCTGCTCCGCGGCGGCCTTGTCCACGAGGGGTCCTGCCGCGAACCGTGCGTCGGCCGTGGCGGAGGCCGGTTCGGCGCGGATGGATTCCGCCGCGGACTGCCCGGCCGCGCATGGGGACGAGACCGGCACGGCGACCAGCACCGGAAGGCAGCGCAGCACGGAACCCGCTCCGTGGTGTGAAGAGGGCGCTGCCATCGTGAGGGCTCCATGAGGCGGTACCGCATTCGGGAGTCACGGCAGGGCATACGGGCGGGGGTATGTGCTCGTGGGTCGTGAAGACGCCACTCGCGCCGGGGCGGCAGTGGTCCGAGGTGCCGCCCCGGCGAACGCCGAACCGCGTCCCGGCCGTGATCCGCCTCGACCTCGCGACAGGGCGGTGGGATCGGCGGCGGGGCCGCCCGGGCCGAACCGTGCCGCACGTCGGCGCGACTCGGGTCCGGCCGGGCGGCCGGGGCGCCGCTGAGGTCACGGCAGCGGTTCACCTCCGGGGTGTGAGGGTCGTCGGGCACGGAAGGCCGGACGACTGCGCCACCCGCAGGCTCCCTCCCGGGGCGGCGCAGTGCCCCGTCGCCTCCCCGTTCCGCGGTGGGGACGAAGGTCCGGCATGTGAGGCGCGTCACTCCCATATACCCCCCGGGGCATAAGCCGGGTCCTGTTACGGTTGAGCTCAGGCATACCCCCCAGGGTATTTCTGAAGGCAAGTGAGCAGGAGTTCCCCGCATGGTTCCCGAGATCGACCAGCAGAGCTTCGCCGAGGCGCACGCGGCAGGCGCCCTCGTCGTCGACGTCCGCGACAGCGGCGAGTACCGGGCCGGTCACGTCCCCGGCGCCCGGTCGGCACCGCTGCCCCATCTCCCCCTGATCCTCAGCGAGCTGTCCAAGGACCGCCGGGTCCACGTGATCTGCCAGAGCGGCGGCCGCAGCGCGCAGGCGACCTCCCTGCTCCGCGACCTGGGCTACGACGCCCACAGCGTCAGCGGCGGCACCGCCGCCTGGATCGAGGCCGGCCGCCCCGCGATCACCGGTGCCGAGCCCGGCACCCGCACCGTCCCGACCACTTCCGAGGAGACGCGATGATCACCGTTCTGCCCATCGAGACCCCTGGCCTGGGGGACCGCACCTACCTCGCCCACGACGGTTCCGTGGCCCTGGTGGTGGACCCCCAGCGCGACTACGACCGCGTCACCGCGCTGGCCGCCGCCGCCGGAGTGCGGATCACCCACGTGTTCGAGACGCACATCCACAACGACTACGTCACCGGCGGCCTGGCCCTGGCCCGCGAGGTGGGCGCGCAGTACCTGGTGAACGCCGACGACGAGGTCTCCTACGAGCGGACCCCGGTGCGCGACGGTCAGGTGATCGAGGTCGGCGACAGCCTGCGGGTGCGGGTGATCCACACCCCGGGGCACACCCACACCCACCTGTCCTACGCGCTGGAGGCCGCCGGAGAGCAGGTCGCGGTGTTCACCGGCGGCTCCCTGCTGTACGGCACCACGGGACGACCGGACCTGCTGGGCCCGGACCACACCGACACCCTGGTGCGGGCGCAGTGGCGCTCGGCGCACCGGCTGGCCGCGGAACTGCCGGACGAGACCGCCGTCTACCCGACCCACGGATTCGGCTCGTTCTGCTCCGCGACCCAGGCCGCCGGACTCTCCAGCACCATCGGCGAGGAGAAGCGGACCAACGCCGCGCTGACCGCCGACGAAGAGGCCTACATCGAGCAGCTCCTGGCGGGCCTGGACGCCTACCCGGCCTACTACGCCCACATGGGCCCGGCCAACTCCGGCGAGGTGGGCAAGCCGGACCTGTCCGCGCCGTCCGTGGCGGACCCGGCCGAGTTGCGGCGCCGGATCGAGGCCGGCGAGTGGGTGGTGGACCTGCGCGAGCGCACCGCCTTCGCCGCCGGGCACCTGGCGGGCAGCCTCAACTTCGGCCTGGACGGCCAGTTCGTCACCTACCTGGGCTGGCTGATCCCGTGGGGCACCCCCCTCACCCTGCTCGGCGAGACCGCCGAGGACGTGGCCGAGGCCCAGCGCGAGCTGGTCCGCATCGGCATCGACCGCCCGGCCGCCATGGCCACCGGCGGCCCCGAGGACTGGACCGGGGGCGAGGCGCCGGTCTCCTACGAGCGCGCCACCTTCGGTGACCTGAAGGACGTCCTCGGCGGCGACGGCCTCGTCCTGCTGGACGTGCGCCGCAACCAGGAGCGCGCCGAGGCGCACATCCCGGGCTCGGTGCACATCCCCATCCACGAGGTGCCGGGCCGCCTCGAGGAGATCCCCGCGGGCCGTGTCTGGGTGCACTGCGCCGGCGGCTACCGCGCCGGCGTCGTCGCCGCCCTGCTCCACGCCCGCGGCCGTGACGTCGTCGCCGTCGACGACAGCTTCGACAACGCCCTCGACCTGGGGCTGTGCTCCCTCACCCCCGACATCCCCGCCCCCCGCGACAACCGACAGGAGACCAACGCATGACCACCCCCACCACCCCCCGCAGCCTGACCACCGACGAACTGCGCACCCGGCTCGACTCCGCCCGTCCGCCGCGCCTGCTCGACGTCCGTTCCCCCGCCGAGTTCGAGGGCGCGCACATCCCCGGCTCCTACAACGTCCCGCTGGGCACCCTGCGCGAGCACCGCGAGGAGCTGACGAGGCACCTGGACACCGACGTGGTGCTGGTGTGCCGCTCGGGCCAGCGTGCCGGCCAGGCCGAACGCGCCCTCGCCGAGGCAGGACTCCCCGGCCTGACGGTCCTGTCGGGCGGCATGACCGCCTGGGAGAAGTCCGGCGCGCCGACCGACTACGGCCAGGAGCGCTGGGACATGGAGCGCCAGGTCCGCCTGGCCGCCGGCTCCCTGGTGCTGGTCGGCGCCCTCGGCAGCTTCCTCGTCCCCGGCCTTCAGGCGCTGTCCGCGTTCGTCGGCGGCGGGCTGGCCTTCGCCGCCATCAGCAACACCTGTGCCATGGGGGTGATGCTGTCGAAGATGCCGTGGAACCGCATCCCGTCCTTCGACCCGCGCAAGGCCGTCGCCCAGCTCGCCGACGGCAGGTGAGCGTCATGACGCTGACGATCGTCCTGATCCTCGCGCTGCTGGTCGGCGTCTCCCTCGGGCTGCTCGGGGGAGGCGGGTCGATCCTGACCGTGCCGCTGCTGGTCTACGTCGCGGGCATGGACGCCAAGGAGGCCATCGCCACCTCCCTGTTCGTCGTCGGCGTCACCTCCGCCGTGGGCATGATCAAGCATGCCCGCGACGGACGGGTCCGCTGGCGCACCGGCGTCCTGTTCGGAGCGGCCGGCATGGCCGGTGCCTACACCGGCGGACTCGTCGGCGGCCACATTCCCGACGTCATCCTGCTGATCGCCTTCGCGGTCATGATGATCGTCACCGCCGCCGCCATGCTCCGGGGCCGCCGGGGTGTCGACCCCGACCGGGCCCACCGGCAGGTGCCGGTGGGGCGGGTCCTGCTGGACGGCGCGGCCGTCGGCCTGGCCACCGGCCTGGTCGGCGCCGGCGGCGGCTTCCTCGTCGTCCCCGCCCTGGCCCTGCTGGGCGGCCTGCCCATGCCGGTGGCCATCGGCACCTCACTGCTGGTCATCGCGATGAAGTCCGCCGCGGGCTTCGCCGGCTATCTGTCGAGCGTCCAGATCGACTGGACCCTGACCCTGGCCGTCACCGGATTCGCGGTCGTCGGCAGTCTGGCCGGAGCCCGGCTGGCCGGACGCGTCCCCGCCCACGTCCTCTCCCGGCTCTTCGCCTGGTTCGTGCTGGCCATGGGCACCTTCGTCCTGGTCCAGCAGGCTCCCGCCCACATAGCGGTCCCGGTCCTGGCGGCCATCGCCTCGCTGGGCGCCGGTGCGGGCGTCTGCTACGGCTTCATCGCCCGCTGTCCGCTGCGACGCGCCGTCCACCGGACCTAGCAGGTCACCGGACCCAGCGGCCCCTGGCCCCGCTGCCCCGGCGCACCGCTCTTCGGTGCGCCGGGGCAGCGGCATGCCGTGCCGTCCGGGGAGTGCCCCGCCCCGTTCCGGTGTCGTATACCCCGGGGGGTATCAAAAGCCACTACTTAGGCGAAACGGAAGGGACCGTCCCATGAGCACCGTCACACTCACCGCCGCGGACTTCGAGAACACCGTGTCCGGCAACGACATCGTCCTCGTCGACTTCTGGGCCTCCTGGTGCGGACCGTGCCGGATGTTCGCCCCCGTCTACGAGAAGGCCTCCGAGGCCCACTCCGACATCGTCTTCGGCAAGGTCGACACCGAGGCCGAGCGGGCCCTGGCCGCCGCGGCGGACATCACCTCGATCCCCACCCTGATGGCCTTCCGTGAGGGTGTCCTGGTGTTCTCCCGGCCCGGCGCCCTGCCGCCCCAGGCGCTGGACCAGTTGATCACCACCGTCCGCGGGCTCGACATGGACGAGGTCCGCGCCTCCCTCGCCACCCGGAGCCCCGGCCGGTGACCGCTTCCCCGCCGACCAGGTGCGGTCGGCCGCCGACCGGCTCAAGCGCGCACAGGGCCGGCTCGCCGGCGTCGCGCGCATGCTGGAAGAAGGGCGTGACTGTGAGGAGGTCGTCACCCGGCTCGCCGCGGTCAACCGCGCGCTGGACCGGGCCGGTTTCGCCATCGTCGCCGGCGGCCTCGAGGAGTGCCTGAGCCAGGAGGGCGGCGCCGACGGCCTCGACACCCAGAAGGTGGAGAAGCTCTTCCTGTCCCTCTTGTGACGCCCCGGCCCCGGCGCGGGTCAGGTGGCGGACAGGGCGTTCAGAGCGGCGTCCAGGCGGGCGGTGGCGTCGTCGGCGACGGGCTTGAGGGTGTCGAGGCCGGTGAGGGTGACCATGGTCCCCGGGTCGAGGGCCTGGACGAGCGTGCTGTCGCCGTCGCGGCGGACGACGACGTTGCACGGCAGGAGCAGGCCGATGGAGCGGTCGGCCTCCAGGGCCCGGTGAGCGAGCGGCGGGTTGCAGGCGCCGAGGATCAGGTAGTCCTCCATGTCGTGGCCGAGCTTGGCCTTGAGGGTGGCCCTGACGTCGATCTCGGTGAGGACGCCGAATCCCTGATCCGCCAGTGCCTCGCGGACGGCGGCGACGGCGGCGTCGAAGTCGGAGGTGGCCAGGCGGACGGTGCGGTCGTAGGACACGGTGAACTGCTCCTTCGGTGCGGAATGCCTGACTCCTTGATACCCCGCTGGGTACACGTCGGGGTGGAGGCGATACCGGGCAGGTTCCCGATTCCTCATGAATACCCCCCTGGGTATTTTTGTCCGGGGGAGTGACCTGGATCCGATGCTCTCGGCATCTGCCGGTTCTGGCGCGACATCGGCTGTGCCGCCGGCGCACTGACAGCCGACAAGGAGGAGGTATTTGACGCAAGGTGCCATCACTCTTCGGGTGCCGGTACCGCACCCGTTACGCCGGGTATTGTCCACAGAACCGGCGCTGAGCTGCAGCGATCTGCTCCGCCTCGCCTCGCGCTACGGTCGCTGTCCCGGAGAACCCGCTGTCCAGGGGTGTGGGGAGAACGCCTCCACGCGGATTCCGCAGACATTCGGTGTATGGGCTGACGCGAGATCGCGATGTGAGGCAGTGGTCAACCAGGTACCGGTAGGCGCTAGCGTGGTGGGCGCCGACCTGGGTTTCCCATGCCGGATTGTGCTGGTTTTTGGCGTGTTACCGAGAAAGATATGCAGGTCAGGGCCATTTTATGAGATTGCTGCACACTTCCGACTGGCACCTCGGCCGGTCGTTCCACCGGGTCGGCATGCTCGGTGCCCAGGCCGATTTCATCGGACACCTGGTGGCGACCGTGCGCGAGTACGCCGTCGACGCGGTGGTCGTGTCGGGAGACGTGTACGACCGGGCGGTGCCGCCGCTCGCCGCGGTGGAGCTGTTCGACGACGCCCTGCACCGCCTCGCCGGCCTCGGTGTGCCGACCGTGATGATCTCCGGGAACCACGACTCGGCCCGCCGTCTCGGCGTCGGCGCCGGGCTCATCGGGCGCGCGGGCATCCACCTGCGGACCGACCCCGCGGCGAGCGGCACCCCCGTGATGCTGTCCGACGCGCACGGGGAGGTCGCCTTCTACGGGCTGCCCTACCTGGAACCGGCGCTGGTCAAGGACGAGTTCGAAGTGGAGAAGGCAGGCCACGAGGCGGTGCTCGCGGCCGCCATGGACCGGGTCCGCGCCGATCTCGCCGCCCGTCCGCGCGGCACCCGGTCCGTGGTCCTCGCGCATGCCTTCGTCACCGGCGGCGCACCGAGCGACAGTGAGCGGGACATCACCGTCGGCGGGGTCGCCGCCGTGCCCGCCGGAGTGTTCGACGGCGTCGACTACGTGGCGCTCGGCCATCTGCACGGCTGCCAGACCCTCACCGAGCGGGTGCGCTACTCCGGCTCGCCGCTGCCGTACTCCTTCTCGGAGGCGGACCACCGCAAGAGCATGTGGCTCGTCGACCTGGACGCCGGCGGAACGGTCACCGCCGAGCGGCTCGACTGCCCGGTGCCGCGTGCCCTCGCCCGGATCCGCGGCACCCTGGAGGAGCTGCTCGCCGACCCCGCCCTCGCGCGGCACCGGGAGGCGTGGGTCGAGGCCACGCTCACCGACCCGGTCCGCCCCGCCGACCCCATGGCCCGGCTCACCGAACGCTTCCCGCACACCCTGAGCCTGGTCTTCGCACCCGAACGCGCGCCCGACGACCCGTCGGTGTCCTACGCCCGGCGCCTCGCCGGGCGCGACGACCAGCAGATCGCCGAGGACTTCGTCGCCCATGTGCGCGGCACCGGCCCCGACGAGCACGAGCGGGCCGTCCTGCGGGACACCGTCGACGCGGTCCGCGCCGCCGAGGCCGTGAACGAGGTGGCGCGATGAGGCTGCACCGGCTCGACATCACCGCCTTCGGCCCCTTCGGCGGCTCACTGACCGTCGACTTCGACTCACTCTCCGCCGCGGGCCTCTTCCTGCTGCACGGCCCCACCGGCGCCGGAAAGACCTCGATACTCGACGCCGTCTGCTACGCGCTGTACGGCTCCGTCCCCGGGGCCCGGCAGAACGGGCAGGGCACGGCGCTGCGCAGCGACCACGCGGCCCCCGCCACCCGCACGGGGGTCACCCTCGAACTCACCGTCGCCGGCCGCCGGCTGGAGGTCACCCGGCAGCCGCCCTGGCAGCGCCCGAAGAAACGCGGCACCGGCACGACCCTGGACAAGGCACAGAGTCGGCTGCGCGAACACGATCCGGTGAGCCGGTCCTGGAAGGACCTCAGCCGCTCCCACCAGGAGATCGGTGAGGAGATCACCCAGCTCCTCGGCATGAGCCGGGAGCAGTTCTGCCAGGTCGTCCTGCTGCCCCAGGGCGACTTCGCGCGTTTCCTGCGCGCCGACGCGGAGGCGCGCGGCAAACTGCTCGGCCGGCTCTTCGACACCCGCCGCTTCGCCGACATGGAGAAGCGCCTGGCCGAACGCCGCCGTGCCGCCGAGTCCCGAGTGCGGGACGGCGACGCCGAACTGCTCGCCGACGCGCACCGGATGCAGCAGGCCGCGGGCGGGGCCATGGAGCCGGCAGACCTCGTGCCGGGCGAACCGGGACTGGCCGAGAGCGTGCTGAGTGCGGCCGCCGTGGCCCGCAGCACCGCCCGCGAACAGCTCACCGTCGCCCGCTGCCGCCTCGCCGCGGCCGAGTCCGCCCAGACCGCCGCCGACCGGTCACTGGACGAGGCACGCGAACGGGACCGGTTGCAGCGGCGGTTCGCCGAGGCACGGCAGCGCGCGGCACGGCTGGCGGAGCGGGCCGAGGACCGGCAGGAGGCGCAGACGCGCCTGGACCGGTCCCGGAAGGCCGAGACGGTCGCCCCCGCCCTGGAACTGCGGGAGTCCGCCGACGCCGAACACCGGCGGGCGGCCGACGCCGAGGCGGATACCCGCGCCCTGCTTCCCCCGGCCCTCAGGGACGCGGGTGCGGCCGGGCTCGCGGCCGCCGCCCGCCGGGCCACCGAGGAACTGGGCGGGCTGGAGTCGGCCCGCCGCGCCGAGCGACGGCTCACGGAACTCCTCGGGGAGCGGGTGGCTCTGGACCGCCAGGAGCGCGCCGACGACGACGCGCTCGACGAGTCCGAGGCGTGGCTCACCGGCTGGGAGGAGACCCGCGCCGGCCTCCAGGACCGTATCGAGTCCGCGCAGGAGGCCGCGGCCCGGACCGGTGAGCTCGCCGTGCAACGCGACACCGCGCACAAGCGGTTGACCGCCGCACGGCTGCGGGACCAGCTGGCCGAGGACACCGAGGACGCCGCCGAACAGGCCCGCGCGGCCCGGGAACGGGCCCTCGAGGCCAAACAGCACTGGCTCGACCTCAAGGAACAGCGGTTGGCCGGCATCGCCGCCGAACTCGCCGCGGGCCTCACCGACGGCGACCCGTGCGCCGTCTGCGGTGCCACCGAACACCCCGCCCCCGCCCGCAAGGTCGCCGGCCACGTCGACCGCGAGGCGGAGGAGCGGGCCCTGGCCGCCCACCAGAGTGCCGAGGAGCACCGGGCCGACCAGGAAGGCCGTCTCGGCGCCGTACGCGAGGCGCTGGCCGCCGCCGGAGCGGAGGCGGGAGACACGCCGGCCGCCCACCTCGCCCGAGAAGCGGAGGAGTCGGAGCGGCGGTACGCGCAGGCCCGAGGCGCCGCCTCCGATCTGCACCCCGCCCGGGAACAGCTGCGCCAGGCGGAACACGAACATGAACGACGCGTCGCCGCCCAGCGGGAGGCGGCGGTGCGGGCCGCCGCCCGGGCGGGCCACCGGGAGCGGCTGGACCATGAACAGGACGCGCTGGAGGAGGAGTTGACCCAGGCGCGGGGTGACGCGGACAGCGTGGCCACGCGCGCCGCGCAACTGGAGCGGCACGCCGCACAGTTCACCGACGCCGCCGACGCGGCCCGCGTCGCCGACGGCACCGCACAGCGGCTCAAGGAGGCCGACGGCCGGCTCGCCGACGCCGCCTTCCGGGCGGGCTTCGCCACCCCGCGGGCGGCGGCCGAGGCACTCCTCGACGCGGCCGCCCACCGCGCACTGCAGGACCGGCTGGAGGCCTGGCAGCAGGAGGAGGCCGCCGTACGCGCGGTGCTCGCCGAGCCGGGCACCGCGGCCGCCGCCCAGCAGCCCCCCGCCGGCCTCACCGTCGCACAGCGCACCGCCGAGGACGCGGACCGCAGGACGCGCGAGGCGGCCTCCGCACGTGATGCCGCAGCCCGCCGCTGCGCCGAACTCGACCGGCTCTCCGCGCGGGCCACCGCCTCGGCGCGTCGGCTGGCGCCGCTGCGCGAGGAGTACGACCGGGTGGCCCGCCTGGCAGGCCTCACCGCGGGCACCTCGGCCGACAACGAACGCAGGATGCGCCTGGAGTCCTACGTCCTGGCCGCCCGCCTGGAGCAGGTCGCCGCCGCGGCGACCGCCCGGCTGCACCGGATGTCCTCCGGCCGCTACACCCTGGTGCACTCCGACGACCGCACCGGGCGCGGGCGCAGCGGCCTCGGACTGCACGTCGTGGACGCGTGGACCGGCCGGGAGCGGGACACCGCGACCCTCTCGGGCGGCGAGACCTTCTTCGCCTCGCTGGCCCTCGCGCTCGGACTCGCCGACGTCGTCACCGACGAGGCCGGCGGGGTCCGGCTGGACACCCTCTTCATCGACGAGGGCTTCGGCAGCCTCGACGACCAGACGCTCGACGAGGTCCTGGACGTCCTGGACTCCCTGCGGGAACGCGACCGCAGCGTGGGCATCGTCAGCCACGTCCCCGACCTGCGCCGCCGGATCCACGCCCAACTCGAGGTGGTGAAGGGCCGGTCGGGCTCGACGCTGCGGCAGCACGGAGTCACCTGAGCCGAGTCCGCGGGCCCACCACAGCAGTCGGGCCTCTCAGGTGTCGCACAGGGTGCGACCAGGCACGGTGGAGCGGGTGGAATCGGACGGCGGCCCCCTCAGGGCGGCACCGCAGAAGGCACCGCCCTTACGGACGGGCCGCCGACGGCAAGGAGACGGCCTCCGGCCACGACCGGGCCCGCGAGGCGGGCGGACATCCGTCGGGCTCCTCCCGTCGGGCGACTCCACGGCCCTGGCCCGGCAGGGATATCCACGTGCGCCGGCCGCCGGCGCCCCTCATGATGGGCGACCATGCCCAAGTTCCCGCACCCCGCCCCCGAAGCCCTCCGCCGTGACCCCCTGCCCCTGCGCGGCCGGACCGCCCTGGTCACCGGGGCCAGTCGGCGCGCCGGCATCGGGCACGCGGTCGCCCGCCGTCTCGCCGCCCACGGAGCGAGCGTCTATCTCCACCATCACGTCCCGCACGACGCCGCCATGCCCTGGGGCGCCGACCGGATCGAGGAGGTGACCGCCTCCGTACGGGAAGCGCTCGGCGACCCCTCGGCGCGGGTGGCCGCCGGACCGGGCGACCTCGCCGACCCGGACGTCCCCGCCGAACTGCACGCCCGGGCCGCCACCGCGCTCGGCGGGCGGCTCGACATCCTCGTCGCCAACCACGCCCTCAGCGGCTCCGACGGCGACCTCGACACCGTCGACGCCGCCATGCTCGACGCGCACTGGGCCGTCGACGCCCGCTCGGTGCTGCTGCTCGTCCAGGCCCACGCCCGGCACCGGGCCGCCCTGCCGCCGCGCACGCCGGGCGGCCGCGTGGTGATGACGACGTCCGGCCAGGACATCGCCGGCGGCATGCCCGGCGAGATCGCCTACGCCCTGCAGAAGGGCGCGCTCGCCTCCCTCACCCGCTCCCTGGCGACCACGCTCGCCGGGCACGCCGTCACGGTCAACACCGTCAACCCCGGCCCGGTGGACACGGACTACCTGACCGGCGACGCCTACGAGGCCGTCGCCGCGCGTTTCCCCGGCGGGCGGTGGGGGATGCCCGACGACCCCGCCCGCCTCATCGCGTGGCTGGCCACGGACGAGGCGGACTGGATCACGGGTCAGGTCGTCAACTCCGAAGGGGGTTTCATGCGCTGACCGGGGCCGCCTACAGCGCCGACAGTTCGTCCACCAGGTCGTCCAGGCCCAGCGAGCCCTGGGACAGCGCCGCCATGTGCCACGCCTTGGGGTCGAAGGCGTCGCCGTGCCGCTTGCGGGCGTTCTCCCGGCCGAGCAGCCAGGCCCGCTCGCCGAGTTTGTAGCCGATCGCCTGGCCGGGAATCGTCAGATAGCGGGTCAGCTCGCTCTCCACGTAGTCCGCGGGACGGCTGCTGTGCGCCCCGAAGAACTCCTCGGCCAGCTCGGGCGTCCAGCGCTCGCCCGGGTGGAACGGCGAGTCCGCCGGGATCTCCAGCTCCAGGTGCATGCCGATGTCCACGATGACCCGGGCCGCCCGCATCATCTGCGCGTCCAGGTAGCCCAGCCGCTCCTCCGCGTCCGCGAGGAACCCGAGCTCGTCCATCAGCCGCTCCGCGTACAGCGCCCAGCCCTCGGCGTTGGCGCTCACCATGCCCACGGAGGCCTGGTAGCGGGACAGGTCCTCGGCCACGTGCGCCCACTGCGCCAGCTGGAGGTGATGGCCGGGGACGCCCTCGTGGTACCAGGTCGACACCAGGTCGTAGACGGGGAAGCGGGTCAGTCCCATGGTCGGCAGCCAGGTGCGGCCCGGCCGCGAGAAGTCCTCCGACGGAGGCGTGTAGTACGGTGCCGCCGCGCTGCCCGGCGGGGCGATCCGCGACTCCACCTTCCGTACCCGCTCGGCGAGTTCGAAGTGGGTGCCGTCCAGGGACTCGATCGCCCGGTCCATCACGCCCTGGAGCCACTCGCGGACCTCGTCGACGCCCTCGATGTGCCGGCCGTGCTCGTCGAGGTGCGCGAGCGCCACCCACGGCGTCTCGGCGCCCGGCAGGATCTTCTCGGCCTCCTTCCGCATCTCGCCGAGCAGACGGTGGTACTCGGCCCAGCCGTAGGCGTACGCCTCGTCCAGGTCGAGGTCGGTGCCGTTGAAGTACCGGGCCCAGCGGGCGTACCGCTCCCTGCCCACGGTGTTCGGGGCGCCCTCGATCGAGGGCGCGTACACGTCGCGCATCCAGTCCCGCAGCTCCACCACGGCCGCGGTCGCGGCGCGGGCGGCCTCGTCCAGTTCGGCGCGCAGCGCGTCCGGTCCCGCCGAGGCGAAGTCCTCGAACCAGCCGCGGCCCTCGCCGGTGTCCGCCCACTCGGTGAGCTGCCCGACGAACGCGGCGGTCGGCCGCGGAGCCGCGTACCGCTTGCGCTCCAGGCCGAGCGCGAGGGACTCCCGGTAGCCCGCCAGCGCGGCCGGTACCGCGCGCAGCCGCTCGGCGACCGCGGCCCAGTCCTCCTCGGTCTGCGTCGGTGTCACGGTGAACACCTCGCGCACCGAGTGGGCGACCGTGCCCAGGTTGCCGACCGAACGCAGCCCCTCGTCGGCCTCGTACACGGCGATCTCCGCGGTGAGCCGCTCCCGCAGCAGCCGGGCGCAGCGGCGCTCGATGCCGCTGTCCGCGCCGGGCCGGGCCTCGGCCTCGTCGAGCCGGGCGAGCGTGGCCCGCTGGAGTTCCGCGAGTGCCGCCTGGCCCGCGGGCGAGAGATCGGGCAGACGGCGGGAACTCTCCTGCACGCCGAGATACGTACCGGTGACCGGGTCGAGGGCGATGAGCTCGTCGACGTAGGCGTCGGCGACCTCGCGGGGCAGCGGGTTGTTGGTCTGTGACATGCGGCCCATCCTGGTACGCGGCCCGCCGTCCGTCACCCCGTTTGAGCCGAGGGCGAAGACGGCAGCAACGGGCCGCAGTCCCACTGCTGGAAGATCAGCCGGGTCTCCACGCGCGCGACCTCCCGCCGTGACGTGAACCCGTCCAGCACCAGCCGCTGCAGATCCGCCATGTCCGCGACCGCGACATGGATCAGATAGTCGTCCGGTCCGGTCAGATGGAAGACGGTCAGTGACTCCGGCAGCGCCCTGATCCGCTCCACGAACGGTCCCACCAGCTCCCGCCGGTGCGGTCTGACCTGTACCGACAGCAGTGCCTGAAGTCCCCGCCCCAGCTTGGCCGGGTCCAGTTTCAGCCGATGCCCGAGGATCACGCCACAGCGGCGCAGCCGGGTCACCCGGTCCAGGCAGGTCGACGGCGCGACCCCGACCTGCGCGGCGAGCTCCCGGTACGTCGTCCGGGCGTCGTTCTGCAGCAACCCCAGCAGACGCAGATCCACCGGATCCAGTACGACGGATTCAGCCATGGGCCGAACGTAGCACGGAGATATCCGCCGACCAGCCCTGCCGTGTTCACCCTTCGGTCCATGGACTGGGACAAGGACGCACGCACGCACACGCGCGGCACCACGAGAGCACTCGCCACCGAGGCCGTGCACGCCGGCCGGGACGACCTCGCCCGGCAGGGACTGCACGCCCCGCCGATCGACCTGTCCACCACCTACCCCTCCTACGACAGCCGCGGCGAGGCCGCCCGCATCGACTCCTTCGCCGCCACCGGCGCGGAACCCGACGGCCCGCCCGTCTACGGACGGCTCGGCAACCCGACCGTCGCCCGTTTCGAGACCGCACTGGCCCGCCTGGAGGGCACCGAGACAGCGGTCGCGTTCGCCAGCGGCATGGCCGCGCTCAGCGCCGTCCTGCTGGTGCGCGGCTCCATGGGGCTGCGCCACGTGGTCGCCGTACGCCCCCTGTACGGGTGCAGCGACCACCTGCTGACCGCCGGGCTGCTCGGCTCCGAGGTGACGTGGACCGACCCGGCCGGGGTCGCCGACGCGCTGCGCCCGGACACCGGTCTGGTCCTGGTGGAGTCGCCGGCCAACCCGACCCTCGCCGAGGTCGATCTGCGGGCCGTCGCCCATGCCTGCGGCTCGGTACCGCTGCTCGTCGACAACACCTTCGCCACCCCGGTCCTCCAGCGTCCGGCCGCGCACGGGGCACGGCTGGTGCTGCACAGCGCCACCAAGTACCTCGGCGGGCACGGCGACGTACTGGCCGGGGTGGTGGCCTGCGACGAGGAGTTCGCGGGGCGGCTGCGGCAGATACGGTTCGCCACCGGCGGCGTGCTGCACCCGCTGGCGGGCTATCTGCTGCTGCGGGGCCTGTCGACGCTGCCGGTACGGGTGCGGGCCGCGTCGGCCAACGCCGCCGAACTCGCCCGCCGGCTCGCCGCCGATCCGCGCGTGGCCCGGGTGCACTACCCGCGCATCGGCGGGGCGATGGTCTCCTTCGAGGTGCACGGGGACCCGCACGAGGTGATCGGCGGGGTACGGCTCGTCACCCCGGCGGTGAGCCTCGGCAGCGTGGACACCCTCATCCAGCACCCGGCGTCCATCAGCCACCGCATCGTCGACGCCGACGACCGCAGGGACGCGGGAGTGAGCGACCGGCTGCTGCGGCTGTCGGTCGGCCTGGAGGACGTCGACGACCTGTGGGCGGACCTGGACGGGGCGCTGGGGGAGCGGACCGGTGCACCGGAGGGCGGCCGCACGGGCGGGACGGCCGACCGGCCGGAGGCGCCGGCCCGGAACTGAGGCGGGGCCGTGCCCCGCGCGGATGCCGGACGGTCCGGCGGACACCGCCGGACCGTTCTGTCCCGTGTCCCGTGTCAGGGGGCCGGTGGCGCGGTGCTCCACGACCGGTGGCCGGCCGGTGAGCCGTGCTCCCGCCCCTCCCGCGCGTGGCGGGCCCGTGCCGGGTCCAGACGCGCGGTGACGACGAGGGTGCTCTCCTCGACCTGGTAGTCGAGGGGCAGGCCCAGCCCGCGCATCGCGGCGACCATCCCGGTGTTGGACGCCTGCGTCACGGCGTAGACGTGGGCGCAGCCCGCCTCGGTGGCCATCGACACCAGCCGGGCCAGGAGTTCGGTGCCGATGCCCCGGCGCTGCCAGGCGTCCTCGACGAGCAGTGCCACCTCGGTCTCGTCGCCGTCCCACAGCAGATGGCCGAGGCCGACGACGCGGCCGGAGGCGGTCCGTACGGCGAGCGTGCGGCCGAAGCGGGGGCCGAGCAGGTGATGCAGGTAGCGGTCCGCGTCGCCGACCGGTCCGTGGTACCGCCGGCGCAGGGTCTCGGGCGAGCACCGCTCGTGCATCGCCCGCGCCGCCTCCAGGTCGCCGGTGTCCGCCCGGCCCACGGTGATGTCGCTGCCCTCGGGCAGGGTGAGGACGTCCTGGCCGTGCGGGACCCGGGGGCCGAGCCGGGCGTCCAGTTCCACCAGGGCCCGCGCCCGGGCGAACTCGGTGGGCGTGAAGGGCGGATGCGGCCGCTCCACGGTGAGCACGCCGCCCTCCGGGGCGCGCAGCCGCATCACGGTGTCCTCCAGGGTCCCCTCCACCGGGACGCCCTCCGGCGCCGGCTGCCCGCCGCCCGGGGCGGCGGGCAGTGAACGGATGGTGCACCGGCCCAGCAACTGCCTTAGCGCCAGCGGAATTTCCGCGCCGTCCAGGGCCGTACGTGCGGCGAGTTCCAGCACCCGGGTCGGGGCGTCCACCAGATCGTGGGCGTCGGCCCGCTCGGTCCAGGTGTCCGTGCCCCCGGCACCCGTCACCGCCGTGGTGAGGCCGGTGGCGGTCAGGCCGGCCGGGGCGCGCAGCAGGAACTCGTCGACCGTGGCCTCGCCCAGCGGGTGCGTCTGCAGGCTCAGGATGTCGACCCGGTGCTCGGCCAGCGCCGTGCACAGTGCGGCCAGCGCGCCCGGTTCGTCCCGTACCGTCGTCCGCATCCGCCACAGGGTGCTCTCCGGGGACCGGCTTTCCGCGGCCCCGTCGGTATCGGGTGCGGGCGGTGCGTGACCGTGGCGGCGTGCCCACCAACTGTGGAACGCCGCCGTGAAGCGCGTGGTCGGTTCTCCCCCCGGATGTCCCTGCGCGGGACGGCCGTGCCGGGTGTACGTCATGTCGGACCTGTCTCGGCTCATGCGGCCACTGTGAAGGAATCGTGTTTCGCGGCCGCCAACACGCCATGACTGTCGAGTAAAGAGTTCTTATGGGGCTTATGGTCCGCTTGTCGCCTCACTGGCCGACGAGTCCCGGCCGCAGCCGCTTGGTGTGGAGCACGGTGCCGTCCTGCTCCCGCAGCCGTACGGTCAGCTCCCCGCTGCCGCCGTCGATGTCGACCTCGCCGAAGAACTGGTACCCACCGGCGGGCGAGACGTTCGACGCGGTCGGTGCCTTCACGAACACCCGCTCCGGGCCGAAGGTGCCGTCGAGAGCGCTCGCCGGGAAGGCGCCCGCGTTGAGCGGACCGGAGACGAACTCCCAGAACGGCTCGAAATCGTCGAACGCGGCTCGTGCGGGCTGGTAGTGCTGGGCAGAGGTGTGGTGCACGTCGGCCGTCAGCCACACCGTGCCGGTGATCCGCCGGTGCTTGATGAACCGCAGCAGCTCCGCGATCTGCAGCTCGCGCCCCAGCGGAGCCCCCGGGTCGCCCTGGGCCACCGCCTCGACGTGCTGGGCGCCCTCGGTGGTGTCGGACACGATCAGGCCGAGCGGCATGTCCGCGGCGATCACCTTCCACACCGCCCGCGACCGCGCCAGTTCCCGCTTGAGCCATTGCAGCTGCTCGCGTCCGAGGATCCCCTGCGGGTCCGCGGTCTGGTCGCCGGGGGAGTTGGCGTTGCGGTACGTCCGCATGTCCAGCACGAACACGTCCAGCAGCGGCCCCTGCCGCAGCACCCGGTACACCCGGCCCTCGCCGGCACCCGGCCGCAGCGTGGACATCGGGAAGTACTCACCGAACGCGCGGCGTGCCCGTGCCGCCAGTACATCGACGCTCTTCTCCGTGTAGCGGGTGTCCGTGTCCGTGATCCGCTGGCCCGGGTACCAGTTGTTGCGCACCTCGTGGTCGTCCCACTGCACGATGGACGGGACCTGGGCGTTGAACCGGCGGAAGTGCTCGTCGAGCAGGTTGTAGCGGAAGTTGCCGCGGAACTCGGCCAGGGTCTCGGCGACCTTGGACTTCTCCTCGGTGGTGATGTTCCGCCAGACGCTGCCGTCCGGGAGCGCCGCGGTCGCCGGGATCGGTCCGTCGGCGTAGACGGTGTCGCCGCTGAACAGGAAGAAGTCGGGGTCGAGCCGGGCCATCGCCTCGAAGATCCGGTAGCCGCCGAAGCCGGGGTCGATGCCCCAGCCCTGGCCCGCCAGGTCGCCCGACCACAGGAACCGCACACCGTCGCGCCGCCGCGCGGACGCCGTCCTGAACGTACCGGTGACCGGTTCGCCGGAGCGGCGCGGGTCGTCGGGGTCGGCGAGCCGCACCCGGTAGTGGATCTGTTCGCCGGCCGGCAGTCCGCGCAGCCGGACCGTCCCGGTGAAGTCGGTGCCGGGTCCGAGCAGCGGGCCGGGCAGGCGGCGCGGGTGCCGGAACGACTCGGTCGCCGACGTCTCGACGATCATCCGGGCCGGACGGTCGGAGCGCACCCACACCAGCCCGGAGTCATGCGTCACGTCACCGGTCTGCACGCCCCACTTCGCGTCCGGGCGCCCGGACCGGGCGAACGCGGGCGCCACCCCGACGGTGGTGGGCAGGGCCAGGGCGGCCGAGGCCGCGAGTGAGCCGCGCAGCAGGGCGCGACGGCCGGGGAGCGAGGGGTGTGACATGGATGCGCCTCCAGATGACGGGAGTTCCGGCCGGTGTGCGCTGCCACACGTACTCGTGCGGCGCGGCTCGCACGCAAACCCCGAGTGAACAACTCGCCGCGTCATCCTGTGGGTTGACACGCGGGCAGCTCAGCGTTCCATGCACCCCGTCACCCCGTCACCCCGTCACCCCGTCGCCTCACCGCCCCGGTCCGCCCGGCGCGGGGCCGCGCCCGGTCGGACAGTGCCGTGCCGTTCAGCGGCTGCCGTCGAGCAGGACGCGGGCGACCAGTGCCGGGTCGTCGTTCATGGGGACGTGACCGCAGCCGGGCAGCCGGACCAGCCGCGCCCGGGGGATCACCCGCTTGGCGCGGACCCCCTGACGGGGGATGAGCAGCCGGTCGCGGGCACCCCAGGCGACGGTGACCGGGACGCCGGGCACGTCGTCGGTGAAGCGCACCGTGGTGCCCGCCCGGAGTGTCTCGGTGAAACCGGTGGCGCCGGCCAGTGCGAGCGTCTCGGCGACCACCGCCTCGGGCGAACGGAGTCCCGGACGGGCGTAGATGGTGCTGGTCAGCGCCGCCCGCCCGGCCGCCGAGCGGGCGAGCCGCTCGACCAGCGGCAGCGGCATCCGCTCCGCGAGGCGCCGCATCCCGATCAGTACGCCGAAGGCGTAGCGTCGCTCGGCCTGCGTCCAGAACCCGGCGGGGGAGAGCGCGGTGACGGACCGTACGAGGTTTCGGCGGCCGAGCTCCAGCGCCAGAAGTCCGCCCAGCGAGTTGCCCGCGACATGCGGCCGGTCGAGCCCCAGCTCCTCGCACAGGGCGCCCAGGGCGGCGCTCATGGTGGGCAGGTCGTGGGCGAGGCCGCCCGGCAGCGCCGGGGAGGCGCCGAAGCCGGGCAGGTCCACGGCGATCACCTCGCGCTCGGTGGCGAGGATGTCCACGACCGGGTCCCAGGCCTGGCGGTGGTGACCGATGCCGTGCAGCAGGAGCAGCGGTTCGCCGCGGCCCACGCGCGCGTAGGACAGGGTCACGGTCTGCGGGCCGTGCGGAGAGGTGACCTCGAACGAGACGGTCGCGGACATGAAGGTGCTCCTCGTCTGGGACTCGCGGTGGGACGCCGCCTGACGTCGTGGACAGCTTGTCAGCAATCACTACCGGCGGGTAGCCCTCGCGCCCGGTTCCGGGCTGCGGCTCCGCGACGCGCCCGGATCCGTCTGGACACGGGCCGTACGGGTCGGCTGGGATGGGGAGGTGAGCACCGACACCGTGACCGATGCCTTCGAAGAGCACCGTCCCGTCCTCCAGGGGGTCGCCTACCGCATGCTCGGCCGGGTGGCCGACGCCGAGGACGTGGTGCAGGAGGCGTGGCTGCGCTGGGCGGGCGGGGACCGGTCCGATGTCCGCGAGCCGCGCGCCTACCTGGTACGCGTCACCACCCGCCTCGCCGTCGACCGGCTGCGTCAGATCAAGGCGCGGGGCGAGACGTACGTCGGCCCGTGGCTGCCCGAGCCGTACGCCACCGACTTCGGCGACACCGCCCCGGACACCGCCGAGCAGGCGGTGCTCGCGGACTCGGTCTCGCTCGCCGTCCTGGTCGTCATGGAGTCCCTGTCCCCGCTGGAGCGCGCGGTGTTCGTCCTGCGCGAGGCGTTCGGCTACCCCTACGCCGACATCGCCGCCATGCTCGACCGCGGCGAACCGGCGGTGCGCCAGCTCGCCACGCGGGCCCGCAAGCACGTCGAGGACCGGCGTCCGCGCTACGACGTCGACCCCGCCCGGCGCCGCGAACTGACCGAGCGGTTCCTGGCGGCGGCCGGCGGCGGTGATCTGGAGAAACTCCTGGAGCTGCTCGCCCCCGACGTGCGCCTCGTCAGCGACAGCGGCGGCAAGGTCTCCGCCGCGCTGCGCGTCCTGGAGACCGCCGACAAGGTGGGCCGCTTCGTGCTCGGTGTCACCCGCAAGAGCTTCCAGGAGGACCTCTCGGCCCGCTTCCTGGAGCTCAACGGGGGGCCCGCGGCACTGCTCCTCGTCGGCGGCACGCCCGACTCCGTCGTCCAGCTGGAGGTCGCCGACGGGCGCGTCCAGGCGGTCTACGTCATCCGCAACCCCGACAAACTGCGTTCGCTGGCGGCGGACCGGTAGGGGGCCGGTCACCCGGCGACGGGGGCCGCGGCGTCCGGTGTGGCCCCCTCGTTATGTCCGATTGGTATTGACCAAGTTGGTATTGACCAAGGGGGGAGGTCGCCATATGGTCGCAGATAAGTGAAACAACCTTTAATAAACAAGGGCGCGAAAACGCCGCCGGACCTGACGATCGCGGAGGACAGGGTGGGGACCACGCAATTGGACACGGTGCCGGAGCCGAAGTACTGGCAGCTCAGGACCGTGCTCAGCGAAGCGCTGGACTCGGAGTTCTCCGTGGGCGAGATCCTGCCCAACGAGCGAGACCTCGCCGCCCGCTTCGGCGTGGCCCGTGCCACGCTGCGCCAGGCACTGGAACAGCTGGAACTGGAAGGCAGGCTGGAGCGCCGCCGCGGTGTGGGCACCACCGTCGCCCCGCCGCGCATGGGTGTGGCCGTCGGTACGGCGCAGCACGCCTGGCCGGGCGGGCCCGACGACGCCTGGCAGACCCTGGACTGCACGCTCGAGACGCCGTCCGCGGCCATCGCCGAGACCCTGGTGACCGGCCGGGACGAGCCCGTGCACACCGTTCGGCGGTCCCGGGTGTCCCAGGGCCGGCCCGTCGCCGCCGAACTGCTGTACGTCCCGGCGGCCTCGGTGCCCGGCCTCTCGGCCATCGACGCCCCCTCCGGGGCGGCACGCGCGCGTGCGGTACTGCGGGAACTGCGCCACCTGGAGCTGGAGCGGCACGAGAACGCGGTGGAGCTCGGCTCCGCCCGCGCGGACGAGGCCAGGGAGCTGGACCGCCTGCCGGGCGCGCCCGTCCTCGTCGTCACCACCCGCTTCATCGCCCGGGGCCGGGTCTCCGCGCTCTCCGTGGCCACCTACCGCGCGGACACCTGCCGGCTGACCTTCGGCGACTCCGGGGGCGTGGAGATCCACGACGGCCCCGAACGCCGCGCTTCCTGAACGCCGGGCTCCCCGGGCGCCGGGCGTTCCGGGCGCCGGGCGGGGCCGACGGGGGAGACCGGTGGCGGGGCCACCGGACCGCCGCCTACCGGCGGGCCGTCACCGTGCCTTCCACGGCGAAGAGTTGTGCTTCCACATGGTCCAGAGCGAGCCGCACCGCGCCCGTCGCCACCGCCGCCTCCCCGAGACGGGACAGAGCGACCTTCGGCGGACGCAGGCAGTAGCGGGCCAGTTCACGCCGCAGCGGCTCCAGGACCCCGTCCAGCCCCGCCGCCCAGCCACCGATCACGACGAGTTCCGGGTCGAGGGCCAGCACCAGCGCCGCCACGTCGTGGACCAGCCGCTGGATGAAGCGGTCCATGGCCGCGAGGGCCCGCTCGTCGCCCTCGCGGGCCCGGGCGAAGACCTCGGCCACCGCCTGCTCGTCGAGCGGGTGCAGCGGCTCGTCCGTGGTGGACAGCAGCTTCTCGGGGGTCGCCCCGCGGCCCAGCAGATGCAGTGCCCCGATCTCGCCGGCCGCCCCGCCGTACCCCCGGTGCAGTCGCCCCCCGATCAGTGAACCGGCGCCGGGGCTCAGGCCGGCCAGCACGAACACCACGTCGTCGGTCCCGGTGGCGACGCCCTTCCAGTGTTCGGCCACGACCGCCGCGTTGGCATCGTTCTCGACCAGCACCGGGCACGTGAAGGACCGGCTCAGCCGCTCGCCCAGCCCCAGCCCCGTCCACCCGGGCAGCGCCGTGCCCAGCCGTACCGTGCCGTCCGCCTCGACGATCCCGGGCGTGCCCACGCCCACGGCCCGCAGCGAGTCGCGCGGCACCCCGGTCCGGCGCAGCAACTCGGCGACGGCGGCGCGCAGCCGCTCCAACCGCCCGTCGGCGTCGACCCGTTCACCGACCTCCTTGGCCTGGGCGCCGATCACCCGGCCGTCCAGATCGGCCAGCAGCGCGGCCACCCGGTGCGGCCCGATCTCCAGGCCCAGGAGATGCCCGGCCTCGGCCCGGAACCGGAACCTCCGGGCCGGCCTTCCCTGCCGCCGCGCCGTACCCTCCTCGGCCGCCGCCTCCACGACGAGGCCCGCCTCGATCAGGCCCTCCACGACGCCCTCGACGGTGGGCCGTGACAACCCCGTCACCCTGGTGACCTCGGTCAGCGTCGCGCAGTCCGTGGCCCGCAACGCGTGCAGCACCACCGCGGAGTTGATCCTCCGCAACAGCGAGGGAGCCCCGCCGGTCAGCCGACTCACCGTCCGTCCTCCCCGCTCGTGCGCGTGTGGGGCGGATGGTACTCGGCACGGCACACCCCGGCGACCTCCGGGGGAACCCCGCGGTCCGCCCCGCGGGCAGCCGCTCCGGCCCGCCCAGGAAGGCGGCTCATCCCGGCGCCACGAACCCCGACTCGTACGCCGCGATCACCGCCTGCGTGCGGTCGCGCGCCCCGAGCTTCGCCAGCACGGCGCTCACATGCGTCTTCACCGTCTCCGTGCCCACCACCAGCCGGGCGGCGATCTCCGCGTTCGACAGCCCTCGGGCCATCAGCCGCAGCACCTCCGCCTCACGCTCGGTCAGCCGTGCCCGCTCCAGCACGTCCCGCGCCGCGCGGTTGCCGCCGTCGTCGCCGTACTCGGCCGCGAGCCGGCGCACCGAGGCGGGGAACAGCAGCGACTCGCCCTCCGCGACCAGCCGCACCGCGTGCACGATCTCCGCCGGTCGCGCCCGCTTCAGCAGGAACCCGTCGGCCCCGGCGCGCAGCGCCTCGTACACGTACTCGTCGTTCTCGAACGTCGTCACCACGAGGATCTTCGGCGGCTCCTCGACCGTCCGCAGCAGCGCGCGCGTGGCCTCGATCCCGTCCAGCAGCGGCATGCGCACGTCCATGGCGACCACGTCCGGCCGCAGCCGCCGCACCAGCGGGATCACCGCCGCCCCGTCGGCCGCCTCCCCGACCACCTCGAGGTCGGGCTGCGCTTCCAGAACGGCGCGTAACCCCGCGCGCACGAGGGGCTCGTCGTCGACGAGCAGAACGGTGACCGGCATCCGGCCAGCCTAGATCAACTCATCTCGGCTCCGGCCAGCGGCAGTTCGACCCGCACCGCCCAGTCGCCCCCGTCCGGACCCGTCCGCGCGCGGCCCCCGAGCAGGGCTGCGCGCTCCCGTATGCCGCGCAGCCCGCTGCCGCGCCCGGGGCCGGGCACGTCCCCCGACAGCGGGTTGCGGACCTCCAGGAACAGGGTGCCGTCGGCGACACGGATCCGTATCCGCACGGGGACCGTCCCCGCGTGCCGCAGCGCGTTGGTCAGCGCCTCCTGGAGGATGCGGTAGCCCTCGCGGGAGACAGGGCCGGGCACGGTGTCCACCGGGCCGGTCACCTCGGCGTCGACCTTCGCCCCGGAAGCCCGGGCGGACTCCAGCAGGCGGTCCGCGTCCGTGAGCGTGGGCCGGCTGCTCACCGGCTTCCGCGCCTCGCGCAGAACGCCGAGGACCCGCTCCAGGTCCTCCAGGGCGGCCCGGCCGGTCTCCTCGATGGCGGCCAGCGCCCGGTCGGTGAAGGCGGGGTCGCCCGCCGCCCGCGCGGCGCCGGCCTGCACGACGGCGATCGTCAGGGCGTGGCCGATGGAGTCGTGCAGCTCGCGTGCGATGCGGGTGCGCTCCAGGAGCTGCTCGGTCCTGGCCTCCAGGGCGGCCAGGCGTTCGGCGGGGGAGGGGCCGAGCAGACGGCGCGCGGCGGCGGTGACCAGCTCGCCGATCCCCACCATCAGCGGCCCCGCCGCGAGCAGGGGGATCGGCACCAGCAGGGCGTAGGCCCAGTGCGGCTGCGCGCCCCCGAGGAAGGGCAGTTCCTCGGGCCCGTGTCCCATGGCGCTCTCACCCAGGAGGTACGCCAGAAAGAACGGCCAGACCGTGGCGTACCCCACCACCACCATCAGCACCATCCGCACCGCCAGCCACAGTACGGTCCGCAGCCGGTCCTGCCATGTGGCAGACGGCTTCTGGGAGATCCCCGGCTCCCGTTCGCCGGGCGTCAGCATCAACTGGGCCTGCACGCCCTCGACCCTGCGCACCGAGGGAATCAGGCCCAGCGGGAGCAGCACGAGCGCGGGCACCCAGGGTGCGTCCGGGTAGATGAATATCCAGATGCTGAACGGCAGCCAGGGCACCCACAGGTGGAGCAGGCGCGAGTACGTCGCCCCACGCAGGAGCGCCCGCAGAACGGTGACCATCGCGTCATCGTGCCAGCCGCCACCGGCGACCGGCCTCCCCCGCACGGGGGAGCCCCTCTCCCCGCCCGGGGGAGGTGTCGGCCCCCGGTCCGCCGTCACGCTGGTGCGCATGACCAGCATCGACGTCCAGAACCTCACCAAGGAGTACGGCACCCGACGCGCCGTCGACCACCTCACCTTCCGCGTCCCGCCCGGCCGCGTCACCGGGTTCCTCGGCCCCAACGGCGCCGGGAAGTCCACCACTATGCGGCTGGTGCTCGGTCTCGACCACCCGACGTCCGGCTCCGCCACCATCGGCGGGCGCGCCTACGTCACGCTGCGCGAGCCGCTGCGCCACGTCGGCGCCCTGCTCGACGCGCAGGCCGCGCACGGTTCCCGCACCGGCCGTGACCACCTGCGTGTCCTGGCCGCGAGCAACCGCATCCCGGACCGCCGGGTCGACGAGGTGCTGGAGGAGACCGGCCTGGTACCGGCGGCCCGCCGCCGGGTGCGGACGTACTCCCTGGGCATGCGCCAGCGGCTGGGCATCGCCGCCGCGCTGCTCGGCGACCCGGCGGTGGTCATGCTCGACGAGCCCTCCAACGGCCTGGACCCGGAAGGCATCGTGTGGATCCGCACCCTGCTGCGCCGCCTCGCGGACGAGGGACGGACCGTCCTGGTCTCCAGTCACCTGATGAACGAGACCGCCGCCTTCGCCGACCACCTGGTCGTCCTCGGGCGGGGCCGGCGGCTGGCCGACACCCCGGTGCGGGAGTTCATCCGCGCACGGGTGCGGCCCACCGTCCGCGTCCGCACCTCCGACGCCACCGCCCTCAAGGACGCGCTCGCCCGGGAGGGCCACGCCATGGTGGAACACCCGGACGGGCACTGGACCGTGCCGGACGCGCGGGTGGACGACATCGGACGCCTCGCCTCCGCCGCAGGGGTGCCGATCCTCGAACTCGCGGCGGACGAGGGGACGCTGGAGCAGGCCTATCTGGACCTGACCGCGGCCGAGACCGAGTTCACCGCACAGCCCCAGGAGGTCTGACCATGCAGTTCGCACCCGTACTCCGGTCCGAGTGGCTGAAGATCCGCACGCTCCGCTCGCTCCCCGGGGCCCTCCTGGCGCTGTTCGCCGTGAGCACGGCGTTCTCCGCGCTCTCCGGCATCTCGGAGACGCCGGACGACTTCGACCCGCTGTACGTCTCCCTGTCCGGCGTCCTGGTGGGCCAGATCGCCGCGATCTCCTTCGGCACCATGGCCGTGTCGTCGGAGTTCCAGAACGGCGCCCTGCGGCTCTCGCTGGCGGCGGTTCCGCGGCGCGGCCGCTGGCTCGCCGCCAAGGTGGTGGCGATCGCCGTACCGGCGCTCGTCGCCGGGCTGCTGACCGCCCTCGCCGCGCTCCTCGCGGCACGCGCGGGACTGGGTTCCCTGGCGGACGGCCTGACCGGGGGCGAACAGGTGCGCGGGGTGGTGGGCTGCGGTGTCTACCTCACGCTGATGGCCCTGTTCGCCGCGGGCCTCACGGTCCTGCTGCGCAGCGGGGTGGCCACGCTGTCCGTGCTGATCCCGTTCATCGTCGTGGTGTCCTTCGTGATCGGCGACGCGGCCGGTCCCGTCGTCGACTTCCTGCCCGACCGGGCCGGGCAGTTGGTCCTCCAGCAGACCCACGAAGGACCGCTGGGCCCCTGGTCGGGGCTCGCGGTGACCGCGCTGTGGACCGCGGCCGCCCTGTTGGCGGGGGCGTGGAGCCTGCGGCGCCGGGACGCCTGACGGCCAGTGAGCTGGCGGACCGTCAAGTGCCGTTGGTGACGGGGATCCCGTGGATCCACGGGCATCGCGCAACGCGTCGCCGTCAACGACGGGCCGTGCTCCGCCCCTTCCCGGTGGAGCACGGCCCGTCGGGTGGCGGTGGTCATGAAGACACCACCGCCCTGCGTACGGCCGAGCGCTCAACCCGATCCGCATACCGGATGAATAGCGGGAAATCAGGCGACCCATCGCAGTTGCGACTTGTAAAGAAAGAGCTGCAAAGAAGGTGATGTGATCACCGTAAAGGTAGACAGAAAGAGTATTGCAGTGTAGACATCTGCTGTCTGCCTGGCAGGGCTTGAGGGCGGCCAGCCGCGTATCTCGGTGCGACCGAAGAACGCCGCCGCCAGTGGAGGTTTCCGCCCTGCGGTTGGTTTGCGGACCCAAAGGGGTCCGCAGTTTTTGTGAGCTCCCCCGGCTCGCGCAATGACGCGCCGAGTGGCGGGGGTGGAGCACATTCTGCGCCCGCGGCGTGCGGATGCGTTCGGCATGCCCCGAGCGAGACCTTCCCTGCCGTCGCCGGCGCCTGGCTCCGCGAGACGAAGGAGGTACGTCTGTTGGACGGCATGGAAACGGCCCAGTTCAGCGCCGTGATTGTCGTTGGCCTGCTGGTCTTCTTCTACGGTGGGACCTTTTTGATCTCGACCCGGATCGGCAAGAAGGAGGAGAACGCCGACGGGTACATGACTGCTGGTAACAACATCGGATTCGGCGTTTCGGCCGCCAGTATGACGGCGACGTGGATCTGGGCGGCCTCGATGTACGCCTCCGCCACCTCGGGTTACACCTACGGCATCTCGGGCCCCATCCACTACGGGCTCTGGGGCGCCCTGATGATCCTTTTCATCTACCCCTTCGGCAAGCGCATCCGCGCCGTCGCCCCCAAGGCGCACACCCTGGCGGAAGTCATGTACGCCCGCCACGGGCGCTCCAGCCAGCTGATGCTCGCGGGCTCCAACGTCGTCGGCAGCCTCATCAGCCTGATGTCCAACTTCATCGCCGGCGGCGTGCTGATCTCTCTCCTGTCGCCGTTCAACTTCATCCAGGGCGTCCTCTGCGTCGCCTCGGGTGTCCTGCTCTACACCCTGTGGTCCGGGTTCCGCGCCTCCGTCATGACCGACTTCGTGCAGGTCGTGGCGATGCTCGGCGCCGTTGCCGTGATCGTTCCGTTCATCTTCTTCGCGGCCGGCTTCCCGGCGGCCTTCGAGACCGGCGCGGCGAACCTGACCCCGCAGCAGGGGAACTTCTTCTCCAGCGAGGCCTTCATGGGGCAGGGCGCCCCCTACATCGCCGCGGTGCTGGCCTACGCGATCGGCAACCAGACCATCGCCCAGCGCCTGTTCGCGGTGCGGGAGAGCCTGATCAAGCCCACCTTCATCACCGCGACCATCGGCTACGGCGGCATGGTGATCGGCGTCGGCATGCTCGGTGTGCTCGCCCTCTACCTGGGCTTCGAGCCGTCCGGCGGCGACATGAACAACCTCATCCCGGAGATGGCCGCCACCTATCTGCCGTCCGCGCTGCTGGCTCTCTTCTTCATCATGATCGTCGGCGCGCTGTCCTCCACCGCCGACTCCGACCTCGCCGCCCTCTCGTCGATCATGATGGCCGACGTCTACGGCCGGGGCGTGGCAGGCAAGGAACGGGCCAACCCGAAGACGATGCTGCTGGTCGGCCGGCTCACCATGGTGGTGGCCACCGCGCTGGCAGTGGCCTTCGCCAGTCTTCAGCTGAGCATCCTCGATCTCCTGGTCTTCGTCGGCGCGCTGTGGGGCGCGCTCGTCTTCCCGGTGCTGGCCAGTTTCTACTGGGAGAAGGTCACCAGCAAGGCGTTCACCACCTCGGTGCTCGCGGCGCTCGCGGTCTTCCTGCCCGTGCGCTTCAGCTGGATCCCCGTGGACGGTGTCTTCGGTTACGTCGTGGACGTGCTCGCGGTCATCGGCATCGGTGTCGTCCTCGGTCTGATGGTGTTCGGCTTCTCGAACCTCAGGGCGGCGAAGATCACCGGTGCGCTGGCCATGGCGGTCTCCGCACCGTTCGCGATCGGATCCCTGCACGAGTACGCGACACTGTGCGGTTCGCTCGTCGCCTACTCGGTGAGCACCGTCATCTGCTGGGCCATGTCGGCGCGCCAGGGAGAGAGCTTCGACTTCTCCGTCATCGCGGAACGCGCCGGCAACTTCGACGACGGGGACGCTGCCGCGGCGACCCCCGACGGGACCGGGGAAGCGCTCGACGGGACCGGGGAAGCGCTCGACGTCCCGAGCCCGCGGCCGGCCGGCACAGACGTACCGGACGGACACGAACCCGAGCCCGCCGCACCCGCCAAGTAGGCCTCAATAAAGGCCCAGTAAGGCCCAGTAAGGCAAAGCGAGACTAAAGGAGGCACAGTGACCGCAGTCCTGAGCATCTACGTCCTGATGTGGCCCGTCGTCGTGGCCGCCACCCTGTTCGTGATCAGCCGTGGATTCTTCCGGGAGTGGGCCGAAGCCCGCCGCAACGGCCACGACCTGGTCTGACCCCGAACGCGCGCGAGCCGGACCTTCAGTCCCGGCCGATACGGTTCAGAGGATCGCCCCGGGGGCGTAACCGGCGGCTTCCGGGTGCTGCTTGACGAGGTCGTCGACACGGCCGACGACGGCGGCGACCTGGGCGCCCGCGGCGCCCGTGAAGGACAGCTTGTCCGCCATCAGCGCGTCGAGCTCGGACCGGTCGAGCGGGAGACGCCCGTCGGCCGCGAGCTTGTCGAGCAGGTCGTTGCGCTCGGCGCCCTGCTCACGCATCGCGAGGGCCGTCGCGACGGCGTTCTCCTTGATCGCCTCGTGTGCGACCTCCCGGCCGACGCCCGCGCGCACCGCGCCCATCAGCACCTTGGTGGTGGCCAGGAACGGCAGGTAGCGGTCCAGCTCCCGGGCGACGACCGCCGGGAACGCGCCGAACTCGTCGAGCACCGTCAGGAACGTCTCCAGCAGACCGTCGAGCGCGAAGAACGCGTCGGGGAGCGCCACCCGGCGCACCACCGAGCAGGACACGTCGCCCTCGTTCCACTGGTCGCCCGCCAGCTCCCCGGTCATCGAGGCGTAGCCGCGCAGGATCACCATCAGGCCGTTGACGCGCTCGCAGGAGCGGGTGTTCATCTTGTGCGGCATGGCGGACGAACCGACCTGGCCCGGCTTGAATCCCTCGGTGACCAGCTCGTGCCCGGCCATCAGCCGGATCGTCTTCGCCAGCGACGACGGCGCCGCCGCCAGCTGCACCAGCGCGGTCACCACCTCGTAGTCCAGCGACCGCGGGTAGACCTGGCCGACCGAGGTGAACACCTCCGCGAAACCCAGGTGACCGGCGGTCCGCCGCTCCAGCTCCTCGAGCTTCGCCGCGTCGCCGCCCAGCAGGTCCAGCATGTCCTGCGCCGTACCGACGGGGCCCTTGACGCCCCGCAGCGGGTAACGGCCCAGCAGCTCCTCCAGCCGGCCGTACGCGACGAGGAGCTCGTCGGCGGCGGTGGCGAACCGCTTGCCGAGGGTGGTGGCCTGCGCCGCCACGTTGTGCGAACGGCCGGCCATGACCAGCTCGCCGTACTCACCGGCCAGCCTGCCGAGCCGGGCCAGCACCGCCACCGTACGGTCGCGCATCAGCTCCAGCGAGAGCCGGATCTGCAACTGCTCGACGTTCTCGGTCAGGTCGCGGGAGGTCATCCCCTTGTGCACGTGCTCGTGCCCGGCGAGGTCGTTGAACTCCTCGATCCGTGCCTTCACGTCGTGCCGGGTGACCTTCTCGCGCTCGGCGACGGAATCCAGGTCGACCTGGTCGAGGACACGCTCGTAGTCGGCGATCGCCGCGTCCGGCACCTCGATGCCGAGGTCCTTCTGGGCCCGCAGCACGGCGAGCCAGAGCTGCCGCTCCAGCCTCACCTTCTGCTCGGGCGACCAGAGCGTGGCGAGCTCGGCGGAGGCGTAACGTCCGGCGAGGACGTTCGGGATACGGGGCTTGGCGGGCGCAGCAGTCACGTGTACGGAGTCTACTGGCGATTCGTGCAGGTCGGCGCCGCGGGGTGGTGCGGAGGAAGCTACGAGACGGACCCCGGGGAACGGCGAGCGCCCCCGATGTCCCGGTGCCCTCGGCCCGTCGGCGCCCTCGGTGTCACCGGTCGGCGTACGGCAGCAGTTCGGGGCGCTTCGGCGGCAGGCCGTCGCCCGAGGAGCGGCCGGTGAGGCGGCGGCCGATCCACGGAAGCAGGTGCTGCCGTGCGAACCGGGCGTCCGCCGCCCGGCGCGCCGGCCAGCTCGGCGGCAGCGTGGCCTCCGGGGGCAGCTGCCACTCGGGGTCCTCGGGCGGATACCCCAGCGTCTGCCACACCGCCTCGGCGACCCGGCGGTGCCCGTCGGCGGTCAGATGCAGCCGGTCCACGTCCCACAGCCGCTGGTCGCCGAGCGAGGGCGCCCCGTACAGGTCGACGACCAGGGCGCCGTGCCGTTCGGCGAGCTCGTCGACGCAGGCGAACAGCGCCTCCATACGGGGGCGGAAACGCTCCTGCACGGGCCCCTGGCGGGCCGGGCTGCGCATCAGCACCAGCTGCCCGCAGTGCGGGGCCAGCCGCTCCACCGCCTCGGTCAGCAGATCCCGTACCAGGACCATGTCGCACTTGGGCCGCAGGGTGTCGTTGAGCCCGCCGACCAGGGTGATCACGTCGGCCCGCATGGCCGCCGCCGTGTCCACCTGCTCCTCGACGATCTGCCGGATCAGCTTGCCGCGCACCGCGAGGTTGGCGTACCGGAACCCGGGGGTGACGGCCGCCATCCGCGCGGCGAGGACATCGGCCCAGCCCCGGTACGTGCCGTCGGGCAGCAGGTCCGACATGCCCTCGGTGAAGGAGTCGCCGACCGCGACCAGGCTGGTGTGAGTGGGGTTCGTCTGCATGGCGACAGAGATGATATCCCGTGCACATACCCGCCGGTCGGTCGGTTCCCCGTCCCGCTCAGGCCCGCTGCCCGAACAGCTCCTGCAGTACGTCCTCCATCGTCACCAGCCCGGCCAGCCGTCCGTCCGCCCCGAGGACGGCCGCCAGATGCGTACGGCTGCCCCGCATGGCGGTGAGGACGTCGTCCATCGTCGTGTTCTCCCGCACCCGGGCGATGGGGCGCATGTCCCGCAGCAGGAACGGCATGTCGCGCGGTGAGGCGTCCAGGGCGTCCTTCACGTGCAGATAGCCGACGATCCGCCGCCCTTCGTCCACCACCGGGAAACGGGAGTACCCGGACTGCGCCGACAGCTCCTCCAGACCCTCCGGGGTGACGCCCACGCGTGCGTAGACCACGCTCTCCAGCGGCAGCACCACGTCCCGCACCGGCCGGCGGCCCAGCTCCAGCGCGTCGTTCAGACGCTCCTGCGCGCGGTCGTCGATCAGGCCCGCCTCGCCGGAGTCCTTCACCATCTGCGCCAGCTCCGCGTCGGAGAAGGACGCCACGACCTCGTCGCGCACCTCGACCCGCAGCAGCCTCAGCAGCGTGTTGGCGAAGGCGTTGATCGTGAAGATCACCGGGCGCAGCCCCCGGGACAGCGCCACCAGCGGCGGACCCAGCACCAGCGCACTGCGCACGGGCTCCGCGAGCGCGATGTTCTTCGGCACCATCTCGCCGAGCAGCATGTGCAGATACGTCGCGAGCGCCAGAGCGATCACGAAGGACACCGCGTGACCCGCGCCCGGTGGCACGCCCACCGCGTGGAACACCGGCTCCAGCAGATGTGCGATGGCGGGTTCGGCCACCACGCCGAGGACCAGGGTGCACAGCGTGATGCCGAGCTGCGCCGCCGCCATCAGCGCGGACACGTGCTCGAGACCCCACAGCACGCTCCTGGCACGCCGCTCGCCCTGTTCGGCGTACGGCTCGATCTGGCTGCGGCGCACCGAGATCAGCGCGAACTCGGCGCCCACGAAGAAGGCGTTGACGACCAGCGTCGCCAGACCGATCAGCAGCTGTACGACCGTCATCGCCGTGCCCCCTTCTCGTGCGCCGTGCCGTTCGACCGGCCGCTCACCCGGCTGGCCGGCGCGCCGGCAGCCTTCCTGCCGGCCTTGCCGGCCTTGCTGTCCTTGCCGTCCTCACCGTCCGCCCTCCCGTCCGGCGGGCGCGGGCCGGCGAGTGGCGCGTGCAGCAGGACGCGCGCCGCGCGGCGGCCGCTCGCGTCCAGGACCTCCATCCGCCAGCCGGCGACCTCGAGGGTGTCGCCGGCGGCGGGGATCCGGCCCAGCTCGGTGGCGACCAGCCCGGCCAGGGTCTCGTACGGCCCGTCCGGCACGCGCAGGCCGACCCGCGCGAGCTGGTCCACGCGCGCGGAGCCGTCGGCCGAGAACAGGGCGTGGCCCTCCTCGTCCGAACCGGTCCGGGCCAGGTCGGGAGTCTCGTGCGGATCGTGCTCGTCGCGGACCTCGCCGACGACCTCCTCGACGATGTCCTCCAGGGTGGCCACGCCCGCCGTGCCGCCGTACTCGTCGATCACCACGGCCATGGTGCGTCCCTCGGAGAGCCGGTCCAGCAGCCGGTCGACGGTGAGCGACTCCGGGACCAGCAGCGGCTCGCGCATCATCTCCGACACGGGAACCCGGGCCCGGCGCTCGGCCGGCACCGTCAGCACGTCCTTGACGTGCGCGGTCCCGACCACCGAGTCGAGGGTGCCGCGGTACACCGGGAACCGGGACAGCCCGGTCGCCCGGGTCGCGTTCGCCACGTCCTCGCAGGTCGCCTGGACCTCCAGCGCGACGACCTGCACGCGCGGGGTCATCACGTTCTCCGCGCTGAGGTCGGCGAGATTCAGGGTGCGGACGAACAGCTCCGCGGTGTCGGCCTCCAGCGCACCCAGCTTGGCGGAGTGCCGGGCGAGAGCCGCCAGCTCCTGGGGGCCGCGCGCGGACGCCAGCTCCTCGGCGGGCTCCACCCCGAAGCGGCGCACGATGCGGTTGGCCGTGTTGTTGAGGTGCGTGATGAAGGGGCGGAAGGCGGCGCTGAACCAGCGCTGCGCGTTGCCCACGTTCTTGGCGACGGCCAGCGGCGACGAGATCGCCCAGTTCTTGGGCACCAGTTCGCCGACCACCATCAGGAAGACGGTCGACAGGGCCGTGCCGAGCACCAGGGCCAGGGAGCTCGCCACCGAGGCGGGTATGCCGATGTCCCGCAGCGGGCCGGAGATCAGTGCGGCGATCGACGGTTCGGAGAGCATGCCGACCACCAGGTTGGTGACCGTGATGCCGAGCTGCGCCCCGGAGAGCTGGAAGGTCAGGTTCCGTACGGCCTTGAGCGCGCCGGCGGCGCCCCGTTCGCCGCGCTGGACCGCCCGCTCCAGCTCCGCCCGCTCGACCGTGGTGAGGGAGAACTCGGCCGCGACGAAAGCGCCGCAGGCGAGGGAGAGCAGGATCGCGACCAGGAGAAGGAGCACTTCCGTCATCGGGCCGCTCCCGTCCCGTGGCCGGATGGGAAGTGGACTATCGCGCGACGTCGCGTACGGCTCTGTCGGGGACCGCGATGTCGCGTACTACTGGGAGGCTCGCCCATGGGCGGACGCACACAACCTTTCATGGAAAACCGAGTGACCCTCCTAGCGTAAAGGGTCAGCAAAGGTGTCCCGCGGGGGTCGCCCGATGTCCGCCGCCGTGCCCGGCCCCTGCCTCCGGCCGTCCCCCTGGAGGGGCATGACCCAGCGCCGCCGGCGCTCCTCCGGCGCGTGCCCGGCGGCGTCCCACGCGCGGTGGGCGGTCTCGTTGAGCCGCAGCACCATCGCGTCCGCGCGGTGCCCGCAGAGCCGCGCGAACCGTTCCTCGGCGGCGGCCGGCAGCGCGGACCCTGTGCCCTGCCTGCGGTGGCCCGGGTGCACCGCGAACCGGTACGGATGGCAGCGCCAGCCGTCGCATCTCGGTTGCTCACGGACACCGCCGAGCGCTGCCCGTGCTGCCTACAGGGGCTTGACCCAGCGTCGCCAGTGGTCCTCGCGGTGGTAGCCGGCCGCGGCCCAGGTGTGGTGGGCCTGTGCGTTGGCTTCCAGGACCATGGCGTCGACGCGTCGCCCGCCGAGGGTGGCGAAGCGTTGTCCGGCGGCTTCCAGCAGGGCGGTGGCGATGCCCTGCCGGCGGTGGGCGGGGTGTACGGCCAGTCGATAGGCGGAGCAGCGCCATCCGTCGAAGCCGGCTATGACGGTTCCGGTGAGCAGACCGTCACGTTCTGCGAGGAGCAGGGCTTCGGGGTCTCGTGTGATGAGGCGGGCGACTCCGTCGTGGTCGTCGCTGATGCTCGTTCCTTCCGCGGCGTCGCGCCAGAACCGCAGCACGGTGTCGATGTCCGAGAGGGTGGCGTGGCGGATGTGAAGATCGCTCATGGGGTGAGCCAAGCAGAGCGCCGGTCTGTCCGGCGAACGGTTTCCGTGCCTCCTTCCGACGACCGGTGTGGTCCTTTCCCGGTGCGCACGTCTGATACGACGGGTGAGACCGGCCCGAGCGACTCGGGTGGAGCCACGGCTGTGTCCGGGTGACGGTCGTCACGGCCCCTCGAGCCGGGCTGCCAGATCCTCGGGCAGGGCGTCCCGACCGGCACGGGTCACTTGGACGAGCGTGATGTCAGGGCGCTGCTTCAGGGCGTCGGTGAACGGGTCACTGTGGGCGTGGACCGTGGCGAGGATGTCGATGTCGGACTCGAACAGGCACCGGACCGTGTCCCGGAACGCGGTGCACGCCAGCTCCATACGCCCGAGCTCGTCGATGAGCACGAGATCTCCAGGAGCAGGATCCGCTGCAGCCGACCTGAGCGGCGGCAGCGCGAGCCGCTCCATGACGCCCAGATCGACGCCGTACCGGCCCACCCGCGGTGGACCCGGGAAGTCGACATGGGCCAGTACGGCTCGCAGACCGCCCTCCAGTGTCTCCAGCGCGAAACCGCTCCGGGTACCGCCGTGCCGTATCTCCTCCGTGGTGAAGCCGACAGCCCCACGGGTGCGCAGGAGCGCGGCCAATCGGCGGACAATGGTCGTTTTGCCCGAGCCGGGGCGTCCCTCGAGCAGGATTCTTGTCGGCATCTCGTGCTCCATGTGGCCCTCGTACCGGTGGGCTCCCGTATTCGACTGTCGCCAGTTCCTCGTAGGGTCCAGCCTGTCGGTGACTGTGTGTGGTCTCCTGCGGCGTATCGGGCCCAGTGCCCTTCGGCCTGGTCGGCGAGTCGGGTCGTGGTGACGTGGTGCTCATATCGTTCCCCTGATCGGCCACCTCACCTCGCCGCGCCGTGAGGATGAGCACCAGGGCCACCACGCGGACGAGGGAGCGTCACAGGCGAAGTGGACGTGTGAGGCATGCGGGCGCCCCGTGGCGCAGGCCGAGGGGATGACGACGGCTTCGGCGGTGCGGACCCACGCCCGGCAGGCGAGGCACGACGAAGCGAGTGTGCGGCGTGTGATGCCCTACAGAGAGGGGGCGGCATGTTCGCGTCCGCGTCGTGTTCCTGCATCCTGGCGAACGCCTCCGCGTTCACGGTTATCGCCGGTCACGTATCGGGCTGGGCGTTGGTCGCGAGCATCGTGTCCCTGGTCGTGGCGGCGGTGCTGTAGGTGCGGCACCCTATTGCGCCGGGGGGAACGGACGCAGTGCAGCGTCGGCATCCTGCTGGCGGCTATGTCCACCGGAAGGCAGCTCAGGCGCAACACACGCGGCCCGTCATCCTCAACGCTGCGGTGGCGCGCTCCCCGTGGTGGCTGGTACGGCGGCGACGTCAGTGATGGCGGCGGCGACTGATGACCAGCCTTGACTGGTGAGGTCGCATGTCGAGGGGCGCGTGTGCGCGGCTGAAGCCCGCAGCTCAATGACGCTGAGTGAGCGGTCAGGGGGCGACCTGATCATCCCCGTCGCCAAGCGCAAGGGCCGGGCGCCCGGCGTCGCCGGCATCCACCGCGCACTCGGCCGCACTCCTGGCGGTGGGACCGTCGGCCTCCCCGTCAGGCCGAACGCCACTGGTCGCCGGAGCGGCGCGGTGCTGTCATGGGGAGGGAGGACGGCGTGGACGAGCCGGCAAGGGCGCGGCCGCCCCGTCGCACAGCGGAGGAGGCCGATGCCCATGCTGTACCGCCGCACGGTCGGTGACGTGATGACCGAGGAGGTCGTCACCCTCCGCCCCACCACACCACTCCAGGAGGTCGCCGCCCTGCTGGACGCGAACGACATCGTCGCGGCCCCGGTCGTCGACGAGGACGGCGCCCTCGTCGGCGTCGTGTCCGCGTCCGACGTGCTGCGGCACGAGACCGGCATGCCCGATCCGCAGGGGCAGGACGGGACCGACGAGCGCTCCTGGGGCAAGGCCCGGGCCCGGACCGCGGGCGCGCTCATGAGCAGCCCCGTCTTCACCGCCCGCGCCGACTGGACGATGCCCCGGGCCGCGCGGGAACTCCGCAGGCGGCACGTCAAGCAGCTGCCGGTGGTCGACGACGACGGGCTCCTCACCGGCATCGTCACCCGCAGCGACCTGCTCGACGCCTTCATCCGCTCCGACGTCGAGATCCGCGGCGAGGTCGAGCAGGACGTCCTGGAGCGCATCCTCGGCCTGGACGAGAGCACCGTCGCGGTCGAGGTCCGGGACGGGGTCGTCACCCTTCGGGGACACGTCCCAAAACCGTGGCTCGTTCCGGTGGTAGTGGGCCTCTGCCAGGGCGTCGACGGTGTCGCCGCCGTGGACGCCCACCTCGCCGCCGGGGCGGACTGAACGGCTCGGTCCGCGATTGAGGTCGTGGCGTGCCGGCCCGGCGGTTCGGCTGCTGGTTGATCAGCGGGCCGTCTGCCGGGCGAGTACCAGTTCGGTGCTCGGCTTGCGGCGAGTCGCCCGGCGGGCGGAGCGGTCCGAGACCAGTGAGGCGATCGCCCGGTGGGTTTCGGCGTAGTCCCCGCGCCGGCCGGTACAGCGCTGGAGCGGGCGCCACTGCCGCAGTTCGGCGTGGACGTTCTCGGCACAGACACGGGCGGAGGACTGCCGATGGCGCATCTCCCGCCAGGCACACGGCGCGCCGAGCGGCGCGTCCTCCTGCGGCTTCTCCGGTGAGGCGCTGACCTGCCAGGGGAACTCGTCGGCCAGGCCCCGGCAGCCCTCGTCGGCCTCGGCTCCCGTCCTCGGGCGGAGCCGGAACTGCTCGGCGATGCCCCCGGTGCGCAGCACAGCGGATCCGAGCCCTCGGCTCTGCCGGTGCGGAGCGAGGCAGAAGTGCTCCAGCCACTGCCTGCCTCCGGCGGGCCGGACCGTGACGCAACCTGCGCGTTCACCTGCGTGCCTCGGTGATCTGCGGCAAAGACCTCACCCGCACCAGACCCGAGAGCTGCGCAGGTCATCGAGGGGCGTGGCTTGTCGGGATCGCCAGGTGTGGGCTCCCAGCGGCAGCTGCATTCCCGGATGGCGGGATTTCGGCGGCCCGCTGCCGCCCGGGGAGCGGGGATGGTGCGCCACCTGCGCGGTGTCGGCCCGCGGGCTCAGGTGAGGGCGGCGACCAGCAGGACGAAGGCGGTGATGATGACGGCGACGCGGACGTGGTGGAGGCGGTCCCAGCGGTCCTTCTGCTGCTTCCAGTCGGCGGGCCGGCTGTCGGGGGTCCACGTCTTGCCCCGGTTGTTGATCGGGACGAGCAGCAGGACCGACATGATCACGCTGAGGATCAGCAGCGCGCCGGCGGTGACGACGAGGCCGGTGCCGTGGTACTGCCGTCCGGCGATGGCCCAGCCCGCGACGAGGACGAGCGAGGTGATGTACCAGACCGGCATCACGGCGCCGAGCATCCGGGCCCCGTGGGCGCGGCCGAGTACGCCGCTGTCCTCCGGGAGGGCGTTGAGGATCGGGTTGATGACGAAGGCGACGGAGGTTTCCACCCCCACCATCACGCCGACGACCACGGTGGTGACGACCTGGAGTGCGTTGAGCATGGTGACCCCTCCTGGGATCTAGCGTTGCTAGATGATGAGGCAACGCTAGTTCTGTCGCTGCTCGATTGTCTAGCGGTGCTAGGGTCGAATCATGTCGGTACAGGAACGCAAGGAGCGCGAACGGGCGGACCGCGAGCGCCTCATCGTGGCGACGGCCCGCGAACTCGCCGAGCAACAGGGCTGGGACGCGGTCACCACCCGCCGGCTCGCCGAGCGGATCGAGTACAGCCAGCCCGTCCTCTACAGTCACTTCCGCGGCAAGCGCGAGATCATCGGCGCCGTCGCCCTCGAGGGCGCCGCCGAGATGGCCGCAGCGCTGCGGGCCGCGGCCTCCGCCGCGGACGGCCCGTGCGCCCGGGTCACCGCCCTCGCCCGCGCCTACCTCGACTTCGCCGCACGCAGCCCGGCGGTCTACGACGCCATGTTCCAGCTCGACGGCGGCCTGGCGTTCGCGAACGAGGACACCCCGGAGCCTCTGCAGGACGCCTTCGCCGCCCTGCTGGAGAGCCTCGGAGAGGTCGCCGGCGACGGCGTCCACCCGGCGCTGTTCACCGAGGTGTTCTGGGCGGCCCTGCACGGGCTGGCGACCCTGACCCGGGCGGGGCGGCTGCCGCCGGAGGACATCGAGCGGAGGACGGAGCTGCTGGTGGACCGGCTCGCCGTGCTCTGACGCACCGTCCCGGCGGGCACACGGCAGGGGCCCTCGGGCCTCGCTGCCTGCCTGCGGCATCGCCTCCGGTCACTCGCGCCCACACGGCGCAGCCGCCGACCCCCGCCCGCCCGCACCGACCCCGCCCGACAGGGCGATCTCCCCGACTCCCCTCACCGCCCCGGCCCGGGGACGTGCGCGATGTCGGCGAGGGCCGGGGAGAGGCCTCCCGGGGCCGGGGTCGTCTCCGCGTGCGCGGGGAGCGGCCGACGGCGGACCGGGCCGGGTCCAGGTGGCCGCCGGTGCGTGCCGGCCGCCCCTGCCGCCGGGACGGGCTGCCGTTCCGTCTCGACCGGCGGCGGTTTCTCCCTGTCCGTCGATGCGGTTGAACTCTGCCGCGCGAAGGCCGCGGAAGGCCGGATTATTTCCCTCCGGGCGAGGCGACAGCGGTGAAATAGCCCACGTAACGGGAAGTTCATCTTTCAACAATGTCCAGGTAGTTTCTGTAATGGGCCCACCACCTCGGTGGCAGCCGCAGCGGGCACTGTGCTCGCCGCGGGCGGTACCGCCTCGGCATCGCCCCACTCCGACGCGCAGCGCGTCGTCACCGTCTCCTGCGCCACGGACAACGGCCGGCACGGCCGTGACCGTGATCGGGACCGCGGGGACGATCGCCGCTGACGGCGGGGGCCGGAACCACCGGTCCGCTGCCCAGCCGCACACACGCACCATCCGCATGGCTCATGTCCGACAACGACGTCGCGTATGAGCGACCGCGGCCGAGACACGGGCACCCGCACCGGGCCCGCCAAAAGAACCGTCCGGAGAGAGCCTCCATCGAGCGCCGTCCGGATCGGGAGACAAGAGAAAGCCCATCCAGCCCGGACGGCGTCATCTGGCGTCGTCCCCCGACGCACGTAGGCAAGGACACACGACACCATGAAATCTTGGCGCTTCCACGGAACCGACCAGCCGCTCACCCTGGAGGAGGTGGCAGCGCCGCACGCGGGACCGGGCGAGGTCGTCGTCGACGTCAAGGCCGCGGGTCTCTGCCACTCCGATGTCAGCGCGATGGACGACGCGGGCTGGATGTCGATGTTCCCGCGGATTCCGATGACGCTCGGGCACGAGAACGCCGGCGTGATCAGCGAGGTCGGCGAGGGCATGAACCACTGGAAGATCGGCGACCGCGTCGGTCTCTCGCCGATGATGCCGGACGGCGACGCCATCGGCTACGGCGCCTGGGACGGCGGCTACGGACCCAAGGTGCGCGCGACCGACGCGAATCTAGTGCGACTGCCGGACGAGGTGTCGTTCGAGCTGGGCGCGATGGCGACCGACGCGGGCCTCACCTCGTACCACGCCATGGTCACACTCGGCGGAGCGAAGAAGGGCATGCGGGTCGGTGTGATCGGCCTCGGCGGCCTCGGCTACATCGGCGCCCGCACCGCCGTCCTCAAGGGAGCGGAAGTGTACGCGGCCGACGTGAACCCGGCCACCCGGGAGCTCGCCGCCGAGGTCGGCCTGGCGGGCGTCGCCGAGTCGATCACCGAGTTCGCGGACAAGAACCTCGAGCTCATCGTGGACTACGCGGGCTTCGGCACCACCACCGCCGAGGCACTCGAGACACTCGGCGAATTCGGCACACTGGTGCAGGTCGGCATGGGCCGCCTCGAGTCCACGATCAGCACCGGCGCGATCATTCTGAAGCAGCTGCGGGTCCTCGGCTCCAAGTCGGGCACGAAGCGGGATCTCGAGGAGCTCTACGACCTCATGCGGTCGGGCGACCTCAACCCGCCGCTGAACCGCATCACGCCGGACCGGATCCCCGAGGGGCTGGAGCGCCTCCGCAAGGGCGGGGTCGTCGGCCGCATCATCGCCATGTACGAGGACTGAGCCGGCAGGCAGGCAAAAGTCTGCAGTGGCCCCGGACCGAAGCCGTTCGGGGCCACCCTGCCCGGCGAACGCGACCTGTGGGGCTCGTGAAGTCATCGCTGCAGGTGGGAGCACGCGTGCACAACCCCTCGGCGGTGGCCGGGACGCGGCACCAGTGATCGTCTCGCTGCTGTACCGGGCCACCCGGGCACTGCTGTGCGTGCCTGTGGTCCTGCTGCGCCGGGACACGGCCGAGGACGCCGAACCGCTGGTGCCGCGGCACGAGAACGCGGTGCCGCGACGGCCGGCCCGCCGGTCCGGTCCGCCCCGAGCCCGCGGACCGGTTCTGGCCGGCCGCGCCGTCACCTGATGACCGCCACCGACTACCGCGCCGAGATGACCATCTGCTTCGCGATCTGGGATCAGGTCACCGGCGTCGCCGGCCTGCCCGCCGTAGCCTGAGCCGCTGTCACCGCCGAAGCCGAAACGCGCCGAACCGGCTCACACCCTCGGGCATTCGCTCAACCTGACAACGCCAACGCCGCTGCACTCGCAGTCCGGAAAGACGACCGCGTCGGAGTTGAACGCCGGGAGTGAGCTGCGGCGGGATGTCGTGTACCGGCACACCGATCTCATCCGGGAGCTTCAAGCCCGAGCCGAGGCCCAGGACTCCACTCCGACTGCGATGCAGGAACTCGCCGATGAGAACCGGCAACTCAGGTCCGAGGCCGACGATGTGACGGTCGAGCTCCGTCAGGAGCAGGCGAGGTAGCAAGACCACGCGCATGATCATTGCTGAGTTCTCCCTCGAACTGGAACCGGCGCTGCCAGGGCCATCGAGGGAAAGGGCCACGGTGGGCGAAACCGTACGGTTCGAGGATCCGGGACCTCCGTGCGCATTCGGCGTGAGCGCGCCCACGGCTCCACCGCTGCGGGCCGGGGCGGAGGGTGCACGGGTGGTGACGGTATGCTCACGAGGCGGGCCGGAATCCCGTCGGGTCATCGTCCGGGCTGCCGGAAGGTCGGAGAAGGGGCCGGTCCGGTCGGGTGTGGGGCCAGGGGGAGGCGATGGGATGCGGCAGGCCGGTGTGCTCGATGTCGGGTGCCACAGTGCTCTACTGACGGTGGTGCGTCGGCGCCCGGGGACGGTGCTGGAGCCGGTGTTCTCCCGCAAGGTGCGGTTGAGACTGCACGAGACCCTCGACCGCAAGGGGCGGCTGGACAAGGCCGGCATGAAGAGCGTCGAGCGGGCAGTGGCCGAGGCCGTCGCCGCCGACCCGCGTCCGTGCGGACCGGAGGTGTTCGCGTTCGCGACCTCCGTCATCCGGGACGCGCCCAATCGCGACGAGATCATCGCGCGTGTGGCACGCACCACCGGCACCCGCCTGCGCGTGCTGAGCGGCGTCGAGGAGGCGCGGCTGGCCTACGTGGCCGCCCGCCAGTGGGCAGGACCGACGGCCGGGCAGCTGCTGGTCCTGGACATCGGCGGCGGCACCGTGGAGATCGCCTCCGGCACCGGAGACCAGCCCCGCGTCGTCCACTCGCTGCCCCTGGGTGCTCGCAGGATCACCCGGGACTGGCTTCCCGGCGGCACCGCGCCGTCCCAACGCCGCCTGGCCGAGATCCGGCAGCACCTTCATCGGTCCCTGGAAGCCGTGCCCGGTCTGCCGCAGGCCGAACCCGATGGGCGGGTGCTGGCCTGTTCCAAGACCTTCGAACAGCTCGCCCGGCTCGCCGCCGCCCAGGGCAAGGCACCGCGAGCCGGACGGCGGCTGGCGCTACCCCAGCTGCGCACGTCAGTCTCCCTGCTGGCCGATGCGGGACCGGCCCGCCGTGCCAAGCTGCCGGGCATCTCCCGGCACCGCGCCGAGCAGTCCCTGGCCGGAGCCCTGATCGCACAGGCCCTCATGGAAGCCTGCGGGGCCAGGAGCGTCGAGATCTGCCCGTGGTCCACCCGGGAAGGGCTGTTGCTCGAACGCCTCGGCCCACCCCACATCACGGCCGACCGGTCCCGCCTGGCCGGCTGAGCCCGAGGGACGTCGAAAGCGTCGACATCCGCACCATGAGGGTGGCCACCGTGAACGGGCATGAGTCACAGGGGATCCAGTTCCCCGCTCGCGAGCCCCCGACGATATGAGCGCGACTCAGATCCGATGCCGCAACCGGACTCACCCTGACGACATCACGCCCACAAACTCAGTGGCGGGCCCGCCATGGACATGGGACTGCTGACCGAGTCGCTCCCAAGTTCCCGGGAGCGCACTCGATGCCTTCAGGGGTGCTGTGCTGGGTTGTCGGACGACGGACAGCCTGTGCCACCAGTGACCGCAGCCGCCGGAGCAGAAGCGCTCGCGGCGCCGCGCGTCGGCAATCGTGAGCACCGCGATCAGCAGCCTGAACGCCTTGCGGCGTTCGTCGAGGGGCGCGAGAGAGGCGATCTTTCCCAGTTGCTCGTCGATCCGGCCTCGTGAGATCAGCACCGCGGGCGTATGCGTCGGGCGCAGCCCGGCACGGCGGATGCTCTCCGGTGCGTCCTCGGCGACGGCGCGCGCCTGGACGCAGTGATGGCGCAGGAACAGCAGCACCTCGGACTGCTCTTCCCGGCCGAGGCCGTCGAACCATTCGATGCCCTCCGGCACCGGGCGCAGCCCCTGCGCGAGTTCGTTGAGCAGGACGTCGCGTTCGTCCATGACTGCCTCCCGTGAGACAGACGCCGCCCCGCAGCGGTGATCTCCGCTCGTGAACAGCCTCCGCTCGAAGTACAGCAACCGTACCTTCCGCTCCGGCCCGCCCCGTCGTGGAGCAGCTGGAAGGTGCCGCCTTCACCCGTCGTAGCCCGCGATCACGGTGCCGACCGGCTCCGCGTCCTTCTCGGCGAGGAACAGCGCCTCGGGATCGCGTGCGACCAGCCGCTCCACGCCGGCCCGGTCGTCACTGATGCTCGTGCCTTCGGCGGCGACCTTCCAGAAGGCCAGTAAGGTGTCCGGGTCCTCGGGCGTCGCGGCCCGTATGCGCAGCCCGGTCATGGGCCGGTCCCAGCACGCGGCACCGTCCGCGACACGGAATTCCACGATCCGGACGCCGGTGCGAAAGCCTCGCGCACGTGTCACTCGTGCGCGATCGCCTCCAGGACGTTCATCCGCGACGCGCGGAGGGCGGGCAGCAGCGCCGCGACGACGCCGATCACCGCCGCACCGATGACGACCGCCACGATCGTGCCCCAGGGGATCGCGAGCGCGGTCATGCCCTGCAGCGCCAGCACCTGGTGCATGCAGACGCCCCACACCAGCCCCAGCACGAGACCCAGCACCGCGCCGAACACCGCGATCACCACCGACTCCAGCCGGATCATGCGACGCAGCTGCCGCCGGGACAGTCCGACGGCCCGCAGCAGCCCGATCTCCCGGGTGCGCTCCACCACCGACAGCGCCAGGGTGTTGACCACGCCGAGCACCGCGATGATGATCGCCAGCCCCAGCAGGGCGTAGACGAGGTACAGCAGGACCGCGATCTGGTCGTGCACCAGATCCTTGTAGTCGGCCTGGTCCCGTGCCTGGACCTGCGGGTACGGGGCGAGAGTGGTCTCCAGCCGGTCACGGAGTTCATCCGCGCTCGTGCCGTCGGCGGCGTTCACGTACAGCGCGGAGTCCTGCCCGCCGGGCACGTACTTCTCGACCGTCGCGATACCGAGGAACAGTCCGCCCTGCACGCCGAAGCCCTCACCGCTCTCCATGTCGGTGAGGGCGCCCACGGTCAGCTCGGTGCGCCGCCCGCCCGGGAACTCGACGGGGATCGTGCTGCCCGTCCGGACGCCGTGGTCCGCGGCGAATTTGGCGTCCATGGCGATACCGCCGTCGGCCAGTGCCGCCGCCGTGCCGCCGCTCGCGTAGGTGAGCCGGGCGACGTCGTCGATCCGGTGGTCGTACCCGGCGGCGGTCGTCTCGATCCTCTTCCCGTCCGGCAGCCGCACCGCCACCGGCGCGAACCGCTGCCGTACGACGACGCCCACGCCCTCCGTGTGCCGCACCTTGTCGGTGACCTCCTGGGAGAACGGCAGGAAGTTGGCGTTCTGGACGACGAAATCGGCGCCCAGCGTCCTGTCGATCTGCTCGTCGAAGGAGCGGGACATGGAGGTGCCGGCCACCGACATGCCGCCGACCAGGGCGAGTCCCACCATCAGCGCGGCGGCGGTGGCACCCGTACGGCGGGGATTGCGCAGGGCGTTGCGCTGGCTCATCCTCCCGACCGGTCCGAACAGGGCGGGGAAGGCCCCGCCCAGCACCCGGATCACCGGTCGCACCAGCAACGGACCGGCGACGACGGCCGCGACCAGGGTCAGCACGACGCCCAGCCCCAGCAGGAACGCCGCCGGCGCCGTCTCGGCGGAGACGGCGCAGCCCGCCAGAGCGGCCGCGCCGAGCGCCCCGACGACGGAACCCGCCACCGCGCGGGTCCGCAACGGCCGGCCCACCCCGGCGATCTCGGCGTCGGCGAGGGCGGCCATCGGGGACACCTCCGCCGCGCGGCGGGCCGGAAGGTACGCCGCCACGAAGGTGACCCCGACCCCGACCCCGTACGCCATGACGGGCGTGCCCCACCCGACGACCATCTCCGTGGTGTTCAGGTTCATGCCGAAGACGCTCATCAGCCGGATCAGCCCGTGGGCGAGCCCGATACCGGCCGCCAGGCCCAGCGTCGAGCCGAACAGGCCGAGCAGCACCGCCTCGGTGAGCACCGACCGGCGCACCTGCCGCCGGTCGGCGCCGATCGCCCGCAGCAGCCCGAGTTCGCGGGTGCGCTGCGCGATCAGCATCGAGAAGGTGTTGACGATCAGGAAGACGCCGACGAGCACGGCGATCCCGGCGAAGCCGAGCATCACGTACTTGATCACGGCGAGGAAATCGCCCAGCTCGTCGGTGGCCGTCGCGGCCTGCTCGTCGGCCGTCTCCACCCGGTAGGTGCCGGCGCCGAGCGCCTCGGTGACACGGCGGTCGACCTGCTCGGCGGTCGCACCCGGCGCCGCCTCGACGGCGATGCTCGTGGCCCGGTCCGCCGAGCCCAGCAGCTCGACGGCGGCGACCTCGGGATCGAGGAAGATGAGGGCTGCGCCCGGGTTGGGGGTGGTGAAGGCGGCGATCCCCACGATCTTGACGCGGAAGGTGCCCGGCTGAGCCTGCACCGACAGGGTGTCGCCGATCGCCAAGTCCTTGGCGTCGGCGGTGTCCGCGTCCAGCACGGCCTCCCCGGCACCGCGCGGGGCGCGGCCGGAGGCCAGCTCCGCGACGCTGTGTTCGTCGGCGTACCAGGCCATCGCACGCGTCGGTGCGCCGGTCGTCGGTCCCACCGGCTCGTTGTCGCTGTCGACGACCGTGACGTTCCCGGCCCTGACGACCGGGCGGGCGGACTCGACCCCCTCGATCCCGGCCAGCCGCTCGGCGAGCGAGGCCGGCACGGTCCGGACCTGGCCGGTGGGCACAGCCGCTTCCAGGTCGTCCGGGGGTGACACGGTCACGTCGGCGGAGGTGGAGGCGAAGAGCCGGTCGAAGGTGTGGGCGACGGTGTCGGAGAAGACCAGACTGCCCGCGACGAACGCCACGGACAGGACGACGGCCAGCGCGGACAGCAGCAGCCGCCCCTTGTGCGAGAGGAAACTCCTGAGCGTCGCCTTCAGCACGGTCTCAGCCCTTGCCGGGGACCGACTCGTCGGGCCGCCCGGCCCCGTCGCCGACGAGGCCGGGAGCGAGGCCGGGAGCGAGGCCGGGAGCGGGGCCGTCGTCGTCGCTCTGGGCGCGGAGCACGTCGAACCGCTTCATCCGCTCCAGCACCGCCTCCGCCGTGGGCCGACGCATCTCGTCGACGATCCGGCCGTCCGCCAGGAACAGCACCAGATCGGAGTGGGAGGCGGCGCCCGGGTCGTGCGTGACCATCACCACGGTCTGGTTCAGCCGGTCGACGGCCTCACGCAGAAAGCCGAGCACCTCCAGACCGGCGCGCGAGTCGAGGTTGCCGGTCGGCTCGTCCGCGAAGATCAGCTCGGGCCGGGAGGCCAGCGCCCGCGCACAGGCCACGCGCTGCTGCTGGCCGCCGGAGAGCTGGGCCGGCCGGTGCTTCAGCCGGTTCCGCAGGCCGAGCGTGTCGATGACCTGGTCCAGCCACCTCTCGTCGGGCTTCCGGCCCGCGATGTCCATCGGGAGAGTGATGTTCTCCAGTGCGTTCAGAGTAGGAATGAGATTGAACGACTGGAACATGAACCCGACCCGGTCCCGGCGCAGGCGGGTCAGCTCACGGTCCTTCAACCCGGTGATCTCGGTGTCGCCGAGCCATACCTGTCCGGCCGAAACGTTGTCGAGTCCGGCCAGGCAGTGCATCAGGGTCGACTTCCCGGACCCCGAGGGACCCATCACCGCGGTGAACCGGCCGCGCGCGATGGCCACGTCCACCGAGTCCAGGGCGAGCACGGTCGTCTCGCCGGATCCGTACGCCTTGGTCAGGCCGCGCGCGCGGGCCGCGATTCCGTCCGCCGACGCGAGGCCGGGGGAGTGCTCCGCAGCAGGTGTGGACAAGGCCGCCTCCTTCGTCTGGAGATGTAGAGAGCGATGCAGAGATACCGCGGTGTGGATATGCCGACAGTGGATATGCCGGCATACGGGCAGGTGGGGATCTGCGTATGCGGGCATCGGACCGTGCCGAGGCGTCTGCCGCACCCGAGGCTAGTGTGACCCGCTCCGCACCAAATATCCCCCGCAGGTGCACCATCACCCCATATCGCTGTAAGGGGCACGTTTTACGGCGGCACTTGCCGGTACTAGCGCATCGGCGCTAGCTTCGAGGCATGGCGAAGACCCAGCTGAACGTACGCGTGGACGAGGGCACCGCCCGGGCGGCGCGGGAGCGCGCACTGGCCCGCGGGATGAGCGTCAACCGCTACATCGAGGAACTGGTCCGGCAGGACGCCGGTGAGGTCGGCCACACCTTCGTGGAGGCCGCCGCCGACTTCATGAAGCAGTACGAGAGCGTCTTCGCCGAGGAGTTCGACGGAACCTCGCCCGCGCGGGCGATGCCGGGAGCGGGGGAGAAGAACCCCGAAGGCCCGAGCGAAGGTCGCCGCTGATCCCTTGGACGGTCTGCGCATCGACCTCGCCTGGCTGCTGATGCTCGCCGAACGGCAGACTCCGGGGGACCCCCAGGTCACCGACTGGGGAGCTCTCGTCGCCGCCGTCGCCCGTCACGAGGCCGAGATATTCGACGTCCCCGTCTACGGCAGCCCGCAGGCCCGTGCCGCCGCGCTGCTCCAGCTGCTGCTCCATGTGCCCGCGCTGGAACGCTCCAACGCCCTGTTCGCCTCCGCCGTCGCGTACGCCTACCTCGTCGCCAGCGGTCTGAAGGTCGTCACCTCGCCGGAGCAGGTGCGCGATCTGGCCCGGCTGGTCAAGAACGGCGAGGCGTCCGTGGACGACATCGCCGCCGAGTTGCGCCGCTGGAGCGAGTGATCAGCTCCGGCCGGTCGGCGCGCCGCCCGCCGCATCGGTCGCCGGCCGCCACGCGGTGCCCAGCACGCAGTACGACGTCGGCAGCTTCGGGCCGCTCTCCGGCATCAGCGTCCGCCGGTACGGGCCGATTTCGAACCCTGCCTCCCGCAACGCGCCCACCGGGTCGCGCGCCACATGGCAGCCACCGGCGAGCAGCGGCCACACCGTCCGGTCCAGGGCGCGCTGGGTGAGGCGCATGACCCGGCCGCCGCCCCGGCCGTGCTCGAAGAACCGCACCTCACCGCCCGGCCGCAGCACCCGCCGGAGTTCCGCGAGCGCCCGCGGCAGGTCCCGCACACTGCACAGCACCAGGGAGACCACCGCCGCGTCGAACGCCCCGCTCTCGACCGGCAGCGCCTCCGCCGCACCCGGCGCGACCTCCACCGGGACGCGGGCGCGCAGGGCGGCCTCCACGGCCAGCCGGCGCAGCACCCGTTCCGGCTCGACGGCGACGACCTCCGAGACGGTGCCCGGGTAGTGCGCGAAGTTGAGGCCGTTGCCGGCGCCGACCTCGATCACCCGGCCCGACAGCCCGTCGAGCAGTCTGTGGCGCACCGCGGCCATGCCCCCGCGGGTCTCCGCGGTGACACTGAGCCGGGCGTAGCAGCGGGCGAACAACGGATGGCGCACGGGATCCCGCGCCACCTTCGCGGAACCGGCGGACATGGGGCACCTCCCTGCCGTGAGGAAACCGGGAAGCCCGGGGGGGCGAGGACTCCGTCCCCGGACCGGCCTTACCGCGATTGTCCCCCGCGGAGCCACCCCGCATCCCACCGACGCATCCCCCGACGCATCCCTCGACAGGAGTTCCGCTACGTCCTTTGCCCCCGGCGTGCCTCCCGCACCTGGAACGCCTCCGCGTCCCAGGTGCCGTCCAGCCGGGGCGCGAGCCAGTGCGGTGCCGCGGTCCGGAAGCCGGCCGGGGCGAGGGCGGCCGCCCCTTCCGGCACCGCGCCCAGCAGCGGGACCCCCGTCACGTCCGGCAGGTCCTGCAGGTTGCAGCGCGAGGCCAGATCGGGCTCGGCGGGCCAGCTGCCGATCACCACACCCGCCGGGGCGAGCCCGCGCGAGCGCAGGTGGCCCGCCGTCAGCTCCGCGACGTTCAGGGTGCCCAGGCCCGCCGACACCACCACCAGGACCGGTGCCGCCAGCAGTGCCGCCGCGTCCGCGAGCGTCCCGCCGGCCGCGTCGAACCGTACGAGCAGTCCGCCGGCGCCCTCCACCAGTACCAGGTCGTGCTCGGTGGCCAGCTTGGCGGCCGCCTCGGCCACCTCGTGCGGATGCACCGGTGCCCGGCCGGCCCGGCGGGCGGCTGTGGCGGGCGCCAAGGGCTCCGGGTACCGGGCGATCTCGGTGGCCGTGACGGCACCGGCGAGCCGGGTGATCTCCTCGGCGTCTCCGGGTTCGCCCGGCGCCACACCCGTCTGCGCCGCCTTCAGCACGGCCACCGACCGGCCCGCCGCCAGCGCCGTCGCGGCGAGAGCCGCCGTCACCACCGTCTTGCCGACCTCGGTGCCCGTGCCCGTGATCACCAGTACCGGCATGTCATCCTTCCTGCGTGGCCGCAGCCGCAGCGCACACCGCGCGGGCGATCCGGGCCACGTCGGTGTCACCGGTGACGTACGGCGGCATGGTGTAGATCAGATCGCGGAACGGCCGCAACCACACGCCCTCGCGCACCGCGGCCCGCGTGGCCGCCTCCATGTCCACGGCGTGATCGAGCTGGACGACGCCGATGGCGCCGAGGACCCGCACGTCACGGACGCCCGGCAGGTCCGCCGCCGGGCTCAGCCCGTCCCGCAGGCCCGACTCGATCCGCTTGACCTCCGCGCGCCAGTCCTGTCCGAGCAGCAGCTCGATCGAGGCGCAGGCCACGGCCGCCGCCAGCGGATTGCCCATGAAGGTCGGACCGTGCGCCAGCACCGGTACCTCGCCGCGCGAGATGCCGTCGGCCACCCGCGCGGTGCACAGCGTCGCCGCCATGGTCAGATAGCCGCCGGTCAGCGCCTTGCCGACACACATCACATCCGGGGTCACGGCCGCGTGCTCCGCCGCGAACAGCGCGCCGGTGCGCCCGAACCCGGTCGCGATCTCGTCGAACACCAGCAGCACGTCGTGCGCGTCGCACGCCTCGCGCAGCACCCGCAGGTACGCGGGGGAGTGGAAGCGCATCCCGCCCGCGCCCTGCACCACCGGCTCCACGATCACCGCGGCCAATTCCCCGGCGTGCCGCCCGATCAGCTCCCGCAGGTGGTCGGCGTACGCCTCCTCGTACTCCGCGGGCGGGGCCTCGGCGAACACCTGCTCCGGCAGGACCCCGGTCCACAGCTCGTGCATCCCGCCCTCGGGATCGCAGACCGACATCGGCTGCCAGGTGTCACCGTGGTAGCCGCCCCGCCAGGTCAGCAGCCGCCGCTTCTCGGGACGCCCGAGCGAACGCCAGTACTGCAGGCACATCTTGACGGCGACCTCGACGGACACCGAGCCGGAGTCGGCGAGGAAGACATGCTCCAGCCCCTCGGGCGACATGTCGACTAGGAGTTTCGCCAGCCGGACGGCGGGTTCGTGGGTGAGCCCGCCGAACATCACATGGCTCATGCGCCCGAGCTGGTCGGTCGCGGCCTCGTTCAGCACCGGGTGGTTGTAGCCGTGGATCGCCGACCACCAGGAGGCCATCCCGTCGACCAGCTCGCCCGAGCCGTCGGCGAGCCGGAGCCGCACCCCGGCCGCCGACTCCACGACCAGCGGCTCCCCGCGCCCCGGCATGGGCCCGTACGGGTGCCAGACGTGCCGCCGGTCCAGCTCGAGCAACTCGGACACGGACCGCTCAGGCATTGGGAGCGAGATCCGTTCCGGCGCCCCGGCGGCGGACCGCGACGAGATCGGTACGCGGCCCGTCGGCCCGGCCGGCCCCCTCCGCGGCGGTCCCGGCACCCGCGGGCGCCTCCGCCTGCGCACACCCGCCGGAGGACGAGGTGCCCGCGCAGGCACCGGCACCCGCGGGTGCCGTACCGCAGACACCGCCGCCGTCGTGCGACCCGCACCCGCCCGTCCGGTGCTCGGGCAGAGTCACCTGGTCGGTGCCCTCCACCTCGAACCCGGCGTCCGCGATCATCTCCAGGTCGGCCCGCCCCGCCTGGCCCTCGCTGGTGAGGTAGTCGCCCAGGAAGATCGAGTTGGCCAGGTGCAGCGCGAGCGGCTGCATCGTGCGCAGGTGCACCTCCCGGCCGCCCGCGATCCGCACCTCGACGTCCGGGCACACGAACCGCACCATCGCCAGGATCCTGAGGCACCGCTGCGGGGTGAGGTTCCACTCCTCGGCGAGCGGCGTGCCCTCGAACGGGATCAGGAAGTTCACCGGGACCGAGTCGGGGTCCAGCTCGCGCAGTGCGAACACCACGTCGACCAGATCCGTGTCGCTCTCACCCATGCCGGCGATCAGCCCGGAGCAGGCGGACAGGCCGGCCGCGTGCGCCTTGTGCACGGTGTCCACCCGGTCGGCGTACGTGTGCGTCGTGGTGATGTCCCCGTAGGTGGCCTCGGAGGTGTTCAGATTGTGGTTGTAGGCGTCCGCCCCCGCCTCGCGCAGCCGCTCCGCCTGGCCGTCGGAGAGCAGACCGAGACAGGCGCACACCTCGACGCCCTCGTTGCCCTCCTTGATCGCCTTGATGGTGTCGGAGACCCGGTCCACGTCACGGTCGGTCGGGCCCCGGCCGCTGGCCACCAGACACACCCGCTTGGCGCCGCCCGCCAGTCCGGCCGCGGCCGCCTCCGAGGCCTGCTCCGGCTTGAGCCAGGTGTACTTGAGGATGTCGGCCTTGGAACCGAGCCGCTGGGAACAGTAGGAGCAGTCCTCCGGGCACAGACCCGACTTGAGGTTGACCAGATAGTTGAGTTTCACCCGTCGGCCGAACCAGTGCCGCCGCACCTTCCCGGCCGCGGTCACCACGTCGAGCAGGTCGTCGTCGGACGTCCCGAGGACGGCCAGCGCTTCCTCGCGGGTCGGCGTCTCGCGCCGCAGCCCCTTGTCCACCAGCGTGTTCAGCAGGTTCATGAGAGCCGATCCTGTCCTATTCGACCGCCGTGGCCAAGGAGGGTCCGTACAACAGAGGCGCTTCCGGGTGTGGGTATGGCCACACAAGGGCCCGCCGGCCACCCCGCTAAGGTCTGTGCACTGCCTACAAGAGCCCCGGAGGACCCATGGCGTTCGGCTGGATCGGCGAACAGGCGGAGCTGCGGCGCCGGGCCGGACTCGTACGGACCCTGCGCCCGCGGGCCGCCGACACACCGCTCCTCGACCTGGCGAGCAACGACTACCTGGGCCTGGCCCGTCATCCGGAGGTCACCGAGGGCGCGGCACGGGCCGCGCGGACCTGGGGCGGCGGGGCGACCGGGTCCCGGCTCGTCACCGGCACCACCGAACTGCACACCGCGCTGGAACGCGAACTGGCGGACTTCTGCGGCTTCGAGGCGGCCCTCGTCTTCTCCTCCGGCTACGCGGCCAACCTGGCCGCCGTCACCGCGCTGGCCCCGCACGGCTCGCTGATCGTGTCCGACGCGGGCAACCACGCCTCGCTGATCGACGGCTGCCGGCTGGCCCGCGGCGGGACGCGGGTCGCGGCGCACGCCGACCCGGACGCCGTACGCAAGGCGTTGGACGGGCACGACGGGCCGGCCGTCATGGTGTCCGACACGGTCTTCTCGGTCGACGGGGACGCCGCCCCGCTCACCGCGCTGGCCGCGGCCTGCCGGGAACACGGCGCGGGACTGGTGCTCGACGACGCCCACGGCCTCGGGGTGCTCGGCGGCGGCGGACGCGGCGCCCCGCACGCGGCCGGACTCGCCGGCGCCGACGACGTCGTCGCGACGGTCACGCTGTCCAAGTCGCTCGGCAGCCAGGGCGGGGCGGTGCTCGGACCGGCACGGGTCGTCGAACACCTCGTCAACGTGGCCCGGACGTTCATCTTCGACACGGGCCTCGCCCCCGCGGCCGCCGGCGCCGCACTGTCGGCGCTCCGGCTGCTGCGCCGGGAGCCCGCGCGTGCCGCACGGGCGGGCGAGGTGGCGCGCGAACTGCACGGACGGCTGACGGCCGCGGGTCTTCACGCGGTGCGCCCCGACGCCGCGGTCGTCTCCGTGCGTGCCCCGTCCCCGGAGCAGGCCGTGCGATGGGCGGCCGACTGCCGGGCGGCCGGCCTGTCCGTGGGCTGCTTCCGTCCTCCTTCCGTGCCCGACGGCATCTCACGGCTCAGACTGACCGCCCGCGCGGACCTGTCCGGGGCCGAGATCGAACGCGCTGTACAGGTGGTCGGCGAGACGCGGCCATGAGTCGGCGGGGCACGGCCGTGGGTCGGCTCGGCAGCGGACGGTTCGGGCGGTGGTGCCGGGCGGGCGGTCGGGCCGGCGGTGCCGCCGGTCAGCGGAGCGCGGCCACGAACTTCGTCCAGCTCCCGGGGGAGACGAGCAGTGCGGGCCCGGACGGGGCCTTGGAATCGCGTACGGCGAGCAGCCCGGCACCCGGGCCGGTGGTCGGCCGGGCCGTCTCGACGCAGTTGTTCGCGCCCGTGCTGTAGCTGCTGCGCAGCCACCGCACAGCGTGCAGATCGGTGCTGGAGAGAAGGGTCCGAGGCGGTACGGGCATCGTGCCTCCTTACCCGCCGGCAGCTGTCCCGGCGATGAAATCCAACGAGTCCTCGGGCGAAAGGGCGTGGATCGAAAGGGCGTTGAAGGCCTCCGAGTACACCCGGAGGTCTTCTTTCCGCTCGAGATAGAGGCTACTCGTCAAGTGGTCGAGAACCACAACATCCAGATCGGAAGTGCGCGAAAATGAGAAGATGACGAAAGGGCCGGTGACGCCGATGTGCGCCCCTGCCGTGAACGGCAGGATCTGGAGCCGCACGTGGGGAAGGCGTGCCGCCTCCACGAGCCGGTTCAGCTGCCGGGTCATCACGCCGGGGCCGCCGACCTCCCGGCGCAGCACCGCCTCGTCCAGGACGGCGGCCAGCTCCAGGGGCGGCTCCGTCCGCAGCACGTCCTGCCGGGCCAGCCGTACTTCCACCAGTGCGTCCAGCCGCTCCCTCGAGGCGCCCTCCAGCGCGGCCTCGGTCACCGCCCGCGCGTACTCGGGTGTCTGCAACAGCCCGGGAACCACCGTGGTCTCCAGGGTGCGCATCGCGCCGGCCTGGGACTCCAGGCTGATGAAGTCCCGGTAGGTGGGCGGCAGTACCCCCCGGTAGGCGTGCCACCAGTGATGCCGTCCGTCACTGTCGTCGGACCCCGCCAACACCAGCAGCAACTCCCGCAACTGGCGGTCCGTCAGGCCGTAGGCGTCGAGCAGTAACCGCACATCGGCCGGTTTCGCCCTGCTCGTGCCCGTCTCGATCCGGCTCACCTTCGACTGGTGCCAGCCCACCAGACGGGCCGCCTCACCGCTGGTGAACCCCGCCGACGTGCGCAGCGAACGCAGTTCGGCACCCAGTTTCCGGCGGCGTACCGCGGGACCGTGCTGCATCGTTCCCCCTTACTCCCTCTGGGCCGCCCGTATACGGTCCCTCGTCGCAGAGTTCACCGTTTTGAGCGACAGATATATGCATATCTTGGCCGTATCGTCGCCCACGCCCCGTGGTGATGGCAGTCTGGCGGCGAAGCACCAGTGCGGGACCGTACTCGAATCAGCCGCTCCGTGCCGGACCGTGGACCCGTGGGAAAGGGACGACGTCGCCATGGCAGACCATCTGGAAGCATCCATCACTCTGCCGAGCGATCCGGCCTCGGTCTCCGCCGCGCGTGCCCATGTGATGGACACACTGGCGGAGTGGGGCATGCCGGCGGACACGGACGTGTCCGACACCGTACGGCTGATCGTGTCCGAACTGGCCACCAACGCCGTGCAGCACACCCTCGGGCAGTCACCCACGTTCACGGTGGACATCGCCCTCGACCACGACGAGCGGTTGCGCATCGGGGTGACCGACAGTCATCCGAGGTTCCCCAAGCGGCTCCCCGCCGCGGTCCAGCAGGACAACGGCCGGGGGCTGGTCATCATCCGCTGGCTGACCGCGGAGTGCGGCGGCAGGATGAGGGTCCGCCCGACCAGGGAAGGCGGCAAGACCGTCTTCGTCGTACTCCCGTGGGCCGTCCCGGCCGAGCCGGTCACGGCGGCGGGACGGCAGGAGCCGTAGGGGGCCGCGAGGGAACAGCGCGGCCCCGGCCGCGTCGGTGACCGTCCGACGGAGGGGCGGGGGCGGCGGCAGGGGGGAATGCCGCCGCCCCCGCGGATCAGCCGACCCGGCCGTACCAGACGCTGCGGGTCCAGATCTTCTGCAGGCGTACCACGTCCCCGGTCTTCGGGGCGTGCCAGATCTTGTTCTGACCCGCGTAGATGCCGACGTGGTAGACGTTCTGACCCGAGTGGAAGAACACCAGGTCGCCCGCCTTGCGGCTGGAGGCCGAGATCTTGCGTGTCTTGTTGTACTGCTGGGCTGCGGTACGCGGCAGTTGCTTACCCGCCTTCTTGTACGAGTAGAGGGTCAGGCCGGAGCAGTCGAAGCGGGACGGTCCGGTGGCGCCCCACCGGTAGGGCGCCCCCTTCTTGGCCGCCGCGACCTGGAGGGCCTTGGTGGCCGAACTCGCGGCCGCCGCCTCCGAGGCCGCACCGGGAACCACGAGTGAGCCGCCCACTGCGGCGAGGGTGAGGGCCGAGGCCGTGCCGGCCCGGGCCATGAGAGACGGGACACGATTGAGCGCGGACATGCGCAACCCTTCGTCAGCCGCCTGTGAAGGATGACCTGTCGGATTCGGGCTGGCGAAGTTGCCCGGCCGCACCTGTGCGGCTTCACCCCAAGGGCTGCTCGGCACGGGAATCCCCGCGCCGGCGACCCGTCATGCTCGGGTCCTCCACTCCTGCCGATCCACTCCTGTCGACCGGTCATCCGGGCGGCGGCAGGACTCGGCGTCCGCCCGGATCGCCCCGCCGCGGTGGCGGGGGCTTGTCGTCAGTGAGCGATCTTGGCAATGGTTGGCCCGAAATCCCACCTGAGCCAGGGGTTTGTGTTGTTACTCACCACTCATCCGTTCGGGTGGACAGTGCTGCGTCCGGACTTCCGTCCAGAGCGCCGAGGAGCCCCGGACCAGCATCGGAATGCTTGATTCCGAAAGGGGGCGCGCGCGGTGCGCAACCTTGGCGGCCCGAAAAGAAGTCGTGCGTCTACGCCGCTTGGGGGTAAGCCTTTTGGTCCGTTTCAACTCCGGTGCGGACATGTCACCGGCGCACGCCCCGACCGGGCCGGTAGGGCGTCAACTGCCGGATCCCGGCGGCAGGATGACGCGGGCCGTGCGCCGCTCGCCGTCCAGCACCCGCAACGCGCGGGCCAGGGTGGCGGTGTGCAGTTCGGTCTCGCCGCGCCTGTGCATCAGGGCCAGCGCGTCGCGCAGGGCGACGGCCTTGCCGACCAGTGCCTGCGCGGCACGCAGCCCCCGGTAGGTGTCGCCGTCGCGGGCCGGGTTGATCCGGCCGAGCAGGTCGACGGCCTCGAGGTAACGGTCGATCAGCTCGGCCTCGGCCCGGGTCAGCGCGGGCAGCGGCGGCAGTTCGGGTGGCAGCATCGGCGGCTCACCTCGTACCGGGAGCGGCCCGGAGGCCCTCGCGGCGGGTCACGATCCGGTCCGCGAGGCCGTAGTCCACCGCCGCCCGGGCGTCGAGGACCGTCTCCCGCTCGAAGTCCGACCGCGCCTGCTCCGGGGTGCGGTGGGTGTGCCGGACCAGCATCTCCTCGAGCCGGGCCCGAACGCGTGACAACTCCTCGGCCCGGACGGCCAGGTCGCTCGCCCGGCCCTCCACCGGTTCCGTCAGCGCGGGCTGATGAAGCACCAGCCGCGCCCCGGGCAGCACGTACCGCTTGCCCGGGGTCCCGGCGGCCAGCAGCAGTGCGGCTGTTCCGGCCGCCTGCCCCAGGCAGACCGTCTCCACCTCGCAGGCGACGTAGCGCAGGGTGTCGTGGATCGCCGACATGGCGTGGAAGGAGCCGCCGGGCGAGTTGACGTAGAGGGAGATGTCCCGGTCGGGGTCGCGGTGCTCCAGGTACATGAACTGGGCGATCACGTCGTTCGCGGAGGTCTCGTCGATCGGTGTCCCGAGGAGGATGATCCGCTCCTCCATCAGCCTCGAGTACGGATCCGTGCTCCGGCGCCCGGACGCCGTGTGTTCGGTGAACTCGGGCAGGACATGGCGGGCGGACGGTCGGGTCATGAGGTCCCCTCCTCGTGGCGGCTGTCTGTAAGAAATGTACAGGACGTACGTGGCGTTATGATGGGGGCATGGCCTACGAGATTCCGGTGACGCAAGCCAGGGCTGAACTCGCCGACCTGATCAACCGCGTGGTGTACGGCGGTGAGCGCGTCGTCGTGACCCGGCACGGAAAGCCTCTCGTCGCCCTCGTGTCCGCCGATGACCTGCGACGACTCGAGGAACTCCAGGAGCTCGACGCGCGACGGGAGCCCACCGGGGACCAGGTGGTCAGCACGGTTTCCGGCGTCCACGGGGTGGCGTCCGCCGCACGCGAACAGCAGCGCTTCGGCATCGCCGCCGAACACCGCGGGACGGCCGCTTCGTAAGGCGCCGAGAAGGCCCCGAACGCACCGTCGTGTGCCCCCGCCGCAGCGGCGGGGGCACACGACGGTGCGTTCGGGCGGGGCCGGTCAGTTCAGCGGCATCCGCGGGAGCCGGCGCTTCTGCGCCGCCTTGCGCTCGGCGTCCTCTACCTTGGCGACGGCCGCGTACTGGTCGACGTACTCCTGCTCGGACAGGCTCAGGATGGTGTACATGATCTCGTCGGTGACGGCGCGCAGGATCGCCTTCTCGTCCTCCAGGCCGGCGTAGCGCGAGAAGTCGAGGGGCCTGCCGAAGCGGATCACCACAGGATGGATGCGGGGGAGGACCTTCCCGGGCGGCTGCGCCTCGAAGGTGCCGATCATCGCGCAGGGAATCACCGGGACACCGGCCTTGAGGGCCATCACCGCGACCCCGACCTTGCCCTTGTAGAGACGCCCGTCGTGCGACCGGGTGCCCTCCGGGTAGATACCGAGCAGTTCCCCCTTGCCCAGCACTCCGAGGCCCTCCCGGATCGCGGCCTGGCCGGCGTCCTTGCCGGAGCGGTCGACCGGGATCTGCCCCGCGCTGCGGAAGAAGAACGCCGTCAGCCGGCCCTTGATGCCGGGGCCGGTGAAGTATTCGGCCTTGGCGAGGAAGGTGATGCGCCGTTTGAGTATCGCGGGCATCAGGAAGTGGTCCGAGAACGACAGGTGGTTGCCGGCGACGATCGCGGCACCGGACGACGGCACATGCTCCAGGCCCTCTATTCGAGGCCGGAAGACCAGTCGCAGCAGCGGGCCCAGCAGCACGTATTTGAGCAGGTGGTAGAACAAGAGCGCGCTCCTCGACTCTGGCGGACGGGCTCAGCGGCGTGCTGCAGCAGGTCGACCGGCACGTCGTGGGGGTGCCAGTCTAGGTCCGGGTGAGGGCCCCCGGCAGGCCGGAGGCGGGACGGGGCGGGGCCGGCCGGGCGGCTGAGCGCCCGTCAGCGGGGGTGCCGGCGGGGACGCGTGTCCCGGCCGCCGCCGGCCGCCGCACGCACGAGTAGGCTCGCCCCATGCGGATCTCCGTCTCCTCCGACATGGACGAACCCGTCGCCCGGGCCCTGCTCGCCGAACTGCGCGAGCGCGGCCACGAGGTGCGCGTACACGGCGCCCTGAACCCCGGGGACGACGCGCGGTGGGCGTTCTGCTCCGAGGCGGCCGCCCGCGACGTCGCCGAGGGGGCCGCCGACCAGGCGGTGGTGTGCTGCTGGACCGGCACGGGTGCCTCGATCGCGGCCAACAAGGTGCCGGGCGTACGGGCCGCCCTGTGCACGGACGCCTACACGGCGGACGGCGCGCGCCGCTGGAACGACGCGAACGTGCTGGCGCTCGGCCTGCGGCTGACGTCCGAGCCGCTGCTGAAGGAGATCCTCGACGCCTGGTTCGCCGGGGTGACCGGACGGGACGCCGACGACCGGCAGAACGTGGACCGGGTGGACCGGCTCGACGGCGCCCGGCCCACCGGCTGAGCCGTACCGCCGTCCCGCGGCGGATCACAGCCGGACGACGACCAGCGCGGTGTCGTCGGTGGCGCCGCCGGGCGGCAGCAACTCCCGCAGCACGATGTCGGCCAGCGACTCCGGATCCCGTGTCCGGTGGCGGCGCAGCGACTCGGCGAGCCGGAGCAGCCCGGTGTCGATGTCCTCCCGGCGGCGTTCGACCAGACCGTCGGTGTAGAGCACGAGAGTCGCCCCGGGGGTGAACGTGGTCGACGCCTCGGGTCTGCGCGCCGGTTCGGGACGGGCGTCGAGCGGAGGGTCGGTGGCCCGGTCGAGGAACTCCACCCGCCCGTCCGGGTGGACCAGTACCGGCGGGGGATGACCGGCGCTGCTGTAGTCGATGGTGTGCCGGTCGAAGTCGACGAAGGTGGTGACCGCGGTCGCCGACTCGGCGCCGTCGACCACGTGGGCGTAGCGCGCCACGACGTCCAGCGCCTCGGCGGGCCCCGCCGCGACCCGGGAGGCGGCGGTGAGCGCGCTGCGCAACTGGCCCATGACGCCGGCCGCCTCCAGTCCGTGTCCGACCACGTCGCCCACGGACACGCCGATACGGTGGCCGCGCACCAGGTCGACCAGGTCGTACCAGTCCCCGCAGACGTTGAGCGCGCCCACCGCCGGCCGATAGCGCACGGCGGCCAGGTGACCCACCTGCCGCGGCGCGGGCAGCATGGACCGCTGCAGTGCCAGCGCCACCTGCCGCTCCCGGGCGTGCGCCTGGCGCAGGCGGTTGTTGAGCTCCTGCAGCTCGCGGGCGCGTGTGTACAGTTCGGCCTCCAGGACCCGGCTCTGGTCGACGCCCGCGCGGTCGCGGGCCCGCATCAGCTCGGTGACCTCCTCGACCCGGTGCACGATCAGGACCACGGAGCCGTCGCTGCCCAGCACCGGTGTGTTCACCGGGCTCCAGAAGCGCGCCTCCCACTCGCCGGGCCGCTCCGGGCTCTCGACGTCGTAGCGCTGCAGGGCCATGGTGTCGCGCTCGCCGGTGGCCACGACCCGCAGCAGGGAGGCGCGCAGGTTGTGCGCGCCCGAGGAGTCCGGGTCGTTCGGGTTGTCCGGGAAGACGTCGAACAGGTAGCGGCCCAGCAGTTCCTCCCGGGACCTGCCGGTCCCGTGGACGAACGCCTCGTTGACGTCCGCGTACACCAGATCGGGGGTGAGGAGCGCCACCATGCCGGGCAGGGCCTGGTACACCGCCGCGTAGTCGATCGCCGTCCGTGTCATGGCCACCGCCTCCTGACGAGAGCGTCATTCCGAAGGGAAGGCCGTCTCGAGGGGGAGATCGCCCGGTCCGGTCAGCGACTGCTCGGCCCAGATGACCTTCCCGTCGGGAACGAAACGGGTGCCCCACTGCTGAGCGAGCTGCGAGACCAGCAGCAGCCCGCGCCCGCCCTCGTCCATGGCGCGGGGGTGGCGCAGGTGCGGTGCGGTGGCGCCGCCGTCGAAGACCTCGCAGACCAGCGCCCGCTCCCGGATCAGCCGCAGGCGGACCGGGCCGGCGGCGTGCCGGATGGCGTTGGTGACCAGTTCGCTGACGATCAGCTCCGTGGTGAAGACCAGCTCGTCCAGCCCCCAGTGGGCCAGCTGCCGGGTGGCCGTCCTGCGGGCCTCGGCCACCACGGCCGGATCCGACGGCAGGTCCCAGGCCGCCACCTGGCCGGAGTCCAGGCGCCGGGTGCGGGCCATCAGCAGGGCCACGTCGTCGTACGGGCGGACCGGTACCAGGGCGTCCACCACGGCCCGGCACCGCGTTTCCAGTGAGGGCGCGGCCCTTTGCAGTACCTGTCGCAGCCGGTCCTGGCCGCCCGCGGTCGAACCGGTCTCCGTATCGGTCAGCAGACCGTCGGTGTACAGGGCGAGTGTGCTGCTCTCGGGCAGGGACAGTTCCCTCGCCTCGAACGGCGGGCCGCCCACGCCGAGCTGGGGTCCCGGCAGCAGGTCGACGAAGCCGACCGTGCCGTCGGGCGCCACCAGGGCGGGCACGGGATGGCCCGCGGCGGCCATCGCGCACCGGCCGTCGACCGGGTCGTAGACGACGTACAGGCAGCCGGAGCCCACGGCCTGGCCGTAGTTCCCCTCCGGCTCGTCCGGATCGGTGCCCTCCTCCCGCGCCGACCGCGACACCAGGTCGTCGAGGTGCGCGAGCACCTCCTCGGGCGGCAGGTCCTGAGCGGCCAGGGTCCGCACGGCGGTACGCAGCCGGCCCATCGCCGCGGCGGCGGCGATGCCGTGGCCGGGGACCTCCCCGACGACGAGGGCGACGCGGGCACCCGACAGCGGGATCAGGTCGTACCAGTCGCCGCCCAGACCGGTCAGCTCGTCGGCCGGGCGGTAACAGGCCGACACCTCGACGGCGTCCAGTTCCGGGAGCCGGCGGGGCAGCAGGCTGCGCTGCAGTACGAGCGTCGCGTCGCGCTCCCTGGTGTAGCGCCGGGCGTTGTCCACACAGACGGCGGCGCGGGAGACGAGGTCCTCGGCCAGGGCCAGGTCGTCCTCGCTGAAGAGGTCCGGGCGGCGCCGGAAGAACCCGGTGACACCCAAGGTGACGCCCCGGGCGCGGATCGGCACGATCATCGCGCTCTGCAGACCGAGTTCGAGGAAGGTGGCCTTCCGGCTGTCCGGCGCGCCGTCGATCCACTCCGTGGCGAGCGGGTCGAGCTGCTCCTGACGCCAGGACCGGCCCGTGGCCAGGCAGCGGACCGGCGGTGAACCGGCCAGGAAGTTCGTCACCGAGCCCGACTCCCGGACCTTCCGCGGCAGGTCCTCGTACAGCGACCGGTGGCCCGCGCGGCGCAGCGTCACCCTGTCCGTCTCCGCGAGCGGTCCGGGGGGCAGCTCGGCGCCCCGCACCACCGTCTCCAGCAGGTCCACGACCACGAAGTCCGCGAGTTCCGGGACGGCGACGTCCGCCAGCTCCTGGGCGGTGCGCAGGACGTCCAGTGTGCGGCCGATGCGCTCGCCGGCCCGGTCGAGCAGGGCGAGCCGCTGACGGGCGCGGTGCCGCTCGGTGATGTCCACGACGCTGTAGTAGACGCCCATCGGGCGGCCCCGGTCGTCGTCGAGCCGGGTGAACGACAGCATGTGCGCCGTCTCGCGCAGCGGCGCCGAACGGACCTGGCCGACGTACTCGTGGCCGACCACCGGCTCGCCGGTCTCCAGCACGTGGCGCATCTGCGCCTCGACGGACTCGGCGTCCAGGCCGGGCTGGACGTCGGCGAACCGCAGGCCCAGCCGCCGCTGGGCCGGGCCGCCGCCGAACTGCTCCAGGGCGGTGTTCGACCACACGTACCGCAGGTCCGTGTCCACGATCGCGAGCCCGATCGACGCTCCGGCGACCATCTGCTCGAGCACCACGGGGCTCAGGTCCCAGCCGGCGGAGCGGCTCATGTCCCGGCCGACGGGACCGGCCAGCTCCGACAGCAGCGCCAGCAGGGACGAGCGGCCCCGCGGCTCCATGGTCCGCATGAGCCGGACCATGACGGGGACCGGCCGCCCGTCCCGGTGCCGGGCCGTCATCGGGCCCGCCCAGCCGTCGTCCGCCCGGCAGTGCCCGAGCAGGTCCGGCACCCGCTCGGCGTCCTCGGGGGTGAGCAGCTCGGCCAGCTTCCTGCCCACCGCCTCGACCGCCGGATACCCCAGCAGCCGCTCGGCCGGACCGGTCCAGTTCGTCACGACGCCCTGCGGATCGAGCAGCAGGGGAGCGGCGTCGGCGACGTCGAACCCCTGCCGGGCAACGTCCGGCTCCTCGTGTCCGTGCTCGTGTCCGCCCACGGCCGACCTCTCTGTCGCTGAGAGTGGTCTACCACCTCTTGTTCCCATCTTCACCCGGGAACCGGGCAGGGGGCTTCCCGGGCACCGGCCAAAAACGCCCGTTCCCACCCTCCGGACGGCGCTCACGCAGGTCAGGCAGGTGGGAACGGGCCGACGGCCGGGGTCTGGGCGGGTCAGCCGCCCTGGCCCAGCACCTTGCCCAGCGTCTCCAGAGCCTCCTGGAGCTCCTCGCCCCGGACGGTGAGCGGCGGGGCCAGCCGGATGGTGGACCCGTGGGTGTCCTTGACCAGGATCCCCTCCCGCATCAGACGCTCGCTCACCTTCCGGCCGGTACCCAGTGCGGGGTCCACGTCGACGCCCGCCCACAGTCCGCGCGAGCGGAAGCCGACGACGCCCTTGCCGACCAGGGCGTGCAGCCCGTCGCGCAGCACCACGCCCAGTTCCGCGGCCCGGCGCTGGAACTCGCCCGTCTCCAGCAGCTCCACCACCGCCGTACCGACGGCCGCGGCCAGCGGATTGCCGCCGAAGGTCGATCCGTGCTCCCCGGGGTGCAGCACCCCGAGCACCTCCCGCCGGGCCACCACCGCCGACACCGGGACGATGCCGCCGCCCAGTGCCTTGCCGAGCAGCACCATGTCCGGGACGACCGACTCGTGGTCCACGGCCAGCGTGCGGCCCGTACGGCCGAGCCCCGACTGGATCTCGTCCGCGACGAACAGGCACCCCGCGCGGCGCGTCAGCTCCCGCACGCCCGCCAGGTAGCCGTCGTCGGGGATGTTCACCCCCGCCTCGCCCTGGATCGGCTCGATCAGCACCGCGGCCGTCGTCTCGTCGACCGCCGCCTCCAGGGCCGCCAGGTCGTTGTACGGCACGATCCGGAAACCGGGGGTGAAGGGCCCGAAACCGGCGCGTGCGGTCTCGTCCGTGGAGAAACTGACGATGGTCGTCGTCCGGCCGTGGAAGTTGTCCGCCGCGACCACGATCGTCGCCCGGTCGGCCGGGACGCCCTTCACGTCGTAGGCCCACTTGCGGGCCACCTTCACCGCGCTCTCGACCGCCTCCGCGCCGGTGTTCATGGGCAGCACCATGTCCAGCCCGGTCAGCGCCGCCAGCCGCTCCGCGAACTCGGCGAGCCGGTCGTTGTGGAAGGCGCGTGAGGTGAGCGTGAGCCGGTCCAGCTGGCGGTGCGCCGCCTCGATCAGCGCGGGATGCCGGTGGCCGAAGTTGAGCGCCGAGTAGCCGGCCAGCATGTCGAGGTAGCGGCGGCCCTCCACGTCCTGCACCCACGCGCCCTGAGCGCTCGCGACGACCACGGGCAGCGGATGGTAGTTGTGCGCGAGGACCGACTCCTCCGCACCGATGAGCTCGGCGGACGAACGGGTACGGACGGCAGGGGTCATGAGCGGATCTCCTGGGTGCAGCACTTGATCCCGCCGCCTGCCTTGTGGAACTCGGACAGGTCGACGGGGACGGGAACGTAGCCGCGGGCGGTGAGCCGGGCGGCGAGGCCTGTCGCCTCCGGGGAGAGGAACACATGGCGCCCGTCGGAGACGGAGTTCAGGCCGAACGCCATCGCGTCCTCGCGGGTCGCGGTCACCGCGTCCGGATACAGCCGGGCCAGCACCTCGCGGCTCCCCGGCGAGAACGCCTCCGGGTAGTACGCGATGTTCTCCCCGTCCAGTGCGAACAGGGCCGTGTCCAGGTGGTAGAAGTACGGATCCACCAGCGTCAGGCTGATCACGGGCACGCCGAAGAACTCCTGCGCCTCCCGATGCGCCTCACGGGTGGTGCGGAACCCGGTGCCGGCGAGGATCCAGCGCCCGGCGGGAACCAGGTCGCCCTCGCCCTCGCACACCGACTCGGGACGGTGGACGTCGAAGCCCTCCGCCTTGAACCAGCTCTCGTACGGTACGGACTCGGGGCGCCGCTCGGGCGCCAGGAACAGGGAGCCGAGGACGCGGCCCTCGACGACGACCGCCGCGTTCGCGGCGAACACCATGTCGGGCAGACCGGGCACGGGCCGCACGGTCTCCACGGTGTGACCGTGCGCGCGGTAGACGTCGACCAGCGTCCGCCACTGCCGCTGGGCCAGACAGACGTCGACGGGGCGGTCGGGACGCATCCAGGGGTTGATCGCGTACCGCACGGCGAAGTGCCCGGGGTCGCAGACGAGATAGCGCCGTGGGGACGGCACACGGGGAACGGTCACAGAGGGGTTCCTCCGCTTCCACGCGGTGTCATCAGGGGTGAGTCCACGGTAGAAAGCCACCGGGGCGGGCGACAAGGAACAAGAGGTGCGTGTTCACGCAGGAATACTGCGTGTTCCCGCCGCTCGACGCACGTCCGCTGCGTCCTACCCCGGATCCTGGGGCGCCGGCTGGCTCGCCCCCGCCTCCGGACTCTCCGGGATCAGATGGGACAGCACCATCACGCTGATCGTCTTCCGGATGAACGGTTCCGCACGGATCCGCTCCAGCACCTCCTCGAAGTGCTCCACGTCCCGCGCCCGCAGATGCAGCAGGGCGTCCGCGCCACCGGTCACCGTCATCGCCGCGGCGATCTCCGGGTGGTTGCGCACCACCTCCGCCAGCCGCCGGGGCGGCGCCGCCCCCTCGCAGTACACCTCGACGTACGCCTCCGTGCGCCACCCCAGCGCCGACGGTCGCACCGTCGCGGTGAAACCGGTGATCACCCCCGTCTCGCGGAGCCGGTCCACCCGTCGCTTGACCGCCGTGGACGACAGCCCGACGGCCGTGCCGATCTCGGCGAAGGACGAGCGGGCGTTCGCCATCAGAGCGGTGACGATCTTCCGGTCGAGTTCGTCGAACGGTGCGGGACTGCTGCTCATACCGGCACCGTAACGGCAGAACCGGGGCACCATGGAGGGAAACCGAACACCAGGACCATGAGGAGGGTGTCGCGATGCCCGGTTCCCACAACGGTTCGAACTCGACGAAGACCATGGGAGTGCTCACCATCGGCGGCCTCGTCGCCGTGACGGCCTACACGGTGGCGCTCGGCAGCAACGGATGGCTGTGGTTCGGCTGGGTCGTCCTGGGACTGATCACCCTCGGAATGGTCGCCACGCGCAGCGCCTGAGCCGCCCGTGGCGTCCGGTGCTCACCTCGGCGTGAGCCGCCCCGCCAGATGCACGCCCGGCTGGTACTTCGGCAGCCGGACGGTGACCCGCATGCCCGCGCCCACCGCGGTCTCGATGACGAGGCCGTAGTCGTCGCCGTAGACCTGGCGGAGCCGGTCGTCGACGTTGGACAGGCCGATGCCGCCCGTGTGGTCGACCTCGCGGGCGAGAACGCGCCGCAGCAGGCCGGGGTCCATGCCGGCGCCGTCGTCCTCGATCACCACGAGGGCCTCGGCGCCGGCGTCCTGTGCGGTGATCTGGATGTGGCACTTGTCGGCCTTGCCCTCGAGGCCGTGTTTGACGGCGTTCTCGACGAGCGGTTGCAGGCAGAGGAAGGGCAGCGCGACCGGCAGCACCTCGGGGGCGATCTGCAGGGTGACGGAGAGGCGGTCGCCGAAGCGTGCGCGGACCAGCGCCAGATAGTGGTCGATGGCGTGGAGCTCGTCGGCGAGGGTGGTGAAGTCGCCGTGCCGGCGGAACGAGTAACGGGTGAAGTCGGCGAACTCCAGGAGCAGTTCGCGGGCGCGCTCGGGATCGGTGCGGACGAAGGAGGCGATCACGGCGAGCGAGTTGAAGATGAAGTGCGGGGAGATCTGGGCCCGCAGCGCCCTGAGTTCGGCCTCGATGAGCCGGGTGCGGGACCGGTCGAGGTCGGCCAGTTCGAGCTGGACGGAGACCCAGCGGGCCACCTCCCCGGCGGCCCGGACCAGGACCGCGGACTCGCGGGGCGCGCAGGCCACGAGCGCGCCGTGCACCCGGTCGTCGACGGTGAGCGGGGCGACGACGGCCCACCGCACCGCGCAGTCGGGGGTGTCGCAGCTGAGCGGGAACGCCTCACCGCGGCCGGAGTCGAGGGGACCGGCCAGTCGTTCCATGATCTCGGTACGGTGATGGGCGCCGGCGCCGTCCCAGACGAGGACCTGCTCGCGGTCCGTGAGGCACAGGGCGTCGGTGCCGAGCAGGGAACGCAGCTTGCGGGCGGACCTGCCGGCGGTCTCCTCGGTCAGGCCCGCCCGGAGCGGGGGTGTGGCCAGGGAGGCGGTGTGCAGGGTCTCGAAGGTGGCGTGTTCGACGGGCGTGCCGAGCCCGGCGAGACTGGCGGGCCGGGCGGTGCGCCGGCCGAGCCAGAAGCCCGCGGCCAGCAGGGGCAGCACGGCGACGCACAGGCCCGCCAGGAATCCGCTCACGTGGACACCTCCGTGCGCAGTTCCTCCGGGAGGTGGAACCGGGCGAGCACCGCCGCCGTGCCGGGCGGCACCCGGCCAGGGGTGGCCAGGGAGACCAGGACCATGGTGAGGAAGCCCAGCGGCACCGACCACAGGGCGGGCCAGGCGAGCAGCGCGTGCAGCGCGCCCCGGCCCGGGAAGCCGGCCATGGTCGCGGCGACGGCGGCGAAGGCGGAGCCGCCCCCGACCAGCATGCCGGCCGCCGCCCCGGGCGGGGTGAGCCGGCGCCACCAGATGCCGAGGACGAGCAGCGGGCAGAACGAGGACGCCGACACGGCGAAGGCGAGCCCGACCGCGTCGGCCACCGGCAGCCCGCCGACCAGGATGCTCGCCCCGAGCGGGACGGCCATGGCGAGCAGGGTGCCGAGCCGGAAGTGCCGTACGCCGCGTGAGGGCAGGACGTCCTGGGTGATCACGCCGGCCACGGCCATGGTCAGCCCGGACGCCGTGGACAGGAACGCGGCGAAGGCACCCCCGGCGACCAGCGCGCCGAGCAGGTCGCCGCCCACTCCTCCGATCATGCGGCCGGGCAGCAGGAGCACGGCGGCGTCCGCGCTGCCGGTGAGGGTGAGGTCGGGGGCGTACAGCCGGCCGAGGGCTCCGTAGACCGGGGGCAGCAGGTAGAAGGCGCCGATCAGGCCGAGGACGGCGACGGTGGTGCGGCGGGCGGCGACGCCGTGCGGGCTGGTGTAGTAGCGGACCACCACGTGCGGCAGGCCCATGGTGCCGAGGAAGGTGGCGAGGATCAGCCCGTACGTGGCGTACAGCGGGCGTTCCTCGCGGGACTCGGCCCGCGAGGGCGACAGGGCGTCGTCGGCGCCCCGTCCGGCGGCCGGGACCTCGGCTCCCTCGGCGAAGGTCAGCCGGGTGCCGCCGTCGATGCGGTGGGTGCCGGCGGGCAGACGGAGCTCGGTGCCGGTGTGCTCGCGGCCGTCGACGGTGCCGTCCACGGTCACGGTCAGCGGCCCGGCGAGCCGCAGGTCGAGGGTGTCGTCGATGCGGACGACACGCTGTTCGCGGAAGGCGGCGGGCTCGTCGAAGGCGTGGCTGGGCGCCCCGTCGCTCTGCCAGGCGAGGACCAGGAACAGTGCGGGCACGAACAGGGCGGTGAGCTTGAGCCAGTACTGGAAGGCCTGCACGAAGGTGATGCTGCGCATGCCGCCGGCGGCGACGATGACGGTGACCACGACGGCGACGATCACTCCGCCGAGCCAGCCGGGAGCGCCGGTGAGCACGGTCAGGGTGAGTCCCGCGCCCTGGAGCTGGGGCAGCAGGTACAGCCAGCCGACGCCGACGACGAAGGCGCCCGCGAGCCGCCGCACCGTCTGCGAGGCGAGGCGGGCCTCGGCGAAGTCGGGCAGCGTGTAGGCGCCGGAGCGGCGCAGCGGGGCGGCGACGAACAGCAGCAGGACCAGGTAGCCGGCGGTGTAGCCGACCGGGTACCAGAGCATGTCCGGGCCCTGGACCAGGACGAGGCCCGCGATGCCCAGGAAGGAGGCGGCGGAGAGGTACTCGCCGCTGATGGCGGCGGCGTTCAGCCGGGGCCCCACGGTGCGGGAGGCGACGTAGAAGTCGGAGGTGGTGCGGGAGATGCGCAGACCGAAGGCGCCGACGAGGACGGTCGCCAGGACGACGAGCGCGACGGCGGGGACGGCGTAACTGGAGTTCACGGTACCGGCGTTCCGTTCCCCGCCCTCAGCGGTCCTCGACGAGCCGCACGAAGTCGCGTTCGTTGCGTTCGGCGCGGCGCACGTACCAGCGGGCGAGCAGGACCAGCGGGGGGTACAGCCCGAAGCCGAGGACCGCCCACTCCAGCCGCCGGGCGTCCGGGGCCGCGGCGAAGACCAGCGGGAGCGGGCCGATGAGCAGCATGAGGACCGCGAACACGAGGAGACCGGTGCGCAGCTGGATGCGCATCAGGGAGCGGACATAGGTGTGGCCGAGGGTGGTCTGCTCGTCGATCTCGGTCCGCGGGCGGTAGTAGCCGAAGGCGCGGCGGGCGCGGCGGGGCGGGCCGGTGACGACCACGCGGCGTTCGGTCGGGTCCTGGGGCACGCCGTCCCCCTAGCCCGTGGTCCGGCGCATCAGCAGGTCCCGCAGTTCACGGGTGTGCCGCCGGCTGACCTGGAGCTCCTCCGAGCCGATCAGGACGCTCACGGTCCCCGCGTCGAGCCGGAGCTCCCCGATGTGGCGCAGGGCCACCAGGTGGCGGCGGTGGATACGGACGAAGCCGCGCGAGCGCCAGCGTTCCTCCAGGGTGGACAGCGGTATCCGTACGAGGTGGCTGCCGCGGTCGGTGTGCAGCCGGGCGTAGTCGCCCTGGGCCTCCACGTGCGTGATGTCCTCGACGGCGACGAAGCGGGTCACCCCGCCGAGCTCGACGGCTATGTGGTCCGGGTCGGGCTCGTGCACGGGGATGCGCGGGGCACTGCCGTGCTGGGCCGCGCGCCGGGCCGCGGCGCGCGGTTCGGCGACGCGGCGCACCGCTTCGGCCAGCCGCTCCTTGCGGACGGGCTTGAGGACGTAGTCGACGGCCTTGAGATCGAACGCCTGCACGGCGAAGTCCTCGTGGGCGGTGACGAACACGACGAGCGGCGGCCGGGCGAACCCGCCGAGCAGCCGGGCCAGGTCGAGTCCGTCGAGGCCGGGCATCTGGATGTCGAGGAAGACGACGTCGATGGCCTCGGGCCCGTCGGGCCCGGACTCCAGGGCGCGGTTGATGCGGCGCAGCGCCTCGGTCGCGTCACCGGCGCCCTCGGCACTGCCGATGCGGGGGTCCGCGTTCAGCAGGTAGAGCAGTTCCTCCAGCGAGGGGCGTTCGTCGTCGACGGCCAGAGCGCGCAGCATGAGGGTGGAGTCTAGGCGGGAATCCCACGTCTGGACATGTGCCGGCCGTGGGCGTTCCCGCACGATCCGGTGGTGGGGAGCGAGGAAGGGGGGAGCGGGGAGGGCTCAGCTCCCGCGTGTGTGCAGGGAGGCCAGATAGGCGTTGTACGCCTGGAGCTCCTTGTCGCCGTCCCGGTCCGCGGCGCGGTCGGTGCGCTTGGCGTGCCGCTTCTCCGAGGCGTACCACTGGAAGAGCAGCGCGATCAGCACCAGCACGGACGGGACCTCGCTGAACGCCCAGGCGATACCGCCGGCCGCGTTCTGGTCGGAGAGCGCGTCGATGCCGAGCGAGGCCGGCGGGTTCTCGAACGTGCTGACCATCGGCGTGGACGCCATCATCACCGCGATGCCGAAGAACGCGTGGAACGGCATGCCCGCGAACAGCTCCAGCATCCGCATCAGGTAGCCCGGCCGGTGCGGACCCGGGTCCACGCCCATGATCGGCCAGAAGAAGACCAGGCCGACGGCGAGGAAGTGCACCATCATCGCGATGTGTCCCACCTGGGAGCCCATCAGGAAGTCGAACAGCGGGGTGAAGTACAGCCCGTACAGGCTCGCGATGAACATCGGGATGGTGAACACCGGGTGGGTGACGACCTGGATGTAGCGGCTGTGCAGCAGCATCAGCAGCAGCTCGCGCGGCCCCTTGCGCCCGCGTCCCGCCGGTGGCAGCGCGCGCAGCGCGAGCGTGATCGGGGCGCCGAGCAGGATCAGGATGGGCGACACCATGCTGATCATCATGTGCTGCACCATGTGCACGCTGAAGATGACCATGCCGTACTCGTTCAGCTTGGTGCACATCATGAGCATGATGCTCAGCACGCCGAGGACGAACGAGACGGTCCGCCCCACCGGCCACTTGTCGCCGCGCCGCGTCAGGCGCACCACCGCCCAGCCGTACAGCGCCAGCCCCAACAGGCAGGAGACGAGGAAGAACGGCTCGGTCGACCATGCGAGCCCTCGCCCCAGCGTGAACGGCGGCAGATCCATGGTCATGCCGTGCCCGCTGTGATCCATCCGCCGGCTCCTGATTCGTGGGGGTTGTGCGCTGTCTGTCCGCACCAGGGTAGAACCGCCCCCCGCCGCGCCTGCGACCGGGGGCGGTCCTGTCCACGGGTGTCGCGGGAGTCACGGGCCCGGGACGGCACGGACACCGCGGGACGCGACGGGTGCTACAGGACGAACTCCGCCTCCGCGTAGCGGTCCTCGGGGACCGTCTTCAGCGTCTCGACGGCCTCCGCCAGCGACACCGTCACGATGTCCGTTCCGCGCAGCGCCGTCATCATCCCGAACTCCCCGCGGTGCACGGCCTCCACGGCGTGCCAGCCGAAGCGGGTGGCCAGCACCCTGTCGTACGCCGTCGGCGTCCCGCCGCGCTGGGTGTGCCCGAGGATCACCGGACGCGCCTCCTTGCCGAGCCGCGACTCCAGTTCCACGGAGAGCTGCCGCGCGATCCCGGCGAACCGCTCATGGCCGTAGACGTCCCTGCCGCCCTCGTCGAAGTCCATGGTCCCGGCCTTCGGCTTGGCGCCCTCCGCGGCGACCACGATGGCGAACCGCTTGCCCGCCGAGAACCGCGCGCCGACCGTCGCGGTCAGCTCCTCGATGTCGAAGGGCCGCTCGGGCACCACGATCGCGTGGGCGCCGGCCGCCATGCCGCAGTGCAGGGCGATCCAGCCGGTGTGCCGGCCCATGACCTCCACGATGAGCACCCGCTGGTGGGACTCGGCGGTCGTCTTCAGCCGGTCCAGCGCCTCGGTCGCCACCCCGACGGCCGTGTCGAAGCCGAAGGTGACGTCCGTGACCGCGATGTCGTTGTCGATGGTCTTCGGGACGCCCACTATCGGCAGGCCGTGGTCCGACAGCAGCCGGGCCGCCTTCAGCGTGCCCTCACCGCCGATCGGGATGATCGCGTCGAGGCCGAGTTCCTGGACGTGGCCCCTGGCCCGCTCCACACCGTCCCGCAGATGCTCGGGACGCACCCGGGAGGAGCCGAGGACGGTGCCGCCGCGGGCGAGGATGCCGCCCACCGCGTCGAGGTCGAGCTTGAGGTAGTCGCACTCCAGGAGGCCCTTCCAGCCGTCCCGGAAGCCGATGACCTCGTCGCCGTGGTCGACGACCGCGCGGTGCACTACGGAGCGGATGACGGCGTTCAGACCGGGGCAGTCTCCGCCGGACGTGAGGACACCAATACGCATAGCCCGAAACAACCTTCTCGCCGTGGGCCGGGACCGGACCGCGTCGTCCGGCTCGATCCCCGCCACCCTAGCGGCATCCGGGGGTGGGTCCGCAGCGCGCGTCCGCCTACTGGACGAGCCCGCTCACCTGGGCGGACCAGCCGTCAGACGGGCCGGTGACGCCCCTTCGGGCACCCGGTCCGCGCCCGGTGTCCACGGGCTCGCGGACACCGGGCGGACGTCGTGGCGCGGGCCCTATCCGGGCTGCTGCGAGGCCGTGATGCGCTCGTCCCGCAGTGCCTCGTACCAGCGGTCGTCGGTCGGCGGCAGCGCGTTGACGTCGAGCGCCAGCTTCAGCAGCAGGTCCGCGATCTGCGGGTTGCGGGCCAGCACCGGACCGTGCATGTACGTGCCGAACACGGTGTCGTTGTAGGCGCCCTCGGTGCCGTCCCCCGTGCCGTTGCCGTTGCCGAAGCGCACCCGGGCGAGCGGGCGGGCCGTCGGGCCGAGGTGGGTGACGCCCTGGTGGTTCTCGAAGCCGGTCAGCGGCGGCAGGCCGAGCGGCGCGTCGATGTCCCCCAGCACGTCGCCGACGCACCGGGCGCCCTCGCCGCGCACCGAGACGACGTCGAGCAGGCCGAGACCGGGCTCCCGCTGGCCGAGGTCGTTGATGAACTCGTGGCCGAGGATCTGGTAGCCGGCGCACACCGAGAACACGATCGCGCCGTTCTCCACCGCCCGGTGCAGTCCGCCGTCCCGGCGCAGCCGCTCGGCCGCGAGCCGCTGCGGACGGTCCTCACCGCCGCCGATCAGGTAGATGTCGCCGGAGGTCGGGATCGGCTGGTCGCTGCGCACGTCGAGCCGGGCCACGTCGAGGCCGCGCTGCCGGGCACGGCGCTCCACGACGAGCACGTTGCCCTGGTCGCCGTAGGTGCTGAGCAGGTCGGGGTAGATCCACACGATCCGCAGACCGTTGTCGCTCATGAAGTCACTGTCCTTGTGAGTACGTCGCGATACGTCGCCCGCGTCAGTTGCCGACGCGGCGGCGCAGGTCCTGGAACGCGGTGTAGTTGGCGATGACCTCGATCCGGCCCGGCGGGCACTGCTGCAGTGCCTGGTCGAGGTCATCGCAGACCTGGAACTGCTGGTCCGCGACCTCGAGCCGCACCGCGAGGTCCAGCTTCCGGTCGCCGAGGACGATGATCGGGTGGCCGGCCAGCTGGGTGTAGTCGACGTCCCACAGCCAGGAGGTGTCGGTGCCGTCGGCGGAGCGGGCGTTCACCGAGAGGATCACCGGGGTGGGCGGCGGGTCGATGAGGGAGAACGTCTCCAGCCAGCCCGCGGGGTTCTTGGCGAGCAGCAGCCGCAGGTCACGGCCCTGGTACTGGACGACGTCGTAGCGGCCGGCAACGGCCTGCACCTGGTACATGCGCTCCAGGGCGACCTGCGGCGGCACCCCGAACACCGCGGCGACGGCCGCGGAACTCGCGGCGTTGGCCTTGTTGGCGCGGCCCGGCAGCTGGAGGTGGATCGGCCAGGCGGAGCCGTGCGGGTCGAGGACGTGGTCGTCGGAGAGTGCCCAGGTCGGGGTGGGCCGGCGGAAGCCGCACTCGCCGCAGAACCAGTCGTCGCCGGGGCGCTGCATCACACCGCCGCAGGACGGGCACGACCAGGCGTCGTCCTTCCACATCTGGCCCGCGGCGACCCAGATCACATTGGGGGAGGAGGAGGCGGCCCACACCACCAGCGGGTCGTCGCAGTTGGCGACGAGGACGGCCTTGGAACCGGCCAGGCCCTCGCGCCAGTTCTCCGCGAGCATGCGGGTCTCGCCGGCCCGGTCGAGCTGGTCGCGGGAGAGGTTGAGCAGGGCGATGCACTTGGGGTCGGTGTCCCGGGCGACGCCGGCGAGGTACTTCTCGTCGACCTCGATGACGCCGAACTTCGCCTCCGAGCCGCCCGCGAGTGCCGAGGTGATGCCGGCGGGCATGTTGGCGCCGAGGGCGTTGGACACGACCGGTCCCGCGGCGCGCAGGGCCTCCGCGATGAGCCGGGTGGTGGTGGTCTTGCCGTTGGTCGCCGACACCAGGATGCAGTCCAGGTTCTGGGCGAGCCGGGCGAGGAGGTCGGGGTCGAGTTTGAGCGCCACCCGGCCGCCGATCACCGAACCGCTGCCGCGTCCCGCGGCGCGTGACGCCGCTGCGACCGCCTTGCCCGCGGTCACGGCCAGCTTGGCCCGCGGCGAGAGCGGGTCCGAGTTGCCTGCCATCAAGTCTCGATCCTCCTTGCGTACGCGCCGCGCCTGTGGCTGGCGGCCACGTGGTGTGGGCCTCAGCCTATCGAGGTCCATTCGCACTCCAGAACCATGGCACCACCGATGAGACGGACGTTGTTGAGAGGACCGTACTCTGAGGGCCATGCGACACGGTTCCATCCCGGGCGTCCACGGACGCGTCCGGCCTCTCACCCTGCTCGGCGACCCGGTGCTGCACGCACCCTGCGCGGAGGTCACCGACTTCGGTCCGGAACTGGCCCGCCTCGTGGAGGACTTGTTCGCGACGATGTACGCCGCGCAGGGGGTGGGCCTGGCCGCCAACCAGATCGGTGTGCCGCTGCGGGTGTTCGTGTACGACTGCCCGGACGACGAGGACGTCCGTCACCTGGGCCATGTGGTCAACCCGCGGCTGGTGGAGACGGACGGTGTGGTGGTGCGCGGTCCGGAGGGCTGTCTGTCCCTGCCGGGTCTGGAGGCGGGGACGGAACGTCACGACCACGCGGTCGTCGAGGGCCGCACGGCGACCGGGGAACCGGTCACCGTGCACGGCACCGGGTTCTTCGCCCGGTGCCTGCAGCACGAGTGCGACCACCTGGAGGGCCGCGTCTACGCCGACCGGCTGTCGGGCCTGCGCCGGCGCAGGCTCGCCCGCCAGGTGCGGCGGGCCTCCTGGAGCGGGCGCGGCTGAGCTTCAGAAGCCGGGCCCGCCGGCCCGGTCGTCGGCCGCTGCCAGCCGGCCCCAGAGCAGATCGGCCAGGCTGCGCACCAATTCCGTCCGGGAGCAGGGGCGTTCGCCGAGCCACCAGTCGCCGGCCGCGTGCATCATGCCGACGATCCCGTGCCCCCAGACGCGGGCCAGCTGCTGGCTGCCCGGTCCGAGGTCCAGCCGCTCCTCGATGACCTGGGCCAGCTCCTCGCCCATGCGCCGCAGCAGCGGCGCCGAGTGCTTGCCGACGTCGAAGCCCTGGTCGCCCGGCGAGCCCTCGGCCGGGTGCATCAGGAACCGGTACACCTGGGGGCGCAGCTCGATGGCGGAGAGGTAGGTGTCGAGGGTGTTCTCGACCCGTTCGCGCCGGTCCGCCGGGGCGTCCAGTGCCTCCCGCAGCGAGGCCAGGAGGGCGTCGGTGTGCCGCTGGGCCAGGGCGGCGTACAGTCCTCCCTTGTCACCGAAGTGCCGGTAGAGGATCGGCTTGGTGATGCCGGCCTCGGCCGCGATCGCGTTCATGGAGGCATGGGGGCCCTCGCGGAGCACCACCCGGTCGGCGGCCTCCAGCAGCTCGCGCCGACGGCGGTCGGCGGACCGTTGCTGGTCGGTCCGCTGTGTGGTGTCCATGGTCTCTCCCCACCCGTGCTGATTCGGTGACGCCTGCGCAAACTAACACTGACGGCGTGCCGGGCACCGGACGGGATCAGGGGGGTCCGGGGGAGTTGACTTTCCCTACCGGCCGGTAACAGACTGGGAGTTACCGTAAGTAACATGCACGTGCGCGCCGCTGGAGGGGACATGGCCGAGTTCATCATGGAACTCAACGAGGAACAGAAGGAAGTCCGTGACTGGCTCCACGGCTTCGCAGCCGATGTGATCCGCCCCGCGGCCGCCGAGTGGGACGAGCGCGAGGAGACCCCCTGGCCGGTGCTCCAGGAAGCCGCCAAGGTCGGCATCTACTCCCTCGACTTCTACGCCCAGCAGTACTTCGACCCCACCGGCCTCGGCGTCCCCACCGCCCTGGAGGAACTGTTCTGGGGCGACGCCGGCATCGCCCTGTCGATCGTCGGCACCGGTCTCGCCGCGGTCGGCGTCCTCGCCAACGGCACCGAGGAGCAGATCGGCACCTGGATCCCGCAGATGTACGGCGACGCCGACGACGTCAAGCTCGCCGCCTTCTGCTCCTCCGAGCCCGACGCCGGCTCCGACGTGGCCTCCATGCGCACCCGCGCGGTGTACGACGAGGCCAAGGACGAGTGGGTGATCAACGGCACCAAGACCTGGGTGACCAACGGCGGCATCGCCAACGTGCACGTCGTCGTCGCGGTCGTCGACCCGGAACTCGGCTCCAAGGGACACGCCTCGTTCATCGTCCCGCCGGACACCCCCGGCTGCTCCCAGGGACAGAAGTTCCAGAAGCACGGCATCCGCGCCTCGCACACCGCCGAGGTGGTCCTGGACGACGTGCGCGTCCCCGGCTCCTGCCTGCTCGGCGGCAAGGAGAAGCTGGACGAGCGCCTCGCCCGTGCCCGGGAGCGTGCCGGGCACGGGGGGACGGAAAGGGTGAAGAACGCCGCGATGGCCACCTTCGAGGCGTCCCGCCCGGCGGTCGGCGCCATGGCGGTGGGCACCGCCCGCGCCGCCTACGAGGTCGCCCTGGAGTACGCGCAGACCCGCGAGCAGTTCGGCCGTCCGATCATCGACAACCAGGGCGTCGCCTTCCAGTTGGCCGACATGCGCACCCGGATCGACGCCGCCCGCCTCCTGGTGTGGCGCGCCTCCTGGATGGCGGTCAACGGCAAGCCGTTCACGGCGGCCGAGGGCTCGATGTCGAAGCTGTACGCCAGTGAGACGGCCAAGAAGGTCACGGCCCAGGCGATACAGATCCTCGGCGGCAACGGCTACACGCGCGAGTACCCGGTGGAGCGGATGCACCGGGACGCCGCGATCTACACCATCTTCGAGGGCACGAGCGAGATCCAGCGCCTGGTCATCGCCCGCACCCTGTCGGGCGTGCCCATCCGCTGAGTCCCGGAGCCGAGGCCCGGCCGAGAGGAAGAACGGCGACGGTCCGGCGGTGCGACCCCCACCGCCCGGCCTCCGTACGGCGAGGACCGTCACCCCGCCGGGGCGCGCCGGGTTCCGCGGCCCCGGCTCCTGGGGGACGATCGTGGAGGAGCCGGCCGCACGACCGGCCGACCGACGCGACGGAGGCCGCGATGACGCGCACGGCCGGGGAACTGCTGGAGACGATCACGCGGGAACTGGCCCCGGACCCGCGGTCCAACCCTCTCGTGCCGCTGATCGCCCGTGGTGAGGCCGACCGGGACACCCTGGCCGCACTCGCCCTCGAGCAGCACCGGGTGATTCCCGCGGACCGCCGGGCGTTCCGGCATCTGGCGGACAGGTCCGCGGACCAGCCGCGGGCCGCCGCGTACTTCACCGCCCTCGCCGAGGGCGAGGAACGGGCGGCACCGCGGCTGGAGGCCTTCGCCGCGGCGTGCGGCGTGGACCGTGACCGGGCAGGCACGTACGACCCCCTGCCGGGCTGCCAGGCGTATCCCGCCTACATCGCCTGGCTGGCCCTCAACGCCGCGCCCGCCGACGCCGTACTCGCGGTGGCCGCCAACTTCTCGGCGTGGGGCGGCTACTGCGCCACCATCGCCGGGGCGCTGCGCACCCACTACGGCTTCACCGACGAGGCCTGCGCGTTCTTCGACCTCTTCGCCGAACCGGCCCCGGACCTGGACCGGACGGCCACGGAGGCGGTCCAGGCCGCCCTGGACGCGGGCCGCCTCGACGAGAACCGTGCCCGGGGGTACGGCCATCTGCTGCAGAGCTACGAGGCGTTGTTCTGGAGGACACTGCTGCGGCCCGTCTGACGGGGGCCGACGGCCTCACCCCGCCGTACCGGTCAGGGCGCGCTTCCACTGCTGTGGGCGATGCAGGCCACGTCGATCCGGTCGGCCAGCTTCGCCAGTTCGATCGTGAGCGCGGCCACCGTGTCCTCGTCGAGCCGGTCCTCCCCGGCCTCCACGAGCCGCAGCCACCGACCGCCCACCGTGCGCAGCAATTTGCTCACGTCCGCCGCGGAGACCTGCAGAACACCGCGGTCGTCGACGATCAGAGGCAGAGTCACTTCGCGGTTCACAGTCGGGATCGTAGTCGTGGGAACGTCACGCACCGTGCCAAACCGTGGTGATGTTGCAGAACTCGCGGATTCCGTGCCCGGACAGCTCACGCCCGTACCCGGACCGCTTGACCCCGCCGAACGGGAACGCCGGATGGGACGCCGTCATCCCGTTCACGAAGACGCTGCCCGCCTCCAGATCCCGGACGAACCGGTCGACCTCGGCCTCGTCACGCGTCCAGACGTTCGAACTCAGACCGAACAGCGAGTCATTGGCGATCAGTACCGCCTCGTCCAGGTCCGCCGCCCGGTACAGCGTGGCGACCGGGCCGAAGGCCTCCTCGCGGTGGACGCGCATCTCCCGGGTGATCCCGGTCAGCACGGTCGGCGGGTAGTACCAGCCGGGCCCGTCGGGCCGCTCACCGCCGCACAGCACGCCGGCCCCGGCGCGTACGGCGTCGTCGACCAGTTCCTCCAGGTCGGCGCGGCCCTGTTCGCTGGAGAGGGGGCCGACATCCGTCTCCTCGTCCATCGGGTCGCCGGTCCGCAGGGCCCGCATGCCCGCGGTGAAGCGTTCGGCGAAGGCGTCGTGGACGTCCGCGTGCACGATGAAGCGTTTGGCGGCGATGCAGGACTGCCCGGTGTTCTGCACCCGCGCGGTGACCGCGACCTCGGCGGCCCGGTCCAGGTCCGCGGAGGGCATGACGACGAACGGGTCGCTGCCGCCCAGTTCCAGCACCGTCTTCTTGATCATCTCCCCGGCGGTGGAGGCGACCGCCCGCCCCGCGGGTTCGCTGCCCGTGAGGGTGGTCGCCTTGACCCGCTCGTCCCGCAGGATCTCGTCGACCGCGGCGGAACCGACGAGCAGCGTCTGGAAGCAGCCCTCGGTGAAGCCCGCCCGGTGGAACAGGTCCTCCAGGTACAGAGCCGTCTGCGGCACGTTCGAGGCGTGCTTGAGCAGGCCCACGTTGCCGGCCATCAGCGTGGGCGCCGCGAACCGTACGACCTGCCACAGCGGGAAGTTCCACGGCATCACGGCGAGCACCGGGCCGAGCGGCCGGTAGCGCACCAGGACCCGGGAGGCGCCGGAGTCCTTCACGTCGGAGGCGTCGGGCTCCTCGTCGGCGAGGAGTTCCGCCGCGTGGTCGGCGTACCAGCGCATCGCCTTGGCGCACTTGGCGGCCTCGGCCCGGGCCTGCTTGACCGGCTTGCCCATCTCGGTGGTCATCACCCGGGCGATGCTCTGCCGGTCCTCGTCGAGGAGGGCGGCGGCCCGGTGCACCAGGCGGGCACGCTCCTCGAAGGACGTCGTCCGGTACGTGCGGAACGTGGCCTCCGCGAGCTGGAGCCGGCGCTCGATCTCCTCCTCACCCATGGCCTGGTACGTCTTGAGCGTCTCGCCGTTCGCCGGATTCACCGTTGCGATGGGCATGGCTGGCCTCCCTCGGGACGGGCTGTGCTTCTCGACCTTCCCGCGCGGCGGTGGGCGTCGCAACGCGGAAGGGCTCCTCAGAGCGAGTGCTCCGCCAGGCGGTCGAGAAACGCCGCCTGCGCCGTGACGACCAACTCCCGGGCCCGGTCCAGGGCGAACCACTCCACCCGGTCCAGCTCGGGGAACTCCCGGATCCGGCCCGACCTCGGCGGCCACTCCCGCTCGAACGTGCCGGGCACGACCGTCGCCGGGTCGAGATCGCCCTCGACCGCCCAGACCGTGACGGTCTTGCCGCCGGACTGCCGGACCTCACCGAGCGGTACGGCCTCCCCGTCCGGGGGCGGCAGCCCCAGCTCCTCCCGGAACTCGCGGCGGGCCGCGTCCCAGGCCGGCTCGCCGGGGTCGTACTCGCCCTTCGGCACGGTCCAGGCGCCGGCCTCCCGGCGGGCGAAGAACGGGCCGCCCATATGCCCGAGCAACACCTCGAGCCCGTGACCGGTGTGCCGGAACACCAGCAGACCGGCGCTCCGGGCGCCCTTCACGGCCGTACCCCGGGGCGTGCGGCGAGCAGCGCCTGAACCGTGTCCGCCTCCCGAGGGCGCTCGTCCTCGCGGCAGCGGACCACGCGGGCGAAGCGGAGGGTGGTGCCCATACAGCCATGGTGCTACGGGGCCGGCTGCCCCACACCCCGGCCGCCCGGCGCCTGTCCGGTCACCGCGGCGTCCAGATCGGTCATCAGCAGGTCTCCGACGATCGCGGCCGCCGCCCGGTAGCCGCCGCTCGCCGCGTGCACCACCTGCTCGGAGAAGCCGATCGCGTTGCCCGCCGCCCAGATTCCGGGCACCGAGGTCAGGCCGGTCGGGTCGACGACCGGGTAGGCGCCGAACGGGGTCTCGTCCAGCTCGGCCCCCAGCCGCTCCAGCAGGCTCGTCCGCGGCACCGGGCGCGGCCCGACGAAGAGCACGGAGCGGGCGTGGACGGAGCCGTCGGCCAGTCGTACCCCGGTGAGCCGGTCGTTCTCGGCCACCAGTTCCGCGACCTCGCCGGGCACCACGCCGACCCCGGCGGCGGCCAGCCGGCGCAGGTCCTGGTCGGACAGCTCCGCCTCGGCGACCCGGTGCAGGAAGAGGGTGACGTCCTTCGACCACCGGGACACCATCAGCGCCTGGTGCACGCTCATCGCGCTCGACGCGAGCACGCCGAACGGCTCGTCGCGCACCTCCCAGCCGTGGCAGAACGGGCAGTGCAGCACGTCCCGCCCGAACCGCTCGGCGACCCCGGGGACCACGGGCAGCTCGTCCTTCAGCCCGGTCGCGACGACCAGCCGCCGGGCGCGCACGGCGCGTCCCGCCTCCCGTACGACGGTGAAGTGCTCCTCCTCCCGGGTGATGTCCGTGACCCGGTCCCGGTGGAGTTCCACGCCGTAGCGGGCGATCTCCTCCCGGCCGAGCGCCAGGAAATCGGCCGGCGGGATCCCGTCCCGGGACAGGTAGCCCTGCAGGTGGGGTGAGGGCGCGTTGCGCGGCTCACCCGCGTCGACGACCAGCGTCCGCAGGCGCGCCCGGCCCAGTACCAGCGCGGCGGACAGTCCCGCCGCGCCACCGCCCACGACGACCACGTCGTATTTTTCGCTGTGCTCGCTGTGCTCGTTGTTCATGCGACCACCTCCACGACGACGGTCGCCCAGTGGCTGCGGGATTGACAAATGTCTTTGCCGATCCTGCAATGCCGGTATGACCACGGATGACGTTCTCGCGGATGTGGGCCCCCGGCTGCGGCGGATCAGGAAGGAACGGGAGGTGACGCTCGCCGCGCTGTCCGAGGCGACCGGCATCTCCGTGAGCACTCTCTCCCGGCTGGAGTCCGGGCTGCGCAAACCCAGCCTGGAACTGCTGCTGCCGATCGCCCAGGCCCACCAGGTGCCGCTGGACGAACTGGTCGGCGCGCCGCCGGTCGGTGATCCGCGCGTCCGCTCCAAGCCGATCCAGCGCCACGGCCGCACCCACTGGCCGCTCACCCGCCAGCCCGGCGGGCTCCAGGCGTACAAGGTGCTCGAACCGCAGCGCAGGCTCGAGCCGGAACCCCGCACCCATGAGGGCTACGAGTGGCTGTACGTGCTCTCCGGCAGGCTGCGGATGGTGCTCGGCGAGCACGACGTGGTGCTGACGGAGGGGGAGGCGGCGGAGTTCGACACGCGCGTGCCGCACTGGTTCGGGTCGACGGGGGAGGGGCCGGTGGAGTTCCTCAGCCTGTTCGGCCCGCAGGGGGAGCGGATGCACGTACGGGCACGCCCCAGGCGGCCGTGACGCACGCGACGGTTCCCTGTCGGCAAGCGACCGCTTAGTATGCGAGTGACCCGGTCAGGCGAACACGACGTTCACAGTCCCGTGGAGGCTCCGCATGCAGGCATGGCAAGTGCACGAGAACGGTGAGCCGGGCGAGGTCATGCGCCTCGCAGAGGTGGCGCGGCCGGTGCCCGGCGAGGGCCAGGTCCTGCTGAAGGTGCGCGCCGCGAACATCAACTTCCCGGACGCGCTGATGTGCCGGGGCCAGTACCAGGTCAGGCCGCCGCTGCCGTTCACCCCGGGCCTGGAGATCTGCGGTGAGACCGAGGACGGACGCCGGGTGATCGCCAACCCCGTGCTGCCGTACGGCGGGTTCGCCGAGTACGCCGTCGCGGACGCCACCGCGCTGCGGGACGCCCCGGACGCGCTGGACGACGCCGAGGCCGCCGCCCTGCACATCGGCTACCAGACCGGCTGGTTCGGGCTGCACCGCAGGGCCGGTCTGGAGGCCGGTGAGACCCTGCTCGTGCACGCCGCGGCGGGCGGCGTCGGCAGCGCGGCCGTGCAACTGGGCAAGGCAGCCGGCGCCACCGTCATCGGCGTGGTCGGCGGCGCCGCGAAGGTGGCCGTCGCCCGGGAACTGGGCTGTGACGTGGTGATCGACCGGCGTGAGCAGGACGTCATCGCCGCGGTGAAGGACGCCACCGGCGGCAGGGGCGCCGACGTGATCTACGACCCGGTCGGCGGTCAGGCCTACGCCCAGTCCGCCAAGGTCGTCGCCTTCGAGGGCCGCATCGTGATCGTCGGCTTCGCCGGTGGCACGATTCCCAGCCCGGCGCTGAACCACGCCCTGGTGAAGAACTACTCGATCCTCGGCCTGCACTGGGGCCTGTACAACACCAAGAACCCCAAGCTGGTCCAGCACTGCCACGAGCAGCTCACCGACCTGGCCGCACGCGGTGCCGTCAAGCCGCTGGTCAGCGAGCGCGTGCCGCTCACCGGCGCCGCCGACGCCGTGCAGCGGGTCGCGGACGGAGTCACCACCGGACGCGTCGCCGTGCTGCCCGTACCGCAGAACGGAGCAGCGGCATGATCGACGCCACCGAACTGAGGCGCCGCACCCGGGAGTTGCTGGCCGCGCAGCCGCCCACCCGTCTCCCGCCACCACCCTCGACCGAGGGCCCTGCGGGCCCGCCCCCCTCGTTCGCCGGCACCGACCGCCTCGACTTCCTGCGCGCCCGCTTCGACGCGGGCCTCGCCTGGGTGCACTACCCCGAGGGGCTCGGCGGACTCGGCGCCCCCCGCTCCCTCCAGGCCGTCGTCGACGCCGAACTGGAGGCCGCCGGGGCACCCGACAACGACCCGCGGCGCATCGGCATCGGCCTGGGCATGGCGGCGCCGACGATCCTGCAGTACGGCACGGAGGAGCAGAAGCGGCGCTTCCTCCGCCCGCTGTGGACCGGCGAGGAGGTCTGGTGCCAGCTGTTCAGCGAGCCGGGCGCCGGATCCGACCTGGCCGCCCTCGGCACCCGGGCGGTCCGTGAGGGCGAGGACTGGGTGGTCGACGGGCAGAAGGTGTGGACCTCCAGCGCGCATCTCGCCCGCTGGGCCATCCTCATCGCCCGCACCGACCCGGAGGTGCCCAAGCACCAGGGCATCACCTACTTCGTCTGCGACATGACCGACCCCGGTGTCGAGGTGCGGCCGCTGCGCCAGATCACCGGCGAGGCCGAGTTCAACGAGGTCTTCCTCACCGGCGTCCGCATCCCCGACTCCCACCGCCTCGGTGAGGTCGGCGACGGCTGGCGGGTCGCGCAGACCACGCTCAACAACGAACGCGTCGCCATCGGCGGCACGCGGCTGCCCCGCGAGGGCGGCATGATCGGCCCGGTCGCGAAGGCCTGGCGCGAGCACCCCGAACTGCGCACCCACGACCTGCACCAGCGCCTGCTGGGGCTCTGGGTGGAGGCCGAGGTCGCCCGGCTCACCGGCGAACGCCTCCGCCAGCGGCTCGCGGTCGGCCAGCCCGGTCCCGAAGGCGCCGGGATGAAGCTGGGCTTCGCCCGCCTCAACCAGCAGATCAGCGGTCTGGAAGTGGAACTCCTCGGCGCGGACGGCCTGTTGTACGACGACTGGACCATGCGCCGCCCCGAACTGGTCGACTTCACCGGCCGCGATGCCGGCTACCGCTACCTCCGCTCCAAGGGCAACAGCATCGAGGGCGGGACGAGCGAGGTCCTGCTGAACATCGTCGCCGAACGCGTCCTGGGGCTGCCGTCCGAGCCGCGTACCGACAAGGACGTCGCGTGGAAGGACCTGGCCCGATGAACCCGATGAACCCGATGAACCCGATGAACCCGACGAACACGGTGGGCGCGAGCAGCACGACGAGCGCGACGCACCTGGAGGACCCGCAGCCCGACCTGCTCTACTCGGAGGAGGAAGAGGCGCTGCGCGCCGCCGTCCGGGACCTGCTCACCGACCACTGCGACGCGGCCGGGGTGATCTCCCGCATCGAGTCGGACACCCCGCACGACCTGGCCCTGTGGAAGTCGCTCGCCGACGGCATGGGTCTGGCCGGTCTGCTGGTGCCCGAGGACCGCGGCGGTCAGGGCGCCACCCACCGGGAGGCCGCGGTCGTACTGGAGGAGCTGGGGCGGGCTGTCGCCCCCGTGCCCTACCTGAGCAGCGCCGTCGTGGCCACCGAGGCGCTGCTGGCCTGCGCGGACGGGAGCGCGGACGGGGAGGACGTGCTGGCCTCCCTGGCGTCCGCGCGCCGGATCGGCGTCCTCGCTGTCGGGCTGCACACCGCGCCCGGCGCGTCCTTCGCCACCGCCCGGGCGGTGGACGGCGTACTGCACGGCGAGTTGACCGGTATCGCCGACGCCGCCGCGGCCGACGTGCTGCTCGTACCGGCGGACGACGGCGGGCTGTACGCCGTCGAGGCGGACGCGGTCACCGTCACCGGTCAGACGTCCCTGGACCTCACCCGCCCCGTCGCCACGGTCGTCCTCGACGGCGCCCGGGGACGCCGGCTGGGCGACGCCGAACCCGCCGTGCGACGGGCGCTGCGAGCCGGCGCCGGACTGCTGGCCTCGGAACAACTCGGCCTCGCCGACTGGGCGTTGACGGAGACCGTCCGCTATCTGAAGGACCGCAGGCAGTTCAACCGGCCGGTCGGCGGCTTCCAGGCGCTCAAGCACCGGCTCGCCCAGTTGTGGCTGGAGGTCGTCAACCTCCGTGCGGCGGCCCGCAACACCGCCGCGGCCCTGTCCGCCGACCGGGATGCCGATGTGGCTGTCGCAGTCGCGCAGGCCTACGCGGGACAGGTCGCCGTCCACGCCGCCGAGGAGGCGCTGCAACTGCACGCCGGCATCGGCATGACCTGGGAGCATCCGGTCCACCTGTACCTGAAGCGGGCCAAGGCCGACTCCCTCGCCTACGGCACGGCGGGTGCCCATCGAGAGGCGCTGGCCGAACTGGTCGACCTGCGGGCGCCCTGAGACACCGTCACGCGCCCGGTCCCGGTCGAAGGAGCCCGCCCCGCACGGGGCGGGCTCCTTCGCGTACTCGGCCCCGGCGAGGTGAACGCGTGACGGCGGATCGGCCAACTCCCCGCACAGCACTGCTTTCCGGGTGCGTGCCGACCTCATACTCCAGTGGTCCCGTACGGCACTTCCAGGGAGGCAGAGCATGGCCCTCACCACCCGTCGCAGAGCCCTCACCACCCTCGGCGCAGCCTTCGCGGGCTCGGTGGCGCTGCCCGCCGCCGAGGCGCTGGCCGGGGAACAGCGGCACCACCCACGTCCGTTGTGGCGCGCCCACGCCCACAACGACTACGTACACCCGCGCCCCCTCCTCGACGCACTCGACCACCGGTTCGGCAGCGTCGAGGCCGACATCTTCCTCGTGGGCGGCCAACTCCTCGTCGCCCACGACCCCGAGGACCTCGACCCGTCCCGTACTCTCGAGTCCCTCTACCTCGACCCGCTCGCCGCCCGGGTACGGGCCCAGCGCGGCTCGGTGTACCGGGGACACCGGGAGCCGCTCCAACTCCTCGTCGACATCAAGACCGAGGGCGCGTCCACCTACCTCGAACTCGACCGCCGCCTGCGCCGGTACCGGCATCTGTTCACCACCTGTGTCGACGGCCGGGTGCTGCCCGGACCGGTCACCGCCGTCGTCTCGGGAGATCGCGCGGCCCGCGCGCCCATGGAGGCCCAGCGGGTGCGGCACGCCTTCTACGACGGCAGGCTGACCGACCTCGGCGGGCCGGCCAGGGCCTCGCTCATCCCGCTGATCAGCGACAACTGGACGCTGCACTTCACCTGGCGGGGCGTCGGCGCCTTCCCCGCCGCCGAGCGCCAAAAACTGCGGGACATCGTGGGCGGCGCGCACGCGCGCGGCCGGCGAGTGCGCTTCTGGGCCACCCCGGACCAGCCGGGCCCCGCCCGGGACGCCCTGTGGGGCGAACTGGCCGCCGCCGACGTCGACCACCTCAACACCGACGACCTGGCGGGACTGGAATCCTTCCTCGACGCGTACCGCCCGCGGTAGACACCACACGTTCGGAGGACAGGTCAGCCGCCCGGACGAACCCTCCGCTACGCCACACTTACGGCCGAACGCCGCGAAGCAGACGTGGCGGAGGAGGTTGACGATGGCCGTTTCCATCTCTGTGGTGCTGCTGCTCGCGGTCCTGGCGGTGATCTTCCTGCGCAACGGCGGACTGAAGCTCTCGCACGCTCTGGTCTGTCTGCTGCTCGGGTTCTCTCTGGCCAGTACCAGCATCGCCCCCACCATCCACAGCGGTCTGACCGCGACGGCGGACATCGTCAGCGGTCTGCGGCCGTAGGACCCGGGGCCCGCCGGGTGACTCGGCGTTCTCGGAGTTTCGAGGGTTTTCTTCTTTCCCGGCGTTTTCGGCTTTCTCAGCGTTCGGTCACCGCGTCGCGCGGCAGCACCGTGACCCGGTGGAAATTGCACCCGGCGGTCGTCGGTGCGCAGGAGGGGGGCGGTGGGGTCTGGTGGGCCTTGAGCGCGACGCTCACCAGGCTCAGCAGCAGGTCCACGTCGGTGGCGCAGTCCAGATGCACCGTCACCCAACTCGACCCCGGGGTCAGCTGGATCGCGGTCGAGGCGTTCAGATCGTAGTGGAAGCGCTGAATGGCGCGGCGGGTCAGGTGGAGGTCGACGTCCCGTTCGGAGTGGAAGTGGACGATCTCTTCGCGAGTGGAGCGGAGAGCCTGTCCGGTACCGCAAGCTGCCTTGCAGGCGGTGAGGTCGGGCCAGGTCCGAAGTAGCTCCATGGCTCGCTGCGCCGGTTTCATGGCCTCATAGTGACCCGCTCATCGTGCGGCAACCAGTAGTTGGGCGTTTCGTAATCGATCGGTGAGGCGGCGCACCCCTTACCCATGATCACATCGTGACAGCGGGCCACCTGGTGACCGCACACGGTGCTCCCGTCCTCGTGTGCGACAAGGGCCAGGGCCGGAACCCGGGGGCAGGGGCAGGGGGCTCAGGCCCTCCCGGCGACCGCAGCCGGGTCGTCCAGGACCCCCCGGACCACCGAGTGCGCCGCGCCCAGCAGGGGGCCCTCGGGGCCCAGGGCCGACACCGAGACGGTGCAGGCCGGGCCCGCCGTGCGCCGGGCCAGTTCGGAGCGGAGCGAGGGCAGCAGCCAGGGCGCGAGCCCGGACAGCGCGCCACCCAGCACGACGCTCTCCGGGTCCAGGAGGTTGACCGCCCCGGTCAGCGCGATGCCGAGCGCCGTCCCCGCGTCGTGCAGGGCACGCCGTACGGCGGGGTCGCCCTGTTCGGCACGGCCGGCGAGCAGGCCCACGCGGTCCTCGCCCGGCTCCACACCGGCGGCGCGCAGCACCGCCCGCTCACCGGCGTACTGCTCCAGGCAGCCGCGTCCACCGCAGCCGCACTCCGGGCCGTCGGGCCGTACCGGCACGTGCCCCAACTCGCCCGCGAAGCCCCGGGTTCCGTGCAACAGCCGCCCGTCCACGACCACGGCGGCGCCGATGCCGATCTCGGCCGACACATGGAGGAAGTCGCGCGGTGTGCCCTCGCCGAGCCAGAGTTCGGCCAGCGCGCCGCAGTTGGCCTCGTTGGCCACGGTCAGTGGGAACCGCGCCGGGAGCAGGGCACCGAGGTCGGTGTCGCGCCAGCCGAGGTTCGGCGCGCGTACGACGGTCCGGGCGTCCCGTGCCACCAGGCCCGGCACGGCCACGGTGAGCCCGGCCGGCCACAGCCCTTCCCCCTCGGCCTCGGCGACGACCCGGAGCAGGAGTCCGGTCAGCTCCTCGATCACCGGTCCGGGGGAGCGGCCGCGGTTCGGGACGTGCCGTACCGCCCGTGCCCGGACCCGTCCCCGCAGATCGACCGCGCACACCGCGAGATGGTCGACGCCGATCTCGGCACCGATTCCGGCCGGACCGCGCCCGCTGACGGCGAGCGCCGAGCCCGGCCGGCCCACGCGTCCCGGTCGCTCGGGGCCCAGTTCCTCCAGCAGGCCCGAGCGAATGAGCTCGTCGACCAGGGTGGACACCGCCGCCCGGGTCAGGCCGATGCGTGAGGCGACGGCGGCCCGGGACAGCGGCCCCTCGGCGCTGACGGTGTGCATCACCCGTGAGAGGTTGCGGCGGCGCATGCCCTGCTGGGTGTCGGGCAGTGTCCGTCCCGGACCGGGAGGGGGCGGTACCCGCCCCGAGCCGGCCGGGCGGGTCTCGTGCAGCGGTGCGCTCATGCCTCCGTCAGTCCTCGTCGGTTCTGTCACGGTGTGGCCGGGGCCGGTGTCCGCCGGCGAAGGCCTCAGTCGGTGTCCGTGCCCCGCTCCAGGAGCGGGGCCGCGTCGGAGAGTACCCCGGCGATCCTGGCCAGCGTCTCCTCGTCCCGCTCCACCGGCTCCAGCACCGGCCCCGCCGCCGTGTCCCAGCGGCGGGCGACCGCGGCCGGGTCCTCCCCGGTGAGCAGGCCGGCCGCCTGCGCCGCCGCACCGAGCGCCACCAGCTCCCGCGCCTCGGGCACCTGCACGGCCCGGCCCGAGAGCCGTCGCACGGTCTGCTGCCAGGCCGTGCCCCGGGAGCCGCCGCCGATCAGCAACAGGGGCGCCGACGGGTCGGCGTCCTTGTCGTTCTGGCCCTTCTGGCCCTTCTCGTCGTCCTTGCCGACGACGCGGTCGAGCGCGCCGAGCAGGGAGTGCACGGCACCGTCGTAGGCGGCCTGGAGCAGCTGACCGCCGGTCGTGTCATGGCGCAGCCCATGCAGCAGGCCGGACGCGTGCGGGAGGTTGGGGGTGCGCTCACCGTCGAGGAAGGGCAGGAGCGTGATGCCGTGGCCCGGTTCGACGGCCTCGCGGTCCAGGCCCAGCAGGGTCGCGACCCGGTCCACGGCGAGCGTGCAGTTGAGCGTGCAGGCGAGCGGCAGCCAGTCGCCGCGCGCGTCGGCGAAGCCCGCCACGATGCCGGTCGGATCGGTCGGCCGGCGCCGCGACACCGCGTACACCGTGCCCGAGGTGCCGAGGCTCATCACCGGGGTACCGGGCCGCACACCGAGGCCCAGCGCGGCGGCCGCGTTGTCCCCGGTACCGCACGCCACCAGGGTGCCCTTGGAGAACGGCAGGTCAGGATGGGCGCGTACGGTCCCGGCCACCTCTTTGGGCCGTACGACACGGGGCAGCAGCGCCGGGTCGAGTCCCACATGCGCGAGGATCTCCTCGTCGTACGACTCGGTTCCGGAGGCCCACCATCCGGTGCCGGAGGCGTCGCCGCGGTCGGTGGTGCCCTGGCCGGTGAGCCGTCCGGTGAGGTAGTCGTGGGGGAGCCGGACGGCCTTGGTGGCGCGGACCGCGTCCGGCTCGTGCTCCGCCAGCCAGGCCCACTTGGTGACCGTGAACGAGGCGGCCGGCACGCTTCCGGTGTGCTCGGCCCAGAACTTCGCGCCGCCCAGTTCCTCGGTCAGCCGGCGGGCCTGCGGCGCGGAGCGCACGTCGTTCCACAGCAGTGCCGGACGCACCGGCTCGCCCCGCTCGTCCAGGGTGACCAGCCCGTGCTGCTGGCCGCCGATCGACACCGCGGCGGCCTCGTGCGCCGCCTGCCCGCACTGGCGCAGTGCCTCGCACAGGGCGTCCCACCACTGGCGCGGATCGCTCTCCCGGCCCGCCCCCGAGGTCACCGTGTGCGGTGCCTGGCCGCTCGCGACGACGCGTCCGGTGGCCACGTCGACGACCAGCGCCTTGGTGGACTGGGTGGATGTGTCCACGCCGACGACGAGCGGACCCTCGGCTGCTGACATCGGTTTCTCCCTCTTCCGCGGTTCAGCGGGGTGTCTCTCTTCCCAGAGCTGCTCCTGCATACTAATTTGTAAATCGCCATGACGAAATAGCCTCAGCGAGCAAGGAGCCACGGCATGAACTACCGGCCCACCCCCGAGGACAAGTTCACCTTCGGTCTGTGGACCGTCGGCTGGCAGGGACGCGACCCGTTCGGTGACGCCACCCGACGCGCCCTCGACCCGGTCGAGTCGGTGCAGCGCCTGGCCGAGCTGGGGGCTCACGGCGTCACCTTCCACGACGACGACCTGATCCCCTTCGGCTCGAGCGACAGCGAGCGCGAGGGACACATCAAGCGGTTCCGGCAGGCGCTGGACGCCACCGGGATGAAGGTGCCGATGGCGACGACCAACCTCTTCACCCACCCGGTGTTCAAGGACGGCGCGTTCACCGCCAACGACCGCGACGTGCGCCGCTACGCGTTGCGCAAGACCATCCGCAACATCGACCTCGCGGTCGAACTCGGTGCCCAGGTGTACGTGGCCTGGGGCGGCCGCGAGGGCGCCGAGTCCGGCGCCGCCAAGGACGTACGGGTCGCCCTGGACCGCATGAAGGAGGCCTTCGACCTGCTCGGCGAGTACGTCACCTCCCAGGGCTACGACCTCCGTTTCGCCATCGAGCCGAAGCCGAACGAGCCGCGCGGCGACATCCTGCTGCCCACCGTCGGCCACGCCCTGGCCTTCATCGAGCGCCTGGAGCGGCCGGAGCTGTACGGCGTCAACCCGGAGGTCGGCCACGAGCAGATGGCCGGGCTGAACTTCCCGCACGGCATCGCGCAGGCGCTGTGGGCGGACAAGCTGTTCCACATCGACCTCAACGGCCAGTCCGGCATCAAGTACGACCAGGACCTCCGGTTCGGCGCCGGTGACCTGCGTGCCGCGTTCTGGCTGGTGGACCTGCTGGAGTCAGCCGGCTACAGCGGCCCGAAGCACTTCGACTTCAAGCCGCCGCGGACCGAGGACCTCGACGGGGTGTGGGCCTCGGCGGCGGGCTGCATGCGCAACTACCTGATCCTCAAGGACCGCGCGGCGGCCTTCCGTTCCGACCCCGAGGTGCAGGAGGCGCTGCGCGCGGCCCGCCTGGACCAGCTGGCCCAGCCCACGGCGGCCGACGGCCTCCAGGCACTGCTCGGCGACCGGTCGGCCTTCGAGGACTTCGACGCCGACACCGCCGCCGCGCGCGGCATGGCCTTCGAGCACCTCGACCAGCTGGCGATGGACCACCTGCTGGGCGCCCGGGGCTGAACCTCGGGCCCCGGGGAGCAGAGGGTCCGGGACGGTGTGAGCGTGGCCGACGTGCTGCTTCGCGTGGCGGCCGCGCTCACCCGGGATCACGAGGACCACGGGGACCACGGGATCGGGCGGTGGCGCGCGGTACCGCACGGCCCGGCCTCCGCGCGGAGCACGCCGCGGGCTCGGGCCCGTGCCCCGGCTCCGTGTCGAATTCCGTGCGGGACGCTCGCGCCGGGAGCGCGTCCGAGGCGACCATGGCCGGTATGGCCAAGCCACCGGTACCGCCCCAGCCGTCCGGCCCGCCGGGTGACACGCCGCCCCCGGGCGGCGGCTTCGGACCCCCCTCGTACGGCGGCGCACCTCCGCCGCCGGACCCCCCTCCGCCCGGCCCGCCTCCGCCTCACGATCCGCCGCAGGACCCGCCAGGCGACGGGGGCGGATCGGGACGGGGTCCCGGCGGGCGCAGGAACCTCCTGCTCATCGTGCTCGCGGCGATCGTGGCCGTGGCGGCCGTCTTCGTGGTCGTGCTGATGGCCTCGGGAGGCGACGACGCGCCGGACGAAGAACCCACCGGGAGCAGCACGGGCGCCCCCGGCTCGCCCGACCCGTCCCCGGGCGTCCCGTCCGAGCTGCCCAGCGGTCTGGAGAGCCTGCTGCCGTCCGGTTTCCCCACCGAGCTGCCGTCGGACTTCCCGAGCGAACTGCCCAGCGGTCTGCCGACCGAGCTGCCGAGCGGCGTGCCCAGCAATCTGCCGAGCGGGCTCGAATCGCTCCTCCCGCCCCTGGACGAGGCCGGGTTGCGCTGACCCGGGCCAGACACGTACACGGCGTCTTCCGGGTGAGACTGTTTCAGGCCGTTCTCCCGGCGTGGAGCTCCGCCCTCGCCGACGCCAGGGCCGTCGCCGGGTCCTGGGCGGCGCCTCCCGCCGGGACCCAGCGGCCGCGCTCCTTGCGGTACGGCCACCAGCGGCCGTCGCGTCCCAGCCGCAGCTGGACCGGCGCACCGACGACGGTCCAGCGGTTGGCACGGGTCCGGAACACCGGCCGTTCGCCCTCGTCGCCCTCGGCCCAGGCCGACTCGAGGGCCGCACGTGCGCGTGCGAGCGCTTCGGCGTCCACCGTCCACTCCTCGTCGAGCACGGCCAGCGCCGCCGTACCACCCTGGCGCCAGGCCCGTACGGCCACGGCCAGCCCCTCCCGGCCACGCCCCGAACCGGCGGCGAGCCGGTCCGCCACGGCGCGCGCCGGGTCACCGGCGGCCAGCCGCACCGCGTCCTGAGCCGCCGTCGGATCCGGCTCCACCGGCTGCCGTTCATGCCCGTCCCGGAGCGCCTCCGCGAGCAGGTGACGGGCCTGCGCGGAGGTCCGTGCGGCGAGGAACCCCAGGGCGGACGGGTCGATCCCGGCAGGGGGAGGCCCGTCCGTGTCCAGCGACGGAGGCACCCCCGGCGCCGCGGGCAGCGGGGGAGCGGCGGGCAGCCCCGGCCGGATGCCGCCCGCCGCGAACGCCTCGGCCGCGTCCACGCCCTCCGGGCGGGACCGCTTCTCCGGGTGTGTCCCGGCATGCGACCGGAGCGCGTCCAGCAGGGCCCGCTCACCGCGCCCCCGCAGCAGGAACAGGACGAACGGGTCCTGGTCCAGCAGCAGGGCCACCTGGTAGCAGAGCGCCGCCGTGTGACCGCAGTGGTCCCAGGCCCCGCAGGCGCACTCCGGCTCCAGATCGCCCAGGCCCGGCAGCAGTTCGACCCCGGCCGACTCCGCGTCCTCCACCAGATGCGGCGGCATCTCCCGGTCGAGCAGCGCCGCCACATGTCCGGCCCGTTCGACGGCCATGCCCAGAAAACGGTCCCACTGCTCGTCGGACAGCTCCTGGAGCAGGACGTCCGCCCGGTGCGCCGTGCGGTCGCGGTCCTGTACGACGGCCGTGATGCGTCCCGGACGCACGGACACCGCGCCGACCGCTCCCGCGCGGGCGAGCCCGCGCCCCGCCTTCAGCTGCTGGGCGTCCAGGGCCGTGCCCTCCAGCGCCGTCAGCCAGGCCCGGCCCCACCAGGTCTGCGCGAAACCACGCCCCCGCGCGGGAGGCAGCGCGGCGAACGTCCGCTCCGTCCCGGAGGCTTCACCGCCGGCCGCATCTCCGTCGGCCTCGTGACCGTCGGCGTCGCGGTCGTCGGTCTCCGCAGCGTCGTACCGGCTCATCGTGCTCCCTCTCGCAGTTCCACCAGATCCGCCAGTTCGGCGTCCGTCAGTTCGGTGAGCGCCGCCTCCCCGGAGCCGAGCACCGCGTCCGCCAGTTCGCGCTTGCGGACCAGCAGCGCGGCGATGCGGTCCTCGATCGTGCCCTCGGCGATCAGCCGGTGCACCTGTACCGGCCGGGTCTGGCCGATGCGGTACGCGCGGTCCGTCGCCTGCGCCTCGACGGCGGGGTTCCACCAGCGGTCGTAGTGCACGACATGCTCGGCACGGGTGAGGTTCAGGCCCGTGCCCGCGGCCTTCAACGACAGCAGGAAGACCGGGACCTCGCCGTCCTGGAAACGCCGCACCATCGCCTCGCGCCCGGCCACCGGCGTGCCGCCGTGCAGGAACTGCGACGGCACGCCCCGTGCGGCGAGGTGACGCTCCAGGAGACGGGCCATCCGCACGTACTGCGTGAAGACCAGCACCCCGGCCTCCTCGGCGAGCACCGTGTCGAGGAGCTCGTCCAGCAACTCCAGCTTCCCGGACCGCCCAGCGAGCACCGGACGGTCCTCCTTGAGGAACTGCGCCGGGTGGTTGCAGATCTGCTTGAGCCCGGTCAGCAGCTTCACGATCATTCCCCGTCGCGCCATGCTGTCGGTACCGGAGATCTCGGCGAGGGCCTCCCGCACCACGGCCTCGTACAGCCCCGTCTGCTCCTGGGTGAGCGACACCGGATGGTCCGTCTCCGTCTTCGGCGGCAGCTCGGGCGCGATCCCGGGGTCCGACTTGCGGCGGCGCAGCAGGAACGGCCGCACCAGCCGGGCCAGCCGCTCTGCCGCTGCCGGGTCCTGCCCGCTCTCCACGGCCTCCGCGTACTGCCTGCGGAAGGTGCCGAGCCGGCCGAGCAGGCCGGGCGTCGTCCAGTCCAGGATGGCCCACAGTTCCGAGAGGTTGTTCTCCACGGGCGTGCCGGTGAGCGCCACGCGCGCGCGTGCGCCGATGGAGCGCAGCTGCCGGGCCGTCGCCGCGTAGGGGTTCTTCACGTGCTGGGCCTCGTCGGCGACGACCATGGCCCAGTCCACCTCGGCGAGCCGGGGAGCGTCCAGGCGCATGGTGCCGTACGTGGTGAGGACGAACTCGCCCTCGGCCAGGTCGTCCAGCGAGCGCCGTGCACCGTGGAAGCGGCGTACCGGTGTACCGGGCGCGAACCGTTCGATCTCCCGCTGCCAGTTGCCCATCAGGGAGGTCGGGCACACCACGAGGGTGGGTCCGGCGGACACGGGGTCGGACTGCCGGTGCAGATGCAGGGCGATCAGGGTGATGGTCTTGCCGAGGCCCATGTCGTCGGCGAGACAGCAGCCCAGGCCCACGGAGGTCATGTGGGCCAGCCAGTTCAGCCCGCGCCGCTGGTAGTCCCGCAGGGTGGCGGCGAGGGCCGCCGGCTGTGCGACGGGCCGCTGTCCCTCGGGGTCGGCGAGACGGTCCCGCAGGGCCGCCAGCCAGCCGGTGGGCCGCACCTCGATCCGGTGGCCGTCCACCTCCACCGAGCCGGTCAGGGCGGCCCCGAGCGCGTCGACGGGCCGCACCTCGTGGTCGTGGCGCGCACGGGCGCGGAGCACCTCCCGAGGGTCGAGCAGCACCCACTGGTCGCGCAGCCGCACGACGGGACGCTTGGTCTCCGCGAGCCGGTCCAGCTCCGCGCGGGTGAGCTGCCGGTCGCCCAGGGCGAACGACCAGTCGAAGGCGAGCAGTGCGTCGGCCGACAGGAAGGACGGTCCCTGGGAGGCGCCCGCGACATCGGGCCGCCCGGAGCGCTCGGGGCGCCGCTCGTCGGCAGCGGGACCGATCTCCGCGCGGGTGGTCAGTTCGCGGGTCAGCTCCCTGGGCCAGTGCACGTCGACGCCCGCGCCGGCGAGCGCCCTGGTGCCCTCTCCGAGGAGCTCGGTGACCTCCTCGTCGGCGAGGTCGACCGCGTCCGGCACGGTCGCCGACAGCAGGGGGGCGAGCGGGGCCCAGGCGCGGGCGGCACGGCGGAGCGCGAGCAGCGTGTCCATCCGGGCGCGCGGTCCGAAGCCGCCGTCTGCGCCGTCTGCGCCGTGCGCGGGGCCGGCCCACACGTCGGTGGCGTCCGCGACGAGCGCGGGGTCGCTCACACTGTGCACCTGGAGCACCACTCGGAACGTGGCGTTCGCGCCGTCGTCACCCATGGTGTCGCTGTCCATGGTGTCGTCGTCCCGGGGATCCGTGAGCCCCGTCAGGTCCGTGAGGCCGTGCACCTCGACGCGCAGGGACAGGCGTACGCCGGCGTCGTGGCCCGCGGCGACGTCGGCGGCCCAGTCGCGCAGTTCGGGCAGGTGCTGCCGCTGTGGTACCGCGTAGGCGGGGGCGCCGGTGACGAGGGGTGCGGCGGGGGAGCGGGGCAAGGTGTCGGCGACCGCGTCGAGGAAGGCGCGCAGCAGCCGTTCGGGATCGGGCAGGCGCAGCGGCCCGGGGCCGTCCACCGGCAGGGCGTGTGCCTCGGGCGGCATCGCGGCGGCCAGCCGGCGCACCGCCTCGATGTCCTCCGCGTCCAGCGGCCCCGTGCGCCAGGCGTCGTGGCCGGCCGGGGACAGTCCCGGCAGCAGCAGTCCGCGCGCCACCAGACCCAGGGCGTGCACGGCGGCAGCGCCCCAGAACACGGCGGCAGGGTGCCCTTCGTCGCGTGCCCGTGCCCGGGTGAGGACGGGCAGCGCGGCGCGTACCGGCAGCAGTGCCGCCGGGACGCTCACCGTCTCCACTCCGGTCTCGCCGGGAACGACGACGGTCAGCTCCTCGACCGACGCCGCGTCCACGGCAGGGGGAGCCGACCCGTCGGGCCGCCAGAAGGCGACCCGGCCGGTGCGGGCCGGATCACCGGGTACGAATACGGCTGAACAGCGGGTCAGTTCGGCGTACCGAGCGGGAGCGTGCGGCGGGGGAGGCGTCTGCGCGACGATGACGGATTCCTTGCTTCATCGATTCATCAAACTTGACTAGCGGCATCGGAGCCGCCGAGAGTACAACACGACCGGGGGTGACCGGGTATGCCTGGGTGGTGAACCGGGTCACCATGGAGACGCGGTCGTGTTCCGTCCCCATGCATCAGTGAGCCGCCGAGTCGCCGAGTCACCGAGTCACTGAGCCGGTGAATCGACGAATCGACGGTGGCCCTCAGGGAAGCCTAGGGGGTGAACCTCAGGGGCGTCTCAGGGGCGCGGTCGGAACCGCCGAGGGCGCGGGTCCGTTTTCACGACAGAGAGCGGCAACGGCCGCGAAGGAGGCGACACTCATGTCGAAGAACGCCAAGATCGCCGCGGGAGGTGTGGCGGCCGGGCTCATCCTGCTCATCTGGCTGCCCTGGTGGGCGGCGCTCCTGATAGTCCTGGGAGTTCCGGCCGCCGCGTACCTCGCCCTGGACCCTTCACAGCGGAGCCGGCTGCGCCGTGTCTCGCGCAAGGAGCTGGGCCGCTGAGACCGGTGGGGCGCGTCCGGCGGGCCGGTGCCGGGTCAGGCCCCGGCCCGGCTCGGATCCGGGGCCGACCGTCTCGGGGTCCGCGGGCGCGACCGCGGCCGCCCGGCGGACCGCCGTGACCCTCACCGGACGTACGGAGCCCGCCACGCACAGTAGAGTCGAAGTCCGGCGGCAGAAGGGGGCGGCGCGGTGAAGCGCTTCGAGCGACTGGAACACATCCGGCGGATGGACCCGTACCGGGACGCCACGGAGATCTACCGCCTCAGCGCGGCGTACGAATTCCCCTGGGACTTCACCCGGTCGCTCGAACTCGCCCTGTACCGCACGTACGCCGTTCCCCGCATCGGCCGTCTGCTCGCCGAGACCGCGGAGCTCACGGACCGCTCCCAGCAGCGCTACGACGACACCTCGCTCCTCCTGGACGCCGTCGTCGAGCACGGGTTCGGCAGCGACCGGGGCCGGACCGCGATCCGCCGCATCAACCGGATGCACCGCAGTTACGACATCCCCAACGACGACATGCGGTACGTCCTGTGCACCTTCGTCGTGATGCCCAAGCGGTGGATCGACGCCTACGGGTGGCGCAGGATGTCGCGGCACGAGACCGTCGCCGGCGCAGTCCACCACCAGACACTCGGTCGGCACATGGGCATCCAGGACATCCCCGGCTCCTACGAGGAGTTCGAGAGCTGCCTCGACTCCTACGAGCAGGCCCACTTCGGCTGGGACGAGGGCGCGCGCCGGGTCTCGGACGCCACGCTCGGTCTCATGACCTCCTGGTACCCGCGCCCGCTCGCCCCGCTGCTGCGCACCGCCACACTCGCCCTGCTCGACGACCCCCTCCTGCGGGCCTTCCGGTACACCCCGCCGAGCGCCGCCACACGCGTGTGCGTACGCCGCGCGGTGCGGCTGCGCGGCCGCGCGGTCCGGCTGCTGCCGCCCCGGCGCGCCCCGCACTTCGCCCGGCAGAACCGGGAGATCAAGAGCTATCCGAACGGCTACCGGCTGGAGGACCTGGGCACCCACCCGGTGCCGGGCCTCGGCGGCTGCCCGGTGCGGCACCCGGACACCACGCCCGCCGACTGAGCGCCGGGGTGGCCGAAGAGGTCAGTCCTCCCGGACGGCCAGCGCCAGGAACCGCGCTTCCTCGTCGGCGTACGACGTCATGCGCCAGCCCGAACCGGCCAGCAGCGGACGGAGGTTGTGCTCCGCGCGGAGATCGTCCGGTGTGAGCGAGCGGCCCTGGCGGGCGGCGAGCGCGGCCCTCCCGATCGGGTGGAACAACGCCAGCACCCCACCGGGACGCACCACCCGCGCCACCTCACGGAGATTTTCGGCCGGGTGGGGCAGATGCGCGATGAGGCCCGCCGCGAACACGGCGTCGAGCGCCCCCGAACGCAGGGGCAGTGCGGCGACATCGGTGAGCAGCAGCGTGCCGTCGCCGTCCCGTCCGGCGGCCGCGGCCTCCCGCAGCATGGCCGGCGTCAGCTCCGCCCCGAGGACCGTTCCCGAGGAGCCCACCGCGGCACGCAGCGGCGGCAGGGCCCGTCCGGTGCCACAGCCCGCGTCGAGCACCCGGTCGCCCTCACGCAGCCCGAGGTCGGCGACCGCGGCCGCGTAGGCCGGACCGTCGTCGGGGAAACGGCGGTCCCAGCCGGCGGCACGCGCGGTGAAGAACTCCTGGACGTGTGTGTGGTCGTGCGTGTGGTCGTCTGCGCGGTCGTCACTCATGTCCCGCATGATCCCCCACCGGACGGCCCGGACCGCGCCCTCCGGCGGTGGAGAGCTTGCCGGCGCGGATTTCGTGCGGGTTCCGTGCAGGACGAACTCGCGCCACTCCTCGTCGGCCACCTTCCGCCCCATGGCTCCTAACCTCCTTGTCCGGCGCCCGGTCGTGGGGAAGGCTGGCCACGGGGATCTCCCTGCCAGGGGATGCACCGCACGGGGGAAGCGAACGGAAAGGCCCACGGACGGAACCACGGGAACCAACACGGGGAAGAGCAAGGGGGAGATGCGCGAAATGACGCAACATCAGGGACTCGACTGGCTGCTGGACGACCTGACCAGGCGTGTCGAGCAGGTGCGGCACGTCTTGGTCCTGTCCAACGACGGACTGGTGACCGGGACGAGCACGGGACTGCGCCGCGAGGACGCGGAGTACTTGGCGGCCGTGTCGTCCGGACTGCACAGCCTCGCCAAGGGATCCGGACAGCACTTCGGTGCGGGCGGAATGCGCCAGACGATGATCGAGTTCGACGACGCGATGCTCTTCGTCACCGCGGCGGGCGCCGGCAGCTGCCTGTGCGTGCTCAGCGGGGCCGAGGCCGACGTCGGACGGGTCGCCTACGAGATGACCCTGCTGGTCAACCGGGTCGGAGAACATCTGGACGTGGACGCCCGCCGACCGGGCTCCAACGGTCTCGCCGGGAACTGACCCGCACGTTCGTCCACCCCCGCGGGGTTATCCACAGGGCTGTCGCAGAGAGTGACGGAGTGGATACGGTTCTCTCCGGGTCGGCGTACACCGCGTCGGCCCCGCACATTCCGCGGGGGAGACGAGCATGTCCGCGAACACCGCCACCCACACCATCACGACGACCACGCCTGCCACACCCGCCGCGCCCGGCCGGCGCCCGCCGGGCCGGGCGCCGGCACGGAATCGCGCGACGGGAACCGGCGACCGGGGGCCCGCTGACCTACAACGCCCGGAACAGCCCCTCCTGGACGACGGACACCAGCATCCGCCCCGCGCGGTCGTAGATCCGCCCGCGGGCCAGCCCCCGCCCGCCCGTGGCGATCGGTGACTCCTGGTCGTACAGGAACCACTCGTCCGCACGGAACGGGCGGTGGAACCACATGGCGTGGTCCAGCGACGCCATGTCGAAGCCCCGCGGACCCCACAGCGGTTCCACCGGGATCCGGACGGCGTCCAGCAAGGTCATGTCGCTGGCGTAGGTCAGGGCGCACGTGTGCACCAGCGGATCGTCGCCGAGCGGGCCGACCGCGCGCATCCACACCGCGCTGCGCGGCTCGGCGTCCTTGACGTCGTCCCGGTTCCAGCGCAGCCGGTCCACGTAGCGGATGTCGAAGGGCTGACGGCGGGCCATCAGCTCCAACTGCTCCGGCAGCGCGCCCAGATGCTCGCGGATCTCGTCCGTGACCGTCGGCAGCGACTCGGGGTCCGGAACCGCGCGGGCCGGCGGCAGCTGGTGCTCGAAACTCCCCTGTTCGGGTTTGTGGAAGGAGGCGGTGAGATTGAAGATCGTGCGTCCCTGCTGCACGGCGGTGACCCGGCGGGTCGTGAACGACCGCCCGTCCCGCACCCGTTCCACCTCGTACACGATCGGCACCCCGGGGCGCCCCGGGCGCAGGAAGTACGCGTGCAGCGAGTGCACGGGGCGGTCGCCCTCGGTGGTGCGGCCCGCGGAGACCAGGGCCTGGCCTGCCACCTGGCCGCCGAAGACCCGCTGCAGCGACTCCTGCGGACTGCGGCCCCGGAAGATGTTGACCTCGATCTGCTCCAGATCGAGCAGGGCGACGAGGCTCTCGGTCGGATTCGTCATGGGAGGAACGCTCCTGTGCTCACAGCTGGCCGACATCGGTGACCCGGACGACCGCACGGCCCTCCGCGTCGGAGGCGGTGAGGTCGACCTGCGCGCTGATGCCCCAGTCGTGGTCGCCGTTCGGATCGTCGAAGATCTGCCGGACCCGCCACAGGCCGTCGGCCGGCACCTCCTCGATCAGCAGCAGCTTGGGGCCGCGGGCGTCGGGGCCGGTGCCGAGTTCCTCGTACTCGTCCCAGTACTTGTCCATCGCCTCACCCCAGGCGTCCGCGTCCCAGCCGGCCTCCGCGTCCAGCTCGCCCAGCGCGTCGACCTGGTCCAGAGCGGCGAGCTCGACCCGGCGGAACATGGCGTTGCGGACCAGGACCCGGAAGGCACGGGCGTTGGCGGTGACCGGCTTGACCTGGTCGGCCTTCTCCTGGGCCTCCTCGGCGGTCAACTCCGCGGGGTTGGCCAGCTGCTCCCACTCGTCCAGCAGACTGGAGTCGACCTGACGCACCATCTCACCCAGCCAGGCGATCAGGTCCTGGAGGTCCTCGGACTTCAGGTCGTCCGGGACCGTGTGCTCCAGGGCCTTGTAGGCGCTGGCCAGGTACCGCAGCACGATGCCCTCGGTGCGGGCCAGATCGTAGTGGGACACCAACTCCGTGAAGGACATCGCCCGTTCGTACATGTCCCGTACCACGGACTTCGGCGACAGCGGATGGTCGCCCACCCAGGGATGGCTCGTGCGGTAGGTGTTGTACGCGTGGAAGAGCAGCTCCTCCAACGGCTTCGGGTACGTGATGTCCTGGAGGCGCTCCATGCGCTCCTCGTACTCGACGCCGTCCGCCTTCATCAGGGCGACCGCCTCGCCGCGTGCCTTGTTCTGCTGGGCGGCGAGGATCTGGCGCGGATCGTCCAGCGTGGACTCCACGGCGGACACCATGTCGAGCGCGTACGACGGCGAGTCCGGGTCCAGCAGCTCGAACGCGGCCAGCGCGAAGGTGGACAGCGGCTGGTTCAGCGCGAAGTCCTGCTGAAGGTCCACGGTCAGCCGGACGGTCCGGCCCTCGGCGTCCGGCGTGTCCAGCTTCTCGACGATGCCGCCGTCCAGCAGCGAGCGGTAGATGGCGATCGCCCGCCGGATGTGCCGCAGCTGCTGCCTGCGCGGCTCGTGGTTGTCCTCGAGGAGGTGCCGCATCGCCTCGAAGGCGTTGCCGGGCCGGGCGATCACCGACAGCAGCATCGTGTGCGTCACCCGGAAACGGGAGGTCAGCGGTTCGGGATCGGAGCCGATGAGCTTCTCGAAGCTCTGCTCCGACCAGGCGACGAACCCCTCGGGCGCCTTCTTGCGGACGACCTTGCGGCGCTTCTTCGGATCGTCGCCCGCCTTGGCCAGAGCCTTCTCGTTCTCGACGACGTGCTCGGGGGCCTGAGCGACGACGAACCCCTCGGTGTCGAAACCGGCCCGCCCGGCGCGCCCCGCGATCTGATGGAACTCACGGGCCCGCAGCGTGCGCACCCGGCTCCCGTCGTACTTGGTCAGGGCGGTGAACAGCACCGTGCGGATCGGGACGTTGACGCCCACGCCCAGCGTGTCCGTACCGCAGATGACCTTCAGCAGGCCGGCCTGCGCGAGCTTCTCCACCAGCCGCCGGTACTTGGGCAGCATGCCGGCGTGGTGCACACCGATGCCGTGCCGGACGTAGCGGGAGAGGTTGCGGCCGAACTTGGTGGTGAAGCGGAAGTTGCCGATCAGGTCGGCGATCCGGTCCTTCTCCTCGCGTGTGCACATGTTGATGCTCATCAGCGCCTGGGCCCGCTCCACCGCCTGGGCCTGCGTGAAGTGCACGATGTACACCGGAGCCTGCCGGGCCGTCAGCAGATCGGTGAGCGTCTCGGTGAGCGGGGTGTAGCGGTACTCGTAGGACAGCGGCACCGGGCGGGTCGCCGAGCGGACCACCGAGGTGGGACGGCCGGTGCGGCGGGCGAGGTCCTTCTCGAAGAAGGAGACGTCACCGAGCGTCGCCGACATCAGGACGAACTGCGCCTGCGGCAGTTCCAGCAGCGGGATCTGCCAGGCCCAGCCGCGGTCCGGCTCCGCGTAGAAGTGGAACTCGTCCATGACGACCTGGCCGACGTCGGCGTGCCTGCCGTCGCGCAGCGCGATCGACGCCAGCACCTCGGCGGTGCAGCAGATGACCGGGGCGTCGGCGTTGACGGACGCGTCGCCGGTCAGCATGCCGACGTTCTCCGTGCCGAAGATCTTGCACAGCTCGAAGAACTTCTCCGACACCAGGGCTTTGATGGGGGCCGTGTAGAAGGTGACCTCGTCCCGCGCCAGCGCGGCGAAGTGGGCGGCCGCCGCGATCATGCTCTTGCCCGAGCCGGTGGGTGTCGAGACGATCACGTTCGCCCCGGAGACCACCTCGATCAGCGCCTCCTCCTGGTGGGGGTAGAGCGTGAGACCGCGTTCCTGGGCCCACGACTCGAAGGCTTCGTACAGGGCGTCGGGGTCGGCGGTCGGCGGCAGCTGATCGATAAGGGTCACGCCCCCCATCTTGCCTGCCGCCGGGCCCCACGTGGGAATCGGATTCGGGAACGAAGATCACGAAGGCTACGCTGTGGCGCCGAGGGGCGTCAGCGCACCTGGTCGACCGGACAGCTGTACACGAGCAATGGGGCGGGTAACGGGGATGATGGGACCAGCACACTCACTGTCGGGAGCCGCGGCCTGGCTCGGCGTCGGAGCGGCGACGGCCGCCGCAGGAAAACCGATGCCCTGGCCGGTGCTCCTGGTCGGCGCGCTCATCTGCGCCGGCGCCGCCCTCGCCCCGGACCTGGACCACAAGGCGGCGACGATATCCCGTGCCTTCGGGCCCGTCTCCCGGAGACTGTGCGAGATCGTCGACAAGCTGTCGTCCGCCGTCTACAAGGCCACCAGGAAGCCGGGCGACCCGCGCCGCTCCGGCGGTCACCGCACCCTCACCCACACCTGGCTGTGGGCGGTCCTGATCGGCGGGGGCACCTCCGTTCTGGCGATCACCGGCGGCCGGTGGGCGGTGCTGGCCATTCTCTTCGTCCACATGGTGCTGGCCATCGAGGGCCTGCTGTGGCGGGCGGCCCGGGGCGCCAGCAGCGATGTACTGGTGTGGCTGCTCGCCGCGACCAGCGCGTGGATCCTCGCGGGCATTCTGGACCAGCCGGGCAACGGCGCCGCCTGGCTGTTCACGGCACCGGGCCAGGAGTACCTGTGGCTGGGGCTGCCGATCGTCCTGGGCGCGCTGGTCCACGACATCGGGGACGCGCTGACCGTCTCCGGCTGCCCGATCCTGTGGCCCATACCGGTGGGCCGCAAGCGCTGGTACCCCGTAGGACCGCCGAAGGCGATGCGGTTCAAGGCGGGCAGCTGGGTGGAGATCAAGGTGCTGATGCCGGCGTTCATGCTGCTCGGCGGAGTGGGCGGCGTGGTGGCGCTCAACGTGGTCTGAGGCGGTGGCCCCCGGCCCGCCCGGGGGCTTCAGCCGGAGCCCTCACCGCCGTACCGGCGCTCGAAGCGGGCGACGCGCCCTTCCGTGTCCACGGTGCGTGCCTTGCCCGTGTAGAAGGGGTGGCTCTCCGAGGAGATCTCCACCTCCACCACCGGGTAGGTCTCGCCGTCGTCCCATTCGATGGTCTGCTCGCTGGTCGCGGTGGACCGGGTGAGGAAGGCGTAACCGGCGGACCGGTCGCGGAAGACGACGGGGTGGTAGTCGGGGTGCTTGTCCTGCTGCATGAAAGCTCCTCGTGCGACTCGTGCGACGTGTCACTCGTGCGACGTGCCTCGCCCGGGGGGGGCGGGCAGGGGAGACGGAGGGGTCACCCGGGCAGGGTGTCCTCGTCGACGACATGCATGGCGGCCTCCTCGGCCGAGGCCGCCGCACCGTCGATACCGACGTCCGTGGCCACCAGGGCGGTCTCCTCGTCCTCGTGCGCCCCCTCGTCGGGAGCGACGAGCCGGCCGGAGCGCGCGGCACCGACCTCGTTGTCCAGGAGTTCGCCGTCGGTGCCCTCGCTGTCGCCGAGACCGTCGCCGTCGAGAGCCGCGGGTTCGGGCAGCTCCTCGGCGAGCCGCTGGTCCAGCGTCTCGCCCGCGCGGCCCTCCGCCGCCGTCACACCGCGGCGCTCCACGGCCCACGGCCGCTCGGGAGGGGACCAGCCCCGGTCGAGGGGGTCGTCCACACCGTCGTCCATGAGGGTGTCCTCGGCATCGAGCAGTCCGGCGTCGTCCTGGACCTCGGACTCGTCGGGCTGGTAGACATCGTCTCCCCAACCGCCGGAACTGTTCACGGGTACCTCCAGGGGTGGCGGCGGGCCCGTTCCCGCCGTGGCCCGCTGCGGGCCGACCTGCACGGAGCACCGGCCTCACCCGCACCCCGGTCCTCCGGAGCTGCCGGATGTTCCCCGAGCCGGTGCCTGACTCCAGCCTTCCACCCAGGTTCGACTCCGCGCAACGGCACGGCGTCCCGCCGGGCGGGACGCCGTGGCCCTCACCCGTGCCAGGAACGCCACAGCGCCGCGTACGCGCCGTCCGCGGCGACCAGCTCGTCGTGGCTGCCCAGCTCGCTGATGCGGCCGTTCTCGACGACGGCGATGACATCCGCGTCATGGGCGGTGTGCAGGCGGTGGGCGATGGCGACGACGGTGCGACCGTCGAGGACGCGGGCCAGGGAGCGTTCCAGATGGCGCGCCGCGCGGGGGTCGAGCAGCGAGGTCGCCTCGTCCAGGACCAGCGTGTGCGGGTCGGCCAGCACCAGGCGGGCCAGTGCGATCTGCTGGGCCTGGGCCGGGGTGAGCGCGAGCCCTCCCGAGCCGACCTCACTGTCGAGACCGTCCTCGAGCGCACGGGCCCAGCCGTCCGCGTCGACCGCGCCGAGTGCCGCCCACAGCCGGTCGTCCTCGGCGTCCGTCCGGGCGAGCCGCAGGTTGTCGCGCAGGGAACCCACGAAGACGTGGTGCTCCTGGTTGACGAGGGCCACATGGCTACGGACCCGTTCCGCGGTCATCCGGGACAGCTCGGCACCGCCCAGGGTCACCGTGCCGTCCCGGGGCGCGTAGATCCCGGCGAGCAGCCGGCCCAGAGTGGACTTGCCGGCGCCGGACGGGCCGACCAGCGCCAGCCGGGTGCCGGGGGCGACCCCGAGTGACACCTTGCGCAGCACGTCGACGCCCTCGTGGTAGCCGAAGTGCACCTGCTCCGCGCGCACCTGGCGTCCGTCGGGGGCCAGGGCGGTGTCACCGGCGTCGGGCTCGACCTCCCGGACCCCGACCAGCCGGGCCAGCGACACCTGGGCCACCTGCAACTCGTCGTACCAGCGCAGGATCAGCCCGACCGGGTCGACGAGCATCTGGGCGAGCAGTGTCCCGGTCGTCAGCTGGCCGACACCGATCCAGCCCTGCAGGACGAACACCCCACCGATCATCAGCACCGAGCCGAGCACGGTCACATGAGTGATGTTGACGACCGGGAAGAGCACCGACCGGAGCCAGAGCGTGTAACGCTCCCAGGCCGTCCACTCCCGCACCCGCTGGTCCGACAGCGCCACTCGGCGCTCGCCGAGGCGGTGGGCCTCCACCGTCCGCCCCGCGTCCACGGTCTCGGCGAGCGCCGCGGCCACGGCGGCGTACCCGGCGGCCTCCGAGCGGTACGCCGCCGGCGCCCGCCGGAAGTACCAGCGGCAGCCGGCCACCAGCAGCGGAACGGCCACCAGCACGGCCGGCGCCAGTTCGGGCGCCGTGACGACCAGCCCGCCCAGCAGCAACGCCGCCCACACCACACCGATGGCCAGCTGGGGCACGGCCTCGCGCATCGCGTTGCCGAGCCGGTCGATGTCGGTGGTGATCCGGGACAGCAGGTCACCGGTTCCGGCGCGTTCCAGCACTCCCGGGGGCAGCCCGACCGACCGCACCAGGAAGTCCTCGCGCAGATCGGCCAGCATCCGCTCACCGAGCACGGCCCCGCGCAGGTGGACCTGCCGGACGAACACCGCCTGGACGATCAGCGCGAGCACGAACAGCCCGGCGGTGAGCCCCAGATGGAGTTCCCGCGTCCGGTCGGACACCCGCTCCACCAGACCGCCCAGCAGATACGGGCCGACCATCGAGGAGACCACCGCGACGGTGTTCACCGTGATCAGCAGCACGAAGGCCCGGCGGTGCCTGCGGAGCAGCTCGGCCACGTAGGCGCGGACGGTGGCGGGGGCACCCACGGGCAGGGTGCCGGCCGTGGTGGGGGCCGCCGGGTCGTAGGCCGGGGGCGCCACGCCGATCATGCCGTCTCCTCGATCTCTTCGAGTTCTTCCAGACCGTTCAGACCGTTCAGACCGTCCAGGTCGTCCAGGCTTCTCAGGTCTTCGACGTCCTTCAGGTCGTCGCGGTCCTCCCGGGCCACCACGGCCCGGTACCGGGGCTCGGTCCGCACCAGCTCGCGGTGGCCGCCCACCGCCACGACCGCCCCGTCGTGCAGGAAGACCACCTGGTCGGCCCGGTCGAGCAGCAGGGGCGACGAGGCGAACACCACGGTGGTGCGGCCCGCCCGCAGCGCGCGCAGGCCCTGTGCGACACGGGCCTCGGTGTGCGAGTCGACGGCCGAGGTCGGCTCGTCCAGTACGAGTACCTCAGGGTCGGTGACCAGCGACCGGGCCAGGGAGAGCCGCTGGCGCTGACCGCCGGAGAGGGACCGTCCGCGTTCGGTGATCAGCGCGTCCATCGGGTCCGACGCGGCGGCCGCCCCCTGCACCAGTGCCGCCAGCACGTCCTCGCACTGCGCGGCCTCCAGGGCCTCGCGCGCTCCGACGGCACCAGAGGCGGGTACGTCGAGCAGTTCGCGCAGCGTGCCGGACAGCAGCACCGGGTCCTTGTCCTGCACGAGGACGGCGCCGCGGGCGGAGTCCAGCGGCAGCTCGTCGAGCGGCACCCCGCCGAGCAGCACCGAACCGTCCCGCGCGGCAGATGCCGCGTGCCCGCCGAGCCGTTCGGCCAGCCGCCCCGCCGCGTCCGGATCCCCGCACACCACGGCGGTGAGCCGGCCCGCCGGGGCGAGCAGACCGGTCACCGGGTCGTACAGGTCACCGGTGGGCGGGGCGGCAGGCGGCGCGCCCGAGGTGTCCGTGGCCCGCTCCAGCGACAGCACACGCGCCGCGCGGGTGGCCGAAGGCCGTGAGAAGGAGTACGCCATGGCGATCTCCTCGAAGTGCCGCAGCGGATAGGCGAGCAGCATGACCGAGCTGTAGACGGTGATCAGTTCGCCCACCGCGATGCGCCCCGCACGGGCCAGATGGACGCCGTAGCAGACCACGGTGATCAGCAGGACTCCCCGCAGCAGCACCTGGACCGCCGCGATGAGGGACCACATCCGGGCACTGCGCACGGCCGCGTGGCGGAGGTCCTGGGACGCGTGCCGGTAGCGATCGAGGAACAGTTCCTCGCCGCCGATGCCGCGCAGCACCCGCAGCCCGGCGACGGTGTCCGAGGCGAGTTCCGTGGCCCGGCCGGCCTTCTCACGCTGGGCGTCGGCCCTGCGGGTGGCGTGCGGCAGCAGGGGCAGTACCGCGAGCGCCAGCAGGGGCACCCCCACGACGACGATCACGCCGAGCGCGGGCTGGAGGACGAGCAGTCCGACGCAGACCGCCACGATGGTGAGCACCGCCGCGGTGAACCGCGACAGGGCCTCCACGAACCAGCCGATCTTCTCGACGTCACCGGTGGACACGGCCATCACCTCGCCGGCCGCGACGCGCCGGGTCAGTACGGACCCCATGACCGCGGCCCTGCGGGCGAGCACCTGCTGGACGCGGGCGGCCGCGGTGATCCAGTTGGTGACGGCGGCCCGGTGCAGGAAGGTGTCGCCGACGGCGTTTCCCGCGCACGCCAGCGCCAGGAGACCGCCGGCCAGTGCCAGGCGGGAGCCGGAGCGATCGACGGCGGCCTGGACCCCGATGCCCACGCAGAACGGCAGCGAGGCGACGGCAAAGAAATGCAGCAGTCCCCAGGCCAGGGCTCTGAGCTGGCCGGAGAGCTGGTTCCGGAAGAGCCACCACAGGAATCGGGGACCCGAGCGGGCATCGGGCACGCCCGGGTCGGGATACGGAAGGTCTTGGATCTGCATGACGTCCCAGTGACTCGCAAAGGCGGGGCCGTGCGTCGTCCGCGGACGACTGCGGCAGCAAACCGTGACAGGTTGACCCCGCTGCGTACGGGAAGGCAAACGGTTTTCCACGGAACCGCACGGAACCGGCTGCCCGCGCCGGCGGGGCACGGCGACCGGACGACCGCCGTGCGGCCCGTCGGACGGGTTGCGGCGCCAGGATCCGGACGGGCCACGGCGCGAGGCTCCGGACGGTCGCGGCGCGCCGCCTCAGCGGGAGGCGCGCCGCTTCAGCAGGACGTGTCGCCCTGCCGCGGTGCGGCCGCCGTTCCGTCGACCAGGGTGTCCAGCAACCCGCCGAGGGCCTCACGCTGTTCGTCCGTCAGCGGAGCCAGGATCTCCTCGGCGGCGGCCCGGCGCGCGGCGTGCAGCTCCCGCAGGGCGGTGTGCCCGTCGTCGGTGAGCTCGATCCGGATCACCCGCCGATTGGCCGGATCGGGCACCCGCCGCACCTTGCCGTTCGCCTCCAGTCCGTCGACCAGCGTGGTCACCGCTCGTGGCACCACTTCCAGCCGCTCGGCCAGGTCGGCCATGCGCGGCGGCGAGGCGTAGTGGGCGAGGGTGCGCAGCAACCGGGACTGGGCCGGGGTGATGCCCAGCTCGCGCCGCACCAGATGACGCTTCTGGATGCGGTGCACCCGGCGGGTCAGCCGAAGCAGCTGCTCGGCCAGCAGGCCGTCGGGGTCGGAGGTGGTCATGCGCGGAACAATATCAGGATGCCGTTCATTGTGAGTATAGGTAACAATGAGCTAGGCTCCGCTGACCCCGGCAGGGGCCGGTGCCAGGCGGCCGTTCCCGGCTCCCTGTCACCCCTGCTGCTCTTCGCTTCCTCCAGTTCCCTGCTGCCAGTTCCCGAAGGAGACCATGCATCCCGACCGCGAACCCGTCTGGAGCGCACCCGCGGGCGCCGGGGAACAGCCCCGGCAGGTGCGCCGCATCCTGAAGCTGTTCCGTCCCTACCGGGGCCGTCTCGCGATCGTCGGCCTGCTCGTCGGGGCGGCGTCCCTCGTCTCGGTCGCCACCCCGTTCCTGCTGAGGGCGATCCTCGACGTCGCGCTCCCCGAGGGCCGGACCGGGCTGCTCAGCCTGCTCGCCCTCGGCATGATCCTCAGCGCCGTCCTCACCAGCGTCTTCGGAGTGCTCCAGACGCTGATCTCCACGACCGTCGGCCAACGCGTCATGCACGATCTGCGCACCGCGGTCTACGACCGGCTCCAGCGCATGTCGCTCGCCTTCTTCACGCGCACCCGCACCGGCGAGGTCCAGTCCCGCATCGCCAACGACATCGGCGGCATGCAGGCCACCGTGACCTCGACGGCGACCTCGCTGGTCTCCAACCTCACCAGCGTCGTCGCCACCGTCGTCGCGATGCTCGTCCTCGACTGGCGGCTGACCGTCGTCTCGCTGGTCCTGCTGCCGGTGTTCGTGTGGATCAGCCGCCGGGTCGGCAACGAACGCAAGAAGATCACCACCCAACGCCAGAAGCAGATGGCCTCGATGGCCGCCACGGTCACCGAGTCGCTGTCGGTCAGCGGCATCCTGCTCGGCCGCACCATGGGCCGCTCCGACTCTCTGACCAGCGCATTCGTCGACGAGTCCGAACGCCTGGTGGACCTGGAGGTGCGGTCGAACATGGCCGGCCGCTGGCGCATGGCCGTCATCACGATCGTCATGGCCGCCATGCCCGCCGTCATCTACTGGACCGCGGGCATCGTCCTGCAGGCGGGCGGGCCCGGCGTCTCCATCGGGACGATCGTCGCCTTCGTCTCGCTCCAGCAGGGCCTGTTCCGGCCGGCGGTGAGCCTGCTGTCGACCGGTGTCCAGGTCCAGGCGTCGCTCGCACTGTTCCAGCGCATCTTCGAGTACCTCGACCTCCCCGTCGACATCACCGAACGCGCGGAGCCGGTCCGTCTCGCCCGGGTCGGCGGCGAGGTCCGGTTCGAGGACGTCACCTTCGGCTACGACGGGAAGGGCGGTCCCGTCCTCGACGGCATCGACATCACCGTCCCCGCCGGCACCAGCCTCGCCGTGGTCGGTTCGACCGGCGCCGGCAAGTCCACGCTCGGCCACCTCGTGCCCCGGCTGTACGACGTCACCTCCGGCCGGGTCGCCCTCGACGGGGTGGACGTACGCGACCTCGACTTCGACACCCTGGCGCGCGCGGTCGGCGTCGTCTCCCAGGAGACGTACCTCTTCCACGCCTCCGTCGCCGACAACCTGCGCTTCGCCAAGCCCGACGCCACCGACGAGGAACTCCACGCGGCGGCCCGTGCGGCGCAGATCCACGACCACATCGCCGCCCTGCCCGACGGGTACGACACGGTCGTGGGGGAGCGCGGTCACCGTTTCTCCGGTGGCGAGAAGCAGCGTCTGGCGCTCGCCCGGACCATCCTGCGCGACCCGCCGGTCCTCGTCCTCGACGAGGCGACCAGCGCGCTCGACACCCGTACCGAGGCCGCCGTCCAGCAGGCCATCGACGCGCTGTCGGCCGACCGCACCACGCTCACCATCGCCCACCGGCTGTCCACCGTCCGCGGCGCCGACCAGATCGTGGTGCTCGACGCGGGCCGGGTGGTCGAGCGCGGCACGCACGAGGAACTGCTGGAACTGGACGGGCGTTACGCGGGTCTTGTCCGCAGGGACGCTCAACTGGAGCCGACAAGATGAAAATATGCCGGGTTTGCGGCGTTCTGGGCGTTACCGTGCCCGCATGCAGAAGAACACTCCGTCACGGAACACGATCCGACTGACGCGCCGGGGCCGGCTCGCCCTCGTCGCGACCGGGGCCGTCGTGGCCGGTACCGCCGTGGCGGTGCCCCTGCTGACCCTGGGCGACGACGATCCCCGCCCCACCACCCTGGTGATCCCGGAGGGCCACCGGGCGAGCCAGGTGTACGCGGCCGTCGACAAGGCCCTCCGACTGCCCGCGGGGAGCACGAAGAAGTCCCTCGCGAAGGCCGCCCTCAAACTGCCGGGTGATGCCGAGGGGAACCCGGAGGGCTATCTCTTCCCGGCGACCTATCCGTTGAAGGAGGGGGCGACGCCGGAGCAACTGCTGTCACTGATGGTCGACACCGCCCACAAGAAGTTCAACGGCGCCCCGGTCGCCGCCGGTGCGCAGCGCAACGCGATGAACGTCTACCAGGCCGTCACCGTCGCGAGCATCGTCCAGGCGGAGGCGTCCACCAAGGCCGACATGGGCAAGGTGGCCCGGGTGATCTTCAACCGGCTGGAGCGGGGAATGCCGCTGCAGATGGACTCGACGGTCGACTACGCCCTGGGCCGTTCGGCATCACGCACCGCCGAGGCGGACACCGAGGTCGACAGCCCCTACAACTCGTACACGCGGATGGGGCTGCCGCCCACCCCGATCGACAACCCCGGCGAGGACGCGATGCGGGCCGCGATCACCCCGACGCCGGGCGACTGGCTGTACTTCGTCACGGTCGCACCGGGCGACACCCGCTTCACCGCCGACCACAAGGAACACCAGGGCAACGTCGCCGAGTTCAACGCGCGGCAGAAGAAGGAGAAGGAGGAAGGGGAGCAGGAAGCGAGCGGCCGGCCCGAGAAGTGAGCCGGCCGGCACCGGCCACCGGCACCGCGCCACCCGGGAGGGGCGTCAGGCCGCGACGCGTTCCTCCGCCAGCAGACGCCTGATGTCCCGTACGGCCGAGCGCCCGGCGCGGTTGGCCCCGACGGTACTGGCCGAGGGGCCGTAGCCGACGAGGTGGACGCGGGGGTCGGCGACCGCCCGGGTGCCCTCGACGCGGATGCCGCCGCCCGGCTCCCGCAGGCGCAGCGGGGCGAGGTGGTCGATGGCGGGACGGAACCCGGTCGCCCACAGGATGACGTCGGCCGCCACTCGCCGCCCTCCCCCAAGCTCTCGACTGCGCTCGAGCAGGGGGGACCCCCACCCCCACTCCACCCCCTCCGGCGTGATCCGGTCGAACATCGGCTGCCGGTCCAGGACGCCGTCGGAGAGACCCCGGCGGATCGCGTCGTTCAGCGGCAGTCCCGTCACCGAGACCACGCTGCGCGGCGGCAGCCCCTGCCGCACCCGCTCCTCGACCAGTGCCACGGCCTCCCGTCCCGCCTCCTCGTCGAAGGGGCCCTCGTGGAAGACCGGGGGCCGCCGGGTCACCCAGGTGGTGGCCGCCGCGTGGGGGGCGATCTCCAGCAGATGCTGGGTGGCCGAGGCGCCTCCCCCCACCACGACCACCCGCTGACCGGCGAACGCCTCGGGGCCCGGGTACTGAGCGGTGTGCAACTGCCGTCCCAGGAAGGTCTCCTGACCCTCGTAGCGCGGCCAGAACGGCCGGTTCCAGGTGCCGGTGGCGTTGATCAGCGTCCGTGTCGACCAGGCGCCCGCCGAGGTCTCCACGAGCAGCCGCCCGCCGGTTCCCTCCCGCACCGCCCGCACCTGCACCGGTCGCCGTACCCGCAGGTCGAACCTCCGCTCGTAGCGGTCGAAGTACTCCGTGATGACCTCGGAGGACGGCCGGGCCGGATCGGCGTCCGTGAGTTCCATGCCGGGCAGCGAGTGCATCCCGTGCACCTTGCCGTACGTGAGTGAGCGCCAGCGGTACCGCCAGGCGCCGCCGGGGCCGGGGTTGTGGTCGAGCACCACGAAGTCGCGGTCCGGCTCGAACCCGGTGCGCCGCAGGTGATAGGCGCTGGACAGTCCTGCCTGCCCGGCGCCTATGACGACTGTCTGGACCTCGGCCACCTCGACCTCACTCATGTAGTTCATGTTTCTACTAACGCCGCTAGGGGGACACATCTTCCCGCGAACCGTCGCCGCCGCCCGGATACTTCCTCCCCCGAAGATCCCGGCACATGGGCCAGGATGGAAACCATGTCAGATGCCTTCACCACCCGGGTCCTGAACGTCGCCACCGGCTCCGCGGAGCGGGTCGTCGACATCACCGGCGACTGCGAGTCCTTCCTGCGGGAGGTGGCGGCCGGCCGCGACGGACTGCTCAACCTCTTCGTGCCGCACGCCACCGCCGGCATCGCCGTCATCGAGACCGGCGCCGGCAGCGACGACGACCTCCTGGCCGCCCTGCACACCCTGCTCCCGGCCGACGACCGCTGGCAGCACCGCCACGGCAGTCCCGGCCACGGCCGCGACCACGTCCTGCCCGCCCTCGTCCCGCCGCACGCCACCCTGCCCGTACTGGACGGCCGACTGGAGTTGGGCACCTGGCAGTCCGTGTGCCTGGTCGACACCAACCGCGACAACCCCGACCGCCGGGTCCGGCTGAGCTTCCTCGGCGGCCGGTAGACCGATGGCCCGGCGAGGCCGGTGACCGACGGAGCGGGCCGGACGTGCCGGAGCCCGGCGGGCGCCCGCTTCGTTGCCGGCGTCGGGCCCGGCGCCGGGGACACTCCCGTGGACCACCCAGGACGGCGGTGCCACCGTCGCCGGTGTCGGTGCGCTCGGCGGACCTGCCCGGTGCGCCCGGTGCGTCGTACGTGAGCGAGCCCCGGGACCGGCCGCCCTCGCGCGATCACCTCCGCGTTCGCCGGCCGGGAGACCCGCGTCGTATACCTGGCCCCCTCGTGCCGTAGAGGTGACCGGACGTCATCACGTCCGACGGCACCGCCCCCGTCCGGTCACCGCTCGCCGCGGACGACGGTGACGGGGCAGTCGGCGTGGTGGAGCAGTGCCTGGCTCACCGAGCCCAGCAGCATCCCGGTGAAGCCGCCGTGCCCCCGGGCCCCGGTCACCAGCAACTGGGCCTCCCTGCTGGCGTCCAGCAGAGCGTGGCGCACCCGGGACCGCTCCACGAGCAGTTCCACGGACACCTCCGGATGAGCGGCCCGCCAAGGAGCCAGGGCCTCCTCCAGCCGGTGTCGGTGCTTCTCGCGGAGCTGGTCCAGGTCCACCACCACGTTCAACGGGGCGCCGGGACCCTCGTAGGGTGTCGGCTCGTTCAAGGTGTTCCACACGTGCAGGGCGACCAGTTGGGCCCCGCGCAGCGCCGCCTCGGCGAAGGCGAATCCGGCCGCCGCCGCACCGGCCGCCGAGCCGTCCGCGGCGAGGAGTACGGGCCCCCGCGGATCGGGGCGTCCCCGAACCGCCATGACCGGGCAGTGCCCGTGGGCGGCCAACTGCACGACCGTCGAGCCCAGCAGCAGATCCCCGAACCCGCCGCGGCCCCGTCCGCCGAGCACCGCCAGCACCGCGTGGCGCGACTCGCTCCGCAGCACCGTCAGGGTGCCCCCGGAGGCCACGGTCCTGGACACCTCCAGACCCGGCGCCACGTCGGCGGCCCGCTGTTCCGCCTGCGCCAGGACACCGTGGATCATCGGATCCAGGTCGGACGCACGACTGAAGGCGTGCACGATCCGCAGCTGCGCGCCGCGCAGCCGAGCCTCACGGGCCGCGACGTCCACTGCGGCGAGACTGGACGGCGATCCGTCCACTCCGACGATCACCGTGTCATCCACTGCTCACTCCCGTCCGGGCCGGGCGCCGGCGCAGGTGCATCCCGGTCACGCCCGCGAGCACCCGAGTACCCGCGGGCCGGTGACCGTACCGGCCCGGAGCCCGGCGGCCCGGAAGCCTCGGAAGGGGGAGCGCGCTACGCGTTCCCCTCCGCCTCCTCCCCGCTGTCGCCGCGGACGACGGCCACCGGGCAGTGGGCGTGGTGCAGCATCGCCTGGCTGACCGAGCCGAGCAGCAGCCCGGTGAACCCGCCCCGCCCCCGGGCCCCGACCACCAGCAACCGCGCCGTACGGCTCGCTTCGATGAGTGCTTCGCGGGTGCCGCCGTGCACGAGCTCGTGCCGGACCTTCACGCCGGGATACCGCTCCTGGTGCCCGGCCAGTGCCTCGGACAGCAGGCGCTCCTCGCCGGCCTCCAGCTCACCGGGCTCGCTCGCGTAGGGAGCCTTCTCGTCCTGCGGGGCCGGGGCCGGCGCGTTCCAGGTGGTCCAGGAGTGCAGCGCGACCAGTTCGGCGCCGCGCAGGGACGCCTCGGCGAAGGCGAAGTCGATCGCCTTCGCGCCCGCCGGGGAGCCGTCGACCCCGACCACGACCGGTCCGTCCGCCGCCCCCGGCTCACGCACGACCAGGACCGGGCACCGCCCGTGAGCCGCCAGGTGTACCGCCGTCGACCCCACCAGAAGCCCGACGAAACCCCCCATCCCGCGGGATCCGACGACCACGAGCTCCGCGGAGGCGGACTGCGCCTCCAGCACGGACAGCGGTTCTCCCGTCACCACGGTGTGCGAGACGTCCACGTCCGGTGCCACCGACCTGGCGTGCTCCACCGCCTCGGCCACCAGCTGATCGGCCACGGCCTGCAGACCGCCCCCGGGCGGGCCCAGCGGCGAAGGGCCCAGCGGTACATGCATGGCGGGCCAGAGGAACGCATGCACCACCCGCAGCTCGGCCTTGCGCCGCCGGGCCTCCTCGGCCGCGGCACCCACCGCGGCCAGGCTCGAGGCCGATCCATCCACTCCCACTACGACCAGACGACTCATGACGCCTCCCCAATCGGTATGTCACCACCATGATCCCATTGCGGCGCCCCGTGGTCATGGGCCCAACGGGCCACACCTCCGGAGCGATCAGGATCCTCCGGTGGTCCGCCCTCGTGAGAGTCGAGTCCACCGCGACCCTTTGTCCATCCGTGACACCACCCACTCTCTCGACAGCAGAGCGGGATGACACCATGTCCCCCCACGGGGGCTGACCATCAGCGGGATGGGGGGACCCCTCACCCAGCACGACGGACGACCAGAGGAAACCGGGAAGGGGACGGGCTGTGCCTGCTCCACGGATGAGCACCACGCCGCTGCCGGGCATCGGCGTGAAATACGACCTCACCACGCGTGAGCGCCAGCACCTTTCCGTGATCGCGCACCGGGACGGCGCACGCACGGTCAATATCTACCGGTCCGACGACCCGGACGCCTGCGCCCAGTCGCTGAGGCTGAACGTCGCCGAGTCGGCCGCCCTGGTCGACGCGCTGATGCCCGCCCACCACAGCCCGAACCTGCTGTACACGACCGACCTGGGCCTGGTCGCGGAGCGCATCGAGCTGTCCGCCGCCTCCCACTGGAACGGCAGGGTGCTGGGCGAGACCAGGATGCGCACCGACACCGGCGCCTCGATCGTGGCCGTGCTGCGGCGGGCCGAGGCGATCCCGTCCCCGACCCCGGACTTCCGGCTTGCGGGCGGTGACACACTCATCGTCATCGGCACCCGCGAGGGCATCGAGACCGCCGCCGAGATCCTCGGACGGGAGTGAGCCCGCGCACTCACTCTTCCGCGAGCTTCCGTCACCACGCTGACGAAGCCGGCCACCGGCCGGCGGGCCGCTCGACGGGCAGGCCATCTCCGGTCCGTGCCACCGGTACGCGGCAAGCGCGACCAGCCCGGCTCAGCGGGTCCGCAGTCCCGTGCGGTCGTTCCGGAGCGGTCCGGAGGCCAGGCCCGCCAGCCCGACGCCGACGAGCATGACGGCACAGGCGACGAGGACGACGGTGGCACCTTCGAGATCGACGAAGGTGCCGAGCACACTGTTCATGAACAACAGGGCCAGGCTCTGCACGAGCACGAGAACCGCCTGGACGCGGGACAGATGGCTTTCCGGCGCCGCTGCCAGAACCAACGGCGCGATGTGCGAGGAGAAGATCCCGTTGCCGACACCGATGACCACGCCGGCGGTCACCGCCCCCGCCGTACCCGGCGCCAGCGCCAGGGCGAGCACCCCCGCACCGGCCAGCACGAGCGCGCCCGCCGACAGCAGACCGGGCCGTCCCAGCGGACCGCGCCTCACCACCGCCAGGGTGATCGCCACCATTCCCACGCCCTGCGCTCCGATCACGAGCCCTGCGGCCCCCGCGCCCCATTCCCGCTCACGGGCGAGCAGGGGAACCAGGAGCGACAGCACGGGCAACAGGAAACCGGCCGCGAAACCGATGAGGCAAAGACCCGGACGCAGCACCGGATGGGCGAAGGCCACGCGCACGCCGTCCAGGGCCTCCTTGAGCAGACCGGCCGCTCTGGGGGACTGCGCCGCTTCATACCGCGGGCGGACGACCGCCAGGACGATCAGCGTGAAGGCGAAGGTGACGGCGTTGAACACGGCCGCGCCCGCAAGCCCGGCAAGACCGACCAGGACGCCACCCAGCGGCCCGCCTCCCATAGCGATCACCTGGCCGCCGACCTGTCGCAGGGACAACGCCCGCGGTAACTGTGCCTCGGCCACCATCCGACGGGGCATGGACCCCGAGGCGGGCAGATAGAAGGCATCGACGACACCCACCGCAATACCTGTCGCGATGAGCAGCCAGGGCGGAGCCCCCAGGTGGTGGGCGAGGGTGGCCAGACCCAGCGAGAGGACCAGCATCACCGCATCGCCGGTGATCAGCACGCGACGCGCGCTGACCCGGTCGCCCACCGCACCCCCGACGAGAAGGAGCAGAACGCGGGGAAGCGTGACCGCGCTCAGCACCAGACCCGCGACGCTCCCGCCGTACGCACTGGCGGCCCAGCCGAGAGCGAAGTAGAAGACCACGTTGCCCACGAGCGAGACCAGGATCCCGACGAGCCACCACAGATAGGACCGAGGCAGCCGCTCCTGGACCCGCGAGTGCCGCCCGCCACCCTGCGCGGACGGGACGCCACAAGCCGCTCCAGGAGACTCCGCGGTCTCGTCACCGGTCGGCATCAGAACCCCCGATCCATGCCGTACCGGCCTCGGGACGAACGGTCCCCGCCACGTCTCACCCACCCATGTCGAGCCATCGGTCCATTCCGCCAGGGGTCCTCAGCGCTTCAGTGCTTCGGCGCTCGGCTCAGGCCTGGCTGTCCAGCCGGACCGGCATCAGCAGCGAGAAGGTGTCCTCGTCGTCGGGGCGGCGGATCGCGAGCGGTGCCGTGGAGGCGCCGAACTCCAGGACCAGCCGGTCACGGGCCCCGGCGTCGAGGGCGTGCAGCAGGAACTCGCGGTTGACAGCGACACGGTCCTGGCCGTCGTCACCGTCCTCGCAGAGGACCACCGTGCCGTCGTCGGCCACCCCGAGCACGCTGACCTCGTAGGGCACCCCGTCCTGCTCGCGCACCTCGCCGGTACGGACGGGACCCGCCTCCACCGCCTCCCGGAAGGCCACCACCTCGACGAGGGCCCGACGCCCGGCCGGCAGATGGACCAGGCGCCGGTAGTCCGGGAACTCGTGGTCGAGGCACTGGCCGGCCACCTGACGGCCGCTCTCGGTCTCCAGCGCCACCCGGTCACCGTCCACGGAGAGCCGGACGGGTTCGGTGCCGCCGGCCAGCGCCCGCATCGCGTCGACCAGCGGCAGGGGCACGGTCACCTGCACGCGGGACCCGCCGTGCCCGGTGACCGCGGTCCGCGCGACGGCCAGCCGGTACCGGTCGGTCGCCACGAGGCGCAGGATGTCGCCCTCGATGTCGAACAGGACCCCGCCGAGCATCGGCAGTTCGGGATCCGTGCCGGCGGCGAAACGGACCGCGTCCAACGCGGTGGCCAGTTCGGGCGAGGCAAGGGTCGGCCGGGCCGAGGAGGTACGGAGCGAGGTCATGGGTTTCTCCCTGTCGTCGAGTAGGGCTCGGAGCGTGGAGAACTCACCGCGGGCATCGGACAACCCCTGTTCCAGCCGGCGCAGGTGCGCCTGAAGGAGCTGCCGGACGAGATCGGTGTCCGCGCCGGCCCAGCCGGCCAGCACCAGCCGGATGTCGGCCAGCGGCATCCCGGCCCGGCGCAACCGCGCCAGCAACCTGGCCTCGTCCGACTGCCCGGGCGCGTACCAGCGGTAGCCGCTGACCGGGTCCACCCAGTCGGGGACCAGCACCCCCGCACGGTCGTAGAACCGCAGGGCGCTCACGCTCAGGCCGCTGTCCCGGGCCATCTCACCGATGCTGCGCATCTCGCTCTCCACACCCGAGACCCTGCCCCCTCGACAAGGTCGAGGGTCAACCGTTCCTATGGGAGTCGGCCAGCGTGGCCGACTCGCCGCAAACCGGGCCGGTGAGGGCCTGGTGACCTCGCGAACGGTCTTCGAGGACGGGGAACAGCACAAGCTGGTCACCTCGGCACGGTCGGGTCTTGCCGCCCCGTCGGGGCGTGCCCGCTGTCCTGGGTGGGCTCGTGGTCCCGCGCGGCCTGGGAGGGGATGCGGTCTGGCCGGTAGCTCTCCGCTGCCCGATCCTCTGGTCGGGTGCGGTCACACCTGGCCGACGCCGGATCCTGTGTCCCAGGCCGCGCCTGCCGATCGCCACGGCGGCACCGTGGTGCCGGGTGACGGTGGTCCTGGTCTGCTGCTGGAGCGAGGGGGCCCAGTGCTTCCCGCCCCAGATGCTGGTGTAGGCGGGGTCGACGGCGATGACGATCAGGCCGTGGTGGTGGGCCATGCCGCGCAGTCGTTCGCGGAATCGTGCGGTGGGGATGCCTGCGACCGTGCGGCGGAAACGTTTGCCGCGCTGCCCGCGGCCCATGGTCTCGCGGCCGGTGGCGCGGGCGTCGGTGAAGCCGAGGTTCTCGATCGTGATACCCGCGCAGCCGTGCTCATGGGCGATGAAGAGCAGGCGGCGGATCGCTGCCCGGAGCCTGCCGTCCCGAGTGGTGGTGGGGCCGGTCAGGTCGAGCGGGACGGTGTGTGGTCCACCGGTCGGGTTGCCGTGCTCGTCAAGGACGATGGCCGCGAGGTGGTCGGCGTTGAGGTCGACGCCGAGCGTGCGCGCACCCGAGGCACGGATCTCTTGTGGGGTGGGCGGCGTGGCCTTGTCCGACGACCAGGAGGCATCGAGGTACCAGCGGCCCCGGGCGGGGGCGTGGACGATGTCGTAGCGGACGGCCCGGTTGGCGGTGACGCGGTCGATCCATTCCTCGCGCAGATGGTGGAAAAGCACCGTGCACTGAAGCCGGTAACGGCCGCGAGGTGCGTTGGCCAGGTGCCGCAGGGGCTCGGGCAGTACGAGGGTGACGGCGCCGTCGCCCGGGTCGACGGCGATGGTGTAGTTGCCGAACGGGGCCGCGGACTCGCCGTCAGCCGTCAGGAACAGGCGCGAGGCCTCCCATCGCCGACGCCACTGCTCTTCGGTGAGCTGGGCGTCGGCGAGGTGGTGACGCTTCTTCAGCAGTCCTCGGCCGCCGACGGTGATCGCCGGACGACCGGATGCGATGCGCTGCTCCACGGCAGCCAGGCGGGTCTTGAGGGACTGCAGGCGGCACTGCTTGTGGAAGCGCTCGTTCTGGTCGGTGTAGCCCCGGGCCTTGCCCACGCGCTTCCCGCACGGCACGGCGAGACGGCGTTCGATGGCGCGGGCGGCGCGACGCAGCCCGGCGGCCTGGTCGTACAGGCACCGCGGGGAGAGCTGGTACTGGTCCTCCGAGGTGCGGGTCATCGCCCCGGCCCACAGCGAGGACGACACAGCGGTGAGCGCCTTCTTGCGCTCCGCCCGCCGATCTGCCTCTGCCTCCACTGAGCCCCCGGGCTCACCACAGCAATTGAGGCAGTGTCAGGACCCGTCCCCAGGCGGAGACTTCCGGGCCCGGGCATGCGGCTTGGCGCTGTACCCGGCATCTCCTCGGCGCGAGGTCGACTTGTACGAGCACGCCGCCGGCACCCCGGCCGCCATCGGCAGCAAGACCCTGGTGGTCAACACCGATACCACCAACCCTTCGGAGGCCGCTGCCCGGATCACTGCTGCTCTTCGGTAAGCCTCTTGATGCCGTGAAGGGTGGCCTCCATCCCCGCGTGCAGTTCTTTCAGCCGGAAGGAAATGATCTCCTCCTCCTGATCCGGCCAGCGCTCGATGGCCAGGGTGACCCCGTTGCGGCCCGGCCCGATGAGGGCCGACTGCCGCAGCCGGGTGCCCTCGCCCTCGGCCTCGAGTTCGTAGCGCCAGGACGCCATAGGCTTCGCCGGATCCAGCGTCGGCTCTCCGAACCGGCCGTCCGCATCCGTGACGGCCCAGGCGAACACCCATGGTTCGTCCACCTCGACCACGTGGGAGACGGTCCGCCACTCGCCGAGCTTGTCGTGGCGGTTGTAGCCCTCGAAGCGCGCACCCACCACGGGCCGGTCCGCGCCGTCGAGCCATACGACGCGCTGCAGCTCCGGACTGAGCCGGGCAGGCAGATGGACGTCCGTCACCAGCTCCCAGACCCGCGGTAAGGCTGCCTCGACATGAACATCGCAGTGCACACGTGGACCATCGGCGAATCGCACGTCAGTCTCCCTCGGTTCGGACTCCCTGATCATCTGAGATCTTGATGTATCTCGCAACAGTTTTTGGCCTCGTCGGCTCGTCCAGAAGCGGGCGCACGGGTGAGGCTCCTGGGCGCAGGGGTACTGGCGGCGGCCGACGTGCTCTTCGACGGCATTGAGAAGCACGTCGTCACCGCGGGCAGGAGAGGAGGTCAGGACAGCAGCAGTTGGTAGACGGCCCGGTGCTTGCCGGGACCCTTGAAGTCCCTGTGGATCGAGACGCCGTTCACTTCCATCTCTCCGGGCACATTGTGGAAACCGAGCGAGAGCCAGGTGGCCTGAGCGCCGGTGTTCTCGGGTTCGGACGTCAAGTAGAGACGGGAGCAGCCCCAGGAGACGGCTCGCAGCCGTACGTGTTCCAGCAGGGTCTTCGCCACGCCGAGCCTGCGGTGGCCGGGACTGGTCATCACGTCCTGGATGTAGACCTCCTCGGGATCTTCCTGACTGCGGAACGCCATGACCGCACCGGCCACTTCCCCGTCGATCAGGGCGACCGGGCACGAGGAGGCGAAAAGGTGCGCGTACAGCCAGTAGTCCGACGCGGTACGGGGGCTGATGTAAGGGGGTCCCTGCTCCATCAACTTGATGACGTCGGGGATCAGGTCCTGGCGAAGGGGGGTGACGTGCATGGCGGTGGGTCTCACTCCGGTTGGTGGATCAATTGGGTCAGCAGGCGGGCGGCGGTGGCGGGGTCGGTGGCCTCCGTGACGCTGCGGCCGACGATGAGCACGTCCCATTCGGGGCTGCGCAGCACCATCCGGTCGGTCGAGCTGAAACCGCCGGACACGGCGACCGGCAGCCTCGTCCAGCTGTGGAGCGCCTGGGAGCGGGCCAGGGGATGGTTGCTCCCGACCCCGATGTCGATGTCGGTGGTGATGGCGAAGCCGTCCACACCGGCCTGCTCCCTGTCGGCGATCCAGTGCGCGGAGACATGTCCGGACGGTACGTCCAGCAGGATGGGCACGCCCAGCCGCCGCCCCGCGTCGACAGCTGCCGACACGCTCGCGATGGTGGCCGGCCCGATGAGGAAGACCGCGTCCGCTCCGTACTCGGCCGTCGGCACCACCTGGTCGCGTCCCCAGTCGGCCGACATCATCTCCGCGACGACGGTGGTGTGGGGGACGGCTCGCTTGATCCGCTCCACGGCGGTGACACCCACCGTCTTGATCAACGGATCGCCGACCTCGATGAACTCGGCACCCGCCGAGGCCACGGCCTGTGCCACTTCGACGGGCCTGGTCCAGGTCGTGCAGGTCCAGCGCGATCCGAATGGACCTGTCACCCCGCAACCGCCGATAGGCGTCGGGAGGCGGAAGTGGCGCGGACGAGCCCGTTGTTGCGCTCCGGAACTCCAGCGGTGCTACAGAGCCGCGAGCGCCACGAACGCGGTCCACTCGGCCTGGCCGACCCGCAGTACGGGCCCGCCGTCCACGGCCTTCGAGTCCCGTACATACACGGTGTCCGAGCCGACGGCCACCTCTACGCAGTCCCCGCCGCTCGTTCCGCTGTAGCTGCTCTTGAACCAGGCGAGTTCACTGGACTGCTCGATGCCCTGATCGGTGCTCATAGCTCCCCTGCCATGCGCTCGATGAGACGGGAGGACTCCTCGGTGTTGAGGGCCTGCGTGCGCAGCATCCCATACCGCAGCCAGAACTCGCTGACCTCGTGCCGGTCGGACCTGACGCTTACGACGTCCTGTGCCTCGATGTACGCGAACTGCTTGCGGTCAGTCGACTCGATCAGCACCATCGGCCCGTTGAGTCCGCTGTGGGCACCTCGGACCGTGGGCATGACCTGGAGTTCGACGTTGCGCATCTTCGAGCACATCAGCAGGTGCTCCAACTGTCCTTGCATGATGGCAGTGCTGCGGACCACCCGCAGGATCGCTGCTTCCTCCACGACGAACACGAAGACCATGGGCGGGTTCTTGCGGCTCAGCAGCGCCTGACGCGCAAGGCGAGCCGCGACCCTTTGCTCGACGATCTCATCGGACAGAGGCGGAAAATGCGCTTCAAGCAGCGCCTGTGCGTATGCCTCGGTTTGCAGCAACCCGGGAATCAACAGGGGGTCGTACGAGAACCTGCTCACCGCCTCGGCCTCCAGCAGGGCGAAGTCCTGGAAGAAGACGGGCAGTTTGGCCCGGTCCACGTCCTCCTGGAGCACCCGCAGCGCCCCGCCCGCCTCCAGCACCCGCTCCGCGGCTTCCGTGAAGGCCGCCTTGGCCGGTCTCCGCCCCTGCTCGACGGAAGCGACCTGCTCCATCGAGTAGTCGATCGCCTCGGCGAGGGCCTGCTGGGTGAGGCCGGCGCGTTCGCGGAAGAGGCGGACGAGCTTGCCGTAGGCGCTCCAGGCTGCCGGGCGTTCCTTGTCCGGCCGGCGCTGACCGGTGGTTCCGCATTCCCGCTGGGTCGTCCTGCTCATCACGCCCCCTGTTCTGCGCAGTGGTTCCTTGTGACGGCAACGATCGGTGAGCCGTTCCGGCCACGGGCTTCGACCCGTACACCTGCCGTACGAAGCCGTACAGCGGCCGTGCTGGACGAGGGAGTGGTGGAGCCCGGTGACGACCGGCACCACATCGCCACCCTGCGCGACTACCGCAGCCTCATGAGACTCGCGCACGACGCCAGAAAGCCCATGTTCGATCTGAAGGCCGCCGACGGTGCGCTCGGCAGCACCCAGAAGTACGTGCAGACCTGCTACCGGGAGTTCCGCAGCCTGGCGGAAGGCGTACTGGCGCGCACACAAGAACTCGGCAGCGGGTGATGGGACCGTCCCCGCGTCTGAGGGAGACATCGAAGACTCGGAAGGATGTCGAGCGTCCCTGCTCCCCGTGAGTACCCCGAGGAACTCCGTGAGCGGGCGACGTGGTCGGTGGTCGAGGCCCGCAGGGGCCCGGCCGGTCGGCTCGGCGCGATCAGGCGGACCACTGATCAGCCCGGCGAGGCACTCACCAGCCGTCCGGCTCCGTCGGTTCCGGGCCGGGTGGGGTCAGGACGGCGAGGGTGCCGGTGGCTGTGCGCAGGGCCTGTTCGAGGGTGGTGGGGCAGTGCAGGGTGCCGGTGCCGTCCGGGGGGACGAGCCATTCCAGGCGGCCGGTGGGGCGGTACGGCGGGGGCACCGCCACCCAGGAGCCACGGCTGACGTGCCGCACGCCGAACCCGATCCACTGGCCGGACGGGTCGGGCGGCAGGAAGAATCCGACTCTGCGTGCCATGACATCCACCAGGGTGGGTCCAGGCACCTTCAGCGGATCGCTCCACAGGAGGTCCAGGGCGAGCAGTCCGAGCCGGTCGGGAACGCTCAGCACGTCCCAGTACCGTCCTGCGGCGAGCAGTGCCGTCCCCGTGCCGTGGTCCCATTCCCGTTTGCACTGCCGAGGGTCTTTGGCCGCCGCGGCCAGCCATTCGACGGCCTGTCTCCATCCGGTGCTCTGCATGTCCCACCCCGCGCACGGTCGGCTGCGCCGCTGCGGGCGCGTGCTGGTCACGGGCCGACGGTCGTCCGCGTGCCGACCCGGCGTGCAGCCATGGTCGTAGATATTTCTATGTGACGGAAGGGGTGGGGCAGGCTCGCGTTCCGTCGGCATCGCGGCACGCGGGGGCGCGTGCAGACGAGAACACCCCCGAGGGGAAAGCCCGTGCGGGGGTGTTCGAGGTCGTTCGGGGGTGTTCGGTGGTGAGGGAAGGCGCGGTGGGGATCGGCCGATCAGTCGTTGCGCTTCGCGCGCTCCTCGTTCCGCTGCTGGATGCGCTCCGCCTCCTTGCGGACCTCCGCCTGGGTGGCCTGCTCCCGCTCCAGCCACTCGGGGCGCTCCTCCCGCAGGGCGTTGATCTGATCCGTGGTGAGGGGCTCGGTGATTCCGCCGCGGGCGAGACCCGAGATGGAGATGCCCAGCCTGGCCGCGACCACCGGTCGGGGGTGCGGGCCGTTGCGCCGCAGGTCGCGCAGCCACTGGGGCGGGTCCGCCTGGAGCGCGTTCAGCTCGGCGCGTGAGACGACACCCTCCCGGAATTCGGCGGGGGTGGCCTCGAGGTACACACCCAGCTTCTTCGCCGCGGTCGCGGGCTTCATCGTCTGGGTGCTCTGGTGCGACGTCATGGTGTCCAGGGTATCGACCGTGTGCGCGACCGCCGACCATGATCGGTGGACGGGGCCGGTAACCTGGTCCGGTGACAGGCTCCGATGTGTCCCCATCGTTCCGGCTCGTGTACGCACCCGGGGTGATGCCCGGCAAGTGGGCACGCGTCTGGAACGAGCGACTGCCCGGTGTCCCGCTGACCCTCACCCAGGTGCCCGCCGCACAGGCGGCCGACCTGCTGCTGAACGGGGACGCCGACGCGGGCCTCGTCCGGCTGCCCGTCGACCGGACGGTGTTCAGCGCGATTCCCCTCTACAGCGAGCAGACGGTCGTCGTGGTTCCCAAGGACCACCTCGTGACGGCGGTCGACGAGGTGGCCCCCGAGGACCTGGCCGACGAGATCGTGCTGCACCCCCTCGACGACGTCCTCCTGTGGGAGACCCTGCCCGGGAAGCCCGCTCTCGAACGGCCCGCGACCACCGCCGACGCCGTCCAGCTCGTCGCGGCCGGGATCGGTGTGCTCGTCGTACCGCTGTCCCTGGCGCGGCTGCACCACCGCAAGGACCTCACTCACCGGCCGCTCAGGGACGCCCCCGAGTCGACCGTGGCGCTGGCGTGGCCCGAGGCCGCGACCACCGACTCGGTGGAGGACTTCATCGGGATCGTCCGCGGCCGGACCGTCAACAGCACCCGGGGCCGCACCCGGCCCCAGCCTTCCGCGCAGGAGAAGCAGGAGAAGCAGAAGAAGCAGAAGAAGCAGGAGAAGCCCGGGCGGGCCGCCGAGAAGGGCGGTGCCCGTCGGCAGCAGGCGGCAGGCGGGCCGGCCGGCGGCGGGCGGCGGAAGGGCACCGGCGGCACACCGAAGAACCCGCGCCGGGGCAACCCCCGCCGCGGGTCCTGACGTCCGTCTCCCGGGTTCCGGGGCGCCTACTTCACCGCCTCACCGGGCGTCGGCGCCGGGGAGACCGTGTTGAGGTCCTTCAGCTCCTCGGGGATCTCGAGCACCAGCACCGGGGCGCCCGCCTGCGGAGCCGGCGGCGTCACCTGCTCCCGGGGCATCTTGGGCGGGCTGGTCTGCTGGAAGTTGACCTGTTCGTGATTGACCAGTCCGGTCTTCTCCAGGACCGTGATGTGGTCGAGCACGGTGTCGTTGGCCTGGTCCGCCAGCTGCCGCACCAGGGTGTTCCTGGTGTTGGCCCGGACCTTGGCGATCACCGAGAAGATCTGGCCGTGCGTCACCCGCATGATGTTCACGGCCGTGGTGTCGAACTCCTTGTCGTTGGTGGCCTTGATGGTCTCCACGAACTGCTCCTGCTGGGGCGAGGCCTGGTTGGGCAGGGTGATGCCCAGCTCGAGGGAGATCCTGCGGCAGCTCTCGTCGAGCCGTCCGTGCCCCACGACCAGGTGCTCGCCCACCTCCTTCATCTCCGGCGTCGTGCCCCGCTCCATCGACAGCAGGCCCAGGGGGTGCTCCCACAGTCCGGCGGCGCGCACCTTGACCACGAAGTCACGGTCGGCCTCGGTCAGTTGGCCGTACTGCGTATTGGCGACGACCCGGTCCTGGGTGCTCGAGGTGTTCTGCACGCCCAGCATGGTGGGGTAGGCGAGCGCGGAGAGGGTGAGAACCATGGCTCCGCCCACGAACGCGGTTCCTGCCGTGCTGCGCGAGATGCGCATCGTTCCTCCTGGTGTATCAACAGCCCAACGCCAGGGAGTACGGACGGCGGTGGCGAAACAATCACCGTTCCGGAAGGAATCTTCTGCCGTCGGCACCCGGTGACGACGGCCGGTGCGGCCCTGCGATGCCGTCGGCCCCGCCCGGCAGGCCGGCACCCAGGCGGCCACGACGGGCCGCCCCCGTGTGACCAGGGCGTTCTTGCTGCCGAGGGTGCTCCCGTCCAGATTTCGTCCAGCAGGGTGACGCCGTCGCGGCTCCGGGAGGGGGGAGGCACCGGAGCCGGAAGTGCCGAAGATCACACGTGACTCCGAGCGTCGGGAGCAGGTGTGCGATGCCTGGGCGGACGAACGGCGGGCTTTGGTCTAGACCTGGAGGGATCGGCTGCTAGCGTCGCTCCGGTCGGGAGGAAACCGGCCGGAGACCGGTGCAGGCCGGTGGAGACCGGCAGGAGCAGCCGCGGACGGCGGGGAACCGGAGGGGATCAGGCGTGACGGACGGCAGACGGCGGGCGTTCATCGGATCGTTCACGGCGGCGGGAGGCCCGGGCATCGTCACCACCGCTGTCGCCCCCGAGGACGGCGCACTGACCGTCCTGGGCACCCTGAAGGATCTGCCCGACCCCTCCTGCCTGACGCTCTCGCCCGACGGAGGGACGCTCTACGCGGTCAGCGAGACGGCCGAAGGGGCCGTGGCCGCGTACCGGGTGCCCGGTACCGGGGCGGGGGACGTGCTGGAGCCGGGCGGCCCTCCGGTGCCGGTCCACGCGAACGGGCCGACTCACCTCTGCGTCTTCGCCGGACACGTCCTCACCGCCAACTACGGCTCCGGCAGCGTCACCGCCGTCCCCGTCCGCGCCGACGGCGGCCTGGGACGGTCCGCGTCCGGGGTGTTCCGGCACACCGGCCCGGGTCCCCACCCGCAGGGACGGCAGGGGTCGCGCGCCCACCAGATACTGCCGGACCCGAGCGGCCGCTGGGCGGTCGGCGTCGACCTCGGTACGGACTCGGTGCGGGTGTACGACCTGGCCGACGGCGCTCCCGAGCAGCACCGGGAGGTCGCGCTGCGCCCCGGCTCCGGCCCCCGGCACCTGGCCTTCCATCCGGACGGCACACGCGCGTACGTCCTCAACGAACTCAGCCCCACCCTGGTCGTCTGCCGCTGGGACGCCGCCGAGGGCGCGCTCCGGCCGCTGGCCGAGATCCCGGTCCTGCCCGGCACCCCGGCGGGCGACGCCTACCCGTCGGATGTCGCCGTCTCGCCCGACGGGCGCTTCGTGTGGACCGCGACCCGCGGCGAGGACGTGCTGTCGGTTCTCGCGGTCGAGACAGACGCAGAGGGGGCGGCAGGGACGGACGGGGCGGCCGGGCTGCGGCTGACCGCCACCGTGCCCTGCGGCGGTCACTGGCCCCGCGCGCTCACCGAGTCCCGCGGCTTCCTGTACGTCGCGAACGAACGCTCCGGGGACGTGACCTGGTTCGCGGTCGACCCGGACACGGGCGTACCGCGGCGCGGCGGTGCGATCCCGGTGGCGGCGGCGTCCTGCGTGGTCGTCGGCTGAGAGCCGCCACCCCGGCGGGCGCAAAGCCGAAAGGCCCGCTTTGACCACTGGAACGGAAGTGGTCGGAGCGAGCCCTTCGGCGTCGTGCGAGCGGATGAGCCGCCCCGGTCAGTGCGCCGGAGCGCTCTGCGCCTGCTGCGGGGCGATGCCCAGCGCGGACGTGTACTTGGCAAGGGCGAGCTTGCCGATCGCCGGGTAGGGGCCCAGCGCCTCGGAGGCGGAGCAGTCGATCTCCTTCGCGGCCTCCTCGACCAGGCTCGCGTCGATCTCGGGACCGATCAGGTACGGCGCGAGAGCCAGCTGCTGCGAACCGGAGTTGCGCAGCTGCTCGGCCACCGACGCGATCGAGCCCTCCTCGTCCAGGGCTGCCGCGATCACCGGCACGGCGAGACGCGCGGCGAGCAGCATGCCGGTGATCCCGGCCGCCTGCACGGCCTCGTCACCGCCCACGGAGGCGAGGATGATGCCGTCCGCGGCGGTCGCCACGGTGAACAGCCGGGCCCGGTCGGCGCGGGCCAGACCGGCCTCGGACAGTCGCACGTGCAGAGCCTCCGCGAGCAGCGGGTGCGGACCGAGCACATCGGTCAGCTCGGCGGCGACGCGGCTGTCCATCAGCGCCTGACGGACCTGGCGCAGCAGCGCGCTGTCCGGACCGGCGAGCAGCGGCACGACGACGGCGACGGGGCCGTCAGGTTCCTTGACGTCCATGCCGGCGGCACGAGCCTGCTCGAAGCGGGCGGTGCGCTCCTCGGCGGCGTGCGCGAGTACCGCCTGCAGCGTGGGAAACTCCTCGTCGTCTCCGTCGAGGTAACCGATCCGAGCGTCTAGGCCGGGGAGTTCGGAGCGGGCGATGCTCACGACCTCGTCCGCGAGGGAACGGGTGGCGCTGCTCGGAGTACCCGGCACGGCGAGGACGAGCGCGGGCGCGCCCTCGGGAGCCACCAGAGGCTCGGGACGGCGGTGCCGTCCGGGCTGGCGGGGGCGCGGCATTCGTACTGGCAGGCCGGACGCGGGCCCAGTGGGGGTGCTCATGGAGCGGAATGTTAGTGGTTTCCTGGGCTCCTCTGTTCGGGGAGGGTACGTCTGCGAGACATCCATCCGGATATGTCTGTTGTGTTATGTGTCGGCGCCGGGAGCGACGGTGTCCCCTCCACCTGCCGGACTCGTCACGCACAGCATCTTCTCGTCACTCGGAAGGGTGAACGAGCCGGTCGCGAGGTCGGTGGCGATGCACACCGCCCCATGCAGCGGATTGCCCTTGGCCGCCACCCGTCGAGCCCCCGGCAGCCGCTTGGCCAACTCCTCGTCCAGGGGTGCGAGAAGCGGGGCGCCCATGTTGAACAGGCCACCGGTGAGCGCCACCAGAGGCTCGACCGCACCCGCACCCGCACCCGTCTCCGGGTAGACGGCCGCCGCCGAGTCGGCCATGTGCCGGGCCGCTGCCCGCAGGATGTCCGCGGCGACGGCGTCGTCGTCGGCGCACTCCGCCACCCGGGGTGCGAAGGAGGCGAGGACGGCCGCCCGGTCGGTGCGCGGGTACAGGTGGCCGGGCAGCGCGGCCGCCGGGCCGAACATCTCCTCGGCGCACGCCAGCAGCCGGCCGGAGCCGCCGTCCCGTCCGTCGTGGGCGCGCAGCGCCGCCTCCAGCCCGGCCCGTCCGATCCACGCGCCGCCGCCGCAGTCGCCGAGCAGATGCCCCCAGCCGTCCGCCCGGCGCCACCCGGTCAGATCGGTGCCGACGGCGATCAGACCCGTGCCGGCGGCGATCACGGCACCCGGCCGGGGCCCCAGGGCGCCGACGTAGGCGGTGACGGCGTCGGCGGCCAGTGCCACCCGCCGTACCCCCAGCTCCCGGGCCAGCGCCCCCGGCAGCTCGGCGCGCAGCGCGTCCCCGAGGCTGGCCAGCCCGGCCGCACCGACGGCCGCCGTGTCCAGCCGCCCGATCCCGGCCTCGGTGGCCAGCCCCCGTGCCATGGGCACGAGTTGCTCCATGAGATGCCCCGGGTCGATTCCCCGGGAACCGGTCCGCACCGGTTCACCGGAAGCGCCCCGGGCGAGCGGACCGCGCCCGGCGGCACCGACGACGACACGCAGTCCGGAGCCCCCGGAATCCACGGCGACGAATCCGGGCCCGGCGGACGAAGACACCGCGTCCCCCCACCTCCTCGACGACCATGACGGGGAGGAACACTAGCGCCCGGACGGCTTCCGGCGCAGGGGCCGGACCGCTTGGTGCGGGCTGTCGGTGCGAGCCACTAGAGTGATCCGGCGTGGCACCACGACCCTTGCATGAACTTGTTGAGCCCGGCTGGGCGAAGGCCCTGGAACCGGTGGCCGGACGCATCGCGGCCATGGGGGACTTCCTGCGCGCCGAGGTGGCGGCCGGCCGGACGTACCTCCCGGCGGGAGCGAACGTGCTGCGGGCGTTCCAGCAACCCTTCGACGACGTGCGCGTCCTGATCGTCGGTCAGGACCCGTACCCCACACCGGGAATGGCGATCGGCCTGAGTTTCGCGGTCTCGCCGGACGTGCGGTCGCTGCCGGGCAGCCTGGAGAACATCTACCGGGAACTGAACGCGGACCTGGGCCTGCCCAGGCCCGCCAACGGCGATCTGACCCCGTGGACCGAGCAGGGGGTCCTGCTGCTCAACAGGGCGCTCACCACCGCCCCGCGCAAGCCGGCCGCTCACCGGGGCAAGGGCTGGGAGGAGGTCACGGAGCAGGCGATCCGTGCCCTCGCCGCGCGGGGAGGCCCGTTGGTGTCGATCCTGTGGGGCCGGGACGCGCGCAATCTGCGTCCGCTGCTCGGGGACTATCCCGCCATCGAGTCGGCTCATCCCTCGCCGATGTCGGCGGACCGGGGCTTCTTCGGCTCGCGCCCGTTCAGCCGGGCCAACGACTTCCTGGTCCGGCAGGGCGCCGACCCCGTCGACTGGCGGCTGCCGTCGGCCCAGGAGACGAACGCGGCGGTTCAGCAGGGCCGTTGACGCGGGTCCCCGGGCCCGTCAGGAGGACGGACCCGACGACCCGAGTCCCGCGGTGCGCATCCGACCGGTCCGCACTGCGGGGCCTGGGATCTCTCCGGTCCTCACCCCCTCAACCTCCTCAGTCCTCAGCCCTTCAGACCACTGCGGCCCGCACGCACAACACGTCCGGCAGATGCGCCGCGAGCTGCTGCCAGCTGTCGCCGTCGTCGGCCGACGCGTACACCTCGCCGTTACGGTTGCCGAAGTACACGCCCGCGGGGTCGGCGCCGTCGTGACACATCGCGTCACGCAGCACCGTGCCGTAGTGATCGCCCTGCGGCAGGCCCTCGGTGAGCGGCTCCCAGCTCCCGCCCGCGTCCGTGGTGCGGAAGACGCGGCAGCGCCGGCCGGCCGGGACCCGGTCGGAGTCGGCGTTGATCGGGAACACGTACGCCGTGTCACCTCGATGCGGATGCGCCACCACCGCGAAACCGAACGTCGACGGCAGACCCCCGCCGATGTCCGTCCACCGCACGCCCGCGTCGTCGCTGCGGTACACACCCCAGTGGTTCTGCAGATACAGCCGGTCCGGTGTCACCGCGTCCCGGGCGACCTTGTGCACGCACTGCCCGAACTCCGGGTTCGGATCCGGCAGGAACACCGCGGAGACACCGGAGTTGGAGGGGGCCCAGCTGACGCCGCCGTCGCGGGTGCGGAACACGCCCGCCGCGGACACGGCCACCGTCACCGCACGCGGATCCCGCTCGTCGGTCAGCACGGTGTGCAGACCCTCGCCGCCACCGCCCGGCACCCACTTCGAGCGGGTCGGATGCTCCCACAGCGGACGGACCAGCTCGAAGGTCTCCCCGCGGTCCTCCGAGCGGTAGAGCGCGGCCGGTTCCGTGCCCGCGTACACCACGTCCGGCTCCGCCGCGGCCGGATGAAGCTGCCAGACCCGCTCCAGCGACGCCCCCGTGTCCTTGGGGAACCTGACGGCGGGCCGCGCCGGTTCGGTCCAGGTGCGGCCCAGGTCGTCGGAGTGGAACACGGACGGGCCCCAGTGCGCGCTGTCCCCGCCGACCAGCAGCCGGGGGACCGCGCCCCGGGTGTCGACGGCGATCGAGTACACCGCCTGGGCGTTGAAGCAGGGGCTGTCGTCGAACTCCCAGACGCCGCCCCGCCGGCGCCCGATGAACAGGCCTTTGCGGGTGCCCACGGCGAGCAGTACCTCGGTCATGCCGATCACCTCCGCGACGTCGCCGACGCCCTCGCCGACGCATCCGTTCCGAACACCGGCCAGTCTGCACCCCGCCACTGACAGTCACTTTTGGATCAGGCGTCGTCGCAGGTCGGACCGGTGCGGCGGCCTACGGGGCCGGAAGCGCGCGGTCCACGATCGAACCCAGATCGGCCCCGTCGGGCAGCGTGCCGAACGAGTGCCCCCAGTCACCGCCGAGCCGCGTCGCACAGAAGGCGTCGGCGACCGCGGACGGGGCGTGCCGGACGAGGAGGGAGCCCTGGAGGACCAGGGCCAACTGCTCCACCAGCCGCCGGGCCCCCGCCTGCGAACCCTGTGCCAGACGGTCCTCGAGCCGGCTCACGGCCGCGTCCAGCCGGGCGTCCGCCCCGCGGCTGAGCGCGAGTTCGGCGAAGAACGCCTGCGCCGTGGCCGTGTCCCGGCCCAGCGCCCGCAGCACGTCGAGGGCGTTGACGTTGCCCGAGCCCTCCCAGATCGACAGCAGCGGGGCCTCGCGGTAGTGCCGGGGCATGCCCGACTCCTCGACGTAGCCGTTGCCGCCCAGGCACTCCAGCGCCTCGGCGGTGAAGGCCGGGCCCCGTTTGGTGACCCAGTACTTGCCGACGGCGGTCGCGATCCGGCGGAACGCGGCCTCCTGCGCGTCCCCGCGCACCGCGCGGTCGGCCGCCCCGGCGAGTCGCAGGGTCAGCGCCGTCGCGGCCTCCGACTCCAGGGCGAGATCGGCCAGCACGTTGCGCATCAGCGGCTGGTCGATCAGCCGGGCCCCGAAGGCACTGCGGTGGCGCACGTGGTGCCCTGCCTCGACGAGCGTCTTGCGCATCAGCGCCGCCGACATCATCACGCAGTCCAGCCGGGTGCAGTTGACCATCTCGATGATGGTCTTCACGCCCTGCCCCTCCGGGCCGACCAGCCAGGCGACGGTCCCGTCGAACTCCGGCTCGCAGGACGCGTTGGACCGGTTGCCCAGCTTGTCCTTCAGCCGCTGGATACGGAACGTGTTGCGCGTACCGTCGGGCAGCACGCGCGGCAGCAGGAAGCACGACAGACCCCCCGGGGCCTGCGCCAGCACCAGGAACACGTCGCACATCGGCGCCGACGTGAACCACTTGTGTCCCCGCAGCGTGTACACACCGGGCTCCGCGGTCGGCGTCGCCCTCGTGGTGTTGGTCCGGACGTCGGAGCCGCCCTGCTTCTCCGTCATCCCCATGCCGGCCAGCAGCCCGCGCTTCTCGCCCGGCACCCGCAGGCCCGGCTCGTACTCCCGGCCGGTCAGCAACGGCTCGTACACCCGGGCCAGCTCCGGCTGCCGGCGCAGGACGGGCACCGCCGCGTACGTCATGGAGGTCGGGCAGCCGTGCCCCGCGTCCGTGTGCCCCCACACGAGTCCGCCGGCGGTGCGCGCGACATGGGCGCCGGGCCGGTCGTCCGCCCAGGGCGCGCCGGCCAGCCCTTCGACGACGGCCGTGCGCATCAGGTGGTGCCAGCTCGGATGGAACTCGACCTCGTCGATCCGGTTGCCGTACCGGTCGTGCGTGCGCAGCTCGGGCTCGTGGCGGTTGGCCTGTTCGCTCCACTCCTGCACCCGGGCACTGCCGGCCAGCCTGCCGAGCCGCCGCAGATCCTCCTCCGCCCAGCCGGCGCCCTCGCGCCGCACCCCCTCCAGGAGGGCGGTGTCGTCGGAGGCGTCGTAGGGGGCCAGGGGAGCGGGCTGGTTCAGAACGTCGTGCGTGGCGTACCCGCGGGGTGCCGCGAGTGCCTCCGGTGCCGCGTGTCCCCCGGGAGAGGCGGCGAGTCCGCCGTGCTGCTCGTGCGCGATTGTCGTGGCCATACACCGAGTGTTGCATTATTTCTGCGACTGTAGCAATGATGCAACGCATGGCGTCCGGCAGTGCACCGCGGGGCGACAAGCGCGCCGTACAGTACGGATCCATGCGGATGAACGACCTGGAGCCAACCGGTGACCTGCGGCTACGTCCCCTGTCCGCGCGGTCGGTCGTGCTGAGCCTGCTGCTCGGCACGCACCCGCCACAGCTTTCGGCGCGGGAACTGGGGCGGCTCGTGGAGCGCTTCGGCGTCGGCGGGTCCACGCTGCGGGCCGCCCTCAGCCGGATGGTGGCCGCCGGTGATCTGGTGCGCACCGAGACCGGTGCCGGCTACCGCCTCAGTGACCGGTTGCTCGACCGCCAGACCCGCCAGGACGAGGCCGTACGGCCGAGCACGCGCGCGTGGGACGGCGACTGGGAGATGGTGGTGATCACCGCGACGGGACGTGGTCCCGCCGAGCGGGCGGAGCTGCGCACCCGGCTGACCGCCCTCCGGCTCGCCGAACTCCGCGAGGGCGTGTGGCTCCGGCCGGCCAACCTGGACCGCCCGCTGTCCGTGCCTCTCGGCCGGGTGGCCCAGCACTACACGGCCCGCCCCGGCCGGCCCGCCGCCGACCTGGCCGGGAGTCTGTGGGCGCTGGACGCCTGGGCGGGCACGGCCCGCGCGCTCCTCGCGCACATCGACGGCGCCGACCGTCCCGCCGACCGGCTCACCGCTTTCGCGGCCGTCGTGCGCCACCTGCTCACCGATCCCGTCCTGCCTGCGGCCCTCCTCCCCGCCGACTGGCCGGGCGAGGCGCTGCGGGCCGCGTACACCGACTACCGGCGTGAACTCATCGGCGAGATCCGCGCGAGCGTGGGCGGGCGGAGGTAGCGCGGACGGGGCCGGCGGTGACGGGGCCGGCCGGCGGCGGGCGGGGCGGGCGGGCGGGCCCGGCACGGCGCGGCGGCCGTACGGAGCACCGCGCGGGGCGCTCCGTACGGCCGCCGCCTCACCGTGGGGGGCCATTGTGCCGGGAAGGGCTACTTGTAGGTGATGTCGGACGATCCGTACTTGCAGTACGTGCCGTCGGCGTTCGAGCCGTTGGTGCTGGGCTCCTTGCCGGTGTTGTTGCCGATGTACTTCTGGCAGGGGATGATCTTCTTGCTGCTGTCCCCGACGACCGTGATGTTGCGCAGGGACACGCTGTCGCCGTAGTTGGTGTTGATCCCGGCGATCCTGCCGCCCTTCCAGTTCACCTCGATCGTGTTGAGGTTGATGGTGCGCTTGTACTGCGTGGAGCAGTTGCCGCAGGAGCGCACGAAGGTGCCGAAGTTCTTGACCGCGAAGTTCGACACGTTCAGCGTCCCGGCGCCGTTGAACTGGAACACCTTGTCGCTGGCTTCCTTCGCCCCGCCGCCGCTGACGGTGTAGACGGCTGACGAGGACTTGCCCTTGAAGGTCGCCGCGTCCTCGCCGACGTCCTCCCACCACACGTTCTGCAGCGTGCAGGACCCCTTGCAGTGGACGCCGTCGGCGGCCGGGGCGCCGAGGATGACGTTCTTCAGGACCGCGCCGTCCGCCAGCTCCAGGATCGGGCCCTGGTCCTCGTCCTGGCTGCCGGAGCCCAGGGCGCCGGTGCCGTAGAGGCGCTTCATCCCGTAGTCCTTGGTGCCGGACACCGAGATGGTGGAGGAGACGCCCTCGCTGCCGTTGGGAGACGGCCAGGTGGCGGCGCCGGCCGGGGAGACACCGGCTGTCATAAGCATGCCAACCGAGAGTCCGAGGGTGGCCAGTGCGCCGGTCAGCGCCCGCCCACGGGCGCGCGGTGTTGTCACCGAAGTCATGTTCCGGTTCCTTCTGTCGTGATGTGGGGGTGTCGGCGACGCGGGGTGCGGAGGTGCCATGGATGCGTGAGGTTCACGTCGCTGAACGGAAGGTAGAGGGAAAGCGCTTTCTGGTCAACGTCCCGTGCGGCAGCTATTCAGCCATCTGCAGCCGTAGTGAGCGCGTTCTTCTGCGGAGGGGTGAAAGTGTCGTCTCCCCGACTCCTCGGCCGCACGGCCGAAGTGGCACCCGCTCCGCTGACAGGGTGCCGTCCACCGCTCGGGGTGCGTGTTCGTTCGTATGGAAAGTGCTCACGTGGTTACGTTGCGGGCGTGCTTGAGGAGTGCTTTCTTCATCTTTCCGATCGTTCTCCGGCGGACGGTGCCGTGTCCGTGTGGCCTGCCTGGGAGGTGCGCGAAGGGGAGCACACGACGCGCTGGTTCGATGTGCGGCTGACCTTCGCGGACGGAGCCGGGGTCGAGGCGCTCGCGATGGTGTCCGGGCACAGCGTCTGCGTCGAGGACGTACGGGCCCGGCCCGCGCTGTCGCTGGAGGACCTGGCGCTGTTCGCCGACTGGATCGAGGGGCCGCTCGCGCGGGCCTGCGGCGCCGAGGACGAACCGGCCGCCGGTGTCCTGTCCGGTACGGGGGAGCGGCGGACCCACGTGGTCGGGCCGCAGGGGCCCGTGGGGAGGCGTTTCGTGGCGCGGGAGTACCGCGCGGCCCAGGAGGAGGGCGCCGACCCGGTGCTCGCCGTGATGTGCGCGACCGGATACAGCCGGCGCGGTGCGCTGCGGGTCATCGGCCGGGCACGTGACGCGGGCCTGCTGACCCCGCGTCACACCCGGCGGTGAACGGCCCCGGCGCGGACGTCACAGGAGATCGCGCATCCGCGTGATCTCGCTCGTCTGCTGGGCCACCACGTCGTCGGCCATCTCCTCGATCTGGAGGTTGTTGCCCTGCGCCTTCACGTCCGTGGCCATGGTGATCGCCCCCTCGTGATGGGCGATCATCAGGGTGAGGAAGAGCTGGTCGAAGGTCTTTCCCTCGGCCGCGTGCAGGTTCTTGAGCTGGGCGGGGGTCGCCATCCCGGGCATCGCCGCATGGTCGTGGCCGTGGTCGTGCCCGTCGGCCTTCCTGGTCTTCTTGTGCGTCGTCAGCCAGCCCTCCATCGCCTTGATCTCCGGTTGCTGCGCGGCCGCGATCCGCTCGGCCAGCTTGACGATCTTCGGTGACTCGGCCCGGTCCGGGACCAGAGCAGTCATCTCCAGGGCCTGGGAGTGGTGCTCGATCATCATGCGGGTGTAGGAGACGTCCGCGGAGTTGGGGGAGTCGTCCTCGGCGCGCTGCTCCGCGGCCTCCGCGGCCGACAGGGTCCGGTTCGGCTGCCCGGGCTCGCCCGGGGCGATCACCGAAGGCCCTTCGGCCGCAGCCGACTTGGCGTCGTCCGTGTCGGATTCGCAGCCCGCGAGCCCGAGTACGGCCAGGGCGGTCAGTCCGGTCGCGACGACGGACACGCGTGACACACGGCGGAAGAGCACGGGACCTCCTGTGGCTGGGGACACCCCCTCTGGGGGAGGGCTGCGGGACACCTCGTGAGTGCCGACGACCGTCCTAGCACGCTTCCGCGCGACAGTGATCGGAAAACTTCGTTATGAGTGTGTCGCGCACTGTTGCCATGCGCATGGCCAGGACGATACTGCCGGTGCACCACCCGTTCCGAGCCGAACGGTACAAGGGAGGAAAGACAGTGATCCTGTTGAAAGATCCCCGAACCCGGCGCAGACGGCTGGGAGTTGCCGCAGCAGCCGGGGGGCTGCTGGCCGCGCTGCTCACCGCCGCACCGGCCGCGGCGATCCCCGACCCCGGGGACGAGCCGACCGCCCCGAAGGAGATGTCCCGAAGCGCGCAGGCCGAGGTGCGTGAGGCCATCGAGAGCGGCGAGACACCCGCCCAGGACGAGGTCGTCCACTCCGACAACATCCGGCACGTGGCCAACATCCCCAAGGACGCGCTGACCGGGTTCAACTCGGACCTGGCGTTCCAGGGCCGGTACGCCTTCGCGGGCAACTACGACGGCTTCCGCATCTTCGACATCAGCAACCCGAAGTCACCGAGGACGGTGGCCCAGGTGCTGTGCCCCGGCTCCCAGAACGACATCTCCGTCTCCGGTGACCTGCTGTTCCTCTCCACCGACTCCTCGCGCAGCGACAGCAGTTGCAACAGCACCACGCAACCGGCGACCGAGAAGTCCTCGTGGGAGGGCATGAAGGTGTTCGACATCAGCGACAAGCGGAACCCGCGCTACGTCGCGGCCGTCGAGACCGCCTGCGGCTCGCACACCCACACGCTGGTGCCCGAGCGCAAGAACGTCTACGTCTACGTCTCCTCGTACTCGCCGAACGCCGCCTACCCCGACTGCCAGCCGCCGCACGACGGCATCTCCGTCATCAAGGTGCCGCGCAAGGCCCCGCACAAGGCGGCGGTGGTCGGGTTCCCGGTGCTGTTCCCCGGTGAGGGGCCCGACGGCGGCGGAAACCCGGGCGCGCCCACCCATCCGGGCGTCTCCAAGACCACGGGCTGCCACGACATCACCGTGCTGCCGTCCGAGGACCTCGCCGCCGGTGCCTGCATGGGCGACGGCATCCTGTTCTCCATCAAGAACCCCGAGCGTCCCCAGGTGATCGACCGGGTGCAGGACAACGTCAACTTCGCCTTCTGGCACTCGGCGACCTTCAACCAGCGGGCCGACAAGGTCGTGTTCACCGACGAGCTGGGCGGCGGTGGCGCCGCCACCTGCAACGCGGCCGTCGGACCGGACCGGGGCGCGGACGGCGTCTACGACATCGTCGGCAAGGGCGACAAACGCCGACTCGTCTTCCGCAGCTACTTCAAGATCCCCCGTCACCAGGCGGACACCGAGAACTGCGTGGCCCACAACGGCTCGTTGATCCCGGTCAAGGGCAAGGACCTCATGGTCCAGGCCTGGTACCAGGGCGGCGTCTCCGTCTGGGACTTCACCGACTCCTCGAAACCGAAGGAGATCGCCTACTTCGAGCGGGGTCCGCTGTCCACCGACCAGGTCGTCACCGGCGGCTCCTGGTCGGCGTACTACTACAACGGCCACATCTACTCGAACGACATCGCCAAGGGCCTCGACGTCCTGAGGATCGACGACCGGCGCACGGACCCGGCCAAGAGGATCCAGCTGCGCGAGTTCAACGCGCAGACACAGCCTGACTACTTCGACGACAGGGACTAGGCGCTGTCCGGGGCCGGGCGGCGGGGCGGGGCCGAGGGCTCCGGGGCCGGTTCGGTCGCGAAGAACCGCGACACATCCGCCCGGTCCGGCAGGCCCGTTGCGCCGGCTGCGTCCGTCCGGCCCGTCCGGTCCGGCGCACCCGTCCCGCCCGGCACCTCGGTGCCGGGCGGGACACCCAGCTCCCAGTCGAGCCGGTAGCGCTTGAACAACTCCGCGCGCAGTGTCTCGACGGGCATCGGCGCACCCGGCATCAGGGCCGAGAACACGGCGCCCATCAGCAGGGCGCGCAGCATCGGGTAGTCGCTGTCGACCTTGCTGGAGCCGTGCCGGGCGACGGTGTCGCTGAGCAGTTCGGCCAGGCGCCGCTGCTCGGGGCAGGGCAGGAAACCCTCGGCCTGCAGCAGCCCGGCCATGTGCTGGCGCATCAGCACGGGACGGTCGCGGGCCAGGCCCAGGATCGCGTCGATGGCCCGCGCCATCCGCTCCGGCCCGTCGTCGGTGCGCGGTTCGCGCTCCAGCGCTTCCTCCAGCGTCCGGTGCATCAGCCGGTGCACCGCGGACTGCACCAGATGGCGCTTCCCCGGGAAGTAGTACGAGACCAGACCCCGCGCGGACCCCGCGCGGTCGGCGATGTCGCCGAGCGTCGTCGCCTCGTAGCCGCGCTCGCTCACCACCTCGACGGCGGCTTGCAGAAGCCGTTCCTTCGAACGCCTCCGCAATTCTTCATTGACCGAGGGGCTGCGCGGGGACATGCTGGACTCCTGCATTGACTGGCCGACAGCCAACTATACTCAATGCGTCCGGTCGGGCCCCTGGTGGGCCCGCTCCGGGCTGCCGTTCTCCTCGGGCGACGCGGGGGATCGCCCGAGGGGGACGGCGCTGAGGAGCAGCCGCACCCCGGCCCTGCGGGCCGCCGCCCGGGCTGTCCGGCGCGTCGGCGCTCGTGCGTCCCGCCGAGCCGGCACCGGGAAGTGGTCACGGAGGCCCCGCGGGAGGATCCGGAAGACGCGGATCGTGCGGTCTCACGGGTGCCGCCGCCGGTGGACGCGCACCGCCACGGCCACGACCAGAGCGCCGAAGAGCCACCCCCCGAGCACGTCCGTCACCCAGTGGACGCCGAGCCAGACGCGGGTGAGACCGACGCCGGCCACCGAGAGCGCCGCCACGGTCACGGCCCACACCCACACGGCCCGGCTCACGCCGTGCCGGTGCAGGAGCCACAGCAGGAGACCGCAGACGATGGTGGCGGTCATGGCGTGGCCCGACGGGAAAGCCGCGTAGTGGGCCGAGTCGACCGGGTTCTCCCACACCGGGCGAGCACGGCCCACCGCCGCCTTCAGGACCTGCTGCAGCACCGTCCCCACGGCGCAGGTCACCACCAGCCACCCCGCGGTCCAGCGGGCCGCGTACCGGAACACCAGCAGCAGTGCGACCGCCCCGGCCAGCAGGCGCATGGTCCACGGGTCCCAGACCCAGTCCGTCAGGACGCGGGCCGTCTGGGTCAGCCCCGGTTCGTCCACCGCCCAGCGGTGGGTGGTACGGGCGACGTCCCCGTCCATCCCGGTCAGCGGGCGCCACTCGGCGCCGACCAGGATCAGCAGCAGTACCGAGCACAGGGCCGGCACACCGATGGACAGGGCGGCCGGGTGGTGCCGGTGCCCGGGTGGACGGGGCGGCGGCCCGAGGTCGGGGGGAGACATGTGGGGGGAGCGCATGAAGCGATCCTCGCCGACCGCCGGGGTCCGGGGCCAACACCGACGCCCTGAGCGCCCGCACGCCCCGGAGCGAAGAGAACCTCGGCGCACGCCTTTGGGCGGTGCTAGCCCAGAGCCCGCAGCCCGGGGGCGAACGCCACCAGGACCGGGATCACCGGAACCAGCGACGCAACGGCCGTCAGCCGCAGCCGGCGCCCCGCCGTGAGCCGGTCCGGGGGAGTCAGCAGCCGGTGCACCCGGGCCCTGATCTGGCCCTGGGAGGCCGGGCAGGGGCCGAAGACCCCGCGGTGCTCGTTGAGCTCGACCAGGGCGAGGGCGGTGGTCAGCCGGCCGAAGCGGCGGGAGGCCGTGTCGTCGGCGGCGAGCTCGACCAGCCGGTGCATCTCGTCGCGGAACGCGGCGAACACGGGTACCCGTGGGAACCCGTCCGCCAGCGCGGCGGAGCAGTGCAGCAGCCAGTCGTGCCGGGCCCGCGCGTGCCCCCGCTCGTGCGCGAGGACGGCGTCCAGCCGACGGCCCCTCAGCCGGCGCAACGCCGCCGTGGTGACGACCAGCCGGGGCGGGGAGCCGGGAAGCCACCACGCGTCGGGGTGCTCGCCCTCCAGGACCACCAGCCGCTCCGAGCCGGGGTCCTCGCCGGGCAGCAGCGGCGCCCGCACCAGGAGATCCTTCCGCCGGGCCCGCCGCCGGGCGCGGGCCCGTACGACCTCGCGGACCAGCATCACCGCGCTCCACAGCCCACCGCACGCCAGCGCGACCGCGGTGGTCGCGGCCGCCGGGCCGGCCGTACCGAGGGCGTACGCCTCCACCACCCCGCTCGGTGCCGTCGCGAACACGGGAGTGCCGACCGCCCGCGAGGCGGCCGCCGCGCTGAACGTCATCGACAGGGCACAGCACAGCAGCACGGTCGCGATCACGCACTGCCACACCCACAGCGCCACCACCGGCTCACGGTCCGGCCAGTCGGCCCGCGCGAGCAGCCTGGGACCGACGACGGCGGTCAGGACGCCGAGCAGCAGCGCCGCGGGGAGCATCATGCGGCCAGCCTAGGAGCGCGGACCACCCCCGGACACGGCCCATCGGGCAAAGTGCCGCAGACAACGGTCCCGCTCGTCGGCCCGCGGCCGGCCGCCCCGCCTCACATCGTCAGCAGCATCGCCACCATCGCGATCCCCATGGACAGCCGGCACGCCAGCACCAGTTCGGGCCGGTCCCCCCAGCCCGGGACTCCGGGGGACCCCGCCCCGGTGGCCGCCGAGCGCTCCGGCGCGGCGGCCACCGGTACCAGCCGTACGCCCGTCACCAGCACGTACCCGGCGAAGTACAGCAGCAGGAGCCCGGTCAGCGCGGGTATGCCCACGCCGCCGTGCCCGTGCTCCCGGCCGGGGGAGGCGGCCATCGCCACCGCCATGTAGGCCATGGCTCCGGCGCCCACCGAATGGTGCAGATGGTGCGGGCTCCCGCGCCCTGTCCACAGGGCCTGCACCGCGGCCGCGCCGAACACCACCGCACAGGCGGGCCACGCCCACGGGGGCGGGGTGAACACCGCCGCCGGTACGGCCATCGCGGCCATGCCGAAACCCATCAGCGCCTCACCGCCCGCGGCGCGGCGCTGTTCCCCGACACTGCTGCGCATCCGCAGCAGGCAGTAGGCGCCGGTCGCCGCGCAGAGCGCGACCAGCAGCCAGCCGGACGACGCCGGTCCGTGCACGCGTACCTCCCCCGGACCGCTCCACGGTCGGTCAAGGCATGCCCCGCCCGGCGGCGTGCACGCGGGCGCACAGGCGTACACGGGGAGCATTCGGGGGAGCACCGCTGGTCACCGCAATATTTTACGAGTAAAAGACCTGTTATCGTGGGACGTCATGAGCAGTGCGACCCCCACACCCACCCCCGACCCCAAGCCCCGGCGCTTCCCCGTGGCCAGCGTGCTGCGCCTCGGGCGGCCCTCCGACATCTGGTTCAAGCCCGCCCTCAGCGTGGTCGCCGCGGTCGCACCGCCCAACCTGATCCTGGTCGCCCTCGGCCGCCTTGACCTGGCCGCCTACACCATGGCCGGTTCCCTGTGCGCCCTCTACGCGCACAACCGTCCCTACGCCGCCCGGGCCAAGGCCCTCACGGGAGTCGTGCTCGGCATGCTAGGCGGCCTCGCCGTGGCCCTGGTCTCGGCCTCGCTCACCTCGAACGCCGTCATCCTGGTCACCGTCGGCGCCGTACTGGCCGCCGTGCAGAAGGTGCTGTGCGACGTCACCCGTATCGGCCCGCCCGGCAACGTGATCCTCACCTTCGTCAGCTCCGCCTCGCTGTTCGTCCCCCAGACCCTCGGGCAGGTCCCCGGCCATCTCGCGCTGGCCGCGGTGGCCGGGGTGTGGGCCTGGCTGGTCGGCATGGCGCCCGTACTGGTCCGGCCGCACGGCCCCGAGCGCCGCGCCACCGCCGACGCGCTGTCCGCCACCGCCGCGTACGTCGAGACCGGCGGCACCGGCGACGGCCACACCCGGGCCCGCGCCGCCGCCTACGCCGCCGTGCAGGCCGCCTGGCAGTGCCTGCTCCTCACCGGAACCCGCTCCGCCGCCACCCGCCGGGCCCTCGAACGGCTCGTGGTCCGCGCCGAGATCGCGCTCGCCGCGCCGGCCGACGCCGACCCCGCACTGCTGCGCGCCTGGGCCAGGGCGCTGCGCGGCACGGGCCGCCGCGTCCCGGGCGCCGACGCCCCCCTCACGGGCGCCGACGAACTCCTCGGGGTGGCAGCCGAGCGCGCCGTCCCCCCGCGCCCCCTGTGGCACCGCCTGGGGCCGCTCACCCCCATCGCCGTACGCACCGCCCTGGGCTGTGCCCTCGCCGGCTACGCCTCCCTGGCCGTCGGGGTCGGGCGGCCCTACTGGGCGCTCGTCACCGCCGCCTCGCTCTACCAGGCCAACCTCAGCCTCACCTGGAGCCGGACCGTGCAGCGGGTCGTCGGCAACCTCGTCGGCGTGCTGATCTTCGCGGCCGTCGCCCCGGTCGCCCACCTGGGGCCGCTCGCCCTCGTCCTGTGCTGTCTCGTCTTCAACTTCGGCGCCGAGGCGCTGATCGGCCGCAACTACTGGCTCGGCAGCGTCTGCGTGACCCCGATGGCCCTGCTCATCACCGAGTTCCCCGGTTACCAGGACACCGGCTCCCTGGTCACCGACCGTGTGGTGGACACCCTGATCGGCGCGCTGGTCGGCTTCGTCGCGGCCCTGGCCGTCACCAACCGGCGGGCGGGCGGCCGGGTCGAGAGGGCGCTCGCCACCGTGGACCGCGAGCGCGAACACACCATCCGTCTCCTGGCCGTCCCGCACACCGCCCTCGCCGCCCTGGAAGCCGCCCGCCGCGGCCTTGCCGCCGCGCTCGTCGACCTGCGGGCCACCGCCGACGCGGCCGCGGGCGAATGGTGGCTGAGCTCACTGCCGCAGGAACGGGTCGTGCTCGCCGAACAGGCGGGACACCGTACGCTCGCGGCAACGGTACGACGCCAGAGGGCGCTGACCGGCCCCGGCGCGGAGACGGAACCGGACACACACCCGGGCAGCGGGACGGACCCGGACACGAAGGACGGACGGCCATGACGACGACCGAGCGGCTCACGGCCGACGGCGGACCTGGAGGACTCACGGCCGAGGGCGGGCGTGCCGACGGGCCGCTCCCGGCCGGCCCCGGGCTCCCCGCCGCCGGGACAGGGACCTCCTCCGGTGCGGGAGGCCCGGCGGCCGACGGCGACACCGTGGCCGCGGTGGTCCGGCAGTGGCGGACCGTGTACCCCGGCCTCGACACCGGACCCATGGAGGTCATCGGGCGCATCAACCGCTGTGCCGCCCTCCTCCAGCAGGCCGAGGACGCCCCGCTGAGCGGGGCGGGACTGACCCGCCCCGAGTTCGACCTGCTCGGCGCGCTGCGTCGCACCGGGCGCGAACTGACTCCGGGCGAACTGGCACGCGAGACCTTCTCCTCGGGCGCCGCCGTCACCAAACGCCTCAAACAGCTCACCGGGCGGGGCCTGGTGGAACGCCGTGGCGACCCGCGCGACCGCCGCATGGCCCGGGTCCGCCTCACCGACGCCGGACGGGACGTCGTCGACGGCATCATGCCCGCGCAACTCTCCTACGAGAACGCCGTGCTCTCCGGTCTGGGCGGGCCGGACCTCGGCGAGCTGGCCGCGCTGCTCGGCGGGCTGCTGGTGGAGCTGGAAGGACGACTGGACGCCGTACGGGCGTGACGCGTCCTTCGCGCCCCTCCTCGGTCCCGGACCACCGGCCTCAGATTCCCGGCCGGTACCGCAGCGGATGGTCGGCCGGGGTCTCCACCAGGACGATGGGCGTGCCGTCCGGGTCGGCGGTCCACATCTCGATGAGGCCCCACGGCTCCCGCACCGGCGGCCGGACGATCTCGACGCCCTTGTCCCGGAGCTCCTCGTGGGCCGCCGCCACGTCCGCGACCTGGAGCCACAGCCGGGCAGCCGTGGCCGCCGGGGCCGCCGGGGAGTCGGACCGGCCGGACAGCTCCAGGAAGCCGCCGCCGAGGAAGTAGACGGTGCCGCGCTCCGGGCCGGTGCCGAACTCGCGGTACACGGCGAGGCCCAGCTGCTCGCCGTAGAAGGCGCGGGAGCGCTCGGGATCGGTGGGGCGCAGCAGGACGCGACTGCCGAGTACATGCACCATGCGGCCGAGCGTAGCGGCCGGGTTAGTCTCTTCCATGCCCTGGCCACGCCGGGAAGTGACGCAGAGGCGAGCGAGAAACCGGAGAAGTGCCCCATGGATACCGTCACCGAGAACGCGTTGACCTTCCGTGACGCCGCCGCCGCCGATGTGGAGGCCCTCGTCGCGCTGATCGAGTCGGCGTACCGGGGGGACTCCAGCCGGGCCGGGTGGACCACCGAGGCGGACATCCTCGAGGGGCAGCGGACCGACGCCGAGGGGGTGCGGCAGGTCGTCGAGTCCCCGGACAGCCGGCTGCTGACGGTGGAGCGCGAGGGCCGGATCGTCGCCTGCTGCCAGCTCGAGCACCGCGGCGACCACGCCTACTTCGGCATGTTCGCGGTCAGCCCCGAGCACCAGGGCACCGGGCTCGGCAAGGTGATCATCGCGTACGCGGAGCGCCTGGTGCGCGAGACCTGGGGCGCGACCGAGATGCACATGACCGTGATCTCGGTGCGCGAGGACCTGATCGCCTGGTACGAGCGGCGCGGCTACCGTCGTACGGGAAGGACGACGCCCTTCCCGTACGGTGACGAGCGGTTCGGTATTCCGCTCCGTGCCGACCTGCGGTTCGAGCTGCTGGTCAAGGAACTGGCCTGACGGCCCTCACGCGGTGAAGCGGCCGGTGCGCTTGATCTGCGGGTAGTCGGTGGTCGCGCCGTCGAGCCCGAGGGCCCGGACCAGCCTGAGGTGGTCCTGCGTGTTCACCACCCAGCCGATGATCCTCAGGTCCGCCTTGCGGGCCCGTTCGACGATCTCCAGGGTGAGGCGGCGGATGTTCAGGCAGACGGTCGCCGCGCCGACGCCGACCGCCCGCTCCACGATCTCGGTGTCATAGCGGCTCGCGACGAGCGCGGTGCGCACCCCCGGCACCAGGCGCGCGATCTCGGCGATCGCGTCGTCGTGGAACGAGGACACCTCGATCCGCTCCGTCAGGCCCCGCCGGTTCATCACCTCGGCCAGCGCCCTGGCTGCCTGGACGTCCTTGATCTCGGCCTGCAGCGGGGCCTGGACGGCCTCCAGCACCTCCGCGAAGACGGGGACGTGCTCGCCGCGGCCGGCGTCCAGGGCGCGCAGCTCGGCGACGGTCCGGTCGGCGATCGGGCCCGTGCCGTCCGTCGTGCGGTCCAGTTCCGCGTCGTGCATGACGACGAGTTCGCCGTCCTTGCTGAGATGCAGATCGAGCTCGATGACGTCCAGGCCGGCCTCCTGGGCGGCGACGAAGGACCGAAGGGTGTTCTCGGGCTCGACGCCCATGACTCCGCGGTGACCGATGGTGAGGAAGTTCAAGATCCGACTCGCTTCCGTCGACGGCGGCGCAGGGCCGCGTCCCTACGGCCCTCCTGGACCGTATCGCCTGTGCCCGTTCCGTCCAGACGCTGAACATCATTTTTGAGGAGTGTCACCCACTCGAGTGGTGGGCAGGAAAAAATGCGGTGACCACCGGGGTAGCGCAGGATAATTTACGGAGACTCCTCTTGCTGGGGGAAACCCTGTATGTATACGGTCGGCGCACAAAGTTTCTTTTGCGGAGGATGGGACATGGCGGAAATTCTTGTGCAGGTGGGTGTGGAGGAGAGTGTTTCTCCGGCGGCAAGGGTGGTCGAGCACCCGGCGTGGCCCGTGCTCAAGGATGCCGTGCAGCGGATCCGGCCCTGGCAGGCGAAGGACGGCTCGATCGACTTCGACGCCGAGGAGGCCCCGGGCCGCGCCGAGGCCGAGGCCGCGGTGCGCCGGGTGACCGACGCGCTCGACGAGCTGTCCCCGCTGCTCCCGCACGACCGCGCCTACCACGAGGCCCTGGTGAAGGATCTGCGCCGCTGGGCCGAGGGCGGCTTCGAGGTGCCCGACTTCCTCGACTCGCTGCTGGCCTTCCAGCCCGCCGCGAGCCGCGAGGACGGCCTCCAGCACCTGGTGGTCTTCCCGATGTACACGCAGAACGGCAACCCCGACCGCAACCTCGAGGCGGTCGTGCTGCGCATGGTCTGGCCCGACTGGCTGGCCGAACTGGAGCGCACCCGCTACGACAACCCGCTGTTCTGCGGCATCACCTTCGAGGACTTCACCGCGGGCTACGACACCAACTCCGCGGTGCTCTTCCCCGAGACCATCGCCGTGCGCGAGGCTCCCGAGCGGTTCACCTGGGGCGGTATCTTCTGCGACCGCGAGGCCGCCCGCTTCCGCCGCGTCACCGAGGCCGCCGTCGACATCCTGGGCCTGGAGCTGCCCGGGGACGTCGCCGCCATGGTGCACGACCAGAAGCGCTGCGAAGAGGCGTTCGTGCTCTGGGACATGGTCCACGACCGCACCCACAGCCACGGCGACCTGCCCTTCGACCCGTTCATGATCAAGCAGCGCCAGCCGTTCTGGATGTACGGCCTGGAGGAGCTGCGCTGCGACCTCACCGCCTTCAAGGAGGCCGTCAAGCTGGCCGGCGACGGCGTCCCGCAGGCACGTGACGTGCAGGTCGCGGTGCTGTTCGACCGGATGTTCCGCTTCCCGGTCACCGGCGAGCGGGTCCGCAACTACGACGGCCTCGGCGGTCAGCTGCTCTTCGCCTACCTGCACAAGCACGACGTCGTCCGCTGGACCGACAACAAGCTCAGCATCGACTGGGACCGCGCCCCGCAGGTCACCAACCAGCTGTGCGCCGAGATCGAGACGCTGTACCGCGACGGCATCGACCGCCCGAAGCTCGTTCACTGGTTCGCCGGCTACGAGCTGGTCTCCACCTACCTCTCCCCGCACCCGGGATCCAAGTGGGCCAAGGGCCCCGAGGCACTGGACCTGACGCAGCCGCCGCGGAAACTCGTCGATGACGTGCTTCCGGACGAGTTTCCGCTGAGCATGTTCTATGAGGCACTGTCCAAGAAGCTGAAGAACGTGATCGCCTCGACCAGGGGCATCGTGGGGGACAGCGCCGAGCGGGTCGCCGCGTGAGCGACCTCGTTCACAACACTGCTCAGGAGGCGAGGACCATGGGGAACGGGGCGCTCGAGGGTGCGGTGATCGCGGTGGCCGGCGCGGGGGGACCCGCGGGGCGTGCGGCACTGCTCAGGCTGGCCGAGGCGGGGGCGACGGTGGTCGGCTCCGACAACGACCCGGAGCGGCTGGCGGCAGCCGTGGACGCGGCGCGCTACGCGCACGGCGGGGCCACCGTCACGGGTGACACGGTCGACCTGCTCGACCTGGATTCCACCCGCGAGTGGGCCACCCGCACCGAGAAGGAGTTCGGCCGGGTCGACGGCCTGGTCCATCTGGTCGGCGGCTGGCGCGGCAGCGAGACCTTCACCAAGACCAGCCTGGACGACTGGGACTTCCTGGAACTGCTGCTGGTACGCACCGTGCTGCACACCTCGCTCGCCTTCCACGAGGCGCTCCAGCGCAGCGACCGCGGCCGGTACGTCCTGATCAGCGCGGCCGGCGCCAGCAAGCCCACCGCGGGCAACGCGGCCTACGCGGCCGCCAAGGCCGCCGCCGAGACGTGGACGCTGGCCATGGCCGACTACTTCCGCAAGGCCGGGGGCGAGCAGGGGGCCACCTCGGCGGCTGCGATCCTGGTGGTGAAGGCGTTGGTGCACGACGCGATGCGTGCCGACCGCCCCAACGCGAAGTTCGCGGGCTTCACGGACGTCAAGGACCTCGCCGAGGCCATCGTCGGCGTCTGGGACAAGCCCGCCGCGGAAGTGAACGGAACCCGTCTGTGGCTCACCGAGAAGCCGTGAACCCGCCCAGGACCGACGCACGTCGTCATCACGACCCGGCCGTCCGTGGTTTCGCCAGCGACAACTACGCCGGGGCCCATCCGGAGGTGCTCGCCGCCCTGGCCCTGGCCAACGGCGGACACCAGGTCGCGTACGGCGAGGACGCGTACACGGAGAACCTCCAGCAGGTGATCCGCAGCCACTTCGGCCCCACCGCCGAGGCCTTCCCGGTCTTCAACGGCACCGGCGCCAACGTCGTCGCGCTCCAGGCGGTCACCGACCGCTGGGGCGCGGTGATCTGCGCCGAGAGCGCCCACATCAACGTGGACGAGGGCGGGGCACCGGAGCGGGTCGGCGGGATCAAGCTGCTCACCGTGCCCACCCCGGACGGCAAGCTCACCCCCGAGCTGATCGACCGGCAGGCGTACGGCTGGGAGGACGAGCACCGTGCCATGCCGCAGGTGGTGTCCGTAGCCCAGGCCACCGAGCTGGGCACGGTGTACACGCCGGAGGAGATGCGCGCCCTCTGCGAGCACGCGCACGCCCGGGGCATGAAGGTGCACGTCGACGGCTCCCGGCTGGCCAACGCCGCCGCCACCCTGGACGTGCCGATGCGCACCTTCACCAACGCGGCCGGCGTCGACCTGCTCTCCCTGGGCGGCACCAAGAACGGTGCCCTGTTCGGCGAGGCCGTCGTCGTACTGAACCCGGACGGCATCCGGCACATGAAGCACCTGCGCAAGCTGTCCATGCAGCTCGCCTCGAAGATGCGCTTCGTCTCGGTGCAGCTGGAGGCCCTGCTGGCCCGGGACCTGTGGCTGCGCAACGCCCGGCACGCCAACGAGATGGCCCAGCGCCTCGCCGAGGGCGTACGCGCCGTGCACGGCGTGGAGATCCTCCACCCGGTACAGGCCAACGCGGTCTTCGCCCGCCTGCCGCACGAGGTGAGCGAGCGGCTGCAGAAGCGCTTCCGCTTCTACTTCTGGGACGAGGCCGCCGGCGACGTCCGCTGGATGTGCGCCTTCGACACCACCGAGGACGACGTGGACACGTTCGTGGCGGCGCTCAAGGAGGAGATGGCGCACGCGTAGGGACCGCGTGGGGGCGCGGCCGGTCGGGAACACGTCGACTCCCGGCCGGCCGCGCTTTTGCGGCTGCCCCCGTTCTCGCCGTTCGCGGAGGGGGTGTCCGGGCTCAGCGTGCCTCGGCCTCGCGGACCTGTTCCGGGGTCGGGGCCGTCCCGCCGAGATGCGCCGGCATCCACCAGGTGTCGTCCTGGCCCCTGGGGCGCACCGGGTAGGCGCGCTGCGCGGCCTCCAGCAGCTCCTGGACGCGCTCCCGCAGCTGCCGGGTGATCGCGCCCGCGTACTTGTCCCTGGACGCCTCGAGCGCCTCACCGACACGCATGGTGATCGGGGTGTGACTGCGCTTGAAGTTGCGGGGGTGGCCCTTGGTCCACAGCCGTTGGGTGCCCCACACCGCCATCGGGATCAGCGGCACGCCGGCCTCCTGCGCCAGGCGCGCGGCACCCGACTTGAAGCTCTTCAGCGTGAACGACTGCGAGATGGTCGCCTCCGGGAAGACCCCCACGATCTCGCCGGACCGCAGCGAGTCGAGCGCGTGCGCGTACGCCGTCTCGCCCTGCTTGCGGTCCACGGGGATGTGCTTCATCCCGCGCATCAGCGGACCGGAGACCCGGTGCCGGAACACGGAATCCTTCGCCATGAAGCGCACGAGGCGCTTCTGCGGGAGGGCGGCGAGGCCGTTGAAGACGAAGTCCAGGTAGCTGATGTGGTTGCTCACCAGCACGGCGCCGCCCGATCGCGGGATGTTCTCCGAACCCTGGCAGTCGATCTTGAGGTCCCACACCTTGAACAGAGTCTGGGCGAAACCGATCACGGGGCGGTAGACGAGTTCTGCCATGGGTGGGGTGGAACCCTTCCTGCTCTGTCTGGGAAGGGGACTCCCAGCCGAAGTTACGCAGCCGTAGGTTTACGGCTTGTCGCTGATGGTGCCCCAAGAACGACCGGCGAACCAGCCCTGAGGGCCGCCTGCGGCGAGATTCTCGTCACGTCCACCCCCTTGATCCACCTCGGGCTTTTGCGTCGCCGTTACCCCGTGCGCCCCGTCGTCCGCCGTGGGAGCGGGTGCATCCTGCGACCCTCCCGCGTCGATGCCCGTGGAACAAGTGTCCCGTACGCGAATCCGTACAGGACACCGGGAATCTTTGCGGCCTCGTGAACGCTACGAAGGGTCGGTGACCGGGCTGACCGGACCGACGGTCATGACGGTGTGTGCCGGTGCTCGCGGCGGCGAGTGCCCACGGAGTGCCGCGGCGGCGGCGGAGCGGGAGAGTGCGGGTGCGCGGGCGGGACGACGGCAAGCGGCTCCGAGCGCCGGAACTCGGTGCGGAACTGGGTGAACGCGCCACACTGGTGCAGTTCTCCAGCGCCTTCTGCGCACCCTGCCGGGCGACCCGGCGGGTGCTCGACGAGGTGGCCGGCCTGGTCCCGGGCGTGGCCCATGTGGAGATCGACGCCGAGGCCCACCTGGACCTCGTACGCCGGCTCGAGATCCTCAGGACGCCGACGGTGCTGGTCCTCGACGCCGACGGCCGTGTCGTGCGGCGGGCCGCCGGGCAGCCGCGCAAGGCCGATGTGATCGCCGCGCTGGGGGAGGCGATGTGACGGAGGAGCGCCCCCCCCGTGAGTCATCTCCCATATTCCGGGGCCGACTTGACGGTGCGTGGCCCCCGTCGTCAGCCTGACATCATGTTCTCGGCGTACTCGAAGTGCTCGGAACTCCTTCACCCCCGGTGGGTGCCCGCCTCGCCGGAGCTGCTGCGCTCCGTCTTCCGGCAGCACGCGGCGGGCGTGGCGGTGATCACCGCGCGTGGGGAGTCCGGCCCGGTCGGCTTCACCGCCACCTCCCTCGCCTCGGTCTCGGCCGATCCCCCCCATGCTCTCCTTCGGTGTCGGCACCGGGGGCGCCAGCTGGCCCGCCATCGCCGCGGGCGACCACGTCGGGGTCCGTGTGCTGGGTGAGCACCAGCGGGAGCTGGTGACCACCTTCGCCCGCCCCGGCGCCGACCGCTTCGGCGCGGCCACCGCCTGGCGCGAGGGCCCCGAGGGCGTCCCCGTGCCAGGCGGCGTCCTCGCCCGGGCGGTGTGCGCGGTGGTGGCCCGGGTGCCCGCCGGTGACCACCGGATCGTGCTGGCCGAGGTCCTGCTCGGCGACCACACCGGCCCCGGCCGGCCCCTCGTCCACCATCAGGGCCGGTTCCGCGCACTGCGCGACTGACCGGGCCGGGGGTCCCTGCTGCGGGCCCGTCGGGTTCCGGTTACGCTGCGTTGCGAAGGTCACAGTTCAAAGCGCTTGCTCAGCGGGAAAGAACTGGGTGTACTGGCGAGTAATATTTTGTTGGGAAGAGTGCTTCGCCCCGATCGGGAACGGCCGTTTGAGGCGCTTATGCTGCCTGAAGGCAGGCAGCCAGAAATGACGATGCAGTAGGAGAGCCGGCGTGAGCTTGAGGATCGTTGTCCCCGTGAAGTATGTGCCCGACGCCACGGGCGACCGGCACTTCGCCGATGACCTGACCGTCGACCGCGACGACGTGGACGGTCTGCTCTCCGAGCTGGACGAGTACGCGGTCGAGCAGGCGCTGCAGATCTCGGAGAACTCCGACGACGACGTGGAGATCACCGTGTTGACGGTGGGTCCGGAGGACGCCAAGGACGCGCTGCGCAAGGCGCTGTCCATGGGCGCCGACCAGGCGATCCACGTCGAGGACGACGACCTGCACGGCACCGACGCGATCGGCACCTCGCTGGTGCTGGCCAGGGCGATCGAGAAGGCCGGCTACGACCTGGTCCTCTCCGGCATGGCCTCCACCGACGGCGTCATGGGTGTGGTGCCGGCGCTGCTCGCGGAGCGCCTGGGCGTGCCGCAGGTGACGCTGCTGTCCGAGGTGGCCCTGGAGGACGGCACCGTCAGGGGCCGCCGGGACGGCGACGCCGCGACCGAGCAGCTCGAGGCGTCGCTGCCGGCCGTCGTGTCGGTCACCGACCAGTCGGGCGAGGCGCGCTACCCGTCGTTCAAGGGCATCATGGCGGCGAAGAAGAAGCCGGTGACCTCCTGGGACCTGTCCGACCTCGACCTCGAGGCGGAGGAGGTCGGCCTGGAGGGCGCCTACACCGTGGTCGAGTCGGCGACCGAGCGTCCGGCCCGCACCGCGGGCACGATCGTCAAGGACGAGGGCGAGGGCGGCAAGCAGCTCGCCGAGTTCCTCGCGAGCCAGAAGTTCGTCTGAGCTACGAGGCTCAACTCGCTTCCCGCCCCTCATACTTCGCAAGCAGGAGAGAAGAAGTCCCATGGCTGAAGTTCTCGTCTACGTCGACCACGCGGACGGCGCGGTCCGCAAGCCGACCCTGGAGCTGCTGACGCTGGCCCGCCGCATCGGCGAGCCGGTCGCCGTCGCGCTGGGCGACGGCGCCGCCGACACCGCCGCCACGCTGGCCGAGCACGGCGCGGTGAAGGTCCTCACCCACGAGGCCGCCGAGTACGCCGACTACCTGGTCGTGCCGAAGGTGGACGCCCTGCAGGCCGCGGTCGCGGCCGTCTCCCCGGCCGCCGTGCTGGTCTCCTCGTCCGCCGAGGGCAAGGAGATCGCGGCCCGCCTGGCGCTGCGCCTGGGCTCGGGCGTCATCACCGACGCCATCGACCTGGAGGCCGGCGACGAGGGCCCGGTGGCCGTGCAGTCGGTGTTCGCTGCCGCCTTCACCACCCGCTCCCGTGTCTCCAAGGGCATCCCGGTCATCACGGTCAAGCCCAACAGCGCGGCCGTGGAGCCGGCCCCGGCCGCCGGTGCGGTCGAGGCCCTGGACGTCACGTTCTCCGAGCAGGCGAAGGGCACCAAGGTCGTCTCGCGTACGCCGCGGGAGTCGACGGGCCGTCCGGAGCTGACCGAGGCCGCGATCGTGGTCTCCGGTGGCCGCGGGGTCAACGGCGCGGAGAACTTCGCGGTCATCGAGGCGCTCGCCGACTCCCTCGGTGCGGCCGTGGGTGCCTCGCGTGCCGCGGTGGACGCGGGCTGGTACCCGCACACCAGCCAGGTCGGCCAGACCGGCAAGTCCGTCTCGCCGCAGCTGTACGTGGCCGCCGGTATCTCCGGTGCGATCCAGCACCGGGCGGGCATGCAGACCTCGAAGACGATCGTGGCGGTCAACAAGGACGCCGAGGCCCCGATCTTCGACCTGGTCGACTACGGCGTGGTCGGCGACCTGTTCGACGTGGTCCCGCAGCTCACCGAGGAGGTCAAGGCCCGCAAGGGCTGACCGTCCCCGCACTGTACGAGGCCCCCGCGACCGCACCTCGAGTTCCCGTGGTCGTGGGGGCCTCGGCCTGTCCCGGCGCCTCCTGTTCCGATGCGGTGCCGGTCATCCCGGGGTCAGTGACGCCTGTACCGGCAGATGGTCGCTCGGGTACCGGCCGTCCAGGGAGAAGGTGTTGACCGAGGCGCGGTGCACCGTGGCGCCGGGTGTGGTCAGGACCCAGTCGATGCGGGCACCGTCCGGCACGAGCGGCCCGTACCCGTGGAACGTCCCGTAGGGCTCGCCCCGGCCGGCCGCCGCGTCCCAGGTGTCGACGAGACCGGCGCCCAGCAGCGTGCCGTACACCGGGTTCCCGTGGGCGGCGACGTTGAAGTCCCCCGTCACGATCACCGGCAGGGAGCGCGCGAGGCCGGCGACGCGCTCGGCGATCAGGGCGGCGGCCCGCTCGCGTGCGTACTGGCTGGCGTTGTCCAGATGGGTGTTGAGGACGTAGAACTCCCGGCCGCCGGCGCGCAGATCGCGGAAGCGGACCCAGGTGACCATGCGGAGGTGGGCGCTGCCCCAGGTGTTCGAGGCGATCGTGTACGGCGTGTCGGACAGCCAGAAGTGGTCGTACTCCAGCGGGGCGAGCCGGCGGGTGTCGTAGAGGACCGCCATGAACTCGTCGCGGCTGCCGCCCGCCCGGCCGGTGCCGATCCAGTCGTAGGACGGCCCCAGATCGGCCTCGATGTCGCGCAGTTGCTGGTGGAGGCCCTCCTGGGTGCCGATGACGTGCGGCTGCTCGCGGCGCAGCAGCCGGCGCGTCACGGGTCTGCGGGAGGCCCAGCTGTGGGGTTCCGCCGTACTCGCGAAGCGCAGGTTGAACGACATGACCTCCAGCGGCCGGTCCGGACGTTCCCGGGCCGAGGCGGGCTCGGGGGGCAGTGCCGTACTGGAGAGCGGAAGCGCGACGGAGGCGGCGAGCGCGGTTTTCAGTCCCAGGCGGCGCGTGACTCGGCTGTGGTTCGGCACAGAAGCTCCTTCGCTGGTGCTGTGCGGCGGTTTCCGGGCGAGTCGGGCGGAGACGGCGAGTACAAACAGTGCCAGAGGGACGTGAACATGCCGAGAAGGTGGAGTGGATCGGGCTGTGAGCGAGGCGTAAGACGGTGTTGACCGGCGCGGAGGCCGCCCGATAGCTTCGTTAGCTTCGTTCGACGGATTATTGATTCCGTACCGCGGAAGACGGGCGGGTGTGGGAGATGAGCCAGGGCCGGCAGGAGCAGGTCGCGACGAGCCTCACGGACGCCGTCGGCGCGGAGATCGGCGCCTTTCTGGCGCCCGTCGACGCCGAACTGGCGCGGCGCTATCCCGGAGACCCCGGCACCCGCCAGCCCGTCCACACCGTCTACGTCCCCGGCGACGCCTTCACCGCCGGGACCCTCCGCTCCTGGGGCGACCAGGCCCTGGCCACGCTCGACGAACACGCCCCGGACGCCGCCTCGTTCGCCGACGCCATCGGGCTGGACCCGGCACTCGCCGAGGACGTGTACGGCCGCGTCCGCTCGAAGCTGGAGCGCGAGCCCGTCGAGGATCTGCGCGTCGACTTCGAGGACGGCTACGGCAACCGCCCCGACGCCGAGGAGGACGAGACCGCCGCCCGCGCGGCCCTGCTGATCGCCGAGGCGTACCGGGACGGCACGGCCGCCCCCTGCATGGGGATCCGGATGAAGTGCCTCGAGGCCGCCGTGCGCGACCGGGGCATCCGCACCCTCGACATCTTCCTCACCGGCCTGGCCGAGGCCGGCCCGCTGCCCGCCGGACTGGCGCTGACCCTGCCCAAGGTCAGCTGTCCCGAGCAGGTCACCGCCATGGTGCGGCTTCTCGAGGCGTTCGAGGAGGCGCGCGGCCTCGAGCCCGGCCGGCTCGGCTTCGAGATCCAGATCGAGACCAGCCAGGCCGTCCTCGCCGCCGACGGCACCGCCACCGTCGCCCGGATGATCCAGGCCGCCGCGGGCCGCGCCACCGGACTGCACTACGGCACCTTCGACTACAGCGCCTGCCTCGGTGTCTCCGCGGCCCACCAGGCCAGTGACCATCCGGCCGCCGACCACGCCAAGGCCGTCATGCAGGTCGCCGCCGCGGGCACCGGCGTACGCCTCTCGGACGGCTCCACCAACGTCCTGCCCGTCGGCCCGACCGCACAGGTCCACGCGGCCTGGCGGCTGCACCACCGCCTCACCCGCCGCGCCCTCGCCCGTGCCTACTACCAGGGCTGGGACATGCACCCCGGTCACCTTCCCACCCGTTACGCGGCCGTCTTCGCCTTCTACCGCGAGGGCTTCGAGCAGGCCGCCGCCCGGCTCGCCCGGTACGTCGACCGGACCGCCGGTGACGTCATGGACGAGCCCGCCACCGCCAAGGCCCTCGCCGGACACCTGCTGCGCGGCCTGGACTGCGGCGCCCTGGACCTCGCCGAGGTCGCGCGGGCGAGCGGTCTCACCCGCGCCGGCCTGGAGGGCTTCGCGTCCCCGCGCCGCGGCGGCCCGGCGGCCTCCGCCCGGTAGCCCCGCCGCCGGCTACGCGCGGGGCGGCGACGAGGACACGCCGGCGCCCGGGCTCCCCGCCCGCCGGGACCGTACGTACCGCTCCAGACCCGACGACGTCACCAGGTGCTCCTCGGCGAACACCCGCGTGCCCCGCGCGCACAGCAGCCGGTCGGCACGGGCCCGCGTACTGAACTGTTCGGCGGAGACGCCGAACAGTTCCCGCAACCTCCTCGATCCCATGAGGAGTCCGGTGAGCAGGGGGCGCTGCCCGCAGTGGGTGCGCGGGGCTCCGGTGCCGTCGTGCAGGACGCCGTGCCGGTTGACGTAGGCGTGGGCGCCGGGGAGCGGGGTGCCGTCGGGGAGTTCCACGCGGACGTCGGGTGCGGGCAGCCAGGCGCGGTCGTAGTTGCCGTCCGGCAGCGGCACGCCCTCGCTCGCGTCGATCGCCGAGAGCTGCTCGGCGTCGAGCCAGATCACGAACAACTCCCGTTCGACACCGGGGGCCTTGAGCGGAGAAGCGGACACATAGCCCATCCGGCTCACATGCGCCGAGACGCCCACGTCGACACCGGTCACCCGGGCCCGCACCATGGGGACGGGCGAGGAGATTCCGAACCGGGCCACCTTGTGGCGCAGTTGGCCGGGGCTGGCGTTGGAACCGAAGGCGAGGACGGGCACCCGGTCCTCGTGGACCAGGCGGTCCAGCGGCAGCAGCCGGTCCCCGTCGAGCAGCCCCGACTCCCGTGGCCACGGCCCCGGATACCGCAGCGGGTGCTCGCGCGGCGCCTCGGCCAGGCCCAGCGCCCGCAGTGTGCGTCCTGCGGGACCCGGGTCACCGGTGCGGTCCTCGGTGGACACCGCGGGCTCAGTCCGCCGGGGGCAGTTCGCCGGAGCCGCGTGTGATCAGCCGGGTCGGCAGCTCGATGCGCTCGGGGGCGCGCAGGGTGCCGTCCAGCTGGCGGAAGAGGCGCTCGGCCGCGGTCCGGCCGAGGGCCGCCGCGTCCTGGGCGACGACCGTGACACCCGGCTGGAGCAGATCGGCGAGTTCGATGTCGTCGAAGCCGACGAGCGCGACCTGACGGGACTGCTCGGTCAGGACCCGGATCACGGTGACGGTCACCCGGTTGTTGCCCGCGAAGACCGCGGTGACCGGGTCCGGGTGGGAGAGCATCTCCTCGGTGGCCCGGCGCACCCGCTCGGGGTCGGTGACGCCGAGCGAGATCCAGGCGTCCTCCACCTGTATGTCCGCGTCCTCCATGGCGGCGCGGTAGCCGCGCAGCCGCTCGGACGCGGTGTGGATGCCCGGCATGTCACCGATGAAACCGATCCTCCGGTGCCCGTGGGCGATCAGGTGCGCCACGCCGTCACGGGCACCGCCGAAGTTGTCCGAGAGGACGACGTCGGCGTCGATGAGGCCAGCCGGCCGGTCCACGAAGACCGTGGCGACGCCCGCCTTGAGCTCCGGTTCCAGATACCGGTGGTCGTCACCGGCCGGAATCACCACCAGCCCGTCCACCCGGCGGGCGCACAGCGCCAGCACCAGCTCCTGTTCGCGGTCGGCGTCCTCCGCGCTGGAGCCGTTGATCAGCAGCGCGCCGTGCGCGCGGGCGACCTCCTCGACCGCCCGGCTCAGCGGACCGTAGAACGGGTCCGCGAGATCCTCCAGGACCAGACCGACACTGGCGGTGCTGCCCTTGCGGAGCACCCGGGCGCTGTCGTTGCGGCGGAAACCGAGGGCGTCGATGGACTCCTGCACCCGGCGCTCCGTCTCCGGCGTGACCCCGGGCTCGCCGTTGACCACCCGCGAGACCGTCTTCAGTCCGACTCCGGCGCGGGCCGCCACGTCCTTCATGGTCGGACGGTTGCCGTAACGGGGCCCTGAGAGGCGGTCGGTGCGGCGGGGCGTCTCCGGCACGGTGCGGTGTCCTGTCCTGTCGACCACGGGATGCGTGGATCCATGGGCTTGTATGAGGATGTGGCGTCGAGCATAGAGCCTGGACAACGTTGTCAAGCTCGGGGGACACTGTTCGTCGCGCACTCCGGCCCGCGGACCACCGCGAGATCGAGGTGTGACTCGCCCTGTGTGTCGGTTCCTGGCCGGGCATGGGTCATTTCGGCGCTTTTTGACAGTTGACGGGGGAGATCCGACACTGATGCACACCGACCTCGTGGCGGCGCTCGACATCGGCGGTACCAAGATCGCCGGCGCACTGGTGGACGGCCGCGGCCGGATCCTGGTCCGTGCCCAGCGGCCGACACCCGCCGAGGAGGACGGCGACACCGTGATGCGGGCGGTCGGGGCGGTGCTGGCGGAGCTCACCGCGTCCCCGCTGTGGGAGAACGCGGGCGCGGTCGGCATCGGCAGCGCCGGCCCCGTGGACGCCTCGGCGGGCACCGTGAGCCCGGTGAACGTGCCCGGCTGGCGTGACCACCCGCTGGTCGCCGGGGTCCGGGAGGCGACCGGCGGACTGCCCGTGGAACTGATCGGCGACGGTGTGGCGATCACCGCGGCCGAACACTGGCAGGGCGCCGCCCGCGGCCATGACAACGCGTTGTGCATGGTCGTCTCGACCGGGGTCGGCGGCGGACTGGTGCTGGGCGGCCGGCTGCACCCCGGGCCGACCGGCAACGCGGGGCACATCGGCCACATCAGTGTGGATCTCGACGGCGACCCGTGCCCGTGCGGCTCACGCGGCTGTGTGGAACGCATCGCGAGCGGCCCCAACATCGCCCGCCGGGCCCTGGAGAACGGCTGGCGCCCCGGACCGGACGGCGACACCTCCGCCGCCGCGGTGGCCGCCGCCGCCCGGGCCGGGGACCCGGTGGCCGTGGCGTCGTTCGCCCGGGCCGCGCGGGCACTGGCCGCCGGGATCGCGGCCACCGCGACCCTCGTCGAGATCGACATCGCCGTGGTCGGCGGGGGAGTGGGCAAGGCGGGCGAGGTCCTCTTCGCGCCTCTGCGGCAGGCCCTGACCGAGTACGCGACCCTGTCCTTCGTCCAGCGGCTCGTGGTGACACCGGCGCAGATGGGCACCGACGCCGGCCTGGTGGGCGCGGCGGCCGCGGCGCTGGCGAGGCGGAAGGACCCGGCCGCCGCGGGCGTCTGAGGGCGGCCGGCCGTACACATCACGCCGTGTTCGCCGTGCCGCGTGACCCCGAGGCGGTTCCGGCAGTTGGGCCGGGCATGAAGAAGCGCAGCATGCTCGCCATCGCCTCCCTCGCCACCGGCTTCGTCGTCGCGGCGATCACCCCCTCGCACGCGCTCGGTGAGAGCCTCAACAGCCTCCCCGCCGGCGACGCCCTCAGCGCCCTCGACCGGACCGTCGCCGACGAGAGCCCGCTCCTCGCCGACGACGACCGGGAGGCCAGGGGCTGACGGGACCCACCGCGAAATCCACGGCGCCGACGCCCCTCGAGGGGCGTCGGCGCCGTCGGCGTGCGTTCTCAACTGGGGCTGGTTTCCGTGGCAGGGTGGAGCGGGCAAGCCACAGGGGGCCGACAGAAGAGGGGGAACCGTGATCGTCTGGATCAACGGTGCGTTCGGTGCGGGGAAGACGGCGACCGCACGGGAACTGATCGAACTGATCCCGAACAGCGCGCTCTTCGACCCCGAGGTGGTCGGCGGGGCGCTGGGCCATCTGCTTCCGCCCAAACACCTCGCCGAGGTCGGCGACTACCAGGACCTTCCCATCTGGCGCCGGCTGGTGATAGACACGGCGGCGGCGATGCTCGCCGAACTCGGCGGGACCCTCGTCGTTCCGATGACCCTGCTGAGACAGGAGTACCGGGACGAGATCTTCGGCGGCCTCGCGGCCCGCCGCATTCCGGTCCGGCATGTTCTCCTCGCCCCGGCGGAAACGATCCTGCGCGAGCGAATAGCGGGCCGGGAGGTCCCACCGGACCTCCCGGACGGCGAGATGCGGGTACGGCAGTGGTGCTACGACCACATCGAGCCGTACCGGGCGGCCCTGGCCTCCTGGCTCACCGCCGACGCCTACCCGGTCGACACCGGCCCGCTGACTCCGTACGCCGCCGCCGCCCGCATCGCCGAGGCGGTCGGCAACGGAGAGGTGCCCGCCTGCGACATCGTGCAGACACCCGAGCCGACCGCCGAGACCGTGGCCGCCGGTGTCCTGCTCTTCGACGAGCGGGACAGAGTGCTCCTCGTGGACCCGACCTACAAGCCGGGCTGGGAGTTCCCGGGCGGGGTCGTCGAACCCGGGGAGGCACCCGCGCGGGCGGGCGTGCGCGAGGTCGCCGAGGAGACCGGGATCCGCCTCGACGACGTGCCGACGCTACTCGTCGTCGACTGGGAACCACCCGCGCCGCCCGCCTACGGCGGTCTGCGCCTGCTCTTCGACGGCGGTCGTCTGGCCGCCGCCGACGCCGCGCGGCTGCTGCTGCCCGGCCCCGAACTGCGCGACTGGCGCTTCGTCTCCGAGACGGAGGCCGCCGACATGCTGCCCCCGGTGCGCTACGAGCGCCTCTGCCGCGCCCTGCGGGCACGGGAACGCGGGAAGGCCATGTACCTGGAAGCGGGGGTACCGGTCGGCTGAGGAGCGGACGCGGGACGGCGGCGGGCCGCTCGGCGCCCACAGGCTCGGTGGGACGCCCCGGCCGCGTCCGCCGCCCGCGCAGAGCGCTGCCGCCGTGCGTGTGTCCGGATCCGCGCACGGCGGCAGCGCGGCAGAACGTCGGACGGGCCCGGCGGAATCAGCCCACGGTGGCCGCGTAGTTGCGCAGGAACAGCGCCTCCGTGACCGACAGCCGCTCCAGCTCGTCGGGGGAGACGCTCTCGTTCACCGCGTGGATCTGGGCCTCCGGCTCGCTCAGCCCGATAAGGAGGATCTCCGCCCGCGGGTAGAGCGCCGCGAGGGTGCTGCACAGCGGGATGGAGCCGCCCTGGCCGGCGTAACTCATCTCCTGGCCCGGGTACGCGACCGCCATCGCGTCGGCCATGGCCCGGTAGGCCGGGCTGGTGGTGTCGGCGCGGAACGCCTGACCCTGCCCGATCTGCTCGGTGCTCACCCGCGCACCCCACGGCGTGTGCGCCTCCAGGTGCGCCTGGAGCAGCTTGGTCGCCTCGACCGCGTCCACGCCCGGCGGCACGCGCAGGCTGATCAGCGCGCGGGCGCTCGCCTGCACGGACGGGGTGGCGCCGACGACCGGCGGGCAGTCGATGCCGAGGACGGTGACGGCCGGGCGGGCCCAGATACGGTCGGCGACCGTGCCGGAGCCGATCAGGTCCACGCCGTCGAGCACCTTGGCGTCCTTGCGGAACTGCTCGTCGTCGTACTGCAGTCCGTCCCACGTGCTGTCGCCGGTCAGCCCGTCGACGGTGGTACTGCCGTCCTCGGCGCGCAGCGAGTCCAGGACGCGGACCAGGGCGGCCAGGGCGTCGGGGGCGGCGCCGCCGAACTGGCCCGAGTGCAGGTTGCCCTCGAGGGTGTCGACCCGCAGCCGTACGAGCGTCATGCCGCGCAGGGTGGAGGTCACCGTCGGCAGACCGGCGCGGAAGTTGCCGCTGTCGCCGATGACGACGGCGTCGGCCGCCAGGAGTTCGGGGTGCTGCTCGGCGTACCGCTCCAGGCCGCCGGTGCCCTGTTCCTCCGACCCCTCGGCGATCACCTTGACGTGGACGGGCACACCCCCGTCGGCCTGGAGCGCGCGCAGGGCCAGCAGATGCATGAGCACGCCACCCTTGCAGTCGGCGGCCCCGCGCCCGTACCAGCGGCCGTCCCGCTCGGTCAGTTCGAACGGCGGGGTGTCCCAGCCCGCCTCGTCCAGCGGCGGCTGCACGTCGTAGTGGGCGTACAGGAGCACTGTCCTCGCGCCCTCGGGGCCGGGGAGGTAGCCGTACACCGACTGGGTCCCGTCCGGGGTGTCGAGGAGGGCCACGTCCTGGAACCCCTCGGCGGCGAGCGCGTCCGCGATCCAGCGCGCGGCGCCCTCGCTCTCACCGCGCGGGAACTGGTCGAAGTCCGCCACCGACCTGAAGGCCACCAGTTCGGCGAGTTCCTCCTTCGCCCGGGGCATCAGCGAGGCGACGGTCACGGCGACCGGATTCGACGACATGGGCACGCTCCTTGTGGGTGCGACGTTGTACGGATGCGTACTTTCGTGTGCGGGACGGTCATGCGGCACGGGCAAGGCCCTTGTACGGGGCATCCATGCCGTCCGATCCTCCCACAGCGGCCTCGAGTGATCGTCGCCGTAGTATGCGGGAGACAGACGGGGTGCCCCCTGCTCGAGCGGAGCCGAGAGCCTGGGGGAGGCAGGCGGCTGGATCGGGAGCAGTAACCATCGTGAGCAGCGAGAACTCTTCGGCGGACGACGCACGGCAGGTATGGGACGTCGTCGTGGTGGGCGCGGGACCCGCGGGGGCCTCGGCCGCCTACGCGGCGGCGGTCGCGGGGCGGCGCGTGCTGCTGCTGGAGAAGGCGGACCTGCCGCGCTACAAGACCTGCGGCGGCGGCATCATCGGCCCCTCGCGCGACTCGCTGCCCCCCGGCTTCGAACTTCCGCTGAAGGACCGCGTGCACGCGGTGACGTTCTCCCACAACGGCCGCTTCACCCGCACCCGCCGGTCGAGGCAGATGCTGTTCGGACTGATCAACCGGCCCGAGTTCGACCACCAGCTGGTGGAGCACGCGCAGAAGGCTGGCGCCGAACTGCGGACCGGCGCCGCCGTGCAGCGGGTCGAGCAGCACGGCTCGGCCGTGCCGGACCGCCGCACGGTCGCCCTCGTCCTGCAGGGCGGTGAGACCGTGCTCGCGCGGGCCGTGGTCGGCGCGGACGGCAGCGCCGGCCGGATAGGAGCGCACGTCGGGGTCAAGGTCGACCAGGTCGACCTGGGGCTCGAGGCGGAGATCCCGGTGCCGGAGACCGTCGCCGAGGACTGGAAGGGGCGGGTGCTCATCGACTGGGGGCCGATGCCCGGCAGTTACGGGTGGGTCTTCCCCAAGGGGGACACACTGACCGTCGGTGTGATCTCACGGCGAGGCGAAGGCGCCGCGACCAAGCGGTACTTGGAGGACTTCATCGGACGGCTCGGCCTCGCCGGCTTCGAACCGAGTATCTCCTCCGGCCACTTGACCCGCTGCCGCGCCGAGGACTCGCCGCTCTCACGCGGCCGGGTACTCGTCTGCGGGGACGCCGCCGGACTGCTGGAACCCTGGACCCGTGAGGGCATCTCCTTCGCGCTGCGCTCGGGCCGGCTGGCGGGGGAGTGGGCGGTGCGTATCGCCGAGGCGCACGACGCCGTGGACACGCGCCGACAGGCGCTGAACTACGCCTTCGCGGTCAAGGCGGGACTCGGAGTCGAGATGAGCGTCGGCAAGCGGATGCTGGCCGCGTTCGAACGGCGTCCCGGGGTGTTCCACGCCGTCCTCACCGGCTTTCGCCCCGCCTGGAAGGCGTTCCGGGACATCACGCGCGGGGCGACGACACTGGGCGAGCTGGTCCGCACCCATCCGCTGGCCCACCGCGCCATGACCGCGCTGGACCGGCGTCCCGCGGGCGGCGGGTCCGACTCCGAGGGCGCGTCCGTCAGTTCGTGACCGTGATCCGGAAGACCGGGTGGTCGGGGGCGGACGCGACGATCTCCTCGTCGGAGGACTCGGCGGTGACCCCCTGGAAGTACTGGTTCACCTCCCAGCCCCACTTCTTCAGGTAGGTCCGCAGGATCGGGAGCTTCTCCTCGTCGGGAAGCTCCACCGCGGTGAAGGAGCGGACCTTGCGCCCGACGCGCAGTTCCCCGCCCCCGGCAGCGCGCATGTTGCGTACCCACTGGGAGTGGCCGCGCGCCGAGACCAGGTACTGCGTGCCCTCCCAGATGTGCGGGTTGACCGGGATGCGCTGCATCCGGCCGCTCTTGCGGCCGCGGACGGACATCTCGGCGGTGCCGGCGAGGCTGACCCCGTGCCGGGCCAGCCAGCCGATGACGCTGTTGAGCCGGACAGCCACGGGACTGCTCTTGCGGTAGTAGGGCGTTGACGACGCCATCGGTGTCCTCCGGTCGGAATGCCGTGGGGAGCGACGCTCTCTTTTGTGAGCACTGCTCTCGCTACGTGTCCTCAGTCTGCACGACGCCGGCGCGAGAAATCAAGAGCACTGCTCTCTTTTGTGTGCGCTGCTCTGGACCTGTGGGACACTGAGGCGCATGAGCAGCACTGCACACGGCGCCCGTGCCCGAGCGAGGCTCGAAGTCACCGCGGCCATCAAGGAGGCGGCCCGCAGTCAGCTCGCGGCGGAAGGCGCCGCCAAGCTCTCACTGCGGGCCGTGGCCCGCGAGCTCGGTATGGCCTCCTCCGCGATGTACCGGTACTTCCCGAGCCGCGACGACCTGCTGACCGCGCTCATCATCGACGCCTACGACTCCCTCGGTGACGCTGTGGAAGCAGCCCACGACGCGGTCGCCGACACCGCGCCGGCCCGGCGCTGGACCGCGGTCTGCGAGGGTGCGCGTGACTGGGCGCTCGGGCGCCCGCACGAGTACGCGCTGATCTACGGGTCGCCGGTGCCCGGATACAGCGCGCCGGAGACCACCGTCCCGGCCGCCGCCCGCCTGGGCTTCCTGATGATGGACATCCTGCGGGACGCGCAGCGCGACTCCGCCCTGGCGAAACCCCCGCTTCCGGCCGGGCTGCGGCCGGAAGCCGAGCGGATGGCCGCCGACCTCGCGCCGGACCTCCCCCCGGAGGTGGTGGCGGCGATGGTGGCGGCCTGGGCCGAGCTGTACGGACTGATCGGGTTCGAGGTGTTCGGGCAGTTCCACCGGGTCGTGGAGGACCGCGAGACGTTCTTCCGGCACGCGGTGGGCCGGCTCGCCCACTCCGTGGGGCTGCCGGCATCGGCGTAGCGGCCTCCCCAGGCACCCTTGATCACGTACTTCGCCGGGAGTGCACGTGATCGCGACGTCGGGGATGTGGCGGCCCGGCCCGCCCGGCCGGTGCCGCCGGTCCCCTCGCGCGACTGCTGCCGTTCGTGTCCGGCACGGTACTGCTGATCCGCGAACTGCGGCTCGACATCGTCCTCATGGACATCCGCATGCCCGCACTCGACGGGCCGGCTGTCACCCGCAGGGTCACCGGACACACGGACCTGACGGTCATGAAGGTGGTCATGCTCGCCACCTTCGAGCTGGACGAGTACGTCTTCGAGGCGATCCGGTCGGGTGTCTCGGGTTTCCTGGTGAAGGACACCGATCCGGAGGAACTCCTGTGCGCGGCGCAGGCTGTGGTCGCGGGAGACGCGCTGCTCCCACCGGCGGTGCCCCGGCGTCTGATCGCCGGGTTCGCGACCCGTTCCAAGGAGCCAGCCGCGACCGGGCACAACTGGTCTTCCTGGTCAACGAGTCGGGCCTGGTGCGGCCGGGCCGGCTGGGCTGAGCTGAGCAGTCGTCCGGAACCGCGGCAGCGCACCGACCACACGGACGAGGGAGAGAACTGACGCGAGCACCGGCCCGGCCCGGAGCGGGAGACCTTCGACGGTGCCCGGGAGACTGAAGGGAGCGCGGAGCCGCCGCCACCCCGTGAGCACTCGCCGGTACGCCGTCGGGGTGAAGCCGTAACCCGTGTGAACGCCTCGAATGGTGGGAGCGGCTCTTATGACTGACGGTTAATCACGTCGGGGCCCGGTCAACCGTGCTGGTTAAGTGTCAGCAGCCGGGCGCGCCGACGGAAGGAAAGTCAGATGCGCTCTGCCCGCATGCTGCTCGCCACCGCGACGGCCACCGCGGCCCTCGTGGTCGGGGCGCCTGCAGCCTTTGCCGCCCATATGGGCGACTCGGACCACGACAAGTCTTCCTACAGCAAGGAGCACAAGGAGGACAGCAGCCACGACGAGGACGACTACGAGAAGAAGCCGTACGGCGGAGTGCACACCGGTGGCGGCGCTCTCACCGCTGTGGGCGAGGACGACGGCGAGTACAAGGACGAGAAGGACGACGGCGAGTACAAGGACGAGAAGGACGAGGGCGACTACAAGAAGGGCGAGGAGGACGAGGGCGACTACAAGAAGGGCGACAAGGGCGACGAGTACAAGAACGACAAGGACGACGAGTACAAGAAGAAGCCGCACGGCGGAGTGCACACCGGTGGTGGGGCTCTCGCGGCCGTGAGCGGGGACGACTGGAGCGGCAAGCAGGACGAGGGCGGCTACGAGGACAAGGAGGACGAGGGGGACTACGAGGACGAGGGCGACTGCAGGGACGAGAAGAGCGACGAGTACAAGGACGAGAAGGGCGACTGCAGGGGCGACAAGGGCGACGAGTACAAGAACGACAAGGACGACGAGTACAAGAAGAAGCCGCACGGCGGAGTGCACACCGGTGGTGGGGCTCTCGCGGCCGTGAACGGGGACGACTGGAGCGGCAAGCAGGACGAGGGCGGCTACAAGGACGAGGGCGGCTACAAGAAGGACGAGGGCGGCTACAAGGACGAGGGCGGCTACAAGGAGGACGAGGGCGGCTACAAGGAGAAGCCGCACGGCGGAGTGCACGCCGGCGGTGGCGGCCTCGCGGACCCGGGTGTCTCCGGTGGCGGCCTGGCCGCCCTGGCGGTCCTCGGTGCCGGTGCCTACGCGCTGAAGCGCAAGAAGGCTTCCGGAAGCGTGGCCTGAGCCATGCCTGACGTCATAGCAGTCGGGGCCGCCGTATGCGCGTCGCGTGTACGGCGGCCCCGACTCGCCCTTTCGTATGCCGTGTTCGCTGCCGTGTCCGAATGAGGTGGTACCCCGATGGCAACCCGCCCCCTTTCCCCCGACCACACCGATCCGACTCCGGCGAGGCGAAGACTGCGCGCCCTCATGACGGCGATCTTCTGGGGTACGGCGGCCCTGGTGCTGGCGGTGAGCCTGCTCGGCGGCGGGGAGGAGCCCCCCGCCGACGCCCGCGGCTCGCACTCTCCCCCCGCGGCCTCCGCCGTGATGTCCCCCTCGGCGTCCCCTTCGGCCTCCGGTTCCGCCGCGGCCGGGCCGGCGACCAAGCAGCTGCCGCGGTCCGCCCCGACCCGGATCCGCATCCCCGACATCGACGTCGACGCGCCCTTCACCGATCTCGCCATCAGAGCCTCGGGCCAGCTCGACGCACCGCCGGCGGACGACATCAACCTGGTCGGCTGGTTCGCCGGCGGAGTGTCGCCGGGGGAGCGCGGAACGGCGATCATCGCCGGGCACGTGGACACGAAGACCTCGCCGGCCGTGTTCGCCCGGCTCTCCGAACTCGAGAAGGGCGACCGGTTCAAGGTGGAGCGGGCCGACGGGCGGGACGCGACGTTCGTGATCGACCACGCGGAGTCGTTCCCCAAGAAGGACTTCCCCGACGATCGGGTCTACGCCGACGCGGACGACGCCCAGGTCCGGCTCATCACCTGCTCCGGAGCCTACGACCGTGTGGCCAAGGACTACACCGAGAATCTGGTGGTCTTCGCCCACCTGGTCTGACCCTGACGGACCGCCCGCCGTGGACGGCAGCCGGCGTGGGTCCGCTGCCCGGAAGGGGGAGGAAGGCACCCTTCCGGGCAGCGCGTTCGTCAGGCCACGGAGCAGGCGGACCCGTTGAGAGTGAACGCCGAGGGACTCGGATCACGGTCCGTCATGGTGGCCGTGAAGCCGAGGGTGACGGAGCCGGCCGCGGGGATCGCCGCGGTGTAGGGGACCGAGGCGACACTGACCTCGGAACCGGTCTGGAGCGGGGTGCCGCCCCACATGTGGGTGATGCGCTGGGCGCCCGGGAAGGTCCAGTTCAGCGTCCAGCCGTCGACCGCCGAGCTGCCGGTGTTGCGGATGGTGACCTCGCCCTGGAAGCCGCCGGGCCATTCGTTCGTCACCCGGTACCCGACCGCGCAGGCGCCCTGGCTGCCGCCGGAGGACGTGGTGGCGGTCACCGTGGCGGAACGCTGTGAGCGGTTGCCGGCCGCGTCGCGGGCGTACACGGCGAAGGTGTAGGAGGTGGCGGGGGAGAGGCCGGTGAGGGTCGCGGAGGTGCCGGCGGTGGTGGTGACGACCGTCTCGTCACCGCCGTCGATCCGGACGACGTCGTAGCCCGTCACTCCGTTCGCGTCGGTGGCCGCAGTCCAGGAGAGCGTGGCGGACGACGAGGTCACCGAGGAGACGGCCGGTGTGCCGGGGGTCGTCGGGGCCGTGGTGTCACCGCCCGGGCCGGAGGAGTAGACCGCGGCCTCCTCGGAGGTGGCCGCGATTCCGTTCGCGCCGTCGAAGAGACGCTCACCCCAGCCGGTCAGCCGGTCCGGGTCGAAGTCCGCGACCATGTCCAGGTACTCGACTCCGCCGCCGTTGCCGCTCCAGGACCAGCCGAGGTAACCGAGCCCGAGCTGCCGGGTGACGGCCAGAATGGTGTCCTCGTCGGGGTCGCCGTCGGAGTGGTCGTGTCCGAACTCGCCCACGACGAGGGGCAGCCGTGCGGCGACGAAACGGCCCAGGTAGTCGCTGATCTCGGCCGCGGTGTCGAAGACGCCGTACATGTGGATGGAGAACACCGTGTTGGCGTCCGGGTCGGCGGCGAACACCGAGGCGGCGTTGTCACGCATGGTGAACGCCCAGTCCTGGCCCCAGTTGGGGGCGTCGACCATCAGCGTGTGGTCGAACCCGGCGTCGCGCAGCTTGCGGATCGCGGCCTTGGTGTCGGCCGTCCAGTTCGTGTAACCGGTGTTGCCGTAGGGCTCGTTGCCGATGTTGACGATGACATGGTCCTCCTGACCGGTCAGCGCGCTCCGCACACCGATCCAGTAGTCGGCGGCGCGGGAGAGCGTCACCGCTCCGCTCTGCTCGCCGTAGCCCGTGGTGTCGTGCACCTCGAGGACGCAGATCAGCCGGTTCTGCTTGCACCGCGCCACGACGTCGGCCACGTCGGCGGTGTCGTCGGCGGTCCACCGGTCGCCGCTGGAGAGAACCACACGCACGGTGTTGGCACCCTTGGCCTTGATGTGTGCGAGAGAGCTGATCCGGTCCGTGTACCAGGTGTGGGCGTGGTTGACGCCGCGCATCACGAAGTCGTTCCCGGAGGCTTCCAGCAGCCGGCCGTTCTCGACGCGGAAGCCGGTGGGGGCCGCGTGGGCCGGGGTGCCGAAGGCGAGCAGAGGGAGGAGAAGACCCAGGAGGGCGGCGATCAGACCGGCCGCGCGGGGGGCGGTGGACGGGGGAGGGGGCAGGTGGGCAGTGCGGGTTCTCATGGCGGCTCCAGAGATGCGGTTCGGGGGTCGGTTCGGTCCTGGTCCGTGCGGTGCGTCATGGGGGCGTGCCCGGTGTACGCCGTGCTCAGGAGGTCGCCGTGGCCGTGCAGCCGAGAGTCGCCGCCGGGGCGCCGGACGTTGCCGGGGTGTGGGCGAGGAAGCCGAAGGCGGTGCTCGCGCCGGGAGCCAGGGCGCCGTTCCAGCCCGCGTCGGTGACGGTCGCCGTGCCGTCGGCGGCGGTGCCGAGCGTGCCGTTCCACACCTGCGTCAGTCGAGCGCCGTCGGCCGGTGCGACCGTCGCGGTCCAGCCGGAGAGGGGGACGGCGGAGGTGTTCCGTACCGTCACCTCGGCCTGGTAGCCGCCCTGCCAGGATGAGACGGCCCGGAACGACGCGGTGCAGGCGGGTTCGCCGGTACCGGGGTCGCCGGGGTCACCGGGATCGCCCGGGACTCCCCGGTCGAGGAGTTCGGACAGGGCCGGGTACCAGCGGGCGGCGATCTTCTGGTTGCCGGAGTCGTTCGGGTGCACGCCGTCGTACGTGTCGGTGGCGGTGTCGAAGCCCGTCCACTGGTCGACCACGGTCACCGGGGAGCGGCTGGTGCTCGTCGCCTCGGCCCACCCGGGGATCAGGGCGTTGAGGTCGACGACGCGCCGGGCGCAGCCGGTGCAGCTCGCGGGGTTCATCGGGATGATCCTGGCCACCAGGAGCCGCGTGTCGGGATCGGCCGCGCGCATCTGGGCCACCAGCTTGGTGTAGGCGGCGAGGATGCGGTCGGGGGAGACGCCGCTCCAGACGTCGTTCGTGCCGAAATGCAGGACAACGATGTCCGGCCGGGTCGCCGCCAGTCGTCCGGGCAGCAGGTCCCGGTCCGCGACGTCGGTCACCAGTTCGCCGCCGTGGCCCTCGTTGTCGCCGTCGTACGCCAGGCCGCAGCCCTGGCCGGGCAGGGTGCCGACGAAGTCGATGTCCGTGTGGCCGGCGTCCTGCAACCGGTTCCACAGCAGGGCCCGCCAGCAGCCGGGTGAGCCGGTGATCGAGTCGCCCAGCGGCATGATGCGGACGGGATCCGCGTTCGGCGCGGCCGCCGCGCGTGGCGCGAGAGGGCCGAGAGCGAGGCCGAACGGGAGGAGCAGGGCGGTCAGGACGAGCAGGGCCCGTAGCGACAAGCGGTCGGCGACGCGCATGGTGTTCCCTTCCCTGGATGAGGTGGGAGCGCTCCCATGAAGTCATCAAGCCACCCTTGTCGGTGACGCGTCAAGAGGGGTGGTGGAGGGAAGTGCGTGCGGCGGGTCCGCGATGTCACGACGCCCCATGGGTGTGGCGCACAGGTGCGCCACACCCATGGGGCGTCGTGACATCGCGGGCGGATCAGGACCCGACGCGCCTGCGGAGCACCACCTTCCTCAGCAGCGGCCAGGCCAGCAGCAGCGCGACGACCGCGTACACGGTCACGGAGAAGGGCGTATCGACCAGGCCCCGTACGTTGCCGTCACTGATCTGCAGCGCGCGGCGGAGCTGCTGCTCGGCGGCCGGGCCGAGGATGACGGCGATGATGGCGGGCAGCACCGGCAGGCCGTACCGCCGCATCCCGAAGCCGATCAGACCGATGATCAGCAGAATCACCAGGTCGATCACCTCGCCGCCGACCGCGTACGCGCCGATCGCCGCGAAGAACAGGATCCCGGCGTACAGGTACGGCCGCGGGATGCGCAGCAGCTTCGCCCACACCGGCGCCAGCGGGAGGTTGAGGGCGAGCAGCAGCACCATGCCGACGAACAGGGAGGCGATCAGGCCCCACACCAGCTCGGGCTCACGTTCGAAGAGCAGCGGGCCCGGCTGGATGCCGTACTGCTGGAAGGCGGCCAGCATCACCGCCGCGACGGCCGTGGTCGGCAGGCCGAGCGTCAGCATGGACACCAGCGTGCCCGCCGCCGAGGCCGACGCCGCCGACTCCGGTCCCGCCACGCCCTCGATGGCGCCCTTGCCCCACTCGTCCTGGTGCTTGGACAGCCGTTTCTCCGTGACGTACGACAGGAACGTCGGGATCTCCGCGCCGCCCGCCGGGATCGCCCCGAAGGGGAAGCCGATGAACGGGCCGCGCGCCCAGGACTTCCACGTGCGCCGCACGTCGCCGCGGCCCAGCCACGGCCGGCCCACCGGGATCGGCTCGGGCGGCCTGCGCCGCAGGTGCGCGGCGACCCACAGTGCCTCGCCGATGGCGAACAGGCCCACCGCGACGATCACCACATCGACGCCGTCGGCCAGTTGGAGGGCACCGAAGGTCAGCCGCTGCTGGCCGGTCATCTGGTCCAGTCCCACCAGACCGATCGTCAGGCCGATCAGCAGCGAGGCCAGACCCCGGATCCGCGACGAACCCAGCACCGACGTCACGGCGATGAACGCCAGCACCATGATGGCGAAGTAGTCCGGCGCGCCGATGTCCACGGCGAGTTCGGCGACCGCCGGTGCCAGCACGACCAGCAGGATCGTGCCGACCATGCCACCCGTGAAGTGACCGATCGCGGCGGCGGCCAGTGCCTGCGCGCCACGACCCGACTTGGCCATGGGGTTGCCCTCCATGGCCGCGACCACGGCGGCGCTCTCCCCCGGTGTGTTCAACAGGATCGAGGTCGTCGAACCGCCGAACATCGCGCCGTAGTAGATCCCCGCGAACATGATGAACGCGGCGATCGGATCGAGCCCGTACGTCACCGGCAGCAACAGCGCCACGGCCATCGCCGGGCCGATACCGGGCAGTACGCCGATCGCGGTGCCCAGCAGCACACCGATCGCGGCCCACAGCAGGTTGATCGGGGTCAGAGCCGTACCGAAGCCGTCCAGAAGGGAGTTGAGGGCGTTCACGTCACAGCACTCCCATCAGCGGACCACCGGGCAGCGGTACTCCGAGCAGGTTGTCGAACACGGTGTGGGCGACGAGGGAGACGACCGCCGCGATCAGCGGATCACGGTCGAATCTGCGGCTGCCGAGGGCGAAGGCCGCCCCCCAGAAGAGCAGTGCGCCCGCGACCGGGAAGCCGAGCGGTTCGATGAGGACGGCCGAGCCGAGGAACACCCCGGCGAGCAGCAGCACCGTGCGCCAGTCGGCGGGTTCGGACAGGTCGACGTCCTCGCCGGTCTCGGCCTGACCCCGGCCGCCGCGCAGGACGTCGACCGCGAGCAGGGCGGCGACGAGCAGCAGTCCGGCGCCGACCACGACCGGTACCGTCCTCGGCCCGACGGGGCCGCGCTGGGTGATGTCGACGTCCATGGTGAGGGCGTCGGTGAGGACGAGGACGCCGAGCGCCGACAGCAGGGCGCAGACGCCGAGTTCCGAGTGGTCGCGCAGCCAGGAGCGCCGTCCGGGGGCGGGTGCGGGGGACAGGTCGGTGGTCGGTGCGGTCACAGTCCGAGCTCCTTCAGGACGGACACCACGCGCTTGTCCTCGGCGTCCAGGAAGTCACCGAACTCCTCACCCGTCAGGAAGGCGTCGTCCCAGCCGTTCTGCTTCAGGGACGTGCGCCATTCGTCCGAGTCGTGCAACTCCTCGGCCAGAGCCACGAGTGTGTCGCGTTCGGCGTCGGTCAGTCCGGGCGGGGCGACGAGGCCGCGCCAGTTGGTGAAGTTCACGTCGTAGCCCGCCTCCTGCAGCGTGGGCGCGTCGAGTCCGGGGACCCGCTCCGGTCCGGTGACCGCGAGCAGGCGCAGCTCACCCGCCTCGATCTGGTCGAGATACTCACCGACACCGGACACGCCGAACCCGACCTTGTTGCCGAGGATCGAGGCGAGCAGTTCGCCGCCGCCGTCGAAGGGGATGTAGTTGACCTGCTTCGGAGCGATCCCGGCGGCCCGCGCCATCAGCATCGGCGCGAGGTGGTCGGGTCCGCCGGGGGAGGAACCGCCGCCCACCGGGAGCCTGCCGGGGGCGTCCCTCCAGGCGTCGATCAGGTCGTCGATCGTTCGGTACGGGGAGTCCTCGGCGACCACGACGACGTCCTGCTCCTCGGTGAGCCGGGCGATCGGGGTGGTGTCGCCGAGGGTCTTCGGCGCGTCGTTGGACCGGACGGCGCCGACGACACCGAGGCCCATCGACATGGCGAGCTTGCCGTTGCCGTGTTCGCTCACCAGCCTGCTGAGGCCGACGGTGCCGCCGGCGCCGGGCAGGTTGAACACCTGGATGTTGTGGGTGAGCCCGGCGTCCTCGGCGTTCCTCGCGGCCGTACGGGCGGTGATGTCGTAGCCGCCGCCGGGCGTGTTGGGAACCATGAGGCGCAGGCCCGGGATCCGTGTGCCGGTCTCGGTGCCGCTGCCGGTCGTGAGCAGCGGCGGACCCACGAGTACCAGCACGGCGGCCCCGAGCAGGGCGAGGGGGGTGCGCAGGCGCACGAATACCACCACCTGTCGGTCGGTCGTCCGGAGGTCACGCGAAGCCCTGTGGGGGAGGGCGGCGTGCGCCACATGGTGCACGGGTGCCCGCAGGCTGTCCCGGTTGCGGAACCAACGGAGGTTTTGGTCATTGCGTCAGCGGCCCGCCGCGCGTCCGGGGCGGGCCCCGGGCGGCCGTGTCGCGGCATTCCCGGGGCACCGACGGCACGTTCGGACGGGGCATGTGTCTTTCGTTCGGCGCAGGTGGGCGCCATGATGGGGCAGCCCGTCACCCGCGTCGCACCGCGTCGTGTCCGCCGGAGCGCATCGCCGACCGGAGAGCCCGCCGGCAGAAGAGATTGAGTACGCCGTGGCCGTCACCTTCCGCCGCCGGACCCCCGCAGGCGAGATGCCGGTGCGTCGGCTCACCGTCGGCCTGGTGCTCACCCGCCTCGTCCGCGAACGTCACGGCGGCGCGATCTCGAGGACCGACACCCCGGACAGGACGATGTCCGGCGCCCGCATGACCGTGAGCCACCTCGCCGACGCGGTGGCGGAAGGAGCCGGCCGATGACCAGTACGCACGGTGAGCACGCCGGGCCCGCCCGCGCCGACGCCATCGACGTGCTGGTGGTCGACGACGACTTCATGGTGGCCCGTGTACACCGCGCCTTCGTCGACCGCCTCGAGGCGTTCCGGGTGGTCGGCGTCGCCGGCACCGGTGAGCAGGCCGTCGCCGCGGTGGACGAACTCCGTCCCGGTCTGGTGCTGCTCGACCTGTACCTGCCGGACCTGTTCGGCCTCGAGGTGATCCCCCGGCTGCGCAGCGCGGGGCACGACTGCGACGTGATGGTCGTCAGCGCCGCACGGGAGGCGGAGACGGTGCGCGGGGCGGTCCGGCACGGGGTCGTCGACTATCTGCTCAAGCCGTTCGAGTTCGAGGACCTGCGGGTCAGACTGGAGCGGTACGCCGGCCGGCGCGGTCGGCTGCTGGGCACGGTCGTGCGTGGCCAGGCCGACGTGGACCGGGTGCTGGCCGGAGCGGCGGCGCCGGTCGTGGCGTCCGCGGCTCCGGTGCTGCCCAAGGGCATGAGCGTGGAGACCGCCGAACTGGTCGAACGCACCCTGCGCGAGGCCGACGGCACGCTGTCGGCCACCGAGTGCGCCGCCCTCACCGGCGTCTCCAGGGTCAGCGCCCGCCGCTACCTGGAACACTTCCACACCGTCGGCACGGCCGAGGTCTCGCTGCGGTACGGGGTCGCGGGACGGCCGGAACGCCGCTACCGGTTCGTCGGACGGCCCCCGCGGCAGGCCGGCCGGCGGGCCGGCGAGGTCCGCCCGTGGGGCGGGGCACGGCTCTAGGGGCTTTGGCCGGGGACCGGCGGGGGCCGGTGTTCAGCCTCCCCGGCCGGCGGTCAACGGGTCCGGGGCGGGCGTGGCTTTCTGCTCCCGTACGAGGCGGGGAGGCGGGCGGACGCCAAGGCGAGGGCGGTGGCCGCGCTCACGATGCCGAGAACCGCACCGGCGGCGACGTCTCCCGGGTAGTGCACGCCCGTATGGATGCGTGAGTAGCCCACCGCGCCGGCCAGTGCGCCGAGCGGGCCGGAGGCCGCGGGCAGGACCGTACCGACGGCGGTGGCGAAGGCGACCGCCGAGGCGGTGTGCCCGGAGGGGAAGGAAGCCGAGGTGGGCATCGGGACATGCCGGTCCACGGTCACCCGGGCCGCCTCCCGGTCCGGCCGGTCCCTGCGGACCAGACGCTTGCCGAGCAGATTGGCCGACGCCGACGCCACGGCTATGGCCCCCACTCCGACGAGCGCGGCCCGGCGCTGCTGCGACCCGCCCAGAGCGAGGGCACCGGCGATGGCGAACGAGATCTTCGAATGGTCGGCCGCGTGCGAGAGGCGGCGCAGGGCCCGGTCGAGGGTGGGGGTGGGAGTGGCCGCCACCGCCGCGTACAGGGCGCCGTCCACGGCCCTGAGATCGCCGAGGACGGCGGACGCCACCCGGCGGAGTCCGTCGGCGGGCCGGGCGGGTGCGGTGAGCGGACGGGCACCGCCCTGGTCGGTGGTGGTCGGCTCGCTCATTCGTCTCTCCCGCGGGGGCGTTGTGGAGGGGGGTCCGCGGGTACGGGGCTCGCTGGGCGCGCCCGCACCCGCACCGTGGACCGGGGGTCACCAGGTGTCCACGGTACGCGTGGTCCACCCGGTGCGTCCCCGCGCCCCCGCCGCAGTCCGGCCGTCACACCCGTCCGGGTGACCGCCGCCGGTCAGGCCGCCCGGAAGGTGCGCAGCCGGAGGGAGTTGCCGACGACGAAGACCGAGGAGAAGGCCATCGCCGCCCCCGCGATCATCGGGTTGAGCAGGCCGGCCGCGGCGAGCGGCAGCGCGGCGACGTTGTAGGCGAAGGCCCAGAACAGGTTGGACCGGATCGTGCCGAGAGTGCGGCGGGCCAGCCGGATCGCGTCCGCCGCGGCCCGCAGGTCGCCCCGGACGAGGGTCAGGTCGCCGGCCTCGATGGCCGCGTCCGTGCCGGTGCCCATGGCCAGTCCGAGGTCGGCCTGGGCCAGCGCGGCCGCGTCGTTGACCCCGTCGCCGACCATCGCGACCGAGCGGCCCTCCGCCTGGAGGCGCTTGACGACATCCACCTTGTCCTGCGGCAGCACCTCGGCGATGACGTCCTCCGGCGCGATCCCGACCTCGCGGGCGACGGTCCGGGCCACCGCCTCGTTGTCGCCGGTCAGCAGGACGGGCCTGAGGCCGAGCGCGCGCAGCCGGCGCACCGCCTCGGGGCTGGTCTCCTTCACGGCGTCGGCGATCTCCAGCACCGCGCGCGCCTCGCCGTCCCAGGCCACCGTGACGGCGGTGCGCCCGGCCGCCTGGGCCGACTCCAGGACCCGCGCCAGCTCGGCCGGCAGCTTCAGTTCCCCCTGCGTCAGCAGCTGTTCCCGGCCGACGAGCACCGCACGGCCCTCCACGACACCCTGGACGCCGAGTCCGGGCACGTTGCCGAACTCCTCGGGGGAGGGCAGCGTGCCCAGCTTCTCCCGGGCGCCGTCGGCGACGGCACGGGCGATCGGGTGCTCGGAGGAGTGCTCCAGGGCGCCGGCCAGCCTCAGCACGTCGGCCTCGTCGGTACCTTCGGCCGGGTGCACGGCGAGCAGGGTCATCCGGCCGGTGGTGACCGTGCCGGTCTTGTCGAGCACCACGGTGTCGACGCGGCGGGTGGTCTCCAGGACCTCCGGGCCCTTGATGAGGATGCCGAGCTGCGCGCCGCGCCCGGTGCCGACCATCAGCGCGGTCGGCGTGGCGAGGCCGAGGGCACACGGGCAGGCGATGATCAGTACGGCCACGGCGGCGGTGAACGCGGCGGTCAGCCCGGCGCCGTTGCCCAGCCAGAAGCCCAGCGTGCCCAGGGCCAGCGCGATCACGACCGGTACGAAGACCGCGGAGATCCGGTCCGCGAGCCGCTGCGCGGCGGCCTTCCCGTTCTGCGCGTCCTCCACCATCTTCGCCATCCGGGCGAGCTGGGTGTCGGAGCCGACCCGGGTGGCCTCCACGACGAGCCGTCCGCCCGCGTTGAGTGTGGCCCCGGTGACCGCGTCCCCGGGGGCCACCTCCACCGGCGCGGACTCTCCGGTGAGCATGGAGACGTCCACCGCCGAAGTGCCCTCGGCGACTGTCCCGTCGGTCGCGATCTTCTCGCCGGGGCGCACCAGGAAACGGTCACCGACCACCAGATCCTCGACGGGCACCGTCTCCTCGCGCCCGTCGGGCCGGAGCACGGTGACGTCCTTCGCGCCCAGTTCCATCAGCGCCCGCAGCGCCGCGCCCGCCTTCCGCTTGGCGCGCGCCTCGAAGTACCGCCCGGCCAGGATGAACGCGGTGACACCCGCGGCGGCCTCCAGGTAGATGTTCCCGGCGCCGTCCGAACGGGCGATGGTCAGCTCGAAGGGGTGGGTCATGCCCGGGGTGCCGGCGGTGCCGAAGAAGAGCGCCCACAGCGACCACAGGAACGCCGCCGAGGTGCCGACCGAGACCAGCGTGTCCATGGTGGCCGCACCGTGCCGCGCGTTGGTGAACGCCGCCCGGTGGAAGGGCCACGCCGCGTACGTCACGACCGGTGCCGCCAGCGTCAGGGAAAGCCACTGCCAGTACTCGAACTGCAGGGCCGGGATCATCGCCATCGCGATGACGGGCACCGACAGCACCACGGCCGTGATCAACCGCTCCCGCAGCGACCGGAGCTCGTCGGGGGAGTCGGTGGAGCCGGAGGCGGCGGGTCCGTTCCCGCGCGCGGGCGGCGCGGGCTCCCGTGCCGTGTACCCGGTGGCCTCGACGGTGGCGATCAGGTCCTGGACGGTGACCGCACCGGCGTGCGACACCCGGGCCTTCTCGGTGGCGTAGTTGACCGTGGCGGTGACCCCGTCCATCCGGTTGAGTTTCTTCTCGACCCGCGCGGCGCAGGAGGCACAGGTCATCCCGCCGATGACCAGCTCCACCTCTTCCTGGGCCCCGGCCTCGGTCTCGGTGCCGGCTGTACGGACGGTCATGAGCGCTCCTGGTGACGAGGGCCGGCCTGGACGTGCCCGGCCGCCGGTTGCAGTATACGGGCCGGGGGTATCCCTCCCGGTTTCAGGTATACCCCTGGGAGGTATGCGGATTCAAGGGTCGACCGGACTTGATTGTGTACCCCCCAGGGGTATGGTGAGGTGTGTGGACACCGCCCCGGACCCGGGCCGGTGTCCGGTTCCGAGAGGATTCCGAGAGGATCCAGAGGAGGGGTGACCATGCGTACCGGAGTGAAGATCACCGCATTCGCCGCAGCCCTGGCCGTGACCTTCGGCACGGCTTACGGCGTCGGCCGGGTGCTGGACCCGGTCATCGCGGACAGCGCACCCGCACCGGCGCACGACGGGAAACACGCCCCCGCGCCCCGCGAGGGCGCGGGCCACGGCCACTGAGGATCAGCCCAGGGCGCGGTCCAGATTGAACGCGGCACTGATCAGCGAGAGGTGCGTGAACGCCTGTGGGAAGTTGCCCTGCTGTGCACCGGTGTGGCTGATCTCCTCGGCGTACAGGCCCAGGTGGTTGGCGTACGTCAGCATCTTCTCGAAGGCGAGGGACGCCTCGTCGAGCCGTCCGGCCCGGGTCAGCGCCTCGACGTACCAGAACGAGCAGATGGAGAACGTGCCCTCGTCGCCGCGCAGGCCGTCCGGGCTCTCCTGCGGGTCGTACCGGTAGACCAGCGAGTCCGACACCAGGTCCTCGGTGAGCGAGTCGAGCGTGGACAGCCACTTCGGGTCGGTCGGCGCGATGAACTTCGTCAGCGGCATCATCAGCACCGCCGCGTCGAGCACGTCCCCGTCCTCGTGCTGCACGAAGGCCCGGCGCGCCTCGGACCAGCCGTGGCTCATGATCCGCCGGTAGATGGTGTCGCGGCTCGTCCGCCAGCGGGGGAGATCGGCGGGCAGACCGCGCCGGTTGGCCATGCGGACGGCCCGCTCGATCGCCACCCAGCACATCAGCCGTGAGTACAGGAAGTTCCTGCGCCCGCCGCGCGTCTCCCAGATGCCCTCGTCGGGCTGGTCCCAGTGCGCGCACACCCAGTCCACCAGCGCGCACACATGGTCCCACTGCTCGCTGGAGATGGGCTCGGCCCACTTGTCGTACAGGTAGAAGGAGTCGATCAGCGCCCCGTAGATGTCGAGCTGCAACTGGTCGGCCGCCGCGTTGCCGACCCGCACCGGTGCCGAACCCCGGTACCCCTCCAGATGGCCGAGTTCGCGCTCGGCCAGGTCGGTACGGCCGTCGATGCCGTACATGATCTGCAGCGGGCCGGAGGGGCACCCGTCGCCGGGACTGACGTGCCGGGACACGAACCCCATGAACGCCCTGGCCTCCTCGGAGAAGCCCAGCCGCAGCAGCGCGTACACGCAGAAGGCCGCGTCCCGCATCCACACGTACCGGTAGTCCCAGTTGCGCTCCCCGCCGAGCTCCTCCGGAAGACTCGTCGTGGGCGCCGCCACGATCGCCCCGGTCGGCGCGTAGGTGAGCAGCTTCAGGGTGAGGGCGGAGCGGTGCACCATCTCCCGCCACCGGCCGCGGTAGCGGGAGGAGGACAGCCAGTGCCGCCAGTACCGCACCGTGGTGCCGAACTGCTCCTCCGCATCCCGGTGCGCGCAGTGGCGGGGGGCCACCTCGCCGCCGACCCGGTCCAGGGTGAACACCGCGGTCTCGCCCTCCGCCAGTTTGAAGTCGGCCCGCACGTCCGGGCCGTCGGCCTCCAGCGGGACGGTCGAGGTGAGCGCGAGGGACAGCGCCTCGGACTCGAACACCGCCAGGTCGCCGGCCAGCCGCAGGGTGTGCGGCCGGGTGCCGTACTCGAACCGCGGCGCCGCCCGCATCCGGAACGGGAGGGCCCCGCGCACGCACAGCACCCGCCGGATCAGCCGGTGCCGGTCCTCCTCGGCCGGCTCCGGCTCCCCGGTGACCGGCATGAAGTCCTGCACCTCACCCACGCCGTCCTCGGTGAAGAACCTGGTGATCAGGACATTGGTGTCGGGGAAGTAGAACTGCTTGGTGTGCGCCGGCACGGCCGCCGCCAGCTCGAAGGAGCCCCCGCGCCCGGCGTCCAGGATCGCGGCGAAGACACTGGGTGAGTCGAAGTCCGGGCAGCAGTACCAGTCGATGGTGCCGTCGGTCGCCACCAGCGCCACGCTGCGCAGATCTCCGATCAGGCCGTGATCGGAGATCGGTGCGTACCGCTGCCCGCCGGACGTTGCCCACTCCCTCGCCGCCCCGTCCATCGCAGCCTCCCTGGCCCGCCGGTACGTGCCGCCCTGACTGCCAGCTTAGGCAGGCCCGGCCGGACGGGCCCGCGGTAGGAGGTTCACGCCACGAGGACGCGCAGTCCCGCCTCCTCGAACCGGCGCACCGCCTCCGGGGAGGCCGCCGCGTCCGTGACCAGGGTGTCCACCGACCCGGCCGGACAGATCCGGGCGAACGCCCGCCGGCCCAGTTTGCTGGAATCGGCCGCCACGATCACCCGCTCGGCCCGTTCGCACAGCAGCCGGTTGATCGCCGCCTCCGCCTCGTCGTGCGCCGCCGCGCCGTGTGCGACGTCGAAGGCGACGACACCGAGCACCGCCACGTCGAGCGTGATCTGCCCCAGCACCCCGTCCGCGAGCGGCCCGACCAGCTCGTACGACTGGGCCCGCGCCACCCCGCCGGTCACCACGATCTTGAACTGCGGACGCACGGCGAGCTCGCCCGCGATGTTGAGCGCGTTGGTCACCACCGTCAGCGCGGGCGACCCGGACGCGAGATCACCGCGTACCGCCAGCGCACGCGCCACTTCCGTGGTGGTGGTGCCGCCGGTCAGCCCGACCGCCTCGCCCGGCGCGAGGAGCCCCGCCACGGCCTCGGCGATCCGCTGCTTCTCGGAGGCGCGGCGAGCGGTCTTGTAGCGCAGCGGCAGCTCGTACGACACCCCGTGCGCCACCGCCCCGCCCCGGGTGCGCACCAGCATCTGCTGCCCGGCGAGGGTGTCGAAGTCCCGGCGGATCGTCGCGGCCGACACCTCCAGCTCGGCGGCGGTCTCGTCCACGTCCAGTCGGCCCCGCTCGACGAGCAGTTCGAGCAGCGCCTGCCAGCGGGCGTCCCGCGACATCCGCCCTCCCGTCCTGCCGCCACCTGCCGTCTCCCGGCCTGCGGCGACCCTAGCGCCTGTCCGGCGGACAGGCCCCGACGCACCGACGATCTCTGCTCGAATGCTTGATTGTGCTCGAAACTCCGCTCTATCTTGCAACAACAATCACCGAGGCGGGTGGGGACGGCCATGACACATGTCGAGGACGAACTGACGAGTCAGCCCGAGTGCTGGACGCGGGCCGCCACGCAGGCGGCCGAGCACACCCGGGCCCTCCCGGCACCGGGGGAGCGGGTCGCGGTCGTCGGCTGCGGCACCTCGCACTTCATGGCGCAGGCGGTGGCGGCCCTGCGCGAAGGGGCGGGTCAGGGCGAGACGGACGCCTTCGCCGCCTCGGAGTTCCCGCACGGACGTGCCTACGACCACGTCGTCGCCCTCACCCGCTCCGGCACCACCACCGAAGTCCTGGACCTGCTCGACCGGTTGAAGGGCGGCACCCGTACCACCGCGCTCACCGCCGACCCGGACACCGCCGTGACGGCATCGGCGGACGAGACCGTCGTACTCGACTACGCGGACGAACGCTCCGTCGTGCAGACGCGGTTCGCGACCACGGCCCTCACCCTGCTCCGCGCCCACCTCGGCCTGCACACCGGCACGGTCGTCGAGGACGCGCGAACCGCCCTCGCACGACCGCTGCCCGAAGGGCTCGTGGACTGCACCCAGTTCACCTTCCTCGGCCGCGGCTGGACCGTGGGCCTCGCCCACGAGGCGGGTCTGAAGATGCGGGAGGCCGCACTGGCGTGGACGGAGGCCTACCCGGCCATGGAATACCGGCACGGCCCCATCAGCGTCACCACGCGCGGTACCGCGACCTGGATGCTGGGCGACGCACCGGACGGTCTGGCCGAACAGGTGCGGGACACCGGCGGAGCGTGGATCCAGGGCACCCTCGACCCGCTGGCCGAACTCGTCCGCGCCCAGCGCCTCGCCGTCGCCGTCGCCGAGGCCCGCGGACTCGACCCCGACCGCCCCCGCCACCTCACCCGCTCGGTCGTTCTCGAGCCCTGACCCCGCCGGAAAGCACCGGAAAGCACCGGAAGGCGCTGAAAGGGACCGGAAAGAACGGAAGGAGCGAACGTGCCCCTCACCACCACCGGCGAACTCGTCGGCCGCGCCGCCGCGGCGGGCTCCGCCGTCGCCTCGTTCAACGTCATCACGCTGGAACACGTCGAAGCCGTCATCGCCGGTGCCGAGTCGGTGGACGCCCCCGTGGTCCTCCAGGTCAGCGAGAACGCGGTCAAGTTCCGCTACGGCCGCCTCCTGCCGCTCGCCCGCGCCGCCGTCGCCGCCGCCGAACGCGCCGCCGTCCCCGTCGCGTTGCACCTCGACCACGTCCAGAGCGACGCCCTGCTGCGCCAGGCCCCGGACGCCGGCTTCGGTTCCGTGATGTACGACGCGGCCCGGCTGACCTACGCCGAGAACCTCGCCGCGACCCGGGCGGCCGTCGACTGGGCGCACGCCCGGGGCCTGTGGATCGAGGCGGAACTGGGGGAGATCGGCGGCAAGGGCACGACGCCGCTGGACGCCCACGCGCCCGGCGCCCGCACCGACCCCGAACAGGCCCGCGCCTTCGTCGCCGACTCCGGCGTGGACGCCCTGGCCGTCGCCGTCGGCACCACCCACGCCATGACCACCCGCACCGCCACCCTCGACCACGCCCTCCTCGGACGCCTCTCCGCCGCCCTGGACGTCCCCCTCGTCCTGCACGGCTCCTCGGGCCTGCCGGACACCGAACTCACCGCGGCCGTCGGCTCGGGCATCGCCAAGGTGAACATCGGCACCGCCCTGAACCTCGCCATGACCGGCGCCATCAGGGACTTCCTCGCCGCCCACCCCGAAGCGGTCGACTCCCGCGGCTATCTGACCGTGGGCCGGGAAGCGATGACCCGCGCGGTGGCGGACCTCATCACGACGCTCGCCCCCCGCTGAAGCAGGCCACCGGGAGTGCTGCGGCGCCGTGCTGCGGCGCTACCGTCGGACGGACTTCAGAACGACGAACTTCGGGTCGCTCGCCACCACTTCACTGTTCCCGAACAACCGCCGCAGCTTCACGTGGTACCCCAGATGGCGGTTGCCGACCACCCACAGCTCACCACCGGGGCGCAGGGTGCGCCTCGCGCCGGTGAACATGCGCCAGGCCGTCGCCTCGCTGGTCGCCTGGTGGGAGTGGAACGGCGGGTTGTTGAGCACCAGGTCGACGCTGTCGTCCGGCACGCCCGCCAGACCGTCGCCGACCCGGAACTCGGCATGCCCCGGTACGCCGTTGGCCCGGTACGTGGCCTCCGCGGACGCCACCGCCTGGAACGACTCGTCGACGAACAGCACCTCGGCCCGCGGATCGGCCAGCGCCACCGCCGTACCGACGACACCGTTGCCGCACCCGAGATCCACCACCCGCAGGCCCGTCCGCCCGGTCGGCAGATGCTTCAGGAGGAACCGGGTGCCGATGTCGAGCCGGTCGGCGCAGAAGACCCCCGCGTGGTTGACGACGGTCCGGCCCGAGACCGCGCCGACGCCGTCGGGCAGCGCGTAGCTGTACGGCCAGGGACTGGAGGGCCGGACCAGGGCCGGGTCCGGGGTGCAGAAGACGAGCCGCGCCTTCTTCTCGGCGAGGGAGGTCCGGGTGGGGCCGATGATCCGCTCGAAGAGGTTCAGCGTCGAGGTGTGGATCTCCTTCACCATGCCGGTCCCGACGACGACCGTGTCCTCGTGCACCGCGGGAGCCAGCCGCAGCAACTGGTCCTCCAGCAGGGCCAGACTCTTCGGCACCCGCACCAGCAGCACATCGATCCGGGCCGGCGGCGGGTCCTGCGTGGTGAGCAGCCGGACCGCGCCCGGCTCGACACCGGCGCGTGCCAGGTTCGCGCGGGTGGCCTGCTGCCCCAGCCAGGAGTCGGTGATCTGTGTCGGCCGGTGCGCGGCGAGCGCCGTGACCAGTGCCCCCCAGCGGTCTCCGACGACCACGACCGTGCCGTCCAGCGGGATCGGCTCCCGGTCCAGATGTCCGAGGAGGTACTCGTCGGAGGCGTCCCAGGCGCGCAGTCTGTCGCGGGGGTCCTCGGGGAAGCGGGCCAGCACCGGCGCGCCCCACGCAGTCGTCATACGGTCGTTCATCGTGCGACCAGGCTAGCGGAGCCCGGAGTCCCGCCGGGCGGCCGAGCCTCCCGCTCCGGGACGGCGGCCGGTGGCCCGTCGCCGTTTCGGATCATGGGAGACTCGCCCTCATGAGCGGGAAGGCGGACCCCCGGCCGGCGGGGGAAGGGACCACCTCGAGGACACGGCTGGACCGGGGACGCGGAGCCCTCGGGCCCGCGTTGGAACTCGTGCACACCGGACGTGCCCCGACCCGCGCGGTGCTCACCACGGAACTGGGCGTGACGCGGGCGACCGCCGGTGCCGTCGCCGCCGAACTGGAGGCGCTCGGCCTGATCAGGGTGGACGCCCGGCCCGGCGCGGCCGCCGGTTCGCAGGGCAGGCCCTCGCATCGGCTCTCGATCGCCGAGGACGGACCGGTGGCCCTGGCCGCGCAGGTGCACGCCGACGGGTTCCGGGCCGCCCTGGTCGGCCTGGGCGGCCGGATCGTCGCCACCGCGCCCGGCAGCGAGGTCATCGACGCCGACCCGGCGAAGGTGCTGGGCTCCGTCGTCGCGGCCGGCGCCGAACTGCTCCGCGAGACCGGACGCCGGTGCGTCGGAGCGGGGCTCTCCGTGCCGTCCGCGGTGGCCGAACCCGAGGGACTGGCCTTCGGCCCGCTGCGCCTGGCCTGGCCCACGGGCGCCCCGGTGCGGGAGATCTTCGCCGAGCAGGTGCGCGCCGCCGGTCTCGGCGGCCCCGCCTTCGCGGCGAACGACGTCAACCTCGTCGCCCTCGCCGAACACCGGCACGGTGCCGGGCGCGGCGCACGCGACCTGCTGTGCGTGGCCACCGGCCACCGGGGTGTCGGCGGCGCGCTGGTGCTCGACGGCCGCCTGCACACCGGCAGTTCCGGTCTCGCCCTGGAGGTCGGCCACCTCGCCGTCAACCCCGGGGGCCGCCCCTGTTACTGCGGCAGCCGGGGCTGCCTGGACGTGGAGGCGGACCCGCTCGCCTTCCTCACCGCGGCCGGACGCGAACCCGGCCCCGAGATGTCCCTCCTCAAACAGGCCGACACACTGATCCACGAGCACCACGACGACCCGGCCGTCCGCGCCGCCGTCGACACCCTCGTCGACCGCCTGGGACAGGGTCTCGCCGGTCTGGTGAACATCCTCAACCCGGACAGGATCATCCTCGGAGGCCTGCACGGCACCCTCCTGGAGGCCGCCCCGGACCGGCTGCGCGCCGTCGTCGCCGACCGCAGCCTGTGGGGCCGCAGCGGCGGCGTCCCGATCCTGGCCTGCGCCCTGGACCACAACAGCCTGGTCGGCGCCGCCGAACTGGCCTGGCAGCCGGTGCTCGACGATCCGCTGGGGGCCCTGGCATAACGGTCCGGCCGGTGGGCAGGCGGATGCCCGGGTCGAGAGGCGGAACCACGGCCGGACACCGCACAATGATCCACGAAACGTGATCGGCGAAGCGCTGCCGGGCAGTGCGCGCGCCGACCGGGCACGGGACACTCGACCCGGTGCCGGACCAGGGACCCGGACCGGACCAGGGACCCGGACCGGAGCACGAGGCACTGCCCACCGCACGCGGAGCGACCACCCCGACCCGCAGAAAGCCGAGGTCATGACCGATCAGCTCACCGTGACCGTCCTGGGCACCGGCATCATGGGTGCCGCGATGGCCCGCAACCTCGCCCGGGCCGGTCACGCCGTCCGCGTCTGGAACCGCACCCGCGCCAAGGCCGACCCGCTCGCCGCCGACGGCGCGCACGTCGCCGGCACCCCCGCCGAGGCGGTCGAGTCCGCCGATGTCGTCCTGACCGTGCTGTACGACGGTCCCGCCACGCTGGAGACGATGCGGCTGGCCGCCCCCGCCCTGCGGCGCGGCACCGTCTGGGCGCAGTCCACCACCGCCGGTCTCGAGGGCCTCGCCGAGCTGGCCGGCTTCGCGCGCGAGCACGGCCTGCTCTTCTACGACGCCCCGGTGCTGGGCACCCGGCAGCCGGCCGAGGCCGGACAGCTGACCGTGATCGCCGCCGGACCGGCCGAGGGCAGGACCACGGTGGCCCCGGTGTTCGACGCCGTCGGTGCCCGCACCGTGTGGACCGGCGAGGACGGGGCGGCAGGCAGCGCGACCCGGCTCAAACTCGTGGCCAACAGCTGGGTCCTCGCGGCCACCTCCGCCGTGGGGGAGACCCTCGCCCTGGCCGAGGCGCTGGACGTCGACCCCGGCGGCTTCTTCGACCTCATCGCGGGCGGCCCGCTCGACATGGGCTATCTGCGCGCCAAGGCGGGGCTGATCCTGGACGGGCCGCTGGCCCCGGCCCAGTTCGCCGTGACCACCGCGGCCAAGGACGCCCGTCTGATCGTCCGGGCCGGTGAACAGCACGGTGTGCGCCTGGACGTGGCCGCAGCCGGCGCCGAGCGCCTGGAACGCGCCGCGGCCCAGGGCCACGGGGATGAGGACATGGCCGCCGCCTACTACGCCAGTTTCGCCGGTCACGGCGAGTCCCCCACCTGAGCACCCGGTACGAAGCGTCCGGGGAACCGTTCGACGAGCCACCGAGGAGTCCGTAGTGTCCAAGCCCCCGCTGCCTTCCGAGGCCGACGACCTGCTGCGCCGTCCCAACCCCTGTGTCATGGCCACCCTCCGCTCCGACGGCACACCCGTCTCCACGCCCACCTGGTACGTGTGGGAGGACGGCCGCGCGCTGATCAGCCTGGACGAGGGCAGGGTGCGCCTGAAGCACCTGCGCCGCGACCCGCGCGTCACCCTCACCGTGCTGGACGAGGAGAACTGGTACACCCATGTCACCCTCATCGGCCGCGTCGTCGAGCTGAAGGACGACGAAGGCCTGGCCGACATCGACCGCCTCTCCCGGCACTACACCGGCAACCCGTACCCCGACCGGGTCCGGGCCCGGGTCAGCGCCTGGATCGAGGTCGACCGCTGGCACGGCTGGGGCGCGCTGAAGGACAGCGACCAGCCGTCCACCTGAACCCGACGGGCCCGCCGGGGGAGGGGAGCGGGTGCCGCCGGCCTCCCTGATCCGGGCTCTGGTCGTCGGTGGCGGCAGCGCACCGCTGCGCCGCGCGGCAAGGGTGGTGCGACACGGCCACCGGAGGTCAGAGCCCGGTCAGCCGGCAACGACGGACCGGGCGGGTTCCGGTTCGGCCCGGTGGCCATCGACGGCGTGCTCGACGAGTGCGACCTCCGCGAACCGGTGTGCGGCGGGCTCGACGGTGTCGATCCTCGGACACCGGTCCCAGTCCGCGACGGGAGTCGCGGACGGCGTCGGCAGCGTGAACCACACGACCTTGCCCGAATCGCCGTCCGGCAGCGCGCCCCAGCTCTCGCTCATCGCGGCCACCATGGCCAGCCCCCGCCCGCAGGTGGCGAGCGGACCGGCGTCCGCCACGGCCGGCAGCCGCGGGTCGTGGTCGCGCACCGAGACCTTGAGCCGGTCGAGCAGCACTTCCAGCTCGACCATGCAGGTCTTGTCGGGCTGGGCGTGCCGGTGGACGTTGGACAACAACTCCGTCACACCGAGCGAGGCCCGGTCTATCAAGATGTCCATATGCCAGTAGCGCAATTGCGCAGATACGATTCTGCGGACCTGGCCGATCCGCGCGGGCAGAGCCTGGAGCTCCACCGTGCAGTGTCTGCTTGGGTGAGTGATCACAGCTGCGACTCCCCGGTGTCAGGTCCGGACGGACGTCCGGAAGAACACGGAGTACGGATCCAGCAGGGTGCCCGCGTGACGTGGCTGCCTGCTGTCGTGGCCGGCGGGCTGGTTCGCAGCGTTATCGCCGGTAAACCCAGAGTGACGTGACAACAGCGTGACGCAGGGCCCGAAGTGGCGCAACTCACGGACACATCAGGCGCCGCGGCCCGATGCCCGGCGTACGGCTTCGATGAAACGGCGGGCCGCGGGCGGTCCCGGCTCGCCCGGCGCCGGGTCGTGGTCACCCAGCGTCAGCAGGTACCGATGGCCGTTGAGGTCGGCCAGGGCCCGGTCCTCGGGTGCGAACCAGGGACGGGAGGCGCGGACGGCCTGCACCGGCGCGCTGTCGATCTCGGTTCCGTGGCTGGTGAGCAACTCGAGCCTGCCGTCGCTGATCCGGACCTGCCCGGCCCGGGTGAGCGACCGCAGCCGCCTGCCGATCCGCACGCCCCTGGCCGTGAACTCCGGCTCGGCCATGCCACCCGCCCCCTTGTGCGCGTCGGTGTGCCGGACCGTGTTCCGCGGGCCGGCTCGTGTCCAGATCCAGTGTGCCCCCGTCCGGGACCCTGCTCCGCCGGTGCAGTCTGCCCGCCCCCGTCGCCGAGCACCAGTGCACGTGCCCCTGTTCCCGCGGTGCTCGAAGCACTCGCGCGAATGCGCCCCCACCGCCGCGCCCCGGGCGCCCCCCGGCAGAGGGCCATGACGTGGTCCCAGGGTTGCCTTTGAGCCGCCCAAAGAGGCGTTTATGCAGGTGAGAGGCTTTCCTGGGGTGCATATGATCGGTGTGTCGGCCGCGCGGGACGCCGTCGGCGCTCAGCGTAAGGAGCCCTGCCGTGAGTACCCCCCAACAGCCCCCGGGCGATGTCACCCTCGATGTCGACCACAGCGACCCCGGCTACCGCGACTGGCTGAAAGAGGCCGTGCGCAGGGTGCAGGCCGACGCCAACCGGTCGGCCGACACCCATCTGCTGCGCTTCCCGCTGCCCGAGCGGTGGAACGTCCACCTCTACCTCAAGGACGAGTCGACGCATCCGACCGGCAGCCTGAAGCACCGGCTCGCCCGCTCCCTCTTCCTCTACGGGCTGTGCAATGGCTGGATCCGTCCGGGCCGCCCGGTGATCGAGGCGTCCAGCGGCTCGACCGCCGTGTCGGAGGCCTACTTCGCGAAGCTGATCGGGGTGCCCTTCATCGCCGTCATGCCCCGCACGACGAGCGCCGAGAAGTGCCGCCTCATCGAGTTCCACGGCGGCCGGTGCCACTTCGTGGACGACCCCCGCACGATGTACGAGGCGTCGTCCGCCCTCGCGGCGGAGACCGGCGGCCACTACATGGACCAGTTCACCTACGCCGAACGGGCCACGGACTGGCGGGGGAACAACAACATCGCCGAATCCATCTTCCGTCAGCTGGAGTCGGAGCCGTTCCCGGTGCCCGAGTGGATCGTCGCCACGGCCGGCACCGGCGGCACCTCGGCGACCCTCGCGCGCTACGTCCACTATCTGCAGTACGACACCCGCGTCTGTGTCGCCGATCCGGAGAACTCCTGCTTCTTCGAGGGCTGGACCACCGGCGATCCGGACGTCACCTGCGACAGCGGTTCCCGTATCGAGGGCATCGGCCGGCCCCGGATGGAGCCGAGCTTCCTGCCCGGTGCCATCGACCGGATGATGAAGGTGCCCGACGCTGCCGCCGTCGCCGCCGTACGGGCCCTGGAGCGGGTCATCGGCCGCAAGGCGGGGGGCTCCACCGGCACCGGGCTGTGGAGCGCGCTGAAGATCGTCGCGGAGATGGTGGCCGAAGGGCGGCAGGGGAGCGTGGTGACGCTGCTCTGCGACCCGGGGGACCGCTACCTCGACAAGTACTACTCGGACGAGTGGCTGGCCGGCCAGGGACTGGAGATCGCCCCGTACACGGCGACGATCGAGACGCTGCTGCGCACCGGGGTCTGGCCGGACTGAGGTCTTCCGGGCGGCCCGGACGCGGGGTCAGCCGACCGCGGGATCGGCAGGACCGTCGGGTTCCCCCGCCACGACCAGGTTCCGCAGGTGCTCGAAGACCTCGAGGCGGGCCCCGGCCGGCAGCCCGGAGTCCGTCACCAGCGTGTCCACCTGGTCCAGGGACGCGAACGAACTCAGGCCCACCGTGCCCCACTTGGTGTGGTCGGCGACCACGACCACCTGCCGCGCCGACTGCACCAGACGCCGGTTGGTCTCGGCCTCCGCGAGGTTCGGCGTCGACAGCCCGGCCTCGACCGATATCCCGTGCACCCCCAGGAACAGCAGGTCGAAGTGGAGCATCGAGATCGCCTGGTCGGCCACCGGCCCCACCAGCGAGTCCGACGGCGTGCGCACACCGCCGGTCAGGACGACGGTGGCCGCGCCCTGCCGGGGGCCCGAGGAGCGCTGCGCCGCGTGGAAGACGTCCGCCACCCGCACCGAGTTGGTGACCACCGTGAGGTCGGGCACCTCGAGCAGCCGGCCGGCCAGCGCGTACGTCGTCGTGCCGCCGGAGAGGGCGATCGCCGCGCCCGGGACGACCAGTTCGGCCGCCGCCCGCGCGATGTCGTCCTTCGCGCTCAGCTCCAGACCCGACTTGGCCTCGAAACCGGGTTCGTGCGTGCTGGCCTCGACCAGTGGGACCGCGCCGCCGTGCACCTTCTCCAGGACACCCTGCCGGGCCAGCGCGTCGAGATCGCGGCGGACCGTCATGTCCGACACGCCGAGCTTGCGGGTCAGCTCGTTGACCCGGACTCCGCCGCGGCGCCGGACCTCGTCGAGGATCAGGGTGCGTCGCTGCTCCGCGAGGAGGTTCTGATTCTCGCTCACGTACGCTCCGGTCCTTTCGCCGCCAAGCCGTCCGACACGCCGCACACGCCCGGTCCGACTGGCAGGTTCTCTCCGTCACCGGTGCGTCGGCGTCCCATCCTCGCATGCCGGGGCAAGGGGGACGCACCCGGCTGTCAGGCGTGTGCATGCCATCATTGTCCCGCGGGTTCGTCCCAGGGGGCCGTCCCGCGGGTCGCCCGGGCCTCACCCGGATCGGGGAGATTCCGTGAGAACAGGTGTGAACCGCTCGGGCAGGGGAGATCCTGCCGGCACGGGCGGAACCGACGGAGTGTCACGGGGGAAGTGCGAAGCGGTGGAGCGTGCGCGGGAACACAGACCGGCCGGGGGCGCGGGCGAGACGGCCGAGCGGCCCGGGGAAGCCGGCACAGCCCTGGAACTTCTGGTCCACGGGGTGGGCGGCACCACTCCGCAGGAGATGCTGAACGATCCGCGCACGGTGCGGATCACGGGCGACGACATCGCCGCCGTGTTCCGGCGCGCCGACGACGCCGACGCGGAGCACCGGCCCGCCGGCCGCCAAGGCGGCCCGGTCCCCGAGGCGTACGTCTGGTGCAACCTCACCTCCGGCAACGGCACCCGCGCCCTGTGGCTGTTGCTGCTGCCCTTCATGGTGGTCAACCTCGCCCACTGGATGCGCCCGACGGCCCGGGGCCGCGGACGCCTCGTGCGGCTGTACGGACTGCTGGTGCGGCTGACCGGACTGAGCCTGACGGTGCTGTTCGTCGCGGCCGCCTGCGAGGTCGCCCTGGACCTCGCGGCCTGGCAGTGCGCGGGCACGCACGCGTGCGCCGCACGGCACTCCTGGCTCGGCTTCCTGTCGCCCGAGGCCTCGGACGGCGGCTGGTGGAGCCTGCCGGGCCGCCGGCTCGCCCTCGCCGCCCTGGTGCCCACCGCCCTGACCGGGCTGCTGTGGTACCTGTCCCTGCGCACCTGGAGCGCGTACGAGTCCCAGCAGCCGATCGCCCACGGGACCGAACCCGAGGAGCCCGAGGAAGCAGGCCCCACCGCCCTGGGCCGGCCCGGCTTCTGGTACGGCCGTCGCCTGGTCGCCCGGCTGCGCGCCGCGCACACCGCCGCCGGACTGCTCACCGTCGCCGCCGCGGTCGGCAGCGCGGCCGCCCACCACGACCGTGCTCCCGGCGGCCCCGCGGTGCTGGGTGTCCTCGGCCCGCTCCTCGAAGCGGCGCTGTTCGCCGGCGCGGCCGTCGTGGTGTGGGTGGTCTGCCGGCGCGGCCGCACCGACCGCCGGCTGGACGGCGAACTCGACACCCGCGTGGTGCGCCTGCTGCCCCTGGCCGCGCTCACCCTGCTCGTCCTGACCCTGGTGTACGCCGGATGGCAGCGCCCCGGCTGGGAGTCGGCGGGCCGGCTGTCCGGCGATGCGACCTTCGGCGCCGTCACCCTCGCCCAGGGCCTCCTCGTGATCGTGCTCGCCGGAGTCGCCCACGCCCTGTACCGGAGCGCCCCCGACCGGCGTGCCGCCATGCGGGGACTGGCCGGGCCCGCGGTCGCGATGCTGGCCTGCGCGTTGGGCGGCGTGATGTCCGGCGGCGTGGCCCAGAGGGTCTCCGACTGGCTGGACGGCACCGGGGCGTCGATTCCCGGGCCACCGGTGGTGCTCACCTGGCAGGCGTCCGTGATCCCGCCCCTGCTCGTCCTGCTGCTGGGGCTCTGCGGCTGGCTGGCCCGGCGGGCCTGGCACATCGCCCGCGACGAGCACGCCACCGTGGCACAGGAGTTCCCGGGGGAGACCGGCGACCCCGCCCGTACCCGGCGGATCGCCTACGCCCGCGCCATGGCCACCCTCACCGACCGGGCACCCCGCATCGTCGCCGTCACCTCCGCCGCGACCCTGCTGCTGGGCGCGGGCGCCCTCGTCGGCGCCCTGACCACCGACCGGACACCCGGCCGGGCCGCACAGGGCAGCTACCCCGTGGTGCACGGCGCCGCCGAGACGGCGCAGGCCCTGGGCTCCTGGCTGATCGGGCTCGGCTTCATCCTGTTCGTCACCTGGGGCCGGCGCGCCTACAAGGACGCCTCCGCACGGCGCACGATCGGCATCCTGTGGGACGTCGGCACCTTCTGGCCGCGCGCCGCCCACCCCTTCGCACCCCCCTGCTACGCCGAACGGGCGGTGCCGGACCTGACCTGGCGGATCGAGACCTGGACACGGTCCACCGGCGGACGGCTGGTGCTCTCCGGACACTCCCAGGGAAGCGTCCTCGCCGCCGCCGCGGCCTGGCAGCTCACCCCCGCCACCCGCAACCGCGTCGCCCTGCTCACCTACGGGTCCCCGCTGGAACGGCTCTACGGCCGCTGGTTCCCGGCCCACTTCGGACCCGCCGCGCTCGGCGCCCTGCACCAGGAGGTCGTCTGCTGGCGCAACCTCCACCGGCTCACCGACCCCATCGGCGGCCCGGTGCGGCTGCCCGGCGACCGCGGCCCCGGGGTGGACCGTCCTCCGCTCGGGGACCCCCTGGCGTACGGCCGCACCGAGGCCCACCCGCTGCCCGCGCCGATCCTCGGCCACTCCGACTACCAGGCGGACCCGGCCTTCGCCGAGGAACGCCGACGGCTGCTGGCCCGGCTGCGGCCGGAGGTTCCGGTACCGCGGCACCCGGGAGAACCCGACGACGGCGTCCGCAGCGGCTCCGGCGCGCCCACCGCGTGAGGTGCGCGGCGCGCGCCGCGCGGCGGCGGGATCAGGGCAGCTCGGGCAGGTCGTCGGCGTAGAGCAGGGTCAGGTCGTCCGTACTCGGCTCCGGCAGCTGGGCGACCCGGCTCGCGTGCCGCTCCACCATCGCCTCGAACGTCTGCCGCGCGGTGCGGCCGTTGCCGAACGCGGGACCCCTGGGGAGCTCCGTGAAGTACTTCAACAGGCCCTCCGAGGCACCCGCCGCCAGCCGGTACTCGTGCTCCTCGGCCTGCTGCTCCACGATGCGCAGCAGCTCCCCGGACCCGTAGTCACCGAAGGTGATGGTCCGTGAGAAGCGGGACGCCACCCCCGGGTTGACGGACAGGAACCGCTCCATCTCCGCCGTGTACCCCGCGACGATCACCACGACCGCGTCCCGGTGGTCCTCCATCAGCTTCACCAGCGTGTCGATGGCCTCCTTGCCGAAGTCCCGCCCGGAGTCCTCGGGGGAGAGCGCGTACGCCTCGTCGATGAACAGCACACCGCCGCGCGCCTTCTCGAACGCCTCCTGGGTGCGGATCGCCGTGGACCCGATGTGCTCGCCGACCAGATCGACCCGGGAGACCTCGACCAGATGCCCCTTCTCCAGCACGCCGAGGGAGGCGAGGATCTCGCCGTACAGGCGGGCGACCGTGGTCTTGCCGGTGCCGGGGGAACCCGTGAACACCAGGTGGCGCTTGACGGAGGCCGCCTTCAGCCCGGCCTGCTGCCGGCGCCGGCCCACCTCGATCATGTCGGTGAGGGCCCGCACCTCCCGTTTGACGCTCTCCAGGCCCACCAGTGCGTCGAGTTCACCGAGCACGGTCCTCGACGGCCGCAGCTCCTTCTCCGGTCCGACGGCGGGGGCGGGCGGCGCCTGCCCGGCACGGGGTCCGGGAACGGCGCCCAGCAGACCGGAGGAGTGGGTCACGGTCTGCACGGCCGGCTCCGGTGCCGTCGGTGACGCGGGATGGCCGCTCTCGTCGCTGGTGCAGTCCTCCACCACGGGACCGCCCGCACCGGTCGCTCCGCCGCTCTCGGCGAACTCGTAACCACCGCGCGCGCAGCGCTCCGTGCGGCACTTCCGCAGTGTCGTCCGGCTGCCGTCTATCACATGGAAGCCGTACCCGCCGCTGCCCGTGACCCGGCAGTCCAGAAAGCTGCCGCGGCCACCGGCCGAGACATAGACACCGGCCTCGGCCGGGGAATCGACGGTGCAGCGCTCGACGGTCGGGTCGGCGCCCTTGGTGACGATCACTCCGGTCTGCATGCCGTCCAGGGTGCAGTTGCTGAGGGTGCCGCCACTGCCGTGGTCCCGGAACCAGGCCCCCGTGGCCGCCTCCCGGATCCGGCAGTCGTCGAGCTGCGCGGTGGCGCCGTCGCTCACCGACACCGCGGTGTTGCGCACCTGCGACAGGTCGCTGTCGACCACGTCCGCGCGTGAACCGCGGTCGAGGACGAACAGGGCGTCCGGCACGTCGTGCACCCGGCAGGAGTCCAGTACGACGGTCGCGCCGTCACTCACCCACACCGCCGGATAGTCGCCGGTGCTGTCGGAGATCTCGCACTGGTTGGCGTCCGCGCGGGTGCCCGGATCCCACACCGACAGGCCGTTGCGGCCGAACTGCCGCACGGTGGTACGGGTCATGGTGAGGACGGAGCGGGAACGCAGATCGACCGCGTTCTCCGGGATGTCGTGGATACGGCAGTCGGCCAGCGTCAGGACCGCGTCGGTGTCGAGGGTGACACCGTCGCCGGTGGTGCGGTGCACCTCGCAGTCGGTGAGGTGCGCGGTCGCCCGGCCGGTCACCTGGACACCGCTGCCCCGCACCTCGTAGACCTCGCAGCCCACCGCCTCCAGCGCCGAGTTCTCCCCGGTGGCGGTGAGTCCCGAGCCGGCCGTGTGGTGCACGCGGCAGCGCTCGAGCCGGGGGTGCGCGCCCCCGCGCACCGCGACGCCCGCCTGCCCGGCGGCGACGACCTCGCACTCCTCGAACACCCCGCCCCCGCCGTCGAGGACGGCGATACCGACCCCCGCCGGGTTGTCGACCGTGCAGTGACGGACCGTCGGCCGGGCGCCGCCGCGCACCTCTATGCCGACGGCCGACCGGGTGACCACCCGTACGTCCCGCAGTTCCGGGGTGCCCTCCTCTATCAGCAGGGCCGGCGCCGCGGAGTCCTGCCCCTCCACATGCAGGTCCTGGACCATCGCGGACGCGCGTACGGTCAGCGGGACCCCGTCCACGGGGGCGATGCGCACCGAGCCGGGCGAGCCCTCGGGCCCGCGCAGGGTCACCGCCCGCTCCACGACGAGGTTCTCCCGGTAGGTCCCGGGAGCGACGGTGAGGATGTCGCCCTCGGCCGCGGCCTCCAGGGCGGCGGCGAGCGACGCGTATTCACCTGTGCGGCGCCGCCATCGCGATGTGCCGGTGTGCGTCACCTGGACCGTGCCCTGTGCCATGGCGTAGCTGTGCCCCCACCTTGTCGTACGCGGGTCTGCCGGCGAGTGCTCCGGCCGGACCACCGTAGCGTGCGCACGGCTGTCGCATTGACCAGAGGCACCAGGCCGTCAGCTTCCGGTGCCAGTCCTGCCCCAGTCGGGGCCCGCCCTCTCCCAGGCCCGGTCCAGGCGGACGTACCGGTGGTGGACCATGCGCCGGACGACCAGCCGTCTGACGCACTCGATCGCACCAGCCGTCAGCAGGGTCACGCCGAAGCCGGCGAGCACGGCGTGCGTCGTCGCCGTCACCGTGTCCATCGGCCGTGCCGTGGGACGGCCCCCGGCGTCGGTCCACAGGGGGAAGCGGTCGCCCGGCCGCGGGTTCTTCAGACGCGTCGCCACCGGGCCGCTGTGCCCGGTGCCGTCGGAGGCGGTCCAGCGGGCGAGGACCCGGGTGCGCGGGTCCCCGCCGACGGAGCCCTCCGGGTCGATGTTCAGCGGGGCGGGGTCCACCTCGCGTACCACCGTGGCCCGCACCTGATGCCGGTTCGCGTGCTGTTCGCGCACGGAACGCCGCAGGGCGTCCTCGGTGGCACACCCGACGAGAACCCCGACGACCGGGGCGGCGAGGACGACGAGCAACAGCGCCACGAGCCCCACCCGGCCCTCGGCCAGATCGGTCGGGCGGCACAGCGGGTTGTGCCGCCAGCGCCACAGTCCCCTGATCGCCCGCACCGTCCGCACCGCCTTCCCGCTTCCGTGTCCCCCGCTTCCGTGATAGCTCCCGGCGGAGCGGTGCGTGCGGGGTTCCGTGGAAGAGAGAGGGACGTCACCCTTCGCCGGGGCCTTCCGCTAGGCCTTCCGGAGGCGTCCGGATGGTGATCCGGATGATCAACGCGGACGATGGTGCTCGAGCCCCGGATGCTCCGCGGTTCCCGGACGGCGCTCACCCGTGCAGTGCCGCAGCGACAGTCGAAGTCGAGGGAGGACCCCGTGAGCCCAGTCGGCGCAGGCCGGTGTCTACCGGCGGGACTCCTTGCGGTCGGCTCGAGCGCGGGGCGGACGGCCCGCGGCGGCAGGAGGTGATCGTGTGAAGACTCCCCCCGGCGACGGCTCGCGCCTGCGGGCGCTGCTGATCGCGCCGGGCACCAGGAAGTCACCGGCCGCCATGGCGTTGATCCTGCTGGTCCTCCTTCCGACGGCGCTGCTGCTGGGCTGGTGGGGCATAGAAGACCTCAGCGAGGCCCTTACCTACACGGGGCGCATCACCGGTGCCATCCTCATTCTGGTCGCGGCCCTCTCGTTGCTGGGCTCCGTCGCAGTCGTGGACCACTGGGGCCGGAACGTCTTCCCCTATTCCGGGATGGTCGCGCTGATCGGCACGGTCGCGGCGTTGTTGACCAACACCATGCTTCTGCTCGAGACATTCAGGGACGGCGACTCCACGCTCTACCGGGTGTTGTTAAGCCTGCTCACGGCAGGTTCCGCATGGGCCGCCCTCACGGTGTGGCGGACATCGGTCGTGATCCCCTCTCCGAAGCGGGTGGCCGCGGCAGTGGTGGTCTCCTCGGCTCTTGCGGTGGCCAATTTCGGCTACCAGCACCTCTACCAGCCGTCCCAGCACAGTGCCAGGCCCCTTGTCAACGTCACCGTGGGAAAGCCTGTGCTGAGCAAGGACCGTAAGAAGTTCGTCGTACCGGTCGACATCAAGATCGAGAACCGCAGCGATGTGGGCTTCTACGTGCTCGGCACCGAATTCCACGCCATGGGTGAACGGGTGACGCTCAGTCGGACGGACCGGCCCCGCGAGCAGTGGCGTGCGGACGCCAAGACGTTCCGTGAGTTCTATGTGCAACGTCCGCTCTCCCGAAAGGAGGTCTACCAGCCCGGCCAGTTGGTGTCGGCGCAGCCATGGATGCCTTTCGGGAACTGGATCGAGGCGAATGACGCGTTCGTCACCCAAACGGTGGTGCAACTTCCCATCGACACGCCGTATGACCAGTTGGCGCTCTACGCCTCCGCGCAATTGGCGCGTAAGGACCGGCTCGGTCTGGACCAAGTCGAGATGAAGGGGTATTCCTGGGGTGAGGGCAAGGTGCCCCAGTGGGTCAAGAAGGACAAGAATCTCGACTCCGTCGCCTACCGGGGTCGGGTGTATGAAAACAATTCGGTCGACCGGCACACGATGGATCCCCGCTATGCCACTGTCTATTGGCAGTTCGGCGCGCATGGCGCATTCTTGTTGGCGTCCATCACGCGAGGCGATGAGGAGAACCGCATCCCGTCCATAGCGGAAAGGCACGAGATGGTGAACCGGTACGGCTTGGTCACCGCCGAAACGGGTCCGATCAAACGGACGCTCTGGGACATCAAGAAGCAGGGATGACCGGCATGGCCGCACGGCGCGCGCGGGAACTCCGGTCCAGTCGCTCCAGCCACGCCACGAGGGCGAGGGAACTGTTCACTCGGTCCCAGGAATAGGAGTCCCCCATGCCGAACTGCGCCTCCCTCACCGCCCGGCACAGCGTTTTGACGTCGAACATCTCCGTGACCAGCGGATGCCTCGCGGAGCGGCAGAGGTCGATGAGTTCGTCGCCGTGTGTCCGCAGGCCGCGGGCGTAGAGCTGGTTGAAGGGGACCTTGTCGACCCGGCCGCCGATCCGGGGCGGAAGCAGATCCGCCATCGCCTCGCGCAGTACCGCCTTCGGACGGCCCGGCTGGAACGCGGTCTCGGCGGGGAGGCGGCGCATCGTGGCGATGACCTCCGGGTCGAGGAAGGGGTGGGAGAGGAAGAACCCGTCCTGCCGTGCGCGGCGCCAGGACAGCGGGTCGGGAGCGGCGAGGTAGTTGGCGGCCTCGTAGAGGGACTGCTCGGGCTCGCGTCCGAACACGAAGCGGCTCTCCGCGATGCCGGCCGCACGGTAGCCGTGAGCCCGCGCGAATCCGGAACGCAGCCATCGGGGGCGGGCGAAGCCGCCGAGGCCGCCGAGCACCGTTCCGCGGCGGCGGACGAGCGCCGTGACCCGTTCGGCGGCCAGCGGAAGAGCCGGCTGCACCACGTAGGCGGAGACGATGTCCCACAGGCCCCGCTCGCTGCCCGCGGCCCAGTCACGGGCCTGCCTCGTCATCCGCCGGAGCTGTCCCGTGCGGGCCAGCCTGTGCAGGTGAAACGGGTTGGCGTCCACGATCGGATCGGCCCCGCAGCCGGTCAGGAGGGTATCGCAGCCCAGATCCGCCGCAGCGGCATGGAGCCTGCTCCAGAACGGGGCGCGGAAGGCGTGCGCATGAGGCTCGTCCGGGTCCCCCGCGTGGTGCTGGAAGTCGTCGAAGTCAGCCACGTCGTCGGCATCGAGGACCACCGGGCGGGCTGCGGGCGCGTACCGGCGGATCTCCGCCATCGCCTCGTCCACATAAGGCCGTTCGGCGGCGAGCTCTCCGTTTTCGAAGCGCCCGGCGAGCAGGACGAGGTCCCCGGGGTCGCCCTGTTCCGCGGCCAGCAGACGTGCCGCGAGCAGCGCGACGCTGGTGGAGTCGGTGCCGCCGGAAACATGGCATGCCGTCATCCTGCCCACACGGCGCCCGACAGCGTTCTCCAATGCGAGACGCAGGTCCTTCGCGGCCCCGCCGAGACCGGGTCCGTCCGCTGCCCGCACCGACGGGTCATGGGCCTGACGGACGTGTCGCGGCACCCGGCCGCGCATCTGCCCCGTGAGTGAAAGTTCCACCACCTCGCCGCCGAGGATGCGGTGCACCCCGGCGAAGGGGGTGAGCTCCGAGTGGGGTTGCGCCATGTTCCCGGTCAGGTATCGGCAGAAGTAGCGCCGTTCCAGCTCCGCTCCGCCGCCCAGGTGGCGCGCCGAGGTGCTCACCGCGGTGACACGGCCACCGGATTCCCTGAAGAACAGGGGGATGCGCGCCTGCTGGTCCCGCATCAGCAGGACGCGGTCGCGGCACACCAGGAGGGCCGCATAGTCGCCGGTCGGCAGAGGCGGCGGTGCCGCTTGCGGCCGGCTCCAGTCGTCGAGGAGGCCGCGCGCTCCCGCCACGCGCCCACGGACGGAGCCGATCCAGCCGGCGACCACCGCGGTCCCGGCCCGTGAGGAAACCGTCGTCACGAGCCCCTGCCGCGCCATGGAGTCGGCTGTCCAGAGCTGTGGGACGCCTCCGTCCCACTCGAGGCGGAGTGCTTCCACGTCACTGCCCTCCGCCGCCGACCGAGAGGACCGGAGCGAACGCGTGCCCGCGCGGATCGGCGTCGGGGATGCACAGGCCGGCCGAAGACGTCCAGGCGTGCAGGGCGAACGGGTGCTCGCGCACACCGACGTGGAGTACGGCCCGCAGGCCGCGCCGCCGCAGCAGGACGAAAGCCGTCATGGCCTCGGCCTTGCAGTCGCCGTTGACGAACCAGCTTCTGTGACCGTGTGATTGCACCGCCCGTTTCAGCCGTTCGACGTCCTTTGCGGCAGCGGGGTCCGCACGGGCGTAATCCGGGGCCGCCAAGGACAGGAGCCGAAGGGCGCGTCCGAATCCCACGGCCCGGATCAGCAGGTGTACTCCGCGCAGCCAGAGCCCGATCGCGGTGTCCGACGGCTGCCTCCGGCGGGCCGTCGTACACCCGGAGTGGAGGAGACCGGCGACGATGTCGGCGCGTTCCTCGGAGAGTCCGTCAGCGAACTTCCGGATGTCGGCCGTCGTCATTCCGAGAAAACGCGTCCGCCGCCAGTCCGCGATCAGCGCTCCGTCGGACATCCTGGTGACACGGCAACACGGTGACAGGATCCGCTCCATGGCCACCAGTGCATCGGTGTCCTCTGCCACGTCCTCTGCCACCGCGCAATCCTCCAGGGTCGGCCTGGCACCGTCTCCGCGGCGGACCCGGTCCGACGGGGGACGGTGTCAGGAGTGGTATCCGTGACCGTCGTAGAAGGCTCCGCTGAAGCCCCGGATCAGACGGCCGTTGCCGAGAAGGACGAGCCGATGCGGTGTACGACGCCGCAGCAGTCGGAGAAACATCGCCTACCTCCAGAATCAGGTAGTATCGGTAAATTTCAGGCTACTCCGCCCTGGAGGCCCCGCAACCGGACTGCCGGCTCCGGTGCCGCGAAGGCAAGGCGCCCGCTGCGCAGCTGTCGTGAGAGGTGATCATCCCGGCCTGCTCGAGCGGCGGCCCGAAGATGGGCGGGCCCTGCGAGGGGATCCGCTCCGGGCGCGGACACGCCGGAGACCGCCGTCGGCCAGAAGGTCGGCGGCGGCCTGGGCGAGGCGTGGATGCCCGCGTCGCTGACGACCCTCCCCCTGTCGTCGATCGGCATCCAGGGCCGGACTCCGGTCGGTCCCCAGGACTCCGCGGAGACCTCCCGCAGGGACAGGCTCCGGAAAGCCCTGACCGGACGTACGTGAATCGAGTGCGGCAGCACGTTCCCCATGGAGTCGTCGTGTCGGCCGGCGACGGCGACTCCATGGGGCCGGTCGGTTCCGCGGAACGGCTCCGTACCCGGGGATCGGTGCCCCGGGACGGCTCAGTAGCCGCGGTACTGCTGGTTGTTGTACGGGTCCTGGTACGGAGCGGGCGCCGGCCGCGGGGTCGCGGGGCGCATCGCCTCGTAGCCCGAGCCGGGAGGGGCCGGACGCGGCGGCTGCGGCTGGGGGTAGCCGCGCGGAGCGCTCGCCTGCTGCGGGATGTACGCGGTGGCCTGCTGCGGGACGTACGGGGCGTGCGCCTGCTGGAGCGGGGCCGGCTGTTGCGCCTGCGGGTAACCGTAGGCGGGCTGGGAGGGGGCCGCCGGGAGGGCGGGCAACGCCGAGGGAAGCGCCGGGAGATGGGTGCCCGGCGCGTCGTAGGCGGAGGGGACCCGGATCGGGGCGATCTGCGGGGTGCCCCGCTCGGCGACGAGCGAGTCGTAGATCGGGGTGTCCGGGAAGGAGGCGGAGTAGTAGCCGCCGCCATAAGTGGAGCGGGGGGAGGTCATGGCCATAAGTTAAGCCCACGATGTGCTGGTTGGGGAGACCGATAAGAGGGTTGTTTTCCGTGTCCTCAGCGACCAGGGATCACTAAAACGGGCGAACTTGGAGGAAGTGGCTGTTATTTCGGGTGGCCTTCTGGTAAAAGCCGAGTTCCGGGCGGGTTACCGGCGGGTCGTCACTTCTCCGCGCACGCCCCGTGAAGGCTTCCCGCACGCGGGTACTAAGTTGGGCGGACGAGATCCGACGGACGCCGGGTGCGACCTGGCGCGGTGACACGTGAGAGGGGCGGGCATGTCGATGTCGATGTCGAAGGGATCGAACACACCGGTGCCGACCACGGCACTCAGGGTGGAACTGGGGTGGCGCTCGGGTCCCGGCGTCCCCGACGCGGACGCCTCCGCGCTGCTGCTGGCCGGCGGCAAGGTCCGCTCCGACAGCGACTTCGTCTTCTACAACCAACCCGCCCACTCCTCCGGAGCCGTCCGGCACGAGGGCAAGCGGAACGCCGGCGGGCAGGTGACCGACACCCTTCTCGTCGACCTCGCACGGGTGGAGCACGGAATCGAGACCGTGATCCTCGCGGCCTCCTCCGACGGCGGCACCTTCGGCCGGATCCCCGACCTGTACATCGAGGTCAGGGACGCCGCGCAGGGCACCGTCGCGGCCCGGTTCGACAGCGTGGGCGCGACCGACGAGAGCGCCTTCGTGCTCGGCGAGTTCTACCGCCGCCAGGGAGCCTGGAAGTTCCGCGCGGTGGGGCAGGGGTACAGCAGCGGACTCGAGGGCCTGGCCACCGACTACGGCATCACCGTGGACGAGCCGCAGCACGCCGCCCCCGCCGGCCCGGCCCCGGTGGCCCCGCCCCCGCCTTCGGCGCCCCCGGCCGCCATGCCTCCTCCGGCCCCCGCGGCCCAGCCCCTCGCCCCGCCCGCGCCCGCGCCCGCCGCGCCGCCGTCGCCGGTCCGGCTCACCAAGGTGACGCTCACCAAGGAGGCCCCGGCCGTCTCGCTGACCAAACAGGGCGGAACCTCGGGCGCCCTCCGGGTGAACCTCAACTGGCAGGTGCGCAAACAGTTCTCCGGCTGGATGGGCAAGCTGGGCCGCCCGGCCGCCATGCACTCCGACCTCGACCTCGACCTGTGCGCCCTGTACGAACTCGCCGACGGCAGCAAGGGAGTCGTCCAGGCCCTGGGCAACGCCTTCGGATCCCTGCAGCGGCCCCCGTTCATCCACCTGGACGGCGACGACCGCACCGGTGCCGTCACGTCCGGCGAGAACCTCACCGTCAACCTCGACCACCAGCAGCACTTCCGGCGGATCCTCGTCTTCGTCACCATCTACGAGGGCGCCCGCTCCTTCGCCGACCTGCACGCCACGGTCACCCTCCAGCCGCAGCACGGCGCCCCGGTCGACTTCTCGCTCGACGAGTGCACCGTCCCCTCCACGGTGTGCGCCCTCGCCCTCATCACCCACACCGGCGGCGACCTCGTCGTCCAGCGCGAGGCCCGCTACCTGGTGCCCGAGCGGGGAGTGAGCCCCCAGCGCACCGTCGACCACGCCTACGGGTGGGGCATGAACTGGACCCCGGGCCGCAAGTGACCCGACGGCCGGCTCAGCCCTCGTCGGGCAGCACGCCCGGGCGCGGGTAGGTGCGGCCCTTCCAGGCCGCACCCCGTCCGCGGTGGTGCCGCACCGCCGAGTCGACCGTCATCAGGAGGTACAGGAACGCGGTGAACGGCAACAGCGGAGCGAGCCACAGCGGTTGCCGGTAGTAGCGGAGCATCGGGAGGTACGTTCCCGCCATCACCAGCCAGGCCGCCGCACCGACGGCCACGGCACCCCGGTCCCCGGCCGCCAGCCCCGCGACGACGGCCACCGGGGGCACCAGGTACACCAGCGCCAGCCCCACGATCGTCCCGGCCAGCAGCACCGGGCTGTGCCGCAGTTGCGCGTACGCGCTGCGCGACACCATGCGCCACAGGTCGTCCAGCCGCGGATACGGGCGCACACTGTCCACCCGGTCCGCCAGCCCCAGCCAGACCCGTCCGCCGCCGGCCTTGACCGCCCGCGCGAGAGCCACGTCGTCGATGACGGCCTGCCGGATGGCGTCGGGGATCCGCGCCCGCTCGGCCGCCTCGGCACGCAGCAGTACACAGCCTCCGGCCGCCGCGGCCGTCCGCGTTCCCTGCCGCCCGATCCGGCGGAACGGATACAACTGCGCGAAGAAGTACACGAACGCCGGTACGACCAGCCGCTCCCAGGCGCTCTCCACGCGCAGCCGCGCCATCTGCGAGACGACGTCGAACCCCCCGGTACGGGCCGCCGCGACCAGCCGGCGCAGGCTGTCGGGCGCGTGCGCGATGTCGGCGTCCGTCAGCAGCAGGTACTCGGGCGCCCGCGCGCGGGCCAGCTCGATGCCGTGCCGCACCGCCCAGAGCTTGCCGGTCCAGCCGGCCGGCGGCTCACCGGGCGAGCCCACGGTCAGCGGCAGGCTCCCGGGCCGGCCCGCCAACTCCCGTGCGAGTTCCCCGGTGCCGTCCGTACTTCCGTCGTCGACCAGGAAGACCTCCGCGCGCCCGGGGTAGTCCTGGGCGAGCAGCGACGGCAGGCTCGCGGGCAGCACCGCCGCCTCGTCGCGCGCGGGGACGACCACGCACACCGACGGCCACGCCTCGGGTTCCCGCCGGGACGGCAGCCGGACATCCGTACGCCAGAAGAAGCCCTGGAAGAGCAGCAGCCACAGCCAGGCGGCGAGGGACACGGCAGCGGTCCACACTACGGCGCTCACAGGCGCAGTCTGCCCCACGGAAAAGGCCGGAAGCGGCTCATCGTCTATCGTGGCCGGGTGAAGATCGCGCTGATGGACTCCGGAATCGGCCTGCTGGCGGCCACCGCAACAGTACGGCGCCTGCGCCCCGACGCCGATCTCGTCCTCTCCCTCGACCCCGACGGCATGCCCTGGGGCCCCAGGACCCCCCAGGACCTCACCGCCCGCGCCCTGGCCGTCGCCGAGGCGGCTGCCGCACGGCGGCCCGACGCCCTGATCGTCGGCTGCAACACCGCGAGCGTGCACGCCCTCACCGCCCTGCGCGCCCGGCTCGAACCGGTGCTGCCCGTCATCGGCACCGTCCCGGCGATCAAGCCGGCGGCCGCGGGCGGCGGACCGTTCGCGATCTGGGCCACCCCGGCGACGACCGGCAGTCCGTACCAGCGGAACCTGATCCAGGACTTCGCCGACGGCGTGACCGTCACCGAGGTGCCCTGCTGGGGTCTCGCGGAGGCCGTGGAGCGCGCGGACGGGAACGCGATCGACGCGGCCGTCGCCGCCGCCGCCGCACTCACCCCGGAGGACGTGACGACCGTCGTCCTGGGCTGCACCCACTACGAACTGGTCGCCGAACGCATCCGGGCCGCCGTGCGGCGCCCCGGCCGGCCGCCCCTGATCCTGCACGGCTCCGCCGGAGCGGTCGCCGCCCAGGCCATGCGCCGTATCGGTGAACGGCCTGCCCCCGAGGCCCCGGCGACCGGCACCCTCACGGTGCTGCTGAGCGGCCGCGAGGGCACGCTTCCGCCGGCGGCCCTCACCTACGCGGAAGGCCGGCTGCTGCAGGAGGTCGCCCCCGCCGGGTGAGACCGCCGAGGGACCGGTGCACGCCCGGTCGGCGCAGTGACGCCGTGCGACCCCGTACCCGCGCGGCGAAACCGAAGTAGCCTCGAGCGCATGAGGGACCACTCCCGCAGTGCCCGCCCCCCGTACCCCGATGTCTGGACCGGCCGCGCGACCAACCGCATGCAGTGGCTCCTGGCACTCATCGGTGTCGCCTGCATGACGCTCGGCATCGTGCTGGCCCTCGACTCGGCATGGACGACCGGCGTCGCGCCGCTGGTCATGGCCGTCGTCGGGTGCATCGCCGCCGGGCTGCTGGTGCTGTTCGGCACGCTCGCCTTCGTGCACGTCGCGCTGCGTGTCGACGAGGACCACCTCGAGGTGCGCTGCGGTCACATGGGTGTGCCGCGCCGCCGCATCCCGCTGTCGCACGTCGCCGGAGCCGAGTTCGTACCGCACGTCACCCCGCGGCACTGGGGCGGCTGGGGCTACCGCTGGCGGCCCGAGAAGGGCACGGCGGTCGTCGTACGCCGTGGTGAGGGTCTCGTCCTGAGGCTGTGGGACGGGCACACCTTCACGATCACCGTGGACGACGCGGAGGCAGCGGTACGCGTCATCCGCGACCGCCTGCACCCGCACCGGCCGGACCCGGTCCACTGACCTGCGGGGGAGAGCGGTCACCGCGGTCCCGGCGGCCGGGCGCTCGTGCGGTCGGCGCCCAGGTCACGCGCCGTAGACTCTCCGGGTGACCGTCACCGCAACCTCCGTCGGCGAGTCGGCCCCGGTGCCGCCGCGGACCGCGCCCAGGGCGTGGTCCGGGTGGCTCGCGCGCCTCGTTCCGGCCGCAGCGGCAGCACTCTCCGGGCTGCTCCTCTACGTCAGCTTCCCGCCGCGCACCCTGTGGTGGCTGGCGCTGCCCGCCTTCGCCGTCCTCGGCCGGGTGCTGCGCGGACGCGGCTGGAAGGCCGGGCTGGGCCTCGGCTACCTCTTCGGGCTGGGCTTCCTCCTGCCGCTCCTGGTCTGGACCGGTGTGGAGGTCGGACCCGGCCCGTGGATCGCCCTCGCCGTGATCGAGGCGCTCTTCGTCGCGCTGGTCGGCGCGGGTGTCGCCGCGGTGTCGAAGCTGCCCGGGTGGCCGGTGTGGGCCGCCGCGCTGTGGATCGCGGGTGAGGCGGCGCGTGCGCGTGTGCCGTTCCACGGGTTCCCCTGGGGCAAGGTCGCGTTCGGGCAGGCGGACGGCGTCTTCCTGCCGCTCGCCGCGCTGGGCGGGACCCCGGTGCTCGGCTTCGCGGTCGTGCTGTGCGGCTTCGGCCTGTACGAGATCGTGCGGGTGACGGTGGACGCCCGCCGTACCGGGACCGTGCGGCGCGTCGCGGCGGCCGTCGGCGCGCTGAGCGTGGCGGTGCCGGCCGGGGCCGCGGTGGCCGCCCTGCCGCTGGTGAGCGACACGGCCGAGACCGGTACGGCGACCGTCGCGGTCGTCCAGGGCAACGTGCCGCGGCTGGGGCTCGACTTCAACGCGCAGCGGCGGGCCGTCCTCGACCACCACGCGCGCGAGACGGAACGCCTGGCCGCGGAGGTCGACGCGGGCCGGGTGGAGCGGCCCGACATCGTGCTGTGGCCGGAGAACTCCTCCGACATCGACCCCTTCGCCAACGCCGACGCGTACGCCGTGATCGACCGGGCGGCCAAGGCGATCGGCGCGCCCGTCTCGGTCGGCGCCGTGGTGGGCAGGGACGGCAGGCTGCTCAACGAGCAGGTCCTCTGGGACCCGGTGAAGGGCCCCGTCGACACCTACGACAAGCGGCAGATCCAGCCGTTCGGCGAGTACCTCCCGCTGCGCTCCCTGGTCGGGGCGATCAACGACGACTGGACGTCGATGGTCCGCCAGGACTTCAGCCGGGGCACCGAACCCGGCGTGTTCACCATGGCCGGAACCGGGGTCGGCCTCGTCACCTGCTACGAGGCGGCCTTCGACTGGGCGGTGCGCGACACCGTCAAGGACGGCGCCCGGCTGATCTCCGTACCCAGCAACAACGCGACCTTCGGCCGCAGCGAGATGACCTACCAGCAGCTCGCCATGTCCCGGGTCCGCGCCGTCGAGCACAGCCGCACCGTCACCGTCCCGGTGACCAGCGGGGTGAGCGCGATCATCATGCCGGACGGGACGGTCAGCCGGAAGACCGGCATGTTCGTCGCCGACTCCCTGGTGCAGGAGGTGCCGCTGCGCTCCTCGCAGACCCCCGCCACCCGCCTCGGCGTCCTGCCGGAGACCGCTCTCGTCCTGGTCGCCGCGGGCGGCCTGGGGTGGGCCGTCGCCGCCGGTGTGCGCGGGCGGCGCGCCGGTGACGCGTAGTCGTACGGCCGGCGCACACACCCCGAAGCGCCATGGAGCGGCCCGGCCCGCCCGTTAGGGTCACTGCCATGGCTACTCCTGACTTCATCAGCACCCTGCGCGCCTCCGCCGGCCACCAGTTGCTCTGGCTCCCCGGGGTCACCGCCCTCGTCTTCGACGACGAGGGCAGAGTGCTGCTGAACCGCCGGTCCGACACCCGTAAGTGGTCGGTGATCGGCGGCATCCCCGACCCCGGGGAGCAGCCCGCGGCCTGCGCCGTGCGCGAGGTGGAGGAGGAGACCGCGGTGCGCTGCGTCGTCGAGCGGGTCGTCCTGGTCCAGGCGCTGAGCCCGGTGACCTACGACAACGGCGACATCTGCCAGTACATGGACATCACGTTCCGCTGCCGGGCCGTCGGCGGTGAGGCGCGGGTCAACGACGACGAGTCGCTGGACGTCGGCTGGTTCGCCGTGGACGCGTTGCCGGATCTCAACGAGTTCGGACGCTTCCGGATCAAGCAGGCCATGGGCGACGCACCCACATGGTTCGACCCCACCGGTTCCGGCTGAACCACGGGGCGTCACCCTATGGGGCGGGGAGGGCGCTGCCCGGGGCGCGGTCATGCCGCAGGACAGCGCGGTCACACGGCGCGTCGAACCGGAGGAGACCGCCGAGGTGGTGGCGTGTTCGTGCGCTCCGCAGGCGTCCTTCGGGACCGTTGCCTCGCTGGTGCCGGACGATGGCCGGACCGCGCTCCGAGCCGCCGTCCGGTCCCACCGGCCGAGTTGTCCACAGGCCTCACGGGGCGGCCGCGGGATGAGGAATCCTGAGGCCATGTCCCGCGATCACGTACAGTCCGCCGAGCCCCCGGCCCCCGGTTCGACCGTGCCGGGCCGGGCCCGCCCCGACGACCGCTGCGCGTACGGCAGCGCCGAGACGCCGTTCCTGGAGCTCCTGGCCCGGGGCGCGTCCGCCGAGGCCTACGAGCAGCCGGTGCTCCTGGCCCGCGCGCAGGGACTGCCCGCCGAACGGATCGCCGCCCTCGAACAGTCCAGGCGGCTCGCCCTGCGCGTCCGCTCCGACCTGGAGGGGCGGCGGCGCAGGGAGGCCGAGCTGTCCGCGCTCTTCGAGACCGCGCACGACCTGGCCGGACTGCGCGACCTGGACGCCGTGCTCCAGGCGATCGTGCAGCGCGCCCGCTCGCTGCTCGGCACCGACGTCGCCTACCTCAGCCTGAACGACCCGGCCCGGGGCGACACCTACATGAGAGTCACCGAGGGCTCGGTCGCGGCCCGCTTCCAGCAGTTGCGCCTCGGCATGGGCGAGGGCCTGGGCGGCCTGGTCGCCCAGACCGCCCGCCCCTATGTGACCGACGACTACTTCCGCGACGACCGCTTCGAACACACCCTCTCCATCGACACCGGCGTGCGGGACGAGGGACTGGTGGCCATCCTCGGGGTGCCCCTCATGCTCGGGCACACCGTCATCGGCGTACTGTTCGCCGCGGACCGGCGGGCCCGGGTCTTCGAGCGGGAACAGGTCGCCCTGGTCGGCTCCTTCGCCGCGCTCGCCGCGGCGGCCATCGACACCGCGAACCTGCTCGCCGAGACCCGCTCGGCCCTCGCCGACCTGGAGCGTGCCCACGAGATCATCCAGGACCGCAGCGGGGTCATCGAACGCGCCTCCGAGGTCCACGACCGGCTCGCCGAACTCGTCCTGCGCGGCGGCGGGGTCCATGACGTGGCCGCCGCCGTCTCCCGGGTGCTGGACGGCACCGTCGAGTTCACCGAGGCCGCCACCGCGCCGGCCCAGGCCCTCGAGGCGTCCCGCGCGGAAGGACACGCGGTACGGCACGGCCGCGACTGGATCGCCGCCGTGGCCGCGGGCGACGAACTCCTCGGCGCCCTCGTGCTGCGCGGCCACCCCGGTCTGGACCCCGTCGACCAGCGCACTCTGGAACGCGCCGCCATGGTCACCTCGCTCCTGTTGCTCGCCCGCCGCTCCGCCGCCGAGGCGGAGCAGCGCGTCCGTGGCGAACTGCTCGACCACCTGCTCGACGCCCGCGACCGGGACCCGCGCCTGCTGCGCGAGCGCGCGGCCCGGCTGCACGCCGACCTCGACGCCACCCATGCCGTGCTCAGCGCCCGCCTGGAGGGCGCCGCGGCCGACGCCGACGAGGAGGAGGACGCCCGGCGGCGCCTGTGGGCCGCGGCGGCGCACCTCGCGGCGACCCGCCACGGTCTCGCCTCCGCGCGTGACGGCGGCACCGTCCTGCTGCTGCCCCTCGACCCCGGCGACACCGCCACCGACCTGGCCCGCCGTACCGCACGGCACCTGGGAGCGGCCGTGCACGAGCCGGTCACCGTCGGCGCGTCCGCCCCGGTCGAGCACCTCACCGCCCGCCCCGACACCGTGGCGGCGGCCTACGCGGAGGCCCGGCGCTGTCTCGACGCCCTGCGCGTGCTGGGCCGCCCCGGTGACGGTGCCGCCGCCGAGGACTTCGGCTTCCTGGGGCTGCTCCTGGCCGGGGAGCGGGACATCACGGGCTTCGTCGACCGCACCCTCGGTCCGGTCGTCGCGTACGACGAACGACGCGGCACCGAACTGCTGCGCACCCTCGACGCGTACTTCGCCTGCGGCATGAGTCCCGCCCGCACCAAGGACGACCTGCACGTGCACGTGAACACGGTCGCCCAGCGCCTGGAGCGCGTCGGCCGCCTGCTGGGCGAGGACTGGCAGAGCCCGGCCCGCGCCCTGGAGATCCAACTGGCCCTGCGCCTGCACCGGTTCTCGGCACCGGCGGACCCGTCGGGGCCCGGACGGAGCTGACGGGCGGCCCTCTCGCGCGTTACCCGCCGGTACGGAATGATGCCGGGCAACCATCCGTACGGCCGGGAGCTGAGGCAGCGGTGACGACTTTCGAGGAACGCGGCACGGTGCACGCCTTCCGGGACGACGCCCTGGGGGAGCACGACGCCGTCGGTCTCGCCGCGGCGATCCGGCGGGGCGAGGTGAGCGCCGCCGAAGCCGCCCGGGACGCGGCGGAGAGGGTGCGGTCGGTCGAGGCGAGAATCAACGCGGTCCAGACGCACGCAGACGTCCCGGCGCACATCGACGGGGCGGGCGGCGGTGCCTTCGCCGGGGTGCCGACGTTCGTCAAGGACAACACCGACTACCGGGGACTGCCCACCGGCCACGGCAGCGCCGCTTTCACCCCGGCGGCCGCGCGGCGGCACGCGCCGTTCGCCCGGCAGTTCCTGAGCACCGGTGTCACGGTGCTGGGCAAGACCCGGCTGCCCGAGTTCGGGTTCAGCCCGACCACCGAGTACGAGGGCGCCGAGCCCGTTCGCAACCCGTGGAACACGGGCTACTCGGCGGGTGGTTCCTCGGGCGGCAGCGCGGCGCTCGTCGCCGCCGGTGCGGTGCCGATCGCCCACGCCAACGACGGCGGCGGCTCGATCCGGATCCCCGCCGCCTGCTGCGGACTCGTCGGCCTCAAGCCCACCCGCGGCCGGGTCGTGGCCAACGCGCAGGGCCGCCGACTGCCTCTGGACGTAGTCTCCGACGGAATCGTGAGCCGTTCCGTGCGGGACACCGCCGCGTTCCTCGCCGACGCCGAGACGTACTGGCGCAACCCCGAGCTGCCGCCCCTGGGCCTGGTCGAAGGTCCCTCGGGACGGCGGATGCGCATCGGATTCCTGCTGGACTCGCCGAACGGCGTCCCCTCCGACACCGTCACCCGGGAAGCCGTCACCGGGACCGCGGCGACACTCGAACGGCTGGGCCACACCGTGGGGCCCGTGGAACTGGCCATCGACCCCCGCTTCACCGAGGACTTCCTCACCTACTGGGGGCTGCTGTCGTTCCTCCTCGGCGTCACGGGCCGGACCCTCGGAGCGGACTTCGACCGGCGCCGGATGGACGGCCTCAGCAGGGGCCTGCGCGAGGAGTACGTCAGATCCTGGCGGCGTACTCCGGGCATGCTGCGGCGGCTGAAACGTACCCGGGAGGCGTACGCGGCGGCGTTCCGCGGGTGCGATCTCGTCCTTTCCCCCGTGCTCGCCCACACCACGCCGCCGATCGGTCATCTCAGCCCGGTCGTCTCCTACCCGGTACTGATCGAGCGGATTCTGGCGTACGTCGCGTTCACGCCGGTCGACAACGTCGTCGGTACGCCGTCGATCTCGGTGCCCGCTCCGGGGGCGACGGCGGACGGGCTGCCCGTCGGCATCATGCTCTCCGGTCGCCCCGGCAGCGAACGGACGCTGCTGGAGGTCGCGTTCGCGCTGGAGGCGGACCGCCCTTTCCGGCGTGTCCAGGACGTGTGAGCGCGGTCGTCGTGCCCGACGCCTTGTCCGTTTCTGACCGATTGAAGGTAATCGCCTTTCCGGGTGGGCTACTTGCGCCTTGACTGTGTCTCATTCACGTAATGCGGGGTGATGCACCCTCATATCGCGCTAACGTCGGCGATCGGGTTCGGCGCCATGCCCCGCGGCTCCATCGACCTGCGCCGCTACGGGAACGTCAACGTCGTCGACGGGGGATACCGCATCGTGGGCCCGCTCCGCCCGTACCACGTCATGGACCCGCAGGTGGCCCCGTCGCTCGGCATGCGGAACGGAGGCCGTCCGTGAACGACACGTTCACCGTGAGGGCGTTGTGGGCCTGGTACAGCAAACAGGCCGGCTCGCCGGACGAGTACGACGTGCTGCGCTGCACCGGAGGAGCACGGCGCCGCGCCACGTTCTTTGACCACATCACTGCCGCCGGTCTCGGCGGCCCGCCCTCCGCGGCGGCCACGCGCGACCGGCTGCCCTGGGTCTCCGTGACGGGCCTGCCCTGCACCGACCGGCAGTGGACGGGCATCTCCGTGATGGAGCCCTCCCCCCTGCGCGACGGCGTGAACCGGGACGTCACATCGACGCGCTACGTACTGCTCGACTCCACCGAACTGGTGCGCCGGAGGGTGGAGTACGTCACCCTGTGGGACGCCGTTGCCTCCCTGCGTCTGCCGCCGGAGCACGAGGAGACCATCCCGCTGGAGGTGCCCGCTCCGGCCGGCGACGGCCTGCCGGAGGGTCTGGAGACCATCGCCGGCCATGTGCCCGGCACCGTCGGCGACAGCGATCGGCGGCGGGCCGCGGCCGTGCACTGGGCCGTGGCCGTGGCCGCGCTCCTGCTGCAGGGCGGTCCCGTCGTCATCACCGGCGGCGGTGCTCTCGACGCGCGGGCCCGGCTGGCCGTGTTCGACGCGATCGCCGGTCTCCTGCCGTACGGGGTACGCGGCGGGCTGGCCGTGGGCAGTTGCGTCGACGGCGGTGACGAGCCGCCCACCCACCTGGCCTTCGGACCGGCGCACACGCCGTCCGCCCGCTGTGTCGAACTGGGCACCCTCCCGCAGGTTCCGGCCGGCGCCCCGGAGGAGTACCGGCGACAGCTCCTCCGCCTGATCGAGGTCCTGGGACTCGACGCGGTCACCGCCGGCCTGCGCACGTTCGACGCGGCCGTCGCACCGGCCGGCCCCGGGGCCGTCCTGGGCGTCCTCGACCGGCTCGACCCCTTCCGCGCCGCGGTGCACGCCGTGGAGGCCGGGGAGCAGTCCGTGCAGCTGGTGACCAGAGGGCTGAACAGCCTGACGGACGGCGAGGACACGGAATCCGAGGGCTTCCTGCGGCTCGTCAGGTGCGGGATCGACTACGCCGTCGAACCCGGGGGCCGGGAGGTGTACGACGCGCTGAGCCGCCACTGGGCGCACGGGAAGACGGGACCGCGGGTGTCCGCGCTGATGGCGGAAGCGCTGCTGGACGTGGTGCTGGGCGGTGTCTCCGCCGCCGCGGACAGCACCTCGTGCCGCGCCCGGCTGGACGAACTCTGGCGGCTGGTCGAACTGTGCCGCAAGGAGGCCGAGGTGCTGCGGCTGCTGCCCGGCAGCGGGGAACCGGCCGATGCCCAGCGCCTGCGGTACGCGGCCGACTGCCTGTGCCTGCTGGGTCCGGGCAGGGTGGCCGACGGCCGGGCCGACGCCGTGCACGTGCTCCGGGACACGCGTCGGCTCACCCGTGCGGTGCTGGTGCGGGAATCGGCCGATCCCACGCGGCTCGCTGGCTGGCTGACGCTGCTCGAGCCCACCGCGCACGAGGCCCCCGCCTGGCTGCGGGCCTGGGCGGTGCTGGCGGTGGGCGAACGGAAGAAGGCGGCCCTCGTCGAACCGTGTCCCACCGCCGAGGACGCCCTTCACGTGCTCACCGCCACCGTCCGTTCGAGACAGCCCGACTGGACGGCCGAGGCCGTCCGGTGGCTGTGGCCGCAGCTGTGCTCCACCGCCGTCGGACGCGGGGAGAGCGGACGAACGGGCGACGACGGAGCCACCTCCGGGCTTTCCCTCCAGGGCCGGAGCGGATCGCGGAGACCCCCGGCCCGGACCCCGGAGCACCTGGACGACCCCGCGCATCCGGCGGACCCGGCGGGCCCGGCGCATCCGGCGGGCGGGCCGGACGCGCGCGGCGCCTTGCGGACCCTGCTCGCCACCGACACGGATGTGTGGCGGCACTGCCGGGCGCGGGCCGACGTCCTGAACTGCCTGCTGGGCGCCCCGGCCGCCGGGCCCCCGTGGCGGGAGTCGGCGTGCCGCGCCTACGCACAGAGCCTGCACCGCGTCCTTTGGGACGAGGGACTGGCGCCCTTCCTGGCCCTGCTCGTGGAGGCGCTCGCCACGCCGGCACTCGGCGGACCCTGGGGAAAGGAGGGCGAGTCCACCGTGCTGACGGCCCTGCTGCGGGTGCCGGACGAGGCGGCCGCGGAGAAACTGCGCCGCCGCGTCGACGCCCGGAACGACGCGTGGCGGCGACGGCAGGACGCCCTGGAGGCGGAGCGATCCGTCCGGGCCCGGCGCCTCGCCGACCAGGAAGCCGCCCAGAACACCCGACTGCGGGCCGCCCGGGAACGGCACACCGGAACCGGGACAGGCCCCGACTGCGCCACCGGGACCGGCGCCGGCGGGGCGGCCGTACCCCGCGAAGGCCGCGGGCGCCCGCCCGTCATCGGCACCGGCGACCGGACCGGCGACGGACCCGACCCCCTGGACGTCCTCGCCGTGGCCGTCCAACAGCTCCGCTCCCCCCGGGACATCGCGGTGATGTGGGCGCCCTTCACCTTCGACCTGGACTCCGGGACGGGCCGCCGGGCACTCGAACTGACCGGTCGCTGGTGGGGGAGGGCCCCTGAAAAGGAACGCGACGCGCTCTTCGGCCACCTGGAACGCACCCTGCTCACCGCGCACCGGTGCAGCGTCGACGTCACCGCGGACATCCTGCACGAGATCAGGAGCCTGATCATGGCCTGCCACGCCTCCGGCCACAGCAGCGGCGGATGGCTGGCCGGGCCGGTGTTCCGGGAGGCGAAGCGGGAGCTCAGGGACCGCCGCTCCCGGGTGCGCGAGCTGCGGCGGATACGGCTGATGTCCGTCTTCCACCTGGTACCGGGAACGCCGCGCAAGCACAAGGAGCGGAACAGAGGGAGCAGCGACCGATGAACGACACCCTCGCCCGGCGGCCGCCCCGACGCGCAACTGCACGCGCCCGACGACCCCAAGTACCGGGACCTCTCCGCGAGCGGCTGGCCCGACCTGCGCAAGCAGGCCTCGGGACCGACCGGCGACCGCACCCTGACCGGCTACGGAATCGACCCGGCCCCCGGCCACCGGATGCCGGACGAGTCGGGGTCCCGGGCCCGGGCCGCGATGACGGCGGCTCAGAACGCACCCGCCTGCGGCAGGCCGATCTCGTCGTGGCCGGGGCCAGGGCGAGGGGGTGTCCGTCTCGGGGCCGGACAGGCCGGAGAACGGGCCGGATCCGGACTGCGGGTAGGGCTGACCGCCACCACCGACGCGCTGCCCGTGCATATCGGCGACCTGCTCCGCCCGGTCGGCCCCAAGCCCGGGGAGTCCCGCGACATCGATTTCGAGCCGAGCTCCGCCACCGCTCATCGCAAGGGATGGGGGAGCTGCTCCAGGACCGGGAGCTGGCAGCAGGACCGGGACCTGGCAGCTGTCCGTCGACGGCCGGGCGGCCTACGCCGCTTCGCCGGATGCCGTGACACCACGGCTCACCCGGATGGCCCGCACACGGCTCAGCCCCGAGGCCGCCGGCTCCGCGACATGCGCGGCATCGGCGACCTCGGGGCTGTTCGGTCCGCCGGCTCAGGAGCCGGCGCCGCGCTCCCAGTGGTAGAAGCACTGCGCCATGGCGTCCTTGGGACTGCGCCACGTCGCGGGGTCGTACGGGCTGACGTACGCCTCCAGCTGCTCACTGATGCCGCGGAACTCGGGGTGCCCGGCCACCTTCGCGATGGCGGGTGCCGGGTCCTGCTCGGACTCGATGAGGTGCAGATACAGGTCGTCACCGAACTGGAAGAGCCTGCGGCGGTTCACCCCGATCAGGTGGGGGAGCTCGCCCCGGTCGGAGGCGGCGAACACGTCGGCGATCCGCGGCGCCGAACCGGGCGCCATACGGGCGACGATGAGTGCGTGGTGCATCGACGGTCCTTTCCGGATGGGTCGGCGGTCAGCCGGACGTGACGGACGCACCCTTGCGGTCGCGGGCGGCCTGCTCGATCCGGTCCCGGATGAGCGCCATCTGGGTACGCGAGTTGCGGTTGATGTTGTCCGTCATCCAGTCGTCGTCGACCGGGGCGTCGGGCTTCATCGCGAAGTCCTGGGTCCAGCGCATCCGGACGCCGCCCGGGAGCTCCTCGTACTCCCACAGGATGTCCATGTGGGCGAAGGGCCCCGTTTCGACGCGACGGGCGCGCACACTCCGGGTGGCGCGGTCGGGGGTGCGCTCGGAGACCCAGCTCCACACCTTCCCGCTGTCGTCCGGGTGCATGGTCAGCCGGAACGTCGTGGTGTCCCCCTCGCGGGAGAGCACCTCGACGGACGCGTACTCGCTGAACAGCTGCGGCCAGTTCTCGAGGTCGTTGGTCATCTCCCAGACGAGGTCGAAGGGAGCGTCGACGGTGATGCTGTTCTCGGTGTGTCCTGCCACTTCAGGCTCCAGCCTTGAGGGTGCTGTTGACGAGGTCGAGGAATTCCCGGGGCGTTTTGCAGCGCTCCGAGTCGGGGGGAAGCGACCCGCTGTACCGGTTCTCCAGCTCGCCGACGATGCCGAGCAGGCCGAGCGAGTCGAGGCCGAAGGAGTCGAAGGGGGACTCCGCCGCCTGCCTGAGTTCCGCGGGGTCGACGGTGATGCCGGCCGCCTTCTTCATCAGGGCGGCCAGTTCGTCGAAGGTCACTTCGGTGGTGATCATGGGTTGTCTGCTCCTTCCCCGCCCGGTGCTACCGGGCGGATTCGCCACCGCGGCGCACGACAAGCGCCGCGTTGGAGCCCATCAGTCCCCTGCTGAGAACGAGGGCCGTGCGCAGCTCGGCGGGCCGAGCACGCGACATCACCAGGTCGAGGTCGTGGCAGATGTCGGACACGTTGGGTGTGGGGGGCACCTGGCCGTGTTCCATGGCGAGCACCGCGGCCACCGTGTCCAGCACGGGCGCCGCGCAGTGGGCCCGGCCGAAACCGGTCTTGGGCGCCGTGACGGGCACCCGTGTGCCGTGCGCGCCGAGCGCGTCGGCGATCGCCAGCGCCTCGGCGCGGTCCGCCTCCCACACGCCCATGGCGTCGGCGAACACCACGTCGATCTCCTCCGGGGCCGCGCCCGCCTCGTCGAGGGCGCCGCGGATCGCGCGGGCCAGCCCCTCCCGGGACTCCTCCCAGCGGGACGCACCGGTGAAGGTGGCGGCATGGCCGGCCAGGGTGGCCCGCACCGGCGCCCCGCGCCCGCGGGCGCGCTCCTCGTCCTCGACGACGAGCAGGGCGCCGCCCTCGGCGGGCACGAACCCGCAGGCGTTCGAGGTGAACGGACGGTAGGCCAGGTCCGGGTCCTCGACGGTGCTGAGCTCGGGGTAGCCGAGCTGGCAGACCATCGAGTAGGGGGCGAGGGGTGCCTCCGCGGCGCCGACGATCATCGTGTCGGTGCCGCGCCGGACCGCCCCGGCGGCGTGCGCGAGGGAGTCGAGCCCGCCGGCCTCGTCGCTCGCCACCACCCCGCACGGGCCCTTGAAGCCGCCGCGGATGGAGATCTGGCCGGTGCTCGCGGCGTAGAACCAGGCGATGGACTGGTACGGACCGACGAACCGCGGGCCCTGCCCCCAGAGTTTCTGCAGCTCCCGCTGCCCGAACTCGCCGCCGCCGGAACCGGCCGCGGTGACCACGCCGATGGAGAACGGCTCCGCGGGATCCCCGCTGCCGAGCCCGGCGTCGTCGAGGGCGAGGGCGGCCGCCGCCATCGCGAAGTGGCTGAACCGGTCGGTCTGGACCAGGAAACGGTCCTCGATGAGGTCCGTCGCGTCGAAGGTCCGGACCTCGCCCGCCACCCGCAGCGGCAGATGCCCGCAGCCCTCGCGGGTGATCCGGTCCAGCACGCTGATGCCTTCGCTGACGGACTTCCAGTAGGCGTCGGGCCGCAGTCCGCCCGGCGCGACCACACCGATGCCGGTGACGGCCGCGCGGCGGGGGCGCTGAGTGCGCTGAGTCCGCTGAGTACTCATCGGGTCCTCCCACCCGGCCCGGTCAGCAGCACCGCGGACTGGAAACCGCCGAATCCGCTGCCGACGGAGAGCACGTTCCTCAGCCTCCGTGGACGGGCGGTGCGCGGCACGTAGTCCAGGTCGCACTCGGGGTCGGGGGTCTCGTAGTTCGCCGTCGGCGGTACGACCTGGTGCTTCAGGGCGAGTACACAGGCGACCACCTCGATCGCGCCGATCGCGCCGAGCGAGTGCCCCACCATCGACTTGATGGAGCTCATGGGCGTCTCGTGGGCGTGGGCGCCGAGGGACCGCTTCACCGCGGCCGTCTCGTGCCGGTCGTTCTGCCGGGTGCCGGAGCCGTGCGCGTTGACGTAGTCGATCAGTGTGGGGTCGAGACGGGCCTGGTCGAGCGTGCCGTCGATGGCCCGCGCCATCTCCAGGCCCTCGGAGGTCAGACCAGTCATGTGGTAGGCGTTGCCGTACGTGGCGTACCCGCCGATCTCGCAGTGGATCTCCGCACCGCGGGCCCGGGCGTGCTCGTACTCCTCGAGGACGAGGACCGCCGCGCCCTCGCCCATCACGAAGCCGTCGCGGCGGGCGTCGAACGGCCGGGAGGCGTGCTCCGGGTCGTCGTTGTTCGGCGAGGTCGCCTTGATGGCGTCGAAGCAGGCCATCGTGATCGGCGAGATCGGGGAGTCCGACGCCCCGGCGATGCAGACGTCGGCCCGGCCCTCGGCGATGGTGTGGAAGCCGTAACCGACCGCGTCGAGGCCGGAGGTGCAACCGGTGGAGACGGTCTGCACGGGGCCCCGCGCGCCGAACCGCTCGGCGACGACCGAGGCGAGGGTGCTCGGCTGGAACGCCATGTGCAGTTTCGGATCGGCCTGCCGGTGGTCCACGTCCCAGCGCTTGCCGTGCTCGCTGACCTGCACGTAGTCGTGCTCCAGCCGGGTGGTGCCGCCGACCGCGCTGCCCAGCGACACCGCGGTGCGCCAGGGGTCGCCGGTGGCGGCGTCGAGTCCGGAGTCACGGACCGCCTCGTCGGCGGCCACCGCGGCGAACTGGATGTACCGGTCGGCGTGCTGGCACAGATCCGGGTCGAGACCGTGGGCGAACGGGTCGAAGTCGCACTCGGCCGCTATTCGGGAGCGAAGACCGCTCGGATCGAACAGGGTGATGCCGCGGGTCGCGGTGCGGCCGGCGGCGAGCAGGTCCCAGAACGCCGTCGCTCCGGTGCCGCCGGGAGCGACCACACCGACACCGGTGACGGCCACTCGCCGGGTCATTTTATGGCCTCACTGCGCTCGGCCGGCCGCTCCTGCCCCGGCCCGGACACACCCGGCCCGCCCACGGTCAGCTGGGGACCGGCCACGGAACCGGCGTTCTCCTCGGTGTCGACGTGACCGAGACTCGGGTGCGGGGCGAGCGGACCCAGGTGGAACACCATGCGGGCCTCGGCGTCGGAGACGTTGCGGAAGCGGTGCCGCATGTCGATCGGGATCATCAGCCCCTGATCGGCCCGGAGCGCGAACGGCTCCCCGTCCAGGTCGACTTCGAGGGCGCCGCTGACGACGTAGACGAACTCCTCGGAGTACGGGTGGTAGTGCTCGCCGATGCGCTCGCCGGGCTGGATGACGGCCAGTCCCATGAAGCCGCTGGTGGAACCCACCGTGGCCGGGGTGAGCAGGGTTCTGAGGTCGCCCCCGCGCCGTCGGTTGGGTTCCGTCTCGCTCAGGTCCACGATGCGTGGATGCTGTTTGGACATGGTTGGTACCTCCGGGTGTGGCGGGGACGTCCGGACGCGCGGGCCGCGGACGTCCCCACGGTGTGCCGTCAGGAATCCGCCGTGCTGCGGTCGGTGACGGGCAGCATGTCGGCGTGCGACAGCAGCCGGTTGATGGTGCGCTCCGAGTCCAGCGGGCCCTCGACGCCGACCGCGGCGCCGTCCAGGAGCCGCTCCAGCTCCGCCGCCTTCCCCGCGCCCTTGATGCCGAGCGCCGCGAGGGGGTCGAGGTCGAGGTCGCCGGTGGCGTCGATCAGACGGACCACGACGTTGTCGCGCTGGAAGACGGTGCTCGAGTACACCGGGCCGTCCGGCTCGTCGGCCGCGGCCTCGTCCTGGCGGGAGAGGAACCGGGCCAGTTCCTCCCCACGGCCCTCGACGGCCGGGTAGTACAGCGCGTGCCGCCGCAGACCCGCCGGCCGGGGCCCGTGCCGGTCGACGTGGTGCACGGCGGGGAGCGCGGCCCTGGTGAAGAACACGCGCATGGAGCCGGGATCGCCGAGATCCCGGGCATGCTCCAGATAGGGGTTGATGGCCTCTTCGGCCGCCTGGGTCTCGGGCTGATCGGCCACGTGGCGCAGCGCCGTGGCCAGGTCGCCCTCCACCTCGATGGTCCGCACCACGCGGTTGCCGTGCATGAACACGGAGGTGCGGCGCAGTTGCGTGCTGTCGTTCAGCGCGGCTTCGGGGGCCGCGTACCCGGCCAGGTGCTTCGCGACCTTGGACTCGGTGCCCGGCTTGACGGTGAAGGTGAGAGCGTGCCGGGCCACACCCTCGCCCACGCGGGCCTGTGCCTGGAGGTTCGCGGCGGCCTGCCCGGTGAGCGGCCGGCCGTCCCGCATCTCGCGCAGGACGCTGTAGCGCATCGACCGCGTGTCGCGGACGCAACTGTGCAGCGGGCGGACGGTCTCGATGTGCTCCTCGCTGTTCACCCAGGCGAGGAAGGGCGGGGCGCTCTCCCACTCGCTGGTGATGAGCCACTGCGAGGGGTTCTCGATCGACTGGCAGAGCTGGTCACTGATGTGACCGGGGACGGACGCGATCATGCTGCTCATGTGTTCGTACGCGTCGAGGAACTGTTCCTGGGCCCCGTCGTACAGGTCGAGCATCAGGATCACCCGCAGCCTGGAGCCGTCGAACGCCGACTGCGGTATGCGTCCCGTCATACGTCCCGTGGTGGTCATCCGGTGCACCTCTCCTCTTCTTCACGGAAGGTTCTTCACGAGGTCGGGAACGGCCGCCGCATCCGAAGGTCCGGGGTCGCCCTGCACCGATCGTCGACGTGCCCCGCGATGTGCGCGAGCGCCACGGGGCAGGAGGGTGAACCCCGCGTCAACCGGGTGCCGCCAGGACGCGGAACGGCCCGTACCGGGCATGGATCCGACGTCCTTTTCCACCGCCCGTCGCGGGCGAGGCTGGAGGCAGTCCAATGAACCGTTCGGAAACGGCCGACGAGATCGGCCACCGCACGCCCGTCCTGATCGTCGGCGGCTCCCTGGTGGGCCTGTCCATGTCCGTGTTCCTGGGACGTCTGGGCGTGCCGCACACGCTCGTCGAACGCCACCCGGGCACGTCGATCCACCCGCGCGGGCGCGGGAACAACGTGCGCACCATGGAGCTGTACCGGGTGGCCGGAGTCGAACAGCAGATCAGGGAGGTCGCGTCGGTCCTCGCGGACAACCACGGGATCATGCAGACGCCGAGCCTGGTGGAGGGTGACGGCGAGTGGCTCTTCAAGGAGATCGACCCTGGCGGCGGACTGGCCCGGTTCAGCCCCGGCGGGTGGTGCCAGTGCAGTCAGAACGACCTCGAGCCGGTGCTCCTCGCGCGCGCCCGCGAACTCGGCGGCGACCTGCGCTTCGCGACCGAGATGATGTCGTTCGACCAGGACGGCGACGGTGTGACGGCGCGGGTCAAGAGCCGGGAGACCGGCGAGCACACCACCATCCGGGCGGACTACCTGGTCGCCGCGGACGGCCCGCGCAGCCCTGTCCGGGAGCGGCTCGGCATCGGGCAGAACGGACCGGGCGACCTGTTCCACAACGTGAGCGTCACCTTCTCCTCCCGCGACCTCGCGGACATCGTCGGCGACCGGCGGTTCATCCTCTGCTACCTCACGAATCCGGAGGCCGACGGGGCGCTGCTCCCGGTCGACAACGCCGAGAACTGGGTGTTCCACGCCCCCTGGCACCCCGAACACGGCGAAACCTTCGAGGAGTTCACCGACGAGCGGTGCGTCGCCCATATCCGGCGGGCGATCGGAGCCCCCGACCTCGACGTCAAGATCACCGGCCGGGCCGCGTGGCACGCCGCCGAACGGGTCGCCGAACGCTACGCCGACGGCCGGGTGTTCCTCGCCGGTGACTCGGCCCACGAGATGTCGCCCACCGGGGCGTTCGGTTCCAACACCGGCATCCAGGACGCGCACAACCTGGCCTGGAAACTGGCCGCCGTCCTCGGCGGCTGGGCGGGACCCGGACTGCTGGACTCCTACGACGCCGAGCGCCGTCCGGTCGCGGAGGCGACCAGCGCCCGCGCCTCGAACCGCTCGGTCGAGCACAGTCACCCCGGCTACACGCCCGCAGCGGGCGCCGGGGGCAAGGGCCCGAAGGGCGGAATCCTCACCGTGGCGCTGGGCTACCGCTATCCGCGGGGCGCGGTCCTCGGCAGTGACCCGGCGGCGCCGGTCGTCCCCGAGGGCCTGCAGCTGGCGGGGGAGCCCGGCAGCCGGGCCCCCCACCTGTGGCTGGACCGCGCCGGCGCCCGCGTCTCCACCGTCGATCTCTACGAGCGGTCACTGGTGCTGCTCAGCTCCGAGGACGGCGCCTGGCACACCGCCGCGGAGCAGGTGGCGAAGCGCCTGCCGGTGCCGCTCGACTCGTACCGGATCGGCAGCGGTCCGACCGCGGACCTGACGCCGGACGCCGACGTGGACTGGGCGCAGGCCCACGGCGTCACCGAGGCCGGCGCGGTCCTGGTCCGCCCCGACGGGTTCGTGGCATGGCGCTCCGAAGAGGCCGCTGTGGACGCCGCGACGGCGCTGCACGACGCCGTCGCGGCGATCCTGGCCCGGCGACAGGACTGACGAGTGGACTGACGAGAGATACGGAGCGGAGGCGTCAAGCCCCTCCGACGCCGCCCTGCCGCCCCCGCTCCGCCTTGGCCTGGTGCTGTTCGAACCGCTGGACCGCCGGCCCGTCGTCGTTCCACGGCCACGGGGTCACCATGCCCTGAAGCGCCTGGAACACCGGGTACGCGTCGGCGGCCCGGCCGGCCGCGCACAGCGCGTACGCCAGCACGTTCAGATCCGCCTGGGCCGCCGCGTGCTGGAAGAAGCCGGGCTTCGCCCAGAGGGAGGCGGCCTGCTCCAGTGAGGCCGCGATCTGTCCGCCCTTCCACAGCTGACCTGCCGTCATGGCCCGGACACCGCCCTGCGCCACCAGTCCCTGGTACTGCCGCACGGCCGCGGTCACCTCGATCGCGGCGCACGGCGCGTTGGCCGGTATCCGGGCGCGCACCACATCGATGAAGTCGAGGACGGCCGCACTCGAACCGCCTTCCTCCGGCGACAGATGGGCGAGCATCTGCAGATACGCCTCACGGTGCCAGCGGTCGCGTCCGGTGGCCTCCCGCCAGATGGCGTTGACCTCGCTCTGCGCGTACTGCTCGATCCGGGCCATGCCGAGCAGGGTCACCCAGGGCAACGGATCCGCCGGGTTCAGCTCCGCGGCCCGATGACACTGGGCCACCAACTGCCCCGCTTCCTCCAGGTGTCTGTCCCGCAGGCCGCGGGCCAGGCCGACCCTGGAGTGGAACACCAGCGCGTCGGGGCTCCCCGGATCCTTGGCCAGCCAGGAGGACGCCAGGTCCGACCCCGACTCGGCCGTCGCGTCGGCCAGTACGGAGACACGGTGGCCGCGCCGGTCCCAGTCGCTCCCGGTCTCCTCGAGAAGCGTGGCGACGAGTGTCACCTCCGCCTGCTTGACGCTCCCACCGCGCTTGTTCAACTGCTTGAGGACGCGCGCGAGGTCGGCGTCGTCGAGGGAGGGAACGATGCGGGGACGTTTACCGGTACGACTACTGAAGAGGGACATGCCCGCAGACTAGGAACTTTACCGGGCCGGGCAACCGGTACGAGACGATCGTTACCGATCCGGCCCTCAAGGTCACGTTATGCGTCCACCAGGTGGGCACATGGGGCCCGAGCAGGGCGAACACCGGCGGGGCGGGGCCGGACCGCTTGCCGGTCCCACCCCGCCCTGCCGCTCCGTCCGCCGGTCAGGGAGCCGGTGCCGGGAAGGTCGGGTACTCCACGCCGGAGACGTACTGGACGACCCGGACGACCTGGCACGAGTAGCCGAACTCGTTGTCGTACCAGAGGTAGAGGATCGCGTTGTCACCCTCGACCTTGAGGGCGCCGGCGTCGACGATCGACGCGTGCCGCGAGCCGATGAAGTCGCTGGAGACCGCGTCGGGGGCGCTGGTGAAGTCGATCTGACGCTTCAGCGGCGAGGTGAGCGACACGTCGCGGAGGTGGTCGAGGACCTCGGCGCGGCTGGTCGCGCGGCCCAACTGGAGGTTGAGGATCGCGATGGACACGTCCGGTACGGGGACCCGGATCGAACTGCCGGTGATCGTCGCCTCGAGGTCGGGCAGTGCCTTGGCGACGGCGGAGGCGGCACCGGTCTCGGTGATCACCATGTTCATCGGCGCGGAGCGGCCCCGGCGCTCGGACTTGTGGTAGTTGTCCAGCAGGTTCTGGTCGTTGGTGAACGAGTGGACGGTCTCCACGTGGCCGCGCAGCACGCCGTACTCGTCCGCCATCGCCTTCAGCGGCGGGACGATCGCGTTGGTGGTGCAGGACGCGCAGGACAGGATCTGCTCGTCCGGCTTGAGGGTGTCGTGGTTGACGCCGTGCACGATGTTGGGCACGTCGCCCTTGCCGGGGGCGGTCAGCACGACCTTGTCGACACCGGGGCGCAGGTGCTGCGAGAGGCCCTCGCGGTCGCGCCACTTGCCGGTGTTGTCGATGAGGATGGCGTTCTTGATGCCGTACGCCGTGTAGTCCACCTGCGCCGGGTCGTCGGCGTAGATCATCTTGATCGTGTTGCCGTTGGCGACGATCGTGCCGGCCGCCTCGTCGACGGTGATCGTGCCCTGGAACTGACCGTGCACCGAATCGCGGCGCAGCAGCGAGGCCCGCTTGACGATGTCCTGCTCACCGCCCCGGCGGACCACGACGGCACGGAGCCTGAGACCGTTGCCCGAGCCCGACTTCTCGATGAGCAGGCGGGCGAGGAGCCGGCCGATGCGGCCGAAACCGTAGAGGACGACGTCGCGCGGCTCACGGCGGTCGATCTTGTTGGCGCCGGTGGCACCTGCCACGGCCTCGGCGGTGAACTCCGCCACCGACAGTCCCCGGTCGTCGGTCCGGTAGGTCGCGGCGAGCAGGCCGAGGTCGATCTGGGACGGACCGAGGTCGAGCGTGGTGAGGGCCTGGAGGAACGGCAGCGTCTCGGTGACCGAGAGTTCCTGGCCGGCGATCTGGCGGGCGAAGCGGTGGGTCTTGAGGAGGGAGACCACCGACTTGTTCACCAAGGAGCGGCTGTGCAGCAGGACGGTGACGTCCCGCTCGCGGTGCAGCTTCCCGATGATCGGGATCATCGACTCCGCGATTTCCTCGCGGTGCTTCCAGTTGGTGAACGAGTCTTCGTTGACAGTCACAGGATTTATCTTTCGAGCTAGGCGGCGCTCATATGATAACCATGCGGGTCAAGGGGCTCTCAGGGGGTGTCCTTCCGGCCTCTCCGGGGGTGTCCTTCCGGCAGGGTTGTGTCCCGCGCGATCGGGTACGCGTGCAGGACCGTGCCCGGAGCGGATCTTGTTCCGATCACCGATCACCGATCACCGATCCGGTCCGGGGCGGTCCGTACGACCACCGCTACGAGGGAAACAGCCATGGAGACACCCGCGCACGAGAACAACGGACCCACGCCCGCCCAGCGGGCTCTGGACGCTCTCTCGGAGAACACCGAGGACACGGCGGCTCTGGACGCCCTCGCCGACAGTGACGTACTGATCCCCGTGCCCGACGACACGGGCGACGAGACGGCCGCCGACCCCGGCGCCGTCGCGCTGCCGGTGATGGAACAGCCGGACGGCATCCAGGTGGTGCCCGTGTTCACCTCGGAACTGGAGATGTCGGGACTGCTCCCGTTCGTCTCCCGCTACCGTCTGGTACCGCTCGGCGCCCTGGCCGCGCAGTGGCCGGCCGACGAGCTGTCCCTCACCATCGACGGCAGCTCCGAACACCGCCTCACGCTGACGTCCGAGGGCGTCCGCACCCTGCTGGCCCGCCCCTAGAGGTGCCGCCGCGGCCGCCCCGGGTGGCGGCGGGGGCTATCCGCCCAGCGCGCGGGTGAGGGCCGCGCGCTGCAGCGGCAGCACCTCGGCGTGCAGATCGCGGCCCTTTCGGGTGAGCGTCACATACACGCCCCGCCGGTCCTCCGCGCAGGCGCTCCGGACGACCAGGCCGTCCTTCTCCAGCCGGGCGATGAGACGGGACAGCGCGCTCTGGCTGAGGTGGATCCGCCCGGCCAGGTTCTGCACCCTGCAGTGCTCGCCCTCCGCGGGCGGGGAGGTCGCCAGGATGTCGAGCACCTCGAAGTCGGAGGCCCCCAGACCGTACGGATGCAGCGTGCGGTCGATCTCGGCGAGGGTGCGCGCGTGCACCGACAGGATCTCCCGCCACCGCTCCTCGAGCCGCGAGTCCACCGCCTCAGCTGCCATAGGTGAACGGTAGCACTCGTTGGTTTTTCAACGACCGTGTGCGTTCCCGCCGGCGGGCGGTGCCGGCGTGCTACGTCGACTCGCGCTTCACCAGTTCCGTCGGGAGGATCACCGCGGCCGGCTCCTCGCCGCCGATCCGGGCCAGCAGGACCCGCACCATCTCGGCGCTGATGCGGTCCCAGGGCTGGCGGATCGTGGTGAGACGGGGGCTGGTGGCGACGGCGGCCGGGGAGTCGTCGAAGCCGCCGACCGCCACGTCCTGTGGCACCCGGCGTCCCGCGCGGTGCAGCGCCGTCAGCACCCCCTGCGCCATCAGGTCGGAGGCGACGAACACGGCGTCCATGTCCGGCGCGCGGGCCAGCAGCCGCTCCGCGCCCGCCTCACCGCTGGCCCGGCTGTAGTCACCGGAGACGACGAGCCGCCCGTCGGCCTCGAGGCCGGCCTCGGCGAGCACCTCCTGGTACCCGGCGAGGCGCTCCACCCCGCCCGGTGTGTCGAGCGGCCCCGTCACCACGCCCACCCTGCGCCGGCCCAGGTCCAGCAGGTGACGCACCATGTCACGGGCACCGTCCCGGTCGTCCGCGGCCACGTAACTCACCTTGGAGCCCAACCCGATCGGCTTGCCGCACGCGACCAGCGGCACGCCCGCCGCCCGCAGCTCCTCGGCCACCGGATCGCCCGAGTGACTGGAGACCAGCAGCACCCCGTCCACGTGCCCCGCGGTGATGTACCGCACGATGCGCCGCCGTTCGTCCTGCGTCCCGGCGATCATCAGCAGCAGCGGAATGTCGTGCGCGGCCAGTGCCTGCGTACAACCCCGCAGCAGGACGTTGAAGTTGGGGTCCTCGAAGAACCGCTCCTGCGGCTCCGTCAGCAGGAAGCCCACCGAGTCCGACCGGCCGGTGATCAGTGAGCGGGCGTGCCGGTTGACGACGTAACCCGTCTTGCGGATCGCGGCGTCGACCGCCTGAGCCGCGGCGGGGCTGACGTAGTGGCCGCCGTTGAGCACGCGCGAGACGGTGCCGCGCGAGACACCGGCCTCGCGCGCCACGTCGTGGATCGTCGGCGGCTTGCGCCTGCCCCCCGTGTTGCTCATGGTCATGACTTTACGGCCCCGGAGAGCAGGTCCAGGCTCCAGAACCGCTGGATGACCAGGAAGAGCGCGACCAGCGGGAACACCGCGAGGAACGCGCCCGTGATCACCAGGGTGTACAGCGCCGGGGTGTTGGCTCCCTGCTCGAGGAGCGTGTACAGACCGAGGGTGATCGGGAACTTCTCGTCGTCGCTGAGCATGATGTACGGCAGCAGGAAGTTGTTCCAGATCGCCACGAACTGGAACAGGAAGACCGTCACCAGACCGGGCACCATCATCGGCAGCGCCACCCGTGTGAAGATGCGCCACTCGCCCGCGCCGTCCGTCCGCCCGGCCTCCACCACGTCCGCCGGCACCGCGGCCGCGGCGTAGATCCGCGCGAGGTAGACCCCGTACGGGGAGAGGATCTGCGGCAGCAGCACGGACAGGTAGGAGTCGGTGAGGTCCGCCTCGGCGAGCAGCAGGTACTGCGGGACGGCGAGGATCACCGGAGGCATCAGCACACCCGCGAGCAGCACGCTGAACAGCGCCTCGCGGCCCCGGAAGCGGTAGACCGCCAGCGCGTAGCCGCTGACCGCCGACACGCACGTCGACAGCAGCGCGCCCAGACCGGCGTACAGGGCGGAGTTGCCCATCCACCGCCAGTAGACGCCGTCGCGGTAGGCGCCGAGGTCGGAGATGTTCTCCGCGAAGCCGGTGCCGGGCCAGAACGTGAAGGTGGAGAACAGTTCCGAGCCGGACTTGGTGGACGCGACGACCACCCAGGCGACCGGCAGCAGGCAGTACAGCGCGCCCAGCAGCAGGGTCACGGTCGGGATCAGCGCGGTCCGGCGGCGGCGCGCCGGACCGCGGGCGGTGCCGGCCGCGGGCTCGGCCTCGGGCAGGGCGAGGGAGCTCATCGTGCGGCCTCCTGCTTGGTGCGCCGGTTCGCGGCCCGCAGGAAGCCGAAGGACAGCACCAGGGTGGCGAGCGCGATGATGGTCGCCTGGGCGGCTGCCGCGTGGAGGTCGCCGTTACCGAAGGCGTCCTGGTACACCTTCATCAGCGGACTCCAGGTGGTGGACACGGAGTTGGTGAGCGGTTTGAGGGTGGTCGGTTCGTTGAACACCTGGAGCGTCGCGATGATCGAGAAGAAGAAGGTCAGCACCAGCGAGGGCGCCACCATCGGGATCTTGATCCGCAGCGCGATCTGCAGCGGGCCGGCGCCGTCCAGCTTCGCCGCCTCGTACACCTCGGCCGGGATCGCCCGCAGCGCGGTGTAGATGACGATCATGTTGAAGCCGGTGCCGCCCCAGACCGCGATGTTCGACAGCGCCAGATACAGCGGGCCGCCGTCCAGCAGATCCGGCTGCGGCAGACCGAGCCGGTCCAGCACGAAGGAGAAGGGGCTCACGTCCGGCAGGTAGAGGAAGCCCCACAGCAGGGCCGCGATCACGCCCGGAACGGCGTACGGCAGGAAGATCGCGAGCCGGGTGAAGGGAGCGAGCCGGACCCGTTCGGAGTCCAGCATCAGCGCGAACACCAGGGCCAGGCCCAGCATGACCGGTACCACGATGCCGCCGTAACCGAGCACGCGCAGCGCGCCGTTCAGCAGTTCGCTGTCGGACAGGGCGCCGGTGTAGTTCTCCAGTCCGGCCCAGACCTCCTCGCGGGAGCCGGCCCCCAGCCCGAGGCCGGAGACCCGCACCTTGCGGAAGCTGAGCCAGACGGCGTACCCGATGGGCAGCGCGAAGAACAGGAGGAACAGGAGGGTCGCGGGGACAAGGAAGACGTAGGGGGCGCTTCGCGCTCGTCTGAGGGTGGCGGTGGGAGACGGGTGGGCGTACGGGGCCCTCTCGACCCCGTACGGCCTCCGGCGGGCCGGGGATCTCACTCCGCGACTCCGAAGCCCTGCTTCTTCAGGTCGGCGACCGTGTCCGCCTGCATGGTGTCCAGGGCGGCGGTGAAGTCCGACTTGTTCTTCGCGGCGGAGCCGAAGGCGTCCTTGAAGGTCGTGTAGGCGACGTTGACGTTCGGCCCCCAGGCGGAGGGCGCGGTGGTCTTCGCGATCTCGGCGGCCTTGGCGTAGAAGTCGGGCTGGTTGGAGAAGTACTCCGGCGGGCTGGCGAAGGCGCCGCTGAGCTGGGCCGAGGTGGAGGCGGGGTAGATGCCGCCCTCCTTCGCCAGCGCGTTGAGCGCCTCGCCGTCGGTGTTCAGCCAGGCGGCGAACTTCGCGGCGGCGTCCTTGTTCTTCGAGTCCGTGGTCACGGCGGTGGAGGAGCCGCCCCAGCTGCCGGTGCTGCTGTCGCCCTCGTCCCACTGGGGGAGCGGGGCCATGGCCCACTTGCCCTCGGTGTCGGGGGCCGCCGTGGTCAGCGTGCCCGGCGCCCACACGGCGCTCACCCACGCTATCTGCTTGCCGGTGTTGAGCGCCTTGTTCCAGGCCGGGGTGTACATCGGCTGGTTGTCGACGGCGCCCTCCTTGACCAGGCCGCCCCAGAACTCGGCGACCTTCTTCGTCGCCTCGTCGTCGATGCCGACCTTCCACTGGTCACCGGAGGTCGTCCACCACCGGGCGCCGGCCTGCTGGGCGAGGCCCGCGAACAGTCCGGAGTCGTTGGCGGAGAAGGTGGTCAGGTCCTTGTCGGGCGCCGTCTTCTTCAGCTTGCGCGCGGTCTTCGCGAACTCGTCCCAGGTGGCCGGGACGGTGAGGCCGTACTCCTTGAACAGGTCCTCGCGGTAGTAGAACATCATCGGCCCGATGTCCTGCGGGACCGCGTAGACGGCGTCCGTGCCCAGCGTGGTCTGCTGCCAGACACCCTCGGCGAACTTGCTCTTGGCGTCGCCCGCCGTGTCGCCGATGTCGGCGAGCGCGTCATTGCTGACCAGGGTGGGCAGCGCCTGGTACTCGGCCTGCACCAGGTCGGGCGCCTTGCCGGCCTGGTGCGCGGTGAGGATCTTGGTGACCAGCGTGTCGCCGGACGCCTGCTTCTTCACCGTGACGGTGATCTGCTCCTTCTTGCCCGGCCCCTTGTTCCACAGGTCCACGACCTTGTCCATGCCGGGGGTCCAGGTCCAGTACGTCAGTGAGACCGGGCCCGACCGGGCCTCGCCGTCGTCGTCGGACGACGAGCCGCAGGCGGCGAGTGCGGAGGCGCCGAGCGTGACGGCGACGGCGGAACTCACGAGGCGACGGCGCTTCGTGTACGGCATGGATCTCTCCCCTGACCTGGGGCCTCCGCCCGGGGCGAAGACCAGCCATGCTTCTGTGAGCGTTCACAGTAGAGAAACACATCGGACGCTTGTCAATGGTTGTTGCTCTGCGGTTATGTTGGCTTCGAGCCGCCGAGAATGTGTGTGCACGTTCTCAGAACATCGACACATCGGGAGAGAATCCATGCCGGAGACCACCCCCAGGGGCCTCACCGGGCTCGCCTTCGGTGGGGACTACAACCCCGAGCAGTGGCCACAGACCGTCTGGGACGAGGACGTCCGGCTGATGCGGGAGGCCGGCGTCACCATGGTGAGCGTCGGGATCTTCTCCTGGGCCCTGCTGGAACCCTCACCCGGCGTGTACGACTTCGGCTGGCTCGACCGCAGCCTGGACCTGCTGCACGCAGGCGGCATCCGCGTCGACCTGGGCACGCCCACCGTGGTGCCCCCCGCCTGGTTCTACCGCGCCCACCCCGACGCGCTGCCGGTCACCGCGGACGGCGTGCGCCTGGAGTTCGGTTCCCGCGGCGCCATCTGCCACAGCAACGCCGACTACCGGGCCGCCGCCGCGGACATCACCACCCGGCTCGCCGAACGCTACGGTGACCACCCCGCGCTCGCGATGTGGCACGTCCACAACGAGTACGGCGTCCCCGTCTCCGCCTGCTACTGCGACTCCTGCGCCGCCCACTTCCGCCGCTGGCTGGTGGCGGCCTACGGCACCGTCGAAGCCGTCAACGAGGCCTGGGGGACGGCCTTCTGGGGCCAGCGCTACGCCTCCTTCGAGGAGATCAACCCGCCGCGCGCGACCCCCACGGTCGGCAATCCGGCCCAGGCGCTGGACTACCGGCGGTTCGCCGACGCCACGATGCGCGAGAACTTCACCGCCGAGCGGGACATCCTGCACCGCCTGACACCCGGCGTCCCGGTGACCACCAACTTCATGACCGCCCTCAGCCAGTGCGACTCCGTCGACTACTGGGCCTGGGGCCGGGAGGTGGACCTCGTCACCAACGACCACTATCTGATCACCGACGGCCGTCGCACCCACGTCAACCTCGCCATGGCCGCCGACCTCACCCGCTCCGTCGGCGGCGGCGCCCCCTGGCTGCTGCTCGAGCACTCCACCTCGGGCGTCAACTGGCAGCCCCGCAACCCCGCCAAGGCGCCCGGCCAGATGGCCCGCAACTCCCTGGCCCACGTGGCCCGCGGCTCCGACGGCGCGATGTTCTTCCAGTGGCGCCAGTCCCGGCGAGGCGCCGAGAAGTTCCACTCCGCGATGCTGCCGCACGGCGGCACCGAGACCCGCGTCTTCCGCGAGGTGACCGAACTCGGAGCCGCCGTCGACTCGTTGGCGCCGGTCCGGGGCACCCGTACCGAGGCCGACGTGGCCGTGCTGTGGGACTGGCAGTCCTGGTGGGCACAGCACCTCGACTGGCGCCCCAGCGAGGACCACGACGCCCGCGAACGCGCCGACGCCTACTACGAGGCCCTCTACGACCACCACCTCACCGTCGACTTCGCCCACCCCGAAGCCGACCTGTCGAGGTATCCCCTGGTCGTCGTACCGGCCCTGTACCTGATGACGGAGGCGGCCGGGAACAACCTCAGGGAGTACGTCGAAGGCGGCGGCACCCTCGTCGTGTCGTACTTCTCCGGCATCGTCGACGAGCACGACGCCGTGCACGAGGGCCCCCACCCGGGCGCCCTGCGCGACGTCCTCGGCCTGACCGTCGAGGAGTTCTCCCCCCTGCTGCGGGGCGAGCGGGTCCGCCTCACCGGCCCCGACGGGGCGGAACTCGACGCCGACGTCTGGACGGAGTTCGTGGTGCCGCGGGGCGCCGAGACCGTGTGGACGTACGCCGACGGCCTCACCGCCGGCCGTCCCGCCGTCACCCGGCACCGCCTCGGCGAGGGCACCGCCTGGTACGTCTCCACCCGGCTCGGCGCCGAGGGCCTCGCCGCCCTCCTCGGCCGGGCCGCCGAGGACGCCCGGACCGCCCCGCGCACCGACCTGCCCCGCGACGTCGAAGTGGTGCGCCGCACGGGCGAGTCGGGCAGCTTCCTGTTCGCGATCAACCACACCGCCACCGACGCCAAGGTGCCGCTCGACGCCCCCGGCACCGAGCTGCTGACCGGTGAGCGCGCCGCGGGCCGCCTCCCGGTCCCGGCCGGAACCGTCCGGGTCGTACGACTCGACGCCTGAGCCACGACTCCCCTCCGCCCGCGTGAGCACACCGGCCGCGGGCGGAGGGGGCCCCACTCCCTCCCCGGGGCGCGGGGCACCCCCCTCCCCACGTCGAAGGGACGACGAACACCCATGTTCCATCCCAGACGCACACTCCGGGCCCTGCTGCTGCCGCTCGCCGCGGGACTCTCCCTCACCGCACTGCCCGCCCAGACCGCCACGGCCGCGAGCACGCTCACCAACGGCGGCTTCGAGACCGGCGGTTCGGGCGCCGCCACCCCGGCCGGCTGGTCCGAGTACGGCGACACGGCCGCCTCGTACACGGAGTCCGGCGGCCGCGACGGCGGCCACCGGCTCTCCCACTGGTCGTCCTCCGCCTACAAGGTGGAGACGTACCAGTACCTGTCGGGCCTGACCAACGGCGACCACAGACTCACCGCCTGGGTCCGCTCCGGCGGCGGCCAGAACGCCGCCCACCTCGCCCTGAAGAACTGCGGCGGCGCCGAGCAGCGCACCGATCTGCCGGTGTCCGACTCCGGCTGGATACGGATCGTCGTGCCGGTGAGGGTGACGAACAACCAGTGCACGATCAGCGTCACCAGCGACGCGAACGCGGGCAACTGGATCAACGTCGACGACCTGACCTTCACCCCGGGCACCTCCGGCCTGACGATCAAGGGCGCCGACATCTCGTCCCTGCCCAAGAGCGAGGACCGGGGCGGCGTCTACCGGACCGCCTCCGGCACCGCCGGCGACGGCGTCGCCCTCCTGGGATCCGCCGGAATGAACTACGCCCGGCTGAAGGTCTGGGTCGACCCGGCCGACGGCTACAACAACAAGGCGCGCGTCCTCGCCTTGGCGAAGCGGGTCAAGGCCCAGGGCATGAAACTGCTGGTCGACTTCCACTACTCGGACACCTGGGCCGATCCGGGCAAGCAGACCAAGCCCGCGGCCTGGTCGGGGCACTCCTACAGCCGGTTGAAGACGGACGTGTACCAGCACACGTACGACGTCCTGAGCGCCCTCAAGGCGCAGGACACCACGGCGGACATGGTCCAGGTCGGCAACGAGATCAACGGCGGCATGCTGTGGAACGAGGGCTCCACGAACAACTGGAACCAGCTCGCCGGACTGCTCAACTCCGGCTACGACGCGGTCAAGGCGGTCAGCCCCTCCACGGTCGCCGCCCTGCACCTCGCCGAGGGCGGTGACCTCGACGGCACCCGCTGGTGGTTCGACAACGCGGTCTCCCACGGCGTGAGGTTCGACGCCGTCGGCCTGTCGTACTACGGCTACTGGCACGGCACCCTGCACGACTTCCAGACCACCCTGGACGACGCGGCCGCCCGGTACGGCAAACCCGTCTTCCTCGCCGAGACGGCGTACCCGTTCCGCCTCGACAGCGAGGACGGCCACGAGAACATCATCGACCTCGACGGTGAACTCGTCCCCGGCTACCCGGCGTCCACCACCGGCCAGACCCGCTGGATGAACGACGTGGCGAGCATCGTCGAAGCCGTCCCGAACGGACGCGGCCTCGGCGTCTTCTACTGGGAGGCCACCTGGACCGCACGCACCGGCAACGGCTGGGACCCGGCCGACCCGGCCTCCGGCAACGGCTGGGAGAACCAGGCACTGTTCGGCTACGACGACCGGGCGCTGCCCGCGACGGCGTGGTTCCGCCACCGGTGAGTCCCTGAGTCCCTGAGTCCCTGAGTTCCTGAGCCGCGGCGGGGCCCTGCCGCCCACGCGGTACCTGTGCGGCAGGGCCCGTTCCCTCGAGGTGATGTGCGGTTCGACCCCCTTGTGGACAGGGGGCCGACTCTCGGACAAGGTGCCGGAGCGCATGACACGGGGCCCCGGTCGCGGGACAGTGGACGTGCCCGGAGAGGACACCGGGACGGAGGTGGACGGCATGCCGAGGACTCCCGCGGACGGGACCCGACTGCAGATCCTGACGTGGCTGGGAGAACCCGGCCACGCCGCGCACGGCGTCACCGCGGAAGCCGTCGCCGCCCGCTTCGGCATGCCCCGCCCCGTGGCCCTCACCCACCTCCGGCTGCTCACGGCCGTCGGCCTGCTGCGCACCGGCCACATCGCCGGACGCCCGCACTACCGGCGCGACGAGGTACGGATCGCCGAGGTCGCGGCGGTGTTCGCGAAGGGCTGGTGGCACACGCCACCGCGCGACGGCCACGGCAGCGTGAAGTGACCCTCGCGCGCCCCGGGCGTTACGCTGGCCTTCGGCCGCGAGCGCGTCCCGTGGCGCGGCGGTGGGGCCCGCCGTCCCCGAACCGCGGCACACCGCCGACGGTCCCTGCTTGTGGAGGCGCGCGCCCGCACGTCCGGGCCGCGCGACGAGTAGGAGACGCACACCCGTGACAGTCCCGCCCACCGAGGTTCTCCGCGGGCGCCGCCGGTCCCGGCGCGCCGCCGCTCCCGTCGTGGCCGTGGTCGCCCTCGGCGGGGGAGCGGGCGCCACCGCCCGGTACGCGGCCTCCCTGTGGTGGCCGACACCGGCGGACGGGTTCCCCTGGACGACCCTGGGGGTCAACATCACCGGCTGTGCCGTGATCGGCGTGTTCATGGTGATCATCACCGAGGTCCGCACCGCCCACCCCCTGGTCCGCCCGTTCTTCGGCACCGGTGTCCTCGGCGGTTTCACGACCTTCTCGACCTACGCCGTCGACGGCCGGAACCTGTTCGACGCCGGCAGCCACGGCCTCGCCCTCGCCTACCTCGCCGTCACCCCGCTCGCGGCGCTCGGCGCCGTGTGGACGGCCGCTTCCGCGACCCGCCGTGTGCTGAACAGGAGGCAGTCATGACAGGGACGACCGGCAGGGCGCTGCGCCTGACCGTGTTCATCGGCGAGAACGACACCTGGCACCACCGGCCGCTCTACTCGGAGATCGTCCACCGGGCCCACGCCGCGGGACTGGCGGGCGCCAGCGTCTTCCGCGGCATCGAGGGGTTCGGCGCCTCCTCGCTCGTCCACACCTCCCGGCTGCTGTCCCTGAGCGAGGACCTGCCGGTGGCGGTCGTCATCGTCGACACCGAGGAGCGGGTACGGGCCTTCCTGCCCGAGCTCGACGCGCTCGTCACCGAGGGGCTGGCGACCCTCGACGCCTGCGAGGCGGTCCGGTACCCGCGCGACGAACGGCCTTCCGGCCCTCCCGCCGCTCCCGGAACGGAGGGTGAGGGGCCGTGAACTGGCTGCTGGTCGTCCTCGGCGCCATAGTCGGGGCACCCCTGCGCTACCTCACCGACCGCGCGGTGCAGTCCCGGCACGACTCGGTGTTCCCCTGGGGAACCTTCACGGTGAACGTGGCCGGCTGCCTGACGCTCGGTCTGCTCACCGGCGCGGCGGCGGCGGCGGGCGCCGCGAGTTCGCACCTCCAGCTGCTGCTCGGAACAGGTCTGTGCGGCGCCCTGACCACGTACTCCACCTTCTCCTACGAGACCCTCCGCCTGGCCGAGGCGGGGGCGGTCCGCCATGCCGCCGCGAACGTCGTGGCGAGCGTCGCGGCCGGCCTGGGCGCGGCCTTCGCCGGCGCGGCCCTGGCCGACGCGCTGTGGGCGTGACGGACGTTCGTTCCCGCCGCTCCGCCGCCGTGTGCGGGTCGCAGCCCCCTCAGCGGGCCTCGCGCAGTGGTTCCCCCACGTTCCTGAGGTGGCGCAGCGCCGTGCCGTACGAGGCGAACAGCCCTGTCCGGCAGTACGGGACGCCCAGTTCCGCGCAGTACCGCTCGGTGATGACCTGGGCCCGGCCGAGGGCGGGCGTGGGCATGCTGGGGAAGAGATGGTGCTCGATCTGGTGGTTCAGCCCGCCCATGAAGACGTCGACGAACACACCGCCCCTGACGTTGCGGGAGGTGAGGACCTGACGGCGCAGGAAGTCCAGGCGCGTCCCCTCCTCGATCATCGGCATGCCCTTGTGGTTGGGGGCGAACACCGAGCCGAGGTAGATCCCGAACAGGCCCTGGTGGACGGCGAGGAAAGCGAGCGCCTTGCCGGGGGAGAGCACCGTGAACAGGCCGCCGAAGTACACGGCGAAGTGGGCGACGAGCAGTGTTCCCTCCAGCACCGGCCGCTTCACCGACGGGCCGCGCAGCGCCCTGAAGCTGCTGAAACTCAGATTGAGGCCCTCCAGCGTCAGCATCGGAAGGAACAGCGCCGCCTGGTGCTTTCCGACGAACCGCGCGACGCCCTGGGCCCGGCTCGCCTGGCGGCGTGACCAGACCAGGAGGTCGGGGGCGACGTCCGGGTCCTTCTGCTCGTGGTTGGGATTCGCGTGGTGGCGGGTGTGCTTGTTCATCCACCAGCCGTAGCTCATGCCCAGCAGTACGTCGGCCACCAGCAGACCACCGGCTTCGCTGGGGTGCCGACGGGAGAACACCTGGCGGTGCGCCAGGTCGTGCGCGGCGAGTGCGAGCTGCCCGAAGACCACGGACAGGGCCGCCGCGACGAGCAGCTGGCTCCAGCTGTCGCCCAGGACGAGGAAGGCGGTCACCCCTCCCGCGAGGGCGAGGGCCAGGGCCCCGAAGCGCAGGGTGTAGGAGAGCGGGCGGCGCCTGAGCAGCCCCTCGGCGGTGATGCGCCGCGACAGTTCGGCGAAGTCGCTCCCCCTCTCGCGGTCCGGTGTGGGCGGGGTTCCGGTGAGCACCGTTGGATTGGCCATGCACTTGAGTATGTGAACGACTCCCCGGCCGCAGAATGATGTGGGCCCCCAGAACGAGGGGGTGGGTAACCCCACCGCGTACACCGGGCCGGCCCCCGCTTGACAGTCCCCGCGTCCGCCCGCACGATCACTTCCGTGAACCTGTCAGACAGCCGGACAGGTGGGACGGGGCCGCGGCGCGTGAGCGCGATGGAAGCGGTTCTCACCCACCTCCGCGACGCCATCGAGCGGGGCGCGTACTCGGTCGGGGACAAGCTCCCCTCCGAGGCGGAGCTGTGCCGCACCCTCAAGGTCTCCCGGCCGGTGCTGCGCGAGGCCCTGCGGGCACTGCAGACCATGGGCCTGACCGTGTCCAGGACCGGCAAGGGCACCTTCGTCGTGGCCGATGCGGTGGGAGAGCCCACCTTCGGCGACTACGCGGCCGGTGACCTGCTGGAAGTGCGCCGCCACGTCGAGCTCCCGGTCGCCCGGTACGCGGCCCGGCGGCGCACCCCCGAGAACCTCGACCTGCTGAACCACCTGCTGGACCGGATGGACCGGGAGACCGACACCACCGCGTGGGTCGCCATGGACACCCTCTTCCACCTCACCGTGGCCGAGTCCACCCAGAATCCCGTGTTCCGCCGGGTCATCGAGGAGATCCGGGACGCGCTGGCCCGCCAGTCCGCCTTCCTGAACCAGCTGGGGGACCGGCGAGAGCAGTCCAACCACGAGCACCGGGCGATCGTGGAGGCACTGACCGACGGTTCCGAGGACGACGCCCTCGCGGCGATGTCCCACCATCTCGACCGCGTCGAGACGACTCTCGCCGCCATCGTCCGCCCGCCGGGCGCGCACCCTCCCACGGACACCACCACGGAAGAACGATCCCGATGAACCTCCCTTCCCCCGCAGCCGCACCCCCGGTCCGCGAACCCCTCCACGCCCCCGTCGCCCACCTCGTCCGCGGCGGGGTCGTCGAGGGGGTCCACTACGGTTCCGTCGTCGTCCTCGGCGCCGACGGCGAGGCCCGGCTCCGGCTCGGCGACATCGAGGCCGCCTGCTATCCGCGCTCCGCTCTCAAGCCCGTCCAGACCGTCGCCATGGTGCGCGCCGGGCTGCCGCTCGAGGGCGAACTGCTCTCCCTCGCCGCGGCCAGCCACTCCGGGGAGGAACGCCACCTCGCCGGTGTCCGGCGCGTCCTCGCGGGCGCCGGACTCACCGAGGACCACCTGCGCAACGTCCCGGACCTGCCGCTCGGCCCGGCCGTGCGGGACGTCTGGGTGCGTGACGGCCGCCCGCCCTCCCGGCTCGCCCAGAACTGCTCCGGAAAGCACGCCGCCATGCTGCTCACCGCGAAGCTCAACGGCTGGTCCCTCGAGGACTACCTCGACCCCGCCCACCCCCTCCAGCGGGCGATCGCCGCGAACATCGAGGACCTCACCGGGCAGCGCGTCGCCCGGGTGACCGTCGACGGCTGCGGCGCGCCCCTGTTCGCCGTCTCCCTGCACGGACTCGCCCGTGCCGCCGCCCGCGTCGTCACCGCCGCGCCCGGCACCCCCGAGGCTCGGGTCGCCGACGCGATGCGGGAACACCCCGAGATGGCCTCCGGCTCCGGCCGGGACGTCGCCGCCCTGATGCGGGCCGTCCCCGGGCTGCTCGCCAAGGACGGCTACGAGGGCGTCCAGATCGCCGCCCTGCCCGACGGCCGCGCCGTGGCCGTGAAGATCTCCGACGGGGCCGGCCGGGCGCGTGTCCCGGTGACCGCCGCCGCCCTCGCCCGGGCCGGGGTCGAGCCGGCCCTGCTCACCGGGTTCGCGGGCGAACCGCTGCTCGGCGGCGGCCGCCCGGTCGGCGAGGTCCGCCCCGCACCCGCGCTCGCCCCGCTCGACCGGTCCGGTGCGCGGTGAACGGTCCGCACGGGAGGGGAATCACCCCCCTCACGGCCGGGCCCACCTGAGCCGCAGGAACAGTGCCACGCCCGTCGCGCCCAGCAGCGCGGTGCACGCGACCGTCCACGCCACCGGCCGCTCCGGACCGGCGCCTCGTGCCGCGGGGGCCGAAGCCGAAGCCGGGGCCGGACCGGTCGCGGACCGGCCCCGGGGCCCCGGCATCGACGTGGCCCGCAGGGCGTCCAGCGACCCCACCGGATCGACCCGGCCGGACGCCTCGAACCCCCAGTCCAGCAGCGCGCGTGCCTCCTCGTACACGGGGTGCCCGCCGTCCGGCCGGGGGTTGAGGACCGTGACCACGAGGGTGCGCCCGTCCCTGCGGGCGGCCGCCACGAGGGTGTTTCCGGCATTGCTGGTGTAGCCGTTCTTGATCCCGAGGAGGCCCGGGTAGCGATCCACCCCGTCGGCTCCGGTGAGCAGCCGGTTGGTGTTGAGGATTCCGTACGATCCACCGTCACGGCCGGGGAACATCGCCTCCGCACGGGAGCAGTACCGTGCGAAGTCGGGGCTGTGCAGTCCGGCCCGGCCGAAGATTGCCAGGTCGAACGCCGAGGACACCTGGCCGGGAGCGTCGTAGCCGTCGGGTGACTCCACCCAGGTGTCGTGGGCGCCCAGGGAGCGGGCCTTCTCCTGCATCTGCTCGGCGGTGGCCTGCCAGCCGCCGTTGAGCGCGGCCAGGACGTGCACGGCGTCGTTGCCGGAGCTGAGGAAGACCCCGTTCCACAGGTCGGAGATCCGGTAGGTACGGTCCTCGGCGACCCCGACGAGGCTGCTGCCGGGGCTGATGTCCGCGAGTTCCTCCGCGCTGACGGTGTGCCGGAGGCTGCCCGGCAGGACGGGCAGCACGGTGAGGGCGAACAGGGTCTTCAACGTGCTGGCGGGCGGCAGCCTGCGGTGCGCGTCGTGCGCCGCGAGCACCTCACCGGAGTCGGCGTCGGCCACCAGCCAGGACCGGGCGGACAGCTCCGGGACCTCGGGTGCCTCGGAGCGGAGGCGCACCTGGGTGCCGGAGCGGTACAGCAGCGAGTCCGGCGCGGCGCGTGAGGCGGAGCCGGCCGGCGGCGCGGGGTTCGGACGCGTACCGGCAACCGCCGCGGCGGGCGCGAGCGCCAGCAGGCCCGCGGTGCAGAGGGCACAGGCGGACACGGCAGCCCGCGAAGCAAGTCCGATAGTCATACCGCAAACGTAGGAAGGGAACCCCGGAGGGCCGTGGTGACCGGGCCGGGGGTTCTTCGCCAGCACCCGGATGCCGTACGCCGTTACGTCGGTCGGCCATCGGGCAGGGTCGGCCGGACACTCCGGAGGAAGGTCGCGTTGTCGGGGGTCTCCCGCATCCGCTCCAACAGGGTCTCCAGGCCCGCCGCCTGCCCGTCCCGGGGCCGGAGAACCCGGCGCAGACCGCGTACGGCGGCCAACTCCGCGGGGGTGAGCAGCAGTTCCTCGCGACGGGTGCCGGACGGAACGATGTCGACGGCCGGGAACAGCCGGCGGGAGGCCGCTTCACGGCTCAGCCGGAGCTCCATGTTGCCGGTGCCCTTGAGTTCCTCGAAGTAGAACTCGTCGGCGCGGGAACCGGTCTCCACCAGGGCCGAGGCGAGAATCGTGAGCGAGCCGCCTTCCTCCGCCTTGCGGGCGGCGCCGAAGAACCGCTTCGGCCCGACCAGCGCGGACGTGTCGACACCGCCGCTCATGGTGCGGCCACCGGAGGGTGCGGCGTTGTTGTACGCCCGGCAGAGCCGGGTCAGCGAGTCGAGCAGGACGACCACGTCCTCACCCGCCTCGACCAGCCGCTTGGCCCGCTCGATCACCAGCTCGGCCAGGGCGATGTGCTGTCTCGCGGGCCGGTCGAAGGTCGAGGCGTACACCTCGCCGCGCACCGAGCGCCGCATGTCGGTGACCTCCTCGGGACGCTCGTCGAGCAGGACGACCATCAGCCTGCACTCGGGGTGGTTGCCCGCCACGGCCGCCGCGAGCTGCTGGATCAGAACGGTCTTGCCGGTTTTCGGCGGGGCCACGAGCAGACCGCGCTGCCCCTTGCCGACGGGGGCGAGCAGATCGACGAGGCGCCCGGCCGGACCGGACGCGGGGTGCTCCAGGCGCAGCCGCTCCCGTGGGTGAAGCGGCGTCAGGTCCCCGAAGCGCGGCCGGTGGCGCAGCGTGTCGGGGGTACGGCCGTTGACCCGGACGATCTCGGTGAGGTTATGCCGGTCACCGTGCAGCCCTTCGACGTGATCGCCCTTGCGCAGGCCGTGCCGGCGGACCAGCGCGGGGGAGACGGCGAGGTCGGACGGGGAGGGCAGACAGGTGCCGGCCCGCAGCTGCGCCTTCCCGGCCGCATCGATGTCGAGGACACCGCTGACGGGTCGGGGCTGCTGGTGGACGGAGGGGCGGGGGAGTGCGGTGGTGGTCACGGAGGCCGGACCTTTCGTGGGCGACGGGGGGGGAGGGGGGGAAGAACACGCGGTGGAACGGACATGCGAAGGGAAGGAGGGGAACCGCGCCGGAGGGCGCGTCCGCGCTCCTGGGCTGCGGGAAACAGCACCTCGGCGGTGGCGATGGAGCCCTGCTCACGAGGTGGTGGGGAACGCCGGACGGCCGGTCGGAAACGACGGGCGGATCGGTGAACCGATGAACCGGCGAAAAGCGGGAGGAGAACCGGAGAAGAAAGAGAAGAAACGGCACCGAGGCCTGTGATGTGCACGGAGGCGCTGAACGAGTGCTGTCACCAAGGTACCACGGGGCGCACGAGCACGGTCGAGGACGACGGCGTGCGAACCGGAGAGCCGCAGAAGGGCCCGCCGGGACGGTCGGCGGGCCCTGGGGTCGAACAGGTCGGGCGAGCGGGCGGTGTTCCGCCGTTCCCGAGTGCGGTCAGGCCGAGCGGTCCCGCTCCTCACGCGCGATTTTCTCGAACTGCGCACCCATGGCGGCCGCGAGAGCCTGCGCGCCGGACAAAGGACGCACCATCACGGTGAATTCGTCGATACGGCCGTCGTCGTCGACATGGATGAAGTCGCAGCCCTCGATCTCGCGGTCACCCACCCGCGCGGAGAAGACCAGCGCGTGGTCACGGCCGTTCACGTCGTTGATCTCCCGCAGGTACCGGAAGTCCTCGAAGACCTCCGCCACCGCGCGCAGGATCGCCGCCGTGATCGGCTTTCCGGTGTAGGGCTTGAAGACGACCGGGCTGGTGAAGACGACGTCCTCGGCCAGCAGCGCTTCGGCGGCGTCCATGTCGTGCGCCTCGACGGCCTCGCGGAATGCCCGCATCACAGCTCCTCACATCAATGGTTCGCACAGGAGTGCACGAGGCTAGCCCCTCGGGCGATGCCCGGGTCTAGGCTGATCCGATGTTCAGCCCCGAAGGCCCGCGGCTGCGGGAACTCGCCGTCCAGGCGCTGTCGTCCGTGGAGCGCGGCTACGACCTCCTCGCGCCGAAGTTCGACCACACCCCCTTCCGTACACCCGGCTCGGTGCTCGACGCCACCGCCGGGGCGCTGCGGAGGCTGGGGCCGTTCGACACCGGGCTCGATCTGTGCTGCGGCACCGGCGCGGGCGTGGACGTACTGGCGCAGGTGTGCCGCCGAAGCGTCACCGGCGTCGACTTCAGCGCGGGCATGCTCGCCGTCGCGCGCGAGCGGACCCGGCCCGGGGGACCGCCGGCCGGTCATGTGCGGGCGGACGCGCGGGCGCTGCCGTTCGGGCCCGCCTTCGACCTGGTGGTGAGCTTCGGGGCGTTCGGCCACTTCCTGCCGCGCGAGCTGCCGGAGCTGTTCGCCCAGGTCCACCGGGTGCTGCGGCCGGGAGGACGGTTCGCCTTCCCGGTGGGCGCTCCGTCCCGGCCGGGCTCACTCGTGTACTGGAAGCTGCTGGGCTTCGACACGGTGATGCGGGTGCGCAACGCGGTGTGGCGCCCGCCGTTCGTCATGTACTACCGCACCCTCCGCTTCGGCGGCCTCCGGCACGAGCTGGACCGGGCCGGGTTCCGGGTCGAACTCCACCCGCTGCCCGGATTCGGGCAGCGGCCGGACGGCAGCCCCCGAGCCCGCCTGGTCGTCGCCCGGCGGCCCGAGGAGTAGCCGGAGCGCGCCTCCCCGGCACCCCGGCCGGCCCTCCGCGTGTTCCCCGGTCAACGGCCCGGTGAGGTCGAGGAGAAACGCTACGCCGACCAGGCAGCGGCCGAACCGGTGAAGCCGAAACCGCGTCACTCTGCTCTGACCAGCGGTTCCGCCCCCCTCGCGCGGCGGGCGAACATCAGATCGTCATAGATGTCGATTCGGGATGTACCGGATGTTTCGGTGCTGTGCCCCATGCTGGATCGCGCTGCGTCCAACCCCACTCGAGGCCCTTCGGGGCAGGGGTGGGTACGTGTGCGACCGACCGGAGGGCCATGTTCAGTCAGGAACACAACCGTCAGACTTCTTCTCGACCCCGCCGCGCCGTACTCGGTGCCGGGATCGCCGCCGTGGGATCCGGCCTGCTCGCCGCCTGCTCGGACGGCGCACCGGACCGCAAGCACGTCGTGGGTGCTCCGGGCCCCGAGCCCGAGCGCTTCACCCCTTCGAGGGACGGCACGCAGACACCGTCCGCAGAGACTCCGAGCTCCGAACGGCCGGCCCGGGAGCTGACCCTCACGGCGACTGCCGGCACAGTCGACCTGGGGGGTGGGCAGACCGTCAGGACGTGGACGTACAGTGACGAGCTGCCAGGCCGTGAGCTCCGTGTCACCGCGGGTGAGAGACTCAAGGTGACCGTGAACAACCATCTGCCGGAAGCCACCACGGTGCACTGGCACGGCATCGCCCTGAACAACGACATGGACGGCGTGCCGTACGTGACGCAGCGGCCGATCGCCACGGGCAAATCGTTCACGTACCAGTTCCGCGCTCCGGACCCCGGCACCTACTGGTTCCACCCGCACCTGGGCGTGCAGATCGACCGTGGTCTCTACGGGCCACTGATCGTGGACGACCCCCGTGAGCCCCTCTCCTACGACCGGGAGTGGGTCATCGTGCTCGACGACTGGCTCGACGGGGTGAACGGCTCGACCCCGGATGAGGTGTTCGCGCAGCTCCGCAAGGGCAAACCCGCGATGGGACACGGCCCGGGGCACGACGGGCATGAGGGTGACGGCTCGCCTACCCGTCCCCGGGGAGGCATCGACGTCGGGCACGGGCCGCCCCTGAACTATGCGCCGGGGCGCGGGGACGACGACCCTTCGGAGCCGTCGCGCGGCGGTAAGAGCACCTCCCGGGTGCTGAGGGGCGCCTTCAGCAGACTGCTCGGCGGGCACGCGGCCAGTGTCGACCACCCGTACTACCTGATCAACGGGCGGACTTCGGTCGACCCCACACAGTTCAAGGCCAAGCCCGGCGAACGCATCCGGCTGCGCATCATCAACGCGGGCGCTGAGACGGCGTTCAGGGTGGCGCTCGGGGACCACCAGCTCACCGTCACCCACAGCGACGGCTTTCCCGTACGGCACCACAAGGTCGACTCGCTGCTCCTGGGCATGGCCGAGCGGTACGACGTGCTCATCACCGTGAAGAGCGGGGTCTTCCCGCTCACGGCGCTCGCCGAGGGGAAAGGCGGGTCGGCGATGGCCGTCCTGCGCGCGGGCAGCGGCGCCACCCCGAAGCCGTCCGCGCGTCCGGCGGAGCTGAACCGGAACGTGCTGACCGCGGCCGGGCGGCTCCGGCCGCAGGAGTCCGTGGCCCTGGACCGGCGCAAACCCGACCGTCAGATCAAACTCGTCCTGACCGGCAGTATGAAGAAATTCAACTGGGGCATCGACCACCGGCCCTATTCGCCACACCGCATCCACAAGGTCGAACGTGGTGAGCGGGTGCGGTTGGTCGTCTTCAACGGCACGGACATGTGGCATCCCGTCCATCTGCACGGCCACACCTACGGCCTGGCCGGCGGCGACTCCCCCGGTGCCCGCAAGGACACGTCCGTGGTGCTGCCGCACCACAAGCTGGTGGCCGATTTCGACGCGGACAATCCAGGGCTGTGGATGCTGCACTGCCACAACATCTACCACTCGGAGTCCGGGATGATGACGACACTCGGCTACGAGTAGCCACGCGGCTGCCCCGTCGGGGCGGGACCCGCCGACGGCAAAAGGGCCGGCTCGGAGGAGGAACCCCTCCTCCGAGCCGGCTCTTCGCCGTTGCGGGCGCCCTGCCACACACCTGCCGTCACGTCCGCCCGACGTGCGGCTCCCCCCGCTGGACGGGAGAGGCCGACCGGCCGGTCAGCACGCGCCGGCCGGTTCGGAGACCCGGCAGACGTTGTCGACGAACTTGTTGTCCTTGCCCTTCTCGTCGCGGGTGACCAGGTCCGCCGGACCGTTGCCCAGGACGAGGTTGTCGCGGACGGTGTTCTGCTCGTTGGAGACGCCGTCCATGCTGCCGAACACGACGATCCCGCCGGAGTACGGGGAGTCACCCACGTTGTCGCGGACCGCGTTCTGCGTCACCAGCACCTTCTCCGCGCCGACGAGGACGATGCCGACCCCCTGGAGGTGTGGCAGGCGCTCGGAGGCGGGACAGTACTCGTTGTTCTCGTGGACCGCGTTGCGGCGGACGGTCAGGTCGCCCGTCGTGCGCGGCAGCACGACGAAGACACCCGCGCAGTTCTCGGTGACGAGGTTGTGCTCGACGGTGAGGTTCCTGAGCCGGCGGGTGGTCAGGCCGATCCGGTTGCCCGTCAGGAGGTTGCCGCTGATCACCGTGCCACCGGAGTCGAGGGTCTTGCTCTCCGCGTCGGCCTCGAACACGTTGGCGGTGTAGAGCCCGGCGTCGCCGTTGCCGCTCGCGGTGTTGTAGCGGAACGAGCCACGGGTGGAACGATCCTGCGCGATGCCCCACCGGCCGTTGTCCCGGGCGGTCACCCGGCGGACCTCCAGCTGGTCGGTGCGCGTGGCCGTGAGACCGTTCCTCTTGAACCCCTCGACGGTCAGCGACTGGATCCGCGCCCCGGTGACGGGCTGTTCGTCCGTGCCGGTGACACAGATGCCGTCCCCCGCCTCGGCGCACGCGCTCCCCGCCTCCTCGTCCTCTCCGGGCACGATCACGGTCTGCTCGCCCGCGCCCCGGAGGGTCAGCGGCTTGGTGAGCGTGACGCTTCCGCGGTAGGTGCCCCGCGTCAGGACGATGGTGGCTCCGGGGGCGGCCGCGTCGACGGCCTCCTGGAGGGACTGGTCCGGACGGACCACCTGCTCGGACGCACTGCGGGCGGAGGCGGCCGGCGCGAGGGCGCCCATGCCGACGACGAGCGGCGCGATGGCGCAACTAATGCACGTGACTTGGTATTTCCTCATGATCCCGACGTTATGGGCGACCCCGCGGCGCCGCCACTCTTGGCAACCATACGGATACAGAAAGGAGCCGATCGGGCCTGTCGCCCGGCCCCGCGCCCGCGCGAGGTCAGGCGTACGAGCGCAGCCAGCGGAGCTTGGCCGCCTCCTGGAAGGGCCCGCCGCCCTCGTGGTCGTTGAAGTCGTACACCTCGATGGACTTGTCGTCGTGCGTCCAGGCGTTGAAGGCGGCGAAGACCGTCGAGGGCGGGCAGGTCTGGTCCTCGAGAGCCGCCGAGAACAGCGCCGGGGCACGGCCGCGGGCGGCGAAGTGCACCCCGTCGAAGTAGGACAGGGTGCGCAGGGCGTCCTCGGTGCGTCCCCGGTGCGTCCTGAGGAAGAGGCCGATCTCCCGGTACGGGTGCCGGTCGGTGAGCGTCGCGGCACGCGGGAAGTCGCACAGGAACGGCACGTCCGGGGCGACGGCCGCCAGGTCCGGGACCAGGCCGCCCACCGCGAGGGCGACCCCGCCGCCCTGACTCGCGCCGACGGCCGCGGTACGGGCCGCATCGGCCAGCGGGTGTGCGCGGGCCGCCTCCACCGCGCGCACCGCGTCCGTGAACACCCGGCGGTAGTAGTAGTTCTCGGGGGCGTCGATGCCACGCGTCATGAACCCGGGGTACGCCGGCGCGCCGCCCACCGGGTCCGCCGTACCACCGCCGGCGCCCCACCCGCTGCCCTGGCCGCGGGTGTCCATCACGAAGTGCGCCCGGCCCGTGGACGCCCACAGCAGATGCTCGTGGGGCAGCCCGCGACCCCCGCCGTAGCCGATGAACTGCACGACCAGCGGCAGTGGCTCCTCGGCCCCGGCGGGCAGCGTCAGCCAGCCCTTGACCGGGTGGCCCCCGAAACCGGCGAACGTCACATCGAGGACCCGCACCGTGGACAGGCCCGTGTCGACCGGCTCGAAGCGGACGTCCAGATCGTGCTCGCGCGCCTCCGCGAGCGTCTTGGACCAGAACGCGTCGAAGTCCTCCGGGGCCGTGGACGCGCTCCGGTACTCGCGCAGTTCGTCGAGCGGCAGGTCGAACAGGGCCATGGGGACCGCCTTTGTACGGAGACAGGACGAAGCGATCACACCGTACGTGGGCCGCGGGAGCGGTCGCCAGAGCGCGTGCGGGACTCCGTCCGCGTGCGACGCGGGAACAGAGGCACACAGGTGAAGGGCGCGGAAAGCGCTTGTGCCCGGTGGGGCCGGCGTCCTGCGGCGGCCCTGGCGCGGCGCGGGTCAGCCGAAGCGCTCGATACGGATCCGGTCCACGGGCTGGCCGGCCGCGACAAGCAGCCTGGAAGCGTGCTCGGCAAAGGAGTTGGAACCGCACACATAGGCTTCCCACCCATCCTCGGGAGCCTCGGCCAGGAGCGGCGCCACATGTGCGGCCGCCATACGTCCCACGGCCACACCCTCCGGCGCGCTCCGGGTGAACACGGGCAGGGTCTCCGCACCGAGCTCACCCCGGTAGATCAGCTCCTCGGGGCTGCGCGCCGACACCAGCAGCCGCAGGGGCAGTGACAGGCCCCGGGTCCTGTGGTGCCGCACCATCGACATCAGCGGGACCACACCCGAGCCGGCCCCCAGCAGCAGCGCGGGCCGGTCGCCCGGCCAGGCGAAGAAGCCGCTCAGCGGGCCGCGCACCTCGACCCGGTCACCGGGCCGGGCCACCGAGTGGAACCAGCCGGAGACCTCGCCGCCCGCCACATGGTCCAGGGTCAGCTCGAGGTACCCGGAGTCGTCCGGTGCGGACGCGATCGAGTAGTGGCGCTGAGCCACATAGCCGTCCTCGGCGGTCAGCCGCAGCAGCAGGTGCTGACCCGGCACATGTCCCGGCCAGCCGGGCACGGCGAAGCGGAAGGTCGCGGCGCGCGGGGTCTCGCGGCGGATTTCGGTCAGGGTCGCCGTCCGCCACACCGAGGCCGCCTGCCGGCCCACGCCGATGCGTCCGGGCACGGCGAACCGTGTCGGCGGGGCGAACCGGGCGGGCGGAGCCGGGTCCCCGGGCCCTCGCGGCAGTGTCACTCGCTCAGTCACCGGAGTACCGCTGCTCCTCCCAGGGATTGCCGCGTGCGTGGTAGCCGTTGCCCTCCCAGAAACCCGGCTCGTCGTGGTCGAGGATCCGCAGGCCCGCGATCCACTTGACGCTCTTCCAGAAGTACAGGTGCGGCACGATCAGCCGGGCCGGGCCGCCGTGCTCGGACGGGATCGGCCGGCCGTCGTACTCCCAGACGATCCAGGCCCGTCCGCCGGTCAGGTCGGCGAGCGGCAGGTTCGCCGTGTAGCCGGTGTGCGAGTAGGCGACGGCATGGGTGGCGGACCCGTCGGGCCGGACCAGATCCATGAAGGTGTCCAGACAGACGCCGCCGAAGCGCACCCCGAACTTCGACCAGCCCGTCACACAGTGGATCGCGCCCTCGTACGCCGAGGCCGGCAGGGCGTGCGCCTGCTCCCAGTCCCAGGTACGGGGATCGGCCACCAGCCCGTCGATCCGGAACGTCCAGTCGGCGGGCGCGAGGTCGGGGGTGACCTCGGCGGACAGCACGGGCCATTCGTCGCCCGCGTCGTACTGACCGGGCGGCAGACCGGGGTGGTCCACGCGGGGGCGGCCGGTGAAGCCGCGGGTGATGTTCACGTGATCGGCGATTCCGTTACGAGTGGTGCTCAGGTGTTTCCGGTGTTTCCGGCTTCAACCGTACGGGGTGCCGGAGAGCACCCGCACACCGATCTCGCCTGCCGGCCCACGGCCGTACCGCCGGCCTCGGTCCCGCCCCACCGTGTGCACCGCGCCATACAAAGAACGCCGTACGGCCGGCAGCGTCGTCGGGTAGTGTGGCGGCCCGGCTGCGGACGGTCCCAGCCGTCGACGGCCCGGGGAGGTGAGACCCATTACCGCTGTGTCAGGTCGGGTGCTCTCACCTCGAAGCGACGCGGATCACCCGCAGTAGGTGACCGCGGGAGCACCCTTCGGCTCCCGAAAGGCTCTTGCCGCCATGCCGTCCCCCTCGCCCGTCCCCCCGTTCTCTCCCGCCGGGCCGCCGCACGCCCCGCCTTCAGCGCCCGCCGCCCGGGACTCCGTCGTCGCCACGCTGCGCACCGCCGGCTGTGTCTTCGCCGAGGACGAGGCCGAGCTGATCCTCGCCGCCGCGCACACCCCGGACGAAGCGACCGCGATGGTCGCGCGCAGGGTTCGCGGGCTCCCGCTCGAACTCGTCGTCGGCTGGGCCGAGTTCAGGGGTCGGCGGATCGTCGTGACCCCCGGCGTCTTCGTACCCCGGCGCCGTACCGAGTTCCTCGTGACGCAGGCGCTCGCCCAGGCGCCCGACGCGGCCGTCGTCGTGGACCTGTGCTGCGGTTCGGGCGCCGTCGGCGCGGCGCTGGCCGACGGGCTCGGCGCGGCCGAACTGCACGCCGCCGACATCGATCCGGTCGCCGTGCGCTGTGCCCGCCGCAATGTCGCGGACGCCGGCGGGCAGGTGCACGTCGGAGACCTGTTCGAGGCGTTGCCCGCAGCGTTGCGCGGCCGGATCGACATCCTCGCGGCCAATGTGCCGTACGTGCCCAGCGACGAGATCGGTCTGCTCCCGCCGGAGGCCCGCGACCACGAGCCGCGCGTCGCACTCGACGGCGGCACGGACGGGCTCGACGTGCTGTGCCGGGTGGCCGCCGGGGCCCCCGAGTGGCTGGCGCCCGGCGGGTGCCTCCTGGTCGAGACGAGCCGTCGGCAGGCTCCCGCGGCCGCCGCCGTCCTCACCGGTGCCGGACTGCGGGCCCGCCGGGCCGCCTCCGAGGAGGAGGACGCCCATGTCGTGATCGGCGTCAGACCGTAGGAGTGCCCCCGCGTTCCGTACCGTCGGGAGTCGTCGCGCGGGCGATGAGCAGGGCCACGTCGTCGAAGTTGTCGGGCTCGTGCAGCGTGCGCAGCAGCAGGTCGCACATGTCCTCGAGGGGGCGGTCGGGGCCCTCCAGCAGGGTGAGCAGGCGGTCGAGACGCTGGTCCAGCGGGTCCCGGCGGGTCTCGACGAGGCCGTCGGTGTAGAGCACCAGCCGGTCGCCCGGCTCGATCCCGACGACGGTCGTGGAGAACGTGACGCCGCCCACGCCCAGCGGCACCCCGGTGGGCAGATCGAGCAGTTCCGGGGTGCCGCCGGCCCGTACCCGTACCGGCGGCAGATGTCCCGCGTTGGCGATCAGGCACTGGCGCTCACGGGGGTCGTGGACGGCGTAGACACAGGTGGCGATGGCATCCTCCAGACCGCCGACGATCCGGTCGAGGTGCTCCAGGAGCACCGCCGGATCGAGGCCGAGCGAGGCCAGTGTGTCCGTCGCCGTGCGCAGCCGTCCCATGGTGGCCGCCGCCTGGATGCCGCTGCCCATCACGTCGCCCACCACGAGGGCCGTCCTGCCGCCGCCGAGCGGTATCACGTCGAACCAGTCACCGCCCACCTCGCTGGTGCTGCCCGCGGGCTGGTAACGGGAGGCGACCTCGAGCCCGCCCGTGACGGGCGGATGGCTGGGCAGCAGACTGCGCTGCAGGGTGAGCGCGGCGTCGCGGGCGCTCTGGTACCAGCGGGCGTTGTCGATCTGCACCGCCGCCCGGGCGGCCAGTTCCCGGGCCAGCAGCAGATCGTCCTCGTCGAACGGACGCGGATTGCCGGTGCGCTTGAGGTCGAGCGCACCCAGCACCTCGCCGCGCGCGATGAGCGGCACGGCCAGATACGAGTGCACACCCGCCCGGCCCAGCAGTTCGGCCGCCGGGGCGGAGCGGGCGATGCGGGTGAGGTGTTCGTCCTTCACCCGCGGCAGCATCACGGGCAGGCCGGTGCGTACGCACTCGGTGACCAGCCGGTCCGGTCCGTACAGGACCACCTGGCCCGGCGGATCGGCCGCCCGCAGGGCGTCGTCCGAGCCCGCGCCCTCGCCCCGGACCGCCAGCGCCCGGATCATCGCCGGTTCGGCCGGGGTGAGGGCGCTGCGGTGGCCCCGGACCACCGCGTCCAGCAGGTCGACGGCCGCCACGTCGGCCAGTTCCGGCACGGCCACGTCGGCCAGCTCACGGGCCGTACGCTCCAGGTCCAGGGTGGTGCCGATCCGTACCGAGGCGTCGGCGACGAGGGCCAGCCGGCGCCGGGCCGTCTCGGCCTCCATGGCCGCCCGGTACTGCTCGGTGACGTCCACCACGGACACGGCCACGCCCAGCACCGAGCCGAGCGCGTTCTCCAGCCGGTAGAGCGAGACCGACCAGGCGTGGTCCACCTCGGGATCGGCCGGGGTCCGGCCGATCATGGACTGGTCGACGACCGGTTTCCCGGTGTCCAGGACCCGGAACGCCACGGTCTGGATGGCCTCGGCGTCCAGCCGTGGCAGCACCTCGGGGACCGTGCGGCCCAGATGGTCGTCGGCCGGCACGCCGTTGATCTGTGCCAGCGCCGGGTTGACCGAGACGTACCGCAGACCGGTGTCCAGTACGGCCAGCCCGATCGGGGACTGGGAGACGATCCGGGTGGACAGCGCCACGTCCCGCTCCATCCGGCGCACGGTCGACTGGTCGACCGCGAGGCCGAGGGCGTAGACGGCGCCGCGGTCGTCCGTCAGCCGCATGTTGCGGAACTCCACCAGCCGGGTGCCGCCGTCCTTGCGCCGGATGGGGAAGGCCCCGGCCCAGCTCTGCCCGGTGCGCATGACGTCGGAGAACAGCTTGATCACCAGGTCCAGGTACCGCTCGTCCACCATGATCCGCGCGGCGTACCGGCCCAGCGCCTCCTCGGCGCCGTAGCCGAACAGTTCCTCGGCCTGAGGACTCCACAGGACGATCCGTCCCTCGGGGTCCAGCACCACCGAGGCCACACGCAGCACGTCGAGCAGCCCGCTGGGACGGGTCGGCCCCGGTGCCGTTCCGTCACCCTCGCCCAGGGGTGACTCGGCTGAACTCATCGCACGCCCCGCCTTCGCCGATTCCCACGGCACACCGTCGCGGTGCCGTCATCCCTTGTTCTACCGCGCGTGGGGGCGATTTTCCGCCGCTCCGACGGTCTCCCGCCACCTTCTTCCTCTCATCCGGTGAGTGCCCCGCGATCCCCCGGGCACGCCGGTGGTGCGCGGGTGGTGCTCCCGAGCGTGCGGTGTTTCCCCGGGGAGGGGCGGGGAAGCCGGGAGGCGACGAGAGGAGCGATCACGATGGGCAGTGAGCGAGCGCACCCGGAATCCGTCTCGGTCGAGATCAGCGGGTGCGACAAACATGACGCGCGGATCGTCTTCGACACGCTGTGCGCGTGCTACACGTCCGACCGGTGCTCCGACGACGTACCGGAGAAGTTCCACGAGACCCGCCCGATGGTGTGGCTGGGCACGTTCGACGTCGCCGCCCCGCGGGAGGGCGGTGCCCGCCCGGCCCGGCTGTCGTCGTCGGTCGACGCCGACGTGCACGGCGGCTACTGGGCCGTCGACCGGTTCCGCACCACCCTGGACTCCCTGTTCACGGTGCACGATCTGAGCACGGTCTCGGGCGACCAGGAGGAGGAACTGCACATCCGTCTCGAAAGCCGGTGACCCACCGGGGCGCGGCGGCGCGCACAGACGCCCCGACGGTGCTCCGCGTCGCCGGCTCACCGCGCCCTCCGTCACGTTTGTGCAACTAGTTGCACAAACGGGTGCGCGTCCTCTACAAAAGAGGCACCACACCGCGCACGGAGGGCCCGATGAGCCGATACCCGCACCTGCTGACCCCTCTCGACCTGGGTTTCACGACCCTGCCCAACCGGGTCCTCATGGGCTCCATGCACATAGGCCTCGAGGAGGCCGAGGGCGGCTTCGCGCGCATGGCCGAGTTCTACGCCGCCCGTGCCCGCGGCGGTGTGGGCCTCATCGTCACCGGAGGCATCGCACCCAACGACGAGGGGCGGGCCTTCGAGGGCGGCGCGAAGCTCACCACCGACGCGGAGGCCGAGCAGCACCGGACCGTCACCGAGGCGGTGCACCGCGAGGGCGGGCGGATCGCCCTGCAGATCCTGCACTTCGGCCGGTACGCCTACCACCAGGACCTGGTCGCCCCCAGCCCGCTCCAGGCGCCGATCAGCCCCTTCGTACCCCGCGAACTCACCGACGCCGAGGTCGAGCGCACCGTCGACGACTACGTCCGCACCGCCCGCCTCGCCCGGCAGGCCGGCTACGACGGCGTCGAGATCATGGGCTCCGAGGGCTATCTGATCAACGAGTTCATCGTCGAGCAGACCAACCGGCGCACGGATCGCTGGGGCGGCTCGTACGAGAACCGGACGCGCTTCCCCCTCGAGATCCTCCGCCGGGTGCGCGAGGCGGTCGGTGAGGACTTCATCGTCATCTACCGGCTCTCCATGCTGGACCTCGTCCCCGGCGGTTCGACCCTGGACGAGGTGATCGCACTGGCCCGCGCCGTCGAGGAGGCCGGCGCCACGATCATCAACACCGGCATCGGCTGGCACGAGGCCCGCATCCCCACCATCGCCACCTCGGTACCCCGTGGTGCGTACACCTGGGTGACGAAGCGGCTCATGGGCGAGGTCTCGGTGCCCCTCGTCACCACCAACCGCATCAACACCCCCGAACTCGCCGAGGAACTGCTCGCCGAGGGACACGCCGACATGGTGTCGATGGCCCGCCCGATGCTGGCCGACCCCGACTTCGTCGCCAAGGCCGCGGCCGGCCGGTCCGAGGCGATCAACACCTGCATCGGCTGCAACCAGGCCTGCCTGGACCACACCTTCAGCGGACAGATCACCTCCTGCCTGGTCAATCCGCGCGCCTGTCACGAGACCGAACTGGTGCTGTCACCGACCAGGCACCGCAAGCGCGTCGCGGTCGTCGGCGCCGGCCCGGCCGGGCTCGCCTGCGCCGTCAGCGCCGCCGAACGCGGCCACGACGTCACCCTGTTCGACGCCGCGAGCGAGATCGGCGGCCAGCTCAACGTCGCACGGAAGGTCCCCGGCAAGCAGGAGTTCGACGAGACCCTGCGCTACTTCCGTACCCGGCTCGCCGAACTGGCCGTGGACGTACGCCTGGACACCCTGGCCACGGCCGACGACGTCGCCGGCCACGACGAGGTCGTCGTCGCCACCGGTGTCAGCCCGCGCGTGCCCGACCTCCCCGGCATCGACCACCCGAGCGTGCTCGGCTACCTCGACGTGCTGCGCGACGGCGCCCCCGTCGGCGACCGGGTCGCGATCCTCGGCGCGGGCGGCATCGGCTTCGACGTCGCCGAGTTCCTCACCGACGGCGGCGACAAGGCGCACGAGCACCCCGAGACGTACTTCCGCCAGTGGGGCGTCGACATGGAGCACCGCACGCCCGGCGGTCTCACCGCGCCCCGGCGGCCCGCCCCGCCGCGCACCGTCCACCTGCTCCAGCGCAAGACGTCCAAGGTCGGCGCCGGGCTCGGCAGGACCACCGGCTGGATCCACCGCACCGAACTCCGCCACCGCGGCGTCACCATGGTCCCCGGGGTGCGCTACGACCGTATCGACGACGCCGGTCTGCACGTCACCGTCGACGGCGAGAGCAGCGTCCTGGAGGTGGACACGGTCGTCCTGTGCACCGGCCAGGAACCGCGCCGCGACCTGTACGAGGAACTGGTCGCCGCCGGGCACGCCGTCCACCTGATCGGCGGCGCCGACCTGGCCGCCGAACTGGACGCCAAACGCGCCATCAAGCAGGGCACGGAGCTGGCGGCGGCCCTGTAGAGCGGCGCGTTCCGTCCCTAGGATCGATCCCATGTCACTCCCGCACGCCATCCTCACCGCCCTGCTCGAGAAGCCGTCGTCAGGGCTGGAGCTGACCCGGCGCTTCGACAAGTCGATCGGCTACTTCTGGTCCGCGACGCATCAGCAGATCTACCGCGAGCTGGGGAAACTGGAGGCCGAGGGGATGATCCGGGCGCTGTCCGCCGAACAGCCCGCCCGCGGGCAGAAGAAGTCCTACGAGGTCCTGCCGGCGGGCCGGGCCGAACTGGCCCGCTGGACCTCCGCCGCGCAGGACCCCAAACCGCTCCGCGACACGCTGCTGCTGCGGCTGAGGGCGGCGGCGGTGGTCGGCACCGAGGGGCTCGAGGCCGATTTCCGGCGCCATCTGGAGCTGCATGAAAGGCAGTTGGCGGACTACAAGGACATCGAGCAGCGCGACTTCCCACCCGGCAGGGGCGGCCGGGAGGACCGGCTCCGGCATCTGGTGCTGCGGGCCGGCATCGACCTGGAGACCTTCTGGACCCGGTGGCTCGAGCATGCGCTGACGGAGTTCGCGGAGCTGACGGAGCTCGCGGAGCTGCCGGACACCGAGCGGGTGGGGCGAAACGAGCGGACCGGGCGGGCGGAGCCGGCCGACTCGCCGGACCCCGCTCCCACGGACCCGTCCGGCTCCGGGCGTGCGGAACCGGACGGATCGGGCTCCGGAGGGAAGTGACGCCGGCCGCCCGACCGGAGCGCGTCGGACGTGATGGCGGCCGGCGCCGTCTCAGAGGCGGTTCGGCCTGCCGCGCCGCCGCAGGTACCAGGCCGTGGCGACGAGACCGGTACCGACCAGCGCGCCGCCTGCCACCAGTGTCACCGTGCCGTAGTCCGTGGAGCCGCCGCCGATGCCGCCCAGCACCCCGAGGGTCGGCGAGGCGGAGGCCGCCGGGCTGGGAGCGGGAGCGGGATCGGCGGCGACGACGACGGACTGCGTGCCCGCGGTGGTCCCGTTCGAGCACACCACGATCACCGTGTGGGTCCCCGAGCCGACGCCCGACCAGGCGGCGGACTGTCCCGAGCCGGTCCCGGCCAGCGCCACCTGGCGGCCCTGGGAGAAGTTCGACTGGCTGCTGTCGAGCAGCGAGGCAGTGCCCCAGCTGCCGTTGAGCTGGGCGCACGCGGTGGTGGTGACGGAGACCGTCGAACCGGTGGTGCTCACGGAGATTCCGGGGCCCGAGGCGGCCGGACCCGCCAGGGTCAGAGGCAGCGCGGCGGCGGCTGCCACGGTCAGACCGGAACGGAGCAGTGGCTTCGAATAGCGCATGTGAACTGCCTTCCGGCGGCACGGCCGGCGGTACATCCCTTGCGCCGCCGAGGGTCGGGGAGCGCCCGTGCCGCCACGGGCCCAGCCAATGCGCACCCGGCCCGCGGCGCATTCTGGCCGCCGCCGGGCAGGTGACGACTGCCGTCGCCCGGACGAGGACGGGCTCAGCGGCGCGGGCCCGTCGTCACCGTGCGCTCCGCCGAGAAACCACCCCAGGTCCCGTCCGGCAGTTTGGCCCGGATCCGTACCCGATGGGTGACCCCCGCGTCCTCGCCCGCGTAGAAGCTGTACGTCGCCCGGTCGCGCGGCGCGTCCCCTCCGTAGACGAGTGAGGTGGCCGCGCGGCCGTCCAGCCGCACCTCGTACTCGGTGATCACCCCGTCCACGCGCGGCGGCACCCAGCTGAGGTCGATGTGGTACGCACCCTCGAAGCGGTGACTCGTGGCGCGGAAGCCGGTGGGCGCCGTGGCGCGACCGTCGTCACGGCCCGGTGTGGTGAGGCGGACGGGGCCGCCGGCGGGGGAGAGGTTGTCGGCGGCGTCCCGGGCCCGGACGGTGAAGACGTAGCGGGTACCCGGCCGCAGCCCCGTCACCACGGTGGCGGTCTGCCCCCCGCCGACACTGTGGATCTTCGTCTCTCCCTGGTACACCTCGTACGAGAGCACGCCCCGGTCGTCCGTCGAGGCCGACCAGGACAACTGCGCCGCCCGGCTGCCGGCCGCTGTGCCGCGGACGTCCGTGGGGAGGCTGGGCGCGGACCGGTCGGCCGCCGTGGCCGCGGGTGTCGTCGCCCGGACCTCCCGGCTGCGCGGTCCGAGCCGCCCGTCCGTGTCCCGCGCCCGCACGGTGAAGGCATATGTGGTGGCGGGCCGGAGCCTGGTGACATCCACCATGTGTTCGGAACCGGGTACTTCCTTGATTTTTGTGGCGCCCCGATACACCTCGTACCGGCTCACCTCGGCGCTCGCGGCGACGACGGTGTTCCACATGACGTGCACGCTGGTGGCGCTTCCGGCCTCGGCCGTGACACCTGTCGGAGCCCCGGGAGGCCGTTCGCCGTCGTTCCCGCTTCCGTTCCCGGATCCGCTCCCACCGCAGGAGACGAGCAGCAGGAGCCCCCCGCAGAGCGTGCCGCGGAGCATCCCGCGCAGCGCGCCGCGCCGACGCGGGGGCACGGCAACAGGAACGCCTCGCACGGCTCTGCCTCCCGAGGGGCACAGGAAACGGTGAAATGGTCCGTACCAATATGACGTGGCTGACGCGGCCACATCAAGAGGGTGCGGCGGGGTCCTTGTGAGGCGGCCGCAGGCGCACCGCACGGCCCCTGAAAACCGAGACCCCGCCCTGAGGACCGCCGGGCGGCAGCGACGACGGGGGAGAGGCGCGCCCGGCAGTCCGTGAACGGCGACCGCGCCGAAACCCGACCCTCACACCTTCCGGTACGTGTACGCCTCCGCCGCTGCGGCCTCCACCGCCGCGAGGTCCGCTCCCGTCGCCGCCGTGACCACCGCGGCCACCGCCCCCTCCACGAACGGCGCGTCCACCAGCCGGGTGTGCTCCGGGAGTTCGTCGCCCTCGGCGAGCAGCGCCTTCACGGTGAGCACCGCGCTGCCCAGATCGGCCAGGACGGCGACCCCGGCGCCGCCGTCGACGGACGCCGCCGCGGTGACGACGAGTGCGGCGCTCGTACCGAGACCTCCGTCCTCCGTGCCGCCCGCCGGGGCGACGGCCACCGCGGTACCGGCTCCGGCCAGGCCCGTCGCCAGCTCGGCGACCGAGGCCGCCACCTGCGCGCTGTGCGACACCAGGACGATCCCCACCAGCTTCCCGTCACTCATCGGCAGCCTCCGCGGCTCCGGTGGGGCCGGAGGCATCGGCGAGGCCGGCGATCAGCAGCGCCGACGAGGTGGCCCCGGGATCCTGGTGCCCGATGCTCCGCTCGCCCAGGTAACTGGCCCTGCCCTTGCGGGCCCGCAAGGGCGTCGTGGCCACCGCACCCTCCTCGGCGGCGGCCCGCGCCGCGGCGAAGGAATCACCGAGCGCGTCGGCCGCGGGCACCAGGGCGTCGATCATCGTCTTGTCGCCCGGCGCCGCGCCCCCGAGCTGCCGGACCGCGTCCACTCCGGTGCGCAGCGCCTCGGCCAACTGCTCCCTGCTCACCTCGGTGGCCGCCCCGAGTGCCTTGCCGGTGCGGCGCAGCAGCGTCCCGTACAGGGGCCCGGACGCGCCGCCCACGCTCGAGATGAGCAGGCGCCCGGACAGGGTCAGGACCGCGCCGGGCGTGGCGGGCGGCTCCTTCTCCAGCGCGGCCCGCACCGCGGTGAACCCGCGCTGGAGGTTAGTGCCGTGGTCGGCGTCCCCGATGGGTGAGTCGAGGGCGGTGAGCCGCTCCGCCTCACGGTCGACGGACGCGGCGGTCACCGTCATCCAACGGCGGAAGAATTCGGCGTCGAGCACTGGAACTCCTTGCGAGATAGGCACTGTGAACCGATACCCCGGTGTCCGTCAGACACCCCAGCGCAGTCCCGGGGTGTTCACCGGCGCGTCCCACAGCCGCAGCAGCTCCTCGTCGATCTGGCACAGGGTGACCGAGGCGCCGGCCATGTCGAGCGACGTCACGTAGTTGCCGACGAGGACCCGGGCGACGGGGACACCACGCTCGCCGAGCACCCGCTGCACCTCGGCGTTGAAGCCGTACAGCTCCAGCAGCGGGGTCGCGCCCATGCCGTTGACCAGGACCAGGACCGGATTGCGGGGGGTGAGGTCCTGGAGGATCGCGTCGACGGCGGCCTCGGCGATCTCGCCCGAGGTCATCATCGGCCGCCGCTCCCGGCCCGGCTCGCCGTGGATACCGATGCCCAACTCCAGCTCGCCGGACGGCAGATCGAAGGTGGGGCTGCCCTTGGCGGGCGTGGTGACGGCGCTCAGGGCCACGCCGAAACTGCGGGAGTTCTCGTTGACCTGACGGGCCACGGCCTCCACCCGCTCCAGCGGCTGCCCCTCCTCGGCCGCCGCGCCCGCGATCTTCTCCACGAACAGCGTCGCCCCGGTACCGCGCCGGCCGGCGGTGTAGAGGCTGTCGGTCACCGCGACATCGTCGTTGACCAGTACTTTCGCGACCTGGACGCCCTCGTCCTCGGCGAGCTCGGCGGCCATGTCGAAGTTGAGCACGTCACCGGTGTAGTTCTTCACGACGAACAGCACCCCGGCCCCGCTGTCCACGGCCGCCGCCGCCCGCACCATCTGGTCGGGCACGGGGGAGGTGAACACCTCACCGGGGCAGGCCGCCGAGAGCATCCCGGGCCCCACGAACCCGCCGTGCAGCGGCTCGTGCCCCGATCCGCCGCCGGAGACCAGACCCACCTTCCCGGCCACGGGGGCGTCCCGCCGGACGATCACCCGGTTCTCCACATCCACCGCGAGTTCGGGATGAGCCGCCGCCATCCCCCGCAAGGCGTCCGCGACCACGGTCTCCGGCACATTGATCAACATCTTCACGGGTGCCTCCTAGAGTGCTTGGCAGGTGAGTCTTCGAGCTGTGTTTTTGCTGGTCAGAGCGAATAAGAGAAGCTCTCGACCGTGACGGTCCGTGGCGGTCGCGAGCGGGCTGTGGCGTTACTGATGCTGACTTGGTGCTGACTTTGACGACGGGCCGTCAGGTCTGCTGGGTGGTCGGATGCGGGTCGGCTGAAGTCCTCTTGTCTGAAGTATTGACCTTGCGGGAGCGAAGGTCACGTACGCGGGGACTCAGGTGTGCCCGGAAGGTGGGACGGTCCGCGATGCGGACGGGGCCCGCGTGGCCGACGTGGCGGTGACGGGGGAGGCTCAGATGATCCCGGTAGCTCATCGGAACCGAAGCGCTTCCCTTACCGGTCCGGCATGTACATCACCAAATTCTTCGCGGGGCTCGGCATGAACCGGGTACACGACGGCTCGCCCCGGCACCGTCGGGTGGCCGACGTCCTTGACGCGATGCCGGCCGAGCTTCTCACGCCCGCCGATCGGCGCGGCCTGACCCCGCTGTTCTGGTCCCACGTGCGCCCGTACGGCGAGGTCAACCTTGACATGGTCACTCGCCTCAACCTCACCGCGGTCACGGTGCCCAGCCCCCGTAAGGCGGGCGATCAGGAGCCAGCCGGGGAACGTACGGGCGCGTGAGGCTGTCCAGTCCCGTCACCGACGCAGTGCCGGTGACGGGCTACCAGCCAACTTTCCAAAAGAAATTCTGCAAAAATACTTTTGCAGAACCTCTGGGCCGCTCTACCCTCCCGTCATGGTCAGCGAAGAGCAGAAACGCGTACTCGATCCCGAGCGAGATGCAGCAGCCCTAAAGGCCCTCACGCACCCTCTGCGCATCCGGCTGCTCGGGTTGCTGCGGCAGGACGGCCCGGCCACCGCAAGTGAACTCGCGGTCAGGACTGGGGAGTCATCCGCTTCCACCAGCTATCACCTGCGGGTTCTGGCGAAGTACGCGTTCGTTGCCGAGGCCGAGCACCGTGACGGACGGGAGCGCCGCTGGCAGGCGGTGCACTTCGTGACCTCCTGGAGCAACAAGGCAATGGCAGCCGCGCCAGGCAGCCGCGCCTGGGTCAGCCTGTCGCGCAGGGCCCAGATCGAGCACCTGGAAGCATCTCTCGCCCGGCACGAGGCCGACATCGCCGACGGGCGGCTGGGCCAGGAATGGGTGGAGCCGTCCGGAATCAACGACCTGATGCCCCGCCTGACCCCCGAGTCGCTCACCGAACTCTGGGAGGTGCTCGACCGGAAGCTGGAGGAACTGACCACCCGCGATGCACGAGATCCGCGCGCCGCACAGGTCGTGCTCCTCACTGCCGGATTGCCCCTGGCACCGCGCGACCCCGGCGCTGAGGCGGACACCTCTGCCCCTGCAAGGACAGATGCCGAGGACGCGTCATGACCGGGCCGCTGGACATACGCACCGCACGCCGCCGCTACATCACGGTCTGCGTTCTGTTCTGGCTGCCACTGGGACTGAGCATCGCTCCCCTGATCCTGCTGTTCACCGAGCGCGGCATGGCCATGGCGGCCATCGCGGGCTTCTTCGCCGCGCACTCCCTCACCGCCGCCGCACTGGAACTGCCCACCGGAGGACTGTCCGACGTCCTCGGACGCCGCGCTGTTCTGGCCTCTGCCGGCCTGCTGAACCTGGCCGCCTTAACCCTCGTGGGCCTGGGCACTGCTCCCTGGCTGCTCGGCCTAGGCATGGCCCTGATGGGCGCAGGCCGTGCCCTGTCCAGTGGCCCGGCCGAAGCCTGGTACGTCGACACCGTCCAGGCGCACTCCGGCCCCGACGCCGAACTGCGCACCGGGCTGGCCCGCGGCGGCTCCGCGACATCCGCCGCGCTCGCCACCGGAACCCTGCTCGGCGGTGCCCTTCCCTGGCTGCTCGGGCTCGGCCCCGACCTCGGCGCCCGACTCAGCGAGACAACGTCCGGGCTGGTGCTGCCCCTCTCTGTTCCGATGCTGCTGGGCGCAGCGGTCGAGATCGCCTTCGTGCTGTATGTCCTGATCGCTCTGCGGGAGCCGACCCGGCCGGCAGCCACCCTGCCCGACGTACTCCGCAGCATCCCGGCCACCGTCGTGGGCGGACTGCGCCTGGGGGGCCGTGACGCGCTGATCCGCCGGGTGCTCCTCAGCGCAGGGGCCGCCGGCGGCCCCTGGCCGCGATCGAACTGCTCACGCCGGGCCGTGCCGCGGCCCTCACGGGCGCATCGGAGTCGGGGGCGGTGCTTTTTGCCGCACTCGCCTGCGCCGGATTCATCTGCGCGGGTATCGGCAGCCACCTCGCACCGCTGACCGCCCGGCTTGCGGGCAGTGGCGAGCGTGCGGTCATGGTCAGCCTCGGCGCGAGCGCGAGCGGCCTGCTTCTGCTCGGCGCCACCGCAGCGTTCACAGGAGTGGGCTCCATGGTCCTCGCGGCCGTCGGCTACGGCCTGGTCTACCTCGGGCTCGGCGCGGCGGGGCCGAGCGAGAACGACCTCTTGCACCGCCGGGTCGCAAGTTCGGGCCGGGCCACCGCGTTGTCCGTCCAGTCTCTCGCCCTGCAACTGGTGGCAGCTCTCACCGGCTTGATCATTGGTGTCCTTCCGTCAGGCCCGCTGCCCTGGCTGCTGGGAGGCACCGTGCTGCTGGCAGGAGCTCTCCTGTGGATTCACCGCAGCGGGACCACACCCCGGACTCCGGTGGCAACGCCTCAGCCACACACCGTGTCGTCCTCTCCGAGCACCGCTGGCTCCGACCCCCATCAGCAACATGTCGACCAGTAGCGCCGAGACCAACCCGAAGACAGCACAAACGTACGGATGACCGCAAAGGGGCCGAGCATGTTCGCGCACACACGGTTCGTTCGCGCGGCGCTCATCTATCGACCGATTCCTGAGCAAGATCCGAACGCAGCGGTCGGCGGCCGGATCGGCGCCGGATCATGCGCGAGAAACGGTGTCAGAAAGTCAGCGTGCTCAAGAACTCGAACCCCACCGTTTTCTGTACGATCTCGCGGGTGCAGACACCTCCCGAGGACGGCGCCGCCGATCTCCTCGCCCCTGTCCCCGCCGGACGGACGGGCGCCCTCGTGGGGTACGCACGCGTATCGACGAAGGGACAGCTGCTCGACCGGCAGATCCACGCACTCACCGAAGCGGGCTGCATCCGGATCTTCGCCGACAAGCAGTCAGGCAAGAACGCCGAGCGCGAGGAACTGTGGAAGACGCTCGACTACCTCCGCGAAGGAGACACCCTCGTCGTCCCCTCCCTGGACCGGCTCGGCCGCTCCATCCAGGACCTCATCGCCATCGTCTCCGGCCTGCGCAAGCGCGGCGTCGGCTTTACCTCGCTGCACGAGGCGCTCGACACCACCACGCCGGGCGGGCGTCTGGTGTTCCACGTATTCGCCGCCCTCGCGGAGTTCATTCGGGAACTCATCGTGCAGGGCACCAACAAGGGCCTGGACGCCGCCCGCGCCCGCGGCGCCCGGCTGGGCCGTCCGCCGGCCATGACCGAGGAACAGGTGCGTCACGCCCGAGACCTGCTCACCCGCCCGGGGAACACCGTCACGTCCATCGCGAAGCTCCTGGGCGTCAGCAGGAACACGATCTACAAGTACGTGCCCGACCTGAAGGGCGAACGGGTCGCGCTCGCGGAGGCGACAGCCACAGCCGAACTGCCCCGACCTGCGAAGTCGTCGGAGTAGTCCAGCCGTTTGCGGCTGGTGACGATCCTGCTGGCCAATTCAGGTGTGTGTGGCCCGCCTGAAGGGGCCTGCTTGACACCTGGCCGTAGACACCTCGCGATGCCAAGACGTCAAGTTGTCCGGGCCTTAACCGGGGGCGATCGAACAGTCGCGATCACCGGGCGCGAGAATCACGGCATGGTCATGGCACGCCATTTGTATGCCTCTACTCCCGTGGTCGACGGTCTGCCGCTGCTGGCGGAGCCGGAGTTCTGGGCCGCCCACCTGATCGACCTGTACGACGATGCACTGGTGGAGTCCTTCGGTGTTGACCCGGCGGACGTCGAGGGCATGCTGGAGCGCCTGTGTGACAAGGCCGCCTGGCCGATGTTCCGAATTCCGCTGGCGGGCGGACACAGCGTCCTCGTGCACTACAACAGCGGTGAGGAGTACACCTCCACCGACTACTTCATCGCCCACCCCGACTGGCGGACGAATGACCTGGTCCTCGCCAGCACCGACGAGGACCGCATCGGCCCCGGCCTGTGTTGGGCCGAGCTCGCTGCTCTCCTTGACACCCCAGGGGACGGAGAAGGAGTGACCGACCCGCACGCCCGGCTGCTTCTTCTGCTGCCCGTGCTGGGCGACACGAACATCCCGGCCGAAGCCGTCACCCTGGTGAAGGACGCACTCATCGCCCACGGTGCCCCGGACGACTGCGAGCCCCTGGCCCGCCTTCTTCTCCAAGGACACCCGATGTGGGGAGTCGCCCCCTGGTCCTACGACGAGGACGAGCGCGCCTGGATCTGCGCCGGCGAACAAAGTCCCCGCGAAACGCCGCTGGGCGATCACCTCCCTGACACGCAGCGCGCGGCCCTGGAGGACTGCCTCACGCCGGTGGGCAGCTGCTCCGGTCAGGCGGCACTGGCTTCCGGTACCGGCGCGGCCACGGGGAACGCTCGGAATTCGTCATAGTTCTCGCCGTGTTGGAGACAGTGGCTTTATCGAGCAGTAGTGACGTCGCTAGTCGATGAGTTTGGGAGGCACCAGGTCTCTTGCCAGGGCTGTCGGTGGCCAGTTAGATCTCCCCGCCCACGGCCGCCTGACGGGGAACCAAGTGGCCGTGGCTAGACTCACTGTCAGTGACGAACAGGGTCCCCTCATCTGGGTGGGCCCCGATGTCCACGGTTCTTGTGGTGGCGCCGTCGGCCAAGAGGCCTACTTGGGTTTGAGTGCTCTGCTATGCGGCGGGACGGTCGCTCGGACGTTCTTCAGCGGCCGTCACACGGGTCGTCGTCCGCAGACACCGGCTTGGTGTCGGCCGCCAGGCAGGAGGAGTACACCCGCGGCGGCGTGGGCCGCGGCTTCGGTTCCGACGTGGCGCCCACGGCAATGATCGCCCCGGCACCGACGAAGGTAAGCCCTGCCATCGCGGCGAGCCAGGTACCGCGGCTCACCGATCGCCACGGAAGTGGTTACGGAGATCGTCACGGCAGTCGCCCTCGGTGCCGACCTGGACTCGCGAGAAGACCAGCACTCCGTCTTCCTTGCCTTCCTGCTCGGCCTTGGCCCGCTGCGCCTCGATGTCCGCGATGCGCTCGGCGCACTCGGCACTGACGGACTTCTCGGGCTGCGGCTCCGGTGCTGAGGAGGCGTTCAGTGTGGCGGTGGCGGCGAGGCCAGCCGCGCACAGCACCGCCCACGCGGCAACCCACGAGCGGCGGCTCATCCGTATCGGCTTAGGTATCCAGGCATCCTACGAGGGCCGCGGCGGGCTATCGCCGAATCGCGGCTTCCTCGTCGACGAGACCAACGACGGAGCCAGCTGGCATCGCCGACGAGGGCGACGGTGTCCGACCGATCGCGCGTCAGCTTTGGCCGGCTGCCATTCAGCCTCGACCGCTCACCACATGTCGGGGTACGGGCTCATCTGCAGAGCGAAGTACAAGATCACGTACACAGTGCCGACGACCGGGGCGCGGTATGTCAGAGAGTGGTCCGCCAGCGGGGTGCCTCGTCGTCGGGCCGGTGTGGGCTGGCGAAGTGGAAGGGCACGTTGAAGTGTTCTGCCAGGGCGGTGCCGGTTTCCACGGCTTCCTGCGCCTCCGGCCAGGGCGGTACCTGCCTGTTGAGGGCCCGCAGATCCGACCCGTGACGGATCCAGGCCAGGTCGACCTCGTGCTGCGGATCGTCGAGGACGGCGATGAGCACCACGAACCAGCCGTCGGTGTCCCCGTCCCAGACCGCCTCCAGCGCGGCCAAGCGCCCGAGCAACCGACGGATTCTGGCGGCCAGCGTCTCCACATCCCGCGGTAGTGCCGGAGCGCGGTCGATCCGACCGGCCAGCTCCTGATACCGAGCCATCACCGCACGCTGACAGTCGTACAGGCCAGGTCGCGGCGCCGGGGCCTCCTCCAGGGCCTGCACGGCCTCCATCGTGACCCGGATTGCCCGCAGACGGTCATCGCGCAGGACAAGACCGTCCACCCGCTCGCGTACCGACTCCGGCAGCACGTCCCACCATGTCTCCATCCCGGCATTACAACCCTGCGGGGCACTGTCGACCGCACCGGGGCCACCGCCGTCGACACTGTGTACGTGATCTTGCACTTCGCTCTGCAGATGAGCCTGTACCCCGACACCACAGCTGCGGCGACGGCCGTAGGGCCGAGCCCGCGTGGTGGCCTGCCCCGGCACTGCCGTCATTTCTCTTCGACATTCACGAGCCGGCTGATCGACAACTGACTCCGGAACCGGTCGACAATCGCTGTTCCTTGAGATGCACGAAGCCAGAGACAGTGGTAGAGCTGGCCGATCATGCGGTTGAAGAGGTTTCTCTGGGCAGCTGCGCGCCAGTCTCCTTGCTCGCGTCGTCGCCGGTAGTGGGTGTTGGCACCGGCGGAGGCCCGGAGCGAGGCGAAGGCCTAGAGGTAGCCGGCGTGGTTCAGCCGGTCGTTCTTGACCCAGCGTCGGGTGATGGCCGACTTCTTGCCGGAGGCCCTGGTGATGGGTGAGGAGCCGGCGTATGCCTTCAGCCGGCGGGCGCCCTCGATCACGCTGACGCGATCGGCCGGGCCCCGCAGTCCGACCTGCAACCTCCCATCAGCCAATCCCTTCGAGAGAGCTGCACCTACTTCGAGTTATGCGGTGAGGGAGAGGTCGAGGCGGGCGAGGTGCCCGGTCCGGGTGCGGTCGAGCGGGTGGCCGTTCCACCAGGCGTCGAGACGGAGCAGGTTCAGCGCGACCGCGGAGAAGGCGTGTTCGAGGTGTGTCTTGGGCAGGCCGCGGTAGCGAGCGCGTCTCATGCCGGTGACCGCGACGGCCTGGTGGATGGTGCCTTCGATGCCGGCGCGGGTGCCGTACTTGGTGCGCCACTGCTCGCTGATCTGTTCGGCGCGGGCCTGGTCGAGGGCTTCTTGCCGTTCGCGAGGCTGGAGGGAGAGCGAGCGGCCTCCGGTCCTGGAGCGGGTGCACCGGTCGCGGACGGGGCAGGCCTGGCAGGTCTGCTTGTCGAACTTGACGACGATGGCCGGCGCCCCGCGCTGGCTGGCGGGGCTCCACCAGGTGCTGGTGCTTCCGCGCGGGCAGACGGCCTGGCGCTTGTCCCAGTCGATGGTGAAGGCCGTCCGATCGAATCCGGCACCGGCGCGGGCCTGGGGCGAGCTGTTCAACAGCACCGGGGTGACCAGGGCGACGCCGAAGTTGCGTTTCACTGCGACGATGAGTTCGGCCGACGGGTAGCCGGAGTCGAGGAAGTGCTCGGCCGGCAGCAGGTCACGGGCGGCCAGCAGCTGATGGATCGGTTCGGTCATCTCCGCGTCGGTGACCGTGGCGTCGGTGGTGGCGATGTTGGTGATGATCCGGGGCGCGGGTTCGCCGTCGGCCGGGTCAGGTACCGGATCGTCGCAGGTCTCGCTGATGTGGACCTTGTACCCGGTCCACCAGGAGCCTTGCTTGAGGCCGTAGCGTGCGTCGGTGTCGTAGGGAGAGGCGAGGCGGAGTCTCCCGGGCGGGAGATCCTCGCTCTCCCGCCGCTTCACCTCCGTCCCCGCCGCGGTGACGGTGCGGTGGTAGTTCTGCATCCACACCGTGCGCAGAACCCGTAGCGCCGGCAGATCGCGCAGCCACACCGGTGCGGCCGGCGAGCGGACCGCCTCCAGGAGTGCGAATCCGTCCCGGCCGTAGACCAGGGCCATCTCCGCGCGCTTGGCCTTCGAGGCAGGCGGGTGCCACGAGTCGGTTCGCTGCCCGTACCGTTCGGCCCACTCCCGAACCGGCACCGCATCGGCCGGCCAGTCCGGGGCGGCACAGGCCAGAGCCTCCAGCGCGGCCCGCAGCGTCTCCCCGGCCAGCTCCAGCCTGTTCAGAGGGCGTTTATGCAGGCCAAGGCACATACGCGCCTTATACGAGTGTCCCGCTTCATTACGGATAGCCCGATGCGCGAAGAACGTCGCCCGGCAGGGCGGTAGCCTCGCCACCCGTCTCATCCGCTTCTGGGTTCGGAAACCCGTCTGGCGTAGAGATGCAGCAGAACCTCCCAGCCATCAGCGGAACGAGAAGTTCCGGCATGCCCATGCTCAGGCTGTGCTGTGAGTGAGCGCAAGCCGTATCCCAGCGACCTGTCGGACGCCCGATGGGCCCTGATCGAACCGACGTTGACGGCCTGGCGCAATGCCCGTCTCGAACGTCGCCCCACCGGCCAGCCGGCGAAAGTCGACCTGCGCGACGTGTTCAACGCGCTCCTCTACCTCAACCGCACCGGAATCCCCTGGAAATACCTCCCGCACGACTTCCCCGGCCACGGCACCGTCTACTTCTACTACGCCGCCTGGCGCGACGAGGGAATCTTCACCCAGCTCAATTACGACCTCACCGCCCTGGCCCGCGTCAAGGAAGGCCGGAAGCCCGAGCCGACGGCCTCCGTGATCGACACCCAGAGTGTCAAGACCTCCACCAACGTGCCCGTGACCAGCCAGGGAACCGATGCCGCGAAGAAGATCGTGGGCAGGAAGCGAGGCATCCTCACCGACACCATCGGCCTGATCCTCGCCGTGACCGTCACCGCCGCCGGCCTCTCCGAAAACGCCCTGGGGATACGCCTCCTCGACCAGGCGAAAAACACCTATCCAACCATCGCCAAGAGCTGGGTCGACACCGGCTTCAAGAAGACCGTCGTCGAACACGGCGCGAAACTTGGGATCGATGTCGAAGTCGTCGACAAAAACCCAGGAACCCGCGGCTTTCACGTCCTGAAAAGACGTTGGGTGGTGGAGCGGAGCATCGGTTGGATCATGATGCACAGACGACTTGCCCGCGACTACGAGACCCTCGCCGCCAGCTCCGAAGCCATGATCCACATCGCTTCGATCGACAACCTCGCCAAGCGCATAACGGACGAGGTCACGCCAACCTGGCGAGGAACCTACTAGGGCATAAGTGGCAACCCGGTCACATTAAATGCCCTCTCAGGCCAGGGAGCACGTCAAGCCGTCCGTCAATCAGGGGCGCGGCATGCCGTCGAGGACCGCTTGGAACGCGTCGGTGACCGGACAGAGCGCGTTGTCGAGCTCGTCGATGTTGACCGCCGCTGCGCCCGCTGCGGCCCACTGCCGGAGCACCGCGACGTAGGCCGCCTGCACGGCTCCGCCGATCGCGGCCGGAACCGGAGCGCTCGCGTCGAGTCCCGTGCGCTCCTCCACGTAGCCGCTTACCACCTCGGCCCATACGCGCCAATGCGCAGCAGTCTCCGCGACGAGCGCGGCGTCCCGGTCGAGTACCCGGAAGCGATCGAGCCACGAGGTCGGTGCCGCCGCCTCGGACAGCTGTGTCGACCGGACGACCGCCGACCGCACGGCAGCCATCACGGGCGCGTCGTCGGCGTCATGGAGCGCTGATCGCAGTCGTTCGACGGCACGATCGAACTCGCTCCACACGATCCCCGCCTTCGAGCCGAAGTAGCGGAACAGCGTCGAGCGTCCGACGCCGCCCGCGATCATGATGGCTTGCAGTGTCGTTGCCTCATAGCCATCACGGAGCAGGAGTTCGAAGGCGATCTCCGTGAGCGCCTCGCGGGACGAGGCCGGGGGTCGTCCGCGGCGAGGACGGGAGGTAGTCATCATCCGAGCGTAGGGCAGGGTATTTTTGGGACTGGGTACCATTATAGATTCAGTGGTCGGTCACACACCGGCCATCCGCCGGGAGAAAAGTGCTGAAGGAGCGAATGATGCGCGCATGGCAGTTCACCGAAGTCGGAGCACCCCTCACGCTGAACGAGGTGCCGACGCCGACGCCGGCCGCGGACGAACTCGTGGTGCATGTCCGCGCCGCTGGGCTCTGCCACAGCGACATCGGGTTCCTCGACGGCACACTGACGCCGCTGCTGCCGTTCCGTCCGATCACGCTCGGCCATGAGATCGCGGGCGTCGTCTCCGCCGTGGGATCCGACGTCACCCAGTTCACCGTCGGTCAGAAGGTCGTCATCCCCGCGGCCATCGAAGGACCGGGCACCTCGAAGAACGGCGGGTTTGCGGACGAGGTTGTCGTCCTCGAACGACTCGTCGTCCCCCTGCCCGAGGGAGTGCCGTTCGACCAGGCGGCAGCTGCCACGGACGCAGGTCTCACCTCGTACCATGCGGTCTCGGTGCAGGGAAAGGTCACTGCTGGCTCCCGGGTCGGGATCATCGGCCTCGGCGGGCTCGGCTCACTCGGCGCGCAGGCTGCGCGCGCACTTGGCGCGACGTTGTTCGTCGCCGAGAAGAACGAACGCGTTCACGACTTCGCACGCTCGCTCGGCGCTGAGAGGGTCGCGAACGACATCACCGACTTCGCCGGCGAGGACCTCGACGTGGTCATCGACTTCGCCGGCTTCGGAACGACCACCGACGGCGCGATCCGCTCCGTTCGCCGGGGCGGCCGGATCGTCCAGGTGGGCCTCGGCCTCGCCCGAGCCGAGATTGACCTGCAGGCACTCACCCTCAACGAGGTCGAACTTGTCGGCTCGCAGGCCGGAACGAAGGAGGACTGCGCGGCGGTGCTGGACCTCGTCGCCGAAGGAAAGCTGTCCTCGCGCATCACCGAAATCGGGTTTGAGGAGATCGCCGACGGGATCGGCCGGCTCGAGCGCGGCGAAGTCATCGGGCGGCTGGTTGCCACGTTCGGATGACATAAAACAGCGTGACTGGCGCTGTCACAGTATTGGGTGCGTAAGTTTCTGACGGCCCGCCGGGGCTTGAGCGCCGGCCCGAAACCCCGGCCCCACCACGCCCCGACGCGCCGTCAGAGACCCACGTAATCAACAACGTGACAGTGCGCCCCTGGAGCGCTTCGGTGAGGTCGGCAAACGGTTGGCTGGGCGTTGTCACGTTGGTTGACCGGGTGGGATGATCTTCGGGTTGATCAGGCTGCGAGGGGTCGTCTGTGGACAGCGCACCGTCGTACAGGGGGCACCGGTACCCGGTCGAGATCATTGCCCACTGCGTGTGGTTGTACTTCCGCTTCCCGCTGTCGTTCCGCGAGGTGGAGGAGCTGATGCTTCAGCGTGGTGTGCTCGTCTCGTATGAGACGGTGCGGCGCTGGTGTGGGAAGTTCGGCCAGGCCTACGCAAACGGACTACGCAGTCGCCGGCCCCGGCCCCGGCCCCGGCGACACATGGCACCTGAACGAGGTCTTCATCAAGGTCAACGGTGAGCTGAAGTACCTGTGGCGGGCCGTCGACGCCGACGGCAACGTGCTGGACATCCTCGTGCAGAACCGGCGGGACACCGCCGCGGCCAGGCGGTTCTTCCGCCGCCTGATACAGAAGACCTGTTCGGTGCCCCGGGTGGTCGTCACCGACAAGCTCCGCTCCTACGGCGCCGTCCATCGCGAGGTCATGCCCTCCGTCGAGCACCGCAGTTCGAAGTACCTCAACAACCGGGCGGAGAACAGTCACCAGCCCACGCGGCAGCGTGAACGCGCTATGAAGGGCTTCCGCTCTGTCGGCGGGGCACAGCGATTCCTGTCCGCGTTCAGCGGCATCTCACCCCACTTCCGGCCCCGACGCCACCTGATGACAGCCTCCGGCTACCGAGCTGAGATGACCGTCCGCTTCGCCATCTGGGACCAGATCACCGACGCCGGCCGGCCCACCACGGCCTGAACACAGGCCCGAGCCGCAAGCCCCCACGCCCCGACACACCTTCAGGCAACGACCCACCCGACAACGTGACAGCGCCGCCGGTACTCAAGCCCCTCATCAGCGGTCTGGCGATGCCTTCGGTCCCGGTGACACCACCCCCGGATCATGAACGACAAGGGGGGAGGTCATGCCGGGCCCGAAGGCCGGAGGCCCCATTGCGGAGCCACGAAGAAGGTAACGGGGGTGGGAGGCCCGCAGTCGGAGTGCGGGAAACGGATGAATGCCCGCCCAGCCGGGAATAGCGGGCCCGGGTCGCTGTTGATCACACCATGACTTCTGAGACACGCGAGGCATTCGGACGGGTCGGCATCTGGAGCAGTGCCCTGCACGGGTCGCGGGCAAACGACGCGGGCAAAGAGGCGATCGCGGACGCGGTCGCCGAGCTCGAAGAGCTGGGGTACGGCACTCTCTGGATCGGGGGTAGTCCCTCGCCCGACGACGCCGCGGCTGTCGTCGCCGTCACCCGCACGGTCACCGTGGCCACCGGCATCCTCAGCATCTGGGACCACACCGCCGAGGAGGTGGCGGCGCGAATCGCAGCGATCGACGCGAGCGCGCGCGGGCGATTCGTCCTCGGCCTGGGCGTCAGCCATGGCCCGATGGTGCCGCAGTACGCGAAGCCGTACAGCGCGATGGTGGCCTACCTCGACGCACTCGACGCCGCCACCCCGCCCGTGAACTCCGGACATCGAATCCTCGCGGCGCTCGGCCCGAAGATGCTGAGGCTCGCGACCGGCCGGGCGCTGGGCGCACACCCCTATCTCGTCACCACCGAGCACACGGCGGAGGCACGCGAGGTGCTCGGCCCCGACGCGCTGCTCGCCCCGGAACTGTCGGTAGTGCTCGACACCGACCTCGACCGGGCCCGCACCACTGCGCGGAACATGCTGGGGATGTACCTTCGACTGCCCAACTACACCGACAACCTGCTGCGCCTGGGGTTCGCGGAGAGCGACTTCGAGGGCGGCGGCAGCGTCCGTCTTCTCGACGCCCTCTTTGCCCTGGGCGACGCCGAGCACGTGAAGGCCCGGACGCGGGAGTACCTCGACGCCGGCGCCGACCACGTCGCGCTCCAGGTGCTCACCGCCGACGAGGGCGGCGCCGGCCTGCCGCGGGCCGAATGGCGTCAGCTGGCCGGGGCACTCGCCGACGAACTGTAGAGGACGGCACGCACGGGCAGCCGGAGATGGGGGTGCTGCCACTGTTGACTCTCATCTCGTTGAGCTGGTCAATCTCACGAGGCGGACGAATGCTTCTCAACCAACGCCAGTAAAGTACCAGCTCAGCACCGCTCAGGCCCGACACCAAAGTGACCCAGCAGCACGGCAACGGAGCGAAAGCCAGCACGTGAAAAAGACTACGGATACGCCGGATGACGAGGAATTCGCTTCCGCCTGCGGCCGGGCGTGGGACATTCTGATCCCCGCCCGCTCCCGCCGAAATCCCAGTTTTTCTGATGCGTTCGGGATGTTCGAACTGGCAGCCTGCGGACAGGTGGGCGGGGTACCGAAGCTCGGAGGGCCTCAGCGCGCGACGCGTGACCGCCCATGCCGATGTTCGGGACAACAAGGACCAACTGCACCTCGCCGGTGGCGAACAGCTCGAGGTGCCCGCACTTGGGGCAGCGGAACGCCTCTATCTGTCGCCGGGGCCGACTCATCCGCTTGGCACCCCCCCCGAAAATCTCCCGCTCCAATGCGCCCTCGATCCAGCGCGAGTACCTGCGCGAGTGCAGTGGTTGAGTCCGATGTCCCGGTCCGCGGGGAGCGCCACGGACCGGGACTCCGGGCCGGAGCCGGCGGGATCACCAGCATCCCTGTCCCGCGGGGTCCGCGGACGGCCCCGCGGGTGAGAGGTGGCATCCGGGCCCGTACGAGGAGTCGGCGCTGAGCAGGGCCGCCCCCAGCGGGGTGAGGACATGGGTCACCGTGTTCGCTGTCCGCAGGGATGCGATCAGCCCGGCTTCCCGGAGGGCCGTCGCGTTGCGACTGGCCGTGGGCGCGGCGAGGCCGGTCCGCCGGGCCAGTTCACCCGTCGTGCAGCCCTCCTCGACCATGCGGAGGGTCAGCGCACGACCCGGGCCGAGCACGCGGGCCAGGGCGCGGTCCGCGGCCTGGCCGGTGCGGGCGACCGTCCACCATCCCGCCCCTCGGGAGACGGGATAGACGAGCGTCGGGTCGAGGGTCGGATCGATGAGGGCGACCGGGGTGCGCCAGCAGAAGACCGACGGGATCAGGAGCAAGCCCCGGCCGTCGAGGTGGACGTCACGCTCGACCGGGTAGTCGGCTTCCAGCACGGGCGAGTTCCAGCGGAGGGTCGGTCGCATGCTGTGCAGCAGGCCATCAGCTCCCCCGTCGAGCAGGGAGCGTGCGCGCACCGCCCGGTCTGCTTCGACGAGGGCCCGGATCCGGGGCCAGTACGGGGCGATCGCCACGCGGTGGTAGCCGAGCAGCGCGTGGCCGAGGTTGGTGACGGCAGCCAGGTCGCCTTCGGCCAGGGGGCGTATCCATGCCGGCAGGGCGGGAAGGACCGCCAGCTCCGCGCGTAATCGCTGGGCCGGGGTGGCGAGAACGGCGTCGACTCCTACCTCCGGGCCATGCATCCCTTCCGGCGGGGTGAGGAAGTCCGGGAAGTCACTGCGAGGCGGGGCGAGGCAGCGGATCAACTGAGCGTGTCCGGGGGCGAGGTGGCGGAGTCGAGCCCGGGTCCGCGCGCGCCAGGGGTCGAAAACCGCCTGCCCGTCGCGGTTGCCGAGCAGGTTGGCGCTGAGTACCGCCTCCCATAGGGGGTCCGGCCCCGGCGCCACCTTCGTACGGAGCAGGTCCTCAGTGGTGAAGTGGACTCTCAACATGCGACGTCCCGTCCCCTCGTCTGCTCTCGGCCCGGCAGAATTCTGCATGCCGTGCGCCGTACTGACCATGGTTATTGCAGCCAGAGGGAAAGTCGTGGCCCAAGGCTCCTCCTCCCGACACTCTGGGCGCACGACAGGGTTCCCGAACCCGACCCCCTTCGGAGGAGAGTTCATGCGCAAGGTAAAGGCTGCGGTTGCCGCGGCCACGACGTTCGCGGCAGGCATGATCGCACTGGCGCCCGCGAGTCCCGCTGCGGCCGCGACCCCCACATGCGACTGGGTGGCCTCGTACAGCGGAGCCTGGGTTCCCGTCTATCGGACGGGTACCAACGTCAACTGCAACCTGGTGCAGGGCACATACGGCGAAGCCGTCCGGCAACTGCAGACGACGCTCAACAAGTGCTACAAAGCGGGTCTGACGGTGGACAAGTCGTTCGGCCCCGCCACCCGGAACGCGCTCATCAAGGCCCAGCAAGCGGCCGGTACGCCGGCGGACGGGGAATATGGCCCGAACACCCGCAAGGCGATCAAGCACGAGCCGCTCAGCGGCAGCACGAACTGCGTCCGCGTTCCCTGAGGAACCTGACCGACCCCATGTGAGCCCCGGAGGCCTCGTCACCCGGCTCCACGCAGAGGCGATGCCCGGCGCCTCCGGCATCCGAAGCGGTGCCGGAGGCGCCTCGGCCTGTCCGGCGACAGCAGCACCGGGCACCTGGCCCCGGAGACCAGTTGCTCCGGGGTCCGGGAGAACCATGCCGGGGCCGTGCGGTCCTGGCCCGGCTCGGGGTCGGCTTCCGCAGTGTCGGCCTGGTCTGGGCGGACGCCGGATACACCAACTCCGTTGCCTCCAGGACCGTTACTCAGCGCTACACGCCACCTGGCCGTAGCTATGCAAGCACAGGGCCGTGATCCCCGTGGGTTCAGGGAAACCGAGGACTCTTCAGCTCGCCCCCCGGGCCCAACGGTGTGCTTCAGGTCTGTGCATCCGTGGGTTCGGTCGGAACACGAGAGTGCTGAGCGAGCAGGAGGGCTTCGGCCGTGACATCGGCGTCGACCTGCGCCGGTGTTCTGTCGCTGTATTCGAGGGTGTCGTACTCGTCATCGAGTTCCGCGAGCCGTTCGGTCAGCGGCAGCTCGTGTCCGAAGCGCTGGTGGATCCGGAAGGCCAACTCTCGTGGGGTCAGCTCGCCGGTCAGCATCCGGGCGGCAAGTGCTCGTGCGGCGGCTTCCTGGCCGCCAACGCTGCCAGGCGGACAGAAAGCGAGTCCCAGTTCGCCGAGTGCTGGGGGAAGGAGCTCGGGGACGTCGTAATCCGCCTCCGCGCGTGTGCAAGCGGCAAGGATCCGCAGGGCGGGACCGTCGAGGCCGGCAACGAGTGCATCACAGGCGGCGTTGACGACGTCAATGGCACGGCTCTCGCCGGTGCTCCAGAGAACGGCATGGTCCTGAAGCGCACGGGCTGCTGATTCGGTCGACGGCATCTGTCCATGATCTCGTCACAAGGTGGACCAGGGCGAACGCATTTGGTCACTGTGATGCCTGCTCGGCGGCCTCTCCCAGAAGTGCGCGAGCCGAGTCCGCGTAGCGGATGGCGGTCTTCTCGTCGATGCCGAAGGCGAGGTGGAGTGGGTCGGCGCCATGGGTGAGGGCCTCTTCGAGCTGGCGGTCGACGCGGAGCCGTTCGAGGGTGGCGGTGAGGTTGCGGGTGGCCCGGGTGGTCCAGAGCTTGCCGGCCGGGCCGAGTTCGACGGCGGTCTTCTGGGGGATCAGCAGGTGAGGGCTGGCCGTGGTCGGCCAGCGGCTGCGCCGGTAGTCGAGCCAGTCCAGGAGAGCACGGCGGGTGAGGTCGTCGAGCGGGCGGATGTGACCGCCGACGGTGATGCGCCGGTTGCCGATGTCCACATCGTCCAGCAACATCGTGCGGATCGTCTTGAGCCGTGCCGCGTGGACGGCGGCCAGGGCGATGATGAGCTGGAGGTCCGGGGTGGTGGCGGTGGCAATGACCTGGTCGAGGGCCTGGATCACGCGGCCGGCCTGCCGGGGGACACGGATCCGGATCGTGGGGTCGCGGAAGATCCACCCGTTCTTCTTCGCCTGCCGGAACAACGCCCTGGGTAGCCAGGCCGACGCCGTTGCGTTCCATGGTCTGGATGAAGTCCTCAACGACCTTGTGGTCGAAGGTGTTCATCCGCCGACTGCCCAGCAGCGAGTCCAGATGCACCACCGACGCCGGCCCCGGATCCCGCTGCCCGGCCTTCCACTCCGCGGTGTACTCCTCGAACCGCATCGCCCCGCACTTTGCCGATCCGGTCCACCCTCGCCTGAGCACGTGGCGCCGCCTTCATCGCGTTGTAGACCTTCGTCAAACGCGCGACGGCCTCGTCCTGGGTCGCAAAACCAGACTCCTTCACCTGCTTCCCGGCCGCAGACCGATACCGGATCTTGTAGGAGTGCGGGCACTCCGACCACCGCGACCGCGGATGCTCACACTCCTTGAAGAACGACCCCGTCCCGCGAACCAACGCAGCGGAAATCACGGTTGCTGATTCTTCCAGGACCGATGCTGACAGTTTGCTGACCGTCAGCAGTTCAGAAAGCCGCTGACCTGCACTGATGCGTGCAGCATTCGCTATGTTCTGGAACGGGATCGGCCGCACCCAGGAAGAGATCGAACAGGCCCGCCAGGACTGGATGACCGGCACCCGCTTCGGCGAGGTGAAGGGCTACGACGGCGCCCCACTGCCCGCCCCCGAGCTGCCGCCGGTGCCGCTGAAGCCGCAGGGAAGGGTGCGTTGACCTGCGGGAACGCCTGAGTCCTGGTGGCTGGTGGGCGGGAGGTGGGCGGGCGCTGCCTCCCGCCTTCCGGTCGCTCGCGGGAGGACGGCTGAGCGGGGTGCGGACCGGAGCCGGGATGGCAGGCGGTTCCCCGGTGTGGCCGTCTGTGAGCAGCTGTGGCCGGGCTCTTGCCGACCTGATGCTGACTTCACTGACGCCTCGTCAGCTGAGATCGAGGCACTCTTCTCGCAGCTCCCTCGCGCGCGGTGGCCTTTACGGATTCGGTGCCGGCCGGACGAATGCCGACCCGGTGGGATCCGGTGACGAGCGCGGCCAGGCGCTCCTCTTTCGGGGAATCCACTGTGACTGCCCGGGTGTTCACGAGATGTTCCCTTCCGCCAGTGCGCGCAGTCCCGCCGCCGCGAGCAGGGGCACCGCGTCGCCGACCGTTTCGAATCCGTGGCCGATGGTCATTCCGGCCTGGTGGCGGGCGTGGATGCCTTCGGCGATCACGGCGATCTTGAAGTAGCCGAGGCCGAGGTAGAAGGCGAGCCGTCCCAGATCCCGGCCGGAGACGCGGGCGTAGTGCTCGGCGAGGTCGCGGGGGGAGGGGAGCCGGTTGCTGGTGGAGGCGGCGGAGCCGCCCAGTACCGGGTCGAACGCGGGGTCCCGGTAGGCCAGGGTCATGCCCAGGTCGGCGAGCGGGTCGCCGATGGTGGCCATCTCCCAGTCGACGAGGGCGCGGATCGTACCCGGGTCGGCCGGATCCAGGATGGCGTTGTCGATGCGGTAGCCGCCGTGGACGATGGCCGCGCCGCTCTCGGCGGGCACCTCGGCGGCCAGGCGCTGGTGGAGGGTGTCGATGTCGGGCAGGTCGCGGGTGGCGACGCGTGACCACTGGTCGCGCCAGCGCCGGACCTGCCGGGTCAGGTAGCCCTCGGGCCGGCCGAAGCCGGTGAGCCCGGCCTCCTCGTACGGCACGGCGTGCAGCCGTGCGAGCACCTCGACGAGGGCGCCGGCGCAGTGGTCGATGTCCGTCTGGGAGAGGGCGTGGAGGTCGTCGTGGGTGCGCAGCACCGTGCCCGCCACGTGGGAGACGACGCAGAACGGCGCGCCGAGCACGCCGGGGTCCTCGCACAGCGCCACCGTCCGGGCGACCGGTATGCCGGTGCCCTGCAGCGCGGCGACGATCCGGTACTCGCGCCCCACGTCGTGCGCGGACGGCGTCAGGACGCCGAGCGGGGGGCGGCGCACGACCCACCGGGAGCGGCCGTCGGTGACCAGGTAGGTCAGGTTGGAGCGGCCGCCGTGCAGCAGTTCGGCCCGCAGCGGCCCCGCGGTCTCCGGCACACGGGCTTCGAAGTACTGCTGGAGGGCCGCCAGGTCCAGGCCCTGGGGGCTCGTCGCCTCGGAGCTCACGGCTGCGCTCCCGCGGTCCGGCCGTCCAGGTGGCGTCGGACGACCCGGCGGGCGATCGCCCAGCGGTGGGTCTCGGAGGGGCCGTCGTAGATGCGGAACGGGCGCACCTCGCGCAGGAAGCGGGAGAGCAGGATGTCCCCGGAGACGCCCAGCGCGCCGCAGATCTGCAGCGACCGGTCGACGACGCGCCACACCGCCTCGGCGGTGAACGTCTTGGCGATCGCGGTGGACTGCGCCCCGGAGCGGCCCTGGTCCAGCTCCCGGCAGGCCTGCAGGATCAGTCCGCGCGAGGCGGCGACGTCGATCTCGTTGTCGGCGATCATCTGCTGGACCATGCCGAGTTCCGCGAGCCGGGAGCCGAACAGTTGCCGGTCGGCGGCGCGGGCCACCGCGATGTCCTGGGCGCGGCGGGCGATGCCCAGCCAGCGCATGCAGTGCGTCATCCGGGCGGGGCCGAGCCGGACCTGCGCGTACTCGAAGCCCTTGTCGACCTCGCCGAGCACCGCCTCGTCCGGCACGACGCAGTTGTCGAAGAGCACCTCGCAGTGTCCGCCGAAGAAGGCCTCGTCCAGGGTGTCGATGTGCCGCACGATCTTCATCCCGGGGTTGTCGGCGTCGACGAGAAACATCGTCGCCCCGCCCCGGGCCCCGGGTTCGCCGGAGGTGCGGGCCATGCAGATCGCGTACGCCGCGCCGTCCGCGCCGGTGATGAACCACTTGCGGCCGTCGATCCGCCAGCCTTCGGGCACCTTCTCGGCGCGGGTGGTCAGTGCCGAGGGGTCCGAGCCGGCGCCGGGCGCCGGCTCGGTCATCGCGAAGCACGACCGCACCCGCCCCTCGGCGAGTGGGCGCAGGTAGCGCTCCTTCTGTTCCGGGGTGGCGATCGCCTCCAGCATGTGCATGTTGCCCTCGTCGGGGGCCGCGATGTTCAGGGCGAGTGGACCGAACAGCGAGTAGCCGGCCTCTTCGAACACCAGCGCGCGACCGCGCATGTCCAGACCGTGGCCGCCGTATTCCGAGGGGACGTGCGGGGCGAAGACCCCGGCCCCGCGTGCGGCCTCCTGAAGGCGCGTCCGCAGTACCTCCCCTCCGGTGGCGGGGACCCCGCCGTGCTCCTCCTCGGCCGGGATCACCACCTCGCGGACGAACTTGGCCGTCCGGCGGGCGAGCTCCACGACCTCGGGGCTGTGGTCCGGGTTCACGGGCAACGGTGCCTCCTGACGCCAGGCAGGTTCGTGCACTGCGCGACCCGGCAGCCTGGCTAATAGACGTTAGCCACATGAGAGCGGGCTATTGCGCTGCTTGTCAAGGGCAGCAGGGATTCACCCCCTGGTTGTCTTCAGATCCCGCTAACATGTACTAGCCGAATCTCGCAGCCCACGCCGAGGAGTCTTCCGTGCCGCAGCCCCGTATCCATCGAGACACTGCTGCGAACCGGCCCGACGGCACCTCGCGCGCCCACGCGATCCGCGCCGCAGCCCTGGAACTGTTCACCCAGCGCGGGTACCAGGCCACCACCATGGCCGACATCGGTGCGGCCGTCGGTGTCCGCGGGCCGAGCCTGTACAAACACGTCAGTTCCAAACAGGCGCTGCTCGCGCAGATCATGATCGGCACGATGGACGCGCTGCTCACCGCCCACCGGACCGCCGTCGCCGGGACCGAGGACCCCGCCGAACGGCTCAGGCGCGCCACCGAGGCCCACGTCCGCTACCACGCGCGGCACCGACTCGAGGCATTCGTCGGCAACCGGGAGATCCGCAGCCTCGAGGAACCGCACAGCACCGCGGTCCTGGACCGGCGCGACACGTACGAGAAGGCGTTCCGCGAGCTGGTCGAGGCCGGGGTCGCCGCGGGACGCTTCCACGTCGCCTCGGCCCGCCTGGCCTCGTACGCGATCCTGGACCTCGGGATGGGCGTGGCCGTCTGGTACCGCGAGGACGGAGAGCTGACGGAAGATCAGATCGTGTACCAGTACGGAGACTTCGCCCTCCTCCTGGTGGGCTCCGGGTGACCTGTTCGCGCCGGCTTTTGGGTGCGGGCCCGGGCCGGGAACGGGAAGGGCACGTCCGCCGGGACGGCGGAACCGTCCTGCGCCCCACGGCTCCCACCCGTGCCCGGGCGGGGAAGACGAACGGTTGACCCAAGGTCACTCGACGACGGCGTCCGACCGCCGTGAGGCTGATCGTCCGCGAGGTCGCGTCGCCGGGGACAGTGGACGGCGAGCCGTTCCCCTCGGCCCCGGTGCGGGCGGTGGCCGGGCGGCTGGCATGATCACGGCTTTGCTGGGCCTGCCCGGCGTCGAGCAGGCGTGCAAGGACCTGGCCGGGCTGACGGTGGCGGCGCACGGCCCGATGGCCGGCTGAAGCCGCGCCGAGTTCCCCCACTGGGCCGCGCAGAGCGAGTCCTGCGGCACCCGGGAGACGGCGCTGGAACGCTACGGCACCAGCGTCGTGCGGGACTTGATGGGCCGTGACGGCTGCCGGAACGCGGTCCGTGTCGGGGTCGGCGGGGACTTGAGTGCCGACATGAAGGTCACCGATCCCTATGGACGGCACTGGGTGATCCAGTGCGAGCACCGGCGCAGCGGCTTGGCCGGCTCTGCCGGGGGCACGCCGGACCTCTAGGTCCTCAACGGCACCGCCCGCTCCGTCCGTGGCGCCGACATTGAGGTGATCGTGACGAAGATTGGGTTCCCGCACCAGCCGTAACCTTCGCCCCACAGCAGTGCCTCCACGTGGTCGACCGCGCTGTCGTGAACATCCTGCGGCCGCATCCGGCCGCACCGGATGGCGTCCCGCCGGGTGGTGCAGCCGCTCAAGGCGCCGGAATCCGCAGGTCGGGGACGGTGGCTCCGCCGGGCCGGGCGTTCGACTCGCCTCAGCAGGGCGCTTCATGGACTGCCGCCTCTCCGGAGATCGTCAGGGGCCTCGTACCGGAACGCGTAACGCTTGATCCCCTGCACCACGATGCGGGACACGACCCCGCACCGGCGACGCCGGGTTCACCGGACGTCGGTTTCCGGTGCGGCCCCGCCCGTTCGGGTGCTCTCCGGGCTGCCGTACGCGTGCCGACCGCGGCCGGGCCTACGTCTGCCTGGACGTCGAGTGGCGCCCCGTATGCCGGGCTGCGACACCGTGCCCGGGTCGGCCTGTCCCCGTCGTGACCGGGAGTCGGGCAGGCTCTGCCGCTTTTTCCCCGGCCGGCCCCGTCTTTGGGGCCGGCCCCCGCGCTCCGCCGCCTCGCGATGGTTCCGTGAGCCTCCCCGCCCCCGGGCCGGTGCGTCCCGGCTCCGAAGACGCCCGGACGGGGGGGGAACCGTCTTCTTCGCGGAGGGGGTGGCGGTGGACGAGGGGGAGAGTTAATCTACAGCCATAAGGTTATTTGGTTGCGGCGGACGGAAGGTCCGCGACTGCTTGAGAGGTGAGAGCGGTGCCGGCGAACGAGAGTGTGCACGAACTGGTCGTCCGACGGCGTGACCGGGTGGCCCAGGACGTGGTGCGTCTGACCCTGGCGCGGCCCGACGGCGGCGACGTGCCGACGTGGGAGCCGGGCGCGCACCTCGACCTGCTGCTCGACGACGACCTGGTCCGTCAGTACTCCCTGTGCGGCGACGAGTCGGACCGGTCGCAACTCCAGGTGGCGGTCCTGCGTGAGCCGGCCGGTCGCGGCGGCTCGGCGCACGTGCACGACCGGCTGGCCGAAGGGGACGTGGTGCGGGTGCGCGGCCCCCGCAACAACTTCGCCCTCGTGGACAGCCCGGAGTACCTCTTCGTCGCCGGCGGCATCGGGATCACCCCGCTGCTGCCCATGATCCGCCGCGCGGAGGCGGCCGGAGCCCGCTGGACCCTGCTGTACGGCGGGCGGACGCGCTCCAGCATGGCCTTCCTCGACGTGCTCGCCGAGCAGCCCGGCGACCAGGTGCGCGTCCAGCCGCAGGACGAGTGCGGACTGCTGGACCTGGAGTCGGTGCTGGGGGAGCAGCGGGACGACGTCGCGGTGTACTGCTGCGGACCGGAACCGCTGCTGGCGGCGGTGGAGAAGCTCACCACGTCCTGGCCGGAGGGGAGCCTGCACCTGGAGCGCTTCGCCCCCAAGGAGTTCGAGGACGCCCCCGAGCCGGGGAGCTTCGTGGTGAAGTTGGCCCGCTCCGGCACCACGCTGACCGTGCCCGCCGACCGCTCCCTCGCCGACGTGCTGGACGACGCGGGGGCCGCGCTGACCACCTCCTGTCGCGAGGGCACCTGCGGCACCTGCGAGACCCCGGTGCTGGAGGGGCGTCCCGACCACCGTGACTCCCTGCTCTCCGAGAAGGAGCGGCAGGAGGGCAGGACGATGATGCCGTGCGTCTCCCGCTGCCTCTCCGCGACCCTGGTGCTCGACCTGTGAGCGGCGGGGTGGTCCGGCGCCCGGCGACCCCCGCGGGCGCCGAGGGACCCACCGGCCGTCCGACGCCGTCCCCACGTCCGGGACCTTCCGCCCGGACGGCCCGTCCCCTTCCGCCGCGACACCGCGGTCGTCCTTCCCCGCCCACGCGGACCGAGGTCGCTCGGTCGATCCGCGCGGTGCCCACCTTGCCCCGAACGAGGAGAACCGATGGACACTGACCTTTTCGAGCCCGACCACGAGGCGTACCGCGAGACCGCGCGGTCCTTCGTCCATCGGGAGGTCGTGCCGAACATGCAGCGCTGGGACGAGGAGCGCTGCGTGGACCGGGAGACCTGGAAGAAGGCGGGTCGCGCCGGACTGGTGGGCCTCTCGGTGCCGGAGCGCTTCGGCGGCGCGGGAGAGCCCGACTTCCGCTACCGCGTGGTGCTGTGCGAGGAGATCGCCCGCGTCGGCGCTTCCTCGCTGCAGTCCTCCTTCAGCACCAACGACGACATCGTCCTCGGATACCTGCTGAACCTCGCGACGGAGGAGCAGCAGGAGCGGTGGCTGCCCGGCTTCGTCACCGGGGAGACCGTCGGGGCGATCGCGATGAGCGAACCCGCGGCCGGAAGCGACCTGCGGGGCATCACCACCACCGCCGTCCGCGACGGCGACCACTGGGTGCTCAACGGCTCCAAAACCTTCATCACCAACGGCATCCTGGCCGACCTGATCGTGCTCGTGGCGCGGACCGACCCGGACGCCGGCAGCAAGGGCTACAGCCTCTTCGTGGTGGAGCGCGACACCCCCGGCTTCACCCGCGGGCGCAAGCTGGACAAGGTCGGCCTGCAGGCGCAGGACACCGCGGAGCTGTTCTTCGAGAGCGCCCGCGTCCCGGCCGCCAACCTGCTCGGCCCGGTCGGCAGCGGCCTGGCCTCCCTGATGCAGAATCTGCCCCGCGAGCGCCTGGGCATCGCGGTGGCCGCGCAGAGCTCGGCGGAGGCGGCGTTCCGCTGGACCCTCGACTACGTCCGTGAGCGGCAGGCGTTCGGCAAGGCGATCGCGGAGTTTCAGAGCGTCGGCTTCACCCTGGCCGAACTGCGCACCAGCATCGAGGTGAGCCGCGCCTACCTGGACCGCTGCGTCAGGGCCGTCAACGCCGGAACGCTGAGCGCGGTGGACGCCGCCAAGGCCAAGTGGTGGGCCACCGACATGCAGTGGAAGGTCATCGACGCCGGTGTCCAACTGCACGGCGGCTACGGCTACATGAAGGAGTACCCGATCGCCCAGGCGTTCATGGACGCCCGCATCCAGCGGATCTACGGCGGCACGAACGAGATCATGAAGGAGATCATCAGCCGCGATCTGGTGCGCAACTCCTGACCATCGGCGCGACCGCGGGCCACAACCCCTCGCCGTCCGCGCGCGAACGATCCGATCGCGCGCGGACGGGGGCCCGCGGTACGGCGTCGAGGAACCTCCGGCGGGCACGTGCGGGTGCCCGCCGGAGCCGGACCGGGCGGGACGGCGCAAGGGGCGCCGTCCGCCGGACGGACGACACGCGGCGGCAAGGCGACGGCCGGGCGCGGTGACGGGCGAAGGCCCGCACCGACGGCCGGGGCGACGACACACGACGGAGCGGGCATGACGAAGCGTTGGGGCATCACACTCCCGGTGGCGGGACTCTCGATCGCGGACCAGAAGGAGTTGGTCGCCTCCCTGCCCGACCTGGGCTACACCGACGTCTGGTCGGCGGAGGCGGACGAGACCGACGCCTTCACCCCGTTGGCGCTGGCCTCCGCCTGGGCGCCCCGGCTCCGGCTGGGCACCGCGATCGTGCCGGTCTTCACCCGGGGGCCCGCCACGCTGGCGATGAGCGCCGCGACCCTGGCCGCGGCCGCGCCGGGACGGTTCGCCCTGGGCGTGGGCACCTCCTCCGACGTCATCGTCGAACACTGGAACGACATCCCCTTCGAGGAGCCCTACAAGCGGGTCCGGGACACCGTGCGCTTCCTGCGCGCCGCCCTGCGCGGAGAGCGGGTGGACGAGACCTACGAGACCTTCGCGGTCCGGGGCTTCACCGCCCGGCTCGTCCCCGAGGAGCCGCCGCCGGTGCTGATCGCCGCGCTGCGCCCCGGCATGCTGCGGCTGGCCGGCCGGGAGGGGGACGGGGCGATCGTCAACTGGCTCTCCGCGCGCGACGTGCGCACGATCGCGCCTTACGTGCGCGAGCGCGACCCGGCCAAGGAGATCGTCGCGCGGATCTTCGTGATGCCCGGCGCGGACCCCGAGACGGCCCGCGCCCTGGGCCGAAGGATGCTCACCGCCTACCTCAACGTCCCGGTCTACCGGGCCTTCCACGAGTGGCTGGGCCGCGATGATGCCCTGGGACCGATGTGGCGGGCCTGGGGTGAGGGGGACCGCCGGGCGGCGCTGCGCGCGGTGCCCGACGAGGTGGTGGACGAACTGGTGATCCACGGCCCCGCCGAGCACTGCCGGGAGCGGATCGGTGAGTACGTCGACAACGGGGTCACCACGCCCGTGATCCACCTCGTGGGGGACCCGCAGGACCCCGTGCGCGCCGTGCGTGACCTGGCTCCCGACGGCTGAGCGGGTGCGGGTGCCGGGCCGGGCCTCGCGGGCGACGGACCTGCGCAGGGGCTGGCACCGGAACCCCCGCGCCTCTATGATTATCTATAGTCATTAGTTTAATGAAGGCAGGCTGCCCTCGCGCTTCGGCGCCCGTCGCCGTTCTCGCGAGCCTGCCGCGCACCCGCGCCGCCGCGCGCCCCTGGAGCCTGTCACCCCTGCCCGTCAGGGAGCCGGCACGTCCCGGCGGAACGGCCCACCCAGCGAGGCGGAAGAAACGAGGGAACTCCATGGAACTGGACCGACGGCAACTCTTCATCGGCGGACGGTGGACCGAGCCGGCCGACGCGAGCGGCCAGGACGTCATCGAGGCCGCCACCGGCAAGGTGCTCGGCCGGACCGCGATGGCCTCCGCCGCGGACGTGGACGCCGCCGTGGCGGCCGCCCGCACCGCGCTCGCCGGCCCCTGGGGGAGCATGCCCGCCCAGGAGCGGGCGGACCTGCTGGACCGCTTCGCCGCCGCGCTGAAGGCCCGCGGACGCGAGATCGCCCCGCTGGTCAGCCGCGAGAACGGGATGCCCCTGTCGCTCTCGATCCCGGTCAACGGGTTCAGCGCCTCGATGACCGTCGCCTACTACGCGCGACTGCTGCGCGAACTGCCCGAGACGGACGTGCGGCCGAGCCTCATCGGAGAGACCGTCGTGCGCCGCGAGCCGGTGGGCGTCGTCGGCGCCATCACGCCCTGGAACTACCCGCAGTCACTGGCCGCCATGAAGATCGGACCCGCGCTGGCGGCCGGCTGCACGGTGGTCCTCAAGCCGGCCCCCGAGACCGCGCTGGACGCCTTCTACTTCGCCGACGCCGCACAGGAGGCCGGACTCCCGCCCGGCGTCCTGAACGTCCTGCCGGGCGGCCGCGAGGCCGGGGAACAGCTCGTCTCCCACCCGGGCGTCGACAAGATCGCCTTCACCGGCTCCACGGCGGCGGGCCGAGCCATCGGCGAACAGTGCGGACGACTGCTGCGCCCGGTCACCCTCGAACTGGGCGGCAAGTCCGCCGCGATCCTCGCCGAGGACGCCGACCTGGCCGCCTTCACCGCCGCACTGCTGGACGTCAGCCTCACCAACAACGGCCAGACCTGCCACGCCAGCACCCGCATCCTGGCCCCCGCCGCCCGCTACGAGGAGATCGTCGACGCGGTCACCGACACCGTCCGCGCCCTGCGCGTCGGCGACCCGCTCGACAGGGCGACCGAGGTCGGCCCGCTCGTCAGCGCCGCCCAGCGGGACCGCGTGCGCGGCTACGTCGACCTCGGCGTGCGCGAGGGCGCCCGACTCACCACCGGCGGCTCGGCACCCGTCGACGGCCTGACGGACGGCTGGTTCGTACGGCCCACCGTCCTGGCCGACGTGGACAACGACTGGCGGGTGGCGCGCGAGGAGATCTTCGGCCCCGTGCTGTGCGTGATCCGCTACGAGGACGAGGACCACGCCGTCGCCCTCGCCAACGACTCCGACTACGGACTCGGCGGCACGGTCTGGACGGCCGACCTGGACCACGGCATGGACCTCGCGGCCCGCATCCGCACCGGCACCATCGGCGTCAACCAGTACGGCGTCGACCTCCAGGCCCCCTTCGGCGGCGTGAAGGCCAGCGGCCTGGGACGCGAGATGGGACCGGAGGGGCTGGCCCCCTACCACTCCCTGAAGTCGGTCTACCGGCCCGCGCAGGCCGCGACCGCCTGAGCCCGGCGCACGGGCCGCACCGGCGACAGCCGACCGGCCCCACCCGTACACCACAGGAGACAGGACACCCATGAGCAACTCGAAGGAGACGGCCGCGGCGGCCGCGACGCTGGAGCGGCGCGGCCACGTGGGCATCATCACCCTGAACCGGCCGCAGGCCATGAACGCGGTGAACGCCGCCCTCTCCGCCGCCGTCGGCGCGGCACTGGAGGAGATCGCCGCCGACCCCGACCTGCGCGTCGGCGTGATCACGGGCGCGGGCCGGGCGTTCTGCGCGGGCGCCGACCTGAAGGAACTCGCCGCCGGACGGCCGGTGTCGGCCGAGGACCACGAGGAGTGGGGCTTCGCCGGACTGGTGCAGCACCCCATCGACAAGCCCCTGATCGCCGCCGTCAACGGATTCGCGCTCGGCGGCGGCACCGAGATCGTCCTCGCCTGCGACCTCGTGGTCGCCGCCGAGGAGGCCCGCCTGGGCCTGCCGGAGGTCAAGCGCGGCCTCATGGCGGCCGCCGGCGGCGTGTTCCGCATGCCCCGACAGGTCCCCGCCAAGGTGGCCGCCGAACTCCTCTACACCGGCGAGCCGATGACCGCCCAGACCGCCCTGGAATGGGGACTGGTCAACCGCGTCGTGCCCGGCGAGCACGTGCTGGCGAGCGCGCTGGAACTGGCCGAGTCCATCGCCGCCAACGCGCCCCTGTCCGTGCAGAGCACCAAGCGGCTCCTGCGCGAGAGCCACGCCTACGGCTCGGACCTGGACCCGCAGCTGTGGACGCTCAACAACAAGGAGATGGGCGCCCTCATGGCCAGCGAGGACGCCAAGGAAGGCCCGCGCGCCTTCGCCGAGAAGCGCGCACCCCGCTGGACCGGCCGCTGACCTACGGTCCTTGACCACCCCGGACGCCCGCACAGCGACCCCGCGGACGTCCGCACCCCACCCCCGTCCGCACCTCTCCCAGGAAAAGGAAGTCCCATGAACGACGCCGTGATCGTGGATGTGATCCGTACCCCCTCGGGCAAGGGCAAGCCCGGCGGGCAGCTGTCGGGCATCCACCCGGCCGACCTCCTCTCCCGGGTGCTGCGCGCCCTGGTGGAGCGCAACGACCTCGACCCCGCACTGATCGAGGACGTCATCGCCGGCTGCGTCTCCCAGTCGGGCCAGCAGACGATGAACATCGCCCGCAACGCGATCCTCGGCGCGGGCCTGCCCGAGTCCGTCCCCGGCACCACCATCGACCGCCAGTGCGGCTCCAGCCAGCAGGCCGCGCACTTCGCCGCGCAGGGCGTCATGTCGGGCGCCTACGACATCGCCATCGCCTGCGGCGTGGAGTCGATGAGCCGGGTGCCGATGTTCAGCAGCTCGCAGGGCCAGGACCCGGCCGGCCCCGCGGTCGCCGCCCGCTACCCCGAGGGCCTGGTCAACCAGGGCATCTCCGCGGAGCTCATCGCCGCCCGCTGGAAGCTGGACCGCGACGCCCTGGACTCCTTCTCCGCCCGCTCGCACGCCCGGGCCGCCGCCGCTACCGCCTCCGGCGCCTTCGACAGCGAGATCCTGCCGATCACCGTCACCGACGCCGACGGCACCGAGCGCACCCTGACCACCGACGAGACCGTGCGCGCCACGACCACCGTCGAGGGACTGGGCGGCCTCAAGCCCTCGTTCCGCGACGAGGCCATGGGCGCGCGCTTCCCGGAGATCGACTGGTCCATCACCCCGGGCAACTCCTCCCCGCTGACCGACGGCGCCTCCGCCGCCCTGATCATGAGCGCGGCCAAGGCCGAGGCGCTGGGGCTGCGTCCCCGGGCCCGCTTCCACTCCTTCTCGGTGACCGGCTCCGACCCGCTGCTCATGCTCACCGGCGTCATCCCCGCCACCGAGAAGGTCCTGGCCCGCGCCGGCCTCGGCATCGACGACATCGACGCCTACGAGGTCAACGAGGCGTTCGCCCCGGTCCCCATGGTCTGGCAGCAGGAACTGGGCGCCGACCCCGAGCGCCTGAACCCGCGCGGCGGCGCCATCGCCCTGGGCCACCCGCTGGGCGGCTCCGGCACCCGCCTGCTGACCACCCTGCTCAACCACCTCGAGGCCACCGGCGGCCGCTACGGCCTGCAGACCATGTGCGAGGGCGGCGGCATGGCCAACGCCACCGTCATCGAGCGCCTCTGACCCTCCCCCTTTCACCCACCTCGTAAGAAGAAGGGAACAGCCGTGGACATCAACGGCAGCGTCGCCCTGGTCACCGGCGGAGCCTCGGGCCTGGGCCTGGCCACCGTCGAGAAGCTGGTCGCCTCCGGAGCCAAGGTCGTCATCGTCGACCTGCCCTCCTCGCCCGGCAAGGAAGTCGCGGAAAGGCTCGGCGACGGCGTCGCCTTCGCCCCCGCCGACGTCACCAGCGAGCAGGACATCACCGCCGCGCTGGACGTCGCCCAGGAACTGGGCACCCTGCGGGTGGCCGTCAACTGCGCCGGCATCGGCAACGCGATCAGGACCGTCGGCAAGCAGGGGGCCTTCCCGCTGGCCGACTTCACCAAGGTCCTCCAGGTCAACCTGATCGGCACGTTCAACGTGATCCGCCTGGCCGCCGAGCGCATCAGCCGCGCCGAGGAGATCGACGGCGAGCGCGGCGTCATCGTCAACACCGCCTCCGTCGCCGCCTTCGACGGCCAGATCGGCCAGGCCGCCTACTCCGCCTCCAAGGGCGGCGTCGTCGGGCTCACCCTGCCCGTCGCCCGCGACCTCGCCTCGCTGAAGATCCGCGTGGTCACCATCGCGCCCGGCCTGTTCGAGACGCCGATCCTGTCCGGACTGAGCGACGACGCCAAGGCCTCGCTCGGCGCGCAGATCCCGCACCCCGCCCGCCTCGGCAACCCCGTCGAGTACGCGGCGCTGGCCGCGCACATCGTGGAGAACCCGATGCTCAACGGCGAGACCATCCGCCTGGACGGCGCCATCCGGATGGGTCCGCGCTGACCTCCCGTCCCCCTGGCGTCCACGGCTCCGCACCTGCGTCGCGGACCCGTGGACGCCGTCCCCGCCCGGCACCGCCGGTGCACCCACCCGGCTCCCCACGGAAGGGAACCCCGTCATGCGCATCGGCATGAAACTGGACTACAGCGGCGGCTTCGTCGAGGCCGTCGAGGAACTGCGCGACCTGGAGCGCGTGGGGCTGGACGTCGTCTACGTCGCGGAGGCGTACAGCTTCGACGCCGTCAGCCAGCTCGGCTACATCGCCGCCAAGACCGAACGGCTGCGGATCGCCTCCGGCATCCTGCCGATCTACTCCCGCACCCCCACGCTGATGGCCATGACGGCCGCCGGACTCGACTACGTCTCCGGCGGGCGCTTCACCCTCGGCCTGGGCGCCTCCGGCCCGCAGGTCATCGAGGGCTTCCACGGCCTGCCCTACCAGGCGCCGCTCGGCCGCACCCGCGAACTGGTCGAGATCTGCCGCAAGGTCTGGCGCCGCGAGGCCGTCGTCCACGAGGGCAAGCACTACCGCATCCCGCTGCCCGCGGAGCAGGGCACCGGTCTCGGCAAGCCGCTCAAGCTGATCAACCACCCGCTGCGCGCCCGCATCCCGGTGCTGCTCGCCGCCATCGGCCCCAAGAACGTGTCGCTGGCCGCCGAGATCGCCGAGGAGTGGGAGCCGATCTTCTTCCACCCCGGCAAGGCGGCCGAGGTCTTCGGCCCCGCGCTGGACGAGGGCCGGGCCCGACGCGACCCGGAACTGGGCGAGTTGGGGATCAGCATCGGAGTCCCCGCCGCCGTCGGCACCGGCACCGAACAGGCGCTGCACGCGGTCCGCGCCCAACTCGCTCTCTACATCGGCGGGATGGGTGCCAAGGGCAAGAACTTCTACAACGACCTGGCCTGCCGCTACGGCTACGAGGAGGAGGCCGGGCGTACCCAGGACCTCTACCTGGCCGGGCGCAAGGAGGAGGCAGCCGCGGTGCTGCCCGAGGAACTGGTGCGCGCCCTGTGCCTGGTGGGCACGGAGGACGAGGTCGCCGAGCGGCTCGCCGCCTACGCCGCGGCCGGCGTCACCACCCTGTCCCTGCAGCCGGTGGGCCCCGACGCGGGCGACCGGGCCGCGCGCATCGCGCTCGTCGAGAGGGTCGCCGCACTCGCCGCCGGCTGACCGGCTCCCCCCCCCCGCACGTAACGTCGACAAACCCGCCCCGCACGCCGCGGGGCTCGAGGAGGACATGATGCCCGGACCTTTGGACGGCCTGCGGGTGGTGGAGTTGGGGGGTCTCGGGCCGGGTCCGCACGCGGCGATGCTGCTCGCGGACCTGGGTGCGGACGTGGTGCGGGTGGAGCGCCCGCGCGGGGGTCTGCGCACGGTGCCCGAGGGCGCGGCGGACTGGCTGCTGCGGGGCAGGCGTTCGGTGGCGGCCGACCTGAAGGACCCGGCGGGTCTGGAGGTGGTGCGGGCGCTGGTGGAGCGGGCCGACGTGCTGGTGGAGTGTTTCCGCCCGCAGGTGGCCGAGCGTCTCGGGATCGGGCCGGAGGCGTTCGTGGAGCGCAATCCCGGTCTGATCTACGCCCGGATGACCGGGTGGGGGCAGGACGGGCCGTGGGCGCAGCGGGCCGGGCACGACATCAACTACCTGTCGGTGACCGGTGTCCTGCACGCCATCGGCACCTCCGGCGCCCGCCCCACCGTCCCCCTCAACCTGTTGGGCGACTTCGGTGGCGGTTCCCTCTACCTGGTGATGGGCATCCTGGCGGCCCTGCACGAGCGGCACCGTTCGGGCACCGGCCAGGTCGTGGACGCCGCGATCGTGGACGGCACCACCTCGCTGGCCCAGATGATCTGGGCGTTCCGCGGCACCGGCGTGTGGGACGACACCCCCGCCCACAACCTCCTCGACTCCGGCGCCCCCTTCTACGACACCTACGCCTGCGCCGACGGCCGGCACGTCGCCGTCGGCGCCCTGGAACCCCAGTTCTACGCCCGTCTGCTGCAAGGGCTGGGCCTGGAGGCGGCCGATTTGCCCGATCCCCAGGACCGGGCGGGCTGGCCCCGACTGCGCGAGACGTTCACCCGTGTCTTCGCCACCCGCACGCGCGACCAGTGGGCCGAGGCCTTCGCCGACACCGACGCCTGCGTCACCCCCGTGCTGACCTTCGCCGAAGCCACCACCCACCCCCACCTCACCGCCCGCACCACCCACATCACCCCCGACGGCATCCCCCAGGCCGCCCCCGCACCCCGCTTCTCCCGCACCACCCCCACCCCACCCACCACCCCACCCACCCCCGGCGCCGACACCCACGCCGTACTCACCGACTGGGGCATCACCCCATGACGCCGGACGCACCCGCACCACGCCCCGAGGAGCCACGATGAGACGAGGCCTGTACACCGCCGACCACGAGGAGTTCCGCGAGGTCGTCGCCGAGTTCGTCCGAAGGGAGGTCGCCCCGAACCTGGAGCGCTGGGACGAGCAGCGTCTCATCGACCGGGACGTCTGGCTCGCCGCGGGCGAACAGGGCCTGCTCGGCCTCGCCGCACCCGAGGAGCACGGCGGGGCCGCCCTGAGCGACTACCGCTACCGCAACGTCGTCCAGGAGGAACTGGCCAAGGTCTTCGCCTCCTCGCTGGCGTCCGGCTTCTCCCTCCAGGACGACATCGCCATCCCGTACCTCACCTCGCTCGGCACCGAGGAGCAGAAGAAGCGCTGGCTGCCCGGGATGGCCGCCGGCAAGCTCATCGGCGCCATCGCGATGACCGAGCCGGGCACCGGCAGCGACCTGCGCGGCATCAAGACCTCCGGCACCCGCGTGGACGGCGGCTGGCTGGTCAACGGCAGCAAGACCTTCATCACCAACGGCATCCAGTCCGACGTGGTCATCGTCGTGGTGCGCACCGACCCGGAGGGCGGCTCGCAGGGCTTCAGCCTGCTGGTGGTCGAGCGCGACATGCCCGGCTTCACCCGCGGCCGCAAGCTCGCCAAGGTCGGCCTGCACGCACAGGACACCGCCGAGCTGTTCTTCGACGACGTGTTCGTCCCGGACTCCCACGTGCTGGGCACCGTCGGCGGCGGCTTCGGCCAGCTGGTCTCGCACCTGCCGCTGGAGCGCCTGTCGATCGCCGCGCACGCCCTCGCGCTCGCCGACGCGGTCCTCGCCGACACCATCGAATACACCCAGCAGCGCGTCGCCTTCGGACAGCCCATCGCGGACTTCCAGAACACCCGCTTCGAACTGGCCGAGCTGAGCACCGAACTCGACGTCACCCGGGCCTTCGTGGACCGGGCCGTTCTGGCCCACGGCGAGGACGACCTCACCGTGGTCGACGCCGCCAAGGCCAAGTGGTGGGCCACCGAGGTGCAGAACCGGGTCGTCGACCGCTGTCTGCAACTGCACGGCGGCTACGGCTACATGCTGGAGTACCCGGTGGCGCGCGCCTTCCAGGACTCCCGTATCCAGAAGATCTTCGGTGGGACCAACGAGATCATGAAGCAGATCATCGGTCGGGACCTCATCGGCCGCAAGTGACCCGCCCGAGCCCCTCGGTGCCCGCGCCACGCCCCTCGGGCGGCGCGGGCACCGGTGCGTGACGACGGCGTGCGACGACGACGCGTCCTGTCCCGGTGCGGGGTCGGTTCCGCACCGGTGCGTGACGTCGTCGCACACGTACGACCGGGCCCTCGCGCACGCGCGACCGCGGGAACGGACGACGCCCCGGTCGGTTCCGCCCTCTCCTCTTGCCTTGGAGGGTGCGGAACCGACCGGGGCGTCCTGCACGCGGACCGGTTCAGGGACCGGCTGCGTCCTCGGCGTCCGCCAGCCGGGCGGTGCCGTCCAGGGCCACCCGCACCGGGACGCCGGCCAGCTCCCGTCCGGTCATCTCGGCCAGGTCGTCCGCCTCCTGGCACACCGCCAGGGTCCGTCCGCCCTGCGGGGTGCGCACGCTCAGGAACGCCCGCTCGGGGCGGCCCTCCCGGTCGTGGAGCACCGTCCACGCCTCCAGCGCACCGGTGCCCTCCCACTGCACCAGCGCCCGGGTGCGCGGCTCGCGGTCCACCTCCGCCTGCACGTTCTGCGCCCGGAAACCGGCCTGCGGCGGCCGCGTCCCGTACACGCCCATCGCGTGCTTGGTCAGGTAGCCGCCGTTCGCGGTCACCAGTCCCACCGCCCCCGGCGCGTCCCGCAGCCGGGCGGCCATGGCGGCGATGGAGTGGCTGACGTAGTTGTTCCAGGGGCCGCCCGCGAAGGTCAGCCCCCCGGTCACGGTCAGCGGACGGGAGGCGTCGTCCAGCGCCAGCCCCAGTTCCCGGGCCGCGATCTGCACCGCGGAGGGGAAACACGAGTAGACGTCGACCAGATCCACGGAACCGGCGTCCGTGCCCGCCAGTTCCAGCGCCCGTCGCCCGGAGATCCGGATCGCCGGGGAGCGGTGCAGCTCCCCGCGCGCGCCCAGTTCGAGGGTGTCGTTCGCCTCCGCGCCGGACTGCGGGAAGATCCAGCGGTCGGACGGCACCCCGTGACGGCGGGCGGCCTCCACGGAGCACAGCAGCAGCGCCGCCCCCTGCTCCACCATGTTGTTGGAGTTCATCAGCTTCGGATAGGGCCAGGCGATCCAACGGTTGTCCGGCGAGGGCGTCAGGATCTCCTCCGCCGTGTGCGCCCGCCGGATCCAGGCGTGCGGGTTGTCCGCGGCCACCCGGCTGAAGTCCGCCCACAGCCGTGCGCCGACCCGCAGTTGCTCCTCGACGGTGCGGCCCGCGTCGATCCGGTGCGCCTGCTCGAACAGCGGGTACACCCAGGACGGCGGCTCCAGCCCGATCCGCTTCTCGCCCTGGCCCAGCAGCGGACCGGAGCCGCCCAGCAGCGGTGCGGCCGGCACCGTCTCGTCCTGCACGGTCCAGGCGGGGCGCTCGCCCCGGGCCCGCAGCCGCATCCGGGTCCGCCACGTCTCCGCCCCGCCGATCAGCACGACGTCGGCGCGTCCGGCGGCGATGTCCGACGCGGCACCGTTCAGCAGCGCCTGCGGGTTGTTGCCGCCGTCGGCGGTGTACGCGGTGTCCCGGGGGGAGGCACCGACCCGCTCCGCGAGCAGGGCGCCGGGGTCGCGGTAGCGCCAGGACAGCATGCGCACCAGGCGGACGGCGTCCAGCGACTTCAGCAGCGAGGTGCCGCCCGAGTCGCGCTCGGCCTCGCGGGCCGCCGCGGCCAGCAGGCCGACCGGTTCGAGGGCGTCGTCCCGCTGGTTGAGCTGCCCGGTGCCGACCAGGACGGGGGTACGGGGGTCGAGGTTCATCCGCGCACCGCCTCCAGGATGCGCCCGCGCGCCTCTGACCGGGGCCAGCCGGCAAGGATCATCGTGGTGACACAGGTGGGACGCCACGCGCGGGCGATCTCCTCGCAGATCTTGTCGACCGGTCCCACCAGTGCCACGTCCTCCACCATCGCCGTCGGTACGGCCTCCACCGCTGCCTCCTTGCGTCCCGCCAGATACAGGCCCTGAATCTCCGCGCACACCTCGCCCCAGCCCATCCGGGCGAAGACCTCGGTGTGGAAGTTGGCGTCCTTGGCGCCCATCCCGCCCGCGTACAGCGCGATCATCGGTTTGATCCTCCTCGCCGCGACCTCGACGTCGTCGTGCTCGACGATCGGGCAGACCGCGGCGACCTCGAAGTCCTCCGGTCCGCGCCGGGCACCGGGGCGGGTGAACCCCTCGTGCAACGCGTCCCGGTAGAACGCGTCGCTCCGGGGCGAGAACCACAGCGGGATCCAGCCGTCGGCGATCTCCGCCGCCAGCGCCACGTTCTTGGGACCCTCCGCTCCCAGCAGCACCGGGATGTCGGGCCGCAGCGGGTGGACCGTGGACCGCAGCGGCTTACCCAGCCCGGTGCCGCCCGGATGCGGCAGCCGGTAGTGGCGGCCCTCGTAGGTCACGGGCTCACGGCGCTCCCAGACGCTGCGCAGGATCTCCACGTACTCCCGGGTGCGCTCCAACGGCCGCGGGTAGGGCTGCCCGTACCAGCCCTCGACGACCTGGGGTCCGGAGGCGCCCAGGCCGAGCATCACCCGGCCCCCGCTGAGGTGGTCCAGGGTCAGTGCCGCCATCGCCGTCGCGGTCGGGGTGCGGGCCGAGATCTGGGCCACCGAGGTGCCCAGCCGGATCCGCGAGGTCCGCGCCCCCCACCAGGCCAGGGGGGTGAAGGCGTCGGAGCCGTAGGCCTCGGCGGTCCAGAAGCTGTCCACGCCCAGCGCCTCGGCCTCGTGCAGGCGCTGCTCGACCTTCGCCGGTGGGCCGGAGCCCCAGTAGCCGGCCTGGAATCCGACCTTCATGCGCGTGCCTCCGCGGTGTGTGGGAGCGACCGGGGGCGGCCGGCGCGCTCCGTGTCGGGTGCGTCCACGAGGGCCTCAGCGGTTGCGGTAGACGGGCGGGCGCTTCTCCAGGAACGCCTCGACCGCCTCCTGGTGGTCCTTGGTCATCGTGCTCAGGATCTGGGTGCGGTTCTCCAGCTGGACGGCCGAACGGAAGCTCGGGTTCTCCAGGTTGGCCCACAGCACGCTCTTGGTCATCCACACCCCGAACGGGCTGTTCTCGGCGATCGCCGACGCCCGGTCCAGCGCCGCCTCCAGCAGTTCCCCGTCCGGGACCACGGTCGACACCAGGCCGATGCGCTCGGCCTCGGCGGCGTCCAGGGTGCCGCCGGTGAGCAGCAGTTCGGAGGCGCGCGAGAAACCGATCAGACGCGGCAGCAGCCAGCTGACCCCGATGTCGCCGCCGCCCAGGCCGCGCTTGATGAACGAGGCGTGGAAGGCGGCCGAGGAGGCCATCACCCGGATGTCGCAGAACAGCGACAGGGCCATGCCGCCTCCGGCCGCGGCCCCGTTGACGGCGGCGATGATCGGCGCGCGCACCCGGCGGAAGGCCTCGCCCAGGTCGACGATGTGCTCCTGCACCCGCAGACCGGCCTGCGGGCGTCCCTCGTCCGGCACCGCGCCGGGCGCGTCGCCGTAGCCGCGGAAGTCGAAGCCGGCGCAGAACGCCCGGCCCGCCCCGGTGAGCACCACGGCCCGCACCCGCGAGTCGTCCCGGACGCGGTCGAGGACCTCGTGCAACCCCTGGATGAGCTCGGAGGTCATGGCGTTGAGTTTGTCCGGCCGGTTCAGCCGCACGAGCAGGATGCCCGGACGGGGCTCCTCCGTCTCGATCACTGTGCTGGTCATCGGTGCTCCTTGTCCCGTCACGATGAGATCGGCCCGGCCCGGCCGAGGCTGCCGCGGTGGTCGGCACGGCGGCGGGAAGGGCCGTCGAATTAACCTAATAGCATAAGATTCAACAGGCAAGGGTTGCGCTGGTGTCGCGGTTCAGTGCATGCGCTTGTCGTGGATAACCAGAAGGCTTTAGGTTGGTGTGGGGGAGTGGGCCGCCGAGGACCACCGGACCCGCCGACGACCACCCCGGACCGGACCGGCGCCGCCCCGTGGGCGCGGGCCCGCCGGTTCGGACCCGCACCGCGCCCGGCCCGGCCGCGGGGGCCCGACGGCCCCCGCGCGACCGCCCGACATCGAGGACCCGCCCCACCGCACGACGGAGGAAGGCCGACACCCGTGAAACTCTCCGAGGCACCCACCGCCGGACCGATCACCCCGGACCCCGACGGCCCCGACCGCCCCTACTGGGACGGACTGCGCCGGGGCGAACTGCGCATCCCCCGCTGCCGGGACTGCGGCCGCCACGTCTGGGCCCCGCAACGCATCTGCCCCGGCTGCCGAGGCGCCGCGTTCGACTGGCCGGTCGTCGCCCCGACCGCCACCGTCTTCTCCTGGACCCGCACCTGGCACCCCTTCCTGCCCGAACTCGCCGACCACGTCCCCTACACCGTGGTCCTGGCCCGACTCGACGAGGTCCCCTCGGTACGCCTGCTGGGCATGCTCGTCGACGACGAGAGCACCCTGCGGATCGGAGCCGCCCTGCACGGCGTGATCCAGCCCGCGGGCCCGCTCACCCATGACACCCCCGTCCTGCGCTGGAGGCTCTCGGCATGACGTTCCCACTGCGCGGCGCGACGGCCGTGGTCGGCATCGGGGAGACCCCGTACCACAAGCGCGGCAAGGCGCCGCTGGACGAGGACGGCCTGCGGTTGCAGGCCATCGTCGAGGCCTGCGAGGACGCGGGCGTGGACCCGGCCGACGTCGACGGCTTCTCCACCTACGGCCACGACGCCGACGCCACCGCGCTCGCCCCCGCACTCGGCACCCGCCGCCTGCGCTGGGCCTCCCAGGTGGCCGGCGGCGGAGGCGGCGGCCTGGGCGCCGCGCTCCTCCAGGGCGCCGCCGCCCTGGCCATGGGACAGGCCCGGTACGTGATCGTCTACCGCGCCCTGGCCCAGCAGCAGAGCGGACGACTGTCCGCCGCCGTCTCCAGCTACTTCTTCGACGAGCACTACCGCGCGCACGGACTGGTCTCGCCCGCCCAGGTCTGCGCCCTGCGCACCCAGCGCATGATCGAGCACGACGGCGTCCCGGCCGAGGCGCTGCGGGCGTTCGCCCAGGCCTGCTACGTCCACGCCGGGCGCAACCCGCTGGCCGCCGGACGGGACGTACGGCTGACCGACGAGACCTACCTGTCCTCGCGCATGATCTCCGAGCCGCTGCGGCTGTTCGACTCCTCCCGGGAGAACGACGGCGCCGGGGCCGTGCTGCTCACCACCGCCGAACGCGCCCGGGACCTGCGGCAGACCCCCGCCTACGTCCTGTCCGGGGCCCAGGGCGCGGGGGAGGACTGGGGCGAGCTGCACGAGAACGACCGTGACTACTCCTCGGCCGGCCTCGCCCCGCTGGCCGACGAGCTCTGGGCGGACGCGGGCATCCGCCCCGAACAGGTCGACGTCGCCCAGATCTACGAGAACTTCACCGGCCCCGCCGTCGCCGTCATGCTCGACCTGGGACTGGTGACCAGGGAGAACATCGGGGAGCTGCTCACCGTCGAGAGCCTCACCGCCCCCGGCGGCCGCCTCCCGGTCAACACCGCCGGCGGCAACATCGCGGGCGGGTTCGTGCACGGCATCGGTCTGGCCGCCGAGGCCGTCCGGCAACTGCGCGGCACCTCCTCCAACCAGGTCCCCGGGGCCCGCGTCTCGCTGCTCACCGGCGGCCCCGCGGCCCCCCTGGTCAGCGCCGTGGTGCTGGGCGGCGAGGACACCCTCTGATTCGTGGGGGCGGAGGTCACCGGGCGCGCCCGGTGACGTTCACGCGGGGTGATCCGGTCGGACGGGGTCGCGGGACCACTCCAGCCGGTCCGTCGTGGTGCCGCCCGTGCGGGTGGGACGCGGTTCGGTGTGCAGCACGAGCCGCGGACCTTCCCACGAGATCCGCCGGGTCAGGACGTCACCGACGTGTTCGACGTACAGCGACATCTCCACGTGGTGCAGGACCAGGTCGCCGCGGAGCGTGTACCGGCCCGCGTAGCCGACGAAGCCCAGGGCGGCCGCGCCCCGCTGCTCGTCGGTGGCCCGGGTGAAGGAGAGGCCGTCGGGCCAGGGGCGGTCGCGACGCATCAGCAGCGCGCTCATCCGCCCGTCGGGCCGGTACTCCAGCCGTCCCAGCGGCCCCGGCCCCAGCGGGTGCCCGACGACCTGTCCGTCGACCAGCCGGGTGTGGTCGACCAGGTTCCAGCCGCCGAGCAGCGAGGCGGCGAGGCCCTGGGCGGTGTGCTCGTCGGGGGCGTCCTCCTCGGGAGCCGGTGCCAAGGGGGAGGGGACGCGGCTGTCGGGCGGCGTCCGCCCGTCGGGGGTGTGTGCGGCAGGGGGCATGACGGTCCGATCGTTCGGCGGCGGACGGCCGCTCCCGGCGGTCGGCGGGTGGCCGACCGCCGGGAGGGCGGAGCTGGGTCGCGCGCGGGACGTGGGTCAGGCGGCGGGGGCGACCTCCTGCGGTTCGGTGGACGGGGCGGTGCGGTCGTGCATGCCGGTCCGCGGCACCAGCACGATCAGCAGCGCGGCCAGCAGCGCCGCCGCGGCGAAGAAGTAGAACACCCACGAGGTACCGAGCGAGGAACCCATGATCAGACCCACCAGGATCGGCCCGAAGACGGCTCCCAGCCGGCCCAGGCCCAGCGAGGCACCCAGAGCGGTGCCGCGCGCCGCGGCCGGGTAGTAGACGCCCACGAACCCGGCGACCGCGGCCTGCGAGGAGGCGCAGAACCCGACCACCAGCACCATGGCGAAGACGACGGCCTGCGGGGGATGCATCGTCAGGGAGGTCACCGCCAGGGCTCCGCACAGGAAGCCGCCCGCGATCACCGGGCGCGATCCCCAGCGGTCGGCGAGGCCGGCCAGGACCAGCATGCCGATCGTGCTGCCCAGGTAGAAGGCGACCAGGAAGGTCAGCGCGGAGCCCAGGTCGTAGCCGGAGGCTCGCAGCAGCTGCGGGATCCAGGTGTTCATGCCGTAGCCCAGCAGCAGACCGCAGAAGCCGATCACCGGGAACAGCAGCGTCGCGACCCGGAACCCGGGGGCGAACATCAGCTTCAGCGAGGAGGACCAGTTCGGCTTCTCCGTCACGGTACCGACCGCCGGCTCCGGAGGCAGCTCGACCCCGTAGCGCTCGGCGAGGGCGCGCGCCTCCTCGTGGCGTCCCCGGCTGCTGAGGAAGGCGAGTGATTCGGGGATCTGCCGGTAGACGATCGCGAACAGTGCCAGTCCGATGGCACCGCCGAGGACGAACAGGGAGACCCAGCCGAAGTTCGGCAGCATGAAGATGGCCAGGAAGGCGACCAGACATCCACCGATGGGGAAGCCGGTCTGGACGACGCCGTTGTAGAACTGCCGCCTCTCCACCGGCACGTACTCCATGGTCAGGGCGATGACCGAGGGCAGGGCACCGCCGAAGCCCAGGCCCGCGAGCAGGCGGAACAGTCCGAAGACCTCCACGCTCGGGGCCACCGCGCACAGCAGGGTGAACACGCTGAAGCTCGCGACGCAGGCGAGCACGGTCGGGCGCCGTCCGATGAGGTCGGAGACGTAGCCGGACAGCAGGGCGCCCACCATCATCCCGATCAGGGAGAGGCTGCCGATGACACCGGCCGAGGCGAGGGTGATGCCCCACTGCTTGTCCTGGAGCAGCGTCGGCAGCACCGCGCCGTACATGCCGCTGTCCAGTCCGTCGATGAGCGTGATCGCCAGACAGGCGAAGACCACCGACCGGGCACCCGCCGAGATTCTCGGACGCACTGCCGAGCTGGGTCGAGTCAAGGGAAACTCCTTGTCGTGGAGCAGACGTCCGCCGATCCGGGGGTCTGCGGACGGTTCTGGGTGGTGGAGCTCCCCTTCCGCGGGCACCCTCCCGACGGGAGGAGGCGGCGCGGACCCGGTGCCCCGGTGTCCCTCGGAGGCCGCCCCGAGGAAGGGGCGGCCGGGACACGACGGACCGCGTGCGGAGCGCGGCGGACCGTAGGTGTGTCAGGACGGGCCGACGGGCCTCGGCGACGGCACTCGGGGTGGCATCGACGGCGGCCGGTCGGGAGGATGGGGGTGCCGGACGGCTGCGGGCCGAACGGCGGGGGAGAGGAGAGCGTGGCGGAACTCAACGAGGCCGACGGTGCCTCCGGGAGAGGCGGCGGCCGGGAATACTCGGGTGAGACGTGGCCATTTAACTTATGCCCGTAGTTTAAGGTCAAGGGTCGGGCGGGGGGATTTTTCCGCCTCGCGCGATGCGCCCTCCCGGCGGCCGCGGTCGTGTCACGCTCCCGGTGCCCGCGGGGGGCCTCGTCGGGGTGGCGGCGGGAAGCGGGGGAGGGGCCCCGAATCGCATGATGGTGCAGGTCGGGGCGTTCCGCTGTGGAGTGCGCGGTGGACCTCGCGGTGCGCGGACGGGGGCCGGCGGGTCGTCACGGTCAGGCCGGTCCGCCTCCGGGGTCGCGTTGCCGCGGACGGGGTGTCGAACGTACACCCGTAAGGAAGCGCAGAGAATCTACGGAAAGAAGGTTAGTGGTCGTCCGCTCGAAGGCAACGACGAGCGCCGGCCCGGCCGACTCCGGTGCGAGAACCGGAGCGGGGCCGAGCCGGCGTACGGCGACGACGGTGGGGCGCGGGCGCTCAGTGCCCGGACATGCCCCCGTCCACGGCGAGGGTCGTGCCGGTGATGTAGCTGGAGGCCGGGGCCGCCAGGAACACCACGGCCGCGTCGAGCTCCCGCTGGGTGCCGGTGCGGGCCAGCGGGCTGGTCGCGCGCAGGAACTCGTCCAGCGTCTCCGAGGGCATCTCGGCGATCATCTCGGTGGCCACGAACCCGGGTGCGACGGCGTTGACCCGGATGCCGCGGCGCCCGGCCCACTGCTGGGACAGGTCCCTGGTCAGCCCGATGAGGCCGGCCTTGCTCGCGGCGTAGGCGGCCTGCGGCAGCACCGACTTGATCAGGCCCAGCACGCTGGCCACGTTCACGATGCTGGAGCCCGGCCCCATGACCCGCGCACACGACTGGGCCATCCAGTACGCGCCCATCAGGTTGACGTCCAGTACCTGACGGAAGTCCTCGGGCCGCTCGCGCAGCGCGGGCACCGCGGAGGAGACACCGGCGTTGTTGATCAGGATGTCGAGTTTCCCGAAGCGCGCGACGGCCGCCGCCACCGCCTCCTCGCACTGCTCCGGGTCGGTCACGTCGGTGGCGACGACCAGGCACTCGCCGCCGAGCGCCTCGATGCGCTCGGCCGTCTCGCGCAGGCGGTCCGCGCGGCGGGCCGTCAGGACCACCTGTGCGCCGGCCTCGGCCAGGGCGAGGGCGAAGCCCGCGCCCAGCCCCGAACTGGCGCCGGTGACCAGCGCGGTCCTGCCGTCCAGCCGGAACAGGTCCAGCACGCCGTTCTCGGGAAGGGGGCGCTGTGTCGTCGTGCTGCCCATGTGCCGTCCTTGTCTGTCCGGCCCGGACCGGCCCGTGAGCCGGGGTGGGGGAGAAGGGGTGCCGGGAGGTCTCCGGCACGGGGGAGGCGCGGGCGTCAGCTCGCGTCGTCGGCCGCGAGCAGCCGCTGGGTCTCCCGGTGGAAGACCTGGTTGGCGACCTCGTTGCGACCGAACACCATGGGGCCGGCGTCCTGGCTCGCCAGCGCCCGCTGGGAGCCGCGCAGCAGCGGGAAGTCCTCCGCGTGCAGCACGTCCAGCAGGATCTGCCAGTTCCGCTGCCAGCGCTTGTTCCAGGTCTCCTCGTCGTAGGGGGTCTCCTCCAGACGCGGCACGATGACCCGCATCTCCATCCGGCAGCGCCCCGGGTCGACCGGGTCGGGACGGAAGGTCAGCAGCTCGAAGTGGTTGTCGGGCAGGCGCAGCAGGGTGCTGTTGGGCAGCAGCAGGTGCGACTCGGTCACGTGCTTGGCGAGGCTCTGGTCGCCCGGGTCCTCGTCGATCCAGCGGTCGATCGTCTTGCGGGGCGCCAGCCAGCGGCAGTGCCGCCCGTAGTCCTCGAAGGCGTAGACGTTGGTGTGGACGATCTTGCCCGCGGTGTTCGGGTGCGCGTACTGGATGTGGTAGCCGTCCAGGAAGGCGTCCTGCATCAGCTTCCAGTTACACGGCTCGTCGAAGCCCTCGGCACGGAAGGAGACCAGGTTGTCCAGCTTGTACCCGGCCAGGACCTCGTCCATCTCCGGGCCGAGCCAGGCGGCGACGTCGATCTCGGCGCCGACCGAGTCGATCACCCAGATGAAGCCGTGTCGCTCCTCGGCGGGCAGTTCGAGCAGCCCGAACTGGCTGCGGTCGAGGTCGCCGAAGGTGTTGTCGCGGGTGATGGTGCGCAGGGTGCCGTCGGTGTCGTAGGACCAGCGGTGGTAGCCGCAGGAGAACAGGCGGCACTTGCCCGACGCCGCCTCCTCCAGCAGGGCGCCCCGGTGCCGGCACTGGTTGACGAAGGCCTTGATGCCGCCGTCCGGCTGACGCACCACGATGGCGTTGTTGCGCGGGAGCTGCAGGGTGATGAAGTCGTTGGGCTCGGGGATCTCCGAGCTGTGCGCGACGATCGACGGGACCCGCGCGAAGATCAGCTCGCGCTCACGGGCCGCGAGGTCGGCGTCGGTGAACTCCGTCGGGCTGAAGGAGACCGTTCCCTCGAACTGGTCGGTCGTGTCGTTCCGCAGGTGCTCGAGCAGGCGACGAATTCGCTCTTCGCGCTGTGCATCAAATTCCGTCACGTCGTCCTCCTGTACTGTCCGCGTTCCTTGCGCCGCTGCGGTGGCTCGGGACCTCAGAGGCGGATGCGGTCTCGCGACGCGGGATGCGAGACACGCGACGTCGGTTCCCCTTCTGCGTCGACCCCGCCGAGGAGGCACGGGAACGGCGACGAGTGGGGCGTGGGGCGTCTTGTGGGCGAGGTGGGCCCCGGTCCGCGGGCGGTCCGGTGGCGCATGCTCGCCGCCGGACGCACCCGTCTGCGAAAAAGCTCACTTAATCTTATGGCTGTAGGTTTCTGGGGTCAAGTACACGGCGAGGGGCTCTCGGTCGTCGGCCGGGTCGCGGCGCCCTCCCCCGGCCCTGGGCGACGGGTCCGCGAGGTCCGGCCCGGCCGGTGGGCGAAGGGGTGTGCAGGGTGGTCCCGGCGGCGGGTCGATCTGCGCCTGCCCGTGTCGGGGGGAGGCTGCCGGACGCGCCCGGGAGTCCGCGGAAGACGAGAGGCGGGGCCCCTTCCTCCTCGGGGAGCCCCGCCTCGCGTCCGCCGGTGCCGGTGCGCCCGTCAGGCGACCGTGGCAGGTGCGTCGACCGGCACGCTGAAGCACACGTCGGTCTGGTCGTGGTGGAAGCCGACGCTGCGGCAGGCCCGCACCAGCGGCTCGTCCAGCGGGTCCACCGACATCTCCACCTCCCGCGCGCCCGCCTCGGCCAGCCGCTTCAGCGCCGCCGCGAGCAGCGCCCGTGACACCGTGTGCGCCTCGCCCCGGGTCGGCGGCGCCAGCAGGTGCACCGATCCCGGACCGTCCGGCGCCTCCCCGGCCAGGGGGTGCGGGGAGTACGCCACGAAGCCCAGCACCTCCCCCGACGCCTCGACCGCCACCAGCACCTCCGGGCCGACCCGGCCGGCGCCGCGGCCGTCCTTCTCGGCGGCGGCGAGCGCGGCCACCACCGCCGTGTCCGACTCCGGGTGCAGCGGGCGCAGGTCCACCCCGGCGGGCGGTTCCGGCTCCGGCACGCTGCCCGGCCGGTGCATCGGCCGGATGATCCGCCACGCCGCGTCCTCGGGCACCGCGCCGAACCGGCGCGCCATCCGCTCCGCCGCGGGGTGCGAGCCGTGCGCCCAGGCGCGCAGCGACCGGACGCCCTCGCCGGCCCACCGGGCCGCCCCGCCGCGGGCCAGCCCCAGCTCCTCGAACAGCAGGGTCGCGATCCCCAGGGACCGGTACTCGGGGCCCACCACGAACTCGGTGGTGGCGGTGCCGTCGCCCTGCGAGGTGATCCGCAGGAAGGCCACGATCGCCTCCTCCCCGTCCGGCGAGCCGACGGCGCCCACCTCGTCGCTCATCCGGGCGACGAGTTCGGTGACCCGCCCGGGGCGCGCCCCGTCCGTGCCCGCGGCCGGGACCGGCTGCACGGCCGAGAAACCCTGCTCGGCGTCGAAGTCCGCCGCGTCGCGCAACAGACTGACGACCTCCGGGTCGGTGCCGAAGGAGGTGCCCCACTCGTACGTGATCACAGAACGTCCTCGGATGTCGGGTCGTCGCCCCGTGGCGCCGCCCGCGGTGGACGGTGCCGGGTGCCGGAGTTCGGGCGGCCGCGGATGCGGTGCGCGGGCGGCGGGTCCGAAAGGGGCGCTCCCACGCCGGTGCGCGGCGACGACGGTCTCAGCAGCTCATTACCTCCAAGCTATAGGCCGGATGTGGTGCTCACAAGCCCGGGTGTCTCGATGAATCCCTTGTGACGGCAGGCGAGTGTGGTGATCCGACGCCCGGGGAAGAGTGATCTGAAACCTATGGAAAGTCGGTTAATGGGAGGGTGTCCGCCGAGGGGATCGGGCGGTGATCTGTGAGGTGCGGGGGGTGGTGTGCGGCGCCCTGCCGGGTTCGCGCCCGGCGCCCTCTCGGCGCGTCGCCCGGGAGTGGGGTGCGGTGCCGGATCCGTCGGGGCGCCCGCGACGCCGGGTCCCATCCGCCGCCGGGGTGCGGGATACTGCGGCCATGGCCCGACCACTCCAACCTCTGCTCAGCCGCGAAGCGATCGTCGCGGCTACCTTGAAGATCATCGACGTGGAAGGGATCGAGGCGTTCAGCATGCCTCGACTGGCGAAGGTGATGGGAGTCCGAGCGCCCTCGCTGTATCACCACTTCAAGAACAAGACCGAACTCATGACCGAGGTGGCCCGGGCGATCATGGTGGACACGCCCTTCCCGCGCCGTCCCGCCGACGAGAACTGGCCTGACCTCTTCGTCGCCCTCGCCCTGAACTTCCGGCGCTCGATCCTGCGCCACCGCAACGCGGCTCCCATCCTGCTCGAGTACCTGCCGCGCGACGTCCTGATCGCCATGTACGAGAAGGTGGCCCGCTTCCTGGAGAAGGCGGGCGTACCGCAACACCTGCACGTGCTCATCCTGGACGGCATGGAGAAGCTGAGTCTGGGCGCCAGCCTCAGCGAGGCCATGAAGACCCCGGAGAGTCAGGCGCAGATCTTCCCGCACGTCGACGCCGAGGAGGAGCCCACCCTCACCTCGGCCCTCGCCGCCAACGAATGGAGCGCCGAGCAGATCTTCGAACAGACGATCCGGAGCTTCCTGGCCGGCGTCATGCAGCTGGACGCGGCCCCGCGGGCGGAGGCGCCCGCTGGGCATTGAGCCCCCTCCGGGCCCGAGCCCCCGCGCCGGGGAGCGAGGCCCCGCAGGGCGGTGCTCTCCGGCCGGGTGGTGAATCCCCGCCGTACCGCCGCGCCCCCTTCCGTTCGGGAGAGGGGTGCGGCGGCGTTCCGGCCCGGTCGCCACCTGTCGCGTCGCCCCGAACCCCCTGCGTACCGCCTGTCCGCCGAGGTGCGTGGCGGGGTCGGTGGGCGCACTCTCGCGGGTGCTTCCCTCCCGAACCCTTGCCGCCCGTTATCTAAGGGCTTTAGGCTGAGGATGAGTTCACGCCAGGAGCGTCGACTCTGGTTCCGCAGGGGGCGCGACGGCCCCCACGGTCACCGATGGGGAGGCACGTCCAGATGTCCACGCAGTCCCAGGAGTCGCAAGAGTCCCAGGAGTTCCACGAGCTCTACCGGCGGCATGTCCAGTACGTCCTCGACGGGAACGTCGAAGCGTCCTTGGCCGACATGGTGCAGGAGAACATCCCCCAGGTCTTCCGCGGAGTGACCGTCCCCCGCGGGAAGGTCGACTCGCTCCGCGTCGTCGACATCCGGCGCGAGGGCGCCACCTGGGTGGGGGAGACGGTGTACGACACCTCCGACGGTCGGATCGGCCTGCGGTCCGTGTGGGAGTCGCGCGACGGCTCCTGGAAGGCCGTCGCCCTCGAGAACTTCCCCCCGGAGGCCGGGGACTGACCCCGGCGGGCGCCTTCGACGCGGACCGGCGGGCGTCGAAGGGCCGGTGCGGGAGGAGTAAGTCCGCCCGATCGGGAGGACATCCCGCAAAAGCCTTGTCCGCGGTACCTGAAGCCCTTAGATTAAGCGACCACGGTCACACGAAGGATTCCCGCCACCTCGGGGATCGCGGGCCCGGTACGCCGAGCAGCCGGTGACGACCCCGTCCGCCCGTGCTCCGAACCACCGGTGCACGCCGTACCGGGCGGCCCGGCCGGGCACGAGACCGGCCGACGGCCCGCCCGGACCGTCCGCCGGCAGCCGGTGGACAGCAGGCCCCTCGACAAGGCACCCCCCGACCACACGACGTGTGACTCCCTTCATCAGAATTCTTCCGACATGTGCTCGGGTGTATCCGCTGCCGCTCCGCCAAAGGGGGCGACCCGTGGAACGGCTCGAGGTGGCGGAAGCGATCGTGGACAGAGCGCAGGAGGAACAGACGTGAGCGGAACGCTCGTGAGCACCCTGACCTGGTGGGCTCGGAACATTCCCGACCAGCCGGCCATCGATTTCGACGGCGACGTGCTCACCTACCGCCAGCTGGAGAGCTGGGCGGACGGGATCGCCGCCGATCTCGTCGCGGCGGGAGTGGGCCGAGGAGACCGGGTCGCCCTGGTGGGGCAGAACTCCCTGGAGTGGTGCGCGGCCACCCTCGGTGCGCTCAAGCTCGGTGCCGTCGTCGCCCCCTTCAACCACCGCATGGTGGCCCGCGAGCTCGCCGGGCTCCTGGAGGACTGCGAGCCGACCGTCGTCTACGGCGACGACGCGCTGCGCGAGCGCCTGGAGGAGGCCCGCCGGGAGCAGCCCGGGGTCGTCCTCAAGTCCTTCCAGAGCGACGTCCGGTCCCTGCGGGACGGCACCCACGCCCCCGTCGTGCCGCCGGTGTCCGACGTCTCCGAGACGGTCGCGATCGTCTACACCAGCGGCACCACCGGCAAACCCAAAGGCGTCATCTTCACCCACGCCACCATCGCCGGCGAGATGCACGAGTGGTCCCTCATGGAGCCGGTACTGCCCAACGGCCTCAGACCCCTGCTCGTGCTCCCGCTGTTCACCGCGGCCGGCCTCGTGTGGGGACTCTTCCGCACGATCCTGCACGGCGGCACGCTGCTGCTGCAGCCCCGCTTCGACCCGGCCCGGGCCCTGCGTGTGCTGGCCGACCAGAAGGTCACCACGTTCACCGGCCCGCCCATCCTGTTCGAGCAGGTCGCGGCACAGCCCGGCTTCGCGGAGGCCGACCTCACCAGCCTGACCACCGCCCACGTGGGCGGCGCGCGGGTGCCGGTGGACCTGCTCGCCTCCTGGCAGCGCAAGGGCGTCTCGCTGCGCCAGATCTACGGCCAGACCGAGATCGGCGGATCCGCCACCGTGATGCCGCGCGACGAGGCGATGGAGCACCCGGAGAAGTGCGGCTGGGGCGGCGCCTTCACCAGGATCAGGGTCGTCGACCCGGAGGGCGTCGACTGTCCGCCCGGCATCCCCGGCCAGATCCTCCTGCGCGGACCGGGGATGATGCCCGGCTACTGGCGCAACGAGGAAGCCACCCGCACGACCATCGTGGACGGCTGGCTGCACACCGGGGACATGGGCGTCCTCGACGAGCGCGGCTACCTGACCTTCGTCGACCGCATGAAGGACATGATCATCTCGGGTGGGCTGAACATCTCGCCGACCGAGATCGAGAACGTCCTCCAGGAGATGCCCGGCATCGAGGAGGTCGCCGTCATCGCCGTCGAGGACGCCAAGTTCGGCGAGACCCCGGCCGCCCTGATCAAGGCCGACGGTCCGATCGACCCCGCCGACGTGGTGGCCCACTGCAACGAGCGCATGGCCGACTACAAGGTCCCGCGCTACGTCGTCCTCCTCGACGAGGCCCTGCCGCGGATGGCCAGCGGCAAGATCGCCAAGCGCGACCTCAAGGCCACCTACGCCGACCTGCCCCGCACGCACGGCAAGGTGCGCTGACCCGAACACGGAGGCCGTTGCCGATGAAGGCCAGGAAAGTCGCGTTGGTGACCGGCGGCGGGCGGGGCATCGGAGCCGCGGTGTCCCGCAGACTCGCCGCCGACGGCTTCGCGGTCGCGGTCAACTACGCCCACCGCGCCCGCGAGGCGACGGACGTGGTCGAGGAGATCGAGGCCGCGGGCGGCCGGGCGGTGGCGCTGCGGGCCGACGTGTCCGACGCGGACCAGGCGGGCGACCTCGTCGCGCGGACCGCAGAACTCCTCGGACCCGTCGCCGTGCTCGTCAACAACGCGGGAGTCAGCGCGGCCGGCTCGGCGCGTTCCCTGCCGCCCGGACAGTGGGACCGCGTGCTGGGCGTCAACCTCAGCGGCGCCTACTACTGCACGCACGCCGCGCTGCCCGCCATGTACGCGGCCGGCTGGGGACGCGTCCTGTTCTTCGGCAGCCCGAGCGGCGGGCGCGCGCTCACCCCGACGACGGGTGCCTACGCGGCCTCCAAGGCGGGGCTGGTCGCCCTGGCCGGGGTCGTCGCCAAGGAGGTGGCCCGGCGCGGCATCACCGTGAACACCGTGGTGCCCGGTTACGTGGAGACCGACATGGTGCGCGCCGCCGGCGACCGGGCGCGGGAGAGCCTCCAGGACGGCTGGCCGCGGATCCCCGCCGAGGCGGTGGCCTCGGTGGTGTCCTTCCTCGCGGGCGACGGTGCCGCGCACGTCTCCGGCGAGGAGATCGGGGTGTGGGCGGGCGGCCCCGTCCAGTTGTGAGCCCCGGCAGCGGGTGTCGGCGCGACGGACCGTCGGTGCCCGCCCGGGGTCGACCTCCGCCCGGGGCCCTCGCCCCGGGCGGTGCCCTGCCCGTTCGTGGGCCGGGCGGTTCGGATCCCTCGTGAGACGTCGGCGCGGTCCGCGGTGCGGCCGCGCCGGACGTCCGCGGCAGAAAGGACCGTCGGATGACGACTTCCCGGCCCGCGCACGAATCGGCCGCGCACGACCCGACCGACCCCGACCCGCGTCCCCCGTCCCCGGACGCGGCCCGGCGGGCACGCCCCGCCGAGGGCGACACCGTGACCCGGAGGACGTCGTACTGCCGGTTGTGCCCGGCCAGTTGCGGGGTCGAGGTGGAGACCGACGGCACCCGCGTGCTGCGCGTGCTGGGCGACCGGCAGCACCCGATCTCCCGCGGCTTCACCTGCCCGAAGGGGCGCAGGGCCGCCGACCTCCTGCACGGCCCCGACCGGTTGACCTCCTCCCGGCGGCGGACGGCCGCGGGCGAGCACGAACCGGTCGACGCCGACACCGCGATGGTGGAGGTGGCCGCCCGGCTCACCGGGATCGTCGAGGAGCACGGGCCGGACGCGGTGGGCCTGTTCATCGGCACCCAGCACCACTTCGCCACCCTCACCCCCTTCATGGCGCGCGCCTGGTTCCGCGGCCTGGGCTCCCGCAAGCTCTTCTCCACCATGACCCTCGACCAGTCGGCGAAGTGGCTGGTGAAGTCGCGCATGGGGGTGTACGCGGGCGGCCCCCAGTCGCTCGACGAGGCCGACGTGTGGCTGCTGGCGGGCACGAACCCGCTGGTCTCCGTCAACGGGGGCGACGGGGACGGCGCGCTGGTCACCAATCCGTCGGCCAACCTCAAGGCCGCCCGGGACCGCGGGATGCGGCTGATCGTCGTCGACCCGCGCCGCACCGAGACCGCGGCACGCGCCGACCTGCACCTGCGACCCCGCCCCGGACACGACGCGCTGCTGTTCGCGGGGCTGCTGCAGGTGATCCTGGGGGAGGGGCTGCACGACCGGGACTTCTGCGACCGCCACGTGGAGGGACTGGACGACCTGCGGGCGGCGGTCGCCGAGGCCACCCCCGACAGGGTCGCCCGCGTCTGCGACGTGCCGGTCGAGGAGCTGGTGCGGGCGGCCCGGATGTTCGCCGCGGCCGAGCGGGGCATGGTGAGCACCGGGACCGGCGTCTGCATGGGGCCGCGCTCCAGCATCGCCGAACACCTGGCCGCCTGCCTCAACGTCGTCTGCGGACGCTATCTGCGCGAGGGCGAACCCGTGCCGGGGCGCGGCGTCCTGATGGGCGAGGGGCCGGCCCGCGCGGAGGTGGTCCCCGCGGACCGCGAGTGGGAACGGGGATTTCGCAGCCGGGTGGGCGGACACGGCCTGCTGCGCGGCGAACTGCCGGCGGCCCTGCTGCCCGACGAGATCCTGCGGCCCGGACCCGACCGGATCAGGGCGCTGGTGGTCTCGGGCGGCAACCCCCTGCTCGCCCTGCCCGACCAGGACACCGCGCGGCGCGCGCTGGAGAGCCTCGACCTGCTGGTGTCGATCGACACCCGGATGTCGCAGACCGCGCGCCTCGCCGACTACGTCATCGCCCCCACGATGCTGTACGAACGGGCCGACCACACCGGGCTGATGGAGACCTTCTTCCCCCGCCCGTTCGCCCAGTACACGCCCGCCGTGGTCGCCCCGCCCCGGGGCGTGGTCGAGGACTGGCGGGTCTTCTTCCGGCTCGCGGCCGAGACGGGAGGGCCCCTGCGGTTCGCGGGCCGGGACCTGGACACCTCCCGACCGCCCTCCTCGGAGGAGCTCCTCGACCTGGTCGCCTCCCGCGGCCGGATCCCGCTGGACGAGGTGCGCACCCACCCGCACGGCCTGCTCGCCGGGCACCCCGGCACCACGGTGGGCCCGGCCCGCGAGGAGCGGGCCGGGCACCGCCTGACCCTGCTGCCCGCCGACGTGGCCGCGGAACTCGCCGCCGCGCTGGCGCCCGTCGCCGCGACGGTACCCGTGGGGGCCCGGTCCGCGGGGGCCGAGGGCGGGGCGGGCGAGGGTGGGGCGGCGGGCGGCGAGGACGCCGAGGAGTTCCCGCTGCGGCTGGTCGTGCGGCGGATGAGGGAGGTGGTCAACTCCCTAGGGTCGGCGGTCGCCGGTCTGCCCCCGCAGTCGTACAACCCGGCCCACCTGCACCCGCAGGACATGGCGCACCTGGGCATCACGCACGGCGCCGCGGTGACGATCCGCTCGCCGCACGGAACGCTCGAGGCCGTGGCGCACGAGGACCCGAGCATGCGACCGGGGGTCCTGTCGATGACCCACGGCTGGGGAGGCCTGGAGACGGGCGGGGACCCGCGGACGACGGGCAGCAACGTCACAACCGGCTCACCTCCCTGCACCACGGCGCCCAGGCGGTCAACCACATGCCGACCCTGACGGCCGTCCCGGTGTCGGTCACCCCTGCCCCGCCGGGTCTCGCCGACCGTGAAGAACCTTCCCCTTAACCTAAAGCCTTGAGGTTATTATCTAACGTCTGTAGGATATTTTTCGGATGGGACGACGGCCACCGCTCCGGGCGGCGGCATGACGCGAAAGGGCTGACATGGCAGGCTGGGACTTCGCGAGTGTCTTCGAGGCCGTGGCCCGTGTGCACCCCGAGCGCACGGCGTTCGTTCACGGGCGACGACGAGGCACTTGGGCGCACTTCGACGACCGCGCGGCCCGGCTCGCCACGGTGCTGGAATCCGCGGGCCTCACCGCGGGCGACGTCGTGGCCGAGTACATGCGCAACGGTCCCGAGTACCTGGAGACCTTCTTCGCCGCCGGCAAGTCGGGCCTCGCCCCGATGAACACCAACTACCGCTACGTCGAAGACGAACTGGTGCAGATCTGGGCCGACGCCGACGTCAAGGCGGTCGTCTTCGACGCCGAGTTCCGCGAGCGGGTCGACCGGGTGCGCCACCGCCTGCCCGGCGTGCGGCTCTGGCTCGAGGTCGGCGAGGGCACCGACTGGGCCCCCTCCTACGCCCGCGAACTGGACGCGCACCCCCCGCGGCCGCACGGCGGCGGACGCGAAGACTCCCTGATCCTCATCTACACCGGCGGCACCACCGGACACCCCAAGGGCGTGATGTGGCGCCAGGGCGACATCCTCTCCCTGCTCAACGCGCAGAACCCCCGACCGCTGCCCGACCACGGCGACCGCGAGGCCGTCGAGGCGCACCTGGCCGGACTCACCCGGGAGATCCGCTCCCTGGTGGCGAGCCCGCTCATGCACGGCGCCGGACTCTTCTACGCCATCTCGGCACTCAGCGGGGCCGGCACCCTCGTCATGACCCCGGGGGCGCGCTTCGACGCCGAACAGCTCCTCGACGTCATGGACGGCGAACGGGTCCAGTCCCTCGCGATCGTCGGCGACGCCTTCGCCCGGCCGATGCTCGCCGCCCTCGACGAGAACCCCGGACGGTGGCGCCTCGACGGCCTGCGCGCCGTGTTCTCCTCCGGCGTGATGTGGAGCCGCCCGGTCAAGGAAGGGCTCCTGAACCACATGCCGGCGGCGCGCCTGCTGGACGGACTCGGCTCCTCCGAGGCCTCCGCCGTCGCCTCGACGGTGTCCGTGCGCGGGGACGTGGCCGACACCGGCTCGTTCGTGCCCTCCGACCGGGCCGCCGTGCTGCTCGACGACGGAACCCTCGCCGAACCCGGCGACGGCAAGGTCGGTCGCCTCGCGGTCACCGGCTGGATCCCGGTGGGCTACCTCAACGACCCGGAGAAGTCCGCCCAGGTCTTCGTCGAGGCCGCGGGCCGCCGCTGGTCCGTTCCCGGCGACCTGGCCCAACTCGACGCCGACGGGCGGATCCAGCTCCTCGGCCGTGGCTCCAGCTGCATCAACACCGGAGGGGAGAAGGTGTTCGCCGAAGAGGTCGAAGAGGTCCTGAAGCAGCACCCGGGCATCGCGGACGCCGCGGTCCTCGGCGTCTCCGACGAACGCCTCGGCAGGAAGGCCGTCGCCCTTCTCCGGGCGGGGGAGCGGCCGCCGTCGGAGGAGGAACTCCACACCCACGCCCGCGCGCACCTGGCGGGCTACAAAGTGCCCAAGCACATGGCCTACGTCGACTCGCTGGAACGCGCGGACAACGGAAAGCTCGACCACCGACGGCTGACCGGCATCGCCGAGAGCAAGTGGGGGGACGGCCACGCCTGACCCGGACCGGCGGCCGCAGCCCGGACCGCCTCCCCCGGCTTTCCCCGCCGACCGGGGAAAGCAGCCGGCACGGAGCGGACCCCCCCGCACGGCGGCGAGATTCCGGGCGAACGCGGGCAGCGGGCCGCCCCACGGGAAGGACGGCACCGGCTCACACCTGCCTCCCCTGGGGAAGCCGGCGTGAAGAGCGTGAGACCCCCATCGACGAAGAGGCACCCGATGACCACCGAAGACCCTCCGGCACCGCAGCCCGCCGGCCCGCTCGGGCCGTCACCGGTCCGCCCCCCGGGCAGCGTGCGCCGTACTTCGACGCTCGACACGCGGTGGCCCGGAGGATTCGGCACCGGGCTCCACATCGACGGGCGGGCCCGCGACCTCTACACCCCGGCCGACGGAAGGCCCCCGCTCGTCGTCGCCGAGGACCGGCTGCGCGTCCGATTCACACCGGCGAGCCGGGTGATCGAGGAGATCGAGTCGACCCCGGCCAGGAGCGAACTGACCCTCCTCACCGGCGCCCGCTGCGGCGGCGGATTCCGCACCCGGCTGGCGCAGGCCCTGCCGCGGGAACGGGACACCGGGACCCCGCTGTACCTCATGCTGGACGATCTCGCCGCGGTATCACTGATCGCGGACTTCGCCGCGACCCGGTGGCCGTCTGCCGGGCCCGGCACACACCGGGCCGCGGCGCGCCCGCAGGAAGGCGTCTGCACGGGATTCATGCCCGGATCCAGCGCCCTGAGCCCCGACCACGTCCGGAAAGGCGGCGACCGGACACGCCGGGTCGTACCGCTGCCGCACCCCGACGACCCGGCGGGCTGGCACGAACTGGCCGCACCCACCGAACCGTCGATGCGCCGGGCCCGGCGCATCGACGTCACACCGGGCGAGGTCATCGGCGTGGACGCGATGTTCCAGGACAGCGCGACGGTGCCCGAGGGCGGCAGGAGGGCTGTGCACGAATACCGGCTGCACGCCACGGCCCACGCACGCACCGGCGCCCTCCTCACCCTGCGGGCCGAGCCGCGCATCCTGCCCTACGACGAGTGCCCCCTGGCCGTGCTCAACCTGGACCGTCTGCTCGGGACACCCCTGGCGGACCTGCGCACCACCGTGCCCAGGGTGCTGCGCGGCACCGACGGGTGCACGCACCTCAACGACGCCCTGCGCGCGTTGGCCGAGGTGCCCGCCCTGGTGGCCGCGCTGCACCGGAGCGCGCAGGAGTGAAGACGCCGGGACGGCAGGCGAACACCCGGGAGGAACGGCCCGCCAGGAGCCTCGTCCCCGGAGGAACCCGACATCCCGGGCAGGCCACGCGAGGCGAGGAGAGAGGTCCCCACGTGCACTCACTGCAGGGGAAGGTCGCCCTGGTCACCGGAGGCGCCAGCGGAATCGGGGCGGGCGTCTGCCGCCACTTCGTCGACGCGGGTGCCTTCGTGGTGGTGGCCGATGTCGATGAGGAACGGGGCCGCGGCCTGGCCGAGGAGCTCGGTGATACGGCGGTGTTCCGCCGCGTCGACGTCACCCGCGAGGAGGACATCGCCGCGGCGGTGACGGACACGGCTGCCACCCGGGACGCCTGGACTGCCTGGTCAACAACGCCGGCCGGGTGGGGTCCCGGCGCTTCGCCGAGGACATCCCGGCCGACGAGTGGGACGAAGCCTTCCGGCTGCTGTGCCGCAGTGTCTTCCTCGGCATCAAGCACGCGTCCCGGGTCATGCGCGACCACGGCGGTGGCAGCATGGTGAACACCGGCAGCGTCGCCGGCCTGAGGGCCGGTTACGGCCCCCACCCTTACGGCGCGGCCGAGGCCGCCGTTGTCCAGCTGACCCGCAGCAGCGCGGTGGAACTCGCCCCTCACGGAATCCGGGTGAACGTGATGACGCCCGGCGGCGTGGCCACCCGCATCGTCGGCCACGGCGCCGGCCTCACGGGATCCGCCCTGGACGACAGCGTCGAACGGGTACGGGAGAGCCTGCGCGACTTCCAGCCGGTTCCCCGCAGCGGCGAGCCGCAGGACCTGGCCGCCGTGGCGGCCTTCCTCGCCTCCGACGCGTCGAGTTCCCTCACCGGACAGGAAAACGTCGTCGACGGCGGCCTGTCGCTGGGCAGGTCCTGGCCCCCGGAGATCCAGGCACACGCGAGGAAGGCGTCGTCCCGGACCGCGCCATGAGCATGGGCGGGGCGGCACGCGTGCCGCCCCGTCCCTCCCCCGGATCCCCGGGGACAGCCCGGACGACCGTGCTGTCCGCCCCTGCCCCTCACAAGGAGGAACACAACGTGAGCACACCAGACGCAACTCCCCCCGCCCCCGCGAAGGCCCCGGCCAAGGACCCCTGGGACCTGCCCGACGTCTCCGGGCTCGTGGTCGGTGTGCTCGGCGGCACCGGACCGCAGGGCAAGGGCCTCGCGTACCGGCTCGCCCAGGCCGGCCAGAAGGTGATCATCGGCTCGCGCGCCGCCGAGCGCGCGCGGGCGGCCGCCGAGGAACTCGGGTACGGCGTCGAGGGCGCCGACAACGCCGAGACCGCCCGCCGCAGCGACATCGTGATCGTCGCCGTGCCGTGGGACGGCCACGGCACGACCCTGGAGTCCCTGCGCGGGGAACTGGCCGGCAAGCTCGTCGTGGACTGCGTCAACCCGCTCGGCTTCGACAAGCAGGGCGCCTACGCGCTCAAGCCCGAGGAGGGCAGCGCCGCCGAGCAGGCCGCGGCCCTGCTGCCGGACTCCCGGGTCACCGCGGCCTTCCACCACCTGTCCGCGGTACTGCTCCAGGACCCGGAGATCGACCGGATCGACACCGATGTGATGGTGCTCGGCGAGGTCCGCGCCGACGTGGAGATCGTGCAGGCGCTGGCCGGGCGGATCCCGGGCATGCGGGGCGTCTTCGCCGGGCGGCTGCGAGGCGCCCACCAGGTGGAGGCGCTGGTCGCCAACCTGATCTCCGTCAACCGCCGCTACAAGGCACACGCCGGGCTCCGCGTCACGGACGTATGACATCCCGGGCGGCCCCGCACCGGGCCGCCCGGAAGACGCGCCCAGGCCCCGCGATCCGGCTGTCCAGGCCGCGGGAGCGCTCCGGCCATCGGGGCGCCCCGGCCACCGGAGCGGCGGCGGACCCCAGGTGCCTGGTCTTCTCCGGTTCGTTGATCGGGTGGGGGAGCGGTCGGAGCGGCGCGGCTCGGCCCAGGGCTCGGTGCGGGCGATGCTCGTTGTAGAAGGTTCCGAACCCGCGGAGCGCGTGGAGGAGGTGGCCGACGCTGCTCGAGGAGGACCTGGCCGCTGTCACGGAACTCCGGCCTCGGGCAGCAGGTCGGCCCCGGAGACGACACCGGTCACCTGGCCCTCGCTGTCCACCACGGGTACTGAGCCCAGGTGTTCGCGGGAGAGGGTGCGGGCGACGTCCGGAAACGGTGTGTCGCCGGTGACCGGGACGGTCGGGACGGCCATGACGTCGCGCACACGTGGTGCCTGCGGTGCCCGGTCGCGGTTCTGTGGCTGAGTGGGGGCCGGGGTCGGTGCTGCCGGAGACGCCCTCGCTCTCGCCTCCGACGCCGAGACGGAGGCGAGAGCACCGGGACAGCGTCGCAGCAGATCCTGGCGGTGCTCTTCCTCCGGTGTCCAGGAGCGGCGCGGAACGGCGTGACGGGCTTCTCGCGCGGCGGCTCGACGTTCGTGGTCACTCACCGCAACCTCCCGACGGAGCAGTCGGTCTTCCACGCGGCCCGTGTCACATTGATCCCGGGCTCATGCCCTGTGCCCTGCAGCGACCCACACAGCGCGACAGCGCCGACATGAGAGCGGAAACTTGGAACAGGGCCGGACGTGAGGGGAGCCCATGGCGGGATTCCGGGATTTCCTGACGCGTTTTCGCCGTCGGGTGCCGCCTGGCCGTGCGGCACCCGGGGGTGTGCCCGCGGATCGTTCAGCAGAGGCCGCCGCCGAACTGCAGTCGCCGTTGGTGCTACTGGAGCAGGCGGAGGCCGAGGCGCGGGCCGTGCGTGAGCGGGCCGCCCGGGACGCTGCGAGAGTGCGGGCCGAGGCCGCGCGGCAGGCCGAGGAGATCGTGGAGCAGGCACGTGCTCGCGCCCACGAGGTGCGGGCGGAGGCCGCCGTCCGGGCACACCGCTCCGCCGAGGCCGAGGCGGCCGTGCTTTTGAGCGACGCCGAGCAGGAGGCGGCACGCGTACGCCGGCGGGCTGCGGCACGCACACCCGCTCTTGTGAACCGCGTGGCCGCACTCGTCATCGAGGAACTCGGCACCGGGGAAGACGTCCCCTCTCCGATACTCACCCGGGACGGGCAGCCCGGGGAAAGGGGCCCGACGTGAGTGCCGGATGGGTGGCCGGGACCACGCGGGCCCGGACCATGCGGTCGCGATGCCTCGGCGCGACCGGACTCCGGGAGGTGGCCTCCGCCCCGACGCTCGACGCCGCGCTGCGCTACCTGGGAGGCACGGCCTACCGGCGCGACCTCGCTCCCGGGATGTCGCTCGCCGAGGCCCAGCAGGCAGTCGCGGCAACACTGCTGTGGCACCTGCGTGTCCTCGCGGGCTGGCAGCCACGCGGCGGCGCGGCGGTGATCCGAGTGCTGGCGGCAGGGTTCGAGATCTCCAACACCGAGGAGCATCTCCGCAGCATGTCCGGAGCGGTTCCCGCGCGGTCCCACCTGCCCTACGTCCTCGGCGCGCTGGCGACAGCGTGGCCCCGGCTGGCCCGGACCGGAGCGCCGGACGCGCTCAGGGCCGAACTGGCCACCTCCGTCTGGGGCGACCCCGGCGCCGACACGTCGGCCGCGGTAGCCACCGGGATGCGGGTCTCCGCCGCGGTGCGTACCGCTGACTCCGTACCCGAGGCCGCCCGTTGGGCAGCGGGACGGCTCGCTCTGCTGATCGCGCGCGAGGTGTTCCTCGTCGGCCGCCCGCTGACCGGACCCTCTGCCCGGACGGCCACCCGGCTGCTCGGGCGGGCGGCGGTTGCGGCTTCCTCGTTCGCCGGCTTCCAGCGGCGGCTGCCGGAGCCCGCGCGCTGGGCACTGGACGGGCTCGACGCCGCTGAGGACCTGTGGCGGGCGGAGACCCGGTGGTGGGAACGGCTCGCTCGGGACGGCTCCGAGCTGCTGCGCGCATCTCGCCCCGGCTCCGGGCCGGTGGTGGGCGCGGTCGCGGTGCTGTCCACGGACGCCTGGAGGGCACGCGGGGCATTGGAGCTGGCCGCGCGGGGCGGCGGATCGCCGGAGGCGCCCGATGCTCCGTCCTGATGCCATGGGCCCTGTCCGCATGCAGCGGGTGGCGGTCGTCGCCCCTCTGCACGCTGTGCGGGAGGCCCTGGTGCGCGTCGCAGAGGCGGGTTGTGTGGAGCTCGACCGTTCCGACGGCGCAGCCAGGGGTGAGGCGGCCGACCGTCTGCGGCGCCTGCGCTCCGGGCCCGCGAAAGCCGTCGTCAGCGCCAGTCCCCCCGACCTCGACGCCCTGGAGCGCGCGGGCCGAGCCGATCTGCTGGCGGGGGAGGCACAGCTCGAGGAACGGCTCTCCGGCGTGGTGCGGCACGGTGAGGTCGGGGCGCTCGCCGGCTGGTGCCCCGTCGTCGACGTGCCCGCGACCGCCGAGCGTTTGGCCGGGGCCGGGGCGTCGCTGGTGCCGTTGAAGGCACCACGCGGGGCCGACCCTCCGACCCTGCTGCGCGACGACACCAGCGCGATACGGCGCTCGTTCACGCCGCTGGTGCGCACCTACGGGACAGTGCCCTACTCCGACCTTGATCCCACAGTGCCCGCGGGCCTCGTGTACGCGGTGATGTTCGGCGTCATGTTCGGCGACGCCGGACACGGCGCGCTGCTGCTCCTGGCCGGGCTCCTGCTGCGCACCGGCCGCCCGCGCCGGGCGGCGTCGCTGCGCCCGCTGTGGCCGTTCGTGGCCGGTGCGGGCCTGACCAGCGCACTGGCCGGGGTGGCCTACGGCGAGTTCTTCGGCCCGACCGGCGTCCTGCCGGTGCTCTGGCTGAACCCGCTGGACGAGCCGATACGGCTGCTGGCCGCGGCCGTCGTGCTCGGCGCCGTACTCCTGGCGCTGGCGTACGGGGCCGGGGCGGTGAACCGCTGGAGAGAGAGCGGGCCGTCCGGCGCCCTTCACGCGGTGTCCGGCATCGCGGGAGGGGCGCTCTACCTCGGACTCGTGGTGGTCGCCGGAGCTGTCTGGCTCGGCCGCTCCGGGTACGCCCTCGCCGGGGCGGGCATCGCGATCACGGGGCTGGTTCTGGCCGGAACCGGAATGTACGCCGCCACGGCCGGCGGCCCGGGCGGCGTCGCCCAGACCGGTGTCCAGCTCTTCGACGCCGTCGTACGGATCGGCTCGAACCTGCTGTCCTTCGCGCGGCTGGCCGCCTTCGGGCTCACCCATGCCGCGCTCGGCGACGTCGTGTGGCGCGGCACCACGGCGCTGGCGGGCGGAGGGCCTGCCGCACTCGTGGGGGCCGTGGCGCTCTTCCTCGTCGGCAACGGCCTGACCTTCGCGCTGGAGCTGCTGGTCGCCGGTGTGCAGGCGCTGCGGCTGGAGTTCTACGAGCTGTTCTCCCGGGTCTTCGAGACACAGGGCCGGCCCTTCCGGCCCTGGAAGGTGCCCGTTCAACGCACGGAGGTGATGTCGTGATCGCCTGGCTCATCGCTCTTCCCGTCATCACGGTGGTCTGGCTCGTCACCCGGCTGCTGGTGCGCCGGTCCGCCCGCGCGGCCTTGCGGCTGGTCCTGGCCGCCGACGCCCTCCTGTTCGCCGGGGCGCTCGCGCTGCTCATGGTGGCCCTCAGCGGCGGGGACGCACGAGCCGCCGCCGCAGCCGAGACGGCACAGAACTCCGGATCCGGCTCCGCCGCACTGATCGGCGCCGCGATCTCGGTGGCCGCGGCCTCGATCGGGGCGTCGATCGCCGTCGCCTACACCGGCGCAGCGGCGCTGGCGGCGCTCAGCGAGCGGCCCGAGCTCTTCGGCCGGGCCATGGTCATCGTCGGCCTCGCCGAGGGCATCGCCATCTACGGCCTGGTCGTCGCGATCATCCTGATCGGAAAGGCCTGACATGGGACGCGTGGCCGCCCTAGGCGAACAGGTGCGGGTGGCCGGATTCGCGCTGGCCGGAGTCACCGTGCTCCTCGCGGAGGGGCCGGACGCCGTGCGGGCGGCGTGGCGGACCCTTCCCAAGGACGTGGAGCTGGTGATCCTCACCCCGGCGGCGGCCGCCGCGCTCGGCCCGGAGCCGTCGGAGGCCACCGCGCCGCTGTCTGCGGTGATGCCACCGTGAAGGCACCCGTCCCGGGCCGGGTCGAGAGCGCACTCGAACCGGTCCGTGCCGAGCTGCTGCGGGCCGCCCGGGCAGAGGCCGCCGACCTGCTGGCCCGAGCCGACCGGGACGCCACGGCGCTCCTCGAACACGCCCGCGCCGAGGCCCGCGCCCTGCTGGAGGACGCCCACCACGAGGGGGAGGCCCAAGGGGCCGCTGCCGGACGGGTCACACGCGCGCGGGCCCGGCGAACGGCGCGGGCGCGTGAACTGACCGCCCGCAGGGAGGCGTACGAGGAACTGGGCCGCCGTGCCACCGCCCACGTCCGGGAGCTGCGGCACACGGCCGACTATCCGCTGCTGCTGGAGCGGCTGACCCGGCACGCGCGCCGGCTCCTGGGACCGGACGCCGAGACGGCCGTGCACTCCGGCGGAGGCCTGGTCGCCCACGCCGCAGGCCGGCGGGTCGACTGCACCCTCGATGCCCTGGCCGCGCGGGCGCTGGACCGGCTCGGAGCGGAGGTGGAGAGCTTGTGGACGCCGTGAACGCCGACCCCGCCGCGCGGATTCTGCGGGTGGCCGGACCGCTGGTCGAGGCGGAGTACACCGACGGCACGGCGATGCACGACCTGGTCTTCCTCGGCGAGGCGGGGCTGCCCGGCGAGGTGGTCGCGATCAGCGGTGGCGTCGTCACCGTCCAGGTGTACGAGTACACGGGTGGGCTCGCCCCCGGAGACCTCGCACGGCCGGGCACGGGGCCGCTTTCCGCACAGCTCGGTCCCGGGCTGCTCGGAGGCGTCTTCGACGGCTTGCTCCGGCCGCTCTCCGGTGCGGGCGACTGGCTGGCCCCCGGCACGAACCGGTCCGCCGGTGAGGAGCGCGCCTGGCCGTTCGTCCCCGGTGTGGAGCAAGGGGCACGGGTCGCGGAGGGCGAGGCGCTGGGGGAGGTGCGAGGAACGGGGCCGGTCCGCGTGCGGGTACTCGTACCGCCGGGCGTCGCGGGCGTGGTGGAGCGGATCGCGCCGGAGGGAACCCGTCCGCAGGACGCGGTCGTGGCCCGGGTCGACGGCACCGACGTACGCATCGGTGCCACCTGGCCCGTACGCCGTCCGCGGCCCGTACGTGAGCGCGGGGGAGAGCCGGAGGCCCTGAGCACCGGGCAGCGCGTGATCGACCTGCTCTTTCCCGTCGCCCGCGGTGGCACGGTCGCCGTCCCCGGCGGCTTCGGCACCGGGAAGACCGTGCTGCTGCAGCAGATCGCCAAGTGGTGCGACGCCGACGTGATCGTCTACGTGGGCTGCGGTGAGCGCGGCAACGAGATGGCGGACGTCATCGCCGAGCTCCCCGAACTGGAGGACCCCCGGACCGGCGGACGGCTCGCCGACCGGACCGTGACCATCGCCAACACCTCCAACATGCCGATGATGGCCCGTGAGGCGAGTATCCACACCGGGACCACGGTCGCCGAGTACTTCCGGGACATGGGGCTCGACGTCGTGGTCATCGCCGACTCGACCTCGCGGTGGGCCGAGGCGCTGAGAGAGTTCGCCTCCCGGACCGGCGCGCTGCCCGCCGAGGAGGGGTATCCGGCAGGGCTGGCCTCGGCGATCGCCGCGTTCTACGAGCGTGCGGGAGCCGTGACCACACTCGGCGGCGAACGCGGCTCGATCACCGTGATCGGCGCGGTCTCCCCGCCGGGCGGTGACACGACCGAACCGGTCACCGCCCACACCGAGCGGTTCGTGCGCTGCCTGTGGTCACTGGACCGCGACCTCGCCTACGCCCGGCACTACCCGGCCCTGTCCTGGTCGGGATCGTTCTCCCGCGACGCGGCGGCCCTCACCGCCCGGCAGGCGGCGGACGACCCGGCCTGGCCCGCGCGGCGCGCACGCGTGGCCGCCCTGCTCGCAGAGGCGGACCGGCTGGCCGCTCTCGTCGATCTGATCGGCATCACCGCACTGCCCGACCGGGAACGTGTCGGCGTCCTCGCCGGACGGCTCGTCCGCGAGGGCCTCCTCCAGCAGAGCGCCCTGTCGGCCGAGGACGCCCACTGCGGCGCCGACAAGACCGCCGCACTGGTCGACGCGGTGCTCGCGGTGGTCGACCGGTGCCGGGAACTCGTCGACTCCGGCACCCCCGCGGCCGTCCTCGAGGACGTGGACTTCGGTCCGGTGCTCCGAGCACGCGAGGAGGTCGGCCCGCACGACACCGAGGGCGTGCGGGCACGACGGGACGCCCTGCTCACCCGGCTGCAGGAGGTGCGGTGACATGAGCCTCGGGGACGGAGGCGACCGGCCGTGACCCTGTGGGGCGATGTCGAGTACACGTCCGTCCGTGAACTGCGCGGTCCGCTCGCCGTCCTCGAAGGGGTCGAAGGCGTCGGCTACGACGAGTTCGCCCGGATCACGCTGGAGACCGGCGAACAGCGGCACGGACTCGTCCTGGAAGTGGACCGGGACCTCGCCGTGGTGCAGGTGCTGGAGGACACCACCGGCATGGACCCGCGAGGCACCCGCGTGGCTTTCACCGGAGGACCGCTGCGCATTCCGGTCGGTCCCGCCTGGCTGGGCCGGGTCTGCAACGGGCGCGGCGAGCCGGTCGACGGAGGGCCTCCGGTCTTCGGACGGACCAGCGCCCCGGTGGGCGGCGACCCCCTCAATCCCGTACGGCGTGAGCCGCCGTCCGAGCCGGTCCTCACCGGTGTCGGCGTGGTCGACGCGCTGACCACACTGGTGCGCGGGCAGAAGCTCCCGGTGTTCTCCGCCGCCGGACTGCCCCATCTGGAACTGGCGGCCCAGATCGCGGCCCAGGCCACCGCCGGCGGTGAGCCGTTCAGCGTGGTCTTCGCCGGCATGGGACTCACCCACCCGGACGCCTCCTTCGTCCGGGACGCGCTGGAGGAGCGCTCCGCCACCGGCGACCTCGTGCTGCTGCTCAACACCGCCGACGACCCCGTCATCGAACGGATCCTCACCCCGCGCCTCGCCCTGACCGTCGCCGAGGACCTCGCCTTCACCGGCGGGCGGCACGTCCTCGTCGTCATGACCGACATGACCAGCTACGCGGAGGCCCTGCGGGAGGTCTCGGCGGCGCGCGGCGAGGTCCCGGCCCGTCGTGCCTACCCCGGTTACCTCTACAGCGACCTCGCCTCTCTCTACGAGCGCTGCGGCCGGCTCCGCGGACGGCCCGGCTCGGTGACCGTCCTGCCCGTCCTGACCATGCCCGCCGGTGACATCACCCACCCCGTTCCGGACCTGACCGGCTACATCACCGAGGGACAGATCGTCCTCTCCCGCGAAACGCACGCCCTGGGCGTGTATCCGCCCGTGGACGCCCTCTCCTCACTGTCCCGTCTGATGCGCAAGGGGGCCGGACCGGGCCGCACCCGCGCCGACCACCTCGACGTCGCCGCGCAGATCCTGGCAGCACTCGCCCGGGCCCGGCAGGTCCGTGAACTCGCCGACCTGGTCGGCCGACCGGCGCTGAGCCCGGCCGACCGCCGCCATCTGGTCTTCGAGGAGGCATTCCTGCGCGGTTTCGTGAACCAGCCGAGCGACGCGTCGCGGTCTCTGGAGCAGACGCTGGAGGACGCCTGGCAGGCGCTGTTGACGCTGCCGCGCGGCCAGCTCTCCATGCTGCCCGCCGCCCTGCTCGACGAACACGGCGCGCGGGAGGCCCCGGAAGACCGGGACGAAGTGTCCGACATGCCCGGGGAAGAAGGGACGCCTCCATGACGGCCCCGCCCCGGATCCCGCCCTCCCGTGCCGGGCGTCTGCACCTGCGGCACCGTCTGACGGTCGCCCGCCGGGGCGCCGACCTCCTCGAACAGAAGCTGCGCATCCTGCGCGCCCGCCACGAGCACCTGCGCCGCGCGGAGGAGAGCGGTGCCCGCCATTGGCACGACAGCGCGGAGAAAGCGGACACCTGGCTGCTGAGAGCAGTCCTGCTCGGCGGCGAATCAGTGCTCGACAGCGCGGCCGCCGGGGTCGGCCCGGCGAGCATCGCGGTCGTCGAAACCGTCACCATGGGGGTTCGTCACCCGTCCGAGGTCACCTGCTCCGTGCCCGACCGCACGCCCACCTCGGCCCCGCCCGCCAACACCGCCCTGATCCACGCGGAGGCCGCCTTCCGCGAAGCACTCCGAGCGGCAGCCGAGTACGCCGGAGCCCGGGCGGCCCGGAGGATCCTCGAGGCCGAACTGACGCGTACCCGCCGACGCGCCCGAGCCCTGCGACGGCACTGGATACCCCGCCTCGAGTCAGCGCTCGCCCGCGTCGAACTCGCCCTGGAACAGGCCGAGCACGAGGACGCGGTGAGGCGCCGCTGGGCGGCTCGTATCCGGGAGGGCGGCGGAGGGGGCGGTGAGTGAGGGGAGCCGCGACGGCCGAGCCCGGCTCGCAGGGTCGTCCCCGTTTCCCCGGTTCCCCCACCGTGGTGCCGTCACCGATGCGACCCGGCAGGGGTGCCGTATCCGAGCGGCCGGACCGCCCACCGGAACGGAGAAGCGCCATGCACCACCGCACGGTCGCGGAACTCATGACCCGGAACGTGGTCCGGGCACCGCGTGAGCTGCCGACCGCTGTCGACACGTCTGCTTCGCGGACATCGAATCCTCCTCGGTCATCGAGGGGTGCACGGCGCCGGGGGGGAAGTGGCAGCCGTGGTTCAGCCTTTGGCGAGCGGGTCGGAGTGCAGCGTGCTCAGACGACGCCGGTACTCCTCCTCGTCGATCTCCCCCCGGGCCAGCCGCTCGCGAAGGATGTCCTCCGGGGTGGGTGGGGGCGTGGCGAGGGTGTGGGTGTGTTCATGGGGACTGTTGACGGCTCGGAGGAGCAGCACGACGGCCGTGATGATCAACGCCCAGAACAGAACCATGCCGACCGACATCGCGAACCAGCCCCAACCGCTGACGCCGTGGTCGTACCAGAACATCATCGCCACTCACCTGCTTCGGTCTGTCGGCAATCAGGGCCGACCGGGCTCCCGAAGGACTTCCTGCCTTCACCTGCATTGTCCCTCTGCCCGGTGCGGCGCTCCGGGGCCGGACGGCCCAGGACCAGTGGGCCGTTCAGCCCCTATGCGGCAGGGGCACCCGAGCGCAGGCTGGAGAATGATCCACCGGGGGAGGCCAGAAGCGCCCATGGGCGCTCTCGAAATCGTCGGGCTCCTCGCCTCGGCCGTGCTGATCGCCGCACGGGGCCGGTGCTTCCTCGGGCCGCGCCGGGCCGGCATCGCCCGGCTGCTGGGTGACGGCGGTGTCGACACCGCCCCTGGACCCTGCCGCCGCCACCCGTCGGCTGAGGGGAAGGCCCCCGTGCCCGTGGCCGTCGCCGGACGACCCGCAGGAGTCCTGGCCGTTGCCGACACCGTCAAGGACGACTCCGCGGCCGTCATCACCGTGCTGCAGCGCCTGGGTGTCGACGTCGTCATGCTCACCGGGGACAACGCCCGCACCGCCGCCCAGGCGGGCGTGGACCGGGTACTGCCCGAGCACACGGACGAAGAGATCCGCCGCCTCCGGGGCGGGGGCCGCACCGTCGGCATGGCCGGCGACGGCATCGACGACGCCCCGCCCGGCCACCGTCGACGGCGTCCTGGCCATCGAGGCCGCCGACCTCACTCCCGTCTCCGGCTCTCTGAGCGGTGTCGTCGCCAGCGCCTCCCGGCTGCGCCGCCGGCACACCCAGCCGCTGCCCGAGACCGAGCCGCCCGTATCCAGCCCTGGGCCGAGTCCACTGCCGACCGTGCCCCGACAGCACAGCACAGCCACCGCGGCCGCGGGCCGACACCGCCCGGCCTTCCGGGGCGGCGACACCACGGTCGCGGACCCGGTGTGAAGCATGCGGGTGGACAAGGCGACCGCCACCGAACACCGGCAGACCGAGCACGGCACCCACTACCTCTGCCGGGGACCTCCGTGCGGCCTTGGGCCGACCGGCCCTTGTATCGCCCCCGGACAGCCCATGGGGTCTCGACCCGATCCGGCGGATGCTCGAGGTGGCATGAGGTTCGGAGGAGTTTCGCGATGACACAGCACGACGTGACCGACCGACCCCCCGTCCACGCCCTGCTCGCGGACGGCGCCACCGTGTGCATCCGTCCCCTGCGGCCCGGTGACCACGATCAGATCGCGCGCACCTGCGCCGATCTGCTGGGCTGCTACGGCATCCCACAGATCCCGTGGGCCTGGGCCGTGACCGAGGACGACGCAGTCCTGGCCGCCGACCGGCTGCGCGGTGCCGACGGCCGGGTGGTCATGAAGGCCCACTGGCCCGGGCTGGTGCACAAGAGCGAGCAGCACGCCGTCCACCTCGACCTGCGAGGCGATGCGCAGATCCGGTCCGCCTTCCGGGACCTCAGGACCCGCTTCGCCGGGCTGATGACCGGTGTCGTGCTGCAGCCGCTCGCCGCTCGCGGCACCGAGCTGTTCGCCGGTGTCGTCCAGGACCAGGTCTTCGGTCCCCTCGTCCTGTTCGGGCTCGGCGGCACGGCGACCGAGGTGCTCGCCGACCACGCCGCCCGCCTCGCTCCGCTCACGGACCACGACGTACACGACTTGATGACCTCCCCGCGCTGCGCCCCGCTCCTGTTCGGCGCGCGCGGCGACGGTCCCGTCGACCTCGGCCGGCTGGAGCAACTGCTGCTGCGGCTGTCCCGCATGGCGGCGGATCTGCCGCAGCTCGCCGAGGCCGACTTCAACCCGGTTCTGGCGACACCGGACGGTGTCACCGTGCTGGACGCCCGGGTCCGGCTGGTGCCGTGCGGGCCACAGGACCCCTATCTGCGCCGACTCCGGTGAGGAGGGAACAGACATGATGCACAACAAGGTCGGCTCCGTCATGACCACGGATGTCGTCCATGCCGATTACGGCACCCCGTTCAAGGAGGTCGCGAGGATGCTCGCGGACCGCCGGATCAGCGGACTGCCGGTGATCGACGAGGACGACAAGGTCATCGGCGTCATCTCCGAAACCGACCTGGTGGCGCGCCAGGCGGCCACGCCCGGCCGTCACGGACGGCGCCTCGCCAGGCTGACGCGCGGTGCCCGGCGTCAGACCGCGAAAGTGCACGCCCGCACCGCCGGCCAGCTGATGACGCGGCCGCCGGTCACCTCGCACGCCGACGACACCATCGCCGAGGCCGCCCGCACCATGGCCCGGCGCCAGGTGGAACGGTTGCCGGTGCTCGACGAGGCGGACCGGCTGGTGGGCATCGTCACCCGCCGCGATCTGCTCCAGGTCTTTCTGCGCCCCGACGCGGAGATCCGCACCGAGGTGATCGAGGACGTACTGGTGGACACCCTGGGGCTGCCGCCCCGCGCCGTCGACGTGTTCGTGGTCGAGGGCGTCGTGACGCTCACCGGTCATGTGGAACGCAAGAGCGAGAAGAGCGTGGCCCTGTTGATGACCGCGCGGATCGACGGTGTGGTCGGGGTCGTCGACGAGCTCACGTACCGACTGGACGACGCGCGTCTGCGTACCGGGGAGCCGCAGATACGGCACGGCGTGGCCGACGACCGGCCGCGCCGGTGAGGAGAGGAGGCGCAACGCCATGGCCGGCACCGTGTTGGTCACCTACGGAACCACGAACGGATCGACGGCACGGATCGCCGAAACCGTCGCCGACGTCCTGCGGAAGGAGGGGTTGACGGTCGAGACCCTGCCCGCCCGGTCCGTCGCCGGTGTGACGTCGTACGACGCCGTGGTGGTCGGTGGCGGGCTGTACGCCGGACGCTGGCACAAGGACGCCCGTCGGTTCGTCCGCCGGCACCGCCACGAACTGGCGGAACGCCCGGTGTGGCTGTTCAGCAGCGGCCCGCTGGACGCTACGGCCTCGGAACGGGACATCCCGCCGGTACCCGGTGTGAGGAAGGCCGTCGCCGAGCTTGATGCCAGGGAGCACGTCACCTTCGGCGGCTGCCTCGAGGAGGGCGCGAAGGGATGGGTCGCCCGGATGATCCTCCGCAACGGAAAGGGCGGGGACTTCCGCGACTTCACGGCGATCGAGACGTGGGCGGCACATGTCGCCGACGACCTGACCCGCGGATGAGGACCGGTCCCCGTGCCCGCGACCGGCCGCTGTGCCGTCCGTGAACTGCCGCCCCACCGGCTGCCCGCCCCACGCGGTACCGGCCGCTGTGGTCCTCCGCACACGCCTTCGACGGTCATCGCGGAGAGTCGGACCGGGCGGCGCCGGCAGAGCCCACGCCCAGAAGCAGGGCATGAGTCCGGCTGTGGCCGGGGCGAGCATCCACGGCGGTTGCGCGGACACCGCCGGCCCACTGGCGTGCGGTGCTGACGTGCGGCTCAAGGCGCCTTCTCCTTGCTTCACGGAAGGGATCGCCCCGTTCCCGGACTCGCGCAGCTGCCGAGCAGCCGGACACGAGAACGCCCCGGCGATCCGGTCAGTGACGCGCGTCCGATCCCCGTACCACGGCGACCGGGCAGTGCGCGTGGTGCAGCAGGGCCTGGCTGACCGAGCCGAGCAGCAGGCCGGCGAAACCGCCGCGCCCCCGCGCGCCGAGGACCAGGAGCTGGGCGGTCCTGCTGGCCTCGATCAGAGCCTCACGGGTACCGCCGTGCACCACCCTGGGCTCGACCTGGACTCCCGGGTACGTGTCCCGGTGACCCGCGAGTGCCTCGGACAGCAGGCGTTCCTCGCTCTGCGCGAGCGCGCCCGGCTCATTCGCGTACGGCAGCGCGGGGTCCTGTGGCGGGGGCACCGGCGCGTTCCACGTGGTCCAGGCGTGCAGGGCGATGATCGAGGTCCCGCGCAGCTCGGCCTCGGCGAAGGCGAAATCGATCGCCTTCTCGCCCGCGGGTGAGCCGTCGACCCCCAGCACGATCGGTCCGGCGGCGTCCGGCTGCTCCCGCACCACCAGCACAGGGCACGGTCCGTGTGCCGCCAGGTGCACCGCCGTCGAACCCGCGAGCAGCCCCACAAAGCCCCCCATGCCCCGGGATCCGACGACCACCAGCTCCGCGGCACGCGACTGCGCCTCCAGTACCGTCAACGGCTCGCCCGCCACCATGACATGCGTGACGTGCACCTCCGGCACCGCCGACCTGGCGCGTTCCACCGCCTCGGCCGTCAGCCGCTCGGCCTGGTTGCGCACATCGCTTTCGGGCGGGCCGAAGGGCGACGGCCCCAACGGCGCATGCAGGGCGGGCCAGAGGAACGCGTGGACCACGCGCAGTCCCGCGCCCCGCCACCGGGCCTCGCGAGCCGCCACCTCCGCCGCGGCGAGACCCGACGCCGAGCCGTCCACTCCCACTACCACCAGGCCGCTGCTCACCCGCGCCTCCCTGCCCGCCAGCCTGCCTTCCTCAAGCCTCACCCGGATGATGCGCTGCCGCCAGAGGACCGGGCGGCCGAGCGTGGTGCACCGGCACCCTGACGCCCCTGGCGCGAACGGCATCCGCCCGAAGCCCGGATTGTGGCGCTCCGGAACTGCCACCACGATGAAGACATGGCTGCCATGCGTCCCGCCGGCCGTTCCGACGCCTTCCGTGCCCTCTCCGAGCGGCGCGGAAGAGCCGGTGAGCGGCTGGTGGAAAACCTGGCCCGGGCCAGGGCCGGCACGGTGGACCGCCCCGAGAGCTGGGCCCCGGCGGTCGCCGCCGGCCTCGGCCTGCCTGCCGCCGCAGCACTCGGACCGGCCGCCTACTACGCGGACCTCGTCGCCCCGCACGGGCGCCGTCACATCCGGGTCTGCTCGGCGACGGCGTGCTTCGCGGCGCGGTCAGGACGGCATCTCCCCCAGGTGGAGCAGGAACTGGGCGTCACCGTGGGCACCGTCTCACCGGACGGAGAGACGTCACTGCAAACCGTCCGCTGTCTGGGGTACTGCTACGCCGGCCCCGCCGCGCTCGACGGGGCCGTGCCCTGCACGGGTCCCGCTCTCGCCGCCCAACTGGCAGGGCACGAGCCACCGTCGGATCCGCAGATGCCAGTGGCCGACGACACCGGGGCCCCCGTGCTGCTGGCCGGAGTGGTCGCGGATGAGCCGGCGTGGCAGGTGTGGCCGCGGAGCGTGGTGGCCGGCAGCCCTGAGCAGGTCCACGGGGAGGTGGCCGCCTCCGGGCTGCGCGGACGCGGGGGAGCGGGCTTCCGGGTGGCGGCGAAATGGGAGGCGGCGGGCCGGGCGCCCGGCACCGTGCTGGTGGCCAACGGAGATGAGGGGGACCCCGGGTCGTACGCCGACCGGTTGCTGATGGAGGCCGACCCGCGGCGGGTGCTGGAGGGCCTGGCGCTGGCCTGCTTCGCCTGTGGTGCCCGCCGGGGCGTGGTGCTGGTCCGCTCGGAGTACCCGCGCGCGCTGGCACGGATGCGGGAAGCGGTCGAGGAGGCGTACGCGGACGGGCACTTCGGCCCGTCCGTGCACGGCACGGACACGGCCCTGGACGTCGAGGTGGTGCGGGGCGCCGGATCGTACGTCGCCGGTGAGGAGACCGCGCTGATCGCGAGTCTGGAAGGGGACCGGGGCTGCGCCCGGCCGCGCCCGCCGTACCCGACCGCGCGCGGGCTCCGGGGCGCGCCGACCGTGGTGAACAACGTGGAGACCCTCGCAGCCGTCCCCTGGATCGTGGCCCGGGGCGGCGACGCGTACGCCCGGCGCGGGACGCCGGAGGAGACCGGCACGAAACTGGTCTGCCTCTCGGAGCGGTTCGCCCGGCCGGGGGCCTACGAGGTCGAGCTGGGTACCTCGCTGCTGCGGATCGTCACCGAGCTGGGCGGTGGCATGAGGGACGGCAGCGAGCTGACCGCCCTCCAGGTCGGTGGACCACTGGGCGGATTCCTCGCCCCGGACGCGCTGGACGTGCCGCTCACCACGGCCGGCCTGGCAGCCCGCGGTGCCGCACTGGGCCATGCCGGCCTGGTCGCCTTCGACCGGCGTGTGGCGCCGCAGGACGTGCTGCGGCACGTGTGGGAGTTCGCGGCGGCGGAGAGCTGCGGCGCCTGCTCCCCCTGCCGGGTGGGCTCACGCCGCGGTCTGGAGCTGGCCGGGGCCGGCACTGCGCCCGGTGCCGAGTGGGGACGACTCGCGCGGGTACTGGCCGAGGCGAGCCTGTGCGCGTTCGGGCGGCGCATCCCGCCCGCCGTGCGCAGCCTCGCCCGCGTCTACGGCGACCGACTGGCGGTATGGGAGCCATGACCGGAACCGAGATCCAGGTCGACGGCACGAGCGTTGCCGTACCCGAGGGAGCATCCCTGCTCGCGGCCGTGCGGGCGGCCGGGAGCGATCTGCCCGCCCTGTGCTCCGACGACCGGCTCAGCCCGGTCGGCTCCTGCCGTACCTGCCTCGTACGCGCCGCCGGGCAGACCGTGGCGGCCTGTGTGACCCCGGCCGCCCCTGGTGTCCACGTCGAGACCGCGACCGACGATCTGCGGCAACTGCGCCGGGAGGCGGTGGAGGTCATCGCCTCCGCCCTGCCGCACCGAGCCCTCGCCGACGGCAACCCCGGTGAACTGGCCGAGGTCTGCCGGTCGATGGGCATCGGCCCCGACACCGCACAGGGTGCCGGAGGCCGGGGCGGGGACGACTCCCACCCCTACGTCCATCTGGACCGGGACCTGTGCATCGCCTGCGGCCGGTGCGTCCGCATGTGCGCCGAGGTACAGGGCACCTTCGCCCTGACCCTGGTCGGCCGGGGCGCCGACACCGTGGTCGCGCCCGGCACCGGCGGGCCCTGGGCCGAGTCGGACTGCGTCGCCTGCGGCGGCTGCGTCGACACCTGCCCCACCGGCGCGCTCACCGAACCCGGCCCGGCGCGCGGACTCACCTCCGCCCACCGGCCGCCGGCGACCCGTACGACGTGCGGCTACTGCGGTGTCGGCTGCGCCCTGGACGTCGTCACCGCCGGCGGCGAGATCACGACCGTACTGCCCGCCCGTGACGGCCCGGTCAACCAGGGCCACGCCTGTGTCAAGGGCCGCTTCGCCCACGGCTACATCACCTCCCCCGAACGGCTCACCCGGCCCCTGCTGCGACGTGACGGCCGGCTGGAGCCCGTCAGCTGGGACGAGGCGCTCGGGCATGTCGCCCGAGGGCTGCGCGCGGCCGTCGCCGCCGGTGGCCCGGAGTCTGTTGCGGCGATCTCCTCGGCCCGCGCCACCAACGAGGAGAACTACCTCGTCCAGAAGTTCATGCGGGCCGTCATCGGCACGAACAACGTGGACAACTGCTCCCGCCTGTGCCACTCCCCGTCCGCCGCCGGTCTGACCGCCTCCTTCGGTCTGTCCGGCGGCACCGACAGTTTCGACGACGTCGAGCGGTCCGACTGCCTGCTCGTGGTGGGGGCCAACCCCGTCGAGGCCCACCCGGTGGTCGGGGCACGGCTGCTGCGGCGCGTGCTGCACGGGGCCGAGCTGGTGGTCGCCGATCCGCGCGCCGTGGGCCTCGCCGCGCACGCCGATGTGCATCTGCGGCCCCGCCCGGGCACCAACGTGGCGCTCTTCCACGGGCTCGCCCACGTCCTGCTCGCGGAAGGCCTGACCGACGAGGCGTTCCTGCGGGAGCGGGCCACCGGTCTGCCGGAGCTCACCGAACTGCTGGCCGACTACCCGCCGGACCGGGTCGCGGACATCACCGGTGTGCCCGCCGCCGACCTGATCGCCGCCGCCCGGCTCTACGGCGGGGCCCGGAGTCCCGCGATCGTCTACGGCCTGGGGGTGACCGAGCACCTGCACGGCACGGACGGGGTGCGGACGCTGGCCAACCTGGCGATCCTGCGCGGTGCCGTGGGCACCGACAGAGGGCACGGAGTCAATCCCCTGCGCGGCCAGAACAACGTGCAGGGCGCCTCCGACATGGGCGCGCTGCCCGACCTCCTGCCCGGCTACGGCGAAGTGACCGACTCGGCGGCGCGGGCCCGGGCCGAGGCGGTGTGGGGGGTCCCGGTACCCGAGCGGCCCGGCCTGCGCATCCCGGACATGTTCGCCGCCGCGCGAGCGGGACGGCTGCGGGCGCTGTGGGTCATCGGAGAGGACGTGTGCGCCACCGATCCCGACGCGAACAAGGTGGCCGAGGCCCTTCGGGCGTGCCCGCTCGTGGTGTGCAGCGAACTGTTCCTGTCCGAGACCGCACGCCGTGCCGATGTGGTGCTGCCCGTCGCCTCCTGGCTGGAGAAGGACGGCACCTTCGTCAACTTCGACCGCCGGTTCCAGCGGGTCCGCCCCGCCGTGCCCCCGCCGGGAGAGGCGCGCAGCGACTTCGACGTCGTGCACGCCGTCGCCTCGGCGATGGACGCCGACCTCGGCTGTCCGACACCGGCCGCCGCCCTGGCCGAATGCGGCCGCGTCGCGCCCCTCTTCGCGGGCTTGTCGCACGACCGGCTGGACCGGGAAGGCGCTGTGCCGTGGCCCTGCCGGGACCCCGGCCGGCCCGGTGAGGCGAAGCTCCACCGGGACCGGTTCGCCACCGCCGACGGCCGCGCTCACCTGGCCGCGGCTCCCTACCTACCGCCGGGCGAGCACCCCGACGACGACTACCCGCTCATCCTGGTCACCGGACGCCGCTGGGCGCACTACAACTCCGGCAGCATGACCCGGCGCGGCGCCAACCTCGCCCTCGACCCCGTCGACCTCCTCGATCTCCACCCCGGCGACGCCCACCGCTACGCCGTGCGCGACGGTGAACCGGTCACGGTGGAAAGCCGGCACGGCAGGGCCCGCCTCATCGCCCGCGTCGGCGAGCAGACCGCGCCCGGCCAGGTCTTCTGCTCCTTCCACTTCCCCACGAGCGGGGTCAACCGCCTCACCTCCCACCACGCCGACACCGTCACGTCCTGTCCCGAATACAAGGTCACGGCGGTCCGCGTGGTCGTGACGTGACAGAGAAGGAAGCCGGACGCTCCGCAACAGGTACAGGGATTCCTCTGCGGACAACAGGGGGTGGGGACGGCGAACCGACGGCTTCCGGCACCGTGGACGCGCCCCTGGTCCAGACCCTGCCGACCGGGGAGGTCTTCGCTGCGCTGAACACCTCGCCGCGAGGGCTGACCCCGGCGGCCGCGACGGCGTTGCAGGCTCGTCTGGGCCCCAACGAACTTCCCTCCGCGCACCGCAGGCGGCTGTGGCGGGATCTGGCCGGTCAGTTCACCGACCTGTTCGCCGTCGTCCTGCTCGTTGCCTCCGCGATCACTTTTCTGGCCTACGGGCTTCAGGAACCGCGGGATACCGGCACGCTGCAACTCGCCGTGGCGATCCTGTGTGTGGTGGTGCTGAACGCCGCCATCGGCTTCGCCCAGGAGTACTCCGCGGAGCGCACGGCCGAATCGCTGCAGGCGATGGTCAGACACACCTGCCGGGTGCTGCGCGACGGAGAGAGACGCGAGGTGTCCTCTCAAGAGGTGGTGCCCGGGGACGTGGTCGTCCTGGAGGCCGGGGACGCGGTGCCCGCGGACTGCCGTCTCGTGGAGGCACACGAGGTCTCCGTGAACAACGCGGCGCTGACCGGGGAGAGCGGTGCCGTCGGTCGCACCGCCCACCCCGTGGCGGCGTGTCCGGTGCTCCAGGCCCGTAACTGCGTGTTCATGGGCACCGATGTGGTGGCCGGTTCCGCCAAGGCCGTGGTGTTCGCCACCGGCGCGGCCACCGAGTTCGGCAGGATCTTCCGGCTGACGGCCGCGGCACCCCGCCGGCGGACCCCGCTGCAGCGCCAGGTCGCCCTGATGGCACGCAGGGTCGCGGGGACGGCCCTGGCGATCGGAGCACTGTTGTTCCTGGTGCGCCTGCCGACGGGGCAGCCGTTCGTCGAGACCTTCGTCTTCGCCCTCGGCGTCATGGTCGCGCTCGTCCCCGAGGGACTGCCCGCAACCATGTCGGTGTCCCTGGCGATCGGCGTACGGCGCATGGCCCGGCGGCACGCCCTGGTCAAGCGGCTGCTGGCGGTGGAGGCACTGGGGTCCACCACGGTCGTGTGCACGGACAAGACCGGGACCCTCACCCGGGCCGAGATGACCGTCGTACGGGTGTGGGCAGACGGAACGGAGCACGCCGCGACCGGCGTGGGCTACGCACCCGACGGCGAGGTCACCGACCCGGCACCGGTGCGCGGACTGCTGCGGGCGGCGGCCCTGTGCTGCAACGCCCGATTGGTTCCGCCGTCGGACGGGGCGGGCTGGCGGGTGCTGGGCGACACCACCGAGGGGGCGCTGCTCGTCGCCGCGGCGAAGGCCGGGCTCGACCTGGCCGTCGAGGAAGCCGCGGCACCGCGCGTCGCGGAGTATCCCTTCGACTCGGGCCGCAAGCTCATGAGCACCGTGCACCAGGACACAGACGGCGGCGGCCACCGTGTGTACGTCAAGGGCGCACCACAGGAGCTTCTCGACCGTTGCGTCGCCGCCGACCGGGCGGGGGAGTGCCGCCCCCTGACCGACGCGTTGCGAGCCGAGGTCATCGCCGCCGACGATGCGCTGGCCTCCCAGGGACTGCGCGTGCTGGCGGTGGCTTGGCGGCCGGTGCCCGACCCCCGGCCGGGCCGGGCGACGGCCGAGTCGGAGCTGACGCTGCTGGGGCTCGTCGGGATGCTCGACCCGCCGCGACCCGAGGTCAGCGACGCGGTCGCCGCCTGTCGGCGGGCCCGCATTCGGATCGTGATGGTCACCGGGGACCACCCGTTGACCGCCGAGGCCGTCGCCCGAAGGGTCGGCATCGTCACCGGACCCACCCCCACCGTGGTGACCGGTGCCGAGTTCGAGGCGCTGGACGACGACGACCTGGACGCGTTGCTCGACCGGCCGGTGGAACTGCTGCTGTGCCGGGTCAGCCCTGAGGACAAGATGCGGGTCGTGGCCGGCCTGCACCGGCGTGGCGAGGTCGTCGCCGTCACCGGCGACGGCGCCAACGACGCCCCGGCCCTCAAGCACGCCGACATCGGCGTGGCGATGGGCGCCTCCGGCACCGATGTCGCCAGGGAGGCCGCGGTGATGGTGCTCCTCGACGACTCGTTCGCCTCCATCGCCGCAGCGGTGCGGCTGGGCCGGTCGGTCTACCAGAACATCCGCAAGTTCCTCGTCTACCTCTTCAGCCACAACATCGCCGAACTCGTCCCGATCCTCGCGGCGACCTTCGCCGGCTTCCCGCTGGTGCCCATCAGCGCCGTGCAGATCCTCGCCATCGACCTCGGCTCCGACGTCCTGCCGGCCCTGGCGCTGGGCGCCGAGCCGCCGGAACCCGACGTCATGGACCGCCCACCACGGTCACGGAAGGAACAGCTGTTCTCCAGGGCCGTCATGGGCCGCATCCTGTTCCTGGGCGGCATTCAGGCAATCGGTGTGACCGCCGTCTTCTTCTGGCACATCCATGCCTCAGGGATTCCGTATTCCGAGTTCACCAAGGACGACACCGCCTACCGGGAGGGGATCACGATGGTCCAGGCCGGGATCGTGGTCAGCCAGTTCTTCAATGCCCTCGCGGTGCGCACCGACCGGCAGAGCCTTTTCCGTATCGGTGCCCTGTCCAACCCCTGGCTGCTGGCCGCCGGCTGCTTCGGCATCACCGTCATGGCGGGTATCAGCTACCTGCCCCCGCTCCAGGCCCTGTTCAACACCGCCCCGCTGGGCCTCGGCGACTGGGCCGTCCTCGCCGGCCTCGGCGCGCTGCTCCTGGTCGCCGAAGAGCTCAGGAAGGCGTGGGTGCGTCACCGCCGGCGCACGGCCCCGAAAGGAGAGTGGCGATGAGAGTGATCATCGTCGGCTGCGGACGGGCCGGTTCCCTGCTCGCCGCCCAACTCGCCGTCGAGGGCCATGACGTACGGATCGTGGACCGTGCGGCCAGGGCTCGCAGGCTGCTGCCCGCGGGGTTTCTGGGCCGGTTCCACGAAGGCAACGGATACAGCCGTACGGTCCTTGAGGCCGCCGGAATCGAGCACGCGGACGCGTTCGTCGCCGTCACGTCGGGCGACAACAGCAACATCGTCAGCGCGCGGACGGCCAAGGAGACCTACCGGGTGCCGATCGTCCTCGCCCATGTCCACGCCCCTCGCAGCGCCGACATCTGCCGCGAACTGGGTATCCCCGCCATCGCCAGTGTCCGCTGGACGGTGCACCGGATCCACCAGATGCTGCTGCACCGCCACCTCACCCCCGATCTCGCCTTCGGCAACGGCGAGACACTGCTGATCCGCTCACAACTGCCCGGCTACCTCACCGGGCGGCGCCTGACCGAGCTCGATGCCGACGGCGAGATCCGCGTCATCGAGGTGACCAGGGCGGGCCGTTCGTTCGTCCCCGCGCACAACACCCCTGCCGAGCCCGGAGACCTGGTCACCTTCGCCGTCGCCGCCACGTCGCTCGGCCGGCTGCGCGGCTTCCTGGACAAGGAGCTGGGTACGTGAAGGTCCTCATCGCCGGCGCCGGACGCCTGGGCACACAGATCGCGCAGGTCCTCGCCGCCGCCGGCAACGACGTCGTCCTCGTCGACATCGACGACGACCGCATCGCCGAGCTCGAAGGCCGGCTGCCCGTGCGCCTCCTGGCCGGGGACGCCTGCGAACCCGGCTTTCTCGAGCATGCCGGGGCCCTCACCGCCGACCTCGTCATCGCCACCACGGGCGACGACGAGGACAACCTCGTCATCAGCTTCCTCGCCAAGCGGCGGTTCGCCGTGCCGCGCGTCGCCGCCCGCGTCAACGACGCGGAGAACAACTGGCTCTTCGACCAGAGCTGGGGAGTGGACACCGCGGTCCCCGTTGCCATGCCCCTGATCTCCCTCATCGAGGAGGCGACCGGTGCCGCCGACACCGTCGCGCTGCTGCGGCTGAGCAAGGCGGGCGTCGACGTCATCGAAACCGCCATCACCGCGCGGTCCCGTGCCGCGGGCCGCACACTCGCCGAGATCCCCCTCCCCGAGGGCACGGTCGTCGCGACCGTCGTCCGGGAGGGACGGCCCACGGTTCCCGCGTCCGGGATGCGGCTGCGGCCCGGCGACGAACTTCTCCTCGTCTCCCACGCCGCCACCGAGCAGGAGATCCGCGCGGCCTTCCAGTAGACGGAGACTCGCCGGTCAGGGCTGGACGTCGAGTACGTCCGGCACCGGGCGTCGCGGGGTGTCGGGGCCCTTGGGGCCGTATCCCAGGCGCAGCACGATCTGCATGTGTCCGGCCCTGGAGCGCGGCGGAGCGTGGTGGGCAGGTGCCGTGGCCGCTCACTGTTCGGCCGGAGTGATGCGGCGTCCGGTCAGGCGGGTGGGCCGGATCGACACCCACATCTCGCGTCCGTCCCCGGCCCACGGTGCGGTGTGGGCGCGTTCGGTGAGCCGTCGCACCTGGTCGGGCTCGGTGACCACCCGGGCGGGGCCGACGGCGAGCACGCTCCAGCCGCGGCTCATGGCGTCGTCCACATGGTCGACCTCGAACGCGATCTCCGATCCCACGGCCGCCGCGGGCACGGAGTCGGGAGCGGTCCGGAAGGCGATCGTGTCGTCGAGGACCTCGTAGTTCACCGGGACCACCGCCGGCCCCTCGGGCGTGGTCACCGCGATGCGTCCCACCCCGTGTGTGGACAGCAGGGCCCGGCACTCCTGTGGTGCGAGGTCGCGCAGTTCGGGGTGGAGCAGCGCGGTGCCCCGGCCGGGTGGCAGGCCGACGCCGCTGCCGCGCAGTGCCTGGACGCTGGTGCCCAGGGCCGCGGCCAGCCGGAGGAGGGTCGCCGGGCTCGGATCGGCGGGGTGTTCCTCGAGGTAGGCGAGGTAGTCCGGTGCCATCCTGGCGCGGCGGGCCGTCTCCTCCCGGCTCAGGCCCCGCCGGGTGCGTTCGGTGGCCACCCGCCGGCCGAGGTCGCCGGGGTCGGGTGCGCCGGCGGGCGGGGGCGCCCCGGCCCCGGCCCCGGCCCCGGTCTCGGTTTCGGTTTCGGGTTGGTGTCCGAGGTGTTTGATGTGGGCGTCGGGGCCGGGGAAGACGAGTGTCACCGCCTGGGTGTCCGACCAGCGCACGTCGTAGGGAGGGGTGCCGTCCTCGTGGTGGAGTCCGACGATCTCGCCGTCGCGCCGGGGGGCGCCGGTCGCCGGGCCTTCGATGACGAGTTGATCGCCGAGGTGAGCTCGCATGATCGCCGCCCTCAGCCGGTGATCTCGATGCGGTGCGGCTCGGTCTTCCGGGCCTTGGGGACGCGCACCGTGAGGACCCCGCCGGTCAGTTCCGCGGTGATGTGCTCGGTGTCGACGTTCGGAGGCAGACTCGTGCGGTAGTCGAACCGCCCGACGTGCCGGGTCTGCCGGCGGACCACACCCGTGCGTTCCCTCTCCTTGATCTCGCCGTGGACGTTGAGCTCGCCGTCGCCGACCTCCACGCTGATCTGGTCCTTCTCCACGCCGGGAAGTTCCAGCTCCATCAGGTAGGCGTCCTCGGTGTCCTCGACGTCGGCCAACGGCGCCCACGCCCCTTCCCCGGCCTCGGCCTCGGGAAAACCACGGCCGGGGAAGGAGGCGTGCATGAGCTGATCCACGCGGATGCGCAGGTCCTCGAGTTCCTGGAGGGGGTCCCATCCGGAGAGCGAGCCCCTGCCGCGGTGTGCTGGAAGCGTCATCGGTCATCCTCCTTGGTTTTCGATCCACAGCGCATCCGGCCGCAGAGACGGATCCGCTCCTCACGAAGCCGGGGACCTGGACGGGCGTCCGACCCACAAGGTGTCCCCGGCCGGGGCGCGGACCGGGTCACATGGACCACCCGACTGCCGGGCGGGGGCCCGGTCGCGTCGTGCCCGTGCCCTCGACGTCGCGCTCGGCGATGTCCACCAACTGCCGGCCCAGGTCCTGCAGGGCCCGGCCGGCCGCCAGCTCGTCACCGATCTCCGGCACGTCCGGGTCCGCCGGATTCCGGCGTGCGGTGCCGTGCCCGGTGAGCACCGTGATCCCGGTGTCGACCACCGCGCGGGCCTTTGTGGTTCCCCCCTCCTCGAAGAGGTAGAGGCGAGCCTTCCATTCCAGGGTGTGCGACATCCGCTCTACTCCTCAGCTCGGGACTGACCTGTAGGGCCCGGACGCGGCTCGTTCGGACATCCCGTGCCGTGTGGCGGGGCTCCCGTCTGCTCCGCGATACGGCGCCGGACCCGGTCGGTGAGCGCGCGCAGCCGCTCGGAGGGCATCATCCGGGGCGCTACGGGGGCCCGGATCCGGCGGGCGGACGGCGGCAGCGCGGCCAGGTCGGCAGCCAACCTCTCCCGGCACCCGTCGAGCGCGGACCTGCCACCGGTGCGCTGTCCGTGTCGCATCACCGTCTCCAACAGAGGTGTGCCGTCGTGCGGTGGCCGCTCGTCGGCGAGAGCGATCACGTCGGAACAGCCGGGACGACGGAACACCTGTTTCTGCCCGGGCGCCGTCACCTTCGCCGACGACAGCTTCATCACCGGCCGCCCTTCGTACTCCACCATTTTGTAGGCCGAGTCCAGATACGGCGCGTCGGCCGAGACCCCGATGCGAGTGCCGACCGCGTACACGTCGATCGGTGCCCCGGAGCGGACCAGATCGTCCACCGCGTACTCGTCGAGACCGCCGCTGACGGTGATCTGCACGTCCGGCAGGCCCGCTTCGTCGAGGACGGACCGGGCCCGCACGGCCAGGGCTCCCAGATCACCGCTGTCCAGGCGTATGGCGCAGCCCGGCCCGCGGTCCAGATCCCTCAGCACACGTGCCGCGACGCGGACGCCCGCCTCGGTGTCGTACGTGTCCACCAGGAAGGTCACGGGGCCGGGGTGGGCACGGGCGAAGGCGCGGAACGCCTCCTCCTCGGACGAGAAAGCCTCCACGAAGGAGTGGGCCATCGTGCCGACGGCGGGTATGCCCGTGGCCGTGGCCGCGGCCACGTTGCTGGTCCCCGCGAAACCGGCCATTGCGCCGAGCCGGGCGGCCTGGAAACCGGCCTGCGGACCGTGGGTCCGCCGCAGGGAGAAGTCCACGACCGGGCGCCCGGCCGCCGCGATCACACAGCGCGCGGCCTTCGAGGCGATCATCGTCTGATGGCTGAGCAGGTTGAGCACGTACGTCTCGGCCAACTGGGCCTGCGGCAGCGGAGCCGTCACCTCCAGCAGGGGCTCCCCGGCGAGCACGACCCTGCCCTCCGGCACCCCCCGCACGCTGCCGGTGAACCGCAGGCCGAGCAGGGGTTCCAGATCCCGCGGCGGACGGTGCAGCGCGGCGGCGAAGGCGAGGACGTCCTCCGGGCCGACCCGCAGGCTGGACAGGTGGTCCAGGGCCGACTCCAGCCCCGCGGCAACCAGGAAGCCCCGCTCGGCGGGCAGATCGCGGACGAACAGGCTGAATGTCGCCGGGCCGGTCATCCCTTCCCGTAGATAGGACATGGCCATTGTCACTTCGTACAGGTCGGTGGTCGTGGCATCGGACATCAGCGCCACCTTCTCCATCCCGTCGCGTTCGCCCGAGCGTCACCGGTGGAATCGACCGGTCCACAGGGGCTCCACCAGATCCCACTCGGCGTCCCACTGCACGAACCTCCTCCGGTCCAGCACGTGGCGCATTCCTGCCCGCGCCACGAAGGCCCCCGTCGCCACACTGGTCACCGCCATGCCTCCGACGAACCAGCCATCGGCCACGGCCCGGGTCCTGGTCAGCGGCGGGCCGACGGCGGTTCCGCCCCGGTCCGCCCACACCCGCACGGTGGAGCCTTCGGACGTATCCGGCTTCACGAGTACGGTTACCGTCCGCCCCGTGTCCCTGCCGTCGGTCCAGCGGACCTGTGCCTGCGCCATCTGTCCGACATTCCCGGAGACCGACATCACCCGGGCACCGACCTGCTGCCGGTCGGCTGACCGGGCCTACACCGTGAGCATCGAGGACCTGTACGTCGCCCTGCCCGCGACGAATCCTGCCAACGGCAGTCCGACGACAAGGACGATCACCAGCACGCGACGCATCCAGAACTCGATCCGGTCCGACGTACGGATCAGGGGGTTCCGCCCTCGGAGGGCCTCATCCCCGCGCGGTGGCAGCGGACCGAACGCGTACGGTGAATGTCGGGTACTCATCGTCGAGCCTCCAGCGGATCGCCGGTCGCTTCTCTTTCCACCGTCGGACGGCGGCGGACCTCGGTCACCGGGCCGAAGGTCCCCGGCAGGTGGCCTTTCAGGCCTTGGGGGTCGGCCCCCGGAGCGGTTTCCTCCGACGTATCGGCACGATCGCGACCGGACACGGTGCGTGATGGAGCAGGGCGTGGTTGATCAGGCCGAGTTGCAGGCCGGGACGGACATGCCGTTCACCGGCACCGACAACGAGCAGGTCCGCTTCCGTCGCGGCCTCCCACAGCGCCTGTCGTGCTGATCCCTCGACCACCCGGCGTGTCACGTCGGTCCCCGGGTACTGCTTCTCAGGGTTGCGCAGAGCGTCGTCGAGCACCTGTGCCGGTGGGCGACGGTGGGCCTCGAGGGCGTACCACGGCCCGGGGAGAGGTTCGGAGAGTGCGCCAAGCGGCGCACTCCAGGCGTGGACCGCTACGAGTTCGCAGCGCCGCACATGAGCCTCGCGGAAGGCGAACCCCACGGCCGTGTCGCTTCCCTCACCGTCCTCGACCCCCACGACGACGTTCCCGAACCGGCCGGCCCGGTGCTCCTGCGAGCCACGCACGACGATGACCGGGCAGTCCGCCCGCGCCGCCACGGCGAGGCTGACCGAACCCAAAAGCAGCCCGGTGAGTTCCCCGAGCCCTCTGGACCCGAGCACCAGCGCGAAGGCCTTGTGTCCCTCGTCGACCAGGGCGGAGGCCGCGTCGTCGCGCAGCACCTCGCTCGACAGCCGCACGCCGGCGGCGCCCCCTCCGGCCCGTTTTGAGGCGGCGGTGATCAGACCGGACGAGTCCTGGCCCGGCGCCGCCGCGTGCAGCAGGTGGAGCGGCACCGCGTGCCGGGCCGCCTCGTCGACCGCCCAGTCCACCGCCTCCAGGCTCGACTCCGACCCGTCGACCCCGACCACCAGGGGAACCACCACAGCCACACCTCATCCCTCGCCGGACTCCGTCCTTCGAGCCCCGACCCACATCGGGTCCGCGTGCGCCGCAGAAGGGTTTGCGGTAACTCTCGGATGAGTGGCAGGCACTGCGCGGCCCGCCACGCCCCGGAAGGACGACCCCGGTCATCGTCATGTCCAGCTTCCTACGAGACGGAGGCAGGCGCCATGGAGCCTGTGATCACCGTTGGTCTCGACGGCTCACCCGAGAGTCTTTCCGCCGCCCGCTGGGCCGCGGACGAGGCCGAGCACCGCAAGCTGACGCTGCGCCTGTTGCACGCGTGGCCCATGCTCGCGCCGGAACCCACCAAGGTGCCCTCCGAGATCGACCAGAACTACTGGGCGAAGCGGCTGGTGCACAACGCACAGGCGGAACTTCAAAGGCGCCATCCCGGTCTCGCCATCGTCGGCAACCTGGTTGCCGACGAGGCCCAGGACGCGCTGTTGCACGCGGCGTCGGAGTCCGCCATGACCGTGCTCGGTTCGCGCGGGCTGGAACTCGTCGAGAGCTACTTCCTCGGCGACACCGGCATGTCCGTCGCGGCACAAGCCGAGCGGCCGGTGGTCCTGGTCCGTGCCGGAACCCGCGCGGAAGTCCCGCCGGCCGCACCGGCCGGGACAGGCGATGTCGTGGTCGCGTTGAAGCTGCACGGCCCCTGCGACGACCTGCTCGGGTTCGCCTTCGCCGCGGCCTCGGCGCGGAATGTGCCGCTGCGGGTCGTGCACGGCCGGAGCCTGCCCGTGCACGCCTATGTTCCCTGGGGGGTGGATCACGACGTCGCCGAAGGCGTCGCGCAGGAGGCGAGGAAGCAGCTGGACCAGGTCCTTCGCCCCTGGCGTGAGAAGTTCCCGCAGGTGGAGGTGGCCGACAGCATCGGGCTGGAAAGCCCCGCCAGGGCGGTCCTGCGGTCCGCCGGGAGCGCCGGGCAGCTGGTCGTCGGCCGACGTCGGCACCGTCGCGTTCTGGCACCTCGCCTGGGTCCCGTCGCCCAGGCGGCCATCCATCACGCACGCTGCCCCGTCGCCGTCGTCCCCCATGACTGAGCCCGATGCCCCGAGGGGAGCGAGGCCGGTCGCACACCGGATCGACGCGTCCGCACTCCGGTCGGGCTCCGGCCCCGACGGTGCGACGTTTCCGCGCGCGGAGCTGCACGAGACGCACACCGCGATCGTGCTCCTCTTCGGCGATCACGCCTACAAGATCAAGAAACCGGTCGATCTGAAGTTCCTGGACTACACCACGGTGACGGCCCGCCGGGCCGCCTGCGAACAGGAGATCTCCCTCAACCGCCGCTTCGCCGCGGACGTCTACCTGGGCCTGGGCGAGATCCGCACCCCGCACACGGACGTGGCCGAACCGCTCGTCGTGATGCGCCGCATGCCGGCGGACCGCCGACTGTCCCGGCTGGTACGAGAGGGAGTCGCCGTCGACGACGTCCTGCGGGCCGTGGCCCGGCAACTCGCCGCACGCCACGCGGACGCGCACCGCAGCCCGGAAGTGGACGTACAGGGAACCCGCGACGCTCTGTACTCGAGGTGGGAAGCGAGCTTCGCACAGGTCCACGCCCTGGCCGAAGACGTCTCCTTGCCCGACGGCATCGACGAGGTCGAGCGGCTGGCGCGCCGCTATCTGGCCGGCCGCGAGCACCTGTTCGACACGCGGATCCGGCAAGGACGGATCGTCGACGGCCACGGCGACCTGCTGGCCGAGGACGTCTTCTGCCTCGACGACGGCCCCCGCATCCTGGACTGCCTGGAGTTCGACGACCGCCTTCGCCACGTCGACGGCCTCGACGACGCCGCCTTCCTCGCCATGGACCTGGAACAGCTCGGCGCCCCGGAGTCCGCGGCCCACTTCCTCGCCCGGTACAGCGAGTACTCCGGAGACCCCGCGCCCCCGTCGCTGTGGCACCACTACGTGGCCTACCGCGCGTTCGTCCGCGCCAAGGTCTCCCTGATCCAGTCAGGCCAGGGCGCGCCCGGTGCCGAGACGGCGTCCCGGCGACTGGTCACGGCGACGCTGCGCCACCTGCGCACCTCCGCCGTCGGTCTGACGCTGGTGGGCGGCCTTCCGGGCAGCGGGAAGTCCACGCTCGCCGGCGCACTGGCCGACCGCCTGGGGGTGAGCCTGCTCAGCAGCGACCGCCTCCGCAAGGAACTGGCCGGCCTCCCCGCGGAGCAGCCCGCGGCGGCCGGCTACGGCGAAGGCCTGTACACACCGGAGTGGACCGCCAGGACCTACGCCGCGCTGCTCGACCGTGCCTCCACCCTGCTGTCCTCGGGAGAATCCGTCGTCCTGGACGCCACATGGTCCGACGCGGGACAACGCGAAGCCGCCCTGCGCACGGCCGAACGCACCGGCGCCGACCTCGTGGCCCTGCACTGCCAGGTCCCCGGCGACGTGTCGGCGGCCCGCCTCACCTCCCGTGCCCCAGGAGCATCGGCATCCGACGCGGGCATCGCCGTGGCCACCGCCATGGCCGACAAGGAGCCACCGTGGCCCGAGGCCGTCACGGTCGACACCCGTGGCCCCCTGGAAGCGGCGGTCGTCCAGGCGCTGGCAGCCCTGCGCCCGTGGGGCACCGGCCAGGCCCCGGTATTCCGCCGCCCCCACCCGCGGCCGGACTGACGGACATGGGCGACGTGGTTCCCGTGTTGCCGGGGAGGCTTCGGGGGGTGACGGTGGAGAGGAACCGGCGAGGGGGACGAGGGAGGCAGCGGGCATGCGAGGACTCGTCTACCACGGTCCCGCCCGGACCTCCTGGGACACGGTGCCGGACCCGGTGCTCGAGGCCGACACCGACGCGATCGTGCGCGTCGACGCGACCACCGTCTGCGGCAGCGACCTGCACATCCGGCAGGGCGACCTCGCCGAGGTGAAACCGGGAACGGTCCTCGGCCACGAGGCCGTCGGCGAGGTGGTGGAGGCCGGCAGCAAGGTGCACAGCCGGCGCCCCGGACAGCAGGTGATCGTGTCGGCCGTCTCGGCCTGCGGGCACTGCCCGTCCTGCCGCGACACCCTGTACGGGCAGTGCCGCGGGGGCGGCGGGTGGATCCTGGGCAACACCGTCCACGGCACGCAGGCCGAGTTCGTCCGCGTCCCCTTCGCCGACCACTCCACACACCGGCGGCCCTTGGACCTCCCCCTGGACGAGGCGGTCCTGCTCGCCGAGCTCCTGCCCACCGCCTACGAGGTCGGGGTGCGCAACGGGCACGTGGGCCCGGGCGACACCGTGGTCGTGGTGGGCGCGGGACCGGTGGGGCTGGCCGCCGTCCTGGTCGCCCGGCTCTACTCGCCGCGCCGGATCGTCGCGGTGGACCTGTCCCGCCCCCGGCTGGCGGCCGCCGCCCGGCTGGGGGCCGACGCCGCCGAACTGCCCGGCCGGATGGTCGCCGAACTGTCCGAGGGGCCCGGCGCCGACGTGGTCATCGAGGCCGCGGGCACCCCGGACGGCTTCGTCCTGGCGACCCGCGTGGTGCGCGCGGGAGGGCACATCGCCAACATCGGCATGCCCGGCAGGCCGGCCACCCTGCACCTGGAGGCCCTGTGGCGCAAGAACGTGACGATCAGCACCGGCCAGGTCGACACCTCCTCCACCCCGTGGCTGCGCGACCTGCTGCTCTTCAAACGGCTGGCGGCCGCCCCCCTGGTCACCCACCGGTTCCGCCTCGAGCGCATGGAGGACGCCTACGAGGTCTTCGCGCACGGTCCGGACACCGGCGCCCTCAAGGTCGTGCTGCACCGCGAGACACCAAAACCACCCCGGTAACCGGTCCTCCGATCCGCACTGGGCCGACGACGACAGCTCTCACCTCCCGTGGGCGACGAGGAAGTCGGCGCTGCCGGACAGCGTGGTGAGCTGCGGTGTGTCCTCGTCGTCGATCCGCATGCCGGTCCGTTCGCCCAGGATCTCGATGTAGGTCAGGAAGTCCAGCGAATCCATCTCGAGCGCGTCCCGAAACGCCTCGTCGGGACCCAGAGTGGCCAGGTCGGCGTCAGGAATGACCTGGGCGATCGACTCCTTGACCACGTTCAGCGCGTCGGTTCGGTTCACAGCTTCTCCGGATTCTGCAAGAGACGGTCGAGCGTTGTCAGATAGCGGGCCCCGACGGCGCCGTCCGTCGCCCGGTGGTCCGCCGAGAGGGTGGCCGTGACGACGGGACGTACGCCCAGCAGGCCGTCGACGGCGCACGGCCGGTCGACCACCCGCCCGAAGCCGACCAGGGCCACCTGCGGCGGATGAATCACGCCGAACACGGTTTCCACGCCCTGGTCGCCCAGGTGGGTGACCGTGATCGTGGCGTCGGACACTTCGGAACCGCGCAGCCTGCCCGTGCGGGCGCGTGACACCAGGTCTTTCAAGGCGGTCATCAGCTCGGGCAGTCCGAGGGTGTCTGCCCGGTGCAGGGCGGGTGCGACGAGTCCCCCGCCCCGAAGGGACACCGCCACGCCGAGATGGATGTCCTGAGCAGCGGCGAAGCGGTCGTCGGTCCAGAAGCCGTTGAGCTCGGGCACCTCGTGTGCCGCGAGGGCGGCCGCCTTGAGCAACAGGGCCGCCGGAAGCAGTCGTTCGGACATCGGACTGCGCCGGTTGTGGTCGTGCAGCCAGTCCATCGCGGTGGCCATGTCGACGGTGGTGGACAGGTAGTAGTGCGGGATGTCCCGGTTGGCGCGGGTCATCAGGCGTGCGATCACCTGGCGCATGCCCGACGCCTGGTCCTCGGGAGGGTGGGAAGCACGCACGGCAGCGGTGGTCCGGCGCGGCGGTGGGGGCGCGGCAGCATGACCGGAGGCCGCCTTGCTCACGTCTTCGGCGCGGATGGCGGAATCTTTGCCGGTGCCGGTCACCGCGGACAGGTCGACACCCAGCTCGGCGGCGCGTCGGCGGGCGAGGGGAGTGGCCCGTATGCGCGAGGGCCGGGCAGCGGTCGTGGCTGCCGCTGCCCGCTCGATGTCGGCCCGGGTGACACGCCCTGCCGGCCCGGAGCCGTCGAGGGCCGTGAGATCGACGCCGCTCTGCTCCGCGAGGCGCCGGATCAACGGGCCGGCCCCGACGTGTCCGCGGTCCCGGCCCCCGGACGGCACCGGCGTGCGGGCAGGGGAGGGCTCGGAGGTTCTGGCGGGCCTCGCGTGCTCAGGGGCGGGCGGGGCCTGTGGTTTCCCCTGGGCCTTCCGGGCTCTCTCCGGTTCCCCGCGCCCTTCTGCCGCCGACTCGATCAGCGCGAGCGGCGTGCCCACCGGTACCGTCGTGCCCGGCTCGACGAGCAGCCGTCCCATCGCTCCGCTCTCGAAGCACTCCACCTCGATCGTGGACTTCGCGGTTTCGATGACCGCGACCGGATCGCCTCTGCGGATGCGGTCGCCGGGTCCCACCAGCCATTCCACCAGCGTGCCCTCGTCCATGTCGGCGCCGAGTGACGGCATGGTGAACTCGCCCATGATCAGTCCACCGCCCGGTGTGCGGCCGCGACGATGTCGGCGGTCTGTGGCAGGGCGGCCTCTTCCAACTGCCGGGCGTACGGGATGGGCACCTCGGCGCTGCACACCCGCTCGACGGGGGCGTCCAGGTCGTAGAACGACTCCTCGGCGATGCGGGCGGACACCTCGGCGGCGAGACTCCCCGTGCGCCATGCCTCGTCGACGATCACCGCACGGTGGGTACGGGCCACGGACGCGGTGACGGTCGCACTGTCGAGGGGCCGCAGCGTGCGCAGGTCGATCACCTCGGCGTCGATACCCTCGGCGGCCAGCTCGTCCGCCGCCGCGCGTGCCTTGGGCAGCGAACCGCCGTACGTGATCAGGGAGATGTCGGTGCCGGGTCTGCGGATCGCGGCATGGTCCAGGTCCACGGGGGCCGTCGGCGGGAGGAGTTCGCCGGAGGCGTTGTAGAGGCTGCCGTGCTCGAAGACCACCACCGGGTCGGGGTCGGCGAGCGCGGGGGCGAGCATGTGGCGTGCGTCCTCGAGCGTGGCCGGGGCGAGCACGCGGATGCCGGGAATGTGTGCGTAGAAGCCTTCCAGGCTGTGCGAGTGCTGCGCCGCGAGCTGCCGCCCCGCGCCCGTCGTCATGCGGATGACCAGCGGCACGGGCAGCTGGCCACCCGACATGTGCAGCAGGGTGGCGGCGTTGTTGAGGAGCTGGTCGAGGGCGAGCAGGCTGAAGTTGACGGTCATGATCTCGACGACGGGCCGCATCCCGGCCAGAGCGGCGCCGATGCCGGCCCCCACGAACGCGGACTCCGAGAGCGGGGTGTCGCGAACGCGGTCCGGTCCGAACTCCTCCAGCAGCCCGAGGCTGACGCCGAAACAGCCGCCGTACCTGCCGACGTCCTCGCCCATGAGGAAGACCCGGTCGTCGGAGCGCAGGGCTTCCCGCAGGGCCTCGCGCATCGCCTCCCGGTACGTCGTCTTCGTCCCCTCCGTCGCGACCGCGTTCACGGTCGGCTCACTTCCTCGGCCGAGGTACTGGTGACGTGGCGGAGCAGGTCCTCGACCGGCTCCTCGGGTGCTTGCTCGGCCGCATCCACGGCGCGGTCGATCTCGTCGGTGATCCGCTGCTCGATCCGGGTGAGTTCTGAGTCGTCGAGCTCGCCGTTGTCACGCATGAGGTGCGTCAGCCGGTCGATCGGGTCCCGGGACTTCCACTCCTCGATCTCCGCCTTCTTGCGGTAGCGGTCCGGGTCGTACATGGAATGGGCGCGGAACCGGTAGGTGCGCAGCTCCAGGAAGTGTGGTCCGGTGCCTGCCCTGATGCCTTCGACGGCCCGCCGGGCGGACTGTTCGACGGCGTCGACGTCCATGCCGTCCACGGCCCAGGCGGGCATGCCGTAGGAGGCGGCGCGCATCGCCAGGTCGGTCTGGGCGTGTTCGCGCGTGAGCGCCGTTCCCATGGCGTACAGGTTGTTCTCGCAGACCAGTAGCAGGGGCAGGTTCCACAGGGCGGCGAGGTTCGCCGTCTCGTGGAACTCGCCCTCGGCGAAGGCGCCGTCGCCGAAGAAACAGCAGGTGACGCGGGGCATGCCGCGCATCCGGTCGGCGAGGGCGAGACCGGCGGCCAGGGGAAGACCACCGGCGACGATCGCGCTGCCGCCGTAGAAGCGGCGGCTCGCGTCGAACAGGTGCATGGATCCGCCCCGGCCGCCGCTGCAGCCGGTCGCCTTGCCGTACATCTCGGCCATGACGGCCTCGGCCGTGAGGCCACGGGCCAGCGCGTGGCCGTGTTCGCGGTAGGTGGAGACGACCGCGTCCTCGGGGGTCAGCGCCTCGTTGACGCCGACGGCGACGGCCTCCTCACCGATGTAGAGGTGGACGAAGCCGCGGATCTTCGCGGCGCTGTACAACTCGACGCATCGCTCCTCGAAGCGCCGGATGCGCAGCATGGCCGTCAGCAGGTCCGTTCGGCGCCGGACATCCGGTCGGCCGACCGGTGGGGGTCCGGTGTCCGCCTTCCGCTCGGCCGTCGCGGTCTTCCTGCCGGGCTTCGGGGGCGCCGAGTCCTTGCCGGTGCGGGTGGTGGGTCGGGCCGCGCTCATGCGGATCCCTCCAAGGTCGACAAGTCGCCGGTAGGCAGACCGAGTTCACGCGCACGCAGCAGCCGGCGCATGACCTTGCCGCTGCGGGTCCTGGGCAGGTTCTGGTCGAACGCGATCTCCCTGGGCGCGACGGCCGGGCCCAGCCGCCGACGGGCGAAGCCCAGCAACTCGCGCTCCAGATCCGGGGAGGGGCCGACGCCGGGGCGCAGCGACACGAAGGCCTTGACGATGTTCCCGGCCACGGGGTCCGGCCGTCCGATCACCCCGGCCTCCGCGACCGCCGGGTGCTCCATCAGAGCGCTCTCCACCTCGAACGGGCCGATCAGATGCCCCGCCGACTTGATCACGTCGTCGGCGCGTCCCACGAACCAGTACCAGCCGTCCGCGTCCCGTCGCACCAGGTCGCCGGTCAGGTACCAGCCGTCGGTGAAGGCGGCGTCGTAGCGCTCCTTGTCGTGCAGATAGCCGCGGAACATCGACGGCCAGCCGGGGCGCAGCGCCAGCTCACCCTTTTCGTCGGGGCTCTGCACTTCCGTGACCCGGCCGTCGCTGACCAGCGTCCGGCCGTCCTCGCCGGTCCTCAGCACGGTCGCCTCGACGCCGGGCAGCGGGCGGCCCATCGAGCCGGGCCGGATGTCACAGGCCGCGTAGTTCGCGATCATGATGCAGCCGGTCTCCGTCTGCCACCAGTTGTCGTGCACCGGCAGGCCCAGCACATCCCGGCCCCACACGACGGCCTCGGGGTTGAGGGGTTCCCCGACGGAGGCGATGAGGCGCAGGGCCGACAGGTCGTAGGAGCGCGGCAGGTCGTACGGGCCCTGACGTGGTGTCGCACGCATGAGCATGCGCAGCGCGGTGGGCGCCGTGTACCAGACGGTGACCCGCTGCTCGCCGAGGATCCGGTACCAGCGGCGGGCGTCGTAGTCGCCCTCGTCGACGACCACCGTCACGCCGTGCACCAGCGGGGCGACGATGCCGTACGACATGCCCGTGACCCAGCCGGGGTCGGCGGTGCACCAGTACACGTCCCCGGGGTGCAGATCGAGCGCGTACGCGGCCGTGGCATGGTGGGCGACCACCGCCTCGTGGACATGGACCGCGCCCTTGGGGGTGCCCGTGGTGCCGCTGGTGAAGTGCAGCAGGGCCATGTCTCCGGGCGAGGTCGGCGGGATCGTGAAGGTGTCCGCGGCGGCGGACAGCAGCGCGTCGAAGGAGACGGTGCCGGGCAGATCCTCGGCGCCCGGCCCGACGATCAGGACGTGTTCCAGGCCGGGCAGCGAGTGCCGGCGGTCGGCCACCTTCTTCCGGTAGAGGGCCGCCGTGGTCACGAGCACCCGGGCGTCGCCGAGACGCAGCCGCTGCTCCACCGGGTCGGGGCCGAACGCGGAGAACAGCGGGCAGAGCACGCCGGTGTTCTTCAGCGCGCCCAGCACCGTGGTGTAGAGCTCGGGGCAGCGGCCGAGCAGCGTGAACACCCGGTCGCCGTGGCCGACGCCGAGTGTCCGCAGCACGTTCGCGAAGCGGGCCGTACGCCGGGCCAGTTCGGCGTACGTGACATCGGCGACGGCGTTGTCCCGGGCGATGCACCGCAGCGCGACCTTGTCCGCCCGATCCGAGGCCGCATGCCGGTCCACTGCCTCGTGTGCGATGTTCAGCCCGCCGCCGGGCAACCCGGCCAGCGCAGTGCGGGCCTGAGCCCAGGTGAACGTCGAGCGGACCCGTTCGTAGTCGGTGAGCCGAGGCGGAACGACCGGTGCGGTGTCCTTGTGGATCGTTTCCCAGTCCATGGGTGCTCCTCGCGGCACTGCCCTTGATCTCCAGGGTCGCGGAGCATGGCGCCGGTCGCACGTCGGCCCGCGTGGAGCGCCCGGACCAATGGACGGGCGGCATCTGCCGGCCTCGATGGAGCCGAGGGCCGCCCGCTTCTTGCGGGCCCTCATTGCACGGTGCGCGGTTTCGCTCCGCTCCTCCGTGTCTTTTGTGGCCCTCGGCTCATTTCCATGACACCGCTGCCCGCCCGCCGGCTGTAGGGCCGGACGGCCCTGCCGAGAGGGCCGGCCGACCCTCTCGGCGGAGAGCAGGAACGGCCGGATCCGCTCAGGGACCAACGGCACCTCCCGTCACGGGTTGAGGGCCACGAGAGGGGAGCCACACCTCACCGGGAGGCCCATGACGCTTCCCACCGTCACCATCGGTTCGGACGGCTCGTGCGAAAGCCTCACCGCTGCCGATCGGGCCGCCCGTGAGGCAGCCCTGCGGCAGTGTGAAGAAAGGTGGTGGACACCATGACCCAATGGCCCTTGGTCGTGGGCGTCGACGGATCGGGTCCCAGCCTCCTGGCGGTCGACTGGGCCGTGGACGAGGCGGCCCGGCACAAAATGCCGCTGCGGCTGGTGCACGCCTCCCTCTGGGAGGGCTCCGAAGGCACCTTTTCCCCGGTGGGCGAAAGGCCCTCGGCGCGTGTGTCGGCCGAGCACATCGTCGCCTCCGCCGCGGAACGTGCTCACCGGCGCAATCCGCAGATCAAGGTCTCCACCGCGATCCTCCCTGAGGAGGCGGCCCACGTCCTACTGCGCGAGGGCGACAGCGCCTCGCTCCTGGTGACCGGATCGCGGGGTCGCGGCGAGTTGAAGGGACTGCTCCTGGGCTCGGTCGGGCTCGCCGTGGCCGCGCGGGCGCACTGCCCGGTGGCCGTCGTGCGAGGCGACACGGCCGGTCTGGCCGGCGCCCACGAGCGGATTCTGCTCGGCGCGGGGGACCCCGGCACGAGCGGTGAGGCGGTGGATTTCGCCTTCCGCGAGGCGGAGGCCCGCGGGTGTGTCCTGGACGTCGTGCGCGCCTGGCGCTGCCCGGCGTACGAGACCACCGACCACCCGGCGTCGGCCGGGGGACCGGAGCGTCAGCACGAGGAGGAGGCTTCCCTCCTGCTCGACGAGCTGCTGCGCGACGCGATGGCCGCCCACCCGGGCGTCCGGGTGCGCCGCGCGACGGTCGAAGGCCCGGCCTCGAAGGTCCTCGTGCTCCGGTCGGCCGCCGCCGATCTGGTGATCGTCGGCGCGCGGCGCCACCAGGGCCGCTTCGGCCTCCAGCTCGGCCGGGCGAGCCACACGCTGCTGCACCACGCGCAGTGCCCGGTGGCGGTCGTGCCGCACGATCCGGGTGGCCGTCCCGTGGGCGGGCAGGAGACATGGGTCTGATGGCCCCTCGGGCGCACCCGGTAGCCCCTGTTCCGAACGTCGCTTCCCGCGTGACGCTGGTGGCGAGGGGGAAGGCCTTGTTCTGGAGGTGTATGTCATGCTGTCGCCCGTTGTCGTCGGCGTCGACGGTTCCGCCGAAAGCCTGGCAGCCGCCGAGTGGGCGGCCCACGAGGCCGTGCGCCGCGGGCGGGCCCTGCGGCTGCTGCACGCGCGCAGCTGGCACCCGGACCAGGAGCGGGCGGAGAGCGCGCAGGCGAGCGAGCGGCACCTGGCGCGGCGGGTCCTGCGGGAGGCGGAGGACCGCGTCCGCGCCGTGTGCCCCGAGGTGCCGTTGCACGCCGAGCAGGTCGCGGGACCGGCGACCGCCGCCCTGGTGGAGGCGGCGGACGGCGCCGACCTGCTGGTGCTGGGCTCGCGCGGGCTGGGGCGCGTCACCGGTCTGCTCCTGGGGTCGGTCGCGCTCGGCGTGGTGGCGAAGGCCACCCGGCCCGTCGTCCTGGTACGGGCCGGTACGGCCGGGGCAGAGCAGGCGGCCGGCACCGGGCGGCGGGACGTGGTCCTCGGCGTCGACGTCACGGAACCGTGCGACGAGGTGATCGCGTTCGCCTTCGCGGCGGCCCGCCTGCGGCACGCGCGGCTGAGGGTCCTGCACGCCTGGCGCGTGCCCGGCCCGCTCACCCTGGGCCCCGGCGAGGTGGGCCTGGTGGGCGGTCCGCAGCGGGCCGAGGAGTGGCTGGGCTTCCTGTCCGCCGTGCTCCAGGTGTGGCGCGAGAAGTACCCCGAGGTCGAGGTGGTGGAGACGACGGTGGAGGCCGAGCCGTCCGGAGCCCTTCTGAAGGCGGCGTCCGGAGCGGAACTGCTGGTCGTCGGCCACCGGCTCACCGACCGGCCGAAGGTCTCGCGCACCGGCCCGGTCACCCACGCCGTGATCCACGACGTCGGCTGCCCGGTGGTGATCGTGCCGCACGACTGACGGGGGCCGGCCCACGGGTCGACCGAGGGGGCATGCCCACGGTCAGGGAGCCAGGGAGAAGTAGTTCTCCTCCTCCTGCGTGAAGTGCAGCCGCAGCACGGTGTGCAGACCGTACAGGCAGGCGCGCAGGTCCTCGAGCTGCTCGGACTTCAGCGCGCCCTGTGCTTCGGCGAGTGCCACGTGGGTGGCCACCCGCCCGGAGAGCCGTTCGATCTCGGCGTGGGCGCGGCTCATGGTCGCCGTCGCCTCGGGGCCGCCGAGTGTGGGTCCGAGAGCCGGATAGAGCTGGTGCTCCTCGGCGTACTCGTGCGGCAGCAGCCGCTCGATGAGCAGCCGGTTCACCTCGCGTACCAATTCCAGGGCCTGCGCTTCCTGGCCGGGAGCCGAGAGCCGGGCCGCCGCGTCGCGCACGGCCTGCAACACGTCCTGCAGGTCCTCGTGCTCGGCCGCGAAACGGTGGATCAGGGCCTCGGCGGCGGGTTCCAGGGCGGGCCGGGCCCCTTGGTCCACGCGCAGGGCGCGCAGCGCGTTGAGGATGACCGCCACGTCGATTGCCTCCTGCAACAGGGCACCCACCGTCGGCGGCAGCAGTCCCATGGCGGCCGCGCCCATGGCAGCCAGGGACAGCAGCATGCCTCCGAGGGCGCTCTGCACGGCGATGCGGCGCGCCCGTACCGCGATCGACGTGGCGTCGGCCAGCCGGTCCACGCGGTCGGTGGTGAGGACGATGTCCGCGGCCTCGGAGGAGGCGGTGGAACCCCGTGCCCCCATCGCCACGCCGACGTCCGCGGCGGCGAGCGCGGGCGCGTCGTTCACCCCGTCGCCGACCATGACGGTGACGGCACGCCGGCGTTCCGCGCGGACCTCGGCCACCTTGTCCGCCGGGGTCAGTTCGGCCCGTACGCCGTCGAGTCCGAGGACGGCGGCGAGCTCGCGGGCGGGCTCGGGCCGGTCGCCGGTGAGCATCACGATCCGCTCCATGCCCGCCGTACGCAGCCGTCGCAGGGTCCGCGGCGCGTCGTGGCGCAGTGGATCACGCAGCAGGACGGCCCCCACCGGGAGGCCGTCGACGGTGAGCCAGGCGACGGCGGCCCCGTCCAACAGCGCCCGGTTCTCCGCCGCCCGCGCCCAGTCCGGGACCGGCGTACCGGGCTCCAGGCGGCCGACGGTCACCCTGCGGCCCTCGACCACGCCGTGCGCGCCCCGGCCGGCCTCCTCCGACACGTCCGTCGCCACCGACGGCTCCAGCTCGCGCTCATGGGCCGCGTCGACGATGGCGTGGGCCAGGACGTGTGGCGAGTACTGGTCGACGGTGGCCGCCAGCCGCAACACCTCGGCGGGTTTCCAGCCGGGGCCCGCGGTCACATCGAGAACGCGCGGGCGACCGCCGGTCAGGGTGCCGGTCTTGTCGAGCAGCAGCGTTCGGGCCCGTCCCAGGCGCTCCAGGGCGCCACCGTCCCGGACCACCACACCCAGCCGGGACGCCCGGGACAGTCCGGAGACGATCGCCACCGGGGCGGCGAGCAGCAGCGGGCAGGGAGTGGCGACCACCAGCACCGCGACGGCCCGCACTGCGGAGCCGCTGAACAGCCAGGCCAGCCCTGCGACCGCCACCGAGAGAGGCAGGAACCACGCCGCGTAGCGGTCGGCCAGGCGGACGACCGGGGCCGCCTCCGCACCCGCCTGCCGGGCCAGCCGCACGATCCCGGCATAGGTGCTGTCCTGCTCGGTCGCGGTGGCCCGCAACTCGAAGGCCCCGCCCGCGTTGACGACTCCGCTGCGCACGGTGTGCCCGGACCCCCGCTCCACCGGCGCCGACTCGCCCGTGAGTACCGACTCGTCGAGGACGGCCGCCGGGCCCACCACCTGCCCGTCGACCGGAACGACCTCGCCCGCGCCGACGACGAGCAGGTCCCCCACGGCGACTTCGGCGAGGGGGACCGGGCGGACCTCGGTGCCGGTGCGTCGGCGGGCGGTGCGGGGCGCGTGCGCGAGCAGCGCACGCAGGTCACGGGAGGCACGCCGCTGGGCGGTGGCCTCCAGTGCGCGGCCGGTGGCCAGCATCAGACCGATCAGCGCACCGGCGAGGTACTCGCCGACGGCCAGGGTGCCGCCGAGTGCCAGGACCGCGATGAGGTCCACACCGGCGTGACCGCGCCGCAGCGAGGTCAGAACCCAGCCGACCGCGGGGACGACGGCGGAAGCCGTGCCCAGAGCCCAGCACAGATCGGCGGCGTCGGTGTCGCCCAGCAGCCAGAGAACGCCCCCCGCCGTCAGCGCCGAGGCCGTGACGGCCAGGAGAGCGGGTTCGAGCCAGGATGCCGCCGTCTGCGCCGAGGCAGGTCCGGGCACCGGCTTCTCCCTGCCGGCCCGGTGGGAACGGCCGGCGCGGTTGACGTGACCCATGGCAGTCCTCACCGTCGGCGGGCTCGCGGCGTGGAGCAGCCGGCAACGACGCCACCTGCCCGGTCGGCCGCGTGCGTACTCTCCTCTCCTCGCGTCCAGGATCCGACGATTCATCGGGCGGATCCAGGGCCGCATGGCCCCATGCTCCTCGCCTGGCCTCCGGCCCGCCACGCCCAGGGTCCGTCACGGTGCTCCTCGTCGGAAAGCCAGGGGCAGCGTGCAGTCGGCCGGATCGGGCGATGGCGGGTACGCGTGGGTGCGGTGGGCGACCCGGGTGAGGAGAGCACTCCCCCCGCCCGGCTCCCGTACCTGCCTGGTCAGGGCCTGGGCGGCGGCAGGCCGGCCGCCGCGGGTGCCGCAGGTACCACCGCCGTCGTGCATCGTGAACGCCGTGGGGCAGCGCTCCGCTCGATCTCCGTCCTCGATCCGGAGGTCTCCTGGAGGGCGCGCCCCCGACCAGCACCACGAGCGCACCCCCACCCCAGCCGAAGGAGACCCGTGACGAACGCGGCGCCCGGCCGCAGCCGTGCCCGAACGGCAGTGAGCAGGTCGCGGCATGCTCCGATCTGAGGGCTGACGGGTGACGGCTCTTGGCTGAACGCGTGAGGGCGTGGGATCCGACCGGACGACCCGCTTTGCGTACGGCGACGCACCGCCGTCCGTCATGCCGCCGGATGCGCACCTCTGGCGCTGTGGCGACGGCTCCCGCAGCGTGGAGAGCAGGGGCGGACCGGCGCGGTGGGCACGTACGCTGAAGGAGAGGTGGGACGCATGGACAAAGATGCCTCCGAACGCCGGGTGGTGGTCGGTGTCGACGGGTCGCAGTCCTCGTACGAGGCTCTGCGCTGGGCCGTGCGCTACGCCGGTCTCGTCGGCGGCACCGTGGACGCGATCGCGGTGTGGGAGCTGCCGGGCCTGTACGGCTGGTCGGCGCCCGCCGTGGACATGGACGTCGACGAGGACGAGACCCGGCAGAAGATGAGCCGGGAGCTGACCGACGTGCTCGGCGCGGACACGGCCGACTCGGTCCGGACCCGTGTGGTGCACGGCAATCCCGCCGACGTTCTGCTGCGGGCCGCCGAAGGAGCCGAGGTCCTGGTCGTCGGCAGCCGGGGCAGGGGCGGATTCGCGCGCGCACTGCTCGGCTCCGTCAGCCAGCACGTGTCCCAGCACGCGAGCTGCCCGGTGGTGATCGTGCGCTCCGAGAAGCAGTGACCCCGAAGCAGTGACCTGCGGCCCGGTACGGTGCAGGGCCCCAGGTCACCGGAACGCCGCGTGGACCTCCTGCTCGCTCGCTTCGCGGGACACGGTCAGCAACTCGTCGCCGGGGAGCAACCGCACCTCGGGGCCGGGGACCGTGGGCCGGCCGCCGCGGTCACCGCGGAGGAACCGGTGATCACCCCGGCCGTGACCGTCACCGCCGACGTCCCCCTCGCCGGGGCCGCCCGCGTCATGACCCGGCAGCGGGTCGAGCCGTTGCCGGTGGTCGACGACGAAGCCATGGTGAAGGGCGTCGTCAGCCGTACCGGTCTGCTGGAGGTGTTCCTCCGCGACGACGAGGAGATCTCCAGGGAGATCAGCGCCGAGGTGGTCGCCGACCGGTTCCCGGTGCCGATGGAGCCGGTCCGTGTGGAGGTGTACGACGAAGTGGTCATCCTCTCCGGCCACGTTCCCGCCGCCCCCTCGTGCCGCTCGCTGTGCGTCTGCTCCGTGCCGTGGAAGGAGGCGTGCACGTGCCTGCGCGCTGTCGGCGCCGCACCGTCGCCCGGCTCTCGACCCGGATCTCCCGGACGACGGAGAACTCCGACGGCCACCACAGGCCCCAGCGGGTGATGACCACCTGACCGGGCCCAGCAGGGCCCGGTGAGGGGCCGATCGGCCCACGACCTGCACCACGGGTGCGCGGCCGGTGCGCTGCAGCCCGACGAGACACTTCACACCGGTTCACCTGCTGTCGCTTATATCGGCCTCCTCCAACGCTGCCCGCCCGGCCTCCAACCGTGCCACCGGAACCCGGAACGGCGAGCAGGAGACGTAGTCCAGGCCGGCGGCGTGGAAGAAGTGAACCGATTCGGGGTCGCCGCCGTGTTCGCCGCACACACCGATCTTCAGCTCCGGCCGGGTGGTGCGGCCCTCGGCGACCGCGATCCCGACGAGCCGGCCCACGCCGTCCTGGTCGATCGTCTCGAACGGGGAGGTGGGGAAGACACCCTTGTCGAGATAGGCGGAGAAGAACTCCGCCTCGACGTCGTCGCGGGAGAACCCCCACGTGGTCTGGGTCAGGTCATTGGTGCCGAAGGAGAAGAACTCCGCCTCCTCGGCGATCCGGCCCGCCGTCAGCGCCGCCCTGGGCAGCTCGATCATGGTCCCGACGGGGCAGGTGACGGGGACGCCGGACGCCTCGGAGACCTCGGCGAGCACCCGCTGCACCTCCTCGCGCACGATCCGCAGTTCCCGCACGTCCCCGACGAGCGGGACCATGATCTCCGCCTGGGGAGCGCCGTCGGCCCGGGTGCGTTCGGCGACGGCCTCGCCGATGGCCCGTACCTGCATGGCGACCAGGCCGGGAACCACCAGACCGAGGCGCACGCCCCGCAGCCCGAGCATCGGGTTCTCCTCGTGCATCCGGTTCACCGCGGCCAGCAGTTCGACGTCGCGCGCGACCGGCAGGTCGCCGCGCGCCTCGGCCGCGGCGATCCGCACCGCGAGTTCTGTCCGGTCGGGCAGGAACTCGTGCAGCGGCGGGTCCAGCAGGCGAATGGTGACCGGAAGGCCGTCCATCGCCTCGAGGATGCCGACGAAGTCCTGACGCTGGAGCGGCAGCAACGCCGCCAGAGCCCCGTGGCGTTCGGTGTCCGAGCGCGCCAGGATCATCTCCTCGACAAGCTTGCGGCGCTCGCCGAGGAACATGTGCTCGGTGCGGCACAGCCCGATGCCCTGAGCACCGAACCGGCGGGCTCGCACGGCGTCCTCAGGGGTGTCGGCGTTGGCCCGCACCTCCAGCCGCCGGACGGTGTCGGCCCGGGCCAGGGCGCGCGCCACCGCGTCGACCACCCCGGCTGATCCCTCGCCGGTGTCGCCGGTGTCGCCGGTCTCCAGGAACCGCATGACCGCCGAGTCGACGAGGGGCACCGACCCCGGATACACGGCACCGGCGGAGCCGTCCACGGAGATGACCGTGCCCTCTTCGACGACGGTGCCGTCAGGGGCGGTGAAGCGCTGGGCCTCCGTGTCCACCTCGAGATCCTCGGCGCCGCACACGCAGACTTTGCCCATGCCGCGGGCGACCACGGCCGCATGGCTGGTCTTGCCGCCGCGGCTGGTGAGTACGGCCTGGGCGGCGATCATGCCGGGCAGGTCGTCGGGGGTCGTCTCCTGGCGGACCAGGATCACCTTCTCGCCGGCCGCGGCACGTCGTACGGCCTCCGCCGAGTGGAAGACGGCCGCTCCGACCGCGGCACCCGGAGACGCCGGGAGGCCGCGGGCGAGCGGATCTCCGTTCCCCGAGGTGTCGAAGCGTGGGAACATGAGCCGGGTCAGTCCCTCGCCGCTCACCCGGGCAAGGCTCTCGTCCGGGGTGATGAGTCCCTCGTCGGTGAGGGCGGCGGCAAGGGCGAAGGACGCCTCGGCGGTGCGCTTGCCGACCCGGGTCTGGAGCATCCACAGCGTGCCGCGCTCGATGGTGAACTCGATGTCGCACAGATCGCGGTAGTGCCGCTCCAGCGTCCGCATGTGGGCGCACAGCCGGGCGTACGACGTGGGGTCCAGCCGCTCCAGCTCGCTCAGGGGCACGGTGTTGCGGATGCCGGCGACGACATCCTCACCCTGGGCGTTGGACAGGTAGTCGCCGTACGGTCCGGGGTGCCCGGTGGCCGGGTCACGGGTGAAGGCGACGCCGCTGCCGGAGTCGGAGCCGAGGTTGCCGAAGACCATGCGCTGCACGCTGACGGCGGTGCCCAGATCGTCGGGGATGTGCTCGCGCCGGCGGTACAGGCGTGCCCGCTCCCCGTTCCAGGACTCGAAGACGGCCAGGATCGCCCGGTGCAGTTGCTCGGCGGGAGACTGCGGGAAGCTCTCACCGGTTTCCCGACGGATCACGGTCTTGTACGTCTCCACCAGCTCGGCGAGGTCACCGGCATCCAGGTGCATGTCGTCCGGGGCGCCACGCAGGTCCTTGAGCTCGGCCATGGCCTGCTCGAACAGGGCGGCGTCGACACCCATGACCGTGCTGCCGAACATCTGGACGAGGCGGCGGTAGGAGTCCCAGGCGAAGCGTTCGCTGCCGGAGACCTTGGCCAGGCCCAGGACGGAGTCGTCGTTCAGCCCGATGTCGAGGATCGTCTCCATCATGCCGGGCATGGAGAAGCGGGCCCCTGAGCGGACGGACAGCAGCAGCGGGTCGTCCCGCTGTCCCAGCCGTCGGCCTGCGGCCTTCTCGACGGCCTTCAAGTAGTCGGAGACCTCCCGCGACATGCCCATGGGCTCGCCCCCGGTGGTGAGGAAGGCCCGGCAGGCCTCGGTGGTGATGACGAAACCCGGCGGGACCGGCAGCCCGAGCCGTGTCATCTCGGCCAGGTTCGAGCCCTTGCCGCCGAGCAGGCCGACCATCTCACGACCGCCCTCGGTGAAGTCGTACACGTAACGGACCATGACACCGTCCTCCTCCGTCAGGGGCCTGATGTGTCCAGCGTCCGACCGCGGGGCCCCTGGTGGGAGGTGCCGGCAGGCCCGGGCAAGGGGGGCCGTTGGGCCCCGACATCGCCCGCTGACGGTGCTCCCTGACGAAAAGGAGGGGGCGGGCGAAGATCCGTGCAAGGGCTGTGCGGCCTCTGGGCATCCACCTCGGCGGGGAAGAGGTTCGAGGGCGTCAGGAGCACCGGAAGCGATCCGGGGCCGAGAGGGATGCACGATGCCTCGCAACCTGGGTAGGGGGAGTCGCCGGATCCTCCGGGAATCCGGCGGCCGCACACCGGGTGGCCCGGGAGGCTCTGCGCCGTGCACCGGGCACGACTGGGCCGAGCAGACCGTCCGGGGGTCGTCCACAGCGGCTGCGCAACCCGTCCCGGGCCACGGATCGCCGACCCCCCTCGGGTACGACCAGCCGGTCGCCGCCGCAGAGGACAGTACCCAGGAGAGGGCCGTCGCTCCCGGCGAGGAACGGGTCGCCTCGGGGCTCGCATCGTGCGGATCGTCGCGGCCACCATCTCGCCGGAGTCCTTCGGGATCACCGCGAAGACATCGCGCAGGAAGTCAGGAAGTCAGGAAGTGAACGCGACACCGCCGGTGGGCGGCGCCGAGCACGACCTCGCGGACGGCCTGATTCCCCGGGTGCCGGGTCCGGAGGTCGCGGCGGGCCGTGGGCAGTGCGACGGTATGGGCAGGGAGTCTCGTGAGCGGCAGGACGGGAAGGCGGTGGTGACCATGGAACTCTCGCTGGTGGTGGGGGTCGACGGTTCGGATCCCAGCCTGGAGGCGGTGGACTGGGCGGTGGAGGAGGCGGCGCGGCACAAGCTTCCTCTGCGGTTGGTCCATGCCTCGCTGTGGGAGCGGTACGAAGGAGGCGTCCCGTCCTTCGGACGGGAGCGTCCCGCCGAAGCCGTCCTTGCCCAGCACATCGTCGCCTCCGGAGCGGAACGGGCCCGGCAGCGCCGCCCGGAGGTCAAGGTGTCGAGCGATGTGCTCCCCGACGACCCCGTGTCGGCGCTGCTGGCGGCCGGACAGGAGGCGTGGTCCCTGGTCACGGGCTCCCGCGGGCGCGGTGAGTTGGCCGGGCTGACGCTGGGGTCGGTCGGTCTCGCGGTGGCCGCTCGCGCGATGTGCCCGGTCATCGTGGTCCGTGGCGGGGAACGGAACCGGCAGGGAGCCTTCGGACGGGTGGTGGTCGGGGTGGGCGACCTGCCCCACGGTCCGGGTGCGGTGCGGTTCGCCTTCCGCGAGGCCGAGGTGCGCGGCTCGGCCCTGGAGGCCGTGCGGGCCTGGCGCAGTCCGGCTCCTGAGCACGCGGACCCCCACCGCGCGGACGACGGCAGGCCCGCGCCCGAGGAACGGGCGTCGGCCGGCCTCGCCGAGGCGTTGAGTGAAGCGGCACGGGAACACCCGGACGTCGACGTACGCCGCACACCGGTCGAAGGTCCCGCCCACAAGGTCCTCCTGGAGGCATCGGCCGATGCCGACCTGATCGTCGTCGGAGCCCTGCGGCGGCACGGCCACTTCGGTCTCCAGCTCGGCAGGGTCGCCCACACCTTGCTGCACCACGCCGAGTGCCCGGTCGCCGTCGTTCCGCAACGGGGCTGAGCCCGAGGGGCGTCGTACTCCTGCACGGTCCGGCAAGGAGAGATGCGAGGGCGGCCGATGTCGGAGTGGACGTGGGAGTACGAGGGGTACGACCCCGCCGCCGAGCGGTTGCGGGAATCGCTCTGCACGCTCGGCAACGGCTACTTCGCCACCCGTGGCGCGGTGCCCGAGTGCAGGGCGGGCCTGGTGCACTGCCCGGGGACCTACGCGGCCGGGTGTTACAACCGCCTCGAGTCGACCGTGGCGGGGCGCCAGGTCGCCAACGAGGACATGGTCAACCTCCCGAACTGGCTGCCGCTGCGTTTTCGTCTGCGTTCCCGGGGAGGGACATGGGGGCCGTGGCTCACCCCGGACTCCACAGCCCTGCTCGACCACCGGCAGGTCCTGGATCTGCGCGGGGCCGTGCTCATCCGTACCTCGCGCTACCGGGACGACGCCGCGAGAGCGCTCCGGGTGGAACAGATCCGCCTGGTGCACATGGGGGACCCGCATCTGGCGGCGCTGCGGACGGTACTCACCGCCGAGGACTGGACGGGAGACGTCGAGGTCGAGTCCGCCCTCGACGGCGATGTGATCAACGCCAACGTCCACCGTTACCGGTCTCTCAACCGGCACCACCTGGCCCGCGTACGGACCGGCGTGCGGGAGCCCGGGACGGTGTGGCTGCGCTGCCGGACCAGCACCTCGGACATCGGGATCGCCATGGCCGCCCGGAGTGCCGTCGTGGGGCTGCCCGCGTCCTCCTCACAGCTGCGTCCCGACCGGCACCGCGCGGTCCACCGCCTGGTGATCCCGATCGGTCCGGGCCGGCCCGTCGAGGTCGAGAAGACCGTGGCGCTGCACACCTCACGCGACACGGCGATCGCCGACCCGCTCGAGGCTGCCGTCGACCGGGTGACCGAGGCATCGGACTTCGCCGCCCTGCTGCACTCCCACGTCGCCGCCTGGAAGCGGCTGTGGCGGCGCGCGGAGGTCCGGGTGCCCGGCGAGGCGGGCCGCATCCTGCGCCTGCACCTGTTCCACGTGCTGCAGACGCTGTCACCGCACACCGCGGACCTGGACGTGGGAGTGCCGGCCCGGGGACTGCACGGCGAGGCCTACCGCGGGCACGTCTTCTGGGACGAACTGTTCGTGCTGCCGTATCTGAACCTGCACTTCCCGGAGGTCTCCCGGGCACTGCTGACCTACCGCCACCGGCGCCTGCCGCAGGCGTGCCGGGCGGCGGCCGCGGCCGGCCGGACGGGGGCGATGTACCCGTGGCAGAGCGGCAGCGACGGCCGTGAGGAGACCCAGGAGCTGCATCTGAACCCCCGCTCGGGCCGCTGGCTGCCGGATCACTCCCGGCTCCAGCACCATGTGGGCTCGGCGATCGCGTACAACGTGTGGCAGTACTGCGAGGCCAGCGGCGACACGGAGTTCCTGCACACCAAGGGCGCGGAGATGCTGCTGCAGATCGCCCGCTTCTGGGCGGACACGGCGGTCCACGACCCGGAGTCGAACCGTTATCGCATTCGTGGGGTGGTCGGCCCCGACGAGTACCACGACGGTTACCCGGGCTCCTCCCGGCCCGGCCTGGACGACAACACGTACACCAATGTCACCGCCGCCTGGGTCATCACCCGCGCCCTGGACCTCGTACGGCGGCTTCCCGCGTGGCGCAGGGAGGAGCTGTTCGAGCACGTGTGCCTGGACCGTGACCAGCTCCCCAGGTGGGAGGAGGTGTCCCGGCGGTTGCGGGTGCCCTACCACCAGGGCGTGATCAGCCAGTTCGAGGGCTACGGCGACCTCGCCGAGCTGGACTGGGACGGCTACCGCGCCCGGTACGACAGCATCCGCAGACTGGACCGGATCCTCGAGGCCGAGGGAGACTCGGCCAACCGCTACAAGGCCTCCAAACAGGCCGACGTCCTCATGCTCGGCTATCTCTTCTCGCCCACGGAACTGCAGCGGTTGTTCCGGCGGCTGGGGTACGCGATGGACGACGCGATCTGGCGCGGGACCGTCGACTACTACCTCCGGCGCACCAGCCACGGCTCCACCCTCAGCGAACTCGTCCACGGCTGGGTCCTCGCCCGGGCCAGACGGGCGGAGGCGTGGCAGTACTTCCATGAGGCCCTCGAGTCGGACGTCGCCGACGTCCAGGGCGGCACGACCGGCGAAGGCGTCCACCTCGGCGCCATGGCGGGGACCCTCGACCTCGTCCAGCGCTGCCTGACCGGACTGGAGACCCGCGAGGACGCCCTGTGGCTCGACCCGGTGCCGCTTCCGGCGCTGTCCGAGTACGGGTTCTCCCTGCGCTACCGCGGTCACTGGGGCATCAGCCTGCGGCGCCACAGCGGGCAGCTGGAACTCGGCGTACCGGACTCGGAGGAATCGCCGGTCCGCGTGGTGCTCGCCGACCGAGCCGTCACCATCGCTCCCGGAGAGACCTGCACGCTCCAGCTGCCGCCGAGCTGATCGGTGCCGCCGACGGGAGAAGCCCGAGGTGCCCTCACGAGCCGCCGGAGCCCACGCCGCCGGCCGGGCGGCAGGGGCGCGGCGTACTCGGACGGACGCGACGCCGACCACGCCGATCACGGGGCGGACACCGTGGGTACGGAGCCCCGCACCGCGGACCGACACGGACACCCCGCCGGGCCGGGACAGCGCGAACGCTTCTTTGTGGGAAGGCGTACCGGTCAGGGAGCCAGGGAGAAACAGTCCTCCTCCAGGGTTCGCAGAACCGCCCGGTGCCCCAGCGGTCCTTCGCTGTCGGAGCCGCCGAACAGGCGGAGAGCCAGAACGAAGCAGACCACCGCGCGGGCCGGGAGAAGCCTGCGGCGGCGCCCGCTCTTCCGGTCGACTCCAGTACTTCGTCGACCCGTGGACGGCCCGCCGCGTGAAAGCGCGAGGCTAGTCGTACCGGCGAAGGGTCCGTGTCGCGAGCTCGCGGATCCGGTCACGGGCTTCGGGGGGATCGGTCACGGTGAGGTCGTCCGCGAAGGGCAGCAACTGGCGCACGTCCTCGATCTCCCGGCATGCCACCGTGATCGTGGCTTCCTCGCCTTCGTGGGACCGCACGGTCAGACGGGAACCGAGGATGCGCCTGGCGCGATCGAGCTGGCGGGCGGCGAGTCGTGCGTGTATCCGGACGGCATCGCTCGTCTCCCAGCGCGAGGTCAGTTCCGTCACCACGTCGGCGAGGGCCGTTCCGGGGCGCAACCGGCGCGGGGCGCGCATCGGTCGCCATTCGACAAGCCGTTCAAGGGCGTACAGCCGGGGAACTCCCGAGCGATCGGCGACGAGGTACCACCGGCCCGCTTTGGCCAGCAGGCCGTACGGATCGACGACCTGCCAGGCCGGCTCGACGTCCTCGGAACGCCGGTAGCGGATGCGCAGCCGCACACCGCGGCGTACGTCACCGACGACGGCGCTCGGATCGGCCCCCTCGGCGTCCCGGCCGAACCAGGGCCTGTTGTCGGTGGTGACGACAGCGCTGATCGGCAGTCGAGACGACGCCGGATGTCGCCGTGCCGCGACCTTCGCTCGGGCCCGGCGGCTCTCGGTACCGGCGCCCAGCTGGTGGCGCTGCTCGTCGTCCAGACCGTGGAGCACGAGATGGTCGCGCTCGGTCGGGGTGAGCCGCGAGGTGTCGAGCGCGCCACCGGGCAGCAGCGTCACCCCGCCCCAGCGGCCGCGCTCGACCAGTATCGGAAAGCCCGCCTCCTGCAGCCATCGCAGGTCCCGCAGCACGGTGCGCACCGAGACCCCGACCCGCTCCGCGAGAACGGCCGTGGTGATGACCTCGCGGGTCTGGAGGGCCAGCAACAGGGAGAAGAAGCGATCCGGGGTCATGACGCCGAGGTTCTCACGGGAACACGACAGGATCTGTCATGTATGACCGGCAGGCTCCTCTCGCCCGGACCGACCGGATCGTCCGGATCGACCGGCAGAACCGAAGGAGCCACTCATGGCAGTCCCGAACATGGTCATCGTCCACGTCTCCGACGCACCGGCGTCCGCCCGCTTCTACGCGGAACTGTTCGACATCGAGCCGAGCTTCGAAACGCCCAGGTTCATCTCGTTCCCCCTCACCGACGGGTTCGACCTGGCCCTGTGGAGCGGGGTCTCGGGCCATCTGACGGCGCCGCGCACCAGTGAACTGTGCGTGACCGTGAACGGCGGTCCCGAACAGATCGACCAGCAGTTCCGGGACTGGACGGCGAAGGGCGTCAAGACGGTGGAGGAACCCCACGACGAGGTGTTCGGCCGTACATTCGTCGTCGCCGACCCCGACGGCAACCTGATCCGGGTGGCACCCGTCGACTGACGCCCCCTGCCGGCGGCACGCGGCTCCGCGGTCCCCGACCGTCCCGGGGTTCGGCCGCGCACCCTGGCGGGCGGATTCGCCTGCACCGAGGCCGAGGGGACCACGCTGCGGATCGACGGAGCCGAGACCAGGCCCACCGACCCCGGGCCGACCGGCCCGGACGGGGGTGAGGACATCCCGCTTCCGGCTGCCGCCCGGGGGAGCGACCTTCCTTCACCCGGGCCAGGCCGGTGGGGGCGTGGTTGAGCCGGGCTTTCCTCCAGACCGGCAGGGTCGGCCGGACCAGGGTCCTGCGCGGGTGTCTCTCGCCCGCACGGAGGAGGGCGACGGGCAGGTCGCCCGCGTACGCGACCGCCCGGGCCGGGCGGGACCGACTGCCGGTCGCCCGGGTGCCTCCGTGGGACCACCGAGCGGCGGGGCGGGTCACCTCTTGACCGCGACACCGCACACGGAGACGTCGGCCGTGTCCTCCTCGGCCCGGTCGGCGTCCGGGCGCCAGGCGGTCGTGGACACGACCCCCGGCTCCACCGGATCCAGACCGGCGAAGAAGGAGGCGATCTCCTGCGGCGAGCGCAGGTGGTAGGTGTTGGCCGACTGCCCGTTGTAGACCCCGACCGCGGTGTTGAGCGCCTCGTTGGTGTTCGTGCCGTCGCTCAGGGCCAGGTAGCTGCCCGGGGGCAGGGCCGACATCAGCGTGCTCACCAGATCGGCGGGGCGCTCGGCGTCGGAGAGCTGCCCCATGACGCCCAGCATGGTCAGGGCGACCGGGCGGCTGAGGTCCAGGGTCTTCGCCGCCTCGGCGAGGATGTGTTCCGGGTCCCTGGCGTCGGCGTCGATGTAGGCGCAGGCGCCCTCGGTGCTGCTGGTGAGCAGGGCGTGGGCGTGCACCAGGACGAGGGGGTCGTTGTCGACGTACACGATGCGGCTCTCCGGCGCGATGCGCTGGGCCAGTTCGTGGGTGTTGTCGGCGGTGGGCAGTCCGCTCCCGATGTCGAGGAACTGGCGGACACCGGCCTCGCCCGCGAGGAAGCGCACGGCGCGCGCGAGGAACCTCCGCTGCAGCCGTGCGACGGCGGCGAACTCCGGAAAGGTCTTCAGGATGACCTCACCGGCCTCGCTGTCGACGGGGTAGTTGTCCTTGCCTCCCAGCAGGTAGTTCCAGACACGGGCGGAGTGCGGACGATCGGTCTGCAGCCTGTCCCTGACTTCTTCACGCGGGTGAGTCATGGGGAAAGCTTCACACAGAGCTGTGCATCCGTAGGTCAACTACCGTGATACCGGCTTGACTTCGCTCGGGCTGAGGAACGTCGCCAGGGCCGCGACGGCCCGCTGGTGGCCGGACATCCACAGCACCGTCAAAAGATACGGAACCCTTGGCGCAGCCAACCGGGGAAGGGGCGGGCATGGCGCGGACGAGGACCCGACGGGGCGCGGCCACGTCCAGCGAGCCATGGCCAAGCTGCATGCCCGGGACCGCGCCCGTGTCCCTCTGTACGAAACCGGAGCACTCCATGCGGCGCGAAGCGGCGGAGAACTGCTGCGGATGTGCTGTTTCAGACGGCGGACCAGCCGTCGTCGACCGGAAGGATCGCGCCGTTGACGTTGCTCGCGGCATCCGAGGCGAGGAACAGGATCACCGCCGCCTGCTCCTCGGGCTGCGAGACACGGCCGAGGTTGACGAAGTGCGGGCCCAGTGCCGCCGGACCGTGTGCCGTTCGATCGGCGTCCACCGTGATGGCGGTCGCGGTGCCGCCCGGGCAGATCGCGTTGGCACGGATGCCGTTCTTGCGGTACATCACCGCCAGCGACTTCGTCAGCCCCACCACACCGTGCTTGGCGGCCGTGTACGCGGCGCCCGCCGCGCTGCCGCGCAGGGAGGCCTCGGAGGCGGTGTTCACGATGGCGCCGCGTCCGGCGGCCAGCATGAGCGGCAGCACGGCACGGGTCAGCATGAAGGGCGCGGTGAGGTTGACCCGGATGAGCCGTTCCCATTCGGCGTCGCTCACGTCGGCCAGTGCCGACATGCCGTCCATGATCCCGGCGTTGTTGACCAGGACGTCGACGCCGCCGAACCGTTCCGCGGCCGTCGCCGTCACCCGATCGACGACGGTCTGTTCGCTCAGATCACCCGTGACGGCCACCGCCGTGCGGCCGGCCTTCTCGATCTCCTCGACGACCGCGGCGGCCCCCTCGGCATTGAGGTCCGCCACCACGACGCGGTCCCCCTGAGCGGCGAACGCGAGCGCGGCCGCACGTCCTATGCCGGATCCCGCTCCGGTGACGATCACGCTGCGTCCGTTCCGCTCGCCGGTCATGAAGTGCTCCGTCCAGTGAAGTGCCGACGCGGTGGACCGGTGTCGCACCGCGGCAGCAGCCTACTTCTTTATGTCTCTGAGTGACATAAAGTCTGTGTGGAGAATGGACGCACCATGGACCACCGCAGCCGGAGGGACGGATGACCGCATCCCGTGGACGGACGGGGCGCCCCCCGTTGACCGAGGAACGCAAGGCCGCCATCCGGCTGGAGATCGCCGGTGCCGCGGTCGACCTGTTCATCACCCAGGGCGTCGCCGCGACCACGGGTGAGCAGATCGGGCAGGCGGTCGGCGTCTCGGCGCGGACCGTCTGGCGCTACTTCCCCACCAAGGAGAGCTGCGTACGGCCGCTGCTGACGACCGGTGTCGACACGATCGCCACCGCCCTGCGGCGGTGGAGCCCCGGCAGGCCTCTGCAGGACGCCTTCGACCACCTGTGGACCACCGACGTGCTTCTGCCCGGACCGGACGTCGGCGCCCTGCTGCGCCTGGCCCGGACCGAACCGGGTCTGCGCGCCGTCTGGCTGCAGACGCACGACGAGGCGGAACCCGTCTTCTCGCGCGCCCTCGCCGAGCGGGCCGGACTGCCCGCCGATGACGTGCGGCCGGCCGTGTGGGCCGCGATGCTCAATGCCGCCCTGCGCGCGGCCGTCGAACACCACGCCTACCGAACGGCAGGGCCCGACACCGGTTCCGCGGCCGCCCGGGCCGACCTCGTGTCGACCGTACGGACCGCTCTGGCCGTCGCGGCGACCGGCATCGCCTGACCTCGTCAGGTACGCACTCCTTCCGTCCGTACGCGGGGGCATCGGGTCATGTCCACCGGAGCGGCCGTCGAAGACACCGCTCCAGCGGACGTGACCACCGCGTTCCGCGCGGGGCGCGGTCACGGCGGTTGCCGCAGGGGCACCCTTTCCCGTGAGCACGGGGAGCCGTTCTGTGGGGAGCCGTGCTATGCCGTCTCCCGGTAGGCCGCCGCCTCCTCCAGGTCCAGCCGCCGCAGCAGGGTGCGCAGCATCTCGTCGTCGAGGTAGCGGGCGTCGCGGAGTCTGACGAACACGTCACGCTCCGCGCTGATCATCTCCCGCGACAGCCGCCGGTAGGTGTCGTCCACGGACTCCCCGGTGACCGGGTTGGTCTGGCCCAGACGTTCCCAGACGGCGTTGCGGCGGCGCTCCAGGACGGTGCGCAGCCGGTCGGCGAGCGGGGCCGGAAGGGCGTTGCGCTCGTCGGACAGGAGCTCGTCCAGCCGCTGCTCGGCGATCCGCGAGGCCTGCGCCTGGGCGTTGGCCTCCGCGAGGGTCTCGGCCTGGACGTCGCGCCCGGGGAGCTTCAGCAGGCGGATCAGCGGGGGCAGCGTCAGCCCCTGCACCACCAGCGTGCCGATGACCGTGGTGAAGGTCAGGAAGAGCAGCAGGTTGCGCTGCGGGAAGCCGGTGCCGCCGGCGGTGAGCGGGATCGAGAAGGCGATGGCCAGCGAGACCACGCCGCGCATGCCGGCCCAGGCGATGACGAACGGCGACTTCCAGCCGGGTCTCCCCTCGCGTTCCCGGATCCGGGCCGACAGCAGCGGTGGCAGAAAGGTGGCCGGGTACACCCACACGAACCGCGCGACGACGACCACTGCGAAGACGGCCAGCGCGTACCAGAGGGCCTCGGCGCCCGCGTACTCCCCGAGTCCCCTGAGGACGATCGGCAGTTGCAGCCCGATGAGCGCGAACACGGCGGCCTCCAGGACGAACGCCACCATCTTCCACACCGCCTCCTCCTGGAGCCGGGTGGCGAAATCGACCTCCCACGCACGGTGTCCCAGGTAGAGCGCGACGACCACGACCGCGATGACCCCGGAGGCGTGCACCTGCTCGGCGGCGGCGTAGGCGACGAACGGGATCAGCAGGGAGAGCGTGTTCTGCAGCAGCGCCTCCTTCACATGGGTGCGCAGCCAGTGCAGCGGAACCATCAGCAGCAGACCGACCACGAGGCCGCCGAACGCCGCGAGCAGGAACTCGCCGATCCCCCCGGCCCAGGTCGTGCCCTCGCCGATGGCCGCCGCCAGGGCCACCCGGAACGCGGTGATCGCGGTGGCGTCGTTCAGCAGGGACTCGCCCTGGAGGATCGTGGTGATCCGGGACGGCAGTCCGACCCGGCGCGCCACCGCCGTCGCCGCGACCGCGTCCGGCGGGGCCACCACGGCACCGAACACCAGAGCCGCGGTGAGCGGCAGACCCGGCACGAGCAGGTACAGGGCCCAGCCGACGACGAGGGTCGCGAACAGCACGTACCCCACCGACAGCAGCGCGACCGGCCGCAACTGCGCCCGCAGACCGAGGTAGGAGCTGTCGGTGGCAGCCGTGTACAGCAGCGGGGGCAGGATGAGCGGAAGGACGATGTGCGGGTCGAGCGTGTAGACGGGCACACCGGGCACGTAGCTGACCGCGAGGCCGGCGGCGACCACCAGCAGCGGGGCCGGCACCGGAGTGCGTCTGGCGGCGGCGGAGAGCGTGGCACTGCCCGCCACCAGCAGCAACAGCGGCATCACGTCCATGCCGTGCCCACCTCCGAATCTCCGCGCAGCGATCCGTGCAACCGTCGTAATCTGGCCATCATGAAACAGTGCACGCACGCCGACGCGCTGCCGCTCCCGGAACCCGCCCCGCTCACCGAGACGTGTCCGGAGTGTCTGCGGGACGGCACGGATCCGGTGCAGTTGCGCCTGTGTCTCAGCTGCGGTCACATCGGCTGCTGCGACTCGTCGCTGGGACGGCACGCGACGGGGCACCACCGGGCGACGGGTCACCCCGTGATACGGACCCACGAGCCCGGAGAGAACTGGCGCTGGTGCTTCGTCGACCAGGTGCTCGTGTGACCGGAGGGTTCGACCGTCCGGTGTCCGGGTACGCCGATCCGGCGCACGCTCTTCCCGATGATCGTCAGCGGGAAGAGCGTCACGCCAGGGGATAGGGCGGCGGGGTGCCGCCGAACGCCGGGCAGAAGCTCTGATAGCCGCACCAGTCGCAGAGCCGACTCGGGCTGGGCTGCCACTCGCCCGTCGCCACCGCCTGCTGGATCGCCGCCCACAGCGCCTGCAGCTTCCGCTCCACCGCCCGCAGGTCCGCCTCGTCCGGGTCGTACGTCACCACGTCGCCGCTGCCCAGGTAGACCAACTGGAGGCGGCGCGGTACCACCCCGCGCCGCCTCCACAGGACCAGGGCGTAGAACTTCATCTGGAACATGGCCCGGTACTCGAAGTCCGGTGGGGGCGCCCGGCCGGTCTTGTAGTCCACCACGCGGATCTCACCGGTCGGGGCGACGTCCACCCGGTCGATGATCCCGCGCAGTTCGAGACCCGACTCCAGCACCGTCTCCACGTGCAGTTCGCGCCCGGCGGGCTCCAACCGGTTCGGGTCCTCCATCCGGAAGTACCGGTCGAGCAGCTGTTCCGCCTCGGCCAGCCAGGCGGCCAGCGACGCGCCGTCCGCGTCCTCCGGGAAGAGGCCGGCCAGCTCGGGCCGTCTGCTCAGCAGCCGCTCCCACTCCGGACGCAGCAACGCGCGGGCGCGGCCCGGGGTGCGCTGCCCGGCCGGCACGTCGAAGAGCCGCTCCAGCACCGCGTGCACCACGGCGCCCCGGGCCGCCGCCTCGTTCGGTGGCTCCGGCAGCTTGTCGATCACCCGGAGCCGGTAGCGCAGCGGGCAGGTCATGAAGTCGTCCGCACGCGAGGGCGACAGCGACGACGGCCTCCTCGGGGCGGACCGAGGTGTCGGGGGCGGGGCCGCGTCCGATGCGGCGGAACTCTCGGACGGAGGCATACTCCGACCCTACGCCGGGCCCTTCCCGAGTCCACCGGACCGGTTCCGAGGCGATCGGTCCGGACGGTTCCTGGCGGCCACGACCTTTCCTCGTACACCTGTTCGAGTTACCATGAAATCCTGGCCAGAGTGGACATATGGGGAAATGTGCACTTCATGGGCCGGGGCCCGCGGAAGATCTTCCCGTGTCCGCATCGGGCTCCGCAGACGGGGTCCGTCTGCGGAGCCCGATGCGCCCGGAGGGCCCGTCCCGCACCCGCACGACTTCAAAGGGGCACGATCCGATGATCGCCTTCGTCAGCGGCACGGTCGCCGCGCTCGCCCCCGACGCCGCGGTCGTCGAGGTCGGCGGCGTCGGCATGGCCGTCCAATGCACGCCCAACACGCTGTCCGCGTTCCGCATCGGCAGGCAGGCCAGGCTGGCCGTCTCCCTGGTGGTGCGCGAGGACTCGCTCACCCTGTACGGCTTCGCGGACGACGACGAGCGGCAGGTCTTCGAGCTGCTGCAGACCGCCAGCGGCGTGGGCCCGCGCCTGGCCCAGGCCATGCTCGCCGTGCACACCCCGGACGCGCTGCGCCGGGCGGTCGCCCAAGGCGACGAGAAGGCGCTCACCGCCGTGCCCGGCATCGGCAAGAGGGGTGCCCAGCGGCTGCTGCTGGAGCTCGCCGGCCGGCTCGGCGAGCCGGCCGGGGCCGCCGAGACCGGCCACCCGGCCGGCGCCGCCGCTCCCGCGCCCTGGAGCGAACAGCTGCGCGCGGCGCTCGTCGGCCTCGGGTACTCCGCGCACGAGGCCGAGGAGGCGATCGCGGCCGTCACCCCCGCCGCCGAGGCCGCCGCGGCCGACGGTGCCGCCCCGAGGGTGTCGCAGCTGCTGCGTGCCGCCCTGCGCACCCTGAACCGCGCCCGCTGAGAGGAGTGGACCGCATGACCCGGGACGAAGCCGAAACCGCCGCCCTCATCGGACGGCTCGTCAGCCCCGCCGCGGAGCGGTTGGTGGGGTCTGTCGCCGACGGGGAGGACCAGGCCGTCGAGGCCGCCCTGCGGCCCAAGGACCTGGACGAGTTCATCGGCCAGGAGAAGGTCCGCGAGCAGCTCGACCTGGTGCTGCGCGCCGCCCGCGCGCGGGGTGCCACCGCCGACCACGTGCTGCTGTCCGGCGCCCCCGGTCTCGGCAAGACCACCCTCTCCATAGGTGCTGCATGCTCCTTAGTCAAAGCTCTTGTTAACCTTAGCAATACGTAACTGAACGAA
>NZ_JBQQCR010000002.1:0-506841 GCF_052246875.1 Streptomyces sp. GDS52
GGCCTGACGGCCCGCCAGGCACTGTCGTCGTGCCTGGCGGCACGACTGTGTGTCAAGTGCAGGGTTGGCCCTGGCGGGCCAACTTTGGTTGGTTTCTGTGGGTGTTGGCGGGCCTGACGGCCCGCTCGGCAAGTGGGGATGCCGTCCTGCCTGACGGCAGGACCGGGGAAACGTAAAGCTCCTCCCCTGGCGGGGAGGAAAGGGGGGTGTGATGCCGGCGCCTGTCGGCGCCGGTGATGTCAAAACTGGGTGGTTGCACAGATATTTGAGTTGCCTGCGCTCCCCTGCCGGAGAGCTTGAGTGAGTGGCGTCCGGCTGTCGCCGGACTGAGTGGGGGCCAGTTTCCTTTGACGCGGAATGCGTTGGGTTCTCGTGCTTTTTGTCTGGCGGCGTTCAGGGACGGTATGCCTGCCCCCTGTCTCTCTAAGGTTGAGATGACGCCTGGCGGCGTCAGAAGCTTGGGTGGTTGTCACTCGTGACTGTTTGTTGGCTGCTCGCCTGCCAGTTCTGCCGGTTCCTGGGAGGTTCGGAGGTGCCACCGAGCCGCGGGCTTGTTTCAGGGAGCAGCGCTGCGACGAGGCTGGCGCGACGACCAGGTGAAGCCGGTAAGGCCATGGCTCACCAGTCCCACTCAGCGGGGTATCACACTCCGCCAACCTCCCTAGCAGCTTGGTCCGGTGGAAGAGTGGCCCCTGGCCGGGTGGCCCGGCCAGGGGCCAGCGGGGCCTTGCCCAGACGCGGGGCGTGGCGGGCGACCGAGTAACACGGCCAACACGGTGAGAGTCGCCTGGCGGCGGGCCGTGGGGGCGCATACGGCGGTCAGGGCGAGTCCAACAACGGTTAACGGAGCGGGTGGCCAGCAGGGTTGTGACGATCGGACGTGGCCGACCAGTATCAGGGCCGGGACCACTCTCCCGGATGTACCCACCGGCGCCCGGAGCACGGCGTCGGCCGCAACGACGATCTGGTGACCATCGAGAAGCTACTGGAGAGTAAGGGATTCGACCCGTACAGCAAATGCGGCGAGTATGCCGTGCGCCGCCTGAGCGAGGATCAGGTTGCTTACTACCGTGCCGCGCACCGCCTGCACGACCTTGCACAGCAGGTGCACTCCGTGGCCCGCAAGGGTCCGCGGGCGACCCGGACCTGGCAGCGGCGCTGGAGGAGTTCGCTTCCCTGGACCGGCGGAGCATTCGGGCGTGGTTTCCCTCGGAAGGAACAGGCTCGCCAGTAACGGCGGATCATGAGCCGTCTGCGTCGTGAGCTGCCGCCTATACCAGGATCGGTATAGCGGAGGCATCCCATCGCACTGCTGCAGTAGGGCGGCTCAGGTCGAGGGGAGAGTGGGGCCGCCCCCGTCTTCACGCAATGAGGGTCTGCTGGTGGCGAAGGCCCGGATGCCGTTAACGCTGCACGTCTGGTTCCGCTGCTGGATCAAGGCGCCGGTGGGCCGTCCGTCGCGGCCTGTGGTACGGCTGGCAAGCGCCAGGGTGGAGCTGTTGTCCCGTCGGGCAGGATTCCATACGTCTTCAATCCTTCGGCTTCAGCTTGCCGCCCTGCCGCCGTAAGGCGGCGAACAAGCAGCTCCAAGCCGGGCGGATCCGCTGCCCAGGGCTTTTCATCGGCTGGCCCACGGAGTAGTTCGCGGCGGATGAGGTCTTCCGCCTTGTCCGCATCCCCATTTCGCTCGAGGACATTAACGCTCTCTTCGAGTGCTGCGGGATTGCCGTCTTCCATCATGAGTCGCCAGACTCCGAGTGCTTCGTCTGCGCAGCCTTGGTGCTCCAGAAGTCCGGAAAGACGTTGCAGGAGAGGCCAGTGGGTGGTGGACTGCGCCACGCCGCGCAGTGCGGCTACGGCTTCCTCAGGCCGCCCCGACGCTTCGGCTTCCTCCGCCTGTCTCATGGCTACGGCCAATGGGTGTTCTTCGTCGTGTGTAAGGAAGAAAGACTGGCCTCTCCGGCTGACATACATCGTCGATGGCGATGAGTCGGAGGTAGTCGCGGGGTCGAGTTCGGCTGGTTCGTCCCAGGTACGGACAGTGTCGAGCCACTCTCGCGCGTTCTCGTCGCCTGCTGCGGCGAGTGGAGTGAACAGAACCTGGATTCGATCGGTCCTGCCGGCTTTGTAAAGGAGGCTGATTAGGTCGCGGCGGCAGCGGCGCATGTTGTCACGAGCCAGGGGCCAAAGGATCTCCTCGGCCTCCTCTTCCTGGCCGCGCTGGGCGAGGAGATCGGCCAGCAGCCGGGCCGCATCCGGCCACTCCCCGGCTTTGAGTCGGATCCAAGATTCGGCTTCGTCTTCTCGTTCGTCCTTCTTCAGCAGCCAGTACACCGTGAAGAAAGCCCGTTCGTTTCCATGTGTCCAGGCGCTGCGATGCCATCGCAAGGCCGCCTCCAGGTCTTCTCTGTCCTGTGCGATGCCGCCCAGGGCGACCATGGCGTGAGCGTTCCCGCGGGCCGCGGCTGCGGCCATGTAGCGGCCCGCATCGTCGTGCAGGCCGCGGCCGAGCAGGAAGTCACCCAGGGCCACAAAATCATCGCTGTCATCCGTGTGGCGGAGGCAGCGATGCAGAAACAGGGCTGCGTGCTTGTACAGGGCCCTGTCCTGCGCGCTTTGGGCCAATGCGCGCAGGGATTGGGGTGCCATTTCGCAGGTGACTGCCGAGTCCCAGAAGGAGGTCGGCGCCGTGCACCGGTCGCGCGCGACAGTCTGTTCCAGGTAGTCGGCGAGGTCGTAGACGTCGGGAACGGCCCCCATGCCGGTGGCTCTGGGGACCGGCCTCAAGGCCGAGGCGACCTGTTTGACGGGCTGCAATGCGTAGCTGATGCCCTGCTCGAACCAGTCTGTGTCAGCATCCGCGCGTTGGGTCGCTGACAGGTATCCGGGCGCGGCGTCGCGGAGCAGGGCGGCGTCGAGTGGCAGCCGATGGCCGAACCGCCTGGCATCGGCGGCTGCGGTGATGAGCGCTTTGCCGTAGGGATTGGTGGCGTGACGCCAGTGGTCGAGGAGGTCGGGTCCTGCGGCAAGCGTCTGGCAGATTGCTCCGGGCTCTTTAGTGGTGGCCAGTGCCATGGCCAAGGAAGCGTCGCTGAGGGCTTCCCTGTGCAAGGCGGTCAGGGAAGCGCCGCTGAACTCATCTGGCACGTGGACGAGTCGTGCACGTCGCAGCAGGCGGCGGGCCTGCAGGTGCAGATCAGGTTTGTCGGTCGGCGGGGTGTCGATGAGCGAGCGGTAAGGGCCGGGCCAGATGGTGGCGAGTATGACGGCAGGTCCTGGAACGTCGAGAAGGTGATGCAGGCCGGCAGCGACCGTTTCTCCTGCGGGGCCCTCCAGCAGGTGGTGGATGTCATCGAGCCAGAGCACCGTGCGGGAAGTGAAGCGTGGGCGGGATATCAACGCCAGCGCCTCCTCTGCTGCCCGTGGCTGGACCATCTGCCAGCCGCCCAGGTGTGCCTTGATGGCCTCGTAGGCCGAGCGGGTCTTCCCTGTGCAGGAACCACCGCGCAGGAGAATGAATCCCACCTCGGTGCCAGTGACGATCCCGTCGAGGCGCTCGCGTGTCTCATCGTCGTGTGGGCGGGCCACGAAAGCGGGCAGTACGTACTTCCTTGCTCCGGGCCGATCACCCCTGCTGCCGTCAATAGCTGGGTGGATGCCGAGACGTTCAGGGCTGCACGCCTCGACGGGCACCGATATGCCGTGGGCCGCATCAACGCTGGCTGATGAGGCACGAGGCGCAGCAGGCGGGCTGGCATCTGCGGCATCCAGCAGAAGCCGCCTGAGGGTTGTGTAGGAACGGTGCCGGATGGAGTCGGGACGCACGATGGTGAAGTGGTCTCCCGGCAGGGCTCCGGCGTCGGGGAAGACGCTGCGGGCCGAAGCCGGCGTGACGACGTTGTCGGTCTCGCCCGCGTAGACCGAAAACGGAATCGGGCAGGTTCGCTCGGTCGTCTTCGTGGCATTGACGATGTCGCGCAAAACAGCACGCTGGGTGTCGGTGATTTGCTCGTCCAGGGGACGCAACTGGCGCTCCTGGGGATTGCTTCGCAGCGTCCAGCGGCGCAGCGCCAAGCCCAGTTGGGAGCCGTTGTTGGGACAGGCGAACAAAACCACGCGACGGATCCGCTCCAACTGCCTACCACGGCCCTCGGCAAGCATCCGGACTAGGAAACGCTGCACGACCAGTCCCCCCTGGCTGTGGGCAACCAGAACCAGTCGGGGAATGCCCTCGGCCTCGGTGCTCACGAACTCCTTCAGACTGTCGGCCACCGTGTCGAACGTGGGGATCCGTCGCAACGGACCGGGTTCTACCAGCCTGGTCGCGTACTGAAACCGCATCTGCGTCACGTCCGCGAGACCAGTGTCGGCGGCCAGTAGGTTCGCGAAGTCGTCCCACATGGCGGGCGAGGACTTGAACCCATGGACGAAAATCAAGCCCAGCCCGTCATCCTGCCCCATCGGTCTCCCCCAACCACTCCGATTCCACTGGTGCAGCCACGGTACTGAAGCCATGACTGTGACGGGAGATCTTCGCTGGACCGTGAAAGGCCGTCCCAGACAGACGCCAGATCCTGTGACCGTCGACTGGGGCGTCCTCGTGTCTGGGAACCAGCAGCAGCTCCGGACCACCACGGGCTCCTGTTTGGGCGGGGCGCCCAGATCCGCCCGCAGAACGGGAGTGTCTAATCAACGGCGGATCTGATGATCAAGGAGACGCCAGGGATGGCTGACACCGTCGTTGAGCACGAAGCCGCTGAGAAGCCGGTCCAGGCGCCGTCGAGTACGGCGACGGACGAGCAGTTGATCGCGATGCTGGTGGACCGCGCCCGTACGGACGGGCTGCAGCTGACCGGCGAGGGCGGGCTGCTGCAACAGCTAACCAAGCGGGTACTGGAGTCCGCCCTGGAGGGCGAGATCACCGACCACGTCGGCTACGAGAAGCACGACGCGGCGGGCAGGAACAGCGGCAACAGCCGCAACGGCACCCGGTCGAAGACCGTGCTGACCGATGCAATGGACCAGGGCGACTTGCGTCGCACGCTGAGGGCTGGGGCATTGCATTACCATGGCGTGGCCGGTCTCTGGTGGGTTACCCCCCAGCATTGCACTATTCGTGCCGTGGCCCGGTCGCCGCTCGCCTCGTAGTGTGCCACTAGCAGCTCTGCTGCATCTGGGACTGCGGCATCGACTGCCTCGTACAGAAGTCGGCGTTCCAACTCTCTGTGCCCAGCAGCGCGATGAAGGCGGGCCAGTGGAACCAGTGCCTCCGCAGATCCCAGACTCTTGGCGCGTTCGAGAAGAGTGAAAGCCTCGGCATGCGATCCCTGGCTTTCACACTGTTGACCTGCCATCGCCAGGATTGAGCGGGATGACTGGACATGCTGCAGCATCGTGATGAAGGACTTGCGATTTCCCATCTTGGCGTAGGCGGGCAGGAGATAACGAGCCGTTTGCAGGGCGCCGACTGCGAGGTGCGCTTCGGCATAGAGAATGACCCTCTCAGTCTCGTCGGCGTTGTCTGCCAAGCGGGTCATGTCCTCGATCGCCTGGGGGAATCCTGCGCGGGCGAGGTCGAGCGCGACTGCCAATGCGTCGTCGTCAGCGCCCTCACGGCGCCACCTCATGGCCAGCCAGAATCCGGGGTCGTCGTCACCGTGCTCGGCCGCACGTCGCGCCTGCGCGCGGGCTTCGTCCCGGGCGTCTGAACGGGCGTAATGAGCTGGCAGATCACGGAGGTACTTGACGTTGCCGCCGGTGATGGCTTCGGTAACGACTGCGTCCCTGCGCTCGGTGTCGCCGGCATCGTGCCACAGGGCAGCCAAGTCGTCCCAGGCGTCCGGGCAGCCCAGTTTAATAGCACGTCGATAGGCAACGTCCGCCTTTTCAGTTTCGTGGAGCTCGTAGTGAAAGTCGCCGAGCATGCGCAGCGTTTCGCCGTCCTGTGTGGCGGCGGCTTTGGTGACGGCTCTCTGGGCTTGTTCGTTGTCATTGTTGCGCGTGCTGATGTAGGCGAGCATCACCCATCTCCGATGCTCGCCGACAGCGATCGCCTGCTCGGCTGCCTGGGTAGCGGTTTGCACCGCCCCTGCTTCCAGATACTCATATGACGCGGCAAGCAACCACCGTTCCCAGCCTGGGCAGGAACCTAGCGTCCGTAATGCCTTCGCGGATCCATGCAGGTCCCCGCGCTCTTCCCTGCGCCGGGAGAGCCGCCTCAGCGCTTTGCCGTAGCCGTGCTCGATGACTGCCTGTCGCCCGGCCTCCTCTGCTGCTTTGGTATCACCGCTGTCCTCAAGGAGGTCAACGAGGTATTCGTAGGCGCCGGGTGCCTCCAGTCGGTCTGTTTCGGTGAGTAGGGCTATCGCTTCATCGCTTTTACCGTTTTCGGCCAGTCTGTAGGCGTGCGAGAGAAGTGCGGCGAGTTTGCCGTCGGCTGCCAGGCGGCGTGCGATCGGTAGGTGCCTGTCCCAGTGGCCTGCTTCCGTGAGGACGGTGGCGAAATTGTCCAGACGGTAGTCGTCGAGGTGGTCGGCGGCACTGACGGCCTCATCGATTTCTCCGGCCTTCAGCAGTGTCGCGGCCAGGTCGGCCCAGGCGTCCTCTGCACCGAGGTCTGCTGCCCTACGCTGCCAGTGGACCGCATCCTGGATAAGCCCGTCCTTGCGTAGCAGCCTGGCCAGCTCTACTGCGGCCCTGGTATCTCCTGTCTCCAGTGCCTTGTGAGCGGTGCCTTCCGCCTGTGATCGGTGACTGGCTTTGTAGTGCAGCTCGACGAGTGGGCGGTGAGCGGGAGCGGCAGAATCGTGCTCTAGTGCTTGCTGTGCCAGGACTGCACTCATGTGGTAGCGGGCACGTCGGCGGGCGGCGTCCGAAAGCGCCAGAAGGTGTGCAGGCGAGGTCAGATGGTTGGCTGCTGCCTGCCACCAGGCGATGGGCGGGCACAGTAGTGCACGCTGAGGCGAGAGGTGTTGGCGCAGATAGTCCGCGAGTCGGTAGGTCCTCTGGGCTGTGTGTGGCGCGTCGGGTCCGGGGGGATCCGCGGTGAGCGGACCGGGCACTCCGCGGCAATCCTGCGCTGCGTCGGCGAGGGCCTCCCGGAACCAGCATGTGTGCCAGTCCGTCCTCTGACGTCTGCGGTAGGTCTCGGGAATCAGGGACCATCCCGCTGCTTGCAAGAAGGCCTCGGTGACGTCTTCCTGATAGCCGAGACGCGCTACATCCACCGCCGCGTCCACCAGGGCCCGTACTTCCGGAGATACCGCGTAGCGGTCGAGGAGGGCCGGTCCGCCAGCCAGGTACTGGGTGATCGCGTCATTGCCTTGGTCGAGGGCCTCGGCGAGCCGCGGATCACGCTCTGCGGCCCTGGCCAGTTCCTGGTGGGATGCCTCATCAAAGGTATCGGGGACACGGATATGCCGGTCCTTCAGCAAGCTTGTCACCGCTGAATAGGCATCGCTGGTGAGGTCACGGTGGTCATGCGGCCATAGGGTCCCCACAATGAGTACCGGGCCCCGTGCCGGGGTGTTGACCAGCGTGTCAAGGGCCTCGGCCAGTGGCTGGGTCTCCGTTCCTTTGAGGTAGCGCTGCATTTCGTTCAGCCACAGCACGGTGTTGGGCATCCGTGGAGTGCGGGCAAGCGCTGACATCAGTTCGCTGGCTCCCGAAGGCCGCCATACCCGCCAGTTGTTGGGCAGGTGCCGGATCGCCTCCCATAGCGCTCGGGTCTTGCCTGTGGAGGAGTCGCCAACCAGCAGGACGAGCTGGTTGCTGCCCTGCGCCGCGCAGTCGACGCGTTGGCGCAGCAGGTCGTCGTGGGGCCGTTCGACGTAGAGCGGAAGGTCACTGATTTCCGTGGAGCCGGCCCGGGGTGCGATGGCGCGGTGGACTTCCAAGCTGGTAGTGGGGTCCATTGCGCTGATGGGCTCACCCCACAGGTGCGGGCCAGGCGGTGAGGGCTGCGGGGGTCGGGGTTCAACAGTCTTGGCCTGGTCCAACCGCTTCTTCCAGACATCACGGACCGCCTCACGCCGCGCGCGGAGCTTTGCCGGGTGACGGTCTTTGTCGACTTGCTCGTCCTCTCCCCAGTCAAGGAGCACTGTGACCAGCCGCCACAGCGGCTCGAAGTCACCGGTCACTCGGCCCAGGCGGAACCAGTCACTGACTGTTTTCTCATTCAAAGTCGGCAACTGGGCCTGCAGGCAAGCACGGTTGGCTTCTTGGATGGCCTTCTTGCGTGATCGCTTCGGCTCGCCGGTGCCGTAACGTGCTCGGCTCTCCAGGTCCTGCAGCGCCTGTGCCAGTGCAGCCCGGCCAGGGTGATCGATGGGCGTCGTGGGACTCATACAGCGCCTCCCCCTCTGTCCGGCCGTCGGACCAGTCCGGTCCGGACAGCCCCAGATATCTCCTTGACCAGGCAGGTTCCCGGGTCAATCCGGTCCGTCCGGAGGTTGCGGACGCTCGGAGGCCGCTCACGTTCTCCTTGGGCTGGTCCCGCTGGGGCGGGTCGTAACAGGGAGGAGAACACCGATGAACCCCATACTCATCTGGCCGACCGTAGTCCTTTCCAGCCTTGTCATTGTTGCGGCTACCGCCGCGCTTGTGGCCCGGTTTGCACTGCACAACACGAAATCGGAACATCGCGCAGCAGTCCTCGCAGCGGTCGCCGACATCGTCAAAGCCGTCCGCGGCAAGCGCTGACTGTGGCGTCCGGCGGCCGTGTGCGGCCGCCGGACGCCACAGGCGTGAGCCAGCCCGGCAAAGGTGAGGCGCACGTCCGGGGCGCCGCTATGCGATGAAGGCGCGACCGCAGGTGACACTGGCAGTGTGCAGTTCGGTCAGTGTCTGGCAGGTGAGCCAGCCAGTCTCGCTGTGCCGAAGTATTACAGGCCGAGTTCGGTCAGTGCTGCTCGCCGCTGCGGGCTGAGACTGGAGCGGCGACGACGCAGGTTGCTCAGCCACTGCCCCAGGCGAACCTGGTCGCCTTCAATTTCCTCGATGTGCCGCTGAGGGACGTTGAGGTGGCCCTCTCTTTTACGGAAGGCACGTGCGGCGGCCAGTCCGCGCTGGAAGGCGTGTTCCCGTGCCGGCCATGGGGTGTCCTTAGCGCGAGAGACTGGCATGTCCGGCAGGTCGAGCCCCAGGTTCTTGAGGAGCCGGCGCTGCTCGGGGTGAAGGTCACCAGCACGTTGTCTCTGGGCCGCGAGCCACTCCCCCGCCGGTGAGGCGTCCGTGTCCTGCTTCGTCTGCTGGCGAGCCGTGTGGTAAGCGCGTTGCCAGGTGATCGGCCAGGGCGGGTTCCACCACGGGTCCAGAGCGGTGAGGGCGGCGGCGCGTTCTGCGGTGAGGTGGTGGGCGCGGGTGCGCTGGGTGGCCAGCCAGCGGCCGAGGGGGAAGTCGTCGTGGAGGTATTGGACCGGGACGGCAAGGTGACCGTTGTGGGTGGCGTAGGCGGTGGCGTGGACAAGGCCCCGGTCGAAGGCCTGCTGGCGGGGGTCCCAGATGATGCCGAGGCGTTCGAGGGCCTGGGTGCGTGTGGCATCGAGGGCGCCGGTGGCATGGAGATGGCGCTGCCAGGTGAGCCAGCGGCCCAGGGGGTAGCCGGCGGTGTCTTCGTAGGTTTGGGGGACATCGAGGTGGTGGTGAGTGTGGTGGTAGCGGCGGGCGGCTTTGAGGCCGCGGCGCCATTCGGCGCTCTTGGGGGCCAGTACCCGAAGTGAGAGGGCGAGGGCGACTTCTTCGGTCTGGATGGGGCGGTCGAAGTGGAGCCAGGCGTCGGGGTCCTCGGGGGGCATGGTGGGGCGGTGGGTGCGGGGGTCGGCGAGGCGTGCTTCGAGGCGGTCGTCGTGGGCGCGCAGGGCCTGGATGGTGTGCCAGAGGGGGGTGTAGGCGTCGGTGCTGAGGAGGTCGTCGGGGTCCTCGCCAGGGGTGAGGTAGACGGGGACGACAAGGGTGGCTTTCTTGCCGGCGCCAGGGGTTTGGCGCAGGGCGCGGCCGACGGCCTGGACGGTATCGACGGGACTGTTTTTGGGGTCGGCGAAGACGACGGCGTCGATGGCGGGCACGTCGATGCCTTCTCCCAGGACGCGGGCGTTGGAGAGTACGGCCGGGGCGTGGGGGTCGGTGTGGGAGGCGAACTCCAGCAGGAGACGGCGGCGGACCTGGGGGGTGTGGTTGCCGCTGATCCAGTCGGCCCACAGTCCTTCAGGCCGCAGCTCGGTGGGGAGGGTGACGGCGGTCTCGTTCAGGGTGGTGGCGAAGGCGCGGGCGTCGGCGACGCGGTGGTGGAAGGTGAGGATGCGGCGCAGCCGGTGGTCGTGGATGGCGCGTAGGGCGGCAACCTGGCGGCCGGCCAGGCGCAGGCCGTCGACGCCGGCGCCGGGGCCGGTGGCGAGCCAGTCGCGGAGGTCTTCGTCGGTGACGACGGGGACGAGGATCTGGTAGTCGGCGAGCAGGCCAAGGTCGATGGCGTCGGAGAGGGTGAGGCGGTAGGCGACGGGGCCGAAGAGGTTTTCGTCGTCCATGGAGGCCACTGCTTCCGCATCGCCCGTCTGGTCGTCGTCGGGGTTCCAGATGCGGGGGGTGGCGGTCAGGTACAGGCGGCGGGCAGTGGGGAGCTGGTCGTCGTGGTGGACGGCGGCCCAGGCCTTGCCGAGGCGGCCGGCGGTTCTGTGGGCCTCGTCCACGATCACCAGGTCCCAGGGGGGCAGGTGGTGGTCGCGGTGAGCGGCGACCACGGTGGGCAGGGAGGCGTAGGTGGCGTATGCGGTGACCGGGCCGGGGCGGGGCGAGGTGGTGAGGGCGGTGAGTTCGGCGGGGTTGGTGGTGAGAGGGGTGTCGGCGCCGAGCGGCTCATGGTCGAGGGCCTGGCGTGCCGAGCACACCGCGATGGAGGCACCTTTGCGTCCGGCGGTGCGCCAGGAGCGGATCGTCTGCGACAGCAGGTCCAGCGTCGGCAGGAGTACCAGGACGCGGCCGCGGGGGGCGATGCGGGCGGTGGTGCGGGCAGCGATCAGGGTCTTGCCGGTGCCACAGGCGGCGATCACACTCGCGCGGGAGCGCTGACCGAGCGTGCGGGTGGCCGCAGCGACGGCGTCCTTTTGGTGGGGCCGCAGCTCGATGTCGGAAGCCATGAGGGTGTGCTGCTCCGTGGGGGTCGGTTGAGAGCTGTGCAGGGGCGGGAGTCCCCGCCCCTGCAGGGTGCAGGTTATTCGGCTGCTTCGGTCAGGTGGGCGAGGGTGGAGCCGGTGGGGTCTTTGCGTACGTGCAGGCGGTGGGTGATGCGGCGGCGCAGTTCGGGGACGTGGCTGATGACGCCGACGGTGCGGTCGTGGGCGCGGAGGGAGTCCAGGACGTCGAGGACCTTGTGGAGGGTGTCTTCGTCGAGGGTGCCGAAGCCTTCGTCGATGAAGAGGGTGTCCAGGGGGTTGCCGCCGGCTTCGTGGGTGACGACGTCGGCCAGTCCCAGGGCGAGGGAGAGGGAGGCGAAGAAGGATTCGCCGCCGGAGAGGGTGTCGGTCTTGCGGGGGCGGCCGGTCCAGGAGTCGGTGATCTGCAGGCCGAGGCCGGAGCGGGCGCCGCGGGCGGCTTGGTGGTCGGAGTGGGAGAGGGTGTAGCGGCCTTCGGACATGACGTGCAGGCGGGTGTTGGCTGCGGTGACGACTTCTTCGAGGCGGGCGGCCAGGACGTAGGCCTCCAGTTGCATGCGTACCCGGGCGCTGGGTGAGTTGCCGGTGACGAGTTCGGTCAGGTGGCGGGCGGTGCTGTGGGCCTGTTCGAGCGGTTGAAGGCGTTGGATGGCGGTCTCGAGGTCGGCGGCGAGGGCGGTGAGGTCCTGGTTGCGTGTGTGGGCGGCGCTCGCGGCGGTGGCCGCTTCGGCGTGCTGGTCGTCTGCGGCGGCCCGTTGGGCCGTGGCGGCGTCGAGGTCGGCGGGGGGCTGTGCGGCGGCCTGTTGCAGTGCTGGGTTCTCCAGGACTGTGGTGTGGGCGGCGCGGGTCTCGCGCCACTGGGTGATCTCTTCCTCGATGGTGTGCAGGTCTTCGTCGCTGAGCAGGGCTTGCTGGGCGAGGGCCAGGGTGTCGAAGCCCTGGTCTTTGGCGGCGTGGGTGGCCTGGGTGGTGCGGTGGGTGAGGGTCTGGGTGGCTGTGGTGAGGTGGTGGGAGGCTTCGGCGGCTTCTTTGAGGCGGTTGGCGGTGCGGGTGAGGTCGTCGGCGTGGGCGGCGACGGTGGGGTGGGTGCCGCGGGCTGCGGCGAGCTTGCCGGTCAGCTCGGTGAGTTGCTGGGTGAGGGTGTCGTAGCTGGCGTTGCGGGCGGACAGGCCGGCCGTGGCGGTGCTGTGCTGCTGGGTCATGGCCGTGTGTTCGCTGTCGAGCGCGAGGAGTTCTTCTTGGACGGTGCCCTGGTCGGCGGCACGGGCCAGGGAGTCGGTCAACTCGGCGGTGAGTGTCTTGTGTTGGGTTTTGAGGTCGGCCAGTGGGGTGTCGCCGGCCTCGCCGGTGGCGGTGGCGGCCTGTTCGCGGAGCTTGTGCAGCGCGGCCGTGGCGGCGTCCTGTGTGGTCTTGGCCTGCTCGTGGAGGGCTTCTGCGTCCTGTTCGTCCTGGCGTGTGGGCTGCCCGTCCTGGGGGGCGGCCGGGGCCGGGTGGGTGCAGGATCCGCAGACCGGGCAGGGGGTGCCGTCGGTGAGGGTGGCGGCGAGTTCGGCGGCCATGCCTTCGGTGCGCTGGCGGCGGATGGTGAGGTAGGCCTGGCCGGTCTGGCCGGTGTCTGCCTGTGCACCGGCGAGGTGCTGTTCGGCCTGGGTGATCTTGGTGAGGTGTGCGTCGCGGCGTTTGGCGGCTTCGAGGCGGACCTTGAGGATGTCCAGGGCGGCCTGGTGGCGGCGGCCTTCTTCTTCGGCCTGGCGGGCGGCTTCTCGCCGGGCTTCGAGGGTGCGGCGCCGGGTGGGTTCCTCTTCCAGCCAGTCCTGGGCTGTGCGTTGCTGGTCGGCGAAGTCCTGTCGTTCGGCGTCGGTGCGCTTCAGGTCGGCGGTCAGCTGGCGGACGGTGTCTTCTTCCGGGATGAGGGCGGTCAGGACGGCGGCCTGAGCGCGGGCACTCTGCTCGGCGGTTTCCAGCTGGCCGGCGTCCAGGTCTGCGTGGGCGGGCTGCAGGTGCTCACGGGCAGTGCGCTCGGTGTTCTGGGCCCGGATGTGGTCGTCTGCGGCGGTGTCCGCGGCGTGTAGCTGGGGCGCCACCTGCTGGGCCCGGCGGGCCTGGTCGCGGCGCTGGACGAGCGCGTTGTGGTGCGGGGCCTGTTCCTGGAGAAGGTCGAGCTGCTGCTGGGCGCGGGCGTGAGTGGCTTGCTGCTGGTGGAGTTCGCGGGCTGCGGCCTCGAGTGACTGCTGTCTGCCCAGGTTCTCTTTGGCCGTGTTGGCTGCTTGGAGTGCCTTGTCGTGGTCGGCCTGGCTGGCGCGGATGAGGTCGCGGGCCCAGGCGCGGGCCGGTTCGGTGAGGGTGTGCGGGTCGTCGGGAGTGGGAGCGGTGTACTCGGTTGTCAGGTCGCCTCCGGCGGCCTGGTGGATGCGTTCGATCAGGCGCAGCACGTCGGCGCGGGCGGCGTCGCGGTTCTTCTCGGTGGTGCGGCTGTGGTCGTTGAGCCAGCGTTCGATGAAGGAGAAGCGGCCGGTGCGGAAGAGTTTGCCGAGGAGTTCTCGCCGGCCGTGGGCGTCGGCGTGAAGGAATTTGGTGAATTCGTTCTGCGGCAGGAGGACGACCTGGCAGAACTGGTCCCGGCTCATGCCCAGCAGGTCGGTGATCTCGGTGGCGGCTTCCTGATGGGATTTGCTGGATGCTTCCCAGCGGCCCTGGCCGTCGGCATCGACGGCCCACTCACTGAGGCGGGTCTCGGGTTTTTGGTCGGTTTCGCCTTGGCCGGATCGCTTGGGGCGCTTCTGGGCTGGGATGCGGTGGATGCGCAGGCGGCGGCCTGCGAGGGTGGCCTCCAGGGTGACTTCGGTCAGGAGGTCGGCAGGAGCGTGGTGGCTGCGCAGCAGCAGGTCGCGGTCGCCCGGGGGTTTGCCGTAGAGGGCGAAGCAGATGGCGGCGAAGATGGTGCTCTTTCCGGCCCCGGTGTCGCCGTGCAGGAGGAACAGGCCGTCGGCGGACAGGGCGTCGAAGTCGACGGTGTGGGTTCCGGCGAAGGGTCCGAAGGCCTGCAGGCGCAGGGTGTGCAGGCGCATGTCAGACGGTTTCCTTCTGCTGTTCGTTCAGGCGGGAGGCTTCGACGGCTTGCTGGAGCAGGGCGTGTTCGTCCGGGGTGGGATCGGTGCCGCGCATGCTGTTGATGAAGTCGCTGGTGATGTCTAGGTCGCTGCGGCCGCGGATGCGTTCGCTGTAGGTGGGGGTGTTTGTGGCCTGGGCGGGGATGAGGGCGGGCTTGTGCTTGAGGCTGGCGGTGTGGGGGAAGCGGCGGCGCAGGCGGGCCATGGCTTCGAAGGGCAGGGCGGTGTCGGTCAGGGTGACCTCGAGCCAGGCGTCCTTCAGATGCTCGTGGGTGGGGCTGGTCAGGAGGTCGTCCATGAAGCCGGTGACGCGTTCCAGACGGAGGGGCACGGGGCAGGGCCGTCGGGTGAGGGTGGGGGCGGCGTTCGGGGTGAGGTCGACCAGGGTGATCGACTTGGTGTGGCGGGCTTCGGAGAAGGAGTAGGCCAGTGGTGAGCCGCTGTAGTGGATGCGGTCGGTGACGCGCTGGGGGCCGTGGAGGTGGCCCAGGGCCACGTAGTCGATCCCGGCGAAGACGTCGGCGCCCACGTGGGCGACACCGCCCACGGCGATGTCGCGTTCGCTGGTGGATTCCTCCCGTTCGTCGCGTTCGGCGGGCTGTCCGGTGCCGGAGGTGACGAAGGCGTGGGCGAGGATCACGGAGCGGGTGCCGGCCGGCTGGTTGTTGGTGAGGTCGGCGTGGATGCGGTCCAGGGCTGCGGTGAGCACTGCGCGGTGGGAGGCGGCTTCCGCTTCCAGGCGGTCGCGGACCATCGACGGCTCAAGGTAGGGGATGCCGTATACGGCGACCGGGCCGTCGGCGTCCTCGAGGAGGACGGGGATGTCGCAGGTGGCCGGGTCGGTCCGCAAGTGGATCCCGGCGCGGGCCAGGAGGCCGGATCCGACGCCGAGGCGGTGGGCGGAGTCGTGGTTGCCGCTGATCATGATGATCGGCACGTCGAGGTCGGCGAGCTGGTGCAGGGCGCGGTTGAACAGGCGCACGGCGTCTAGGTTGGGGATGGCCCGGTCGTAGATGTCGCCTGCCACGAGGACCGCGTCGACGCGTTCACTTCGGGCGGTGTCGACCAGGTGGTCGAGGAAGGCGCGCTGGGCGGGGATCAGGTCTTCTGTGTGGAACCGGCGGCCCAGGTGCCAGTCCGAAGTGTGCAGAAACCGCATGAGCACAGACGGTAACTACTGAGGGAAGGGCTGTGGGTGGTTTTCCTGATAAACGATGTTCTCGGGACGGGTGTGCGGTGCGGGTGGTGAACGGTTTCTTCGCTTGGCGTGCGTGGGCTTGCAGGGTGCCGCGCCATCGGGTGATTGTCAGTGGTAGGCAGCAAGATAGGGGGTGGGGGAAGGAGGATGTGATGTCGTTATCGCGTTCTACCAACACTGGATCCACCGTGTCACCGAGTGGGTGTCGCTGGTGTGGGATCGAAGCGCGCGGGCATGGTCGGCAGCACGTCACGGGGGTGGGCTGGCATGCCTGGACGGCTCCGACGCTGCAGCAGCGCAAGGAGCGGATGCTGCAGCGGCGCGCCGTGAGGCTGGTCAGGAAGCCAGGGCCCGGAGGCTGCTGAAGGCCTTGGTCAGCTGCGAGGGGACGTCTTCGCGGGTTTTGAGGGTGGTGACCAGGCCGTAGAGCATGTCGTCCTTGCCGTCGGGGCTGGTGTGCTCGGCCTGCTCTTTGATCATGGTCAGGACGCGGGCGCTGAATTTGCCGCCGCGGTGTGCGGTGAAGTCCTCGGCGGCCCACTGCGTGCCTGCGGGGCGAGGCCAGTGGGTGTTGGCGGCTGTGGCCCACTGGGCGTCGGTGAAGAGTTCCTCGAGTTCGTTGAACCCGTCTGCTTCGCCGATCCAGGTGACCTGGGTGTCGAGGTCGAGCCCGGCCTTGATGAGTCTTTCCGTCCTGAAGTGCTTGTTGGTGCGGCTGTCGGCGTCGACCATCAGCATGACGGTGCGTCGGTTCTTGACGAGGTAGCCGGCCAGGCGGAGGGCGCCTTCGTTGTTGCCGCAGGCCCACAGGGCGATGCCCGCCGCCTGGAGGGGCAGGCCCTGGGAGAGGCGGAACAGCAGGGGCAGGCACTGCTGTTCCGTGGGGCCCTCGACGGCGAGGAAGCACCGTTCGTGCAGCAGGACGGAGTTGCGCAGTCCCACGGCGGAGGCGATCTGTCCGAGGTGGAAGTCGATCCCTTCGTGGGATTCGTCCGTGAGGCGTTCGACGATGGTGCGGCCGCTGTCGCCGAGGCGGAGGTGGACGACGTCAGCGATGTCGACACCGTCGATGAGGTTCATCGAGTGGGTGGCAACGACGACGCTGACGTGGGGCAGGGCGCACTGTTTGCGGATGATGTCCATGACGGTGCGCTGGTGGCGGTAGTCCAGGTGAGTGTCGGGCTCGTCGTAGACGACGATGGTCTGGGTCGGTTCCGCATCGCTCCCCTCCCCCATGGCGAGTTCGCTGCTTTCGAGCAGGTTGCTGGTCCACTCCCATACCGCGAGCGCGATCCGGCGGTTGCTGCCCTGTCCTGAGCGGGTGAGGTCCACCGGCTCGCCGTCGGCCTTGGAGACTTCCAGGGGGGCGCGCTTGAAGCCGCCTTTGAAGGAGACCTCGGGCTTGACCTGCACGCCCACGAACTCCCGGCAGTGCTGGCGGATGTGCCGGCACAGTGAGTCGGCTTCCTTCTCCAGGCGCTGAGTGATCTCCGTTTCGATCTCCCTGACCCGGCCCTGGAGCGTTTCGTCCTCCAGGTAGGTTTCGTAGCAGCTGCTCAGCGCGGTACGCACCGCGTCATCGGGCCTCTCGTCCTTGCCTCCGAACGGCAGCAGGCGCGGCAGACGCTCCTGAAGTTCCTTGGGCAGCGGTTGCCACTGCTCCACCTGCGGCGCCGTGGCCGCGTAGGTGGTGAGGGCCTGCAACAGGTCGTCTCTGCGGGAGCCGTCCGGGGACACTGAGAACTCGGCCGCAAGCTCGGCAAGTTGGCCTTTCAGCAGGCGGCTCATGTCGTGGAGCCGACTGTCGGCAGGCCGGGAACCGAAGTACTGCCACTGGGGCGGCTGCCCCTCTTCAGAGATACGGCGGATCCGGACCGTTTGCGGCAGGCCGGTGGCGGCCTGTTCCGTTGTGTCGAGGCGGAAGTCCCCTTCGACCGAGGTGCGGGCGCAGCGGCCGCCTGCGGATCCTTCCGCCTGCTCGTAGGTGCGGTCCTCGTCTGTCAGCCGGTGGCTGCCCAGCAGGAAGGCCAGCGCTGTCAGTACGGCACTCTTCCCACCGTCGTTGTGGCCGGCCAGGATCGTCGGACTGCTGACCGGGATGTCCTCGATGCGGGCCAGGGAGCGGAAGCCGCAGGCGGAAAAGCGGGTGAGGTACACAGTCAACGTGCTCCGAATCTCCCCTTCCCCGGCCGGTAGGGGTGACGTGCGGTGTTTGACGGGCAGAAGGGGCGCTCAAGACGCCAGCGCAGACCGTCATACTAGAGGTATCTCTCACAACAACCGCACGTTTCCCACCACTTGTACCAACTCGCCGCTCACATGCTGCTGAAGAACGGATACGGACGCTTAGAGCTCGTAACACGATCATGGTCGGGCCTTCTTGAGACGTCTCCAGCAGATCAGGCTGCAGGCCAGGGAGACGAAGGCATCGTGGAGTTCGGTGCGGCGTTCCCAGCGGACCGCGAGGCGCTTGAACTGGTGGAGCAGGGCGAAGGTCTGTTCCACGACGTACCGGAGTTTGCCCAGGCCCTTGATGTTGGGGGCGCCCTTGCGGGAGATGACCGGCAGGATCCGCCGCTTGCGCAGCTCTTCGCGGTTCGGGTTGGAGTCGTAGCCCTTGTCGCCGAGCAGGGCTTCGGGACGGCGGCGCGGACGGCCGGGGCGGCCGGCGACGGGCGGGATGCCGTCGACCAGGGCGAGGGTCTGGGTGACGTCGTTGACGTTGGCCGCAGTCGTGATGACCTTGAGCGGGGTGCCGCAGCCGTCGCAGATCAGGTGATGTTTGCTGCCCGTCTTGCGCCGGTCGACCGGCGACGGACCGGTGTCGGCACCCCCTTTTTCGCGCGGATGTGGGAGCCGTCCACACACGCGCGAGACCAGTCGAGTGCGCCGGCCGCGTTCAGTTCGGCCAGCAGGATGCGGTGCAGCTGGTCGAAGACCCCTGCCTTCTGCCAGCGGTCCAGGCGCCGCCAGCAGGTCTGCCCGGAGCCGAAACCCAGCTCAGGGGGCAGCAGTTGCCAGGCTATGTCGTTGTGGAGGACGTAGAGGATGCCCTGCAGGCAGAGCCGGTCCGGCACCGGGCGCGGCCCCGGTGCCTTCTCCGGCCAGGGCGGCAGCAGCGGTTCGATCAGTGCCCACAAGTCGTCGTCCACGATCCACGGCCGGGTACTCACACCCTCCCGAACGGCCGAATCCTCACATCGGTCACGGCCTACCAGGCCACTTCAACAAGATCGTGTTACGAGCTCTTAACCCTGTCCGGCGGGGCTCACGGTCTTAGCTCCGGATGGCGGATGGACACTGCAGCCAACCGCGGAAGTCGAGTGGGAGTGGGGTTACAGCGTGGCGTTTTGGATGCCGATGACCTCGTAGAGGTGCTGACCGTGGGCTCACTTCTTCAGCTCTGGTCGGCCCACGAGGATGAGCCGATGGTGCCGAGCGAAATCGATGGCCGGCTGGGTGAAGCCCTTGAGCGCAATCATGATGGGAATGTCGGCTCCGTGGTGCGGCCGGGCTGTCCCGTTGAACTTCTGCACGTGCCCGGAGCCGACCGGATTCTGGTACTGCTTGCACTGCAGGATCAAAAGACGATCCTCGTCGTCATGTGCGGTGACATCGACGCCGAGGTCTCCGGCGCCGCCAACTCGCAGGGGGCGACGGAAGCCGTCACGCGCCAGGAGGTCGGCGCACGCCTGTTCGAAGCCCGTCGCGGTCATCGCTGCGAGCTGCTTCATCCTGAAGGTCAGTACCTCTGGCTCAACCACGCCGCCGGCCTGCGCGGTGGAGGCGTCATCGGGGCTTACGTATATGGATGTGCCAGGCCCGGATGACAAGATCGCACCCAGCAGGATGAGCACGGTGAGCCCGCCGGCGACGACGAGTCCCGTCCACCAGGGGTGATCAGCGATCAGACCCCACAGGTCCTTCGTGATCAACCGGCTGACGTCCTCGGTGAGCCACTCCCAGATCATCTTGCCGACGGCCAGCGCAATGACGGCGTACAGCAGGAACTTCAGCGTCGGGTCCAAGGACCCGTCTTCGTCGAACACCAGACCCCCAACTGATGGCGCGCATGGAGACGGCTACCGGTCAGGCAGCCCGCTTGAACCAGCTGCCGCGAGAGCGGGCAGGCAGCTTGAGGAGCTCGTGCAGCGCGGCTCCGTCCTCGGCCCAGCGCCGCAGCTTTCCCCGGTCGATCCAGTGGACCGTGTGCCGGTCTCCCCAGTTCATGGCATCGCGGGTGAAAAACCCGTTGGTGACGACCACCGCATGGTCCGCCCTGTGAACAGGGCCGGCCGTCCCTTTTACCGCGTACATCACCGACGATCCGACCTTCCCGCCGACGCGCGTGTGCTTGGCCTGCACAACGATCCGCCCGAGGACGGCGTGGTCACCAATGACATCGGCGGCCTGGTCTCCACCGCCGCCCACCCTCCGGGCCATCCAGCCGTCACGGACTAGCAGATCCCTCAGCGCATGCTCGAAACGCCGGTCGTCCATGGCATCGAACTCGGCGAGCGTGATCCGCAAGGCAGCCAGACGCGTGCCATCCCGACGCCGGCCCGCCACGGCTCGTCTGACCCGCCACACCACAGCAACTCCCCCCAGCGCTGCAAGAGGTAGCAGTACCGGCCACGCATCGACCAGTACGCCGGCCGACACGGTGACCGTTCGGACGACCATCACCAGCACGGCCAGCGCCACGACGGCCGCTGATGCACCCTCGACCGGCCCGCGGGGGCGTCGCAGGCGCCATCCTCCCTTCATCGGTCGGCCGGTGCGCTGACGGCCGGGTTCGGCTCTGACGGAGTAGCAGGCGTCGTCGCTTCGAAGCCGAACACCTGCCCCCAAAGCCAGGCCCCCGCCAGCAGGCCGGCGATCATCCATCCGCTCATCCGCTTGGCGCTCCTGGGCTTCGGGTTGCGGCGGATGTGCCCGCGCACGTAGTGGAATCCGTCCGGTGCCTTCGCCATGCTTTTCCCTCCCGTCGGCGGCCGCCGAGTACGGCCCGTGCTCAGGAATCGGTGTAGCAGCGGGCACTGACAGCGCCCGATGACAGCCTGACCAGGCAGGACCTCATCCAGCCACGGTCACCCGATGGGATGGGACACGAGTAAAGCCGACGGCCTCCAATGAGCTGACCTAGCTGTATGCAGTCTTGAATCCGCAGTACCAGCTGGCCCAGCCCTGGGTCGTATCCTGCGGCGTGCACATTGCAGACGCTGTCACCTGCGGGAACAGCCACTCTTAAAGTCAGACGGGTTCCGGTCGGAAACGGCGAGATACAGCGGGGCGCATGCCTTATACCGTCGTGCGCCGGAGCCGCCTCTGGCCACGACTGCAGCATCGACGCCGTCTTGTGAGCTGGCCGCGCATAGAAGTCCGTACTGCCTTGCTTCATGGACGATGGCGCGACAGCCGGTCAGGCAATGCGCCCTGACGGCGGACGGCGGCGAGGGATCCCGCCCTCCGAAAGCAGCTACGAGCAGTTGGCGAGCCACATGGGGAGCGGGCAGCCGCCCGTCAGGTCTGGTCCGCTCCTCCCCGACCTTCACCTGGAGGCGAGGCCGGCGCGGTGATCGCGGGGGCTGGACGACTCGCTGAGCCCTCCCGTGGGTGCTGGCGGACTTCACCGGTCGGGAGTGTCATCCGCGTGCCCCGGGTCGTCAGTGCCGGGCAGTGCCTCGGGCCAGGCGGGGTCGGTCAGCGGGGTCCGGCGGTGTCGTACGGCCGAGTCGCGGAGCTGCATGGTTGCCTGGGCGAGATAGGGGCTGTCCGCGAGCCACTGGAGCGCGTCGTCGCGCACGGGGTCGTGGCGGCGCAGGGCCACGGCGAGGTCGAGGACGTTGAGGAGCATGCGCTTCGGGCCCCCGGACAGACCCCGTACGAGCCGTTCGAGGTCGGCGTAGCCGGTGGCGCGGACCAGGTGTCTGAGGGGGTGCGGCCAGCGATGCACCATGCTCTTGACGTGATGGCCCTCGTGCTTGCCCTGCTGCGCCGTCCTGGCGGCGACCAGTGTGGTCAGGGTGACTGCGGCGGAGGGGTCCACTAGGCACAGGCGCTCCACGAGGAAGCCGGTGGTGGAGATCAGGGTGGTCGTGTCGGCGGCGCGGACGGCTTCGGTGGCCATCTCGATCGTGTGCGCGCGTTCGACCGCCTCGCCGATGGGTGCGAAGCGGCACAGGCAGTGGAAGCGCAGCGCGGCGGTGGGTGCGCGGCCGGCCTGGGGGTGGCTGGCGGGGAGCTGGGCGATCGCCGCCAGCGCGGCGTCCAGCTTGTCCCAGCCGTCCTCGCCCGCCGGGCTGGCGAGTTCGCTGACGCCGTGGGCGTTCCACCGGGCCAGGATCTCCAGGCCGGACCGCCACTGCGTCGGGGTGAGGTAATCGGTCAGCAGGTCGGCCTGTGCGGTGAGAGAGGGCCGCTCGGCAGCGCGCATCCAGACCAGGTCTCCCCACAGCCGGAGCGCCGCTTTTTTGGTCTTGTCGTCGGGGAAGGCCTGTTGCCCGGTCCACAGCTGTTCGCACCAGTCGGCCAGTTCGGGCCCGTGGCGCATCAGCAGGGTGTGGGCGATGTCGACGTGGGGATGGTCGGCGGCCTGGCTGACCAGTTCGGCCAGCCAGGGAATGTCGGCCAGAGCGACCTGAACCGCCCCGGGTTTGGTGGAGACTCGAACACGTGTAAGGATCCGAGTCATGGCACGACCTTCCTCCTACCCGCTTGAGCTGCGCCGACGTGCGGTGCGCATGGTTGCTGAGGTACGGGGCGACTACCCGAATGAGACGGCCGCTTTGCAGGCGGTGACCGAGAAGCTGGGCATCGGCTCACGGGAGACGCTGCGGAACTGGGTGAAGCAGCATGAGATCGACACCGGGACGCGTCCGGGGACAACAACGGAGGAATCCGCCCAGCTCAAGGCGCTGAAGAAGGAGAACGCCGAGCTGAAGCGGGCCAACGAGATCCTGAAGGCCGCGGCCAGTTTCTTCGCGGCCGAGCTCGACCGGCCACACACACGCTCGTAGCCTTTATCGACGAGTACCGGGACCGCTTCGGCGGCGTCGAGCCGATCTGCAGAACCCTCACCGAACACGACTGCAAGATCGCCCTGTCCACCTACTACGCCCACAAGAAGCGCCTCAAGGCGCCCTCCGCCCGTTCCGTGCGCGACGAGGAACTCAAGGAGCGGATCCAAGAGGTCTACGCGTCCAACTACCGCGTGTATGGGGCCCGGAAGATCTGGCGGGAGCTGAACCGGCAGGAGCATGCCGTGGCACGCTGCACCGTCGAGCGGCTCATGCGCGAGCTCGGCATCACCGGCGCCGTCCGCGGTAAGAAGGTGGTCACGACGATCACCGATCCGGCCGCCGAGCGGGCCCCGGACCTGCTCGACCGCGACTTCGTCGCCACGGCCCCCAACCGGTGCTGGGTCGCCGACTTCACCCACGTCGCGACCTGGAGCGGCGTCGTCTACGTCGCGTTCGTCGTGGACACCTACTCCCGCAGGATCGTCGGCTGGTCCGCCTCCACCACCAAGGAGACCCGGCTCGTCCTGGACGCCCTGGAAATGGCTCTATGGCAACGCGTCCGGGACGGATTCCCGTACCAGCAGGGCGAGTTGATACATCACAGCGACGCGGGGTCGCAATACACATCGTTCGCGCTCGCGGAGCACCTCGACCGGGCCGGCATTGCGGCATCGATCGGCTCGGTCGGTGACGCCTATGACAACGCGCTGATGGAAAGCGTGATCGGCCTGTTCAAGACCGAGCTGGTCAAGCCCGGCCGGCCCTGGAAGACGCTCTCCCAGGTCGAGCTGGCCACCGCCGAGTGGGTCGACTGGTACTGCCACCGCCGACTCCACGGTGAGATCGGCCACGTCCCACCCGTTGAATACGAGGCCGCTTACTACCTCACAACCGCAAAACCACAGATCACAACCGCAAACTGAGATCTCTATCGAACCCGGGGCGGTTCAGGTGGCACTGTCTGCAGTAGTGGTCACGTCGGACCCTCTCGACGGTCCCCTACTGGGCACCGGCAGTCGCCATCGAAAGGTTGCGCCAAACGCACGTTCGGTTTAAATGACGCGGATCACCGGCCTGGGCCGGTAAATTGCGGTACTGGTTCATCCCACTCCATGGAGTCGTTCCTGGTCCACCAGACCCACAGGATCAGGACCACGAGCGCCCACGGCATCTCCGTAGAGGCAGGCCTACCACCTTCAACCCTCCGCCGGACCTGGGCTTTTCCAGACCGGCCGGGCAGGTGACACGCGCGACGGCGTGCATGTATGAGTCAATCCCCACATCTAGTGGTTGGATTGCACTGGCTACCCAGAAGTTGTGGTCCCCGGACCGTCGAGACCCTGCAACTGACCTATGCTGGGCTCTGCTTCGCCACACAAGCCCCTCATGTGCTCCGTGCAGCAGGTACGGGGGCCCTTTCCCAAGGGCCACTTGGGGTTGGTGAGGGGAGGCATCGATGGACCAACACGAGCACTGCGCCTGTTACGAGCGCGTCCTGACCTGGCGTCAGGCACTTGTCGACTGGGCGCCCGTGATCGTCGCGGCCGTCGATGTACTGCGGTCCATCTGGTCCTGACCAGAGAACCGGAAAGCTCCGCCGTAAGGTCCGTGCTCAGCAACGAGCCCGGCCGACAGCTAGACGGCCGGGCTCGGTGACTGCGGTACTCGGCGCGGGGTCTGACGTCGGTAGCCGCCGATGTCAGAGGGCGTTTATGCAGGCCAAGGCACATACGCGCCTTATGCGAGTGTCCCGCTTCATTACGGATAGCCCGATGCGCGAAGAACGTCGCCCGGCAGGGCGGTAGCCTCGCCACCCGTCTCATCCGCTTCTGGGTTCGGAAACCCGTCTGGCGTAGAGATGCAGCAGAACCTCCCAGCCATCAGCGGAACGAGAAGTTCCGGCATGCCCATGCTCAGGCTGTGCTGTGAGTGAGCGCAAGCCGTATCCCAGCGACCTGTCGGACGCCCGATGGGCCCTGATCGAACCGACGTTGACGGCCTGGCGCAATGCCCGTCTCGAACGTCGCCCCACCGGCCAGCCGGCGAAAGTCGACCTGCGCGACGTGTTCAACGCGCTCCTCTACCTCAACCGCACCGGAATCCCCTGGAAATACCTCCCGCACGACTTCCCCGGCCACGGCACCGTCTACTTCTACTACGCCGCCTGGCGCGACGAGGGAATCTTCACCCAGCTCAATTACGACCTCACCGCCCTGGCCCGCGTCAAGGAAGGCCGGAAGCCCGAGCCGACGGCCTCCGTGATCGACACCCAGAGTGTCAAGACCTCCACCAACGTGCCCGTGACCAGCCAGGGAACCGATGCCGCGAAGAAGATCGTGGGCAGGAAGCGAGGCATCCTCACCGACACCATCGGCCTGATCCTCGCCGTGACCGTCACCGCCGCCGGCCTCTCCGAAAACGCCCTGGGGATACGCCTCCTCGACCAGGCGAAAAACACCTATCCAACCATCGCCAAGAGCTGGGTCGACACCGGCTTCAAGAAGACCGTCGTCGAACACGGCGCGAAACTTGGGATCGATGTCGAAGTCGTCGACAAAAACCCAGGAACCCGCGGCTTTCACGTCCTGAAAAGACGTTGGGTGGTGGAGCGGAGCATCGGTTGGATCATGATGCACAGACGACTTGCCCGCGACTACGAGACCCTCGCCGCCAGCTCCGAAGCCATGATCCACATCGCTTCGATCGACAACCTCGCCAAGCGCATAACGGACGAGGTCACGCCAACCTGGCGAGGAACCTACTAGGGCATAAGTGGCAACTCGGTCACATTAAATGCCCTCTCAGACCCCTCGCAACGTTCCGGGGCAGACCCAGCCTCAGTGAGGCTCAGTGAGTCCCGGCGAGTCCCCTGCATCGTACGACACCCAACCCTCGTCCTCTACGAGCACGGCCGGGTGGCCTGTGTTCGGTCCTACAGGTGGAGGGTCTGGCCCATGCTTGCGCCGTCGGCTCAAGAACCCCGGTCTACTTCCTGCCCCGCCCCCTCGACTGCGTCGGCTCCAGGCGCGCGACGGCGGCCTGCTGATGCTGCACGACCTGCTTCGCCCGTTTGGCCTGCTGTGCCTGCTGGTGGGCGCGGCGGCTCGTCACCTCCCGGTCGTACAGCTCCGGGAACTTCTCGGCGATCGTGGCGCGCAGGGCCTTCTCGGCGCGGGCGTCGGCGGCCTGGGCGCGGTGGCCGGCGGCGTACCCCCGGAACTCGCCCGCCTGCCGGGTGGCGCGGCCAATGTCGTCACGGTCCCGCTTGTCCATGCTGTGGCCGCGCCGTTCGGCGACGGAGCGCATTTCCACGAGCCGCTCGGCGACCTTCTCCACGTGGTCGGGCACCGGCGTCCTCGCCACACCGAGGCTGTCCGCGAAGCGGCTCTGCTGCACCACGTCCCATGCCTTCCGCAGGGCCTGCCGGGCGTCCCGTTTCGCGTCGGCCTCGGTCTGGAGGCACGCGGCGCGCTCCCCGGTCAGGCGCTGGGTCAGCTCGCGGTACTCCTTCAGCGACGTCCCCGCCAGGCGCAGCGCAATGCGGCCCTTGCCCTCGCTCTCGGCGAGCTTGGCCAGCTGCCGGGCGCGGTCCTCGGCGTGGCCGTCCGCAACGAACGCGGTCGCCAGATACTCCCGGGCGTCGACGACACGGGCGTCCGCCTGGTCGAGGACCTCCCCGGCCTCGGCGGCGAACCGCTGCCCCCGGGTGGGCCGGCCGGTGGCCTTCTCGTGGTCGAGGCGCGTAGCGAGTTCCCGGGCCTTGGTCTCCGCCGCGGTGGCGACGGCCTCGGCCTCGGCGGCGAGCCGGTCGCCCTCGGCGATCAGCCGGTTCAGCTCCTGAGGGGAGACGGCGCCGTAGATGCGCTTCGTCCAGGACGGGACCGCACGTTCCTCGGCACCGCCCTGGATGCGGGCGAGCAGCTGCTTGGCCTTCTCCTCGGCACGCCGGGCCCGTTCCTCGCGCTGGGCCTCGTCCTGCGCCCGGCGGTGGGAGAGGGACATCGACTTCGCGCGCCCGGCCTGCGCCATGCGGGACTGCCGGAGCCTGCGCTCGGACTCGGCACGGGCCTCCTCGGCGGACAGGTCGCGCTGCCGGGGCAGCGGGGCGGGAGCCGGCGGCTCCCGCAGGAGGTCGGAGACCATGCTGTCCGGCCGGGACTGGCCCAGGAAGCGCGCGAACGCGTCGATGGCGCGCTCCAGGCGCTCCCTCTCGCTGCGGGACTGGCCGAGCCGGGCCCGGGTGATGCCGGGATAGGTGGCAAACGCGTTCGCGCCGTGCCCGTACATCAGCGACGTGTTGCACGTCAGGCCCTGGCTCGCGGCGATCGTCATGGCGTAGCCCAGCGACAGCGCCCCGCCGGCGACCTTCTGCGGCGATACCCAGCCGGACTCGGTGCGGTGGCCGCCGGGGGCCTTGGCGTCCTTGACCCGCCAGGTGATCTCGACACGGTGGTGTTCGTCCATCGCCGTGATGACGGCCCGGTAGCCGTTGAGCATGTCCGGGCCCTGGCCGCGGCGGGACCGGTAGTCGTTCTCCCGCACGCGGACGACGTCGCCCACGGCGAGGGTGAGGGTGTCGCCGCCGGGCAGGGCGTAGGTGTGCTCGTCGCCGAGTTCGCCGGCCTCGCGGCGCATCGCCTGCGCGCCGAGGTTGAGCGCGTCGACATCCGAGTTGCGGGCGGCGAGCACCACCAGGTGGGCGATGAGGTCCTGCGGGTCGGCCCACTGCTGCAGCCGCAGTTCGTCCCACGCCATGAGGATCTGGGAGCGGGCCTCCTCGGCGGTCTCGGCGGGATGCACGCGCCCACCCTCGGCGAGCATCCGCAGCGCCAGCTGGTGGTTGCCGGTGCGCCAGACGTCCAGCGCGGCGCGCTCGGCGGCGTCCTCCTGGCGGCGGTTCTCGGTGAGGGTGAGCCCGTGCACCAGGCGGTGGGTCTCCTTGAACCAGCCCCCCGGGGCCGATCGCCTGGAGCTGCAGGTGGTCGCCGATGCCGACGACCTTCGTGCCGGTGCGCGCGGCCTCGGTCATCAGCGCGGCCGCGGCGCGGTCGTCGACCATCGTGGCCTCGTCCACCACCAGGACGTCGACGCCGCGCAGCCCGTTGCCGTTCTCGATCTCGCCGAGCCAGGCGGCCACAGTCCGGGCGGGGATGTCGGAGGCATCGTGCAGCTGCTTGGCGGCGACCGCGGCGAGGGTGGCCCCGGCGTAGGTGGTGCCGGTGGCGTCCCAGCCGATCCGGCACGCCTCCATCAGCGTGGACTTGCCCGCCCCGGCGACGCCGACGAGGGCGTCGATGCCGTGCCCGGCGGTCAGCACCCGACGCACCGCGGCGGACTGTTCCTCGGACAGCTCGAACCCGGCGGCGACCTGGAAGACGTCGATGGCGGCGGCGGCCTGGTCGGCGGTGAGCTGTACGGCGCCGCTGTCGAACCGGTCCAGCGCCTGGGCCCGGACGGTCTCCTCGGCGTCGAGGATGTCCTGGGTGGTGTAGCGGTTGATGGACGACATGACGGTGGACCCGAGGGTGGGCACGCGCACCGCGTAGCCCTCGACCGCCAGGACATCGTCGACGAGCCGCTCCAGGCTGTCCGGGCCGGCGTCGATCCCGAACTCCAGCGCGTTCGCCACGGCCGCCAGCAGCTGCGCGCGGGTGAACGTCTTGTCGTTCGCGGTCAGCCCCTCCTTGGGGTCGAACACGACGGCCGCGGTGTCGCCGGGCGGCGGGATGCGCGGGCCGGTGCCGGGCCCGTCCAGGCCGGCGCCGCCGTCCGGGCCGGGCGGACCGGGGGCAGCCGCGGCCACCACCGCGTCGACGTCGCCGACGAGTGCCTCGGCCCGCCGACGCCAGCTGTCGCCCATCGTCGTGGCGTCCACGTCGCCCCTGTCGCGCTTGGTCGCCATCGAGGCTGCCTGCTTCTCCGTCCGCGAGGCGTCGGCACCCCCATCTCCGGTTCCCGGCCGCCCGACCAGCCGCTTGCAAAAAACCGGCGGCGCGCCGCCCCTTTGAAGGGGCGGCGCGCCGTGGTGGTGGGGGGGGTCGGGGTGTGCCGGCGCCGGTCCCTGGCTGCCGGTGCTGCCTGTGGGGTGTCAGCGGCGGCCGCCGCGGTGTCGGCCCCAGGACTCGGTGTCCACCGTGCGGCCGCGCTCGTCGCGCAGGGTGGCGGTGTCGGCGCGGTTGTCCCACACGTAGTGGCGGCGGTCCTGGTACAGGTCGGTGCGGGTGTCACGGCCGACGCCGGTGTGGACGCGGACGGTGGCGCGGCCGGCGAGACGGACGTGGTCGAAGCGGTAGCGGTGGCCGTCCTCGTCCCGCAGCGTCCATCCGTCCAGGTTCACCGCACGGCGGGTGTTGTTGGTGATCTCCACCCACTCCTTGTTCAACGAGCGGTTGGAGCGGTCGTCGCGTCCCGGGGAGTCGTACTGCACGTCGGAGATCTGCACGTTCGGCCGGTGCGGCCGGTGCTCGGCCGCCGACGCCGGCACCGTCAGGACCGCGGTCAGCGCGCCGGCGCTCAAGGCGGCGGCGGTCAGGCGGCGAGTGGTGATGGACTTCGACACAGGTTTCCCCTGCATGGTGCGGGCGCCACCCGGACACAACGACACGAGGGCCGTAGGTTCGGGGGGTGCGTGGTGCGGATGGCGGCCGGTCGGCCGCACACGCACACCCTGCCCACCCCGCGACCGGCACGTGAACGAGACGTGAACCCTGTTACGGATCACCCACCTCATGGCAACTGTCATCTGCAATGACCATCTATGCGCCGAATACACCGGGTTGACGACCCATCAGGCAAAGAACTCGTGCGGGCCCTGACCCCGGACTCGAAAACGCCATGACGCGCCACCCCAGCCCCCGCGGGGCCATCACCCGAAAGTGGGTAACGGCTCCCCGCTCCGCGGCCCGCCCCACATGGGAAGAAGCCCCGCTCCTGCCACGGCAGGAACGGGGCTTCTCATGGAGCGCCGGGCAGGCCTTGCACCTGCATCTCCCCGCAGGAAGCGGGACGTCTTTCCTTAGACCACCAACGCACGGACAACGGCATCGTCGAAACGACCCCGCGCCTTCAAGATCAACTATAGCGCAGGGCCGCCGGAGCGCACACCAGGCCCAACTCCCACGCAGCCACCCGGCCGGGGCACCAGCCCCGGCCGCGGAGCCGGACACGCGCAAAGTGTCCTCGCCCACCGCCCCGGAGACGTCAGCCCTCCCCCGCTCCCCCTGTCTGTGGGTTCGTACCGATCCGCACCGTGCGCTGCGCCACTGGAGTGACCTCGCGGGCATGCCTGCCCGGCCGGTGCCCGGTGGCCAGTATGTGTAACACCGTGATCAAAAACGTGATGCGTGCCGGGGCCACCGCCGCACTGGCCCTCCTTCCCCTGGCCGTCCCCGCTTCCGCCGAGGCCGGCACGGTGCGGGCCGGGATCGACTGCCCGTCCGGCTACGTGTGCATCTACCCGGAGATCGATTTCGGCGGACAGCCCTGGGTGCGGCGTGCCTCGGACGGCAGTGTGAAGGACCTGCCCTCCGCGATCCGCGACCGCGGCAGCTCGATCCGCAACAACTCCGACCGCACCGCCCGCGTGTACGAGAAGCGCAACCACTCCGGCCGCTGGGTGTGCGTCACCCGCAGCGGCGGCTCCCTCCACGACCTGCGTGGCTACAACCTCAACGACCAGACCCGCTCCCTGAAGATCAACCGCAACGACTGCGGATAGACACTCTCAGCGCACCGAACAGACCGGCACATCCCCCGCGCCGGTGCAACCGACCGGATACGGGAAGACCCCGGCCCTGAACAGCAACGCCGGAGGCCTTCCTTGCCGAGCGCCGGAGCGACGGCAGCGTCAACTGCCCCGTCCTCCTCGGGTGCACCCGTGCCCCGGCCAACCACTGCTTTCGGTTGTACGGCCGGCCGCGCGTTCCACGGGGCGCGGCCGGTGCCTTCCGCGGTCTCCGTGAGGAACTCGGCTTCTCCCCCCTCCTCGAAACTGCCCACCGCGCAGCTCCGGGACCGGGGCGCTCTCCGCTGGCTGCAACGTCTCACTTCGCTGTCCAGTCCGGCTCTCACCGCATGCCAGACGTCCTCACCGGTCACGACCTTGGTTCGGTGGCATCACCCGAGAACCAGGGGCGACGCCTGCTGAGGGCGGGCAGCGCATCGGCGTAAGACGTCGCAAGTCCCTCAACTTCCGCCCGCACCAATTCCCGCGACGCCCTGTCGCCTCACCTCTACGATCGCTCGAAACGGCGGGTCGGCTGGGGGGGGCGGGCATGGACGACGGCATCGGAAGCGGCGGGACGGCGGCGGTCCGCCTGATCCGGGGGACGCCCCTCACCGAGGCGTTGGACCCCGCCGATCCCCGCGCCTGGACCGCGTTCGACGTGGGCGTCCGGCAGGTCCTCCGGTACGGGCATGCGCTGCTGCCGGAGAAAGAGCGGACCGCGGTGCTTCGCTCCGGCACGGCCGGCGAGGCCGCATCGCGGCCGGGGACGTCTGCCCGGCACCCGGCAACCGGTCGGTCCGACCGCCTCCGCCGCTGGGTCACCGCCGGCTTCCACCGCCCGGCCGGGAGCCCGGAACCGCCGACCGGACTCGGGCGCCTTCCACACGGCCGGCCCGGGGCAGACGGGCTCCGGAGCGGGAGCGCGGGGCCGGATGCGCGGGCCCGGCTCGCTCTCGCCCTGTGCCATCCGGACGGGCGGGTGCGCGAGGCCGCTCTGGAGCGGGTCGCGGGGCATCCCGTGCTGCTGCCGCTGCTCGTCATACGTGCCGGCGACCGGGTGATGCCCGTGCGGGAGCGGGCCCGGCATTTGCTGGGCGAAAGGCTCGACGTGGAGACCGCGGTCGTCCTCGCGCCGCTGATCCTGCGGGTCGGCCGACGCGACCGGGGCACCTTCGGGCTGGAACTGCTCGACGGCGTGCTCCGCCGGGCACCGCGCGAGCGGTTGCTGCCCCTGCACACCCACACCGACCGCACCGTACGCCGGTTCACCCTCCGGCTGGCCGTCGAGGAGGGGCTCCTCTCCCCCGGTGAGCTGGCCCGCCGCGCGGCCTGGGACGACGACGCGGTCGTCCAGGGCCTGTGCGCCGACGCCGCCCTGGCCGCCCCGACGGACGGAGGCGACTGGGACGAGGTGCTGGAGCCGCTGCTGGGCGCGCGCAATCCCCGGGCGCGGTCGGCCGGGGTCACCGCGCTGCGGCGGGCGGGACGGCCCGAACGGGCGGTGGAATTCCTCATCGACCGGTCCGCGGTGGTCCGGGCCTGTGCGCGGTATGTCGTACGGCAGCACGGGACGGATCCGCTGCCCTGGTACCGGAAGCGGTGTGCGGACCCGGCCGGCCCGGCGGTGCCGCCCGGTGCGGTGATCGGGCTGGCGGAGTGCGGGGAGCGCGCGGACGCGGAGCTGCTGTGGCCGCTGCTCGCCCATCCGGCACCGGCGGTGCGGGCCCGGGCGGTGGCCGGGCTGCGCATACTGGACGTGACCGACGCGGCGCGGCTGCTGCCGCTGCTCGACGACCCGGCGCCCGGTGTCGTACGGGAGACGACCACCGCGCTGCTTCCCTTCGTCGGGACACTGCCCGACGGGCTGCTGATGGCGCGCCTCGGCGCCGAGCGGTCCCGGCCGGTCCGGGTCGCCGCGTTCCGGCTGCTCGACGCGCGCGGCGGCCTCATCGGACTGCGGGCAGCGGTCGCCCTGCTGAACGATCCGGACGACAAGCTGCGCAGGTGGGCCGGGCAGTCGGTGCAGCGCTGGCATCCGGGCGCGAACACCCCGCGCGGGGAGGCGGAGGTGGGCGAGCTGCTGGACCGGGCCCGGCACCTCTTCAGCGACTACGTCCTTCATCGGCGCAAGTGGGAGGCGGGGCTGACCGGCTGACGCAATGCGCCCGGGGCCTGCCCGTCCGGGTCGGTCGGGGGCTGACCCGGCACTCGGCCGGGCACCGTCACAGCGCGGCCAGGGTCTGTACGGTGAGCGGTGGAACCCCACGAGGCGAGATCAGGGAAGCGTCGGATAGTCCGTGTAGCCGGGTTCACCGCCTCCGTAGAACGTCGTCCTGTCCGGCGTGTTGAACGGTCCGCCCGCCGCCAGCCGACGGGGCAGGTCCGGGTTGGCGAGGAATAGGGCACCGAAGGCGAGGATGTCCGCAGTACCGTCCTCGATCAGGGGCAGCTCTTCGGGGCCTGTCGTGCGACCGGCTGGGGTGGCCGGGTTGAGGACGAAGGTGCCCGTGAAGCGTTTACGCAGATCCAGGGTGAGGTCACGCGCGTCCACGGGCTCCACCAAGTGAAGGTAGGCGGGCCCGATGGAGTTGAGGGCGTCGAGCAGTGACCGGTAGGTGGTCCATGGCTCGGGCTCGGCGATGTCGTTGAACGGGTTGGCCGGGGAGATGCGCAGGGCGGTGCGGGCCGCTCCCACCGCCGCCGCGACCGCCGTGACGACCTCGACCGCGAAGCGGACGCGCGCCTCGGGTTCGCCGCCCCAGGCGTCGGTGCGGTGGTTGGTATTGGGCGCGAGGAACTGGTGGATCAGATAGCCATTGCCCCCATGGATTTCGACGCCGTCGAAACCGGCCGCCATCGCGTTGCGGGCGGCCTGCGCGTAGTCGGCGATGGCGGCGCGGATGCCCGCCTCGTCCAGTTCCTCGGGCACGGCGAAGTCGAGCCGTCCTTCGGTGGTCAGCGCCTGACCGCGCGCGGCGATCGGTGAAGGCGCCACCGGGACGAAACCGTCGGGCAGCATCCTGGGGTGACCGATGCGGCCCGTGTGGGTGAGTTGCGCGAAGATCCGGCCGCCCGCCGCGTGGACGGCGTCAGTGACCGGACGCCAGGCCGCGGTCTGCTCCTCGGTGTGCAGGCCCGGGGTATTGATGTAGCCCTGGCCCACAGCCGAGGGGTGGCAGCCCTCGCTGATGATCAGTCCGGCCGAGGCCCTCTGCGCGTAGTACGTGGCTGCCGCCCCGCTGGGTGTGGCGCCGGGGCCGTACGCGCGGCTGCGGGTCATGGGGGCCATCGCGATGCGGTTGGCGAGCCGCAGGCCGGACAGGTCGATGGGGTCGAAGGCAGTGGTCATCGGGGGCTGCTCCAGGCGGGTTGGTCGGGCGGTGAGCGGCTGGGAGGCCGTGCCGGGGCAGGAGACCCCGGCCGGCACTACGCGTAGTAGCGGTGGACCGATTCCGCCACGCACGCGGGCTTCGGGGATCCCTCGATCTCGACCGTGAACTCGTACGTCACCTGCAGCCCGTCGCCCCCGACCCGTTCCGTCCGGACGATCCGCCCCACCAGGCGGATCCGGGAACCGACGGGGACGGGCGAGGTGAAGCGGACCCGGTTCAGGCCGTAGTTGACCGCCATCGAGATGCCTTGTCTATCGAGCAGGTCGCCGAACAGACCGCTGATGAGGGAGAGTGTGAGATAGCCGTGGGCGATGGTCGTGCTGAAGGGCCCGCCCGCAGCGCGCTCGGGATCGACGTGGATCCACTGCTGGTCCCCGGTGGCCTCGGCGAAGTCGTTCACCCGCTTCTGGGTGATCTCCAGCCAGGAGGAGGGGCCCAGTTCGGCCCCCGTGGCGGCTTCGAGGTCGGCGAGTCCACCGATGGTCAGGGGTACGGGCATGGTTCAGGCTCCGATGGTGCAGAAGGGTCGGTCGGGGGGACGGCTACGGTGCTCGAGTCGGCGCCGTTCACGGCGCGGGCGATTCGCGGTACGGGTCCAGCGCCCGGCTCGCCGCGCTGTCCAGGTACTCCTCGAGGCGGACGATCCGGTCGTCCCGCACGGTGGCCACGAAACAGGCCCGCACCTCGATCTCCTGGCCGTCCGGTGTCGTTCCGCGCAGCACGTGCTGTTGGACGAAGCCGTCCGGGGTCGGGTGACGGCGCTCCTGCTCGTAGCGCATTCCGGTCAGCACGCCGGACAGCCAGCGCAGCGTGCGGTAGTTGTCCTCGGGACCGATTTCACGGTCGGTGGTGTTGTGCCAGATGACCGTCTCGGGGGTGTAGACGCTCTCGCGTACGGTTTCGATGTCGCCGCGTTCCACGGCTCGCAGGAAACGCTCCGCCAGTGCGTCGATCGAGCCGGCGTGGGACATGGCCACGGGCTCTCCTTCCAGAGTGTCAGGCCGGGGTTCGCTGCAGCGCCCGCCGCTTCCCGGCAGTGGGGTCCGGGCCCTGCGGGCCGCCGTGCCGGACATGGCGCCGTTGGTTCTCGGGGCGGCCGGTGATGCGGGTGAGCAGGGCGTTGAGTCCGCCCGGGGCGAACATGATCACGAGGATGAGTAGAGCCGCGTACAGCAGCGTCGCGAACACCGCGCCGTCGATCCCTCCGTTGCCGCTGGTGCTACTCAGGAACGGCAGGCTGTCGGCGTGGCGGGAGAGCAGCAGCGGCAGGGCGGTCACGAAGGCCGCGCCCGCGACCGCGCCCCGTATGCTGCCCATGCCTCCGATGATCACCATGGCGAGGTAGTCCACCGAGGCGAGATAACCGAAGGAGTTGGGCACGATCCACTGCGAGGCGAGGGCGAGCATCAGGCCTGCGGTGCTGCCGTAGACAGCGGCCAGGACGAAGGAGCCGGCCTTGGCCCGGCCCACCCGGACGCCCATCGCGGCGGCGCCGATCTCGCTTTCCCTCATCATGTTCATGGCGAGGCCGGGGCGTCCGCCGACGATACGGCGGGCCGCGACGTATCCGATCGCGGCAACCAGGAGCCCGAGGAACCACAGTTTCTCCAAACTGCCGAACGGTACCCCGAGCACCATCGTCTTCTCGCTGTCGGAGAATTCGAACCCGCCGATGGACAGGGGCGGTACGGCCCGGCCAGCCGGGCCGCCGGACAGCGGGATGACCTTGGTCAGCAGGTGCTGGCCGAGGAAGACCAGGCCGATGGAGGCCACACCGAGGTACAGCCCGCGCACCCGTCCGGCCATCGGGCTGAACGCCGCACCGAGCAAGCCGGAGAGGAGGATCGCACCGAGCGCTGCAAGCGCGGTGGGCCAGCCAAGGCCGTACACCTTGCCCTCCGGGCTGCCCGCGAGGAAGGCGTACAGGTACGCCCCGCTGCCGAGGAAGAGGGCGTGCGCCAGGGAGAATTGTCCGGCGACGCCGACTTGGATCGACAGGCCGATCGCACCGACGGCCGCGGCGAGGGTGAACACCCCGAGCTGCATCCAGAACTCGTCGAGGTAGAACGGCACCGCGACGAGGACGACGAGCAGGGCCACGGTGAGTATGCGGGATCTGGTCAGGAATCCGCCCGCACGGGATATCGCCTCAGACACGGGCCACCGCCTTCTTGCCGAAGAATCCGTCCGGGCGCACCAGCAGGACGGCGAAGAGTACGAGATAGGCGACGATGCCCGAGAGCCCGTTGCCGATCATGCCGAGCCCGGACTCGTAGGTCGCGGTGATCGACTCGGCGAGACCCAGGGCGAGCCCGCCGACCAACGCGCCGCCGACCGAGTCGAGGCCACCGATGACCGCGGCGGGGAAGGCACGCATCGCGCTGTTGGAGAGACCGGGGTCAACGCCCGGGCTGGGGAATGAGGCCAGGAAGAGTCCGGCGAGGGTCGCCATGAGACCGCCGATGATCCAGCTGGTCGCGGAGACCTTGGACAGCCGTACGCCCATCAGGGCGGCGGTCTCCCCGTCGGCCGCGCTCACCCGGAGTTTGAGCCCCCAGCGGGTGTACCGGAACGCCAGCAGGAACCCGATGATGACGACGGTCGCGAGCAGCAGGGCGACCATGCGCACCTGCGGCACGGTGACCGGGCCGATGTGCATCTCCGCGGAGCCCCAGGGCTCGGTCATCGGGATGGTGCGGTCGCCGATCCGCCGGGTGACCTCGGTGACCGCAAGGATGTTGATGCCCAGCGTCATCACGGTGAGGCTGATGTGGCTGCGGTCCCGGGAGAACCGCATGAAGACGCTGTGGGTGAGCCAGCCGACGGCCACGCCCGCGGCGAGACCGGCGGTCAGGCCTAGCGCGAAGCCGTGCGAGGCCCCCACCTCGGCGGTCACATAGGTGCCCACCAGCAGGAACGCGCCGTGGGCGAAGTTCAGTACGCCGGTCGCCCGGTAGATGATCACAAAACCGAGTGCGATCAGGGAGTACAGCGCCCCGAGCGAGACGCCGTTGACGATGGCCTCAAGTAGCGTGATCACGGGTGGCTCCGGGGGTCGGGACCGGTTGTCGGTGCACTGGCGGAGGGTGCTTCTGAAGGGTCGGGCCTGCCGTTGCCGGCGGCGTCGCCCGTGGGCGCGGCGGCGCCGGGTTGGGTGTCGGTGTCGTCGCCGAGGTAGGCGGCGATCACCACCGGGTCGTCCTGGATCTGCCGGGGTGTCCCGTCCGCGATGACCCGGCCCGACTGAAGGACCGTCACGTGGTCGCTGATCCCCATGACGAACGGCATGCTGTGCTCCACCAGCAGCACGGTCAGACCGCGCTCGTCCCGCACCCGCAGCACCGCCTCCGCCATCGCGTCGGACTCGGCGTCGTTGATGCCGGCCACCGGCTCGTCCAGCAGCAGCAGGGTCGGTTCCGCGCACAGGGCCCGGGCGAACTCCACCTTCTTGCGGGTGCCGTACGGGAGATTGCCGACCTGGTGGTCGAGGAGGTGCCCGATTCCGGCGGTGTGCGCCGCCTCGCGGATGTGCCGGTCGTCGGCCTGCCGTTCCCGGCGGGCCACGGGCAGCCCGAAACCGGTCGCGAACAGCCCGGCCCCGGTTCGGTAGTGGCGTGCCACGCGCAGACAGTCGTAGACGCTCAGCTCCGGCGGTAGCACCAGGTTCTGGAAGGTCCGGGCCACTCCGCGTGAGGCGATCGCCGCCGGGCGCAGCCCGTCGATGCGCTCGCCCCGGTGGTGTACGGAGCCGGAGGCGGCCCGGTACACCCCGGTGATCGCGTTGAAACAGCTCGACTTTCCGGCTCCGTTGGGACCGATGAGCGCGTGCACCGTGCCGGGGCGGACCGCGAAGCGGGCCTCGGCGACGGCAGTGACCCCGCCGAAGCGCACGGTCACCCCGTCCACCTCGATCTCCGGCACGGTGCGTGGGCCGGCGGCGTTCGCCACGCGTTCGGTGGTCGCTGTGGGTGTGTCAGTCATGGCTGGTCGTACCTCCCTGCCGTACCGCCTCGTCGGGCTTCGTCCGGGTGCCGGTGCCCCCACCGAGGCTGAGCCGACGCAGAAGTTCGGAGTCGGCGAAGTCGGTCGCCGGGCCCTCGGCGGCGACGGTTCCGCCGTCAATGGCGTACACCTGGTCGGCGATGCTGAGGGCGAGCCGGGTGTTCTGCTCGACGAGGAGCACCGCCACCCCGGAGTCGGCGATCGTCCGTACGGTGGCGGCGATCTCCTTGGCCACCATCGGGGCGATGCCCAGAGACGGTTCGTCCAGCAGCAGCACCTTCGGAGTGCTCATCAGTGCCCGCCCGATGGCCAGCATCTGCTGCTCGCCGCCGGAGAGCAGCCCGGCACTCTGCGCTGAACGCTCGCGTAGGATCGGGAACATCTCCAGGACCTTGGCCATGCTGCGCTCGGTGTCCTTGCGGGACTTCACCGCGAGCCCTCCGGCGTGCAGGTTCTCCTCCACTGTGAGGGAGGCGAAGACCCGGCGGCCCTCCGGGACCTGGGCGAGGCCCGCCCTCACGATCCGGTCCGGCGGGGTCCGCAGCAGATCCCGCCCCTCCAGGCGGACACTGCCCCGGACCGCCTGGCCGCCGTGCATGGAGATGGTGCCCGACAGGGTGCGCAGCAAGGTGGTCTTGCCCGCTCCGTTGTTGCCGAGCAAGGCGGTGACCCGCCCGGGATCGATGGTCAGTGAGATCCCGTTGATGGCGTCGGCCGTTCCGTACTGAACGGCCAGTGATTCGACGTTGAGCATGAGCTACGCTCCGGCGGCAGGCGATGCGGGCACGGGTGTCTCAGCGGTTCAGCTCGACGACTGGTACTTCAGCGCGAGCGGGCTGGCCTTGGGCTCCTGGACGAGTGCCACCCCGTCCACGGACTTCGGGTCGGGCTTGAGGATGAACGACTCGCGGGAGGCGGGTTTGCCGGGCTCGGAGAAGTTCAGGGCGACCTGCATGCCGCCGGAGTCGACGCTGGTGACCTGGGTCAGGGCCTTGGCCACACCGTCGCGGGTGAGGTCCTTGTTCTCGCAGGCCTTCTCCAGAATCGTGTGGTAGGTCAGGGCGAAGACGTAGCCCGCGCCGACGGGGGCGGTTATGTCGGTGCCGGGGTGCTTCTTCGCGTACGCCTCGCGGATTTTCTTGACCATCGCCGTGTTGGCGGAGAACGACGAGGAGTTGCTGGTCAGCACCAGGTTCTCGGTCAGCGCTTTCTGCGCCGGGCCCTTGACCAGGGCGGCCGAGATCAGGTTGGTCGCCAGGACGGTCGCCTGGTATCCGCTGGAGTGCACCAGCGAGGACACGGCGACGGTCTGGCCGCCTGCGGTGCCCATGACGATGACCTTGGCGCCCGCCTTCTTCATGGCGGCTACCTGCGCGGTCAGGTCGCTGCTGGTCGGGTCGACCTCGGCAGCGGTCAGCTTGAGCTTGAACTCGCCGGCGGCGGCCTTGACGCCGGCGAGGGTGTTGGTGCCGATGCCACCGGGGTAGTGGATGACGCCGATGGCGTCGCCCTCGGCGAGTTTCTTCTGTTCCATCAGGTAGCTGATGCCGTTGATCGCCTCGATGTCGTACGGGGAGCCGACCAACGGGGTGGTGGGGATCTTCAGCAGCGCGCCGTCGTACGAGCTGGGCAGGACGACCATGCTGTCGGACTTGATCTGCTGCTGGACGGCGAGAACGTCGGGGCCGCCCGCGAAGTTGGCGATGCCGACGACTTCGTTGCGCAGGGACGCGTAGTGGACCACGGACTTCTGCACGTTGTACTGGTTGTCCTTGGCGATGGTCTCTACCTTCCGACCGCAGATACCGCCCTTGGCGTTCTGCTCCTCCCAGTAGAGGTCGTTGCCCGCGAGACCGGCCTTGCCCAACGGGCCGATGGGGCCCGACAGGTCGGTGAGGACGCCCAGCTTGATGGTGTCGGCCGTGACGCCCACGCCCGACTTGACGTCGCTCTTGCCGTCGTCGGACGCGGCGGAGGAGTCGCTGCCCTTGGTGGAGCAGGCGGTGGCGAGCAGCGTGAGGGACACGGCCGCGATCGCGGTCCGCAGCGTTCTGTTCATGAGAGTCCGTCCAGGAATGTCGGTGCGAGAGCGGGGTTCGGGTGCTGTCTCGGGCATGGCCTGGCCTGCCCGATGGTGATCCGGGCCGCCCGGGATGGGCCGATGAGGGTCGGGAGAGGCCGGGCGGTGCGGGGGCAGCCGCACCGGGGGCGCTCGGGCCGGGTGACGGCAGGGCCCTTCGGCCGGGTGACCGAGGTCGGTGATACGGCCGGGCGAAGCGGGTGGCTTTGCGGGGCTCGGAAGGGCCGGCCCGGGATGCCGGGGCGAAGGTGGTGGCCACGGTGCGGTGCCGGAGGGCTGGGCCGGGTGCGCTCGGTCCCTGGCCGGGGGCCGGTGTGGTCGGTCAGACGCGGCCGGCGGCACGGTCCGCGAGCCAGGCGTCGTACAGGAGCTGGGCCTCGTCGGCGTCCTTCTCGTTCAGCGGGCGGGTCTGGTGGGTGATCTCCAGGTGGACGCCGCTGGGGTCGAAGCAGTAGATCGAGTGCCACACGCCGTCGTGGTCGACGGTGCCGCGGACCTGGACGCCGTGGTTCTTGAGCTGCTGGGCCATCTCCTCCAACTCCTCGTCGGAGGAGACGGACAGGGCGACGTGCTTGGCCCACCACTCGAGGCCGTCGTCCTTGGCCTCGTACTCACCGGCGACGTCGAAGAACGCGATGCACTCGCCGCTCTTCAGCTCGTAGAACACGTGCAGAAACGGGTTCATCGCCTCGCCGCTGCTGGTGGTGGCCCGGTCCTGGCGGACCGCTCCGACGAGCTTGGCGCCCACGGCCTCGGTCCAGAAGGCATGGGTCGCAGCCAGGTCCGTCGTCTGGTAGGCGATGTGGTTCATTGCGATGGGAGTCACCATGTCGGGTTCCACTTCTGCTGGTGTCGACGTCGATGCCGCTGTTGCTTCTGGGTCTTGTTTCTGTTGTCCTGCGACTCTGCGTGCTCTGTTGTGAGGTCGTCGCCATGGCGGCGGGGTAGTACGGGAGCCTCTGGCAGCCTCAGTGCTTGGCGCGCGGCCGGGGGGCAAGAGCCCGAAACGCCTCGTCGTAGGAGCCGGCTGCGGCCGGGGCGACGCAGCGGTTCTCCATCACGCCAAGGCCGGTGACCTCGCTGCGCACCACGTCGCCGGGGGCGAGGAACAGCTGCGGTTCGCGGAAGAAGCCGACGCCCGCGGGCGTCCCGGTGAAGACGATGTCCCCGGGGCGCAGCGGGGTGATCGTCGAGAGGAAGGCGATCAGCTCGGGTATGTCGTGGACCATCTTGGCGGTGGTCCCGTCCTGGAGCAGCTCTCCGTTGACCCAGCAGCGCAGGTCGAGGGCGTCGCGGTTGGGCAACTCGTCCGGGGTGGTGACCCAGGGGCCGATGGGCGCGAAGCCGCGGTAGGACTTCGCCAGCGAGAGCTGGCCGCCCTGTTGGACTCCACGGGCCGACAGGTCCTGGCCGACGGTGAGACCGGCGATGTGCTCCCAGGCCCGCTCGGCGGGCACGCGGTCGGCGTACGCACCGATCACGAGGACGACCTCCACCTCGTAGTCCACACCGTCGACCGGGATCTCCACGGCGTCGTACGGGCCGGTGACACAGCTCGGGAACTTGGTGAAGGTGAGCGGCAGCGGGCGGGTGCCCGCCTGGCCGTTCTCCTCCAGGTGGTCGTGGTAGTTGAGGCCCACACCGAAAACCTGACCCGGGCTGGGGACCGGGGCCTGGAGCAGTGCGGCGTCGAGATCGCGCCATTTCAGGTCGTGGTCCTCGGAGGCCCAGGAGAGGAAGCCGGACCAGTCGCCGTAGACCTGGCCGGGTGTGGCGAAGCGCTGCGCGGACGGCTCCGCGAGGCCGGCGTAGCGGCCGTCCTCGATCAGAACCGCTTCACCGTCGACGCATCCCAGGCGCATAAGGATCTCCAGACCTTCAGGGAACGTGGCTGAAACGTGGTGTCGCTATTAGAGCCCAGCGGCCATGCGTGCGCAAGCATTTCCTTGAACTTGCGTGCTCACGCATGTTAATCTCGGTCGTGGAGGTGGAGACAACCATGACGCTGAGTGCAGCCGTATACGACTCGGTCGTCTCCGTCCCTCCCTGGCGACAGGGGCAAGGGACGAGACGCATTGCCGTACACGCACCCGACGAAGACACCCTGACCCTGGCCTGGCAGGCCGGGCGGGCCCTGCTCGACCGGCACCCCGGTGTCCGGCCCGCGGCCCTGCTCCTGGCCACCACGACCCCGCCGGTCACCGACGGGGGCAACGCGTCGCTGCTCGCCGAAGCCCTCCGCCTCGACCCGGACGGTCTGCTCGTCCAGGAGCACGCGGGCGGTCTCTTCGCCTCCGGATCGGCCCTGGCGTCCGCCGCCGCGCTGGTCACGGCAGGCGTCGCGCCCGCGCTGGTGCTGCTCGCCGACACCCGGCACTCCGACCGCGGACGGGCCCTGGGCTCCGGCGCCGCCGCCCTGCTGGTGGACGCCGAGGGGCCGGTCGGCCTGCGAATCACCGCCACGGACGCGGACAGCAGCCGCGAGGTGTACGCGCTCGGTGACGGCGTCGTGGACGCCGAACCCGCCTTCACCCGCTGGCTGGCGGCCTCGGCCCAGGACCCGCCCGGGACCGTGGCGGTGCGGCCGGGCAGCCAGGGCCTGCCCGGCATCGGCCACCTCGGCTGCGCCGCGCCTTGGGCGCAGGCCGCGGCCCTGCTGGAGCAGCCGGCCGACACCTCCCCCGGCGAGCGCCGCACGCTCCGCCTGGAGATCGGCGGCGGCGCGCGCTACCGCGTCGACCTCGACATCGCCTCCGGCTGGCGCCCCGCCGCCGCTCTCGGCGCGCAGGAGACGAACGCGGTCCCGCCGCCCTCGGCCCCCGCAGCCGAAGGTTTCAGCCCCTACACCTCGCAGGTGCAGGCATGGCGCGATCGCCGTGAGGAGCTGCGGCTCACCGGAATGCGCTGCTCTGCCTGTGCCGCCCCCCAGTACCCGGCCGCCCCTGCCTGCCCCCAGCACGGCCCTGCGGCCGAGCTGAGCCCGCACGACATGGCGCTCACCGGCAGCGTCCTGACCCGCACCCGCGACCATGTCTTCCCCGTCGGCGGCCCGCTGACCGCCGCCGTGGTCGAACTCGCCGACGGCGGCCGGTTCTACGGCCAGGTGGCCGCCGGGTACGACGTCGCGATCGGAGACCCGGTGGTGCTGGTGCTGCGCCGCATCGCCACGGCGGCAGACGCCGCCCCCCGCTACTTCTGGAAGATCCTTCCCACCCCTGCCGAAGACCGGACCGAAGGAACAGGACGCTAACGATGCCAGTCTCCCGCGAGGTCGCCATCGTCGGCACCGGTGTGACCCGGTTCGGCGTTCTGTACGACCGGTCCTACACCAGCCTGATCCACGAGGCCGCCACCCAGGCCATGGCGGACGCCGCCATCGACCCTGAGCGGGTCGAAGCCGCCTGGCTCGGCACCGCGGAACCTCTGCTGGGGGCCCTTGTCGGCGACTCGGGTGCCGCCGTCACCGAGGCACTCGGCTTCGCCCCCCGCCCGGTCACCCGGGTCAGCAACTTCTGCGCCACCGGCATGGAGGCGGTACGCGGAGCGGCCCTCGCTGTCGCCTCCGGGGAGTACGAGGTGTGTCTGGCGATCGGCGCGGAGAAGATGCGCGACGTACCGCCGCGCGGTTCCCTGGTCGCCAAGACCGTCGAGCAGTCCCACCCCGTGATCGCCAAGGGGCGCACCGCCCCCGGCCAGTTCGCCCTCGTCGCCTCGCGCTATCTGGAGACCTACGGATACGGGCGCGAGGTGCTGGCCGAGGTCGCCGTGAAGAACCACGCCAACGCCGTGCACAACCCGAAGGCCCACTTCCGCAGGGCGATCGGCGTGGACGAGGTGCTGTCCGCTCCCCTGGTCGCCGACCCACTCGGCCTGCTGGACTGCACACCCACCACCGACGGCGCGGCAGCCGTCGTGGTCTCCTCCCGCGCCTGGGCCGAGAAGCACGCGAGCCACTACGCGCTGGTCGAGGGCATCGCCCTCGCCTCGTACGCGGGGTACTACCCGGCCCTGTTCCGCGGCGACAACGACTTCCTCGGCTTCGGCGCCACCCGCGACGCGGCCCGCGACGCCTACCGGCAGGCGGGCATCACCGACGCCCGCGCCCAGCTCGACCTCATCGAATGCCACGACTGCTTCACCATCACCGAGATCGTCAACACGGAGGATCTCGGCATCTTCGATCGTGGCCGGGGCGCGGCCGAGTTGATGGCCGGGACCACCCGCGCCGACGGAGAGATCCCCGTCAACGTCTCCGGCGGCCTCCAGTCCTGCGGCCACCCCGTCGGTGCCAGCGGGGTGCGGATGGTCGCCGAGATCACCGACCAGATCACCGGCCGGGCCGGAAGCCGTCAGCTGCCCGGCGCCCGGCGCGGCCTCGCCCACAACCTCGGCGGCCCCGGCGCGGTCGCCGCCGTCACCGTCCTGGGAGCGCCATGAGCACCCCGTACCAGCGTCTGTCCCTGCACGGACACCGCCTCGCCGGAGCGGGCGGGCTGCGGGCCGAGGTCCGCGCCTTCGCCGCCGAGGAGATCGCGGCCGGGCACTGGACCCCCCGATGCGACAACTGGCTCATCGGCTGGGACCCCGCCTTCAGCGAACGGCTCGCCGCGCGCGGCTGGGTCGGCATGACCATCCCGGCCGAGTACGGAGGCCAGGAGGCCGGGGCGCTCGCCCGGTTCGTCGTCACCGAGGAACTGCTGGCCGCCGGTGCGCCCGTCGCGGCCCACTGGATCGCCGACCGGCAAACCGCGCCCCAACTGCTCGGCTTCGGTACCGAGGAGCAGAAACGGCGCTTCCTGCCCGAAATCGCCGCCGGCCGTACGCACTTCGCCCTCGGCATGTCCGAACCCGACTCCGGGTCCGACCTTGCCTCCGTGCGCACCCGCGCCGAACGGACCGACGGCGGCTGGCGGGTCACCGGACGCAAGATCTGGACCAGCGGGGCCCACCGCGCCCACTACCTGACCGCGCTGGTGCGCACCACTCCCCGTGACGAGGCCACCGGCCGCCACGACGGTCTCAGCCAGCTCATCCTGGACCTCGCCGACCCCGGCATCGAGGTCCGGCCCATCCGGCTCCTCAACGGCGAGGCCCACTTCGCCGAGGTCGTCATCGAGGACGTGTTCGTGCCGGACGCGATGGTCCTCGGCGAGATCGGCCAGGGCTGGCGCCAGATCAACGCCGAACTCGCCTACGAGCGCAGCGGCCCCGAGCGCGTGCTGTCCACGGCCCCGCTGCTTCTCGCCCACCTCGACGAGATCGCGGCTCGCGGTGGCACCGCCGACCCGGTCGGCCTGGGCCTCGCCCTGGCCCGCCTCTCCGCGCTGCGCGGCCTCACCGCTTCGGTCGCGGTCGAGCTGACCGGCGGCCACGCTCCCGACGTGGCCGCCGCCCTGGCGAAAGACCTCGGCACCCGCTTCGAGGGGGAGGTGGTGGACGTAGTCCGCCGCAGCCGCCCCGCCGGGCGGCCCGAGGACACGAACAGCGCCGAGACCGAGCGGCTGCTGAGACAAGCCGTCCTGCAGCAGCCGGGCTTCACACTGCGCGGCGGCACCACGGAGATCCTCCGCGGTGTGGTGACCCGAGGAATGGGACTGCGATGAATGGCATCGACACGGCCGTGTCCGCGCCTGCCTACGAAACCGATCATGTCGACGCGCTCGACGGCGCGGTCGCCGAGATCGTGCAGCGGTACGGGGAGGCGGCGCACGAGCCCGCGGGGCGCAGAAAGCTCTGGAACGCCCTGGAGCAGGGCGGGTTCACCCTGCTCTCCGTGCCCGAGGAGACCGGCGGCTCGGGCGGCTCGCTCGCCGACGCCGCCGTCGTGCTGCGGCGCTGCGCCTACGCGGGGGTCAGGCTGCCTCTGGTCAGCACCCTGCTCGGGGCGTGGTCGTGCGCCTGGGCGGAGACGGAGATCCCCTCGGGACCGCTCGCCTTCACCTGGTCCACGGCCGGTCCCGGCGAGCCGGTCCGGCTGCCCTGGGCCCCCTTCGCCGACCGGCTCGTCCTGCTGAAGCCGTCCGAACTCGTTGTCGCCGACCGCTCGGCGGGCGCCGTGCGCGAGATCGCCGACGGTCCCTTCACCGGTGAGCCGCTGGGGGAGAGTGACACCCTCGCCGGACTGCCCGGCGTGCGGTTCCGCTCTCTGCCCACCGCCGAACAGGCCCTGCTCAGAGGCGCGCTGCTGCGCTCCGCCGAACTGCACGGTGCCGCCGCCTCCGCCCTGGACCAGGCCGCGCAGTACGCGGGCGAGCGCGAGCAGTTCGGTCGGGCGCTCCACCGCTTCCAGGCGGTCGCCCATCTCCTCGCCCAGTGCGCGGGCGAGGTCGTGGCCACCGGAGTCGCCGTGGACGCGGCGATCGCCGCGGCCGACGACGACGGCGCCGCTCCGGAGCGCGCCGAGGCCGCCGCCTTGGTCGCCAAGATCCAGGCGTCCGCGACGGCGGGCAGGATCGCCGCCGCCACCCACCAGATCCACGGCGCGATCGGTTTCACCGAGGAGCACCCGCTGCACATCAGCACCCGGGCCCTGTGGCAGTGGCGCGACGACTACGGCGACGAGCACCACTGGGCCGCCCGGCTCTCCGGCCTCGCCGAGAAGCACGGGCGCAAGCTCTGGGAACTCCTCGCAGACTGATCACACCACCCGCCACCAACCCTTCAGGAGACATCAGATGGCGCTTGACTACGTGGTGGACGACCACGGCGTCGGCCTGATCAGGCTCAACCGTCCCGACCGGCACAACGCCTTCACCTTCGCCATGATCGACGACTGGGCCGACGCGCTCACCAGCGCCGCCCGCGACGACCGGGTGCGGGCCGTGGTCCTCACCGCCGCCGGGCGCTCCTTTTGCTCCGGCGTGGACCTCGACGAGCTGAACGGCGTGGACCGCACCCCGCTGGCCCGCCGCCGCATGCTCACCGACCGGGTCCACAAGGTCGCGTACGCGGTCGACGCTCTCGACAAACCGCTCATCGCCGCCGTGAATGGCGCTGCGGTCGGCGCGGGCATGGACATGGCCTTGATGTGCGACATCCGGTTCGCGGGCCGGTCGGCCCGTTTCTCCGAGGGGTACGTCAAGGTCGGCCTGGTCCCCGGCGACGGCGGCTGCCACTATCTGCCCCGCATCGTCGGCACGGCTCGCGCCCTGGAACTGCTGTGGACGGGCGACTTCGTCGACGCCGAGGAGGCGCTGCGGCTCGGCATCGTCACCCGGGTCCACGAGGACGGCGAACTCCTGGACGAGACGCTCGCGTTCGCCCGCCGCCTCGCCGCCGGCCCGCCCGTCGCGCTCGCCGCGATCAAGCGCGCCGTCCACCAGGGACTGCGCGCCAACGACCTGCGGACCAGCCTCGACCTGATCGCCTCCCACTTCGCCGTCGTCCAGTCCACCCGGGACTCCGCCGAGGCGCTGGCCGCGGCCAAGGAGCGCCGCGCCCCCGTCTTCCGCGGCGACTGACACACCCAGCCCACAGACAGTAGGGCGGAGGAGGGAGAGCAGAACATGCGACGCACCATCTTCGACGAGACGCACGCCGCCTTCCGGCAGACGGTACGGAAGATCCTCGCGCAGGAGGTCGAGCCGCACGCCGAGCGGTGGGAGGACGAGGGGATCGTCCCCCGCGAGCTGTACCCGAGACTCGCACAGGGGGGGCTGCTGGGGCTCCAGATCCCCGAGGAGCACGGTGGCGGCGGCCAGCGCAGTTTCCTCTACAACGCGGTGGTCACCGAAGAGATCGCCCGGGGCAGCTCGTTCCTCGGCCAGGTCAATCTGCACATGAACGTGGTCGTGCCCTACTTCCTGCACCTCGCCACCCCGGCCCAGCAGGCCCGCTGGTTGCCGGGTATGGCCTCCGGCGCGACCATGGGCGCGATCGCGATGACCGAGCCCGGCACCGGCTCGGACCTCGCGGGCATGGCGACCACCGCCGTACGCGAGGGCGACCACTGGATCCTCAACGGAGCGAAGACCTTCATCACCGGCGGCGCCCACGCCGGCCTGGTGATCGTGGTGGCGCGCACCGCCCGTACCGAGGACCGGCGCGGCGGGCTCACCCTGCTCGTGGTGGAGGACGGCACGCCCGGCTTCACCCGGGGCCGTCCGCTGCGCAAGCTCGGCCTGCACGCCCAGGACACCACCGAACTCTTCTTCACCGACGTACGCGTCCCCGTGGAGAACGTGCTCGGTGAGGAGGGCGGTGCCTTCGCCCATCTGACTTCGAATCTGCCGCAGGAACGGCTGTCGATAGCGGTCGGCTCCCAGGCGATGAGCGAGGCGATGATCACCGAGACCGTCGAGTACGTGACCAGCCGTCAAGTGTTCGGCAAGAGCCTGGCCACCTTCCAGAACACCCGCTTCACGCTGGCCGCGCTGGCCGCGCAGGCGGAGTCCGTGCGCCACATGGTCGACCGGGCGCTGGCCGAACTGGACGCCGGGGAGCTGTCCGCGGCGGACGCCGCCAAGGCCAAGCTGGTGGCCACCGAACTCCAGGGCCGGATCGCGGACGAGTGCCTGCAACTGCACGGCGGCTATGGGTACGTACGGGAGTACCCGATCGCCCGGCGGTACGCGGACGCGCGCGTGTCCCGTATCTACGGCGGCTCGAACGAGATCATGAAGTCCATCATCGCCAAGTCCCTCGGTCTGTGAGGGGGTTCACGATGACCGGCAACCATGGCAGCAATCGCCCGCGAACCTCGCCCGAGACAGCCTCCGGAATCTCTTCCGACACCTTCCCCGCCTGGCCGCACCCGCTGCCGCACACCATCGAGGGCTACGACGCCCCGGTCACCGCCGTGCTCGCCGGCTCCGCCCGGCGCTACGGCGAACGGACCGCCCTGCGCCACGAGGGCGAGGAGGTGTCGTTCGTCGCGCTGTACGGGAGGGCCTGCGCCGTCGCCCGCACCCTGCGTGAGCATGGTGTGGGACGTGGCGACGTCGTCGCCGTACAGCTCGACAACGGGCCCGCCTACCCCATCGGCTACTACGGCATCCTGCTCGCCGGGGCCGCCGCGACCCCGCTGAGCCCGATGCTGACCGTGAAGGAGGCCCGCCGGCAACTGCTGGACTCGGCCGCCGTCGCGCTGCTGGCGGAGGCGGGGCCTGACTGCCGCGCCGCGGCGGACGAGAAGGACAAGCTCACAGGCACCGCTGTCCGCCTGGTTCTGGTGCGCGGCGGGGCCGGCCCCTGCGGCCCTGGTGCGGATGCTGTCACCCGGGTCCCGATGCCCGAGTCGCCCGCCGCACCGCCAGAGGTCGACCTCAGCGGCGACGACGTCGCCCACCTCGTCTACACGGGCGGCACCACCGGCGTGCCCAAGGGCGTCCGGGTCCTGCACCGCAACCTCACCGCCCAGACCCTGCAGTACGCCTGCTGGCGCACCGGTTCCCGTCCGGCCGCCGACGGCCACGGTGGCATCGTGGTCGAGCCGTTGCCCGGCGACGGCTTCCTGCTGCGGCTCGGCGCGGTCGAAGTCCTCACCGCCGCACCGCTGTTCCACTCCATGGGCCTGGTTGGGCTCAGCCAGCACATCGCCTCCGGGGCTACCTTGACCACCATGCGCCGCTTTGACGCGGAGGCGTTCCTCGACTTGGTCGAGCGCCACCGGGTCCAGCATGTGCTGGGCTCGCCCGCGATGTACGCGATGCTAATGGAGAGCCCGACGCTGAAGTCCCGCGATCTGACCTCCGTACGGGCGCTCGGCTGCGGCTCGGCGCCGCTGTCCGGCGCGGTCGCCGCCCGCCTCGAGGAGGCGTTCCCCGCGGGCCGGGTCTGCCAGTCGTACGGGATGACCGAGGCCACCCTCGTCGTCACCGCCGCGCCCTTCACCGCCGTCACGCCGCGCAAGCCGGGCAGTTGCGGCATTCCGCTGCCGGGTACCCGCGTGGAGATCCGTTCACCGAAGGACGGCCTGACCGTCCTGCCGCGCGGCGAGCGCGGCGAGGTGTGGGTCAGCGGCCCGCAGATCGCCGCCGGTTATCTGAACCGGCCCGGGGACACCGCGGGAGCGTTCGTTGAGGGCTGGCTGCGCACCGGCGACCTCGGCCACCAGGACGACGATGGAGACCTGTACGTCACCGGCCGTCTCAAGGACATGCTCATCTACAAGGGGTACAACGTCTACCCCCGTGAACTGGAGGAGCTGCTGCTGCACCACCCCTCGGTGGCGTCCGCCGCGGTCGTCGGCCGCCCCGACGGGATCGCGGGCGAACTGCCCGTCGCCTTCGTCGTGCTCCGGACGCCCGTCGGCGGCCAGGAGTTGCTGACCTGGGTCAACGCCCAGGTGGCGGCGGTCAAACGGCTCCACGAGGTGCATGTGGAGGAGGCGCTGCCGCTGTCCCGCGTCGGCAAGGTGCTCAAGGGGGAACTGCGGGACCGGCTCGCCGCGGAGCAGGCCCCGGCGGCGGGACCGGCCTCCGCGCCGGTCGCCTCCCCTGCCGTGTCCCCGCGCGAGAAAGGAGCGGGTCGTGTCCGCGACTAACCCCGCAGCCGCTGCCCGGGCGTCCGACGGCTCGGCCGCGATCCTGGTCTCGGAGGAGGACGGCACCCGCGTCCTGACCCTCTCCCGCCCCGGCCGGCTCAACGCCCTCGACGACGTCGGCCGCGCCCGGCTGCTCGCCGCGCTGCGCCACGCCATGGCCGACCCCGCGGTGCGGGTCGTCGTCCTCACCGGCGACGGCCGCGACTTCAGTGCGGGCGGCGACCTCAGGGCGATGACCACCGACCCGGAGATCGCCCGGCCCCGGCTGGAAGTCGTCGCGGAGATGATCCGCCTGATAGCGGCCGGTCCCAAACCGGTGATCGCCGCCGTGGAGGGCCGGGCATACGGGCTGGGCCTCGGGCTCGCCGCCGCGTCCGACCATCTGGTCGCCGCATCGGACGCCACCTTCTGCTGTCCGTTCGGCCGGGTCGGTCTGACCGCGGACGGCGGGCTGCACACCACGCTGCCCGCGCGAGTGGGGGTCGGCCGGGCCAAGACCATGCTCCTGTTCGGCGAGATCGTGGACGCCGGTCTGGGCGCCGAATGGGGCCTGGTAGACCGTGTCTGCGCCCCGGGAGCCGCGCTCGCCGAAGCCCTGACGGCGGCCCGCAGGCTTCTCCGGTCGGCTCCGCTGCCGATGGCCGAGACCAAGCGGCTCCTGGCGGGTTCCGCGCCCGGTCTGGAGGAGGGGCTGCGGGGTGAGGCTGAGGCGCAGGCCCGCCTGGTCGCCTCCGCCGACTTCACCGAGGGCGCGGAGGCCTTTCTCGCCAAACGCCGTCCGGTCTTTCGGGGCCGCTGACCCGCCCCGGACCGCCCACCCGGCCGAACGTCCGGGCCCGTCACCCCACCGACCGTGTCCGGTCCGCCGCCCGGCGGTTGGGTCCCTCGTCCCCGTACTCCTGGAGATCACCATGTCCCACGACCCTGGCCCCGCCGCCGACCCCTTGTCGGCGTACCGAGCCGGTCTCGCCGAAGGCCGACTGCTCTATCAGCGCTGCACCGCCTGCGGGAAGGCCCAGTTCTATCCCCGTGTGCTCTGCGCCCACTGCGGCGAATACGCGCCCGAGTGGCAGGAGAGCGCCGGCGCGGGCGTCGTGTACGCCACCTCCGCGATCCACGAGCGCGGGGCCGAGCCGCGCAACGTCGTCCTGGTCGATCTGGACGAGGGGTTCCGGATGATGAGCCGCGTCGTCGGGGTCCCGGCCGACTCCGTGGCGATCGGCGCGCCTGTACGGGCCCGTGTCGTCGAGGAGGCGGACAGGCCCGTCGTCGTGTTCGAAGAAAGCGGTGCCGCATGAGCGCCGGACTGCGTGGCCGTACGGCCGTGGTGGGTGTGGCCGAGTCGGCGCTCGGTGAGGTCGGCCCCGGCTTCACCCCGCTCGATTTGATCGGCCAGGCCGCGCATGCCGCCCTGGCCGAGGCGGGGCTGACCACGCGGGACGTGGACGGCCTGTTCACCGCCTCCTCCAACTACCCCGCGGCCCCGCTGGACACCGCCGAGTACCTGGGCGTCCGCCCCCGCTTCCTCGACGGTTCCCTGGTGGGCGGCAGCTCGTTCGTCTCGCATCTCCTGCACGCTGCGGCGGCCATAGAGGCGGGGCTGTGCGAGGTCGCGTTGATCGCGTACGGCAGCACCCAGCGGTCGGCGGCGGGAAAGCTGATGGTGCGCACCCGGCTGAACCCGTACGAGGAGCCGTACGGCCCCCGCTTCCCGGTGACGATGTACGCGCTGGCCGCCTCCCGTCACATGCACGAGTTCGGGACCACGAGGGAGCAGCTCGCCGAGGTCGCGGTGGCCGCCCGTCAGTGGGCGGCGCTCAACCCGAAGGCGTTCCTGCGTGACCCGCTGACCATGGACGATGTGCTGTCCGCCCGGACGGTCAGCTCCCCGCTGACCGTGCGGGACTGCTGCCTGGTCACCGACGGCGGTGGCGCGGTGGTCCTGACGAGCGCCGAGCGCGCCCGCGATCTGCCGCGCAAGCCCGCGTATCTGCTGGGCGTCGGCGAGGCGACCTCGCATCAGGTGATCAGCCAGATGCCGGATCTCACCACGACGGCCGCGGCCGTCTCCGGTCGGCGGGCGTACGCGGCGGCCGGGCTGGGCCCGGCGGACGTCGACGTCGTCCAGCTCTACGACGCGTTCACCATCAACACCCTCCTCTTCCTGGAGGACCTGGGGTTCTGCGCCAAGGGAGAGGGCGGCGCGTTCGTCTCCGGCGGCCGGATCGCTCCCGGCGGCGAGTTGCCGGTCAACACCAGCGGCGGCGGGCTGTCCTACTGCCATCCGGGCATGTACGGCATCTTCCTGATCATTGAGGCGGTCCGGCAGATCCGCGGCGAGTGCGGCGAGCGCCAGCGCCCGGACGTGGACGTGGCCCTCGCCCACGGCAACGGCGGAGTGCTCTCCAGCCAGGTCACCGCTCTGTTCGGCTCCGAGGCCGCACTGTCCCGCTGACTCCTGAACCAGTTCGACGAGTAACAGAAGGAAGGTGGACCGCATGGGTCTGCTCGATGGCCGGTCGGCCGTGGTCACCGGGGCGGCCCGGGGTATCGGTGAGGCGACCGCGAAGGTGTTCGCGGCGGAGGGGGCGAAGGTTGTCGTCACCGATGTGGACCTCGCCGGGGCCGAGGCGGTGGCCGCCGCGATCACCGCGGACGGCGGCACGGCGGTCGCCGTGCGCTGCGACGTGACCAGCGAGGACGAGGTCCGGGCGGCGGTCGCGGCCTGCAAGGAGCATTTCGGCTCGGTCGACGTGATGGTCAACAACGCGGGTATCACACGCGATGTGACGATGCGCAAGATGACCCTGGACGACTATCAGATCGTCATGGACGTGCACCTCAAGGGCGCGTGGCTAGGCACCCGTGAGGCGGCGGCCGCCATGCGCGAACAGGGCAGCGGAGCCATCGTCAACATCTCCTCCCTCTCCGGGAAGGTCGGCAACCCCGGCCAGACGAACTATGCCGCGGCCAAGGCGGGCATCGTCGGTCTGAGCAAGTCGGCGGCCAAGGAGCTGGGGCACGTCGGCATCCGGGTCAACTCGGTCCAGCCGGGCCTGATCCGCACGCCGATGACGGCGGCGATGCGCCAGGACATCTTCGCGGCGCGCGAGAAGGACATTCCGCTCCAGCGTGCGGGGGAGCCCGAGGAGGTCGCCAAGGTCGTGCTCTTCCTCGCCTGCGACCTGTCGAGCTACATGACCGGCGGGGTCCTCGAAGTGACGGGCGGGCGGTTGATGTGAGCGCCAACCGGCCGGGGGCCATCACCCCCATGCTGCCGTCCGGTTCCTTCGACGGACGGGTGGCCCTGATCACGGGCGGCGGCTCGGGCCTGGGCGAGATGATCGCGTACCACCTGGCCGCCCTGGGGGCGACAGCCGTGCTGATCGGCCGCCGTGCCGATCCGGTGGAGGCGGTCGCCGCCGCGATCCGCAAACGCGGCGGCAGCGCCGACGCGTTCGCGGCGGATGTCCGGGACCGCGAGCGGGTCGAGGAGGTCGTGACGGAGACGGTCGCGCGGTACGGCCGGATCGACCACCTGGTCAACAACGCGGCGGGCAACTTCCGGGTCGCCCCCGAGAAGATGTCACCGAACGCCTGGAACGCGGTCGTGCGGATCGTCCTGGACGGCTCCTGGCACTGCACCCAGACGGTCGGCAGGCATGTGATCGGGCGTGGCGGCGGCGGGTCCGTCGTCAGCATCGGCACCACGCCGGCGCTGTTCGGGGGCGCGGACACCGCGCACTCGGCGAGCGCCAAGGCGGGCGTGCTGGCAATGACGAAGTCGCTGGCGCTGGCCTGGGGGACCCACGGCATCCGACTGAACGTGGTCACGCCTGGGCTGACCGACGACACCGGCGCCATCGGACAGTTGTTCCCCGACGCGGACGACTACCAGGCGAACCTCGCAAAGATCCCGATGGGGCGGCACGCCAACCGGGACGAGATCGCCTCGGCCGTGACGTATCTGCTCAGCGACCACGCCGGATACATCACCGGTCAGAACCTGATCGTCGACGGCGGTCGGAGCCTGGGCATCGGCTGAGCGCCGCCGCGTCCGTACGGCCTCGGGGCGATACGGACGCGGCGGACGGGCATAGAGGGAGCGGGGCCCTGCGCCACGGCCTCCGCCCTGCGCGGAAGTCACTCAGTCGGAGACTGCGACATGGGCGGCGATGCCGGTGATCGCGTGGGAATGGGCGGCCTCGCGCACCCGGTCGGCCTTCCCGGAGGCCACCGCGTCAATGATTTCCGTGTGGACGACCAGGCGCCTGCGCAGGTAGTCCCGCAGCCCGTCGGTGGGTACCACGGTGTCCACATGCTGTTCGAGGGTGAACAGCAGGCTTTCGTAGATCTGGCGGAGGAGCTTGTTGCGGCAGACGGCGGCGAGACGGTGGTGCAGCGACCAGTCGGCGAAGTAGAACGCCTTGCCGTCGCCGAGCAGCCCGGCCATCGTGGCCAGGATCTGCTCACAGTCCACAATGTCCTGCTCGGTCCGGTACTGGGCGGCCTCGATCAGCACCAGCGGTTCGAGGGCGTCCCGTACGTGGATGGCGTCGGCGACCGTGATCGCGCCCGAAGCGAGGGAGAGCAGCGATTCGCCGAACTGGAGCAGCCCGCCGTCCGAGACCGCCTCGTTCGCCGGGCCCTCGCCCACGGCTTCCTGCGCGGCGCGGGCCGGTTCGGTGGGATCGGGGTGGCGCTTAGGGTCTCCGGCGTCGCGCAAGAAAGGGAGATCGTTGCTGAGGACGGTCAGCTCGTGGCGGACGTGCTGCTCGTACGCGTCGCGGTGCTTGGCGACGAGATCGCGACCGGACTCGGTGATCTTGAGCAGCGCGGCTCTGGCGTCGATCTCGGACGCGGTGCGGCGCAGCAGCCCGCTGCGCTCCAGCCGGGTGACCAGGCGGCTTGAGCCGGACTGGCTCAGGCCCACGGCCTCATGGACCTTGCGCTGGGGAAGCTCGCCTCCGGGCGAGCGGGTGAGCAGTTCCAGGACCTCGAAGTCGGCCGCGCTGCCGATCCCTACGGTCCGCAGTACGGGTTCGAGCGTTTCATTGGCGACGCGCAGCCGACGGCTCAACTCCCGCCAGGTGTGCATCGCATCGATGCCGGTCATCGCTGGCCTCTCTGGGCTTGTGTGGGGGACTTCCCTGGAGTGGGTCGATGCCCAGTCTAATCTATGCTTGCGTAGGCATCTACTTGTATGTTCCAATGCATGCTCAAGCAAATTACTTTTCCGGGCCGCGCAGCGGAACGGCCCACCGAGCTGAAGGGGTGACGTGAGCGCTCTCAACTCCCGCCCGGTGTCCGTCTGCCTCACCTTCGACCACATGGGGGGCGGGCAGGAGGTCGGCCAGGGGCGACGCAGCAGTCCAGATGTCCACCGCCGGGACTTGGATACGGCTTTCCCGCGCATCCTCGACCTGCTGGACGGCCAGGGCGTGCCCGCCACCTTCTATGTCGAGGGCTGGAGTGCCCTGCACCACCCGGCGGCCGTGGAGGCACTGCTCTCCCGCGGCCACGACGTGGGCCTGCACGGCTGGGTGCACGAGCGCTGGGCCGGTCTTGGCCCCGACGAGCGCCGGCTGATCCTGCACGACGGCACCGCAGCCCTGCGCCTCGCCGGCTGCGAACGGCCCGGTTTCCGGGCCCCCGGCGGCATCCTCGCCCCCGGCGATCTGGAGCTGTTCGCCGAGGTCGGCATCCACGAGGACAGCTCGATCCTGCCGCAGAACGACGACCCCGATGCGCCCACCGTCCACGGGGACAGTGTGGTGAACGTGCCCTTCGTCTGGCCCGCCGTCGACTACTGGCAGTACGTGCTCAACGAGGAGTCGCCCGCTGACCCCGACGCGCTCGTCGAGCGCTGGCTCGAGCTGGTGGACGCGGCACGCAAGCGACCGGACCGGCTCTGTGTGCTGATCGCCCATCCCGGTGCCAGCGGCCTGGAGGACGACCGGTTCGAGGCCCTGCACCGAGTGGTCGACCATCTGGCGGGCGCGCCCGACGTGGAGTTCGTGACCGTCGCGACCGTGGCGGCGCGTGCCAGGGTCGCGGCGGGCGTCGCGGAGCCGGGGCCGTGGCAGCCGCCCGCCGGACCGGACTGGATCGCCTCCCGCGATCTGCCCGCGCCGCCGCCCGCCCCGGGCGGCGGCGCCGAGGAGTGGATTCCCTACCTGCACGCGCGCGGGGTGGTTCCCGACGGGCCCGAGCGCGAGACGATTCTCGGCGGGGTCTCCGCCGACGTGGTCCGGGTCGGCCACGTGGTCGTCAAGCGTCCCAAGCGCAAGCTCGACGTACCCTTCGACTGGCAGGCAGGCACCGGCCGCATCCTCGCCGAGGCGGCGGCCCTGCGGATGGCCGGGCCACTGGCCCCCGCGCCCCTGCACGTGGACGAGCGCCACCACGTCCTCGTACAGCCCTTCGTCCACGGGCACTCCTGGAAGCAGGAACTGCTCGACGGACGGGTCGATCCGCAGGTGGTGGACCGGGTCGCGAGCGCCCTGCAGGCCGTGCGGGAGATGCCCGTGGAGGGCATCGACGGGCACGAGCGTTTCCACCGGCTGCGGCTCGTGCCGTACTTTCTGGCGGCGGCGCACTCCGAGCCCTCGCTGCGGGCATCGATGCACGAGGTCGTGGACAGGCTCTCCGCCACCCGCACCCATCTGGTCCACGGCGACCTGTCGCCCAAAAACATCCTGGTGGAGCGCGTGAAGGACGGGCGGCCCACTGTCACCGTCCTGGACTGGGAGGTCGTGCACGCGGGTGACCCCGCGTTCGACCCCGCGTTCCTCATCACCCATCTCGTGGCCAAGGCGGCCCACCTGCCCGAGCTGAGCAGCGACTTCCTGCGGGCCGCGGCGACCGTACGCCGTGCCTGCTCGGACATCGACGACTCCTGGCTCGCACGACTGGTCGGCGCGCTCCTGCTGGCCCGTGTGCACGGCCAGTCCCAACTGGAATACCTGGGCCCCGCCTCCCGCGCGCGAGTCGCCGAACGAGGCCGGGCACTGCTCTTCGAAGGTGAGGGAATGCCGTGGTGAACGCGGTGGATAACAACGAGTCCGCGCAGTTCCGGGAGGGTGCGCGCCAGCCCGTGACCTCGGTGCGCGCCTGGGAGTCGCTGGACTCCCGGGCCCATCCCACCGTGGGCTGTGTGGTCACCCTGGAGAGCGGCCACCAGGGCCGGGCGCTCGTCCCCACCGGGGCGTCCGTCGGCCAGTTCGAGGTCGCCGACCTGCGCGACGGCGGCGCGCGGTACGACGGGCTCGGTGTCCGGGACGCGGTGGTGCGGATCGAGACAACCGTCGCCGAGACCCTGGCCGGGGTGCCGGCCGGCGAGGTCGACGACCACCTCGACGGCGGCCCGTCCAACGTGACCCTCGCGGTGTCCCAGGCTTCGGCACGCGCCGCAGCAGCCGCATCCGGGCAGCCCTTGTGGCGCTACCTGAACGGCAGCGGCGAAGTCAGCCTGCCCTGCCCGATGGTGAACATCTTCTCCGGTGGCCGGCACGCCGAGGGCGGAGTGCGTGTCCAGGACTTCCTGGCGATCCCCCTGGCGGCGGGCAGCTTCGCCGAGGCGATCGAGGTGGTGTGGCGGGTGCGCCGCCGGGCCGCGCAGCTCACCGAGGAGCGGTATGGCACGCTGATGTCCCGTCTCGTCGCCGACGAGGGCGGACTCGCCGTGCTCGCGGGCGACGATGCCGAGCCGCTCGAACTCCTCGCCCGCGCCATCGAGGACGTCGATGAGAACGTCGGCATCGCCATCGACGTGGCCGCCACCCAGATCGAGCGGCCCGAGGAGTTCCTGAGCACCCTCGAACGCTGGTGCTCGCGCTATCCGATCGTCTCCGTCGAGGATCCGCTCGACGACGACGACTGGGACGGCTGGACGGACGTCACCCGGCGGATCGGCCACCTCCAGCTCGTCGGTGACGATCTGTTCGCCACCTCCGCGGCGCGCGTGGACAAGGCCGCGGGGCTCGGCGTCGCCAACACGGTCCTGGTCAAGCCGAACCAGGTGGGCAGCCTCCGCCGGGCCGCCGACGCCGTCGCCGCCGCCCGCCACCACGGGTACGCCACAGTGGTCTCCGCCCGTTCCGGTGACACCGAGGACGACATGATCGCCGACCTCGCCGTCGGCTGGAACGCCGGGCAGATCAAGGTGGGGTCAATCATGCGTTCTGAACGTCTCGCGAAGTACAACCGCCTCCTGGAGATCGAAGCCGTCGACGGCGTCCGCTACGGCGGGTGGCCCCGATGAGCGCCGCCACCCAGCCCGCCAGGCGGGCTCTCATCACCGACATCGCCTGGCCCGACGACGCCGTGGAGCGCGGGGTTCTGGAAGCCGCCGGATTCGAGGTCGCGCTCGCACCCTCGGGCGACGAGGACACCCTCACCGCCGCAGCCGAGGGCGCCGACGCGATCCTGACCTGTTTCGCCACCGTCTCCGAGCGTGTCATCCGCAGCTCCCCGAAGCTGCGCGTGGTCGCCCGGCTCGGCGCCGGACTCGACAACATCGACACCGCCGTCTGCGCGGGCCTCGGGGTCGAGGTCACCCGGGTACCCGACTACTGCGTGGACGAGGTCGCCACCCACTCCCTCGCACTGGCCCTCGCGCTGTGGCGCAGACTCCAGCAGTACGACGCGGCCCTGCGTTCCGGCGCCTGGGGCACCGACCCGCAGGCCCTGCCCGTCCGCCGCCTGTCCGGCGCACGGGTCGCGGTCCTCGGCCGCGGGCGCATCGGCCGCGAGGTGGGCCGCCGCTGGGCGGCGCTCGGCCTCGAGGTCTCCGACACCCCGGTGGACGCGGACATCGTGTCCCTTCATCTGCCGCTCACCGACCAGACCCGGCGCAGCATCGACGAGAAAGTGCTGTCGTCGATGCGCCCCGGCGGAGTACTCGTCAATACGGGCCGTGGCCCGGTGGTGGACACCGATGCGGTCGTCGCCGCTCTGGACAGTGGGCAGCTCGCGGGTGCCGCGCTGGACGTGTTCGACACGGAGCCACTGCCGGCAGACAGCCCGCTGCGCTCCCGAGGCGACGTGATCCTCACCCCGCATGTGGCGTTCTACTCCCAGGAGGCCTTGGTCGAGCTGCGCCGCAGGGCGGCCGAGAGTGTGGTGGCGCACTTCGCCGGGGGGCCCGCCTCATGACCTCCCGTGAGCACCCGGCGCCGATGCCGTCCGGGCCGCGCGAGCGGGCACCCGTGCGAGTCCCCGACGCCCTTACGCCCCTCTTCGCCCACCATCCCGAGGCCCTGCCCCTGTTGCGGCAGGCAAGGGTCGGGCTGCAGACGCTGTCCGGCCTTCCGGACACGCAGGTCGAGATGGTGACGCTCGCGGCGCTGCTCGCCCTCGGCGCGCCCGCCGAGGCATTTCATGCCCACACCGTCAGAGCCCGTCGACTGGGCCTGTCGGAGGGCGAGATCTGGGGGGTGTTCGAGGCGCTCGCCGTGATCGTCGGAATACCCCGACTGGTGGCGGCGGTGCCCACGGTTGCCGCGGCTCTGGAGGCCGTCCGCAGTGAAGGAGCCAGTGATGACTGACCCGAACCATTTCTCCGGCCGCGCGGCGGACCGGCGCGACGCGCTGCTGCGCGACCAGATCGCGTACAACCTGCGCAGCCCGTTCTACCGTCGCCGCTTCGCCGAACTCGGTGTGGACCCGGCGACGGTGCGGACCATCGCCGACCTCGACGAGCTGCCCGTCTTCCTCCGTCCGCAGGAGCACCGCGCCCTGCAGGAACGCTCCCTGGAGGCAGACGGCCACGCCTTCGGCGACTTCCTGTGCGCCGATGTACGCGACGTGGTCTCCGTCAGTTCCACCTCCGGTACCACCGGTACCCCGATCCTCTACGCCTCCACCAAGGCGGACGTGGCCCTCACCAACGAAACCTGGGAGCGTGCCTTCCGGTTCATCGGCATGCGCCCGGGCGACGGCGCCGTCGTGGGCTTCGGCCTGTCCATGTACCTCGCCGGCATCCCCCTGGTGCGCGCTCTGGAGACGGCCGGAATGCGCACGGTCGCCGTCGGCGCGGAGTCCGGCACCGTCAAACTGCTGCGCCTGATCGACATCATGCGGCCACGCGTGCTGGCCTGCACCCCCAGCTACGCCGAGCATCTGATCGAGCGTTCCCCCGAGGTGCTGGGCCGCTCGGCCGCCGATCTCGGCATCGAGATCCTGCTCTGCGCGGGCGAGCCGGGCGCCGGACTCCCTGCGGTGCGCCGCAAGCTCTCCGACGGCTGGGGCGGCGCCCGGGTTCACGACATCCTCGGCGGCATCCACGGAGTCATCAACGTCTCCTGCGACGCCGAGGAGTACCAGGGCATGCATGTGCTCTCGCCCGACTACGCCGTCACCACCCAGCTCGTCGACCCCACCACCAAGGAGCGCGTCGAGGTCACCGACGGCGCGATTGGCGAACGCGTGAAGACAGCGCTGCGCTGGGAGGCCGCTCCCCCGTTCCGGTACTCGGTCGGCGACATGTACCAGGTCTTCACCGAGCCGTGCGCCTGTGGCCTCGGCGCCGAGCGGATCAAGGTGATCGGCCGGGTCGACGACCTGCTGATCGTCAAGGGCGTGAAGGTGTACCCAAGCGCGGTCAAGGACGTGGCGGCCTCCTTCGTGCCCGAGCTCTCCGGCGAGCTGCGCATCGTCCTCGACCAGCCGCCGCCGAGGGTGGTCCCTCCGCTGTGCGTGACGATCGAGGCGGGCGCAGGCACTCCGCCGTCGCGGTACGAGGAACTGGCGGGCTCCTTCGCATCGGCGATGCACCAGCGACTCAGCATCCGCCCGAAAGTCACCGTTGTCGAGGCGGGCACCCTGCCACGTGCCTCGCACAAGGTTCAGTTGCTGGAGGTGAAGACCCCACAGCCAGACTCCTGACCGTCAATCGCGCGCCGCTTCAGCGTCAGGATTTCGCCCGCACGGGGCTGTCACGTTGTTGGGTATGTGAGTGCCTGATGGCGCGTCGGGGCGTGGTGGGCTTGCGCTTCAGGCCTGGGGCCAGGCCGTGGTGGACCGATCGGCAGCGCCGGTGATCTGGTCCCGGAGGGCGAAGCGGACGGTCATCTCGGCGCGGTATCCGGGGGCGGTCATCAGGTGGCGGCGGGGCCGGAAGTGGGGTGAGATGCCGCTGAACGCGGCCAGGAAGCGCTGGGCTCCGCCGACGGGGCGCTGTCACGTTGGCTGGCGGGGTGGAATGATCTTCGGGTTGATCATGGTGGAGGGGGTTGTCCGTGGACAGCGCGCCGCCGTCGTACAAGGGCCACCGGTACCCGGTCGAGGTGATCTCCCACTGCGTGTGGCGGTACTTCCGCTTCCCGTTGTCATTCCGTGAGGTGGAGGAGCTGATGCTGCAGCGCGGCGTCATCGTGTCCCACGAGACGATCCGCCGGTGGTGTCTGAAGTTCGGGCAGTCCTACGCCAACGCGCTGCGCAGCCGCCGGCCCCGGCCCGGGGACACGTGGCCCCTGGACGAGGTCTTCATCACGATCAACGGCGAGCAGAAGTACCTCTAGCGCGCGGTCGACCAGGACGGCAACGTGCTGGACGTCCTCGTCCAGAACCGGCGCAACAAGGCCGCGGCCAGGCGCTTCTTCCGTCGGCTCCTCAAAGGAATCGGGGCCGTGCCGAGGATGATCGTCACCGACCAGCTCTGCTCCTACCGCGCGGCCCACCGCCAGGTGATGCCCTCGGTCGAGCACCGCTCCCACAAAGGCCTGACCAACCGGGCGGAGAACTCCCACCAGCCGACGAGGCAGCGCGAACGGGCGATGAAGGGCTTCCGCAGTACCGGCGGGGCGCAGCGGTTTCTGTCCGCCTTCAGCGGTATCTCGCCCCACTTCCGGCCCCGCCGCCACCTGATGACCGCCCCCGGATACCGCGCCGAGATGACCGTCCGCTTCGCCGTCTGGGATCAGGTCATCGGCGTCGCCGGCCTGCCTGCCGCGGCCTGAGCACAGGCCCGGGCCGCGGGCCCACCACGCCCCGACGCACCATCAGACAGTCACGCACCCAACAACGTGACAACGCCGCCCTTCCAGCTGCCGCTTCAGGACGGCGCTCTGATGGCGCAGGGCCAAGATCTCGATGTCCTTCTCACGGTCGCTCGTCGGCAGCAGCCGCAGCATCGCGAACGTGTTCGTCATACCCGGGTACGCCAGTCCCAGCCGCAACACCGTGCTGCGGCTGACGGACACCCCGAAGACTCGTGCCATCCGGGCACCGGCCCGGCCGGCCAGGGCGAGGCCGACCGCGGCCGGCGTCGAACGCAGGCGCTCGGTCCCCCGGCTGTGCCGCCGGGGCAACCCCGGTAGTTACTCGACAAACGTCCGCCGTCCGCACGCAGCGTTCCGGCAGAAGAACCGGCGGACCCACAGGCAGAGAACCACCCGCCGCCCCGCGCTGGGAACATCGGCGGGAAACCGCAGGCAGGAGCTGTGTATTCGGCTCCACTGGCTCGCGTAGCTCGGACACCCCGCCTCGGCCGCCGTACTGCGGGCCTCGATGCGTATCGCCTCGTGGTTCACGTTCACCCACAGCACCACCACGTCCGCGATCGACGGGAACAACAGCCCCTCCAGCCGGAGCGATGTCTCTTCCACGACGCTGAACTGTCGGCCACCCCAAGGTCGGTACTGATCATTTTCAGGCAACCTCCGGGAGGCCGATCCGAGCATCAGTCGTCACTCAGCGTGCCGCCTTCACGGAAAGCGAGCCAGAACCCCTGAAGATGAACGAAGCCACCCGTGGCCAAGTTTCGGAAGTACTACACGGGGTCCTTCTTCCTCGAGTGCCAGACAGACCTCGCGCCCGTGATTCCGAGCGAGGACTACGCGGGCGCTCAGCAGCGCGTGTGCCGACGGATGTTGAGACGTTTCGTGAACCGCCCACGTTCCCCGGCCTCGATGGCACGGCCCGTGCCCGCGCCGTCGCCCGCAGCGCACCTGTGGTTTGTCTGCAGGCCGGTAGCGTGGCCTGGTGATGGTGGGAAGTGAAATCACCCGGCTCGTCGTTGTTCGAGGGAACTCGGCGTCCGGAAAGTCCTGCGTGGCAGCAAAGATCCGTGACCGGTTCGGCCGCGGCCTGGCCCTGGTCTGGCAGGACAACCTGAGGCGGACCGTGCTGCGTGAGCACGATGTGCCTGGCGGCGCGAATATCGGACTGATCGACACCGTCGCCCGCTACGCACTGGACGCCGGCTACCACGTCGTGGTCGAGGGCATCCTGTACGCCGACCGGTACGGTGACATGCTCGCGGGCCTGGTCGCCGACCACCGCAGCGTCTCCCGATGCTATTACCTCGACATTCCCCTCGAGGAAACACTGGCCCGGCACGTCTCGAAGGCCGATGCCGACTACCTGGCCCACGTCACCGAGCGACACCTACGCGATTGGTCCCGCCAGCGCGACCTCCTGCCCGGCAGCCTGGAGACCGTCATCGGAGCCGCCAGCACCCTTACCGACACCGTCGGGCGCATCATGCTCGAGACCCGGCCTCGCAGACCGGGGCTGACGATTCAGCAGCCGGCGACTGCGTCCTGGGCGTCATGACCGGCCCAGGTTCGGGCCGGTCAGTCCTGGCGTAATGCGGCAGGTCACTCCGGCGGGACGCCCTGTCCTGGAAGTCGGGCATGAGGTGCACACGGCCGGAGGCGACGGGCGGCGTCCCCGCCGGTGAAGCCGGGTGGGGCGCCGCTGTGTCTGGCGATGAGGGCTGGTTCAGCCGTGGTAGGTGATGTAGCCGTTGCCGTCGCGGTCGTTGGCCTTCTTGGTGTAGGCGTGGACGTCGGCGCGGGCGCCGGAGGGCTTGTAGAAGTAGATGGTGTCCTTGTCGTTGTTCCAGATGAAGTTGCAGTTCTGGCGGTAGGCGACGTTCTTGGCGTCGGAGTCGGTGCCGCGGCCGCCGCGCAGGTGGACGTAGTCACCGGGCTCGAGGGTGTGGCTGTTCTTGAAGGTGAACGTGTTGCCGGCGGCGTCCTTGACGACGTAGCCCTTCAGGTTCACTTTCGCCGTCTTCGAGTAGTTCTTGATCGTCAGGTACTCCTTGTGGGTGTTGCCACCGGAGCACTTGTTGGAGTCCCGGCCGGGGGCGTCGTACTGGACGCCCTTGATCTTCAGCGCCGAGGAGTACTCGGCGGCGTGTGCCGGCGCGGCGGTGAGGCTGAGCGTGCCGACGGCGGCCACGGCCGCGGCGACGGGCAGGGTACGGCTGATGCGCATGCGGGTTCCCCCCTGATGGTGCGTATGGAGCACCGGGGAGCATACCGAACCCGTGATCACGATATGGTCAAATGATGAAGTAAATGTGAAGGCGGGACGTTGTGGTGCGGGTCGTCGAGGGAAGTGGGTGGGGCGGAGAACCGGGTACGGCTGAGCGGCGGCTCTCCTGGCAGACAGACCTGCGTCGCAGGACCACCGGGCGTGTGCTTGGCCCTCTTGGCCGCCGTGAGCACATGAGCGACATCGTCCGGGCCGTCGCCGGACTGCCGGCCCCTCAGCAGAGCGCGGAGCTGACGTCGGCACAGCAGATATGAGCATCGGCCCCACCGCCGTCCTCGACGCCTTGCTGCCCACCGTGCACGAGCTCGTCAGTGACCAGTCGGGGGGCTCAAGGTCAGCGGGGTCACTTCTCGACGATGGTGATGTCCTCGATCGGCCTGGTCATCCTGATGGTGTTGTCGGCGATCTCGATGACGTGCTGCAGTCCATGGATGGACTTCTCCTGCCCGGAGAGGCGGAACTCTTCGTACTCGCCGGCCAGGTAGGCGGGAAAGCAGGTCAGGGAGGGCCCGAAGAGGCGGATGTAGTCCGCGAGGCGGCGGAACAGCTTCGGGAGGATCACCTGGCGCGCGGTGATGGACTCGAGGTCCTCGATCTTGGCGCCGTCCTCGAAGGTCACGTCCCTGGCCCACACACTGTTGAGGGCCTTGTCGGCGCGTGCCTGCCGGGTAGTTCTGGCCATGTCATCGCGCAGTTCTTCGGGGAGTCTGCTGTAGAAGGTCGGGTAGACCAGGCCGAGTTCAAGCAGCCGGTGGTTGGCAGTCTGGTGCAGGTGGTCGGTGGTCACGATGGTGCGCCTGCCGTTCTTGAGACCTGGCGGCAAGTCGCCTCGGCCGACCAGGGCGATACAGCGGCCGAAGATGTCGGCGCCGCTCGCGAGGATGAAGCCGGGCACGGTCTCCGGGGTCGAGGCGGTGACCTTTTCCCTCTCGTCCATGAGGACGGTGCCGAAGCCCAGCCAGGACAGCAACTCGTCGCGGGCGGCGCGAGCTCCCAGGTTCAGTGGCTGGTGAACCTCCTCGGGGCCAACCCCCTTGTAGTGGGTCTCCAGTGCGTCGATGGCGTCCATCCGGACCGTACCGCCGCCACGACTGTTGCGCTCGACCCGGCTTCTGCCGGGCACGTCGCACCAGAAGCCCGGGTCCTGGGGCAGAAAGGAGACGGTGTCGCCGTCGGGCCGGGTGTTGATGATCCGGTACGTCCCCTTGATTGCCAGCATGGGCATGGGCGTGGGCATGGATGTCTCCAGTGGCGTGGGGGGGGTGCGTCGGAGGCCATTGTCATTCCGCAGGACGAGGAAATGCGGGACCGACCAGGGGACGCGCGAGCAGGAGGGTGGCGCCGCGTGCGAACGAGTGAGCGGGCCTTGTTCGAGGGCCAGGCCCCCGCGTCCGGTCTCTCGGGTCACCGATGCTCCCTTGTCCTGCATGTCCGCCGCGCCGGCCCACCGGCCGTCCCGCTCCGAGCGGCCGGCACCGCTGGAGTCCGCGCGGCTGGATGAGATCGCGACCGGTCTGCGGCCGCTCCTGGAGGACACGGCACGCGCCGGCGCCACCCCCAGCCGGGCGCTGATCCGCAAGCGGCTGCCCGGACTGCCCCGGCTTCACCGCGACGACGAATGCGTGATCCTGTGGCTGGTCGACGAGGACCGCCAGGACGGAGAACCGTTCCTGGCGGCACTCGTGACGGTCGGCAACCGGCAGATGCACCCGCGCTTCCCCGCCGTCGCCGAACAGTTCGGACTGTCATGCGGCGCGAACACCGCTCAGCGGCAAACAACATGGAGTTACGAAAGTCCTGAAAGTCCACCAGCGCTGGCGTCACCGGCGGCCCTAGCACTGCCCTGCTCTGGTGCTTCACGACGCCGGCCACCCTCACCACCGGGCGCGGCCCTGTCCCGGGTGGCCGACGGCTTGGGCGTCAGCCGCCCGACGGGCTATGCGGCCGGTTCGTACGTCACGGTCTGGTCCGGGCAGCCGGCCGCCACCTCGCGCAGGGCCGCCACCTCGGTCTCGTCGGCCGTTAGGCTCCAGCGGAGCTTGGTGGCGACCCACTCAGCAACGTACCGGCAGTGCACCCCTGCAGCCGGTGGCAGCCACTCGGCGGGGTCCTGGTCGGCCTTGGACCGGTTCGAGCGGGCGGTGACGGCAGCCAGGCTGGCGTCGGCGCCCTGGTCGTTGGCGTACGCCTCGCGGCGCTGTGCCGTCCACGCCGACGCCCCGCTGTCCCAACTCTCCGCCAGGGGCACCATGTGGTCAAGGTCCAGGCCGGAGGCCGACGTCACCCACACCTGGTCGTAGTACGACCACCAGCGCCCGCCCGTCAGACGGCAGCCAGGCCCGATCGTGGGGGGTTCGACGGCCTCGGCGATGAGGACTTCGGCGCGCGTATTGCAGCCATCGGACGGGGTGGCGCCGGCGTTCCAGTGGCGGAAGGCGTCCCGGTCGTAGCCGTCCCGGGACTCGGTGCCCACCGGCAGGCGGGTGACGGCTTCGGTCAGGGGAAGCGTCTCTGCCGCGTGGGCGGGCGTGGGGACGGTGAGGGGCAGGACGGCGAGGGAGGCGGCGGCCAGGCCGCGCAACACAGTTTTGAGCATGAGCCGTTCATAGCGGCCCACGGCGGGGCGCGATCAACTGTTCGCCGAATGCGCCGCCCATGTGGGTGCAATGGTCGTACCGGGAACCGGGCCGATCAGCCTGCCTGCAGGGCATCGCGCCCAAGCGCGTCCGTACGCTCCGGCTACCGGAGAACAGCGTATTGATCATTTTCCCGTACGGCCGGGCGAGCAGGCTGCGGGAAGTCAGCACGCATGTCCGGCTGTACCCGGTCGGGTGACGCTGCCCGGACGGGAGAACTTCGAAGGACGTCGGGGCGTCGTGCCGGGTATGAGAGCGATCAACGATGCGCATGTGGCAGAGCCGGGACTTGCGGTGGTGGAGGTCGCGGCCGCCGATGACGAGACGGCGTTCGCGGTCCAGGAGCTGCTCGCCACGCGGTGGGCGGTTGCGCCGACGGACCGCACGATCCACGAACCGGGCGAGCCGGGTGTACGGCTGCGCTGTTTCCTGGACCTGCGGCAGCAGCCCGACTCGTAGATGAGGAAGGCATACGAGTGACTTCCTGGACGCTGCCGGACCAGTGCTGAGCGCCCCGTCCCGGAGCTGATCTGCCGCCAGGCTGGGCGGGCGAGCCGAAGTGGGACGGGTTCCTCCGGGCGGCCGTCTCCGTCGACGCAAGCTGGGTGGTGCTGCGCTCCAGGTGCGGCACAGAGACGGGGCCAGCGTTCCCGGAGATCGTGGCGGAGGTCGCACAGCTGCCGGACACGACCGCGCTGGACGGGTTATGTGACCTGCCGGCGTGTATCACCCAGCCGATGTCTCATGGGTGCCTATGACGCGGAGCTCCAACGCGACAGGCACTGTTAGGACGGAGCCCAGCGGGATCGAACTCGTGGACGGAGCCGCATTGTGGGTCCGCCCGCTGGCACGCCGACGGGCCTGATCATCGGTGATGTTCGGCCGAAGCTCACTGGAGGGGCCTGGGTGGGGCGTTGTCTGGAGTCCTTCGGAAACTGGGTGTCCTTGGGCTCGACGCGTTCGATGACGTTCTGGGTGGCTCACCGGCCGGGCGGCGGCGTGAAGCTCTCCTAAGCGTGGACGGCAGCGGAAAGCCGCTCGGCGATCGCATCCATCAACTCGCCGTGGTGAGCGGGCTCGACGCGGCTGATTGGCTGCCCATCGACGACCAGCAGAAGGATGTCTTCCACCGAGGTTGGGAGGCGTACGCGCTGCCGTCCCGTCCTCGCCGACGTCCAGGGCGGCGAGCGGAGTCCGGAGCAGGGCCGCGAGTACACGCACCGGGTCGGAGTGCCCCGCCAGGGTCCAGACATCGTGCGGTCGGCAGCGTCGCCCCAGTACTTGAAGGATGAGCACGGCCGGTGGCGCGCCTGGGGGGCGTTGGTGCGGGGGAGTGATTTGGCAGGAGACCCCATGCACCGTCCAGCGGTACATGGGGCTGCTGTGCCGCTCAGCCGCCGACGCCCTGCGGATAGGTGTGCACGATGTACGCCCAGCGTGCTACGCCCACTACCAGGAAGATCAGCGGGGGGGCCAGCCATCCGCGGCTGAGGGTCTGCCGCCGCACGGGGACCAGTGCGAGCAGGAAGGTGATGACGCCGAGCGTGATCAGCAGTGCTGACGCGAACTCGATCCCTGTCAGGGTGCTTTCGTCCCAGGAACCCTGCGGCTGAGTGACGAGTGCGCCGTAGGCGACGTAGGCGCTGAGCAGGTTGGCAAGTATAAGGGCTGCTCCCCAGGGCCCTCGTAGCAGGCCGGTCACTTCAGGGCGCTCCTTGCGTCGTCCAGGTTCCTGTCGAAGCCGCGGCCGTAGGCCTGGGCCTTTTCATCCTGCCAGTAGGGACCGCCGTTGTAGCGGGCGGCGAGTTCCTGGCGCTGTTCTCGTGTCATTTCGTCCGACGGTACGTCGGCGAAGCCGCTCTCTTCCTTGAGCATGGCCAGGTACTCGGACGCGATGAAGATGTTCTGTCCGGGGTCCTGGAGTGAGGTTTCGATGGTGTTCCGTTGCCCCTCTGTGAGGTTTGCCGGATCGTATCCGAGGACCTCCGCCGCCCGCCTCACCTGGATGGCGATGGGGCCGAAGGACGTCTCGTCCGGGGAGCCGCCGAGCCGTGAGGGCAGGTTCTCCGGGGTGCTGTCCAACCAGCCGTCCTCGGCCAGTTCGCGGATGGTGTCGACGCCGTCGTCCATCCAGCCCCATTGTCCGCCGACCTCCTGCCAGGCGATCCCCGCAACCATGTCGGGGGGCAGGCCGGATCGCTGTGCCGCTTCGGAGATGATGTCTTTGTTCGCCGCGATCCATTCGCGGCGTTCCTCAGCGTTCCTTGGCACAGCCCAGTAAGCGTCGGTGGCCTCGGGTAGCGCGGTGAGGCGCATCTTGATGTCCATGAGAGCCGGCGATACGTCGTCGTTCCCCACTTTTTTGGTGAATTCCGCTTTGGATCCGCTGCCGGGGAGGTGGGCGAGTGGATCCCTGCTGGCTTCGGCGGCTTCGGCTCTGAGCGCGGGAATGGCGTCGATCAGGCTCTTCGCGTCGGCGAAGTCACCGCCGTGGAAGTCGGGCAGGGCGTTGTATGCCTTGTCGAGTGCCGCCGTGCATGTGTGCCGTGCTTCGCTTTCTACGGTCTTGGCGCGGTGATAGGCCGCGCTGGCCTGATCGTGGGCACGGTTCGCGTCATCCTTGATGTCGTCGATGTCCACCGTGAGTTCGGCGGCCCAGTCCAGGAAGCCCGTCGTGCCCCGCAGGTCCTCCCACTGACGCATCGGCCCGGCCTCTTGCGCCTGACGTGTTACGGCGTCCGCGACCTGGGAGATGAGGCCGGCCAGCGTCTGCTCCGCCGACTTGCCGTCCGAGTAGTGGGACTTGGCGGTCTGCAGCGCCGAGGCATAGTGCAGGAGCGCGGTCTGCGCCTTGTCATAGCCGTCGGCCAGGTGCGTGATCAGGTCGCGTGCCTCGCGGAGCCGATTGTCGTAGGGCTTGCGGTTTTCGCTCACCCACTGCGTGTGGGTGGCCGCCCGCTTCGCACCGGGCTCGATATCAAGCAGCAGGTCACGCAGCCTCTTGAACTCCAGGGCGTTGCGTTCCACGAGAGCGGGGTTGCAGTCGTCAAGGAAGTTGACGTCCTGTCGGTAGGTGTAGGCCACGGGAGTCTCACCTGTCTTCCGGGGCCGTGTACTGCCCGAGCTCGAGGATGGCGTTCATCATGCCGCTGGCAACTTCGCCGTCGCAGTCGACGAACGTGCCATTCGCTTCCCTGAGACGTGTGGACAACGCGGCGAGCAGCGATGTGACGTCCTGGTACTGGTCGTCCGCGAAACGGGCAAAACGATCGACCTTCGCCGCGACGTCCGCATGTGAGCGTGGCGCGCGCGCCATTGTGCAGAGGTCACCGTCGGGCCGACCCTCGTAGAGGAGCCCTGCCAGTTCGATCAGTGAGTTCGAGTTCCCGTTGAGTGAGTCGTGGTTGACGCCGAGCTCATCCCCCTTGCCGCCTTGACCGCCGCCCCCGCCGGTTCCGGTGCCGGTGGGATACTGATTGAGCTGCATCCGCGCCGAATGCCGTTCGGCCGCCTGGGCCTTCAGCTGCTCCCACTCATCCCATGCCATAAGCTCTTTGTCCCCCAACAGTTCGTGCGGCGAGTCCGCCGCACCGGCCTCCATCATCCCTCCGGCCCCATCCCGAGGGTGCTACACGGACAGGCCTTGACCCAAGGCGACTCCGACGGCGCCGGAGTCGCGCCGCACGTGGTCGGCCCCACCACGTCGGTCCGGCCCGGTCCGCGGCGGCACCCGAGCGGTGATTTTCCTTCGCGTACACGGGCGCAGTGTAGAGAGCCGGTTCCCCCCGGAAGGGAGTCAGCGGCTGCAGAGTGTTTCGGACCAGTAACGGAGCGGCCCTTCAAGGATGAGGGCGTCCCTGCGGCTATAGCCCGGGGCACGACGTCTGTCACCGCGCTGGCCACTGCCGAGCGAACGCTGGGGGCTGCACATTCCTGGTGTCCTCTTGGGCCTTGCTGCGTAACCCTGGGAGGACACCACCGTCCCCCGCACGGAGTCCCCTCATGGAGATGACCCGATGAAGCGCCGCAACCTCTTGCACGGCGCGCTGGCCGCCGGCCTCACCGCCCCGGCCCTCGCCGTCCTCACCGCCGCCTGGACCGACGTCGACCAGACCCTCTCCCCCGACGTACCCCGGGACCTGCCGGACCTGGAAGCGGCAGCCGAGAGCTATGGGTACGGCTACCACGGACAAGCGCCCACCCGCGTCCTGGCCGACCTGGTCACCGACTTCACGACCCTGCGCCCGCTGCTCACCGTCCCTCAGCCCGCCCCCGTACGAGCGCGGCTGTGCCGGACGGCCGGGCAGATGGCCGGGATGACCGCGATCGTCTTACACGACCTGGGCAGCCGCCGGGAATCCCGCGTCTGGTTCGTCACCGCCGCCCGGGCCGCCGCCGAATCCGGCGATCCCCAGCTGCACGCCTGGGTCCTGGCCCGCGAGGCGATGGTGCCGCTCAACTACGGCGCCCCGAAGGCGGCGGCCGGCCTCGCTGAACGGGCCCGTCACGTCGCCGGGCACCGACCGACCGCCGCGGCGACACTGGCGGCCGCCGTCGCCGCCCGCGCCTACGCCCTCAACCAGCAGACCGAGCAAGCCCACACCGCGCTCGAGGCCGCCGACGCCCTCATGGACCGGCTCCCCGAAGGCGAGCGGTCGGACACCTGGCTGACGTACGGCGAGCAAAAGCACCACGTCCACCTCAGCCACGCCTTCACCACGCTCGGGGACACCCGCCGCGCGAACGAGAGCCAGCAGCACGCCCTGGAGCTGTCCACGCCGACCAGCACCATGACGCGCACCCTGCTGAACATCGACGCGGCGGCATGTTCCCATCACGACGGCGACACCGAGCAGGCATGCCGCCGTACGGTCACCGCCCTGACCGCGCTGCCTGCGGACTACCTCACCGGCCTGGTCCGCCGCCGCGCCCTGGACCTGTACGAGGCGATCCCCGCTCAGCACCACCGCGAGCGCGCTGTACGGGAACTACGCGACGTCGTAGCCGGCTGACAACGACGACTCCCACAGCGGGCGGTCACGCCCGGTCCCCTCGGCCACCCCCATCCTGGGCCACCGACGTCCTGGGCGTCGGCCATCCGAGGAGCTATGGAGCCGGCTCGTAGGTCACGGTCTGACCCGGGCAGCCAGCCGCCACCTCACTCAGGGCCGCTACCTCGGCTTCGTCGGCCTGACGATCGCCGGCGGCCGAGGATCGCAACCTCTCGCGGCTGGTGTTCTGGCAGGGATGCTCCATCGCCGTGCTGCTGTGTCAGGCTCTCCGAGCCACTCTGCCGCATCCGGTGCTGCCGAGACTCGCGAACAATTCGAACGCCCCCGGCCGCCTCCCAAAGTCGTCTGCATGGCAACACGCCGCGCAGCGACCTGGGCCACGAGGTGACCCCAAACCACTCCCGCCAGGATATCGACGGCTGGCCGGGAAACTCAGGGAGCGCGGCGGACAGGGACCGTACGGTGTGAAGCAGAGTCGAGCGCTAGGTGTTGCTGGCCATGACGTTGGTGACGCCCCGCATCGATGTTGACCTTCGAGTTGGTTGAAGCTCAATGATGGCGAGGTGCCAGATTCTGAGCTGATGCCGATCGGCGTCTTTGCCCAGCGCAGTGGGCTGACCTCCAGTGCGTTGCGGTTCTACGCCGACTCCAGGCTGCTGCCCCCTGCCGAGGTAGACCCGGTCACGGGCTACCGCTATTACGGCGCTGACCAGGTGGCGCGGGCGACCGCGCTGCGTCAGCTCCGCGAGATCGCCATGCCCCTCGCCGCGGTCGAGGCGGTTCTCGACGCCGGGCCCGACGAGGCGGCAGGGCTGCTCGACGAGCATGTCGCCAGGATGGAAGGGGACGCGGCGGCGGCACGGCAGAAGGCTGCGGTCATCAAGTCCGCGCTCGGTGGCAACCTGCCCGGTCCGCAGGTTGCCGCGCTGAGGGGGCCCGTGCTGGCGGAGGCGGTCGAGCAGGTCCTGACCGCGACCGTGCACGAGCCCGGGATGGCGGTGCTCGCCGGACTGCACATCGAGGCGAGTCACGAGGCAATCGTCCTCACGGCAACCGACCGGTACCGGCTTTCCACCCGGACCATGGTGCCGGCGCGGTCGGCGGAGCAGACGTGGGCCGGTACGGTCGGCGGCGACGATATGCGGGCTGCGGTCTCTGAGGTCCGGCGCAGTGCGCTGGTCCGCATCGAAGTGGTGCCGCACGGGATCTGGCTGCGCATGCCCGAGCGGGAGGACCGGCACTGCCGGTTGTTGCCCGAGGAGTTTCCCGACTATCGACTGATGCTCGCGTCACTGGGCGAAGCCACCACTCGCGCGACGGTCTCGAAGGACCTGCTGCTGCGCGCCTTGGAAGAACACCCCGGCGAACGCATCGCACTGCACATCGACGATCACGAAGTGAACGTCCGGTCAGCACACAACGAGCACTCCGGTATCTCAATCCCAGCCACCGTGACGGGCGAGGCCGTCCAAGTCTGGTTCGAGATGATCACGCTCTATCCCGCCGTGAGCACGGCGCTCGGCCCCGAAGTGATGCTCGACCTGAGGGGACATGACCAGCCCGTCACGATTCGCTCCGCCGATCGCGGCGATCTCACCACCCTGGCCATGCCCGTCCAGTTCGGCCGCTCAGCCTGAGAACGACAACGAGGAACCTCATGACGACCACACCTGTCACCCCCGACCCGACCATGGAAGCCATCGGTCAAGCCGTCATCGAAGGCCGAACGGGCAACACCGCCTCGGCCCGCCACAAGCTCCTGAACCTGTGGTCGCAGATCGGCGTCACCGGCGATCCGCTGCACCGTTGCTCACTCGCCCACTACCTGGCGGATCTCTACGAAGATCCCGCCCAGGCCCTCGCCTGGGACGTCCGGGCCCTGGACGCCGCCGACGCCGTGACCGAGCAGCGCGTCCAGGAGCACCATGCCAGCCTCCACATCGCCGGGTTCTACCCCTCCCTCCACCTCAACCTGGCCGACAACTACCGCCGACTCGGTTCCTTCGACGCTGCCACCGAGCACATCAACGCAGCCAAAGAACACGCGCCCGACCTCCCGCAGGACGCCTACGGTGCCGTCCTGCGCACCGCCCTGGACGAGGTGGCAGAGGCAATCTCCCAGCGGAACACCGCCAAGCGGCCCTCCGCGCCCGGTCCCACTACGTGACGCACCGGAACGTACCCCTCATCGTCGAGGGACGCCGTCGACTGGTCGAGCGTTGCCGGACGAGGCCGATCGCGCACGTTGCAGCCGAGATGGGGATCTCCCGCGCGTGCGCGTCGAAGTGGGTCAATCGGTATCGGCGCCACGGCGAACTCGGGCTGGAGGACCGCTCCTCTGCGCCGCATCACCAGCCGATCGCGACATCGTCCGAGGTCCTCGTACTCATCGAACAGCTGCGCCGGACCCACAAGTGGTCCGCGTCCCGGATTGCCTTCGAGCTGTCCCAGGTCGGCACGCCAATCAGCCGACGGGCTGTGAGCAGGCACTTGGCTGAGCTCGGCATCAGCCGACGCCGATTCGTCGACCCGAATGGTGAGGTCAACCGACAACCGCGGAGAATTCAAGCCCAACGGCCGGGCCACATGGTCCACATCGACGTGAAGAAGGTAGGCCGCATCCCCGACGGCGGAGGTTGGCGCGCACACGGACGTGGCAGCGACCAGGCCAAAGCCGTCAACCGGAGAAAAAAGACGGAGCGCGGCGGGTACGTCTACCTACACTCAGCCGTAGACAGGTACAGCCGCCTCGCCTACACCGAAGCGCTGCCTGACGAGAAGGCCACCACCGCAATCGCCTTCCTCCACCGTGCGCGCACCTGGCTGGCCGCACACGGGATCGCACGCATCGAACGAATCGTGACAGACAACGGCGCCTGTTACCGCGCCGAGAGCTTCACCCGGGCCCTTCTCGGCGCCAGGCACCAGCGCATCGCGCCCTACACCCCACGCCACAACGGCAAAGTCGAGCGGTACAACCGCATCGGCCGAAGAGTTCCTCTACGCCCGGACGTGGACGTCAGAAGCCCAACGCGCTCATCTCCTGGGCCGCTGGATCGTCCACTACCACTACCACCGACCGCACACCGCGCTCGGGAACCAACCACCTGCAGCACGACTACCGCACGGCGTCACCAACGTCATGACCTCCTACACCTAGACCTCGACGAGCCAGGTCGTCTCAGCAGTCAGCCCCGCCCGGTTAGACGGCCGGGCGGGGCTGATCAGTATGTGTAGCCGTGAAGGGCGGTCGCCTACGCGGCGAAAGGCTCTGCAGGGCTTCAGCCGAACGATCGTCCCTGCAGGCGATAGGTGAGGCCCGGGGACACTGTCCCCTCCACAACCACGTTCCTTTCAACCGTGTGCGCCAGGCAGTTGTTCCCGGGCAGGAGTCTCGTTTTGGGAGGGCTGTTCTGGCAGGTCGTGGTGGCCGTAGGGGTGGTCGTGGATCCAGGACAGGCCTCCCAGATCCAGGCGCCGGCGGGTGCGGGTGACGGCCACGTAGGCCAGGCGGGCTTCCTCATCGTCAATGGGGTCGGGCGGCGCCGGAACACCCGTGCGCTCACCGAAGTGGTTGTCCCGGGACCGGTCGAAGTCGTCGGCGATCAGCACACGGGGCCATTCGCGCCCCTTGGCTTTGTGGGCGGTGGAGACGGTGACCTGGGCGTGTGACTCGGGGACAAGGTGGTCGACGGCGGTGAGGATGGCCTCGGTGCCGTGGGTGTCGACGAGGTGGACCAGGGGCTGCAGGTCGCGTCCGGCCGGGTCGTGGGCGGCGTAGTCCTGCAGGTCGCCCCAGGAGGGGAAGAGGGTCAGTTCGGGGTGGTGGGTGCGGTGGCCCTCCTTCAGGTCGCGGGCGGCAAGGGCGAGGGCGCGCAGGCTGTCTCCTCCCCCGGCCAGGGCGACGGAGTGTCCGGCGGCCATGAGGGCCATGACCTGGGCCATGGCGCCGGCGTTGGTGCGGCACAGCACGGCGTCCGGGCGGGCGACGGGGCCGAGTTCGGTGGGCACGGTGGGGGTGCCGGTCAGGCGGATGGGGGCGTCGGCCAGGTGGAGCCAGCGGTTGGCTTCCGCGGCGAGGTCGGGGCCGAAGCGGAAGGACTGCGACAGGGCGAGCTGGGTGCCGTCGAAGCCGGTCATGACGTCCTTGGCGCCGCGCCAGTGGTAGATGGCCTGGGCGGAGTCGCCGACCATGACCAGCTGGGCGTGGCCGCGCTGGGCGAGGAAGATCTGTTCGACGACGGGGTTGGTGTCCTGGGCCTCGTCCAGCAGCAGGAAGTCGGCCTCGAGTTTCGGCTGGGTGAGGGCCCAGGTCTTCAGGTAGTGGTCGTGGGCGAAGCGCACCGCGCCGTCGTCGGGGTGTTGCAGGTCGGCCCAGGCCTTGCGGGCGAAGGGCACGATGTGGGCGGCGAGCTGGGCGTGGAGGTCGCTGTCTTCCAGGCCGCGCAGGCGGGGGACGTGGTGGCGGGTGATCGTGGTGTCGGCGGTGTGGCAGAAGCGCATCACGGTGCGCAGGGTGGCGTTGGAGAGGGCCTTTTGGGTGACGTCGCGGTCGCCGATGCGGAGGGCTTTGGTGAGGCCGAGGGCCTGTCCGGTCTGCCAGGCCGGGCGGCGGGGTGCGTTCAGGCGGCGGGTGTAGCGGTGGCCGACGGCGGCGTAGGCCAGGGCGTGGGCGGTCTTGCACAGGACGTTCCTGGGGAAACGGCGGCTGGCGTCCTGGGCGATGGCGCGGTTGTAGGCGAGGTAGCGGCCGCGGCGGGCGGTGGTGCGGGCGAGCAGGGTCAGGGTGGTGGTCTTGCCGGTGCCCGCGCCGGCCTGGACCGTCAGGTGGTCGCCGGTGGTGAAGGCGTCGGCTGCGGCGGTCTGCTCGTCGGTCGGGTTCATGGCGTGGTTCCTTGAGAGTCTCGGGTGAGCGCGTGCCCCATCGCGGCCAAAAGGTGGGCGGGGGCGGTGTGGGCAAGAAGCCGGCGCACTTCATGCTCGAGGCATTTCACTTCGTGATCGGCGTGCTCGGCGAGGGCCCGGTGGACGGCTCGTTCCAGGAGGCACTCGGGCTTCTGTCCTGTCTGGAGGGCCGTCGTCCGAAGGGCTGCGTGTGCGGCGGGCGGGAGGGCGACGTTGAGCAGCACCTGTCCGCTCGCGTCCGGGTAGTGGGTGGTGATCACGTCGAGGGGGAGCCGGTCTTTGAGGCGTCGGCGCAGCCGGTGGGCGGCCCGGTCGGGGGTCTTGGCGGGTACGAGTGCCATCAGGCGGGTGGTGTCGCAGTTGGCGGCGAGCGGCATCCTGCGGCAGGCCGCGTCGAGTTCGGCCGGGTGCAGGGGGCGGGTGAGGGTGATCTCCAGGGCGTGGTGCGGCATCCTTCACCGCCGGTGAGGCTGGGGCGGCGCGGGATGCGGCAGCCGGGTGTGGAGGTGGGCGGCATGCAGGAGCGGGTCGAGGGGCTGCCAGTCGGCCAGGGCCAGGTCGGCAGCGGCGGGGGCGGCGGTGTGGGTGGTGCAGCGTTGGGCGCGCCAGCGCAGTTGCTCGGCGTAGGGCAGGTGGTTGAGGTCGTAGACGGCCATGCTTCCGCCCGGTAGTGCGAGTTGGCCGCGGTGGGGCTGGACGGGCAGCAGCGTCCAGCGCCCTGCGGGGTGAGCCGGGTCGAGGATCGGCTGGGTACAGCGGTGGCGCCGACGGGTCTGGGCGAGGCAGCGGATGTCTTCGACGGGGCGTTCGCCGAGGTAATGCGTCAGAAGGATCCGCACGACGGGTCGGACCGGCCGGCTCCGGTCGGTGTTCGGGAGCGTGGTGGCGGGCGCGGGGGTGAAGGTGCCGGTGTCGATCAGGCGGCGGGAGCGCACGGCGAGCCGGCGGCGCAGCGCCACGAGGCGGGGACCGGTGGCGCGGGGGTGTGTGGTGGGCCGGGGGCAGAGGGCGGCGTGCGGGATGCGGCACCAGCCGCTGCCGTCGTCATGGGGGTGGGCGATGCCGCCGCTGAGGTGCCAGCGGCAGGCTTCGGGGACGTCGATGGTGGCGACTTCCGCCGGGTGCAGGGCGATGGGCCGGTGGTCGGTGCGCTGGTGCCAGTCGATGCGGTTGCCGCAGCTGCGGCAGCGTCCGGTCTGTCCGGCGCGCAGCAGGCGGCTGGGGCTGTGGGCGGCGACCTGCAGGGAGCGGCGGGGCCGGTGGCTGGGGCTGCCGTCCCAGTGACGGCCGGGGGTGGTGTGGGGGCGCATGGCGGGCAAAGTGCCAGGCGGCACGCGGTCATGGGCGATGCTGCGGCGGGGATGTCCCCCGGCCGGCCCAGCGCGCCCGAACAGGTCAGCCGGTATCCGATCGGACGTTCGGCCTCTGCTCGTCGATTCGGGTGATTTCCTGTGCTCCCCAGTTCATGGGGAGCGGGCGGTGTCAGGGGGTGTGGGTGCCGGGCGGGGTGTGGTCGGAGCACAGGGTGCCCAGCAGGTGGTCGATCGGCACGTCGAAGGCGTGGGCGAGGGCGTGCCAGGTGGCGACATTGCCGGCGGCGCGGCCGTGTTCGAGGTCGATGAGGGTGCGTCGGGCCAGGCCGCTGCGGCTGGCGAGTTCGTCGAAGCTCCAGCCGCGTTCGACCCGTAGGCGCGCCAGCTGGAGGCGCAGTGCGGTGGTGTCGGGGTCGGGCGGCAAGATCGTCACCCCACCATCCGATGGTGCCGATATCCGCCCTGTCAGTGCAGATTTCTGCACTATTTTCTGGAGGGTGGGTGGCGCGCGGTACGAGGACCCGCACTACCGTGCGTCCGTCTCCGGCCTCCTGGTGCCGGGGCACCGGCCATCGCAGTACGGACAGTGGGGAGGACGACCAGCCGATGAGGCTTGCCGGCGCGCATACCGCGGTGCGGCGCATCTGGACAGTGGAGCTGCGCCCGCGAGCGGGCGGCCTGACGCTCGCCTGCCTCTCCTGCACTCCTCCCGCCGCTCCCCTGGAGGCCGCCTCCGCACGATCCGCCGTCCTGACGCATCTGGCCCGCCATGCCCGCACCGACGCATTGCCGACGTACCTGCGCAGCTGCCAGTGCCGGACGCAGGGCTGCTGGTGGCATCCGCGGCACCGCGGGTGTGCCGGGCCGGTACTGCTCGCCCTCACCCGCGACCGCAGCGGCCGCACCTGGCGACTGGCCGACACCTGCGCGGCCTGCGCGGCGGCAACCAGCCACACCGCCGCCGTGCCCGACACACTGCTCGGCTCCCCCGGGTCGCACCCCTCCCCCGGCCGGCCGCCTTCCGCGCACCACGGGTTCCGTCCAGGGCTCAAGGAACAGGTGCGCGTGCGGGAGACGCTCACCTACCTCGCCGCCGCACTGCCCCGGTTCACCTCCCCCGCCGCCCGGCTCCTGGCCCTGCAGTGCGCCCTGCGCACCGACACCCACGCCCGGGTCCGGCTTCCGGTAGGCCTGCTGCGCGGCATGCGCCTGCACGGGCATCGCGAACTGTGGCAGGAACTGGCCCACGTCGGCTGGCTGGAACTGCCGGACTTCAAATCGGCCCCCGTACAACTGCGGCTGCTCGATGCCGCGGTGCTGGACCAGGCCCCCGGGCGCCGCGCCCGCCGCCGCGCCGCCCACTGGGCACTGCACCCCGTGCCCCTGTCCCTGCCGGCCGCGCCGCCTGCGCTGCGGCTGACCGCCCTGGTGCTGGCCGCGCACGCCTCCGCCCAGGCCGAACACCGCGTCGAGATGGACATCCTGGCCCGGCTGTGCGGGCATTCCCCGCAGCAGACCGGAGAACTCCTCGACCGGCTGATGGCATCACGGACCCTGGCCGGCTGGCAGCATGACCGGGAAACCGACGAGATCTCCTGGCAGTTACCGGCACTGCCCCGGACAGGTCACTGACACCGGCCGGCAGACAGCTGTCCCCCTTGAAGAGCCAGGGGCAGACCTCTCTCGACAGCAACGTCCGGTTCCCCTCACCGTTGCCGGGTCTACGCTGGCGCAGGCCGCAGCCCCTGCGGTCCCGCACACGGTCCAGTGCGCGGACAGCCCGCTTTCCGACCACGCGCGCAGACACCGACACCTCCCGGCGATGTGGCCGGCGAGCCGACGAAAGGCCCCGTCATGCCAGAAACCCAGCCCCCCGCCACCGAACTGGCGTCGCAATACCGTGCCCAGGTGACCGGCGACCTCGAGCGCAACGTCCAGGAGCAGGAGCGCATCGGGGAGGAAATCACCGCTCTTCAGGAGCGGTTGACCGCCCTGCGGCAGGACCACACCGTGCTGGTGACCATGCAGCAGGCACTCGGCATCACCACGGCGCCGGCCAAGCCCGCAGCCGGGCCCGACAGCGCCGCCCTGCCCTCTCCCCGGAAGGCAGCGGCCGCCGAGCCCGACAAGCGCACGGCGAGGAAGCCTGCTGCCAAAAAGGCTGCGGCCAAGGCGTCCGGCACCGCGAAGACGGCCCGGCCCACCCTGGTCGACCTCATCCGCCACCACCTCGCCGAGCAGAGCGAACCGCGCTCCGCTGCCGAGATCTCCGCCGCGCTCGGCCAGGCCCATCCCGAGCGCGGCATCAAGACCAAGGTCGTCCGCGTCACGCTCGAGGGACTCGTGGCCAAGAGCCAGGCCCAGCGCACCAAGCAGGGCGCCTCGGTCTTCTACACCGCCCCCGCCGCACCGGAGCCCACGACTGCCGCCCGGGCCGAGAAGCGCCCCGAAGACGCCGACCACTGAAATGTGGAGAGGCACTCCCCGTCACCCGCCTCCCTCTGCCGGCGGCAGGACCGGATCGGGCCGCCCGGCGGGTCACCTGCCGCCACCCGAGCACCGAACTCGGCCTGCGCGCCACACCGCCGACTGAACCGCCTGGCCTGCGCGGCACCAACGGCGAGTTCAGCCCGCGCATCACCCGCGCCGTCCCACTCGGCCCCGAGCGAGGCCTCCCACACCACGGGCCGAACGCGCCGCTCGGTGCGGCGGAGCGACAGCGGGCCCGCAATCAAGATCAATAAGTAGGCGCCTCATGGGGACCGGCTGACGCGGGCGAGGGCGGCCACGAAGGGGGCTCGGGGTGTTGGCGCTGCCCCGAGCCCCCCGTCAGCGGGTCACGGGGTCCGGGGTCAGCGCTGGCTCCTGGAAGCCCAGCCGGCACCGATCCCCGCCACATGCAGCGCCAGGGCGGTCAGGCCCAGCAGCATCACATTCGTCGAAGAGAACACATCATTGGTGCCGATGTCCGCCGCATTGATAAAAAACGCGAAGAAGAACAGCACCGCAGCCACTATGCCCAGCATGAGCAGGCTCCTCTCGAACGGGTGAAGCCCGTATGCCCCGACCTCGCCCCCACAAGCCGGGGCACAGACACTGGGCCGTTCCCAGCCTGCCTCTGAAGTTCGGCAGTTGGGCTGACAACGTGGTGAAGCCTCTGGTAGGTGGGTTTTCGACCAAGAGAACCGTCTCCGCCAGAGGCTTCACGTGCTTGCCTGCCCTTCCCCAAGCCCTCGGCTTCTTCCCGGCTACCGCTGGGAGGTACCCCCAGAGCAGGGGAGACCCCATCGCGTCGACGTGTCCAGTTCTGCCCTCCGCTTCCTCACGCAGCAGGTGCGGCGGCACCGCCATGCGATCGGCTCCCGCCGGCGGCTGAGCGCCGGCCGTCAGGCCCTTCTCACGCTCGCCCACCTGCGGGTAGGCCACACGTATGCCCAGCTCGCGGCCGGATTCGGCGTCGGCACCACCACCGCCTACCGGTATGTCACCGAGGCCGTCGACCTCCTGGCCACCCTCGCGCCCGCCCTGGCCGACGCCGTCCGCACCGCGTCGGCGAAGGCGTATCTGCTCCTGGACGGCACGCTGCTGCCGATCGACTGGGGGCACCTCCCGGCCGAAGGCTGGGGGACATCGCTGCGGACCGGCCGTACTGCTCCGGCAAACACATGAAGCACGGGATGAACGTGCAGGTCCTCGCGGATCCCTTCGGCCGGCTGCTGTGGGCCTCGCCGGCCCTGCCCGGCGCCGTCCACGACGCCCGCACACACGGCATCGTCGGTGCCCTCGCCGAGGCCGGCCTCCGGCGCTGGGCCGGCAAGAGTTATCGGGGTGTCGGCGGCACGGTTCGCATCCCGTGCTGGGGACGGTGGGAGGCCCTCTCCGCGGGCCAGCAGGCGGTGAACCGGTCTCACGTGAAGATCCGGGCCCTCGTCGAGCAGGCCGTCCTCACCCTTCATCTGACCAGCTCAGAGTGAAGGGGGAAAAGGCTCGATCACTGAACTTGCACGTCAGGACTTTTTTGGCTACCGCAGCTCCACGAAAACCCCAGCTCAGGGACGCACCGCACCACAGTCGCGAGCCCTGAAACGATCACTAGACTCCCAGGTCAGCCCTTCGCTCACCTAGTGATCGTTAACGGATTTGTCGGATTCGGGTCCAGATGCCCGCGCCTTTCGGAAAAGGGAAAACGCATGTGGAGTGCTCAGGACGTGGCACGGGATCAGGTCCGGCGCCAGGCGAATGGCCTGGACGTCGCCGCCGTTGCGGAAAAGGTCGCGGAGGCCGCTGTCCGTGAGCGGGAGACCGCGGAGCGGTTGAGGGGGAACGGTTCCTTCTACGCGTTCGAGATGGACCGGGAGCGGTTGGCTGTCATCTGGCTGGCCCAGCATGCTGAGTGGCGGCGCGTCAGGGACTTGATGACTGCAGCCGGCTGGAGCGTGTACGAGCCGGAACGGGACGCTCAGGGTTCGGTGTGGGTACGCGAGCGTGAGGAACGACTTGCCGGTGCTCTTGCGCCACAGGCCGCCTTTGGGGAACGGCAGGGGGAGAAAGCGGATGAACTGCGAGCGGAGGTCCGGCTGTCCGCCGCGTCCAGTCGGCTGATCCAGACGGTGGCCGGCCGGACGGGGCTGCGTCCCTCTCAGGTGCTGGCCCAGCTTGCCGAGCGGATCGTGGTGGGCGAGGACGGCACGGTGTCCGTGCCGCCCTTCACGCCGTCCTGGTGATTTCCGAAGCGAGCGGAGAGCGCGGCATCAAGACCAAGGTCGTCCGTGTCGCGCTCGAATGACTCGTGGCCAAGGGCCAAGCCCAGCGCGCCAAGCGGGGCGCCTCGGTCTTCTGCACCCCCCACCTCACCGGAGCCCACGGCTGCCGCCCAGGCCGAGACGCGCCCCGAAGACGCCGGCCGCTGAAATGTGGGGGGACATTCCCCGTCACTCGCCTCCATCTGCCGGCGGTAGGGCACATCTGAAGGTAGATCCTCATCGGAAAGAAAATGTCGGGGCCAAAATGCTGCCGTGCTGATGGCGCTCAGCAACGCCGCAACTGCGATCACCACCGTTGCTCACAGAGGCACCAGTCAAAGGTCCGGCGCTGCCAGAACACGCGCCCAGACCATCTTTCCGGAGCGCTGCGGCGGCGAGCAGCCCCAGGATGAGCTGATGGCTTCGACGATATGCAGTCCTCGCCCCGATTCACTGAGGCGTTCTGGCTGTTGAGGTTCGGGAGCGCAAGGGCTCGGATCCGCCACGGCGCATATGACGGCCTGCTGTCTGCGGACAAGTCCCAGCCAGGCGGTGGCGGCGCTTCCGTTGCGGTCTTCTGGTTCAAGGGCATGCCTGGCAGCGTTGGCAATCAGTTCGCCGACCACGATGACCGCGTCGTCGATGCAGGAGGAAAGCCCCCATTCCTCCAGGACATTTCGGGCGAACATCCGTGCAGAGCGCAGGCCGGCCGAGTCTGCACTGAAGCGGTGGGCACTGAACTCGGCTGCGCTGATACCCAGCAGAAGCCCCCAGTCGCCCTCGCCGGAGATGGCGGGCATAGCTCCTGCTGAGGCTGCTGGTTCGACCGGATTCGATGCATCATCAACATTCTTGGCGTGACACGCTGTAGTCGTCGCATGTGTCGGCACTACTCATCTCCCCGCAGCCGCCCAGATCGGCGGCCATAAGAATGCCTGGTCCCGGCCAGTATCGTCGCTCCGCACCCGTGGATGCAATTGCTTCCGAAATTGCATCCACACGATGAAGGAGGAGGGCATGTACCCACAGTGACTTACCAACGATCCGCCAGTAAGAAGGGTATTCGCACGCATCAGCGAAATGAGGCGGCAATGCAGCAGACCTTCAATGGGGTTTCCGCGAACACGCTCCAGGACGTCACCTGGGTCAAGAGCCGGCGCAGTGCGATCGAGGGCAACTGCGTGGAGCTCGCCGTTCTGCCGGGCGGCAGTGTGGCTGTCCGTAACTCGCGGGAGCCTGATGGCCCCGCTCTGATCTACACCCGTGCCGAGATGGCGGCCTTCCTGGAGGGGGCACGGAGCGGCGAGTTCGACGCACTTGTGGGTTGACCTCCGAGGGAACATACCTAACTTGGGGAACGTGCGGGCTCCTTGGTGGGAAACTGGTCTTCGCTTTCGTGGTCCCTTGCAGGAGCCCTCATGTTCGCTGCCGAGCAGAATCGGCTGCCCAGGCTGGAGCGATACCTCTCCTCTCCCCGGCACAACCCGACGGCGCTTCGCCTGATTCTGGCCTCGCAGCTGCGCCGGATGCGGCTGACCGCGTCGCTGAGCCCCATAGCGGCCAGTGACGCGTTGCACTGCTCTGATTCCAAGATCAGCCGTCTGGAGCGTGGCCAGGTCCAACTGAAGGAGCGGGACGTCGCGGACCTTCTGCGTCTCTACGGCGCCGGCGCGCAGGAAACGGAGGAGTTCCTTGCGCTGGTACGGCGATCCAACGAGGCCGGCTGGTGGCACTGTTTCGAGGACGTGCTGCCCAAATGGTTCGACAAGTTCATCGGTCTGCAGGAGGCGGCGTCCGTCATCCGCAGTTACGAAGTGCTGCTGGTGCCGGGGCTGCTTCAGACGCCGGAGTATGCACGAGCCGTCGGTGAGGGGAGCGACCTGGTGTACGACAAGGAGATGGCGAGCCGGCGGGCCGAGCTGCGGCTGGCGCGGCAGGAGCTGCTGGACTATCCAGATCCCCCGAAGCTGTGGGTGGTACTGGAGGAGGCCGTGCTGCACCGGCAAGTTGCCCCACGTGAGGTGATGGCGCATCAGATGCGTCACCTGGCGGTGATGGCGCAGCGCCCGAGCATTCGGGTGCAGGTGATTCCGTTTGACGCGGTGGCGTGTGTCAGCTCCGGCTTCCCGATCACTCATCTGCGTTTCGACCCGCCGGAGCTGCCGGAGATCGTCTACCTGGAGCATGTGGACGATGCCGTCTATTTGAGCAAGCCGGAGGAGGCGGAGCAGTACCGTTCCATCCTGGACAGACTGCTGAACGCAGCGGAGTGCCCCGAGTCCTCGGCACTGCGGATCCAGGCTGCCGCTGAACGGTATGCCTGAGAGATGAGGCGCAGACGGGGCAGGCGGCTGGTGTTTTTCTGTCAGGGGACACGGCCGACGCCTCCGTACTCGATCCACTCCCGGGTGCGCTTGCTGGAGGGCGGGAGGGCGGGCGTCCGCCAGGTGGAGACGTCCACCAGTCCAGGGTCGAGGAGGTCCAGCCCCGTGAAGAAGCCGTCAACGTCCTGAGGGCGACGTACTGCCCCCCAGTGGCCACCTGTGCTTTCGTGCATGAAGCCGGTGATGACCTCGCGGGTTGCCGCGTTCTCGCTGACGAGTTGGCTGATCACCAGGAAACTGCCGGCCGGCAGGTCGGCGGCAGCACGCTGAATGAGGGCGGCGGGATCGTCGCGGTCCGGAATGCAGTGCATGACAGAGACGCACAGCACGGCCACGGGCTCGCTGAGGTCGAGCAGGCGGGTCAATCGAGGATGGCCGAGGAGGGTCTCGGGGACGCGGAGATCCGCTTGGATGACGGCTGTTTGGTCGTTGTCCTCCAGCAGAACCCGGCCGTAGGCCAGGACCATGGGGTCGTTGTCGGCGTAGATGACTGTCGCCTGGGGAGCGTGCCGCTGGACGATCTCGTGCACGTTGTCCTGGGTGGGCAGTCCGGCCCCGATGTCGACGAACTGGCGGACACCGTGATCTAACACCAGTGCGCGGATGGTTCTTTGGAGGAAGCGGCGGTTATTGACGGTCAGTGTCTGAGTGCTGGGTGCATGTTCGAGGAGCCCCCTGCAGGCCCGGCGGTCAGCTGCGTAGTTGTCTTTTCCGCCGAGGTAGTAGTTGCACATACGGGCCACGTTGGGCCGTGTCACGTCGATGGTGCGGGAGAGCCGGGTCCTGTGCTCGTCCATCCGTCCCCTCACCGCCGTGTTAACACGGCACGCGGACTAAGTGGTGTCCATCGTAGGGAGCGGCTGATGCCGTGGGCCATTGTCCGGCGGGGACAAGACTTGGAACGCTAGGGTGAGAGTTTTCCCTTTCCGCGTTGCGGCACCATACGCGGCGCATCAGCCGGCTCAGACGATGGTGTCCGCAGGGATCGGAGAATACTCGAGATGCCGGGACATGGTGCGGTGGGCCATGCGCAGTTGGCTGGTCACGACGGGTTCCTCCACTCCTAAGAGGTCGGCGGCTTGCTCGTCGCTGAGGGACAGGCGATGGCGCAGGACGACGACGTCAGCCTGCATCTGGGGAAGGATGCGGTACACGACGTTGCAGAGGCTGGCCGCCGCCTGGCCGCGAATGGCCTGCGCAATGACTGAACCGAGGATGTCCCACGCTTCTGCCGCGGGGCAGCGGCTGGCCAGAAGGCCGGCCCAGTTGATGGCCACACTCCCCAGCGCCGCCTCGACCAGTTCGCGGCTGAGACCCGGATCGGCCACGCGGACACGGGTGTAGCGCAGATAGCGGTCCTGGTAGTGCATGCAGAAGGCGACGTAGTCCGCGGGCAGGGCAACCTGGAGGCCGCAGGGCCCGGAAGGCGGCGCGATGGCACACCGGGGCTGCACCAGGGGTGCGGGCGTATGCCGCGGGGACGGCCGGTGGGCCATCACGGTGCTCCTGAATCGTGGGCGGGTTCGTCGTCTCATCACTGCTCGCCGTGGTCCTGGTCCTGGTCCTGGTCCTGGTGCATCGTGCGGCCCCCTCTGTCCGTGCCAAGGGGGGACGGTAGGGGGGCGTCGCCGTCGACCGGGTCGAGGAAGACGAGGAACGCGTAGTGGACGGACTCCCACAGCGGGCGGATGTCGGTGGGCGTGCCGCCGACGGCCTGGACGAAGGATGCGGTGGTCCGCCAGTCCGGGACGGTGCGGCCCGCGAGGATCTCCTTGATGATCCGCACGCTGAGCGTGCCGCCGCTGGCCTTGTGAATGCGCGTGGGCGAGGGCGAAGCAGCGGCCAAGTACAGCCCGCGCAGCGCGGCATTGAGGCGGGCGGCCGCGTCGGGCAGCGGCTGGCGGGCCGGCGGGGTCATGCCGTGCGCGTTCTCCCAGAGGACGGCGAGTTCGTCCGGGTCACCGTCGAAGAGGGCAGCGAGCATCTCCACGACGGGCCAGTTCGGCAGGCGTTCACCGGACATGATCCGGGACACATACGACGGTGACAGGTCTGTCGATTCAGCGACCTGTCTGTTGGTCAGACCGCTGCTGCGGTGCAGGTGTGACAGCGCTGCGGCCAGTTTGCTGGCGGAGCGCTCGCCCGGCTGGACGCCGCTCTGCCCGGCTGCTCGGGGCGGGGCAGGCGGAGTCGCCGGATCACGCTGTCGCAGCGCCACCTGCTCGGTGGCGCGCCTTTCGAGCCTGCGTCGTACGGTTTTCTCCGCCCAACGAGACCGCGCTGTCGCAGCACTGACGGAGGCAGCCGCCGCGACCGTATCCCAACTGGTTCCCTTTCTGCGCGCGTCTTGGACCGCGGCGCATATGTAGTAATCCACTTCCCGCGTCAGGTCCCCGGCCTGGCGCAGCAGCGTCTCGAGATCCTGCTCGCCGTACTCGGAAGCCAGCAGGCTCTGCGCCAGAGCCTGCACAGATTCGGCGATATTGCGGGCCAGCGGCAAGGGGGTCGCTGTGGGCGGGGCGGTGTTGGGGTTGCGTTCGCGCTGAGCTCGGCGGCGACACGCAGGAGTGCAGTACTCCTGCCTTCGTCCAGGTTTGCCGGTCCGCTCGAAACGCTGCCTGCAGTAGCGGCACTTGCCGTACTGAGGGCCGCTGTTCGGCATTGCTTCCTCCAGGGAGGCACGAGGGGTGTTTCTCTCCGGGCCACCGCAGATCTTCGTCACTCCCTGGTGAAGAGGAGGAGCGGTCTCCGGATCTGCTGTGGACAGCGCTTCGCGCCGTGGCGGCCGGCGGCCGGGCTGTGCGAGCGCCGGCCGCCGGCCGTCACGAAGTCCTCAGCTGACCTGAACTCGCAGGTAGCGGAGGTGAGAGCGGCGTGCGGCAGCACAGACCAAGGCAAGGACCACGGCGCCTTCGGGGGTCTGCCGTACCCCGGTGATGAGGATGAGAGGCAGAACGAGCAGCGCAAGAAACGCGCTGAACTGCAGCGTGCCAGCCCAGGCACTCACGAGGCGGGTTTGGGCAGTCAGACTGTGCGGAATGTTAGCTTCGTAACCCGATTCCGGCTTCTGAATCCAGCCTGGATCGGGAAGGAGACGGATCACTGAGAGACCTCTGTTTCTTGCTGGTCGGTCAACGCATATGAGAGGCCCCGGAGTTGGTTGGTAGCCCGCCCGGGGTCTTCTCGTGTTCATGGACGCTAGCGGCTCGGCGCGCTCCTCCGCCATTCGGTTCGGTTCATTAAGCAAACCTTGCGTCTCCGGAAAGACGAATGCAATGGCCATCGCACACGGCATGCTTCGAATGCAATTGCAGCGCCCTCATCACTGCTGCGGAAATGATCGCAACTGATCGCGCACTTTCCGAGATCCGCCACATCCAGCTCTCATCCAGCTACTTGGCGTCGAGTTCAGGACACCGGGGCTCAATCGTGTGCGCTGCTACGCGTGTTCCACTCCGCAGGCAACGCGCGTTGCGCGGGGCGGCGGATCGGGTATGCTCCCGCGCCCCTCCCCCGCTACCGGCGCACAACCTCCGCTGCCATGCACATGCAAATGCGCCCACCCGCCGGCCCAGAGGCCGCCCAGGCACGGGCCGTGACCGCGGCAGCCGGACTCCATCAAGCCGGATACGCCCCTGGGGGGCAGAGGGGCTTGCCGGGGAATGCTCACATCCCTTGGGCCCGCAGGGACGGCCCTCGGCTGCCGAAAACCTGCATGGCGCCTTCTGGCGTGTGATTCGCCCTGCGCCTCAGCCTGACGTTTAACGTCGGTACGCTTGGTGTCCCTTGATCAACTCTGCGTGTTCGACCGTTCTGCCGACGTCGTGACGCTTGACCCGGTGCTTGTTCTTCGAGCCGGGAAGACGACCAGGGTCGGCCCAGTGTTCCTATCTCGGACACCCGCCGCAAGGTACGGCGTCGGCATGGGCCGTTTGCCGACGTTGATTCCCTACGCGGGCTGTCGACACTGCCGACCTGGGGTTTCACCGTGGCCGGTTCGAGTGTCGGCAGGTCCTCGTTTGCCCACACTTCGAGGGAGTGCGCACGTACTCCAGGGTGAAAGTGGTGGTTGGCCCAGCGGGGTGGGGCGCCGCGAGAGTCAGCGCTCGGTCTTGGGGGGTCGCTGCATCAGCGCGGCGGCGGCCTCGTTGAGGGTGACCTTGTCGTTGAGCAGGGCGGAGATCACTTCCGTGATCGGCATCTCGACGCCGTGGGCGCGGGCCAGGTCGAGGACCGCTTCGGCGGACTTGATGCCCTCGGTGGTCTGCCGGGTGGTTGCCGTCGCCTCCTCGACGCTCAAGCCGTGACCGAGGTGGACGCCGAAGGTGCGGTTGCGGGCGAGCGGGGAGGTGCAGCTTGCCACCAGGTCGCCCAGGCCGGACAGACCGGCGAGGGTGGCCGGGTGGGCGCCCATGGCCGTGGCCAGTCGGGTGGTCTCGGCCAGCCCGCGGGTGATGAGCATGGCCGCGGCGTTGTCTCCCAGGCCCATGCCCGAGCCGATGCCGACCGCCAGGGCGATGACGTTCTTCACCGCGCCGCCCAGCTCGCAGCCGATGACGTCGGTGCTGGTGTAGGGCCGGAAGTAGGTGGTGTGGCACGTCTGCTGGAAGCGGCGGGCTGCGTCCTCGTCAGGGCAGGCGACAGTCGCGGCGGCGGGCCGGCCGTCCATGATCTCGGGAGCGAGGTTCGGCCCCGACAGCACCGCGACCCGGTCCGCGCTCACGCCGGTCACCTCGGTGATGACCTGACTCGCCCGCAGCCCGCTGCCCCGCTCGATGCCCTTCATCAACGACACGATCACGGTGTCGGGCCCGATATGCGGAGTCCACGCAGCAAGGCTGGCCCGCAGGGACTGCGCGGGGATGGACAGCACGAGGTAATCCGCGCCCTCCAGCGCGACGACCGGGTCGGTGGTGGCCGTCACGGAAGCGGGCAGCTCGATGTCCGGGAAGTAGCCCGGGTTGCGGTGGTGGGTGTTGATCGCGTCGGCGATCTCGCTGCGGCGGGCGTGCACGACCACGTCGGTGCCGGCGTCGGCCATGATCTTGGCGACGGCGGTTCCCCAGGACCCGGCCGAGAACACCGCCGCACGGGCGGAACGGTGCTGGCTCACTGGGGGCCCTCTCGCTGAACGCGCCCGCCGCCGGGGTGGCGGGCGGGCCCGAGCATCCTATCGGCCGCGCCAGACTCGGCCGGAACTGCGGCAGGGTGCCGCAGGGTCAGCAGGACCGCGCGACGACCCGGCAGCGTGGGCAGCGCCTGGGCCTCGCCCAGCTCGCGCCGCAGCTCGTCTACGTGCTTCACCGGGAGCCCGGCCGCACGGGCTTGCCCCTCCCAGGCCGGTTCGGCCTGGGACTTCTATCTCTGACCCAGGCCGCAAGGTAGGGGGGCCTATCGCTGGCCAGCGCGCTGGCCCATGTCGACGCCGTACCTTGCGGCGGGTGTCCGAGATGGGAGCACTGGGCCGGGTCGCGTCCCGCGTCGTGGTGTAGGGGATCAAGCGTTACGCGTTCCGGTACGAGGCCCCTGACGATCTCCGTAGAGGGGCAGTCCACGAGACGCCCCGCTGAGGTGAGTTGAATCCCCGGGACGGCGGATCCACCATCTCCGACCCGCAGATTCCGGCGCCTTGATCGGCTACACCCCCCAGCGGGGCGCCATTCAGCGGCGCCCGTAAACGCGCGGCGCGCAGACGCGGTAGGCCCGCGTACGGCGGCCACCATTCGGTGCTCCGTCGCAGCTGCGGCACAACGGCGGCAGGCTCAGCGCGGGCGCCAGGTGCGCACTTCCAGGTGGAGGATGTGGGCATCGGGGCGGATGCGTCCGGTCTCCACGAGCCACTGGTGGACGGCGGCGGTGACGTCTCCGCCTGCCGCGTCGACGCGGCGGGCGAAGTCGGCTGCGTCGTGGCCGCCGGTCTGCGCGGAGCCGTAGGAGCGTTCCTCGGTGTGGTCCGCGCGCTGGGTGACGTCGCGGCGGATGCCGGGTGAGTCGGTGCGGCTGCCGGAGGGGTGCAGGTAGCCGGTTTTGGCCAGGCGGACGGTGAAGGCCAGGCGCAGATCCTGGCGGGCGGCTTCGGCGATCAGCGGGCGCAGGCGGGAGGAGCCGGAGGCGATCGCCTGGGCGCCGACGCGGCCGGTGCCGGAGCCGGTGGGGGTGATCAGGACGGCTTTGCTGCGGACGCGGGCTTTCGTGCCGCTGGCCGTGGTGCGGCGGGTGATGTGCCGGCTTGCGAGGGAGGTGAGTTCGGGCAGGTCGGTGATGCCGCCGGTCCGGACGGCGGCCAAGACCTGCTGGAGGGCGGGGACGAAGGCGGCGCCCTTGTTCTTTGTGTAGAACTGGGAGACCAGGGAGGGGTCCCGGTTGATGATGCGGGCGATGTCGCGTTTGGTGTAGCCCGCTGCCTGGAGCTGGTCGGCAAGCTGGGCGGCCTCGTTCAACTGGCGTAGTGGGGTGGGGCGGTTGCGGAGGGGACGTGGCGGCATCAGTTCTGTCCCCCGTTCTGGGCAAGAGCGGTGCGTCCGGCGTCGCGCAGGGCGAGGAGTTCTTCCTCGGTGGTGGGGGCGGCCACGGGGTGGGTGAGGCGGCCCTTGAGGAGGTAGTCGCCGGGCTGGTGGTGGTGCGGCCACTGCTGGGGCTGGGTGAGGTAGAGGGCATCGGTGCGGAAGGCGACGACGCTGCCGGGCGGGGTGTGCAGGGCGCCGACGTAGGTGCCCTCGTCGCGGTGGCGTTGGCTGAGGAGGGCAGCGCGGGCGCCGGACCAGATCGCGGCGGCCCATTCCGGGTGGGCGTGGGGGTCGCGGCTGAACCCGGTGGGTTTCTGCCAGGTGATCAGCTCGTCGTCGAAGCCGATGATTTCGGCATCCGCAGGGACGTCGCGCTCCAGGGTACGGGGGGTGGTGCCGGTGACCATGCGGGGGCGCTGGGCGAAGGCGCCGATGCCGTAAAGCAGGATGGAACGCACCGCGCGGGAGGCGAGGTGGGCGGCCCTCGCCTGCTGCGGGTCGCCCTGGAACTGGGCCTGGGCGGAGAGGTTGCTCCAGGTCTCCTTGAGCTTCTTGGCCCAGTCGTCGAGGGGTTTGCCGTCCTCCCACAGGATGCCGTCGAGGATCTCGATCTTCCACGGCTGGAGGGGGTTGGCCAGGGCGGTGTGGAGTTCGGGGCCACCGGCCCAGGTGATGAAGGTGGCACCGGGTGCGTGCGGGTAGTGCCAGGCACGGTCGCCGGGCGCGGGGGCGGGCAGCAGGCCGACGTGGTTCCAGGTGTCGGGAACGGTGACCCGCACCTGCCAGTGCCCGCACCCGTACAGAGCGTGGATCTGCTCCTTCTCGGACCAGGCGGCGAAGGTGGTGGCAGTGATGCGGCGGGGAATGCCGACCGGGGACTTCCAGGTGTGCTTGGCGTAGGCGAAGGTGCGGTCGTACTCGACCAGCTGAGGCAGCTGCTCAGGCACCCGGGGCGGGGTGAGAAGTTCGTTGCGGCCCTGGCCGGCGGTGGCGTGGAGCAGGCCGCGCAGCTCTTCGGACAGGACGGGGAAGCCGTCGGCGTACTGGCCGCGGGTGGGGATGGTGCGGGTCCACAGGTCGCGGCCGGTCTGGGACGGGGAGCCCATGATGACCGCGTCGTTCCAGTGGCGGCGCAGGGCCTGCCACAGCAGCACGAAGGCGTCCCGGACGATGGCGGGGTCGTCCCCGTCGGTGTCGAACCACTCCCTCACCGAACGGATCTCCACGTGCTGCTCGCCGCTCTCGCGCTGGTAGCGGCCGACGGGGTTGCGGGCGTGGACGAAGTGCCCGGCCATCCGGTCGCGGCCGCGGCCGGTGTCGGTGCGCCAGCCCGGCGTGGGGGCGTTCAGCCAGGCGGCGACCGCGTCGCGCAGGTAGGGGTAGCGGTCGGCGTCGCGGTGCCAGGGGTCACCGGCGGTGATGTAGATCCGTTCCACGCCCTCGGGGAGGGTGTGGAAGACGGCGGTGAGGATGTCGGCGGCCGACCGGCCGGCGAGGTCGAGGTGGTAGGTCTGGCTGCGGTGCACCAGAACGCCGGTGGTGGTGTCGAGGAAGACGGTGGAACGCGCCTGCTGGGTGAAGTTCGGGCGGGTCGAGGCCAGGCCGGACGTGTGGGCGAACCAAGCGTCACCGCTGGCGCCCGTGGGGATGGAGGGCAGGTCTCTCGGTGCCTGAGGGGCTACAGGCGGCTCGGGGGCCACGGCTTCGGCCGGGGGCGGTGGCGGAGCAGGGCGCGCGGCAGCATCGGTCATCGCGGGGGCGGCCGCTCGCTGCCGCGGCGGTGGCGGTGCCGGATCAGCAGTGGCCTGGGGTGTGGACGGCGCGGGAGCAGGCGGCTGCGGGTCGTCGTTCGCAGCAAGGCTGCCGGGGGCCAGTGCTGGGGCAAGGGCGACGACGTCGGCCACGCCCAGTCCGGCCGCCGGGGCGATCCGCTCCGCCTTTGCCTTTTCGTAGGAGGCCAGCTGGATGATCCGCTTGTCCCGGTCCGCTTCCAGCTTCGCCAGCGCGGCCCGGGCCTTTTTGATCTGGTCGCGCACGGTGCGCAGGTCGGCGAGCGCGGTGCTGTAGCTCTGTGCGTCCATGGGGGCTTCCTTGTCCGGGCCTGGCGTTCAGTTGGCAGTGTGGATGGGGACGTAGGCGATCGCGCCGCCGGAGTGGGAAGCGAGCCGGGTGCCCAGGAGCAGTTCGGCGAGCTTTTGGTCGTCGCCCACGCGGGAGGTGATGGTGGTCGTCGGGATGGTGAGATCGGTGACGTAGCCGGCCAGGCGGGCGTCGGGGAAGGCGTGACGGCCTTCGCTGTTCCTCTCCCAGCGTTCCAGCCCGGTCAGGACGGCCACCACGTAGCCCGCAAGCGTGACCGGGAGCACTCCCCCGGCCGCGACGCTGGCCGCGTCGCACCGCCACCAGCCACGCAAGGCCTTCAGGAGATCGTCGGGGCCGAGGGTGGCGGCGAAGCCGATCCAGTCGCGGTCGGGTTCACCGGCCGGCTGTGCGGTGTCGACGCGCAGTACTGCGATCTCTTCGGCATCCAGGCGGTTCAGTGCAGCGTGTGGGCGGGCATCGAGGGCCTGCACGACGGCGAGAGGGGTCATGACGCGTACGCCGCGCTGGGACAGGCCGGGCAGCAGTCCGGAGCGGACCAGACGCCGGAAGGTCGTGATGGCGCACCCCAGTTCCTCTGCCGCTTGGCCGGTTGTCAGCAGCACTGCCCTACTCTTTCATAGCGGACTCTGTTATCTGATTAGGCATGTTAGAGATTGGGTTACCGACCCGTCAAATGCTCATCGCGCGCCTTCCCTTGCCCGACGCCGCTCCACCTGATCTGTCTGTTGAATCCAGCAAGCATGGCCAGCTGCGCGTCCTCCGCTGGCGGCGTGCGGGTATGCCGCCAGGCGGCGGTCTTTACGCTGAATGTTGCTGCGCTCACCATCTGTTAACAGGGGATGCGGCTGGCACGTGCCGGCCGCCGACCGTGGCGATCCTGAACAGGGGGCACGGATGGGCGTCTTGTGGAAGCTGGAGCCAGCGACCGCGGCCAAACACCGGTTGTACCAGCGGTACCTGGACGCCTGGTGGCCGATCCTGCTGCAAACCTCCCAGAGCACCGGCTACTCCCGGCCCCGGGTCACGCTCCTGGACGCGTTCGCCGGCCCGGGCCGCTACGAGGACGGCGAGCCCGGCTCGCCGATGTTCGTCCTGGACCGCCTGCTGCATCATGACGCGGTCGACCGCATGCACCTCAGCCCTCGGCGGGTGCATTTGATATTCATCGAGAAGGACCGAGCGCGCCACGAGCACCTCCTGGCGGAACTCATCTCCCGCTTCGGGCCGTTGCAGGACCTTCCGGTACGGGTGGAGGTCCGACGCGGCGAGGCGGGCCGCGACAGTCTCGCAGTCCTTGATGAGCTCGGGGCCTGGGGCAACCCGATCCTGGGGATCTTCGACAGCTGGGGCAGCGTCAACGTGCCGTTGCACGTGATGTCCCGCATTGCCCGCAACCGCTCCAGTGAAGTCATCACGACCTTCGGACCCAACTGGTTCAGCCGCCGCGAGGAGCTCAACGCCGACATCCTCGACACGGTCTTCGGCGGCCGCGGCTTCTGGTCCGCGGCCGCCGACGAGCTACACCCCGACGAGAAGTGGCGTGCGTGGCTGCGCACCTACCGGGACGCGCTGCGCCGGGCCGGCTTCGGTTACCAACTGCAGTTCGAGCTCGTCCCCCGCACTGGGCAGCCCCTCTACCTCGTCTTCGGCACCGGTAGCCCCGCGGGCCTGAAGGCGATGAAGGACGCCATGTGGAAGGTCGACGGCCTCGATGGCGAGAGCTTTCGCGACCCCCGCACCCGAGGTGCCAAAGCTGACGGCCAGCTTGACCTGTTCCAGGCTGCAGGTCTGATCGACGACGAGCTGGTCGAACTGGTCGCCCAGCGCCTGGCTGCCGGAGCCACCGCGGTGGAGGCAATCGGCGAGTGGCTGCTAACGGAGACCGCCCGCTGGATGCCGAAGCACGCTTTGAAGGCGGCCCGGCAGATGCGGCAGGACGGCGTGATCGCCGTCCTGTCCCCGGGCAAGCTCACGACGAAGAGCCGGATCAGCCTGCAGGCACAGGTTCGGGCATAGGCATCTGGTCCCAGGTCCGGCCCTGCAGATGTCGACCGGATGCCTTCGGGGTTCGACCGCCCCACTGCTTGAAGAAGAAGGCCACGTCGGCCTGTAGGCAGACGTCCCGGATCCCCGTGACCCACTCCTGCTCCATCGGGCGGAAGCGGGGGCCGGACTCGCCTCCAGCGATCACCCAGTGAATGCCCGCCAGATCCAGCCCGTCCAGAGACCCGAGCAACGGCTCGCACGACAGGAACCGCACCGCGGCCGGAACCTGCCGCAGGTCATCGATACGCGGGAGTTCCTTCGTGCTCTCCACGGACACGCCCATCCACAGGTTGGCCGGCCACTTCAGTCGGTCGGCGACCTGCCGCAGTCGGCGCGCCCGCTTCGTGAGCACCTGATAAGTGTGCTGCGGGGTCTGCGCGATGATGTCGAAGACCTGCTCGACGTAGTCCAGCGGGACGCGGGCGTGCAAGAGATCCGACATCGAGTTCACAAACACCGTGCGCGGCGCCTTCCAGCCCAGTGGCACCCGCAGCGCATCCGGGTGCACGGTCAGGCCGAAGCCGGGGCCGGAGGTGCGGGAGTCTCCGTCGTTCTGGTATTTCGCCGACCCCATGGCCTTGAGCCGCTTCGCCAGCGTCAGGGCGTAGCAGTTGTCGCATCCGTCCGAGACCCGGTCGCAGCCGGTCGTGGGATTCCACGTCGCCTCGGTCCACTCGATCGAACTGCGGTCACTCACCCGTCGGCTCCCCATCCCCTGCGGTCACGGCCGCCCGCAAGCCTGGTCGTACAGCCCGTGGCGTGTCCAACGAGCCATCAGGCCGCTAGTCATCGGCATCCAACCATTCGCCGCCGCAGGCCGTCACAGCTTCCCCTAAATAGAACATGTGCACCCTTTTTCGTGGCGGTACGCCCGCCGCGAACCAGCCATTCGTCTCGGGCGCAGCCCCCCTCTTTGACCGTGTCCCGCGGTATGAGGTCTGCGTGCCCGTCGTCGACAGCCGACACCCGCTCCCCGTTGGCGCACTCCGCCGTTACTACCGATGTGTAATGGCCGCGGTGACATTTGCGTGCAAAGCAGCGACCAGGCTGTGTCGTCCGTGAGCATGCCTCGCTGGAGGAGCTGCTCGACGCTCGTTCCATGTCGCCGGGCCATCTCGCAAAACGCGTCCCGTTACCGCTGCCAGTCCAAAGCGCGGCTACTGGCGGATTGACGAACGTATTCCTGCGCCGACGTGCCCAGCACGGCGGCATTCTCACGGATGGCGGCCTGCTCCTCAGTCGTCCACCGCATACAGTCCTCCCAGCTGATGAGGTCGTTTCGCCCAGCCTTCGTCCTCTCCCCGGCATTCACCCTGAGGCAGAGAACGACCAAGCTGCAACGACGATAACTTCCCGTCAGCCGGAAGAGCTGAGGCGGTCGAGCCAGGCGCGGGCTGCGCTGGCTGCACGGCGGATGACCTGTTCGTCGGCGCCGACCCTGGTGATCACCCCGACGCTGCGGTTGAGGCGCGCGTTCACCTGCCGATGTGTGGTGCCTGTCGCTTTGACCAGCTCGTTGACCATAGCCACCAGCCGGGCGTGGGGATGTGGCCCAGTGTCAGTTTCACCCTCATGTTCCCAGTGCCACTCGGGTTCAGCGTCGTCCATCGACTCTTGTTTCTCGCAGTCGGTGCAGAACTCGAGAATCCCCTCGACCTGCGCTTGCCCGCAGCTCACGCACACCCACCCGTCGCAATTTGCGCACGTCACCAAGGCTCCGTCGGAGTCATGGGCCAATGCACGCTCCTGCGAAATGCACTCGCCGATGCACGGCCGCGACGTGGAGTTGAGATCCGCTGCAGGCTTTGGCATGTCTCCGTGGGTCTCGCGCCCAGCGAGCTCTGCCCTCCAGCGGGCCCCGTTCTCTGTCCCGGACCGGTCGCGGGCCTGCTGGCAGGCCGCCCACTCCTCAGAGGTGAGGTGACCGGCGCAGGCGGCTACAGGAGCAGGAAGGTCGTCGTAAGCTGGCCATTCGGCAGCCGCGCGGCGGCATCGGCGACCAGTGGTCTTGCCGTAACGGGTGCACCCTGACAGCCAGCCCTCAACGACGTCCTCGCTGCTAGGGGTGGGGGAAGCTTGCTTGGCGTGGGTCTTAGATGTCTGGCTGGATGTCGCTTCCTTGGCCAGCCTCGCTTGCAGGATCTGTCGCCAGTCGTCACCGATCTCGGGAAGCGCAGGCGCGGCGGTAATGCCATTGATCTCCAGGCCATGCCGCCTTGCCACATGCTCGAACACCGGCTGGATGGCTGCGTTGACGTCGTCGGTGAACCGGGAAACAAGGTATGGCGGCACGATGAGGATGGCGGTTTCTCGGTCCCCGGACCGGTTTTTGCGGACTAGTTCCACGTCCTCTACATCCGCCAGGAAGGCAGCGGCCCGGTTGTTGCCCTGCTCATGCATCAGGAACGCCGTCTGGCCTAGAACGCGATGCAAGGTGGATTTCACTGGCTCCTCCGGCCGCGGGGACGGGGCAGGAGCCGTGACGGCGACGGACAAGTGTACTGGCGTCGCTGGGCTTTCCGGCGTGGGATGTCCGGGAGCAGGTGGTGCCTTCTCAACGACCGGCTCGACGAAGACCGGATGGTTGAGGACCTCTTCAAGCGCTTCCTCGAGCACGCTGAGCGAGTCCGAGCTGACGAAGTTGTCCAATGCGCCCTGATTGACCAAGGTCAGTATCAGTGTGGCGCCGTCGTAGGAGACCACTTCCGCGTTCTGGCTCAGCAGAATCCAGGTGAACCGCCGCCGTACCTTCGCTGCTTCCAGCACTTGCGGCCACATCTCCTGCATGGCCGCCGTCCTGTCCGCCATCCCGCCTCCCTTACGTAATGCACTTTCAACAAGGTAGAGATAGGCACTGACAACCAGCTTGGTCTTTAACGTCCGACGTCGAATGGTGCGTCGAACTTGATCACTCGGTTCGGTAACCGGCATACGCGGAGGCGGTCTTCGTCTGGACATGTGCTCCGACCAAGGAACACACACGTCCAGCACGAGGGCCGTGAGGACAAGCCTGCTGCATCACGATGCCCAGCGGGAACCGTTGGCGGAACTGTCATGCCTCCGGGGCGAGTCCTCCTCCTGCCTCACCGCTCGTTCGGACGCGTTGTTCGAGCTGGCTGATGCTGTCCTGTACGGCGACGGGCCGGCGAGGTCGCTGGCCGAGCTGCCGCTGACGGGCGAACATCGCCACGGGCCACGGCAGGTTCTACGCCGCCGTGGCCCGTGGACGGATCGATGCCGGCCGGCTGCGGCAAGCACCGGCCCAAGTGCCGCTGCCGCGGGTCGTTGACGGCCGGCCGGTCCTGACTGTCGACGTCACCTGCTGGCTGCGGCCCGAGGCCCACACCTCGCCGGAACGGCTCCTGTGTCATACCTGCGCCCACCTCGCCGGCTTCCATTGGTTTCCTCGCGTCTTATCGGTGTGCACAGCGGCGGGCTTGTCACGGGTGGTGAGTAGGCGGATGCGCCGTATGCGAAGGGTTGTGGTTGCGGCCTTGGCGCCAGCAGGGCAGGTGTGCCCGACGGCGTACGGGCCTGATGTGCCTGGCGCGGATGGCGTGTCGGACACGTCTCGAACTTAAAGCGGGCTCGCAGCGCGACGCGATCCTTTCGGTCATTTGTTCCCATGTATTGCCGGGACTCAACGCGTGTAGCAGCGGTCGTCCACCGTCTGTCCTCCGGTCGTCGGGCCCTGGCTGGATGTCCGTCTCGCCGATGGCCACCGGCTGGATGTTTCGCCTCGTCTTGTTGTTCACAGCACCATCGATGCAGGTTAGAGCGCTCTTTTATCGAGCAAGGTGCAAGCTCAGGCCCGCGTCTTTACGGAGGGGCCGGGGCACTGTAGAGGTAGGGTCTGACAATGCGGCCGCGCGGCTGGCGCGGCGGGGATGGCGTGAAGTTTCGGCTACCGCCCGGTACCGGGACGGACACTGCAGCGTTGCCGGACAGGTACGCCAGGATGCACCCATGAGTCTCACCTCGTCCCTCAAGGAACCGACGTCGGCGCTGTCGCGGTTCCTCACCGAGCATCTGCCTGATGTCGATGGCCTGTTGTCCGATTACCGCAGGCGCCTGGCCCGTTATCCGGCACCGGTTGGCCCCGCTGCCGGTGCAGGACGGCAACCGGAGTACCGGATGCTGGGCCGCACGATCGACCACAGGCTGCGGATCAGTCTCGGAGCGTCCACCGGTCAGCCGGTCAAAGACGGGGTCGTGCGGACGGTTCTCGACGACGACTGCTGGCCGGCCCCCGACGTCATCAGCACGGTGCAGGCAGCGGGGGCGGTGCTGCTGAAGGAACTGGACCGGTACGAAAGCAGCGACGGCCAGCCGCTGGCACTCGACTCCGAGACGGAGGACCGTCTGGTACGGCTGTGCCACGTCGCCTCGAGCTTCGAGGCAATCTTCCGCAACGGGGGGTGGGTGCAAGGCAACAGCCTGGGTTACACCCGGCCCGGAGCGACGCTGGATGAAATCGTCGATGCCGTGCCTCCCTACATCGTTGACGACATCCGCCGGCAGATGGCGTTGGCCGCACATCCCGGGCCCTTCGACAGCTTGCGGCAGCTGCCTGCAGCGCAGCGGCTCTGTGGCCCCGTCTTCGACGGCAGCATGCATGTGGGAGGGGCTGACGCCGACTTCATCCTCCACCGGCAGCTGATCGACTGCAAAGCCACCATCCGCCCCGAGCGGATAGGCCGCGAGGCGCTCTACCAGCTGGCTGGCTACCTGCTGCTCGATTACAGCGACAGCTACTCCATCGAATCCGTGGCACTGTACCTGTCCCGCCAGGGCGCCCTCATCGACTGGCACGTCGCGGACTTCCTTGGCTTCATGGGCGCACGGCTCGAGCTGCCCGATCTGCGCGCCGCCTGCCGGTACGCGCTGACCGATGGCGCGGTCGGCACACCCCCGCCGCCGGAGGGCCAACGCCGCCCGCTCCCCCGCCCGCGCAATGCACCCCCGGTCCAGGACACGCTCTTTGGCAGTCTGTCCTGATCTACTGTGGCTACGGCAGTCAGGTAAGCGAAAACGGGCTTTCGTGTGCCTATCGTGATCGCCCATGCCGACGACCACTGCGCGACAGGACCTGCCGGGTGACCTGAGCCGGGCCAGGAGCTTGAGCGGCAGCTGGGCTTCTTGGTGGGCCTGACCAGCGGGGTGCTGCAGAGCTTCCTCATGAGCGCCACTGCGCTGTGCGTGCCCTTGCAGGTACTCGGGTGGGAGTCCTGTCCATGTTTCGGGCGACGGTAGGACCCCACTGCGCGGCGTTGAAATGGCCTGTGCCTGAGCCGCGTTGTTTTCTCTTCTCGCAGCCGTGCGGTGCTTTTGGGCGTAAGCGCGGCGTGCTGGCCATGACTCGCCGTCGTGGGCCAGGGCCAGTTTCTTCTGCGGCACCGTGTCTTGGGCAGCTGCCTCGACTCTCAGCCGGTGTCTTTCATCCTGATTTCCTCCTGTGTACATGAGAGTTGTTCGTGATCCCTTTGTCTTCCGCAGCACAGCAGCAGCCTGGACTCACGGCCGCACTCGGCATCGGCCGTCGCTCAGCTGATCCGGCGCGTATGACGGCCCGGTTCGTGGATCCTGCCGGAGTCGAGTGTGAGGTGCCGTGGCTGGAGGCTGCCGGGGAGCGTGTGCTGGAGGGGTGTCTGCCGATACGGGCGTTTCCGGTACTCAAGGGCCGGCGCACGGCGCCGGGCTGGTGGTGGTCGGCTACTGACCGGCGCCTGGTGCACTACGGCTTCAAGGCCATGCGCACGCAGGTCATGATGCTGGACCACGACCCGGGGGTTGCGGCGTTGGCCTGTCGGCCGGTGGAGTTGGTGTGGCGTGGCCGGGGCGGAAAGGTTGTGTCGCACGCGCCCCATTTGATGGCACGTCTGACGGACGGCAGTGGACTGCTGGTTGATTGTGCGAGTCAGTCCGGGGCGGGCCGGCGGCTGGTCCGGCGGGCTGCGCACGTTGAGGCTGCGGCCGCTGCGGCGGGCTGGCACTACCGGTTGGTCGGGCCGCCGTCGCCCGTGGTGGAGGCCAATGTGCGCTGGCTGGCCGGGTATCGGCATCCGCGGTGTGCCGGGGGCCGGTTGCAGGAGGTCGCCGCGTGCTTTCGCACACCGTTGCCTTTGCTGGAGGGGGTTCGGCGGCTGGGCGATCCGATTGCGGTGTGGCCGTCGGTGTTTCACGCCCTGTGGGCCGGCGTGCTGAGTGTGCCGTTGGAGCGCGTGCTGCACGAGCGGACCGTCGCAGTGGCCTCGGGGGCGGAGGCAGTGTGGTGAGCCGGCCGGTACTCGACATCGGTATCGGTGTGCGGCACGGCGGCCGGGAGTGGACCGTCGCTGGGGTCGAAGGATGCATGACGGGCGGTGCGCGGATCTGGCTGGCCGGCAAGGACGGGGACGGTTCTTTGGCGGTGTTCGGTCTGACTGAGTTGCTCGGCGATCCCGGCTTCGCCATGGCGGGCGGGCCGCGGCGTCTGCGGGTGCCGCAGATGGGGTTGTTGTCGACCGTGTCCGAAGCGGAGCAGTGGCGTGCGTTCGCCATTGAGCAGCACGTCCGTGAGGTCGAGACCGGGTGTCCCATCCCGGGCGGTGTCGGCCCGGGGAAGCTCGAGTTCGACCCTGCGTCCACGACGCTGGCTCAGCGGGAGCAGGCCAAGGCGGGGGAACTTGCTGCGCTGGGCTGGAAGAACGTCAGTCGGGCGACGGTGCGCAGGTGGCGCACCCGTTACCACTCGGACGGGGTATGGGGGTTGGTCCGTAAGCGCCGTGGTTCGACGCGGCTGGAACGGGCCGATGACCGGGTCGTGGAGGCGCTGTGTGCGCTTCTGCCCCATGAAGCTCTGCGTTCTCGGTCGCGGGGGTGGAAGAAGCGGATGCGGCGGGAGGTGCAGTGGTGGCTGGAGGATAGGCACGGCGAGAAGGTGGTGGAGGTTCCCCCGCCGTCCACGTTCAACAAGCTTCTCGATGCGGTGGAGGTTTCCCTCGGCTTGGAGGGGACGGTGAGGCAGCGGCGTGCCCGCGCTGCGCGTCCGAGTCCGCCGTTTCGGCCGACGCTGGCGCTGCGTCCGGGGGAGTTGGTGATGCTCGACAGCACGCCGCTGGACGTGCTGGTCGTCCTGGACGACGGCGTGGTGGGACGGCTGGAGTTGACCACCGCCGTTGATGTGGCGACGCGCAGCATGTGGGGGGTGCTGCGGCCGGCGGGAAGCAAGCTGACCGACGTGGCGGTGCTGCTGGCCCAGATGATGACACCGCTGGTGATGCGGCCCGGCTGGTCTGCGGCGCTGTCGATGGCCGCGTCGGTTGTGCCGCACGAGCGGCTGACCGGTGTGGATGAGCGTCTGAAGGATGCGGCGGCCCGGCCGGTGATCATGCCCGAGACGGTCGTGGTCGACCAGGGCAAGGTGTTCATATCGGCGGCCACTCGGGCCGCGTGCGAGAGCCTGGGGATCTCTGTGCAGCCCGTGCCTCCGGCCAACGGGCCGGCCAAGGGGCATGTGGAGCGGCCGTTCGGTTCGGTCAATTCGCTGTTCTGTCAGTGGTTGCCCGGCTATACCGGTTCGAACGTGGGTGAGCGCGGCTCCAAAGTCGATCAGGAGCAGCTGTGGACCGTGCCCGAGCTCCAGGCGTTGTGGGATGAGTTCCTCGTGCACTGGCATCACCGCCCGCATGCGGGTTTGCGTCACCCACTGATGCCGAAGAGGGCGCTCACCCCCAACCAGATGTGGGCGGCGCTGCTGCCGGTCACAGGGTACGTGCCGGTGCCTTTGTCGACGGAGGACTTCGTGGAGCTGCTGCCGGTGCGTTGGCAGGCGATCACCGACGCCGGCATCCGGTTCGGCTACCGCACCTACGATGACGCCTGCCTCAACGGCCACCGCGGACAGGATTCCGGGGTGCGGGCGAAGCGCGGCCTGTGGGAGGTGCACTACAACCCCTACGACCCCGTCCGGATCTGGGTCCGGCTCCCGGAGGGGTTTCGTGAGGTGGGGTGGATCCATGCTACTTCGGTCAGTCTCCCGTTCACGCATCATGTCTGGGAGCACATCTGCAAGGTGGTCGAGCGCACCGGCTCACGCGAGGAACATGAGGCCGAACTGGCTCTGGCCCTTGACCGTTTCCTCAGGCGGGCCGCCCGCAAGGAGAAGCTGTCCGCCGTGGAGCGGCGGGTGGTGGCGAAGTCGCGTGCTTCGGGCGCGGTGCCGGTGCCCGCGGGCGAGGTCAACGTGCTGGACGTGCCCGCACCCTCGTTCGGGCTGGCCGGCGTATACGCGGCGCCCGACGTCGACGACGAGACCGTACCCGACGAGGACGACAACATCTTCGGTCTCCCCGATGAGCCGTCGCTCATCGTCAGCAACCTGAACCCAGAGGACGACCAATGGCTGCCGTAACCGCCGTCGCAGGCGACGACTTCTTCGACGACGACGTCACTCCCGGCGCGGTCACGAACTGCGCCCTGTGGCAGGCAGACGTCTCCCGCCCGCGTAAGGCTGCGCCGCCGGTGGACGATCCGTCCTGGAACCGCAAGAGGCTGTTGGACTACCACTCCGAGTTCGTCACCCTCAAGACACGTTCCATGGACCAGGCACTGACACAGCTGAAGCTGACGCTGCTGGTGAACAACCGGCAGCGGGGAACCGCCCGGCGCGGCCTCATTGTGTCCGGGCCGCCGGGAGCGGGAAAGTCGACGACGCTCATGGAACTCGGCCGGGCCTTCGAACTGAGCGAACGACGCCGCCAGCCGGACCACGAGGGCTACATGCCAGTGGCGTTCGCCTCCATCCCGCCCACCTATACGCCCAAGAGTCTGGTCCAGGTCCTTGCCCGGTTCGCCTGCATCCCCGTCCACGACCGGATGACCGAGAACACCATCACCAACGCGGTGTGCCACGTACTGTGCGAGCGGCGTACCCGGCTGGTGTTCATCGACGACGTGCATCTGCTCAACACCCGTACCCGGCCCGGCGCGGACACCTCCGATCAGCTCAAGATGCTTGCAGAGCGGGTGCCTGCGACGTTCGTGCTGGCTGGTGTCGACGTGGAGAACTCTCCGCTGCTGACCGGGCCTCGCGGCGCCCAGCTCGCCGCCCGGTGCAAGATCCTTCGCACTCCCCCGCTCCTCAACGGCACCCCTGAACAGAAGGCCAGCTGGCGCGAGCTGCTGGGGGATATGGAGATGGCCCTGCGGCTGGCCCGTCACCGGACCGGAACGCTGGCGCGCCACGCCGACTACATCCACCGGCTGACCGGCGGTGTGATGTCCAGCCTCTCTCACCTCATCCGGGAGGCCGCGATCCGTTCCGTCCTGGACGGGAACACCGCGATCACGAAGCAGCAGCTGTCGCAGGTGGTGCTCGACATCCAGGCCACGAACGCGGCACGCGCCAGCCGCCGGCAACGCCGCAACGGCTAGCCGACCGTCCCGGGGTGCCCGCCGCCCGGGAGGTCTCTCCTCGTCTCTTCTCACATTTCCCTCTTCTTTACGGGGTGCACCGGCCATGGTCGGCGCCTTGCCCTGCCCTCATTGCTGTCTGCCGCAAAGGACGATGCCGGTGCACTCCCCCGCTCCAGCGCCCACGCTCGTTCGGATCCCGCCCGTGGCGCGGGAACTGACCGGCTCGTGGATCCGGAGAACGGCCGCCGCATACGGACTGCCGGTCCAGGACCTGCTACGGGGAATCCTGTGCGGCCCGCATCGTGTGCAGGTGACGGGCGCCCCGGGCACCGGTCGGGAACTGTTCCTCAACGCGCCGGCGCGCAGAGCCCTGGCCCGGTTCACCGGTCTCCCCCTCTCCCGGCTCACCGGTCTGCTGCCCGGTCTCGCCGCCACGCACGGCCAGCTCGTGGACGACGAGGTGCCGCGAGCGATGTGGTCCGTGCCGTGTGAGGCGTGGGTGGGGGCCTGCCTCAGGTGTACCGGGCGGGCCTGGCGGCCCGAGCAGCCCGTGCTGGTGTACCCGGGAGCTGCCGGTCAGGTCTGCTGGCGCCATCGGCGCTGGCTTCTCGCGCACGCCGGAAAGCCGGCGGATATCCCGCTGGAGCCCCTGCCCGAGATCCTTGCGGCTCACCGGCACCACGTCGCGCTCGTGCGGACTCACCCGCGCGGCGGGGACGTGGTGGCCCTCGCCGCAGCGGTGGTGTGGTCATGGCAGGTGCAGAAATGGAAGTCGGAGACGATCTGGCGGAACCGGGCGCGCCGGCTGGCCGCGGTCACGGGGTGCACGCCGGTGGCGGTGGTGCCGCATGCGCTGCTGGTCTATCCGGAAACGATTGCCGTCGCCCGGCTGCTCGGGGACTGGCGCTGGCAGCAGCGCCTGCGCGCGAGCGTCGCGGCCGCGGGAGCTGCCGCGGCAGCGGGGGTGTTCCTCCAGGAGGTCGGCCGCCGGATCGGCAGGCCGTGGCTCGCGGACTGGCTGAGTGCCCGTACCCGGGTCCATCCCCGGGAAGCCGCACAGACGGATCCGCTGCGGCGGTGGCTGCTCACCGCAGCAGACGGCACCAGCGGTGACGGCCTGTGGACGGTTGCCCGAGCTGCGGCGCGGCCTACCGAGTACAGCGACCGCGCCAGTCTCCTCACCGACGGCCGCCCCCGCACCGTGGTCGAGGAGGCCAGGGCCGCTTCCCTGACCGGCGGATGGGAACCGATGCCTCCACAACGGCCTGGGGCCGCACCGTGTCTGTGACGTTCTGGGCATCGCGGCAGGTTCATCCGGCCCTTCAGCGCGGGCTGCGCAGCACCGGCATCCGCGGACCGCCGCGGGCCCCTCCGCACAGCCCCGCCCGCCCTCCTCCCCCAACACGTGCAAGGAAAGACACACCATGCCGATGATCAGCCCCGAATACGCGGGCCGGCTGCTAGAGGAACTCACCGCCGGCTGCCCCGTTCCGGCGGCCCCTGCAGAGATGTCCCGCTACGCCTTCCAGACCAGCGACCACGTGCTCATCGGAGATGTTGCCGTCCGCGGCTACAAGCACAAGAACCGGTGGCGACTGGACGAACGAGACATCCGCAAGGCCGGCGAAAAGCTCGCCTCGCTCGCGATCGACCTCGGCGACCTGGTCGACGCACGTCTCCCATCCGCCGAACACGGGCGCACGTGGCGTTCGCAGATCCTGAACTGGTTCGTCAACGCCGCCTACGAGGACCAGTCTGCCAACGGCTGCCACTGCGAAGGCCAACAACCCTGCGGCCGCACCCGGCCGAACCAGCACGGACTGGGGTGCGGGGCAACCCGGGAACAGGTCGAGGCACGCTACGGCCAGCAGGCCATCGCGTTCACCAGGCCCCTGCCACTGCTGACCTGGTCCGGCACGACCTGGATGGTCCCGCGCGCCTACGCCGCCCTCCTCGACCGGGCGGATCAGATCACCGCCCAGTCCGCCGAACAAGCTGCCCGCTGCAGCCGGTGCGGCGCCACCGGAGACATCTGGGAGTGGCGCACTTCCAGCGTCGTCGGCTACACCACACTGTGCCCGTCGTGCACCAGTGCCGCCGCCCGGCCGTACAAGGGCCATCTGCGGGGCAGGCTGTATGCATCGCTTCCGAAGAACTCACAGCCGGACGCGTTCCTGTGCGTACTGTGTACCGGTCCCCGGCAGGCCATGTACTGGGATCACTGCCACGAGCACGGATTCGTCCGCGGGCCGGTGTGCGCCAGCTGCAACACATACGAAGGCGGCGGCTACCGGTTCATCGACCGCCCGGGCGCGATGCAACATCTCCTGCGGTGCAAGGGCTGCCTGCGTGAACGGACCGTGCCCACGCGACACCACCCTGACATCGTGCTTCGCGGACTCGTCATCGAATCCCACGGTTCCTGCGCGCAACAGCCGCCCGCATGGGGCGAAGCACAGGAAGACGGCTCGGTCCGCTTCCGGCTCCACTGCTGGGGACACACGCCCCCGCAACAGTGGGAGCAGATCGTACCTACCTTCCAGGTCAGGCGCCTGGTGAGTGAGTTCGTCGACAAAACCTTGGAAGCCGACCCCGGCGCCCCTGCCCAGGGCTCCGACTGACTTCCTACCAAGGTCCGTTCAGGCCCCGCCATGGCCTGCGTCCTTTCCCATTGGTCGGCGCGAGACGCACCGCCCATGTCAGTGTGTGGCGCGCGGGAGCGTCGTCGATCAGCCGTTGTCCGGCGGCGCGGGGTGCGTTGCAGGAAAGAAGCCGAGCCTGCCCTCGTCTGAGCCGGTGAAGCGGTAGGAGGTGGCGGAGGAGAGCACGTCGGCCGGCGGGTCGCCGTTCTCGATGATGATTGCCTGGCCGGGGAAGACAGCCATGTGGCGGTAGAAGTGGTCAACGACATGTCCGGTGATGTCGACGTCCTCCCCCACCGGCTCCCGATAGGTGACGACTGGCGAGTCGAGCACGATGAACCCCAGGTGAGGGAGGTCATGCTCGATGCAGTACCGGGCAAGGGCGGTGGTGAAGGCGGAGTGCAGGACCGAGCGTACGCCCTTGCCTCGTCCGGCACGGGGTCGGCTCCCGGCGCGGATGTCGGCCGCGTACTGGTCGTACTCGGCGAAGTCGACAGCCGGTACCTTCCACGCCTCCAGGGTCTGCCGAAGCACGGTGTCGAAGGCGTTGAGCACACGGGTGGGGATATGTTCGGCCGGGCGGGTGGACGCGACAGCGCCTTCGCCGTCGAGTTTCGAGCGGCGGTCTTGCAGTTCATTGATGCGTGAGTGTAGTTCGAGTTCCCGTTCGACGGCCGAGCGAGCCGCGAGAAGTTCGTCCATATGTGCGCGTAGCGGTGAGAGTTGGTCTTCAGCCATGTCGATGTCCGTGTCGAGCTGGCTGGCTTGTCGCAGCAGTTCTTCTCTGCGGTCGCGGAGGGCGTCGAATTGGGTGCTCAGGTCGGTGATGGTAGGCAGGAGGTCAGCGAGCAGGGTGGTGGTCTTGACGGATTCAGCTTGAACGGCTTCGTGCAGTTGGGTGGTCTCCTGTGCGCTGTGGTCGGGGTGCTGGTGTTCGGGTTCGGCACCGCAGAAGACGCAGGTTCCCACGCGGAAGAAGCCCAGGAGGCTGCCAGCTTCGCTGACCATGGCGAGGCGTTCCAGGTCGGAGCGATATTGCTGTTCGAGGAGCCGGAACCGTGTGAGGAGGTCGGTGACTTCGGTCAGGCGGCTTTCGAGTGCGGCAAGTTCCTGGGATGTCTGCATGCGGCGGGTGACCACGGTGACGTGCCGGTCACTGATGACGCGCAGTGATTGCGACTGGGTGTCGACGGTGGTCTGGATGCGTGTCAGCCGCTGCTGGAGTTGTGTCTCGTTTTCCTGGGTGGTGAGTTTGCCGGTGAGGTCGAGGACGATCTGGTCCAAGAGGGTGATCTGGCCCTTGTTGACGCGGCGCTGACCTGCGTTGGGTCCGGTGCTGATGACCGGGTCGTCTTCGCCGGTGAGGAGGAACTTGATCACCGACGTGGCGGCGGTCTTGATGGAGGAGGCGTGGGAGCGCAGGACTGGGGAGAGCGGGTCGACCATGCGTGTCTCGGTGATCACGGCCAGGTACGCAAGATCGGGAAGGGTCAGCGCGCGGGTGCCGCCAGCTTCGTTCTTGCGGATGGTGACCTCGCCCAGCCCGAGCTCGTCCAGGAGGAACATCGACAGGCTACGGGTGCTGCGTGCGGTGTGGACCGCTGTCAGGTCCCGGTCGGGAGTTCGGGTCACCAGCTCCCTGAGGTCGGCGAAGTGAGCCTGCACCGCAGTGCTGCCGGGACGGCGTACCAGGGTGACGGGGTTGCCGCCGGGCATGCGCAGCCCGAGGAGGATCTGGCTGTAGCCCTCGGCCTCGGGAATGAGAGTGAGGTCGGCGCCGCCGAGCATGTACTCGATGGAGTCGACGATGAAGGACTTGCCTGTGTCAGAGGCACCGTAGATGACAGTGATGTCGTCGTCGAAGAATACGTGTGCGGTCGGCTTGCCGGAGCCGGCATAGGTGAGGTGGAGCAGTCGCAGGTCAGCCATGGGTGGCCCCGGACGTCAGGCGGCTCTCGGCAGGGCGGTTGATCAGCTCGCGGGTGGCCGTGTCCGTGTCGATGTGGGGCGCGTACTCGTGGACGGCCCATTCCGCTCGGTCGCGTAAACGCTCCACGTAGGGGGTTTCGAGGATGTCGATGAACGCCGGGCCTCGTTCCGTCGCCCGGTACTTCAGGCCGTCTTGGTGCGCTTCGATGCCAGCCAGGCCCGCTCGGATCAGGACCAGCAAGCCTTGTTCCAGGAGCCTGCGTTTCATTCCGAGTTCCCCGGTGCGGGCAGGCAGGTCCGGGTGCAGGCTCGGGGGGCCGTCGAACTCGGCGCTGTGCAGGAGGGCATAGTCGAGTACCACCAGCTGCGTCAGGTCCATCGGCTCGGGGTGACTCTCCGCGAGCAGAGCAAGCGCACGTACTCCGACCTCCAGCGGGCTGTTGAGCGGGTTCATGCGTGACCTCCCTGGCACCAGGTAAGCCGGTCATCGTTCGCCAGGTGGTGACATACCCCTTTCCGGTCCAAAGGTCTCACCTGTTTGGCGAGAATCGTCTCCGTCAGCGCGACTTGACCGGCCGCTGTCAGCACCGCCCGCAGACGCTCCCAGCCGTTTTGATGCAGGCCGTCCGCCACCTCCACGACAATGGTGTGCACGTCGTCGACGATGGCTTGGAAGTGCCCTTCAGGCGTCGAGTCCCGGGCGAACAAACGCAGAGATTCGGCACTGTAGAAGGCCTCCCGTTGCCGGTGGAGATGGTCGCGCGCCTGGGGATGGCCGACGGTCTTCTCCAGAGTGCCAACCTCGTCTCCCCATCGTTCCCGGTATACGTCGAGAAGCTGCTGGACGTAGCGAGTCTCGTCAGGGGTGTGCTCGTGGGGCGGCGCCATGATCTGCGGCCGGGCAGGCAGAGGCTGGTTGAACCGTTCCGCCCAGTGAGGGGTGGTGCGGTGCAACTCGAGCATGGCGTCCATGTCGATGGTCTCGAACCGGGAGAAGTCCGTGTTCGCCGCGAGGTCTCGCACTGCCTGCCGCTGGGCCGGGTCGAGGGACCTGATGACAGTATCGCCGGTGGTAGCGAGTTCGTCGAGGAACTTCGCTCGCGTTTCGGACGGCTTGGCGAACTGCCGGACCAGGGACCGGCCGATGATGGGCGCGGTGAAGATGTAGCGGCTGGGCAGGGTGTAATGGCCCTGGATGACGGCCGCGAACAGCTTGCGCATCTCGGGTGCCGCCTTCGACCAGGTCAGCGCGTCACCGTAATGCTTGCACTGGTAGTTGTGCCACTCCCCCTCCATCGCCTGCCGTGTCAGGTAGGCGGCGACGTCAACGCCGTGGTCTCCGGAACCTCCGTGCCGTTCCACGCGCGCGTACCGTGTACCCAGGGCGGGGACCCACTCCTTGACGAACTCCTCGAACTCGTCCGGGTCGTAGGCGAAGACCATCTTCTTCGGGCTCGGCTGGCTTGGGAAGTGCAACTGGGCGCCGGACAGCATCAGTTTCGGCGGAAGCGCCGACTCCGCCTCGGTGTCACCATCGAGCATCTCTTCCCCCTGTCGCCCCTACCCCGAGTGCTCGTCACAGGACAGCGAGGCAACACTTACCACCGCGCATGCGGTGGACAAAGAACCCTTGCACGCTGCTGGTAATGATCAAGCCACCTGCTTCGGACAGAACCGGCATAACTGTTCCTGGCCGCCTGTGTGCACGGCGGGCGTACACGGGCACGCGAGGGGCCGGCGTCGGCGCGGAAACCGTGCTGGTGCTCACTGGTCTGTCCATCACCTGGGTATTCGTGCCGACCTCTCCTGCAGCCGCACGCCCGACCAGCCCCGCCGCTGACCCCAGCCCGACACGTTAAGCGGCGTCAACCGGTGGTACGGCGAGATCTTCACAACGGCACTGACGGACCGTCGCAGTACGGAAGGATGACCGCCATGACCGACGCTCCAGTCAACCCTCTCCAGTTCGCCTCCGACCTCGCCACTCTCAAGGCGGACCTTGCACACTCGGTGCAGGAGTACCAGCCGATCGAGCACCAGGACCCCGCTGCCCTCGGTTTCTCACGGTGATTCACGAGTTGGCTTCTGGCACCGACTCGACGATCGCCGTAGCCAAAGCAATGGATGCGTACAACGGTCTGAAGGGCCGGAAGCGCGAGAACGAAGAGGCGACCGAGAGACAACGCTGCCAGGACGACCAATACCTCGCAGCCGACGAAGAGATCACGCGGAAGGTCTCTTGCCCGACCTGTGGCTCCGAGGCACGTATGAAGTGCCGAGGCACCGGGGTCTCCGGCGGTTTGAAGAAGAAGAGCCACACGGACCGCTACCAACTTACTCGCAGCCTCGGTCCCGACGACAGCAAAGGGCGCTCATGACGCAAACAGACGACCTGGTGCAGTTCCTGCGCGACCGGAGCGCTGAACGCGTCGCCAACGACCCATCGCGAGGACTCCCAAAGGAGCGAGGATGGGACGCCCTCTTCGAGATGTACGACCGAGCGGTGAAGGCTTCCCAGGCACCCGACGCGCTTACGCGAATCGGCGGCGGCCCGGTCCTAACCGTGCTGGACGAGGTATTCCGGCGCCTGGCCCTGGAGCACACCAGCCATGAGGACTACCGCTTGCAATGGCGACCGCGGGACACGTAGGAGGTGCCGCTGACAACCGGTCGGCTCTGTGTCGCGCTCACACCAGCCCCATTTCTCGTCGTCGCTGCGCGGAGCGGGGTGCACGGCGCCGAGCCGGGCCGCTGCGGGAGGCGTGGTACTTGGCCACTTTGGCGTAGACGGCGAGGAGCCGCAGCGGATGCTGCGTGACGAACGCTCGAGTCTCGATGGTGCGGGGGCTGAGCAGTGTTGGTACCCGTCCACCACAGTAGCCTCTGCGGTGGACGGGCATGGGGTTAGCGCCGTCGCCGTTGCCACCAGCGCTGTTGTGCGCCGGTTGAGGTGCTGGCTGTTGCGCCATGGTCGGCGTGAGTGAGCGGAGCGGTGAGGGTGACGGGTGAGTTGTCGCCGGTGGTGATGCTGATGTTCTGGACGGCCCTGTTGACCTGTTCAGGGGTAGGTGTGCCGGATCCAGCCGACATCGTGGAACGCAGTTGGGTGCGGCTCTTCTGGAGGGAAGGGCTGAACTGGGAGAACGCTGATCGGGCTGTGGGGTGGGCTGCTCGTCTCTACCGTTGTGGTGGAGGAGGGGTGGCGAATGGGCTCGTTGTTCGAGGAGTTGGAGGCCCGGGAATCGGCCGCGCGTGAGCGGGCGGATGTCCTGGAGGCGGAGCTGGCCGAGCTGACGGGGCGTCTGGAGGAGGCCCGGGCGGTTCTCGAGCGGTTGCGGGTCACGCGGGAGACGGTGGCCGAGGTGCTGGCCGAGATGGAGCCGCCGGCACCGGTGCCGGAGCCGGCGGCTTCGCCTGCTGGCAGTCCGGTGGTGTCGGCGTATGCGGGTGCCGAGCGGCGGGTGGTGGGAGTGCTGTCGGTGCCGAAGTGGCAGCCGGGCATGGACGTGGGTGTCCTGCCGCGGGAGTACCGGGACATCCTGGAGGTCGTCGAGGATGCGCCGGGGCCGGTGCGGGCCAAGCAGATCGTGCCGAGGATCGGGCTGCCGGTGCAGTCGGGAAAGATCGAGGGCACGCGGGCGAAGCTGAAACGGCTGGTCGAGCGGGGCTGGCTGGACGAGAACGATCCCGGCCTGTTCACCCCCGCCCGCCGCCGACGGACGGATTCGTCCAACTCCCCATAGATACAGGGCTCTTCTCCCTACATTCGAAGGTGCCAACCAAAACGAACCAGGAGAGAAGAGCCCTGGGATGGAACAGTACGACACGACCTGCACCACTGACCCGTTTGCCCGCTCGATCGACGCCTTCGAGACGCTGACACGCACCCTGTCGGGGGCCCCGGCCGCGGGGTGGACCCATGCCGAGCTGGAGGAACACCTCGAGACCGAGGGGCGGGAAGTGCTGCGGCTGCTGCTGCAGGACCACCTCGACCTGCGGGCCCTGCGCGAGGAACGCGAGGCCCGCGACCCGGGCAGCATCCGGCCCACCGGGCCCGAGGGCAGGCCCAGGCCCTGGCTCGAGACCGGGCATTCCCGCCGTCTGGCCTGCCTGTTCGGGCATGTCCGGGTCACCCGTGTCGCGCACCGGGGACCGGGGGTGTCCAACCATCACCTGGCCGACGAGATGCTGTCGCTGCCCGCGGGCCGGCACTCGATGGGTCTGCGCCGCCTCGCCGTGACCGAGGCCGTCCGGGGCTCGTTCGACCAGGCCCACGCGGCCGTCGGGCGACGCTGCGGGAGGGTCCTGGGCAAGCGTCGCCTGGCCGAACTCGTCACCGAGGCGGCCGTGGACATCGACGGCTTCTACCGGGCGAGGATCCCGATGCCCTGCAGCCGGGACATGCCCCTGGTGATCCAGGCCGACGGAAAGGGGGTGGTCATGCGGCCCGAAGCGCTGCGGGAGGCGACCCGCCGCGCGGCCGTCAAGGCAGCGGCCCAGGGACGGCGGGGCCGGCTCACCCCCGGCGAGAAACCGAACCGGAAACGGATGGCGACCGTCGTCTGCGTCTTCGACACCCGCCCGGCCCCGCGCCGCCCGCACGACGTGATCGGCCCACCCGAAGGCCGCAGCGGCGACCGAACCCGTCGGCCAGGCCCAAAAGCGGAGAACAAGTGGCTGACCGCGTCCCTGGTCCGCCCGCCCGAGCAGGTCATCACCGACGCATTCGGCCAGGCCCAGGCCCGTGACCCGCACCACCACCGGCCCTGGATCGTCCTCGTCGACGGCGCCCGCCACCAACTCGACCTGATCCACGCCGAAGCCACCCGCCGAGGCGCGGACATCCACGTCCTGATCGACTTCGTTCACGTCAGTGAGTACGTCTGGGCTGCGGCGCACGCGTTCCACAAGCCCGGCAGCCGCGAGGCGGAAGCCTGGACCGCGGACCGTCTCACCGCGATTCTCGCAGGTCACGCGGCCCGCGTTGCTGGTGAACTCCTGGCCCGGGCCGGCCAGGCGGGCCTCACATCGTCAGGGCGCGAGGCGGTCACCGCATGCCACCGCTACCTCACCGGCCACCTCGACCAGCTCCGCTACGACACCGCCCTGGCCAAGGGCTGGCCCATCGCGACCGGAGCGATCGAGGGAGCGTGCCGGCACCTGATCGCCGACCGCCTCGACATCACCGGCGCCCGCTGGGGTCTGCACGGCGCCGAATCCGTTCTCCGGCTCCGGGCCGTGACCAGCAACGGCGACCTCGACGCCTACCTCGCCTACCACGCGGCCCGCGAACACGAACGCCTCTACCCCACACCCGACCAGGCAACATTCAGCCTCACGGCCTGACCCTGATCATCACTCGAGAAGAGCCGCACCCAACGCAGTTCGGCGACGAACTGCGTGAGGCGAGTGCGGACTTGGTCAAGAATGCCGTGCAGGACGGAGGGAGAGACTGCCCAGTACAGGTCGTCGATGACAATGGTTCGGCTGCGGTATTTTTCCATCGCGCTCATCAGCGTGCGCAGTTCGGCCGCGCCGGGAAGGCTGAGGTGGACTGCTTGGCCGGGCGGAGTCCGTTCGATCAGGTTTTGGAGCTGGCCGACGCCGTAGGGGATGGTCACTTCTTCGCTGATTGTGCCCCTCGTAATGTCGGGAAGGTGCAGGGCGCTGATGGTTTCGCCGTGACGCTGCCAGGTCAGCGAGTGTGAGTCGGCTTGGATGGGCGCGCGCGGGCGCCGGTAGTCCGGAATACTGGAGGCGGACTTGCCTCCGTAGCCCTCCAGTTCGTTGAGCGCCCATTGTTTCAGGGGTTGGGAGGCGGCGTGGCCGCCGATGATGAGCGCGAGGCGCAGCAGTCCGGCGAGCGGGGCGGTGTCGTCGAGGACGCCTTGCTCCAGCTGGTCCACGGGCTGCGGCCCCTGGCGGGCGGGCTCAGTCATCTACCGAGTGCAAAATAGGCGACGATGGCGCCAGCTACCGTTCCCAGGGCACTGACAGCACCCCAAAAAACACCGCTGCGATACCACGGCGCGGGTGTGGCCGGGGCGCTCTGGTCTGGCGGTGCGGGCGGGCCGGCGCTCGCGCGGCCGCCGTGGGAGGCGTGCGCATACGGGGCGTTGACCGTGACGGGCGAGTTGTCGCCGGCGGTGACCCGAACCGAATGGCCTTGCTGGGGATCTTGCGGTGCAGGCAGGTGGCCTCTTCGGCTCATGACGTTCATCAGCTCCTTGTAGCGGTCAAGTACGGTATCGCGGACCTGGGAAAGGCCGTGCAGGGTCTGGGCGTACCGTTCGGGGTCGGTGCGCTGCCACTCTGGCGGGACCTCGGTATACGCGGCGTCGTGGTCGGGGGTGAACGTGCCGTTGATCTCGTCGACGAGACAGGCCAGGGTCTCAGTGAGTCCCTGATGTGCCGCTTCGAGTTCCGGGTCGACGAAGTCGATGACGTCGCGCCGCAAGGCTTCCAGGGCCGAGGCGACGCCCTCGGTGACGAAGTCGGGGATGCGGCGCATCGGCATCCGCTCGGAGAGATAAATCAGCCAGGCGGCGTCCACCGGTACCGCTTCGGCTACCCGCGCGGCCTTGGCCCGGTCGGAACCCGTGGCCGTCACCGATGCGCCCTCTCGGTAGGCCGCCACGACGAAGCCTTCCAGTGCCTGCCTGACGGCGTCGGTGTGACGGGTGAAAGCTACGTCGTCGAGAGCGCACAGGCGCTGCGCGCTGCTGAAGTTCTGCATGTGCAGGTCGAACTGGGCATCGGCGGCAGCCCGGGCAGCTGAGTGAAGGGCCTCGGCCGCCGCCGTGACAGGAGGGGAGGCCGTCAGTTGCACCTCACGAAGCCGGTTCTCCAAGTTCACGACCGCCACATCCGCCTGAGCGACCGACTCCGGCACGGGCGCGTCGGCCGACGGCGCAGGAAGCGCCAGCCAGCCACGGACGAGGACCCCTTGGCTTGCCTGAGCCGCCTGCAGGAACGTCGCGTTGTAGCTCATGGACGGCCTTCCTCGTCACACTGTGATCGGTTGATTCTGCTCCACAGCGGACTCCGTTGGCGCGCGGAGGTACACATGCGGCGGCGATGCCCATCGCCACGGGCGCGGGGGCCTCTCGCAGGAAGGTCCCCTCGGTTGCTGCGCTGACAACGTGGCGAAGCCCCTGGTAGATGGGTTTTCGACCAAGAGAACCGTCTCCACCAGAGGCTTCGCATGCTTGTCTACCCGTCGGGCGTCGACGTGTCCAGCTCTGCCCTGCGCTTCCTGTCCACCCGTCTGCGACAGCACCGTCGCGCGATCGGCTCCCGCTGGAGGCGTCTGAACCCCGGCCGCCAGGCCCTGCTCGCACTCGCCCACCTGCGGATGGGACACACGTATGCCCAGCTCACAGCCGGATTCGACATCGGAACCACGACCGCCTACCGGTATGCCACCGAGGCTGTCGAACTCCTGGCAGGCCTCGCGCCCACCCTGGCCGACGCGATCCGGGTCGCGTCGACGAAGGCGTTCGTGATCCTCGACGGCACACTCCTGCCGATCGACCGCATCGCCGCGGACCGGCCCTTCTACTCCGGGAAACACAAGAAGCACGGGATGAACCTGCAGGTCCTCACGGATCCCTTCGGCCGGCTGCTGTGGGCCTCGCTGGCCCTGCCCGGCGCCGTCCACGATGTCCGCGCGGCTCGCGAACACGGCATCGTCGACGCCCTCGCCGCGGTCGGCATCAAGTGCTGGACGGACAAGGCATATCGGGGTTCCGGCGGAACCGTCCGCACCCCCTACTGGGGCCGCTGGGAAACCCTTTCCGCCGGTCAGAAGGCCGTCAACCGGTCCCACGCGAAGATCCGCGCACTCGTCGAGCAGGCCATGGCCACCCTCAAAGCCTGGAGACTCCTCCGCAAGCTCCGATGCTCGACCACCCGCATCACCGCTCTCGTCCAAGCCATCCTCGCCCTGCATCTGGCCAGCTCAGAGTGAGGACGGAAAAGGCTCACTGCCTTGCACAGGAACTCCTTGCCGCGGTCCACCCGCACCCTGCCGGGCAGACCACCGCGCGGCCCGTAAGGTCCGACACGGCTGATCCCCGTCTGCAGCGCCGCCAGCACCGCGTCACGTGACGGCTCATGCGGAGTGACCGCCACCCCCACGATCACCTTCGCCGCGACATCGATGAACCACGTCACCCACGGACACACCGCCCGCCCCTCGACGTCCACCCGCACCGGGATCCGCTTGTGATCGCCCTCCCAGCAGGCGTTGCGGTGCGTCGGCGGCCGCTTCCCGAACACGTCATGGCGCCGGCGGCCCGCCTCCCCCGTGCGCAGCCCGCCCGCTCCCCCGCCGACACGTCCCGCACCACCGCACGATGAAGCACCGAGAGAGAAGGAACCGGACCAGACGAAGGATCCTCCGCCGCCCGAGCGGCAAGCTCACGGTGAACCGCAGAGACGTTCCCGCCCCACATCACGAGCAGATCGCGAATCTCCCGCGTCACCCTGAAACGGGGCCGCGGCCGCGGCCCCGTCCGGCCCTCGCGACGCGCTACGGACAGCCAGTTCCACACCGTGCGCTCCGACACGTCCAACGCCGAAGCCATCAAACGCACATGAGCCGTACTCAACTCGCCTTCAGGCCGTGATCATCGGCTCGATCAACGCCCTCGAGGGCGTTGTCACGTTGTTGAGGGTGTGAGTGCCTGACGGTGTGTCGGGTGTGGTGGGGTCAGCTTCCGCTCCGTGCTCAGGCCGCGGCAGACAGGCCGGCGACGCCGGTGACCTGCTCCCAGATAGCGAAGCGGATGGTCATCTCGGCGCGGTGGTCAGAGGCGGTCATCCGGTGGCGGTGAGGGCGGAAGTGCGGCGAGATGCCGCTGAACGCGGCCAGGAACCGCTGGGCTCCGCCGACGCTGCGGAAGCCTTTCATCACGCGTTCACGCTGCCGCGTGGGCTGGTGGCTGTTCTCCGCCCGGTTGTTCAGGCCCTTGTGGGAGCGGTGCTCGACCGAGGGCATCACCTCGCGGTGGGCCGCACCGTAGGAGCGCAGTTTGTCGGTGACCACCACCCGCGGCACCGAGCAGGTCTTCTTGAGTAGTGTGCGGAAGAACCGCTGGGCCGCAGAGAGAGGTGAACAGCATTAAGAAGGCGACGATCGGGTGGTACACGGCGGGTGCACTGTTCGCGATCGCCTGTGTGGCGGGTCCGGCGCTGCTGTTGGAGGACAGTGAATCTTTGCCAGTAACGGATCATGACGTTGCGTGATCGTTCAGATGGTGCGGTCGTACTCGAGCTGGAGCAGGACGAGGGCTGCGGCGGCGATCTGCGTGATCCGGCTGGGGTCGAGGCTGACCCTGCGCAGGGCCTTGAAGGTGGTCTTGAGCAGGGAGTTGGCGCGCTCGCAGACGCCGTGGATGCCGCGGATGACCTTGTTGTAGGTCTGCTGGGTCTCGGTCAGCTTGCCGCCCGCGGGCTTCTTGTGCGGGTGGCGGAAGCCGTCGCCGGCGTTCTCGTAGCCGAGGTCGACCAGGGTCGGCATGTCCAGCTCGGCGGCGATGCGGCCCAGGCCGTCGATCAGGCCGTGGCGGCGGGCGCAGGTGGTGTCGTGCTCGCGGCCGGGCCGGACCGGTGAGACCCAGATCGGCCAGCCGTCCGGGGTGGCGATGACCTGCACGTTTCCTCCGTGGTGCTGGTGCTTCCCGGACCACCACAGGTCCGCGCCGTTGGGGCCGGGGGCGGCGACGCGGTCGGTGCGGATGATGGTGCCGTCGAGGTTGAGATGCGTCAGCCCGGCCGCCTTCGCGCGCTCCAGCGCGGTCGCGAGGTCCGGTGCCCCGGCGGACAGCACGGTCAGTCCTTCGTGGAGGTAGCGGTAGGCGGTGGAGGTCGACAGTCCGTTGTCGCAGGCGAGTTGGGACAGGCGGGTGCCGTCGGTGAACCAGCGCAGGATGAGCACCGCCTGCTTGAAGCAGCCCAGTGCACGCCGTCCCTTGCGGGTCCTGGCCGCGATCCGGTGGTCGTGCAGCAGTCGGGCCAGGTGCTCGGCGGTGGACCGCTTCACATCGAGTACGGCGGTGTATGTGACACTGGTCGGCACGTAAGGCCCCTCGGTCGGATCTTTCTGTCGCAAGATCGTTCCTACCAGGGGCCTTATGCCTGCCCGGACTTGGGGATGCCACGGGCCGCAGTGCCAGCATCGCGATCACAGCGAGCAACCACCGCTTACCGGGAAGGGCTCAGTGAGGGACCTCAAATCCCCCCGGGCTTCAATTACACAGACTCCTCGCCCGAGCCCACGATCACCGAGCCGCCAAAGTCGGCGACCGCGGAGTTCCCCACGTTCATCGCATGTCCGGGGGTTCTCGGCACGAGCACCTCTTTTACGGAAGACGTCATAGTCGTGGTTACGAGCAGAGACGTAACACCCGACCTGGCAGTCACTGAGCTCTCTGTTGGCTCTCCAGGCGTCCGCGGGGGCACATGCCAAGCCCGCATCGTCCTGTCGGGACCTGTGCTTCCGGACGACCTCCAAATTGACGGTTCCGTGCCAGCGGACGCGGACCCCTGGACGCCGCGCCGCGTCACGGTGTCGCTCGGCGAAGACGTCGCGCTCGTGTGGCAGCGCACAAACCCCGATGAGTGGATCGTCGAAGCAGGCTGAGCTCGCTGAGAAGTGCCGAGCAGAGCACAGCGTCGCACTGTGCCATGGTCGGCACCGGTACACGGTATTGGCTGCTGTCCTTCGACCGGTTGGGGGCTGAGGCGAGCGCATGCCGTGCTGCGAGTCGGCGAAGTCCCGAGGCTTCCTTTGTGCCCGCATGTGAGGATGTGCTCGCGCGCGGGGCGGTGTAGAGGCGGTCAAGGGGGTTCGGTGGGGTTCGTTGCTGGCGATCAGCTTGTGTGGAGCCGGTGGTGGGGACCGGAGCAGATCGAAACCCAGCTGTTCGGGGGCGTGCTGCCAGATCCGCGTGACTACGACGCGCGTTTCTTCAACGGGCATCTGAAGGAGCTGAAAGATTTCGCGGCGTGCCGGGCGCTGGTGTTGTTGGGCGAGCCGGGGGCGGGCAAGTCGTTCGAGTTAGAGAAGGAGATCCAGCGGCGAACGTCTTCAGGTGAGCGTGTCGAGCCCATCTTGCTGCGGGAGTTCTCGACCCCGAGCGAGGTACGGGAGGCAATACGTGACGCAGTCGCCGGGTGGCATGAGACCGGTTCACCGGGAGATCTGACCTTAGCGTTCGACGGTTTCGACGAGCCGCTGTTCGCCATCGGCAACCTGGCCGACGTGCTGGAGCGGGAGCTGGCCCGGCTCGATCCCGAACGCCTGCGTGTGCTGATCACCAGCAGGAGGTCGGTGTGGCGGGGACGGCTGGAGGCGGCTTTCGCGCAGTGGTGGCCTAATTCATCCTCGGCCACACTGCTTCTGGCGCCGCTGACGGAGCGGGACATCCGGCAGGCCGCGGCCACGGAGCTCACCGATCCGGACGGCTTCGTTACGTCGCTAAAGACAGCCGACGTGCAGTTGCTGGCGGCCTCCCCCATGACGCTGCGTCTGCTGCTGGCGGCGTACGTGAAAGGGAACATGCCGTCGCAGCGCAGCCATATCTACGCTCTGGGCGTGACCGGGCTGGCTGCAGAGGCCAACACGGACCGAGCGGATCGGGGCCGGGAGGGGCCGCCGCTGACGCAGCGGCTCTCGGCCGCACAGCAGTTGGCTGCGGTCAGCCTGCTGTCGGGGCGCACCCAGGTGACCCGGCGGTCCCAGCCTCTGCAGGAGGAGGGCGCCCTGAGCCTGGACGAAGTGGACGATTCCGCAGCCGCCCTCGATGCACTCGAGGCCGTCTTCGACAGCGCGCTGCTCACGGACGGCAGAGCGGGCAGGACGTGGACGCATCGCAGCGTCCAAGAGTTCCTGGTCGCGCGGCGCTGTGAGGACCTGGCTTTGGCGAGCGTGCAGCATCTACTGGCCGATCCATTGCACCCAGCACGGGTCCTGCCGCAACTGGCAGGAGTCGCGGCGTGGTTGGCGGCTTTGCGCGCGGACGTGGTGGAGTGGCTGGCTGCTGCGGAGCCAGAGGTGCTGGTGCAGGCCGATCTGCGGGGTCTCCCGGAGCCCCAGCGGGCCCGGGTGGCCGGGGCGGTAGTGGCGAAGTTGTCTGTCGCTCCGGTACCGGGCATTCGCTCCGGCTACGCCGGGCTCCTGCACGCCGGCCTCGGCGCGCAGCTCGCCCCCCTGCTGCGGGCGGGCGGGCCGGCGTGGCAGCAGCAGGAAGCCGCCCTCATTATCCAGGCAACCGGGCTGCGTAAGCTCGACGCGCAGCTCATGGAGCTGCTCGAAGGGATCTCCACCGATCGGGGCAGAGAGGGCTACGACGAACGCATCCGCGCGGCGGAATGGGCTACCCGGGCCCTTCAGGGGACACAGGACTCCCAGATCCTTGACCGGGCGATGCGTCTTGCCGCGGACGCCGAGCGGCCCTGGCCATTGCGCGCTGAGCTGCTGGCCGTGCTGTGGCCGGAGCACGTCGACATGTCGTGGCTGCTGGCAGTGGTGGCGGAGCCGGACCGGGCGCCGCACAGCAGCATGGGACGGCGGGTCGTTGCCATGTTGGCGCGCCAGTCACGGGCCGGCCGGTGCAGCATCGAAGACCTTGAGGCATGGGCCGCGCCCCTCACCTCCGGCGCCCATGCGAACCCTATGGTGCGGCGGATGCTCGGCCGCACCGCCTGGACCGCTGTCCAGACCTCTGCGGTCGGCAGCAGTGCGTGGCGCGCGGGTACGAGACTTTTGGACGCGCAGTGGGCCGCCAATCACTCGCTGCAGGGAGTCAGCGCCCAGGAGATCACCGCACTGGAGCGCGACCGCCGCCGGCAGCTGGTATGGGACCTGGTGTATCGGGCGGGGAACGGGCATGCGGTCGCCGCACGGATGCGGGACGTGGGCATGCTGCGCGTCGAGGACGTCGAGTGGTGGTTGGACGATCTGCGACGAGTCGAGGCGGAGCGCTCAGGCAGCGCGCCAGCGTTCTTCGCCCTGTATGCGCTGGCGGACGCCGTCGATGAAGAGGAGGCGGCCCGTGTCGTTGCTGCGGCCGAGGCAGCCGCGCCGCGGTGGGAGGCCCTGTCCGCCCGCTTCGCTCCCGCCGCGCGCGCTGAACGCGCCCGTCAGCGGCAGGTGTCCGTGCAATGCGGCGGACGCTGGAGCGCCGAAGGCGCCTTGGGCGAGACGGATTTCGCCGCTTTGATGCGAGCCCTGCATCATGAGGTGGGCGTCTCGGCCCGAGCACGACCTGTTCCCGCCTGGCCCGCCCTGACCAAAGCCCAGCAACAGACCGTCGCCGAGCGGGCCCTGTCGTTTCTGTGTACCGGTCCGGACGCCGCCGACGAGGTCGGCGCCGACCTCATCACCAACGCCTGCCGGGTAATCGAGGCTTTTGACCGGACCCTGCTCGACCGGGTGCCGGTCGAGCACTGGCTGCGGTGGCTGCCCGGGCTGTGGGAGGTGCCGGGCGGCTTTGCGCTGCTGTCGTCGGCGCTCAAGCGGGCAGGCGCGTACGACGAGGACGCCACGGTCGGATTCCTCACCCAGGTGCTGACTTCGGACGTTGCCGCCGTCGCCTTCCATCAGAGGCATATGCGACTGCCGCAGCTCAGCGCGCAGGCCTTGGACCGCCTCCGCGCGGACCGCCCCTCGGGCCAAGCCCTGGCCGCGCTTCTCGATATCGCCGCCGCAGCGCTGCCCGCAGAGACGGCGCAGACGGCCCTGGGCCTGCTGCAACGCAGCGCGGCCGTCTGCGCGGCCAACACCGGGGATGCATCCGTTGACCGGGACACCGCGGTGGCGTCAGGTGCCTGCCTGGCCGCGTGCCCGATGACTCCACCCGTGTTCGACGGCCTGATCGAGATCTTCGAAGACGACGTCCAGCTCGCGCGGGACATCATCGGCCAGGCCCACAGGAACGGGAACAACGCCTGGTCCGCTCTGACCCCGTCGCAGCGCGGCCGGCTGTACCTGTGGGCACACCGGGCACTTCCTCGGCAGCTAGTGGCCCCCGGAGGCGTCGTGCGCAGCAGCCCCGTCGACGAATTCGCCTCCACCATCGCGGGCCCGCTCCTCTCGCAGCCGTCCCTGGACCACGCCGCCGTCCTGGACGGCCTCGCCGCGCAAACCGGCAGCGTGTGGCTGCACGCGGACGCCGTGCAGATGCGGGACACCGTGCGCGCCCAGGCCTGGCGGCCGCCCACGGTCGCAGAAGTACGAGAGGTTCTCACCGCACCGTCCCGTCGGATCATCGGCTCCCGCGAGCAACTCGCTGCCGTGATCGCCGAGGCGCTGGGGGACATCGCTGACGCCTTGCGCACCGATCGGGCGCTGCGCGCCCAGCTCTGGCACCGCCAGCGCCGGGACAACGACTGGGTCGGGTATGTGCCCGCGGAGGAGCGCGAGGTGTCGACCTGGCTGGCCCGTGAGCTCGAGCGACGGCTGCGGGAACGGGCAGCACTCTTGCGGGAGGTCGAGATCAACCCGCGCCTGGCGAAGACCGATGGCGACATCCCCGACCTGCTGGCCCTCGCCCACACCAGCGGCGACCAGGCGCTGTCCGTGCCTGGCGAGGTGAAGTGCAGCTGGCACAGACAGGTCGTCACCGCCATCCGGGACCAGCTCGGCCAGCGCTACCTGCAGGGCCCCCACGGGACGACGGGCGTGTACGTGGCTGTCTACTTCGGCGGCAGTGCCTGGGACACCGGCGACAGCCGACGCGCGCAGTCAATCCGCCGTAGCCTGGACCGGCTCCGGCAAGAACTCGATCACCACGCAGCCGATCTGGCCGGGCAAGGCATCACCGCCCACGTCTGCGTCCTGGACGCCTCGCTGGAAGCCGACGCCCTGCCCCGCAAGAGCCCGGGATGAGCAAAGCCGAGACGGCGAACGCCACAACCGAAAAGAGCAGAACACAGCCGGGGCCGGCCCCCGGACGTCCGGCTCGTGCAACTCTGCTCTCCGACGGCCTGGGCTCACTGCGCGTTCCTACGCCAGGGGTGCGCTGCAGCCGGCCTTTCAGACTGGAACACCGCCGCGAGTACCGGCGTACGAGCTTGCCTTTGGTACTGCGGCTTCACGCAACCGCCCTGGAGCGGACGCTGGTCGCCTGCGGAGGGCTGCCTATCCTTCCTGCATGGCTCAAGGAATCGACTGGCCGAGTCTTGCGTACGGCATCCGCATGCCCGGCCTAAGCATCGAGGAGTTCGAAGCCGACGGCAAGTGGGGCATGCAGGAACTCTCTCCTCTGGGGCTGCTCGTACCCCTCCCCCTCACTGCGGAGGGCGTCTATGAAGCTTCGCTCACCGCACCCTCGCTCGAGGACGTGCTTTTCGTGGCAGACTGCATCGCTTTCGACCACGACTCCCCCACCGTCGTCGTCCCCCTCCAAGAGCTGGCCACGGCACCCTACGAGCCGGTCGGGCACGACCGGCCGTGGATTGCGGCCAATCGCACGTACCGCGACATCCTCGATTCCGTCGCCGAGCAAGCCCACGAGATTCGCTACACCGACGCGCTGCGGCTGCGGTACGGCACATACGGCGACCCTCTAACACGGTTCAGCGGCCGGTTCGCCGGGCGCAGCGAGCCGCTTGCCCTCTACGCCACAGCCATCAGGCACGTTGATCTGCTCGCCGAGTACATGGGGCTCTACCGCGTGCTGGAAACACCGCGCCGCGACAACGGCCTGGGGTTCATCACGGACCACCTCGATTCCCTTGAGCGATACGACTTCGGGAAGCTGCTAACCATTCCGGCGTTCCTCCCCCGGCACGCCGAGGAGCCCATCGAGGTGTTCTCCGTCCTCAGGGAGCGAGCGCTCGGCCGCTTGGAGGCCCTGAGAACGGCCGGCATCGACACCGCCAGGCACCTCTACGCCATCCGCAACGGACTGGCGCACGGCAAGCAGGACCTGATCCTCAACGACTTCGGCAACGCCGTAGATGCCGTGGCGGCCGACCTGCCCCTGCTGAAACTGCTGGCGCGTATCGCGGTCGAGCAAGGGTGACTGTCGCTGCCGCTGCATCGCAGGTGACGAAGGCCTGCGGGCGACGAGTGCGAATCAGCGACGGCTGTCGGCAACAACGCTGAGATCATGGGCGCTGGCAGCAACGCCTGGCCGCCTACACCGACTTCCCCATATGAAGCGGTAGGCCCGTGCAGATGTGCTGGAGCGCTATTGCCGTGGCTGAAGGCGCGGGCCGAAGGCGAGCGGGTGGCTGCCGGGGGTCACCGGGCTTTGCGGGGCAGACTGCGGGGACTAGCCGCGTCGGCCCAGTGCACAGGGACGAGCTTTTCACTGCGTCGCCACTGGTGCACGATGGCCTCCTGGAACCACGGTGCCGGGAAGTCCACGTGGTCGCAGACGATGACCTGCAGTTCAGGGGCTAGGTCCTCGACCACCTCGTGGACCAGCTGGAACAGCCGCTCCGCCGCAAGGGCGTCTCCGTGGTCGTCGCCGTTGTGGGCGGCGGGAGGGAACCAAACTTGGGAGGGCTGGTCCAAAAAGAGGATGCGCGGTACCGGCCTGCGCTGGCGTACGAAGTAGCGGTGCAGTGCCAGGTGGGCCAGGACGTGGTAGCCGACCCAGTTCTGTCCGCTGCCCAGTCTTGAGAGCGGGATCCTGCCTGCGTCGGTGACGAACTCGACCGTCAGCAGATCGAGGTTGAGGTGCACGCCTTGGCTGCCGTGTTCGAGCTGCAGCTGATGGGCCCACAGGGTGATGTCCCGGTTGACGGGAACGAGCCGGGCGAGGACTTGCTTGCGTTGCGTGTGGGGGTCGAGTTCAGCTTCTAGTGCCTCCACGGCGGCCCGCGCCGTGTCCCGTGCCTGGCTGAGCCGTGCCAGGTCGGCGCCCATGGTGCGCTGCAGAGCGGTGAGCATGCCGTGGATGCGGCCGCGGGCGAAGTCGATGCGATCCGGGCGCGGGAGGTGCTCGTTGGTTTGGTCCACCTGGGCGAGAGCCTGCAGGGAGTGCTCGGCCGCACGGAGCCGGCTGCGCAGCCGGGTGGTCTGCTGATGGAGGGCCTCGAGAGCGGCACGTCGTGCCGGGCGGATGGCGTCGATGCCGTCCATCTGCCGCTGGAGACGGTCGAGGCTGCTCCTGAGCGTGGTGATCGACGGGTCCGGTTGAGGCAGGACGGAACCGCACAGTACGCAGGTTCCCGCGTCGTCGTCCTGAGGTGGGGGGATGAGGTGGAGGCTCGCCAGCCTGCCTCGCGGAATGCGCGCGGAGGCGGTGTAGTCGTCTGTGGCGGCGGTCTCGGCCAGGAGCAGGCGGCGGTCTGCCGCGAGGGCCCTGAGCTGCTCGCGCAGGTCGGTGCAAGCGCGTTCGAGGTCGAGTTTGCGCTGGTCCTCCTCGTGCGCGCAGGGCGGTTCGGTGGCGGGTGAGAGAACGGCATCCTGGAGGGTCTGCATGGCCTGGACGTGGTCATCGGGCGGAGCTGGCGCTGGAACCAGGTTCAGAGCGTGGGCTTCATGCCAGAGGGCGGCAAGGGCTATGTGGGCGGTGTCGCTTGGGTCCTGGGCCCGCTCGAGGTCTTTCTCCGCTTGTTTGAGCCGGCTGCGTGCGGCGTTGAGCTGCGCATACTTGCGCGCCTGGTCGTGGGGGGCTGCGCCGAGGAAGTAGGGCAGCGTCTGTTTGAGGTCGGCGGCGACGTACCGGTCTCTTTGCCGGTGGAAGAGGTGGTCCCTGTCGGCGATCTCGTTTTGGCCTTGCAGGCACAGCAGCGTTGCATGGCCGAGGTGGGCGCCGGTGGATGAGGGGCCACTGCCGCGGGGGGTAATGCTGTGGTTCTCCTCGATGCCGATGAACCGGCCCAGTCGCTGGCGCAGTGTGTGGCGGTCGGTGTTCGGTGCGAGGTCCGTGTAGGGCAGTGGCTCGAGGTCGGGACCGAATCTCAGCATGGCCTGTTCGACGGTCTTCTTGCCGGGCCCGGGGGCGGGGCGGGCGGCGAAGGCGCGTGTGGTGTCCAGCTGGAACAGGGCTGCGTACCAGACGACGGTGTCGGTCATGGGGCCGATGGGGAAGGTGGCCGTCTTACTGCCTGTGCAGTACTCGAAGATCTCGAGCAGTGTGCTCTTTCCTGTGGCGGACTGGCCGGTGACGACGTTGAGTGCGCCCGGCCTGAAGCTGACGACGCGGCGGCCGCCGTCGGCGTTGTAGAGGATGAGGGCGAGCAGTTGCACGCGATCAGGGTCCCACGCCGAGGCCGGCGAAGACGGCGGCTGTCTCGTTCTCGGCCATCCACCCGCCGATAAGGCGGGCGCTGCGCAGGATGTCGTGCATCTCGGTCTCCTGGGGTGGTGTGGTGTGCGGCCGGGTGGCGGGCTTGAGGCAGTCGTGGTGCAGTTCGAGCACGTGGTGGCGGAGTGCGAATCGCAGTCCCGTCCGTACCGGTGCCACCAGGACCTGTGCACGGCGGGGGAAGCCGGCTCGCAGTACGGGGTGGTGGCTTATCCAGGTGGACAGGTGGGTGCGGGTGCTGGCGGGCAGTGCTTCTCGTGTGCCCTGGTGCAGTGTCAGGGGGGCGATGATGAAGGACAGCGTCCACGGCATGCCTGATGTATGCCGGCGTGTGTAGGCGTCGGCGGCGGTGGACAGGAGGGTGGCGATCAGTGCAGGGTTGAGCATGGCGGCAACGAGGGCTGCCGGTTCGTTCCAGGCGGTTTCTGCGGCGGGGGCACGGATCTGCCCGGTTGGGGGGGTGCTCATGATCGCGCCTGCAGGGTGTGCATGCGGTCCCGGAAGTCGGGGTGCCATCCCACGCGTCCTGTGTCTGCGAGCTCGTGGCGCTGGCCGCGGACGAAGAATCCCTCGTGGTATCTGCCTTGCAGGCAGGGGCCGTTGCGCTGGGAGAGGTCTTTGAGGAGTCTGGCACCTGCTCGTTGCCTGGCCGCTTCATCGGCCGTGGCGGCAAGTTCGATCTGCATCCACTCGAACTCGGTCTCCCACTCGTCGACGAGGTCGCGGCTGAGAGCGGTGAGTTCGTCCGCTGCGACGAGGTCTTCGGCTATCCAGCGGATGGCCTGGGTCTGTGCACGGTGGTAGTCGATAATCGAGCGCCGGAGGTTCAACGGCGGGTAGGCCACCCATCTCATCTGATGGACGAAGGGACTGTCGGTGTAGGCCGTGGTGAGGGTGTCGTCTTCCGTCTCCTCGCGGGCTGCGACGGTGGGGAGCCGACTGCGGGTGAACTGGTCGCGCAGGTCAGCGATGGCTGCACGGGCCATTCCGACGTCCACAGCACGTCTGCGCCTCTGCAGCAGTTCCAGCGCCCGCTCGTCCCACCACTGCCACACCATGGCCAGGAAGAGTTCCTCGTGCCCGGGCGGCACGCTCCATCGGAGCTCCGCGCGGACGAGGGCGGGAACGTCCTCGATGTGTGGTGAGGCGTCCATCACGGTGATCCGCGAGACGAATGCGGCGCGGTCCGCCAGCCCCAGCGCGAGGAACTGCTCACGAGCCTGTCGGACACGCCCGGAGGCCTGGTGCAGGGCGGCGCGCTCCAGCGCGCTCAGGGCCACCTGTTCACTGCGTGAGTGGGGTCGAAGGGCGGCCATCGCGCTGCCGGGACTGGCCTGCTGGGTGGAGACAAGCACCAGCGCCGGCCCCTCGACATCGCAGAGCACCGCCGTGTCCATCCAGTTCTTCAGCGTCAACCACACGTCGGGGGAGGCGTCCGTGAGCCGTCGGTCACTTTTCTGGCGGTGTTTGATCTGCAAGAGTTCCGTCGCTGATCCGGCCTGCTCCCATGCGATGTCGTCATGGAGTTCCAGGCAGATCGCCGCGTCGGGGCGGGCGTGATCGGCCCTCAGCAGCTCCAACAGCGCCCACCAGGTTTGGTGTTGGTAGCCCAGCGCGCTGGCTGCGGCGCTGTGTACGGACTCCGCCATACCGCCACTCCCCCTGGCTACTGAATGCGTGACAGGTCCCCCGTCGTTCGGGGGCCTTTGCGGGGCAGCCGCTCCCAGCGATGTCCGTTGTACCTCATCATGGCCTGCTTTCCGGCGCCTTTGGCGCCCTGCACTCCGGCAGGCTTGTTCCAACGGGTGCGAAGGCGGAACAAGTCCCGTTCTGTTCCACCCGTGACGCGCTCACCGTGCTCCCCAGGTCGATGCCTGAGGTTCCCCGACGACGAGGAGACCCTGCGGGCGGTCGGCCAGCTCCTCGCCGCTGTCACCGCTGTGGCCGCCGAGCCCACCTATGCCACCTCTTCTGGCGCGGCCAGTACGTGCCCGAAGCCCGCTTCCACGACGAGGTCGACCGGCGCGCCCTCGACCGCCACTACCGGTGGCTCCTCAGCCCTGAGCAGTCAACGCTCCTGTTGAGCAGGCCACGGAGACGCCCTACAAAGCCGCAGGTCAAGCCAACTCGCAGACACACACTCAGCACAGCACCAGAAAACTACCAATCAGTAACTTCTGTTGAACACCGCTCTCCAAAACCGAGCAACATCCTGGTCAGCACCTAAAGGACTGCTCAGCTCCAAGAGAGCCGCAACAACAACCTCCGTGCTGCGGTCGCGCCGGCCGAGATCAGCCCCGTCAGAAACAACAGCCGGGTAACGGCCGCCGCGCAGCGGCTGATACCAGAACTCCACCGCCGGTGGCTCAACGCGAAGCCCGACGATGGGGAGGCGCTCTCCGCGCGGGCCGGTAGCCTGCTGCCGCCGCTCATCGACGACGCGGCCGAGGACTCGTACTACCGGCGAGCGCTGGAGGCGCTCTTCGCCGCGCCCGTGAACCTGGCCGAGCGCGGGCCGTGCCGGCTCTGCGGGCGCTCCGCTCAGTCGGCCCGCCCAGGATTGTTCTACTGCCACGGCTGCTGTGCCCTGGCGAGCCGCGGGGTGCTACGGGACACCGGAGTGGACGGGGCGTGGACGGAGGCGATCGTGTACGCCCTGCGCAGGCTGGCGGAGGCCGAGTTCTCCGGGCCGCCGTCCCTCACCCAGCTGGACCGTGTCGGAGTTCCCTTCGAGGACCACGCCCTGGTCGACGAGGTGCTGCTCTGCCGTTTCCTGCTGCCGCGTCCCAACTTCGCGTTGCTGAGTGCGCGGCCGACGCGCCCGGCCCGCACCTGGACGGAGTGGCTGGCATACGCAGGGCTCCTCACAGACGGGCTCCGCACCTCGATGGGTACAGCGACCACGGCCACGGACGGTCATCCGTGCCGCTCCTTGTTCGAGCGGCACGTGGACGACTTCCTTCATCACTGGGGCGTGGCTCATGAGCCGGAGCCCTCCTACCCGCGCCATCCGGAACTCAACACGACCGGCCTACGGGCGGACTGGCGCCTGGCTGACGGCACGTTCGTCGAGGCCCTGGGCCTCATGACGAAGAAGGCGTACGTGGCGAAGGTCGCCCGCAAGCGGGAACTGGCCCGCCACCACGGCCTGCGGCTCATCACCGTCACGGCCGAGGACCTGAACCGCCTGCCGGAGATCTTCGCGGACTGGCTCCCCAAGGGCTCGACCGGCTGAGGCTGGAGAAAGCCGGTTCCGTCGACTTGGAAGAGCCCGAGGCAGCAGCACCGGCCCATGAACTCGACCATGGCAGGGACCATCATCGCTCACTGTATGTCGCCCTCACCAGGGCACGGCACATTGCAAGCCGCTCGTGGCCGTGCTCCAGGGCCTGCGCAGCCATGATGAACGACTCGTGGAGCAGCTCGCCTGCCGCGCCCTCACCCACGGACAACGCACCGTGCACATCCGACGCGATGAGGACGGGCGCATCATCGGCGCCGGCGGCGAGAACGACGGCGAGGACCAGGAGCAGGACGACACCCAAGCCGCTGCCGAGTCGGCCCTGCTGCACTTCTCCACACCGCGCGACGCGGCCACCATCGCCGCGTTCCTGCGCACGCGGGTGTACCGGCCCGAGTCCCTGGTGTGGCTCGAGGGCTACCAAGCCCTCATCCGCTGGCGGAAGGAAAACGAGATCACCGGCCTGCACGCCGTGCCCTATGACGTCGAGGTCGAGGTAGGCGTGACGAAGGACTTCCCGCTGGGCAGGTGGGTGCACCAGCAGCGCAAAGCACTGCGGGCCGGAGAGCTCGAGGAGCGGCGCAAGACTCTGCTGGACGCGCCGGAGGCCGGGATGGTGTGGGAGCCGGGTGAGGAGGCGTGGGAGGCCAAGCTCGCCGCGCTCCGGTCCTACCGGCGCGCCACGGGGCACCTCGCACCCCGCCAGGACGCCCTCTGGGACGACCCGGCCGACGGCCGGCCCGTGCCCATCGGGCAGCACATGGCCAACCTCCGCCGCAAGGGCGGCCTCGGCAAGAACCCGCAGCGGGTCGCCGCGCGCGCGGAGCAGCTGACGGCGATCGACCCGGACTGGAACTGCCTGTGGCCGCTGGACTGGCAGCGGCAGTACCGCGTGCTCGCGGACCTGGTCGACGCCGACGGCCACCTGCTCGACATCGCCCCCGGCGTGCTGATGGACGGCGACGACCTGGGCAAGTGGCTTCAGCGGCAGAAACAGCCGGGTACCTGGAAGCAGCTGTCCGCCGAGCAGCAGGAACGACTGACCGCGCTGGGCATCAAGCCCGCCTCGGCGCCGCCTGGCGCCCCGGCAGCCGGGCGTACGGCAAAGGGCCCGAGCAAGGCGCAACAGGCATTCCAACGCGGACTCGCGGCCCTTGCACAGTGGGTGGCGCGGGAAGGTGCCCACCGGCCGGTGCCACGCGGCCACAGCGAACAGATCACCATCGACGGCCAGACCGAGCCGGTCACCGTGAAGCTCGGCGTATGGATCTCCAACACCAAGTCGAGGCGCGACAAACTCACGGCGGAGCAGCAGGGCGCGCTGCGGGAGTTGGGCGTGGAGTGGGCGTAGGCAGCTCGGGCAGGCGTCGCAGAGTGGAGCCCCTGGCAGGGCTCTACTCACGGATCAGCTGGCTCCTAGAGCTCCAGACAGCTCGTCCCGAGCTCGCTGAGCGTCTGCCAGTTGCTCCCTCACTCTGTCGACGACTTTGGGGTCACCCGATGCACCTCGTTCGACGAGTGCCTTCGTGCAGGTGAGTGCGTAGTGGTCGAGTGCCGCGCGCATCACGTCCTGGTGTTCCTTGAGGAACCGTTCCGCGGGAGTCATGCGGAAACCCTAACTATCCGAGAGGGGCAAGAAGTGGCTCTTGGCCGTTCTGGTCCCGCTCTGAAGGAGCCTCAGGAGTACCCGTCTCACTCAATCCAGTCGCCGCAGTTCAGGGCCCTCCCGCCGACTAACTTCGCTGAGAACAAACAGCGACGCACTACAGGAACTCGGCGTCAGCCGGGCGAGAGGACGTGTGATGTGGAGCGTGAAGGACCTGGTACGGGACGTCGTCCGGCGCCAAGGCGACAGGCTGACTGCCGCGCTGAAGCGCGCTGCTCGTAGGCGGGCATCATCCGCTACAGTTCTGCCCTGCTCCGCCATCGCATCTACATCCACTACACGCTCCGTTACGATAAGCGTTACGGTTTGTGCCACGCGGCACGGAGGGGGCGTTGCCCTTGCCGAAAACCTCATCCGCCGAGGTAGGAGCCGGTGTGCGGGATGCGCGGGTTCTCGAGCACGGACGCTGGAATCGGTGCTCTCGCGGGACTGGCGATCACCCCGGCATGATGGCTGCTCGTGCTGCTACGACTGGCTTACCTGACCGTGACGAACGCGTTCGCCGTGCTGCGCCTGCTGCCCATGAGCGACCGGGACATGGAAACGGAGATCCTCGCCCTCCGGCATCAGATCACGGTGCTGGAGCGCCAACTCGGTGGCGAAAAGGTTCGGTTCTCCCCGAACGATCGCGCGTTCCTGGCGGCGTTGCTGCACCGCCTGCCCTCGCAGGTGCTGCGCAGGATACGGCTGGTGGTGCGTCCGGACACCGTGCTGCGCTGGCACCGCGATCTGGTCGCACGCCGCCACGCTGCGCGCTCCCGGCCCAAGCGCCCGGGAAGGCCGCGGACCGTGCGCTCCATCCGGCTGCTGGTGCTGCGGCTCGCCCGCGAGAACTCCAACTGGGGATACCGCCGCATCCATGGCGAACTCCTCGTTCTGGGCGTTACGGTGGCCGCCTCCACCGTCTGGGAAATCTTGAAGGAGGCCGGCATCGACCCGGCGCCCGAGCGGGCCTCGAGCACCTGGGCGGGCTTCCTGCGTTCCCAGGCCGACGCGCTCCTGGCGTGCGACTTCTTCGAGACCGTCACCTTGTCCGGGGCCCGCTTGTACGTGTTCGCCGCGATCGAGCACGCGAACCGCCGGATCCGGGTCCTCGGCGCCACCGCGCACCCCACCGCATCCTGGGTGACGCACGTCGCGAAGAACCTCGTCATGGACCTCGAAGACGCCGGCTGCCGGGCCAGGTTCCTGATCCGGGACCGGGACGGGAAGTTCCCGCGGTTGTTCGACGAGGTACTCAAGGACGCGGGTATCGAGGTGGTGCTCAGCGGAGTACGGATGCCGCGCATGAACTCAATCATGGAGCGGTGGGTGCAGACCTGTCGGCGCGAGCTGCTGGACCGCACCCTGATCTGGAACCAGCGACACCTGCTCCACGCGCTACGCGAGTTCGAAAACTTCTACAACTCCCACCGGCCCCATCAAGGCATCGCCAACGCCCGCCCGCTACGCCCCTTGCCGATGCCGATCAGCGATCCGAAGCAGATCACCCGCCTCGACATACGACGACGCCAACGACTCGGCGGCATCCTCCACGAGTACCGACATGCCGCATGACCTGCGCGGATGAGCTTTTCGGCAGGCGCAGTGCTCCCGCAGCCAATCGGCCGGGAGCCGCTGACTGAAGCCCAACCGCGCCGCTTCCTGCTTCAGCAGGAGGAACTGGTCGGTGTCCACGGCTCGGATCGTCCGCGGCAGCACTGCAGTCATGCCGCGATCATGCCACCAGACGACGCCGGTGGGGCCAGCTCGCACCGACAGCCGGGGCCACTTGAAACCGTCACACCGCCCCAATCGATCTCTGGGTGGGGCCACTTCAGACCGTCCGAGTGGGGCCGACTCAAACCGTCACGGCCACCGAGGGCTTCACCGCCGAGGTGATGTGCCGCTTCCTGGACCGGCTCGCAGGCCACTTCGACTCCAATGGGCAACTACCACCGTTCGGCCTGTCTCAATCGTGTTGATCACCATGCTGTGGCGCCTGTGCATCTGGGCTACGTTTCCGGAGTGATCGATTCCCCCCTCTCCAGCAAGACAAGCCCCCTGCCTGCGCTTCAGGTTGCCCTCTTCGGCACGCAGGCTGAGCAGTTCCACGGGCCGTGGCGCGAGCTGTTCAGCTCTGCTCCCTTCGCCTTCCAGGAAGGACTCACGCACCGGGAGCGCACCGAGCTGTCCTATCAGCGACTCCACTTGGTCAATGAGGCTGTTTCCGATGCTCGGGCTCTGGTTGCCGACGCCGCTTCCCTGACCGCGTTGCACGAATGGGCAGGGGTTGCCGATGCCGGCATGGCAACGATCGCGAGCATCCACTTCAATCTGTTCCTCGGCAGCCTCCTGGATCACGACCATGAGGACCGGAACCTGACGCCCTACCTCCAGATGGAGCGTCTGGGGACCTTCCTGTGCACCGAGCAAGCGCACGGCAATGACGCTTCCCAGCTGGAAACCACCGCCACGTTCGATCGGGCGTCAGGCGGCTTCGTGCTCGACACCCCGTCTGACGGCGCCCGAAAGTTCATGCCCAACACCAGTTCCGTAGGCGGCGCGAAGGACGCACTCGTCGCGGCCCGGCTGATCGTTGACGGGGACGACAAGGGCGTGTTCCTGTTCCTGACCCCTCTCAGCGACAGGAACGGGCAGCATCTGCCGGGTGTTGAGGTCTGGGACCTGCCCCAGACCGGAAGCGCTCCCGTGGATCACTGCACCACAGCGTTCCGCAGCGTCCCCCTGCCGTTCACCGCCATGCTGCAGGGGGAGCATGGACGACTCCGCCCGGACGGCCAGTTCGTCAGCTCCCTGGGCAACAGCCGCAAACGGTTCCTCCATTCCATCGGTCGCGTGACCATGGGCAAACTCTGCATGAGCGCATACAGCCTGGGAGTGACACGGCACGCCTTGGGCATCGCCGTGCGGCACGCCCACACCCGGCAGACAGCAGGAATGACCAAGGGGCAGCGGGTGCCCCTGATGTCACATCGGAGCCACCACACACCGCTCCTGGACGCCCTTGCCTCGACTTACGCAGCCACATTGCTGCACCGGTCCGTTGTCCGGCAGTGGAGCCAGTCCACGGAGGCCGACCGTGAGGACTGCGAACGGCTGATAGCCGTCGCCAAGGGGTGGATCACATGGCGGGCCCGGGCCGTCATGACGGAGTGCCGCGAGAGGTGCGGTGCGCAAGGGCTCGCTCTGGCCAACGGCATAACGTTCCAGCTAGCCGCCAACGAGGGCACGATCACCGCCGAGGGAGACAATCTTGTCATCTGGACCAAGGCGGCCGGGGAGATGCTTCTGGGGGGCCTCACCCCGAAGCCGGCCAGTGAGGCACTGCCCGAGGATCGCTCGCTGCGCGATCCGCAGCACTTGCAGGACCTCCTGGCGGACGTAGAGCGAATATGGCACGAGCGGGCGCGTACGCGGCTGCGCACCAAGGGGGCTCGCTCACCCCTGGAACGATGGAACACAACGGTCACCCCGGCCCTGAAACTCGTCGACGCGCATGCCCATCGCCTGGCCGCCGAGGCTCTGCTGAGTGCGTCCGCCCAAACCGCATCGGCACACGCCCGGTCGCTGCTCGTGGACCTGCACGGCCTCTTCGCCCTTCGCGAAGTGGCCGCCCACAGCGGCGACCTCCTGGCGCAAGGGCGTCTGACTACAGATCAGGTCTTGGATCTGCCGGACGTCGTCGAGAGTGTCGTCGCCGACCTCGCACCTCATGCGCTGGAGATGGTTGAGGCGTTCTCCGTGCCTCACGGACTTTTGGACCGCCACCCCATACTGCACCCGGACGGTTCAAGCGGCCTCGCGCCGGCCCTGCCATGACTTCTGCGTACCTGACGGACCTCGTTGCGGCTGGTTGAAGCAAGGTTCCTCGCCGTCGACAACGTCCCATGAGGGCGGTTGCCGTACGTGCCTGACGAACTCTCGGATATTCGTGAGGCACGTACGGAGGTCGGCACTTGTCTCACGCCTCGGCGCGTCTCGGGGTGACGCGCGGGCGGGAGGGCCCGCCACCGGTGCGGGCCCTCCGGGCACCGGCTTCAGAAGTACATCGCGCGGTGGGAGGTGTAGGTGAACCTGTCACCGGCGCTCAAGGCGTACACGACGCGTCCACAGAAGTCCTGATACTCGGCTTCTTGCGTCGCATCCAGCGTGATGGCCGGTACCGGCCCGGACGGCGCTCCACGCCCAATGGCCCTGAGGAGGCCGGGCGGTGTCTTGAGCTCCATCACATCCAGTACGCGTCCGAAGTCACCGACGAGACACCGCATGCTCGTCTCCTCCGCCAGCTCGTCGAGCGCATCGGTGAGCCGGCCAGTTTCCCGTTCCGCTCGAGCGAGCATGGTGTGACAGGCCCGCAGGGTGTGCAGATACTCCGCCGGGACGTCCACGGAGTACAGGCACGTCAGCGTGTCGACGGTCAGGCAATTCCCCACGATCTGCATGATCAGCGTCACGTAATTCCCCACCCCCGTGGTCACGACTCCCCACCGGGACGCTGACCACCGGGGATGCCGCCAACCGTGCCCGAATCGGTGCGATATTCCCTGTTTAGGGTGGTTTGAGTAGCTGCTTGCCATTCCCTGTGAATCGGTCGGGTTCCCCATGGGCGTGCCGGTGCCGGGTTGAGGACCTGGACCTCTCGGAGTCGTCGCGGTCCCTCGATCCGCGAGCCGAGAGGCCGACGGACACGCCGGATGGCAAGGAGAACGTTCACCGTGGTCGACATCGTCGAGATCTACGTGCACTGGTACGCGGGCCGCTCCAAGAGCCAGGTGGCCGCCTCGCTGGGGGTGGACCGCAAGACGATCAGGAAGTACCTGGCGCCGGCGGAGGCGGCCGGGATCACCGCGGGCGGGCCGCCCATGAGCGAGGCGGACTGGGCCAAGCTGCTCAAGAGCTGGTTCCCGGAGCTGGCCGGCCGGAAGCTGAACCAGGTCAGATGGGCAGAGATCGAACCGCACCGCGACGACGTCAAGGAACTGCTGAAGACCACCACGGTCACCACGATCCACCAACGCCTGCGGGACGAAGGCAAGTTGCAGGTGTCCTTGTCGACGTTCCGCCGCTGGGTGCACGAGAACCTGCCCGAGGAGGCGGCCCGCTCCAAGGTCACGGTGCTGCGGGACGACGTCGAGCCGGGCTCGGAGGCCCAGATCGACTATGGCTTCCTGGGGCAGTGGATCAACCCGGCCAGCGGGAAGCGGCACCGGATCTGGGCGTTCGTGATGGTGCTGCCCGCCTCCAGGCACATGTTCGTGCGCCCGGTGGTGCACATGGACCAGCACGCCTGGACCCTCGCGCACGTGGAAGCGTTCCGCTTCTTCGCAGGTGTCCCGCGGCGTCTGGTGCCGGACAATTTGAAGACCGGGGTGGACAAGCCGGATCTCTACGATCCGCAGATCAACAAGTCGTATGCCGAACTCGCCTCTTACTACGGCACGTTGGTGGATCCGGCCCGGGCCTCGAAGCCGAAGGACAAGCCCCGGGTGGAGCGGCCCATGCCCTATGTCCGGGACTCGTTCTGGAGCGGGCGGACGTTCACCTCGCTGGAGCACATGCAGGCCGAGGCCCTGCTCTGGGCGAGGAACGTAGCAGGTCAGCGCCAGTGTCGCCCGCTGGACGGCGCGAAGCCGCTGTCCGTGTTCGAGGCGGTGGAGGCCTCGGCCCTGCTGCCCCTGCCGCCCGAGCCGTTCGTGCTGGCCCGATGGTCGAAGGCGATGGTCGGCCCGGACATCCACGTCAAGGTCGGCCGCACTCTCTACTCGGTGCCCTGGAAGCTGATCGGCCGCCGCGTCGATGTCCGCTCCACCGCCACCATGGTTCAGATCTTCCATGAGGGGGAGCTGGTCAAGACCCACGCCGCCCTGGAGCAGGGCAAGCGCACCGACAGAGGCGACTACCCGCCCGAGAAGATCGCCTTCCAGATGCGGACGCCGATCTGGTGCCGCGGCCAGGCCTCAGAGGCCATCCGCTTTCCGGTCAACCGGCTTGATCAGTCGAACAGGGTTCCTGTTCGGGTGTTCCTGTGGTGGCCCAGGTGTAACGGCCACCGTGGCAGGATCCGCGGCATGGGGATTGAACAAGCGGATCGGCCCGTCGCCCTGGTCACCGGCTCGACGTCGGGGATCGGGGAGGCCGTCGCGCGGAGGCTGGCGACAGACGGGATACGGGTCGTCGTGCACTCACGGCGCAGTGCGGAGGCCGGGGAGGCGCTGGCGGCGGAGCTCGGCGGGGCGTACGTGCGGGCGGACCTGGCGGTGGAGGACGAGGCCCGGGGGCTGGTCGAGGCGGCGCTCGGCCGGTACGGGCGGCTGGATGTGCTGGTGAACAACGCGGGCATCAGCTGGCCCATCCCGCACGACGACCTGGCCGCGGCGACACCAGCGGACTGGCGGCAGCTACTGGAAGTCAACCTGATCGCGCCATGGGTGCTGTGCACGGCGGCACTTCCAGCGCTGCGCAGTTCCCCCGTGGGCGGCAACATCGTGAACGTCACCAGCCACGCCGGGGTGCGCCCCAAGGGCTCATCGGTGCCGTACGCGGCGAGCAAGGCCGCGCTGAATCACGTGACCCGGCTGCTCGCGGCCGCGCTCGGACCCGAAGTGCGGGTCAACGCGGTGGCACCGGGGCTGGTGGACACGCCGATGACGAAGGACTGGGCGCAGGCGCACGAGCTGTGGCGGGACCGCGCGCCCATGCGCCGCCCGGCCCAGCCCGCCGATGTGGCCGATCTGGTGGCGCCGCTGATCGCCAGCACATATCTCACCGGCGAGGTCATCGTGCTCGACGGCGGGCTGAATCTGACCTGAGAAGCCCTCCGCTCGCAACGGGCTTGTCTGGTCGAACAGGGTTCCTGATCGGATGATCGCGCCGGTGGCGGTGCATGACGGCAGGGCCTCTTGGTAGTTCAGGGGTGCGATCCCGTCCGAGCAGTCCCAGGAGGACCTGTTGCCGCAGTCTTTCGCGCTCGCGTCCGTGGAGTCCAACTCGCCGTCACGGACGTGTGACTGTCTCGTGCACCGGTTCGGGAACGCGGCGGACCGGCCGGACCGCATCCCGTGCTACGGCTCGGACATGACGGAGGCGGAGTGGCAGGTGGTGCGGGAATCGCTGCCTGTTCCAGCATGGCTGGAGGGGCGGGGCGGCCGGCCGGAGGGCTACTGCCACCGGCAGATGGTCGATGCTGTGCGCTACGTGGTCGACAACGGCGTGAAGTGGGCGAACCTGCCGAGGGACTTCCCGCCGTTCAAGCGGGTACACGCCTTCGCCCGCCGCTGGCAGGTCCAGGGCCTGCTCACCGAGCTCCACGACCGGCTGCGCGACCGCGTGCGTGTGAGGGAAGGGCGCTCTGCGGATCCGAGTGCGGCGATCGTGGACTCGCAGTCGCTGCGGGCAGCGGCGAACATCCCACGCGCCACCTCCGGCTGGGACGGCGGGAAGAAGGTGGGGGGACGCAAACGGCACCTGGTGGTCGACTGCCTCGGCATGGTCCTGGCCGTCGCAGTGACCGCGGCAAGCGTGCAGGACCGCGACGCCGCCGTCCCCCTGCTCGAAAGGCTACGCAAGAGGTACTTCTCCATCCGCATGGTGTGGGCGGACGGCGGCTATGCCGGGCGCCTGGTCGACTGGGCGACGGAAAGGCTCCAGCTCACGTTGGAGATCGTCAGACGCAGCGACGACACCACCGGCTTCGTGGTGCTGCCGCGCAGGTGGGTGGTGGAAAGAACGCTCAGCTGGCTGATGCGTTCGCGTCGCCTTGCACGCGACTACGAGACGCTGCCGGCCATGCACGAGGCCATGGTGCTGTGGTCGATGACCATGCTCATGAGCGGCCGTCTGGCCGGACGCCGCCCCGGTGCCGTCAGCCGACCGGCGTCCCGAGCGGGGTGAACACTCCCGGCCGCACCTGCAGGGCCCACCCCCGCTCCACCAGGCGCTTGGCCTTCGACCGCAACCCCTCGACCTTCGCCGGGACCGCCTGAAGGCCCAGGGCTGTGGCCAGTTGCTGACAGCGCATGCCTTCCCGGCCCGCCTCCGACTCCAGCACGGACATGATCCGCTGGTAATCCGGAGGCAGGACCGACGCTGTCATACCCTCGGCCCAACGCGACACCACCGACCCCGTCACCGCGTTTGCCACCGGCTCCGCGACCGCAGGAGCCGGCTCGGCCAGCACCTCGGCCACCGTCACCCGGGCATCGGCCAGCCGTGCCAGCCTGCTCTCCGCCTCGACGAGCGCCGCCCGCACCCGCTCGGCCTCCTCCTGCAGCCGCGCCACCTCTTCCCGGACCTTCTTCTCCCGGGCCTCCAGCAGACCGAGCACCGACGGCACCAGCCACCTCCACGAGCGAGACGAACGGACGAACCACGCCCATCTCTCCCACCACCAGCCGGAGTTCACACCCACCCAGCCCGAACCAAACGATCACGTTCGGAAAGCGGATGGCGTCTCACAGGTCGGGGACGCCTGCCGGGAGGTGATCGACCAGTTGTTGGAGGTCAATGCCCTCTACCGGCTCCGGGCCGCCCAGGGAGTGCTCGGGCTGCGGAAGAAGTACGGCGACACGCGGCTGGAAGCCGCCTGCCGGAAGGCGGTCGCGGTCGGTGATCCGTCCTACCGCACCATCAAGGGCATCCTGGTCGCCGGCACCGAGACCGACCCGGAACCGGAGACCGGCGACGCCGGGGCCGCGGCCTTCCTGCACGGGCCCGAGGGCCTGTTCGCCGCCACCGTCCCCGCCCAGATGCCGGGCGAGGTCCACGACGACCAGGACCGCGGTGACGCCGAGGAGGCCGCCCGATGAGCGTGATGACCACCGCCCTGCGCGACTCGCTCAAGACGCTGCGGCTGTCGGGGATGCTCGAGACGCTTGACGCCCGCCTCACCCAGGCCCAGGGCGGCGAACTCGGACACCTCGACTTCCTCCAGGTCCTCTGCCAGGACGAGATCAGCCGCCGTGAGACCGTCGCTCTTGAACGCCGCCTGCGCAAGGCGAAGTTCGAGCAGCAGGCTACCTTGGAGGGCTTCGACTTCACCGCCTCCCCGAAGCTGCCGGCCGCCCAGATCCGCGACCTCGCGGCCCTGCGCTGGCTCCACTCCGGCGAGTCCGTCATCCTGTTCGGACCCGTCGGCGTCGGGAAGACACACGTCGCCCAGGCCCTCGGCCACCAGGCCGTCCGCCAGGGCGCGAACGTCCGCTTCACCAAGACCAGCCGCATCCTGGCCGAGCTCGCCGGCGGCCACGCGGACCGCACCTGGGACAAGCGCCTGCGCGAACTCATCCGCCCCGACCTGCTCATCCTCGACGACTTCGCCATGTGCCAGCTGACCGCACCCCAGGCCGACGACCTCTACGAACTTGTCTCCGAGCGGCAGGGCCGGTCCCTGATCATCACCAGCAACCGGGCGCCCAGCGACTGGTATCCGCTCTTCCCCAACCCCGTCGTCGCCGAGTCGCTGCTGGACCGGCTGATCAACGCCAGCCACCAGGTCATCATGAACGGCCCCAGCTACCGGCCCAACAAGCGGCCCAAGAATCCAACGGACAAGCCCCCGACCAGCTAGGGCAGTCCACTCGCATGAGCGTGTGAGAAGGTCACGCACATGATCGAATCCTGGACCCTCGACGACGGCACCGCGCCAGCGTCGCCCGCTGCGGTGCTGGCGCTGCTTCGAGAGCGGATCGCAGATGGGCAGTTGGAGACATTGCTGACCAGTTCACGCGGTCGTTCGCTCGCCGTGATCACCAACACCGAGCGCGCGATGGTGATGCTGCTTGACGACGAAAGCGATCCAGGCGAGCACGCCGTCACCCTGGAAGCTGCCGGCAGTAGCGGAGGGTTTGTCCTCGCCAACGGTCAGAACGACGAGTATCCCGACAAGGACACAGTGCCCCTTACAGAGGCGCTGCGGATCATCAGCCACATCCTTGCCGCGGGTGCCCCACCGGCTGACGCAGCCTGGTCGATCGACCGATGAAGCGGGCAAAGGGTGGGGAATTGCGTGACCACACCCCCTGGGGAATTACGTGACCGTCGACACAGCTGTCGGCCTCGCGAGTCGTGCAGGGCATAGCCTTTCCGGCCCCCCCTGCCCTCGGGCCGCCGGGACCAGGTCCTGCCACTGGAGCAGAGGCGGAAAACTCTGCTGAATTTCGCCCCATTTGCAATACGCAGTGCGGATCATCAGGTCCTGTCCATCACTCAGATCGTTTCGGTAGAAGTGATACAGGTTGTACAACAAAGGCTGCTCGATCCCGATGAACATACCGAGGAACACCGGATCGTCCGGGACCAAGAGCCGCATCGAGATCCTCCCTCCTGGCGTTGGTGGTGCTACTGGGCAGCGGACTCAAAGAGGATGGTCAGGACGCTCACCCCGACAGCACGGGCAGCCATGAACCGCGCCGTTCCCTCACCGTGCATCGGATGGCGCAGAGGGTGCGCCTGGCCGTTCAGACCCCGGCTTGGCTCGGCGACAATCTGCTGCAGAGCCGGGTCACGGACGGCGTCCGCATACAGAGCCCGCACCGTGTCGTCGGCCGGATACCGGTAGCGAGCCAGCCTCAACTCAGCGAGCAAATCCGGCGCCCAGCGCTTGTCCCAGTTCACAAGGACCGTTCGCGTTTCCTCCGAGAACAGCGCCCAGCGCCACAGGTTCGCCGGCTGCCCTCCCTTGGAGAACATCTGCGGGAACGACTCGTCGGATGCCACCAGGAGCCCCCCCGGGGGTCACGGCACAGGCCATCTCGCGTTGCCCGTTCAGGACCTCCTGCCAGTGCGGCGACGGATCTTCCACGAGGAGCACCGGGTCCGTCCCGTACAGGTTCAGGTGGGCGATCCGCAGATCGTGCGTCGTGAACCCGAGCAACTGCGCAATGCGCATGAAAACGTCCGGAGGGGGATGTGACGTTCCGGCCTCCACCTTCTGGTGCACACCAGCCCCGCCCCCGCGCAACGGAGGAGGTCTCGCTCCGCGAACCCCTGCGCGCTGCGGGAGGGCCTGCGGGAGATCTGCACCGCGCCTGAGCGCTTCGTCGACGTCCACCTGCCGCAGCCCTTTGGTACGCGGTCCACCGCGGCGGCTACCCGACCACGGCTCCGGTGCTCTGACCGCACAGGTTCACCGAGTTGAGTGCGCTCAGCCGGGCCGTGCCGCCTTCCACGTCCACGACGTCCGGCGGGGCAGACCGTCCAGGTCCCCTCGTCCGGTGCACCACAGCAACACTGGGACGGGCTCGCCGGGCGGGGCGTCGGGGAACAGCCGGTCGAGCACGGCCGCCCATAGCGGTGTCGGCGGCAGCCAGTCCACGCCCAGTCCGCGGGTGATGTCGTGGATGTGCAGCAGGATCTCGGCGACGCCCATCGCCGCGAATCCCGTCGGGTCGCACGGGCCCCGGTGCCAGGCCCGCAGGGACGGGTCGGCGGTGGCCAGCGCGCTGCCGGGCAGGCCGCCGCAGGCGGCGGCCACCTGCAGCGCCTCGGCAGGCGAGGCGGTGGGGCGCACGCGCAAATCGAAGAGGAGGTAGGCGTCGGCCGGGCGCGCGGCGAGCTGGCCTGCGTAGGCCAGCAGGTCGTGGCCGATGTGTGAGGCGGTCTGCCGGCAGTTCCACTCCAGCGGGCCGGCCGGCACTGTCCAGTCCTCGTCCGTGCGAGGCCTCAGTACCTCCAGCATCTGCGCCACGGCGGCCTGAACGTCTTGGTGGTGCATGCGGTGCTCCTCGCAGGGCACGTTGTGATGGGCTGTGCTGTTCGTTCGTTCAGGCCGCGGCGGTGATGGGTCTGCCGCCCCAGCGGATGCCTTTCTCGCTTCGGCTGCGGGCGCGTTCCTTGCGCTGGGCAGCGAGGACGTCGGGGTGGCGGGCGTTCTTGTTGCGCCAGCGCAGGTAGGCGTGCAGGGCACGGGTCTGGACGGTGTGGTTGGGGTGGTGGGAGTTGGCGACGGTGAACTGCCGCAGTGGTCCGAAGTGGGCTTCGATCGGGTTGGCCCAGGACGCGTAGGTCGGGGTGAAGCACAGCTCGACCCGGTTCTTCTTCGCCCAGCGCCGGATCGTCTGGCCTTTGTGGGCGGAGAGGTTGTCCAGGATGACGTAGATCGGGGCGCCGTCCGGGCGGGCCGCGCGGATCGACTTCAGTGCGGCCAGGGTGTTCGCGGCGCCCTTCTCGCGTCGGTTGACGCCCCACAGGGTGTCGTCGCCGATCGAGTAGCAGCCGTGGAAGTAGCGCACTCCGTGGGTGCGGTGGTAGGTCGCGGGGTGACGCTCGGGGTGACCGGCAGGTGCCCACGACGAACCAGGGGCGGGGCGGATACCGAGCGGGCCGAACTCGTCGAACGCGAACACACGGTCCGGGAAGCGGTCCAGGACCTCCTCCATGCGATCGAGCTTGGTGGCGCGGTCCGGGTCGGGTGACTCCTTCCACGTCTTGGTGCGCTGGAGGTGATGCCGCGGCGCGCGAGCAGGCACCGTAACGCCTCGCGGCTGATCCGGATCATGTGGCCGGGCACGCGGCGCAAGTTAGGCGGCGAGTTTGCGGAGGGACCAGCGGGTAAAGGGCTGGCCGAGCTTGGTCGGGCGGGTGGTGGCCGTCGCCACGGCGAAGTCCTCGTCGTCAGGACTGAGCGGGCGGGAGGCCCTCCTCCCCCGGGCGGAGCCTGGGGGGGACGGCCTCCCGCCCACCGAGGGTCCAGACAGGCCAGGCCGATCTCGTTGAACCGGTGGATCAGGTCCCGGACGGTGTCCTCGTCGGCCTGCACCAGCTTCGCGCTCACCGGCACCCGGTTCCCGCCGGCCGAGGCCAGCAGCATCATCGCGCGCCGGTACCACACCGAACTGGTACTTCCCCGGCGCACTATCTGCTGCAGCCTCTGCCCCTCCTGGTCGGTCAACCTGCGCACACGGACAGGCTCAGCCACCACACCCCCAGCGGTCGGATCGGACGTCACTGCACATCCAACCGCCCGGACCACCGACCCGGCGAACCTATGCGGTCAGAGCACTAGCGGGCCCGGGGCCTGCCGCTCCAGCTTCGTCAGGTCGACCGCGGCGGCCTGTCCCGTTGTCGTGCATGTCTGCGCAGGGAGCGGCACGGCAGAGGGCTCGGGGTCGGCCTCGACGCCGTAGTCGGTTGCCAGTCCCGCAAGGCCAGAGGCATAGCCCTGTCCCACGGCCCGGACCTTCCAGCCGTACCGCGGCGGTACAACTCCGCCAGGAGCACGGCGGTCTCCCCCGAGGTGAAGTCCGGCGCGGTGAACGACGCCGACGGGGCACCGTTCTGGGTGAACGTCAGCTGAGGGGCTCGGGTAAAGACAGCGCCTGGTTGCGGCGGATCAACGCTCACGTCCACGCCTACACGGTGCACGTCGGCCGGCAGGCGAGAAAGCTCCGCAGTGAACCGCCGCGCCCTCGACGGATACACCGTCCTGGGCTGGATGGTTGTAGAAGACCAGGTCGTGATCGCCACGGACCTTGCCGTCGGGGCCGAGCAGCAGCGCGGACGCATCCGCCGAGAGTCCCTGTACGGACACCGACAGCACCGTCCGCGCTGTCAGCAGCGCCGTGTTCTCACCCTTACGCAGCGACGTCGCCGGGTCTGTCAAACGAGAGGCCCGGATCGGACACTGAGACCTGCGTCTGATGCGAGAAGCTTCGGGCGAGAGTGTCGCCTGGCTCGGGGACGAGATAGGCGAAGTGACGGGGGTGCGGTGCTGTCGTCACCTTCCGGGCGGGGGCACGTCGGCTTTGAGGGTTTTCATCGCGAAGCGGGACTGGAGCTTGGCCAGGCCCGGCAGGGCGAGCAGCCGTTGGGTCATGAACTGCTCGTAGGTTTCCAGGTCGGCGACCGAGATCAGCGCGTGGTAGTCGGGAGCGCCGAACATGCGGCGTGCCTCGACGATTTCGGGGAGGGCCACCAGTTCGGCTTCGAAGCGCTCGACCGTGGTGCGGGCCTGGTCGGTGAGTTCGAGGTCGACCTGGACCTCGAAGCCGCGGTTGAGGGCCTTGGGGGCGATGCGGGCGTGGTAGCCGAGGATCACTCCCTGCTCTTCCAGGCGTCTGACGCGGCGCAGGCAGGGTGAGGGCGTCAGGCCGATCCGGTCGGCGAGTTCGGTGTTGGCCAGGCTGCAGTCGCGGCGCAGTTGCTCGATTATTGCGCGGTCGGTGCGGTCCACGCGTGAAGTATGCCGAGGAAGCTGTCCGGTGGGCAATGTTTGCAATCGGGTGCTCGGCTGTTTCTCCTAGCCTCGCTGCACTCCCTGTTTCCGAGGCGAAGGCAGGACATGAGCGCACCCACCGACCAGTCCGCGGCCGTCCGTCGTGTCGGCTCCGCCGATGAGTTCTGGGCGACGGCCCGTCGTCATCTGGTCCGCTACGCCCGCAGCGACTTCTCACCGGCTCTCATCGAACGGGCCGCCGGATCGTATGTGTTCGACAGCGACGGACGGGCCATCCTCGACTTCACGTCGGGACAGATGAGCGGGCTGCTGGGGCACTCCCACCCTGCCATCGTGGAGTCCGTCAGCCAGTCCATCGCCACCCTGGACCACTTGTTCAGCTGGATGCTGAGCCGGCCCGTGGTCGATCTGGCCGCCGCCCTGGCCCGGACGCTGCCGCCCTCCCTGAGCAAGGTGCTGCTGCTGAGCACCGGCGGCGAGTCGAACGAGGCGGCCATCAAGATGGCCAAGCTCTCCACCGGCGGGTACGAGGTCGTCGCCTTCGACCAGTCGTACCACGGCGTCACCCATGCCTCGTCGGCGGCGACCTACGGGGTGTCCCGGGCCGGGTACGGGCCGGTGGCGCCGGGCAACATCGTCGTTCCCACGCCGAACGCCTATCGGCCGTTGTTCACCCGCGACGGGCGCCACGACTGGCAGGCCGAACTGGACCACGCGTTTGCGATGGTCGATCGGCAGTCCACCGGCAGCCTGGCGGCCTTCATCGCCGAACCCGTCCTGAGTACCGGCGGCGTCATCGACCTGCCGCCGGGTTACCTTGCCGCGCTCAAGCAGAAGTGTGCCGAGCGCGGCATGCTCCTCATCCTCGACGAGGCCCAGACCGGGCTGTGCCGCACGGGCGACTGGTACGCCTTCCAGCGCGACGGCGTCACGCCGGACATCCTCACCCTGTCCAAGACCCTCGGGGCGGGGCTGCCGCTGTCCGCCGTGATCACCAGCGAGGAGATCGAGGCGCGCTGCCACGAGCGCGGCTACTACTTCGCCACCACCCACGTCTCCGACCCGCTGCCGGCGGCCGTGGGCCTGGCGGTCATCGACGTCCTCACCCAGGGCGCCTACGACCAGACCGCGCGGCGGCTCGGCGACCGGCTCCAGCGCGGCCTGAGTGAACTCAAGGACCGTCACGAGCACATCGGTGACGTCCGCGGACGCGGGCTGCTCCAGGGCGTCGAACTCGTCACCGACCGCGACACCAAGGAGCCGGCCGGCGACTTCGGCAGCGCCGTCACCGACGCCTGTTTCCGTCTGGGCCTGCACCTGAACATCGTGCAGTTCCCCGGCAGCAGCAGCATCCTGCGGCTGGCGCCCCCGCTCACCATCACCGACACCGAACTCGACCGCGGCCTGGACATCCTCGACCAGGCTCTGACCGCCGCCGCACAACGCCGCTGACCACATTCGCATCCCGGCAGCCGTCCGGCTGCCGGACCGGTCCCGCACCGAACTGCACCGAGCGGCCGGGGTCTGAGAGTCAGCCCTCGGCCTTGATCGTTTTCATGGTGAGGTGGGACTCGAGGCGGAGGACGGCGGGGTGGCCGGTGAGCTTGTCCATGACGAAGGCCTCGTGGGCGGCGTCGTCGGCGACGGCGACGCGGACGAAGTGATGCGGGCTGCCGTACATACGGCGCAACTCGACGACTTCGTCGTACGCGGCGACGGCGGCCTCGAACTCCTCGATCGTCGTGCGGTCCTGGGCATGGATCTCGACGTCGACGAGGACTTCCATGCCGCGGCCCATGGCCTCGGGGTCGCTGACGGCCCGGTAGCCGGCGATGACGCCGGCCTCCTCCAGCCGCTTGACCCGCCGCCGTCACTGGCGGACTAGACGGCACGGTCCGCATCCGGGACCTCAACAAGCGGGTCTCCTCGCGCTTGCTCCTGCCCGCAATGGCGGGCGCTCTGGACATAACGCCCGCCGGGATCCTCGCATGCGGCACTAATTGCGACATTGGCATACTTACGGTAAAGGCGGGCGTAAAAGCTACCTGTATTTAGCTTGGCGTTTACTGGCTTCGGCGCTTTGAGGTCCGACCGGACTCTGCTGCGCGATTCGCTGCGGGGGTGAGGGCGGGTTGATGAGGATCTTTGAAAACGGCCAGGGATACTCGTCGCCCCACTCGGTCCGGAGTCCAACGGAGTGGGGCGTTTCAGAAAGCGTTGCCGACCGGGGCCGCCCGCTCGTGGAGTGTGCGGGCCGTGCTGGCCGGTCAAGGGCGGGCGGTGTCATCGCCTCGAAGCGACAGTGCGGGTGAGAAGGGTTGCCCGTGGCCGTGCGGAGACCGTTGACGCGTGAGGAGCGTGAGGAGATCGCGGTCGGACGCGCCCAAGGTGAAGGGGTGCGGGAGATCGCCCGGCGGGTCGGCCGATGCTCGTCGGTGGTCAGCCGGGAGCCGGCACGCAACTCCTCGACGCGCGGCTACCGGGCATCGACGGCCGACAAGCGGGCGGCGACGCGGCGTCGGCGGCCTCAGCAACGCCTGCTGGACGACAACGTGCTGCTGCGGCAGCCGGTCCTGGCCGACCTGCGGTACGGGCGCACGCCGAACCAGATCGCGGGCCGTTTGGAACTCGAGGCCCAGGACACGAGTGTGGCAGTCATGGAAGGCTCGCTCCCGGCCGGCGGGGAAACGATCTCCCACGAGGCCGTCTGCACGTGGATCTACGCACCGCCCAAGGGCGAGCTCGCCCGGCTGGGCGTGATGCTGCCCAGCCGCCGCACTGCCCGCGGCCCCCGCCGCAGGCCCGATGCGTCCCAAGGAGCCGGATCGCCGGCCTGCGCTCGATCCACGACCGTCCCGCCGAAGCTCTCGTCCGCCGGGTCCCCGGCCGCTGGGAAGGCGACCTCGTCGTGGGCAGGAACGGCGCTACCGCGGCCGCGACCCCGGCCGGCCGCGCCACCCGCTTCCTGATGATCCTCGCCCTGCCGAAGGGCGAGAACGCCGACGGCCTGTCGACCGTGCTCACCCAACAGATCGACGGTATGCCGGAGTTGGTGCGCAAGTCGCTGACCTGGGACCAGGGAACCGGGAGGGGACGGCATGCCGCGCTGGCCCTGGCTACCGGCCTGGACGTCTGCTTCGCCGACACCGGGCGTTCCGTCGGGCCGCACGGCCCAAGGAACTGCTCGACCGAACGCTCCCGCCGCAGGGCCCCGAGGATGAACGACTCCGTCAAGTACCGCACCCGGTCACCATAGGGTGCTCATCTCGTCGGCAAGCTCGACGATCAACAGGAGCATCAACGCCGTGCTTGCGGGAGGCGGGCGCATCTTTCCTGCCCGGTGGTGGGCTGCGCTGGGTCAGCGGCTGGGCGGACGCGCCCTCCAGGGGGGCGGAGGCAGGACGACCGGATCAGGGAGCGCTGTGGCTGCAGGGGCGTTGCGGACGGTGCCGCCGGCCGCTGGGCTGCCCCTTCGGCGGGGGCGCTGGCCGGTTGGTGTCGGGGCGTCTCAGGGGCGGGGCTCGATCACCTCCAGGGCGCCGGTGTGGGTGTCATAGCTGCGCAGGGTGATGAGCCGGGCCGACAGCGGCGGCGCCGGCAGCAGTTCGGGGATGCGCCGGCCGGCGAAGGCACCTGCCCGCCGGGTACGGCCGAGGGTGATGTGCGGGCTCCAGCGCCCGGGTTCGTGGAATGGGCTGAGGGTCTCGGGCGGGCTGTCCGAGGCCACCGCCTCCCATACCCGGCGGTGCACGCCGGCCAGCGCGGAGTCGGGATCCAGCGACCAGGCCAGCACCGAGGTGGGCCTCTCGAAGCGGACCACGCCGGTGAACCGCACCGGCAGCGGCAGGGCGGCGGCCACCTCGGCGAGCTCCCAGCGGATCGGGGCGGTCAGCTCCGGGCAGGCGGCCAGGGTGAGGTGCGGGCTGTTGGTCGGTGAGCGGTGGCGCGCCTGACTGGGCAGCCCCGCGTCCGCGAGCCGCCGCCAGGCCTTTCGAACCGCTAGTTCTGCCGCCTCGTCCAGCAGAAGCTCGACCGTGCGCACCGCTGCAGCCTACCGGTGGTCTGTGAGTGAGCAGGTCCTCGCGGGCAGGCCGCGCTGTTCAGGAAGTGGGGCGGAAGGCAGTGGCAGGGCCGATGACGCCCGGGGAGGGGCCGCCGCCGGTGGCGCCGGGGCATCCACCGGGCCGCATCCTTCCGGTTCCTCTGTTCGCCGTGCGCCGTGTCTGGGCTGCACCTTGTGCCGTGCGGGTGGCGGGCGCCCGTTCCGCGGGCCGGGTGCCGCGGTGGGAGGCTTGTGGGGTTTCTGTGTGGGGCCGGGGTTCTGGGGGCGGTGCTGCTGGTGTGCGGTGGCCTGCTCCTGGCTGTGGTTGTGGGAGGGGCCGTGCGGCCGGGGTCGAGGGCGGGGTGGTGGGCGGTCCGCTGCCGTTGGTGGTCACGGATCTGCTCGATACGGCGGCTCGGCTCGTCGGGATCCGTGGTCTGCATCAGGTCGGTGAGGTTCTCGTAGCACACTGAACCGCCCCGGGTTCGGCAGAGATCTCACATTGTGGTTGTGACCTGGGGTTTCTTGGATTCCATGGAGTGATCGGCCTCGTCCTCGACGGGTGGGACGGGGGCTGTCTCCCCGTGGAGCCCGCGGTGGTTGTGCCAGTCGGTCCACACCGGCGGTGGCCGGCTCGATGGGGAGAGGGTCTTCCAGGGCCGCTGCGGCTTGAGCCGTTCGGTTTTGCACGGGCCGATCGTGCTCTTCCTCGGGGCGTTGTCGTACGCGTCGCCGGCAGATCCGGTCGGGGCCGCGATGCCGGCCGCATCCGGGTGTCCGGCCGGCCGGACACCGGTGTATTGGCTGTCCGCATCGCTGTGGTGTGTCAACTCGCCGCGAACATATGGATATTCATCGCGGTCGCGCTGCCACAGCGCGGTCTTCAGAGTGTCCAGGACGAGCCGGGGCTCCTTCGGCGTCGCGGCGGGCCGGCCGGCGATCCGGCGGGAGAAGGTGTCGAGGGCAAAGGCGAGGTGGACCACTGCGGGCCAGGTGGCCGCGTGCGTGAGATCCCCGGCCCGGCAGCGATTCGGAGCGCCGGCGGCGAAGTCGCGGTCCACCCGGCCCGGTGCCCGCTCGGCCTGCTGGTCCGGCATCGTGGTGAGCACCCTCTTGCCGCGGACGGCGCCGGCGATGCCCGGCTCGCGCAGCAGCCGCTCGGCGGTGCACCGGGCCGCCTGATGACCCCGGCGGGTCGGCTCCCGCCAGATCTTCCGGGCGCCGTGGACACGGTGGTTGTCGGTGTGGACCTGGCGGATCAGCTTCTTGAGCTCCGTGTCCCGCACAGAACGGGCGGGCGGGGCGGCCGGGCGTTTCTTGTGGGCGCGGGAGGCGGACGGGGCGATCGTGCAGTCGTGTTCGGTGAGTGTCCTGCAGATCGGCTCGATGCCGCCGAAGCGGTCCCGGTGCTCCTCGAGGAACGCTGCGGGCGTGTGGGGGGCCGGTCGGGCTCGGCCGCGAAGGAACTCGCCGCGGCCTTGAGGATCTCGTTGGCCCGCTTCAGTTCGGCGTTCTCCTTCTTCAACGCCTTGAGCGGGCGGACTCCTCCGTCGTCGTCCCCGGACGCGGTCCTGCGTCGATCTCGTGCTGCTTCACCCGGTTCCGCAGCGTCTCGCGGGAGCCGGTGCCGAGCTTGTCCGTGACCGCCTGCAAGGCGGCCGTCTCGTGCGCGTGGTCGTCGCGCGCCTCGGCGACCATGCGCACCGCATGCCGGCGGAGTTCAAGGGGGTGACGGGAAGGTCGTGCCATGACTCGATCCTTATGGCGAGCCGGGGCGGTTCACCGGCACGACACCACCCCACCCCAGGGGGCGCAGACGCCTCGGTGGGCGCTCCGGGCGCCGCCGATCGGCAAAAGGGCTCTGGAGGCTGATCGGCGTGCGGGGGGCCGGGCAGCGCCGCCGTCCTCTTTCCCCTTCTCACGCCCCAGAGCAGCGCCGGACTCGCCGCCTGTGCCGGAGTCATTCGTCGCCGCCCGGCCCGCTGACCAGCACCCATGCTGAGCCGTGGCACCGATCGGCACCGCCTCGGGCGTGCGCCCGGTCATCGGGCTCTGCCCACCTTGCGGGTCCCAAGTCCGCCGGGTGCGGTGCGCCGCGGGGCTCGCGGCGCGGCGGGGCCGAGCGGTGCCGAGGCTTTGGCCGATCCTCCAGCATTTTCGACTTATTGCCCCGGAACGCCATCCAAGTCCCGCTCTGAGACGTATCCCGTGTGGAGTAATTTTCAGGAGGAACGCAATGGCTATCTTCAGCAGTCTGATGCCTGCCCATCGCCGGGACCGCAACAACGACACGTCGCGCCGCGACGACTTCTCGGGGCATGGTCACGGGCACGACCACGGGCACGACCACGGCGACCGCCACGGGCACGACCACGGCGACCGTCGCGGGCACGGCTACGGCTACGGCCACTAGTCCCGTACTTCGCGGGTCGTCGTTTCAGGTCTGTGGCCAGCGGGTCCGCGTGATGTCTGTTTCGAGGAGATCGAGGAGGTGGAGTTGGACACCGCGGGTGATCTGGACGGTGGGCGGATCGGTGGTGTTGCCGATCCGCAGGGTGAGTTCGCCGAGATGGTAGAAGATCATGCGGCCGGTGGGGCGGACCCGGCGCTGGTCCGGGTAGAGGCCGACCATGGTCTGCTCGGACCCCAGAGCGCGTCTGACCTGCCGTTCGATCAGGCTGAAGACGAGCAGGGCCAGGCAGATGACCTGGATGAGAGCGGCGACACGCCGGTTGTGCTGCACGAAGACCGGCGCGACCGCCAGGGGGCCTTTGAAGTCGTGGTAACGGCGTTCGACCGCGCCCTGGCCTTTGTAGTGGACAAGGATCTGGCCCGGGTCGGCCTGCTCGGCCGGGATGCTCGTCAGCAGCGCCCACCAGCCGTCCACCGCAGCCTCGGCCGCCAGGACGTCCTGGTCGAAGTGCCACTGAAGGGCGGGAGGTTCGCCTTCGCCTCCGGTGATCGTCCAGCGCAGGCAGGAGGTGACGTGCCGCTTGGCTGTGATGACCCCGATCCGGGCCATGATCTTCTGGTGGGTGCCGTAGTGCCGGCCGCCCGCCGCGCCGGCGAGCTTGTCCATCTCCTCGCCGGCCCGGGCCAGTCGCTTCTCGCGAGCCCGGCGCTGGCCCGCCGAGACAGCGGTGGAGTGCACCAGGATCCGGCGCACCCGGTGCACCGGATCCCGCTTGCGGCGCCCGGCCATGGTGTGGACGTCCTCCAGCACCCGGTAGCTCTCCCGCTCGGCGGCCGGTTTGTGCACGTCCCGCTCGGGCACCCAGTCCACCGCCTGTGCCCGTGCAACGTCCAAGGCCGCGTAGACCTCGTCCTTGACCTGGGCAGCCGGGACCGGCGCGATGAAATCCACCCCGGCCGCGAGCAGTGCGGCGACATTCGTATAGGACACCAGCTTGGAATCGGCGACCAGCAAGAACTCCCGTGCACCAGCCATGCCTTGCAGGTCCTTCATCGCGCCGACGACCTGGCTGACCTCGGCCGCACCCCCGTCGAAGACACGGGCGTGGACAGGAATGCCGCCGTCGGCGGACACCGCGAGTCCGGCCTGGACCTGCTTCAGGTCCACCCGCCGGTCCTTGGGGCGCCCGTAGCTGACGACCGGGTACTGATCATCCTGGTCCTCGGCAGGGAAGGCACCATGGACAGACATGCTGGTCATGTCCCAGTGCAGCCTCGACACGTCGATCCCGAACTCGGCGATCGCCCGGGCGCCGACCGTCCCCGCGATTCTGTCCAGCTCCGGCGCGACCGCATCCAGGGCCCTGGCCAGACGGTCGTCGTTGAGCAGGGCCGGCTCGATGCCGAACACCTCCTCCACCGCCCAGGTACGGGCCCAGTCACCGACCCGCACCAGCGGCGCGGGCGAGGTCAGCCGGTTGACCACCAGCGCCTCGATCACCTGCCCGTGGGTCAGATGCGCGCTCGCGCCTCCCGGACACACCTCGTCGACGATCCCTGCGACATCCAGCCGGCGCAGAAACTCGGCAGCGACAGGCAGAGCGCCCAGACGCTTCTCCACCACGGACGTCACCACCACATCAAGGCGCTGACGCTGAGACCGAGGCCGCGGAGAGCGGGAAGTCATCGACACACCCCACCCAACGCCACACCACCGGCCCAGGACACCCCCGGACCGGTCACGTCATACGAATCAACGACCCGCGAAGTACGGGACTAGTCCCGTACTTCGCGGGTCGTCGTTTCAGGTCTGTGGCCAGCGGGTCCGCGTGATGTCTGTTTCGAGGAGATCGAGGAGGTGGAGTTGGACACCGCGGGTGATCTGGACGGTGGGCGGATCGGTGGTGTTGCCGATCCGCAGGGTGAGTTCGCCGAGATGGTAGAAGATCATGCGGCCGGTGGGGCGGACCCGGCGCTGGTCCGGGTAGAGGCCGACCATGGTCTGCTCGGACCCCAGAGCGCGTCTGACCTGCCGTTCGATCAGGCTGAAGACGAGCAGGGCCAGGCAGATGACCTGGATGAGAGCGGCGACACGCCGGTTGTGCTGCACGAAGACCGGCGCGACCGCCAGGGGGCCTTTGAAGTCGTGGTAACGGCGTTCGACCGCGCCCTGGCCTTTGTAGTGGACAAGGATCTGGCCCGGGTCGGCCTGCTCGGCCGGGATGCTCGTCAGCAGCGCCCACCAGCCGTCCACCGCAGCCTCGGCCGCCAGGACGTCCTGGTCGAAGTGCCACTGAAGGGCGGGAGGTTCGCCTTCGCCTCCGGTGATCGTCCAGCGCAGGCAGGAGGTGACGTGCCGCTTGGCTGTGATGACCCCGATCCGGGCCATGATCTTCTGGTGGGTGCCGTAGTGCCGGCCGCCCGCCGCGCCGGCGAGCTTGTCCATCTCCTCGCCGGCCCGGGCCAGTCGCTTCTCGCGAGCCCGGCGCTGGCCCGCCGAGACAGCGGTGGAGTGCACCAGGATCCGGCGCACCCGGTGCACCGGATCCCGCTTGCGGCGCCCGGCCATGGTGTGGACGTCCTCCAGCACCCGGTAGCTCTCCCGCTCGGCGGCCGGTTTGTGCACGTCCCGCTCGGGCACCCAGTCCACCGCCTGTGCCCGTGCAACGTCCAAGGCCGCGTAGACCTCGTCCTTGACCTGGGCAGCCGGGACCGGCGCGATGAAATCCACCCCGGCCGCGAGCAGTGCGGCGACATTCGTATAGGACACCAGCTTGGAATCGGCGACCAGCAAGAACTCCCGTGCACCAGCCATGCCTTGCAGGTCCTTCATCGCGCCGACGACCTGGCTGACCTCGGCCGCACCCCCGTCGAAGACACGGGCGTGGACAGGAATGCCGCCGTCGGCGGACACCGCGAGTCCGGCCTGGACCTGCTTCAGGTCCACCCGCCGGTCCTTGGGGCGCCCGTAGCTGACGACCGGGTACTGATCATCCTGGTCCTCGGCAGGGAAGGCACCATGGACAGACATGCTGGTCATGTCCCAGTGCAGCCTCGACACGTCGATCCCGAACTCGGCGATCGCCCGGGCGCCGACCGTCCCCGCGATTCTGTCCAGCTCCGGCGCGACCGCATCCAGGGCCCTGGCCAGACGGTCGTCGTTGAGCAGGGCCGGCTCGATGCCGAACACCTCCTCCACCGCCCAGGTACGGGCCCAGTCACCGACCCGCACCAGCGGCGCGGGCGAGGTCAGCCGGTTGACCACCAGCGCCTCGATCACCTGCCCGTGGGTCAGATGCGCGCTCGCGCCTCCCGGACACACCTCGTCGACGATCCCTGCGACATCCAGCCGGCGCAGAAACTCGGCAGCGACAGGCAGAGCGCCCAGACGCTTCTCCACCACGGACGTCACCACCACATCAAGGCGCTGACGCTGAGACCGAGGCCGCGGAGAGCGGGAAGTCATCGACACACCCCACCCAACGCCACACCACCGGCCCAGGACACCCCCGGACCGGTCACGTCATACGAATCAACGACCCGCGAAGTACGGGACTAGTGACCACGCTACGGAGGCTGAGCGGACCGTAGTTTGAAAGGCCCTGGTCCGCTCCGTCCGTCCCTCCACGAGGAACGCATGCCATGGTGCATGTCCTGCGGCGTCTGCTGTCGGTGGGTGAGGCTTCCGATGTGGTGGCGGCCGCGCCCCCGGTGTCTTTGCGCGAGGTGTTCCGGCGGTTCTGGCCCTATACCCGCGGCGGCCGGCGCTGGTTCGTTCCCGTCGTCCTGTTCAGCCTGATCGGCCCCGCCCTCGACGCCACGGAGATCTGGCTCTTCAAGACCGTGGTGGACGGTGTGCTCGTTCCCCGCGACATCGGACCGCTCCTGTGGATCGCACCGACCTATCTGGGGCTCGTCATCGGCTCCGGCATTCTGGGGTTCGCCGACGACGTGACGTCCACGTGGGTCAGCGAACGCTTCCTGCTGACGCTGCGCTCCGATGTGTTCCGGCACGTCCAGGGCCTGTCGCTCGGGTTCTTCGAACGCCGGCGGCTCGGGGACGTGCTGTCGCGGGTGACGGGCGATGTCGACACGGTCGAGACGTTCCTGCTCTCGGGAGTGGCGGACGCCCTCTACTACGTGATCCGCCTGGGTGTCTTCCTCGGTCTGCTGTTCTATCTGCAGTGGGATCTGACCCTCCTCGCCCTCGTCATCGTGCCGCTGTTCTGGCGCGCCGCCCGGCACTTCGCGCGGCTGATCAAGGAGGCGTCCCGGGAGCGCAGGCGCCGCAGCGGTTCGATCAGCGCGATCGCCGAGGAGTCGCTGGGCAACGTCGCCCTGGTGCAGGCGTACAACCGGCAGAGGTGGGAGGAGCGCCGGTTCGAGCGTGAGAACGTCGGCAGGTTCCGGGCCACGATGGCCTCGACGCGGATCCGTGCCGTCTACGGATCCGTCGTCGAGGTCATCGAGGTGTCCGGCGTCCTGGCGGTCATGAGCCTGGGCACCTGGAAGCTGGCCCAGGGGCAGCTCACGCTGGGCGGACTGCTGGTCTTCCTGGCGCTGATCGGCAACCTCTACAGTCCGGTCCGCGGTCTGTCCCACCTGGGCACCACCTTCTACGCGGCGTCCGCCTCGGCCGAACGGATCATCGAGCTGCTGGACCAGCGGCCGCAGGTCGCCGAGGCCGCCGGTGCCCGCCGGACCGGCCGTGCGCGAGGGGAGGTGGAGTTCGACGGCGTCTTCTTCCGCTATCCCGGCACGCCGTCCTGGGCGCTGTCGGACGTGTCGTTCCACGTGGCGGCCGGGGAGACGCTGGCGCTGGTCGGGGCCAGCGGGGCCGGCAAGTCGACGGTGGCGAAGCTGCAGTTGCGCTTCTACGATCCCGACCGGGGCGCGGTCCGCCTGGACGGGACAAACCTGCGGGACCTGCGCCTGTCCGACCTGCGGGAGAGCGTCGCGGTGGTCCTGCAGGAGACGCTCGTCTTCCACGGCACCGTGCGGGACAACATCGCCTACGGCCGGCCGGAGGCGACGGAGGCGGACATCGTCGCGGCGGCGCGCGCCGCGGACGCGCACGAGTTCATCGAGCTGCTGCCCATGGGCTACGACACGATGGTCGGCCAGCGCGGCCGGACGCTCTCCGGCGGGCAGCGCCAGCGCCTGGCGATCGCCCGCGCGATGATCAGGGACGCGCCCGTGCTCCTCCTGGACGAACCGACCACCGGCCTCGATGTGCGGTCCGGCCGGCGGATCATGGACCCGCTGCGCCGGCTCATGGCCGGGCGGACGACCGTCGTCATCTCCCACAACCTGCTGATCGTCCAGGACGCCACGCGCATCGTGGTTCTCGACCGGGGCAGGATCGTCGAGTGCGGCGCCCACGACGACCTGCTCGAGCGCGGCGGGGCGTACGCCCGGCTGCACCGGCTGAACGCCCCGGCCGGGTCCCCGGCCGGGTCCTCGGCCCTGGGGACGGTGCTGCCGTGAGTGTCCCGGCGGTGCGGGCCGCCCCGGTTCTGGCGCCCGGCACGAGACCGGTCCCGGGCTACGAGGTGCTGGCGCATCTGGCGCGCACCGGCTGGCTCGACGTCTACGACGTCTGGAGCCAGGAGCGGGACTGCCGCTGTGTGGTCAAGGCCGTGCGCCCCGACCGCCGGGAGCAGGAGCAGCTGGGCGAGCGGCTGCTGCGTGAGGGGCGGTGGCTGGGGGCCTTCACCCACCCGCACCTGGTCCGCGCGTACGAGACGTTCGAGTCGCCGGTGCCGCTCGTCGTGCTGGAGACGCTGACCGGCGAGACGCTGTCCCACCTCGTCCACCGGTTGCGGCGCCGGCCGTCCGCCGCCGACGTGGCGCTGCTCGGGGTGCAGCTGTGTTCCGCGATCCACTACCTCCACGGTCAGGGTCTGCTGCACCTGGACCTCAAGCCGTCGAACGTGGTGGTGGACCGCGGTCACGCCAAGGTGCTGGACCTGAGTACCGCGCGGCCGCCCGGGCCCGCGCCCGCGGGGGCGGGCACGTTCTGCTACCTCGCTCCCGAGCAGGCCCGCGGCGGGCCGCTGTCGGCAGCCGCGGACGTGTGGGGCGTCGGCATCACGTTGTACGAGGTCGCCGCCGGCGACGTGCCGTTCGGCCGCGGGGATCGCCGCGGGGTTTCTCCCCGTGGGGAGGAAGGGGACGAGCCCTGCGACGGCAGCGTCACGGGCGGCCAGGACGGCTGGTATCCGCAGCTGGAGGAGGCCGCCCCGCCGGTCGGCTCGCGGCGGCGGCTGCCCGGGGGGCTCGCGGCGGCCATCGACGGCTGCCTTCGGACCGATCCGTCGTCCCGGCCCTCGGTCGCCGAACTGGCCGCCGCACTCGACGCGACGCTGCCCGGCCCGGGGCGCCGTGCCGCCCGCCCCTGAGGACGGGGCGGGGCGCCGGTCTCACGCGCTTTGGCCGGTCTCGAAGCGGCCGGTGGCCAGGACGGTGCCGTCAAAGGCGGTCAGGCGGGCGCCGGCGAGTGCCGCGGGGTCGACCGGGGCCGCCGCGCCCCAGTCACCCCGTCCGTTGCTCAGGGTGAAGGTGCCCACGCGGATCGTGGTGCCGTCCGTGCGCTCCAGGAGGCAGACGACCTTGCCGCTGTACGGAGTGCCGGCGGCGGCGAGGTCGACGCTCATGTAGATCCAACCGGGTTTCCCCGGGTCTGCGGGGTGAGCGTAGACGTCTCCGGCCGACGGCCCGGGGCCCGAGGCCGAGGTCAGCTCTCCCTCCCTCAAAGGCGTCTGGACCTTTACGGCAGGGGGGCTCGGGGCCGTGAGACTCTCGATGGCGGTGCCGGCCGCCCAGCCGGTGAACCCGAACGCGAAGGCGAACGCGGCCACGGCGGAGGCGGCCCGCAGCCGGATGCGGCGTGCGCGAGTGCGGACCGTCCCGTGCGTGAGGCCGGGCGCCCGCGGGCGGGGTCCCCCCTCGTGCGCCGTCGCGTCCTGGGGCAGTCTGCGCACCACCCGGGTCTCGAACCCGAGCGGCGGCTCGCTGCCCGGCACCAGCCCGATCAGTCCGTCGCCCACCAGGGTCATGTGCTCGATGCACTCCCGACACGCCGCGCACCGGTCCAGATGCGCGACCGCCACCGCCCGCTCACGGCCGGGCAGCACGCCCAGTGCCAGCTCGGCGCCGGCCTCCCGCAGCTTCTCGCAGGTCACGTCACTGGCCATGGTCCCCTCGATCCGGAGAGGCGAGTGTGGTCCGCAGCTTTCCCATCGCCGTCCTGATCCGCGTCTTGGCGGTGCCCAGCGGGATCTTCTCCCAGTCGGCGATCTGCTGGGCCGTCATTCCGTAGATGCCCGCCATCACCAGGGCACGACCCTGTTCCCGGGGCAGCCGCGCCACGGCGGCCCGCAGCTGGGACGAGGCCTCGTCGGCCAGGGCCCACTGCTCGGGAGTCTCGGTCACGGCGTCGAGGAGCGCGTCGAGGTCCTCGGGTGCCACCGGCTCCGTCCGCCGCGCACGCACGGCGTCGACGGCGAGATTGTGCGCGATGGTCGTCAGCCAGGTCGTCACCGACCCGCGGCGCGAGTCGTAGATCTGCGCATGACGCCATGCCCGCTCGAACGTCTGCTGGGCGATGTCCTCGGCAAGCTGCCGATCTTTGGTGACGGCGACGGCGACACCGAAGACCGCGCGCTGAAACCTCCGTACGAAGGTGACCGCGAGTTCCGGATCACCGGTGGCCAGCCCGGACAGCAGAGCCTCGTCCGAAAGACGGCCGACGGGAACCGGAAACTCGGCACACTCGTATGTACGGTCCACCCCCGCCGAGGGATTGCCCGGCCGCCACGGAAGACCACATTCCCATTCTGCGCCGGTTTCTGCCGGTTGCACGCACTGCGCGCAGCGCGGTCAGTGGCCGTTCCGCGCCGGCCGCGGCACGTGATCCGCCAAGGTCTGGGAACCGGCCCGGAAACCGGCCCCCGCCACACCCCGGCACGCCGGCAAAGACCCCCGCACCCCATTACGTGACAGCGCCGGTCGGGACGTTCGCCGGTGCGCTTGAGGCAACCGCGGCTCTGAGGGGTGAGGGCCGCACGCCAGGGACCGGGCGGGCGTGCAGCACCGGCCGGCCGTCCGCTCCGCCCGGCCGGTCCGGCACCTTCCTCAGGTGCTGGCGGGTGCGCCGGTCGTCGGCCACGGTCGCGCGCACCACCAGCGCACAGCCGCCGCCCTCGACGGCGGGCGCGATCTCGGTGGTGATGCGTACGAGCCGGCTCTCGCGGGCGGGCGCGCCGTCGGGGCCGGTGTGCGCGCCCGTGGCGCACCGGGTGCAGGGGGATCTCGGCGGTGCGGCGAAAACGCCGGGCGTGCTCGCCGGCCGCCCGGGGATCGATCCGGGTGAGGAGGGGCGTCGGCGGCCGCGGCGAACGGCCGGCCCGGGTCGGTGGGCGCCCGGGCGCGGTCGGCGAGCACGGTCCGGGGGCGGGGCCGGCTCCGGTGAGGTGGTGGCGCACCGTCTGGCTGCCGGTACGGGCGGGCAGGGCGACGGGGCAGCAGGGCGACGGGGCGGCCCAAAGCCCTCAGCCGGTTCAGCGGGCGGCCCGGCGGTTGCTGCGTGCAGGGGGTCAGGGCGTGGATTTCGTCCACGATGACGGTCCGCCCGGACCGGGCCGGCAGGCGCGGCATGCTGAAGCGGGCCGGGAGGGCGGCCGGGAGGGCCTGGTCGATGGTGGCGAGGGTGGACCGGGCCGGCAGGGCGCGGTCCCAGCCGCGCGGCCGGCCGTCCGGCACGGTCACCCGTTTTTCGGGCCGCGACACCATGTCGTCTGCGTCGTCTTCGGATCCGTCCGGGTGCTCGGTCGCCCCGGGGCTCACGCACGGTTCGGGGCGCGGTTGCTACAGGTCGAACTCCAGGTGCTCGATGTCCGTGAAGCGGACCTCCTCCAGGCTTCCGGCGCGGCGTCCGCCGTCCTGGAAGTACACCTCCTTGAGGGCTTCGGCGGCGATCTCCTGGAGTCGGGCGTCGCCGGCCCCGGCCTCCTGGGCCTCGAAGAGGCGGGCGGCGTAGCGCGGGGGCAGGGCGACGGTCAGGTGCCGGATGCGGTCCTGGTCCGTCGACCCGATCGGCGCGGTGTAGCCGAGGCGGGCGCGGGTGTCGATGACGATGCCGCCGGTGGTCGCCGCCTTCTGCCGGGCCTTCGCCCGGATCTGCGGCTGCCACCGCTTCTTCACCTCGCGCTCCAGGCGCGCGGCGAGCTCCGGACGGGGCTTTTTGATCTGGTCCTTCACGTACCGCTCGACGGTGCGCTGGGAGATGCGCAGCATCTGGGCGACCGGCTTGGTGCCCCCCAGCTGCTTGACCAGGTAGCGCATCTGCGCGGGCGCGCTCTTGGGAGCCGGGCGGGTGAACGCCTTGTGCACCGCGGCGTCCAGGCCGTCCCCGAACAGGCTCATCGTCGCTCTCTCCTACTCTCCGTTGTCGACGTCGGTGACGGTGCCGTCCTTGATGTAGCGGGCGAGGTTGAGCTCCGGCGCGTCGAACCGGTCGCGGATCTCCTCGCCCCACAGGACGGTCTGGGTGCCCTCGTGCTTGACCAGGCCGGGGTTGATGCCGAGCTTGAAGCCGCCGGGCAGCGGCTTGCCGTCCCGGTAGGGCAGGAAGTCCAGCGGGCTGGTGCCGTCGGTGGCGTAGACGACGCAGTCGGACAGGATCGCGACCGGGTAGTGGCCGGTGAACGCCGCGTGCTTGACGATCTTGCGGTGCAGGTTGATGCGGGTGCGGGAGATGACCGCCGCGCGGATGTCCGGCCGCCAGGTGGGGCGGGACAGCGCGCGCCACGGCTCGCCGGGCCGCCAGCCCTCGCCGCGCGGGCGCTCGCGGAGCTTGCCCAGGCCGCCCTTGACCGTGGCCTTGATCGCCGAGACGACGATCGCCAGCTGGGGGTCGCGCTGCTTGTGGCCGTCCATGGCCGCCAGGAAGTCGGCCGGGGAGAGGTCCGTGTGCACGCCGAGGTCGGCCATCGTGGCCAGGTAGGCGTCGCGCAGCCGCTGGTACCAGCCGTCCAGGTAGCGGCCGTTCTCGTACCGCACCCACGCCTCGATCGGGCGCACCTCGTAGCCCAGCTCCGCCGCGTAGGCGACGGTGGGTGTCGCATACCAGGCCGGGCCCTTGGGGCGCTCGCCCGTGGGCGTGAACGGGCTGGGCAGCAGGCCGGCGTCCAGCTCCGTCCACGTGTCCTTGCCGACCTTCACGCGGGACAGGTCGACGTGGGACAGGTCCACCAGCCAGCTGCCGGGCAGCTTCGGATCGAACACCGGGTGGGTGACGTGCGTCGGCGCGCCGAGGCCGACGTTCAGGCCGTTGGCGCCGGCGGCGAAGGCCATGTTCACGTCGATGCCGACCAGGTGGCGGCGCAGGCATTCGGCATCGGTCATCGGGCGTGCCCAGTCGTAGGCCTCCTCGAAGAGCTTCTCCGCCGGGCCGCGCACGTGAAAGCGCGGCAGGTCCGCCAGGAGCGGGTGCCCGTCCGGGGCCTCGCACGGCGCCGGGTCGACCGGGTCCTTGCCCAGGCTGTTGGGGTGGTGCTCGGAGTGCCGCTTGCCGTCGGCGTCGGGCTCGGAGGCCCGGGTCGGCGGGTGCAGCGCGGTCATCAGCTCCAGGCCGGTGACGGCGGTGGAGCCGCGCGGCGTCATCACCTGCGACGCGTACACGCCCAGCACGTGGGCGAGGTCCGCCGGCGGCAGCTGTCCGGCCCCGCCCCAGTGGCGGGTGTCGAGCGCGTGCCAGGACGGGATGCACAGCTGGACGCAGGCCCGCTCCGAGCCCTGCGCGGGGCGGTAGATCCGCGCCCACGGCCCGAACCCGCGCTTGGTGAGCTTCCAGTCGGCACGGGCCAGTTGCTTGATGACCTTATGGCCCTCGGGGATCCGCCCGGCGAGCCGCTCCTCATCGGTGAGGGCGGCCGGCAGGCCGTAGCGCTCCAGGGCAGCCTCGGTGAGCACGAGCAGTGGGTCGGCGTCCTTGCCCGGCCCGGACAGCTTCGGCTGCCCGAGCCGTGCCTCCGTGAGCGTCCAGTCGACCAGGGACGGGAGGGACCTGGCGGGCACGTTCAGGACCAGGCCGCCGGTGCAGTACGCCAGCACCTGCCCGTCCTCGACGTCGACGACCGCGAGCGGCCCGTTCTCGAAGCGCGCGTCGGCGCCGCCCGCCGGGGTGCCGGCCGGGGTGCCGGCCGGGGTGCCGGCCGGGGTGCCGGCCGGGGTGCCGGCCGGGGTGCCGGCCGGGGCCGTCTTCCGCGTGCCCGGGCGGCACGGCGTCGACGGCGGCCCGGTGGTGCGCGCCGGACGCGGCGCGGCCGCCGGAGCAGCGGCGACGAGGGCGGGGCTGGTCTGGGTGTTCTCGGTTGCGGTCATGTCCGCAGCGTCGGATGCCGGGCCTGTGGACAGAGTCTGCGATTCCGCCGGGGCGGGCGCGGCGGTGAACGCGGCCGGCACGGCAGTGTCTTGGACGGGCGCAGCCGTGTCGACCGGGGCGGGGTAGAGCTCCGCGAGCTGCGTGAGCAGCCGCGCGTACGCCTCACGCTCCGGCGGGCGGGGCTCGGTCTTGCCGGACTCCCAGGCGCTCACCGTGGCACGGCGCACCTTCAGCGCGGCGGCCACCTCGTCCAGTGTCAGGCCGTGCGCGGTACGCAGTCGCTTGCGCTCCTTTGCCGGCGGCAGCGGAGAGCGGGACGCGACCAGTGCGTCGACCGCGTCGAACAGCTCGGACATGGAACACCTCCTGACCGGCACCCTACCCCGTGAACCGTAAGGATCGCGTACTTTCACCGTACGAACTGCGTACGGACTGCGATCGGCGGGTGACGTGACGTTTCAAGCGGTGTCCTGGGCCGACCTCGCGCAGCGAGGGTCGAGCGTGGCCGCCGAAGATCGGTAGCCACTGGGGTTTCTCACCGAAGGTTGAGTGGAGTGGGGCACCGGAGATCACGGACGTCGCGCCAGGAAGACAAACTCCCTTCCTGGGCGATCGGGCGCATCGCGAACCTCCTCCACCACGTCTCCACGCGCGACCAGGTCCCGCCCGACCTCCTCCCGCCCGCGGAAACGCAGCGTCGAATCCGACGTCAGCACCTGTCCGTCCACTGCGAACCTGTAGGTCCGGCGGAACGTCACCAGAGGCCGGCTCGCCTCGAGCGGCCGAACCCAGCTCTCGACGGAGCCGACACCGGGGATCTCGGTCACGCGGTAGGAGTTCTCGCGGGTCCACTCTTTTCAGGCGCGTCTGGCCGGATCGCGCGTCTCGAAGACCAGCTGCCCGCCGGGCCGCAGTGCTTCGCGGGCTCCCTCCAGCGTCTTGTGCCATGCCGGCGGATCAGCGATGGCCTGGGCGACGTTCGCTGTCATCGTCGCGAGGTCGACCTGCAGCGGTGGGAGGTCTGTCGCGTCACCGCAGATCCAGCGCACACGCTCACTGCCCGGCTTGGCCCGGGCGACGTCGAGGGACGCCCGGGCGGGATCCACGCCGACGACCTCGATCCCGCGGTCGGCCAGGAGAAGTGCGAACACCCCTGTGCCGCAGCCGATGTCCAGTACTCGTTGCGCCTCGAACTCCTCCGCCATCTCCAGGTACGCGTCGAGGTCGCTGCGGTCGGGGTCGAGCGGATCGTAGATCGCGGCGAGCCGTGGATGCGCGAAGCAGTCGTCAGCCATGCGGTTGAACGTATGCGGAGCCGGGCCCGGACAGCTGCCGAGTTCGCCGACGGTCCCCCCGCGGCATCGGCGCTCCGTGCCGATCAATCTTCGCTGTCGCAGGACAGATGCTCCCGAGCCGCCGGGCCGGCCTCTGTTCACGAACCGACCGGTTACTGGACACCGAACCCCGGCGCACTCCTGGCGTCCGGCGGGTCTGGCCGTTCGGCCCCGGCGAACCCGCCGTCGACGGGACTGCTGATGACCAGGTGCGGATTCACGCCAGTCGGGGCCAAGAGCGTCGACGTATTCCTCGAACCGGGGCGACTTCACGAGCCCGGTGACGACCGCCAGTACCGGCAGGTCGTTGGCCTCGCGGAGTTTGGTGAGACCCCGATAAGCCAGAAGCGTCATGGGGAGGCACACGAACGCCCCCAGCGGGTCTGACCGGGTGGCCAGGACACAGCTCAGGACGGCGCCGGCCAGGCCTACGTCCACCCTGAGGTCGGCTTCTGCTACGAGCCGGCCGCAGTCTCCGTACCTGTCCCTGCTTGCGGTGCACAAACGCGTGCGTAGCTGCGGCAGGTCCTGCAGCAGGTTCTCCACAGCCTCTTTGACGAGCTCCGGAGATGGATGCGGCTCTTTGCGGATGACCCTGTCCTCGCAGTACTTGCTGAGTCTCTTCACCGCCATCTTGGTCAGCTCGCCCGTAGCCCCGAGGCCGGCCAGACCTCCGGCGAGCGACTCCAGCTGTGACCGCACGCCCCGGCCTTCCAAAGGCACGGCAACAAGGAAAGCGGCAAGAAAAACGGTCAGGGCGCCCCGAAGCCAGCGACTGAAGAATCCCGGCGGGGGACCTCCAGAACGCTTCCCCTGAGGTACGCGAGAAAGGCCCCGGCCGCCAGAACGACCGGCTTGCCCAGCCGGTGCGCCGCGTCGTGGAGCGGCTGCAACTGCTGCCCGGCTTCGGACCTGCTCGGGATGCTGTCACCTGATACTCCAGCCGTAGATCGTGATCTTGTTGCTGGAGGGCGGTGGAGAGGGGGCCGCCGTCGGTCGTCGACGAGATCGAGCCGGGCAGCAGAGGCGTCCGCTACTCGAGTCCTCCGAGACGGCGGGCATCTTTGATCTCGCGGAGCCCGGCAGCCGTCATCGGGGTCCACTCCCTCCTCTGCCCAGCGGTATGGAGGGCGGCTCCAACCTCGCTGAGCTTCGCGGAGGACAACACGCCCGCCCGCTCGATCAGGTCGTCCCGGGCGACAGTGGTCAGCCAGGTGCAAGGAGTAAAGCCTGGACGCGGGAACGCGAACCGCAGCACGCCTTCGAAGGGCAGCCCTTCCCGGGCGCCTATCGCCACTTCAACGCCCAGGCCGCTGATGTCGACGCCCGCCGGCGCAACGACCTGCATGACCTGGAACCCGGATGACTCGTCGTCCGACAGCAGCACGACCGGGCGTCGCTCGTCGAAGTCGACCCACCAGACTTCGCCGCGTTGCATGTGTCCTCCTGGTACGAGTCGGCGGGCGGACGCTGCATGCCCGAGCGGGACACCGGATGCGGCCCCGCCTTCGCACGTCGTGACCGAGGGGGTGGTGAAGACGGGTGCGGCCACCGGTGATCATCGGTGTGTGAAGACTGAAGATCATGCGGTAGCCGCGGGTCATAGCGTAGACCCTGTCCGCTGGCAGGAGGCGTTCGAGGTCGTGATGGGCCGGATAGCGGGCCGGTTCGCGCGGGTTGAACCCCGGCGCCGGGTGCGGGACTTGGTGCTGGGGCTGCTGTCGGACCTGCCGCGCAAGAACTGCTGGAGCATCGCCGAGTGGGCCGGGGAAGCGAATCCGGACGGCATGCAGCACCTGCTCGGCCGGGCCAGGCGGGATGCCGACACCGTGCGCGACGACGTGCGTGAGTACGTACCGGAGCACCCGCAGGACAAGAATGCGGTGCTGGTGGTCGATGAGACCGGGGATGTGAAAAAGGGCACGCACACCGTCGGTGTCCAGCGCCAGTACACCGGCACCGCCGGGAGGACCGAGAACTCCCAGGTCGCCGTCTACCTCGTCTACGCGGGCCGCCGCGGACACGCGGCAGTGGACCGTGAGCTGTACATCCCGCGCTCGTGGACGTGCGACCCGGCCCGCCGCCGGGCCGCCGGCCGCTCCGGCCGGGTCACCGGCCGCTCGCAGCGCGTCCTCGGCCACCCGTGAGACAGGGCGACCACCACCGTCGCAGCAGCCCCGACGAGACGGCGGCGCCCGGCGCGGGAGGCCCCGCACCGGGCACACACAGGATCCCCCCTGGACGGGTACACCACCAGGCACCGCCGGCAGCGCCCGCCGCGGTCCGCGGTGAACCCCCTCCCCCGGCCCGCCCGGGCGGCACACCGCAAGTACGCCGCCCGGACGGACCCGCCCACGGCCCGGCCGCTCACCTGACACAGGCAAGCCGGCTCACCCACTGGGACAGCGTGAGCGAAGCGGCCGGAGCCCCTCGGGCCGCACCGTGCCGGCGGCGACGATGCCGCGAACCACGGCCGCAGCCGGCCGCCCCGGACGGGGACGACGCCCGCGCCCGGCCCGGGCCGTCCGCCAGGGCCCTGCGAAGACAGGACAGGTGCGCGGCCACGGCCGCGAGACAGTGATGCTCGTCCCGGCACTCGGCACAGGCCGCCAGATGGGCGCGGACCGCGCTCGTCTCCCCGGGGTCCAGGACGTTGAGGGCGTGTCCTTCCAGCAGGTCACCGATGATGCGGCAATCCCGGGAGGCAGTGAACATGGCAGGTCCCTTCGTGCAGGGGTGGCGATCACCCCGTCCACGGGGCCGGTGTCCGGCCGGCACAACCGGTACACGGCTCCGTTCCATGACCTCACCATCGCCCGGCAACGGCCCCCCGCGCATCGTCCCCGCGCAGCAATTCCCGGCTACCACGACCGCAGTACCCGACAACCCCACCCACCACAGCCCCACCCACGCCAGGGCCACGACGCGCTCCCCGCCAGGGCCACGACGCGCTCCGCGGCCACGCCGGCACTCACCCGGACACCGCAGGACGAACCGCCCCCGTCACCGGGCTGACCACACCGCACTGATAGGCGATGACCACCAGCTGGGCCCGGTCACGGACGGCCAGCTTGGTCATGGCCCGGTTGACATGGGTCTTGGCCGTCAACGGGCTGAGGAACAGACGCTCGGCGATCTCCTCGTTCGACAGTCCCAGCGCGACAAGCCCCAGAACATCGCGCTCCCGCCGCGTCAGGCACTCCAGCCGCTCGTGCACGGCCGCCGTGCACGGTTCCGGCTGCGCCAGAAACCGCCTGATCAGCCCCCGGGTCGCCGCAGGCGACAGCAGCGCGTCCCCTGCGGCCACCGTACGGACGGCCTCGAGCAGCTCCCCGGGCCGGGCACCCTTGCCGAGAAAGCCGCTCGCCCCGGCCCGCAGAGCCTCCGCCACGTACTCGTCGTCCTCGAAGGTGGTCAGGATCAAAACCTTCACCGCCGAGAGATCCCCCGCCTCACCGATCAGCCGCGTGGCGGCCAGCCCGTCCATCTCCGGCATCCGGATGTCCATCAGGATCACATCCGGATGCCGCGCCCTCGCCAGCTCCACCGCCTCCCGGCCGTCGGACGCCTCACCCACCGTCTCCATGTCGTCGGCGGAATCGAACAGCATCCTGAAAGTGCCCCGCAGCAGGGCCTGGTCATCGGCCAGCAGTACCCGGATCGTCATGCCCATCCCTCCCCGGCGTCCCGCCCGACCGGTGCCACGACGGCCGCACCCGGCCGCAGCGGCAGTTCGGCGGTCACGGTGAACCCCCCGCCGGGACGCGCCGCGGCCTCCAGCTTTCCCCCGACGCTGGCCGCACGCTCACGCATCCCGATCAGCCCGTGACCGGTCCCGGAAGGGGGCCTGTCCGGCCGGGCACACCCGTCGTCCTCGACCGTGACCGTCAGCCACTGGGGCCGGTAGTGCAGACAGAGACGGGCGTGATCGGCCCCGGCGTGCTTGCGCACATTCGTCAGGGCCTCCTGCACGATGCGGTACGCGGCCAGATCCACCGCCGGCGCCAGCGGCCCGGCCACACCACGCCGCGTATACCCGACGGACAGGCCCACCCGCCCGAAGGACGCCAGCAGCTCCGGCACCTGCGCCAGACCCGGCATCGGATCCCGCGGCGCCCGGGGATCATCGGACTGCCGCAGCAGACCCACGGTCACCCGGAGTTCCTCCAGCGCGGACCGACTGGTGTCCCGGATGCCCTCCAACGCGGTCACCAACTGCTCCGGCCGCCGCTCCACCAGGTGAACAGCAACACCGGCCTGCGCATTGATCAAGGCGATATGGTGCGCGACCACATCATGCAACTCGCGCGCGATCCGGATCCGCTCGGCCGCCACCCGCTGCCGCGCCTCCTGCTCACGCGTCCGCTCCGCATACTCCGCCCGTTCCTCCACCGCCGCCACATACGCGCGACGCGAACGCACCCCGTCCCCCACCGCGGCAGGCAGCGCCGTCCAGGCCACCATCGCCACGTTGTCCCCGAGCCATGACCGGGAGCCGAACACCACACCCGCCCCCACCAGCAGAGCGGCCGACGCCGACGCCACCACCCACGTCGTCCGCCGGTCGGTCCGGACCGCCACGGTGTAGACGGACACAATGACCGGACTCGTCACCAACGGACTCTCCCGCACCCCGAGCACCTGAAAACCCACCCCGCACACAAGCGCCGCGGCCAGGACACCGAACGGGTGACGACGACGCCACAACAACGCAAAACAACAGACCCCCGCCAGCACCACAGCAGCCGGACGGACCGCCACCCGGTGCTCCTGCGGGATGACGGAGGCCGCCGCCACCGACAGCACGAACAACACCACCGGCCCCAGCACATCCAGCGTCCCGAGCGGAGCACCCGCCCCCCGCCGCCAACCGCTGATCACCACCATGCCACCACCGTAGAACCGACACCCGGACACCGCCGACCCAGCCGACACCGAACACCACCGCGGAGACATCCGATCGGGCGATGACAACGACAGCCCGCACAGACCCACCACCACCCCAGGACCCGGCACAGGACGGCCGAATGCCGATACCCGACGCCAAGGCTCGATCCCGAAGCCCCGGAGCCTGAGCGGGCTCTTTGAAGACGCCGCGATACAGATCCAGGCGAAGCCGGTGGGCAGCGGCCCGCCCACCTCCAGTCGGGAGGTGTGGCTCCCGTCCGCCTGCCGCTGGGCCCGCAGGAACACCGCGCCTTCTGCCGGTGGCTTCTTGTGGAGGCTGTGGGCGAGGTCGAATAGGTGGGCGACGAGCAGGACCTTGACGCCGGAATCGAGAAGGGCGCGGGTGATCTGCCGGGCGATCTCGGCCCCCTCTCGCTCGTTGGTCGCCGCGAAGGACTCGTTGAACAGCACCATCGCCCCGGACATCACGAGGTCCGCGATGCCGCTCATCCGGGACAGCTCCTCGTCCAGCTTGCCGCTCTCCATCTCCGCGTCCTCCTCGCGCCAAAAGTGCGTGAACAGCCACGCACGGACGTCCGCCGCGAAGGAGTAGGCGGATACGAACATGTCCGCCTGCATCATCAGCTGCGCCACTCCGACGCTGCGCAGGAACGTGGATTTGCCGCCCGCATTGGCCCCGGTGATCACCAGCAGTGGCACCCCGTCGGCGTCGACGTCGTTGCCGACCACCCGCTCCTTGCGGCGCAGACTCAGGCGGGGGTCGTAGAGGCTGCGGCAGCTCAGGGCGGGCGCTCCAGCGGGCAGAGCTGTGGGGAAGGGGAAGCAGAGCGGCTCCTGCTCGGCCGCAAGCCGCTGATGGAGGTGCAGGCAGCCCACGTAGAAGCCGAGTTGGGTGCGGTTCCTCTCGAGTGACGGCCGCGATCAAGTGGTGAGGTCGTAGTTCCGCTGGTGAGTGCATCAGGCGGCATGCCGAAAACCATGCGGCGGGGAACCGCGCCGCGTCGGGCCACTGGGCCGGTGAGCAACGCCATGGCTGAGTACGAAGCGGATACCGAACAGTTGAAGCGAAGGATCTACCTCGGCCTGCGTCAGGACAATCTCGACCCACAGCAAGTCGTCGCCCTCGCCTGCGAACTGCTCGACTGGTTCCACCGCACCGACGCCGTCCTGGAGGCCGTCGAACGGAATCCGGCCGAGGTGCCACGGTCGGAGATGACAGCCCTGGCCTGGCGCATCCTGGACGACGTGGGTTTCGAGCCGGGCTTCGACCTCGCCCCCGAGCGTTTGGAGACGTTGCGCGACGCGCTGCGGATCATAGCCCGCGACCTGCCCACGCGTGGGATCGAGGGCGAACAGGAGATCGAGGTCCTGGAGGACTGGTTCCCCGCGGGAGCCGGTGTCCGCCTTGCCGACGGTGAAAGGCTCAACCGGGGCGGCCACATCCTGCCGAGCATGTGCGACGACCCGACCATGGCACTGACCAGTCTGACGACCATGATCCAGGAGAGCCTGCTCGAACAGACCTGGCAGGTCTGGCCGGTGTGCCCCCGACATGACCTCGGCGTCCACGGCTCGAAGCGGGAGCGCGAGGTTGTGTGGTGGTGCGCGGGCGATGACGGACGCATGCTGGCGCCGGTCGGCGAACTCGCCCACGCTCTCGGCCGCCGTCGCCCCAAGTAGGGCTGGCGGTGGGGTGCAGTTCGTTTCGAACGACCGCCGGGATCAGGCAGTGCGTGCGTAGTTCCGCTGGTCGGGTGCGAGGTAGAGGCGTTCGTGTTCGCGGGCGGCGTGGTAGCGCCAGTAGGGGTCGAGGTCTCCGTTGGCAAGGACGGCACGCAGTCGCAGTACGGCTTCCGCTCCGAGCCGCGGACGGCTTCGGTCACCGCGAGTCGCCGTAATCCCGTCGAGTGCCGGCCCGCCGGCAGCGACAGCACAGCGTCGGCGGGGTGGACGTTGCCCACGCCCCGGCCCCGGTGGGCGACTCTGGCGACCCGGACCATACCGAACACGGGCGGCTGCCTCGCGCGCTTCCAACTCCTCGAACAGCGAGCCCATCCGCCATCCCTCCTCCGCTACCACGGTAGAGACGAACGGCCCCGAACACAGCCCCGTTCAGCGCTCTTCCAGCTCAACCCTTCCCTTCAGAGGACCGCACCCCATCTCGAACGCGTTCGCCATACCCAGGTACGCCAGTCGCAGCAGCACGACCGATCATCCTGCCGCGCCCACCGCCGCCGCGCGACAGCGGCGACTCGATCGGCCACGGCCAGCACCCCGAAACCCGCTCCCACCTGTATGGATGAGGTATTCAGCAAGGGCCGGGCCCTCCGCCACGGAATGAGCAGGGTCGCTGTGCCACTGCCGCAGGGGAACCAGGCGAACCGCGCCACCATCTTCCCCAGGAGTCCACGGAAGGGGCGGAACGAGTGGGTACGGACACGGACACCCTCAGGCCACTGCCGGAGTCGCTCCGGGAACATGCCCGGCGCCTCGGGGAGAAGGTCGCCTTCCAGGACCGCCGTACGCGGCGGACCTACCGGGACCTGGAATGCAGGACCGGACGGCTGGCCGGACATGTGGCGGGGCTCGGCCTGGCGCGGGGCGAACGGGTGGCCATCCTGCTCGGCAACCGTGTCGAGGCGGTCGAGAGCCTGCTCGCCGTCACCCGGGCGAGCGGGGTGGGGGTGCCGCTGGATCCCGGGAGCTCAGGGGCGGAGTTGGCCCGTCTGCTGGAGGACTGTGGTGCGCGCGTGCTCATCACCGATGAGGCCCGGCTGACGCATCGGCGGGGACTGCTGTCCCGCTCCGGGCTGATCGTGGTGGTGGCCGAGGGCGGTGAGGAGGACGGGGACACTCCGCTGACCGGCGACTCCGGAGCGTCGGCGCACGGGGCCGGGGCGGCGGGCGGCGTTCTGCGGTACGAGGAGTTGGCGTGTACGGAGCCGGGGACGACCGCCCGGGACGATCTTGGGTTGGACGAGACGGCGTGGCTGCTCTACACCTCCGGGTCCTCCGGCACCCCCAAGGGAGTGCTGTCCACCCAGCGCAACCGCCTCGCGCCGGTCGCGGCGGGCCTCGTCGGTGTTCTCGGTCTGTCGGAACGGGACCGGGTGCTGTGGCCGTTGCCCCTCCACCACGCCATGAGCCAGGTGGTCTGCGCCCTTGGGGTGACCGCGACCGGGGCGAGCGCCATGCTCCCGCCCCGGTTCTCGGTGGCCGAGGTGCTCGGCGAACTGCGCCGTACGGACGCCCCCTACACTCTCCTCGGCGGGGTGCCGACGACGTACTCGGCCCTGCTCGACGCGGTCCGGAGCGAGGGGGGTGACGGGGAGGAGGGCGGCGGGCTCAGGGCGCCCGCGCTGCGGGGCTGCATCAGCGGGGGCGTTTCGGCGGGGTCCGAGTTCCGGAGGTCCTTCGAGGCGATCTGCCGGGCCCCCTACCTGGAGCACTACGGCAGCACCGAGGCGGGTCCGGTCACCATGGCGGCACCGGGCAGCACATCGGCGGCCGGGTCGTGCGGCCGGGTGCTGCCCGGCACCCGGGTCCGGGTCGGCGGTGGCGCGAACGGACAGGACACCGGCGAGGGCGAGTTGTGGGTGAGCGGGCCTGGGGTCATGACCGGCTACCACGGCAGGCCGGAGGCCACCGCCGAGGTGTTGCGCGACGGTTGGTTCCGCACCGGCGACCTGGCCAGGATCGAGGCCTCCGGCGAACTCGTGATCACCGGCCGGGCGAGTGAGCTGATCATCCGAGGCGGGGCGAACATCCACCCCTCGGAGGTGGAAGCGGTGCTGCGGCGGCTGCCCGGGGTGGCGGACGCCGCCGTGGCCGGACGCCCGCACCCCGTCTTCGGCGAGGTGCCGGTCGGCTATCTGGTCCCCGCACCGGGCAGCGGTGTACTGGACAGGGGGGCGGTCCTCGCCGCCTGTCGCGCGGAACTGTCCGCTTTCAAGGTGCCCGCCGAACTGTACGAGGTGGAGGGCATCCCCCGTACCGCCTCTGGAAAGGTGCGGCGGCACGACCTCGCCGACCGGCCCGCACGGACGCTGGGCACAGGGGCGGCCGAGGAGTCGACGGCGGATCTGCTGGCCCTGGTGCGGAACGAGGCTGCCGCCGTGCTCGGTTGCACGGCGGAGGCAGTGGAGTCCAAAACGGCGCTCCGCGATCTCGGCATGGACTCGCTGACGGCGACGGTGCTACGGGAACGGTTGTCGGCGGCGACCGGCCTCCCGCTCTCCGAGGCCGTCGCCTTCGACTTCCCCACGGCCGCCGCACTCGCCGCCCACCTCCGTTCGCGGAGCGCCACCGCACCGTCGGGAGCCGGGATCGCGCACCGAGGCGCGGCTGGGTCGGACGACGATCCTGTGGTGATCGTGGGGATGGCCTGCCGCTATCCCGGGGGCGTGGCCTCCCCCGAGGAGCTGTGGCGGCTGGTGGCCGACGGGAGGGACGCCATCGGTCCGTTCCCCACCGACCGGGGCTGGGACACGGAGGCGCTGTACGACCCGGACCCCGGGCGGTCCGGCCGGACGTATGTGCGTGAGGGCGGCTTCCTGTCCGGTGTGGACCGCTTCGACCCCGGTTTCTTCGGCATCTCCCCTCGCGAGGCTTTGGCCATGGACCCGCAGCACCGGCTGCTGCTCGAAGTGGCGTGGGAGGCCTTCGAGCACGCCGGTCTCGTTCCCCGCACCCTGCGCGGCTCGTCGACCGGGGTGTACGTCGGGCTGATGTACAGCGACTACGCCGGCCGTCTCACCGAGGTACCCGAGCATGTCGAGGGCTACCTCGGCATCGGCAGCGCCGGAAGCGTCGCCTCAGGTCGTATCGCCTACACCTTCGGACTGGAGGGCCCGGCCGTCACGGTGGACACGGCGTGCTCGTCGTCCCTGGTGGCCCTGCACCTGGCGGCCCAGGCGCTGCGCCGGGGTGAGTGTTCCTTCGCGCTGGCCGGCGGGGTCACGGTGATGTCGGGGCCCTCGTCGTTCGTGGAGTTCAGCCGGCAGCGGGCGCTGGCCCCGGACGGCCGCTGCAAGGCGTTCGGTGCGTCCGCCGACGGCACGGGATGGGCCGAGGGCGCCGGCATGCTGTTGCTGAGCCGGTTGTCCGAGGCGCGCCGCGCCGGGCTTCCGGTGCTGGCCGTGGTCCGCGGCTCGGCGGTGAACCAGGACGGGGCGAGCAACGGGCTGACGGCGCCGCACGGCCCGGCTCAGCAGCGGGTGATCCGGCAGGCCCTCGCGGACGCGGGGCTGGGCCCCGGGGACATCGACGCAGTGGAGGCACACGGCACCGGCACCCGGCTGGGCGATGTCATCGAGGCGGAGGCGTTTTCGGCGACGTACGGGCGGGAGGCGCGGGAGCATCCGCTCCGGCTGGGCTCGGTGAAGTCGAACATCGGTCACACCCAGGCCGCCGCCGGGGTGGCGGGCGTGATCAAGACGGTGCAGGCGATGGCCCACGGCGTGCTGCCGCGTACGCTGCACGCCGGCGAACCGACCAGCCGGGTCGACTGGTCGTCGGGGCGGTTGGCGCTGCTGACCCGGGAGGTGGAGTGGCCGAGGACGGACCGCCCCCGCAGAGCGGGGGTGTCCTCCTTCGGCATCAGCGGCACCAACGCCCATGTGGTGCTGGAGGAGGCCCCGGCGGATCGGGATGCCCCGCCGCCGGTTTCCGTGGCGGACTACGAGGCCGGGAGCAGCCGCGTCGATGGCGGGGCGGTGCCGCCGTCCGTGGCTGTTGCGGTGTCGGCGAGGAGCGGGCCGGGGCTGCGGGCCCAGGCGCGGCGGCTGTACGACCAGGTGGCCGCCGACCCGGACGCGGCGCCGGTGGACATCGGGTACTCGCTCGCCACCACCCGCGCGGCCTTCGAGCACCGGGCCGTGGTGGTGGCCCGGGACCGTGCGGAACTGCTCGCCTCCCTGCGGGCGTTGGCGGAGGGAAAAAGCCGGCCCGGGATGCGGACGGGCACGTCCCGTCGCCAGGGCCCGCTGGCCCTGCTCTTCACCGGCCAGGGCAGCCAACGCGTTGGTATGGGGCGTGAATTGTACGAGTCCCGGGAACTCCATCCAAGCTTCGCCCGGTCGTTCGACGAGAGCTGCTCCCTGCTCGACCCGCTGCTGCCGGTGCCTCTGCGGGACGTCGTGTTCGCCGGTTCCGGCACGGAGACGGAAGCGCTCCTGCACACGACCCGGTTCGCGCAGCCGGCGCTCTTCGCCCTGGAGACAGCCCTGTTCCGGCTGCTCGAGACCTGGGGTGTGCGCCCGGATCTGGTGGCCGGGCACTCGGTGGGCGAGGTGACCGCGGCGCATGTCGCCGGGGTGCTGTCCCTCGCGGACGCCTGCACCCTGGTGGCGGCCCGGGGCCGGCTGATGGACGCGCTGCCTGCGGGCGGTGCGATGGCCGCCGTGGCCGCCGACGCGGACGAGGTGGCCGAAGTGGCCGCCCGACTCGCCGGGACGGGACGTGCGGTGGAGGTCGCCGCCGTCAACGGGCCCGCCTCGGTGGTCGTCTCCGGGGACGAGACCGCAGTGCGGAAGACCGTCACGCACTTCCAGGAGCGGGGCCGGTCCACGACGCCACTGCGGGTGAGCCACGCCTTCCACTCCGCGCGGATGGAACCCATGCTGGCCGACTTCGCGGACGTGGTGCGGCGCCTCTTCTTCGCCGCACCGCGGATTCCCCTGGTCAGCGCCGTGTCCGGCCGGGCCGCCACCAAGGAGGAGCTGAGCTCACCGGAGTTCTGGGTGGGCCATGTCCGCCGCCCGGTCCGCTTCGCCGATTCGGTGGCGTATCTCCGGGACCGGGGCGCGGCACACTACGTCGAGCTGGGGCCGGACGGGGTGCTCACCGGCCTGGTCCGCAGCTGCCTCGCCGCGACCGGAGCGGCTCCGGCGGGCCCGGGCGCAAACGGAGCGCCCGTCGGTGAGCGAACCCCGACGCCGCTGGTCCTGCCGACGCTGCGGGGGGCGCGGCCGGAGGCGGACGCCCTGCTCGACGCTGTGGCCGCGCTGCACACCCATGGCGTGCCCGTCGACTGGCGGGCCGTCTTCGCCGGGCGCGGCGGTCGGCGCGTCCCCCTGCCCACGTACGCCTTCCAGCGCCGCCGGTACTGGCTCGACGCCACCCCGCGGCATCGGGCCGCTCCCCCACCGGACGCCCCGGCCCACCCGCTGCTGTCGTCCCGTACCGCGACGGCCGACGACGACGGGCTGTTGCTGAGCGGGCTGCTCTCGGTGCACGACCAGCCCTGGTTGGCCGACCATGTGGTGGCGGGGAAGATATTGCTGCCGGCGGCCGCCTTCGTGGAGATGGCCCTGCACGTCGGTGAGTCGGCAGGCGCGCCCGTCCTGGACGAACTCGCCCTGACCGCGCCGCTGTCGCTGCCTGCGGACGGCACGGTCGAGCTGCAGGTGAAGGTGTCGGGGCCAGACGGTGCGGGACGGCGGACCGTGCTCTTCCACGCCCGGCCGCACACGCCGACGGGTGACCGGCCCTGGCATCGGCATGCCTCCGGGACACTCGTGCCGGAGCGGCAGCCGGCGGACCGCGGAGCGGCCGGGGCAGGGGCCGGGGCCGCGCCCTGGCCGCCGCCGGACGCGGTGCCGCTGTACGCCGGCGATCCGGGTGCCGACCCGTACGAGCGGCTGGCCGAAAGCGGGCTGAGCTACGGCCCCGCCTTCCGGGGCCTGCACGCCGCCTGGCGGCTCGGGGAGGAGCTGTATGCCGAGGTCACGCTGCCCGAGGCCGCCGGGGCCCCACTCCCGGACGCGGGTGGCCCGGGATTCGTTCTGCATCCGGCGCTGTGGGACGCGGCGCTGCACGTCCTGGCGCTCGACGGGCGCACGGCGGACCGTGCCGGGACGGACAGGACGGATGGTGGTGGGGTTTTCCTGCCGTTCGCCTTCGGCGGGGTGCGCCTGCACACGGCCGGCGCGCGGCGGTTGCGGGTGCGGGTCACTCCCGGTCCGGACGGGCGGGCCGGGGTGGAGTTGACCGACGCGGCGGGCGCGCCGGTGGCCGCGGTGCGTTCGCTGATGCTCCGGCCCCTTCCGCGTACCGGATCGGGAACGGTGGATCCGGTCCCTGGGGTTCTCCACCGGATGGACTGGGTGCCTCTGCCCGAGCCGCCCGTACCTTCGGTGGTGCCCCCGTGGGGCGTCCTGGGCACGGCGGGCACCCGGCCGGTGGATGTGCTCGCGCCCCGGGGTTCCGGCGTTCCGGTGCACGCCGACCTGGCGGCGGACGGCGCATCACCGGCCGTCCTCGTCGCACCGTGCCCACCACCACCGGACACGGCCGACGGTGCACAGGACCCGGCGGCGCAGATACGGTGGGCGGCGGGCTGGGCACTGAAGCTGGTACGGGAGTGGCTCGCCGAACCTCGTCCGGCGGACTCCTGTCTCGTTCTTGTCACCTCCGGCGCCGTCACCCCGGACGATGGTGCCGGTTCCGGGGATTCCGGCGCATCCGGTGGATGCGCTTCCGCACCGGCCCACGCATCGGTGTGGGGGCTGGTCCGCTCGGCCCTGCGGGAGAATCCGGGCCGGTTCGCCCTGGTCGACATGGACGATCACCCCGACTCCGTGCGTCTCCTCCCCGTCCTGCTGGCCGCCGTGGCGCCGGAGACAGCCGTACGACGGGGAACAGCGTACGTACCGAAGCTGGTCCGGGTGGCCGGGGCGACGGGGGAACGGCAGTCCCGGCGGCGGCTCGATCCGGGGGGCACCGTCCTGGTCACCGGCGGTACCGGTTCCCTGGGCATGCTGGTGGCACGGCACCTGGTCGCCGCTCATGGCGTCCGACGTCTGCTGCTTGCCGGCCGACGCGGACCGGACGTACCAGGGGTGGACGAACTCGTCGCGGAACTGGGCGAGTCGGGCGCCGAGGTGACCGTCCGGGCGTGCGACGTCGCGGACCGGACGGCGCTCGCCGCCCTGCTCGGCTCGGTGCCGGCGGACCGTCCGCTGACCGGTGTGGTGCACACCGCGGGGGTGCTGGACGACGGCACCCTCCCGGCGCTCACCGCCGACCGTCTGGAGCGGGTACTGCGGCCCAAGGCGGACGCCGCTCTCGCCCTGCACGAGCTGACCCGGGGACGCGACTTGGCGATGTTCGCGCTGTTCTCTTCGGTGGCGGGTACCTTCGGCTCCGCCGGTCAGGCCAACTACGCGGCCGCCAACTGCGTGCTGGACGCCCTGGCACGGCACCGCAGACGGCTCGGTCTGCCCGGTACGTCGATCGTCTGGGGTCCCTGGCGGCAGAGCGAGGGCATGATGGCGCACCTCACCGACACGGACCTGCGGCGGATGACCCGCTCGGGATTCGGCCCGCTCGAGGCGGACGAGGGCCTGGCCCTCTTCGACGCCGCCGTGGCCGGTGACGACCCGGTGGTGGTGGCGGCCCGCCTCGCCCCGGCCGTCCTGAGCGGCGGCGGTCCAGCGGCGCGGTCCCGGCCGCCCGTCCCCGATGCGGCGGGAACGGGCGGCGGGGGCGGGGCCCTGTTCGGCCGACGGCTGGCGGCCGCTTCCCCGGGCGAGCGGGGCGAGTTGCTGCTCACGGAGGTGCGGGCCCTGGCGGCCTCGGCACTGGGTCACCCGGAGGGGGCGGCCGCGATCGACGGGGACGACCTGCTGGCAGACCTGGGGCTCGACTCCCTGGCCGCGGTGGACCTGCGCAACTTGCTCGCGACGTCGACGGGGCTGACGCTGCCGCCCACGCTGCTGTTCGACTTCCCGACCCCGCGCACGGTTGCCGCCGAACTGGCGGAACGGTACGCCCAGGAGGCGACTCCTCCCGGCGTCACCGGTGCCCCCGGCAGCCCCGGCGTCCTCGCACGGCCGGATGCCATCGGCCGCCCGGGCGGCCCCGACCGAACGGCGGACAACGGTGTTCCCGGCGGTCCGGGAACGGCCGGGCCACCGCAAGTTCCGGCGCGGGCCGGGGACGCACCGGACGCCGGAGGGGCTTCGGATTCCCTGGGTGCGCTCTTCCGCGCCGCTTGCGACCGGGAGCGGACCTGGGACGGCATGGCGCTGCTCACCATCGCCGCACGCCTCCGCCCGGCCTTCGACAGCGCGGGGGCGCCCGGTGCGGCACTCGATCCTGTGACGCTCGCACCGGGCGGCGCGGGGCCCCGGCTGATCTGCTTCCCCGCCCTCAGTGCGCTCTCGGGACCCCAGGAATACGCGCGCTTCGGCGCCGGGCTGCGGAGTCTGCGGCCGGTCTCGGCGGTGCGGCACCCGGGGTTCGGGCCCGGGGAGGCGCTGCCGGCCACGTTGGACGCCCTCGTCACCGCCCAGGCCGTGGCCGTCCGCGCGGCCGCGGGTGACGGTCCGTTGGTCCTGTTGGGCCGCTCGGCCGGTGGCTGGGTGGCCCAGACCGTGGCCGAGCGGCTGGAGGCCGAAGGCTTTGCCCCGCTCGCCGTAGTTCTGGTGGACACCTACCCCAGCAGTGACGACGACCATGGGCAGGCGCTCTCCGCGATGACGTCGGACATGCTGCACCGGGCGGCGGAGTTCCTCCCGACCGCCCCGGACCGGCTCACCGCCATGGCCGGGTACTTCGAGCTTTTCGCCGGCTGGAAGCCTTTGCGGCTCGCCTCCCCCACCCTCTTCGTACGGGCCCGGGACCCGCTGCCCGGCGCGGAGCCCGCCCCGGTATGGGATCTTCCGCACACCGAAGTCACCGTGCCCGGAGACCACTTCACCATGCTGGAAGAGCATGCCCGTACCACCGCGCTCGCAGTCCACCACTGGCTGGCCGATCCGGACCGACGAACCCCTGATGCCCTGCACCGGTCGCAGGTGTCGCGGGACGCGCCAGCAGGCCCTCTGGAGACACTGGCGTCACAGGCTGGACTGCATGATCGAGGAATACGGGACACATGAACATGCGGCCTCACCGGTCCCGAGGCCGGAAGCAGGAGGCAGAGATCAACCCGCATGTGCGGGTGTGGGACTCGTAAAGGCGTTGTCACCTTGGCGAGGGTGTGAGCGGCCGACGGCGTGCCGGGGCGTGTTGTGGCCTGGCTGGTGTGTTGGGTCAGGCCGCCGCGGCCAGGCCGGTGCTGCTGGTGACCTGGTCCCAGATGGTGAAGCGGATGATCATCTCGAGGCGGTGTTCGCCGGCGGTCATCAGGTGGCGGCGGGGTCGGAAGTGGGGGGGGAGATGCCGCTGAAGGCGGCGAGGAACCGCTGAGCCCCGCCTGCGGAATGGAAGCCTTTCATGGCGCGCTCGCGCTGCCGCGTGGGCTGGTGACTGTTCTCGGCCCGGTTGTTCAGGCCCTTATGGGAGCGGTGCTCCACGGAGGGCATGACCTCGCGCCGGGCGGCGGCCTTGTCCCGGCGGCTCTGCCCGAGGACGTCCAGAACGGTGCCGCCGGCGTCGACGGCCCGTCACAGGTACTTCAGCTCCCCGTTGATCTTTACGAACACCTCGTCCAGATGCCACTTGTCCCCGGGCCGGGGCCGGAGGCGGCGCAGTCCGTTCTCGTATGCCTGCCCGAACGTGGCGCACCACCGCCGGACCGTCTCATAGGAGACGAGCACGCCGCGCTGGAGCATCAGCTCCTCCACCTCACGGAACGACAGCGGGAAGCGGAAGTACAACCACACACAGTGGGAGATCACCTCGACCGGGTACCGGTGCCCCTGGTACGACGGCACTCTGTCCATGGACGACCCCCCAACCTGATCAACGAGAAGATCGTCCCACCCGTCGGCCAACGTGACAGTGCCTCCCGGATCATTGCGATCCGCACCATCACCGCCGGTCGGCAGGACCGCGAGCCCGGTGCCGCGCCCGCCGGTGATCGGTTGGTGATCGGATCCTGCTCCGAGTCGGGCCGAAGTGCCGGTAACCAGTCGGCGTCAAAGTTATTGACAACGATGTCAGACGCGTGATCTAGTCCGCTTCCATCCAGCCAGGATTCCGAGTACTGCACGTGCGACCGATCGGATGTGCCCACTCCGCCCGTCCCTTGGAGATCATCTCTCATGTCGCGCAGCGCATGAGGGATGAGGAACCGGAGACCGTTTCCATGCGCAGACCCCTCCGCCGATTGCGTCACCGCGCATCGACAGTCCTTGCCGCACTGCTCGTTGCCGGCGGCGCCCTGGGCCCGGCGCCGGCCATCGCCCAGGCCCCTGCCGCCGCTCCTCAACTCACTTCCCTGGTCAACCCCTTCATCGGCACACAGAACTTCGGCAACACTTTCCCCGGCGCGAGTGCCCCCTTCGGCATGGTCCAGGTCAGCCCGGACACCGGTGGCCAGGGAGGGTACGACTACCAGCAGGACAAGATCCACGGATTCAGCCAGACCCACCTCTCGGGTGTCGGCTGCTCCGTCATGGGCGAGTTACCGCTCATGCCGACGACCGGAGCGGTCGACAGCGTCGACCCCGACGCCTACCGCTCGGCCTATTCTCACGACGACGAGGACGCCGAACCCGGCTACTACCGCGTCGGGTTGAAGACGTACGGCATCGACGCCGAGCTGACCGCCACGCCCCGTACGGGATGGCAGCGCTACACCTTCCCCTCGACCGACCGCGCCAATGTCCTGTTCAACACGGGTAAGGCCAACCAACGGGTGTACAGCTCGGGGGTGCGTGTCGTCGGCGACCGGACGGTCGAGGGGCGTGTCGAGGCGGGCAACTTCTGCGCGGGCAAGGACCGGCACACCGTCTACTTCACAGCGACCTTCGACAGGCCGTTCGCCTCGCACGGCACCTGGCGGGGCTCCACCCGCGCCCCCGGTGAGCGAAACGCGGCCGGCGAGGGCGGGAACGGTGCCTGGGTGACCTTCGACGCCGGCGCCGACCGTGACGTCGTCGTCAAGGTGGGGCTCTCCTACACGGGCATCGAAGGCGCCCGGAAGAACCTGAAGGCGGAGACGGACGACTCGTACGACTTCGACGCCACCCGCGCGGCGCTGCATGCTACCTGGGAGCGGCAGCTCGCCGCCGTGAAGATCGACGGCGGGTCCACCGAGCGGCGACGCGCGTTCTACACGGCCCTCTACCACGCGCAACTGCACCCGAACCTCGCCGGGGACGTCGACGGCCGGTACGCGGGTTTCGACGGGAAGTCCCATGCCGCGTCCGGGTTCACGCCCTACCAGAACCTTTCGCTGTGGGACACCCACCGGCCGCAGAACCAACTGCTCCAGATGCTGCAGCCGAAGGTCGCCCGCGATGTCGCGCTGTCGGTCGTCGCGATCGGACGGGACGGCGGCTGGCTGCCGCGCTGGTCGCTCGCCAACAGCGAGACCAACATCATGACGGGCGACCCGGTGACTCCGTTCCTCGTCGAGGCGTGGTCCAAGGGGCTGCTCGCGGGCTACGAGAAGGAGGCGTACGCGCTTCTCAGAAAGAACGCCCTCAGTGCACCGCCGGACGATTCCCCCTACAACGGCCGTGCGGGCATCGCCGCTTACCAGCAGCGTGGCTACATCCCCAGCGGGCTGGAACCGGGGAAGGACTGTCCGGACAAGGGCGGCGACAACGACTGCCGTCATCCTGCTTCGGCGACCCTGGAGTACGCGGCGGCGGACGCGTCGCTGGCCCTGATGGCCGGGGAGCTGGGGCACACGGCGGACGCCCGCACGTTCGCGGCACGCGGCCAGTGGTACCGGAACCTGTGGGATTCCTCCATCAAGCAGTTCCGGCCGCGCACGACCGACGGCACCTGGCTGACGCCGTACGATCCCGTGGAGGCGGGCCATCAGTTCCATGAGGGCGGCGCCTACCAGTACCAGTGGCTGGTGCCCCAGGACCCGGCCGGGCTCGTGTCCCTGATGGGCGGCAAGCGGGAGGCCGAGAAGCGGCTCGACGCCTTCTTCGTGTACGACAGACTCCTCGAGGACCCTGCCAAAACCGCTCGCGAGGATTGGATCTCGGCACCGTACGACTACTACGGAAAGCCGACCTACAACCCGAACAACGAGCCCGATCTGCACTCCCCGTACATGTACTTGTGGGCCGGCGCACCTGCCAAGACGGCCACCGTCGTCCGCGCCGCGATGACGCTGTTCACGGACGGGCCCGACGGCATGACCGGCAATGACGACCTGGGCACCATGTCGGCCTGGTACGTCTTCTCCTCCCTCGGCCTGTATCCGACGACGAACGGTGGCGACTTCCTCGCCGTCTCCAGCCCCCAGTTCCCGTCGGCGGTCATCCGTATCGGCGACTACAGGGGCCAGCAGGGCGGCACCCTGACCGTCAAGGCACCGGGCACGAGCGACTCCCAACGCTATGTGAAGCGGGCGAAGTTCGGTGGGAAGAACCTGCGCGCCACCTGGCTGGACTGGGACGCGGTCGCCAGGGGCGGTGACCTCGTCTTCGAGATGTCCGGCAAGCCGTCGGTCTGGGGTACGGGCAAGGGGGCGGAGCCGCCGTCCGTGAACCGCGCGGCAGCCGATTCCCGCCGACGCCTCGACGCGTCGCTCCGTACCGGATCCGATGTCCTGCCGACGGCCGACAGCGCCCAGCACGTCCGTCTGGGACTGGACGTGCTGGGCCAGTCCCCCGGCACGCTACGGGTGGGCGTCGGCGCGAAGGTTCCCCGGGGCTGGACCGTGAAGACCACCAGGCCCTTCTCGCTCGTGTCCCGGCGGCTGCCGGTCCAGCGGACCGCGGCGGTGGACGTGACCCTCCCGGCCAAAACCGCGCCGGGTTCGTACACCGTGCGGATCACGGCGGCCGCGAACGGTGTGGAGAGCGTGGAACGCGTCGCGACCATCGAGGTGCGCGCCGCGGCACGCTGCGCGGCGGACGTCGGTGAGGAGTGTGCCCTGGACCTCGGCAAGGAGGTGAACCACGACGGTACCGCAACCGTCGCGGCTTCCGGCGAGGGCGACTTCGACGGATCGGGGTGGAGCTACGACGGCGATCTGCTGCCCGCAGCAGGGCCGGTCGTCTGGGACGGCGTGACCTACCACGCTCCCGATCCGTCCGGGACTGCCTCGAACTTCGTCGAGGCCCGCGGTCAGGCCCTGCTGCTCCCGGCCGGGTCGTACAGTTCGCTGCGCCTGGTCACCACGGCCCACCACGGCCCGGTGACGACCCTGCTCACAGTCCGCTACACCGACGGCACCACCGTCGAGGTGCCGGTCATCGTGGGCGACTGGGCGGGAGCGGCACCGCAGGGCAACTCCGTGGCGCTGGAGATGCCGCACCGGATCAAGCGCGGGCAGGGTGTGGACGGCCCGCCGGTGCGTCTGTTCGGTTCCTCCGCGGTGCTCGACGCCTCGAAGACCGTGCGTTCCCTCGGCCTGCAGAACGATCCTCGGGTACAGGTCTACGCGATCACTCTCAGTTGAATCGCTCTCCCTCGTGAACGAGGCGGAGTGCTGCCTGCCTCGTGGTGCCCGGGCCACGCTCAAGGGGCGCTACGGCGGCGTCCGGAAGGTTTCCGAACGGAATCGACACCGGCGACACCGACGGCACCGGCGTCTTCCTCGGCCTGGACCTCGGTAAGGGCGAACACCGCCTTGAAGTTCCCTCACGATCATGGACAGCGCGTGTTCACGTTGCGTGGCCGACAGGCCCGGCGCACCGCCGAGAAGGGCGGTGCGCCGGGCCTGTCGGGCTCAGCCGTGGGCTCCGTGCCGCCCGGTGGGCATCAGCGGTCCGACGCCGACACACCACCGGAGGAGCCCCGCGTCAGGGGAGGGTCCATTTCTGGTTGGGTCCGGTGTGGCAGGTCCACAGATGGACCGGCGTCCCGTCGTTCCACGTACCGCCCGAAGCGTCCAGACACTTGCCCGACTGCGGATTGCGGACCGTCCCGTCCGGCTGGGCCGCCCACTTCTGCGCACCCGTGCCGTTGCACGTCCACAACTGGACCCGGCTGCCGTCCGCACTCCCCCCACCGGAGACGTCCAGACACTTGCCGAGCGCCCGCAGCGTGCCGTCATCGGCGACCGTCCACCGCTGCGCGGCCGACGTGTTGCACGTCCAGACCTGCACACCCGTACCGTCCGCCGTGCCCGCGTTGTCCACATCCAGACACTTGCCGTTCACCCCCCTCACCTCACCCGTACGGGGATCGGACGGTGATCCGGACTGTTTGATCCGGATGTTGCGGAAGGACGCCTCGTCGCCGTCGCCGTGGTTCTGGAGTCCGATGTGGCCCTGCTTCAGGCTGCGCGCCGGGTCCGTGTTGGTGAAGTCGTTGATCTTCCGGCCGTTGAGGAAGATCTCGAGCCGCTCTCCGGTGACGCGGATCTCGTACGTGTTCCACTCCCCCGGCGGGTTCAGCGCGACGTCGCGTGCGGCCAGGTCGGCGGAGCGGAATCCGTACACCGCTCCCGTGGTGCGGTCGGCCGCGTCGGTGGCGTCGATCTGGATCTCGTAGCCGTTGTCCACCGCCGACCACGGGTCGTCGGACGCCGGGAAGCCCACGAAGACACCGGAGTTGTCGTCACCGCTCAGTTTCCAGTCCAGCTTCAGCGAGTAGTCGCCGGTGAACTCCTTCGCGTTGTACCAGAGCAGGCCCAGTCCGCCGTGCGAGGTGAGGGTGCCGTCGGCCAGGGTGAAGCCGCCGGGGCCCGCCTGCTTCCAGCCGGTCGTGGAGGTGCCGTCGAACAGGGGCGTGTAGCCGGTCTCCGGGCGGCAGTCGGCCTGGGTGGTGCCGGCGGCCCAGCGGATCCCTCCGAGCAGATGCCTGCGGAAGGCGGGGTCGGCGTAGGACTCCTCGGTGTGGCCGCCGCCGGTGTAGAAGGCGCGGCCACCGGCGTAGTCCTTGCACCAGGCGATCGGGTGGTCGCCGGACATGGTGCCGCCGGAGTAGCTGGACTCGTCCAGCGATGCCAGGACGTGGGCGGTGGTGCGGGGGTTGGTGCGGTAGTTGTACCACTCGTCGGTGCGCTGCCAGGTGCGGCCCAGGTGCGCGGTGGCGTCGTGCGCCCGGTCCTCGACCTTGACGGTCGCGGGCTGGATGGCGGGGTGGGACTGGAAGAGGGCGCCGGCCAGTCCCTCGTAGAAGGGCCAGTCGTACTCGGTGTCGGCGGCGGCGTGGATACCGACGTAGCCGCCGCCCGCGCCCAAGTACTGCTCGAAGGCGGTCTGTTGGGTGGGACCGAGGACGTCGCCCGTGGTCGACAGGAAGACCACGGTCCGGTACCGGGCCAGGTGGGCGGTGGTGAAGGCCGTCGGGTCCTCGGTGGCGGTGACGGTGAAGTTGTTCGCCGCCCCGAGGTCGCGCAGGGCCGCGATGCCCTCGTCGATCGAGGAGTGGCGGAAGCCCGCCGTACGGGAGAAGACGAGGATCTCGTACGCCGGGTCGGCCGTGGTGGTGACCGTACGGTCCGGGGCGTGCGCGGCGTGGTCGAAGGCGGGTGCGGCAGCGGAGGGGGCCGCGGCCTGGGGGGTCAGGCAGAGCAGGGCGCCGGCACACAGGCTGAGCGCCGTCTTGAGCGGGGTACGCATGGTGGGTCGCCTCCTTTCTACGGCAGGGTCCATTTCTGGTTGGGTCCGGTGTGGCAGGTCCACAGATGGACCGGCGTCCCGTCGTTCCACGTACCGCCCGAAGCGTCCAGACACTTGCCCGACTGCGGATTGCGGACCGTCCCGTCCGGCTGGGCCGCCCACTTCTGCGCACCCGTGCCGTTGCACGTCCACAACTGGACCCGGCTGCCGTCCGCACTCCCCCCACCGGAGACGTCCAGACACTTGCCGAGCGCCCGCAGCGTGCCGTCATCGGCGACCGTCCACCGCTGCGCGGCCGACGTGTTGCACGTCCAGACCTGCACACCCGTACCGTCCGCCGTGCCCGCGTTGTCCACATCCAGACACTTGCCGTTCACCCCCCTCACCTCACCCGTACGGGGGCCTCCGCCGGTGGAGGTGGTGAAGGAGAACTCGTCGACGTCGAACAGGGCGCCGCTGCCGCCCTTGAAGACGAGGTACAGGGTGGTGGAGCCGGCCGGCCGGCCGGTCAGGGACGTAGTGACGTCCTGGAAGGTCTCCCAGCCGCCGGTGACCGGCACGGTGGCCGTGCCGAGCAGGGTGCCGGCGGGGGAGCCGGCGCGGACCTCGAGGGTGCCGCCGCTGCCGCCCGAGGAGACCCGGGCGGTGAAGCCGGTGGCGTTGTCGAGGCTGTAGGGCGTGAAGGAGATCCAGTCGCCGTTGTGGATCTCGCCGACCGTCTTGCCGCCGTGCGCGGGCGTGTGGTTGATGACCTGGACGCCCGCGGAGTCGCCGTAGTGCTCGGCCTGGCGGTGGCTGGGCTGGGTGATGTGCTGGTCGTGGGCGGTGAGCGCGGGCTGTCCGCCCGCGCCCTTGTCGGTGTATTCGGCGTCGATGACGCCGAAGATGTTGGCGTTGGGGTCGTGTTCGCCGTCCGCCAGGGTCTGCAGGGTGCCGGTGCAGCCGGTGGCCGAGGTCTGCGGGTGTCCGTGGCTGTCGTGACCGATGATGAAGGTGACCTTCACCCTGGCGCAGTCGATCGTGCCGTCCTCGGGGTCGGTGACCGTCACCTTGAACGGGATGGCGGCGCCGAAGTCGTAGATCCGTCCGTCGGTGGGTGTGTCGAGCCGTACGGTCGGGGCGGTGTTGCCGACGGTGATCTGGACGGAGGCCGTGGCGGACTTGCCGGTGGAGTCGGTGACCTTCAGTGTCGCGGTGTACTGGCCGTTGGTGGTGTAGGTGTGGGACGGGTCGGGGGCCGTCGAGGTGGCGCCGTCGCCGAAGGCCCAGGCGTAGCCGAGCGCGTCGCCGTCCGGGTCCGAACTGCCGGCCGAGGAGAAGGCGACGGCGAGGGGTGCCCCGCCGGAGGTGACGTTCGCCTTGGCCTGGGCCACCGGGGCTCGCCCGCCGGTCACGTGCTCGATGCGGTACAGGGCCGAGTTGGCGTCGCCGTTGAAGTAGCCGGTGCCGTAGTCCAGGACGTAGAGGGCGCCGTCCGGGCCGAAGGCCATGTCCATCACCTGGGTGCCGCTCCAGGGGAAGGAGTTGATGGACTGCACGGTCCCGTCGCCGCCGGTCTCGATCCGCTTGATCCAGCGGCGGCCGAACTCGCCGGCGAAGAAGTCGCCGTCGTACTCGGCGGGGAACTTCACCTCGGAGGTGGAGTTCGCGTCGTACCGGTAGACGGGTCCGCCCATGGGCGACTCGGAGCCGTTGCCGAACTCGGGGACCGAACCGCCGTCGTAGGGGATCCAGGCGGGCTGGGCGGGGGGCAGCTCGGTCAGTCCGGTGTTGCGCGGCGAAGTATTCCTCGGTGCCGCGCAGTTGAAGGTCGCCCCGGTGGTTCCGGTGGCGAAGTCGTGGTCGACGTAGGCGTCGTTCTTGCCGGTGCAGTAGGGCCAGCCGAAGTTGCCGGCCTTGGTGATCCGGTTGAACTCGACCTGTCCGGCGGGGCCGCGGGAGGCGTTGGCGGTGCCCGCGTCGGGGCCGTAGTCACCGACGTAGACGGTGCCCGTGGCCTTGTCCACGCTCATCCGGAAGGGGTTGCGGAAGCCCATCGCGTAGACCTCGGGCCGGGTCCTGGCGGTGCCGGGTGCGAAGAGGTTGCCCGCCGGGATGCTGTAGGTCGCGTCGGGGTTCACCTTGATGCGCAGGATCTTGCCGCGCAGGTCGTTGGTGTTGCCCGAGGAACGCTGGGCGTCGTAGGCGGGGTTGCGCGAGGCGCGCTCGTCGATGGGGGTGTAGCCGTCCGAGGCGAAGGGGTTGGTGTCGTCGCCCGTCGACAGGTAGAGGTTGCCTGCCGCGTCGAAGTCGATGTCGCCGCCGACGTGGCAGCACAGGCCGCGGGAGGCGGGCACGTCGAGAATCTTCTTCTCGCTGCCGGTGTCCAGGGTTCCGTCGGACTTGAGGACGAACCGGGACAGCCGGTTGACGCCGTCGAACGGGGCGAAGTCGGATGCCGTTCCGTCGGCGGGCGCGTCGCCGGCCGGGGTGGCCGACCGGGGAGCGTAGTAGAGGTAGACGAAGCGGTTGGCGGAGAAGGCGGGGTCGACGGCCACGCCCTGCAGGCCTTCCTCGTCATGGCTGTAGACGTCCAGCGTGCCCGCGACGGTGGTGGTGCCGGCCGCGTCGGTCCGACGCAGGGTGCCGTCGCGCGAGGTGTGCAGCACCGAGCGGTCCGGCAGGACGGCCAGGGTCATGGGTTCGCCCGTTTCGGCGACGCCCTTGGCTAGGGTGACCTGTTGGAAGTCTTCGGCTGCCGCGGCCCCGGCCGCGCCGCCCGCGCCGGCCGGGGCGGGCGGGGCGGGCGCGGGGGCAGCTGCGGCGGGGCCCATGGGCAGAGCCAGGCCCACCGCGCAGGCCATGGCTGTCAGCAACGTACGGACACGTCTGTGTCCGAGCGATCTCGTGCGCACAGGAGTCTCCAGGACTATGGGGGTTGCGGCGGCCCGAGGGCCTGCCGTGAGGAGTCCGGGCGCGCGCCGTCGCGCCGTCGAGCACCGGTCCCTTCACCCGAACGGGCTCATGACCGGTTCATTTCAAGGAAGTTAGCGGGCCTCGCGCGAACGCGTAACCCCTTTCGCGTCCGATCCCTCGTCTTCTTCCACATGTGAGACAAAGTGCCGGCGTCGTCATGCTGGGGCTTTCGGGGGGGCGGACAGTCACGCAGGGAACTTCCAGCGACTGCTCAGCCCGCCGCGGGGCGCCCTCGCAGGGCTCCGGCCCGCTGATGGGCCCGGAGCGGCGAAGAGCAGTACCGGCAAGGCGGTTCCCGGGAAGCCGAGAAGCACGCCGGACGCTGTTGATCCCGCTCTCCTGGAAGCCGGCGATGCTCTCGGGCATGGGGGCGTGGTCGAGGCCGAGCGGTATCTCCGTGTGGTGGTCGGCGTCCGTGCTGCCGGTGCCGGTTCCGTTCCAAGTGCTTCTGGTTCCAAGCCAGTTGCCGGGCCGCAGTGTGAAACGGCCGCCGTCCGCGTCGACGATCCGGCGGCCCCGTGTGCTGAGTGTCGCCGTCCCGTTGTCCGCGGGAGCGGGCGCCGGCAGGAGGACGGTGGTGAGAACCGCCTTGGCCGAGGAGCCGCGCACGGCCACCCGGTCGCCTTCCCGTCGTCATCACACGGAAGGGGCTGTCATGACAGCATCAGAATGCGGCTTGGGGGGGGCGACATGGTCCGGGTATCTCGTCCCCTTCCGGCAGGCGGTTTCGGCCGGTGTGCTGGTCGGCTGAACCGTCGGAGCACCCCGCGCGTAGAGGAGAACAGACGGCCGCTCGCCCGGGCGGCCCATTTGCGTCGCATCAATCGTGCAAGGAGTACGCAGCGATGAGCACCGACCGACTGAGCGACCGGCTCGCCGGCCACCAGCCTCTCGTCCTGGGGTTGTTCCGTATCGTCCTCGGCCTGCTGTTCACCAGCGAGGGCGCCGCCACGCTCTTCGGTGTACTGGGCAGGCAGGCCAGCCCCACGGGTGACTGGCCGTTCTGGTACGCCGGTGTGATCGAGCTCGTCTGCGGTGCCCTCATTCTCCTCGGAGTCGCGACCCGCAGCGCGGCGTTCCTCAGCTCGGGGGCCATGGCTTTCGCCTACTTCACCGAACATCAGAAGGACGGTGCCTTTCCTCTGCAGAACGGCGGCCTGGCCCCGGCATTGTTCTGCTGGGGTTTCCTTCTCCTGGTCTTCTTCGGGCCGGGCTCCCTGACGCTGACGGGCCTGCTCCGCCGGCAGTCCGCGCCGAGTGCCGCGTCCCCGGGGGCGCGGGAGGTCCCCAGGTGGGGCAGGGAGTGACGGGCCCCGTCACCCGGATGCCGTCGGGTCGTCCGGCAGGGCGAGGTGCGCCAGGTCTCCCGGCGGCGCGCTGCGGACCGGCCAGAGCGGTGCGGGCGTGCCGTCGGCGACCGCGGCAGGCGCGTCGGTGAGGTTCATACGGTCACGAAGGCGGCCGTAGAAGTCCATCGGGCCGAGCCGTACGGCACGCAGTCTGCGCGGTGCGGCGTAGACGCCGATCCAGTCACCGGGGCCGATCACGCCGCGGAGCTGGCCGTCGATGCTGACGGCGGCACGGCCCGAGCGCTCCAGCACCCGCAGCCCGACGGGCTCGTCCGGGGCGGCGACGACCGACCGGTTGAACGTCATGTGCGGTGCCACCGGTGTGAAGACCAGTGCCTCGGTGCCCGGCGAGACCACGGGGCCGCCGGCGGCGAAGCTGTAGGCGGTCGATCCCGTCGGCGTGGCCACCAGCAGCGCGTCGGCGGAGTACGAGGCCAGCAGCCGGCCCGCGATGTAGACCCCGACCGAGATCTGCCGGTCCCTGGCGAGCTTCTCCAGTACGACGTCGTTGAGGGCGGTCACGTCCAGCGGGATGCCCCACTCGCCGCCCGTCTCGCAGTCGGAGCGCACGCCGGCCGGGGGCAGGAGCGGGCCTCGGCCGTAGCTCATGAGCGCCTCGATGTCCGAGGGCACCTCCAGGCGGCACGAGGCACGCATGGTCAGCAGCATGCGTTGCTCCACGTCGAGCCGGTCGTCGTGCACGGCGTCCAGCGCCGTACGCACCATGGTCATGGGTACCTCGGTCAGGAAACCCACGCGGCCTAGGTCGACACCGAGGACCAGCGCGTCGATGGCGGCGGCGAGCCGGGCCCCGCGCAGAAAGGTGCCGTCCCCGCCGAGGGTGACGACGAGGCCGGGGTCGCCGGCCGCCGCCACTTCCTGCCGGGCGCTGCGCCGTTCGCCGTCGTTCCACACGTCGATGTCCTTGCAGGCGACGGCATGTTCGGCGCACCATGCACGGACCGTGCGGGCCGCCTCCGCGGCTTCGGGACGTCCGCCGTGTACGACCATGCCGACCCGGTCCACCGCCATCTCCGCCTCCTGGACGTCCGCTCGCCCCGACGGGGCGTGGGGCTCCATCCTGGCCAGGCGCGCGTCGACCGGGCGCCGCACCACGCCGCGACGGCCCGGTACCGCGAGCGCGGTACCGGGCCGTCCGGGTGGTGCGGTGGCTCGTCAGCCCTGGCGGGCCTTGAACCGCGGATCCTTCTTGTTGATCACGAAGGTCACGCCCCGTCGGCGCACCACCTGGGCGCCGGGCCTGGACTTCAACGAGCGCAAGGACTTGCGTACCTTCATCACGGTCTCCTTCCGCGGGACTGCACGAGGGCGAGGGAGGCGGGTGTCATCGTTCCTCACGGAAGAGGACGTGCTCTCCGGCGACCGGATCGTACTTGCGCAGGACGAGCCGGTCGGGGTCGTTCAGACGGTTCTTACGGGTCACGTAGGTGACTCCCGTACCGGCTGCCGACTTCAGCCTGACGACGGGCCGCGCTGTGCTGCGTGCCATGAGGTGCTCCTTCCGCCACCGCCCGATCCTTTTGACTCGGGCATGCCGGCATGGGGGTGGAACGGCGTCGGCGGGCGGGATATTCCGGTACGGGCCCTGGCGCTGGTCCTGGCGATGACCGGCCCGGGTTCCTGGTCGGTGGACCGTGCCGTGGGCGCGGACGCGATGTCCGGAGCTGCCCGGACTCTGGCCGCGGCGGCCGTCGCCGTGGCATCTGATCCACGCCCGGTTCGTCCTGATGCACCTGCCCGACCGCCTCGGCACCCGCTCCGCGTACCGGCGCGCCATGGACGCCATGTGGCACCTCACGGTGTCTCGGCGGGGGGCGGCTTCCGGTCCTCGCTGCTCAGGGCACGGGCGAGCGGCAGCTTCGGGAGGGCCAGCACGCCCCCGACGATGAGTGCGACACCGAGCAGTTGGAGCGGGAGCCACCAGCCCCCGCGCACGTACTCGGCGTAGATCGTGATTCCGAGGGCCAGGCTCACACCGGCGTCACCGAGTGTGATCGCGGGCTGGAACGTGACGAGCGGTCCGGCCTGCATCGCGTTCTCGAGGAAGAACAGGGCGGCCGCGCCGAAGAGGGCGAAGCCGTAGGTCTGCCAAGTGGTGAGGAAGGCGGTGACACCGCCGTCGTCGAGTGTGTGCATCGATGTCTTCATCAGCGCCGCCGTCACCGCGTACGAGACGGCGGTGGCCAGCCCGAAGCACGCGGCACGCCCCCGGCCCTCCGGCCTGCGGAGTCCGGTGAGTACGAGGCCGACGAGCAGGGCGGTGCACACGGCGAGTGCCGGGAGCCATCGGTCCATGGGCGCATGGGTGCGGTTTCCCGCCGGTGAAGCGGCGAGCAGGGCCACGGCGAGCCCTGTCACCACGGCGCACACCGCCGCCCAGCCGGAGCGGGAGAGCCCCCCTTGGAGCAGCAGCGTGGCGATGACCAGGGCGAGCGGCAGTTCCAGTACGAGGAGCGGCTGAACGATCGTCATCGGTCCCGTCGCGAGGGCCACGGCCTGACAGGCCGCCGCGGTGATGACGGCGGAGATGCCGATGAGCCAGACGGGGCGCCGCAGCAGATCGAGCATGAGTCCCGCCCGCAGCTTGTCGGAGCGTGGAACGCCCAGGGCCGCCTTGCGCTGGAGGACGGTCGCGAGGGCGTTGCTCAGTGCTGCACCCACCGCGAACAGGACCGGCAGCAGGATGTCCACCGTGGGAGTCCTCCGGAACGACGAGACGGCCCCCGCTCCTTGCCATGGTGACCCGCCCGTCAGGTGGGCGCACACTCCATCACCCTTGTGAGGGTGCGTGACGGGGGCGACGGGGAGGGAAGGCTTCGGCCGTGACGACAGCGACCGGCATTCCGCGTGGAGGACGTTCGTACGGGTGGGTGGGGGGGCTGGCGGGCGCGGTGCCGGCCGCGTCGGTTGCGTCGGCCGCTCTGGCGGTGGCGGGCCGCTGCGGGCATGGCGGTGCTTCTCGTGGAGGCGGTCAGGCGTCGGTCTCGTCAAGTGACGCGTCCCGCCGCGGTGCCGCGCATCCCCTCATCACGAGCCAGCCGGCGGCCGCGCCGACCGCGTACCAGAACAGGTCCGGTGCGTTGAACGTGGAACCGAGGACCAGACGGGCGGCGGTGCTGTGCCGTGCGAGCTCCGCCGGCAGCCCGGTGAGTTGCAGGAATTCGATGCCCCAGCTGACGGCCAGCGCGACTCCGGCGGCTCTCGGCGGCGTCGTCCGTGGTGCGACCAGGACGACGAGGGCGAGCATCAGGAGGGTGTACAGGGCGTCCCCGCCGTACTTGGCCACGTCTCCCGTCGCCACGGCCCTGAGCCCCAGTCCCGCGCCGATGACGACCGGCACGGCCACGGCCGCCGCGAGGCGCCTCCGTATCGCATTGCCCTGGGTGCCGTCGGAGGTTCGGAAGTCGGATGCCATGGACGTCATTCTGCTGGTGCCCCGTGCTGCCCCGGTCCGTGACCCGGACGCGCCGAGGGAGCCGGTCCTGTCAGCCCGGCCGTACGGCACGGGGTTGTCTGGTCGTGGAAGGTCCGCTCCGCCCGCTGACGGCGGCGTCCTTCCTGCTGAACCCGTGCTCGCCGTTCCGGTTCCCGCCGGGGGCTTTCTCCGCTGCCCGGCTCCGCCGCGAGCTGCGGAGCATCCGTTGAATCCCGACACCACCCCGGAAACCTTGTCGCTGCCCGGTCACGGATCGCCGTGGTGGGCGAGACCGTCGGCACCCTGACGTCCGCCGCGTGGGCCGCCTCCCTCTCGGCGCTCGGGCTGCTCGACGAGGCACGACCGGCAGTTGCTGCGGGACCTCGCCGACCGGCCACTGCTGCGGGAGGAGCAGGGTGCTCCCGTACCGTCCGTGTCGCGTTCCCTGTCCGCCGGACAGGCGGGGCCCCGCCTTCCGGGTCGGTGGACGCTCGGGGTTCCGCCCCGAGCGGCACGACCGCCTTCACGGGTTCGAGTTCGCGCCGGGCCGCTGCGGGGTGGCCGGGGCGGTCACGCAGGGGCAGCGGCAGCGCCTGCGGCAGGGTGTCCTTGGCGTAGTCGCGCGCCTGCTCGTCCTCGTTGCGGGGCCGGGGCGGCGAGGGGCCCGGCGAGGGCGCAGCCGGGCGCGCGGCCGTACTGCCCGTCCCGGTCGGCACCTGGGCGGTGTTCACCGCTTCGGGGCCGGTCCCGGAGGCCATCCGGTATCTGTGGTGGGACGTGTTCACTGAGTGGTTCCCATCGGACCCGTACCGCGGTCGGCCTGGCCCGGAGAGCACCGAAGCCGAAGCCGAGGCCGAACTGTGGGTGTCGGGGAGCGGGAGGGCCGGTGGGCCCCATCGGTCGGGTCCGGGTCCGGGTCCGGGTCCGGGTCCGGGTCCGGGTCCGGGTCGGTCAGGTCCTGGCCGGTGGGGCCTCCTCGTCGGCGGCGGCTCCCCAGGCGTGGGCGCACAGTGCCTGTTCGACCAGGTCGGTGTAGACGGCCGCGGCGAGCCAGGACCGGGCGAAGCGGCCCGTGTCGGCCGGGAGCAGACGGCCGAAGGTGTCTCGGGCGCGGTCCGCGGCGGCGGCGTGGAGGTCGTCGAGGAGGTCGGCCGCCGTGGCGAGGCCGAGACGGCGCAGTCGGGCGGAATCGCCCGGTGCGTTCCCGGCGAGAGTGAGGACCCGGCGGCCCCCCGGCACCGCCTGGTGGACGCGGCGGCGCAGCAGGTGCAGCGGGGCCTCGTCCCCGGTGGCGGCGTCCGTGGCCGGTGGCGCGAGGGCCCCAGGGGGCAGATCGGCGTGCTGGAGGCGGTCCAGGCCGAGGTCCACCCGGGCCGCGGGGTCGGTGGGGTGTTCGGTGGCGAGCAGCAGGGCACGGGGATGCGGTCCGGGCACCAGGCGTGCGACGATCCGCAGCCGGCTGCCACCGGCGGCGGCGAGCAGGCGGAGGTTGTCGCGGCAGGGCAGTGCGGGGTCGTCGTGGGCGGTGGTCAGGCGCAGGGGCACGCCCGCGCAGTCGGCGAGCAGACAGTCGCCCGTCGCCTCGCGCACCGTGCCGGTGAGGGTCACCTCGAGGAACAGCAGGTCCTGCGCGCCGCTCAGTGCCCGGGTCACTTGTTCGGCGGGGGGCACGGCCCACAGCCGGTCCAGCGGTGCGTCGCGCCAGGCCGCGCCGGACGCGCGGACCGCCCGTACGCCGGCGCCCGCGCCGAGGCGGCCGGCCGGGGAGACGGTGGCGCCGGACACGGCCAGCCCGGCACGGGACAGTTCACGGTGGGTCAGGGCGGTGTCGCCGATGCGTACGGCCCGGTCGGCGGCGCCGGTCGCCCGGGCGGGTCCGCCGGGTGCCACGTCGGACACCGTGTACAGGCGTCCGTCGGCGTCGGCGGTCCAGGTGACCGCGCCCGCGTAGCCGGTGGCCGTGAGGACGGGTTCGGAGAAGATCCCGTACAGGCGCAGGGAGCCGTCGGGGCGGTACGGCTGCCGGGCCGTGCCCCGCAGGTCGGTCAGTTCGCGGCCGGTGGCGTGCGGGAGGCGGTGGGCGACGCCGAGGACACCGGCGAGCGCGTCGGCGAGGCCGGTGAGCCGGTAGGCGGGGTCGGCGGTGCGGGCCGCCCGGACCGCACTCACCACGGAGACGGCCGCGGCGCAGGCCCGTGGGAGACCCGCGAGGCGGGCGGTGTGCGCGGCGTGCAGAAGCTCCGCCTGGAGCACGGCACCGGAGCCGTCCGTACCGGCCTCCAGGACGGCGGCGGCCGCGTCGAACACCGCGCGGGCGGCGGCGTGCTGGGCGGGGGTCGCGGTCTCGGGTTCGGACTCCACGTTCGGACGGTCCGCCTGTGCCGTCCCGTCCCGGGTGCCGGTGGCCCCGTCGGGATCCGGGTCCCGGTCCGCGGTGCCGTCGGCGACCGGCGCCGCCGAGGCGGCCGCGGCGCGGTGCAGGCAGGCGGGGGCCAGCAGACATCCGCAGCGGATCGCGTCCGCGCCGGTGACCGCTCCACTGGGTGCGTGCAGGACGACGTCGGTCTCGTCGTCGACGGAGATCCGTACGGTGTCGCCGTCCCGGGTGACCGGACGCGCCAGGAGCTTGGTGACGCCCGCGTCGAGGCGCTTGCGGAGCCGGGCCGAGAGCGCCCCGACGAGTTCGGCGGTGACGGACGGGACGACCGGAGGGAGGTCCGGGCTCATGCGATCTTCTCCCCTACCCAGCGGGCGAGTTCGAGCGGACTGAGGGCGGCGACGGGCATGCCCGCGGCGACGAGCCGACCGGCGACCCCCGTGGAGTAGCGGGGCCGGCCGGTGTCGTCGAGGCTCGCGCAGCCCAGGACGTGGCAGCCGGCCGAGACCAGCGCGCGGACCTCGGCGAGCAGACCGCCGAGCGGATAGCCCTCCTCGAAGTCGCTGACGACCACGACGAGGGTGCGGGACGGCACGGTGACGAGCTCACGCGCGTGCCGCAGGCCGGCGGCGATGTGGGTACCGCCGCCGACGCTGACCTCCAGCAGCAGGGACAGCGGATCGTCCACGTGCCCGGTGAGGTCGATGACCTCCGTGGAGAAGGCCAGGAAGTGGGTGGAGAGGGTCGGCACCCCGGCCAGCACCGAGGCGGTCAGCGCGGCCCACACCGTGGACGCCTCCATGGAACCCGACACGTCCGTGACCAGGATCAGCCGCCAGTCGGCGGCCCGGCGGCCCCGGGTGCGGAAGACCGGCCGTTCGGGGATCACCCGTACCGTTCCGTCCGGGCCGCGGCGCGCGGTGGCGAGGTTGGCCCGCAGGGTGCGGGGCAGGTCCAGGCCGCCGCCGGGCCGTCTGCTGGGGCGGGGCAGGGTCGTGCCGTGCAGGGCGGGGCGCAGCCGGGTGGCCAGTTGCCGGGCCAGCGCGTCGACCAACCGCCGTACGAGCGGACGCAGTGCGGCCAGCCGGGCCTCGGGCAGGCCGCCCGCGTGCCGCAGTACGGTGCGCAGCAGGTCCACCGAGGGGCGCGCCGCGTCCGCGTCCAGTTCGGTGAGGACGTCGGTGCGGCCGGACGCGGCGGCCGCCGCCAGGACCTCCTCGCGGATACCCGGCCCGAACAGCGCGGCCAGTTCCTCCGACCATTCCCGCACCCCGGGATACGGCGCCTGGCGTCCCCCGCCGGTTCCCCGGCCCGCGAGACTGCCCCGGCTGCCCTCACCGCGTCCGCTGCCGTACAGCTCGTCCAGCGCGGTCGCGAGCGGCGCGGCGGACGACGGCAGCGTGTCGGTACGACGGCCGAGGAGGAGGCGCCAGCGGTCGGCGGGAGCAAGGAAGGTGTCCCCGGCCCCCGCCGGGTGGACCCCGCCCACCAGGGCGCCCCCGGGTCCGGGCCGCACCACGGCACCCGGTTCGGTGCGCGCGTCGCGCCCCTGTCCTCGTGGCGCCGTGACGGCCGGCCCCGACGGCACCGCGCCCCGTGTCCCGGACGGCGCCGTGGGACGCACCCCGGGTTCGGCCGCCGCATCCGCCCCGGGGCCCGTTCCGGGCGACTGCGCGGTGTCTTCCGCACCAGGCCGGGCGGTCCCTTGCGGCCCCGGCCGCGCCGCGGGGCCGGGCCTGGTGTCCGGTTCGGGGCCGGCAGCCGCTGCGGGGCGGGTTGTGACACCCGGTTCGGGCGCCCGTCCGGGCTCCGGCGGGGGCTGTGGCACAGCGCTCGGCGTGTGCTGCTGCGGGGCGTCGCTCCCCGGGTTCCGCGGTGTGCCGTCCGGCGGGGTGTCTTCGGCCGGAGCCGGGGACGGATCCGTCACCAGGCCCAGTGACCGCAGCCTCTCGCGGGCCGTGAAGTCCGCCGCGGTCCAGGCGGCGAGTGCGGCCGGGTCGACGCCGTCGGTGTCGGCGATGTGCGCGGTGCCGAGGCGCTCGTCGACGGCGGCGAGGAGCCGGTCGCGGGCCGCGGGGCTCAGGGTGTCGAAGCCGCCGCGCAGCGCGGGGAGCCGGTCGAGGAACTCCCGGTCGGGCAGCTCGGTCACCCGGGTGAGCAGGGGCTCCAGCGCGGGCTCCGCCGTCTCCAGCAGCGGGCCCGCGGCGGACAGCAGTCCGCCGATCCGGGCGGTGAGCGCGGTACGGGAGTCGGGGTCGGTGGCCCCGTCGATCCAGGAGGCCACGCGGTCGCCGAAGGTCCGCGCGTCCTCGTGCCCGAGCAGGACGCGGACGGCTCCGGCGGCGCCACGCATCAGCGGGGAGCCGTCGGCGGACAGGCGGTCCAGGGCGTCGGCGAGCCGGATGCCGCCCAGCAGGTCGGCCCGGTGGGCGAGTTCGAGCAGGGCGTGGGCGTCGGCCAGGTCCTCGGATCCGGTCAGGCCGTCCACCTGCCGTACCGCCGCCGCGGTGAGCAGTTCCCCGACGGCGGCCGCCCGGGCCTCACGGTCCGTGTCGCAGCCGAGGCCGGGTACATGACCGGCCCGCAGCCGGTCGAGCAGGGCCAGGCCGGCGAGGAGTTCCGGCAGGGTTCCGGCTCCGGGCAGGACGTCGGCGACATCGCCGAGCCGTTCGTCCGCGAGCCCGTTCAGGCCGCACTCCGCCGCCTGTACGAGCCCTTCGAGGGCCTGCGCGGCCGTCGGCCCGCCCTCGTCGCGCTCCTGGTGCCGCCGTTCCCGCAGCACGCCTTCGGCGGCCTGCGCGGCGGTGACTCCGCGGATGCCGGCCGCGGTGAGCACGGCCGCCGTGGCGGGTGTCCAGCGCACCTCCCAGCGGGAGGTGAGGGCTTCGGCGCCGCCCGCGCCGACGACCTCCCTGGCCTCCCCGTAGGGAACCCCGCACACCGCCAGCCGGCGCAGCAGCAGTTCACGGCGCCGGTCCAGGTCGGAGCGCAGCGGGTCCAGCCGCAGGTCCCGTGCGGGACCGGGGCTGTGGCCGTCCGTCTCCGGGCCGGGCAGGCCCAGCAGCGCCGCCTCGGCCTCGACCGCGGGGGCGAGGCCGCTGCGCGGCGCCCGCGCGGCGGGGCGCCCGCTGCGGGTGCCGACGAGGACGCGTTCCATCGCCCGCGCCACGGCCCGTCCCCTCCCGTACGGCTCCCCCTGCGCGAGCACCGTCTGTACGGCCTCGACCAGTTCGCCCCGGCCGGCCGCGGGCAGGCCGCGCAGCCGGGCGAGGTCCGAGGCGAGCCGGCTGATCTCCCGTGCGTCGGCGGGTCCGGAGGGGTGTCCGAGTCCGCGCAGTTCGGCGCAGATGCGTACGGCCGCCCGGGTCAGCGCCTCCTCGAGTGCCTCCAGGTCTCCCCCCGCGCGCAGGACCATGTCCTGCCACTCGGGGTCCCGGATGCCCGCCGGGTAGCCGGACCGCTCGTCGAGGAGCGCGTAGGTGTACGGGATCAGCGAGGTGGTCCACCCGGGCCTCCCCGGGTCCCGGTCCCGGTCCGGTGCCGTGTCCTCGCCCGCGTCCGGCCGCAGCAGCGCCGGGGCGTGGAAGGCTCCCACCACCGCGGCGGCCCGCTCGCCCCGTGCGGTGGCTTCGGCGAGCCGGGCCCGCATCCAGCTCTCACGCCGCAGGTCCAGTTCCGGCACGCCGCCCGAGGCGGCCGCGTCCTCCCGCAGGGCCCACCCGGTGAGCAGGGCGGCCCGGCGCAGCGCCTCGGGCGGGGAACCGGGGGCGGTCGCCTCCACGAGCCGGTCCCACAGGTCGTCCCCCGGGCGGCCCGTCAGGCGGGAACGCACCGCGGTGGCGAGCCCGGGGCCGCCGGCCCCCGTCGCGGCGGCCCGCCGTCCCTCGGCCCAGGCGGGGTCGGCGAGCGGCAGGTCGCAGGCGACCACCGGTACGTCGTGCCGGGCGGCCCAGCGCACGGCGGCCAGTTCGGGCGAGAAGTCGGCGAACGGGTAGAACGCCGGTCCCCCGCCGGTCCCGTCGACGGGGGCGGCGGCGAGCGCCACCGGGGCCCGTGTCTCCTCGTGTCCCAGCCAGGGCAGCCACTGCTGCATCTCGGCGGGCAGTTCGACGAGCAGCACCTGTGGCTTCGCCTCGTCCAGCAGCGCGGGCAGGGCCGCGGCCAGGGAGGGCGCGTGGTGCCGTACGCCGACGAGGTAGGGCGCGGACGGGCCGGTGAGGGCGGCGAGCGCCTCGTCGGGCGGGACGGGCGGGCCCTCGTGGGCGGCCCGGTGGGAGAGGGACACGGCGGTCAGCCCTCCAGGACCGTACGCAGGTCCCACAGGGTGCGCCAGGTGGCGGACCCCTGTTCGGCGCGGCGCCGGACGGGTCCGTCCCAGTAGCCGCGCAGCCGGGCGGCGTCGGCGGGGTCGTCCTTGCGGACCACGCCGAGCAGATGGCCGGGCAGCAGTCCGAGCACGTCGCGGTCGCCGGGGAAGTACGCCGCGGCGAGGGCGAGCGCGCCGGCCACGGACACGGCCTCCGCAGTGCTCATCACGGTCGAGGGCCGCTCCACCTCCCAGCCCTCCGCCGACCGGCCCTCGCGCAGGTCCTGGAACGCGGTGACCAGGGCCTCCAGGACGGCGTCGTCCACCTGGAACGGTGCGCCGGCCCGCTCCACGGACGCCCGCGCCTGGCCGCGCACCAGTGCGGTCTCCGCGTCGAGGTCCCCGATGGGGCCGACGGTCTCGAAGTTGAAGCGGCGCTTGAGGGCCGCGGACATCTCGGAGACGCCCTTGTCGCGGAGGTTGGCGGTGGCGATGAGGTTGAAGCCGGGCGCGGCGTGCGCCAGGGCGTCCTCGCCGCCGGCCAGTTCGGGGACGGCGATCCGCCGTTCGGAGAGCAGCGACACCAGCGCGTCCTGCACTTCGGGCAGGCAGCGGGTGATCTCCTCGACGCGGGCGACGGCGCCCCGGGACATGGCGGTCAGCACGGGCGAGGGCACGAGTGCCTGCCGGGTGGGGCCCTGCGCCAGCAGCAGCGCGTAGTTCCAGCCGTACTTGAGCTGGTCCTCGGTGGTGCCGGCCGTGCCCTGCACGACCAGGCCGCTGGTGCCGCACACGGCGGTGGAGAGCAGTTCGGACAGCATCGACTTGGCGGTACCGGGTTCGCCGACGAGCAGCAGACCGCGCTCACCGGCGAGGGTCACCACGCACCGCTCGACCAGCGCCCGGTCGCCGACGAACTTGTCCTCGATCACCAGTCGGCGCGGCACCCCGTCGGGCGCTTCGGCGTCGTCGGGCAGCTTCAGGGCGCCGCCGGCGCTGCCCATGACGAAGGTGACGACCGCGCGGGGGGTGAGCCGCCAGGCGGGCGGGCGCGGTCCGTCGTCGTGGGCGGCGAGGAAGGCGAGTTCGGTCGCGTACCGGTCCTCGGGCGGGACGATCTGGCGGGCCGGGGAAGGGGGCAGGGCGGTGGTCATCGGTGCGGGTTCTTCCGGGCGCGGGTGGACGGTGGTCACGGGTGGACCCTGCTTTCTGCGGGCCCCGCAAGGCTCGTGGTCATCGGCGGCGGCCCTTGCGGGTGGCGCGGGTGGTGAGTTCCTCGTAGGCGGGCGCGTCGTTGGCGCGGACGCGGTCCCATGCGCGCCGGAACAGTTCGGGTACCGGCAGCAGCGGCACCGCGGGGGCGTCGCCGCGCACCGGGTAGAGGTCCTGCTTCCAGATCTCCACCGGCAGGGCGGGGGACTTCAGGTCCAGCCAGCCGCAGGGCAGGAAGAGGGTGCGGCCGGCCCGGGACCGCTTCGCCTCGACGACCAGCCCGGTGGCCGCCGCCAGTTCGGCGCGTGCCTTCTTCATGCGGGCGGGCTTCCAGCCGGTCCGGCGGACGCAGTTGCGGTCCGTCGGGTCGGGCAGGGCGAGCAGCTGGAGGTAGAGCCCCGCCGCGTCCTCGCCCAGGCCGTTGGCCTCGGCGACCTCCGTGACCAGTTCGGGCACGCTGACGGACGGGGCATGGGCGTACCCGGTGGGGTCCGCCGGGTCCGTTCCGGCCGCGACGGCGCGGGCGAGTTCGTCGTCCAGGACCGCCCGCAGTGCCCGCATTCCGTCGCCGCGCGCGGTTCCGACGAGTCCCTCGACGAGACCGAACACGGGGTCGTCCGCGCGGACGAGGGCGGCGGAGCGGACCAGGACGGTTTCCTGGTCGCCGTGCCAGGGACGCAGTACCAGCGCCTCGCCGACGGGTGTCAGGCCGTCTGCGCCGGCGCCGCCGGTGGCGGGCAGTCCGTACGCCTTGCGCAGTTCGACGGCGGTCGACGAGCCCTTCTCGGTCCATTCCAGGCCGAGGTCGAGCAGCAGCCCGGGGTCCGCGAGGCGGCGGCGCAGCGCGGCCAGTCCTTCCGGCAGCGTGGCGCGCAGCGGGTGCCCGTACGGCAGCGAGTAGGCGAGCCCGGCCAGGGAGGACACGGCGCGTGCCAGGTCGTACCGTCCGGGCAGCGCCGCGGGGTCCTCCGGTACGAGGTTGCCGTCCTTGTCGAGCCGCTGCACCGTGGTGCGGCTGAGCCAGGGGGTGCGGCGCGGGTTGAGCATCTCCTCGACGGATCCGGTCGGCACTCCCGGCAGGGCGATGTCGCCGACGAGGTCCTCGGGGAGACGGACGACGCCGTCGAGGCGCTCGGCCCACACCCGGCCCGCCGCGCCCGTGTCCGGTCCGGTCGTCCACAGGTCACCGGGGTTCGCCGGCAGCAGGGCGCCGACCAGGGCCGCCCGGTCGCCGGGCTCCAGCGAGCTCAGCAGCGCGTCGCCGAGCTGCTTCTGCCGTGGCTTCAGGGCTGTCGCGGCGCTCACCTCGTCGGTGAGCTGCGTCGGCTTCCCCGCGAGCAGCAGGGCGGCCTGCACCGGCCCCAGGCCGCCCCGCGTGGCGGCGGCCAGCGCGGCGGGTGCCTCCGGCTGCCAGGGTGCGGGGCCCTTGTCCCGGATCAGCCCCGTCACCGCCGCCAGCGTGTCGGCCGGGAACACCGGCGGGTGTGCCGCCTCCCGGGCCGAGGTGAAGTGGGCCACGGCGCCGAACGTGCCCGCCGGATCGTGGTCCAGGGCCAGCCAGTTCACGCGGTCGTGGCGGTGGTCGACGCTCTGACAGCCGAGGACGACGACGGTGCGGCCGTCGCGGCGCAGCACCTGACCGGCGCGGTCCTGCTTGCCGCGCGGCTCGCTCAGCACGACCTCGCGCAGCGCGGCTCCGGGTGCGGCCAGCGGGCCCTCCGTGATCGCCTCGAAGAGCAGCAGCAGTGCTCTGCGGTGTGCCTCTGTCAGGGTGGGGGCGGCGGCGCGGTAGGCGAGCGGGCGCAGCGCGTCGAGCAGGGAAGGCCAGGCGGGGCCTCCGGCGGGGACGGTGCGCTCGTCGCTGCGCCATCCGTCGTCGGGGCCGGTGAGGCGGGCGTTGCCGGGCAGGGCCTTGCCGTCGGCGGGCTTCCCGGTCAGGACGTGGTTGACGGCGCGGATCTGGCGCAGCACGCTCCACCGCTGTCCGCCACCCCACCAGCCGTACTGCCCGGCGAGGCCGGCGGTCGCCTCGCGCAGCGTCTGGTCGTCGCCGTCCTCGGGACGGTAGTCGGCGAACATGCCCAGAACCCACTGGGACCGGGCCCTGGGCCGCTCCGCCGGAGGCTCGACGAACGCGGCGACGGACTCGGCGAGTCGCAGCACCGCGTGCACCAGGGAGGTGACGCCGGTGAGCACCCGGGGCTCGGTGAGGTCGGGCAGGGCGCGGGAGACGGCCTTGCGCAGGACCTCCTGGGCGCTCGGGACGGCGGGGTTGCCGGTGGTGGCCGCCTGGCCGCCCCCGCCCCCGTTCCCGGAGGCCGCGTTCGCCCGCTCGGCCGCCGCCACCTCGGCCTGCCGCTCCGCCAGGACACGGGCCCCGGCGCGCAGCAGCTCCTCCGCCTTCTCGTCGCTCAGGGTCCGCAGGATCGCCGAAGCGCTCTCGTCGCGCGGGCGCAGCGCGTGCCAGAAGTCGACCGGCGGAACGAGTGGTGTACCGGCCGCGAACTCGCCGCCGCGCTGCAGCGGTGTCAGCCGGCCCAGTTCCCGCACACCGGTGGTGTCGTCCGTGGTGTACAGCGTGACCTGGCGGTGCTGGGCGACGACGAGGGGCTCGACGCCGCCGGGCAGCCGCAGTACGCCGAGCGGTATGCCCGGTATCCGGTTGTCCGCCGACAGGGTGGCGGTTCGGCCGTCCGGTGTGCCGACGGTGGTGCGGGTCTCGTCGCCCTCGCCCTCGGTGCGCACCCAGCGGCCGAGGACCGTGCCGTCGGTGCCGAACGGGCTGTGCTCCAGACCGGGCTGCAGGGGCAGCACGGTGCAGTGCTGCTGGAGCAGGGTGGCGCCGTCCTGGATGCCGGAGCGCAGGAACGCGGGCAGCGAGGCACGACCGTGGGTGCCGGTGGCCGGGTCGTACTCGAGCCACACCTGCCGCACGCCCTGCCGTCCCTGGCGCCAGTAGGAGGTGCCGTCCCCGATGACGGGGCGGCCGGGCGGCAGGACCGTGTCGCCGGCGTGCAGGGCGCGCCCGCCGGTGGCGCGGCCGCCGTCCGGGATCGGGATCGAGGTCTCGCCCGCGTCGCCGCTGCTGTACCAGGACGGGAGCTGCTCGCCGCCGAGCGGGAACACCTCGGTCGGGCGGGCCGACCAGTAGCCGTGGCTCTTGGCGCCTTGCCGCCACATCACCAGCAGTTCGCCGTCCGTGTAGCGGAACGAGGGCCGCTGCCAGCGGTCCGGTTCGGCCGGCAGCCGCAGGTCGTGTTCCAGCAGGATGTCCTGGGGGCCCACCACGATCGCCTTGTGCCGGCGGGAGAGGATCAGGGCCGGCCAGCACTCTTGGACAGCGAGGGTGTCGTCATGACCGCGCCGGGTCCCGGCCTCGAGTCGGCGCACCGCCTCCTCGAGGGCCGGCCAGCCCAGTTCGTCCGGGATGCCGGCGCGCAGGGTGTTGCCGAGCAGCGGTGCGATGTCGAACGCGGCGGCCTTGGCGACGGCCTGCCGGCTGATCCGGGCGGCGACCGTGCGGAAGGGACGCAGCCGTTCGAGCGCGGCGCGGGCGCCCGCCGGACCGGTGGCGCCGTCCAGTTCGTCGGCGGCGTCCTCCAGCCACTCGCGGAGCACGTCGGCGAGGACGGGATGGCCGGCGATCTGCTCCAGCAGCCCGGTGCCGGTCCGCTGACGCTGCAGGTTGCCGACGGCGTCGTACAGCATGCGCCGGCCGCGCGGGTCCGCCGCGACGGCCGTCAGGTCACGTCGCCCGGCTCCGGTGTCCTCCATCCACCGGCCGAGGGAGAGGTGGACGTCCGTGCCGGACCCGGGCCGGGTCAGCGGTACGTTCTCGGCCACGCACAGGTCCAGCAGGTCGAGATCGGCGCCGGCGTGCCAGCGGCCCGTGAAGAGGTCCACGGCGCGGCCGTGTGCGCGCAGGGACGGGGCCATGCGCTCCACGAGCGCGAGGGTGGCCGGTGAGCGGTCGCTGACCGTGCCGCCGTGCTTGCGGTGCAGTGCCCAGCGACTGAGCCAGTCCGCCGCGTCGGTCCCGTCCGCGCTCTCGCCCGCCAGCAGCCGGTCGGCGCCGGTCTCCGCGAGCAGCGCCAGCCAGAACTCGTCGTCCTTCGTGGAGCGGCCCAGTCCGGCCGGCATGATCTCCAGCAGCCGGGCCCGTGCGTCGGGTTGCCGCTCGGCGAGGACGACGAGCGTCGGCCGGTAGGTGTTCCAGAAGGAGGCGGGCGCCCGCACGGCCGCGGGCGACGCGAGCAGGTCCGCGACCAGGGCGCATTCCTCGGTGACCCGGTCCAGCCCCGCCGCCTTGATCAGGGTGCGCGCGTCCTGGGGCAGCGACGCGTACGGCGGCATGCCGGCGGCGCAGCGCTCCACGGTCAGCTGCCGGAACTGCGCCCACGCCTCGGCCGGGGCGAGCCGGGCCGCGAGCGCCTTCACATGCTCCTTGAGCGCCTTGACGGTCAGTGCCCCGGCGAAGGCGAACTCCAGGAAGACGGACCGCTGCCGCTCCTCGTCCACGGTCAGCGCGTGCACCCGCTCCGCCTCGCGGGCCTTGCCGAAGAAGGCCGCCGCGTAGGTGGTGTTCTCGTGCTGCAGGAAGACGCGGGCGGCCTGCTCGTAGAAGGTGGGCAGGAAGTGCGGCACGGCCCGGCCGAGCTGCCCGCCGAGCGCCTCGAAGCCGTCTTTGGCGGTGCCGGGGCGGGACTTGGCCTGCCGGGCGAGCCGCTCGACGTCCCTGACCAGTGCCAGGGCGTGGTGTCCGTTCGCCGGGTCGTTGACGAGCGCCCAGGCGGGGAAGCCGAGGGTTTCCCGGCGCACCTGGCCGACCTCGGGGGTTTCCGGCTCCCGGGCGAGACCGAGGAAGTCCAGGGCGAGATCCTCGGCTTCACCGAGCGTGCCCGGTACCAGTCGTACGACCTTGCGCCCGTCCAGCGCGGTGTGGGTGTACGTGCGGGCGGTGAGGACGTCGGCGTCCTCGCGGTCCGTGGCGGCCGGGGGCAGTACGGCGCCGGCGTCGAGCAGCGCGGCCGAGGTGGTCTCGTCGAAGGTGAATCCGTCGTGTTCGTGGGTCGTCATGCCGCACGCTCCTCGTCCTCGATGTCGCGTCCGGCGTACAGTGCGGCTGCCATACGCATGCCCTCCGACCAGGCCACCGGACCGACCTGACCGAGTTTCAGGGCCCGGCCGGCCGGGTCGGTGAAGACGAGCGGGCCGGTCTCCGTCTCGGAGTAGCCGTCGTAGTCGCCGACCCATACCCGGGCCTCGACACCGCGGCCGTCCTCGAGTACGGAGCACACGGCGTGGCCGCCGCGCACGCGGTATCCCAGCTGGGACGCGCGGCCGTGCAGGAACCTCAGTTCCTTGAAGGCGCCGCCCGCGTGGTCCTCGACGGAGCCGGCTTCGGCGTCGAGGGCCGCGGGCCGGTGCCACACTTCGCGGAAGAGCTGCTGGGCGCGCTGTTCGATGCCGATCTCGACGGCGAACTCGCGCAGGTCCTCGAGCTCGTCGAGCAGCACCGGGTGCGGCAGGCAGAGCAGACCGGGAGTGATCCGGACGGTGTCGCCATCGAGGTCGACGAGGCCGAGGCCCCGCTCGGGGTCGGCGTCCCGCAGGAACCCGGCCACCACGCCGTCCGTGCCCGTGACCACCAGGTCGCGCAGGGCGGCCTGCCAGGCCGGGTCCGGCCAGACCCGCGCCAGGACCGCGAACGGCACCGGCAGGGAGCGCACCATCCACCGCTCGACGTCGGCGAGGCACTGTCGTTCGTGCCGTTCCAGCCATTCGACGAGCTGGCGCAGCCCCACCACCGCCGGATCGTCGGCGATCTTGGACGGTACGGACTTCAGCCGTCGTCCCGTCGCGTTGCGGCACACCACCTTGCCGTCGTCGAGGGCGACTTCGTAGTCGCCGGCCGACACCCACCCCATGCGTGCCTCCCGCATCCACACTGATCAAGTGACGGGAACTGTAGGGCAGGCCTCTGACAACGGGGTGCGGGTGTTCCGCCGACCAGGTGCCTGGCGTGGCCGGTGGCGTCCCCACCGCCGGCCCGTCCCTGTCTGCCGGTAACCCCTCAACCCCGGACGCGGGTGTGCGAAGAACAAGCCGTTCAGGGCTCCGCGGTGAGCCTCCGGCGCACCGGGGGCAGCGGGACACCCGGGACACCGCGCGGTTCGAAGAACGACGGTCCGCGTGACTCCCCCGGGGGGAGTCGGAAAGGGTGAGGGAAGCGGGAAGGAACGGAGGGAGGACGGGACCGTTGTCGCGGGTCCCGTCCTCCGGGGTGTGGTCCGGTCCGGCCGGTGCGCGGGTCAGACCGAGACGGGGGTCTCGTCGCGCGTCTGCGGGGACGGCAGCCGGTTCAGTTTCTCGCCCTCGATGTCGAGGTCGGGCAGGGCCTTGTCGACGGCCTTGGGCAGCCACCACGCGGCACGGCCGAGCAGTGACATCACCGCGGGGACCAGCGCCATGCGGACGACGAAGGCGTCGATGATCACGCCGACGGCGAGGGCGAAGCCGATGGATTTGATGATCGGGTCGTCCATCAGGACGAAGCCTCCGAACACGGACGTCATGATGAGCGCGGCGGCCGTGACGACACGGGCGTTGTGGCCCATGCCGCTGACCATGGCCGCCTGCGGGTCGGCGCCGTGGACGAAGTCCTCGCGCATACGGGAGACGAGGAAGACCTCGTAGTCCATGGCGAGGCCGAACAGGATGCCGATGAGGAGGATCGGCAGGAAGCTCACCAGCGGGCCGGGGGTGTCGACGCCCACCAGGCTCGCGAGGTGGCCCTCCTGGAAGATGGCGACGGTGATGCCGAAGGTCGCGCCCACGGTGAGCAGAAAGCCCAGGGCCGCCTTGAGCGGTACCAGGACCGACCGGAAGACCAGCATGAGCAGCAGGATGGACAGGCCCACCACCAGGAGGAGATACACCGGCAGGGCGTCGGCGAGCTTCTCCGAGACGTCGATGCCCAGGGCGGTCGCGCCGGTGAGGGCGATGTCGGCCCCCTCGATGTCCGCGACCCGGTCGCGGATGTCGTGGACGGCGTCCTCGGTGGCGGCGGCCGTCGGGCCTGCCTCGGGGATGACGGCCAGCAGGGCGGTGGTGCCCTGTTCGTTCAGCTGCGGCGGGGCCACGGCCAGGACGCCGTCGGTGTCCTGGATGAGGGCGGTGGCCTGCTCCGCGGCCGCCGCGGTGGACTGCGCGTCCTCACCGTTGACGACGGCGATGAGACGGCCGTTGAAGCCCTCGCCGAAGCCCTCGGACGTCAGGTCGTACGCCTCGCGCGCGGGGGAGCCCTCGGCGGCGGTGCCCGCGTCCGGCAGGGCCATGCGCATGTCCTGGGCCGGAAGGGTGAGCGCGCCCAGCCCGAGGACCCCGACGACCAGGAGCGGGACGCGCAGCTTGGTGACGAGGCGGCCCCAGGTGAAGCCGAAGCCCTCGGTGACGGCGCCCTTCCCGGCGGGCTCCTCGGCACCCTTCCCGGCCGCCCGGCGCTGCTTGCGCGGCAGGATCTTCCGGCCGGCGAAGGAGAGGAAGGCCGGCAGCAGGGTGAGGGCGACCAGGACGGCGACGGCGACGGTGCCCGCCGCGGCCAGGCCCATCACGCTCAGGAAGGGGATGCCGACGACGGAGAGGCCCGCCAGGGCGATGACGACGGTGGCGCCGGCGAAGACGACGGCGGAGCCGGCGGTGCCGGTCGCACGGCCGGCGGCCTCCTCGGGTTCGAGGCCCTCGCCGAGGTACTGGCGGTAGCGGGAGGTGATGAAGAGCGAGTAGTCGATGCCGACGGCCAGACCCAGCATCAGCGCCAGGATGGGGGCGGTGGAGGTCAGTTCGATGACACTGGTCAGGGAGAAGAGGCCGGCCATGCCGACCGCGACGCCGATCAGCGCGTTCAGCAGGGTCATGCCGGCTGCGACCAGCGAGCCGAAGGTGACGACCAGGACCGCCGCGGCGACCAGCACTCCGAGCGCCTCGGTGGAGCCGACCTCCACCTCACCGCCCATGACCTCGCCGCCGTGCTCGACCCGCAGGTCCCCGGCCTCGGCGCCGACGGCCTCGTAGGCCGACTTCTGCTCGTCGGTGACCTCGTCGACGGCCTTGTCGAACTGCACCTGGATCAGGGCGTACCGGCCGTCCTGGGAGACGGCGCCGGTCTGGAACGGGTCCATGGCGGCGGTGACGCCGTCGATCCCGGAGGCTTCCTCCACCACGGGTGCCACCGCGGCGGGGTCCAGCTTCGCACCCTCGGGCGCGGCGAGGACGATGGTGCCGGTGGCTCCGCCGGCCTGGGGGAACTGCCGGTCGAGATCGTCCAGCGCCCGCTGGGACTCGGTGCCCGGCATGGAGAACTTGTCGCTGGTCGGGCCCATCAGGGTGGCGGCTCCGATACCCAGCAGAGTCAGCAGGAGCAGCCAGACCGCGGCTATTCGGCCTCTTCTGCGGAAGGAGAACCGCCCGAGCCGGTACAGCAAGGTCGCCATGGAGGAGGGGTCTTTCCGTGAGGGGTCAACTGGGAGTGTGGTCAAGCGTCCGCAGCGCGCTGCGGATCATCTCGGCGCGCAGCACCTCGTCCGGCGCCACCTCGTCGTCGGCGGCACCGGTGACGAAGACGGCGCCCAGTACCATCCACGCCGCCACCCGGGCCGGCGTCCGCTGCGAGCGGCCGGCCAGCGCGTCCAGCAGGCCGTCCGCCAACTCCATGACGTCGAGGTCCTGGTGGCAGGACATCTCGGTGATGTCCTCGAAGAGAAGCCTGATCTCGCAGCGGAACCGCAGCGTCAGGTCGACGTATCCGACGACGGTCTCCTCCACCAGCCGACCGCCCTCCAGTCCGGCCACGCGGTCGAGCAGCGCGGCGAGGGCGTCCTGGGTCGGGGTCAGCAGCTCGGTGAGGATCTTCTCCTTGCCGGCGAAGTGGTAGAGCAGTGATGCCTTCGAGCAGCCCACGTCCGAGGCGATGTCCTGCAATGAGGTGCCTCGGAAGCCGTGCACGGCGAACAGTCGCAGTGCCGACTTCAGGATCTGCCCGCGCATGGCGGAGGCTGAGCGGGCCATTCCCCCACCATAACTGTCCGATCGGTCAGGACTGACCGATCAGACAGCACGCCACTGTGGCCTGCGTCACCCCTCCCGTCCGGGTCCCGGAGAGGGCACACGCGGACTTCGCCGGCTCGCGCGGGGAAGCGCCGGCCCTCGTGACGGACGGCGCCACGGGACCTCTCGCCGCGTCCGGCGACCGGTTCGCGCATCCCTCACCAGAGCACTCACGCACGGCCGACGAGCGTGGACCCGAAGCGCTTCGGGTCCACAGCACACACCGGCTCCGCGGACCGGGCGCCAGGCCGTTGCGGCCGGATCCCCGGCATCGACGACTCCTGATGTCGCGCTGCGTAGTCGATTCGAGTGGCACCCCGTCGGTGGACGACAGAGACTGGAGCGTGATGGTTCCGTGAGTGCTCAAGGAGCTTGCATGCTGGAGAAGTCTGCCGAGTCCCTGACGGGCGTGCCGGATAGATCTGGATCCGCCAAGCACAGGACGCACGGCCCGTCGAAAGAAAACAGTCCGTCGACAGCCGCGGAAAGGGATCTCGCCGAGGTTCTCGCCGGTGTCGTGGGCGTGGAGCGGGTTTCGGTCGACGCCAACTTCTTCGACGACCTGGGCGCCAATTCACTGGTGATGGCACAGTTCTGTGCACGCGTCAGGAAAAGGGCGGATCTACCGTCGGTTTCGATAAAGGACGTCTACCTTCACCGGACGATCCGCGGTCTGGCGTCGGCACTCACCGACACCAGTGCCGACGCCGGAGCCGGCATCGCTGCCGCACCCGCTCCCGCCGGCTCGCCGGACCCGTCGGCCTCTGGACCCACGACTTCGGTCGGCACGCTGCAGTACGCCCTTTGCGGAGTGCTGCAGTTTCTGCTTTTCCTGGGATATTCCTTCCTCGCCGCACTCCTCGCCGCACATGGTTATGCATGGATATCCACCGGCTCGAGCGTGACGGACATCTACCTGCGATCGGTCGTCTTCGGCGGTGCCGGCTTCATCGGCATGTGCGCTTTCCCGATCGCGGCCAAATGGATCCTCATCGGCCGATGGAAAGAACGCGAGTTCCCGGTCTGGGGTCTGACTTACCTGCGCTTCTGGACCGTCAAGGTACTGCTCCACGCCAACCCGATGGTCCTCTTCGTCGGCAATCCCCTGTATGTGCTCTACCTGAGGGCACTCGGCGCACGCATCGGGACGGGTGTCACGATCCTCTCGCGCAACGTTCCGGTCTGCACCGACCTGCTCACGATCGGCGCCGGCACGGTGATCCGCAAGGAGTCGTTCTTCTCTTGCTACCGGGCGCACGCCGGCCGTATCCAGACGGGCCCGGTCACCCTTGGCCGGAATGTGTTCATCGGTGAGAAGACCGTGCTCGACATCGCCACGTCGATGGGCGACGGGGCGCAACTCGGTCATACGTCATCACTGCACAGCGGTCAGGCGGTCCCCGACGACCAGCGGTGGCACGGTTCTCCGGCGCAGCGCACAGAGTTCGACTACGTGCGGATCCCGCCCGCCAGGTGCGGCACTTTGCGCCGGGCCGGCTTCGGCCTCGCCACAGTGGGTCAGCTGTTCTTCCTCTCCGTGCCGTTGGCCGTCGGGGGCCTGTACATGCTGTTGACGGAAGTCCCGGCACTGAACGACCGACTGGCCCCGGGCACGACGGGGCTCGTGTCGGCGGAGCTCTATGCCGACGCGCTGATCGCGTCCTGCGTCCTGTTCCTCGGTTTCGCCGTTGTGGGCATCGTCGCCCTGTTCACCGTGCCGCGCCTGCTGAATCTGCTGATCGAGCCGGACAAGATATATCCGCTGTACGGCTTTCACTACTCGATGCACCGGGCGATCGCGCGCATCACCAACGTGAAGTTCTTCACATGGCTCTTCGGTGACAGCTCCTACATCGTCCACTACCTGCGCGGCCTCGGATACAACCTGTCGCAGGTGGAGCAGACGGGGTCCAACTTCGGCACGGAAGTACAGCACGAGACCCCGTATCTGTCCTCCGTCGGCAGCGGCACGATGATTGCTGACGGTCTGTCGATCGTCAATGCCGACTTCTCGAGTACGTCTTTCCGGGTGTCCCGGACGTCGATCGGACGGCACAACTTCCTCGGGAACAACATCGCGTATCCGTCCGGGGCGAAGACGGGCGACAACTGCCTTCTCGCGACGAAGGTGATGGTTCCCCTCGACGGCGAGGTGCGTGAGGGGGTGGGTCTGCTCGGCTCGCCGTGCTTCGAGATTCCCCGTTCGGTGGAGCGCGACCTGCGGTTCGACCACATGCGGACCGGAACCGAGTTGCATCGCAACCTCGCTGCCAAGAACCGCTTCAATATCCGCTCGATGGTCCTCTTCCTGCTCGTACGGTGGTTTTTCCTCTTCGTCATCACCGTGCTCGCCCTCGCGAATGTCGAAGTGTACGACTCCTTCGGGCATGTGGCGATCGCGGCGTTCCTGGTGGTCAGTCTGGTACTCACTCCCCTCTATTTCGTACTGGTGGAGCGCGCCATCGTGGCTTTCCGCGGGCTGCGGCCGCAGTTGTGCTCCATCTACGACCCGTACTTCTGGTGGCACGAGCGTCTGTGGAAGGTCCCTGACGAGTACCTCAACATCTTCAACGGCACCCCCTTCAAGAACGTGATCTGGCGGCTCCTGGGGGTCCGTCTCGGCAGCAGGGTCTTCGACGACGGCTGCTATCTGACGGAGCGGATGCTCACCACCATCGGGGACGACTGCACCCTCAATGCGGGGAGCAAGATCCAATGCCACTCGCAGGAGGACGGCACCTTCAAGTCCGACCGCAGCGCGATAGGGGACGGATGCACCCTCGGTGTCGGCTCCCACGTCCACTACGGAGTGACGATGGGTGACGGCTCGGTACTCGCGCCCGACTCCTTCCTCATGAAGGGCGAGGAAGTCCCGCCGTACGCGCGGTGGGGTGGCAACCCGGCCACGGAGACGAGCGACGCCCCCGGTCGGCCGCCGGCGCTGACGCGGCAGGAGTAGCACAGGACCCTCTTGGTCGAGTCGGCTCGACCGGCCGGGCAGTCAGGCCCGGCGGTCTGCCGACAGCGGCGAAGGCGGAGGAGCCGGCCTGGTCGGCGGCGACGGACAGGGTGGCCACGGCGAGTGGAGAGGGACTGATCGATGGCAACGCGATGGGCGGACCGGGAATTCTGGCGCGGTGTGCTCGTCACCGGCGGATCCACCACGATCCCTCGGTGGACGCTCCGTCCGGTGGCGGGTGTCGACGAGCACGAGGCCACGATTCCGGACGATGTCATGAACGCCTTGCGCCGGTTGGCGGAGGACCTCACGATGCCTCTCGGCTCCGTGATGCTGGCCGCGCACGCCAAGGTACTCGCCGCACTGTCGGGCGAGCACGAGGTCATGACCGGCCACGTCGTGGAGGAGGGCGGCCGGCCGTTGCCCTGCCGGCTGACGACCGCACCGGCATCGTGGCGGGCGCTCCTGGCCGACACCCATCGCGTCGTATCGGAACTGCTGTCGCACAAGGACTTTCCGGTCGACGGACTCAGACGCGAGCTGGACCTCGCCGAACCGTCGGCCGAGACCGTCCTCGATCCGCATCCGGTCCCCGGTCCCCGCCCGACGGACGTCGCCGGCGATCTCGCCGAAGGCACCGTGCTGTGGACGGCGTTCTCCGAGCACAGTGGCCGGCCCACGCTGCGACTGCGGTACCGGACCGACGTACTCGACGCGGACCACGCCGCCAGGATCGCCGGTTACCACCTCACCGCGCTCGCGCTCATCGCCGCGGATCCGGATGCCGAGCACGCGCGGCAGAGCCTGCTCTCCGACGAGGAGTTCCGGTTCCAGCTCGAAGGGCTGTCCGGGCCACGCCGTACCCTGCCGGACGCCCGGATGCACGAGCTGTTCGAACAGCGGGTGAGGCTGCACCCGAAGGCCGTCGCCGCCGTGCACGGCGACCGGGAGTGGACCTATCAGGAGCTCAACGCACGTGCCAACCGGCTGGGACGAGCCCTGCTGGCGCGGGGGCTGCGCCGTGAGGGGGTCGTCGCGGTGGTGACCGGGAGGAACCTGGACTGGATGGCCTCCGTCCTCGCGGTCTTCAAGGCCGGAGGCGTGTACCTGCCCGTCGACCCGCGTTTCCCGGCCGATCGCATCGCGGCCATGCTCTCCCGTGCCGCGTGCGGGCTCGTGCTCACCGAACCCACGAGCACCGACTCCCTCGACGAGGCCCTGGACTCGCTGCCGGGAGTCCAGAAGCTCTTCATCGCTACGGCGTACGACGAGGGTGGCCGCGACGACGACCTGGGCATCGCCGTCGCACCGGACCGACTCGCCTACATCTACTTCACCTCCGGCTCCACCGGAGAGCCCAAGGGCGCGATGTGCGAGCACGCGGGGATGCTCAACCACCTCTACGCCAAGATCGAGGACCTGGAGCTCGATGTCCACGAGGGACAGGTGGTCGCCCAGACCGCCCCGCAGTGCTTCGACATCTCGTTGTGGCAACTGTTGTCCGCCCTTCTGGTGGGTGGGCGGACCCTGCTGGTCGAGCAGGAGGTGATCCTGGACGTCCAGCGGTTCGTCGACAGGATCGACCGCGGTCGGGTCACCGTGCTCCAGGTCGTGCCGTCGTACCTCGAAGTCGTCCTGACCTATCTGGAGCAGCACCCGCGCGAGCTGCCCGGCCTGCGGTACGTGTCCGTCACCGGTGAGGCGTTGAAGAAGGAGCTCACGCAGCGCTGGTTCGCGGCCCAGCCCGGCATCAAGCTGGTCAACGCCTACGGCTTGACCGAGACCTGCGACGACACCAACCACGAGGTCCTGGACCGGGTGCCGGACCGCGAACGGGTCCCGCTCGGTCCCCCCGTCGCCAATGTGCACGTCTACGTCGTCGACGAACAGCTGTCACCGGTACCGCTCGGCGCCCCCGGCGAGATCGTCTTCTCCGGCGTCTGCGTGGGTCGTGGATACGTCAACGACCCCGACCGCACCAAGCAGGCTTTCATGCCCGATCCGCACCGCGAGGGAGCCCGGCTCTACCGCAGTGGCGACCACGGCCGCTGGCTGCCCGAGGGCAAGCTGGAGTTCCTCGGACGCCGCGACACCCAGGTCAAGATCCGTGGCTTCAGGATCGAGATCGGCGAGATCGAGAACACCCTGCTGCAGGTCCCCGGTGTCCGCGACGGTGCGGTGGTGGTCACCGAGCCGCCCGGCCGGGGCAAGCGCCTTGTGGCCTTCTACTCCGGCCCGACGCCGCTCCCCGTCGAGGACCTGCGGGGCCGGCTGGGTGAGTCGCTGCCGGAGTACATGGTGCCGTCGGCCTTCCACTGGCGGGAAAGGCTGCCGCTGACCGCCAACGGCAAGACCGACAAGAGGGCACTGGCAGCACTCGTGGCCGAACCGGACGTCGTCGAGGACGGTGAAGAAGACTCCCCCATGCCGGGTACGCCGACCGAGCGGCGGCTGGCGGCGGCTTGGGCGGAGGTGCTCGGCATCCCGCAGGCTCAGATCGACCGACGGGCCCACTTCTTCGACCGGGGCGGCACATCGCTGTCGGCTGTGAAGCTGGCGATCAGCCTGGACCGCGCGGTGTCGCTCAAGGACGTGACCCGTCATCCGGTCCTCGCCGATCTGGCCGCGCTGGTCGACGGCAGGTCCGATCGGCGTTCCGGACTGCTCCAGCCGTTGTACGAACCGGACGGTGCGCCGGCTGGTGCCCTGGTGTGTTTCCCCTACGCCGGCGGCAACGCGGTGAACTTCCAGCCGATGGCCAGGGCCCTGCAGGGCAGCGGGCTCGCGGTCTACGCCGTCGAGCTGCCCGGTCACGACGTGGCCGCCCCGAGCGAGCCTTTCGCGTCGATGGCGGATGTGGTGGCTCAGGTCGTCGCCGAGATCACTGAACGTGGCCTGCGCGGAGTCCTGTTGTGGGGGCACTCGTCGGGCGCGGCTTTCGCCGTGCAGACGGCCGGACAGCTGGACGCGCACGGGGTGGAAGTCCGGCGGGTCTTCATCGGCGCGCAGTTGCTCGGCGATGCCGCCGACCGGCGCGCCGCGGTCACCGAGCTGACCGGGCTGAGCGACGCCGAGATCGCCGCGAGGCTGAGTGCGGACAGCGGCTACGCCGAGCTCCATGAGCTGGACGCGCGGCGCGCCGAGCACATCGGTGCGGCCTACCGGCACGACTGCGTGTCCGCGCACCGCTGTTTCGCAGATCTCCTCGACGCTCCCCCGGCGGTGAAGTTGTCCGTGCCGGTCACCGTGGTCGTCGCCACCGACGACCCGATCACGGCTGATCACCCGCGACGCCACCGTGACTGGGAGCTCCTCGCGGTCCACGTCGATCTGCAGGAACTCGCCACGGGCGGCCACTACTTCCTGCGCAGCCGTCCGTCCGAGGCAGCGCAGGCCGTGCTGCGCACCGTCGAACTACTGCCTGCCTCCTGAGCGGCACACCCAGCTGCACACTGAAAGGAAATCAGGATGTCCTTCATCTCCCCGGCGTCGCTGCTCGACGAGGTCGAACTCCAGCCCGGACGGCCTCCGGTACTGCTCACCGAGATCACCGGCGACGCGCCGCGCTGGGCAGCCGAGCACCGGGAGGCGCTGCGCGCCGTCGTCGCCGAGCACGGCTGCCTCCTGATCCGCGGCCTCGGGCTGCGTGATGTGGCCGGGGCCGGTGCCGTCTTCGAGCGGCTGAGCACCGGTCTGATGGCCGAGCGGGAGGCTTTCGCACCTCGGCGGACCTATGCCGACGGCGTGTACTCCTCGGCGCAGTGGCCGCCGAACCAGCCGATGTGCATGCACCACGAGCAGAGTTACACGCTCGAGTTCCCCGGTCTGATGCTGTTCGCCTGCCTCACCGCGCCCGACCGGGGCGGGGCGACCGGAGTGGCCGACGCGGCGAGTGTGCTCGAGGAACTGCCCACCGCGTTGACCGAGCGGTTCGAGCGGGAGGGCTGGCTGCTCACCCGCAGCTACAACGACGAGATCGGGTGCTCCCTCGTCGAGGCGTTCGGCACCGACGAGCGGGATGCCGTCGAGAGGTACTGCCGCGCCAACGCCATCGAGTTCGCATGGCAGCCCGACGGGACCCTGCGCACCAGGCAGCGCCGCAGCGCCGTGATGCGCCATCCGGTCACCGGGCGGCGCTGCTGGTTCAACCAGGTCGCGTTCCTCAACGAGTGGACCTTGGCCCCCGAGGTCCGCGAGTACCTCGTCGAGGTCTACGGAGCCGACGGGCTGCCGTTCAACACCCGTTTCGGAAGCGGCGACCCGATCGGTGAGGACGTGGTGCAACTGCTCAACAAGGTCTACGAGATCCACACCGCACGCGAGCCGTGGCGGGCCGGCGATCTGATGATCGTCGACAACCTGCGCACCGCGCACAGCCGGGAGCCCTTCGAGGGACCGCGCGACGTGCTCGTCGCGATGGCCGACCCGGTACGGATGTCCGACTGTTCGCCGGCCTTCGAGGTGACCGCCCGATGACCGGCGTCCCCGCCTCCGTGACGGCGTCCGCGACAGGCGGACCGCACAGCGTGCGGCCCTTCGCGGTGATCTCCGGTGCCCAGGTCCAGCAGGTGCTGGAGGGGCGCGAGAAGCAGCTCGTCGAGTTGGCCGAGGTCACCTACCGGCTGCACGGTGCCGGTGACTCGGTGAACCCGCCGTCGTACTTCCTGCGGTTTCCCGACCGTCCGACCTCCCGGATCATCGCGCTGCCGGCCTCGATCGGCGGGCACGTACGGGTGGACGGCGTGAAGTGGATCTCCAGTTTCCCGGAGAACGTGCAGGCCGGCATCCCCCGGGCGTCCGCCGTGCTGATCCTCAACGACCAGGAGACCGGCTACCCGTTCGCCTGCCTGGAGAGTTCCATCATCAGCGCCACCCGGACGGCCGCGTCCGCGGTGCTGGCCGCGGATCGCCTCAGCCGGGACCGGCCACGGCCCACGCGCGTCGGGTTCTTCGGGACGGGCCTGATCGCCCGCTACATCCACACGTTCCTGGTCGGCAACGGCTGGTCGTTCGACGAGACAGGCCTGTACGACCTGTCCGCCGACAGCACGGCAGGGTTCCGCCACTACCTCGGGCAGTCGGGCACCACAGGCCGGATCACGGTGCACCACAGTGCCGAGGAGCTGATCCGCGGCAGCGACCTGGTGGTCTTCGCCACCGTCGCCGGTGAGCCGCACGTCAGCGACCTCACGTGGTTCTCGCACAATCCCGTGGTTCTGCACGTGTCGCTGCGCGACCTCGCGCCGGAGATCGTTCTCGCCTCGACCAATGTCGTGGATGACGTCGAGCACTGCCTGAAGGCCGGCACCTCGCCGCATCTGGCCGAGCAGCTCACGGGCAACCGGGACTTCCTGCAGGGCACGTTGGACGACGTGATGGCCGGGCGGGTGGCAGTGCCCACGGGCCGGCCGGTGGTGTTCTCACCCTTCGGCCTCGGGGTGCTCGACCTCGCGGTCGGCAAGTACGTCTACGACGAACTGGTCCGCTCGGGAGAACTGCACGTCGTCGATGACTTCTTCCACGAACTGCGCCGTCACGGATGACCGGCCGGGAGCGCCCTGCCGCAGACGAGGAGGAGGCCGTCGTGCCTGTCGTATCCTCTCCCCACGCCTTCAACGAATCCCAGCTCTACGTCGGCCTCGAGCCTCTCTTCGGGCGTCCCCTGTTCCTGAAGTGCGAGGGTTTCAACTTCGCCGGCTCGATCAAGCTGAAGGCCGCGACCGAGATGGTGGAAGCCGCCGAACGGGACGGAGAGCTCACACCGGATTCGATCCTGGTCGAGTCCTCGTCCGGCAACCTAGGCGTGGCGCTGAGCATGATCGCGGCGAGCAAGGGCTACCGGTTCCTGTGCGTGACGGACTCACGCTGCAACCTGTCGACCAGGCTTCTGATGGAGGCACTGGGCAGCCGGGTGCACATCATCGCCGGCTCGGACGCCGAAGGCGGCTTTCTGAGCGCGCGGATCGACTACGTCCGTGCGCTGTGCGATTCCGATGACCGGTATGTGTGGCTCAGTCAGTACACCAATCCGGGCAACTGGAAGGCGCACTACCGCAAAACGGCGCCGGAGATCGCCCAGCAATTCCCGGACCTGGACGTGCTGTTCGTCGGCGCCGGCACCACCGGAACTCTGATGGGCTGCGCACGCTATTTCCGCCAGTGGCACCGGCCGGTACGGATCGTCGCGGTGGACAGCGTCGGTTCGGTGACCTTCGGTGGCGCGCCGGGCCGCCGCATGATTCCCGGGCTCGGCATGAGCATGCCTCCGCCGCTGCTCGACGAGTCCTACGTGGACGAGGTGGTACGCGTCGAGGAGACGGACACCATCCGTATGTGCCATCGCCTGGCCAGACGGGGGTTCCTCTTCGGCGGCTCCACCGGCACGGTCGTCAGCGGCGCGATGCGCTGGCTGGACGACCACGACACGCGTGAACTCACCGCGGTGGCCATCGCCCCGGATCTCGGCGAGCGCTACCTCGACACCATCTACCAGTCCAACTGGCTGCACGATCTTTACGGCGAGGACCTGCTCGACTCCGATGAGACGGCCGCCGGCCCCTGGGCAGCCGACCCCGTGCCCACATTCCAGGGGAGCCGCCCGCCCCGTCCGCCCCGTCCGCCCCGTCCGCCCACGAAGCGGCGACGGCGGCGGTGACGAACGCCGTCCGGTGGGACGGTCCTGGATCAGCCGTCCCACCGAAGCGGGTCCTCTGCCGTGCGCTGGGTTTCCTCCGAACGGGGAGCAAAGACACGGGACATGTTCCGGGTACCGGAGCAGTCCGCACAGAAGTACCGGAAGAGCAAGGAGTTCCGAGACGGCAGCCGAACCGGTGAGTCCCGGCATGCGCTGCCACGCCGCGTAGGCCGATCTCGTCTGCTCGCCGAAGAACCGGTGGCTCCCGCGGGGATGTCCGCTCCGACTGCGACGAGCGCCTTCCCAGTGGCCTTGACCTCATCGTTGCGCTTGCCGAACCGCACGTGGGAAAGAGCGACCATCGTGCCTCCCGAGCACTGGAGGCCGCCGAGGAGTGAGCCTGTCGGGCGGCACGGCGACGCACCTGCCGGACGGCTTCGCACCCCTTCCCGGGGCCGCGCGCCACTTACCGCCGCAGTCACCCTTGGTTCCACCACGCGCCCGAGGGAAGTCGCACGCGAACCCGGCACCAGGCGGGCACCCGGATTCCCTGACCTGCTGTCGCGGACTCCACGCCAGGCGAGAAATCCGGGCGACGAGTGTGCCGTGGCGACTGCCCGGCTCGGCTCTCCCCGGGCCGGAGGGCGCGCCGGCCCGGGGACGGTTTTCGGCTCACGGCCACGGGTCGCCGTGGTTCCCCATGAGGCGCACCATGGAAGTGAGCGGGGGTGCGACCGGCCGGCCTCGGCGTTTACCGATCGCCCGTGAGGGCTGGTCGCCCCGACGGCCGCGCGGAACCGGCACGGCCTCGCCGCCCCGTCGCGTTCCCTCAAGGGCTTTCGGAGGAACACGGAGACGAGCCCGCGATCGCGTGCCTCACGGTGTCCTGCGTCGGGGCGAACGCCGGACGGCCCGGGTGCCTTTCCCACCGGGCCGGTGAACTCCTTCGTGCAGTTCCGCGCCCTCGAAGAACGGTGAAGGTCATGGAGGTCATGGACGTCACGGGCAGGTCCCGCGGTGAGCGGGAACACCAGGCGGCGGCCGCCGCCGCCCGGTACGACGAGACCAGCGAGCAGCGCCGGGAGGTCGAGCGGCAGCAGGAGGCCGGGGTCAGCTTCCCCGATTCACCGGAAGCACTGGCGGTGCGGGCGGCCCGTCTGCTCGACCGGCAGGCCGTACCGGCCGCCATGGTGGTGGAGGCGGTCCGCGCCGAACCGCTGGCGCCGTCCGCCGCGTTCGAGCGGATTCTCGGTGTCTCCAAGGAACTGCAGGCATGGAGTTTCCTGCCGCGCGGCGCCCGGGCCGCACGCAGCATCGCCCGGATCTCGGCACGGGAGAACGGCCGCGAGCTGCCGATCGGCACCGGTTTCCTGGTGTCTCCCAGCTTGCTGATGACCAATCATCACGTCCTTCCCGACGCTGATGCCGCTCGGCACTGCTTCGTGGAGTTCGACGCTCAGGTCACCGTCGACAACACCCCGCAGCCGCCGACACGGCTGGAGTTCGCCCCGGACGGGTTCTTCACGGCGGACAAGCGTCTCGATTTCGCCCTGGTCCTGGTGTCCCCCGGTCCCGACCGGAGGGCACCGGGTGAGGCTTTCGGCTGGCACCGGCTCAGCGCCCAGCGGGGCAAGCTGGTGATCGGCGAGCCGGTCAACATCATCGGCCATCCGATGGGGCGTCTGAAAGAGATCGCCGTACGCGACAACGCCCTGCAGGTGCGCTTGGACGACTTCCTCCACTACCGCACGGACACCGAGCCCGGGAACTCGGGCTCCCCCGTTTTCAACGACCAGTGGGAGGTCATCGCCCTCCACCACAGCGGTGTGCCCAGGACCGATGAACAGGGCCGCCTCCTGCGCCGCGACGGCCGGGTCTGGCAGCCCGGCGACGGCGACGACACCATCGACTGGGTGTCCAACGAGGGGGTGCGTATCAGTTCCGTCCTGAGGCATCTCGCGTCGCTGCCGCTCAGCACCGGGCAGCGGGCACTGCTGGCCGGCATGGGGCCGGAGTCGGGGCTGGGCGGTCCCCTGGCTGCCGTCGGGGCCACCGGTTCCGTGGCCGGACCGGCCCTCGCGACCACGGGTGCCGTCGCCGGGCCGGCCGCTCCTTCCGCTCCCGTCAAACGGGCGCCCACCGAGGCGGTCGCCCCGCGTGCAACGGGCCTGCGCGCCCGGGACGGCGCGTTCGGCGGCGGGCGGCACCTGGTCTTCCTGCACGGTCGCGCCCAGCAGGGCAAGGACCCCGAGGCGCTGCGCCGCGAATGGGCCTCGGGGCTCAACCAGGGGCTCGTCCGGGCCGGGCTGGCGACAATCGACCCGGCGGACATCTGGTTCCCGTTCTACGGAGACCGTCTGGTGCGGGCTCTCGGGACGCAGGAGTCCGTTCCCTTGGCCGCCGAGGCGCCGGCGGTCGTCGCACCCGGCTCCCCCACCACTCGCGCGGTGTACGAGGAGATCATCGGTGAGGCGGCCGCCCAGTGGTACGTGCCGCCCGAGTCGCAGCAGGCCGCCGAAGGGCTGAACCTGGACCCCGCGGTCGGCGCCGTGTGGCGGCATCTGGGCTGGCTGGCCGCCAGAAGCGATCTCGACACGTGGGCCATCTCCCTCGTCTTCCGTGACGTGGCCGCGTACCTCGACGACCAGCGGATCCGCGAGGAGATCCTGGGCTGCGTGCTCGAGACCGTGCCGGCCGCGGGCGAGATGGTCCTCGTCAGCCACAGCCTGGGCACGGTCGTCGGCATGGACCTCATCACTCGGCTGTCTCCCGGTGTGGAGGTCGTCCACCTGACCACGGTGGGCAGTCCCCTCGGGATGGACAGCGTGTACAACCGGCTCCTGTCCGGTGGGCCGAAACGCCCGGAGAAGGTGGTGGACTGGCTCAACGCATGGTGTCCGACCGACGCGGTGGCCATCGGATGTCCCCTGGCCGACGACTGGGCGGACGGCCTGACCGACCTGGCCGTCGTCAATGCCCGCGACCGGGCCCACAGCATCACGGAGTATCTCGCTCACGCCGGTGTCGCCCGGTCGATCGGCAGCCACCTCGCCGGCTGAGCGACGGCGGGCCGGTCGCACGGCTCCGGCAGGACTCGCGCGGAGGCGCTCACGGCGTTCGACGACACTCCCGACTCCGACGACAAGCAGTTCCTCCGGTCAGTCCCACTGGATGTCGGACAGGACTTCCAAGGGGGCCCGGTCGGCGACGGCTTCGGGCACCTGAAGGGTGTCCCCCTTGTGCAGGACGGCCGGGAAGCCGAGCCGGGTGCGGTTCTCGAGCTCGCCGAGGGTGACCTGGAAGACGCGGAACTCATCGAGTTCCAGGCTCTCGAGCCGGTCGAGGTTCTGGGTGAGCAGGAACCCCTTGGTCTTCAGCTTGCCGTGCTCGGTGAAGGCGATGACTTTCCAGAACTCGCGGGGGATCTTCACCCCGCGGAAGGTCCGGTCGTCCTCCTGGAACACCGGCCCGCCGAACACACTGATCTTGAGGTCGTCGACCTCCGTGTCGGCGAAGACGGCGTCCTCCAGTTCGCCCCACAGCCCGTGCTTGGAGCTCTGGTTGAAGTCGTCCATCTGCGGAGTGATGTTGGTGTAGAAGAACGAGTCGGTGTTGGCCTTCTCGGCTTCCGGCAGACTGCCCCACAGCAGATCGGCGCGGCGGGCTATGTGCCCGCGGTCGAGCCGGTTGTTCTCGTACAGTTCGTTGCCCACCTGTGCGGTGGCGGGCAGCCTCGGGTCCTTGACGAACGGGATGCCGTTGCGGCTGAGCTTCTTCAAGGTGCCACCGTTGATGTTCCAGCCCACCCAGAAGGGGAAGCGCCGCTTCTTGCTCAGGGCGAGCGAGAAGTGCGTGTAGGAGACCACCTCGGAACCGTTGAGGCGGACCGCGTCGCGGGCGAGGTCCACGTCCAGCTGCGGGACGTCGATCCGCTCGTCGAGGAAGTCCGGGGCGTATCCGGCGATGGCCCGGATGTCTTCCGGGGCCGGCGGGGTCAGGCTGATCTCGAGCTTCTCGAACACCGAGGCCGGCAGGCATGCCAGTGCGTGCTCGTCCGGGTCGCCCGCGGCCTCACCGCCGAAGTGCAGCCCGGCCATGACCGTACCGGGGCGGCCGCCTTGTTCGAAGAGCCACACCGCGCCGGAGTCGCCACCGCTGCTGATCTCCCCGGTCTCGGGCGGGCGGTCGGGGTCAGGACCTATTTCGAAGCAGCCGATGGCCTTGTTCCCGACCTGGCCGCCGTAGTTGAGCTTGGCGATGGTTTCGATGCGGCGGACGATGCCGTGGGTGACGCCGGTGGTCCGTCCGCTGGCGACGACCTTGTCGTCGAGCTCCGGCTCCCCCAGCTCCCTGGGGGCCACGCCCAGTTCGAAGATCTCCTGGATGAAGGCGCGGTCCTCGATGGTGGCGATCGCACAGTCCCCGGCCACGCCCAGGTGGGACCTCTTGAGCGTGCCCAGCCGATTGCGGTGGACGCGGTTGTCGTCGTGCGGTCCGGGCTGGACGATCTCCACACCCAGTTCGCCGCGCGGGCCCTGCAGCACGTGCCAGTTGCTCAGCACGTAGGGGGCGCCGTCGGTCTTGTCGTAGACGATGCAGCCGATCGTGCCCGCCGAGACCGTCACCGACCCGACACTCACCCCGGGCTCGATCGGGTCCAGGCGGGTCTTGCGCACCGGGCTCTCGGCCTCGGCCACCCTTCGGAACTGCGGTGTGTAGCTGCGCTCGATGACGTCGGTGGGCACCTCGGTACCGTCCACCGTGATCGTCCCGGGTATCAGTGTGGTGCCCAGCGTCTCCAGCACCTCCGGCTCGGCCTTGCTGTCCACCGTGAACTGCAGCGCGACCTGCTTGCCGCGCCGCCCGCCGGTGAACTTGCGGCCGATGCCCACGGAGTTGATGTTCGGATCCTCCAGCAGCTCAGGCCCACGGGTGCGGATGTAACGTCGCAGCGAGGCGATCAGCTCCTCTTCCGAGGGCGCCGGCTTCTTGGCCGGCGAAGTGCTCTTCTTCCTGGTCTTGGTGGCCATGGCAGGCTCATCCCTTCACCGAAGGAGGCGGCGTACGTGAGGCGCGCCCATGGCCCGGTCGACGGCCGGCAACGACCTCTCGGACAACCACCTTCCACCACGGTATGCAGTTGTCGTTCGCGCTCTGTTGACGAGGGTGGCAGCGTTCGACGCGTGCCTTGGGCTCGGAGGCGGTCCTGCCGCGTCGGCGGTCACTCCACCGAGCCGTCCGTGGTCTCGGCAGAGTCGAGCGCGAGTGCCGGCAGCGCCGCCGAGACCTTAGGGGTCACCTGTTCGGCTTCGCTCAGCACCGGTGGGAACGTGTCGCCGCGCTCGATCGTGCAGCCGAACATCTTTGTGGCGGCCGGGTCGGTGATGAACTCGTCCGTGCCGCCGTACGGCCGCCCCCGCACCACGTCGAGACCGGGGGTGCCGCGGTGATGTTCACGAGCGGTGCCGATCCGGCTCCCTGGGCCCGGTCGAGCCGGTTCTCGGACCCGCAGCCCGAGGAACACCCTTTCTCTGCCAGTCTCCTCGCACCCTCATCGCCCGGCAACTTCATGCCACGGCGCCGAAGCTCGTGCACGGTTGACGACAAGGTGTCGGATTCCTGATGGCTGATCATGTTTGTGCGGTGGGGAACGCGGCTTCTGACTCGATCGGGTGGAGTCGGGCCTTGGCGAGGAAATCGAGTCCCACGGAGCGGCGGGCCTCGGTCCATTCGTCGTTCTGTTCGGCCAGGACCGCGCCGACCAGCCGGATGACAGTGGTGCGGTCGGGGAAGATGCCGACCACGTCGGCGCGGCTGGGGCACCTTCCGCGACGCAGCCGTGGGGGAGGATCTCCTCGTTCAGCCGTTCCTGCGGGTTGTTCGACCGGATCTGCCGCCAGATCTCGCGCGGGAAGGCGGTGAAGGCCAGCAGGTCGTGCTGGGCGGTGTCCAAGTGGGCCGCTGCTTGGGGGAGCTTGGCCTCCAGCGCGTCCCGTACAGCCAAAAGATCACCCCATCAGGAGGAGGCGCCGTCTCCGCTCGTCAGGTTGACACGTGAGGGTCTCAGCGACGACGGAACACCGCGCGGTACTCCCTCGGGCTCCGGCCCGTGTGTCTGGCGAAGATGCCGCTGAACGCCCCGGGGTCGCGGTACCCGACGTCGGCGGCGATGCGGGCGACGGTCCTGTCCGTCGTCTCCAGCAGGTGTGTGGCTCGACGCACCCTGGCCGTCTGCAGGTACGCGAGCGGTGTCTCATCGGCTTCGGCACCGAAGCGCCGGAGCATGGTTCTTGTGCTGACGTGGAACTCCTGGGCGAGGGCGGCCAGGTCATAGCGAGCGTTGAGGTTCTGGTCGAGCCACCGCTTGACGCCGAGCGAGAACTCCTTGCCCACCGTGGGCATGAGCCCCGGATCGACATAGGGAGCCTGCGTGGAACGTGCGTCGTCGACAAGAGCGATACGCGCGGTACTACGGGCGATGTGGGGGCCGTCGTGCTCTCGGATGAGCTGCAGCGCGAAGTCGTACATGGCACTGAAGGCCGCTGTGGTCGTCACTCCCCGGTCGGTCACGACCAGGCTCTCCGGGCGGAGGCGCACGTCGGTGTACCGGTCGGCGAACCGATCCGCGAACAACCAGGACGTGGTCGCTTCGCGCCCGCCGAGCAGCCCGGCTTCGGCGACCAGGAAGGCACCCACGCAGATCGATACGACAGCGGTCCCGGAGGCCGCCTGCGACCGGATCGACGCTGCTTCCGGTCCCAGGTGTGCGAGTGTCGCGTCGAGGTCGACCGTGGGCGAAAGCTCGAAGCCCGGCACGATCAGGACGTCCACCGGGCGAATCGCCGAGACGTCGAGGGCCGAGCCGCCGGACGCGACCACCCGCCGCCGGGGCGAGACGACCGACACCTCGTAGGCGGGCTGAAGCGACCCGTGCGCCGCGGCGACGTGAGTTGCCATGGCGAGGAGGTCGGGTACCCCGAACACCTCCGACGCGAAGCAGCCGGGGTAGGCCAGCACACCGACTCGCAGCGGACTCATGCGGCCACTCCGGCACTCTTGAACGAATGGCGATATTACCGGGGTACGTGGCGATGCCGCCGCTTCTCAGGAGGGCGACCACTCATCATCCTCTAGGTCATGACCATCATGCGAGGACAGAGCGACCCCTTGGACGACTTCTCACGGAGAACCGTCGGCGTCGATGGCGTCGACAAGACCGTGTACGTCGCCGGGGCAGGGCCGGCGGTCATCCTCATGCCCGAGATGCCGGGTATCAGCCCCGACGTCGCGCGGTTCGCGCGTTGGGTGCGAGATGCCGGCTTCTCCGTGTACCTTCCCTCCCTTTTCGGCGTCGACGGCGCCTATCCGCTCGCCGGGGCAGGCGAGACCGTTGTTCGACGCGCGTGCGTCAGCGCCGAGTTCCGGGCGTTCGCCGGTGGTGGCACCAGTCCCGTCGTGACATGGCTGCGCGGCCTCGCCCGCTTGGCGCACACCGAGCGTGGCGGGCCCGGCGTCGGCGCCGTGGGCATGTGTTTCACCGGCAACTTCGCCCTGACCATGGCGCTGGAACCGTCCGTCATCGCACCAGTGGTCAACCATCCGTCGCTTCCGCTCGACGACCCCGGTGCTCTGGAGATCAGCGACGCAGACGCCGCCGCCGTCGCCGAGCGCGTGGCGCGCGACGGGCTGAAGGTTCTCGCCTACCGCTTCGACGACGACAGCTGGTGCACCGGCCAGCGGTTCGCGGCTTACCGAGCACTGCTCGGGGAAGCGTTCGACGGCCGTGTGCTCAAAGCCGAGACGGCGAACACGGACCCCCCGCCCTTCTTCCGTGACGTCGTCGGCTGCGCCCACAGCGTCGTCACGGCTCACCTCGTCGACCAGGACGGCCACCCCACCCTGCAGGCTCGGAACGAGATCATCGCTTTCCTGGCCGAGCGGCTAGCACAGGGGGAATGAGCCCGGCCACCGGTTCGCCGAAGGGGCTCGGGCCGATCACGCCGTCTGCCGCACTCTGCGCCGGTCACGCGGGGGGGGGGGGACCTGGGCGAGACGTTCCGGCGCGCCCGAAACCTCGTTCCCGGTGCCCGTGCCGTCTCGGATCAGACCCCGCTCGACACGGCGAACCGTCAGGCAACCCGTCAGCCGAGTGCGCCGAAGCCGCACTGCGAGGGCCGGCAGTCCCTGCCGTCCACCGCCTGCCCCGGCACATCTCGTACATCCACATACAGAAAAGTTGGATTGTGGCGACGGAACCCATTGAATTATCCGGGGCGGTGCAGTTCGAGAACAGTTCGCGAGAATGGAGTGTGATGCAGCCCATTCCGTGGCTCCCCTTTTCCTGCACCGCCCCCCGGTAAACTCCTCACCGGAGCCACAGGTTCTGATCACATGTCGTCCGAGGAGGGGGAGAGAAATGAGCATTCGGCGGTTATGGAGTTGCGTCGCTCTGGGAGCACTCGCATTCGGTTCCGCTGCGTCACCGGCGGCGGCCGCGCCATCGGCACCGAGCATGGTGGGTGATGTGTGCGGTGCGGGTTACGCATACGTCCACGCGGAGCCCGTGGTGCGTTCCGGAAGTTTCCTGCCAGCAGGAACCGTGTACGTGGAATACAATTCCTCCACTCGCTCGTTCTGCGGTTTCGCGGTGAAATCCAGGTGGGTGGGTGTGGCGACGGACATGCATGTCGCCACGGTGGGGGCGTCTGGTACGGCCGACAAGGGAAATTCGTTGTCCGGCCCGAGCCTGTACGCGCTCGGCCCGTCCCGTGAGACAGCGTGGGAGCACGACGGTCAGGACTGCGTGTTGTTCGGAGCACGCATTTCGGATCCAGAGGGGAACCAGTACTTCCATCAGTCGGCCAATGCCGCGATCGGATACACGCGGTTGTGCGTCTGAAATCTCCCGGCGTCCATCCGGTCGTCCAGGCACTCGTAGCCTGACCGCGGGAGAACCCCCTCACGCGGGAATTTCGCACATCGGGACGGGCAATCACCAGGTCCGCTCGGACCTGGGTGAACTCCGGGCACACGAGGTCTCGGTGATCGCCGACTGAGTCGAGGCCCGACCGGCGGGGCCGGCCGTGAAGTGGCCGGCCCCGCCTGTGCGAGCGGTGCGGCGATGGAGGGACCGGGAGGCGGGATCTCAGAGCGCCGGGCGTTGGCGGTTCGGCTCCAGTGAGAGTGTGCCGTCCGGTTCGAGGGCCGGGTGCACGGGAGCGCTGACACGGTCGAGGGTCGCGTGCATCCAGGCGGCGTCCTGGCGCGAGGCGGGCTCCAGCCGCATACGCCGGGAACACAGGGGCATCATGCGCAGGCCCAAAAACCGGCCGGTGTCCGCCGCCACCGTGACGAAGTAGGCGAGCCGGAGGTCGTCGCGGTACTCCTCGTACCCGCTGATGCCCTCGTAGTCGTCGATGAAGTCGCCGCAGCCGTACAGCACCAGCCTCTGCCGGTACACCTCGATGGGGCGGGGGTGGTGCGAGGAGTGCCCGTGGACGAGGGCGGCGCCGCCGTCCACCAGGGCGTGCGCGAAACGGATCTGTTCGCGGGGGACGTGGTAGCCCCAGTTGGAGCCCCAGTGCACGGACACGACCACGGTGTCGCCCGCACGTTTCGCCCGCTGTATACGTTCCACCACCGCGGCGGCCGTGCCGGCCGACAGATCGGGGAGACGGGCGACGCCGGAGCGGGCCGCGGTCGCCGCCCAGCCGGACGGGACACCGCTGGAGCCCGCTCCCAGCGCGAGGACGAGGACACGGCCGCCGGTCCTGACGGGGACGACCGCCGGCCGGTACGCCTCGGCGGCACCTCGCCCGGCGCCCGCCACCCGCAGGCCCGAGCGGTCGAGCGTCTCCAGTGTCTCCGCCAGGCCCTCCCGGCCGAAGTCCAGCACATGGTTGTTGGCCAGGACGCAGACGTCGGGCCGGGCCACCGTCAGGGCGGGCACGTTGGCCGGATGCATGCGGTAGTGAACCGCCTTGCCGGGGGCGAACGCGTCACTGCGCGTGACGGAGTTCTCGAGGTTGACGATCCGTACGTCCGGGGCGGCCCCGGCCAGCAGTCGGAGTGCCTCACCCCACGGCCAGGACGGGGGCACGGGGGCCGGGACCGGCCCATTGACCGACTCGGCCATACGGACGTAGGTGCGGGCATCCGCGACACAGGTCTCCCGCAGCACCGGATCGCCGGGGCGGGCCAGGATCTGGTCGACGCCGCGGCCGAGCATCACATCGCCGCACACGAACAGCGTCACCACGTCGCCGCGCATACCACCACGGTAGACGCGCGCCTGCCGAGGCGGGCCGGGCCACGCATCGGGCGAACCCTCCGCCGGGCTCGTCCACGAGAGCCAAAAAAACGGACGTCGATGTCGAGAACCCCTGGCCGGCCACGTCCCCGCAGTGAACGCGCCCACAATGGGGCGCACCAGGACCGAGGAGAGACACGATGGCCAAGTACTTGCTGCTCAAGCACTACCGCGGCGCTCCGGCTCCGGTCAACGACGTGCCCATGGACCGGTGGACGCCACAGGAGATCTCGGCCCACGTGCAGTACATGAACGACTTCGCGGCCCGGCTCGAGAAGACCGGCGAGTTCGTCGACAGCCAGGCGCTCGCCCCCGAGGGGACCTTCGTCCAGTACGGCGGCGAGGGGCGCCCTCCGGTCACCGACGGCCCGTTCGCCGAGACCAAGGACCTCATCGCCGGCTGGATGGTCATCGACGTCGACACCTACGAACGTGCCCTCGAGCTGGCCGGGGAACTGTCGGCCGCCCCCGGGGCGGGCGGGAAGCCGATCCACGAGTGGCTCGAGGTACGCCCGTTCCTGGCCGCGCCGCCCACCATCACGGAGTGACCTCGTCCATGGACGAGGTCCTGCTCCGGAGCCTCACGCCGAGTGTGCTCGGAATCCTCGTCCGCCGGGGAGCCGATTTCGCGGCGGCCGAGGACGCCGTGCAGGACGCGTTGGTCGAGGCGCTCCGCGTCTGGCCGGCCAGTCCTCCGCGGGATGCGAAGGGCTGGCTGGTCGCCGTGGCCTGGCGCCGGTTCCTCGACGCGAGGCGGGCGGACGCCTCCCGCCGCCGGCGGGAGGACCTCGTCCACGAGGAGCCGGCACCCGGGCCCGCGTCCGCGGTGGACGACACCCTCCAGCTCTACTTCCTGTGCGCCCACCCGTCGCTGACGCCGTCGTCCGCCGTCGCGCTCACGCTGCGCGCCGTCGGCGGGCTGACGACCCGCCAGATCGCCCAGGCTTATCTGGTGCCTGAGGCGACCATGGCACAGCGGATCAGCCGGGCCAAGCGCACCGTGGCCGGCAGTGGGGTCTCCCCTGCTCATGGGGAGAAGCCGAGAGCTCGGGGAAAGTTCGATCAGCCCGGTGACGTCGCGACCGTACTGCGCGTCCTCTATCTGGTCTTCAACGAGGGCTACTCCGGCGACGTCGACCTCGCCGCCGAGGCCATCCGGCTCACCCGGCAGCTCGCGGCCACGATCGACCACCCCGAGGTGGCGGGGCTGCTCGCCCTCATGCTGCTCCATCACGCCCGGCGCGCCGCCCGGACCGCGCCCGACGGCAGCCTGGTGCCGCTCGCCGAACAGGACCGTGGCCGATGGGACACCGCTCTGATCGCGGAGGGCGTCGAGATCCTTCAGGCGGCCCTCGCCCGCGACCGACTGGGCGAGTTCCAGGCCCAGGCCGCCGTCGCGGCGCTCCACGCCGACGCGCCCACCGCCGAGGAGACCGACTGGGTGCAGATCGTCGAGTGGTACGACGAACTCACGCGCCTGACCGGCAGCCCGGTCGTCCGGCTCAACCGAGCGGTGGCCGTCGGCGAGGCCGACGGGCCGCGCGCCGGACTGGCGGCGCTCGCGGAACTGGACGTCTCACTGCCCCGCCACACCGCGGTGGCGGCGTACCTCCACGAGCATGACGGTGACCTGGCGACGGCGGCCCGGCTGTACGCCGAGGCAGCCCTGAAGGCACCCGACCTCGCCGAGCGCGACCACCTGACACGTCAGGCGGCCCGGCTCAACACCCGGCGGCGCCCCTGACAGGCCGCGCTTTCGGATCTTCCCCCTGCGTGGGGCCCGGTCCCGTGGCCGGAGCGGTCACCTCGACGTGAGCAGGCGCCCTCATCGAGGGGCACGGGGCATGCCGGACGTGTTCACTGCTCGGGGTGGCCCTCGAGGAGGCGCCGCAGTGAGGGGAGCAACGCGTCGATGTCCTGTCCGCTCCGGAAGGCGACGACCGTGGTGCCGCCGGTGTCCGTCTCCGAGCGGGACTGCGGACCCGGGAACAGGGCGAGCACCTCACGCATCGCGGCGTCGACCTCTTTGACGGGGTCGGGGGACTCGCCCCGGAGCCACCGGCGCAGCACGTGGTTGTGGGCCGCGACCACGGACGCGGCCATGAGCTCGGACCTGAGCGAGGTCGACTCGCCGGAGTCTCCCAGCCAGTTCGAGATGAACTCGCGGAACAGGCGCTGGTAGCGGGCCACGCTGGCGATCTCGCGGTCGCGGAGCGCGGCGACCTTGCTGGTGAGCCGGTACCGCCGGCGGGCGAGATCGCCCTCGTCGAGGTAGTGCAGCAGCACCAGGCGGACCGCGTCGGAGACGGCGGCCAGGGCGGTCTCGTGGTTGGAGGTGGCCAGGCGGTCCTTGATCTGGTCCAGCATCCGGTCGTGGTCGGGGAAGATGACGTCTTCCTTCGCCGGGTAGTGCCGGAAGAAGGTGGTGCGGCCCACACCGGCGCGTTCGGCGATGTCATCGACGGTGGTCTGCTCGTATCCGCGCTCGTCGAACAGGGCGAAGGCGGCTTCCGAGAGCCGGATCCGCGCGGCTGGCTTGCTCATGATCACCCATCCTTCCCTGTCTCGTCCTTCGGGGGCCACTTGCCCAATGGAATGGTACTGCGTACCGTTCAAAAGAGATGGAGTACCACAGGAGGTCATCGTGGGTTCTCTCGCACGCAGCGAGTCCGGGCTGCCGATCCAGCCGGTCTACGACGCCGGGACACCGGCGGGCTTCGACGCGAACGCCAAACTGGGCGCGCCGGGACGGTTCCCGTTCACCCGGGGCGTGTATCCGTCGATGTACACCGGCCGGCCGTGGACGATGCGGCAGTACGCCGGCTTCGGCACCGCGAAGGAGTCCAACGAGCGCTATCACGAGCTGGTCGGCGCCGGCACCGGGGGCCTGAGCGTGGCCTTCGACCTGCCGACCCAGATGGGCTACGACTCCGACGAGGCCATCGCCCAGGGCGAGGTCGGCAAGGTCGGTGTGGCGATCGACTCGATCCAGGACATGCGCACGCTGTTCCGGGGTCTGCCGCTCGACAAGGTGTCGACGTCGATGACGATCAACGCACCGGCCTCGACGCTCCTCCTGCTGTACCAGCTGGTCGCCGCCGAGCAGGGCGTCCCGGGCGACCTGCTGACCGGGACGATCCAGAACGACGTGCTCAAGGAGTACATCGCCCGCGGCACCTACATCTTCCCGCCGAAGCAGTCGCTGCGGTTGATCAGTGACATCTTCGCCTACTGCCATCGAGAGCTGCCGCGCTGGAACACGATCTCCATCTCCGGCTACCACATGGCCGAGGCCGGGGCCACGCCCGCGCAGGAGATCGCGTTCACCCTCGCCAACGCCAGGGAGTACGTGCGCGCCGCGCTCGCCGCAGGCCTGGACGTCGACGACTTCGCTCCGCGCCTGTCCTTCTTCTTCGTCGCCCGCACCACGCTGCTGGAGGAGGTCGCGAAGTTCCGCGCCGCCCGCCGCATCTGGGCCCGCGTCATGCGCGAGGAGTTCGGCGCCCGGAATCCGAAGTCACAGATGCTGCGCTTCCACACGCAGACCGCCGGTGTGCAGCTGACGGCCCAGCAGCCGGAGGTCAACCTGGTCCGGGTCGCGCTGCAGGGCCTGGGAGCGGTCCTGGGCGGGACTCAGTCCCTGCACACCAACTCCTACGACGAGGCCATCGCCCTGCCCACCCAGAAGGCAGCACGACTGGCCCTGCGCACCCAGCAGGTCATCGCTTACGAAACCGATGTGACCAAGACCGTCGACCCCTTCGCGGGTTCCTACTTCATGGAGTCGATGACCGACGAGATCGAGGCGGCGGTGCTGGAGCTGATGCAGGCCGTCGAGGACCGCGGCGGTGCCGTCGCGGCCATCGAGCAGGGCTTCCAGAAGTCCGAGATCGAGCGCTCCGCCTACCTGATCTCTCAGGAGATCGACAACAAGGAACGCACCGTGGTCGGCGTCAACACGTTCGTTCTGGACGAGGAGGAACCGTACGAGCCGCTGCGCGTAGACCCCCAGATCGAGTTCGACCAGCGGGAACGCCTCGCCGCCCTGCGCAGGGACCGCGACAACGACGCCCTCGAACGAGCCCTCGACGCCCTGCGCACCGCCGCCCAGGGCACCGAGAACGTGCTCCCCGCGATACGGGAGGCCCTGCGGGGGCACGCCACGGTCGGTGAGGTCTCCCACGCGTTGCGCGACGTCTGGGGCGTACACGTCCCCCACGACACCTTCTGACCAGTGAGCCCCGGAGTGGAACAACCAGTGAACGACATCGACATGCGTACGACCGCGGGGAAGCTCGCGGACCTGCAACAACGTATCGACCAGGCCACGCACGCCGGCTCGCAGCGCGCGGTGGAGAAACAGCACGCCAAGGGCAAACTGACCGCCCGGGAACGGATCGCCCTGCTGCTGGACGAGGACTCCTTCGTGGAGCTGGACGAGTTCGCCCGGCACCGCTCCACCGGCTTCGGCCTGGAGACCAACCGCCCCTACGGCGACGGCGTCATCACCGGCTACGGCACCGTCGACGGCCGCCCCGTCGCCGTCTTCTCCCAGGACTTCACCGTCTTCGGCGGCGCCCTGGGCGAGGTCTACGGCCAGAAGATCGTCAAGGTGATGGACTTCGCCCTGAAGACCGGCTGCCCCGTCATCGGCATCAACGACTCCGGCGGCGCCCGCATCCAGGAGGGCGTGGCCTCACTGGGCGCCTACGGCGAGATCTTCCGCCGCAACACCCACGCCTCCGGCGTGATCCCGCAGATCTCCCTGGTCCTGGGCCCGTGCGCGGGCGGCGCGGTCTACTCCCCGGCGATCACCGACTTCACCGTCATGGTCGACCGGACGTCGCACATGTTCATCACCGGACCGGACGTGATCAAGACGGTCACCGGCGAGGACGTCGGCTTCGAGGAGCTGGGCGGCGCCCGCACCCACAACACCGCCTCCGGGGTGGCCCACCACCTGGCCGGCGACGAGAAGGACGCCATCGAGTACGTCCAGCAGCTGCTGTCCTACCTGCCCTCCAACAACCTCGCCGAGGCGCCCGCCTTCCCCCAGGAAGCCGACCTGGAGCTGACCGGCACCGACCGGGAACTGGACGTCCTGGTCCCGGACTCCGCCAACCAGCCCTACGACATGCACACCGTCATCGAGCACGTGCTGGACGACGGCGAGTTCCTCCAGACCCAGCCGCTGTTCGCCCCGAACATCCTCACCGGCTACGGCCGCATCGAGGGCCGCCCCGTCGGGATCGTCGCCAACCAGCCGCTGCAGCTGGCCGGCTGCCTGGACATCACCGCCAGCGAGAAGGCCGCCCGCTTCGTGCGCACCTGCGACGCCTTCAACCTGCCGGTGATCACCTTCGTGGACGTGCCCGGCTTCCTGCCCGGGGTGGACCAGGAACACGACGGCATCATCCGCCGCGGCGCCAAACTGATCTTCGCCTACGCGGAGGCCACCGTCCCGCTGATCACGGTCATCACCCGCAAGGCGTTCGGCGGCGCCTACGACGTGATGGGCTCCAAACACCTGGGCGCCGACCTGAACCTGGCCTGGCCCACCGCGCAGATCGCGGTGATGGGCGCCCAGGGCGCGGTCAACATCCTGCACCGGCGCACCATCGCCGGCGCCGAAGACCCCGAGGCCGCCCGCGCCCAGCTGATGCGGGAGTACGAGGACGCCCTGCTCAACCCCTATGCCGCGGCCGAGCGCGGCTACGTGGACGCGGTGATCATGCCCTCCGAGACCCGCCGCCACCTGGTCCGCGGACTGCGCCAGCTGCGCACCAAACGCGAGACGCTGCCGCCCAAGAAACACGGCAACATCCCCCTCTGACCCCCGCCGACCCCCCAGCCCTCTTCCAACCCGCCTCTTCCAGCCCGCCTTCTCGCCCCCCCAGGAGCCGCTGTGATCAAGGTCGTACGGGGCAACCCCACCCCGGAGGAGCTCGCCGCCATGGTCGCGCTGCTCTCCGCCGTCCGCGCACCGGATCCCGGGCCCGCTCCCCTCCGTGCCGGTGCCTGGGCCTCCCCTCGCCTGCTCCTGCGCACGCCACAGGGATACGGCCCTGCCGGCTGGCGCACCTCAGCCCTCCCCCAGTGAATTTCCGAACGGAGAGACCATGAACGTCCTGCGACAGCGCGCAGATCTCGGCGGTGCGGCGCCGCCCCGGCTGCGTGTGGTGATCGCCAAGCCCGGGCTCGACGGTCACGACCGCGGCGCCAAGGTGATCGCCCGCGCGCTGCGCGACGCCGGGCACGAGGTGATCTACACCGGACTGCACCAGACCCCGGAGCAGATCGTCGCCACCGTCATCGCCGAGGACGCGCCCGTCCTGGGGCTTTCCGTCCTCTCGGGCGCCCACCTGACGATCGTGGGGCGCGTGATCGAACTGCTGGCACGGGAAGACGCGAGCGACGTACGCATCCTGGTCGGCGGCATCATCCCGGACGCCGACGTCCGCGCGCTCGAAGCCATGGGCGTCGCCGCGGTGTTCACCCCCGGTGCGAACATCCGCCGCATCGTCGAGACCGTCGACGCGCTCAGTGCCGACCGGACGGACGTACAGGAGACGGCATGCTGACCAAGGTGCTCATCGCCAACCGTGGCGAAATCGCTGTCCGTGTGGCCCGGGCCTGCCGGGACGCCGGCCTCACCAGCGTCGCCGTCTACGCCGACCCGGACCGGGACGCTCTGCACGTCCGCGCCGCGGACGAGGCCTTCGCCCTGGGCGGTGACACCCCGGCCACCAGCTACCTGGACAGCGACAAGGTCCTCAAGGCCGCCGCCGAGTCCGGCGCGGACGCCATCCACCCCGGCTACGGCTTCCTCTCCGAGAACGCCGACTTCGCCCAGGCCGTCCTGGACGCCGGCCTGACCTGGATCGGCCCGCCCCCGGCCGCCATCCGCAACCTGGGCGACAAGGTCGCCGCCCGGCACATCGCCCAACGCGCCGGCGCCCCCCTGGTGGCCGGCACCCCCGACCCGGTCACCGGGGCCGAGGAGGTCCTCGCCTTCGCGAAGCAGCACGGCCTGCCCATCGCCATCAAGGCCGCCTTCGGCGGCGGCGGCCGCGGCCTGAAGGTCGCCCGCACCCTGGAGGAGATCCCCGAGCTCTACGACTCCGCGGTCCGCGAGGCCACCGCCGCCTTCGGCCGCGGCGAATGCTTCGTCGAGCGCTACCTGGACCAACCCCGGCACGTGGAGACCCAGTGCCTGGCCGACACCCACGGCAACGTGGTGGTCGTCTCCACCCGCGACTGCTCGCTGCAGCGCCGCCACCAAAAACTCGTCGAGGAGGCCCCCGCCCCCTTCCTCTCCGACACCCAGGTGGCCGAGCTGTACGCCTCCTCCAAGGCCATCCTCAAGGAGGCCGGCTACGTCGGCGCCGGCACCGTGGAATTCCTGGTCGGCGCCGACGGCACCATCTCCTTTTTGGAGGTCAACACCCGCCTGCAGGTCGAACACCCGGTCACCGAGGAGGTCGCCGGCCTCGACCTGGTCCGCGAGATGTTCCGCATCGCCGACGGCCAGCCGCTGGGCTACGACGACCCGCCGCTGCGCGGCCACTCCTTCGAGTTCCGCATCAACGGCGAGGACCCGGGCCGCAACTTCCTGCCCGCCCCCGGCACGGTGACCGCCTTCGCCCCGCCCACCGGACCCGGCGTGCGCCTGGACGCCGGGGTGGAGTCCGGCAGCGTGATCGGCCCGGCCTGGGACTCGCTGCTGGCCAAACTGATCGTCACCGGCCGCACCCGCGCCGAGGCCCTGCAGCGCGCCGCCCGCGCCCTGGACGAGTTCACCGTCGAGGGCATGGCCACCGCCATCCCCTTCCACCGCGCGGTGGTGGCCGATCCGGCCTTCGCCCCCGAGCTGCACGGCCAGGACGGCCCGTTCAGCGTGCACACCCGCTGGATCGAGACCGAGTTCGTCAACGACATCAAGCCGTTCACGGCCGGCACCGACGCCGAGGCCGACGAGGAGGACGCGGGCCGCGAGACCGTGGTGGTCGAGGTCGGCGGCAAGCGCCTGGAGGTCTCGCTGCCCGCCTCGCTGGGCATGTCGCTGGCCCGCACCGGGCTGGCGGCCGGCGCCCGGCCCAAGCGGCGGGCGGCCAGGAAGTCCGGCCCGGCCGCCTCCGGCGACACCCTGGCCTCCCCGATGCAGGGCACCATCGTCAAGATCGCCGTCGAGGAGGGCCAGCAGGTCCAGGAGGGCGACCTGGTGGTGGTGCTGGAGGCGATGAAGATGGAACAGCCGCTGAACGCGCACCGCTCGGGCACCGTCAAGGCGCTGAGCGCCGAGGTCGGCGCGTCCGTCACCTCCGGCGCGGTCATCTGCGAGATCAAGGACTGACGGGTCCTCAGCCTCCGCCGCGTGCCGGTCCGCAGCGGCGGAGGCTTCGTCCCGAGCGGCCGACGCGGCCGTCTTCGGCCGCTCGGGCGAGCGGACGGGGCACCGCCCCACGCCGAGGCCCGCCCGCTCCGTGTCGGCTACGATCTTTGCAGTCGGCCGTGTTCGACCTGTGTCACGGCCACGACCACGCACTGCCGGATCCATCGAACCGGTGACCGTCCCGGCTGGCGGAGCGGGCACCGCCCGGGCCGGTGTTCGCCCGTCGGACGATGGCTCCGGGCGGTGCGACGGCGCGCAGAGAACCGATGAGGGAGACCGACCGATGATCTTCATCACCGCCAAATTCCGTATCCGTCCCGAGTACACGGACCAGTGGCCGGACATCGCCGCCGACTTCACCGCGGCGACCCGCGACGAGCCGGGTTGTCTGTGGTTCGACTGGTCCCGCAGCATCGACGACCCGACGGAGTACGTCCTGGTCGAGGCCTTCCGTGACGACGCGGCGGGGGCGGCCCATGTACAGTCCGAGCACTTCAGGGCCGCGCAGCGGACCCTGCCGCCGCACCTCGCCGAGACCCCGCGGATCGTGAACGCGACGGTGCCGCAGGACGACTGGTCGCTGCTGGGCGAGATGAGCGTTCCCGAGAAGGGCTGACGTCCCGTCCCCTTCAGCGGCCGCGCCGGTGCAGCTTCAGGTCCGTGACCACGGGGCGGTGGTCCGACGCGTCCGTCGCGGCCTCGTGGGCACCGGTCACGGTGATGCCGGGGGAAACCGTCACCAGGTCGATGCGCTTGACGGGGTCGACCGCCGGGTACGTCCCACCGCCGTCCGGGGCGGCGTCCCGCAACCGCCGCCACAGCGGCGCCAGCTCCGGAGCCGTCGCCTCGGCGTTGAAGTCGCCGACCAGGATCTTCGGTCCGTGGTCGGAGGCCAGCACCTCGAGCATGTCCGCCACCTGGGCCGCACGGATCGACGGGTCGGCCCGGTGGTCCAGATGCGTGCTGTAGACGTGCACGAACACGCCCTTGACGTCGACCGTCACCTCGGCGAAGCCGGGCGCCGGGGCGGGCACCGGATCGGACGTCTGGGTGGAGAGCCGGGTGATCTCGTGGTTCTCGGCCTCGAGCACCGGGGGGCGGCTCAGCACGGCGACACCGTACTGCCGGCGCTCCCCGTCGGCGGTGGCCGGGTCCAGATCGTAGATCGGTGCGAAGAACACCCGCATGTCCAGCGCGTCGGCGAGCGCGCGGGCCTCGTCGACGAAGTCGCTCCGGGCGCCCCAGTGCACGTCGACCTCCTGGAGACCGATCACGTCGGCGTCCAGACCGCGTAGGGCCTCCGCGGTGCGGCCGAGGTCGAAGACCCCGTCCTGGCCGGCTCCGGCGTGGATGTTGTAGGTCGCCACCCGCAGCGGTACGGCCGGGGCCTGCGCCCCGGAGGGTCCGGCCGCCGCCGGTGTCGCCGTGGCGAGTACGACGGCCATGACGGCTACGGCGGCGGTCAGCGGGGCGGCCGTACGGGCACCGCGGACGGGGCGTCGGGAACTGTGCGGCATGCCTTCTCCGAGCCGAGTGGACGTCATGACCCGTGTCACGACCGCGTCATTCTCTCTCGCTCGGCCCGGCTTCTGTGGGCAGTTCGCCGCTTCCCGGCCGGGTCCGCGGTGCCCCGGACCGACGGGGCGGGAGCGGGGCGGCTCAGGTCACTCGGTGAGTGCCTTCTCGATGTCGGTGATGACCTGCTCCATGGCGTTCGGGCCGTTGCTGCTGCTCCAGACCTGGCCGTCGACCCCGTGGTCCTGTCCTGCCTGGACGGCGTTCATCCGGGTGAAGGCCTTCTCCGAGCGTGCGGCCTCCAGCGCCTTGTCGCCCTCGGCGTTGAGCGTGGCGATGAAGACGTGGTCGGCGTCGGCCCGGGTGAGGTTCTCCAGGGACAGCGGGTCCGAGTGCGGCTGCGCGCCGAGGTCCTCGGCGATGGGCATCGGTGTCAGACCGGCCTCCCGCAGCATCGCGGTGGGCATGTTGGCGGCGTTCATCACGATCGGGCCGCCCGGCATCCACCGCATCACGAGGCCCGTGCCCTTGGCGCCGTCGCCCGCCTTCCGCGCGCGGTCGAGCAGGGCGTCGATCTTCTGGTCGAGTTCGTCGGCCTTGCCGAGCGCCTCGCCGTAGGTGTCGAGGCCGAAGCGCCAGTCGCCGGCGGCCGGGACGATGGTCGGTGCGATGGCGGAGAGCGTCTCGTACTGCGACTTCTCCAGATCGGGGCCGGTGAGGATGAGGTCCGGCTCGGCCTTGAGGATCGCCTCGGTGTTGGGTTCCCGGACGGTGGCGACCAGCGGGATGCCCTCGGCCCGTTCGCCCAGATAGGCGGGGGCGTCCTCGGCTCCTCTGGCGGCGCTGGTGCCCACCGGGGTGACGCCGAGGGAGAGGGCGGTGTCCAGGGAGGCGTCATTGAGGGTGACGACCTTCTTCGGCGTGCCGTCGATCTTCACCTCGCCGAAGGCCGTCTGCACGGTGCGCCCGGTCCCGGCGTCCGCCGCCTTCTCCGTGCTGTCGCCCGGAGTGCCGGAGTCGGAGCCCGAGCAGGCGGCGAGGGTCATGACCAGCGGGGCGGCCGCCAGAGCGAGAGCGGCGGAGCGCAGCGGGGAGCGGCTTCCGGACATGGGGGTCTCCAGGAAAGGTGGATGTATGACACAAGCAAAATTAGGTTAACCTCACCTTTGTTGAATGCGGAAGGAGGGACGGTCGTGACGCTGCGTTCACTCGTCCTGCGCGGCTTGCTGCCCGGCGCCGGGCTGCTGCTGGCGGCCGTACTCGCGAGTCTGCTCCTGGGCGCGGGGGAGGTCGGACCGGGGCGCGCCCTGGCCGCCCTGCTCGGCGGGGCGGACGGCGATGCCCGTTTCACCGTGCTGGAACTGCGGCTGCCGCGCACCCTGGTCGCGGTCGCCGTCGGCGTGGCCCTGGGCGTCGCGGGAGCCCTGCTCCAGGCGGCCGCCCGCAACCCCCTGGCCGAACCGGGCCTGCTGGGGGTGAGCGCGGGGGCGTCCTTCGCCGTGGTCGTCGCCCTGGTCCTCGGTGCTTCGGCGGCCACCCTCGGCCCGTATGTGGCGGTCCTGGGGGCGGGCGCGGGGTGTCTGCTGGCGCTGGCCGCGGCCCGGCTGCGCGGGGCCGGGGACGATCCCGTGCGCCTCGTGCTCGCCGGTGCGGCCTTCAGCGGGCTGATGGCCGCGGGCTCCTCGGTGATGCTGCTCGTCGACGCCCGGGCCGCCGACGAGATCCGCTTCTGGACCATCGGGTCGGTGGCCGGACGGGAACTGGCGGATCTGTGGGCCGTCGTCCCCGTCGTCGGTCTCGGGCTTCTCCTCGCCGTCCTCGTGGCTCGCTCCCTGACCGCGCTGAGTCTCGGTGACGACGTGGCCACCGGCCTCGGCCACCGGCCCGGCCGGGTCCGGGCCCTCGCGGTGACGTCCGTGGCCCTGCTGGTCGGCGGGGCCACCGCCCTGGCGGGCCCCGTGGCCTTCGTCGGGCTCGTCGTGCCGTTCGCCGCCCGCGCCCTGGTCGGCCCGGACCTGCGCCGGCTGCTGGCCGTCTCCGTCTTCATCGGCCCCGCCACCGTGCTCACCGCCGACGTCGTCTCCCGGCTCGTCGCGCGCCCCTACGAGATGCCCCTCGGCGTCATGACCGCGCTCCTGGGCGCGCCCGTCCTGGTCGCCGTCGTCCGATCCCACAGGTTGCCCTCGCTGTGAAGACTCTCCCCGACCCGTCCGGACCGGCGACCGGGACCGCGGCGCAGGCCCGCCGCGCACCGCGCGGCGTCCCCGGCACCTGGCGCCTGGCCGTCGGCCCCTACGCCGTCCTGGTCCCGCGCAAGCCGCTGCTGGGCACCGCCGCCGTCCTGGTCGTGCTGATCGCCGCGAGCGGGGTGCACCTCGCCGTCGGCGAGATCTTCGTCCACCCGCTGGACGCGCTGCGCGCTCTGGCGGGCGAGGGCACCCCCCGCGACGTCCTGGTCGTCGAACGTCTGCGGCTGCCGCGCCTGCAGGCCGGCCTGGCCGTCGGCGCCGCCCTCGGCGCGGCCGGCTGCCTGATGCAGACCCTCGCCCAGAACCGGCTGGCCACCCCCGACACCGTCGGCCTCAACGACGGCGCCGCGGCCTTCGCCGTCGCCTCGGTCACCGGAATCAGCACCGGTCTGCTGCCCAGCGCCGCCGCTCTCACCGGTGCCGCCACCGCCGCCGCCCTCACTCTCGCCCTCAGCGGCGGCGCCGGACGCGGGGGCTACCGGTTCCTCGTCGTGGGTCTCGGCGTCGGCGCCGTCTTCGGCGCGGTCACCAGTCTCGTCCTGGCCCGCTCGGCCGCCGACGCGGCCAACGCCGCCTACGGCTGGACCGTCGGTACCCTCAACGGCCGCGATCAGGGAACGGTGTCCCTGCTCGCCGTCGCCCTGCTCCTCGCCCTGCCGCTCGGCATGGTCCTCGGCCGCCGGCTGCTCCTGCTGCGCCTGTCCGACTCCGTCGCCTCCGGTCTCGGCGTCCGGGTCAGGGCCCTGCGCCTGGCCGTCATCGCCGTCGCGGTCGTCCTCGGCGGCCTCGCCGTCGCCGTCGCCGGGCCGCTGGGCATGATCGCGCTCGCCGCCCCCGAGGCCGCCCGCCGCATCGCCGGGCCCCGCGCCGTCCCCGTCCTGCTCTCCGCCCTCGCCGGGGCGCTCTTCACCCTCCTCGCCGACCTGGTGGGCCGCACCGTGCTCGCTCCGCTGGAGGTCCCTGTCGGCCTCGTCACCGCCGTCGTCGGCGGCCCGTACCTGATCTGGCTGCTGCTCACCACCCGTACCAGGAGGTCCCTGTGAACCCGGTCGACGCCGACAGCCGCCTGCGCACCCGGGCCCTGTCTCTGGGGCACGGCTCCGACCTCGTCATCGACGGTCTGGACCTCGCTCTGCCTCAGCGCCGGGTCACTGTCATCGTCGGCCCCAACGGGTGCGGCAAGTCCACCCTCCTCAGCGGGCTGGCCCGCACCCTGCGCCCGCGGGGCGGCGCCGTCCTCCTCGACGGCCGGGAGCTCGCCAAGATCCCCACCCGGGAGATCGCCCGCACCATCGGCATGCTCCCCCAGTCCGCGATCGCCCCCGACGGCCTCACCGTCCGCGACCTCGTCCGCTACGGCCGCCAGCCCCACCAGGGCCTGCTGCGTCAGTGGTCCGCCGCCGACGCCCGCGCGGTCGAGGAGGCGCTCACCGCCGCCGACCTGCACGGCCTCGCCGACCGCCCGCTCGAGACGCTCTCCGGCGGTCAGCGCCAGCGTGCCTGGATCGCCATGGCCGTCGCCCAGGAGACCGAGATCCTCCTCCTCGACGAACCCACCTCGGCCCTCGACATGGGCCACGCCCTCGAAGTGCTCGAACTGGTCCGCTCGCTGGCCGCACAGGGCCGCACCCCGGTCCTGGTCCTCCACGACCTGACCACCGCGTGCCGCTACGCCGACCACATGATCGCCCTCAAGGACGGGGCGGTGGTAGCCCAGGGCGCCCCGTCCGCCATCGTCTCCCCCGACCTCGTCCGAGAGCTCTACGGCGTCGAGAGCTCCATCCTCACCGACCCGGTCCACGGCACCCCGGTGATCTGTCCCCTGCACATCGCCACCTCCACGGCGGGCACCTGACCCCGAAGCGGCGGTCCGGGCGGGGACGGCGGGGGGCGGCCGGTCCGGGTCCGCCCTCCCCGTCCCGCCCCTGGCCTTGTCAGTGTCGCGGAAGCGCATGTATAACGTTGTAAAACTCTCATCCGGCGGCTCGGCGCCCGGCTCACGGTGACGGCACCCGTCTCGGCTCCGGTCCCCGGCCGGGCCGTCCACGAAGGGATTGCCGTGCGGGTCAGCCTCAAGGACGTCGCCGCGCACGCGGGGGTCTCCATCAAGACCGTCTCCAACGTGGTGAACAACTATCAGCACGTCACCCCTGCCATGCGCGAGCGCGTCCAGAGATCCATCGACGCTCTCGGCTACCGGCCCAACCTGACCGCCCGGCACCTGCGCAAAGGGCGCACCGGCATCATCGCGCTCGCCCTGCCCGAACTCGGCAACCCCTACTTCGCCGAACTCGCCGCCGCCGTCATCGACACCGCGGCCGAGCACGACTACATCGTGCTGCTGGACCACACCGGGGGCCGCCGTGAGCAGGAGATCCTGGTCAGCCAGGGGTTCCGGGCCAGGGTCATCGACGGACTCATCCTCAGCCCCATCGAGCTGGAGGCCAAGGACTTCCGCGAGCGCACGGAGCAGGTGCCGCTGGTGCTGCTCGGCGAGCGGGAGTACGACCTGCCGTACGACCACATCGCCATCGACAACGTCGCCGCGGCCCGCGCCGCCGTCCGGCACCTGGTCTCACTGGGACGCCGCAAGGTGGCGTTCATCGGGGCCCGGCGCGCCCGCAGCGAACCCGCCCAACTGCGGGTACGGGGCTGGCGCGAGGAGCTCACCGCCGTCGGGCTCCCCGCCGACGAGGGCCTCGTCGCCGCCACCGACGGCTGGGGCCACGCGGACGGTGCGGCGGCGATGGCCCACATCCTGGACAGCGGGCAGCGGCCCGACGCGGTGTTCGCCTACAACGACCCGATGGCCATCGGGGCGATGCGGGTCCTGCACGAGCGTGGCCTGCGGATCCCCGACGACATCGCCGTCGTCGGATTCGACGACGTGCTCGAAGGACGGTTCGGCGCGGTGACCCTCACCTCCGTGTCACCGGACAAGGCCGCCATCGGCAGACTCGCGGTGGAGTCGGTGCTGGCCCGGCTGCACGACGCGGCTCCCGAGCCGCGTCGCATCCGGGCCGACTACCGCCTGGTCGAACGGGAGAGCACCCTGGGCCGGCCCGCCGGCACCGGAACCGCGGACGTCTGACCGCGGGTGTCGGCTCCCGGCTCACCGGCCGTGCGGGCACCTCCCCGGGCCCCGAACCGGGCCTGGACCGGCCCCGTCCGGCAAGCGCTTGCCGGACCCGCTCCGCGTCCGCGCGCCGTCACCGCCGCGGGCAGAACTTGCCCGCCCCGCCCACCCTCTCCCCCGCCGCGCTCCGCTCCCGCCTTGCGCGCAGGGGGTTTACAGCGTTCTTCCAACGATGTAAAAACCTGTTGGCGGCGAACCGGACGCCGTATCGCCCACCGGGAGCAGCACCGGTTCCGCGCTCTCCAGCTCCCCAGTTCCCTTTTCAGCGTCACCCGGATCGGGGTCACCATGCAGCGCACCACTCATCGCCCTCACCTCCTCGCCCGCCCCGTGCTCGTGGCCTTGGCCGCCACGGTGGCCCTGACCGCCACCTCCTGCGCGAAATCGGAGGACGACGCGTCGGACAGCAAGAAATCCCCGGCAGCCGCGGCCGACGCCGGCCAGAAGGTCGTCACGCCGAAGCCGGGCGGCAAGACCTGCGCCATCGACGCGTACGGCGGAAAGGAACTCGACCTCAAGGGCGCCACCGTCGGCTTCTCGCAGTCGGAGAAGGAGGCCAACCCGTTCCGCATCGCCGAAACGCAGTCCATCAAGGACGAGGCGGCGAAGCGGGGGGTCAAACTCCTGACGGCCAACGCCCAGTCGCAGTTCTCCAAGCAGATCAGCGACGTCCAGGACCTGCTCGCCAAGGGTGCCGACCTGCTGGTCATCGCGCCGCTCAACTCCGACGGCTGGGACCCGGTGCTGCAGGCCGCCGCCGCCAAGAAGGTCCCGATCGTCACGATCGACCGCAAGATCAACGCCACCGCCTGCAAGGACTACGTCTCCTTCATCGCCTCGGACTTCGTCGAGCAGGGCCGGCGGGCCGCCGACCAGATGATCGAGGCCACCGGCGGCAAGGGCGAGGTCGCGATCCTGCTGGGCGCGGCCGGGAACAACGTCACCACCGAACGCACCGAGGGATTCAAGGAGCGGGTCGCGGAGAAGGCCCCCGGTCTGAAGGTCGTCTTCGAGCAGACCGGTGACTTCGCCCGCGAGAAGGGGCAGCAGGTCACCGAGCAGCTCATCCAGTCCAAGCCGGACATCAAGGGCATCTACGCGGAGAACGACGAGATGGGCCTGGGCGCGGTGGCCGCGCTCAAGGGCGCGGGCAAGAAGGCCGGCGACGTCGAGATCGTCACGGTCGACGGCACGCGCAACGCCGTACAGGGCATCGTCGACGGCTGGATCACCGGCGTCATCGAGTCCAACCCGCGGTTCGGTCCGCTGGCGTTCGAGACGCTGGACACCTTCACCCAGGGCGAGGAAGTGCCTCAGGAGATCGTCATCCAGGACAGCGCCTACGACGCCGACAACGCCGGGCAGGACCTCGGCAAGGCCTACTGATCCCCCGCGGGGCCCGTTCCCTCCGGGCCCCGCCGTCCGTCACCACTCACTTCCTGGAGGCACAGGTGGCTCCCCCCGCCGCAGTCCTCGCGGTCCGCGGACTGAGCAAGACCTTCCCGGGCGTCCGGGCCCTGGACGACGTGGACCTGACCCTGCATCCGGGCGAGGTCCACGCCCTGATCGGCGAGAACGGCGCCGGCAAGTCGACGCTCATCAAACTCCTCACCGGTGTCCACCGGCCCGACGCGGGTGACATCGTTTTCCAGGGCCGTGAGGTCTCCTTCGCCACACCGCTGGAGGCGCAGAAGGCCGGGATCTCGACCATCTACCAAGAGGTCAACCTCATCCCGCTGCTGAGCGTGGCCCGCAACCTCTTCCTGGGCCGCGAGCCGCGCACCCGTCTCGGCCTGCTGGACTTCGCCCGTATGCACAGGGAGGCCGAGGAGACCCTGCGCTCCTACGGCGTCCGGGTGGACGTCCGTCTGCCGCTGCGCGTCCTCGGCGTCGGTGCTCAGCAGATGGTCGCCCTGGCCCGCGCGGTGGCGACCGAGGCGCGCGTCGTCATCATGGACGAACCGACCTCCTCGCTCGAACCGCGTGAGGTCGAGACGCTGTTCTCGGTGATCCGGCGGCTGCGTGACGAGGGCATCGCGGTCGTCTACGTCAGTCACCGGCTGGACGAGCTGTACGCCGTGTGCGACACGGTCACCGTGCTGCGCGACGGGCGGCGCGTCCATCACGGCCGCCTCGCCGACCTCGACCGTCTCTCCCTGGTGTCGACCATGCTGGGCCGGGAGCTGGGCGAGGTCCGCACGGAGGGCCTGACCCGGTTCACCGGCGACCACCACGCCGTCAGCGCCCAACCGGTGCTGGAGGCGAGGGAGCTGACGGCCCCGCACAAGTTGCACGAGGTGTCCGTGGCGATCCGGCCCGGCGAGGTCGTGGGACTCGGCGGACTCCTCGGGTCCGGGCGGACCGAGACGGCCAAGGCCATCTCCGGTGCGCTGGCGACGAGTTCCGGGCAGGTCCTGGTGGCCGGTGTCCCGTTGCGCGGCGGCTCCACCCCCGCCGCCATCCGGGCAGGCATCAGTCTGCTGCCCGAGGACCGCAAGAGCGAGGGCATCGTTCCCGGGCTCTCGGTCCGCGAGAACATCTCACTGGCCGTGCTGCCCCGGCTCTCCCGTTTCGGTCTGGTCTCCGAGGCACGCGTCGACAGCGTCGTGGACACCTTCGTCGAGCGGCTGCGCATCAAGGCGTCCTCCCCGCACCAGAAGGTCGGTGAACTGTCCGGCGGCAACCAGCAGAAGGTGCTGCTCGCCCGCTGGCTGGCGATGAACCCCAAGGTGCTGCTGCTGGACGAGCCCACCCGGGGCATCGATGTCGGGGCCAAGGCCGAGGTGCAAAGACTCGTGGACGAACTGGCCGCGGACGGCCTGGCCGTTCTGCTCATCTCCTCCGATCTGGAGGAACTCATCGAAGGGTCCGACCGCGTGGTCGTGCTGAAGGACGGTGCGGTCGTCGGCGAACTGGCCGGCGAGGACGTCACCGAGGACACACTGATGCGGACCATCGCCGGGCACGCACCGGCCGGGAACACGGCCGGTGCCACGGCCGCGGAGGAGGCCGGCGATGGCTGAAGCCGCTCTGCGCACCGCGCCGCTGGACCGGGCCCGCGTCCTGCAGTGGCTGCAGACATACGGCGTCTACGCCGGCGTGGCACTGCTGCTGGTCGTCAACACCGTCATCACCCCGCACTTCCTGTCCGCGGAGAACTTCCGCACCCAGGCCGTGCAGGTCTCCCCCGTCATCATCGTCGCGCTCGGCATGGCCCTGGTCATCGGCACCGAGGGCATCGATCTGTCGGTCGGCGCCGTGATGGCGCTGGCAGCCTCCGTGACCGCCCTGTACCTCGGCTACGGTCTGCTGCCGGCGCTGCTGGTGGTAGCGGTGTTCGCCGCCGCGGTGGGGGTGGCCAACGGGGCACTGGTCGCCTTCGTCGGAGTGCAGCCGATCGTGGCCACCCTGGCGCTCATGGTCGGCGGCCGGGGCCTCGCCCTGGTCCTGCTGCCGCAGCTGGAGGATCTGCGCAACCCCGCGCTCGCCTCCCTGGGATCCGGCGACGTCCTGGGCGTCCCCTATCTGATCCTCATCGCCGCCGTCCTGGCGCTGCTGGCCGCGTTCGTGGTCCGCCGCACCACGTTCGGGCGCCAGCTGCTGGCCATCGGTGACAGCCGCCCCGCGGCGCAGCTGGCGGGCCTGCCGGTGCGGCGCGTGCTGATCGTCGTGTACGTGCTGTGCGCGCTGCTGGCGGCCGTGGCGGGCGTGCTGGCCACCGCCCGGCTCCAGGCCAGCGACCCGACCTCACTGGGCAATCTGATGGAACTGTCCGCCATCACCGCCGTCGTGGTCGGCGGGACCCCGCTGACCGGCGGCCGTGTCAACATCGCCGGCACCGTGGCGGGAGCGGTCCTCATCCAGTTGCTCACCGCCACCCTCATCAAGCACGATCTGCCGCCGTCGTGGACCCAGATCGCGCAGGCCATAGTGATCGTGTGCGCGGTCTACGCGGCACGGGGACGGGGGAAACGATGACCGCGACGAAGACGGACGTGCCCGTGGCCACCGCGGGCGGGCGACCGCCGAAGGCCGCGGGCCCCGAGGGTCCCCTGCGCTCGGAGCGCCTCAGTGCCCTGGTCCAGCAGCACGGGGCGCTGGCCGTGCTGGTGCTCGTCTCGCTGGTGGCGTCGGTCGGCTTCGACTCCTTCGCCACCGGGGACAACGTCGGCAACATGGCGACGAGTTCGGCTTTCCTGGCGATCGTCGCCCTCGGGATGACCTTCGTCATCATCACCGGGGGCATCGATCTGTCGGTCGGTTCCCTGTTCGCCCTGGGCGGCGTCCTGGCGGCCTGGGGGTCTCGGCACGGGACCCTGGTGGCGCTGCTGCTGCCCCTCGTGGTGTGCGGTGGGATCGGTGCCGTCAACGGCCTGCTGGTGGCGCGTTCCCGGCTGGCGCCGTTCATCGTCACCCTGGCGGCCATGCTGGGGGCGCGCGGTCTGATGCTGGCCCTCACCGACGAGGGCGCCGAGACCTACCTGATCGGCAAGGGTTCCTTCCTGTCCGAACTCGGCCAGGGCACCACGCTCGGCATCGGCAACCCCGTGTGGGTCACCCTGACGCTGTTCGTCGCCGGAGCGGTCGTCCTGCGCCGCACCCGCTTCGGACAGCATGTGTACGCGGTCGGCGGCAACGAGGACGCCGCGGCCCTGATGGGTGCTCCGGTGGCCCGGACCAAGATCCTCGTCTACACGTTGTCCGGGGTGCTGGCCGGGCTGGCCGGTGCGTTCAACGCCGCCTGGCTCGCGTCCGGTGTGACCATCCTCGGCAACGGCATGGAGCTGGAGGCCATTTCCGCCGTCGTGATCGGCGGCACGCTGCTCACCGGCGGCCTCGGCTATGTCAGCGGCTCGCTGGTCGGTGTCCTTCTGCTCAAGGTGATCCAGAACGTCATCAACCAGATCGGCTCCCTGGACTCCTCCTACCAGCAGGTCGTCAGCGGTGCCTTCCTGGCCGTCGTGGTCGTCGCCCAGACCTGGCTGGGCCGCAGACGCCAGTTGCTGTGAAGCTCCGGACGCGGCAGCCCCCTCCCCGAAACGGCTGCCGCGTCCGGCTTTCGGGGCAGCCGGCCCCCGGTTCCCGTACGGGAGCGGGGCCGGCCGTCCCGCGCACGCGCACGTGTACCACCCCCACTCTCCGAGGAGGCACGATGCGTCGACCACCCGCACCACGTTCCCCGGTTCACGGGCCCGGACACCGGTGGTGGGTCACCACCGCGCTGTTGGTGCTGGCCCTGTTCGGCTCTGCGGCCCTCACCGGGTCCGCCCCCGCCACCGCCGCACCCCAGGCGTGGACGCCCGAACCCGCGCCGATGACCACCCCCTGGACCAGCCAGGTCCCTGTCGACACGCCCCTGCCCGAGTATCCCCGCCCCCAGCTCACCCGCCCCGACTGGGCCAACCTCAACGGCATCTGGGACTTCGCCGTCACCCCGGCGGACGCCGGCCGGCCCGCGTCGTTCACCGAGCAGATCCGGGTGCCGTTCGTGGCCGAGTCCGCCCTGTCCGGCATCCAGCGCCGGATCACACAGAACGACAAGCTCTGGTACAAGCGCACCTTCACCGTGCCGTCCGGCTGGAACGGCCGCCGCGTGCAGCTCCACTTCGGCGCCAGTGACTGGCGTACGACCGTGTGGGTCAACGACCGGCAGGCCGGCACGCCGCACAGCGGCGGCTTCGACGCGTTCTCCTACGACATCACCGACCTGCTCGGCGGCGGAACCAACACCGTCGTCGTCTCCGTGTGGGACCCCACCCAGACCGGCGGCCAGGCCGTCGGCAAGCAGCGGATCAACGACGTGACACCGCATCCGGGCGGCGGCATCTTCTACACCGCCGCGTCCGGCATCTGGCAGACGGTGTGGCTCGAACCCACGGCGCCCGCGCACATCACGCGCCTCGACATGGTTCCCGACCTGGTGAACAACCGGCTCAAGGTCACGGTGCGGGGCGCCGGGACGAACGGCCACCAGGCCCGGGTCACGGTCTCCACCGGCGGCAACGCGGTGGGCACCGCCACCGGCCCCGTCGGCAGCGAGTTCACCGTGCCGGTGCCCTCCGCCCGGCGGTGGACCCCGGACGATCCCTTCCTGTACGACGTACGGGCGGACCTGCTCTCCGGCGGCACGACGGCCGACTCCGTCGGCAGCTACACCGGGATGCGCTCCATCGGCATCGCGCGCGTCGGCGGTGTCCTGCGCCCCGTCCTCAACGGCGAGTTCGTCTTCCAGACCGGCACCCTGGACCAGGGCTACTGGCCGGACGGCGTCTACACCGCGCCCAGCGACGCCGCCCTCCGGTACGACCTGCAGAAGCACAAGGACCTCGGCTTCAACATGGTCCGCAAGCACATCAAGGTGGAGCCGCAGCGCTGGTTCCACCACGCGGACCGGCTCGGCCTGCTGGTGTGGCAGGACATGCCGTCCATGGACCTGCGCACGCCGGACGCGGCCGCCCGCACCCAGTGGGAGGCCGAGTACGACCGCGTCATCGACCAGCACCGCAGCTCGCCCTCGGTGGTGATGTGGGTCAACCAGAACGAGGGATGGGGCCAGTACGACCAGGCCCGTATGGCGAACAAGGTCAAGGCGTACGACCCGTCGCGGCTGGTGAACAACATGAGCGGCGTCAACTGCTGCGGCTCCGTCGACGGCGGCAACGGGGACGTCGTCGACCACCACGTCTACGTCGGTCCCGGCACCACGGTGCCCGACGCCGGCCGCGCGGCCGTCCTTGGCGAGTACGGCGGCCTGGGCCTGAAGGTGTCCGGTCACGAGTGGTATCCCGGCGGCGGGTTCAGCTACGAGGACCAGCCGGACGCGGCCCGCCTCGACAACCGGTTCGTCGGTCTGCTGGACGCGATCCGCGAGGTACGGCTCCCGCGGGGGCTGTCCGGCTCGGTCTACACCGAGATCACCGACGTGGAGAACGAGGCCAACGGTCTGCTCACCTACGACCGTCAGGTCGTCAAGGTGGACGAGGCACGGGTGCGGGCCGCCAACCGCGCCCTGATCGACGCGTCCCGCTCGCCGTCGGCCCCCGTCACCCTGCCGACCGGTCAGTACCGGTCCCTCGGCGTGACGACGCCGGGGCTGACGAACCGGTATGTACGGCACCGGGAGGGCGCGGTGTCCACCGAGGCCGTGGACGGCGGCAGCAGCGCGCTGCTGAAGAACGACGCCACCTGGAGGATCGTCCCCGGCCTCGCCGACGGATCCTGCTACTCCTTCGAGTCGCGGAACTATCCCGGCGAGTATCTGCGGCACCGCGAGTACCGCGTGTACAAGGAGTCCGGCAGCGGCGACCTGTTCCGGGCGGACGCCACCTTCTGCCCGGTGCGCGGCGCGAACGGGGCGGTGCGGCTGTCCGCCCACAACTTCCCCGGGCAGTACCTGCGCCACTACGACGCCCAGTTGTGGCTGGCCACTCCGGGCGGTACGCACGCCTGGGACAACCCCGCTCTGTTCACGGAGGACACCACCTGGACCGTGGCGGCGCCCTGGGCACCGTGAGCGGTGTGCGGTCCCCCGGGTGAGAGGCGGTGACGGCCGTAGGGCCGCCACCGCCTTCCCGGGCCGGCGCTCCCCGGCGTGCGGGAAGGTGCGGGTGCCGTCCGGCACCCGCACCTTCCCGCTACTGCCGGCAGGCACAGGCGACCGTGCCTGCCCGGCCGGTCACGGCTCCTCCCGGTCGTGCAGGGCCTTCACCTCCTCGGCGGTGAGGGCCCTGTCGAACGCGTGGACCTCGTCCACCGCGCCGTCCCAGAAGTCCGTGTCGGTGCCGTTCCACTGGGCACGGCCCACGGCGAGCGGCCCCGAGCCGACATAGGCGGGGCCGGCGGTGGCGGTCGCCGCCGGAACGCCGTCGACGTAGAGGTCGATCTCGCCCCGCGCGGCGTCACGCACACCGACGAGGTGGTACCAGCGGCCCGTGTCCGGCTTCGTCTCCAGCCTGGCGCGCTTCCCGTCGGGGGTACTGAAGGCGAAGGCGCCCTGCCCGTACTGCAGGTAGAAGGGGCTGGCCTGGCGCCGCCCGTCCTGACTGATCGCGGTGGCGTAGTTGCCGGGGAGCGAGTCGAGCCTGACCCAGCCGGCGACCGAGTAGCTGCCGGTGGTGTCGAGCACGGGGCCGTCGGTCTCGGCGTGCTGCCCCTGCCCGTCGAACTCGAGCGCGCTGCCGCTGACACCGGGGGTCCAGCCGGCGCCTCCGGTGAGCGTCAGGGGCTTGCCGTTGGGGCCGCCGTCCTTCGCGATCGTGCCGGTGCCCTCGTCGAGGGCCCAGTGGCCGCCGCCCTTGAGTTGCTCCCGCTCGCCCGCGGCGGCGCCGGCCGCGATCACCTTGCGGTTGGCCTCGCGCACCCGGACCGGGTCGACCTTGATCTCCCGGCGGTCGTAGGTGTAGAGGCCGTTCAGTTCGTTCTCCAGGTCGGTGATCTGTGTGTACACCGAACCGGAGAGTTCGGCGGCGGCCTGGTCGAGGTAGAACCGCTCGGTGTTCTCCACGTACTTGCGGGTCAGTGCCTCCTTGTCGGCGACGCCGCTGTAGATCACCGTCGGCGTGCCCGGCCACATGTGGCCCGGGGTGCGCAGGGTGAAGCCGCCGTGCTCGCCGTCCATGGCCGCCCGGTGGTCGGGGAAGGGCGGGTCCTCGTTGTTGTAGTCGTGGTGGTCGATGATGTCGCCCTTGCCCGAATCACCCTTGGAGTTGCAGCAGTTGACACCGCTGTGGGCGTTGACGACGCGGGAGGGGTCGGCGGCCTTCACCGACTCGGCGAGGCGGCCGCTCTCCTCGCGGTTCCACTCGCCCCAGCCCTCGTTGAAGACGATCCAGCCGATGACCGAGGGCGAGTTGTGGTGCTGGCGCATCATCGCGCGGCCCTGGTCGACGAAGGCCTTCTGTCCGGTCTCGCTGGTGAGGTTCCCGGAGACGAAGTCCTGCCAGACCAGCAGGCCGAGCTTGTCGGCGTGGTGGAACCAGCGGGCCGGCTCCACCTTGATGTGCTTGCGGACGGCGTTGAAGCCGAGCTTCTTGTGCGCCTCGAGGTCGAAGGCCAGTGCCTTGTCGCTGGGGGCGGTGTGGAGGCCGTCGGGCCAAAACCCCTGGTCGAGGGTGGCGAGGGAGAAGACGGGCTCTCCGTTGAGCACCAGCTTCCGGTAGCCGCCGACCTCCTCGATCCCGATCTCGCGCATGCCGAAGTAGCCGGTGACCTCGTCCGCCGACCGGCCGTCGGTCAGCCTGACGTCGAGGTCGTAGAGGTAGGGGTCGTCGGGGCTCCACAGGCGCTGCTTCGCCACGGGGAGCCGGAGCTCGCGGTTGGCCGGACCGCTGACCCTGCCGACGACCTTGCCGCGGGCGTCACGGGCGACGGCCTCCACCCGCGCCTTCGAGGAGGCGCTCTCGGACTCGACGGTCACCGCCAGGCTGCTGTTGCCGATGTCCGGTGTGGTGACGACGTTGTCAACGGCCCGCTCGGCGACGGGCTCCATCCAGACCGTCTGCCAGATGCCGGACGACTGGGTGTAGAAGATGCCGCTGGGACGGGTGTGCTGCTTGCCCGTCGGCTGGTCGGCGCCGCCGGTGTCGGTGACCGCGACCACGACCTCCTGCGCCCCTCTGCCCTTGAGCGCGTCGGTGATGTCGGCGCTGAACGCGGTGTAGCCGCCGGTGTGTTCGGCGACCTTCCGGCCGTTGACCCAGACGCGGGCCTGGTAGTCCACGGCGCCGAAGTGGAGCTTCAGCCGCTTGCCCTCACCGACCTTCCAGCTCTTCGGCACCTCGACGAGCTTGCGGTAGAACATGTGGTCCTCGTGCCGCTCGAGCCCGGACAGCTGGGACTCGACGGGGAACGGCACGGTGATCCTCTCGTCCAGGTTCTTGCCGAAGACCGGCTGCTCGCCCGCCTCGGCGCCACTGAACTGCCAGGTCCCGTTGAGGTTCTTCCACTGGGACCGCACCTGCTGCGGACGGGGGTACTCCGGCAGCGGGTTCTTCCTGTCCAGCGTGTCGCCCCACTTGGTGGTGAGACGGTGCTCGGAGGTGTTCGTCGCGTAGCGGACGATCCGGGGGACGGTCTTGCCGCCGGCCGTCAGGCCGCCCTCGCCGTCGTAGGTGAACCGGACCTGCTGGTTCTTCTGGATCGGCTTCGCGAGCGTGACGAGGAGGGAGCTGCGGTCGCCGGGTACCGCCTTCGCCGACGTGACCGGCATGGCGGTGGTGTCGGCCTCGATCTTCAGGTGCTCCGCGACCTCGGCGAGGTCCCCGACCCGGTCCTCGAAGCGGGCGCGCAGCCGCTTCCCGTCCGCGGCGACCGACAGGTCCACCGGGAAGACCTCGAAGCCGGCGGGCGGTGTGAACGCCGACTCGGGGACGAGTTGTTTGGGCGTCGTCGGGCTCGACCAGCGCAGGAACATGTTCGACCCGCCGAAGTCCTGGAACATCTCCAGCCGGAAGGTGAGCCGTTCACCGGCGGTGAGCCTGACCGGCTCGCTGGTCTGTTCCCTGTCCCAGTCCGGTTCCCAGTGGTCGATGACCGGCTTGTCGTCGATGAAGAGCCGGAATCCGTTGTCCCCGATGGCGTGGAACGTGTAGTCGTCGGTCTTCGGCGCCTCGATCTGCCCCGTCCAGCGGGCGGTCGTGTGCTCCGTCCTCCCGGTCAGCTCCTCGAACGTACTCGTCAGGCCGGAGAAGTTGATCTGCGACTCCAGGAGGGTGCCGCCGAGCACGGCGAAATCCCGTGCTCCCGGCGCCGACATGCTGAAGTACTCGCCCTTCAGGCCGTGTGGCTCGACGGCGGCATCGGCCGCCGCACCGGCGGTACGCGCGGACGTGCCGGTGCTCACGGGCTCCGCCGCCGCCGCGGCGGGGACTGCCGCGCCCGTGGGCAGGAGCAGGGCCGCGGCGGTCAGCAGAGCCCACCACCGGGCTCTCGGGCGGGTGTGTTGTCTTGTCATCGAACCTTTCCTCGCGCAGGGGGCATGGGGACAGGACGAAACGGGACCGCGTCAGGTCGACGGCCGGGCGGGCAGGGGGTGTTCACCGGCGGCCCACGCGGAACCACCGGTACGGCACGGCACCGGAGCCGGAGCCGCGACGGCCGGACGCTATTCCAACGTTGGAAATTCACTGTGCAGCGGAATGACAACACGTCGGCAGTCGGCTGTCCAGACCTTCCGCACAGCCGACTGCCCGTCAAGATCCGTGCCGCCGCGAGGATTTGTCGGGCTTGCTACGCCTCGGTCGGCCGGCGGCTGTCCGCCTCCCTCGCCGCGTGCTCCAGCCGGGCCCGGTGGGCCTCCCACCAGGCCGCGTCACCGGACGGCAGATCGCTCGCCCTCTTCCCCCAGCCGACGGCCCCGTCGATGAGCTCCCGCACGATGTCCGCATGGCCGGCGTGCCGGTGGGTGTCGGCGATCACCCGCACCAGGAGGTGGTGCAGCGTGGCCTCCCTCCGCTCCTTCGGCCACCACGGCACATGACCGACGGTGTCGAGCGGGAGCGCGGCGAACGTACTGTCCGCGTGCTCCCACGCCCGGTGGTAGAGCCCGACGATCTCCTCGCGTGACTCGTCCGCGGTGGCCCACATGTCCGCGTTGGGTTCGGCGTCCTGCGTGTACCACCAGGACGGCGGATCCTTCCGGAAGAAGGGCCGGCCGAACACGTCGCCGAAGTACCCCAGTTCCACTCCGGCGGCGTGCTTGACCAGCCCCAGCAGGTTGGTGCCGGTGGGTGTCAGCGGGCGGCGGACGTCGTACTCCGAGAGCCCCTCGAGCTTCCACACCAGGGCTTCCCTGGCGTCCTGCAGATATCGGGTCAGGTCCGCTTTCGGGTCCTGTTCCAGGTCGGGGTTCGGGTTCAGGTTCGATTCCGGGTTCGTCATGCCCCGCAGTCTCGCACCGGGCACTGACAGCCGGGCGCCGCACGACGGCCGGCGTCGAGGGCGCCCAGGGGTCATCGTCCGAGGACGGAGGAGAACGCGGTACGGATGTCGGGCTTCGAGGGAGTGACGTACTTGTCCGAGGGGGTGACGCCGTAGCTGAACAGCCCTCAACCGGCTTTCGGGGAAATCCAGTTGCCCCAGGCGCCCCCTTCACCGCCTCCTTCTCCAGTGGGATGCCGTCGCGGTCGCCGCTCGTCGCGGGCCGTGCCGGCCGGCGGGCCTGCCGGGGGGTCAGCCGGTACGGCGGTGGATCGACTTGAAGGTGACGTACTGGGACAGGCCCTCGATCCCGTACTCGACACCCAGCCCCGAGTCGTGCCGCCCGCCGAAGGGGGCGTTGTGGTTGGAGCCGAAGAAGTTCACGCCGACGGATCCGGTGTCCATGCGTTCGGCGACCGCCTGCGCGGCCTCGCGGTCGGCGGAGAACACCACGCCGCCCAGCCCGAACGACGTGTCGTTGGCGAGGGCGACCGCCTCGTCGACGTCGTCGTAGCGCAGGACGCTCACCACCGGCCCGAAGACCTCCTCGCGCGCGATCCGCATGCCGGGGGTGACGTCGGCGAAAACCGTCGGCTCGATGAACCAGCCCCGCTCCGTGTCGGCGGGGCGTCCGCCGACGGTCGCTCGCGCCCCTTCCTCGTGGGCCGACTCGAGGTGGTCGCACACCGCCTCGTACTGCGCCCGCGAGGCCATGGGTCCGAACACGGTGCGCTCGTCGAAGGGGTCGCCCTGCGGGGCGGCCCCGACCGTGCGGGTGACCATGTCGACCACCTGCTCGTAGCGCTCCGAGGGGGCCAGGATGCGGGTGGAGACGTAGCAGGTCTGCCCGGTGTTGCGCAGACAGGTGCGGATCAGCGCCGCGGACATCTGCTCGAGGTCCGCGTCGGGGAGCACGATCGCCGAGGACTTGCCGCCGAGTTCGAGGGTGACCGGTCGCAGCAGTTCGCCGCACGCGGCCGCGATCCGGCGGCCGACCGGGGTCGACCCGGTGAAGGCGACCTTGGCCGTGAGCGGGTGGCGCACCAGCCGGTCGCCGGCCTCACCGCCGCCGGTGACCAGGTTGACCACCCCGGGCGGGAGACCGGCGGCCTCGCACGCCTCGACCACGAACCGGATCGACAGCGATGTGCCGGGCGCGGGTTTCATGACGACCGTGCAGCCTGCGAGCAGGGCCGGCGCCAGCTTGACCACCATGAGGTTGATCGGGAAGTTCCAGGGCGCGATCAGCACGCACGGGCCCACCGGGTCCCTGCGTACGACGGTCTCGGCGCCCCCCGCCGGGAACGGCCGTACGTCCTCGTCCTCGAGCCAGGACGCCAGTCCGGCGACGTGCCGCAGGATGCCCGCCGCGTTCGCGGCGGCGCCGCGGGTCTCGCTGATCGGTGAGCCGTTCTCCAGGGTGTTGGTCAGCGCCGTGTCGGCGGCGCGGGCCTCGACCTCGTCGGCGATCCGCAGCAGCAGTGCGGCCCGCTGCGACGGCGTGGTCCGCGGCCACGGGCCGGTGCGAAAGGCCCGGTCGGCGGCGGACAGCGCGGCGTCGACGTCGTCGGCCGAGCAGTCCGGGACCGATCCCCACTCCCGGCCGGTGGCCGGATCGACCAACGGCAGCCGGGCAGCGGCGGTCGAGCGGATCCAGGCGCCGTCGGCGTAGAGATCGTCCACATGGGTCCAGCGGGGCTCCGGCCGGGTGGGCGCCGTCCGTCCGGTCGCCGGCCTGGCATCGGTGGCGCTCATCGGATCACGGCCGTCTTGAGCAGGGCGCGCGAGCGGTTGAGGGTGGCGGTGGCCATGGCGACGGCCGGGGCGGTGAGCAGTTCGGGAATGATCTCCGTCTCGAGCCGGTCGCTGTAGGCCGCGGGGTCCATGCGGAACCAGCCGGAGGCCAGCGCGATCCCGGCGGGGTCGAAGCGCCACAGCCGGTCGGCGTCGCGGACCAGCGCGTCCTCCAGCGAGTACGCCTCCTTGCGGGTGTCGTGCCCGTCGATGATGTCGCAGACCTGCTGGACGAACGTGTCGTCGTAGCCGAGTGGGGGCAGCACCTCACGGGCGATCGCGCAGCCCTGCCTCTCGTGCTCGAACCGGATCTCGGCCTTGCGCCAGTCGCCGGAGAAGCCCTCGGAGAGGATGCGCTCCTCGTCGACCCTCCCCCACCCGGTGTCGTGCAGCTGGATCGCCACGCGCACCAGCAGCCGGTCGGCGTGGGGGAAGGAGTCGCACAGCCGCTCGGCATAGGCCAGCGAGATCGGCAGGTGGATGTCGTTGGCGCGGGTGCGGGTCTCGGGGACGACCGCCTTCCATATGGGGTCGAGATCGTCGCCGGGGGCCGGGGTCAACGAGATGGGTGAGGTGTCGACCGGTCCGGGCGCCGGTACGGGGCGCTCGGGGGGCAGCGCGGTGGGCATGGGGTTCCCTTCTCAGTCGGCCGCGACCAGGGCGGCCGGGTCGACGGTCACGGACTTGAGCTGGACGGACGGGTCTGCGGCGGCGTCGTGGGGGATGGACAGGCCCTTGGCCAGCGCGCCCCGGACCGCCATGAAGTCCAGCGGGTGGTTGACGCAGTCGGCGGCGAGGATGCGATCACCGCGGTAGTAGAGGACCGAGTGCTTTCCCCGCTCCGGGTCGGCGCGGACCAGCGTGCGGTCGTACCCGGTGGACAGCCCCGCGATCTGGAGCTTGATGTCTCCCTGGTTGGACCAGAACCACGGGATGCCCGCGTACTCCTCGCGGCGGCCGGTGATGGCGTAGGCCGCCACCTTGGCCTGTTCGACGGCGTTGTTGACGCTCTCGAAGCGCACCCGGTCGCCGGCGGGGGCGCCGGGGACGGGGTTGGGCAGGTTCGCGCAGTCGCCGACGGCGACGGTGACCCCGTCGGAGGCGAGGGCGGACTCGTCGACCCGCACACCGTTGTCGCACACCAGGCCGATCGATTCGGCCAGTTCGGTGTGGGGGATGACGCCGACGCCGACCAGCACCAGGTCGGCGGGGACCGTCCGGCCGTCGGCGAGTTCGACGCCGCCGACCCGGTCGCCGCGGGGCACGATGCGGCGGACCGAGGCGCCGAGCACGATGTCCATGCCGGTGGCCCGGTGGTGGTCGAGGAGGTACGCCGAGGTCTCCTCGCCGACGGCCCGCGGCACCAGCCGGGGCGCCGCCTCGAGCAGGGTGACCGAGCGGCCCATCCTGGTCAGGGAGGCGGCCGCCTCGATGCCGATGAAGCCGCCGCCGATCACGACCACGTCGCGTACGTCGGGTATCCGGGCCTTGAGTTCGAGGGCGTCGTCGGCGTTGCGGAGGTAGAGGACGCCGGGCAGGTCGACGCCGTCGAGCAGCAGCCGCCGGGCCCGCGCGCCGACGGCCAGCGCCAGCCGGTCGAAGGGGAAGTCGGCGCCCGACATGGAGTGGGCGACGCCCGAGCCGTCGTCGTTCTTGTCGATGCGGATGATGCGTTCGTTCTTCACCACGTCGATGCGGTGTTCGTCCCAGTACTCCTGGGTGCGGAACATCAGCGACTCGTTGGTGATCTCCCCCTGCAGCCATTCCTTCGACAGGGCGGGCCGCTGGTAGGGGCGGTGGTTCTCGTCGCCGAGCAGGGTGATCGGGTCGTCGTACCCGAGCGCGCGCAGGGAGGTGGCGAGCGAGACGCCGGCCTGCGAGGAGCCGATGATCAGCAGTCCGTCAGCCATGGTCGTTCACACCTGGGTGGTCGGGGTGGTCACGTGCAGGTCGCAGCCGTCGGTGACCTTGAGCTGGCAGGAGAGACGGGAGTTGTCCTGACGGTCCTCGGCGGCGCCCCAGAGCATCTCGTCCTCCATCTCCTCCATCGGCGGGAGCGAGTCGAGGGCGTCCTGGTCGACGTACACGTGGCAGGTGGCGCAGGACAGGGAGCCGCCGCACTCGGCGACGATGCCGGGGACGCCGTTGCGGACCGCGGTCTCCATGACCGAGTCGCCGACGTTGGCCGCCACCGTGCGGGACGCGCCGGTGTGGTCGGTATAGGTGACCTGGGGCATGACTTTCCTCCTGGTTCGAGGTCAGATGAACTGGCGGCCGCCGTCGACGACCAGGGTCTGGCCGGTGACGAAGTCGCTGTCGGGGCCGGCGAGGTAGAGCGCGGCGCCGACGATGTCCTCGGGCCGGCTGGCCCGCCGCAGGGAGCCGCGGTCGACGCCGTAGGACTCGGCGTGCTCGAGCAGGCCGCGGCTCGCCTCGGTGAGGGTGAAGCCCGGCGCGATCGCGTTGACGGTGATCGAGCGGCGGCCGAGTTCCTTGGCCATCACCCGGGTGAGCGCGATGACGCCGCCCTTGGAGGCGACGTAGTGCGCCCAGTTCTCCGAGCCGCTGTAGACGGTGGCCGAGGAGAGGTTGACGACCCGGCCGCCTTCGGGCAGGTGCGGGCTGACGGCGCGGGTCATCAGCCACGGCCCCTTGAGGTTGACCGCCATCACGAGGTCCCATTCCGCGGGGTCGATGTCCTCGAGCGGCGAGCGGGTGACGGTGCCGTACACGGCCGCGTTGTTGACGAGGACGTCGATCCGGCCGCCGCCGAAGTCCGCGACCCGGGCGGCGAGTTCCTCGGTGGAGTCGGTGTCCGTGACGTCGACGCGCCCGTGCCAGGCGTCGGCCCCGGTGTTCTGGACCTGGCGGGCCGTCTCCTTGACGCCGTCGATGTCGAGGTCGGCGACGGCGACGCGGTAGCCACGGCCGGCGAAGCCGAGGGCGAAGGCCCGGCCCAGGCCGCCCGCGGCACCGGTCACGAGGACGGTGCGGGCGGACGCCTGAGGGTGAGGGAGCGACATGGTGGCTCAGCTCTCCAGGATCTCGACACGGCCGGCGGTGCCGTCGACGCGGATACGCTGGCCGGTGCGGATGGTGGTCGAGGCCGAGCCGGTGCCGGTCACGGCGGGCAGGCCGTACTCGCGGCAGACGATGGCGGCGTGGCTCATCATGCCGCCGATGTCGGTGACGGTCGCCTTGATCTTGCCGAAGATCGGGCCCCAGGACGGCGCGGTGATCGTGGCCACGAGGATCTCGCCGTCCTGGATCTCACCGAGCTGGTCGGCGGAGGTGATCAGGCGGGCCGTTCCCTCGACCACGCCCGGCGAGGCGGCCATGCCGGTGATGGCACCGTCGTCACCGCCCTCGTCCCCGGCCAGCCACTGCTGTACCTGGTCGGTGGTGATGCCGTAGAGCATCATCGTGAAGGGCTCGGTGATCTGGGCGGGCGGGGTGTTGAGCGCCGGCTGCGGACGGCGGGTGGAGAGCGCGTCGATGATGCCGCGGCGCCGCTCGATCTCGGCCGGCCAGTAGTGCGGTCCGGCCGACTCGGCGCCGACCGCCCAGCCGGTGACGAGGTCGAAGAGCGCGTCGCGCACCTCGTTGCGGTTGAGGTAGAGCATGTCGGCGGGCTCGGCCCAGAAGCCGGCGTCGGTGAACACGCGGGCGAGCTCGCGGACCTTGCGCCAGAAGACGCCCATGGTCCAGTGCTCGATGTAGAAGTTGTGGTTCTCGACGTAGGGGTAGGCGGTGGCGGCGAGACCGCGCTTGGCGTCGAACTGCTCCTGCGCCTCCCCCTGGAGCAGGTCGCGGTACTCCCCGACGATCCGCTCCTTCTCGGCGATCAGCGCGTCGACGGGCCGCATGATGTCCTGCCCCTCGTCGACGCGCCGGATGTAGTCCTTGATGTAGCCGAGCGGGATCTCCTGGTGCTCCAGCCAGTACTTGTCGTGGCCGTAGAAGCCGTTGCCTACGGTGAAGTTGAACCACGGGTCCTGCGCGGCCTCGTACGCCGCGAGCCACTCCTCGCCCCCCGCGTCGCGGACCGTCCGCAGGGTGCCCTCGACGTCGTCGGGGTCGGCGAACGCCGTCTGGAGCTTCATCTCCACGGCCTTGACGGCGAGCTTCTTCAACTCGTCGTCGGGCCGGAACAGTTCCATGTCGACGCCCTGCACCATCTTCGCGATGGCCTGGTCGGGGATGCCGGGGAACACTTCCTTGCAGTAGCCGAAGAAGTCGAGGTAGGCGAGGTATCCGAGGTTGAGGAACTCGAAGTGGTACTGCCAGTTGCGGTAGAGCAGGGCGATCAGGCGGTCGTAGTTCTCCATCAGCACCTGGGAGCCGTCCATGGCCTTGCCGGAGACGATGTCGTCGAACGGCACGGCGTCGGGCAGCGCGGTGAACCCGAGTTCCTCCATCTCGTCGATCGTGGCGCGGACCTTGGAGTGCCAGGCCTCCAGCAGGCTGTCCCAGTTCTGGAAGTAGTGGCCGGCGCGGCGTTCGAACTCCGGTACGCGGGCGGCGATCTCGCCCTCCGGCACCGGCACCGGGCTCATGTACAGATAGCCGAGGTGGATCTTGAACTCGATGCCGTTCGCCGGCGGGATCAGCAGGTGGCGGGTGTTGTACTGGCCGAGACACTTGACCGCGAACTCACCGCCGATGGTCTCGAACGGCTTGAACACCGTGGGCCAGTGCTGGCTGTCGCAGAACCAGAACTTCTCGTCGCCGCCGGGGGCGTTGTCGAAGACGAGGTGGTAGGGGTAGAGCTTCTCCCACCCCTCCGCACCGGCGGGCACCTCGATCTCCGAGGGCTTCGGGAAAGACTTCATCGTCTGTTCGATGGTCATGCGGGTTCCTCTGCGGTTCGGGCTCAGCGGCCAATGAGGGAGGAGGTGAGACCGGTCATGGAGAAGCCGGCCGGGCCCGAGGCCCTGGGAGCGGCCGGGGCGGCCGGGGCGGCCGGAGCAGCGGAGTGCACCGTCTCCGGGCGGGACTGCAGGAGCAGGAGGTTCTCGCCGCCGGGCAGGTCGGCGTCGAGTGCCCACTCGACGTCCTGCGGGCAGCCGTAGTGCTTCTCGGCCCGCTTGGCCAGGGCCGCGACGGCGAGCAGTTCGTCGTCGGTCAGACAGCGCACCGCGCGGCGGTCCGGCTCGACCTCGCGTTCGACGAGCGAGCCGGTCCGCGGGTCGGGGACGAGTTCGGCGTGCTTGTCGCCGAGGTGCTCGCCGACCACGGTGAGCATGACCTTGTCGAGCAGGATGTTGTCGGGGGTGACCTGTCCGGAGACCACCATCTCGCCGACCCCCCACGAGGCGTCGATCACGATCTTGGAGCGGTCGCCGTTGACGGGGTCGAGGGTCATCGCGACGCCCGAGGAGCGGGCGTTGACCATCTTCTGCACCGCGACGGCCATCGACAGGTCCTGCTCGGGGATGTTGTTGCGCAGCCGGTAGGTGATCGCCCTGCTGGTGTAGAGCGAGGCCCAGCACCGTCGCACGTGTTCCCGCACGGCGGGGTAGCCGGTGAGCCAGAGGTAGGTGTCCTGCTGGCCGGCGAAGCTGGCGTCGGGGAGGTCCTCGGCGGTCGCGGACGAGCGGACCGCGACCGGCACCTCCTCGGGGAACCGCGCCATCAGGGTGTCGTAGGCGCCTTGCAGCATGCCGTGCATGTCGTCGGGGACGTCCCGGGACTCGATCGCGGCCCGGATCCTCGCCGACACCCGGTCGACGCACGCGACGTCGTCGGGGTCGATCTCGGCGAGGGCGGCCTGGATCTCCTCGCGCAGGCCGCTGCCGTCGACGAAGCGGTCGAAGGCGACCGTGGTCACGGCGAAGCCGGGCGGTACGGGCATGCCGGCGGTGGTCATGGAGACCAGCGAGGCGCACTTGCCGCCGAGCAGCGCCAGTGTCGGCGCGTGGCCGCTGTCGAAGAAGACGATGGAGTCGTTCACGGGTCAGTCCTCCCAAGTCACCCTGACCGCGGCGGGCGCGCGGAAGGAGAGGTTGTCACCGAAGTGGATGTCGGAGTCGTCGGCCAGGCGGAGGCCGGGGGCGAGGCGGGCGGTCTCCTCGAGCGTGATCTTCGCCTGGAGCTTGGCCAGCATGTTGCCGAGGCAGTAGTGGATGCCGAATCCGAAGGACAGGTGCTCACGGGCGTTGGCCCGGCCGATGTCGAAGGACTCGGCGTCCTCGAAGCGGGACGCGTCGCGGTTGGCCGAACCCATCAGCAGCAGGATGTCGGCGCCCTTCGGGACCGCCACACCGCCGATCTCGGCGTCGCGCAGGGCCTTTCGGCGCCAGCCGACGATGGAGGGGCTGTAGCGCAGCACCTCGTCGACCGCGCCGGGGATGCGACGGGGGTCCTCGACGGTCCGACGCCACTGCTCGGGGTGGGAGAGCAGCACCCGCAGGGCGTTGGAGATCAGTGTGGTGGTGGTCTCGTGCCCGGCGAAGAGCAGTGAGTAGCAGACCGAGGCGATCTCGTGGTCGCTGATCGGGTCGCCCTCCGCCTGCATCCGGACCATGTCGCCGACCAGGCTGTCCCGCCCGGTCTCGTGGGCCTCGGCGACCAGCCGGCGGCATTCCGCCCAGTACTCGACGAGGTTGTGGGCGTGCGGCACCTGTTCCTCGTCGGAGAGGTCTCCCCAGGTCATGGCCGAGCGGGAGTCCGACCAGCGCTTGAAGGTGTCGATCTGCGAGACGTCGGCGCCGATCAGGGTGAGGATCGTGATCGTCGGTACGTCGTAGGCCAGGTCCCGGACCAGGTCGCCGTGGCGCTCGGGGCGGGCCAGCATCGCTTCGAGCAGCCGTACGACGTTGGCGCGGATTTCGGGTTCGAGCACCTTGAACCGGCGCGGGGTGAACGCCTTGGCGGCGACCTTGCGGATCCGGGTGTGCTCCGGGGGGACCCGGGCGGAGAGGCCGGAGTAGGCGGTGAAGCCGCCCTCCTCCATGATCTGCTTCGCCTGCGGACCGCGCTCACGCACCGGCGCCTGGGCGTTCTCGGAGGAGAAGGTCTCCCAGTCCTCGAAAACGGCCTTGATGTCGTCGTAGCGGCTCACCACCCAGTAGCCGATCCGCTCGTCGTACATCACCGGCTCCTCCGCGCGGAGGGCGGCGTACGACGGGAACGGGTCGTCCTGGGCGAACGGCTCGTAGCCGTGATGGATCGGACAGCCCGGAGCCGTGCCGGCCGGGGTCTGGGTCGACGTCATCCCGCCTCCTGTTCATCACGTCGCCGTGTGACGACCACCTCATCGTGGCCCCGGGCACCTGGAAGGTCCATGTGTGACTTCCGTTGGACGGAAGTGGTTCGCGCGCCGCACCGAGGCGGCCCGCGCAAGGTCAGGAGCGTCCGCGGCCCGGCCGTCGCGGGATGCGGGCGAGGCTGGGCTGGGGGCGGACGGCGGCCGCCTCGATGCGGCGCGCGATGCCTCGCAGGGCCGGCAGGTGGCGGGTCATGGTGCTTCCGTCGCTCGACAGCATGACCAGGCCGATGGCGGCCGGGTGGGGTTCGATGCGGACCGGGACGGCGATCGAGCACGATCCGGCGCGCACCTCCTCCTGGGTGGTCGCGTAGCCCTCGTCGCGGACCCTGCGCAGCTCCGCGGCCAGCCGTCCGGGGTTGACGTGGGTGTGCCGGGTGGCCGCCTCGAGCCGGTGGTCGAGGTACGCGGCGCGCACCCACTCCTCCTCGTAGGCCAGCAGCACCTTGCCGACCGCGGTGGCGTGCAGCGGCAGACGGCCGCCGACGCGGGAGGCGCGGGGGACCCGGGTGGAGCCGTAGATCCGGTCGATGTAGAGGGCCTCGTCGCCGTCCCTGATCGCGATGTGCGCGGTCTCGTGGGTGAGGGAGAACAGGTCCTGGAGGTAGGGCCGCGCGGTGTCGCGCAGATGGCGGCCGGCGTTCTGGGCGACCTCCCACAGCCGCAGACCCACGGTGTAGCGGCCCTGCTCGTCACGTTCCAGCGCGCCCCACTCGACGAGTTCCCTCACGAGACGGTGCGCGGTGGGCAGGGGCAGGCCGGCGTGCTCGGCGAGGTCGCTCAGGGACTGCGCGTTGGGACCGCTCTCGAAGGCGCTGAGCAGTGCGAACGCCTTCGAGGTCACCGTGCGGCCGTCACCGCGCATGGGACCTCCAGAGATCGTCGAAATGCCATCGTCGCGCACGGTGGGTGGCTCGTCGAGCACGTGGGGCGGGCCGTGCCCCGCACGGGCACGGCCCGTCGGCCGGAGGTTCCCCGCCCGTCTCAGCCGAGCGCGATCCGCTGGGGCGTGCTGTCGATCGTCGCGACCGCGGCGAGGGCGCGGGCCATGGTGCGGGCGGTGTCGGTGAACAGGTGGTCGTGGACCCGGCTGCCGATCAGCGTGTGCGCCTGCTCGCGGGTCAGCCCGAACCAGTCCATGACGGTGTCCACGCCGTGCGGGGTGAGCCGCCAGAGCTTGTCGGCGTCCTTGACCAGCGAGTCGTTGAGGGAGAGCGCGGTGAGCCGGGTGTCGTGGCCGTCGATGATCTCGACGATCTCGGCCGTCCGCGCGGGATCGTGGCCGAGCCGGGCGAGGATGTCCGCGGCGATCGCGGCGCCCTCCTTCTCGTGGCGCAGGACGAGGTCGCGGCGGCCCCCGCCGGGACGGATGGCCTCGAGAACCTCGTCCTCGGGCACCTTCGACCAGCCGGTGTCGTGGAGGATGATCGCGGGCAGCACGACATCGCGGTCGGCACCGGAATGCAGGTCGCACAGGGCCGCGGCGAGGCCGTAGGAGTAGGCGGTGTGGCCGTCGTTGCTCCGCACGTGGAGGTGGTCGACGGCCAGGCGCCACACGGCGTCGTCCTCGGGCCGGAAGCCCGCGGTACCGGGCACGCCGGCGCGGTCGGGCAGATGGCCGGTGACGTCCGTGCCGAGCTGGTTGGCGGTGGGGCTCTGACGGGGCAGTGCCGTGTTCATCTCGTTCATCGTCCTTCCGGCCAGCCGGTGTAGGCCTCGGCGAGGTAGGTCGAGCCCGCGGTCGAGCCGGTCACCGCGGCCAGTTCGCCCTCCTGGCGCCGGACGTCGAACGGGCCGGCCCCCGGCAGCGTGTGCAGCATCGTGGTCATCCAGTAGGAGAAGTGCTGGGCCTTCCAGACCCGGCCGAGGGCCCGCTCGCTGTAGGTCGCCAGCGGGGCGGTGTCACCGCTCGCGACCGCCCGCTCGAGTTCCTCGGCCAGTACCCGTACGTCGGCCAGGGCCAGGTTGAGGCCCTTGGCGCCGGTCGGCGGCACGGTGTGCGCGGCGTCGCCGGCGAGCACCAGCCGGCCGTGGTGCATCGGCTCCTGGACGAAGCTGCGGAACGGCAGCACGGTCCTGGAGGTGATGGGCCCCTCCTTGAGCGTGTGGCCGTTGGCCCCGACGCGTGACTGGAGCTCCTCCCAGATCCGGTCGTCGGACCAGGTGGCGGCGTCCTCCGCCGGGTCGCACTGGAAGTACATCCGCTGGAGTGTCTCGGTGCGCTGGCTGATCAGCGCGAAGCCCCGCGGCGAGTGGTTGTAGATCAGCTCCGGCGCGCTGGGCGCCGCCTCGGTCAGGATGCCGAACCAGGCGAAGGGGTACTCGCGGAAGTACTGCGTGCGCCGCGCCTCCGGCACCTCGCGGCGGCACAGGCTGCGCGATCCGTCGGCGCCCACCAGGAAGTCGGCGCGCACCTCGTGGCGGGTGCCGTCGGCGTCGGTGAACCGCATGACCGGGGAGTCGGAGGTGAGGCCGTCGACCGTGACGTCGGTGACGCCGAACCGGACGTCGCCGCCGTCGCGTTCGCGGGCGTCGGCGAGATCGATGAAGACGTCGGTCTGGGGGTAGAGCTGGGTCGAGGCGCCGACCAGTCCCTGGAAGTCGATGCGGTGGCCGCCCCCGCCGAACGCCAGCTCGATGCCGTCGTGGCGGTAACCGTCGCGGTGCACCCGGTCCGAGACGCCGGTGCCGACCAGCAGGTCGACCGAGTCCTGTTCGAGGATCCCGGCGCGGTGGGTCTCCTCGATCTCCCGGCGGCTGCGCAGGTCGATCGCGACGGAATCGATCCCGGCCCGGGCGAGCAGGTGGGAGAGCATCAGGCCGGCGGGGCCGGCCCCGACGATGCCGATCTGTGTACGGCTGTGAATGCGCGAGGAGGACATGGGCGACATTCTGCGTCCGTCCGAGCCGCCCGGCCAGAACCCTCTTCCGCCCAGTGGAATCGAACCAGGGCACCCCGTCGGTCCGAACCATCGGATCCCGGCACCGGACAACCCCTCGAGAACCAAACCTAGACAGGTGTCAAATTCTTGGTTAGGTTGACCGGACTTCACCGCCAGCAGGCAGGACCTGCCCTGAATCGGCAGGTCACACCTCAACGACGAGGGGATCGACTATGGAACTCGACGGCAGGATCGCGGTCGTCACCGGTGCGGCTTCGGGCATGGGCCTGGCCGCTGTGAAGGCCCTGGCGGGAGCCGGTGCCACGGTGTACGGCAGGATCTGCGGCAGGAGGACCTCGACCGCGAGCTCGCCGGTCTGGAGCGGGTCCGGGGCCATGCCGCGGACGTCTCCGACTCCGCCGCCGTGAACCGCGTCTTCGACCGGGTCCGGGAGGATCACGGCCGCCTGCACGTCCTCGTGAACGCCGCCGGTGTCGCCACGCCGAACAAGGCCGGGCAGGCGTGGGTGGACGGGATCAACCAGAGGATGACCGAGTCCTTCAAGAGCGGCGAGCCCTACCACCCCGAGTTCCTGGACGGCATCTCCGACGAGGACTTCGACCGCGTCGTCGCGATCAACCTCAACGGCACCTTCTACACGATCCGTGCCGCCGTACCGCTGATGAAGGAGAGCGGCAGCGGCTCGATCGTCAACTTCGCCTCCGTCGCGGGGCTCATCGGCCTGCCGATGCCCGCCTACTACCCGGCGTCCAAGGCCGCGGTCGTGGGCCTCACCAAGGCGGTGGCGGCGGAGCTCGCCCCCTTCGACATCCGGGTCAACGCGCTGGCCCCGGCCGGCATCAGGACGGCCATGCTCACGGCGTCCGGCGACGACCACGTCCAGGCACTGCTCTCCCTCCAGCCGCTGAAGCGTCTGGCCGAGCCCGACGAGATCGGCCGGACGGTCCTCTTCCTCGCCTCCGACGCGGCGGGCCACTACACCGGTCAGACCCTGGCGCCCTCCGGCGGCGCCCTCATGCTCTGACCCCCATCGACAACCGGACGGAGAAGATCCAGTGCAGCACACCGAGGCCCCGAAGCCCGCGGTCGCCCTCACCGGGGCGCCCGGCGTCGAGCGCCGCTTCCTCGAGGTCCTGGACGAGACCATCCGCGCGGACATCGAGAGCGGCGCCTACCACGGGGCGAACGTCATCGTGGCCCGCCACGGCGAGATCGCCCTGCGCGGCAGCTACGGGCTGGCCGACGCCCGAACCGGCCGCCCGACCCGGCGCGACGACGTCTACCGCATCCTGTCCATGTCCAAGGGCTTCACCAACGCCCTGGTCTTCCGGGCCCTCAGCGAGGGCAGGCTGATGCTGTCGACCCGCGTCGTCGACCTCATCCCCGAGTTCTTCGGCACCGAGCCGTTCCGCGCGGCGCGCAAGGACCGGATCAACCTCGCCCACCTGCTCACGCATCGCGCCGGCCTGCCCGCGACGCCCAACCCGGGGCTGGGCCCGGAGGGTTTCGCCGTACTCGCCGATGTCATCGAGGCGCTGGGCGGCGTCGACGTCGTGCACGAACCGGGCACGAACCTGAACTACTCGGCGGCCATCAACCACGCGCTGATGGGCGAGATGGCCCGCCGCGCCTACGGTGCCGACTCGTTCCGGGAACTCGTGCAGGAGAAGGTCTTCGGCCCCGTCGGCATGACGCACACCAGGTTCGGGATGCCCGCCGAATGGCGTGACCTGGGCGTTCCGCTGAAGGTCATCGTCGCCAACGACTCCTGGCTCAAGCCCGAGGACATCGAGTGCCTCAACGAGGTCATCGACCGCGAGGACGCCGAGATGCCCTGGGTCGGCGCGGTGTCCACCATCGACGACGTCTTCGCGTTCACCGAGATGCTGCGGAACAAGGGGCGCACCGGTTCCGGGGAGCAGCTCATCGGTGAGTCGGTGCTGGACTTCGCCACGACCAACCAGACCGGCGACCAGATCAACGACCTCTACGGCATGGTCGCCGCCGCCCGCAAGTGGGACCTCCCGCCGGGCAACATGGGCCTGGGCATGGCCCTCGCCGGCACGGGGACGCACGCCCGTTTCTTCGGCCCGTTCGTCTCGCCGCGCACCTTCGGCTCCTACGGCGCCGGTTCGTCCCTGCTGTGGGTGGACCCGGTCTCGGGCATGTCCTTCTGCTTCCTCTCCTCCGGAGTGATGGACGAGGGCGACAACGTCGCCCGCTTCCAGAAGCTCTCCTCGATCGCCGCCTCCGCGGCAACCAGCGTCTGACCCGCGAAAGGAGCAGGCCATGACGTCACTGCAGGAAGAGGCCCGTCCCATGGGCCGCTGCCCCGTCGCCCACGGTTTCGACGCGATGGGTGACGACTACTACCGGGACCCGGCCGCTCATCTGGCCACGGTCCGGGACACCTCGCCGGTGTTCTGGTACCCGCACCTGAACGCGTGGATCGTCACGCGGCGGGAGGACTGCCTCACCGTCCTGTCGGACTGGCAGACCTACTCCTCGGCCGCCAACTCGGCCGCGGACGTGCCGGCCAAGCACCGGGAGGTCTACCCGCCGGACCTCGTCTCCAAGATGATCGTGGGGCAGGACCCGCCCGGGCACACCGAGACGCGGTCCGTGGCGCAGCGGGGCTTCGTCAAGGAGCGCATGGACCGGCTGCAGCCCGAGATCGAGGCCAGGGCGCACCGCATCATCGACCGGTTCGAGAGCAACGGCTGCGCGAACCTGCTCGAGGAGTACTCGCTGGAGCTGACCACCCAGACCATCATGGCGTTGCTGGGTCTCGGCCACGAACACGAGGCGATGCTGCGGCAGTTGCGCGACGACCTGTTCGCCGTGCTGTCGTCCGCGCACGAGCCGCTGCCCGAGCCGGCGCGGTCCGAGGTGTGGGACCGCTTCGTCGAGGCCAACCTGAAGCTGCGTGCCATCGTCGACGCGCGACGCGACTCCGATGCCGACGACATCATCTCCGTGATGGCGTCGGCCCGGGCCAAGGACGGCTCGTACGCGCTGCCCACGCCCCAGATCGCCCTGCACGTCTCCGAGTTCGCCGCGGCCGGCACGGACACCACGGCCCAGGCCATGACCAACGCGGTGCTCTTCCTGTCCCAGAACCCGCAGGCGCTCGAGGACGCGCTCGCCGAACCGGAGCTCTGGCCCCGGGTCTTCGAGGAGACGCTGCGGCGGCGCCCGTCCTCGACGTTCACCTCGCGCCGGGTGACGCGGGACGTGGAACTGTCCGGTGTGCGCATCTCGGCCGGTGACATGGTGTGGGTCGCGCTGGCCTCGGCCAACACCGATCCCGAGCACGTCGAGCGGCCCTTCGAGTTCGACATCCACCGCCCCGACCCCACCGGTCACCTGGCCTTCACGGCCGGACGGCACACCTGTCTGGGCAACCCCCTGGCCCGTGTCCAGGGCGCCACGGGGCTGCGGGTGCTCTTCGAGCGGCTGCCGTCGCTGCGCCCGGAGGACACGGACGAGCTCGACTTCCTGCGCATGGCCCTGCTCCCGGTGCGCCGCTCCCTGCAGGTGCGCTGGGACGTCGCGGACGTCGAGCGTTCCCGGACGCGGACCGTGCGCACGCTCACCCTGGAGGTGACGGAGCGCACCGAGGCGTCGGAGGGCGTCGTCGCCCTGACCCTGAGCCATCCGGACGGCGGTGAACTGCCGCCGTGGAAGGCCGGGGCCCATGTCGACGTCCATGTGCCGGGCGGGGACGGTGAGCCGTGGGTGCGCCAGTACTCGCTGTCCTCCGACCCAAAGGACCGCACCTCCTACCGCATCGGCGTGCTGCGGGAGCAGGCCGGCCGGGGCGGGTCGGCCGCGGTGCACGACGCGCTGACGGTCGGGTCCCGGGTCACCGTGTCCTGGCCGCGCAACAACTTCCGGCTCCTGCCCTCGCCCCGCTACCTGTTCATCGCGGGCGGCATCGGTGTCACCCCGATCCTGCCCATGGTCCGGGAGGCCGAGCGGGCCGGCGCCGAGTGGGACCTCGTCTACGGTGGGCGCACGCACGCGTCGATGGCCTTCCGCGACGAGCTGGCCGCCCACGGCGACCGCGTCACGGTGGTCCCCCAGGACGAGCTCGGGCTGATCGACCTGCCCGGCCTGCTCGGTGAGGTGCGCGAGGGGACGCTCGTCTACGCGTGCGGCCCCGAGCCGCTGCTGCGGGCCGTGGAGGAGAACACCGCCCACTGGCCGAAGAACTCTCTGCGCCTGGAGCGGTTCGCCCCGAAGCCCGTGGTGCGGACCGTTCCCGACACACCGTTCCAGGTGGAGTTCGCCGAGTCCGGGACGGTCGTCGAGGTCGGCGCGGACGAGACGATCCTGGAGGCCGCCCAGAAGGCCGGACTCCCGGTGGTCTCCTCGTGCAGGACCGGTACGTGCGGCACCTGCGAGACGCCCATCGTCGATGGCCGGGCCGACCACCGGGACTCGATCCTCACCCCGTCGGAGCAGGAGGCCGACAGGACCATGCTGATCTGTGTGTCCCGGGCCGCGGCCGGCTGCCCCCGACTGGTGCTGGGCGGCTGACGCCGGGCCGCTCACTGCCTCCTCCCACTCCGTCGGGAAACCCGTTCACCGGGTTTCCCGACGGAGTCCTGTGTCCGGTCAGTCGGCGAACAGCTGGGCCCACTGCCGGGCCAGCGAGGTGAGGATCAGCTCCTCCCGCTCCTTGTGGCCGCGGATGTACAGGAAGTAGAAGTTGCGTTCCAGGCTCATCATCAGCGTGGTCATGTGCACTTCGCGTGCCACCCGCTCGTCCTCCGCCGCACCGTCCAGGTGGAGCGACGCGTGGGCCGACGAGACGCGCCGGATCAGGCCCAGCCACTCCTCGAGGACGTCCGGATCGATGGCCATGGCCTGGTTGACGGCCTCGAACTCGGTGGCGTAGCGCAGCCACATCTCACGGGCGGTGCCCAGCCACTCCCGCATGGCCTCGGGTGTGTGCCCCGGCATCCCGTCCAGTACGGCGTAGAGCTCGGCCACCTCGGCCTCGATCTCGGCCATGCGGGCCCTGATGATCTGGGACTTGCTGTTGAAGTACAGGTACAGATTGGCCCGGCTGCTGCCGGCCGCGGCCGCGATCTGGGCCATGGACGTGCGTTCGTACCCCTGTTCCTTGAAGAGGCGCAGGGCTTCGTCGACGAATCGCTGACGGGTGGCGATGCTCTTGGCCGTACGGTTCGTTGCCATGCGGAGCCCCCGGCTCACGAGGAGAAACGGTGGGTCACGGGGCACTCCTGGGCGGTCGGCTCGGCGGTACGGCACTGCCGGTGCAGTCTAGCCATCCGGGCGAACCACGATGCGGGGCGCTCCTTGCACTTCGATCGGGTGAACACCGGTGGCGCGCCCCTTGGGCGCCCCCGAAGCCTGGGTTTACCGCCGGGCCGGCCGCCGCGTACAGCGACACCCCGGCACTCCGGCCCTCAACTCGTCGAGTTGGAGCGGCTCTTCACGCCCACCCGGACGTCGACCGGGCGGGTTCTCGCGCATGTCCCGCCTCCCGGCCACGGCGCCCCGTCACCTGAACGGCAGAACGTCGCGACACCCGGAGTGCTGAATCGATTACTCCAAGCGATGCTCGGACAGGGGCGACCTCACTGGAAGGAACCACATGCACCACATACTGCGCGGGCCGGTGGCGACCGCACTCGTCCTGGCCCTCGGCGCCTCCCTCACCGGCGCCGCCGTCACCGGTGGAGACCCCTTGGGCGACTCGGACTCCGACGCCGTCTCCCCTCCCGCCCGCACCAGTACACCGCCCGCCCCTGGCATGTTCGCCAAGCGCGTCGTGGCCACCGGGCTGAACAACCCCTACGAGATCGTACGGGCCCCCGACGGGTCCCTGTGGGCCACCGAGAAGACCGGCAAAAAGGTCACCCGGGTCGATCCGAAGACCGGTGCCAAAACCACCCTGCTCAGCCTGCCGCAGGCCGTCCACAGTGAGGGCGGGCAGGACGGTGTGCTCGGCCTCGCCATCGAGGAACGGCGCGGGACGGGCGAGGTGTACGCGTACCTCTCCTACACCAACGACATCGACCCCACCCCGGTCGTGCAGGCCCGCACCAAGATCGAGCGCTACACCTACGACCCCGTCCGGAAGCGGCTGCACAGCCCGAAGGCCGTCATCGCCGGCCTGCCGGCCGGCAACGACCACCAGTCGGCACGGCTGCGACTGGGTCCCGACGGCAAGCTGTACTACACCATCGGTGACCAGGGGGTGAACCAGTTCGGGAACACCTGCAAGCCCAGCTACGCCATGCGGCTGCCCACCGCCCACGAAGTCGAGGGCAGGGACTGGATCGCCTATCAGGGGAAGACCCTGCGGCTGAACACCGACGGCTCGGTCCCCTCGGACAACCCGGTCCTGGGCGGCGTGCGCAGCCACGTCTACACCTACGGACACCGCAACGCGCAGGGCCTGGCCTTCGGCCCCGACGGCACGCTCTACTCGAACGAGCAGGGCCCGAAGACCGACGACGAGATCAACATCCTGAAGAAGGGCGGCAACTACGGCTGGCCGAACGTCTCGGGCTACCGCGACGACAAGGCGTACGTCTACGCCAACTGGTCCGCCTCGTGGCCGACGCCGTGCGACGAGCTGACCTTCAGCAACTTCGAGATCCCCAAGACGGTCCCCGTCCAGCGGGAGACCGACTTCAAGCAGCCCTTCGTCCAGCCGGTCCACACCTTCGGCACCGTGGGCTCGGACTTCAACTTCCAGAACCCCAGGTGCGCGCGGGGCGAGGAGTGGTCCCTGTGCTGGCCCACCATCGCGCCCTCCAGCTTCGAGCACTACGGGACGTCCAGGAAGTCCGCCGAAGCCACCGGTAAGGGCATCCCGGGCTGGAACAACTCCCTGGTGATGACCACCCTCAAGGACGGCACCGTCTACCGCGTCGACCTCACGCCGGGAGGCCAGGGCGTCGGCAAGGTCACCGAGCTCCTCATGGAGCACAACCGCTTCCGTGACACGGAGTTCAGCGCCGACGGCAGGTCCCTCTTCGTCGTGACCGACTCCGCGGGCCCCGTCCGTGACGCGCAGGGCAGTCCGGTCTCCGACCCCCTGGAGAACCCGGGCGCGATCATCGAGTACCGCCTGCAGGGCTGAACCGGCGCCCCGGCCTGCCCGGTACGCCCTGCGGCACGCAGCCGTCCTCGCCCCGCCCGGTCACACCCCTCACAGACCGGGTCCGGGGCGAGGACCTTCGCCGTGCCGTGCGCCCGGTGGTCCCCTGTGCGCCGGCTCCGCGGGTTCCGTACTCGGGCTGTCCGGTCGATTCGCAGACGTGGACCGCCGGCCCGCGCGGTGTCGCCTCGTGGCGGACTTGGACCGCGGAACGCGCGAGAACTCATCGCTCCGGGCGACCCCGGCGGAGTGTGCGGATCGTGTGCATTGTTCACCGAAATCGCGAGTGACGCATGGACACTCCGACACGTTCCCACCATTTGCCGGAGCGGCACTGCAAAGAAGCACCCCTGAAAATCGGCACATCACCTTCCATAACACCACGCCCCCGATGGCTCACCCGGCACCGCACGGTGCCCGCGCCGACTTCGGGAACAGTCACTCTCCCCTTCCGACGGCTTTAGGATCGATGACAGGCCACCCCCTCGTCCTGATGCCCTGATTCCCTGGCTCTTGGCAGCCGCGAACGCGGTGTGCCGTACGGGCCAAGCGGAAACATGCGTGAAGAAAGGTGAACACCATGGTCCTCGGACTGCTGCGGCGCCTGCGTCCGCAGGGCGCCTCCGGCGCCGCGTCGGGCCTCTCGGTCCCCCTGCCGGCGGGCGCGGGGGCGTTCGGCTGCGAGGCCGTCGACGCCCTGGGGCGGCCGCTGGGCGCGACCGAGGTCACGGTGACCGAGCTGGACAGCCACCGCGTCGCGGCTCGCGGCACCACCGACCCGTACGGCTACTACATGGCGGCCCTGCCCCCGGGCAGGTACAGCGTGATGCTGACGGCGGAGGGTCTGTCACCCGCCCGCGAGAGCGTCGACATCGTCGCCGGGGTGGCTCTCGCCCCCGCACGCGTCGTGCTGGAGCCCGGACGCCGACTGGAGCTGCCGCCCGCCGGCACCTGGGTGTTCGACCCTCCGCACACCGCGATCCGGTTCATCGCCAAGCACGTGGGCATGGCTCATGTCCACGGCCGCTTCACGCGGTTCGAGGGCGGCATCCGGGTCGCGGAGGACATGGGCGACTCCCAGGTCTCGGTGCGCATCGACGCCTCCAGCATCTCGACGGGCAACCAGACCCGCGACAACCACCTGCGGTCGGCCGACTTCCTCGACGTCGAGAACTACCCGTACATCGACTTCGCCGGCACGCGGTTCGCCTACCACGGCGGCTCCAAGTGGACCGTGCACGGCACCCTCACGATGCACGGCACCACTCGCTCGGTGGGCCTCGACACCGAGTATCTCGGCACCGTGAACGGCGGCTACGAGCAGGAGCTGCGCTGCGCCGCCCTCGCCAGGACCGAGCTGCATCGCGAGGACTTCACCCTCAACTGGCGTTCCATGCTCGCCCGCGGCATCGCCGTCGTCGGGCCGACGATCCAGCTGGCGCTCGACGTACAGGCCATGTACCGGACCCACGACACACCGACCCCGCCCCACTAGGAACGGCGGGGCGGGTGTTCCCGCCCCGCCTCCGGCGGCGGGTCAGCGCAGCGGGTCGAACGGCGCGAGCTGCGCGGGACGTGCGCCGGTGACCATCGTCTCGGCGAGCAGCTCTCCGGTGGCCGGGCCGAGGGTGATGCCCCACATGCCGTGTCCGCCGGCGGCGAAGACCCGGGGTGAGCGGGTGGCCCCGATCAGGGGCAGTCCGTCGGTCGTGCAGGGGCGCGAGCCGACCCACTCGTCCTCGCGGGCGTCCAGGTCGGCGCCGCGCAGCAGCGGACGGGCCGCCTCGGCGATGGCGTTGATCCGGCGCGCGTCCAGGGGCGCTTCCGGCTTGCGGAACTCCATCATTCCGGCGACGCGCAGCCGGTCACCGAGCGGGGTGCAGGCGACGCGCTGGCCGGGGAAGTACACGGGGCCGGTCGGCACGTGCTCGATCGGGACGCTGAAGCTGTACCCCCGCCCGGCCTGCACCACGGAGCGGACCCCGAACTTCCTGGCGTGGCGGCCGAGCCAGGCTCCGGTGGCCAGGACCACCGCATCGAAGCGCCGGTCCTGGCCGTCACCGGTGCGGACGACGGCACCGGTGGCCGCGTCCCCCACATCGGTGACCTCCGTCCTCTCCCGGATCTCGCCGCCCCGGGCGCGGACCGCGTCGCCCAGGGCGTGCACGAAGTGTCCGGGGTCGATGTAGCGCTGGCCGTGCAGGCGGATCGCCGCGCCGATCTCGTCCGAGAGGGACGGCTCGATCCCCCGGGCCTCGTCGCCGTCGAGGACGTCGAACTCCATGCGCTGTCCGGCGGCGTGGATCTGCTCGAGTTCCTCCAGCAGGACCCGGCGTTCCGCTGCCGTGCGGTAGGCCGCGAGGAAGGACTTGGCGTCGAGGGTCCGCGCCTCGACGCCGCCTTCGGCCAGCGTGTCGAAGGCGGCCAGCGACAGGCTGTTGATGGGGACGAGCGCGCGCATCGCCCGCAGCCACCGTGTCGCGGTGCTGTTCCGGGCGAATCCCGCGAGGAACCTGAGCAGGCCGGGGTTGGCGCTGGGCGGGACGTAGACCGGGGAGGACGGGCTGAGGACCGCGCGTACGCCGTAGCTGAGGACCGCGGGCTCGGGCAGCGGTGTCGCCAGGCCGGGGGTCAGCCATCCGGCGTTGCCCCAGGAGGAGCCGGCGGCCACCCCGTCGCGGTCGTACACGGTGACGTCGACGCCTCGCTCCTGAAGGAACCAGGCAGTGGACAGTCCGACCATGCCGGCACCGACGACGGCGACGGAGCGGGGGCCGGAGTGCGCGGGCGAGGCGGGGCGGGTCATGCGGAACCTCTTCTCCAAGGCGGTGGTGTCTTCGATGGTGAGCCCGGGCCGTGCCGTTGTCTTTGTGCTGTACGGCCAATGGGGGCCTTGCACGTGGTGCGCCGGGAACCATGCCCCCGGGTCACAATGGGGGCATGACTCTGCTCATGAGCTGCTGCCGTCACGCCGCTGGGGGCCGATGATGATCACGGTCACCGATCTGGTGGATTCCCTGGGTGCCGGGTTCCTCCGTACCGTCGTGGCGGCCGGGGACGCCGAAGTGCACGACGTCGCCCTGGCCGAGCCCGGGGATGCCGTGGGGCAGCCGGGAGAGCTCGTCCTGGGGGTGGGCGTGGCCGACCGGGCCGGGGCCGTCGCCCTGCTGGAACGGGCCGCCCGGGCGGCGGCCGGGGGTGTCGTGCTCAAGGGCCCCTTCGCCGGTGATCCGCAGGTGGCCCGTGCCGCCCGCGAGCTGGCGGGCCCCGCGCTGGTCGAGCTGCAGCCGCACACCTCGTGGGCGCATGTCGTCTGGCTGCTGCGGGGCGTCATCGACCGGGCCTCCGCGCCCGACACCAGTCGCCTCGGCAGTCCCGGGCCGCACGTCGACCTGTTCGCGCTGGCCGACACGGCGGCCGAGATCATCGACGCGCCGGTGACGGTGGAGGACGCGCAGTCCCGGGTGCTCGCCTATTCCGCGCGGCAGGACACGACCGATCCGGCGCGCGTCTCCACCATCGTGGGCCGGCGTGTGCCCCCGGAGACCCTCACCCATTTCCGGGCCGGCGGTGTCTTCCGCAGGCTCGCCCGCTCCAGCGACCCCATCTGGACCCCGGCCGGCCCCGACGGCACCCTGCCCCGGCTGATCATCCCGGTACGGGCCGGCGGCGAGTGGCTCGGTTCGATCTGGGCGGTGGTCCGCTCCCCGGTCCCCCCGGAGCGTATCCGGGAGCTCAGCGACGTGGCCTCGGTCCTCGCCCTGCATCTGCTGCGGCTGCGCGCCGAGGCCGGTATCGCACGGCGGGTCTCGACGGGTCAGCTGCGGGTGACCCTGCGCGAGGGTGCCGCCACCGGCACCGGTCCGGGCGCCGCGTCCGCGCTGCCGGCGGGGCCCTGGCGGGTGGTGGCCTTCGGTTCCCCCGACGGGACCGACGTGCGCAGGCAACTGGATCTGTGGGAATCGGTGGCCCTCCGCTTCGGCTGGCACCAGCCCCTGCTGACCGATCTCGACGGACTGCTGTTCGGCCTGGTCGTCGAGCGGCCGCGGGGCAGACGCCCCGTCACCGCCGGGGGCATGGCCGATGCCGGTGCGGGCACCCTGGACTGGCTTCGGCATGTGCTGCGTGAGGTCCACGCCCACGACCCGGGCCTGTATGCCGCGACGGGCTGTACCGCCCGCTCCCCCGACCAGTTGCCCCGTGCCACCGCGGAGGCCGGCGAGCTCCACCGGCTGATCGGCGCCGGCCGGCTCCCGCTCCCCGGCCGGACGGGGCTCGTTCTGATGGAGGACGCCTGGGACACCGTCGTCGTGGAGCGTGCCACGGCGGCCGTCGGGATCGACGCGGGCCTGCTCGGCGGGCCGCTCGCCGCGTTGCGCGCGCACGACGAGGAGCACGGCACGCCGTACCGCGCGACGCTCGCGGCCTGGCTGGACCACTTCGGTGACCCGCAGAGCGCCGCGCGGCTGTTGCGGATCCATCCCAACACGCTGCGCTACCGGCTGCGCAAGCTCGACGAGGTGGCCCCGGTGGACCTGTCCTCGCCCCGGGTGCGGCTGGCGCTGCGGCTGCAGCTCACGGCGATGGGCGAGGGCCCGCGTCCGGCCGGCCACTGAAACTACATCCTTCAACAATCATGGATGATAGGAACAGAGGTTCAGACACCGCGCGGTGAAGGAGTTCATGTGACCCAGACGGCAGCGGAGACCACGGACCAGCGGGTGTTCGTCGACAAGCAGAGCCCGGCCGCCTATCGCGCACTGGCGTCCACGGCCGAGGCGGTGCGCAAGGTCGCGGCCGACGCCGGCCTGGACCGCGTCCTCGTCGAGCTGATCAACATCCGGGTCTCCCAGCTCAACTCCTGCGCGTTCTGCCTCAGTCTGCACACCACGCGGGCGCTGCGCGCCGGCGAGACCGCAGAGCGCCTGGGCGTGCTGGCCGCCTGGCGCGACACCGAACTGTTCCCTCCGCGCGAGCGCGCCGCGCTGGCACTCGCCGAGGCCACCACCCTGCCCACGGACGCCGACGCGCAGAGCTCCGCGTACGCGCTCGCGCGCTCCGTGCTGTCGGAGGACGAGATCTCCGCCGTGATCTGGGTGGCGATCACCATGAACGCCTTCAACCGGGTCTCCGTCCTGAGCAAGCACCCGGTGCGCCCCCGCACCGCGACACCGGCCGGCTGAACCCCCCGGGAACCCGCCGGCGCCGTCACCCCGGCCGCGCGGAGCGGGGGCCGGTCCCAGAACGGTGGACGTCCCCGCTCCCGTGCCGGGCGGGGACGTCCACCGTCTGCGGTCGGGTCAGGCGAGTTCCACCAGGAGGTCGCCGCCTTCCACCTGCTGGATGCGGTTGATGGCCAGCCGGCTCACCGTGCCGGACTTCGGGGCGGTGATCGCGGCTTCCATCTTCATCGCCTCGATGGTGGCCACCGTGGCCCCCGCGTCCACCTCGTCGCCCTCGGCGACCGCGAGGGTCACCACTCCGGCGAACGGCGCCGCGACATGGCCGGGATCGGTCCGGTCGGCCTTCTCGGTGACCGGGACCTCGGAGGCCGCCGCCCGGTCGCGGACCTGGATCGGCCGCAGCTGACCGTTCAGGGTGGACATCACCGTGCGCATGCCGCGCTCGTCGGCGTCGCCCACGGCCTGGAGTTCGATGAGCAGCCGCACCCCGGGGTCGAGGTCGACGGTGTACTCCTTGCCGGGGCGCAGCCCGTAGAAGAAGTCCTTGCTGTCCAGGACGCTGGTGTCGCCGAAGGACTGGCGGTGCGTGTCGAACTCCCTCGTGGGGCCGGGGAAGAGGAGCCGGTTGAGGGTCGGCCGGCGGTCCTTCGCCAGCCCCTCCCGGTCGTCGGCGGACAGGTCCTGGACGGGCTTGGCCTCGGCGCGGCCCCGCAGCGCCTTGGTCCGGAAGGGCTCCGGCCAGCCGCCGGGCGGGGTGCCCAGTTCGCCGCGCAGGAAGCCGATGACGGAGTCGGGGATGTCGAACCGGTCCGGATCCTGCTCGAAGTCCCGCGGGGAGACCCCGGCGCCCACCAGGTGCAGTGCCAGGTCACCGACCACCTTCGAGGAGGGGGTGACCTTCACCAGGCGGCCGAGCATCCGGTCGGCGGCGGCGTACATCGCCTCGATGTCCTCGAAGCGGTCGCCCAGGCCCAGGGCGATGGCCTGGGTGCGCAGGTTGGAGAGCTGCCCGCCGGGGATCTCGTGGTGGTAGACCCGGCCGGTGGGCGAGGCCAGGCCCGCCTCGAAGGGGGCGTAGACCTTGCGGACGCTCTCCCAGTACGGTTCGAGGTCGCCGACGGCCTGGAGGTCGAGGCCGGTGGGCCGCTCCGAGTGGTCGGTCGCCGCGACGATCGCCGACAGGGACGGCTGCGAGGTGGTGCCGGCCATGGACGCCACCGCCCCGTCGACCGCGTCCGCTCCGGCCTGGATCGCGGCGAGGTAGGTGGCGAGCTGACCGCCGGAGGTGTCGTGGGTGTGCAGGTGGACCGGCAGGTCGAACTCCCGGCGCAGGGCCGACACCAGGGTCGCCGCGGCGGGTGCCCGGAGCAGGCCGGCCATGTCCTTGACGGCCAGGACGTGCGCGCCCGCCTCGACGATCTGCTCGGCCAGGCGCAGGTAGTAGTCCAGGGTGTAGAGCCGCTCGGACGGGTCGGACAGGTCGGCGGTGTAGCACAGGGCGACCTCCGCGACGGCCGTCCCGGTCTCGCGTACGGCGTCGATGGCGGGCCGCATCTGGCTGACGTCGTTCAGCGCGTCGAAGATGCGGAAGACGTCGATGCCGGTGGCCGCCGCCTCCTGGACGAAGGCGTCGGTCACCCCGGTCGGGTACGGCGTGTAGCCCACGGTGTTGCGGCCGCGCAGCAGCATCTGCAGACAGATGTTCGGTACGGCTTCCCGCAGGGCGGCCAGGCGCTCCCACGGGTCCTCGGCGAGGAAGCGCAGGGCGACGTCGTAGGTGGCACCGCCCCAGCACTCCAGGGAGAGCAGTTCGGGCAGGGTGCGTGCCACCACCGGGGCGACGGCGAGCAGGTCCTTGGTGCGGACCCGGGTGGCGAGCAGCGACTGGTGGGCGTCGCGGAAGGTGGTGTCGGTGACGCCGACGGTCGGTGAGGCGCGCAGCCAGCGGGCGAAGCCCTCGGGGCCGAGTTCGGTGAGCCGCTGCCGGGACCCGGCCGGCGGCTCACCGGCGGGCAGCCGGGGCAGCTTGGTCAGCGGGTCGATCAGCTCGGGCCGTTCGCCGTGCGGCTTGTTCACCGTGACGTCGGCGAGGTAGGTCAGCAGCTTCGTGCCGCGGTCGGCGGAGTGGCGTGCGGTGAGCAGGTGCGGACGCTGCTCGATGAACGACGTGGTGACCTGTCCGGCCTGGAACTCCGGATCGTCCAGCACGGCCTGCAGGAAGGGGATGTTCGTGGCGACGCCGCGGATGCGGAACTCGGCCACGGCGCGCCGGGCCCGGTTGACCGCGGTGGTGAAGTCCCGGCCCCGGCAGGTCAGTTTCACCAGCATCGAGTCGAAGTGGGCGCTGATCTCCGTACCGGCGTGGGTGGTGCCGCCGTCCAGGCGGATGCCGGAGCCGCCGGGTGAGCGGTAGGCGCTGATCCGCCCGGTGTCGGGGCGGAAGCCGTTGGCCGGGTCCTCGGTGGTGATGCGGCACTGCAGCGCGGCGCCCCGCAGGGTGATGTTCTCCTGGGCGAGACCGAGGTCGGCCAGCGTCTCACCGGCGGCGATGCGCAGTTGCGCCTGCACCAGGTCGACGTCGGTGACCTCTTCGGTCACGGTGTGTTCGACCTGGATGCGCGGGTTCATCTCGATGAAGACGTGGTTCCCGTCGCGGTCGACGAGGAACTCCACGGTCCCGGCGTTGCGGTAGCCGATCCGGCGGGCGAAGCGCACGGCGTCGGCGCAGATCCGGTCCCGCAGTCCCGGGTCGAGGTTCGGCGCGGGCGCGAGTTCGATCACCTTCTGGTGGCGGCGCTGCACCGAGCAGTCGCGCTCGAACAGGTGGATGACGTTGCCCTCGCCGTCGGCGAGGATCTGCACCTCGATGTGGCGGGGCTCGACCACGGCCTTCTCCAGGAAGACCGTGGGGTCGCCGAACGCGGACTCGGCCTCCCGGGAGGCGGCCTCGATGGCCTCCCGCAGCTGGGCGGGGGCCTCCACGCGGCGCATTCCGCGCCCGCCGCCGCCGGCGACCGCCTTGACGAACACGGGGAAGCCGATGCCGTCGGCGGCACGGACGAGTTCGTCCACGTCGGTGGAGGGCGCCGAGGACCCCAGCACCGGCACGCCCGCCTCACGGGCCGCGGCCACCGCGCGGGCCTTGTTCCCGGTCAGTTCGAGGATCTGTGCGTTCGGTCCGACGAACGTGATGCCCGCGTCCTCGCAGGCGAGGGCCAGCTCGGGGTTCTCGGACAGGAATCCGTACCCCGGGTAGACGGCGTCGGCTCCCGCCCGGCGCGCCGCGCCGATGATCTGCTCCACGGAGAGGTAGGCCCGTACCGGATGCCCCGGCTGCCCGATCTCGTACGCCTCGTCCGCCTTGAGCCGGTGCAGCGAGTTGCGGTCCTCGTGCGGAAAGACCGCGACGGTTCGGGCGCCCAGCTCGTAGCCCGCGCGAAACGCCCGAATCGCGATCTCACCACGGTTGGCTACCAGCACCTTGCGGAACATTCTTGATCCCTTCAGCCTGCCGGGTGACGAAGACCATGGTGTCGGTGCCGCGCCCACTACGCCATGTGAGCCGGGCCACTCACCGACGCCTCCGGAACCGGGACGGGACGTCACGCCGACGGCGGAGATGCCGTGAGACATCTCCGCCGTCGTTCGCGTCCTTCAGTGGCAGGTGAATGCCTTGTTGGCGGTGCTCGCGCTCAGGGTGCAGGTCTGACCGCGGACAGCACCGGTCGGGTCGTGAGAGGTGAGGTCCCAGGTCGCGCCGTTGTCGCGCAGGAGCCCGTACCCGAAGACCCCTCCCTGGGTGATCGACTGGTGGACGGGCTGCGGCGGTGTACCGACCGGTTGTCCGACGACGCCTGCGTCGTTCGGGCCCTGGTCCAGTGGTGTTCCGCCCGAGAAGCCCACGGTCACCTGGGGCGGGCGTGCGGTGTCGAAGTCGATCATCTGGTAGAGGTGGACGTGACCCGACAGCACCATGCGGATGTTGTCCTCCAGCCGGCCCAGGGTCGTGTCGGCGACGGCTTCGTCGAGGACACGGGTCACCGATCGGGCCGGAGGGCCGGCCAGTCTCACCATCCACAGCGGTTTGTGGGTGAACACGAAGTAATCGTGGGTGGGGTGCTGCCGCGCGGCCTGGTTCACGGTGTCGAACTGCGCGGTGTAGAGCGCCCGCTGCGTCGTGCTCCCGTTGTCGGCCGGGTCGGCGAACGAGGAGTCCACGGAGAGGAGGTTCAAAGTGCCCGCGCGGATCTCCACGGGCGCGGTGTAGGGACTGCACGATCCGTCGGCGCGGAGGTCGTCGGCGAGGTAGCGGAACCACGCGCCGCCCGCGCCGCCCTGCTGTGCGGGGTTGCAGTCCTCGTGGTTGCCTCGGGTCAGTGCGACCGGTGCCGTGGCCAGCAGTGTCTCCGCCGGTCTGAGGAAGTCGGCGACGACGCACGGCCAGCTGAATCTGTCCGCCTGCGTGGTGCAGCCCGGATTGGCCGCCGTGTCGTTCGCCTGGCTCGGGTCCTCACGGTAGAGGTAGTCGCCGACATGGATCACGAGGTCCGGCCGGGTCACCGTGGCGGCGCTGTCCGCGATCCGCGGGAACGGCCAGCCGGTCTGGTGGTTCGCGCAGTCCTGGTCGGGGCCCGCCGTCGTGACCCGGCAGCCGGTGTCGCCGATGACGCCGATGGTGCCGGGGCGTGTGGTGTCGGTCCAGTTCGGCAGGGGGAGCCGGCGGTTCGCGGGGTGCACCACGGCCGCCTGGACCGTCGATTGCTGGAGCACCGCGTCAAAGGCTCCGAGCGGCACGCCCAACTCGCACACGGTGGTGGGGAACTGCGACGACCCCGGGGTGCTCACCCGGTGCATCGGGAAGGAACCCCTGGTCGTGCCCACGGTGTAGCGCACGGTGGGGCAGGTGAGGGTGGTGTCGGTGGTCACGTAGCGGATCTGGGTGCCGCGACTGGTCAGTTGGGTCCATGCCCACGCTTCGCTGCTGGGCCCGGCCCCTGGTGGAGGGGGTGGTTTCGGCCCTCCGCCGGGGGGTGCGGTCCCTGCGAGGGCCGCCCCGGCCGAGAGCGCCGCGGTCAGCACGCTCATCAGGGCGAGGACGACCGTCCGGTGCATCATGTTCGCGTTTCTCCGTTCGAGAGCCCTGGACGCCGGCCCGTCCCGTTGCCGAGGGTCATACCGGAGATGCTCACCGAGGCCTCCGGCCGACGCACGGCGACCGGAGCGAACGGCGTACGCAGGGTGCTGCCGCACCCTCGCCGGCACGATCGGCGCAGGGCGCGGCGCCGGGACACGGAGGTCGAGGGGGCGGAAGCCGGGTGCCGGAGGTACCCCGTACAGGTACCGGGCACCTGGATTTCCCGGTGCGTCCCGTCCCGTCTGGTCGGAGTCGCCCGGTGGTGCGACGCTGGGTGGAGAGGTGTCTGAGGACGGGAAGCCGGGAGGCCGGGAGGCAGAGCGATGGGACGCGACGTCCCGGCGTTGGTGTTCACCCGTGAGGACCGCCGCCGGTACCGGATCAAGATGCAGGAGTGCCTCGACACGTTCGCGCAGATGCTGCGCGAGGAACGATTCGAGTCCGAGCGGCCCCAGGTGGGGCTGGAGATCGAGCTGAACCTGGTCGACGACCGGGCGGAGCCGGTGATGCGCAACATCGACGTGCTCGACGTGATCGCGGACCCCGCCTGGTCCACGGAACTGGGCCGGTTCAACCTGGAGATCAACGTGCCGCCCCGCCAGCTGACGGCGGGTGGCCCGGACTCCTGGGAGTCCGAGATCCGCGCCGCGCTGAATCACGCGGAGCGACGCGCGAAGTCGGTCGGCACCCATCTGATCATGACCGGCATTCTGCCGACCCTGCGGCAGGAGGACGTGGGCGAGTCGGCGCTGTCGGAGAACCCGCGCTACCGGCTGCTCAACGACCAGATCTTCGCGGCCCGGGGCGAGGACCTGCGCATCGAGGTGGACGGCGTCGACCGGCTGCGGACCTACGCGGACACGATCACCCCCGAGGCCGCGTGCACCAGTACCCAGTTCCACCTCCAGGTGTATCCGGAGCAGTTCGCCGACTACTGGAACGCGGCGCAGTCGATCGCGGGGGTCCAGACCGCCCTGGCGGCCAACTCACCCTTCCTCTTCGGCAAGGAGCTGTGGCACGAGACCCGCATTCCGCTGTTCGAGCAGGCCACCGACACCCGCCCGCAGGAGATCAAGGTGCAGGGGGTGCGCCCCCGGGTCTGGTTCGGGGAGCGGTGGATCAACAGCGTCTTCGACCTCTTCGAGGAGAACCTGCGGTACTTCCCGGCGCTGCTCCCCCTGTGCGACGAGCAGGACCCCGCCGAGACGCTGGACCGCGGCGACACCCCCGAACTGGGCGAGCTGACCCTGCACAACGGCACCATCTACCGCTGGAACCGCCCGGTCTACGCCATCGCGCACGACAAGCCGCATGTCCGGGTGGAGAACCGGGTGCTGCCGGCCGGCCCCACCGTGGCCGACACGCTGGCCAACGGCGCCTTCTACTACGGGCTCACCCGTGCCCTGGTGGAGGAGGAACGGCCCGTGTGGTCACGGATGTCGTTCTCGGCCGCCGAGGAGAACCTGCACACGGCGGCACGGCACGGCATCGAGGCCCGGCTGTACTGGCCCGGGATGGGCGAGGTGCCGGTGCCCGAACTCGTGCTGCGGCGGCTGCTGCCGCTGGCACACCGCGGGCTGGAGCTCTCCGGCATGGACGAGGTCTGGCGGGAGCCGCTGCTCGGCATCATCGAGCAGCGGTGCGTCACCGGGCGCAACGGGGCGGTGTGGCAGAAGGAGATGTTCCACCACATCGACGCCTCGGCCCGCTGCGGCCGCCATGAGGCCCTGCGCCGGATGACGCAGCTGTACATCGACTACATGCACCTCAACGCCCCGGTGCACACCTGGCCCGTCGACTGACGCGGGCCCCCGCACCCCCTCTCATGGCCGGCTGAAGCGTCGAGCCGTCGGTGCCCCGTCGGCCGTCGGTGCCGTCAGCCGTCGGTGGCCCGGACGAGGATTTCGGACACCTCCCGGCGCACCACGTCGCGGGGCGCCGGGGGGAGCGAACCGAGATCCGTGCGCTCCAGGGCGTCCAGCACCTCGTCCGGGCCGGCCGCGCACTCCGTGCTCCCGCCGGTCACCTCGTAGCCGTCACGGACGGCGACGCGGACACGGCGCCGTCCGTCACCCTCGGTGTGCACGGCGGTGGCGACGACCAGCGGCGGCGGTCCGCCCACCTCGCCGGGCGCCTTGTGGTACCCGCTCGCCACGGGGTCGCGCCAGCGCAGGCTGAGCAGCAGGTGGCGCTTGGCCACCACCTCGGCCAGATCGGTCTCGTAGGTTCCGTCCCGGTCCAGCACGGTGGCGCGCGCGTCCAGGACGAGCGCCGCCGGCAGCAGGCAGCGCAGGGTGCTGCCCACGATGTTGCCGCCGACCGTGGCCGTCCGGCGCACGGCGCCGGTGCCCACGGTGGCGGCCGCGCCGCGCAGGACCTCCGGCACCCGGTCGTCGATCCGGTGCAGCAGAACGGCCGCGCCCAGGGCCTCACGCTCGAGCACGTTGGCCTCCGGGAGGCCGCGCAGGGACATCGCCTGCTCGGGGAAGCCGTCCCGCTGCCAGAGTGCCCACACGAGGGTGGCTCCGCCGACGGGCACCGCTCCCTCAGCCATGCAGTTCCGTGCTTCGGACAGGGATGTGGGCAGACGCAACAGCACGGCGGTCGACCTGCTTTCCTCTGCTTCGGCGGAAGGAACCGGGGACTCCGCACATGATCACGGACACTGCATTCTCCGTACGGCCACGGGGGCGCGTACAGGGCTCACGCATGCACCGTGTACGCCGGAGGTACGCCCCGCGAAAGGCGGCACCGGCAAAAGCAACCTGTCCCGGTTCTCGACCGTCCCACACAACGCATGCCGCACCCCACCGCTTGCCCCACCGCTTGCCTCACCGACGAACGAACGGACAGATGAACGCCGAGACGCTGCTGGACGTCCTGCTCGATGCCGCCCACCGGTCCCCCGACCAGGTGATCGTCCATGTCCGGGGGGAGGGCGGCGAGGTGGCCGTCACCTTCCGGGAACTGGTGGACCGGGCGCTGCGCGTCGCGGGCGGTCTGCGTGCGGCACATGTCGCGCCGGGCACCTGTGTTCCGGTGCTCGCGGAGGACGGCGCGGACTTCCAGCCCCTGTTCTGGGGCGTGCTCGCGGCCGGTTCGGTACCGGTGCCACTGGCGCCGGACGTGCGGCGGGTCCGGCCGGTGTGGGAGCACCTCGGCCGGCCCCCGGTCGTCGTGGACGCGGCCTGCGCTCCGGTGGCCGCCGAACTCCCCGACGGCGCCGAGGTCCTGCGGCTGGACGCACTGCGCGCGTGCCCGCCCCTGGCCACTCCCGCCGAAGTCTCCCCGGACGGACTGGCCTTCCTGCAGTTCTCGTCGGGCAGCACGGGTGCGCCCAAGGGCGTGGAGCTGACCCACACGGCCGTCCTGGCGAACCTGCGGCAGCTGACCGGGGCCTCCGCCCTCACGGAACACGACGTGGTGGTCAGCTGGATGCCGTACTTCCACGACATGGGCCTGATCGGCACCCATCTGGCACCGCTGGCCGCGCGGGCCAAGCAGGTGAAGATCGGTCCTCTGTCGTTCGCGAAGAATCCCCGGCTGTGGTTCGACGTGGCCGCCGCGCATCGCGCCACGATCCTGTCGGCGGCCAACTTCGCGCTGGCCCTGACCCTCCGCCGGGTTCCCGCCGAGGTGTTCGCCGGGCTGGACCTGAGCGCGGTGCGGCTGATCCTGGTGGGGGCCGAACCGATATCGGCGACGGTGTGGCGGGACTTCACCGCCAGGACCCGGGCGGCGGGGCTGGATCCGCGGGCGGCGACGCCGGTGTACGGGCTGGCCGAGGCGACGTTGGCCGTCGCGTTCCCGCCGCTGGGCGAGGTGGCCGTGCCGGTGGCCGTGGAGCGCGCCGCGCTCAGCCGGGGCCGTGTGGTGGAACGGGAACCCGGCGGTGACGCCGTGGAGTTGATGGATGTCGGCGTACCGGTGCCGGGGTGCTCGGTGCGTGTCACCGACGGCGGGGGCCGGGTGCTGGGCGACCGGCGGGTGGGGCACATCGAGGTGAGCGGTCCGCAGATCGCACGCGGCTACCACGGGCTGCCGGACGCGACGGAGCAGGCTTTTGCGGACGGCTGGCTGCGCACCGGGGACCTGGGCTTCCTCCGGGACGGCCGGCTGTGCGTCAGCGGCCGGCACAAGGACGTCCTGTTCGTCAGCGGCCGTACGTTCCACGCCCCGGACCTGGAGGAGGTGGCGGCGGGTACGGCGGGGGTGCCGGCCGGTACGACGGTGGTGGTCGGGTCGACCGACCCGGTGAGCGGTGGGGAGCGGGTGGTGGTGTTCGTCGCCTGGGCGCGACCGCCGCGCACCGCGTCCGAGGTGCTGGACCGGGTCGCGCGCCGGGTCCGCGCGGCGCTGGGCCACGACGACGTACGGGTGCTCGCGCTGCCGCCGTCCGCCTTCCCCCGGACGACGAGCGGAAAGGTGCGGCGGCAGCTCATGCGTTCCCGGTTCGAGGCGGGGACGTACCGGCCGTCGGCGCGCTCCGGTGCGGCGTCCGGCGGTCCGGTGGAACGGCCGCGGCCGTCGTCCGCGGGGCCGGGGACGGTGCCCCGTTCCCGTGGGGAGGTCCGGCGTGCGGTGCGTGAGGCGTGGGCCGGGGTCCTGGGGCTGCCGCAGGCGTCGTTCGGGGACCGGGAGCGGTTCGCCGAGCTGGGCGGTACCTCGATCAGGGCCATGGAGGTGCTGGCCGGGCTGGAACGGTTCCTCGGTGTCGCTCTGGGGCCGGCGGTGATGCGCAACGACACGGTCGCCACGCTCACCGACCACCTCATGGGCGTCGTCGGGACGGCTGCCGGGGAGGGCACGCCCGCGCCGGGGGAGGCGGTCGCCTCGGCGGCGTACGGGCAGGAGGGCGTGCCCGCCGCGGGCCGTGCGGACGGCGTGTCCGCGACCGCCGTGGTGGGTCTGGCCTGCCGGTTTCCCGGGGCCGACACGCCGGAGGAGTTCTGGGACCTGCTCACCGACGGGCGCGACGCCGTGTCCGCGGTGCCTCCGGGCCGCTGGAGCGCGGACGGCCGCACGGGAGCGGGGCGGCCGGCACGTCGGGGGGCCTTCCTCGACGACCCCGCCGCCTTCGACGCCGGCCACTTCGGCATCGGCGACGAGGAGGCGCGCACGCTGGATCCGCAGGCGCGTGTCTTCCTCGAACTCGCCCACGAGGCGCTGGAACGCGCCGGTTACGCGGGGGCCCGGCGGCGGGGCCTGCGGACCGGGGTCTTCGCCGCCGTCGGCGACAGCGGTTACCGGCAGCTTCTCGCCGAGGCGGGCCCCGCGGGCGCTCCTGCGGACGCGACGGCCCTGACCGGCAATCTCCCCAACCTGGTCGCCGCGCGCGTGGCGCACTGCCTCGACCTGGACGGCCCGGCGCTGGCCGTGGACACGGCGTGCTCCTCGGGCCTGGTGGCGCTGCACCTGGCCCGGCGCAGTCTCGCGGACGGCGAGTGCGACGTGGCGGTCGTCGGCGGGGTCAACCTGCACCTCACCCCCTCCGCGCACCAGGCTCTGGAAGCGGCCAAGGCCCTGTCACCGACCGGGCGCAGCCGTGCCTTCAGCACCGCGGCCGACGGGTTCGTACCGGGTGAGGGCGGCGCGGTCCTCGTCCTGCGGCGCCTCGAGGAGGCCCGGCGGGACGACGACGTGGTCCTGGCCCTCGTACGCGGTACCGCGGTGAACAACGACGGTACGTCGCTGAGTCTGATGGCACCCAACCCGCTGCGGCAGCGCGAGGTGATCGGCCGGGCCTACGCGCACTGCGGTGTCGACCCGGCGTCGGTCTCGTACGTCGAGGCCCACGGGACGGGCACCGCCGTGGGGGATCCGATCGAACTGCGGTCCCTCGCCCATGCCTTCCCGGCCCGCCCGGACGGCCGGCCCCGGCTGCTCGGCTCGGTGAAGACCAACGTCGGGCACCTGCTGAACGCGGCGGCTCTGCCCTCCCTGGTGAAGGTGGTCCTGGCCCTCGGGCACGGGCGGCTGCCGGCCTCCCTGCATCACGCACCGGTCTCCCCCGCGGTCGAGCGGTCCGGGTTCGCCCTGGTCACCGAGGTGACGGCCTGGGAGTCGTCCGGGCCGCGCAGGGCGGGGATCAACGCCTTCGGTTTCGGCGGCACCAACGCGCACGCCGTACTGGAGCAGGCTCCGCCCTCCTGTGCCCTGCCGCCGGGCGGGGACGTCCGCGGCCCGAACCTGCTCACCCTGTCGGCGGGCAGTGCCGCCGGGCTCGACGCGTGGACGGCGCGGGTCTCGGAGCGGTTGCGCGACCGCCCGGAGTTCACGGAGGGCGATGTCTGCCTGACGGCGGGCGCCGCACGCGACGAACGGCCGCACCGGCTCGCCGTCGTGGCCGACGGCGACCTGCGGGAGCGGCTCGCCTCGGTGCGCGCCGCCGACGGGGCGCCCGTGCCGGGCGCGGTCGCCGGGACGGTGACGCACCGGCCCCGGACCGTTTTCGTCCTGCCCGGTCAGGGCGGCCTTCGACCGGGGCAGGGCCGGGAGTTGTACGACACGGCGCCTGTGTACCGTACGACGCTCGACGAGGCGTCGGCGCTGGTGGGAGCCGTGCACGGGCGGGAGCTGACGGCCTGGTGCGTCGACGGCGGAGCCGATGCCTCCTCGCTGGCCGCGACCGAGGTGGCGCAGCCGCTGCTGGTGGCGCACGGCGTCGCGCTCGCCCGGCAGTTGGCGGCCTGGGGGGTGCGGCCCGACGCGGTGGTCGGGCACAGCGTCGGTGAACTGGCGGCCGCCTGTGTCGGCGGCATGCTGTCGTTGTCCGAGGTGGTGCTGTTCGCCGCGGAACGAGGGCGGCTGATGGGCGGATCGACCGCCCCGGGCGCCATGGCGGCGGTGCGGGGGGCCGACGAACGGGCGGTGGAGGACCTGGTGGCGGCCTCCCCCGGTGACCTCGCGGTGGCGGCGTACAACGGTCCCGGCCGACTGGTGGTCTCCGGCACCCCCGAGGCGGTGCGGCAGGCGTCGGAGCTGCTCACCGCGCGGGGCGCGACGGTCCGTGCGCTGCGGGTGCCGCGCGCCTTCCACTCGCCGCTGATGGCACCGGTCGCGCACGCGGTGAGCGATGCGGCGCGCAGGCTGCTGAAGCCCTCGGCGCCCGCGCTCGCGGTGATGAGTACGCTCACCGCCCAGTGGCAGCCGCGCCTGGACCCGGACCACCTGCGCGAACACGCGCTGCGGCCGGTCCTGTTCGGCCGGGCCGTGGACCGTCTGCTGGACGAGGGCTACGACACGTTCGTGGAACTCGGCCCGGGGGAGGGCCTCGCGGGTCCCCTCCGTGCGGTGGCCGCCCGCCGGAGGCACCTCGGCGGCGCCCATGACGGCAGTCCTGGCGACCGTCATGACGGCACTCATGACGGTGCCCTTGTGCTGTCCGCCCCCGCGCAGCCGTCCGGCACCGGGTCCGCGCCGGGCGGGGCGCGGGAGTTGATGGAGACGGTGGCGCGGCTGTGGGTGCGCGGGGTGCCGCTGGACCGTACGGCGCTCGACGCGGGCCACCGCAGGGTGCAGCTGCCGCCGTACCCGTACCGGCGGCGCAGGTACTGGCCCGAACCCGATGCACGCGGATTGCTGCACCACATCGGCTGGCGGCCCGCGCCGCTGACCGGCGACGGTCTTCCCGGCCCCGTGCTGGTGACCGGGGCGGACCCGGTGGCGGTGCGCCGCCTGGTGGACGGGTTCGCCGCCGTCGGAGTGCGGGCCGGCACGGCCGACGACGGTGAGGTCCGTCCGCAGACGGTGCTCCTCCTCGGTGGGCCGGCCCGGCCGCACCCGGCGGAGGGCCTCGAAGGGGACCTGCGGCAGGCCGTCACGGCGGTCCAGGACGCCCTCACCCTGCTCGACCGGACCGGAGCCCGCCGCCTGCTGGTCGTGACCGAGGACGCGCACGTCACCGGGCACGGTGTGGAGCACGCGGTGCCGGGGCGGGCGGTCCTGGGCGGTCTGGCACTGGCCGTACCGGAGGAGTCGGCCGGGGTGGTCGCGAACTGGGTCGACCTCTCGTCCCACGACTCACCGGGCCTCCCCGACTCCCCCGGTGACGAGGGGCTGCTGCGGGATCTGGTCACCGAGTTGACGGCGCCGCAGGCGGCGGGGGCCGTGGCCTGGAGGGGAGGGCGGCGTCTCGTACGGTCCGTCGTGCCGGGAGGCACCGACGCGGAGAGCCCGGTGGAAGGGTCCGGCAGGCCGGTCGGCGAGGACCGGCTGCCGGTCGACGGTGCGTACCTCGTCACGGGGGGTGCCGGAGGCATCGGGTCCGCGCTGGCCCGGGACCTGGCGGGCCGGGGCCGGCCGGTCCTGGTGCTGGCGGGGCGGTCCCCGAACCCGCCCTCGGGTCTGCTGAAGCAACTCACCGGCCTCGGTGCCGACGCACGCTATGTCATGGCCGACCTCACGGCACCCGACGACGTGGAGCGCCTCGTTCGCGGGCTGCCGCCGCTGGATGCCGTGTTCCACGCGGCGGGCGTGGTACGGCCCGGCAGCCTGCGCGGGGCGGACGTGCGGGAGACGGTGGAGGCGCTGGGGGCGAAGACCCTGGGCACGGTCCTGCTGGCCGGTGCGCTGCAGCGGCACGGGCAGCGTCCGGGGGTGTGTGTCGCGTTCTCGTCGGTCTCGTCGGTCCTGCCGGGCCTGGCCGGCGCGCTGGGCGGTTACGCGGCGGCCAACGCCTTCCTCGACTCCTTCGCCGGGGCGGAGCGCCTGGCGGGCCGGCCCTGGCTGTCGGTGAACCTGGGTCCGTTCGCCGAGACGGGCCTCGCGGCCGCCGCGGGCCTCGGAGCACGCGACGGTGCCGGGGGCCGCACGGCCGGCGCGGGCGGTGGAGGCCGGCCCCTGGCCACCGCGCCCGCGCTCGCGGCGTTGCGCACGGCGTGCGGCGCCGACGCCGCTCAGCTGGTCCTCGCCGACCTGACCTCGGCGCCGACGCCACGGTCTGCCGTAGTGCCGCGGCGTCCCGCGCGGCCCACGGCCGTCGAGCGGTCCGGCGGTCCGGACGAGGCCGGCGGGCGCCGGCCCTCGGTGCCGTCGGACACCGCTGTCGTGCTGCGGGAACTGCTGGCGCAGTCGCTCGGTGTCCCGGCGTCCGCCGTCGACGACGACACGCCGTTCCTGCGACTCGGCCTGGACTCGCTGGGCGCCGTCGACCTGGTCAAGCGGCTGGAGCGGAGGCTGGGACGGCACCTGCCCACCACGCTCTTCTTCGAGTACCGGACGGTGCGTGAACTCGCCGCCCACCTGGAGGAGCACACCGGCGGGCCCTCCGTACCGGCCATGAACGAGCCCGGGGCGGGTGAGGGGTCCGGTGCCGGTGCCGGGAACAAGCTGTCCTTCGCCCTGACGCCCGTGCAACTCGCGCTGTACACCAGCAGCAGGCTGCACCCGGACGTTCCGGCGCGGGGTCATCTGCGCCTGACGGTCCGCGGCCCGCTCGACACCGACCTGCTCGGCCGGGCGCTGGCGGCCCTGGCCGAACGGCACGGCATGCTGCGGCTGCGGGTGGACGACGTGCGTGAACCCGCCGGGCTGCCGACGCAGCGCACGGTGCCGCCGGTGCCGCTGTCGGACTGGTACGAGGTGCGCGACTGCGCCGCCGACGAGGTGGACGCCGCCGAAACGGCCGTGTGCAACCAGCCGTTCGACCTGGCGGCGCTGCCACCGATCCGGGCCGTGCTGCTCCGTCGGGAGCCGGCGCTCGCCCATCTGCTGCTGGTGGTGCACCACGTGGCGGCGGACGGCTACAGCCTGAACTTCCTCGCCGAGGAACTGTGGAACACGTACACCGCTCTGTGCCGCGGAGACCGTCCGCAACAGGATCTCCCAGCACCGGACTTCGCGCGGTACGCGTCGAGTCTGCCGCCGTCCGACTCCGCTGAGCGGCGTGCCGACCGGCGCTACTGGTCCGAGCGCCTCGCCGCACGGGGCGAACCGCTGCGGCTGCCGTACGACAGTGATCCCGACGCGCTCGTGTCCGGCCCGTCCGGCCCGATCGTGCAGCACTACGGCGGGCTCGACGCGGAACTCACCGCCGGTCTGGAACAGTTGGCCGCCGCGCACGGTGTCTCCCTGTTCCATCTGCTGCTCGCCACGTATGTGCGCTGCCTGGCCCGGTGGTCGAAGGGCCGGGACGTCGCCGTGAACGTGGCCAGGGCCCGTCGCGAGGACCGCTTCGAGGGGGTGGACCGGCTGGTCGGCCCGCTCGCCGACACCCTCCCCCTGCTGTGCCGGACGGCCGACGACGAGGGGGTTCTGCCCCTGGCGGAGCGGTTGCGCCGGATCTGGCTGCAGAGTGAACGGCACGCGGGGCTGAGCAGTCTGGACCTGGCCGCACTGCTTCCCGGCGCCGCGCCCGGCGCCGGAGCCGGCCCCCGGACGGTGAGCCCGGCGGGCTTCAGCTTCGCCCGTTTCCCGGTGGGCACGGCCGCGGGCTGCCCGGTGGAGGTACGGGCGACCGCGGCCGGCACCGGGTCGGCCGCTACCCGGCTGAGTCTGCTGTGCTGGGCGGACGGCCCACTCCTTCGCTGGTCATGGAACTTCCCTGAGCCGCTGTTCCGGCGGGCCACCGTGGCACGACTGGACCGGGAGTTCCGCGCCGAACTGGCCGCGGTGCTGGGCACACGGCCGTCGCCCGGCTCGACGACACCGTCGCCGGATGCCGGCGCCGTCCGCCCGGTGCCGTCCCCCGCGCCGGCTTCGCTGGTCGCGCGGCTGCTCGACCGGTTCCGGGAGCAGCCCGACGCGGTCGCGGTGGACACCACCGCCACCGTGGACGCCGCGGGTGCGTCGCTCAGCTACGGAGCGCTCGATCGCGCCTCCGCTCTGCTCGCCGCGCGCCTGCGCGCCCTCGGCGTACGCCCGGGTGATCTGGTGGGCCTGCTCACCGAGCCGGGTGCCGACACCGTCGTCGGCGTGGTGGGCATCCTGCGCGCCGGGGCCGGCTGGGTCCCGCTCGACCCGGAGCATCCCGTCGCACGCCTGACCGGCCAACTGGTCCGCACGGGCGCCACCACCGTGGTGTGCCACGCCGCCACCCGGCAGACCGCCGACGTCCTCACGGCCGTACGGGCGGTTCCCGTCCTCGGGGACGCACCGGTGGACGGCGGCGTTCCGGTGACCGCGCCGGAGCCCCCTGCCGCTCCTGCCGCGCCGCCCGGTGCCGAGGCGATCGCGTATGTCATCTTCACCTCCGGTTCCACGGGACGGCCCAAGGCGGTACCGATCACTCACCGGGCGATGGAGAACTACCTCGACTGGGCCGTCGCCGCCTTCGGGTACCGTGCCGGCGACCGCCTCGCACAGACCGCGTCGCTCTGCTTCGACGCCTCGGTGCGCCAGTTGCTCGCCCCCCTCCTGGTCGGCGGCACCGTGGTGACGGTGGAGCGGTCCTCGCTGCGGGATCCCGAACTGCTGCTCACGCAGATGGAGCGGGCACGGGTGACCGTGTGGAGTTCCGTGCCGACGCTGTGGGAGCAGTTGCTGACCGCCGCCGAGGCGAGGGCCCGGAGCGGGGCGGGCCTGCCGGACCTGACCGCGCTGCGGTGGGTCCATGTCGGCGGGGAGGTGCTGCCCGTGGACCATGTGCGCCGCTGGTTCGACCTGTTCGGGACCGGCGCGCGCATCGCCAATCTGTACGGGCCCACCGAGTCGACCGTCAACGCCACCTGCCACGTCATCGACTCCCGCCCCGGCGACGAGGTGCGGCAGCTGCCGATCGGACGCCCTGTGGCCGGCACCGACCTGGAGGTGGTCCGCGCCGACGGCACCCCCTGCGAGCCGGACGAGCCGGGGGAACTGCTCATCGCGGGCACCGGTCTGACCCCCGGTTACCTGGGCGAACCGGAGCTGACCGGGCGGGCGTTCACCCTGCGGGCGGGGAGGCGCTGGTACCGCAGCGGAGACCGGGTACGCCGGTCGGCCGACGGCACCGTGGACTTCCTCGGCCGGATCGACGACCAGGTGAAGATCCGTGGGCACCGGGTGGAGCCGGGAGAGGTCGAGGCGGCGCTCCAGGGCTGTCCCGGCGTCGCACGGGCGGCGGTGATCGCGCAGGAGGGGCAGCTGCTCGCCTTCGTCACCCCCGGGTCCGCGGCGGACCGGCCGGACACCCGGGAGGTGCGCCGGTATCTGGCCGGTCTCCTGCCCTCGTACATGCTCCCGGCCCGGATCACCTGCCTTGACACACTGCCCCTCACCGGCACCGGCAAGGTCGACCGCCTCGCACTGGCCGGTCCGGCCCCTGGCTCCGGCGCGACGGCGGTCCAGGACGGTTCCCCCGCAGGTTCGGCGTTGCCGGACGGTGGCGGGACTCCCCCGGCCACCGTGACCGAACGGCGCATGGCGGAGATCTGGTCCGACGTGCTTCAGGTGGCCTCGGTACGCCGGGAGGACGACTTCTTCGACCTGGGCGGTGACTCGCTGCTCGTCCTGAGGGTGTTCTCCCGGCTCGCGGAGCTGCAGGCGCCGCTGCCCCGGCCGACCGTGATCTACCGTCACCGCACCCTCGCGGCACTCTCCGCGGCCGTCGACGCGGTCGACGACGCGGTCGACGACGCGGTCGACGCCGATGCGGTGAAGCCGTGTTCCGCTTCCCCTTCCCCTTCCCTTCCCCTTTCCCCGGCCGCGGACGACCGCACGGCCCCGTTCCCCGTCACGCCCGGTCAACGCGGTTTCCTGCTCGCGGAGGAGCTCTCGCCGGGCGGTGGTACCTGGCTGGCGCGGCTTCGGCTGTCCGGACCGCTGGACCCCGATGCCTTCCAGGCCGCGGTCGACCTGCTGGTGGAGCGTCACGGCATGCTGCGCACCGTCTTCCCGGCCGGTACTCGGCCGCCCGTGCAGCAGGAACTGCCGCCGTCGCTGCGTCTGCCGGTCGCCTTCACGACGGTCGCGACCCCGGCCGAAGTGGACGAACGGGCCGCCGCCGAGGCGGCACGGTGCCTCGAACCCTGGGCCTGGCCGCTGGTGCGGCTTCAGGTGCTGAGCCTGGCCCCACAGGAGCACGTCCTGCTGGTGCACGCGCACCATGTCATCGGCGACGGATACAGTGCGGCGTTGCTGACGCAGGAACTGACCGAGGTGTACGACCGGCTGACCGGCGGCAGCTCCACGCCCCCGCTCCCGCCGCTGCGCGGCGACTTCCGTGACCACGTCCGGTCCTCGACGCAGGCCGGGCACCAGGCCGGTGTCGCCGGGCGGGCCCGGGAGCGACGCCGGGCCCGGGTGTGCGCCCCGTACCGGCCGCCGGTGCTGCGGACCGCCGTCGGCGGAAACGGCGAGGAGGAGCAGACCGGGGCCCACCGCGACATCGTGTTCCGCTCCGCGGAGTTCACCCTCAAAGCCTCCCCGACGGCGGCACTGCGGGCGCTCGCCGCACGCGCGCGGACCACCCTCTACGCGCCGTTGCTGACCGCCTACTACCAGGAGCTCGCGGCGCTGACCGGCCGACCGGACCTGATCGTGGGGCTGGCGGTGAGCGGCCGGGACGGAACGCTGCCCGACGCGCACCGGGTCTTCGGCCCGTTCGCCACGGCCGTACCCGTACGGCCGGCCTCCGAGGGGCCCCTTTCCGAAGGGGACTTCGGCGGTGCGCTCCGCCGTGTCGCGGCGGAGGCGGAGGAGGCACGCACCCATGAGGACGTGCTCCCCCGGAGCGCCGACGGGCTTCCCCTGACCTCGCAGTTCTTCTTCACCTTCCTCGACTTCTCCGCGCTGGCCCCCGCGGACGGCAAAACGCTGCGCTTGTCGTGGGAGTCGGGCGACAGTACGTTCCTGCCACCCGCCGCCACGACGGACGTGTTCATGGCGGTACGGCCCGAGACGGACGGGGTGCGGGTCACGGTCCGGGGCTCGGCTGCGGCGTTCCCACCAGGCACGCTCGACCGTTTCGCCGACGCGGTGCGCCGGCGTCTCACCCGGGCCGCGTCGGGTGGCCGTCATGGACCCGGAACCCGGGACACCATGGACGCGGCCCTGGTCGGCTACTTGCCCGCTCCCGGCCATCTGGCGCGCCTGGCGGGTCTGCCCGGGGCGGCACTGCCGCGGGCCGAGCTGCGCGACCTGCTGTTCCCCGACGGCGCCCCGCGTCTGCTGGAGACGGTCCGTACGCCACTGGGCCGGTCCGGTTTCGTCTGCGTTCCGCTCTTCGCCGACGAACTCGCGGCGGGCAGCGGGCTGGTGGGGCACACCACCCGTGCCGTGTCGCTCGCCGCCGCACAGGGAGCGCGCTGTGTGTCCCTGGCGGGGATGATTCCGTCGCTGACCGGATACGGCTTCGACGTACTGCGGTCCGGGAGCCATCCGGCGGCCGTGACGACGGGGCACGCGGCGACGGTGGTGGCGGTGGTCAGGACGGTGCACGCGGCGCTCGAGGCCACGGGCCGGAATCTCTCGGATCTCGACGTGGCGTTCGCCGGGCTGGGTTCGATCGGTGCCTCCTCCCTGGAACTGCTGCTGTCCCTGGCCGCCCGGCCTCCCCGGCGTCTGCTGCTGTGCGACGTGCGGGGCAGCGGACCACGACTGGCCGCGCTGGGACGGCGGTTGCAAGAACGTGGGCTGGCCGGTGCGGGCGGCGTCGAGGTGGCGGAGTCGGAGCGGGTGCTGCCGGACGCGGTCCACGGTGCGGACCTGCTGGTGACGGCGGTGAGCGGCGCCACCGCGGTGCTCGACGTCGGCCGGCTGCGGCCGGGGGCCATCGTGGTCGACGACTCCTTCCCGCACTGCTTCGACACCGAGCGGGCCCTTACCCGTATGCGGGAACACGAGGACGTGCTGGTGCTGGGCGGCGGGCTGCTGCATGTCGGCCGCACCGACCGGCAGGTCGCCGAGGACCTGCCGGCCGTGGCGGCGGCCGGCTATCTCGCTCAGCCCTGGATCGAGGGCACCCTGGCGTCCTGCCGTGCCGAGTCCCTGCTGCACGCGGCCGGTCAGGAACTGCCGCTGGTGCACGGCCTGGTGGACGCCGGGGTGTCCCTGGCCTACTGGGAGGCCGTGGAACGGGCCGGGGTGTCGGCCGCCCCGCTGCATCTGCTCGGTCACACCGTCGGCGGCGCTCCGGCGGTGTGACCGAAGGGACCTGCGCGGCCCTCAGACCCCGAATTCCGTCGGTGAGATGTTCAGGGCCGCGCAGGCCTCACGGATGGCGTACTGCTCGGACGCCTCGAAGGTGCCGTCGGCGCCGGCGATGACCATGCCGGTCTGGACGACCGCGCGTGCCTCGACGGGCTTCTTCGCCGCCTTGGCGATGTCCTGCAAAGCCCGCCCCTTGCCCACCTCGAAGTTGGCCACGAGCTGGTCCACGTGCTCGTTGAACCGCTTGCGGAGCTGGTCCGGCGGGAAGTTCTGCAGGACGTCGTTGGAGACGATCAGCTCCTCCACACGCTGCCGCTCCGCCGGGTCCACCCGCCCGTCGGCGGCCGCGACCAGCGCGCACATCGCCATGCTGGCGTCCCGGTAGGCGCCGCTCTTGAGCTCCGCCTTCGCCGAGGCGAGCTGGGACTTCAGCAGGCCCATCAGCTGGGCCCTGGAGCCGCCGGAGGACGAACCGCGCGCGGGGCCGCCGGCCGGTGCCGGTCCGGGGTTCCCGTGCTGTCCGCCTCCCGCCCGCGCGCCCTGGGACTGTTGCAGCGCCCTGGCCTGGTCCTTGACTCGGTCCCACATCGCCACTGGTTCCACCTCGGCTTCTGTCGCTGTCTTTCCGGTACCGGTCGTCAGTCCCGGATCCCACGGTCCGACCGGTCAACGGACGTGGTGGTGGCCACGTTCCCCGACAACAAAAGAAAGGTAAAAACATTTATGGCGGCCCGATGCCTCGGGTTCAGGCTTCGGCACGGTCCGCGGGGCCGGGGGCCACCGCACTCCCGTCGGGGTCGCCCGCCGCGGCGGTGCGCCGTTCGTACCGCAGCGCCGCACCGGTCGCGACCGCGCCGAGGCCCTCCCACACGCCGACACCGACGAACGCCCCGGGTGCCCGTCCGGTGAGCACGGCCACCGTGAACACCGTGCACGTCAGCAGCCGGAACGGCACCGTCCACCGGAAGAAGGCCCGCCAGTCGGCGAGCGCCGCCAGTATGTAGTACGCGCCCATGTTGAGCGCCGCCATCGAGGACGCCGTCACGAAGGCCGGCGTGAGGCCGCCACTGCCCTGCCCGCCCGGGGCCGCGAGGCCCAGCAGCGACAGCTGCGCGGCCGGCGCGATCAGGCCCACCGCGCCCAGGGCGGCGGCGAGCGCCCCGAAGACGGCCATGGTCCAGCCCGAGGCTGAGCGGGGAGTACGCATCCGGCGAGCGTAGTGGCCGGCGGGACCGCCACCGGGGTCGCGGTCCCGCCGGAGCCGGTCGGGAATCAGCCCACCGTCCACTTCTGGTTCGCGGCACCCGTGCAGGTCCAGATCTGCAGCCGGGTGGCGTTGGCCGCGTTGTTGCCGGTCACGTCCAGGCACTTGTCGGCCTGGGGGTTGACGATGTCGCGGGCGCCGGTGACGACCCACCTCTGGGCCGCGGTGCCGTTGCAGTCCCACAACTGGACGGGGGTACCGTCCGCCGTGCCGCCCGAAGTGACGTCCAGGCACTTGCCGAGCGCCCGGATCGTGCCGTCCCCGCCCACCGACCACCGCTGGGCGGAGGTGCCGTTGCAGTCGTAGAGCTGCACCGGGGTGCCGTTGGCCGTGTCCGCCCCGGCGACGTCGACGCACTTGCCCGCCAGGCCGCGGATCGCGCCGCCGGCCGGCGCGTCACTCGTCGTCACCGACACGTGGTCGACCACGAGTTGCTGCGGGAAGACGGTCGAGCCGTCCGGGTCCCCGGGCCAGTAGCCGCCCACCGCCAGGTTGAGGATCAGGAAGTAGGGCTTGTTGAACACCCACTGCTTCCCGCCCAGGTCGGCGGGGGTCCGCCGCTGGTAGACGTTCCCGTCCACGGACCAGGTGATCGAGTCGGGCGCCCAGTCGACGGCGAAGGTGTGGAAGCCGTCCGCGAAGGCCTGGCCGCCGGGCAGTGTGTAACCGGCTCCGATGCCGCCCGCGCCGGAGTAACCGGGGCCGTGGAGGGTGCCGTGGACGGTGGAGGGCTCGAAGCCGACGTTCTCCATGATGTCGATCTCGCCCGAGTCCGGCCAGTTGACCGGCGTGCCCAGCATCCAGAAGGCGGGCCACATGCCCTGACCGCGCGGGACCTTCATCCGCGCCTCGACGTGCCCGTACTGCGCGGTGAACTTTCCGGAGGTGTTCAGTCGGGCCGAGGTGTACTGGCACGTGCCGTACCAGCACTGGTAGTTGGCCGGGTTCTCCTTGCGGGCGGTGATCACCAGGTGGCCCTGGCCGTCCAGGGCGGCGTTCTTGCTGCCGGACGTGTAGTACTGCCGCTCGTGGTTGTTGACGTTGTCGCCGGTCTCGATGTGCCACTTGGAGGAGTCGACGGCCGCCCCGGCGGGCCCGTCGAAGTGGTCCGAGAACGTCACGGCCGCGGGAGCCGCGGCAGCGGCGGTGGTGTCGTCCACCGGTTCCGCCCGGGCGGTCCCGACGGCGGCGGAGGCGACCAGGGCCGCGGACAGCGCGACCGTCAGCCATCTGCGAAGCGTGCGTGGAGAGGACATGGCTCTCCCTTCCGTGCGGCGGCCCGCGTCCACGGGCGCACCGACCGAGGGTGTGGGGGGGCAAGTGCTTCGCTCCTTGATTTAAGGCATGAACCAGAAGGCGTCAACACTCTGGTACGGACCAATGATGCACAGGCACCCGTCCGCCGCCCACAGACGCCTGCCGCCGCCCCCTTTGAGCACCAAGCAGAATGTTTCAGGCTTAGTTGTTACCCGTAGTGGTCCCCGAGCGCCTCACCGACGGACGAGGCGTACACCGTGGCGGAGGACCGGGCGCCGAGGACACGTGCCGCACGAGGGCGAACCGACGCGGTGGGCCGTGCTCGGCGAGGAACGGGGAAGCGGGCGGGAGACCTGACGGCGCCCTGCAGCCTCGCGGCGTCCGCCGTCGTTCCGGCCTCCATCACCTGACGGCCCGTCAGCCCGACACCACGTGGAGCAGGGCCGTCCCGTCCTCCCCCGTCGCCGCCCGGATGACGACGGCGCCGGGCCGGGCGGCGGGCGGCCGCCCGTCGCCCTTGCCGCCGCACGAGGTGCTGGAGCCGTGGGAACGCAGCACGGTGAGGCAGACCTGCCCCGGGCCTTCGACTCCGTTCCTGGACCGGCCGTTGCCGGACTTCAGTACGTACTCGATCCGGTCCGGGCCGACCTCGGTCACGGACAGGGTCGTGGTGCCGGCCGGCCCGTCGAAGCGGACGGTCACCGGCTCGGAGACCGCGATCTCGCAGTTCCCGTCCGAGCAGACGGCCGTGTCGTGCCCGTCCGCCGCCGGCACCGGCAGCTGCGTCGAGGCGGAACGGGGCTCCGGCGCCCGGTCGCCGTCCGGGGACGGTGCGCCCACTCCGCCCGAGCCGCCGCAGCCGGCCAGCGCGCCGACCGTCAGCACGGCGAGCGCCCGGAGCGCGACCGCCCCTCGCGTCCGCGTCGTTCCCGCCCGGTGTGCCGTCGCCTCCGTGCTCATGCTGTTCCCGCGCATCCCCGGGACTCTGCCCGGCTCCCGACGTCGCCGTTCGGCCTTCCCGTGCCGCGTCTCGCACACCTCGCGCGGCACGGGAGCGCACCCCGGCGGCCGGTTCAGGCCACGCGAGCGGCTCGCACCACGCGGGGGCGCTCCCGCGCCGAGCGTATCGGCGCGGGGGCCAGCCGGGGGGACGCGCTGACCCGGTATGTCGTCCGGTTCGGGTCCTCGACGGGGTCCCCGAGCTCGATCTTCCCGGCCGCGTGCAGCTCGTCGCAGTCCGGGGTGGGCAGGGCCGCGTAGCAGCCGCCCTGGCCGGTGGTGGAGTCGAGCGGACGCCAGTAGCTGTATCTGCGGCGGCCGTTCGCGTACACCGTGACGAAGGTGGGGGTACGCGGGTCGGCGATGATGCGCAGTACGTCGGCGTTGCCGGTACCGGCCGGGGTGAACGAACTCTCGGGGGCCGCCCGGAGCCCGGTGGTCACCCGTCCGGCGCGCGGACGGTCCTGCATCTGGTTGATGGTGATGAGCATCGCTGGGCCTTTCCGGAGCCGGAACTCGAGACCGTCTACCCAGCACGGCGCCGGTGTTGATCTCTTTCACTGATCATTCTGCTCCCTGACACCGACATTAACCCGTCACCGGCCACTGAAGGTGCTGATTTCTGACCGCACTTGGCTGTTCTTCGCCGTTCACGGCCGGATCGGCCGGGCCGGTGCGCCTGCCGCGACCGGCCCGGCCGGTCCGTCTTCAGCCGGAAGCCTCGGACGAGAAGGTCATCATCAGCTTGTCCGGCTTGACGGTGACCACCGCCTGGGCGCTCGGTGCGGCGGAGGTGACGCCGATCCGGGGCCAGGTCTGGAGGATGGTGGCCAGGATGATCTGGAGTTCCGTCCAGGCGAAGTTCTCGCCGATGCACTTGCGGCGGCCGTCGCCGAACGCCAGGAAGGAGCCGCGGGTGGCCTGCGAGCGGTCGGGGGCCCAGCGGTCCGGGTCGAAGACGTCCGGGGCGGGGAACACCTCCGGGTCGTGCTGGTGCAGGTAGGGGCTCCAGACGACGTCGGCGCCCTCGGGGATGCGGTGCCCTCCGAGTTCGATGTCGCGACTCGCGGTGCGCGTCACCATCCAGGCCGGTCCGTACTTCCGGATCGCCTCCTGGAGAACCCTCCGGGCGTGGACCAGCCGGTCCAGATCCTCGTGCCGCAGGGGACGGCCGGCGCACACGAGGGCGAGTTCGTCCCGGAGGAGCCGCTCGGTCCCGGGGTCCCGCGAGATCTCGTACAGGGCCCAGGCGAGGGTGGTCCCGGTGGTTTCGATCGCTCCGGTCAGCAGGGTGATGACCTCGTCCTGCAGCTGCCGGCGGCTGAGCGGGGTCTCGGCCGTGAGCAGGGCGGCGAACAGGCCCGCCTGCCGCGTCGGTGGTGCCGGCGCGTGCGGGCACTGCGCCGGTACCGCACCGGTCCCGTCCGTCCCCGGGTGCGCGGCCCGGTGGACGTGGTGGTCGATGGCCTGGTCGATCAGGGCCCGCAGGCGGGCGACGCGGGCGGCGTGGGCGCGGTTCGCGGGCAGCGGCAGTCCGGTGATCCAGGAGGGAAGGATCGTCTGCCGGATCGTTCCCTCCATGATCTCGGGCATCAGCGAGGTGAACTCGCTCTCCAGCCGGTCGGGCAGGTCCGTGCCGAAGAGGGCGACGAGGAACGCGGCGAGGGTGGTCGCGTTCATGTCGGCGTACACGTCCCGCGGCACGCCCTGTGGCCACGCCTCGACCATGGCGCGCACCTGACGGATCATGGCGTCGCCGCGGTCGGCGATGTGCGACTTGTTGAACATGGGTTGTATCAGCCGGCGATTGCGCAGGTGTGCCTCGCCGTCGGCGATGGTGGCGAGGCCGTCGCCGAAGAAGAGGCGGAGAGCGTCGATGATCCTGCCGCCCTTCGGGAAGTGGGCGGCCTCGGTCACCAGGACTCGGCGGGTCAGCGCGGGATCGGTGACGACGTAGGCGGGGCTCGGACCTATGCGTATCCGGACGACGCTGCCGTACCGGCGCAGTGAGGTGATGAACGGAAGGGGGTCCCGGGCGAGCCGGTGGGCGTGACCGATCAGCGGCAGGCCGCCGGGAGCGGTCGGAGTCGGGGCGGACGGTCTCGTCGTGGCGCTCATCGAGCGGATCACTCCTTGTGGGGGGGCCGTCGAACGCCCCATGCATGCCCAAGATCGCGGAGAGGATGCTGCGGCAGGCCCCCTTCGGCGATCCCGTACGCGCCGTCGACCGGATGCGGGGTCGCGCATGTCGCGGGAACCTGGAGACATCGCCCGGTTCCGCCCCGGCGCGGCCGTGCGCCCCGGATTGCCCGCCATCGAGCCGAGGAAAGACGGAACCGCAATGCCGTACATCACCGTGGGACGCGAGAACTCCACCGACATCGAGCTCTACTACGAGGATCACGGGGCCGGACAGGCCGTGGTCCTCATCCATGGGTACCCCCTCGACGGCCGCTCCTGGGAGAAACAGTCCGCCGCGCTGCTCGACGCGGGGTACCGCGTGATCACCTACGACCGGCGCGGGTTCGGACAGTCGGGTCAGCCCACGACGGGATACGACTACGACACCTTCGCCTCCGATCTGAACATGGTCCTGGAGACCCTCGACGTCTCGGACACCGTGCTCGTCGGTTTCTCCATGGGCACCGGTGAAGTGGCCCGCTGTGTCAGCAGGTTCGGGACGGAGCGCGTCGCGAAGGCGGCCTTCCTCGCCTCGCTGGAGCCCTGCCTGCTGAAGAGCGACGACAACCCGGACGGCGCGGCGCCCCGCGAGTTCTTCGAGGGCATCTCCGCGGCGGTGAAGGCCGACCGGTACGCGTACTACACGTCGTTCTTCAAGGACTTCTACAACCTCGACGAGAACCTCGGCAGCCGCATCAGCCCGGAATCCGTCCGCAACAGCTGGCACACGGCGGCGTCCGGCGGACCCTTCGCCGCGGCGGCCGCGCCGATGACGTGGTTCACCGACTTCCGGGGGGACATCCCCGCCGTCGACGTGCCCGCCCTGATCCTGCACGGAACGGCGGACAACATCCTGCCCATCGACTCGACCGGACGCCCGTTCCACCGGGCGCTGCCGCACGCGGAGTACGTGGAGGTCGAGGACGCTCCGCACGGCCTGCTGTGGACGCACGCCGAGGACGTCAACCGGGCGCTTCTGTCCTTCCTCGCCGAGTGAGGTGAGCGGCCTTCAGGCCGCCGGCTCCAGGCGGACGCAGCAGTGGCCGGGTTCCGGCGCCAGGCGTGCCTCGAAGCCGGTGTCGCCGAGGCCGTCGAGGACACCGCGCAGCAGGTGGAGGTTCATCCCGCAGACCGTTCGGGTGTGCGCGCGGGCCAGCGTGTGGAAGGGGCAGTTGCCCAGGACGACGGCGTCGCCCTGGTGCCGCGGCTCGAAGCCGTACCGCTCCAGCAGGGGGAAGACCTCTTCATGGCTGTCGGCGCCCGCCTGCACGCCGCATTCCCGTGCCGTGCGGTACAGGACGTCACGCACCGGCTCCCCGGTGGCGCCGGACTCCTCCACGGCGTGGGCGAGGAGCTGCCCGGCGAGTTCGTAGCGCCGGTCCGGGAGGCTGACGGCGATCTGCTGCGCCGAGCGGCGGTAGAGCTTGGCCGGTCTGCCCGCGCCCGGGCCGGTGCGTCCGCTGCGCCGCGCGTAGACCACGTCGAGCAGGGACTCGTCGGCCAGCCGGTCCAGGTGGAAGGCCGCGGTCTGCCGGGCCAGGCCCAGGGCCGCGGCGGCATCGTCCCGGCCCACCGGTTCCGGCTCGCGCACCACGTAGTCGTAGAGCCTGCGGCGGGTGGGTTCGTCGAGGGCGGCGATGGCCGAGACGTCCTGGTCACGCGCCTCGTCCGGCCGGCCCCGTACTTCGTCCGTGTCGTCCACGAACACCAGTGTAAAACCCACAGGCATTGACTGAAGAAGGAGACGGAGCTTCTATAGAAAGTGAAAGTTGTCGATAGAAGCTCGACGGGACGACAGAAGGAGGGGCCATGGCCGCCCCCAGTACCTCCAGCTCCAGCAGCACCTCGGCCGCACCTCGGCGGGCCGCCCTCGCCGACCCCGGCTACCAGGCCTTCGTGATCCTGCGCACCGGTTTCACCGTGGCCCCGATCCTGTTCGGCCTGGACAAGTTCGCCAACCTGCTCGTCGACTGGCCCGCCTACCTCGCGCCGTGGATCAACGACCTCGTCCCGGGCAGCGGTCAGTCGGCCATGTACGCCGTGGGGGTCGTCGAGATCGTGGCCGGCGTCGTGGTGGCGCTCGCGCCGCGCTTCGGAGGCTGGCTGGTCGCCGGCTGGCTGGCCGGGATCATCGTCAGCCTCCTCACCGTCCCCGGTTACTACGACATCGCCCTGCGCGACTTCGGCCTGCTCCTCGGCGCGGTCGCACTGGCCCGGCTCGCCCAGCGCTACCACGGCTCCCGGGTCTGAGGTCAGCACAGCACGCGCAGCGCTCCGGGCAGCACTCTGAGCGTCACGGGAAGAAGGGCGTCGACCTCGCCGTCCGCACCGTAGGGGACGTCGCGGTCGGCGGCGACACGGATCTCCCGGCCCCGCTCCATCCGCACCTGGGGCCGGTGGACGTGGGCGCCCGTCCTCAGGTCGTTCATCAGGGCGAAGAACAGGCGCCGGGGCGCGTCCTCGATCATCACGACGTCCAGCAGCCCGTCGTCCACCCGGGCGTCGGGCGCGATGACGCGGCCGGAGCCGTAGTAGCCGGAGTTGGCGACCACCACGGTGTAGCCGGTGTGTGCGTGCTCCTCGCCGTCGATCGTGACCCGGTAGCGGGCCGGCCGCCAGGTGGCGGCCGCCCGCAGTCCGCCGGCGTAGTAGGAGGCGGCGCCCCGCAGCAGCCTACTGCGGTTGGCGTGGCGGTTGGCGAGCGCGTCCACTCCGGCGTACACGCTGCCGAGGACCACGGTGCGGTCGTGGACGGCCGATTCGACCTCGATGGTGTCGACGTGCCGCGGTTCGCCCTCCAGCAGTATCCGGGCCAGGGCCGCCGGTTCGGTGGGCAGTTCCAGGGCCCGCGCGAAGTCGTTGCCCCGGCCGGCCGGTACGAGGCCGAGCGTGGCACCGGTCCCGCTGAGGGCGCCGCCGATGCCTCCGGCGATGCCGTCCCCGCCGACGGCCAGCACCACCCGCCCCCGCCGCCCGGCGTCCCGGGCCAGTTCCTGCGCGTGGGCCAGACTGCGGCTGTACTCCGTGTGCAGTTCGGCCCCGGCCTCCCGGAGCCGTCGTGCGAGGGCGAGCAGCGCGGCCGCTCCGGTGGATCCGCCCGCGGTGGGGTTGACGACGGCGGTGAACTGTCGCATCGGGTTGCCTCCGGGCGGACCGACGGGATGGAGCGGGATGCCCCTCTGACGGATGACGGCGCTTCGGTTCAGTCGGCGGGCAGGAGGACGCCGGGGTTGAGCACTCCGGCCGGGTCCAGGCGCCGCTTGACCGCGCGCAGGGCGTCGGCCCCCAGCGGGCCGGCCTCGCGGACGTACCAGTCCCGGTGGTCGGTGCCGACACCGTGGTGGTGACTGATCGTGCCGCCGGCGGCGAGGATCGCCTCGTTCGCGGCGTGCTTGGCGCGCGTCCAGTGCGCCACCGGGTCGCCGTCGCCCTGTGCCGAGACCACGGTGAAGTACAGGGAGGCGCCGTTCTCGTAGACGTGGGAGATGTGGCACATCACCAGGGGCGGGGTGCCGGCCTCGGTGAGCGTGGTGGTGAGCGCGTCGCGGACCGCGGTGTACAGCCCGGGGATCCTGGACCAGAACGTCGCGGTCTCCAGCGTCTCGGCCAGGGCCCCGGCGTCGAGCAGCGAGTCGCGCAGGTAAGGAGCCGAGTAGCGGCCGTGGGCCCAGCGGCGGCCGGGCTCCTCCCCCAGCGGCGTTCCACCGCACGCGCGCAGGACGGCCGCGGCCTTCTCCCTGCGGTACGCGGTGTCCTCCTCCGTGCCCTCGTATCCGGCGACGGCCGTACATCCGGCGGACTGCGGGGTGCCGGAGCCGATCGCGTCCGGCTGGGCGAGGCCGACCAGCGTCTCGGTCTCGTCGGACAGCCGCAGCACGGTGGGGCGCGGCCCGTCCTGGGCGAGGCGGCGCAGCGCGGCGGCGCCCTCCTCGAAGGAGTCGAACCGCCAGCCCTCGTAGAGGCGGGCCTGCGGGAGAGGCCGGATCCGGACGGTCACCGACGTGATGACGCCGAAGGCCCCCTCGGACCCCAGGACGAGCTGGCGCAGGTCGGGCCCGGCCGCCGAGCGCGGGGCCCGGCCGGTGTCGAGGGTGCCTTCGGGGGTGGCGAGAGTGAGGGAGAGCACCATCTCGTCGAAGCGGCCGTACCCGGCGGACGCCTGGCCGCTGGAGCGGGTCGCGGCGAAGCCACCGAGGGTGGCCCACTCGTAGGACTGGGGGAAGTGGCCGAGGGTGAAGCCGTGTCCGGCGAGCAGCGCCTCGGCCTGCGGGGCGCGCAGGCCGGGTTGCAGGGTGGCGGTGCGGGAGACCGGGTCGAGGGCGAGCAGCGCGTCCATACGCCGCAGGTCCAGGGCGACGAAGGTGCCCTGCCGGCCGGGGGCGAGACCGCCGACCACGGAGGTGCCGCCGCCGAACGGCACCACGGGCAGGCGCTGTTCGGCACAGACGCGCAGGACGGCGAGCACCTCGTCGTGGCCGGCGGGGAACAGGACGGCCGCCGGGATGTCGGTGACGTCACCGTGCCGGATCCGCAGCAGGTCGGGGGTGGACTTGCCGCGCGTGTGCCGGATCCGTGTCTCGGGGTCGGTGCGCACCTGGTCCTCACCGCCCAGCGCCTCGACCAGCGCGCGGTGCGCGGCGGACGCCAACCGGGGCTCGGGCACGGCCACTTCCCCGAGGGCCACCGGCTCGGCCGCGCACGGCTCGACGCCGAGCAGATCGCGCAACAGCCCGATCACCGTGTCGGGCAGCGGCGTCGCCCGGGCCGGGTCGCCCCAGCCGCTCCACAGCATGTCCATGACTGTCGTCCTCACCGGTCGGTTCGAGCGTCGATAGGAGCGATGCCGTCGCCGACGGCCCCACTTGCCGTTACACTGTTACACATGACGCCTACTCGTCACAATCATTCGGACAACGACGCCGTGCTCGACGCGGTGCGCGACTGCGTTCTGGCCGTCGGGGTCCGCCGCACCACACTGACCGACGTGGCCCGCCGCGCCGGGGTCTCCCGGATGACGCTGTACCGGCGATGGCCCGATGTGCGCTCGCTGGTCGGGGACCTCATGACCCGGGAATGGATCGCCGTGGCCGCCGGCGCGATCCCCGAGCGCTCTTCGGACGTCACCGGCCGGGAGCGCGTGGTCGGCGGACTGGTGGCGGGGGTGCGCGCCTTCGGCGGGCACCCGCTCTTCCGGAAGATCGTCGACGTGGATCCCGAACTGCTCCTGCCCTATGTGCTGGACCGTCGCGGAGCGAGCCAGGTGGCTCTGCTGGACATGCTGGCCGGCACCGTGCGCGAGGGACACGCCGACGGGTCGGTGCGCACCGGTCATCCCGAACGGCAGGCGCGGTCGGTGCTCCTGATCGTCCAGTCCTTCACCCTGTCCCTGCGCACCATGACCGACGAGGACGACCCCGACCTCACCTCCGAGGCGTTCCTCGCAGAACTGCGCGACATCCTGGAGAGGACCCTCACCCCATGAACGCCCTCACCGGACCGTCCTCCGTCTCGTCCCTGTCCGCCGGGCGCCGCATCCGCGAGCTGACCGAGACCGTGGGCGGCCCGGCCGTCGACGTGCTGGTCGTCGGTCTCGGTGCCACCGGCGCCGGGACCGCCCTGGACGCCGCGGCCCGCGGTCTGAGCGTGGTGGCCGTCGACGCCCGCGACCTGGCCTTCGGCACCTCCCGCTTCAGCAGCAAACTCATCCACGGCGGGCTGCGCTACCTCGCCTCCGCCCAGCTGGACGTCGCCCACGAGAGCGCGGTCGAACGCGGGGTGCTGATGCAGCGCACCGCCCCCCATCTGGTGCACGCCCAGCCCTTCGTCCTGCCCCTCACCCCCCTGGTCTCCCGCGGTCAGGCCGCCCTGGCCCGCGCCGGTTTCCGGACCGGGGACGCCCTGCGGCTGGCCGCCCGCACCGCGCGGGCGACCCTGCCCGCACCGCGCCGGGTCTCGGTGACCGAGACCCGGCACCTGGCCCCCGCCGTACGGGGCGACGGACTGCGGGGCGGCCTGCTGTCGTGGGACGGCCGGCTCACCGACGACGCCCGTCTGGTGACCGCCCTCGCCCGCACCGCCGCCGCGCACGGGGCGCGCGTCCTCACCCGGCTCCGGGCCCTGGAGCTGACCGCCTCCGGCGCCCGGGTCCGCGACGAACTCACCGGCGAGGAGGGCGAGATCCGCGCCCGCGCGGTGATCAACGCGTCCGGCGTCTGGGCCGGCGGTCTCGTCGACGGCATCCGGATCCGCCCCTCACGCGGAACCCACCTCGTGCTGCGCCCGGACAGCCTCGGTCCGCTCCCGGCCGGCCTGCACATCCCGGTCCCCGGGGAGAGCAACCGCTTCGTCCTCGTGCTGCCCCAGGACGACGGCCGGGTCTACGTCGGGCTCACCGACGAACCCGTGGACGGCGGTGTCCCCGAGGTTCCCGAGGCACCCGAGACGGACATCGGCTTCCTCCTCGACGTCCTGTGCTCCGTCCTGGAGGTCCCGCTGCACCGGGACGACGTCGTCGGGGCCTTCGCCGGACTGCGCCCCCTGCTGGACACCGCGGCGGCCGGCGCCGGTACGGCGACGAGGACCGCCGACGTCTCACGACGGCACGCGGTCCTGACCTCGTCCGAGGGGGTCGTCACCGTCGTCGGCGGCAAGCTCACCACGTACCGGCGCATGGCCGAGGACGCGGTCGACACCGCCGTCCGCGTCCGCCGGCTGCCGGCCGGCCCGTCCCGCACCGCGTCCCTCCCGCTCGTGGGCGCCGCACCGCCGCACGTCCTCACCGCCCTGGCCGCACCCCGCCGCCTGGTGCGGCGCTACGGAACGGAGGCGCCGGCCGTCCACGCGCTCGGCGCGCGGGACGCCCGGCTGGGCGAGCCCGTGCTGTCCGGGCACCCGGTCACCGGGGCCGAACTGCTGTGGGCCCTGCGCCACGAGGGGGCGCTCGACGAGAGCGACCTGCTCGACCGCCGCACCCGCATCGGTCTCGTCCCCGCCGACCGTACGGCGGCGCTCCCCGCCGTACGCGAACTCCTGGACGGCGCCCTGCCGCAACGGAGTTGAGAAGTGCCCCGTCCCGGGCGGGCGGGGACCGCCGTCAATTCCGGTGGACGCCGACCTCGTGCAGGGAGTAACCCCAGCCGGTCCCCCGGTCCAGGAACCGGAGGCGGATGTGGCGGGCCGGCTCCGGGGGGAAGCGGGCTGTGTCGAGGCCGCCGTCCCCCGAGGCCGTGGACCAGACGGTCCGCCAGTCCGAGCCGTCGGCGGAGAGCTCGATGCGGTACGAAGTCCCGTACGCGCGCTCCCAGTCGAGCGTGACGCGTCCGACCTCCCGGGTGGCGCCGAGGTCGATCCGGAGCCACTGGTCGTCACTCCAGTCGCTGGCCCAGCGGGTGCCCCGGTCGCCGTCCACCGCCCGGCCGGGGGCGTAGCTGGTGAACGGGTTCCACTCGGCCGAACTGGCGGTCGCCGGGGCGCCCTCGGCGAGGTTGGCGTCCGCCCGGTGCCGCTCGGAGGCGCCCCAGGTGCCGAGGTAGGTCTCGGCGCCCCGGAAGAGGTCGTCCACCACGTCCTGGCCGCCGACACGCCGGATGTCCTCGATCCAGTCGGGGACGAGTCCGTGGTGCGCGGCTCCGTCGGTGTTCAGGTCCCAGGTGCGTTCGCCGGTTCTCTGCCGGTCGATGACGGACCCGCCGTCCACACTGCGGAAGGGATAGGTGACGGGGTGGGGCGCGTCGGCGCCGCGCGGCGGCGGCCAGCCTCCGACGCCGTTCATGTCGGTGCCGTAGCCGTAGCCCGCTCCGTACTCGTCGCGCACCGCCTCCGTGCGCCGCGCCTCCTCGACGAAGTCCTCGGAGCCGTGCATGTACTGGGCGACGAAGCCGCCGAGGCCGTAGACGCGCTCGGTCCAGTTCAGGTCCATCCAGCTGTGCGAGGAGAGCACGCCGGGGTACGACTCGGCCTCGAAGAGGTCGAGCACCCTGCCGGTGGCCTTGACGCTCATGTGGTCGATCTCGAGCATCATGTTGCGTTTCATCATGCCGCGCACCGCGTACTCGCCGAGGTCCGTGAGACCCCGTACATTGCACCGGGCGTCCTCGGCGTAGGCGGGGACCTCGACGCCCGCCGGCAGTTCCTTCTCGGCTCCGGGCGCGGCGGCCAGGCCGATGGGGTTGTCGCGCTGGGGGCCCGCGCACTGCTCGGTCCGCCAGAAGGTGCCGGTCGACAGGAACTGTCCGACGTTGATCGCGGTGCCGAGCGCGCCTTCGTCGAAGCGCACCCCGCACAGCGCGTTGTCGAACTTGTGGCACAGGAACATGCTGCGCACGCCGAGGTCGTACAACTCGTCCAGCCCGGCGTCGATGTCGGTCTTGTCGCACTGGGCGATGTCCAGGACCTGCTTGCAGCCGAACGGCTCGGAGGTCTCCACACCCAGGACGACCGCGAGCTTGCCCTGCTCGACGACCTGACGGGCCTGGGTGCTGTCGGTGACGATCCGGAACCAGCCCTTGCCCGTGCCGCCGTACATCCTGTCGATGTAGGCCTGCATGTCGTAGGTCAGCTTCGCCTGCAGCCGGATCGAGGTCATCTCGTCGCAGCCGCGGTCCTTGAAGAAGTACACGGAGCAGATCACGCCGTTGGTGACGAGGTCGTTCACCAGGACCCGCTGCCCGCCGCGCCAGGCCCGCTCGATCCAGGCGTAGTAGTTCTGCTGGTGGGTCAGCGAGTCGTGGGCCGGCCAGTCCTCGAAGGTGGGCCAGCCGACGGGGTCGTGCCTGCCGTCACCGCCGTTGGTGATGAAGTCGAAGATCGCGAGCGAGCCGTCGGGGTAGTGCTCGGGGCAGTCCCTGAGCGCGTCGGCGATCCCCTTCTCGGAGAAGGGCCGGCCGCAGATGAGCCGGCCGCCGAAGGCCTCGTTGGACATGATGTGGTTGTGCGCGTCGACGAACCCGCGGACCTCTCCGCGCGCGTCGGTACCGGTGAACGGCTCGCCGGTGACGCCGATCCCGGAGTCCGGCGCCGGCCGCGCGGTCGGCTCCCACCAGTCGCCGTCGGCCGCGGAACTGGGCGTGGGACCGAGGGACATCACGGTGAGCACGAGCAGAAGCACTGTCACGAGGGCGACTTGGCGGCGTCCACCGCCGTACCGGCGTCGAGCGGTGATCACGGCCCACGTCCCTCCGTCAGCGGCACGGCCGGCCCACCGGGCGGCCCGGACCGATGACCCGGGCCCATCCGATTGTCATGACCGGTACAAGCTATGCGCCGAGCATGGCTACCGGCACGTAGGGAGTCAAGAGTCCGGGACGAACGGCGGTGCGGCGGACCCGGGATCCCGTCCCCCCGGGCGCCGTCGCGCCACAGCCGACCGTCGCCCGCACCCGCACCCGGTACGGCGAACGCCCCCGCCGGTTACCGCTCGTTCCCGGATTCGTAGCGCAGCGAGATGGAGCGCAGGACGTCCGCGGAGGACACGTCCGTGCGGCCCGCGTCGTGCACTTCGGCGAGCTGCACGAAGGCGAAGGCCAGCGCGGAGGTGATGTGCACGATGGCGGGCCCCAGCTTCTCGGTGACGATCTCCGCCACCTCGCGGGCGTTCGCGTCGGCCGGCAACTGGATGTGCGGCAGCATCTCTTCGAGAAGCTTGGAGACGGCTCCGCTCCTCATCACCTCGGCGTCCGGGTTCTCTCGGAGTTGCCGCCGCATCTCGAGGGCCTCGGTGAGGATGCCGACACCCCGCTGCATGATCTCGCGCTGCTCCATGGGCACAGCCTAGGGGCTGGCCGGGCTCGGGGCGCTGACGGCTCAGACGCGTGCGCAGGCCGAGGTGCAGCGCTCCCGGGTCGAACTGGCCGTCGCGCCGCAGCGCGGCATGCTCCCCCGGAGTCTGCCCGTCGCCCCCGGCGTGCGCCTGGCCGTGCGCTACTCGCCCGCCTATCAGGGGCTCGATGTGGGCGGCGACTGGTACGACGCCTTCACGGTGCCCGACGGCCGCATCGGAGTGTCCATCGGAAACGTCCGGGGGCACAACGTCGAGGCGGCCGCCTTCATGGGCCAGGTCCGGGTCGGGCTGCGGGCGCTGGCCTCCGTCACCGGTGAACCGGGCGAGCTGCTCGCCCGGACCAACGGTGTGCTGATGTCGCTGGGCTCTGGTCTCTTCGCCACCTGTACCTTCATGCGGCTCGCCCCGTCCAGCGGCGTGCTGGAGAGCGCTCGGGCCGGACATCTGCCGTGCGTGTGGGCCACGGCCGACGGCCGGTCGGGCGTGACGCAGGGACGGGGGCGGACCTCCCCTGGGCGTCCAGCCGGGGGCGGCCCATCCGGTCACCCGGTACCGGCTCGACGCGGGCGGTGTGTTCGTCATGGTCACGGGCGGGGTCGTGGAAGGCCCCTCGATGGGGCTCGACGAAGGACTGGACCACGTGGTCCGGCTCGCGGGGACCGCGGCCGTCGTGCAGAGGGACGCGGACGCGCTCGCCGCCGCCGTGATCAAGGGGGCGGCGCAGGTCGGCCACGAGGACGACGCCGCCGTCCTGGTGATCGGGCACGACGGCTTGGACCGGCGGCCCTGAAGCCCCTCACCTCGCAGACGGTGCGCGTCCGGCGTCCGATGGCTTCTGTGGTGGCCAGCCAGGATCTGCGCAAGCCGGTCGTCTGCACACTGGAGACACTGGCGGTCGCCGCCTGCTGTGACGCGGCGGGAGAACTGGGACCGACCCGGGAGCTGCGCATCCAGGGCACCGTGGTCTCACCCGTCCGGCCCGCCCACGGGGGTGGCCGTCGCCGCTCTGCTCGTCCTCGGACTGCGTTGCTGGCCGGGGATCGCCCTCGGTACCCTGGCCGTCATCCTGTCGCTCACCTCCCCGACCCTCCACTCGCTCGTCCTCCTCGCGGGCAACACGGCCGCGCCTGTGTGCGGGTACCTGCTGCTGCGCGGGGTGGGTTTCCGTAGCGACCTCGCACGTCTGCGGGACGGTGTGGCACTGGTGCTCCTCGGTGCCTTCGCCTCGATGCTGATCAGCTCGTCCACCGCCGCCGTCCTGTTCGTCGCCACCGGCGAGCTGCCGGTGTCCGGTTTCTGGGGGGGGTATGGCCGGCCTGGTGGGTGGGCGACGCCACGGGGGTGCCGATCATGACCCCGGTCCTGCTCGCGATCCACCACTTCCGCGGTCCGTTGCGCTGGTCGCGCTGGAAGGAGGCCGCGGGTCTGCTGGTCGTGACGGTCTGCCTGGTGCCCCTGGTCACCCGTATCGGCACCAGCATGCTGTTCCTCATCCATCCGCTGCTGATCTGGGCGGCGCTGCGGTTCCAGCTGATCGGCAGCTCGCTGTGCGCGCTGTTCGCCTCCGTCATGGCCACCGTCGCGGCCACCGATCGTGCCGGGCCCTTCCAGGGCCTGGCACGCGAGGAGGTGCTGATCGGTCTCCAGGCCTTCAACGGCACGGTGGCCCTGCCCTCCCTCCTCCTGTCCGCGGTGATCACCGAGCAGCTCGACACCAGACGTTCCGTGGAACGCGCGTGCCAGAAGCTGGTCGAGGTGCTGGAGCACCTCACCGCCGGCGAGAGCGCCCCCGGCCGGTCCCTCCTGGACAGGGGCGGAACGCAGCGGGCCGAGGTCGACCCGGACTGGGACGAACGCGGTACGGGCAAGTGGACCACGCGACGCGGCACGGGAGCGCGGAGCACGGGAAAGCGTGGCACCGGCTCCCCGGGGGCCGCGTTCACCTGCGCAGTGACCCGGCGTCCCCCATGACGATCACCGGGTGCTGCGCGGGGTCGAGCGCCTGCAGAAGCTGCCTCATGTGCGGTTCCTCCAGGCTCACACAGCCCTGGGTGGGCCCTTGGTGGTCCACGTGCAGCCAGATGCCGCCGCCCCGGTCGGCGCCGAGCGGCCGGGTCCGGTCGAGCGGTGAGGTGCCCGGGACGCGGTTGTAGTCGATCGCGATGACGTAGTCGAAGGAGCCGGCGAGCGGCTCCCCCATGAAGCCCGTGCCGCTGATGGCGAACCCCGGTGACGCGTCGTACGGCAGCAGGGTGCCCGGGTCCGGCAGCAGGCCTCCCGCGTCGCTGAGGGTGAACACGCCGATCGGCGAACGGAGGTCGCCCACCCGGTGGTCGTCGGTCCAGCCGTTGAGGGCGTTGCGGGCGGGCCACGGAGTACCCGCCTTCCACCCCGAGGGGGTACGCCGGTACAGCACGGCCTCGGAGCGGTTCGCGTCCCTGCCCGCGCCGGTGACGACGACGGCCTGGCGGGTTTTCCCGGGGATCAGCGCCAGCGTCCGTGGGCCGAGAGCGCCGAGCGGGGCGGGTGACCCCGTCTCCGCGCCGGCATCGGACCTGCCCTGTGTGGTGCTCCCGGCGCCGGGGGCACCGTGCTCCGGCGATCCGGTCTTCGGCGGTCCGGCCGCGTGCGGCGCGGCCACCGACGGCGTGGCTTCGGGCGTGGCGGCCGGGGAGGCGGCGGCCGTGGGTGCGGCGGCCGCCGGGGCCTCCCGCGCCGTGCTGCCGCTGATCGCTCCGCAACCGGTGAGGACCGCCGTCACCAGGAGCGCGACGGCCGACATCGGCAGCCGTCCACGCACCCGGACGAGGCCGGCGGACCGTCGGCCGCCCCGGGCCGGAACCCGGCAACATCCGTGGTGCGGACCTTCGATCGGTGAAGCCATGGGGATCGATGAAGCCATGGGGGTCAGCCTGACTTCGACTTCGTCAAAACGCCTCGCACCCCGCGCGAGTCCGGGCAACGTCCCCCGTCTGCACCGCTGCGGTCGGTCATGACCCGGTGAGGATCGCGACGATCGCCGCGCCCACGCCACTGGCCACGCCCACCACCGCCGCGGCCACGCAGCGCACCCGCAGCTGTCGGTAGCGGTCTTCGTACTCGCCCCGGAGCTCGGCCGCACGGTCGCAGATCCGGGTGAGTGAGGCGCGGGAGGCCGCGATCCGCTCGGCGGTGTAGAGGTGCTCCACGTCCTCGCGCTGTGCGGATGTCAGCCACGGCAGTTGCTCGGTGAATCGGCCGGCCTGCCGCCGGGCGTCCTCGACCTCGGCCGCCCACAGCAGGTACCCCTCGAGTTGGTTGAGGCCTCGAGCACTGTCCTGGATGGGGTTCACATGCTCCTCCACACTGGGCTGTGAGATCACTCCCGCACGTCCCCGGGAGGCTGGATGGCGGAGGTCTCCGGACGGTTGACCTCCCGGTCGTACGCGGCGACCGCCGGGTGGTGCAGGTCGAAGGCCGGGGATTCGCTGCGGATCCGGGGCAGGGTGAGGAAGTTGTGCCGCGGCGGCGGGCACGAGGTGGCCCACTCCAGGGAGCGGCCGTAGCCCCACGGGTCGTCGACCTCGATCTTCTCGCCGTACTTGGCCGTCTTCCAGATGTTGTAGAAGAACGGCAACATGGACATGCCGAGCAGGAACGAGGAGATCGTGGAGACCGTGTTCAGCGCGGTGAAGCCGTCGGCCGCCAGGTAGTCCACGTAGCGGCGCGGCATGCCCTCGGCGCCCAGCCAGTGCTGGACCAGGAAAGTGCCGTGGAAGCCGGCGAACAGCGTCCAGAAGGTGATCTTGCCGAGCCGTTCGTCGAGCATCTTGCCGGTGAACTTCGGCCACCAGAAGTGGAATCCGGCGAACATCGCGAAGACGACGGTGCCGAACACCACGTAGTGGAAGTGCGCCACCACGAAGTACGAGTCGGTGACGTGGAAGTCCAGCGGCGGCGAGGCCAGGATGACACCGGTCAGACCGCCGAACAGGAACGTGACCAGGAAGCCGACGGACCAGAGCATCGGCGTCTCGAAGCTCAGCGACCCCTTCCACATGGTGCCGGTCCAGTTGAAGAACTTCACCCCGGTGGGAATGGCGATCAGGAAACTCATGAAGGAGAAGAACGGCAGCAGCACCGCACCGGTGGCGAACATGTGGTGCGCCCACACCGTCACCGACAGACCCGCGATGGCGATGGTCGCGCCGACCAGACCCAGATAGCCGAAGATCGGCTTGCGGGAGAAGACCGGGATGATCTCACTCACGATGCCGAAGAACGGCAGCGCGATGATGTACACCTCGGGGTGGCCGAAGAACCAGAACAGGTGCTGCCACAGCACCGCCCCGCCGTTGGCCGCCTCGAAGACCATTCCGCCGAACTTCCGGTCGTACTCGAGTGTCAGGAGCGCGGCGGCCAGCACCGGGAAGGCGAGCAGGACCAGGAGGGCGGTCAGCAGCACGTTCCAGGTGAAGATCGGCATGCGGAACATCGTCATGCCCGGGGCGCGCATGCAGATGATCGTGGTGATGAAGTTGACCGAGCCCAGGATGGTGCCGAAGCCCTGGAAGCTCAGGCCCATGATCCACAGGTCGGAGCCGAGGCCCGGCGAGCGGATCGCGTTCGACAGCGGGCTGTAGCCGGTCCAGCCGAAGCTGGCGGGTCCGTCCGGAGTGAGGAAACCGCTGACCGCGATCAGCGAGCCGAACAGGAAGAGCCAGTAGGCCAGCATGTTCAGCCGCGGGAACGCCACATCGGGCGCGCCGATCTGCAGCGGCATGATCCAGTTCGCGAAGCCGATGAACAGCGGCGTCGCGAACATCAGCAGCATGAGCGTGCCGTGCATCGTGAACGCCTGGTTGTACTGCTCGTTCGACACGATCTGCAGACCGGGCCGGGCGAGCTCCGCGCGGATGACCAGTGCCAGGATGCCACCGAGAATAAAGAATACGAATGATGTCGTGAGATAGAGCGTGCCGATGGTCTTGTGATCAGTCGTGGTCAGCCATGAGACGACGACTTTTCCGGGGCGCCTCCGCCGGACCGGCAGTTCGTCCTCGTAAGTGTCCGAATCGAGTGAGTCCGACGTACTGTGCACCGCCACTGTTCCGCTCCTTGCTCATGGGCTCAGAATCCCTCCGGCAGGATTCCGCAATCGCGGCCATAGTTGTAAGACCCGTGCTCGGCCCGGCGCGTCGCGGGATGTGCCGGCCGGCCGGCGGTCCACACACCGGTCGGGACGACTCTCCAGGGATCCGGGACGGACCGCCAGGTGACGGGGCCGTTCGGCGCAGTGGTCTTCACTGCCGCGGGTGGCCGACCTCCACCGGGTCGAACGTGACGCGGGTACGGGCTCCGCCGTCGGCCCACCCGACCTCGACCGCCGCCCCGTCCACCCGGATCTCCTGGACCGCCTCCGACAAGGGCCCGGGGTCCGGCACGGCGGTCAGGCTCGCCAGGCTGACGTGGACGGTCGTGCCGCCGGCCCGACCGGTCAGCCGTGGTACCCGCGCCCAGCGGGTGAAGGCCGTGCCCCGGGGAGCGCGGACCAGGACCGGGGCGGGATCGTCCCAGCCGTACAGGCCGTGCAGGAAGGAGACCAGCGGCTCGTCGGGGCCGGTGGCCCAGCCGGTGTGGGTGACACGGGAGTCCGCCGGTGCCCCCACCACCCGGTGCACCCGCAGCTCGTGGTGGCCGTGGGCCACCGTGACGCTCTCCACCCGCAGGCCCGGCACCATCGGCGGACCGTCGGCGAACACCGGCCGGTGCCAGGAGGCCGCCCAGCCCCACCCCTCGCCGTGCCCGGTGCCCAGCGGGTGGACGCGGCGGCGGACACCGGGACGGCCGCCGACCACCACGGACAGGTGGTTGTCGGCGATGTTCCCGGTCGCGGTCGGGCCGGTGCGGGTCGAGTAGGCCTGGCGCCCGTAGTGCGGGTCGTCCTCGGCCGCCGACTCCGCCTGGTGCGGGCGCACATGGTGGCTGCCGTGATTGTGCAGCCGGACGACTCCGCCGGCCCGGGTCGCCTGGACGAGCAGTCCGGGCGCGGGCAGGGCGAGCACGCGGTCGCGCTCCTCCACCGGCGCGGGCTCCTCACGGTCCCTCCAGAAGGCGTGGCCGGCGGGGGCGAGCAGCGCGACGAACGCCTTCGACGCCCAGTAGGGGGACGCCGGACCCGAGTAGGTCTGCAGTACGGCGTCGTGCGGGCCGTGCCAGCCGAGGCTCAGCAGTCCGTCGCCGGTCAGCGCGCCCCGGTCCAGGAAGTGGCGCAGACTGCCGGCGGCGACACGGCGCGAAGCCCCCGGCGTCAGCGGGCTGTGGCCGGTCAGCGCGCCCAGCGCGACGGCGGAGACGGCGGCGAAACGGTAGGTCAGCGACCGTCCGTAGTGCATCAGCGCTCCGTCCGCGCCGAACATGAGGGCGAAGCCATCCAGATGGGAACGCAGCCGGGAACCGTAGTGGGCCAGGGCGTCCGCGTCGCCGGAGAGACGGGCGTCGAGGACCGGGTAGAGGTGCAGGGCCCAGCCGTTGTAGTGGTCGAAGGCCCGCAGGTCCCCGTCGGTGTACCAGCCGTCGCCCTGGTACCAGCTCTCGAGGAGCTCCACGGCGCGCTGCCGGGCGGCGGCCGTCTCGTCGTCGCCCCGGCCGACGGACTCCAGGAACCCGGCGACGGTGTACGGGAAGAGGTACCAGTTGTTCGGCGCGGGGGTGTGCCGCAGCGCGCCCCGCAGCCATTGCTCTGCGCGGTCCTGCACCCCGGGGTCGAGGTTCTTCCACAGCCAGGGGGCGGTCAGGCGCAGGCCGAGGGCGATCGACGCCGACTCGACCATGGGCTGGCCCTGCACCGTGAAGTCGAGGATCAGCGGCCAGGACTCGGTGTCCTCGCGGCCCGGGGTACGGGTGCCGGCGGCGAGTCCGCTCGCGTAGCGCTCCAGCAGGCCGTGCGGGTCGTCCCCGTCGGCGCCGGCCACCCGGAAGGCGGCGGCGAGGAACGTCCTCGCGTACCCCTCGAGGCCGTCGGAGCGCACGCCCGAGCGGGAGGGGCGCCCCGGCAGGTCCAGCAGGGCGTGGCCGGGAGTGCTCCAGCGCCAGGCCGCGGTGAGGAGCCCGTCCGCGGCGGCCTCCCAGTGGGCGCGGGTATAGCCGGTGTGCGGGCTCAGGTCGCGGTCCTCCGGGGGCAGTTCGAAGGGGATGCTCATGCGAGGAAGGTCATCCTTTCGCGGCATACCGGGTGGAGGAAGCCGTCGCCGGCGGCCCGGCGCACGATCTCCACGAGTGCGAGATCGGCCAGGCGGCGCGGCTCGTTGCCCTGGGAACCGGCGAGGTGGGGGGTGAGCAGGACATGCTCGCAGTGCCACAAGGGGTGGTCGGGCGGCAGGACTTCGGGGTCGGTGGCGTCGAGCACGGCACGGATGCGGCCGGCCGGTGCAGCGCGAAGGCGCGGCGAGGGGCCGGGAGGCGGGGCCGGCGGATGCCCGGTCATGGCGCCTCCTGCGGCTCCTGCGTGTCGGGGACACAACCGTTCGGGACACGGGAATCGTCGACGCCCGACCGACAAACGGTCAAGAGAGCGGTCCGGGGAGGCAAAACGGTCACACGTTCATCGGGGCCGCCCGCACTCCGGGCGCCCGCTCCGCCGAAGGCCGTTCGGCGCCCGCCGCAGGGGGTGCCGAACGGCTGTCATGACGATCGCTCGGTCACCGCGGTCGGTCCGTCGCGGTCACCTCGACGGAGAGGTCGTTGTCGACGGTGTAGTAGGGGCGCAGGACGGCTCCGCCGGCCGCGGACCGCGGGTACGCGCACACCGCCTTGCGGTCGGCCATGTCGTCGAGGAGCCGGCTGATCCGGACCAGCGGGGCGTCGGCGGCGGGCCTCAGGAAGGCGTCCCAGACCTGATTGCCGGCCGCTGCGGCCGCCAGTTCCGCGAAGGGCACGGAGAAGTCGAACGTGTCGCCCTCGGCCCGCGGCCGGTAGCCGCGCACGGTGGTCCTGTCGCCCCGTAGCCGGAGCAGCACCTCGGCCCCGTCGGTGAGTTCGGCGCCGTACAGGCGGGCCCGGACCGTCATCGCACCGTCGGTGAGGTCGAGCCGGCCGGCCTCCGCGTGGGCGGTACGCAGCCAGGTCCGGACCGTGAGGAAGCCGGCCTTCGTGGCATAGGGCACCCGGACCGCCACCGGGGACGGTCCCACCCGGAACGTTCCGTCGACGAGCGCGCGCAGGTCCCGCAGGCCGGGGCGCAGCCGTTCCCGTCCGGCCTCCGGCTCCCTCAGCAGGTACGCGTCCCAGCGGCCCTCCGGGAGTTCCGGTCGCGGTGCGAGTACCGCCCGGACCTCTCCGTCGTCACCGTGGGGTTCGAGGTCGAGGAGGTGCGCCGGCTGCTCCGGCCGGTTCTTCTTCGGCCGTGGCACCAACTCCAGTCGGGGGCGGCCGGACGACCGGAGCCGGAGACGGAAGGTGATCCGGCCGTCGGTGTCGACGGTGCAGTGGGCGCGCGGGCCGTCCGTGGCCTGCTGGGTGCTCATGGGCGTCCCTTCCGGAGGGTGCGCAGCGCGTCGGACGCGGCGGCACGGGCGAGGTCGGCGGCGGCGTGGCCCCGGCCGGTCAGGGCACGGTGTGTGCGGCCGGTCTCCGGGGCGAGGCGCTGTCCGGCGCTTCGGGCCGCCACGGCGTCCCGGACCAGGCGTTCCGCCTGCGCCACCACGGGGCCGGGTGCGTAACGGCGGGCGTTGTCGAGGGCCGCCCTGCCCATGCGGCGGCGCAGTTCGTCGTCGCGGACGAGGTCCAGCAGGGCCGCGCCGAGGGCGGCGGCGTCCCCGACCGGCACCAGTCTGCCGTCGACTCCGTCCTTGATGATCTCACCGGGCCCGTAGGGGCAGTCGGTGCTGACGACGGGCAGTCCGCACCGCATCGCCTCGACGATCGTCATGCCGAACGGCTCGAAGTTCGACGCGGCCACACCGATCGAGCCCTTGACCCACTCCGCCTCCATGGGGGTCGCCGCGCCCATGAGGAAAACGTTGTTCCACAGGCCGAGCGACTCGATCAGGCGCCGCAGCCCGGCCTGTTCCTCGCCCTTCCCGTAGATGCGCAGCTGCCACTCCGGGTACTCGGCCGCGACCCGGGCGAACGCCTCGATGATCAGGTCGTACCGCTTCACGGGGACCAGCCGGCCGGCCGCGATCACCAGCTTGGCGGTGCCGTCCGCGGGGGGCAGTTCAGGGTCGGGAACGCTGTTCGGGAGGGCCTCCACCCGTACCCCGGGCAGCCGCATCTTGCGCCGGTAGGCGTCGGCGTCCGCCTCCGTGACGGTGGTGAGCACGTCGAGCCGCCGGTAGGCGCGGCGCAGGGCGGTGCGCAGTCTCGGCGGGTGGTTGTCGAGGGTGAGGTGTTCCTGACCGACGCGTACGACCTGCTGCGGGGCCTGGAGCGCGAGGTGCACATTGAGTCCCGGCCGGGTCCCGACGATCACGTCGGCGTCGATGTCCTCCAGGCACTCGGCGATCCGCTGGTCGGTCAACTCGCTGTACTGGTGGTAGCGGTACTCGGCCGAGGGGAACACCTTCGCCGGTCTGCGGTGCCGGGGATCGTCCCGTTCCCGCCTGAGATCCACCAGGGCCCGCAGCCTCACTCCGGGGTGCGGGGTGAGGTGGGGGTGCTCCCGGTGCCGTAACACGGAGACTATTTCCACGTCGTGACGCCCGGTCAGTGCCGCCGCGAGGTTGAACGTGGTGGTGATCGTGCCTCCGATCCCGTAGGCGTTGTGGATCAGGAAAGAGATCTTCATGGCGGACTAGACAGCCTGAAGTGCTCAGAAGTTGTCTGCTGTTATTACTTTGTTGGTGTCGGTTTCACCTCGTCACCGCTGCCGGGGAGGGCCGTCCGAAGGACCCGTGGCGCCCGGTGGGGCGATCCGCAGGCCGGGGCGGCGCCGGTGCACGGTCAGATAGGTCAGCCCCTCGTCGTCGGCGGCGAGGCTCCGCGTGGAGCCGTGCGGCAGCCAGATCAGGGTGCCCGCGCGCAGGGGCTGCGTGCCGTCGGGCGCGGTCAGCGAGCCCTCACCCGCCAGGACCAGCAGGAGGACGTCGAGGTCGGGCTCGCGGTGGGTGTCGACCCGCCGGCCGGGCGGGATGCGTACGACATTGGCGTCGAGCTGCCGTCCCGGCTCCGCGAGCCGCCACAGGGCGCCGGCCGGCGCGTCCTCGAGCGCCGCCAGCGCCGCGGTGTCGCACAGCGTCCGCGGCAGCGGGAGGTCGCCGTCGTGTTCGGTGGCGTCGTCGCCGTCTGCCGTCATCGGGTGTCACCGTCCTGTCCTCGGGGGCCTCTCAAATAGGAACCTAACATGCATATTTGACGCGGCAGGGGCAGTGCGGCGAGCCGGTTCTCGCGCAGTGCCTCCAGGGCCCGGTGTGCCGGGTTGCTCGAGCGGATGTGTTCGCCCGCCCGGAGGAGGGGCCGTGCGAAAGCGTCGGCCGTCGGGTACCTGGTCCTCGGATTTCGCACTGTGCAATGATCCTGCCGGGGTCCTGGTGCGAGTCGGCTGTGGTGTCGTCGGCGGGCTCCCGCACCGGAGAGGAACGAACGGACGTGACCGCGCAGCGACCGGAGAACGGCGAGACGCCGAAGGGCGGGGACGGCACTCCGTCCCCGCCGGACGAGGTCTGGCAGCGGTTCCTCACGGACAACGAGCGGGCCATCCGCGCCTCCGCCCCCGTCGAACCCTCCGCGTCGCAGCGGGCGGCGGGGTGGCGGCCGCAGCCGGCGCGCGCCGCCCGCCGCGGCACCGAGGGACAGGGGGACGACACCACGGCCTTCGTCGGTGACCTGTGGTACCCGGAGGACCCGTGGGAGGGGCCGTCGTGGCGGAATCTGGACGGCAGGGCCAGAGTGCGCCGGGTCGGCCGGGTGATCGGCACGGCCGCCGCGATCGCGGTGGCCGTGGGCGCCTGGTCCCTGCTGTCCACCGGGGCCGGCACAGCGCGCCAGGAGCCCGGCGAAACCGTGCTGCAGCAGTCGGAGGACATCCCCGCGGAGCTGCCCACGGCGACGTCGCCGCCGGCCGGACTCGCCTCTCCCGCCCCGACCGCGTCGGAGCTCCGGACGGGCTGACGCGTGGCCGGCCCCTCGTGCCGAGGGACCGGCCGCGCGGGACCGCTCAGCCGCCCAGTGCCGACAGGACCACCGCCTTGGCCTCCTCCTGCACCCGGCGGAGGTGGTCGGGGCCCTGGAAGGACTCGGCGTAGATCTTGTACACGTCCTCGGTGCCCGAAGGGCGGGCCGCGAACCAGGCGCTGTCCGTGGTCACCTTGATGCCGCCGATGGACGCGCCGTTGCCGGGGGCTTCGGTGAGCACCGCGGTGACCGTCTCCCCGGCGAGGGTGTCGGCGGTGACCTGTGCCGGGGAGAGCTTCGCCAGGCGGGCCTTCTCCTCCCTGGTCGCCGGGGCGTCGATCCGCTCGTAGGCGGGCTCGCCGAAGCGCGCGGTGAGAGCGGCGTAGTGCTCGGAGGGGGTCTTTCCGGTGACCGCCGTGATCTCGGAGGCGAGCAGCGCGAGGAGGATGCCGTCCTTGTCGGTGGTCCACACCGAACCGTCGCGGCGCAGGAAGGAGGCGCCGGCGGACTCCTCCCCGCCGAAACCGAGGGTGCCGTCCGCCAGCCCGTCGACGAACCACTTGAAGCCGACGGGCACCTCGACCAGTTCGCGCTTCAGGTCGGCGGCGACGCGGTCGATCATCGCGGACGACACCAGCGTCTTGCCCACACCCGCCCCGGACGGCCACTGCTCACGGTGTGCGTAGAGGTAGTGGATGGCGGTGGCGAGGTAGTGGTTGGGGTTCATCAGACCGGAGTCCGGGGTGACGATGCCGTGCCGGTCGGCGTCCGCGTCGTTGCCGGTGGCGATGTCGAAGCGGTCCCGCTGCGCGATGAGGGAGGCCATGGCGTACGGCGAGGAGCAGTCCATGCGGATCCTGCCGTCCCAGTCCAGGGTCATGAACCGCCAGGTGGGATCGGTGAGCGGGTTGACCACGGTGAGGTCCAGGCCGTGCTGTTCGGCGATGCGGCCCCAGTAGGCGACGGACGCCCCGCCCAGCGGGTCGGCGCCGATCCGGACGCCGGCCGCCCGGATCGCGTCCAGGTCGAGCGCGCTGGGCAGATCGGCGACGTACGTCCCCAGGAAGTCGTGGCGGCCGGTGCCGGGGGCGGCCAGGGCACGGGCGTGGGGGATGCGCCGGACGTCCTTCAGGCCGCCGCGGATCAGGGTGTTCGCCAGGTCCTGGATCCAGGTGGTCGCCTCGGAGCCGGCGGGGCCGCCGCTGGGCGGGTTGTACTTGAAACCGCCGTCGGCCGGCGGGTTGTGGGACGGGGTGACGACGACGCCGTCGGCGAGGCCCGCGGTGCGGCCCCGGTTGTGGGTGAGGATCGCGTGCGAGACCGCGGGGGTGGGCGTGTATCCGTCGGCGCTGTCGATGAGCACGGTGACGCCGTTGGCCGCGAACACCTCCAGGGCGGTGACCCTGGCCGGCTCGGAGAGCGCGTGGGTGTCGGCGCCCAGGAAGAGCGGGCCGTCGGTGCCCTGCCCCGCGCGGTACTCGCAGATGGCCTGGCTGGTCGCGGCGATGTGGTCCTCGTTGAACGCGCCCGCCAGGGACGAGCCGCGGTGCCCGGACGTCCCGAACGCGACGCGCTGCCCGGCCTCCTCCGGGTCCGGATGCACGGCGTAGTACGCCGTGACCAGCCGAGCGACGTCGACGAGATCCTCGGGGCCGGCCGGGCCGCCCGCTCTCTCGTGCTGCATGTGCCCACTCCTTGGCAGGGGTTGTTTGTGCGCTTGCGGACACATCCTTCCCCTTCGGGGCCGCACCGCGCGAGTGGAACCGCCCGCCCCGGCACCGCTCCGGGTCAGACGCGTCCGCCGGTCATCCGGGTGAAAGGCCCCTGGGTGTGGCGTTCCGCACGGCGGCCCACCGCGTAGGACGCGGCGCTCAGTACGGTCAGGCCGGCGCCGACACCGGCGGCGACGAGCTTGCGGTTCGACAGGACCGTCCAGGCGGTCACCGCGGTGGCGGCGACCTGACCCGAGGTGGCGACGACCGCCTTGCGGCCCGCCTCGACTCCCCTGGCCGCGCTCTGCACGGCGCCGTTCGCCGCTTCGGCCGCGCGCTCCGCGCCCGACCTGGCCGCTGACGCCGCGTCACCGGCCTTGCCGGCGGTGTCGGAGGCCGCCCGCCCGGCGGGGGCGGTCGCCTTCTCCGTGGCGTTCCGGGCCTTGGACGCGGCGGTCCGGGTGGAAGTGGTCTTCTGATTCGGGCTCTTGTTCTGTTCACTCATGGAAACCGACTTGCCGCTGAGTCCCGCGGCAAACCCGCCCGATCGCGCGGACCGGTCCGCGCGGGCGAGGCCGCGATGCGTTCCAGGACACCGCCCGCGAACACGTCGTAGAGCGGCAGTGTCTCCAGATGGACGTAGCCGATGTGGCAGTCGCAGCTGGTGAGGGGGCAGGTCCGGGGGCCCAGTGCCTGCCGGTGGGTGCCGTCGTAGAGGTTGCCGAGCTCGGCGCGCAGCCGCCGGGCGGGTTCCAGGTGCTCGGGCAGGCCGACGATGCCGACGCTGAACCGGACGCCGAGGCGGGCCGGTTCGTGGCACTTGGCGGCGATCCGGCGGATGTGCGGCCGGTGGGAGAGTTTCGTCAGGGCGCGCCGGCACCAGGAGCGGACCAGGCCCTCTCCCCAGGGGGTGAACCGCTCCAGGGCGGCGCGGTCGGCACGCAGTTGCTCCCGGCTGTCGCGGCGCTTGGCGAAGGGGCAGTACGGCAGTCGTAGTCGCACGAGGCGAGCGGGCCCCGGCAGAGCGCGGTCAGGTCCATGGGCGGGGTCTCACTTCCGTTCGCAGGCGGCCATGGCGGCCCGTACGGCCGGGGAGAACGGCTCCGGGCCGATGGCGTCGGAGTGGGCCGGCCCTTCCGGGGTCAGGCGCAGCACCGGGGTGTGGGAATCGCCGTCCGTCAGCCGGCCGCGGTCGGCGGGCCGGGACAGTTCGGTGCCGAAGTCGTCCTGGGGCGTGGTGCCGAACCGGGCCCGGTAGTCGGCGGTGGGCAGGCCGTCCGCCTGGAGCAGTGACTGGACGAGGCGGCGTCGGCGGACCTCGTCGGCGTCGATGCGCCTGCCGTACTCGGCGCGGGCCAGGTCGGCGGCCGGGCGGGAGACGTAGTCGCGGCGTGCGTCGGCGGGTGTCGCCGTCCTCCCGGGTCGCGCCGGGCAGGTGGGACCAGTTGGACCGGTGCAGGGCGGCCACGTCGACGAAGGGGAACAGACGCTGTTCGTCGGGCAGTTCCCGTACGGCTTCTTCCGGGCGGGCCACCTGGGCGCGGTGGTGTGCGAGCGTCCGGTCGCCCTGCACCGTGACGAGGCGGACCGGCTGGACCACGGCGACGGCCCGGCGCCGGAGTTCCCCGAGGGCTTCGCCCTGTGCTCCTGGCGCGGCATGCCGGTGCCGCGTGCCGTCCTGGAGGAGCTGTGCGCCCTCACGCCGGAGCGGATCCGGGCCGAGGAGAACGCCGAACTGCGCCGGGTGATGCTCGAGTGCTACGGCTACGACCGCTGTCTGGCCGACTCCGGGGCCGAGCCCGTGCACCGGGACGGGACGGGCGTGCTCTGGCGTGTCGAACTCGTCGGCGGCGAGGCGGTCGTGATGGCGGAGGTCGTCAACTCCACTCCGGAGTCCGACGGTACCCGCCGCACGTAACTGTCTCCGGGTGCCCGCAGGGCTGATCCCGTCCTTCGGGGGGTAGGCGAGGGGAACAGGAACGCCGAGGACGGCAAGGGCGCAGGCCCGTGGAAAGGAGCCCTCATGGCCGGCATCGTGGAGCGCATCAGGCGGTTCGCCAGGAGCCCTCAGGGGCAGCGCGCGACCGAGCAGGTACGACGTGCCGCGGCCGACCCCCGGCGCCGCGCACAGGCACAGCGCCTGCTGGGCAAGCTCCGCGGCCGTCGCCACTGACCGTGTCCCCCGCCCGTCGGCACGCGCCCGCGGCGGCGCCCGGCCGGCGGGAGCAGGGGCGGCGGTGGAGGGCCGGGCGGGGCCCGTACGTGCCGGGCCGGCCGGTCCGGCATACGATCGGCCGACCCCGATCCCGCAAGGAGTTCCGCCCGGTGACCGCCGTCCTCCCACCGCCCCGCACCCCCGTCGGGCTGCTGCGCCCACGCTGCCTGACCCGTGTCGAGGACGGCGAGCGGCTGCACGCCCTGCTGTGGGTTCCGGGGCCGGGCCTGCGGATGATCAGCAGCGCGGTACTGGGCGGAGGCATCGGCGAGCGTGCCTGGGTCCTCAACGCCCAGGTCTCCCACGGCTATCGGCGTACCGACCCCGACCGGCACCTCGCCGTCCTCGCCTCCGGGGCGGGCGCCCGCGGTCCGGGGGTGGGGCTGATGACGGCCGCGGATGTCTCGGCGTACGCCCACGCGCACGACGGCGGCGCGGAGGCGGTCGTCACGTCGGGCATCGAGGTACGCGGCTGGGCCGCCGCTCCGGCGGCGGATACGGCGGATACCCCGGACACCGCGGGCACAGACGGCTCCGTCGCTCCGGGCACGATCAACATCATCGTCGCCGTGCCGGTGCCGCTCAGCGACGCCGCCCTGGTCAACGCGGTGGCCACGGCCACCGAGGCGAAGGTGCAGGCCCTTCTGGAGGCGGGTCACGACTGCTCCGGGACCCCCACCGACGCGGTGTGTGTCGCCGCCCGCGTCCCCCGCCCCGGCGAGCAGCCGCAGGCCTTCGCCGGGCCCCGCTCCCTGTGGGGCGCCCGGTTGGCGCGGGCCGTGCACCGCGCCGTGCGGGAGGCCACGCCCGCGTCCTGAGGCCGGCGTCACGGCCGCTCCGGGAGTCACCCGTTCTTCCGGGAGGCCGTCCGGTCGGCCTCCCCGCCGGCGCCCAGCAGACCCGTGTGCCGCATCGGGTCCTCGGCCTCCAGGCGGGCCAGCTCGCGGCGGGCGACCCGCAGCACCACCGGCGGCAGCGCGGCACGTGCCGCCTGCGCCAGGCGCAGCCAGCGGGGCACGTACACGGCCGTACTGCGCTGCTCCACCGCCGCCGCCAGCCGGGCGGCGACCCGGTCCACCGGGTACACGCGCCGGGCGGGCGGCGGCATCCGGGCGCGCAGTTCCCGCAGCACGGGGTACCGGTCGGCATCGCGGATCATGTCGGTGTCGGTCCAGTTCAGGTATCCGATGCCCACGGCCACGCCGTGGTGCGCCACTTCGGCCCGCAGCGCGTGGGCGAAGGCCTCCACCCCGGACTTGGAGGCGCAGTAGGCGCTCATCATGGGGGCGGCGCCGATCGAGGCGAGCGAGGCGACCTGGTGGTAGTAGCCCCGGGTCGCCAGCAGGTCGGGCAGGAAGGCGCGGGCGGTCGCCGCACTTCCCGTCAGGTTGACGTCGATGACCCGGCGCCAGTCGGCGGGGTCCGAGGTGGCGAACGGGCCGCCTTCCGCGACACCCGCGTTCGCCACGACGGCGGAGGGTGTGCCGAGGCGCGTCCGCACCAGTGCGGCGGCGTCGCCGAGGGCTGCCTCGTCGGTGATGTCGACCTCGCAGACCAGTGTCGCCGTGGGCAGGCCGGCCGCCACCGCCGTCAGCGCCGCCTTCTCGTGGCCGAGCAGGGCGAGCCGGGCCCCCCGCCGGGACAGGTCGCGGGCCAGGGCCGCTCCGACGCCCCGCGCGGCGCCGGTCACCACGACGGTACGGCCGTGGAGCGGGTTGGCTTTCATGGCCCTTCCTTCCGGGACTCCCGGGCGCGGTCCGTGCGGTTGTGCTCCTCCGCCCGTGCCCCGGGCCCCGGGGTGGTGCCGGGACGGGCGGTGTGGTCGGGGTGACCGGCGGTACGGCGGGCTTCCTTCATCTCCGCCTCGTAGAGGTGGTCGTGTCCCTCGGCGAGTTCCTCGACGGCAGCGCGTTCGAATTCTCTGAACGGCTCGTAGTACGTGTGGTCGTAGGCCTCGACGATCTGGAACGTCCAGTGGCCGGGAATCACGTTCCGGCCCAGGATCTGTGTGCGCACCGTCTCGGCCCATTCCGGGTGCCCGGCCTCGCGGAGGAGTTCGACCGCCCGGTCCAGCTCGAGGTCGGCGGTGCCGGTGAGCTGGTGGAAGCTGTAGAGGTGGCCCCGGGCGCGCTCGGTGGTCTCCAGTGCCTTCGACAGTGACCCCAGGGCTTCCACGGTGGTGTGGCTGACGCCTTCGGGGCGCTGGTGCGCGCGGTCGGGACCGTTGTCGTGGCTGGTCATCGTCTGGCCTCCGCCTGTGGTCGTCGGTGTGCCGGTCATCCGCCGTCGGCTCGGGCGCCCGGACCGGGTTGCCTGCGGCCGGTGCGGTCCCGGCGGGCCAGCAGGCGCTGCACCCGTGCCGGGCCCGGCGTCAGGTGCCGGCGCAGGGCCACGCGGGCGGCGTTGGCGCCCGGTGCGCCGTGGACGCCGCCGCCCGGATGTGCTCCCGCGGACGCCAGATACAGCCCCTTCACGGGGGTCTCCGGGCGTCCGGTGCCGGGGATCGGTCGGAAGAAGAGCTGCTGGTGCATGGCCGCGGTGCCGCCGTTGATGGCGCCGCCGTGCAGATTCCGGTCGAGGGACTGGAGCGTCGGCGGAGCGAGCACGCGCCGGGCCCGGATCCGGGAGCGGAACCCGGGTGCGAACCGTTCGACCTGGCGCTCGACGCGGTCGGCCATGACCTCCTGCTCCCCGGCGCCCCAGGTACCGGTGAGTCCCTCGTCGCCCGCGTCGCCGGCGGCGGCGTGGGGCACATGGGTGTAGGCCCACGCGGACTCGGTGCCCCGGGGGGAGCGGGTGGGGTCGGAGGTCGTCATCTGCCCGAACAGGCAGAAGGGGCGGTCGGGGACCTGGCCCATGGCGAGCTGGGCCGCGAACCGGGTCAGTTCGTCGACGCCGTCCGAGAGGTGGACGGTGCCGGCGCCCGCGGCCTGCTCGGCCCGCCAGGGCACCGGGCCGTCGAGTGCCCAGTCCACCTTGAAGGTGGCGAAGTCCCACTGGAAGCACCGCAGATCGGACATCAGCTGGGCGGGAAGGTGCACGGCGTCGACGAGTTCGCCGTACAGGGCCGGTACGGACACGTCCGCGAGGACGGCCCGCCCGGCGCCGATCGTCTCGCCGTCCGCGGTGCGCACCCCCACCGCCCGGCCCTCGCGCACGACGATGCGGTCGACCCGCCGGCCGCAGTGCAGCAGGCCACCGCGTGCGGCCAGCCGGCGGGACAGTGCCTCGGTGAGGGCACCGGAGCCGCCGGACGGCACGGGGAAGCCGTAGGTCTGTCCGAGCATCGACATCAGCCAGCCGAAGCCCCCGCTGCCCGCGGCCTCCGGTGCCAGGTCGGCGTGGAGCGCGTTGCCCGCCAGCAGCAGTCCGCCGCCCTCGCCCCGGAACTCCTCCTCCCCCAGACGGCGGACGGGCAGTACCAGGGTGCGGGCCATCCGCAGGCCGCCCGCGCCGCGCAGCCGGACGGCGAGCCGGGCGGCGGAGCGGACCGGCGGGAACGGGGTGAACAGGGCGTTCAGGAGGTCGGGGCGAAGGTCCTGCCACACGTCGTGCAGCCGCCGCCAGGCGGCTCCGTCGCCCGGCGCGAAGGCCTCCAGGGAGTCGGCGGTGACATCGATCCGGCGGTCGAGCACCGCACACCTGCCGTCGCTCAGCGGGTGGGCCAGGACGTGCGGGGCGTGGCTCCAGCGCAGCCCGTGGTCCTCCAGGCGGAGCCCGCCGAGCACCGGGGACGCGGCGGCGAGCGGATAGAAGGAACTGCAGAGGTCGCTGACGAAGTCCGGGTCGACGCCCCGGTCGTGCCGTACCGCGCCACCGGGCTCCGGCTGCTCCTCCAGCACGTCCACACTCCAGCCCGCGTCGGCCAGGAGGTTCGCCGCCACGAGTCCGTTGGGACCGGCCCCGATCACCACGGCGTCAGGCACGAGCGCCTCCCCGGCCGGGCTTCGGCGACACGACCTGACCGAGGGGGCGGCGGCGTTCCTCCTCGGCGGCCTCGGCCTCGCAGAGCTTCGCCAGCCGGGCGAGCATGGCGCGGTGGCGTACCTGGATCAGGGCTTCCACGGCCGCGTTGTGCAGGCGGCCGCCGACTCCGCGCAGTGGATGCTCGTCCACGAGCACCAGGCACTGGTCTCCCCACGGCCGCAGCTCGATGGCGATGCGCGCCGTGCCGAGGGGGCCCGCGTTGGCCTCGAGTTCCAGGGCCTCACCCTGCTCACAGCGTCGGACGACCGTCTCGTTGGACAGGCGAAGGGGCCCCAGCCGCACCTCGTAGCGGATCGCCGCGCCGAGCCGGGGCCAGTGGCCCCGGACCGGCTCCGAATCCGAGGTTCCCACCACCCACTGTGCGTAGCGACGGCCGTCGGCGAGGACGGCCCAGACCGTCTGCGGACGCGTACTGATCAGACGATGACGAACCGCCATTGCGGCCTCCCGTGTCCGAACGGCACCGGCCAGCTCTGAGTGCCCCGGATCGGACGGGTCAACCGGCGACGTCCTGCCCCGGGCCGGCGGGCGGGGCCAGCGCCCAGCGGATGCCCGCGGTGACGGCGGTGCCGAACGGGCGGACGAGCACGCCTTCGGCGGGTGCCGCCCGGGGCAGCCACAGCGCGCGGGACGCCCAGTTCGGCAGCAGGGACACGGCGCCGGCGGCGAGGGCGCCGTAGGGCAGCCGGGCGAGGGCCGGTACGGGCGGGTTGAGCAGCAGGAAACGCGCCGCGCCGCGTGCCTCGGGGGTCGACCGCAGTTCCCCGCGGTAGTCCGCCAGCCGGTCGGCGAGTTCGGTTCGGCTCCTCGGCGGGTCGGGCACGCCGAGCGCGGTGGCGATGCGCGCCATGTCCGCCACGTAGCCGTCGCAGCCCTCGTCGTCCAGCGGGTGGGCGCCGTAGCGCTGGTGGGCGCGCAGGAACATGTCGGCCTCCGCGATGTGCACCCAGCACAGCAGGTGGGGATCGGCGGCGTGGTACTCGTGGCCGTCGGCGGTCGTGCCGCGTACCGTCTCGTGCACGGCCCGTACCCGGTCGACGGCCTGCTGGGCGCCGTCGGCCGGGCCGTAGGTGGTCATGGCGAGGAAGGTGCTGGTCCGCTGCAGGCGGCCCCACGGGTCCCCGCGGAACCCGGAGTGCCCGGCGACGGCGGCCATGGCCAGCGGATGGAGCGACTGGAGCAGCAGGGCCGACAGTCCGCCGATGAACATCGAGGCATCCCCGTGCACCTGTCTGACGGGCCGTTCGGGACCGAACCAGCGCGGGCCGGGCGTGCCGTGGATACGGGCACGGTTGTCCCGGCCGTCCGGTCCCGCCACCCGGGAGAAGATCGCGTCACCGATCCGGCCGCGCACCGCCCGGCCGCCGTCCGAAAGGAGTCCCATGGCTCACTCCCGCCTCCTCGCGCCCGTGCCGGCCGGCCGGCACGGGCCGCGTGTTCAGGGAACGTCGCCCTTCCAGTCGAACACACGCCCGCCCCTGCCGCGGGGCACGTACAGGGCGCGGCCGCCCGCGCCGTAGCGGCCTATCTCGGTGGGCAGCCCGACGCCGCCTCTCAGGTCCCTCTCGGAACGGTCCGTGATGTCCAGCAGGAGACCGTCCAGCGGCCCTCCCGCCAGCTCCGCGTACAACCGCCCGTCGCGCGGCCCCGGATCGTCGTGGTCCGCTCCGTAGACCCTGCCGCGCATGAACTCCAGCTCGTCCATACCGGCAGGGTGGCATCCACCACTGACAGTCGCGTTCAGCTCGCGTCCGTCCAGCTGTGGGCGACGTCGATCACGAGACGGTCCGGGAGCTGCAGCACCCTGAACGGCAACCGGGTACGCACCCCGAGCCCGATCTGGGTGTCGCCCTCGAAGCCGGCTGCGAACCGCGCGTCCCTGAAGGTGCGGTACCCGGTCAGGTCCACTCCCGGCAGAGGTTGTCCGGCGCGCGCGGGGTAGGTGGGCCGGCCGGTCCCGGGGTCGTACGGCGGAGCGGCCACCCGCACTTCCAGGACGGCGCCGCCGGCGACGGGGACCGGCCGGCCGGAGCCGTCCTGGTACAGCCGGTCGACGTACCGGACCGTGTACCCGATGCCGCTGCCGCCCGCTCCCGGCAGGTCGACGACCATCCGGTCGTAGCAGGTGTGGTGTCCGGTCCTGACGTCCCGGACCGGTGTCGTCGTGGCCGTGGGGGCGGTTTTGGCCCGGCTGCCCCAGCCGGTGGGGCACGCCGCGGACCGGGGCGTCACGGCCTGGACGGAGACGGTCCGGGGGGAGGCGGTGGGTGTGGCGGCGGCGGGGGCCGCCACCGTTCCCAGCGTGCCGCCCACGAGTGCCAGAGTCACGCACATTGTTCTTCTTTTCATTTTTTACGCCCCCAAGGGTCGCCTTCTGCTGGTATCAGGTGAGACGGCCTGGTTGAGCCGAAGGTTGCACCGGGAGGACGCCCTCTCCCTGTTCCGTGGGCCGCAGGAGGAGTGCGGTGATGTCGTCGGCGGACTGGCCGGTGCGCTCCGTGGTGCGCAGAAGGTGGTCGACGAGCCGGTGCAGGTCCAGGTCGGCGCCCGCCGCCAGACGTTCGGCGAGCCGCTCGGTGGCGTGGGTGGCGTCGGTGCCGGGGGCCTCCACCAGGCCGTCGGTGTAGAGGGCGAGGACGGAGCCCGGGGGAAAGCCGACGGTGGTGACCGGATAGTGGCCGCCGGTGCCGACACCGAGCAGCGGTCCGGGTTCGAGGTGCACCACGTCGGCCCGTCCGGGGGCCCGGCGCAGCAGCGGCGGGACGTGTCCGGCGTTGGTGAGGGTCACTTCGTGGCGTGCCAGGTCGATATGGGCGTAGAGGCAGGAGACGAGCAGTTCGGAGTCCAGGTCCGCGAGCAGCCGGTTGGTCCGGAGGAGGACCTTGTCCGGTGCCGCGCCGGCCGTGGTGTGCGCGTGGACGGCGAGACGGACCTGGCCCATGAGGGCCGCCGCGGTGACACCGTGGCCCTCCACGTCCCCGATGACAGCGGCCACGGTGGTGTCGTCGAGGGGCAGCACGTCGTAGAAGTCGCCGCCGACGTCGAGGCCGGGCCCGGCGGGCAGGTAGCGGACGGCGACGTCGAGGCCGGGCACGGTGGGCAGGGCGCGTGGCAGCAGGGTCCGCTGCAGGGCGGCGACGAGGTGGCGCTGGGTGTCGTAGAGGCGGGCGCGGTCGAGGGCCTGGGCTATCAGGCCGGCCAGGGAGGTCAGGACGGCCCGTTCGTCGGCGGTGAAGGTGTGCGGCCGGTCGTAGGACAGGACGCAGCAGCCCACCGGTCGTCCCGAGATGGTCAGCGGGAGGAAGGCCCAGGCCGTCTTGTCGCTGAGGTGGACGGTGCTGGGATACCCGGCGGCGATCTCGTCCTGGCTGCCGAAGAAGGCGGCCGTGCCGGCGGCCAGGACATCGCCCGCGGGGGTGAGTTCCGTGTCCAGGTCCAGGGCGTCGAGCCGTTCCACGACGCCGCCGGGGTAGCCGTGGTGGCCGACGATCCGCAGCCGGCCTGCCTCGGCCGAGGTGAGCATCAGGCCCTGGGCTCCGAAGGCGGGCAGTATCTGGTGGGTGATCAGGTCCACGAGGTCCTGCACGGTCACCGTCTCGGTGAGCGCGGCGGCCAGATGGACCAGTTGGTGCAGGCGTCCCATGGGGGCCGGCTCGGGGCGCGGCAGGTCCGCGGGCGTCGGCAGGACCGCGGTGTACTCCTTCCGGGGGGTGATACGGACGCTGATGCCGCTGCTGCCCGGGTGGAGTTCGAAGGTCAGCCACTGGTCCGGGGGGCGGCAGGCGGCATAGGTCACGGGTACCCGGCTGACCACCGCCGTGCGGTAGTGGTCCTCGTAGACCGGGTCGTCCAGCCAGGGCAGGGACTGCCAGGGCCTGGTGCCGAGGAGCTGTTCCGTGCGGCGGCCGAGCAGGCGGGCGGCGTCGGTGGTGAGGAAGGTGATCCGGCCCTCCAGATCGAGGGACACCGCTCCCTCGGGCAGCCGCTCCAGATAGTCGCAGGCGGCCAGCCCGGTCTGCGCCGGGCCGGCCACGGCGCCCGGGGTGACGATCCGCGGCCGGTCGTGGAGGGTGGGCGGCCGGGAGCTGTCCTCCAGGAGCCGTGCGAGGTGACGCGCGCTGGTCGTGATGTTGTGCCGTTCACGGGCCGTGACGTGCTGCGGGTGGTCGGCGGGCCACATCAGGCCGATGGCGCCCCAGCAACGGCGGGCCCCGGTCAGGGGCATCGCGGCCATCGCGAACGGGTACGGCAGGACCGCGGCGATCCGGGGGTATCTGCGCACCATCTCGTCCTGACCGCCGAGCCAGACCAGCCGGTCCTCCCGGACGGCGTCGGTGACGGGCGTCGGTGAGATGGGGGACAGCCGTTGCCACGGGGTGCTGAAATCCTCCGGGATCCCGCTCAGCCATCCCAGGCGCAGTACCCCGTCCGCCGCGTCCAGCAGGTAGAGGGCGCCGGCCGAGGCTCCGGTGCGCCGCACCGTGGCGGCCAGGCCCGCACCCAGGGCGTCGTCCAGCGAGGCGGCGCCCAGGAACGACTCGCTCATCCCGGACATCACGGCCTCCGCTCCGGTGGCAGGAAGGCTGCCCGCCCGTCAGAGAAGGTGCGCGGGTGCCCGCTGTTCCCTCAGGGACGTACACGTTCCACACCTCGGACAGTACGCCCGACCCGCTCCGCGGGCATGTCCTCGCGGCCCGCCCCGCCCGGGTCCGCCGGGTGACCGCGCCCGGGCACCGGGCCCGTCGCCGGCCATGGTCACCCGCGCGGTCCGAGAGCCGGGGTGATCCCCTCCCCGTGCGATGGGGACGAGGCCAGGACCGGCTCGGCCTCGGCACGGGGCGGGGCGGAGAGCCGGGGCGGAGGAGAACACGCCCTGGTAGATCACCGCGCGGGTCATCACCTGCGCCGCGCTGATCGTGGTGAGCGTGTTCGCGGCGTTCGTCATCAGCGAGAACATCGTGGTCAGGATGCTGGGGTCCGGGCCTCGCCGGCAGCGTCCTCGTCGACGCCACCGTGGTGCGCCGGCGCCTTCCCCAAGGCCCGGACGGCCGGGCGTGCGACACGACGGCGGCAGGCCCCGCGGGGCCTGCCGCCGTCGTGCGTACCCGCGCCTCGCCGCGCGGGCCGTCCGGGTCAGGTGCGGCGCACGCGGCGCAGCAGCACGAAGCCGGCGATGACCAGGACCGCGCCCGCGGCCGCCGGCCAGAGCTGGGCACCCGTCTCGGCCAGACCGCCGCTCACGGTCTGCGGCTCGGTGGCGTCGGCCGCCGCGGTCTGCCGGCCGCCGTCGTCGGTCGCCGTGCCGACGCCCGGCGTCTCCTGGCCGGCGCCGTCGCCCTGCTGACCGCCCTGGGGCGCGGCCGAGGCCCGGACCTCGGGCTGCTTGTCGCCGGGCGGGGTGGTGGCGTCGTCACCCGCGGGCTCCTCGGTGGCCGGGGCGTCGGCCGGGGGCTCCGAGGGGTTCTCCTGACCGCCGTCACCGGCACCGGGCTTGTCGCCCTTGCCCCCCTTGCCACCCTTGTCGTCCTTACCGCCCTTGTCGCCCGGCTGGGCGGCGCCGTCACCGGGCTGCTCGGCGCCGTTGCCGCCGTTGCCGCCCCCACCGGGAGCCTCGGTGGGCTCCTCCGTCGGGTCCCCACCCGGCTGCTCACCGCCGTCGCCGGCGCCGACACCGCAGGTGCGGCCGCTGTTGATGCAGTCGACCATCTCCTGCATCAGGTCCTCGTCGAAGACGTTGATGAAGTCGCCGTGGTCGGTGCCCGGCTTGTGCAGCTGCTCCGGGAAGGAGTCCACGGCGAACAGCGGGGTCGTCGCGCCGCCGTCGTTCAGGCTCGGCGCGTCGACGTCGTAGACGATGCGCTGGACCAGCTGCGGCACGGGCGCGAAGCCGGACGGGCAGTTGCCCTGGGCGTCCATGAACGCCATGTGCGTACGGTGGTTGGCGCTGTCGGTGTTGCGGCCGTCCCAGCAGCTCTGGAAGTCGAAGGTGCGCACCACGTCACTGCCCTGCGGGCACAGCGGGTACTTGTCCTCGAGCTGCCGGTCCTCGAAACCGGTGCAGCTCCAGGACGCGTTGGCGTTGGCGGGGCCGTTGACGAACGACTTGGCGTCACCGGTGATGATGCGCAGCAGCCGCGGCATGGCCGTGACCTCGCCCTGCGGGTTGCCCACGAACGTCAGCGTGACCTCCTTGGGGGTCACGATCTCACCGGCGTTGCCCTCGATGCCGCCGCCGGGGGAGTTGGCGTCCTGCTCCTCGGTGCCGTTCTGCAGCCGCAGCACGGGCCAGTAGTACGACGACTTGTCGCCCTGGTCCTCACAGCTGGTGTCGGCCGCCGCCAGCTGGTCGTCGCTGGAGAAGGCGTTGGTGGCCTGGTTGCCGATGTAGTCGTGGAAGTGGTGCGCGCCGTTGGCGACACCGGGAGCCGCGATCACGTTGTCCGAGTTGAACAGACCGTTCTCGTTGACACCGCAGCTGCTGACGAAGGTGCCCTTCGAGGCGTCCGCCGCCGGGTCGGGCTTGACCACGTTGGGCTGGACGCTCTCGATGTCCACGAAGTCCGCGGCGACGGGCCCGTTGCCCGCCTGTCCGCCGTTTCCGCCGCCCTGGTCCTGGCCGTCGGCGCCGCCTGCGCCCTGGTCGCCCTCCTGGCCGTTCCCGTCCTGGCCGTCTTCCGGCTGGGCGGACGCGTTTCCGGAGTCGCGGACGGAGCAGTCGGCGAGTCCACCGAGGCCCTCGGGGCGGTCGCCCTCCTTCTCCATGGCGGCCGTGATGCGTTCGAGGGTCGCGGAGCGTTCCTCCTCGAGCGGGTCGATGACCTTGTCGTCGGCGACGCCGGGGTCCTGCTGGATGGCCTGCGCGGACTCCCCCAGGCGCTGGTAGGCCTGGGCGATCTGCTCGTCCAGCGCGGCCAGTTCCTTGTCGACGTCCGGCCGCGCCTTCTCGGGGACCGTGGTCAGCTCGGTCGCCACGTCGGGGCAGTCGATGGTGGTGCCGCCGAGGACGCGCGCCTGACCGGCCCCGCCCACGGAGTCGTCCTCCGTCGCGGAAGCGTAGACATTGGCCGCCATCAACCCCCCTCCGCCCAGGATCAGCGCGACCGCGGCGAAGGTCGCGCGCTGTGGACCTCGTGGGCGTCTGCGTGTGTTGCGTGCCAAGGCGGTACTCCTACGCTTCTGTCGCGGGGGGTGGGCATGGGATTCCCACGCCCCATACGTAGGCGCGTCGCGGTGTGTTCAAGCGCCTCACGGTTTCTTCGGGAATTCTCAGGAACCTCCCGGGAACCGCAGGGCGCCCGGGCGCCTCCACGGTCCCGCCCGACTCGGCCTGCGCGGCAGGGAGTTCAGATGCCGGACAGCCGAAGTGACCGCTGGCCGACGGAGGTTCACGTCCGTCGGCTGCCGGCGCACGGGACCCTCAGAGCCGGTCGTGGTCCCGCGTCGAGCGCCCGAGGCAGGTGACGGAATCGTCGAGGAGCACCTCGATCTCGTGGAAGCCCATCCGGTCGTAGAAGGCCCTGGCGGAGCTGTTGGCCTTCGCCATCACGAGGTGGACCGAGGGCACCCCGCGGACGTGCAGCGCCTCGAGGAACGTCCGCATCAGCTCCCGGCCGTACCCGCACCCCTGCCACCGGGGCAGCAGGTCGATGTGCAGGTGGGCGGGGTAGGCCGCCAGTTCGGGGACGGACATCCGCTCGGGGTGGTGCAGGAGCCAGGCCATCTCCTCGTCCGGGCTCCCGGGCAGCCCGTCCGGCTCGGGGTGCCGGTCGGCGACCAGCGGCAGCCACGCGGCACGGAAGTCCCGCGCGAAGCGGGGCGTGTCGGCGGTGCCGAGGACGTAACCGACCGCGCGCCCCTTCCCGTCGTCCAGGACGAAGGCGAGTTCGGGCTCCAGGTGGACGTAGGGAGCGGCGAAGACCGCCGGGAGGATGCCGGGGTCACGGTAGTGGAGGCGGGCGTCCTGACCGTTGTGCGCGGTGCGGACACAGATGTCGTCGAGGGCCGGCCGGTCCTCGCGGCGGTACGGACGAATCACGGGAGAGGAGATCATGCCCGGCATCCTGCACGCTTTGGGAGCGCTCCCACAACCTTGTCCCGTTCCCGTGGCCGCTCGTGCGCGGAGTGATCTCCCGTTCCGTGGTTACTCGAAGGCCATGAAACCGAATGTCCCGGGACGCCGCAGGCGGTCCGACGGCGACGCCCCGGACCCGGAGCGCTCAGGCCCGGATCCGGGGGAGCAAGGACCGAGCGACCAGGTGGAGCAGTCGGCACCGGACGCGCCGACCGAGCTCCCGAAAGGGGCCTGGGGCGCCGCGCTGAAGGGGGCGCTGCGCGAGTTCAAGGACGACGAGCTGACCGACCGGGCCGCCGCTCTCACGTACTACGGCGTGCTGGCACTGTTCCCGGCACTGCTGGTGCTGGTGTCGCTGCTGGGCATCACGGGACGCTCGACGGTGGACAAGGTGATGGAGAACGTCCGGCAACTCGCCCCCGGGGCGGTCCGCGACATCATCACCCGGGCCGTCGACCAGCTCCAGGGCAACGCGGGTACCGGATCGGTCGTGGCGATCGTCGGTCTCGTGCTCGCCCTGTGGTCGGCGTCGGGCTATGTGGCGGCGTTCATCCGCTCGGCCAACGCGGTCTACGACATACCCGAGGGACGTCCGGTGTGGAAGGTGCTGCCGGTGCGGCTCGGTTTGACGGTGGTGCTGATGGTGCTGGCCGTGGTCAGTGCGCTCATCGTCGTCTTCACCGGTGGTCTGGCCCGTCAGGTCGGCGGCACCCTCGGTATCGGGGACGCCGCGCTGACGGTGTGGTCGATCGCCAAGTGGCCGGTGCTGGTCGTCCTGGTGACGATCATGATCGCGCTGCTGTACTGGGCCGCTCCGAACGCCAAGGTCCGGGGGTTCAGGTGGATCACCCCCGGCAGCTTCCTGGCCCTGCTGATCTGGCTGGCCGCCTCCGGCGGCTTCGCGTTCTACGTCGCCAATTTCGCCTCGTACAACAAGACGTACGGCACGATGGCCGGTGTCATCGTCTTCCTGGTCTGGCTGTGGATCACCAATCTGGCCATTCTGCTGGGTCTGGAGTTCGACGCGGAGATCGCCCGGCAGCGGGCCATCGCCGGTGGTCATCCGCCCGAGGCCGAGCCGTACACCCGGCCCCGGGACACCCGTGCCTGGGACGAGCAGGAGCGGCGCCGGGTGGACGGAGGGGGCTGATCCCGCCACCGAGGTCCGGGCGGATCAGTCGTCCATCAGTCCGGCGGCGAGCGTGGCGCCCAGTTCCCAGCACCGCTCGACGGCGGCCTTGTCGGGTTCGCCGGTGACGGTCACCGCGTCCGCGGCGCGCCGCCAGCCGAGGCCCTTCGTGACAGACTCGATGCCCCGCACCGCCCCGGTGACGTCGCTGCCGCCGTGCACGTAGTAGCCGAACGGCCGGCCCCGGGTGGTGTCGAGGCACGGGTAGTAGACCTGGTCGAAGAAGTGCTTGAGCGCCCCTGACATGTAGCCGAGGTTCGCCGGGGTGCCGAGCAGATAGCCGTCGGCGTCCAGGACGTCGCCGGCCGTGGCACAGAGCGCCGCCCGCCGGACGACCCGGACGCCCTCGATCTCCGGGGCGCCGGCCCCGGACAGGACCGCTTCGAACATCGTCTGGCAGTGGGGCGAGGGCGTGTGATGGATGATCAGCAGAGTCGGCACACCCCGACCCTGCCGTGCCGGCCGGGGCCTTCGCAAGCCGGTCCGGGGTGTGGGAGGGGCGCCGGAAGGAGCAGCGGGGAACGCTTGTGAGGGCGGCTCGGGGATGGCACGATGCCCGGCATCGACACGCGGAGACGGGGTGCGTCTTGGCCGACGGGAATCGCAGGTCACCGGCAGCGGCGGTGTTCGACGCGCTGGGCAGCGACTACGAGAAGGCGTTCGCCGCCTCCGAGGCGCACCGGGCCTCGCTGGCGTGGCTGCTCGAACGGCTCCCGCCCGGCAGCCGGGTGCTGGACGTGGGCAGCGGGACGGGACGGCCCACGGCCGCCACGCTCGCCGCGGCCGGTCACCGGGTGCTGGGGGTCGACGTGTCGCCGGTGATGGTGGAGATCGCGTCCCGGCAGGTGCCCGAGGCCGAGTTCCGCTGCGGTGACATCCGCGGGCTGCCGCTCGAGGACGGTTCCCTCGACGCCGTCTGCGTGTACTTCGCCCTGCTCCAGATGTCCCGTGCGGAGCAGGCGGACCTGGTGCGGCGGCTGGCCCTGGTCCTGCGCCCCGGCGGCCTGTTCGCGCTGGCCACCGTGCCCCTGGACGTCGAGGGCTTCGACGGTGTCTTCATGGGGCAGGGCGTGCGGGTCACCAGCTTCGCCGCCCAGGCCGTGACCGCGCTGGTGCGCGAGGCGGGGCTGACGGTGCTGTCGGAGGAGAGCGTGCTGTTCACCCCGGCCCATCCCGACGCCACTCCGGAGCCCCAGCTCTTCCTGCACGGCCGCCGCGAGGGCGGGGAGGCGGCCCCGGCGGGCTGACCCCGGCCCCGCGGGCCGGGGTCGGGGAAGCCGGGGCTAAGGAAGCGGTTTCGTCTCGCCCCTGAGGTCGGCGAGCAGTTCGGCCTGGCCGGCCAGCACTCCGGACAGGATGGTGCGGGCCACCCGGAGCAGTTCCGCCACGTGCGGGCTGGTCAGCGAGTAGTACACGGTCGAGCCCTCCTTGCGGCTGACCACGAGGTTCGCCCGGCGCAGCACCGCCAGTTGCTGGGAGAGGTGAGCCGGTTCGATGCCCACCTGGGGCAGCATCTCCGCGACGGCGTGCTCGCGCTCACTGAGGAGTTCCAGGACCCGGATGCGGGCGGGATGGCCCAGGGTCTTGAAGAACTCGGCCTTCAGTTGGTACAGCGGCATGGTCATCGTGCCGTCCCCTCTCCGGTTCCCGGTTTCCGGCGCGCCGCCCCGGTCCCGTCGTCCGGTCCGAGGTCCCTCGCCCCACCTGTGCGTCGTCGGCACCCGACCTCGCCATTCTCTGAGCTTTCCGACATTAGCAACTTCGCACATCCCTGTGTTCCGGGGGCTGTACCGGCCGATCTCCCGGTCGGTCAGGGCCTGTTCGGCGGCCCGGTGGGCGCGGCGGCCGACTGCGGGGCCCTGGGCGCGGGCAGGACACCGGTGAGTTCCAGGTGGTCGCGGGCCGCACGGATCGCCTCCGGCGTCGTGGCGTACTCCCGGCCCTCGCGCCGCAGCGACTCCAGTGTGCCGACGGATTCGAGGACCTTGCGGTGCTCGGGCCGGACGCCCGAGATCATGACGGCGATGCCGCGGCGCCGCAGTTTCGCCACCGCGTCCTTGAGCACCAGGGCGCCGGTGGCGTCGATGACGCTCACGTGGGAGAGGCGCAGGATGACCACCCGCACGTCGGCGAGTTCGGTCAGTTCCAGCAGGAAGCGGTGGGCGGCGGCGAAGAACAGCGGGCCGTCGACGCGGTAGGCGACGATGTGCTCGGCCAGCAGTTCGCGTTCCGCCTCCGTGTGGTCGCCCCGGTCGAGCGGGAGCGGGGCGAGGCGTGCCTGCCGGGCGACGGCGCTCAGTGCGAGGAGGCCCGCGACGGCCAGCCCGATGATCACGGCGAGGACGAGGTCGAGGGCGAGGGTGGCGACGGCCGTGAGGACCAGGACCAGCCCGTCGGAGCGGGTGGCGCGGGCCATCGCGCGCAGCGAACCGACCTCGACCATGCGGACGGCGGTGGCCAGGAGGACGCCCGCCAGCGCGGCGAGCGGGATCTTCGACACCAGCGGGGCGGCCGCGAAGACGATCACGGCGAGGACCGCCGCGTGCGCGAGGGCGGCCAGTCGCGAGGTGGCTCCGGTGCGGACGTTGACCGCGGTGCGGGCGATCGCGCCGGTCGCGGGGACGCCGCCGAAGAGCGGCGAGGCGATGTTCGCCAGGCCCTGGCCGAACAGTTCGCGGTCCGGGTCATGCCGTTGGTTGACGGTCATGCCGTCGGCCACGGAGGCGGACAGCAGCGACTCCAGCGCGGCCAGCGCCGCCACGGCCACGGCGGGTGCGATCAGTTCGGTCAGTGCGCCGGTGTCGAGGAAGGCGAGCGAGGGGGTGGGCAGGCCGGAGGGCAGGTCGCCGATGGGGCGCACCCCGTCCAGTCCTGCGACCTGGACCACGAGCGTGGCCGCGATCACGGCCAGGATGGAGAACGGGACGGTCGGCCGCAGGCGCGCCCCGATCAGCATCACGGCGGCCACCGAGAGCGCCAGGGCGACGGCGATCCAGTCGGGTGTGCGCGCGAACTCCTCGAACGCCCGCCAGGCCACCACCAGCACCCGGTCGCCCTCGGGCACGGGGACACCGAGGGCGTTGGGGATCTGCTGCAGTGCGATCACGCACGCGATGCCGAGTGTGAAGCCCTCCACCACGGGTGCGGGCACGTACCGCATGCTGCCCCCGGCCCGCAGCAGCGCCAGCACGACCAGGATCACGCCCGCCATCAGCCCGACCGTGAGCACGCCCGACGCGCCGTGGTCGGCGACGATGGGGACGAGCACCACGGTCATCGCCCCGGTCGGGCCCGAGACCTGGAGGTTGGAGCCGCCGAACACGGCGGCCAGCGCACCGGCGATCACGGCGGTGGCCAGCCCCGCCTCCGCGCCGAGCCCGGAGGAGACGCCGAATCCGAGGGCGAGGGGCAGTGCGACGACCGCGACGGTCAGTCCGGCGAGCAGGTCACGGCGCGGATCGCGCCGCATCTGGTCGAGGTCGCCGCGGGTGGGCAGCAGCGACGTGATCCGGGTCCAGACCCCGGCGAGCAGCAACGGTACCGACACAACCCCTCGACTTCCAGGTGGTCAAGAACTCCGAACACCGCGGGCGTCCGATCAGCTCGCGGCGTCATGGGGTCCCCCCTGCTCGAGCGAAGCCCAGAGCTTGGGGGAGCGTGCGATCGCAAGGCGTCGCACGCACCAGGCGCCCCTTGGGTTCGGGGCTCTACGGCGCTCCGTCGTACGACGCGCTCAGGGGGCCGCGACGACGGGCATACCATTCAATGATGTAGGCAATTGCTAATTTTTGCAATTCAGCAGGTCGCGAATGCCGCATACGATCCCTGCGGGTCCCGCTCCGGCCGTGCCTCCGTCAGCCCGTCATGCGCTTTCGCCAGGTCGGCTCGACCAGCCGCCACTCGGCCTCCCAGGCCGCCGCGCGCCCCCGCTGGAGCCGCCCCTGGACGAGCCGTCCGCCGAGCAGGACCAGTCCCCCGCTCGCGGCCGCGACCGTGAGGCCCGCCACGACGATCTGGAACCGGGCGTCCACTCCACCGGGCGGTTCGGAGACCAGGCGCCCCTCCCCGTCCGTCCACACGGTGACCACCCTGCCGGCCTTGCTCCCGGAGTCGACCTCCGCCCGGCCCGTGCGGACGGTGCCGTCGGGGGCGGTCCACCGGACCTTGGCCCACACGCGACCGCTGCCGCCACCGTCCCCGGCCACCGGCGCGGGCAGCGCCCGTGCCGCGTCCCCGACCAGGGTGGCCGGTGCGGTACGGGCCTGGGCGCGGTGCTCCGCGAGGGACCCGTCCACCGCCCCCGCCACCGCCAGGCCGGTGAACGTCCCGGCCAGGAGGGCGAGGACGAGAGTGGCGAGCAGCAGCCAGGCCTCGATCAGATCGCTGCGACGCCTCAACGGGTTCTTGCGCCAGCGCCACCACCACACTGTGCGTGGCCGCGCACCACGCGTCCGCGCCATGGGACGTCACCTCCTCGCGCGGGTGCCGCAGGCCACGACGTGCCGCGCCGGTATGCCGGACCGGCCGGTCCGTCGGGGCCGCGGCGCCTCCTCTCCAGGATCCGTCACCGGGGCGGTCCGGCGCATGGGCCGAACGGCCCCGCCCCGGGGTCGGACCGGCCCGAAAACGGCCCATGCGCCGGACCGTCCCGGGCGCGGCCCGCGCCCGACTGCGTCGGCGGATCTCCCGAAGGAGCCCGGGGCCGCCCTGCCCTTCCAGTCTGAGCGCACCCGGAGAGTTCCGCTCGGGCCGCCGCCGTCCCGCCGGCGGCCCGCTTCCCGCTGGACCGGGCCTCTACGCCACCACCGGCCGCGCGACGCCGCTGCGCAGCAGGTGCCGGGCCTGCCGGGCGTCGGCCCCCAGGCGCAGGGCGAGGCGGGAGAGCAGCTCGTACAGGCGCCGGACCGCCTCCAGGCGTTCCAGGCGCGGTGCGAGCGCCGAGAGGGCGATGGCCAGCGTCACGCCCGTCAGGGCCACCGGGCCCAGCGGGGTGCAGCCGAAGAAGTGGCTGACGTCGGGCGTCTGGACGAGGGCGGCGAGCACCGCGGCGGAGCCCAGGGCCGTCGTCCACACCAGGGGGCTGTGCCGGCGGCCGGAGAGGGTCTGCACGAGTTGGGCGCCGACCACGCCGCACAGGGCCATGGTGGTGGAGCGGCGGTTGCTGCCGGGGGTGAGGCGGCCGATCAGGTACGCGGTGACCGCGCCGAGGCAGGTGGTCACGCCCCGGCGCCGGATGGCGCGCAGCAGGGGGGCGCCGAGGACGTCGAGGCCCATCGGGCCGGTTTCGGCGTGGGCCGCCGTCGACGGATCGTCGCTCGGGGTCACCGCCACCGCCATCGCCGGGAACATGTCCGTGAGCAGGTTGACCAGCAGCAGCTGACGGGTCGACAGCGGTGAGGAGCCGGCGAGCAGGGTGCCCAGCACGCTGAAGCCGACCTCGCCCGCGTTGCCGCCGATGAGGATGCTCACCGCGTCGGCGACGCTGCGCCACAGCGCGCGGCCCTCGTGGACCGCGTCGACCAGGACCGACAGGTCGCCGGTGGTCAGGACGAGGTCGGCGGCGTTGCGGGCGGCGGCCGAGCCGCGCGCCTCGATGCCGACGCCCACGTCGGCGGCGCGGATCGCCGCGGCGTCGTTGGCGCCGTCGCCGGCCATGGCCACCACCCGGCCCGCCTGTTGCAGTGCCTCCACCACATGGAGTTTCTGCTCGGGCGCGACCCTGGCGACGACTCCGGCTCCGTGCAGGGCGCGGACCCGGTCGCGGCGGCCCATGGCGACCAGTTCGTCGCCGGTGACCACCTCGGTCGCCTCCGGCCAGCCCAGTTGCAGGGCGATCGCGCGGGCGGTCTCCGGGTGGTCGCCGGTGAGCATGACGGGCAGGATGCCGGAGCGGCGCAGCTGGGTGAGGAGGGCCTGCGAGGTGTCGCGCGGGACGTCCGCCAGGGCGATCAGCCCGACGAACTCCAGGTCCGCGAGGTCGGCCTCGAGTCCGGCGGTGGCGTCCGGGCCCCGGCACGGCCGCCGGGCGACGGCGAGGACGCGCAGCCCCTGTCCCGCGAGGGTGTGGGCCGTTCCGGTCGTGTCGTCGGGCAGGTCGCGGCAGGCCGGGAGGACCGTCTCGGGGGCGCCCTTGACCACGAGGAGGTCACCGGCGTCCGGGTGGGTGCCGCCGTTGTCCCGGCCGACGGCCGCGGCGTATCCCCGGCTGGCCTCGAAGGCGAGCTCACCGCTGGGCACCCAGTGCTCGTCGGGCGGTGCGGCGTCGAGGACCGCCTCGTCGGTGGCGTGCGCGACCCGGCGTCCCTGGCCCGTCTCCACCTGCGGGCAGGCGCGGGCGGCCAGCCGGACCACCGGCACGGCGGACTCGGCGTCCGGGGCGAGGACGGTGCCGTCGGCGGTGGCGACCCGGACCAGGCGCAGCCGGTTCTCGGTGAGGGTGCCGGTCTTGTCGAAGCAGACGGTGTCGACCCGGCCGAGCGCCTCCAGGGTGCGGGGCGTGCGCACCAGGACGCCGCGCCGGGACAGGCGGCGGGCCGCCGCCATCTGGGCGACGGTCGCGACGAGCGGCAGTCCTTCGGGGACGGCGGCGACGGCCACCGCGACCCCGCCGCTGACGGCCTGCCGCAGTGGGCTGCCGCGCAGCAGCGACAGCCCGGTCACCAGTGCGCCGCCGGTGAGGGTCACCGGCAGCGTCTTGCGGGTCAGTTCCTGCAGCCTCGCCTGGACGCCGGCGGGCGGCGGGGTGCGGGCGGCGAGCGCGACGGCGCGGCCCGCCTCGGTACGGTCGCCGGTGTCCACCACCAGCCCGACGGACCGGCCGGCCACGACGATGGTGCCCTCGAAGACCATGCAGGTCCGCCCGCTCACCGGCGCGCCGGGAGTGGCGTCGACGTCCTTGGCCACGGGCAGGGACTCGCCGGTGAGCGCCGACTCGTCGACCTCCAGCCCGTCCACCTCCAGCAGTCGCGCGTCGGCCGGTACGACATCGCCGGCGGCGAGGCTGATCCGGTCTCCGGGCCGCAGCCGGACCGCGTCGACGGTGACCGTGCGCCCGCGGGTGTCCCGCCGGCGTGCCGTGGGCTGCTGGCGGGCGGCCAGCCGGGCGAGCGCCTGTTCCGCGCGCAGCCGCTGGAGTCCGCCCGTCACGGCGTTGAGGTCCATGGCGCCGACGACGAGCAGCGCGTCGACGAGCGAGCCGAGCAGGGCGGAGGCGACCGCCCCGGTGGCCAGGACGGGCGTGAGGGGGTCGTCGAGTTCCCGGCGGACGGCACCGGCCGCCTGCCAGGCCCAGCGGGCCGGGGCCGCCACGGGGGTGCGGGCGAGCCGGGCCGCCCGTCGGCGGGACCGGTCGGCGAGCAGGGCGGGACCGCGGGGTCCGGCGTCGGTCGCGGGGCTGCTCAGCCGGTCGCGCGCCTCGTGCGGCTCCAGCGCGTGCCAGGGCACGTGCAGCCGTGGTTCGGGCGGCGTGGCGCGGGCCACGCCGACGGCCTCGGCCCAGCCGGAGAGCAGGGCGCCGGCCGCGGCGAAGTTCACCGGGGCGTGCCGGGTGAGCCGCTGCCAGGCGCGGCCGCCGGGTTTTCCGCCGCGGGCCACCATGAGCCCCGACAGGGCGGCGCCCGCACGGGCCAGGACCTGTGAGCGGCGGCCGACCCGGCGGACCGCCGGAATGGCCGTCAGCAGCCGCCACACATCGGCCGTTCCCCCCGGGACGATCAGGTCGGCTCCCCAGGCGATCGCCGACCGCGCGTCGGTGAGGGCGACGGCCACGTCGGCGGCGGACAGCCCGTCCGCCACCTCGCCGCCACCGCGTTCGGCCACCCGGGCGACGCCCACCACGATGTGCCCGTCGTTCTGCAGCGCCCGTACGACGTCACCGAGCGGCATGTCCGCCGGGGCCGCCTCGTCCGCGAGCCGGGTGATGTCCCTCAGGTCGGAACCGCCCGTGATCACGACGTACAGCCCGGCCCGGCGGGCCGCGTCGAGGACGGCTTCGGCGAACGGGTCGACCGGATCGTCGAACGCGGCGGTCCCGCTGACGGCGTCCGGGGTGTCCGGCGGGCGGCTGCGCAGGACGTCGGCGTGCAGGACGAGGGAGTCGGCGATCTCCAGCTGCCGCAGCCGCTCCCCACTGCGTACGAGCATCCCGGACCGGGCGAGGAAGGTGCCGAGGGCCGCCTGGAAGGCGGCCGGGCCGTAGCGTGCCGCCTTGGGCGATCCGGCGAGGAGGGCTTCGGCCGCCTCCTGTGCCGCGTGCGTGACGAGGAGGGCGGCGGCCGCGCCGGCCAGGCTGCCGGTGCCGGCGTTGGCCGCGTAGGCCTGGGCGGGGGTGACCCGCAGCGGTGGGCGGCCGCCGGTAAGGCCGGGGAGGCCCGCGCGTTCCTCGGTGCAGAGGTCGTCGTGCAGCGCCTCGAAGGCCGCGGCCCGGGCCACCGCCTCGGTCAGCTGGCCGGTCCGCAGCAGCCCGTCGAGGACCAGGGACATCGGGGACTGTCCGGCTCCGTGGGCGGCGGCGTTGGCGGCGGCGAGGACGAGTTCCATGCCGTTCCAGCCGAGCCGCTGCCGCAGCAGGGCGCGGAAGCGGGGGTTCTCGCGCATCAGCGTGACGGCGGCGGTGACCGTTCTCGGGCTCCGTGGCAGGCCCAACGAGCGTCCGGCGAGGGCCCCGGCCGCACCGGCGGCGTCCAGCAGCAGCGCGGCGGCGTTGACCCGTACCTCGCGGGGGTCGCCGGGGTGCCGGGTCTCGTCCGCCTCCGGATCGGCGTCCTCGCTCAGCCCGAGGCGGGCGGCGAGCGCGACGGCCCGCTCGGTCACCCGGTCGCCGGCCGCGTCCTGCGCCGCCGTCACGACGAGGCGGGTCAGCCCCTCGTCCCAGTACGCCGTCAGCACGTCGGGGTGGTCGAGGAGTTCGGTGGCCACTTTGCGGGCGAGCGGGCCGGCGTCGCCGCCGGGATTGCGCAGCGCCAGGTGGACGCGGCGTCCGGCCCGCCAGTGCCGGCCGCCGCCCAGGGCGTTGCGGGCGACGTTGCCGATGCGGCGCGTCGTGCCGTGGACGGACGTCATGCCCCGGGCGGTGCTGCGGGCGGCGCCCGCGGCGGCCCCCGCCACGGTCCCGGCGAGGGGGGCGACATCGAAGCGTGTGAGCATCTGAGGGTGTCCCGTGGTCCTGGCTCAGCCGGTCTGCGGGTCGTGTGCGCCGTCCCGGCCCGGGTGGCGGTCGGTGTGCGGTTCGTGGTGCGCGGTGGCTTCGGCGACCTGCTTGAGCGCGGACGCCGTCGCGGGGTCGCCCACCTTGGCGGGCTGTTCGCGCACAGGGGGTTCCGCCGGTTCCTGCCGGTGGCGGGAGAGGGCCAGCCGGTCGCCGGGGCCCTGGTCGGTGGGCGGTCCGGGCGCGGGCTGCGGTTCCGTTCCGGTTTCCGGGCGGTGCGCCCCGTCCTCACCGGACGGTGCCGTGCCGTTCGGCGACTCCGTCTCCGGCGGCCGGGCCGGCCGCTGCTGGGTGAGCCAGGCGACGGCCGCGCCGGTCAGCGCCACCGGCCACTCGACGAGGCCGGCCACACCGAGCACGCCGGCTCCGGCGTAGACGGCCATGCGGCGACCGCGCGGGGACACCGCCCCGATCGCGTCCAGCGCACCGCCGGCCGCCTTCCCGACCTGTTCCGCGCCCGGCACCTGCCGCAGCCCCGACGCCATGGCCCGCAGGGGCTGCGGAAGATCCGACGAACGAGACGTGTCTGGGTCCCTGCCGGCCATGTCGTTCATGTCGACCTCCGAAGCGCGTCACCCAGGGGCGCCCATCGGTTCCCCTGCCTTGTGACCCATTTTCAGCCGTGAACGGCCGGAGCGCTTTTCCTGTTCACCCGAGGCGGTCCCGTCGGCGCCGCCGGCCGGGTTGCCGGCGGCGCTTCCCGTCCGCCCACGCCCGGCGTCCGCCGTCGCGTCCTGGTACTGCACATGGCGCGTTCGTCTCACCAAAGCGCGAAATGGGCGCGCTCCCGACATCGCATCGGGCGCCGCGGGCAAGACCTAGGTCCGGTCCGGCGTCTCGCGCCGGACCGGACCGCGGGATCCGGCTCCGGGGCACCTCCCCCGTCCTTCAGTCAGTGGGGAGGCGTCGCCGGGCGGAGGGCCGTTTTCGTACGGGACGTACGCGAGCGGGCCCCGGCAGCGTGGCGGGGCGCGGCAGCGGGCCCGGCGGAAACCGCCGGACAGACCCCGGGGCTCGCGGCAGTCGGCCCCCGAACGAAGGAGACGTACCGAATGGCCCTCAGACATGCCCGGACCGCGCGCCGAGCGGCCCTGGCCGCGCTCGGCGGTCTCGTCCTCGCCGGCCTCCCCTCCGTCGCGGCGGCCGGGCTCCCGCCCACGGCGGGACCCGCGCCCGTCGCCGCCCGGCCGCCGGGTGCCGACACCGACGAACCGCCGGCGCAGCTGCTCCGTGCCCTGCAGCGCGATCTGGGGCTGACCGGGGCCCAGGCGTCCGAACGGCCGGCCAACGAGGCGGAGGCGGGCACCCGCGCGGGCCGGCTGCGCATCTCCCTGGGCGAGCGGTTCGCCGGTGCCTGGGTGCACGGCACTGCCTCCGAGAACCTCACGGTCGCGACCGTCGACGCCGGGGACGTCCCCGCCATCGAGGCCCAGGGCGCGACGGCCGCGGTCGTCCGGCGGACGCTGTCCGACCTCGTGGCGGCCAAGGAGAAGCTGGACTCGACGGCTGCCCGGGTCCAGACCCTGGACACGCCCGTGTGGTACGTCGACGTGCCGAACAACCGCGTCATGGTGCGGGCGAGGAGCCGGGCGGCCGGCGCCGCCTTCGTCGAGGCGGCGGGGCTCCAGGGGTCGGACGTCGGTATCCACACGACGACGGAGTCGCCGCGCCTGATGCAGGACATCACCGGCGGCGACGCCTTCTACATCGACGACACCGCCCGCTGCTCCGTCGGATTCTCCGTCACCGGGGACGAGCAGCAGGGCTTCGTCACCGCGGGCCACTGCGGCGCGCCTGGCGCGGTGACGACCGGCTACGACCGCACCGCCCAGGGCACCTTCCGGGCCTCGACGTTCCCCGGCAAGGACATGGCGTGGGTGGCCACCGACGACCAGTGGACGGCCACGCCCGGCGTCAAGGCGCAGGACGGTCAGGAGGTGCAGGTCGCCGGATCGGTGCAGGCACTCGTCGGTGCCGCGGTGTGCCGGTCCGGCTCGACCAGCGGATGGCACTGCGGAACGATCCAGCAGCACGACACGAGTGTCACCTACCCCCAGGGCACGGTCGGCGGGCTGACCCGGACCACGGTGTGTGCCGAGCCGGGCGACTCCGGCGGGCCGTTCGTCGCGGGCGTCCAGGCGCAGGGCGTCACCTCCGGCGGCACCGGGAACTGCACCAGCGGCGGCACGACGTTCTACCAGCCGGTCAACCCGATCCTCAGCGACTTCGGCCTCGTCCTCACCACCACCCAGGCCACGACACCGGCCCCGGCCCCCGCCCCGCAGGACGGCGCCACCCGGGAGTGGACCGAGGGCCGCGTGTACGAGGCAGGGGCGGTGGTGACCCGCGACGGCGTGCGCTACCGGTGTCTGCAGAGCCACCAGGCCCAGGGCGCCTGGGCACCGGCCGACGCCCCGGCCCTGTGGCAGCGCGGGTGACCGTTCCACCAGGGCCGCGGTGAACCTCCGGGCGGCTGAGCACGTCCGTGGTCTCCTCCGGTGCGTGGCCCCGGCCGGTGTGGCCGGGGCCACGCACCGGAGGAGACCGGGGCCATATCCGGCCGGGTGTGCCGGAAGCTACCGTTTCCGGGCAGATGTCCTTGACCCCATCAGCTCGGACGGCCCGGCAGTGACAGCAGACCTCTCCCCGGTCATCGCGGCGACCACGCAGTGGCTGACCCGTTCCTTCCCCGCCTCCGGCGGAGCGCTCGCCTCCGCCCTGTGCGAGGTGCAGGCGCGGCAGGCGGTGACGGTCGCCGCGTGGCTCCGGTATCCGACGGCGATGGACGCCGCCCTGGTCGGCCTGGCGGGCCCGGGCGGTTCGGCACGGCTCGACGGGGTCACCGGCGCCGGCGCCGACCCGGACGGCGCAGCCGCCTGGCGCACCTGGGTGGACGAGGTCGTGACCAGCTGGGCGGCCTGTCTGCTCGCCGACCCGGACATGGCCTCCCGCGCCGTGACCGCGCTCGCCGGGGGAACCCACACCACCGGTGCGCCGGCCGAGTTCCGGCGGCTGCTCGCACCCGACGAGAGCGACCAGAAGGCAGCGGCGCTGCTGCGCCACCCCGATCTGCTGGCGCCCGTGGCCGAACTGCACCGCTCCCGTTTGCTCGACCGTCTCCCTCCGGACCACACGCTCACCGCCTGACGCCGGGCCCGTCCACGCCCGCTGCCCGGACCACCCGGCCCGGGCAGCGGGCGTGTCGGACCGTCGGCGTGACGGCGTGACGGCGTGACGGCGTGACGGCGTGACGGCGTGACGGCGTCAGTCGAGCTTGCCGCGACCGCTCAGCGCGTCGCGGAGCCGGTCGACCAGGCCGACGCCCGGTGCCAGCAGCTTGTTGGCCGGGGGCTTGTCCGGGGCCGCAGGGTGCGGCCGGGTCGGGGCCGTCTTCTTGGCCTGCCGGACCTTGTCACCGAGCTGGTCGAGCTGTCCCGGGGAGCAGGACGCGCGCAGCTCGGGGAACAGGTTCTGCTCCTCGTCGGCGATGTGCTCGCGGATCTCGCCCATCAGCATGCCGACGAGCCGGTCGAACTCGGCCTCCCCCGCGTCGCGGCCCTCCAAGTCCTTCATGACCTGTTCGGCCTTGGCGTGGTCCGCGAGTTCCCTGTCGGCCAGGGTGTTCCCGTTCTCCACGTGCTCGCGCACGGCCGGGTAGAGATATGCCTCCTCCGCCACCGAATGCCGGACGAGCTCGATCGTCGCCTGGTCCGCGTACACCTTGCGGTCCTTGTGGCCGGGGGGCAGGGCCTCGATCTTGCCGAAGAGCTCCTCGACCTCCCGGTGATCGGTCATCAGTTCGTCGATGACGTTGCCTCCGTGTCCCATGTTCTTCACCTCCGGATCGTGGTGGCACCCGGCCGGGTCCACCCGCCCCTGGGTTCCCCGGGCTCCGGGGGGCTAACGCGATTCGGCCCCCGGTCGGTCCCCTCACCGACGGGCCCCGGGTCAGCCGGGCAGTTTGGCCCGGACGCGGGCGGCCGCCGCGGCGGGGCGGGCTCCCGCCCGGGCGGCGTGCCGTACCAGGTGGGCGTCGCGACGCAGTTCGCGAGCCGTGCGACGGCCGCGCCACAGCATCGAGGGGGCGGCCCCGGTGTCGTCGGCGGTGATCAGCAGGCCGCCGAGCATGGCCAGGTTCTTGAGGAAGTGGATGCGCTGCTGGACACGCCGGGAGGCGTCGTCCTCCTCCCAGAAGCGGTGTCCGGCGAGCGTCGTGGGCACGAGCGTGACCGCGAGTGCGAGCGCCGCGGTGCGGGGGAGGCGTCCGGTGGCCAGCAGCAGCCCGGCCACGACCTGTACGGCGCCGTTGAGCCGTACGGTCTGCTCGGTGCGGTCCGGGAGCACGGCGACGCGTTCGGTGACGGGCCGGACGACGGGCTCGGCGACCGGGACGACGTCCTGGGGGTGGCGAACGGATTCCAGACCGCCCGCGACGAACATCGATGCCAGCATCGGGCGGCCGACGGCGCGCAGCAGACTCATGGCCTTCTCCTGGTGGGTGTCGGGGGTCTCGGGATGCTCTCGGTGGGGTCCGTGGTGTGCGGGTCGCCGGGTTCCCCCGCGGTGACGGGCCATTCGGCGGCACCTGCTCCGGTGACGGCAGGGCGGTGTCTCACCAGAACCGGTTCGTGAGCGCGGGCCGGCGGACCGCCTGGGCGGCGTCGCGCAGGCTCAGGGCGACGCTGATGGTGGCGCGCAGCGCCGACGGCCGTACCGTCTGGGCGGTCTCGGTGGCCAGGACGAGCAGGCAGGACGCGGCCTGTTCCACCACGGAGACCGGGAGTGTGTAGTCGCTGTCGGCGGCCGTGCGGAACGCCTTCAACGGGATCCCGGCCCCGTCGACGGTCCGCTTGGCGGCCTGCTCCAGGTGCTGTGCGGCCTGGTCGCACACGGAGGCGGGCAGGGTGAGGGTGCGTTGGAACGATGCGCTTGTCATGACTCGATTGGTCCCCGGGAACCGGTCCGTTCGATCGGCGGGCGGCGCGTTTTCACCGTCCTGCGCGACGAGTCGTGACACGTCGGGGGCGAGTGCCGGGCGTGCGAAGGGACGCACGGCACTCGCCCCCGGGCCGGCCCCCTGGTGGGGCCGGCCCGGGGCCGGTGACCTGTTCAGCGGTTCACCACGTGCCGTTCGTCGGGGACGCAGTGGGTCATCGTCAGTCCCCGCACGTCACGCGACGGGTTGTCGCCCAGGTTGGCCAGCCGCTTGCGGTCCTCGTCGGTGAGGTCCTGGTCCGCGAGGGGTCCCAGACCGGCGACGTCCCCCGGAGCGATACCGAGTCCGTCACCGACCCGGCGGCCGAGGTCGTTCTCGACCAGCAGGAAGTGCCACACCATGCGCTCCTGCACCGGCCGGTCGCACTGGGAGAGCAGGTCGGTGAAGTTCTTCACCAGGTCGTCGCGCTCCCAGTCCTCCATGAGCATGTAGCGCTGGCCCGCCTGGAGGTAGTCGTTGGTGCGGGGGATGCGCTTGCGGGTGAGGTAGCCCCGGATCTCCGGGCCCTGCTCGTCGTGCGACGGCTCCTTGGCCTCGCGCAGGCCGCCGATGAGCGACGGTTCGTAGTTGACCTCGGGGTGCTCTCCCGCCTGGTCCACGAGGTAGGCCATCTGGCCGTCGCGTTGGTTGGTGTTCACCTCGGCGGCCTTGGCCTGGTTGACGGGGAGCTGGAGGTAGTTCGGGCCGACCCGGTGGCGCTGGGTGTCGCTGTAGGAGAAGGTCCGGCCGACGAGCATCTTGTCGTCGGAGAAGTCCAGGCCGTCGACGAGGACACCCGTGCCGAAGGAGATCTGCTCGTTCTCGGCGAAGTAGTTCTCCGGCATCCGGTCGAGCACCATCCGGCCGACCGGCTTCGGCGGGAAGTCCTGCTCGGGCCAGGTCTTGGTGTCGTCGAGCGGGTCGAAGTCCAGTTCCGGGTGGTCGTGGTCGTCCATCATCTGGACGAGCAGTTCCCACTCCGGGTGGTCGCCGCGCCCCACCGCCTCGTAGAGGTCCTTGGTCGCGTGGCCGAGGGAGCCCGCCTGGACGTTCGCGGCGTCCTCCTCGGTCATGGAGCGGACGCCCGCCTTGGGCATCCAGTGGTACTTGACGAGCTTGGTCTCACCCTCGGTGTTCACCCATTTGTAGGTGTTCACGCCGAAGCCCTGCATGTGACGGTAGTCCGCGGGGATGCCGCGCGGACTGAACAGGTTGACCAGCATGTGCATGCACTCGGGCGTCTGCGACATGAAGTCGAAGATGCGCCGCGGCTGCTGCTCGAAGGTGACGGGGTCGGGCTTGAGGGCGTGGATGACGTCCGGGAACTTGATCGCGTCCCGGATGAAGAAGACCCCGAGGTTGTTGCCGACGAGGTCCCAGTTGCCGTCCTCGGTGTAGAACTTCACGGCGAAGCCGCGCGGGTCGCGGGCGGTCTCGGAGGAGTCGCGTCCGCCGATGACGGTGGAGAACCGGACGGCCACGTCCGTGCGCTTGCCGCGCTCCTGGAACAGCAGGGCCCGGGTGTAACGGCCGACCGGTTCGTCGCCCCAGGTTCCGTAGGCCTCGAAGTAGCCGTACGCGGTCACCCCCCGGGCGTGCACGACGCGTTCGGGGATGCGCTCCCGGTCGAAGTGGCTGATCTTCTCCAGGAACTGGTAGTTCTCCAGCGTGGCGGGCCCGCGGGCGCCGACCGTGCGTTGGTTCTGGTTGTCGTGGACCGGATGGCCCTGCCGGTTGGTGAGTACCTTGCGGCCGTCGCCCGGGGCAGGACCTCGGCTCGAAACGTCCGTCATGTTCGTGGACTCCTTCGGCTGCTCATGGCTGGGGGCGGGCCGGAGCACGGTGGCGTGTGGCCGTGGGCCGGTCGTCGAGGCCGGTCCGGGTGATGTGGTCCTCCGGTGTCCCGGGCTCGCGGGCTCCCCGGTTCCCGGGGCCCGCTCGCGGGACCTCCCGTCGCCGGACGGCCTGGTCACGCGCATCGCGCGCGTCCCGCCGGTGGCGTACGTACGAGGGCCATGCTGCCGTGCATCACGGAGAGCGGCGACTCGGAGCAGCGGCGCACACGCGCGGCGCGCGGGCCGGTGCGAGAACGGCGGAGCCGTCCGCGGCCGCCACGGCCGTCATGAGGCGGGCCGGCGGCGGGTCCTGGCGGGAAGGACACGCGGGAGCGCGACCGGTCCCCCGTTCCGGCCGCGCTCCCGCGGCAGGAACGAACCTGGTGACAGCCATCGCGGGGCGGCCGCCGCCAGGGCCTCCAGTGCGGCGCGCAGCAGTCCCAGCGCGGAGATCCGCTCCAGGACCGGGGCCAGGACCTTTTCCTCCAGCCCGTGCTTGATCAGCCGGGCCCGGAAGTCACTCAGGGCGGAGAAGTCGAATCCCGGGTCGTCCGGCTCCAGGCCGAGGAGGAACTTCCAGTCCATCCGGGCCCGGCCGGACGCCGGGCACCGGCCGGGGTGTGCGGCCCTGCTCCTTGGGCGGCATAAGCTCGGTGAATGGCCAAGTACTTCGACGTGCACCCCGACAACCCCCAGCCGCGCACTATCGCCCAGGTCGCCGACAGCATCCGCGCCGACGCCCTGGTCGCGTACCCCACGGACTCCTGTTACGCGCTCGGCTGCCGACTGGGCAGCCGGGAGGGCATCGACCGGATCCGTACCATCCGCAAGCTGGACGAGCGCCACCACTTCACTCTGGTGTGCCGGGATTTCGCGCAGCTCGGCCAGTTCGTACGGATCGACAACGACGTGTTCCGCGCGGTCAAGGCGTCCACACCGGGCAGCTACACCTTCATCCTGCCCGCGACGAAGGAGGTGCCGCGCATGCTGCAGCATCCGAAGAAGAAGACCGTCGGCGTGCGCATCCCCGATCACGTCGTCACCCAGGCGCTGCTGGCGGAACTCGGCGAGCCCCTGCTGTCCAGCACCCTGTTGCTGCCCGGTGAGGACGAGCCGATGACCCAGGGCTGGGAGATCAAGGACCGGCTCGACCACCAGGTGGACGCGGTGCTCGACTCCGAGGACTGCGGCACCGAGCCGACCACGGTGATCGACTTCTCGGGCGGGGAGGCGGAGATCGTACGGCGGGGCGCGGGCGACACCTCACGGTTCGAGTAGGGGCGGTCGGCTGATCGGCCGGTCACCAGCGTCCCGGGGCGGTTCCGGTGATCGGCTCCGAGGGGCGGCCGTCGACACCCACCGGCACGTCACCTGTCAGCATCACCCGGTGCATGATCCGCGGGTGGCCCAGGTGGGCGGTGTCGTTCGGAGCCAGGTGGATGGTGGCACGGTTGTCCCAGAACGCCACGCTGCCCGGCTCCCACCGGAAGCGCACCGTGTACTCGGGCCGGGTCGCCTGCTCCAGCAGCATCTCCAGGACGGCGTGGCTCTCCGGCCGGGACAGGCCGGTGATCTGCTCGACGTAGTAGCCGTTGACGAACAGCACCCGCTCCCCCGTCTCCGGATGGACCCGCACCACGGGGTGCTCGGAAGCGGTCTGACGGACCAGCAGGTGCCGCAGATACGCGTCGTCGCCGGGCCGGGGCTGGTAGCCGACCCCCAGCCGGTGCTCGGCGCGCAGCCGGTCGGCGAACTCCCGTACCGGCGCGGACAGTCCGGCGTAGGCGGCGGCCAGATTCGACCAGGTGGTGTCGCCTCCGTAGGGCGGTACGGTCTCCGCGCGCAGGATCGTCGCGGCGGGCGGATCGACGCGGGCGCCGTGGTCGCAGTGCCAGCCGCGCAGCAGGGTGTGGCGGCGGCGCCGCAGCCATTCGTCGTGCTCCATGCCGAACCGTCCGCCGAGTTCCAGCCGGTCGGCGGTCGTCTCGACCTCGGGGAAGCCGGGCGGCGAGGCCCTCCCGCGCCGGGGCAGGACGACCGGCTCACCGAACCGCCGCGCCAGCGCCACATGTCCGGCGTGGTCCAGGCGCTGTCCGCGGAAGAACACCACCTTCCAGCGCAGCACCGCCGCCCGGACGGCGGCGATCACGGCGTCGCCTGGCTCGTCGGCGAGGTCGACGCCGGTGATCTCGGCACCGATGTGCCCGGCGACCGGACGCACCCCGATCCCCACGCTCTTCTCGGCCTTCTCTGCGTCCTCCCCTCCGCCCGTCCCGCTCTCCGCGCCTCCTCCACCCGCCCCGCCCGCACCGCTCACGCCCGTCGTCATGTGTGCCCTCTCCGTCGTTCCGGGTCGATCCGTGCGGATCCCTGCCGGTTCACACACGTGCGTGTCGTCCGGCCCGCCCGTCGGGTTGATCATCGGCCGTTCTGTCGGTGAGGCTGGAGGGTGACGACACTGTCCATGGGAGGGTCCCCTCGTGATCAGCATCCCGAACCACACACTCAACGACGGCACGACGATCCCCGCTCTCGGCCTGGGCACCTGGCCGATGGACGACGCACAGGCGGAGCAGTCGGTGACGGCGGCCCTGGAGATGGGCTACCGCCTCGTCGACACGGCGACGAACTACCGCAACGAGACCGGTGTCGGCCGTGCCGTGGCCCGCGCCGACGTCCCGCGCGAGGAGGTCGTCGTGACGACGAAACTCCCCGGCCGCCACCACGGCTACGAGGAGACCCTCACCTCCTTCGAGGAGTCCCGCGCGCGTCTCGGGCTGGAGTACGTCGACCTGTACCTCATCCACTGGCCGCTCCCCCGGGTCGACCGGTACGTCGACTCCTGGAAGGCCATGATCAAGCTGCGGGAGGACGGGCTCGTACGCTCGATCGGGGTCTCCAACTTCACACCCGCCCACATCGAACGGCTGGAGCAGGAGACCGGGGTGCTGCCGTCGGTCAACCAGGTCGAGCTGCACCCGTTCTTCCCCCAGGAGGAGCTGCGCTCCTACCACGCGGACAAGGGCGTGCTCGTCGAGAGCTGGAGCCCGTTGGGCCGGGGTTCACAGGTGCTGGACGACCTGACCGTGGCCTCGGTGGCCGAGGCCCACGGGGTCACACCGGCCCAGGCGGTGCTGCGCTGGCACATCCAGCTCGGCGCACTGCCCGTGCCCAAGTCGGCCGATCCCGGACGGCAGCGCGCCAACCTCGACGTCTTCGGCTTCGAACTGGACGCCGCCCAGATGCGGGCCATCGCCGACCGGGCCCATCGGCGCATCGGCGGAGACCCGGAAGTGCACGAGGAGTTCTGACCGCCCCGCCCCACCCCGCCGGTGGACTCCGCCCGCCGGCCCACCTCGTCACCGCCGCCGCGGTCGCCCGCTCACGGCCGGCCCGCCACCCCCTTGGCGACTCCGCGCGCCCACAGCACCAGGGGCGCCTGCAGGGGCAGCCGCCCCCGGGCCGCGACCCGCTGCGGGGCGGGGCGGCGGTTCCGATGGACGGCCGCCTTCACAGGGGCGGGGAACACTCCGACGAAGAAGGCGGCGTGGCCTGCGCGGCCGCCTTGCGGGTCTGCGGCAGTACCACTCCGGCGGCCGGCGCGAGTTCCGCGGCGCCACTCGCGTAGGTCCAGGTCCGGGGCGAGCCGGGCAGGGAGCGCGGCACGATGGGGTCGAACCGGCGCGGGGCCGCGATGGGGGCACCGCCCATGCCCTCAAGACCATGGGGGAGGATGGCGCCCGTGACGGCCGGCAGGCCCGCGAGCAGCAGGGATGAACGAGCGGACCGGGGCACGGTTCCTCCTCCGGCGGCCTCTGAAGGCCTCTGACGGACTGCCACACGACCTCACCGGACAGTGAGGATGCGGAGGGGCGCCGAACTGCGCCGTTCGCGCCGGGATCGACGCGAACGGAACCGGGCGGCACGGGCCGAGACCGTCAGGCCGCGCACCCCGTCCTGACCTCACGCCCGAGAAGGCGGCCTCCGACATTCCGGACGGCAGGGAGTGATCCGGTAACGGCTCGTCAAGTGTTGGGCAGCGTTTCACCATCGGTACGCCCGTGGCCCCTTGGCACGGAAGTGCTCAGCCGGGATGCTGAACGCCCTTGCCCCCCAGAGCCGTTGGGCTGCGCCCGGACCATGAGGAGGACGCAGTGTCGTCGAGTTCGTCCCGAACGCACCGCAGGAGATGGCTGACCGGTCTCGCCGGTGCCGCCGCTCTCGTCGTCGCCTTCCCCGCCACCGCCTTCGCCGCTCCGCCGCCGGCCCTGCCGGCGAACGCGGACAGCCTCGACCAGACCTTCCAGCCCGCCTACGACTACGACACCGACGGGTGCTACCCCACACCCGCGATCGGCCCGGACGGAGCGGTCAACCCCGGGCTCAACCCGACCGGCGCCCTCAACGGCAACTGCCGTGACGCCCCGGACCTGGACAGCACCAACGGCTACTCACGCTCGAAGTGCAACAACGGCTGGTGCGCCATCGTCTACGCCCTGTACTTCGAGAAGGACCAGGCACTGCCGGGTGTCAGCCTCGGCGGCCACCGCCACGACTGGGAGCATGTCGTGGTGTGGGTGCAGAACGACACCGCTCAGTACGTCGCGACCTCCCGCCACGGCTCGTTCTCGATCCACGCCCGGTCGGCGGTCCGCTTCGAGGGGACGCACCCGAAGATCGTGTACCACAAGGACGGCATCAGCACGCACTGCTTCCGGCTCGCCGGTCCGGGTGACGAACCGCCGGAGAACCACAAGGGCAGCTGGCAGTTCCCGCCGCTGGTCGGCTGGAACGGCTATCCCGCCGGGCTGCGCGACAAACTCGTCGCCCACAACTTCGGCAGTGCGAACTTCGGCCTCAAGGACGGGAGTTTCGCCTCCCATCTGGCCGCGGCGAAGCCGTCGGGCATACCGTTCGACCCGAACGCCTGATACCGGCTTCCGGCCGACCGCCCGTCACCGGGAGTCCGGACGGATCCCCCGTTCGGACTCCCGACCCGGTCCGTCCGGCAGTGGGATTCGGGCAGAAGGGTCTATCGTGTCGCCATGCCGGTCCCCGAACTGATTCGAATCGTCTCCCGCGACTCGCCCATGGCACTCGCTCAGGTAGGTCGTGTCCAGGAGGAGTTGGCGGTCGCCCTGCCCGGTGTGCGCACCGAGGTCGTCCCCGTGCGGACCACCGGGGACAAGTGGCTGGGCGACCTGTCGCAGGTGGAGGGCAAGGGCGCGTTCACCAAGGAGGTGGACGCCGCGCTGCTGGCCGGGGAGGCGGATGTCGCGGTGCACTGCGTCAAGGACGTGCCCGCCGACCGCCCGCTCCCGGCGGGCACCGTTTTCGCCGCGTTCCTGAAGCGGGACGACATCCGTGACGCGCTCGTGCACCCGGGCGGGCTCACTCTGGACGAACTCCCGGCCGGGGCCAGGGTCGGCACCTCCGCGGTGCGCCGGGTCGCACAGCTGGCGGCCACCCATCCGCACCTCCGGTGCGTGCCGTTCCGCGGCAACGCCAACCGGAGGCTGGCGAAACTCGCCGCCGGTGAGGCGGACGCACTGCTGCTCGCGGTCTCCGGCCTGGAACGCATCGGCCGGGGTGACGTGATCAGCGAGGTCCTCTCCCCCGAGACGATGATGCCGCCCATCGGCGCGGGCATCCTCGCCCTGCAGTGCCGTGAGGGCGACACCGGTCTCATCGACGCGGTCAGCGCCCTCGGCCACCCGGACACCCATCGGGAGGCCACCGCCGAGCGCATGTTCCTGCATGTGCTGCAGGGGCACTGCAACAGCCCGATCGCCGGGTACGCACGAGTCGACCGGAGCGGCGAACTGTCCCTGCGGGCCTGCGTCTTCACACCGGACGGCAAGGTGCGGCTGAACGCCCACGAGTGGGCGGGCCGACTGGATCCGGCAACGCTCGGCACCTCCGTCGCCGTGGCCCTGCTGCGTCAGGGCGCCCGCGAGATCATCGACGGGATCGCCCACTGACGGCGGATCAGGCGGTCCCCTCCTCCGCCTGGCCCCGGAGGAACGCGCTCAGCTGGTGCGCGAGACCCTCCCTGGCCCCGCCCCCCGGGGCCCCGGCCGTCCCGTCGTGCACGGCGATGCCCCCCGACCACAGGCGGCGGCCGGTCCACTCCTCGTCGGCCCGGAGCTGGATCTGGACGTCGACATGGCTCAGCGACGCCTCAGGGGCTGCCGCGTAGAGCACGGCGGTGGCACGGCGCAGCGGATAGACGTCGAATCCCTCGATGAACTGTGAGTTGCGCCAGTCGATGAACGCGCTCTCCCCGTCCGGCCCTGTCCGTACGTCGACCTGACCGTCCTCGAGATGAATCCCGAATTTCCGCTCACCGCGGTTCTCGACGGTCACCCGGACGCTGAAGTACGTCAGCCCTTGGGCGGCGTCGTCCCGTCCCCGGGGCGGTTCACCCGATTCCAGACGGTGGACGCGTACCCGCAGACCGGCATGCTCGTCGTACTCCTGCCAGTCCCCGACCACGTTCGGCTCGTACACGGTTCACCTTTCCACTTCCGTCGCTGTTTCCTATCCGTGGGCTCCCGGCACTGTCAAATGCGCGGAATGCGCTGTGGTCAGTGGTTCATCCCCGTTGATCGTTGATCAAGCGCTGCGCTGGAACGATCCGCCGGACCGGTCGTCCGGCCCGGAGCACGGCGTGCCGCACATCACGTTCGGGGGCGCGATCACATCGATCACATCGGCCGGCCCGGAGGCGGGCCGCGCCACCGGCGTACGACGCGAACCCGCCCGCGTCCCGGCCGCCGACCGGCTCCCCGGGTATTCCGGAACTTCACACAATGAATTTCCGCGATGTCGCAGCGTGCGTTTCCCCTGTATTCCCTCGTTTTTTCGCGCATGGCCGCCCCGGAAATTCGGGAAGCAGTTTCACCGGCCCGGCGCGGGGGAAGGAAAGGGCCAGTGCTTCGGACCGGAGGCACGACCGTGGGAACCGGCTCGCCGCCCCCGGGGTCACCTCCGTGCGGTCCGAGCCCGCGCTCCCACGGTGCCCGTCCACCCGGCACCTGCTCAGGGAGGTGCGCCTCATGCGTATCGCCGGCAGCACCACGAAGCCGCATCCCCACCACGACGCACCCGACACCGCCGAGGACTTCCTCCGCCTCGCCCGGCTGCCCGAGGGCCCCGAGCGTAAGGCGCTGCGGGACGGGCTCGTCCGTTCCTGGCTGCCCATGGCCGAGCGGATCGCCGTCCGCTTCCGGGGGCGCGGTGAGGCTCTGGAGGATCTGTACCAGGTGGCGGCTCTGGGCCTGGTCAAGGCGGTCGACCACTACGATCCGGCGCGCGGCAACGCTTTCGAGGCGTACGCCGTACCGACCGTCACCGGCGAGATCAAGCGTCACTTCCGGGACCACATGTGGACCCTGCACGTCCCCCGCCGGGTCCAGGACCTGCGCAACCGGGTGCGGCACGCCGTGAAGGAACTGGCCCAGACCACTCCCGGCCGGGCCCCGACGACCGCCGAGATCGCCGCGTACGCGCAGCTGACCGAGGACGAGGTGCGCACCGGCACGGAGGCTCTCGAATGTTTCTCCGCGCTGTCGCTGGAGGCGGAGATGCCCGGTACGGACGGCTACGCGCTCGGGGACTCGCTCGGCGGCCCGGACCCCGCCTACGACACCGTCGTCGACCGGGTGGCGGTCCGGCCCTGTCTCGAGGCGCTTCCGGAGCGCGAGCGGCTCATCCTCTATCTGCGGTTCTTCCGGGGCATGACGCAGAGCAGCATCGCCGAGCTGCTCGGCATCTCGCAGATGCATGTGTCCCGGCTGCTCAGCAGCTGTTTCGCCCAGGTACGTGAGGAGCTGCGGACGGAGGCCGGCTGATCCGGTCCAGGACCTTCTCCAGCTCAGCGCCCGTCTCCGGCGGCAGCACGCCGGTGCTTCCCCAGCCGACGATCGTCCCGGCCACGTCGCGGAGTTTGACGTTGGTGTGCTGGGAGACCTCCTTCAGCACCGTCCACCCCTGATCGGGTGACACCCGCCCGATCGCGACGATCACACCGATCGCCTGGTCCACCACCGCGTGCGAGACGACCGCCTCCTTCAGCTGCTGTACCTCTTCCTCCAGCCGGAGGATCCGCTCCGCGTCCGCGTCCCCGTCCGTGGGCATGGTCACCTCCGGGTCCGGTGTGCCGCTCTCGTGGTGTCTTCACCCAGTGCTCGGGTGCCTTCACCCAGGGTCCTGCCCCTCCATCGTCGTCACTCGCCCCGTCCGGTGCCACCCGGACGGGGCGGAGACGTCCCGGTCACCGTTTCGGCGCCCCCACCGGGGTACTCGGCGGGCGCCCGGAGCGGTACAGGCCGGACACTGGAGTCCTGCAGACGGCTGCCAGGCCTACGAGATCAGGACGCGACTGCCCATGAACCACGACACCCCCTCCACCGTCGGTACGACGGACGTCTTCTCCACCCACTCCGTGTACGGGACACCCTGCTGGGTGAGCCTGACCAGTCGCGACATCAGGACGACCGAGGATTTCTACACGGCCGTGCTGGGCTGGCGGTGGCGCCCTGCCCGGCTGGGCGAGCGGTTCAGGATCGCCCTGATGGACGGCGTGCCGGTGGCCGGCCTCGCCGGGGTGGCCGACATGTGGCGGATGGCCGTGGCCTGGACCCCGTACTTCGCCGCGCGCAGCGCGGACGAGGCGGTGTCGCGGGTGCAGGAACGAGGTGGCACCCTGGCGGTCGGTCCCCTCTCCCTGCCTCCGGGGCGCGCGGCGCTGCTGGCCGACCGGGACGGCGCGACCTTCGGCGTCTGGGAGGGCGAGCTGTTCACCCACTGGCTCAGCTGGCGCCGGTCGCAACCCGCCTTCGTCAGGCTGCACACCCGTGACGCCTTCGACGCCGCGATCTTCTACGGCGAGGTCTTCGACTGGGGTGCGGCGGGGGCCGGACACACCGAGGTCGTCTACGAGGGCGACGAGGTGGTGCTGCGCAGTGACGGGCATGTGGTCGCCTGCATCGAGTCGGGGGCGCTGGGGTCGGCCCCCGATCCCGCGATCCGGCCGCGCTGGCAGGTCCACTTCACCGTGGCGGACGTGGCCGCGTGCGTCCGTGCCGCCGAGCAGCACGGCGGCAGTGTGCTGGCCCTGCGGGACGACGAGGCCGTGCTGCGCGACAACGAGGGCGCCCAGTTCACGGTGACCTCGCGCCACGGCCGCTGATCCGGGCCCGCCGGGCGGTGCGCCCGGCAGGCCCGTCCGTGCCTCATTCCGCGGTGAGTGAGGGCCTGGACAGCAGCACCAGGCTGCGTGGTCCGACGGTCAGCCGGGTGCCCGCCTTGTGCTCCGACTCGTCGGGGACGCCGTCCGGGTCGGTGGTGTCGATCAGCGCCGTCCAGCGTTCGCCGTAGGCGGCCGCCGGGAGGCGGAAGTCCACCGGTTCCCAGTGGCTGTTGAGCAGCAGCAGGAAGGAGTCGTCGACCAGGCGCCGGCCGCGCGGATCGGGTTCGGCGATGGCGTCGCCGTTGAGGAAGACGCCGACGCTGTGGGCGTCGGAGCGCTGCCAGTCGTCGTCGGTCATCTCCTCGGCGTTCGGCAGCAGCCACGCCAGGTCGGGCAGGTGCCGGCCCGCGCGGCGCGTGCTCTCGCCGCGGAAGAAGTGGCGCCGCCGCAGCACGGGGTGGGCGGTCCGCAGGGCGATGACCCGCCGGGTGAAGTCCAGCAGGGCCCGCTGCTCGCCGGTCGGCCGCCAGTCTATCCAGGAGATCTCGTTGTCCTGGCAGTAGGCGTTGTTGTTGCCGCGCTGGCTGCGCCCCACTTCGTCGCCGTGCGAGAGCATCGGGATGCCCTGCGAAAGAAACAGGGTGGCGAGGAAGTTGCGCTGGCGCCGGGCCCGGAGTTCGAGTACGGACGGATCGTCGGTGTCGCCCTCGGCGCCGCTGTTCCAGGACCGGTTGTGGCTCTCGCCGTCCTGGTTGCCCTCTCCGTTGGCCGTGTTGTGCTTGTCGTTGTACGAGACGAGGTCGCGCAGGGTGAAACCGTCGTGCGCGGTGACGAAGTTGACGCTGGCGCGGGGCCGCCGCCTGTTGTGCGCGTACAGGTCGGAGGAGCCGGTGAGCCGGGAGGCGAACTCGCCGAGCGTGTGCGGCTCGGCGCGCCAGAAGTCCCGCACGGCGTCCCGGTACTTGCCGTTCCACTCCGACCACAGTTGCGGGAAGTTGCCCACCTGGTAGCCGCCCTCACCGAGGTCCCAGGGTTCGGCGATCAGCTTGACGCGGCTGATCACGGGGTCCTGCTGGATGAGGTCGAAGAACGCCGACAGCCGGTCCACCTCGTGGAACTGCCGGGCCAGCGTGGCCGCGAGGTCGAAGCGGAAGCCGTCGACGTGCATCTCGGTGACCCAGTACCGCAGCGAGTCCATGATCAGCTGAAGTACGTAGGGGTGGCGCATCAGCAGGCTGTTGCCGGTGCCGGTGGTGTCGTAGTAATGCGACCAGTCACCGTCCACCAGGCGGTAGTACGAGGAGTTGTCGATGCCGCGGAAGGAGAGGGTGGGGCCCTTCTCGTTGCCCTCGGCGGTGTGGTTGTAGACGACGTCCAGGATCACCTCGAGCCCTGCCGCGTGCAGGGTCCGCACCATCGTCTTGAACTCGGTGACCTGTTGGCCGCGGGTGCCGTGAGCGGCGTAGGCGTTGTGCGGGGCGAAGAAGCCGATGGTGTTGTAGCCCCAGTAGTTGGCCAGGCCGCGGCTCTGCAGCACGCCGTCCTGAACGAACTGGTGGACCGGCATGAGCTCCACCGCGGTGACCCCCAGCGAGGTCAGGTGGTCCACCACCGCAGGGTGCGCCAGTCCGGCGTAGGTGCCGCGCAGTTCGGCGGGGACGTCGGGGTGGGCGCGGGTCATGCCCTTGACGTGGGCCTCGTAGATCACCGTGTCGGCGTACGACCGGCCGGGCCGGCTGTCGTCACCCCAGTCGAACGCCGAATCGGTCACCACGCCCAGCATGGTGTGTCCGGCGCTGTCGGCCCGGTCGGGGCCGTCGGGCCGGCGCTCGTAGAGCGAGGGGTGGTTGTCGATCTGCCCGTCGACGGCCGTGGCGTACGGGTCGAGCAGCAGCTTCGCCGGGTTGCAGCGGTGCCCGGCCGCCGGTGCCCACGGCCCGTGCACCCGGTAGCCGTAGCGCTGGCCGGGGCCGACACCGGGCAGGTAGCCGTGCCACACCGACCCGTCGACCTCGGTCAGTGGGACACCCGTGTGCCGGCCGGCGTCGTCCACCAGGACGAGTTCGACGCGTTCGGCGACCTCGCTGAACAACGCGAAGTTGGTGCCCTCACTGTCGGGGACCGCACCCAGCGGGTAGGGGCGCCCGCTCCACGCGGGCGCCCCTTTCCGGTTGTTCCGTCGGGTCACCGGGCCGCCTCCAGAAGGCCGGCCGGGGTGCGCACCAGCCTGGTCAGCTGGGCGACGCTGATCACGCGGGGCAGGTCCAGGCCCTCGCTGACCCTCGGATCGGGCGCGGCCGGCACCAGCGGGACGCGTTCGCCGGCCCGGGCCCGCCGCGAGAACCAGATGACCCTGCTGCCGGTCTCGGCGGCACAGCAGCCCCACCCGTCACTGCTGGCCGCGATGTGCTCCAGACAGCCGCGCAGCTCCTGGTCGGGTCGCAGTGCGCGGTCGTGGTCCCCGACGGCCGTGATGAGGTGCTGGCCGTTCCACCACATCTCGATCGACGTGTTCTTGTCGGTGGCGTGCTCGTCGATGGCGTGCAGCAGCATCTCGGTGCCGCGGCAGACGGACTCCATCAGGTTCTCCAGGTCCCAGTGCCGGAGGTGAGCGGCCAGAATGCGGCTGACCTGCCCCACCCGCTCCGGGCTCACTTCCACGTCGAGGTGGTAGTAGCAGGGCACTGTCGTCTTCATCGTCGTTGGCTCCTCACCGCGAAGCTCCCGATTCCCCTCGCCCCTGCGGGACGAGCCCCGAACACGAAAAGTGAGCGGTTGGCGCTTCTGAGTCACCATCAGCGTGACCCGGTTGGTCCATCCGTGCAACACGAGCGCACGGCCGAGGCGCCCGGGGTGACGGCCGCGCATGATGCGCCCCGCTCCGGATCTCGCCGTCGAGCCGCGTCCGGTCCACACCCGGCCCGCACACCGGCTCTTCATGGTTGAAAAACCAACAAGACGCCGGGTTACCGGGCGTGCACCATGTGTGAACACCCTCGATCGCCGTCACGGGTCCGTGCCGCCGTACGCACGACCGTCACCCTGCCGTCGGGAGTACGTACCCCATCGAGCCACGGAAAGGTGAACGGCGCCATGCTGCTACCCGCCAGAGCCGAAGTCGCCCGGCAGTTGCGTCGCTACCGGGCCTGGGAACGCGTGATGCTCGCCGCCCCGACGGATCGCACGGTCCGCACCACGTTCGAGGACTCGGGATACACCCTCTGCGTGCTGATGGGAAAGCGCTGCGCACGGGAGGCGGCCGACGCCGCCGAACGGTACCTGCGTACCAGTCTCGTCACCTACCTGCAGGAACAGAGCGAACGGACCCGTCCGTCCGCGACCGCGTGGCCCGGCCCGGTGGCGGACGACAGGCCGCGTCCGGCCGCCCCGGCGAGACGGGCCCCGCCGTCGATCGAGCGGCGCTCCCCGGCGGGAAGGTAACGGACCTTCCCGCCTCAGTTTGGTTTCCACGACCGGGCGCCGGCCCGGCGTCGAGCACGGCGGAGGTGCAGACCCATGAAGACGACGCGGACCATCGGACGTATCCCCGTACGGGACGTCCGACCGGCCGTCGAATGCGGCAGACGGCCGGCGAAGGCCGTCGTCGGTGAGACGTTCGAGGTGACGGCCACCGTGTTCCGTGAGGGGCACGAGGCGGTGGCCGCCCATGTCGTCCTGAAGGATCCCGAGGGCCGTCGGCGGCCGTTCGTCCCGATGCGGGAGCTGGCGCCGGGCACGGACCGGTGGGGCGCGGAGATCACCCCGGACACCATGGGCCGGTGGACCTACCGCGTCGAGGCCTGGAGCGACCCCGTCACGACCTGGCGCCGCCACGCACGGATCAAGGTGCACGCCGGCATCGACACCGGTCTGGTGCTGGAGGAGGGAGGCAACCTGTACCGGCGGGCCGCAGCCGGGGTACCCGAGGGCGACGGCCGCTCCGCCGTGCTCGCCGCGGCGAAGCGGCTGCACGACGACTCCCTGCCCTGCGCCTCCCGGTTGGCGGCGGCACTGACGCCGGAGGTGGACGCGGTCCTGGCCCGCCACCCCCTGCGCGAACTGCTCACCACCGGCGACCCGATGCCCCTGCTCGTGGAACGCGAACGCGCCCTGTACGGCTCCTGGTACGAGTTCTTCCCCCGCTCCGAGGGCACCCCCCAACAGCCGCACGGCACCTTCACCACCGCCGCCCGCCGGCTGCCCGCCATCGCCGCCATGGGCTTCGACGTCGTCTACCTCCCCCCCATCCACCCCATCGGCACCACCCACCGCAAGGGCCGCGACAACACCCTCACCGCCACCCCCGACGACGTCGGCGTGCCCTGGGCCATCGGCTCCCCCGAGGGCGGCCACGACACCGTCCACCCCCAACTGGGCACCCTGGCCGACTTCACCCGCTTCGTCGCCCGGGCCGGCGAACTCGGCCTGGAGGTCGCCCTCGACCTCGCCCTGCAGTGCTCCCCCGACCACCCCTGGGTGCACAAACACCCCCAGTGGTTCCACCACCGCCCCGACGGCACCATCGCCCATGCGGAGAACCCGCCCAAGAAGTACCAGGACATCTACCCGCTCGCCTTCGACACCGACCCGGACGGCCTGACCGCCGAAACCGTGCGGCTGCTGCGGCACTGGATGACCGCCGGCGTGCGGATCTTCCGGGTGGACAACCCGCACACCAAACCGGTGGCCTTCTGGGAACGGGTGATCGCCGACATCAACCGCACCGACCCCGACGTCATCTTCCTGGCGGAGGCCTTCACCCGCCCGGCGATGATGCACACCCTGGCGGCCGTCGGCTTCCAGCAGTCCTACACCTACTTCACCTGGCGCACCACCAAACGGGAACTGACCGACTACCTCACCGAACTGTCGGGGGAGGCGGCCTGCTCCATGCGGCCCAACCTGTTCACCAACACCCCCGACATCCTGCACGCCTACCTGCAGCACGGCGGCCGGCCCGCCTTCGAGGTCCGCGCCGTGCTGGCCGCCACCCTCTCGCCGTCCTGGGGCATCTACAGCGGCTACGAACTGTGTGAGAACACCCCGCTGCGGGAGGGCTCGGAGGAGTACCTGCACTCGGAGAAGTACCAGCTCACCGCCCGCGACTGGGAGGGCGCCGAACGCCGGGGCGAGACCATCACCCCCCTGATCACCCGGCTCAACACCATCCGACGGGCGCACCCCGCCCTGCGCGCACTCAGAAACCTCCGTTTCCACGACACCGACAACGACGCCGTCATCGCGTACAGCAAGCGCAGCGGGTCCGATGTCGTGCTGGTGGTCGCCAACCTCGACCCGCACCACACCCAGGAGGCCACCGTCTCGTTGGACATGCCGCAACTCGGCCTGGAACGGCACGAGTCGGTGCCGGTGCACGACGAGCTCACCGGCGAGACCTATCACTGGGGCAGCACCAACTACGTACGTCTGGAACCGGGGCGGGCTCCCGCGCATGTCCTGCACGTCCAGCGACCGACCGCCGCACAGCGAGCCGGAGGGGCGGGAACGCCATGATCGTCAACGAGCCCGTACCGGACACCTTCGAGGACACACCGGCGAAAGACCGCGACCCGGACTGGTTCAAACGGGCCGTCTTCTACGAGGTCCTGGTCCGTTCCTTCCAGGACAGCAACGGCGACGGCATCGGCGACCTGAAGGGGCTGACCGCCAAACTCGACTATCTGCAGTGGCTCGGCGTCGACTGCCTGTGGCTGCCCCCCTTCTTCAAGTCACCCCTGCGCGACGGCGGTTACGACGTCTCCGACTACACCGCCGTACTGCCCGACTTCGGTGACCTCGCCGACTTCGTCGAGTTCGCCGACGCCGCGCACCAGCGCGGCATGCGCGTGATCATCGACTTCGTCATGAACCACACCAGCGACCAGCACCCCTGGTTCCAGGAGTCCCGCAAGGACCCGGACGGCCCCTACGGCGACTACTACATGTGGGCCGACGACAACAAGGGCTATCCGGACGCGCGGATCATCTTCGTCGACACCGAGGCCTCCAACTGGACCTACGACCCGGTGCGCGGACAGTACTACTGGCACCGGTTCTTCTCCCACCAGCCGGACCTCAACTACGAGAACCCGCGCGTCCAGGAGGAGATCCTGGCGGCCCTGCGCTTCTGGCTGGACCTGGGCATCGACGGTTTCCGGCTGGACGCGGTGCCCTATCTCTACCAGGAGGAAGGCACCAACTGCGAGAACCTGCCCGCGACGCACGCGTTCCTCAAGCGGGTGCGCAAGGAGATCGACAGCCAGTACCCGGACACCGTGCTGCTGGCCGAGGCGAACCAGTGGCCCGAGGACGTGGTCGACTACTTCGGCGACTACACCGCCGACGGCGACGAATGCCACATGGCCTTCCACTTCCCCGTCATGCCCCGCATCTTCATGGCCGTACGCCGCGAATCGCGCCACCCGGTCTCCGAGATCCTCGCCAAGACCCCCGCCATCCCCGCCGGCTGCCAGTGGGGCATCTTCCTGCGCAACCACGACGAACTGACCCTGGAGATGGTCACCGACGAGGAACGCGACTACATGTGGGCCGAGTACGCCAAGGACCCCCGCATGCGCGCCAACATCGGCATCCGCCGCCGGCTCGCCCCGCTGCTGGACAACGACCGCAACCAGATCGAACTCTTCACCGCCCTGCTGCTGTCCCTGCCCGGCTCGCCGATCCTCTACTACGGCGACGAGATCGGCATGGGCGACAACATCTGGCTCGGCGACCGCGACGCGGTGCGCACCCCGATGCAGTGGACCCCCGACCGCAACGCCGGCTTCTCCTCCTGCGACCCGGGCCGGCTGTTCCTGCCCACCATCATGGACCCGGTCCACGGCTACCAGGTCAGCAACGTCGAGGCGTCCATGGCCTCCCCGTCCTCGCTGCTGCACTGGACCCGCCGCATGATCGAGATCCGCAAGCAGAACCCCGCCTTCGGCCTGGGCACCTACACCGAGCTGCCCTCCTCCAACCCCGCGGTCCTCGCCTTCCTGCGGGAGGCCCCCCCGAACGGGGAAAACGGAGACGACCTGGTGCTCTGCGTCAACAACTTCTCCCGCTTCGCCCAGCCCACCGAACTCGACCTGAGCGCCTTCGCGGGCCGCCATCCGGTCGAGCTGTTCGGCGGGGTGCGCTTCCCGGCCGTCGGTGAACTGCCGTACCTGCTGACCCTGGGGGGCCACGGCTTCTACTGGTTCCGGCTCACCCGAACCGCACCTCGACCCCGCATCGGCCGACGACTGTGAGCGTGCGCCGACGAGAGGAGGCGTCACCATGACGAAGGCCGCGTTCCTGCGCCCGCGCAGCGCACCCGCCGGGTCCATGGAGTCGTTCACCGGGCTGCTGCGCGAGTGGCTGCCGGGGCAGCGCTGGTTCGCCGGCAAGGACCGTCCCGTCACCGACCTCCATGTGCTGTCGATGACGGAGCTGTTCCCGGGCTGTCTGCACCTGCTGGTCCACGCGGGCCACGGCGGCGTGCCCTCCCCCGGCAACACTCCCTGGGCCGGTGACTGCTACCAGCTCCTCCTCGGTGTGCGGGAGCACCCGACGCCGCGCCTCGGCCGGGCCCTCATCGGCAGGGTGCAGGACGGGCCGCTGGCCGGGCGGACGGTCTACGACGCCCTCCACGACCCCCGTTCGGCCCAGCTGCTCCTGGAGCGGCTGCGGTACCCCGGCACGACCGGGCCCCTGCACTTCGAGTGCGACGCGGCCCAGCCGGGGCCCGGCGCCGGGCTGGTACCACGTCTGCTGGACGCCGAGCAGTCCAACTCCTCGCTGGTGTACGGCGAGGAGTTCATCCTGAAGGTCTTCCGGCGGATCCAGCCCGGAGTCAACCCGGATCTGGAGGTACCGGGCGCGCTGTCCCGGCAGGGCTGCCACCGGGTTCCCGCCCCGGTGGCCTGGTTGCGGACCACGCATCCGTTCAAGGCGACGCTCGGTGTCCTCCAGCCGTTCCTGCGGGACGCCTCCGACGGCTGGACGCTGGCCCTGGACGCACTGGCCGCCGGGGACGACTTCACCGCCCAGTCGTACGCCCTCGGCCGGGCCACGGCGGACGTGCACCTGGCGCTGGCCTCGGCCTTCCCCGTCGGTGGCCCCGGGGAGAACGGGCCGACGGCGACGGCGATGACCGAGCGGCTGACGGCCGCCGCGCACTCCGTCCCCGTCCTCCAGCCGTTCGTGCCCGGCCTGAAGGCCGCGTTCGCCGCACTCGCGCTCTGCGACCCCGGGCCGGCCGCCCAGCGCATCCACGGTGACCTGCACCTCGGGCAGGTGCTGCGGGCCGGACGCGACTGGTTCGTCATCGACTTCGAGGGCGAGCCGTCCCGGCCGCTCTCCGAACGGCGCAGCGCCCACTCCCCCCTGCGGGACATCGCCGGGATGCTGCGCTCGTTCGACTACGCCGCCCGCCAGCGGCGCCCCTGGCGCCCGGAGTGGGCGCGCCGCTGCCGCGAGGCCTACTGCGCGGGCTACGCGGCGCGCTCCGGCTGGGACCCGCGAAAGAAGCACGGCCTGCTCCGCGCCTACGAGACGGACCGTGCCGTGTACGAGGTGCTGTACGAGGCCCGGCACCGACCCGACTGGCTGCCCGTACCCATGGCGGCGATCGAGCGCCTCGCCGTGAGAGGAGACTGAAGCCGTGGCCCTGCATGACACCCCGCTTCCCGAGTCGGCCGGGCCCGCCCCGTCCGCTCCGGCGGCCCCCGGGACCGCTCCCGCCCTCGATCCCACCGACCGGGGGCGCCTGCTGGCGGGCGCCCACCACGATCCGCACGCGCTGCTCGGCGCGCACCCGGTGCCGGGCGGCATCGCCTTCCGGGCGCTGCGCCCCTTCGCACGGGCGGTGAGTGTGGTCACCGGCGGCGAGCGTGTCCCGCTCACCTCGGAGGGCGACGGCCTGTTCTCCGTGGTCCTGCCGCTGGACACGATCCCCGCGTACACCCTGGCGGTGGCGTACGGGGACGAGGACGCCGTGGAGGTGCACGACCCGTACCGGATGCCGCCCGCACTGGGCGAGTTCGACCTGCATCTGATCGGCGAGGGCCGCCACGAGGAGCTGTGGACCGCGCTCGGCGCGCACCCCATGACCCACCAGGGCGTGAGCGGCACCCGCTTCACCGTGTGGGCGCCGAACGCTCAAGGGGTGCGGGTCGCCGGGGACTTCACCTGCTGGGACGGCACCGCGTTCCCGATGCGCTCGCTCGGTGCCTCCGGGGTGTGGGAGCTGTTCCTGCCGGGGATCGGTGAGGGCACCCGCTACAAGTTCGAGGTGCACTCCCGGTACGGTCACCTGGCCCTCAAGGCGGACCCGATGGCGCGCCTCGCGGAGGAACCGCCGAACACGGCGTCGATCGTGACGTCCTCGCGGTACGAGTGGGACGACGCCGAGTGGCTGGAGCGGCGGGCCGGTGTGCCCGTGCACGAGGCACCGTTCTCGGTGTACGAGGTGCATCTGCCGTCCTGGCGACCCGGCCTGACGTACCGTCAACTCGCTGACGAGCTGCCCGCGTACGTGAAGGACCTCGGGTTCACCCATGTCGAGCTGATGCCGGTCGCCGAGCATCCCTACGGTCCGTCCTGGGGCTACCAGGTCACCGGGTTCTACGCGCCGACCGCGCGACTCGGCTCACCCGACGACTTCAAGTACCTGGTCGACGCCCTGCACCGGGCCGGGATCGGCGTGATCATGGACTGGGTGCCGGCCCACTTCCCGAAGGACGACTGGGCGCTGGCCCGGTTCGACGGGGACCCGCTGTACGAGCCGGGGGACGCCCGGCGGGCGGAGCACCCGGACTGGGGGACGTACACGTTCGACTTCGCCCGGACCGAGGTGCGCAACTTCCTGGTCGCCAACGCCGTGTACTGGTGCCAGGAGTTCCACATCGACGGACTGCGCGTGGACGCGGTCGCCTCCATGCTCTACCTGGACTACTCACGGGACTCCGGCCAGTGGGAGGCCAATGTGCACGGCGGCCGGGAGGACCTGGCCGCCGTGGCGTTCCTGCAGGAGATGAACGCGACCGTGTACCGGCGCTGCCCCGGCGTGGTGACGATCGCGGAGGAGTCGACCGCGTGGGGCGGGGTGACCCGGTCCACCGACACCGGCGGGCTGGGGTTCGGCCTGAAGTGGAACATGGGCTGGATGCACGACTCGCTCGAGTACGTCTCCCACGAACCGGTCCACCGCAAGTACCACCACCACGAGATGACGTTCTCGATGGTGTACGCCTACAGCGAGAACTACGTCCTGCCGATCTCGCACGACGAGGTGGTGCACGGCAAGCAGGCCCTGGTGTCGAAGATGCCCGGCGACTGGTGGCAGCGCCGGGCGACCACCCGGGCCTATCTCGGCTTCATGTGGGCCCACCCGGGCAAGCAACTGCTCTTCATGGGGCAGGAGTTCGCGCAGGGCGCCGAATGGTCCGAGCAGCACGGCCCCGAGTGGTGGCTGCTGGACGACGCGTACCACTCGGCGGGCGACCACCGCGGGGTACAGGACCTGGTGCGCGACCTCAACACCCGTTACCGCGCGACGGAGGCGCTGTGGCAGCGGGACACCGACCCGGCGGGCTTTCGCTGGGTCTCGGTGGACGCGGCCGAGGACAACGTGTTCGCGTTCCTGCGGTTCGACGCCGAGGGGCGGCCGCTGCTCTCGGTGTCGAACTTCTCCCCGGTCGTCCGGCACGGGTACCGGCTCGGCGTGCCCGACGAGGTGAGTGCCTGGCGGGAGGTACTCAACACGGACGCGGCCCGGTACGGCGGCGGTGACGTCACCCATCCGGACCCGGTCAAGCCCGAGGACGGCTGCGTCCGGATCACGCTCCCGCCCCTCGCGACGGTGTGGCTGGTGCCCGACGTCCCGTGAACCCCGGCGGCACCCCGCCCCGTACCCGCGCCGGACGGCAACCGGCGTGGGTACAGGGCGTCCTGACGGCCCGTAAGGGAGGGCCCGGCGATGCCCCGACCGGCCGTGTGCGGTATACACGGGCGTGATGATCACCATCATCGGCTCCGTCCGGGGTCATGTGTGCGCCCTGTCCGGAGCCATGCGTACGTCCCGGTCCGGGGTCACCGAACCGTGCGGCTCACGTCCGGTCCGGGGGCACGGGAAGCTCCGCGATCATCGGTGTGGCCACACTTCCCGCGATCCCGGCCCCGGAACGCCCCGGCTCGGCTACATTCAGGCACCGCCGATGACTCTGCTCGTCGGCCGAGTCACAGCCCGTACATGTCAGGAGCAGTGCATGCGCGACCCCGCTCTCGCTCCCTGGGCCGCCTCGCCCCTGACGGGCGGCCTCGCGGACAGTCTCTTCGAGACGGCCGCCGAGAGCCCCACCCTGCCGATGCTCGCCCGCCGCACCGGCCCGGCCTCCACGACCTGGGAGGAGGTCACCGCGCTGGAGTTCCGCGACCAGGTCGTCGACCTGGCCAAGGGGCTGGTCGCCTCGGGACTGTCCCCGGGCGACCGCGTGGCGATCATGGCGCGTACCCGCTACGAGTGGACGGTCCTGTGCTACGCGCTGTGGACCGTGGGTGCCGAGGTCGTCCCCGTCTATCCGTCCTCCTCACGCGAGCAGGTGGAGTGGATCCTCCGGGAGTCCGGCTGCGTGGCCGTGATGGTCGAGGACGAGCAGGGGGTGATGACCGTCGGGTCCGTGTGCGCCGCGCTGCCGCTGCTGCGGCACGTCTGGCAGCTGGACTCGGGCGCGCTGGAGCAGTTGGTGGCGCGCGGCGAGTACATACCGGCGGCCATGATCGACTCGCTGCGCCGGATCGTACTGCCGGACTCCACGGCCGTGATCGCCTACACCTCCGGCACCTCGGGGCACGCGATGGGGTGCGCCCTGAGCCACCGCAGCCTGGCCGCCTCCTGCGACACCCTGCTGGCGGGCTGGGCCCACACGGCGGCCCCGCCGGGAGAGCAGCCCGTGCTCCTCGCCTACCTGCCGTTCTCCCATGTGTACGGGCTGATGGTCCAGGGCCTGTGCGTGCGCGGCGGCCTGTTGATGGGGCACGAACCCGACATCAGCACGGAGTCCCTCTCCTCGGCCCTGCAGACCCTGCGGCCCACCTATCTGCACGCGGTCCCCTCCCTGCTGGAGAAGATCTACAAGAACTTCCTGCGCGCCTCCCAGCAGGCCGGACGCGGAACGCTGTTCGAGCGGGCCGCCGGCACGGCCCGCGACTTCGCCGCCGCCGTGGAGCGGCAGCGGCTGGGCCGGGGCCCGGGGCCCGGCTTCGACCTGCGGATGCAGCACTCCCTGTACGAGCGCACGGTCTACCGCAAGCTGCGGGCCTCGCTGGGCGGCCGGGTCCGCAGGGCCACCTCGGGCGGCTCTACCCTCAGCCGCGACCTGTCCCTCTTCTACGAGGGCATCGGCATCTACGTCCACGACGGCTACGGGCTCACCGAGACCGGTGGCGGTGTGACGATGCAGCCGCTCGGCAGGGAGAAGTCCGGCACCGTCGGGCGGGCGCTGCCGGGCAGCGAGATCAGGGTGGCCGACGACGGGGAGATCCTGGTGCGCGGGCCGTCGGTGTTCCAGGGTTACCTGGGCGACGAGGCCGCCACCCTGACCGCGCTGGCCGGCGGCTGGCTGGCGACGGGGGACCTCGGCCGGGTGGACCCGGAGGGCTATCTGACGATCACCGGCCGCAAGAAGGACATCATCATCACCAGCAGCGGCAAGAGTGTCGCGCCGGCCGCCCTGGAGCAGCGGCTGCGGATGCACCCTCTCGTCCACCAGGCCGTCGTCGTGGGCGACGACCGGCCCTGTGTGGGGGCGCTGATCACCCTGGACCCGGAGTTCCTGACGCACTGGCGGGCGGCTCTCTCCCCGCCGGGCGACGCGCCGACCCGGGAGGCCCGGGAGGAGAACGCGCTGCACGAGGAGATCGCGCGGGCGGTCGCCGCGGCGAACAGCAGTGTGTCGCGTTCGGAGTCGATCCGGGTGTTCCGGGTGCTGTCGGAGCCCTTCGACGTGACCAACGGGCTGCTGACGCCGTCGATGAAACTGCGCCGGGACGAGATCGTGCGACGTCACGCGCTGGAGATCGACGCGATGTACCACGCGCGTTCGCGTCCGAAACGGGCCCCGGCGGCGGAGGAGCCGTCGGTCTGGGACGACTCGGACAACGTCTTCCGCTGACCGCGCGGCACGTGTCGCCGAAGTGACGTGGGTGTCACCCACCGCGCACGGACATACGGGCGCGTAGGCTCCGCCGGCCCGGGAACCCACAGACCAGGGAGACGAAGGAAAAGGAACGAGCCACATGAACGGCTGCCCGTCGAATGCGGGGCAGGGAAGGCGACATGGCATCCGAGCCGTATAGGGACAAGTCACTGGCCGCCGAGGAGATCACGGACCGCGTCGCCGGCTTCCACGGGGAGCTGCACGACGTCACCGACGCGCGTCTGGTGGCGGAGGAGTTCCTCTTCGACCTGGCCCGCGTGTCCGCGCCGACGGCTCCGGAACACTGGGACGACATCCTCCTGGTGGTCACGGAGCTGGCCGCCAACGCGGTCCAGTACGCGCCGGGCCCCTTCGAGATGCGGTTGCGCCGGACGTTCGACGGTGTGCACGTGGTGATGCACGACACGAGCACCACCGCGCCCGCGCCCCGGCCCTTCCGGCCCAGCCGCGGCGGGGGCGGGATCGGCTGGCATCTGATCCACACGCTGTGCGACCAGGTCAGCGTCGTCGGTACCGACCACGGCAAGGACATCCATGTGTTCCTGCCCTGGTGACGGCCGCGGACGGGGCCGGCGGGGGCCGCCGGGCGGGTTCGCCCGGCGGCGCTCAGCAGACCGGGCCGGGCAGCCCCCGGTAGTACTCACCGACCGCCGTGAGGTACTCGGGGTCCATGGTCTCGCTGTCGGTCCTGAACCGGGGCGCCGCCTTCACCTCCGCCCTCGTGCAGGACACCGTTATCCTCCGCTCGCCGGCCTCGACGGCGGTGATGACGCCGACCGGCACGAGAAGGCTCCGGCCGAACACCCAGACGCCGGTGTCGACGACCAGGTGCCGCATGGAGTGGTGGTCGGCCTGCCGGTCCACATGGCCGATGGTGCCGTCGCTCGCGACGACGGTGTATCCCGTCAGGTCCAGATCCTGCCCCTGGGCGGGACCCAGCTCCGGCGCGTATGACCAGATGCTGTCGTTGGACACGCTGCTCCTTGCCTCCCCGGTGGACGACGCTCCCGGAGCGGGCGGGCCCCCCGTCGGCCCGGCCGTCTCCACAGCAGCCAACTACCCGGCTGGAGCCGGTGCATTCGGCGGGCGCCGCCACAAAACCGGCCCTGGGCGGGGCCGGGCCGGTGTGCGGGGCACCGCATGACACGGCGATGCGGGGGTAGGCGGCCGCACGTGCGGCCGTATCCGGGCCGCCGGCTCGTCTGGGAGGTAATTCGTGTCCATGGTTCCGAACCCGCTGTCCGTCGAGGTGACCGTGCCCCGGGAGGACACCGTCCTGCTGACGGTTCAGGGATACCTGGACGCCGACACCGCGAAGGAGTTCCAGCACCATCTGGCCAACCAGTTCCATCACGGGCGCCGGCACTTCCTGCTGGACCTGTCGGCGGTCCCCTTCATGGACTCGTCCGGTATGAACATCGTCCTGCGTGTCTATCAGGAGGCCCGTGATCTGCCGGGGAGCGTGCAGATCATCTCCCCTCTCCCTGCGGTGCGCCGCGTCCTGGACCTGACCGGCGTGAGCATCACGGTTCCGTTGTCCGAGAGCCTCGAGGAGGCTCTGGGGCGCGTCGACTCCCTTTCCGGCGCACCGCGGGAACCCGGTTCCTGAGAGACCCGGGGGAAACCGCCCGCGGGGCCGCTCGTCCCGCACGGGATGCCGCACCGGCCCGGGGCGTCGTTAGAGTGGTCGTCCGAAAAGGTCACAGCACCGTCTCGGCACCTTCACGGGCTCGGTGCGGCAACGACGATGAGGAGACACAGGTGCCTGAGCGCGAAGCGGGCGAACCGCTCGGAACGCCGACGCTCGAGGTCAGGGACTTCCTGCGGCGACGGCGTGAGCAGATCGCCCAGCGCTGGGCGGACGAGCCCCTGTTCCGTGCGGTGTTCACCCTCTCGCGCGACGAGGCGGTGGAGGCCGGCAAGGCGGTCGTCGACGCCCTGGCCCAGGTCGCCGACGCGCAGCGGGTCGAGGACTCCGACGCCGCCGGGTTCACCGGTGTCCGCGAGCAGCTGGCGCGGATGACCGCGGCCCGCAGCCGCGCGGGGCTGTCCGCCACGCAGGTGTCGAACGAGCTGGCCGCCCTGTGGCCGCCGGTCGAGAATCTCCTCGCCGCCGACCTGGAGCAGGCCCCGCCCGAGGAGCTGCGGGAGTGCGCGACCACGCTGAGCATGCTCATGGGCACCCTGCGCGTGGTGGCCATGCAGACGGCCCTGAGCGAAGGGCAGGCGCTCATCGACCGGCAGCGTCTGCAGCTGCTGGAGGTGGCGACGCCGGTCATCAAGCTCTGGGACGGGATCGTCGCGGTCCCGCTGATCGGGACGCTCGACAGTGCCCGCAGCCAGGTCGTGATGGAGACGCTGCTGAACTCGGTGGTCGACCAGCACGCCCGGTTCGCGATCCTCGACATCACCGGGGTGCCGACGGTCGACTCGCTGGTGGCGCAGCATCTGATGAAGACGGTCGCGGCGGCCCGGCTGATGGGCGCGGAGTGCATCGTCTCCGGTATCCGTCCGGCGATCGCGCAGACCATGGTCCACCTGGGTCTCGACCTCGGTTCGGTCCTCACCCGGGCGAGCCTCGCCGACGCGCTGGGCTACTGCCTGCACGAGCTGGGGGTCGACGTCGTGAGCGCGACGGCCGGCAGTGCGGTCCGCCGGTGAGCGAGGCGTTCTCCCGCCCGGTCGCGGGACATGTGCCGGTACTGAGGCTCGGCGACGTGCTTCTGGTGACCCTCCAGGGGGACCTGTACGACAGCGCGGCCCAGCAGCTCCAGCAGGACCTGTCGGAGACCATCGCGAGCAGCGGGGTCACGGGGGTGGTGATCGACATCTCCGGTGTGGAGATCGTCGACTCCTTCCTGGGGCGGGTGCTCTCCGAGATCGCGGCACAGTCGTCGCTGCTGGCCGCGCGGACCGTCGTGGCCGGGATGCGGCCGGCGGTCGCCATCACCCTGGTGGAGCTGGGGCTGACGCTGCCGGGGCTGCGCACCTCGCTCGACACCCAGGCGGCGATGGCACTGCTCGAGCAGCCCGTCGTGCTGTCCCGCACGGCTGCCGCACGCCGGGAGCACCGGTGACGCCCACCGCCTCGAAGGTCGAGGCCTGCCTGCCCATCCGGTCGGACCTGGACCTGATGTGGGTGCGCCAGCATGTGCGGCAGGCCGCCGCCCTGCTCGGCTTCGGACTGGTCGACCAGACGAAGCTGGTCACCGCCGCCAGCGAGCTGGCGCGCAACACCCTGGTGCACGGCGGGGGCGGGCAGATGAACGCCTCCCAGGTGTCCGCCGGGTTCGGTGGCGGGCTGCGGCTGACGTTCACCGACTCCGGACCGGGCATCCCCGACCTCGACCGGGCGCTCAGCGACGGTTACACCTCCGGCGACGGGCTGGGGATGGGGCTGGGCGGCGCGCGGCGCCTGGTGCACGAGTTCGAGGTCGAGAGCACAGTGGGATCGGGAACCACGGTGCGGGTGACCTCGTGGGTGAACCGGCCGCCCCGCGCGCGGGAGGAGATCTGATGCCACGGCTCTGGAACGTGCCGGTGCGGGACTCCACCCGGGTGCGGGACGCCCGGGTCGCGGCCGAGGACGCGGCGGCCCTGGCCGGTCTCGACGAGCGGAGCACCGCCGCCGTGTCGCTGGTCGCGACGGAGCTCGCCACCAATCTCCTCAAGCACGCGCGGGACGGTGAGGTGCTCATCGACGTCGTGCAGCCGTCCGTGCTCCGCGAGGGCGGGCGGGCACCGGCCGTGCAGATCGCCGCGGTCGACCACGGACCGGGCATCGCCGATGTGGCCGACGCGCTGCGGGACGGGTTCAGCACGACCCGCTCGCTGGGCGCGGGCCTCGGCACCTGCCGGCGGCTCTCGGACGAATTCGCTCTGCACAGCGTGCTCGGCCGGGGCACGGTCGCGGTGGCTCGTGTCGGTGGCGGCGCCCCGCCGTCGCCCGGCGACGACGGCCCGCCCGGCGACGGCGGGCCGCCGGTGCCCGTGATCCGGGCCGGCGGGGTCAACGTCCCCTACGCCAGGGCCGATTACTCGGGGGACGCCTGGGTCTGGGTCAGGTCCGGGGACCGGCACACCCTGATGCTGGCCGACGGGCTGGGCCACGGCCCCGAGGCGGCACGCGCCTCCACCGCCGCGGTGGAGGCGGTGCGCCGCAGGCCCCGTCTCGCCCCCGCCGAGGCACTGCTCCGGCTGCACGAGGAGCTGGGTGCCACCCGGGGCGCGGCCGTCGCGGTGGCCCAGCTCGACACCCGGACCGGGCGGCTGCGGTTCGCGGGGATCGGCAACATAGGGGCCCGGCTGCGCGAGGGCGACCGGTGGCGGGCCCTGCTCTCCCGGCCCGGCATCGTCGGTCACCACCGGCCCGGCACCGTGCGCGAGGAGGATCTCGCGTGGTCCGCCGGGAGTGTGCTCATCCTGCACACCGACGGTCTGCCCAGCTCCTGGACCCCGCCGTCGGACCCCTGTCTCCCGGCGGCCGACCCTGCCGTGACGGCCGCGGTGACGATCCGCGACGCGGGCAGTGCCGCCCGCCCCGTACGGGACGACACCGCGGTGGCCGTCCTCACCTCCGCACCGCCGGGCCGGTCATGACCCGCGTATGGCAGATCGGCAGCGTGACCGACGCGGCACGCGCGCGGGTCTCGCTGGCACGGCTGGCCGCCCGCCACGGGGTGCCCGCCGTCGAGCGGGCCCGGCTGGCGGCGGCGTTCGGCATCCGGCTGCGGCAGTGCCTGGCCAAGGGCGGTACCTGGCGGCTCACCGTGGGCACGCCCGGCTCGGACGACGAGGAGGGCGTGCTGCACGTCGTGCTGTTCCCCCCGCCGGACGTGAGCGCCGCCGGGGAGACTCCGTGGGAGGTGACGGTCCCCTGCCCGGAGGCGGGCCGGCCGGACGACGGAGGCACGGTGACGGACGATCCGGCCGATCTGGCCCAGGCACTGCTGAGCGCCGACGAGGACACGGCTCAGGTGCTGGACCGGCTCGCCGAGCAGGAGGCGCTGGTCGCCTTCCACCGGGAGGAGCTGCACCAGACCAACCAGGGCGTCCTGGCCCTGCACGCCGAGCTGGACGCGGCCGGGCGGGCCCAGCGGGAGGCGTTCGCCGCCGAGCACCGGGCGCGCAACGAGGCGGAGAACGCCCGCCGCAGGCTGACCTTCCTGGCGGACGCCAGCGCGGTGCTCAACGCCTCGCTGAACCATGGCGAGATCGTGCGCCGGCTGCCCGAACTGCTGGTGCCGCGGTACGCGGCCCGGGTCGACATATGGCTGTTCGACGAGGACGACGATCCGCACCACCCCCCGACCCGTCCGGCCGCCGCGGTGCGCGCGGCCCGCACCGGCCGGCCGCAGTACGCCGCCGACCACCCCGGTGGGCTGCGCGGCGTGGACGACCGGCCGCCCTCCCTGCTCGATCCCGGCAGGCCGCTGCTGTGCGTGCCGCTGCTGACGCGCCAGGCGCCCCTGGGCGTACTCACCCTGTCGCCGCCCGGTGAGCGCTGGGATCCGGACGACGCGGTGATGCTGCTCGAGCTCGCCCGCAGGGCCAGTATCGCCATCGGCAACGCCCGCCGCTTCGAGCACAACCGGGACATCGCCGAGACGCTGCAGCGCGCCCTGCTCACCGAACTGCCCACGACTCCGGGGCTGAGCCTGGCCGCCCGGTATCTGCCGGCCACGCACGGCATGAACATCGGCGGCGACTGGTACGACGCCTTCCACCGGCCGGACGGGAGCCTGATCACGGTCATCGGCGACGTGACCGGGCACGGGCTGCACGCGGCGGTCATGATGAGCCAGTTGCGCACCGCGCTGCGCGCCTACGCCGTCGACGTCGGCAGTCCGGGCCGGCTGCTGACCCGGCTGCACAGGTTCTTGCACCAGCTCCAGCCGCATCTGTACGCCACGGCCGTCATCGCCCGTTTCCATCCGGACGGGTCCACGCTGACCTGGGCCGCCGCGGGGCATCCGCCGCCGGTGCTGCGGCTGCCCGACGGGCGGGTGCGCACCCTGGACGCCAAACCGGGCGCGATGCTCGGGATCCCGCTGGAGCAGAAGATCGCCGACCACACCGAACGGGTGGCACCGGGTTCGACGCTGGCGCTCTACACGGACGGGCTGGTCGAGCGGCGCGCCGAGGGCATCGATCCGGGCATCGGGCGGCTCGCGGCGGCGCTCGGCTCGTTCGTCCCCGCGGAACTGGACACGGACCTGGAAGGCTCGGCGGACCGCCTGCTGCAGCCGATGCTCAGCGATTCCGAACGCGACGACGACGTCTGCCTGCTCCTCTGCCACCTGCACGGCTGAGCCCTCGCGCCCGCCGGGCGGCGGGCGGCGGGTCCGCGCGTGTCACGGGCTTCCCGGTGCGTTCCGCCGCCGGTGCGGGCATCGTGGTGCTGAAGGTTCTCGTGTGCCGGCCCCTCGGGGCCGATGTGACGTGGGGTGTGCCGCGATCGAGGAGGTGCAGGGCAGCCTTCCCGGGGAACGCGAAGGGCGTCGACGTTCGGGGCAGACCGTGCGGAGCCACAGAAAGGGATGAACACCGTGACACGACCCAGGATCCTGGTGGTGGGCGGAGGCTTCGCCGGCGTGGCGTGCGTTCGCCGGCTGGAGCGGAAACTCTCTCCGTGGGCAGCAGACATCACCCTCGTGACACCGACCTCCTACCAGCTCTACATGCCGCTGCTCCCCCAGGTCGCCTCCGGTGTGCTGACACCGCAGTCGGTCGCCCTCTCCCTGCGCCGCAGCACGAAGTACCGCACCCGGATCATCCCGGGCGGGGCCATCGGAGTGGACCTGAGGTCCAAGGTCTGTGTCATCCGCACGATCACGGACCGGACCGTCACCGAACCCTACGACTACATCGTGCTGGCCCCCGGCAGCATCACCCGCACCTTCGACATCCCCGGACTCACCGATCACGCCTACGGCATGAAGACGCTGGCCGAGGCCGCCTACATCCGCGACCACGTGATCGCCCAGCTCGACCTCGCCGACGCCAGCGAGGACCCGGCCGAGCGGGCCGCGCGGCTGCAGTTCGTGGTGGTCGGCGGCGGCTACGCGGGCACCGAGACCGCCGCCTGTCTGCAGCGGCTGACCCACGCCGCCGTCGAGCGCTACCCGCGTCTGGACCCGGGCCTGATCAAGTGGCACCTGATCGACATCGCGCCGAAGCTCATGCCCGAGCTGGGCGAGAAGCTCGGGCGCAGCGCGCAGGAGATCCTCACCCGGCGCGGCATCGAGATCTCGCTCGGTGTCTCCATCGCGAAGGCGGGTCCCGAGGAGGTCACCTTCACCGACGGCCGGGTGATCCCCACCCACACCCTCATCTGGACGGCCGGTGTCGTCGCCAGCCCGCTGATCGCCACGCTCGACGCGGAAACGGTCCGGGGGCGCCTCGCGGTCAACGCGGACATGTGTCTGCCCGGCCACGACGGGGTGTTCGCCCTCGGTGACTCCGCCGCGGTGCCCGACCTCGCCAAGGGCGAGGGCGCGGTGTGCCCGCCGACCGCTCAGCACGCCCTGCGGCAGGGCAGGCAGGTCGCCGACAACGTCATCGCGACGCTGGCCGGCCGGCCGTTGCGGCCGTACCACCACAAGGACCTCGGGCTGGTCGTGGACCTGGGCGGCACCGACGCCGTGTCCAAGCCGCTCGGTGTGGAACTGCGGGGCCTGCCCGCCCAGGTGGCGGCCCGCGGGTACCACTGGACGGCGCTGCGCACCAACGTCGCCAAGGCGCGGGTCATGACGAACTGGCTGCTCAACTCGGTCGCCGGGGACGATTTCGTGCGGACCGGCTTCCAGTCCCGCCAGCGCGCCAAGCTGGGGGACTTCGAGTACACGCATGCCTATCTGACGCCCGAGCAGGTGCGGGCGCACGTCGAGGAGGCGGGCCGGCGGGTGCGGTGACCCCGCTCCCGCGGCCGCTCCGCCCGTTCGGTTCCCCGACGTCCCGGTGACCCTGCCGGCGGGGGCCCGGGGCGGGTGCCGCCCGGGCACGTGCCATGCTGGCATCCCGATCAACGCGAGCGACAGGAGCGTGTGCGGCGGCGTGAAGGCGGCGGGACACTCGGTGCGGACACGGCTGCGGGACCGCCTGGCGGCGTCGGATCCCGGGCTGCTGCGGCTGACGGCCGGACTGCGGACGGTGGGCGCCATCGCGCTGACGCTGGCCGTGCTGGCCCTCACGGGGGCGAGTGTCACCCAGCTGGTGGCGGGTGCGATGACCGCGACGGTCGCCACCTTCGCCATCCGGGAGAAGCAGCGCGGCGCCCAGGCCGTCACGCTCGCCCTCGGTCTGCCGGTCGCGCTCGTGGCCGTGTCGCTCGGCGCGGTGCTGGGCGAGCGGATCGTCGTCGGTGACGTCTTCTTCACCCTCCTCATCTTCTGCGCGGTGTACGCCCGCCGGTTCGGCGACCGCGGGACCGCCCTGGGGCTGATCGGTTTCCAGGTCTACTTCGTCTCCCTGTTCATCGGCGCCTCCCCCGGGGAGCTGCCCGGGATGTGGGCGGCCCTGGCCGCCGCGTTCGCGTGCAGTGCCGTCATGCGGTTCGCCGTCGTCCCCGTGACCCCTGCCGGGCTCCTGGCGCGGCTCCGGGATGCCTTCCGTGCCCGGTTGGCGCAGCTCGTGACGGCGCAACTGGCGCTGCTCGACGCCGCGCCGGACGAGGTCGACAAGGCGCTGGAGGACGTCCGCGCGGGTACGGCCCGGCTGCACGAGACGGCCCTGATGATCCAGACGCGGTTGGAGCAGGGGACCCCCGACGAGTCGTCGGCGCGGCTGGTGCAGCGCCGGATCGCGGACGCCGAGATCGCGGCCGAGCGGCTGGGGCTGCTGCTGCTGTCCGCCCGCAGCGCCGAACGCGCGGACACGCTGACCCTGCACCTGCCGGGCGCGCCCGCTCCCGAGGCGGGCCGGGCGGCGGTGCCGGACGAGGCCACCGCCGGACTGCGCCGCGATCTGCTCGCGCTGCGTACGCTGGTCCTGCTCGCCGGGCCCGGGGCGCCGGGGACGGCGGTCGCGCACCTGCGCAACCGCCTGCTCGCCTATCGGGACGAGGAGAACCTGCCGGCGTGTTCTCCGTCCCTCCAGGACGTCTTCCGGGCCATCGGCGAGTCGGCCCGCTCGGTGATGGGCCTGCGGATCGCCCTGGACGGCCCGCAGAACGAGTCGGACGACACCCCTGCCACGGCCCGCTCCCGGGAGGAGCTGGACGCCGAGGACGCCTCCATCGACGCCGGGGAGGAGCACCGGACGGCCGAGGAGGAGAGGGGACTGCGACGGCCCACCACCCGGGCCGCCGTACAGGTCACCGTGGGCTCGTCGCTGGCCATCGTCGGCGGTGAGCTGCTGTCCGCCGAGCGCTGGTACTGGGCGGTCCTGACGTGCTGGATCGTCTTCATCAACACCTCGTCGACGGGCGAGATCCTGGTCAAGGGCTACCGGCGGCTGCTGGGCACGGTCCTCGGCGTGGTCGCCGGCATCGCGCTGGCCACGGTGGTGGGCGGGCACACCTGGACGACGTTCGGCCTGATCCTGGTGCTGATCTTCGCGATGTCCTACACCGCGCCGCTCTCGTACACGCTGATGTCGTTCTTCGTGACGGCGATGGTGGGGCTGCTGTACACGCTGCTGCACACCTACAGCTGGGAGGTGCTGGTGCTGCGCGTGGAGGAGACCGCGCTGGGTGCCGCCTGCGGGGTGGTCGCCGCGGCCCTGGTCCTGCCGGTGCGTACGGACCGGCGCACGAACGAGCTGCTGGGCACCGTGCTGGAGCGGCTCACCGAGGTCACCGAGGCCGCCGTCGACCAGCTCAGCGGCGGACCCGCCGTCGATCTGCTGGACCGGGCGCGGGAGCTGGACCAGGCGCTGGGCGATCTGCGCTCCGCCACCCAGCCGCTCACCCATCCGGTCACTCCGCTGCGGGGCCGACGGGACACCGCGCGGTACGTCGTGGCACTTCTGGAGACCTGTGCGTACCACGCCCGCTCGCTGGCGGCGACGGCCGAACTGCTGCAGACCCACCCCTCGATCGCGGCGGATCCACGGCTGCGCGGGGCGACGGGACGCACGGTGCGCAACATCGCGGTGATCGCGGCCCGGGTCGCGGACGAGGAGGTCACGGGCAGGATCGAGACGGGGCCGAGCTTCGCCTCACTGCTGGGCGGTTCCGGTGACGACGGTGCCTCGCGCTACGGCCGGATCACCGGCCGGGTGCTGCGGCACCTGGAGCGGTTGGACGAAGCGGTGGTGGGTCTCGCGCGCCCGCTGGACGTACCGCTGGCGAGGCGCGAGCGGTGACGGGCCGTCCGCGGCGGGCGGCCGGCCGGCGGCCTCGTGCGGTCCGGGGGCGGGTCCGGTGGGCGGGTCCGCTCAGAAGTCGGTGGGCAGGCCGCTGGCCTCGGCGATGCCGCGCAGTTCGTCGTTCTGCCGGTGCCGTTCCCTGATGTAGCCGGCGATCTCGTCGAGCCGGGACGGGTCGGCGGCCGTGGTCGCGTCGGTGACCACGCGGACCGGTCCGCTCTCGTCGACGTCCAGCTCCACCACCTCGTTGTCCATGCGGCCGGTGACGGCTGTGGCGATGACGAGGGCGGCCTCGTCGCGGACCTCCTGGGGCAGTTCGTCGTCCCCGCCGTCCAGGGCGACGTCGAGACCGGACAGGCGGTGTTCCTCGATCGCCCGGAGCACCGGCTCCACCACACGGAGCAGCAGGCGGTAGTCCTCGGTGTCCATCCGGATGCGCAGCAGGTCGAGGTAGACGTCCACGGGGCGGCCTTCCGGCGGGATCTCGGATTCACTCATCTGCACCGTGTTCCCTTCTTGCGGTCGCTCATACGACTGAGGACTGAGGATGGTACGGCCCGACGACGGCACGGCGCTCAGGCATGCCCCCGATGGGCGGTCGTCGTCCGCCGGCCCATCGCGTCGGCACGCACGCGGGCGCAGCTGCGGCTGATGAGCCGGGAGACGTGCATCTGGGAGATCCCCAGATGGTCGGCTATGCGGCTCTGGGTCATGTCCTCGAAGAAGCGCATGTACAGGATGGTGCGCTCGCGCTCGGGCAGGCGGCGCAGTCCTTCCTTGGCGGACTCCCGGTCGACCACGACGTCGTAGGCCGCGTCCGGGGCACCCAGGGTGTCGGCCAGGCTGTAGCCGTCGTCGTCGGGCGACATCTCCGCGTCCAGCGACAGGGTGCTGAAGCTCTCCAGCGCCTCCAGCCCGGCCCCGACCTCTTCCTCGGTCAGTCCCGTGTGCGCGGCCAGGGCGGCGGGCGAGGGCTCGGGGCTGCCTGGCGTCTGGGCGAGGTCCCGCCGGGCGATCCGTACCTTGTTGCGCAGTTCCTGCACCCGGCGGGGCACCCGCAGGGCCCACATCCGGTCCCGGAAGTGCCGCTTGACCTCACCGGTGACGGTGGGGACGGCGTAGCTCTCGAAGGCTCCGCGTGCCGGGTCGAAGCGGTCCACCGCCTTGACCAGTCCGAGTGCGGCCACCTGACGCAGGTCCTCGACGGATTCGCCGCGGTCGCGGAAGCGGCCGGCGATGCGGTGGGCCATGGGCAGCCACGCGGTGACGAGTTCGTCGCGGACGGCGTCCCGCTCGGGGCCGTCCTCCAGGGAGGCCAGCCGGGCGAACAGGGCCGCGGTGTCCGGAGCGTCTTCGTGGCGCCTGCGCGCGTCGCGGGCCGTGGGGGCGGCCGCCGTCACGGTGGCGGTGGCGGTCGTGGTGGCAGCGGGGTCGGGGCGGTCGGTGGGCGTGTCTATGAGCATGCGATTTCGCTCCCGAACAGTGGATTTCAGGATGGTCTACCGCGGGACGGCCGCTGCGGGGGTGTCCGGAGGGAATCCCTCAGCAGCCGTGTCTCTCCCGCTGGCGCGCCTCCGGTCCGAAGCACGACCCTCCGACTGCCCTCCCGCCGGTGGCGCAAACTCCGCTTCCCGGCACAATCTGCCGGACGGGCTCGGCAGGCCCTCAGGAGAGGGGGACCACGGCGGTGATGCATTTGCCGCCCGAGGGCAGGTCGGCCACCCGCACGTCGCGGCACAGCCGGCAGACGATGGGCCAGCCTCGGCCGCCCGGTGTGAAGCGCCCCTGCCGGTCGGTCGTCGGCCGCGCGACGGGCAGTTCCGCGCTGCGGTCGCTCACCGAGACGCGCACTCCGGGACCGGTGACGTCGACCCGGAAGTCGGTGATGCCGCCACCGTGCAGGATCGCGTTGGTGGTGAGTTCGGAGGTGACGAGCAGCGCGTCCGCGAGGGCCTCGGTGTCGCACGGGGTGTGCGTGGCGCGGCAGCGCTCGCACACCGCCTGCCACACGGCCTGGCGCGCCTCGGCCGGCCGTGGCCGATACGGTCGCCGCGTGTCGGCGCGGCGCGCGCCGGGCGGGGCGGTGTCGGTTCCGGTCATGCGCTCCTCGCACATCGTTCGGCTCCCTGTCCGATGAGGAATGTCATCTCTTTCGGCTCACCTGCCCCGGCACCGGCAAACCTTCCGGCCCTTTTTTCCGGACGCCTGCCATTGCCTTGGCGCAACGGGGTAGGCGGACGTCATGACCGGTGTGGTGGACTCGGACGAACTGGTACGGCGGATCCAGCGGGCGCGGGCCCGCGCGGCCCATGAGGAGCGGCTGTGGCGGACGAGGAGCGCCGAACTCGAACGGGCCGATCCCGCGGAGAAGGGAGTCGCCGACATGCACAGGCTGGCGTACGAGGCCGTGCTGCGGGTGCTGGACGAGATCCTGACTCCCGGCAAGTCCGATGTGCGGGGCTGACCGGCCGGTTCCGGCACTGGTCCCGAACCGGCGGAAGTGAAACCGGTCACGTGACCTGGTTCCGGCGGCGCACGCCGGCGCAGATGGTTTATCGTTCATCCATAAGTGGTGACGGAGTCGACGCCCGTCCTCCCTCCACCACCTTTACCGCCCTGGCTGGCTTCCCCCGTCCAGCCAGGGCTTTTATCTGCCGAAGTGCCCCGAACGGCGGCAGCGGCTCCAATGGACGTAGGCACCGGTACCGAATGCCCGGCGAGGAGCCCTGCTTCATGACCAAAGCGATCAAACTCCTGACGGCCCTCCCCCCACCGCAGCGCCACCGTCTGATGGCGCTCGCGCGGGAGGTGGCCTTCCCCGAGGACACCCGGATCTTCGAGGCCGGAGCCGTCGCCGACCGTTTCTGGGTCGTCCGTTCCGGTGCGGTCTCCCTCGACCAGCGGGTGAACGACCTGCGCCGGGTGACGGTCGCCACCCTCGGCGCGGGCGATCTGCTGGGCTGGTCCTGGCTCTTCCCGCCCCACCGGTGGGACTTCGGCGCCGAGGCGTTCAGCCCGGTCCGCGCCTACGAGTTCGACGCGGCGGCCGTGCTCCGGCTGTGCGAGGAGGACCCGGCGCTCGGGCTGACGCTGGTGCGCTGCGTCGCCGAGGTCCTCGCGCACCGGCTGGAGGCGACGCGGATCCGGCTGATGGAGCCGCACACGACGCGCGGACACCACGCGCTGTGACCCGGCACAGCCCCGGCGCCCCCCACGGCCCGGCCGCGCCTCACACCCGGTAGCGGCGCAGCGCCGGCATCGCGGCGGCCAGGGCCAGCATCACCACGACGACCAGGAGCCCGCCGCCCGCCACCGCCGTGCGGGGGCCGAAGGCGGACCCGGCGGTGCCGTGCAGGACGTCGGCGAGCCGGGGACCGCCCGCGACGACGACGGTGAAGACGCCCTGCATCCGGCCGCGCATCTCGTCGGTCGCGACGGAGAGCAGGATCGCCCCGCGGAAGACCATCGAGACCATGTCCGCGATCCCGGCGACGGCGAGGAAGGCCACGGCGATCCAGAGGCTGTCGCTGAGCCCGGCCCCCGTGACGGCGACGCCCCACACCACCACGGAGCCGATGACCATCCAGCCGTGCCGGCGGGCCCGGGAGAACGTGCCGGAGAACAGTCCGCCCGCCACCGCGCCGATCGGGATGGCGGCGAACAGCAGCCCCAGCGCGAACCCCTCGCCGTAGGAGGCGTAGGTCTCGGCGGCGAGCTGCGGGAACAGGGCCCGGGGCATGCCGAGGACCATGGCGACGATGTCCGCCACGAACGACAGCAGCAGCACCGCGTGCCCGGAGATGTAGCGGAATCCGTCCAGGATCTCCCGGAGACCCGCGCGCCGCGCCACCGTGGCGTCGAGCGGCGGCAGGGCGGGCAGACGGTGGACCGCCCACACCGTGACGCACAGCGCCAGCGCGTCGATCAGATAGAGCTCCGCCAGCCCGACGACCGGGATGAGCGCGCCCGCGAGCAGCGGTCCGGCGATCTGGCCGGTCTGCATGACGGTGGAGCCCAGGGCGTTGGCGGCGGGCAGTTCCTCCTCGGGGACCAGGCGGGCGATGGAGGCGCTGCGGGCCGGGGCGTTCAGTCCCCAGAACGCCTGCTGCACCGCGAGCAGGACCATGAGCACGGCGACGGAGTCCAGTCCGGTGGCGGCCTGCGCCCAGAACAGGACCGAGGTGACGGCGATCCCGGTGTTGGTGATCAGCAGGAGCCTGCGGCGGTCCATGGCGTCGGCGATCGCGCCGCCCCACAGGGCGAACACGATCAGCGGCAGCAGACCCGCCAGACTCGCGGCGCCGACCCAGGCGGAGGAGCCGGTGATGCCGTAGATCTGCTGGGGCACGGCCACGGCGGTGAGCTGGCTGCCGACCGCCGTGACGGCGGTGGACACCCACAGCCGTCGGTAGGCCGGGCGGCGCAGGGGGCGGGTGTCCATGGCCCACCGGCGCAGGCCGCGCGGCCTGCGCCGCCCGGAAGGACCTGCCGTGCGCGACGGACCTGACGGACCCGGCACGGCCCTCTTGGGTGCGGGTTCCTCGGCCCGGGGTTCGGTGCTGCTCTCGCTGGTGTCCACGACCGTCCCGGTTGGTGACTACATCTTTTTGCCGGGGTTCACTATGGCAGGACCGGTGACGGCGCCCGCCCGCCGCATCAGCTGCCGGCGATGAGCGTGCCGCCGAGGACGATCATGGTGGTCGCGACCAGGCCGTCCAGGATCCGCCAGGCGGTGGGCCGGGCCAGGAAACGGCTCAGCAGCCTGGCCCCGAAACCGAGGGCGGTGAACCAGCAGAGGCTGGCCAGTACGGCGCCGAGGCCGAACGTCCAGCGCAGCGGCCCGTGGTCGGCGGCGACCGAGCCCAGCAGGAACACGGTGTCGAGGTAGACGTGCGGGTTGAGCCAGGTCATCGCCAGACAGGTGAGCACGGCGCGACGGCGCGAACGCACGGCCTCGCCCTCCGCCCGCAGCCCGGCCCCGCCCGGCCGGATCACCCGGCGCGCGGCCAGCAGGCCGTAGCCGAGCAGGAACAGGCCGCCGATCCAGCCGACCGCCGTCAGCGCGCCGGGCCACGCCACGACCAGCGCGCCGACCCCGCCGACGCCCAGGGCGATGAGGGCCGCGTCGGACACGGCGCAGATGCCGACGACGGCGAGGACCGCCTCCCGGCGGACGCCCTGGCGCAGGACGAAGGCGTTCTGGGCGCCGATGGCGACGATCAGGGAGAGGCCGGTGCCGAATCCGGTGGCGGCCGTGGTCAGGGCGCTGCTCATGCCGAGGACGCTAGAGGCACCGCCCGGCACAGTACAGCTAATGATTCTTACGTACCCTTAGCCGATGTGATGGAAGACCTTCCGCTCGACCAGGTACGGACCCTGCTCGCCGTGGTGGACGAGGGCACGTTCGAGGCGGCCGCGGCAGCCCTGCACGTGACGCCCTCCGCGGTCAGCCAGCGGGTGAAGGCGCTGGAGCAGCGCACCGGACGGGTACTGCTGCTGCGCACGAGGCCGGTGCGGCCGACCGAGTCGGGAGAGGTGCTGGTGCGGCTCGCCCGCCAGGTGGCCCGGCTGGAGCGGGACGCGTACGCGGAGCTGGGGCTGGGCTCCGGCGGGGAGCCGACCCGGGTGTCGGTGGCGGTGAACGCGGATTCCCTGGCGACCTGGTTCCTCGAGGCCCTCACCCGGGTGCCGGGCGAGCCGCGCCTCTTCTTCGAGTTGCGCCGCGAGGACGAGTCCCACACCGCGGCCCTGCTGCGCGAGGGAACGGTGATGGCCGCGGTGACCTCGTCGCCGGAGGCGGTGCCGGGCTGCTCCGTGCGGCTCCTGGGGCGGATGCGCTATCTCCCCGCGGCCCACCCGGAGTTCGTCGCGCGGTACCTCACGGCGCCGCTGGAGCAGACGCTGCCGCGGGCCCCCGTGGTGACCTTCGACCGGCGGGACGACTTCCAGGACGCCTTCGTGCGCCGGCTCACCCGCGGCCGCACCGGGGCGAGCACGAGCCGGCACCTCATTCCGGCCTCGGAGGGGTTCGCCGAGGCCGTCGCCGCGGGCCTGGGCTGGGGCATGGTGCCCGAGACGCAGGCCGAGCCCCTGCTGCGGGCCGGCCGGCTCGTCATCTTCGCCCCGGACCACGTGGCCGAAGCGCCCCTGTACTGGCAGCAGTGGAAGCTGGACTCCCCGGCACTGGCTGCGGTGGCCGAGTCGGTGGCGGCAACTGCGGCGACGGCGCTGCGGAGTTGAGGGTGCGTCGCACCCGCCCGTCGTCGGCCGGACGGGCGTGTCCGCGGTGACGTACGGCACCGGCGCCGCTGTTTCACCGCGCTCCGGCAGGTGACCCGTAACGGGACAGGGCACCCGAAGGGTGCGCATCCCCTCCGACCCCAGGTGGTTTTCCATGGACGACTGGCGGACCCGCGCGGCCTGCCGGGACGAGGATCCCGACCTCTTCTTCCCGATCGGGACCTCCGGCTCGGCCCTTCTCCAGACGGAGCGGGCGAAGGCGGTGTGCCGGCGCTGTCCCGTCCGGGAGCAGTGCCTCGACTGGGCTATGGATTCGGGCCAGTCCCTCGGGGTGTGGGGCGGCACGAGCGAGACGGAGCGGCGCGCGCTGAGGCGCCGCCTGAGGGCGCGGCGCGCCTGAGGCGGGCGGCGCCGCCCGTTCCGGCCCGCCCGTCCGTGGTTCTGTCCGCCGGGCCCGGCCCGGGGGGCGGCGTTAGGCTCGCGGGAGACCACGGGAAGGGGCCGACCATGAGCGTACGCGTGCGCCGTGTCTACGAACCGCCTGAGCCGGACGACGGTGTCCGCGTCCTGGTCGACCGGTTGTGGCCGCGCGGTCTGGCGAAGGACATGGCACGCGTGGACGAATGGCCCAAGGGGCTGACCCCGTCGACGGAACTGCGCCGCTGGTACCACCTGGACGAGCGGCCGTACGAGGAGCTCCGCGGGCGCTACGAGGCAGAGCTCGCCGCCCCCGAGGCGGCCGAACTCTTGAACCATGTGCGGGAGTTGGCGGCGAAGGGGCAGGTGACCCTGCTGACCGCGGCCAGGGAGCCGGCGACCAGCCACGCCGAGGTGCTGGCCCGCCTCCTCGACGACTGACGCGCCCTGCCCCGTCGGCCGCGCCGGCTACGCCGTCTGCCGCGCCGCCGCCCGTCCCGCCGCGCGCCCCGAGAAGAGGCAGCCGCCGAGGAAGGTTCCCTCCAGGGCGTTGTAGCCGTGGACGCCGCCGCCGCCGAAGCCCGCGACCTCGCCCGCCGCGTACAGCCCCTCGATCGGCCGCCCGGCACCGTCCAGCGCGCGGGAGTCGAGGTCGGTCTGGATGCCGCCGAGGGTCTTGCGGGTGAGGATGTGCAGCTTGACGCCGATCAGCGGGCCGGCCGCGGGGTCGAGGATGCGGTGCGGGGTGGCCACCCGGCCGAGGCGGTCGCCGATGTAGCGGCGGGCGTTGCGGATGCCCTGCACCTGGGCGTCCTTGGCGTAGGGGTTGGCGATCTGCAGGTCGCGGGCCTCGATCTGGCGGCGGACGACGGCCGCGTCGAGCAGGGGCTTGTCGGTGAGGGCGTTCATCCTCTCGACGAGTTGCTCCAGGGTCGGGGCGGTCACGAAGTCCGCGCCCCGGCGCAGGAACGCGTCGACCGGGCCGGGGGCGCCCTTGCCCAGCACGCGTTCGCGCAGGAACCCGGCCCGGTCCTTGGCGGTGATGTCGGGGTTCTGCTCGGAGCCCGACAGCGCGAACTCCTTCTCGATGATCTTCTGGGTGAGGATGAACCAGGAGTGGTCGTGGTCGGCGATGTCCTCGGTGGTACGCAGGTGTTCGAGCGTGCCCAGGGTGTCGTAACCGGGCAGGCAGGGCTCGGGCAGCCGGCGGCCGAGGGCGTCGAACCACATCGAGGACGGTCCGGGCAGGATGCGGATGCCGTGACCGGGCCAGATCGGGTCCCAGTTCCGTATGCCCTCGGTGTAGTGCCACATCCGGTCCCGGTTGACCAGGCGCGCGCCCGCGCGGGCGCTGATGTCGAGCATCCGTCCGTCCACGTGGGCCGGGACCCCGGTGATCATCTCCCGGGGCGGGGTGCCGAGCCGCTCGGGCCAGTGGCGGCGGACGATGTCGTGGTCGGCGCCTATGCCGCCGCTGGTGACGATCACGGCCTGGGCGGTGAGTTCGAAGTCGCCGATCACCTCCCGGCTGGAGGCGACACCGCGCGGCGCGTCGTCCTGGGCCAGCAGGGTGCCCCGCACTCCGCGCGCGGTGCCGTCCTGGACGACCAGTTCGTCGACCCGGTGGCGGTGGTGGAAGGTGAGCAGCCCGTCGCGCGCGGCCTGCCGGGCGTGGCGCACGAAGGGTTCGACGACGCCGGTGCCGGTGCCCCAGGCGATGTGGAAGCGGGGCACGGTGTTGCCGTGGCCGTCCGCGCGGAGGTCGCCGCGCTCGGCCCAGCCGACGGTGGGCAGGAAGGAGATGCCGTGCCCGGCCAGCCAGGACCGCTTCTCCCCCGCCGCCCACTCGACGTAGGCATGGGCCCAGCGCACCGCCCAGGAGTCCTCGTCCCGGTCGTCCCGGAGCCGGTCGAATCCCGCGCTGCCCTGCCAGTCGTTCCAGGCGAGCTCGAAGGAGTCCTTGATACCGAGACGCCGCTGCTCCGGGGAGCCGACGAGGAACAGCCCGCCGAAGGACCAGAAGGCCTGCCCGCCGAGGTTGGCGGCGTTCTCCTGGTCGACGAGGGCGACCCTGCGGCCCCGGCTGGTCAGTTCGTGGGCCGCGACCAGGCCCGCGAGGCCCGCTCCGACGACGATGACGTCGGCATCCATGGCGAGAAGTCCCTTCCTCATCCGCGTCGGTGCGCGGCCGGTCCGGTGCTGCCGTCGGTGAGCAGCGCGGTCAGCAGTTGTTTCAGCCAGGCGCGGGCGCCTGCGACGTCCCGGTCCAGCAGCAGGTGGACGGTGACTCCGTCGTAGGCGGCGACCACGGCGTGCGCGGCGTCCTCGACGGTGCCGAGGACGGCGGGCAGTTCGGTGTGGCCGCGGGCCCGCGCCAGCCGGTCCGCGACGGCCCGGCGCAGCCGCGCGCGGTGTTCCAGCAGGCTGCGGGAGACCTCGGGATCGCGGGCGGCGTGCACCAGGAAGTCGGTCTTCACCAGCAGCCAGTCCCGGTCGAGCAGCAGCACCTCGGTGACGCGGTCCACGGCCGCGGGCACGTCGAGGTCGGGGCCGCCTTGGGCGAGGGCCGAGGAGACCTGCTCCGCGATGAGTTCGGCGCGCTCCGCGTACAGGGCGAAGAAGAGCTCGTCCAGGCCGGCGAAGTTCGAGTAGAAGGCGCCCCTGGTGTAGCCGGCGGCCTCGCAGACCTCCTCGATCGAGACGTGCCCGTAGCCCTTGGCCGCGAACACGGAGAACGCCGCCCGCAGGAGGTTCGCGCGCGTGCGGGCCCGGCGTCCGGTCACCCGTCGCCCGGTCGCCGCCGCCTCGGACACGCCGTCCACGGTCATGCCGCCCCCTCCGTTCGATACGCGAACGTATCCGATACACCGGTGTATCCAGAAGGGTCTCGCCGGAATTCGAAGCGATGATGTGAACAACGGCGCCCCGCCGGGGGCCTGTCGTCCTCCGCCCCGCTCCCCCCACACCGGACCGCACACCCGCCGGGAGGCCGGACGGACGCGGACGCGGCCGGGTCCGTCCCGGCCGCCGGCGTCCTGATCTGCTTTGCTGGTGCCCTTCGGGCAGGACGCCAGAACGCCGGGACGGCAGAACGCGGGACGATCATGCGGGCAGATGTGCGGCACGTGGCCGACGGCACCCACCTGGTGCACGGCTCGAACACCAACTGGGTGATCCTCCAGGAGGGGGACGCCGTCACCCTGATCGACACCGGCTACCCCGGTGACCGCGAGCGGCTCCTCGCGTCCCTGGCGGAGGTGGGCAGCGCGCCGGAGGCGGTCGCGGCCGTACTGATCACCCACGCGCACACGGACCACCTGGGCTCCGCGGAGTACCTGCGGTCCGCCTACGGTACCCCCGTGTATGCCCATGAGGCCGAAGTCCCGCACGTCCGCCGGGACTTCCTGCACCAGGTGACCGTCGGGCAGATCCTGCGCAGCGGCTGGCGGCCGGGCGTGCTGCCCTGGGCCCTGCACGCGCTGCGCTCCGGCGGCACGGCGCACGTGCCGGTCGCCGCCCCCGAGCCGTTCCCCTGGCCCGAACCACGGCCCGGATCGCGGTCCGACGCGCCGGATCCGCCCCGTCCGCTCGATCTGCCCGGCCGGCCGGTCCCCGTGCACACGCCCGGCCACACCGACGGGCACTGTGCCTTCCACCTCCCGGACAGCGGGGCGGTGGTGTCCGGCGACGCCCTGGTGAGCGCTCACCCGACCTCCCGGGCGAGCGGACCGCAGCTGCTGCCCGACATGTTCCACCGCGAGCGGGCCGCCGCCCTCGCCTCGCTGGACATCCTGGCCGGGCTGGAGAGCGACCTGCTGCTGCCCGGACACGGCCCCGCGCACACGGGGTCCCTGCGGGACGCGGCGCGGCTGGCCCGGGAGCGCGCGCAAGAGCGCTGACGCGCACAGAGATCGGCTCCGAGGTCACCGGGTCCCGGCGTCTTCGATGTGCCCGCCCCACGGCGGGCGGCGAAGCCGCCCCGGGCCGCTCGCCCGTGACCTCGTCCCGTGGATTCCGGCGCGGCGGCACAGGGCAGTCGTCAGGCGCCCCCGAGGCGTCGAGCCCGCCACCGCAAGGCAGGAAGGGCCCTCCCGGCTTCAGCCGGGAGGGCCCTTCACCCCGGGAACGTCCTGCCCCGGACCCGGGAGGCCCCGCCGCCCCCGGCCGGCTGAGTCAGGGTCAGGGTCAGGCCGGCGGTACCACCGCCACCGGGCAGTCGGCGTGGTGCAGGACGCCGTGGGCGACCGAGCCGATCCGGGTGCCGACGGCGGTGCGGCGCGCGCGACGGCCGACGACCATCAGCTGGGCGGTGCCGGCCACCGACAGCAGCACCTGCCCGGCGCTGCCCATCTCCACGTGCTCGACCACGCGCACGTGCGGGTGACGCTCGCGGAACGGCGCGAGGGCCGCGGCCAGAGCCTTCTGCTCGTACTGCTCCAGTCCCCCGGCCTCGTCGACCTGGCGCAGCACTTCGGGGCTGTAGACGAACATCGGCGGCAGGGTCCAGGCCCGTACGGCACGCACGGTGGCGCCCCGCGCGGCGGCCGTCTCGAAGGCGAAGTCCAGCGCGGCGGCGCTGTCCTCCGGGTCGCCCTGCTGGCCGACGACGATCTCCCGTCCGGCGACCTCGCCCGACGCCCGGTCCCCGGACCGCACGAAGACCACCGGCCGCTTGGCGTCGACGATCACCTGCTGGCCGACCGAGCCGACCAGGAAGCCGATGATCCGCCCGTGCCCGCGCGAGCCGAGCACCAGCATCTCCGCATCCGCCGCGGCGCCGGCCAGGGTCTGCACGGCGTCCCCCTCCAGGACGTCGGTGGTCACCGCGAGGTCCGGGTGCCGTTCGGTGATCCGGCGGACCGACTCGCCCATCGCGTCGCGCACCCGCTGCCCCTGGGTGGCGGCGTCACCGGCGTCGATCCCCTCGTGTGTCTGGAAGCGCCAGGCGTGCACCACCCGCAGCGGCCGCCCGCGGCGGACCGCCTCCCTCGCCGCCCAGGCCAGTCCGGCGAGGCTCTCCTCGGTTCCGTCGACCCCTGCCGTGATCGGGCGCGTCATGCGGTTCCTCCTGTGTCGTGTCCACTTCCGCGGTCCAGTCTTCCCCAACCCGTCTCCCATGCTCTCCTCGCGTCCCGCCCGAAGCAGCCCGTGCCCCGGGCGAACCCACGCGCCGGCCCCCTCACGTCCGGCTCCGGGCGGGTCTTGGCGGAGGCGGGCCCTCCGGGCGAGGATGCCTCCATGAAGGGTGATCTGTTTTCCAGCCGGCACATGGTGCAGCCCGCCTCGGCTCCGGGCATGACGGTCGAGAACGCCACGTGCATCCGGTACGTCGTCAACGGCGAGATGCACGCCCGGCAGGGCTCGATGATCGCCCACCGCGGCGGGCTCCAGTTCGAGCGCAAGGGCCAGGGCGTGGGCGGCATGCTCAAACGCGCGGTGACGGGCGAAGGGCTGCCGCTGATGGCGGTGCGGGGACAGGGCGAGGCCTGGTTCGCGCAGGAGGCGCAGAACTGCTTCATCGTCCAGGTCGAGCCGGGCGACGAGTTCACCGTCAACGGCCGCAACGTCCTGTGCTTCGACTCCACGCTGTCGTACCGCATCTCGACCGTGAAGGGCGCCGGCATCACCGGCGGCGGCCTGTTCAACAGTGTCTTCACCGGGCACGGCCTGCTGGGTCTGGTCTGCGAGGGCTATCCGCTGGTCCTCCCGGTGTCGCCGCAGGAGCCGGTCTACGTCGACACGGACGCGATCGTCGGCTGGACGGCGGGCCTGGCGACCTCCCTGCACCGTTCGCAGTCGTTCGGTTCGATGCTGCGCGGCGGTTCGGGCGAGGCGGTGCAGCTGATGCTGCAGGGCGAGGGGTACGTCATCGTGCGGCCCAGCGAGACCACGCCGCACAAGCCGCAGCAGCACTGAGGCACGTACCGCCGAGGGAGCCCTGTTGACCTCGGCGGCCGGCCGGGTCAGGGTTCGTCACGGCGCGGATCACGCCCCGTGCCGGAAGGGGTTGTCATGATCGGGATGCCGGAGATCGAGGCCGCGGCGGAGCGGATCGCCGGGCACGTGGTGCGGACGCCGACGGTGCCGAGCCCCGGGTTGTCGGCGCTGCTCGGCGCTCCGGTCACGGCGAAGCTGGAACTGCTGCAGCGCACCGGGTCGTTCAAGGTGCGCGGTGCGGTGGCGAAGCTGCTGTCGCTGGACGAGGCGGAGCGGGCCGCCGGGGTCGTGGCCGTGAGCGGCGGCAATCACGGGATCGCCGTCGCGGTCATGGCCTCCGCACTCGACGTCAAGGCCACGGTGGTGATGCCCCGGTCGGCCCCCGCGCGGGCGGTCGAGGTCGCGGAGACGGCCGGTGCGTCGGTGCGGCTGGCCGACGACATGGACGGCGCCTTCGCGCTGATGACGCGGCTTCAGCGGGAAGGGCTGACCCTGGTCCACCCCTTCGACGACCCGGTGGTGATCGCCGGGCAGGGCACCGTGGGAATGGAGTTCGCCGACGACGCCGGTGACCTCACCGACGTACTGGTGAGCATCGGTGGCGGCGGGCTGATCTCCGGTGTGGCGGCGGCGCTCAGGGCCCGGCGGCCCGGAATCCGGATCTGGGGTGTGGAGACGGAGGGCGCCCAGGCCATGTCCGAGGCGCTCGCGGCGGGCGGGCCGGTGCCGGTCGCGCTGTCGTCGATCGTCTCCACGCTCAGTGCCCCGGCCGTGTCGCAGCTGACGTACGAGCATGTGTCGGCGCTGGTCACCGAGGTGCTGGTGGTGCCGGACCGGGAGGCCGTACAGGGCTCGCTGGACCTCGCGGACCACGCCAAGGTGTGGACGGAGCCGGCTGCGGGCTGTCTGCTGCCGGCGGCGCGCCGGGTGCTGGAGCGGGTCGGCGAGGGGGCCCGGATCGGGCTGGTGGTGTGCGGGGGCAACGCGACCACCGGCGACATGATCGCCTGGGCGTCCCGTTTCGGGCTGCGCTGAGCCCCCGTCGGGCCCCGGAGACCCTCATCTGCTCGCTTCTTTATTCGAATTGAACAAAGGGCGCCCGGTCGCGCGTACTTCTGGCAAAGGCGGAAGCAGCGGCTCGGACGAGGGATGGCCATGGGCAGGGCGCACGTCTTCACACACCAGTCGGCCGCCGGGAGATACCGGCTGGTCGAGGTCGTCCATCGCGAGCCCCGGCACGTCCGTTGGTACGCCGACGACCTCGGGACGGGGCGTCCCTGTCTGGTCACGCGGATCGCGCTCCCAAAGGGGCCCTCCGAGCTTGCGCACCGTGTCTCCTCCCATGTTCTGCGCACGACCGAGGGCATGGCGCGCCGGTGTCCCGGACGGACCGCCACCGTCGTCGACGCCGTCGACGAGGCCGGCTTCCTGTGGACCGTCACCGCCTGGATCGACGGCACACCGCTGGGCGAACTCCTCGGCGAGGAGGGCACGTTCAGTCATGTGCGGGCCGCGCGGATCGGACTGGAGCTGCTCGGCGTGCTGGATGCCGCACACGCGGCGGGCGTCACGCACGGCGAACTCAGCCCCGGCCAGGTGTTCGTGCGGGAGACCGGCCCGGTCGTGGTCGCCGGGTTCGGCCTGGCCGGCTCGACCCCGGCCCCCCGCCTCACGTCACCCTCGTACGCCTCTCCCGAGCAGGCCCGCGGCGAGCACGTCGGTCCCGCCGCGGACCTGTGGGCGCTGGGCGCCATCCTCTACACGATGGTCGAGGGACGTCCCCCGTTCCGCGACCGGGGGCGGCCCGAGTCCACGCTGAAGGCAGTGGACCGGCTGCCGCTGCGCACGCCCGTGCGCGCGGGGCCCCTGACCCAGATCGTCCAGGGCCTGCTCCGCAAGGACGCCCGGGAGCGGCCGACCGGGCAGGCGGTCCGCGAGGCGCTCGTCCGCGTTCTCGGCGAGGACCCCGGCGCGGCCCTGGGCGCGGTGCCGGGCGCGGTGCCGGGCCCCCGGCCGCGCGGCACCCGCAGCGCCGCCCTCGGGGCCGTGGGCCGGGGGTGGGGCAGACGGACGACGGTCCTCGGCACGGCCCTGGCCGTCGTCGTCGTGGCGGCCGTCGTACTCGCCGCGGCCTCGGGGCTGCCCGGAACCGGCAGCGGCTCCGCCGCCGACGTGCCGGACACGCCGCCGGCCTCGGCCTCCGCGCCGGCTCCCTCGATCCCGTCCGGGGCGGCCGGACCCGGCGAGCCGGACGACCGGGGCACCTCCCCGCCGTCCGCCGCACCCGCCCCGGCACCCTCGGGCACGGCGGGTCTCCCGGCCGGCTACCGCCTTCACCGTGCGCCGGAGGGGTTCTCCGTCGCGCTCCCCGAGGACTTCGAACGGCTGGACACCTCCCGCATGTCCGACCTCGCCTACCGCGTCACCTTCGGCGTGGCCGGGAACACCCGCACCCTCGCGGTCACCTACAGCGAGCGGATCGGCCCGGACCCGGTGGCCGTGTGGCGGGACGACGTGGAGCCGCCCCTGGAGCGGACGGCCGCCTACGAGCGGATCGGCGCGATCCGCGCGACCACGTACCAGGGGCATGAGGCCGCCGACATGGAGTGGCTGTCGGCGGCCGGCGGCCCCCGGGTGCGCACCTTCGGCCGCGGGTTCCTCCTGGGCGGCGGGCGCGGCTTCTCGCTGCGCTGGACGACCCCGGCCGCCGACTGGGAGAAGGCGGAGAACCAGGAGGCGCTGCGGACGTTCCTGCGCACGTTCCGGCCGGGCTCCGGCTAGGAGCTCCGAACGGAAACGGGCACCTTCCGCGGGGGAGGGTGCCCGCTTCCGGTCAGCCGACGGCCAGCAGGGTGCTGCGTTCGAGGGCGGTGGCGAAGCCGTCGACGACGCGCTCGAGGTGGCGGGCGGTCTCCGCTTCGATGTCCAGGGTGCCGTCGGGGGCGGTGGCCAGGTGCTTGTCGAGGACGAACCAGCCGGGGGTGATGTGCTCGGCGCCCATCGAGGCGAGGACCGGGCGCAGTGCGTAGTCGACGGCCAGGACATGGGCGGTGGAGCCGCCGGTGGCCAGCGGCAGGACGGTCCGGCCGGTCAGGGCGTACTGCGGGAGCAGGTCCAGCAGGCACTTGAGCAGTCCGGAGTAGGCGGCCTTGTAGACGGGGGTGCCGATCACGACGCCGTCGGCGCGTTCGAACAGCGTGGTGGCCTCGCGGACCGCGGGGTGGCCGAAGTCGCCGCCGAGCAGCGCCTCGGCGGGCAGGGTGCGTACGTCCAGCGGGACCACTTCGTGCCCCCTGTCGGTCAGTCGCGTGTCCAGGTGGCGCAGCAGGCGGGCGGTGCGGGATGCGGCAGAGGGGCTGCCGGAGACGGACAGGACGGTGGCCACGGTGATCACCTTCGGGTGTGCGAGCGGGGGGTGCGGGACGCGGTGGGGCGGGCCCGGGTGCCGGGGAGTGGCTCCCGGGCCCGGGGGCCCGCCGTGCGGCGGGCCGGGTGCGGGGTTCGGCCGGTGACCCGGCTCCGGGCCGGCCGGTTCCTCAGGCGGCGCCGGGGAGCGGTTCCTGCACCCGGGCGGCCACCTCGACGTGGCCGCCCCGGCGCAGGGTGTTGTAGATCGGGCAGCTGCCGGTGAAGAGCCCGACCAGGATGTCGGCCTCGCCCTGGTCGACCCCTTCGAGCAGCAGCTCGATCCGCAGGTAGGTGTAGCGGGTGGGGTCCTGCGGGTCCCGCTGGTAGCTGATCTCGGCCCGGCCACCGGTCAGGCCGGAGCCGCGTTCCTCGGCATGGAGCTGGATGTTGCTCAGGGAGCAGGAGGCCAGGGCGGACAGCAGCAGCTCTCCCGCCCCGACGGCCTCCCCCGGCCCTGTGCGGGCGTCGGAGACGAAGTGGTTCGTCCGGGCGGTCACCAGGAAGCGCCCCTGGGTGTCGGTGGTGCGTCCGGTGATGCTCGTGATGTCGCCTGCTGCTGTCATGCCGTGAGGTCCTTGGCGTCGCTGTGCGGGATCCGGTGCGGGGGTGTGGTGCGGGTCAGCCGTTGTCGCCGTCGCCGTTGCGGCGGTTGCGCCACTGCCCGGTCTCGGGGCGCTCCAGGCCCAGGTGCTCGCGCAGGGTGGTGCCCTCGTACTCGGTGCGGAACAGGCCGCGGCGCTGCAGGTCGGGCACCACCTGGCGGACGAAGTCCTCGAAGGCGCCGGGCGTGTGGACGGCACCCACGGTGAAGCCGTCGCAGGCGCCCTCGGTGAACCACTCGGCCATGCCGTCGGCGACCTCGGCCGCCGTGCCGACGAAGGAGCCCTCGGTGCGGCCGCCGTAGCGCTTGCCCAGCTCACGCAGGGTCAGCCCCTCGCGCCGGGTCATCTCCACGACCTCCTTGTAGTGCCCCTGGACACCGGGGACGTCGACGTCGGGCAGCGGCTCGTCGAGCGGCAGCTCCGAGAGGTCCACGTCCAGGTGGTAGGCGAGGGTCGACAGTCCGGCCAGCGGCGGGACCAGGTCCGCCAGGCGCTGCTCGGCCTCGCGCGCGGCCTCGGTGGTGGGACCGATGATGGGGGTGGCCATGGGGAGGATCTTGATGTCCTCGGCACGGCGGCCGTGGCGGACCGCCCGGGCCTTGATGTCCTGGTAGAAGTCCTTGGCCGATTCCAGGGAGGCGTGGCTGCAGAAGATGACGTCGGACCAGCGCGCCGCGAAGTCGCGGCCCTTGGGGGACGCCCCGGCCTGGATGATCACCGGGTAGCCCTGGGGCGGCCGGGGCGTGTTCAGGGGGCCGCGGACGGTGAACCACTCCCCCTTGTGGTCGATGGCGTGCACGCGGTCGGGGTCGGCGAAGAGGGGGGCTTCCGGGTCCGCCACCAGGGCGTCGTCCTCCCAGCTGTCCCACAGCTTGCAGGTCACCTCGAGGAACTCGTCGGCCCGCTCGTAGCGCTGGTCGCGGTCGATGTGCCGGTCCTCGCCGAAGTTGCGGGCCTCGGAGTCCTGGAAGGAGGTCACCACGTTCCAGGCGGCGCGGCCGTCACTGAGGTGGTCGAGCGTGGCGAAGGAGCGTGCCACGGGGAAGGGCTCGAAGTAGCTGGTGGAGATCGTGGCGGCCACGCCGAGCCGGGTGGTGGCGGCGGCGACCGCGGACAGCACCGGCGTCGGGTCGAGCCGCAGGGAGCCGAGCGCGCCGTAGCGCAGCTGGCTGTCCATGCTGCCGCCGAGGCGGTCGGGCACGGACAGGATGTCCGGGAGGAACATCAGGTCGAACTTGCCCTGCTCGAGCACGCGGCCGATGTGCTGGTAGTAGGAGGCCGACAGCCAGCCGGGCTCGGAGCCGGGGTGGCGCCAGCCGCCGGGCCGGCCGGGGCCCGCGGTCACGAAGGCCGCGAGGTGCATCTGGTTCTCGGGGGTGCTCACTGCGTGTTCTCTCTTCCGTGCTGTCGTGCGGTGTGTCCTGTGGTGCGCCCTGCCGGTCACTTGGCCAGTTCGGCGGCCACCGCCTTCTTGACCGTGTCGAACCGGGAGTCCCGCAGGAACCCGGTCACGTCGATCTTCGAGGGGTAGACGCCCAGGGCGTGGAAGCTGTCGGCGAGGTCCTGGGTGTTCTCGATCGCCTTGCGGTCCACCGGCGCGAGCCGGTCGGCGTTGGAGTCCGAGAGCCTCTTCTCCTTGGTCAGCTCGAGGAACACCTCGCGCTCGAGGTCCTCCGAGCCGAATCCGCCGATCTTGTCGAAGAACTCGACGCTCGCCTCCGGCCGGGCGTTGACGCGGCGCTGGGTGTCCCGGATGACGCGCACCACCTTCGCCGCGGCCTCGGGGTACTCCTCGGCGAAGGACTCGCTGGCCACGTAGAAGGAGTAGTCGTAGGTCTTGACGTTCGGCAGCCTGCGGGCCTTGTGCCGGGCCCGGCCCAGACTGATGGCCGGCGTCCAGCTGATCCAGGCGTCCACCTTGCCGTTGGCGAAGGCCGACTCGGCGTCGGCGGCCGGCAGGTTGACGTACTCGACGTCGTCCAGCCGCAGGCCGGCGGTCTGCAGGTACTTGATGAGGCTGTAGGTGCCGGTGGTGCCCTGCTGGTCGGCGACCCGCTTGCCCTTGAGGTCGGCGGCGCCGCGGACGGTCGAGTTCTGGGGGACGAGGATCTCGACCTCGTTGGCGGGCAGCGGATAGGCGGCGAGCGGCACGATGGGCACGCCGCCGCCGATCGCGTAGGCCACGGCGGTGGCGGTGGCGAAGGTGAAATCGACGCTGCCGGCCTTGAGCGCCTCCATCACCGGCAGCGAGGCGGTGAACCCGGACGGCCAGGTGACGGTGGTGCCGCCGAGCTCCTTGCCCAGGTCCACGCCGTCGAACTTGTAGCGCAGGGCCGCCGGGGTGCCGAGCCTGCCGCTGCCGATGACCGCGTAGCGGAGCTTCTGCGGCACGCCGTCGGCCAGCGCCGTGTTGCCCGGCCGCGATCCGCCGCCGCAGGCGGCCAGCGCCGGGGCGAGGGCGGCGGCACCGCCGACGGCCAGGACGCGACGGCGCGAGACGTTTGTGGACAGGAGCGGGGAGGCTCCTGTGGTCGGGCGGGAGAACGGGCGGTTCACGGTCACGGTCGGGTTCTTTCCTCGGTGGCGCGTTGCTCGGGCGGGCGGAAGCGCGGGGCGCGGGTGGCGGTGGGGCGGCGGGGGGGGCAGGGCGCGGGGTCAGACGTCGGCCGGGACGGAGGAGTGCGGTGCGAGGAGGCCCTGGAGCAGTTCCTCCTTCCAGGCGACGAGGCGGGGGTGGCCGCGCCGCTCCCCGCGGGGCAGGTCGATGCGCAGGTCGCGGCCGACGGCGCCGTCGGCCAGCACCAGGACGCGGTCGGAGAGCACGAGCGCCTCCTCCACGTCATGGGTCACCAGCAGGACGGTGCGCGGCTGCTCCAGCCACAGGCGTTCCAGGAGCTGCTGCATCGCGATCCGGGTGATCGCGTCCAGAGCACCGAACGGCTCGTCCAGGAGCAGCAGTTCGGGGTGGTGGAGCAGAGCGCGGGCCAGGGCGACGCGCTGCCGCTGCCCACCGGAGAGCTCGGCCGGCCAGGCACTCCCGCGGTCGGCCAGTCCCACGGCCTCCAGCAGGGCGCGTGCCTCGTCCCTGCGGCCCTTGACGCCCAGCAGCACGTTGTCCTCGACCGTGCGCCAGGGCAGCATCCGGTCCTCCTGGAACATCATCCGCACCATGGGCGGCTGCGGACCGGCTCCGTGGAGCTGGACGGTTCCCGCGCTCGGCTCCTCCAGCCCGGCGACGATCCGCAGCAGGGTGCTCTTGCCCGCGCCGCTGGGGCCGAGGAAGGAGACGAAGGAGCCTGCTTCGATCTCCAGGTCGAGGTTCTCCAGGACCCACCGGCCGTCGTACTGCCGGCCCAGGCCGTCCAGAGCGAGCCGGGCGCCTGCTCGCGCCGGGGTCACTGGTTCGCCTGGGGACGGTAGTTCGGGTGCCACCGGAGCACCCTCCTTTCGATGAGCCTGGTCAGGAGGTCGGCGAACAGACCGGCCAGTGCGTACAGCACGATGGCGAGGACGATCTGGTCGGTGCGCAGCAACTCGCGGGCGTTCTGGGCGAGGTAGCCGATCCCGTCGCTGGCCGAGATGGTCTCGGCGACCACGAGGGTCATCCAGGCGACACCGAGGGAGTACCGGATGCCGGACAGGATGGTGGGCATGGCCCCGGGGACGGCGATGTCGCGCACCAGGCGCCACCGGCCCAGTCCGTAGGAGCGGCCGAGCTGCAGCAGCTTGGGGTCGACCCCGCGGATGCCGGTCACGGTGTTCAGGTAGATGGGGAAGAAGGTGCCCAGCGCCACGAGGAGGATCTTGGGTTCCTCCCCGATGCCGAACCAGGCGATCATCAGCGGCACCAGAGCCAGGTGCGGGATGGTGCGCACCATCTGCAGGGACCGGTCGAGGAGGATCTCCGTCACCTTCGACATGCCGACCAGGAAGCCCAGGAGCAGGCCGGTGCCCGCGCCCAGGGCGAAGCCCTGCAGGATGCGCCGCAGGCTGGTGAGGATGTGGAACTGGAGCTCTCCGGTGGCGGCCAGGTCGCTTCCCGCCCGCAGCACCGCTCCGGGGGCGGGGAGGATGGACGGCGGCAGGATGCCGACCGCGGCGGTCCACTGCCACACCACCAGGACCAGCAGGGGGACCGCCCAGGGGCCGGCCGTGCGGGCGGTGCGCAGCAGCACCCGGCGGTTGCGTCCGGCGGAGGACGGCCCGGCCGCCTCCTTCCTCGGTGCGCCGGGTCGTCCGGCGGGACCGGCAGGACCGGGATGCGGTGGCCGGGCCTTGGCGAGCAGCGTCTGCTCGGGCATGGGAGATCCCCTTCAGGAGTGGTTCGGCCGCCCGTCCGGCCGATCGGCCGGTGTGGGGCGGCAGCCGGGAAGGACTTCGGAGCCGTGCGGCGGTGAGGCTCGGGGCGATGCCCGGAGCCTGCTCCCTGAGCCATGCCGAACAGTGGACTGGGCGGGGCGAGCTGGGGCGGGAGACGGGGCGCGCCTGCGGTCGGGCCTGACACGGCCGCGCCCGCCGCTGCTTCAGCGGCGGGAACGCGGCAGGCGGAGTACGTGTGCGATCAACAACAGCCCGTGCTGACGACGCGCATGAGGTCGATGTGCCGACGGCTCGTCAGACGGTTGCAGAAGCGGGAGGCCGGACCGGCTACCGGGTGCGCCGGGTGGGCGGTGTACCGCCCCGGCTGCGCGCCACGATGCATCAGAAGCTCCCGAAATCCTGTCAGGCGTGCATGGGTCATGCACTCGAACGTGGACCCGAACCCGAGGACGCGACGGTCCCCATGTCCGGATTCAGCTGCAAGCAACTGTATACACATGTAGACAGTGGCAGACTATGGCCGTCTCGAATCGCGAGAACGTCTGTCCACCGAGAGCACCGCTTCGCGTGCACCGACGACGAGCCGGCCCTCGGCACGGAAGGGGAGCGACCAGTTTGAGCACCGCACGGGGAGACCGGGGCACCGATACGGGCGCGGGCAGCCACTACGCCCGGATCCGGAAGATCATCCTCGACGGTCAGTCACCCCCCGGAACCGTCCTGATCCCGACCGGTCTCAGCACGCAGTTCAACGTCTCGCGCACCCCTGTCCGGGAGGCGCTGATCCGGCTCGAGCAGGAGGGTCTGGTGACCCGGGCCACTCGCGGCTACGTGGTGCGCACCCGCACCCCCCAGGAGATCCTGGAGATCTGCGAGGCGCGCATCGCCCTGGAGTCGTCGGCCGCGCAGGCGGCCGCGACCCGCCGGACCGAGCTCGACCTGGCCCGGCTCGTCCACGTCCACGAGTCCGCCGCGGCGTCGACGGACGCCGCGGAGCTGCAGGAGCTCAACCAGCAGTGGCACCGGGCGCTGCGTGAGGCGGGACACAATGCGACGATCATCGAGCTGATGGACCGCCTGGACGCCCAGTTGAAGGTCTACGACTCCGACACCACCACCCGGCCGGACAACCTCGCCCTGATCCTCGAGGAGCACACCCGGATCCTGGACGCGATCCGCCGCGGCGACGCGGCGGCCGCCCGGCAGCACGTCGTCGAGCACCAGAGCCGCACCCGCGACCTGCGCCTCGCCGCCCTCGCGCGCTCCTGAGCCCGTCTCCCCGTCTGCGGCGGCGACCCGGCGGACTTCGTCTCGAAGGAATCCCCGCCGCCGGCGCTACGGAGCGCCCTCGGCCGGACGGGACCCCGCCGAGGGGGCCCGGGTACGGCACCGGGGAATCAGCCGAAGGGATGCGCATACGGCCCGGTTGCGGGGTACCAGATGGCTCTGTGTCGGTACTTCCCGGAGGCCCTCTCGTGAACTCGTTCGTGCACAAGACCCTGGTGGTGGAGATCCAGGCAGGCGTCGCGGATCGCGTTCCCGGGCTCGCCCATCTGGGTTACGACCCCGCGGACCCCTTCGCCGTCACCGTCGTCTTCAGCCACGAGGGCCGGGTCCTCGCACGCTGGCAACTGGACCGGGACATGCTCTTCGACGGCCTCACCCGCCCGGCCGGGACCGGTGATGTGCGGCTGCGTCCGGAGTCCCTGGGCGTGGAGCGGGAACTGCGGATGGAGTTCTTCGGTGCGGCCCACGCCGACGGCGGCCAGCATCACGCGGTGGTGTTCGTGTGGGCCGAGGCCGTCGGGGACTTCCTGCGCGAGACGTACCGGACGGTCGCACCGGGAGACAAGCAGGTCCGCCTCGACGACTTCCTCGCGGCCGTGCTCGCCGGCAGCTGAGGAATGCCCTCGGACAGCGGACGACGCACCACGGACGTCGGACGACGGACGACGGACGACGGCGTCACCGCGTCGTGTGCCGGTGCCGGGTCCACATCGGGAGCACGAACCAGCACACCAGGTACCAGGTGACCACCCCGGCGACCAGGTACGGGACGAAGCCGTCGTGGGTCGCCACGCGCAGGATCAGCAGCAGTGCGGCGCTGGTGGTGGCGAGCAGCAGGACGAGGCCGAGCAGGGTCAGCCGGGACGCCCACCGCACCGCCTGCGGTTTGACGCGCCGCCCGGAGACGAGCCGGTGCAGCGAGACGGGGCCGATGAGCGCCCCGGTGGCGCAGGCGCCGAGGACGACCGTGATGATGTAGATCATCTGGTCCGTGTCGGAGAGCTGCGCGTACCTCGGGGTGAACACCACGGTCAGCAGGAAGCCGAAGAGGATCTGGACACCCGTCTGCGCGACGCGGACCTCCTGGATGAGTTCCTGCCACATCCGGTCCGCCCGCTCCTCCTCGGTCTCGTTGCGCCCTCTGCGCCTGCTCTCGCCCTGCTCCGGGTCCGGCACGATGCCTCCTGGGGTGAACGGCCTCGGTCCCTCTCTTGCGGCGTCTTCCCCGTCCACGGCCGTTCTCCCCCCTTCACCGCGCGTGACCGGGGAGCCGCCTGCGGCGACCAGGAGCAGGAGAGGCAGCTGTTCCTGGAGCCGTGACGGTTCCGGGCCGCCGGCGTCAGGCCCTGCCGAGGACCCGGCCGACGGTTCCTACCAGCGGGACTCCACCTGGTCCTTGATCCGCCGTGCGTAGAGGTCGTCGATCGCGGTGAGCGTCCGCTCGGACAGCTCCGGGAGCCGGGCGGCGTGCGCGTTGGCGCGGGCCTGTTCGGGCGAGCGGGCGCCGGGGATGACGGTGGTGACGCCGGGCTGCCGGACGATCCAGCGCAGGGCCAGCTGGGCCGGGGTGTAGCCCTCGGGGGCGAGCGCGGCGAACTCGGCGGCGGCCTCGACGCCGGTCGCGTAGTCCACCCCGGAGAAGGTCTCGCCCTGGTCGAAGGACTCACCGTGCCGGTTGAAGGTGCGGTGGTCGTTCTCCGGGAAGACGGTGTCCTTGGTGTACCTGCCCGACAGCAGCCCCGAGGCCAGCGGGACGCGGGCGATGACGCCGACGCCCGCCGCGCGGGCCGCCGGGAGCACTTCGAGCAGGGGCTTCATGCGGAACGGGTTGAGGATGATCTGCACGCTCGCCACGTTCGGCCGGGCGATCGCGGTCAGCGCCTGGGCGCAGGTCTCCACGCTGACCCCGTAGGCGGCGACGCGTTCCTCCGCCACCAGGGTGTCGAGGGCGTCGAAGACCTCGTCGGAGGAGTAGACGGGCGTCGGCGGGCAGTGCAACTGCACCAGGTCGATGCGGTCGACGCCGAGGTTGCGCCGCGAACGGTCGTTCCATTCGCGGAAGTTGTCCAGTACGTAGTTCTCCGGGAGCTGTTCGGCCCGGCGGCCCATCTTGGTCGCGACCAGGACGTGCAGATCGGGCCGGCCGCTCAGGAACGACGCGATGGTCTGCTCGCTGCGCCCGTCGCCGTACACGTCGGCGGTGTCGAAGAAGGTGACTCCGGACTCGGCGGCGGCCTCCAGGACCGTGAGGGCCTGCTTGTCGTCGACCTCCCCCCAGTCCGCCCCGAGTTGCCAGGTGCCGAGACCGATCACGGAGGCGTGCTGACCCGACCTGTCGAATGTGCGCTCGTCCATGGCGTCAGTCTGTCATCCCGCCGCAGCCCGGGGGACGGTGAGACGAGCGCGGTCCTGTTCAGACGCTCGCGGTCGTGCGGCATTCGGGGTGGCCCCAGCCGCTGTCGTTCTTGGCGATGGACTCACCGGCCGCGTAGGGGCGGCCGCAGAGGCAGTGGCCGGGGAACTTCGCCTTGATCGTGCGGGCCGAGGAGCCGCCGCGCGGCCGGGAGGACGCCTTGGCCGCGGAGGAGCGGCGCTTCGCGGCGCCGGCCGGCGGGGTGTCCGGGGAGGGCGGCGGCTCGGGCGAGCCCGCGTCGCTGCCCGCGTCCTGCTGGACGGTAGCCGCCTGGCTGGCGGCCCGGTCGGCGAAGTCGTTGAGCCGGTCGCCGTCGACCTGGTGGGCGGGGACGTAGCGGAACTCGACGGAGCGGCCCTGCAGGAGTTCGTCGATGCCGACGACGAGTTCCTGGTTGGCGACCGGTTTGCCGGCCGCCGTGCGCCAGCCGTTGCGTTTCCAGCCGGGCAGCCAGGTGGTGACCGCCTTCATGGCGTACTGCGAGTCCATGCGGACCTCGAGCGGCACATCGGGGTCGGTCGCCGCCAGCAGCCGCTCCAACGCGGTGAGTTCGGCGACGTTGTTGGTGGCCCTGCCGAGTGCGCCCGCCTGCCAGCGGACCGGGGTCTCGGAGGCGTCGGCGATCACCCAGGCCCAGGCGGCGGGTCCGGGATTGCCCTTGGAGGCCCCGTCGCACGCGGCCACAACACGTTCACGCATGCGCCCGATCATGTCATGGCCGGGCGGTGTGCCGGTCCGGGCGGGCTCCTCGGGCGACGTCCGTCGTCCCGGGCGTCTCGCCCGTCGTGGTCGTGATGTCGATCACCGAGAAGTTCGCGCCCTGCGGGTCGCTGAGCGCCGCGAAGCGCCCGAAGGGGGTGTCCATCGGCCCGAGGCGCAGGGTGCCGCCACGCTCGGTGGCCAGGGCCACCGCCTCGTCGCAGTCCCGGACGGTGAAGTAGACGTCGACGTACGGTGGCACCTCGGGCGGGAAGTCCTCCGTCATCTTCGTCCGGCCGAGCACGGGGCGCTCGCCCAGGCCGTAGCTCCGGAGGCCGGTCTCGCCCTCGAGCCGCTTCGACCGGTAGGAGAAGACGGTGGGGAAGAACACGTCGGTCTTCTCCGGGTTCCGGGTGAAGACCTCCGCCCAGCAGTACGCACCGGGTACGACCGTCGCCTCGAAGCCTTCTTGACATCCTCCCTCTCCTCAAAGGAGGGGGATTCCGACCCGGGTGGGTCGAGGTTCACGGGCGCTCGAGCGGCCGGTGGCCGCTGTCACCCCTCCGGCACCGGCTGTGCGCCGGGGGCGGGGGATCCCGCCCTGTCCTGCCGCGACGTTGATTGCTGCGTTCTCATCCGCGTTACAGGTGAACCCGCAGGAGATGCAGACGAACTCGGCTTGGCTCTTGCGCGAGTTTTTCTCGATCCATCCGCAGGCACTGCACCGCAACGAGGTGTACGGGGCGGGGACATCCTCCACCCGGCCCGGGGCCTTCTCCCCGGTTCGGCGGCGCAGCAGGCCCCAGCCCTGGGCCAGGATGCTCCGGTTCAGCCCGGCCTTCTGCCGCACCCGGGTGCCGGGCTGTGCGACGGTTCCCCTCGCCGAGCGGGTCATGGTGGTGATGTTCAGCTTCTCGAACCGGACCAGGCGGCAGGTGCGGGCGAGCATGGTGGAGGTCTTCTCGCACCAGTCCTTGCGCCTGTCCGCCTCCCGCGCCTTGATCCGGGCCACCTTCGCATACTCGGCGGCCTTGGCCTCGCTGCCCCTGGGGGCGCGGGCCGCCCGGCGCTGGTGCTTGCGGACCCGGGCCCGCTCCCGGGTGGTGAGCTGCGGGCAGTTCAGCCTCCGCCCGTCGGACAGGGCAGCGGTGATCTTCACGCCCCGGTCGATGCCGATGACCTCCCCCGTGCCGGGCGCGTCGACGGGGTCGGGGACGACGGCGAAGGCGATGTGCCACCGGCCGTTACGGAAGGAGACCCGGAACGTCTTCGCCACCGGCAGACCGGCGCGGGTGAGCCGGAAGCGCACCCAGCCGCAGCCGGGCACCTTCACCCGCGCCCACCTCCGGTTGAGTCTCTGCACCACCACCGAGCGGCCCATGACCTGCCTGCCGGTCTTGGTGTTCAGCTTCGGCGAACCGTCCGGATGGGACTCCGGAACCCGGTCGGTGCCGATCACGCGGAAGCCCTCATGCCGGTGCTTTTTGCGCCAGGTCGGCTCACCGAACCCGGAAGCGAACCGGGCGCTCTTGGCCCTGGCGAAGTCCTGCAGCGCCTGCTGCTGCACGTCCGCGTTCCCGGCCCGCAGCCAGGCACTCTCCCGCCGGGCCTCGGTGAGCTGACGGCACTGCTCGGCAAACCCGGGCGCAGGCCTGCGCCCCGGCCGCCGGTGCGCGTGCTGCTCGACGGCCAGGTTCCACACGTACCGGGCGTACGCACAGTGCAGCAGCATCCGCTGCTCCTGCGCGGCCGTGGGGTACATCCGGAACCGTGACATGCCGCCAACCTAGCCCCGTCACCCGCCCCTTTCTTTGCATCCCACCGGGCTCACCCGAACGAGCGACCGACCCCCGCCACCACTCCCAGCCACGCAGCATCACACCCCTCCCATGGCCAAGCCCGCCACCGTCCTCTTCCGGGACGCCGCGTCGCCCCGAAGGCGATGCGGCTCCTCCTGCCCCGCTCCGCGGGACCGGGCATGCGCCCCGGTCCTGAAGGACCGGGCACCCTGCCCGGCAAGAGAGGTGGATGCCGGCCTGCCAGAGGCCGAAGACGGCCCCGCCGGGTTCACGGGTCGGGCACATCGTGCCGAAGTCTCCGACCCGCATCGGCTCCCTCAGCAGTTCGCCGCCGTTGTCCCCGGTCCGGACGGCGGTGGCGGCGGCGTTTCGGACCGCGAGGTAGAGGCACCACTGCGACGGGCCCTCCTGGCCCGGCACGACGGCCGCCACCGCCTTGCCGTCGGCGTACGCCTGGAGGTGGTCGCCGAACTCCGACGACGCTCCGAAGGTCCAGCCCAGGACGTCCCCGTAGAAGGCCTTGGCGGCCTTGGCGGCCTCGACGTCGTCGAACGTCGCGTCGGCCCAGCAGGGTGTTCCCTCGAGTCGTACGGCCATGACGGCGTGCCCTCTCCGGACGGCCGACCGGTCCTTCGCGTCACGCTGGTCACCGCTGCCCGGACCCGCGCGCCGGGCAGGGGCCGCCCTCCCGGCGAACGGTCTTTCCCGAACCGGGTCTTCCCCCCTGGGCTCTGCTGTGCTTGCCTGGGAGCCGTTTTCGCCGGGCGGGGCGGGGGTCGCCGTATGCGCAAGCCGTGGGTCGTGGGGGTGGCGCTGGCCGCCGTGCTGCTCGGCGCGTGCGGGGACCCCTCCTCCGGGCCCGGGGCCGAACCGCCACCGCCCCCCGCGCCCGCGGCGTCGGCCACCACGCACCAACGGGCCGCGGCCACGCCCCACACCCCTTCGTCCGGTGCGGGCGGCTCCGGGGAGGTCTCCCCCGGCGCCGCGTCCGGCGAGCCGCCCGAGCCGTCCGAGCCGTCCGAGCCGTCCGAGCCGCCCACCGTGCTGTACCTCGGGGACTCACTCGCGATGGAGAACCAGAAGGTTCTCGGGCGGGAACTGCGCAAGGAGCTGCGCGCGCGGTACACGAGCGCGCCCTACTCGGGTACCACCCTGTGCGACTACCTGGAGGGTTCCGCACAACGGTCCCTGGTCCCGGCGGCGGACAAGGCGGCGGCGCTGGTGCGCTCACTGCGGCCGGACTACGTGGTGCTGCAGTTCTGGGGCAACGCCTGGGACTACACCCCCTGCATGGACGGCATCACCTACGACGCCGCGCCGGAGGAGTACTTCGAGCGGTACGCGGCCGCCGCGCGCCGGCTCACCGAGCAGATCCGCGCGGCCGGTGCGGCCCGACCGCCCCGACTCGTCTGGGTGTTGCAGGGCCCCGACCCGATCACCCCCGACCGGGTCCGCCGGGTGAACACGCTCTACGAGGAGCACGCCGCAGCCTCCGGCGGCCTGGTGGCCGACGCGGGCGGCGCGGTGAGTCCGGCCGGGGCGCGCTACACCTGGTCGCAGTACCTGCCGTGCGACGCCTACGAGCAAGCCCATCCCGAGTACTGCACCCAGCAGGACCGGGGCCGCACCGCCCTGCACCTGGACAAGGACTACCTGCACTTCTGCCTGGCGCCCACGACGTCGACGCCGAAACCCTGCCCGGTCCGCTCCCCCGGTATCCTGCGCATCGCGCGGGAGATCACCCGGGTGCTCGGGGAGCATGTCCGCTCCCGCTGACGTGATGCGCCAGAACCGTTCGACAACAGGCACGTTCACCGCTGGGACGCACGGCGTGCGGGCCCGTGGGCGGGGGCGGGCCCGCCCCCGCCGCGCCGGTGTCACTCGCCCGCGTACGCCTTCTCCAGGGCGGCGATGTCGAGCTTGCCCATCGACAGCATGGCCTTCATGACGCGGTCCGCCTTCTCCTGGTCCGGGTCGCTGATCAGCTCGGTCAGCCGCACCGGGGTGACCTGCCAGGAGACGCCGAACCGGTCCTTGAGCCAGCCGCAGGGGCCGTGCTCCCCGCCGCCCTCGACGAGCTTGTCCCAGTAGTGGTCGACCTCCGCCTGGTCGGCGCAGTCGATCTGGAAGGAGATCGCCTCGCTGAACGTGAACTCGGGTCCGCCGTTCAGCGCGACGAACTTCTGTCCGGCGGCCGTGAACTCCACGGTGAGGACGGAGCCCGTCGTGCCGTACCCGGACTCGGTGTACCGCAGGACCCGGCCGACGCTCGAGTTCTTGAACACGGAGACATAGAAGTCCGCGGCCTCTTCGGCCCGGCCGTCGAACCAGAGACACGTGGTGAATCCGTCGGTGGTCATGGAATACCTCCCGGAGTGGGGAAAGGGCGTGGAACGCGGTCTGTGGGTGTCGACCGGCCCGCCCCTCGGAACTCATCGGTCGGCGGCGCTCTGCCCCTGGCGAATCTGCCGCGGGCAGAGAAATCCCCGCGGGCCGCCGCAGCCGGTCGAGAGTGAGGAAACACGGTCGCACCGGCCGTGCGCCGAAGAGCAACACCGCACCGACACCGACACCACGGGAGCGCCGATGTCTCCACTCACCGCCGGCCGGCCGCCGGCTCCGCTGCCCCGGGCCGAGGAGGGCGACACCCCTTCGACCCGGTTCGACGACCATCTGGCCGCGCAACTCCTCGCGCAGCGGATCGTGCTGCTCGGGACCCAGGTCGACGAGGTCTCCGCCAACCGGGTGTGCGCGCAGCTGCTGATCCTGTCCGCCGAGGACCCGCGCACCGACATCAGCCTGTACGTCAACAGCCCCGGCGGCTCCGTGCACGCGGGCCTGGCGATCTACGACACGATGCGGCTGGTCCCCAACGACGTCTCGACGCTCGCCATGGGATTCGCGGCCAGCATGGGCCAGTTCCTGCTGAGCGTCGGCGCACCGGGCAAGCGGTACGCCCTGCCCCACGCGCGGATCATGATGCACCAGCCGTCCGCCGGGATCGGCGGCACCACCGCCGACATCGAGATCCAGGCGGAGAACCTGGAGTTCACCAAGCGGACCATCGAGCGGATCACCGCCGAGCACACCGGCCAGTCGGCGGAGACGATCTCCCGGGACGGCGACCGCGACCGCTGGTTCACGGCCGAGGAGGCCAGGGAGTACGGAATGGTGGACCGGGTGGTGGAGTCGCTGGACGATGTCCGGCCGGCCGCGACGCGACGCCGGATGGGGCTGTGACGATGGGTACGTACACGATTCCGCACGTCGTCGAGCGCACCCCGCAGGGTGAGCGGTCCTACGACGTGTTCAGCCGGCTGCTGTCCGAGCGGATCATCTTCCTGGGCACCGAGATCGACGACGGGGTGGCCAACGTGGTCATCGCGCAGCTCCTCCATCTGGAGTCGTCGGCGCCGGAGAGCGAGATCGCGGTCTACATCAACTCCCCCGGCGGCTCGTTCACCTCGCTCATGGCGATCTACGACACCATGGCGTTCGTACAGGCGCCGATCTCGACGTACTGCGTCGGTCAGGCGGCGTCCACGGCGGCGGTGCTGCTGGCCGGCGGGGACCCGGGGCGCCGGTTCGTGCTGGAGCACGCGCGGGTGCTGCTGGGCCAGCCGGCCACGGGCGGCCGGCGGGGCACGGTCTCCGATCTGTCGCTGCAGGCCAAGGAGATGCTGCGGATCCGTGCGCAGGTGGAGGAGGTGCTGTCCCGGCACACGCACCACGACGTGGCGACGCTGCGCGCGGACATGGACCGCGACAAGGTGTTCACCGCACAGGAGGCCGTGTCCTACGGCCTGGCCGACGAGGTGCTGAGCCGGCGCCTCGTGGGTGGGTGAGGCGCCGGGCCCGGCACGGTCGCGTCAGGCGGCCAGGCACAGCCCGTCGTAGGAGGCGCGGGGGGTGCCCCGGTTCGTCCCCCGGCCGGTGGGAGCCCGCAGGCCGGTGGGAGCCCGCAGGCCGGTGGGAGTCCGCAGGCCGGTGACGCGGACGAGTTCTCCCTGCGCCCGCGACAGCAGGTCGCCCAGGCCCAGACCGAGGGCCTGGGCGGCGGCCGCGAGGACCTCCGACGAGGCCTCCTTGCGGCCCCGCTCCACCTCCGACAGGTACGGCATGGAGATCCGGGCCGTGTCGGCGACGTCCTTCAGCGTCCGTTCCTGGGCGAGCCGCTCACGCCGCAGCACGTCGCCGACCAGGTCGCGCCAGAGCGGCTCCCTGGGGGGCGGAGCGGGAGCGGGGGCGGTGGGGGCCGGACCCGGCGGGGCCGCGGCCCGGCGCGCGGGCTCCGGACACGGGGCCGCGGGCCGCAGGGGAAGGACACGGACGTCGAGGGGCGCTTGATTGCTCACTCCCTCAGCCTAGGAATCCCCGCTCCGAGGGGAAGGGAGCGGCGTTCCGCCCTGAGTGAAGGGGCGGGACGCCGGGCTTCTGCGGGCCCCTCGAAAAGTCGGGGGGAGTGTTCGGGGACAGGCTGGGTACCAGCACCTCCGAAGGACCGACGCACATTCGCCCGTGCACGTTCGTGGGGAGAGGTAGAGGTATGGAGACCGCCGTGATCCGGCCGCAGGCACAGGTCGTCGAGAAGAACGCCGAGGCCGGGACGGGTGACGGGAGCCTGCCGGGGGTGGTGGATCCCCGAACCGTCGCTCCGCGCGATGCCAAGGAACTGTCCCGCCAGTTCTTCCGTCGTCTGGCGGAGCTGGAGGAGGGCACACACGAGTACCAGTACGCGCGCAACACTCTGATCGAGATGAACATGTCGCTGGTGCGGTTCGCGGCCGGACGGTTCCGCGGCCGTGGCGACGACATGGAGGACATCGTCCAGACCGGCATGATCGGTCTGATCAAGGCGATCGACCGGTTCGAGCTGTCGCGCGAGGTCGAGTTCACCTCCTTCGCGCTGCCGTACATCGTCGGCGAGATCAAGCGCTTCTTCCGTGACACCACGTGGGCGGTGCATGTGCCGCGGCGGCTCCAGGAGCTGCGGGTGGAACTGGCCAAGGCCCGCGAGGAGCTCTCCAGCCGTCTGGACCGCGACCCCACGGTCGCCGAGCTCGCCACGCTGATGAACATCACCGAGGAGCAGGTCAACGAGGGACAGCTCGCCGCGAACGGCTACAACTCCTCCTCACTGGACGCCGCCCTCACCGGTGACGGCCCGGAGAACGGCGAGGCCGTCCTCGCCGACTTCATCGGTATGGAGGAGGAGGGGCTGCGGCTCGTCGAGGACTTCCACGCGCTCGCGCCGCTCATGGCCGAGCTGAGCGACCGCGACCGCGAGATCATCCGCATGCGGTTCGTGGAGGAGGCCACCCAGGCGGAGATAGGCGAGCGGCTCGGGTGCTCGCAGATGCACGTCTCCCGGCTGATCAAGCGGATCATCGGCCGTCTGCGCAAGGGCATGCTGGGCGAGCTGGGCTGCGCCTGACGCCCCGGAGGGCGCACACCGTACGCGGTTTCTCGTCTCCCGGTGGGCGCGGGACCGTCCGAAGACGCCCTCGGGACATGGGGACTCCGCCGGCAGGTGTTCTGAGCCAGGCGTGACCGGCCGGCGCCGGCCGGTGTCTCAGCCGGCGTCGAGGCTCAGCACCGCGCCGACGCGCTTGCCGACCGGTACCCGCTCCACGAAGAGGTCCCGCGCCAGGGCCCGGACTATCTCCAGTCCGTGGCAGCCGATGCGCTGGGGATCGCGGGGGAAGACCCGGGGCAGGGTGCCGCTGCTGTCGTACACGGCGACCGTGATCGCTTCGTCCGTGCCCTCCAGCTCCAGGATGTATGGGCCGCCGCTGTGCCGGTCGGCGTTGGTGACGAGTTCGCTCACCACCAGGAGTGCCGCGCCGTCGGTCCGCCGGCCGATCGTGGCGCACCACTCGGTCCTCAGCTGTTCCAGGAAGCGCGCGGCGAAGTCGCGCGCCTCGGCGATGCATCCCGGCTCGCCGGTGAAGTGTGCCGCCCGCCGCAGCGGTTCCACGGGCACGTCGAAACCGCTCGGTATCACTGCCCCGTCCAGGTGATCGATCATGGGTTTCTCTCTGGGAAGCCGGACTGGCCGGACGATCTGCACCGGTCCACCTACCCCGAGTCGGGCGACACAGTCCCCTGATCGGTGTTCGTCGTGACACACGGCAGGCACCCGGACACACGGGTGCGGAGAGAAGGCCGCCTCCGGCGGGAAGGGCGAGCCATGAACGAACTGTTGGCGGTGCGATGCCTGCGGACGCTGCCCGTGGTGACGCTGGGCGGCGATGCGGTGGCCCACGTCAAGGACACGGTCCTCGACGCCACGGCCGGGCGCGTCACCGGCTTCACGCTCACCGGCCGAACCCTGCTGTCGGGCCCCCTTCCCCGGGAGCCGCCCTGGCCGGCGGTGCACTCCCCCGGCCGGCACGCGGTCATGGTCCGCGACGAGGGGCGCTGTGCGGCGTGCCCCTGTCGGTGGCCCGCCGCGACGCCCCGCACGGGCGGCTGCTCAGCGCGCAGGTCCTCACCGACGAGGGCGACGCGGTCGGCACGGTGCTCGACGTCCTGGTCGAGGGCGGCGCCAGTGGCCGGATCGTCGCCTTCCGGCTCGCCGCGCACCGGGAGTCGGCACCGGGCTCCAGACACCGTCGGCACCGGGTGTACGTGCCGCGGGGCGAGGCGGTGTCCGTCTCCGTCTCCGGCCGGTCGCTGGTCGTCCCCGCTCACGCCACCACCCACGTCACCGATGATCTGCCGGACTTCGTGGCGCGGGTCGGCGCGTCCCGTGCCCGGCGGACGGGCGCACTGCCGTGATGCTGTTCTCCCGGGTGCGAGGGCTGCCGGTGCCGGCCCCGGGGGGACGGGAACCGGCTCGGCATCGTGCGGGCGCTGACGGTCGACCCGGCGTCCGGCACGGTCACCCACGTGCGGACACGGAGCGGGCGCCTGCGCAGGGAGACCGTGCCGGCCTGGGCCGACCTGGACGCCGCAGGCCCGGACATGCTGATCGCCCGCCGTCCTCCACCTCGGCCGAGCCTCCACCGCATCACGATCTGCTCGGCAGCAGGGTGCTCACCGAGGACGGCGAGGAGCGCGGCACCGTGCTCGACGCGGCCTTCGACCCGCTCACCACCCGCATCGAGGCGGTCCTCACCACACGTGGCGAACTCCCGGCCGACCGCCTCCTGGGGCTGGGTGACCACGCTCTGGTGATCCGCGCCCGGGGCGCCGGGCCCAGGACACCGGCACCGCACGTCTGACCGGGCGACCTGCTGGGCGCCGCCGGCAGCGGCGGCGGTGGCCGGGGCGTCGTTCATCTGATTCCTTTCGTGGATCCCCCGCCTTCAGGCGGGGGAGGATGTCCATGTGTGTTCCGGTGGCGCGCCGGTCGCAAGCCGACGCGGACGGACCTTTCGGCAGGCGCCCGGTGCGAAAGCACGCTTAGCGTGCAGGGGTGAGCTCACGTACCGCCTTTGACCGGGTGACCGCCCGCCACGGCTGGACGCAGGCCCTGGTCACGGTGGTGGGCGGGCTGCTCGCCATGAGCGTCGTGGCCGCGCTCGGGCTGTGGGCGGCCGGTGCGGCGGACCTCCCCGGCGGGTCCTTCCCCCAGGTGGTCGCGGCGACGGTGGTCACCGCCGTGGGCGGCTCGGTGCGGCTGTCCGGGGACGCGGGCCGGCTGGCCGGCGCGGAGGGCGGTCTGACGGTCATGCCGCTGTCCGTCACGCTCACCGGGGCCCTGGTCGTCGGGCGGGGCTTTCTGCGTCCGTTGCGCCACCGGGCCGTCGCGGGGGTGCCCGAGCTGATCGGGTGGGCCGCGCGGATCGCCGCCCTGTGGCTGCTCGCCCTGCTCGGGCCGGCGTTCGCCGCCCGGCACACCTTCGAGGTCTCGCTCGGGGACGGGCCCCTGGACGACCTCGGGGATCTGTTCGGGATCTCCCCCGAGGTCGGTTTCGCCGCCGATGTGCCGTTGACCCTCCTCGTCGGCCTGCTCTGGCTGGCGGGTGTGCTGGTGCTGGCCCTGCTGGTGTCGCGGGGCGCCCCCCTTCCGGGCCGGCTGCTCCGGTTCCAGACGGCGGTGCGGCCCGCGGCGCGCGCGATGCTGTGGCTGCTGCTCGCCTCCGTCGTCATCGGTGCCGTGACCGCGCTGGTCGTCGCCGCGACGCGGGGGCACCCGGCGGATACGTTCGCCGTGATCCTGCTGGGTCTGCCCAACGTGGCCTGGCTCGCGTTGACCATCGGGCTCGGCGCCACCTGGGACGGCAGGGTGGAGGGGCCCTTCGGGCTGCCCCTGCCGCATGTGCTCGACGAGGTGCTGCGCACCGAGGACGTCTCGGCGCTGAACCTGAGCACGCTCGCCGAGCACGACGGCAGGGTGTGGTGGCTGCTGGTGGCCGACGCGGTGCTGCTGCTGGCCGTCGCGTTCGTGATGGCGGCCCTGTCACCGGCCCGGGTCCGGGCCTGGCAGCACGCCGTGCACCTGGCGGTGGCGCTCACGCTGACGGTTCTGATGATCTGCCTGGTCGGCCGGATCTCCGCCCGGCTCGGCCTCTCCGTGCTCGGCATCGGCGACCTCGGTACCGGACTCTCCGGTCAGGTGCTGCTCGCACCGCGTCTGGCGGGCGCCCTGGGGCTGGCCTTCCTGTGGGGCCTGGTCACCGGTTTCGCGGGCGCGCTGCCGGCCCGGGGGAGGTGGCGCGGCACGGGCGGACCGGACCGCTGACGGGACGCGCCGGACCGCCGGCGGTGCTCTGCGTCCGCGGTCCGCACACCGGTTCCGCCCAGGCCTGCGGCGGTTTCGCCGGTTCGGGCGGCTGCCCGTCCGTGCTCCCCTCGCCGGCGTGCTCCGCTCTTCGCCGGTGCCTCGTCGAGGACGGCGTCGGCCTGCGGCGGGAGGTCGCAGCGGGCGTCGACCGGCCGCCCGGAGACCGGGGATCCGTTCCGGGGCCACGTGGTCGAGGGTGCCGACGGGCCGGCCGGCGGCGGTGAATCCGGTCAGGGCGGAGGACCGGCCCGGCGGAGAGGTGTTCGGGGGCGGGCGGCGGCCGGTCGGTCAGGCGACCTGGACGCCCAGCACCGGGGCGGCGCGCTGCATCCGCAGGGCGTCCACGGATTCGGCCAGCAGTTCGTACTCGGTGGTGTCGTCGCCGGTGGCGAGGCGCACCAGCTGTCCGGCGGCCAGCGCCTCCGCCATCTCCTCCTGCCGGGCGTCGTCACCGCACCAGGCACGCAGCACGGCGGGCACGTCGGGCACACCGTCAGCGACGGGGACGAGCGCGCCCGGGGGTAAGTGTTCGGCCTCGGGCTGCGGGTCGAGGCGCTCGGCGATCCACGAGGCGCGATCGCGCAGCCACCAGAGGGCCAGGGCCAGGGTGGGTGCGCGATAGGTCCCGAGGGGTACGCCGATGCGGCGGCCGTCGCAGACCCCGTACGCCGTGACGTGGCACAGGAACTCGTCGTGCACGGTCCTCTCCCCCCGTTGCGTTGCCCGGCGGCCGACCGCGCTCGCTCTCCGGTGGGTCGCGTGCTGTGTGTGAGGGCGCCGTCGCGCGGGGTGAAGCGCTCTCGTTGTCGAGTATGTTCACCGCTGAATCACTGTCACCATGCCTTTCCGGCCACTCTCTTGGCATATTCGCCCCTTTCGTTGGCCGGAATGCGGCGCGCACGGCAGCCGGAGGCACGACGCCCACCCGGCGGTGTCGCACCGAGGAGTGCGACGCGGCCGGGTGGGCGACCTGCCCGGGTGAGGGGCCTACTGCTTGACCACCGCGTCGATGCGGGCCAGTTCGTCCGCGTCGAAGTCGAGGTGGCGGGTGGCCGCGACGCTGTCCTCGAGTTGCCGCGGGCTGCTCGCCCCGACCAGGGCCGAGGTCACCCGCCCACCGCGCAGCACCCAGGCCAGCGCCATCTGCGCGAGGGTCTGGCCGCGGGACTCGGCGATGCCGTTCAACGTGCGCAGCCGCTCGACCAGTTCGCCGGTGACGGCGCCGGTGTCCAGGAACGGGCTGTCGCTCGCGGCCCGCGAGTCCTCGGGGATGCCGTCGAGGTAGCGGGCGGTCAGCAGGCCCTGCTCCAGCGGGGAGTAGGCGATGGAGCCGATCCGGAGCTCGTCCAGGGCGTCCAGCAGGCCCTCGTCCTCCGGCCGCCGGTCGAGCATCGAGTAGCGCGGCTGGTGGATCAGCAGCGGGGTGCCCAGCTCGCCGAGGATGCGGGCGGCCTCACGGGTCTGCTCCGCGGAGTAGTTGGACACGCCGACGTAGAGCGCCTTGCCCTGCTGGACCGCGGAGTGCAGGGCCCCCATGGTCTCCTCCAGCGGAGTGTCGGGGTCGAAGCGGTGCGAGTAGAAGATGTCGACGTGGTCCAGGCCCATCCGGCTCAGGCTCTGGTCCAGGGAGGACAGCAGGTACTTGCGCGAACCCCATTCTCCGTACGGGCCGGGCCACATCAGGTGGCCGGCCTTGGTGGAGATCACCAGTTCGTCGCGGTACGGCGCGAAGTCCGCGCGCAGCGCCTCGCCGAGGGCGGACTCGGCGGCGCCGGGCGGCGGGCCGTAGTTGTTGGCGAGGTCGAAGTGGGTGACGCCCAGGTCGAAGGCGCGGCGCAGGATGGCGCGCTGGGTCTCCGCGGGGCGGTCGGGACCGAAGTTGTGCCACAGGCCGAGCGAGAGCGCGGGAAGCTGCAGGCCGCTGCGTCCGGTGCGCCGGTAGGGCAGGTCCGCGTAACGGTCGGGGTGCGGGGTGTACAACACGACTCCAGGGGGTCGGCACAGGGGTGTCCGGTTCCGTCGAACCGGACTCCACTCTGTCGCGCACCGCGGGCAGCGGTCCAACAGGAGAATCCGATGGAATTCAGCGGATACGCTTCTCAATCATGGAACTGCGCCACCTTCAGCATTTCGTCGCCGTCGCCGAGGACCAGCACTTCACCCGGGCGGCGGAGCGGCTGCTGGTCTCCCAGTCGGGCCTGTCGGCGTCGATCCGCGCGCTGGAGCGCGAGCTGCGGGCGCCGCTGTTCGTACGGACGACCCGGCGGGTGACGCTGACGGAGGCCGGACGGGCCCTGCTGGTGGAGGCCGAGCGTGTCCTGGCCCAGGTGCGGGCCGCGCACGAGGCGGTGGCCGCGGTGCAGGGGGTGTTGCGCGGCACGCTCGCGGTGGGCACCGAGCAGTGCATCGCCGGGGTGCATGTGGCGAAGCTGCTGGCCGCGTTCCGGCGGCGCCATCCGGACGTGGAGATCCGGCTGCGGCAGTGGGGCTCGGCGGCGCTGGCCGAGGAGGTCGCGGCGGGACGCCTCGACCTGGCCTTCGCCTACCGGACCCAGGCGGACCCGGACCGGCTGCGGCCGGTGGCGCTGGCCGGTGAGCCGATGACCGTGCTGTGCCATCCCGGGCACCGGCTCGCGCGGGCCGGGACGCCGCCGGCCCCGCACGACCTGGGCGGCGAGGTGTTCGTGGACTTCCATCCCGACTGGGGGCCGCGCCGGGCCACCGACACCGCCTTCGCCGCCGCGGGGGTACGGCGCACGGTCGCGCTGGAGGTGAACGACGTGCACAGCCTCCTGGACCTGGTCGACGAGAACCTCGGCATCGCCGTCGTCCCCCAGCACTTCCGGCACAAGCGTGCGGCGCTGACCGCGCTGCCGCTCGAAGGCACCGGTGAGCCGGTGTACGAGACCGTGGCGCTGCTCCCGCCGGCCGAGGCCGTCAGCCCCGCCGCGCGGGCGCTGATGGCCCTGCTGGACGACGCGGACGCGTGAGCCCGGCCGGACTCCCGGGGGAGAACGGGGCGCGGGCGGGGGCGGGATGCGCGAGGGTGGACCCATGCATGCCAAGGACATCCTCATCGACGGCTTCGGCAGGATCCGCGAAGAAGTACACGCCGCGGTGGCCGGGCTCGGCCCCGACGTCCTCAACGCCCGGCCCGCGCCCGGCGCCAACTCCGTCGCCTGGCTGGTCTGGCACCTCACCCGGATCCAGGACGACCACGTCGCGGACGCCTTCGGGCTCGACCAGGTGTGGCTCGCCCAGGACTTCGAGAAGCGGTTCGCGCTCGGTCTGCCCCGCCGCGACACCGGGTACGGCCACACTCCGGCGCAGGTCGCCGAGGTGCGGGTCGGCTCGGCCGACCTGCTGACCGGCTACTACGACGCGGTGCACGCGCAGAGCCTGGAGGCGCTGCGCGCGCTGCGGGCCCAGGACCTGGAGCGCATCGTGGACGAGCGCTGGGATCCGCCGGTGAGCCTCGGGGTGCGGCTGGTCAGCGTCCTGTCCGACGACCTCCAGCACGCCGGACAGGCGGCCTATGTGCGCGGGCTCCTTCAGAGCACGGACGCGTAACCGGGCAGCACCACGTCCCGCAGGAGGGCGTTGCGCTCGTCGAACGGGAGGAACGCGCTCTTGACCGCGTTGACCGTGACGGTCCGCAGGTCCCGGGCGGTCCACCCCGCCTGCTCCACCAGCAGGGACATCTCGCGGGTCATGGTGGTGCCGGACACCAGCCGGTTGTCGGTGTTGAGGGTGACCCGGAAGCCGAGGTCCTTCAGCGCGGTGATGGGGTGCGTGGCGATCGAGTCGGCGGCGCCGGTCTGGATGTTGGAGGTGGGGCACATCTCCAGCGCGACCCGGCGGTCACGGACCCAGCCCGCGAGCCGGCCGAGCTTGCCGGCCTCGAGGTCGGGGATGTCCTCGGTGATCCGCACACCGTGGCCGAGACGCTGCGCGCCGCACACCTGGAGGGCCTGGTGGATGCTGGGCAGGCCGTGGGCCTCACCGGCGTGGATGGTGAACGGCACGCTCTCGCGGCGCAGGTGCTCGAAGGCGTCCAGGTGATCGGCGGCGGGGAAGCCGTCCTCGGCGCCGGCGATGTCGAAGCCGACGACGCCCGCGTCCCGGAACGCCACCACCAGGTCGGCGATCTCCCGCGTCCGGTCGAACATCCGCATGCCGCACAGCAGCGTCCCGACCCGCACCGGCGTCCCCCCGGCGGCGGCCTTGGCCATGCCGGCGGCGAGCCCCTCCTGCACGGCCTCGACCACCTCGGGCAGGGTCAGCCCGCCCTTGGTCATCAGCTCGGGGGCGTAGCGGACCTCGCCGTAGACGACACCGTCGGCGGCGAGGTCGAGCACGTACTCCTCGGCGGTGCGCAGCAGTCCCTCGCGGCTCTGCATGACGGCGAGGGTGTGCTCGAAGGTGGCTATGTACCGCACCAGGTCACCGGAGCCGGCGGCCTCGACGTACCAGGCGGCGAGCTCGTCGGCGTCGGTGGTGGGCAGGGCGTGGCCGACCGTGTCCGCCAGCTCCACCAGGGTGGCGGGGCGCAGGGCGCCGTCGAGGTGGTCGTGCAGGACGGCCTTGGGCAGCCGGCGGAGGGTCTCGGTGTCGAGGCGGGGCGTGGTCATGAGCGGTGCGTTCCTCAGCTGTTCTGTGGTGAAGTGCGCGGTCACCCTGCGGGGGTGGGACCGATCGGCAGAGGTTATACGTAAAACTTCAGTGCGCGCCAGTCCCGCTCCCGGCGGCGCCCGGGCCTGGTCCCGAGGGCCTACGACGGAAGACCGAGGCGCCCGGGCGGGGCGTGCGGCTACCGTCCGCGTATGAAGATCACCGAGTTACCGCAGCGGAGCCGGGAGCAGCGCAGAAGGGATCTCCTGGACCGGCTGGAGCGGGAGATGGACGTCTGGGTGGCCTCGGCGGACGCCGAGGGGCTGCCCTGCCTGGTGCCGTTGTCGTTCGTGTGGGACGGCGAGGCCGTCTGGCTGGCGACCCGGCCGGCCAACCCCACCGGCCGCAACCTGCGGGAGGGCGGCCGGACCCGGCTGGCGCTCGGCGACACGCGGGACGTCGTCCTGATCGACGGCGAGGTGGAGACGTACGGCGCGCGGGAGGTGCCGCCGCCGGCGGCGGAGGCGTTCCGGGAGAAGACCGGCTGGGATCCGCGCGCGGAGCGGGCCGTCCACACGTTCTTCCGGGTACGCCCCCGGGCGGTGCAGGCCTGGCACGGGGTGCGCGAGATGCCGGAGCGGCATCTCATGCGGGACGGGATCTGGCTGATGTAGGGCGCCTCACGGCGCCGGACCCGCATCGCCCCTTCCCGTCCCGCACGGGGCTACGGATACGTGTACGTGTTGAGGGCGGCGACGGCCGCTGCCGGGTTGCCGAGGTCGTAGCGGTCCACGGCCAGGAAGTTGGGCTTCTTGCGGGCGGCCGGCTGGCAGAACCGGCGGGCGCGGTCGGCGAGTTTGGCGTTGTCCGTGCCGGCCGTGTCCGCGATCGCGGTGTCCCGGAAGTGGTTCATGACGAAGAGGGGCCGAAAGCCCGGCTCGGTGCGGGTGAGCGGGATGTCGGCGCCGGCGCCGTACCAGCGGCTGTAGCAGGACCAGTCGGAGGTGCCGACCCCGGAGCCCATGGACCAGTGGTTCTCGACGGTCCACTCCCGCTGGTACATGACGCCGAAGCCGTCCCGGGTCAGCCCCGCGGCCTGGTCGGCGGAGCGGCTGTGGTCGCTGAAGATCAGCAGCCGCTTCCCGGTGGCGGTCAGCTCCGCCATCGTCGGCCAGCCGCGCTCGCGCACCCCGGCGCGGTCCGGCCGGTGGAGGACGTCCGACAGGCCGGTGACGCGGGCGAGTTCGGCGCGCAGTACGCCCGGGTCGACGTAGTCCTCGAGGAACACGGTGACGACCTGGTCGGGGTGGGCCTTGAGGAAGTCCACCATGCGCTGGAGGTCCACCCACAGGGCGACGGGCCTGCTGACCAGGGTGCAGCTGTTGTGGCAGAGGATCGCGCCGTCCGGGGTCTGGTGGATGTCCAGCATGAATCCGCGTACACCGTCGGCGAGTTGGCGTTCGATGCCGCGCGTCTGGTTGGGGAAGAGGTTGACGAACGGCGGGGCGAAGCCGCCGTCGACCCCGTTGGCGTACGCGTTGTGCGAGGTGAGGAAGGTGACCTGGTCCAGGGTGCGGGTGTCCTGGGGCGGCATGGGCCGGGTGGCGGGAGCGACCGGGGTGAGATACCAGTGGGTGAGGTCCCCGGAGCCGCCGGCGACGGCGAGCCGGGCGGGGTGGTCGGCCCCCGCGGGTCTGGGGGCGACGGTGAGGCGGCGGTCGGTGCCGGGGACGCCGAGGGTGTACCGGTCGGCGCCGACGGGGGTGATCTCCCAGGCCGCGTCCGCGCTCGTGCAGGGAACGGTCCCGGCCAGGTCGCCGGCACGGCCGAGGCAACTGCCGGGGGTGTCGGTGTTCTCCAGGAGGTGGGAGGCGCCGTTCACCCGCAGTGTCCACTGCTGGCGGTCCTCGTTGCCGCGCGGCCGGTGCTGCTCGACCGCTCCGGCGCTGTCGGCCGCGTTGAGTCCGGTGGTGGCGCTCTGCACGTAGTGGGTGGTGCCGGGCGGCGGAACCGCGTCGGCGCCCGCCGCGGGCGTCGGCGCCACGACCGCCGCGACCAGCGCGGTGGTCGTGACGGCCGTGGCGAGCAGGGCGTGGGGGGTGCGCATGGTGGGTGCCCTTCGTCCGAAGGACGGCCGCGTGCGCGAGGGCACACGGCCGGTCACGGATGGTCAGGAGCATGACACCACGCCCCGCGGTCCTGCGTCAGCAGTACAGGTTGCCGCCGGGTGACGTTCCGAGGATCTGGGTGAACTGCTGATACGTGGTCACCCTGCTCTGCACCTGCGCCGGGTTGCGGCCGTCGCACTCCAGGGAGCCGTTGATGCTGCGGATCGTCTGGCCGAAACCGGCCTGGTTGACCATGGCGTTGTGCCCCGTCACGCTGCCGGGACCCGACTGGGTGTTCCAGTACCACAGGGCCGTCTTCCAGGCGACGGACGCGTCGTTCTGCACCAGCCAGGGGTTGTTCAGCAGATCGATGCCGAGCGCGTCACCCGCGGCCTTGTAGTTGAAGTTCCAGCTCAGCTGGATCGGCCCGCGCCCGTAGTAGCCGGACTGACCGGCCGGGCAGCCGTACGGCTGTCCCCAGTCGCAGTAGTGCGAGTAGTTGGCCGTGTTCTGCTCGACCACGTGCACCAGACCACCGGTCTCGTGGCTGACGTTGGCCAGGAAGGCGGCGGCCTCCTGCTTCTTCACCGTGTCGCTGCCCGTGTTGGCGAAGCCGGGGTAGGCGCTCAGGGCCGCCTTCAGCCCGCTGTAGGTGTAGAAGGAGTTCCGGTTCGGGAACATCTGGTTGAACTGCGCCTCGGACACGACGAAGTTCCCGACCGGCGTTCCGGGGCCGTTGTCACAGGAGTACGGCTCCCAGTACCAGGTACTGATGATCGGGTCGTAGCCCGGGTTGGCGTGCTCGGCGATGTAGGTGCGGCCGTCGCTGTAGCGGACGATGTCACCGGCGTTGTACCACTGCCCGGCCACCCAGTTCGGATAGCTGGAGCACGCGGCGGCGGCCGACACCGGAGCGGCGGAAGCGGTCGCGGCCGGGAGCAGCACCGGCGCGCTGCCGGCGATGACGACTGCGGCCAGCACGGCGGACATGCGGCGTCTCGACAAGGGATCAACTCCTCTGCGAAACACGGCCGCTCCCGGGCGGGGACACGCTTGAGCGAACTGTCGCCGCACGCGCGCCGGTTGAGCCGGCCACGGTGTGGGGGGCGGCCGTGGTGGGGGGTGTCGGGCACACTTAACCGCATTGGTCTGTACCAGTCAAGCCGCAGTCGGGCCAGCCCTTTTGCCCCTGCCCAGGGAGGCCCATCGGTCTCCGTCACATCCGCACTGTGCGTCAACTCCCATCCCATGCAGGTGACTTGAGCGGACACTGCGGATTCCGCACCCCTCCTCCCGGGAGGGGTGCCGCCCCAGCCCCTGCGCGGCGAGGCGGGGCAGGACGCCCTCGCCGAACCAGTACGCCTCCTCCAGGTGCGGGTGGCCGGAGAGGACGAACTCCTCCGCCCCAGAGGCCGGGGTGGACCTCCAGCCCGTCCCGGCCGCCTCCGCCCAGGGCGAGCATGCGCCGCCGGCGGCCCGGGCCCTGCACGACGCCTTCGCGGGCCGGGCCCGGCTGCCGGGCGGCGGCACCGGCCGGGCCCGCGGCGCGGAGGGGGTCGGGACAGGCCGGGGGGGACCACCCCGCCCCGACCTCTACACATAAAGGAAAAATAAGAGCAGAATGACCTCAAGCGAGGTTTGCCGCATACCACCCGTAAGCGGCCGATCCTGCTAGTCGAAGGAGGCGACTCATGGCCAACGTCTCGCATCCCCGCGGTGACATCACCAGCCACCCCGATGCTCCAGAAATGCGGGCGCGGTACGACCGCATGCTCGGCGGTCGTGACGTGGTGCTGGTCGACGGACCGGTGTTCCTGCTCGGCCTCTACTGCGCGGTGTCCCCCTGGATACTCCACTACACGACGAGCCAGCCCGCGCTCGTGCCCCACAACCTGATCGTCGGCATCGCGATCAGCCTGCTCGGCATCGGGTTCGCCGCCGCCCCGGCGCGCATGTACGGCCTCAGCGGAGCCATGTGCGCCCTCGGCATGTGGATGATCATCTCGCCGTGGATCGTCGGCACCGGTCCGGACGCAGGCGTCATCTGGAACAACGTCGTCATCGGCGCGCTGACCCTGCTGCTCGGCGTCATGTGCGTCGCCACGGCGGCCAGGAGCACCTCCAGGACCTGATCGCGGCCGGAAAGGGACCGAGGGCGGGGCCCGGTCCGCGTCCTGTGCGGGCCGGGCCCCGCCCTGCCCGTACCGGCCCTCCCCGGCACGGGCGACTGCCGCCGCCGAGCGGGGGCACACGTCCTTCAGCGGGGGTTTTGAGAAGGAGGGGCGAAATGGAGATCGGCGGCATCATCAGTGCCATCGTCATCGGTATCGTCATCGGCGTCCTGGGCCGGCTCGTGGTCCCCGGGCGTCAGCGCATCGGGGTGCTGTGGACGATCCTCGTCGGCATCGTCGCCGCACTGATCGGCTCGGCGCTCGCCACGGCGCTCGGAGTGGCCGACACCAAGGGCGTCGACTGGATCGAGTGGCTCATCCAGGTCGGCCTCGCCGCACTCGGGGTGGCCGCGCTGGACCGTGCGAAAGCCCCGCGCTGACCGGCCGGTGCGGCGGCCCGGGACGGCGTACGGGCACAGGACGGGTCCGGCGGAGGTCCCCGGCCGGATGGCGGTACGGAGAACCCGTGAGCCCGACGGCCCTACGGGACGTACGCATACGGTGTCGTCGTGCCCAGCGGGACGAAGCCCAGACGCTCGAGGACCGGGCGGCTCTGCCCGGACGCGTCGACCTGGAGGTAACGGCAGCCGCGCTCGGCGGCGACGCGGGCCCGGTGGGCCACCAGCGCCCGGTAGACGCCCCTGCCCCGCCAGGCCTCGACGGTGCCGCCGCCCCAGAGCCCGGCGAACCGGGTGCCCGGCACGAGCTCCATCCGGGCCGCGCTCACCGGCTCCCGGCCCGCCAGGGCCACCACGGCGACAACGGTGCCGGGCTCGGCGGCGAGCCGGGCCGACAGCCGGTGGCGCAGCCAGGACGCGTCGGCGTGGAAGGCCTTCTCGTGCACCTCGGCCATGAGATCGACACCGGCCCGGTCGGTGACGGGGACGACGCGGACGCCCTCGGGCAGCACAGCCTGCCCGGCGCCGAGGAGCAGCTCGTCGATCTCGCCGACCATCAGCGTCTCCTCCGGTCCGGGCGTGAACCCGGACGCCACGAGCCGCTGCCCGAGGTCCACCGGCAGGTCATAGCCGTACAGCTTCCATTCGAACCCACGGCCCAGCCCGGTGAAGTGGGCGATCTGTCCGGCGATCGCCGCGTCCGCGTCCGTGTCGTCCAGGGCGGACCAGACGACGCCGTTCCAGCCGTGTCGCGGTGCGGTCTGCCGCACCACACGGCCGGTGCGCTCGACGCGGGCCCCGGGGCCGTCGGGCCTCGCTCCTTCGCGCAGGTCACGGTCGAACAGGGCGAGTACCGCGGCGTGGTCCATACCGCCCACTCCAGCACCGGCCCGGCGCCCGGGCAACGGGTTTACGGGGCACCTGCACACCGGCTTCGCGTCCGTGATCGTGTGCGCCTAAGGTTGCCGTGACCGGTGATCGAGCCGTGGTCGTGAGAAGGGCGGCACCCGTGACTGTCGAGGATGTTGAACTGCCCCACCTGCGTCGCTGCGTCGAGCTGGCGACCGAGGCGCTGGACGCCGGGGACGATCCGTTCGGTTCGGTCCTGGTGGCCGGCGACGGGTCCGTGCTCGCCGAGGACCGCAACCGGACGGCCGCCGGGGACCGCACCCGGCACCCCGAGTTCGAGCTGGCGCGCTGGTCGGCCGCCCACATGACGCCCGGGGAACGGGCCGCCGCCACGGTGTACACCTCCGGCGAGCACTGTCCGATGTGTGCGGCGGCGCACGCCTGGGTCGGCCTCGGCCGGATCGTCTACGTCGCCTCCTCGGCGCAGTTGCTGACCTGGCTCGCCGAGCTGGACGTGCCCGCTCCACCGGTGCGGCCGCTGCCCGTCGCCGAGATCGCACCGGACGTGACCGTGGACGGCCCGGTTCCCGAACTGACGGAGGCGGTACGGGAGCTGCACAGGAGGTTCCACAGCGCCCGCGGCTGAGCGGCCGGGCCCGCCGCAGCCCAGGGCCGTCCGGCCGACAGGCGGGGCCTGCGGGGTCCCCTTATGGTGATCGAGGGCGCCGTGTCCGGTCCGCTCTGGGGCGTCCCTGGAGGCATCGATGCTGGCCAAGCCGTCAACGCGACCCCCGGTCCGGCGCCGCGCGGTCACCGGAGCAATCGGACTGGTCCTGCTGAGCGCGGGCCTCCCGGCCGCCGCTGCCGCGGACGGGGACCTCGACCGGTTCTACGACCAGAAGATCACATGGTCGGCGTGCAAGAGCATGGACACGCCCAAGGACCTGCAGTGCGGGAAGATCACCGTCCCCGTCGACTACGCCGAGCCCGACAGGGGCTCCCTCGACCTGGCTCTCGCCCGCTACCGGGGCACCGGCGACCCGCGTGGCTCGGTGGTGCTGAACTTCGGCGGGCCGGGGGGTTCGGGCGTCCTCGGACTCGCCCATGCCGGCAAGGAGTTCATGGGTCTCACCGACGGGTACGACGTGGTGTCCTTCGACCCTCGCGGTGTCGGCCGCTCCTCACCGGTCAGCTGCGGCATCCAGGCCACCGGTCAGGCGCTGGAGGCGACCGGCGGCGAGGGCGTGTCCGACCCGCGGGACGTACTCGCCCGGTTGCGCGTGGTGGCCGCCGAGTGCGCCGAGCGCTCGGGCCCGGTGCTCCCGCACATCGGCACCGTGAACGTCGCCCGGGACCTGGACGTGCTGCGCGAGGTGCTCGGCGACAAGAAGCTCACCTACCTGGGGTTCTCCTACGGAACCCGGCTGGCCTCGGTGTACGCTGCCCGATTCCCCGAGAGAGTGGGCCGGTTGGTACTGGACGGGGTGGACACCCTGACCGAACCACTGGCCGAGCAAGGGCTGGCGAGCGTCCGGGGACAGCAGCTCGCGCTCGATCACTTCCTGACCTGGTGCACCAAGGACATCGCCTGCCCGTTCGGTCAGGACCCGCGCGGAGCACGGGAGTTGGCCGTGAAGCTGGTCGCCTCGCTCGACGAGGACCCGGTACCGACGGACTTCGGCCACGAGTTCGCCGGGCAGGACCTCGCGGGCGCCATGGCGCAGGGCCTCTACAGCAGGGAACTGTGGCCGTTGCTGCAACGGGCGCTCGCACAGCTGATGGAGGACGGGGACACACGCGGGGTGGAGGCCTTCGCCACCGGCGGGGTGACGCTCCCCGTGCCGCAGCGGGAGAACGACCCGCTCGTCGACGAGGAGGACGTCCCCCTGGACAACCTCCCCGCCGCGCTGATGGCGGTGAACTGCGCGGACGATCCCGACCGCCCGGCCGCCGAGCAGGTGACCCGGGACCTCTCCCGGCTGCGCACCGCCTACGAGAAGGCCTCACCGGTCTTCGGCCGCTACCGGCTCGCCCAGGTGCTGATGTGCCACGGCCGCCCTCGGGGGACCGACTACATCCGCGAGGAGGTCAAGAACGTCGACACTCCGAAGATGCTGCTGGTCGGCACGCGGGGCGACCCGGCCACGCCGTACCGGTGGACGGTGGAGACGGCCGAGCGGCTCGGCTCCTCGGCGGTGGTGCTGGACAACCGGGGCGAGGGCCACACCGGCTACGGATCGTCCGACTGCGTGCGCCGGAAGGTCGAGGACTTCCTGCTCTACGGTTCGCTGCCGCCCAGCGGCAGCTCGTGCGGCCCCGAGGACGACTCCCGTGGGTGAGTCCGCCCGCGGGACGGCGACGACCGGATCGCCCCAAATGCCCTCTCGGTGAATCGGCTCTATGGTGCTCTCATGGAGCACGATCTGAGTCCCGCGACCCTTGCCGAGCTTCGTCGCCCGCGCCCCTACCCCGCGGTGTCGGTGCTGACGCCGACCCACCGGCGCGATCCCCTCAACGCCCAGGATCCGGTACGGCTGCGCAACATGGTGGCCGAGGCCAAGAAACAGCTGGAGGCCGATCCCGCGGTCACCCGGGACCGGCGCAGCGAGGTCACCCTGCAGCTCGACCGGGCGCTGGCCGAGGTCGATCTGGCGCACGCCGAGGACGGGCTGGTCATCTTCGCCGCTCCGGGTGAGCACCAGGTGTGGTCGCTCGCCCGTTCCGTACCGGAGCGCGTGGTGCTCTCGGACACCTTCCTCACCCGCAACCTGGTGTCCGCCCACACGGCGGAGCGCCCCTTCTGGGCACTGTCGCTCTCCCCCGACCGGGCCACGCTGTGGAGCGGCGGCGTGGACCGGGTCACCGAGGAGCACCTCGGCGCCTTCCCGCTGGTGCGGAGCACGGAGAACTTCGACCCCGAGCGCCTGGAGCGGATCGGTGACCAGCCGAGCTCCTACCGGGACGAGGACACCCGCCGGTTCCTGCGCGAGACCGACACCGCGATGCGCGCGGTGCTGCGTGAGCATCCCCGGCCCCTGTACGTCACCGGCGAGCCGGCCGCGCTGTCCCTGCTGGGCGAGGTGGGCGGCGTGGCCCGGGAGGCGGTGCACGTCCAGCACGGCGGGCTCGCGCACGGCACGCCCGACGCGGTGTGGCAGGCCCTGCGTCCGGCGCTGGAGAGCGAAGCGCGCAAGAGCACCGAGGAGGTCGTCCGGGCCCTGGAGACGGCCCGCGGGCGCAAGGAGTTCGCGGCCGGCGTCGACGAGATGTGGCAGAACGCCCGGGACGGCCGGATCCGGCTGCTGGCCGTCGAGGAGAACTTCCGGGTGACCGTGCGCGACATGGGTGAGCATCTGGTCTTCGCCGAGACCGGCGACCTGGACGCCCGCGAGGACATCGTGGACGAGATCGTCGAGCAGTGCCTGGAGACCGGCGCCGAGGTCCGCTTCGTCCCGGACGGGACACTGGGGAACACAGACCGGATCGCGGGCGTACTGCGCTACTGAGTACGGACGGACGCCCGTCCGTCGAACAGGTGAGTGAACGACGGACGGGCGCCGCACGCACCTTCAAGTAACCTGCGTACCAACGGAGTTGATCCAACCAACGGGCATCCGGCACCTACCTCCGGGTAACTCCACGAAGACGGTGACATATGCCACCGTCATGGCCTTGGGGCGTCTTGCCGAATCCCTTACAGCGCGTGGCGTGCTGTGCCACAGTCGTAACGGTCCCTCCGTCCGTCTCTGGCCCGAACCGTCCCACATCGGAGTGCGTCATGCCGTCCCCCCTCTCCGCGGACCGCTCAGCCGTCCAGCCGCCAGGACGCGGCCCGGTCGACGCGCTCATCTCGCAGACCCGGCGGCTCAGGGGCGACGTGGACGCCGTACGGCGCGACACCGCGGCCGACGTCTCGGACCCGAAGGACCGCTGGCAACGCGCCCTGTACGACCTGGCGCTGCACCAGCTCAACGACCTGGACGAGCACCTGGCCCAGCTGCGGGACGGCCCCCTGCCCGTGCCGGCGCCGGCCCGGTCCGCGCCCCCCGCACCGCCCCCGCACGATTCCGTGCTCAGCCGGGTCGGCAGCGCCGAGTGGAACCTGCTGACGGACGAGGCCAGTTGGTCCGGGGAGCTGTACCGCATCCTGGACCGCGATCCGGCCGCTCCCCCGCTCACCCTCGACGAACTGCCGTCCCTCGTGCACGACGAGGACCGGCCGCGGCTCACCGCGATGGTCACGGGCTGTCTCGTCGACGCCCGGCCCATCGACGGGGAGTTCCGGCTGCACCGTCCCGACGGCAGCGTCCGGACGGTGCACATGATGGGCGAACCGGTACTCGGAGCCGACGGCAGCACCGCCTCGATGTGGGCCGTACTGCGGGACGTCAGCGAACTGCGCCGCTGCCGACGGGCGGTCAGCGAGTCCCGTGAATCGCTGCACCACCAGCGACCGACCGCGGCGCGACCCGGGCAACGGCCCGTGACCGAGCCGCCGGAAGCCGTGCCTCCCCCGTGGCACGGATCCCTGCCCCTTCCGCACCGGGGCCCCCGGACCCTGGACCTCGCCGCCCGGCACCTCCCGTCGCCTGCCGGGGCACCGACCGCGGGTGCCTGGTACGACGCCCTCGAACTGTCCGACGGCACCGCCCTGCTCAGCGTCGGCGAGCTGACCGGGCAGGGCGCCGGCCCGTCGTCGGGCGTGACGATGCTGCTCGGTGCGGTGCGCGGCATGGCGACGGCCGGCACCGCACCGGGTCCGCTGCTGGCCTGCCTCGACCGGTTACTCGACGCCACCGGGCAACCGGCCCTCGGCAGTGGCCTCTGCCTGTACTACCGGCCCGACACCCGCTCGCTGGTGTGGGCGCGGGCCGGACACCCCGTCCCGCTGCTGTTCCGCGGCGGAAGGGGGCGCGCCCTGGAGGCCCCGGAGGGTGACCGGCCCGGTGCCTCCCCTGCCGCCCGCTACGGGCAGGCCGAGGAGACCCTCGAAGTCGGCGATGTGCTGGTGCTGCACACCTACGGGCCGGCACCCGGGCGGTCCGCTGCCGCCACCGTCCGGCATCTCCTCGAGCTGGCACCGCAGTTCACCGGGGAGCGCACCGCGCGGGACTGCCTGCCGGTCGTTCTGCGGGAGTTCGGCGGCACCCCGCGCGAGGAGGAGGCCTGCGTGCTCGTCGCCCGCGTGACCTCGTAGGAAGAACCCTCACCACTCCGTCATGCCGGCGCGCTGTTGCCGCCCCTCCCCCTGGGCCTCGGCAGAGCCTGCCTGATCTCCTCCCGCAGTTCCTGGATCCTCGGGTACGAGGAGTACTCGGCGGTGAGCCGGTACATCTGGCGCAGCCGCTCCCAGGTGCGGCGCGAGGAGTTGGAGCCCATCGACATCAGCGCGAGACGCGCGTACCGGTCGGCCTGCTCCGGGTCGTCCGCGATGAAGCAGGCGGAGGCCATGGAGAGATGGTCGAAGATCTTCGACCGCTCCCGGCCGTCGACGCGCAGGGACAGCGCCTTCTCCGCGTAGTGCTGGGCGTGCGCGGCCGCGCCCGGCTCGAACTCGGCCAGCGTGCGGTAGGCCAGGGCCTGCATGCCGTACAGATCCTCGTCCTTGAAGGTCTGCATCCAGTCCGGCTGTTCCAGATCCGCCCCCCGGTCGGAGACGAACAGGTCCTCGGCCCGGCCCAGGGTGCGGCGCATCGCCTGTCCTTTGCCCAGGGACGCCTGTGCCCAGGCCTCGATGGTGTGGAACATCGCGCGGGTGCGCGGCAGCAGTTCCTCACCCGACCCGGACTGGGCGAGCTTGAGCAGGTCCAGGGCGTCGTCGGGCCGGCCCAGGTGCACCATCTGGCGGGCCGCACGGGACAGCGCCTCACCCGCGCGCGGCCGGTCACCGCCCTCCCTGGCGGCGTGCGCCGCGATGACGAAGTACTTCTGGGCCGTGGGTTCCAGGCCCACGTCGTGCGACATCCAGCCCGCCAGGACGGCGAGGTTGGCGGCGACGCCCCACAGGCGCCGCTGGAGATGGGGCGGGTGGTGGTAGGCGAGCATGCCGCCCACCTCGTTGAGCTGGCCGACCACCGCCTTGCGCTGGAGGCCGCCGCCCCGGGCGGCGTCCCAGGCGCGGAACACCTCCACGGAGCGCTCGAGTTCCTCGATCTCCTGAGACCCGATGGGAACGGCCTCGTAGCGGTCGAACCCGACGGAGTCGGCGTGCAGCGGATGGTCGATTCGGGGAGCGTCGGTGGTCAGTGCCGGATCGGTGTGCAGCCAGTCGTGCATGGCGCTGCTGAGTGCGGATCCGGCGGAGAGCGCGGCGCCCGCGCCCACCAAGCCGCGTCGGTTGAGCATGAGGTCCATTCCCGTGAATTCGGTGAGGACCTCGGCTGTCCGCTCGGGCGCCCACGGCACTCCGTCGGGATGTTCCGCACTCCCGCCGCGTGGCCGTTTCCCCGCACGCCCGTGCCGGACCAGACCGAGATCCTCGATGGTCACGACACGGCCGAGACGCTCGGTGAACAGGGCCGCCAGCACCCGCGGCACGGGATCGCGCGGGATCTCTCCCATGTCGATCCACCGCCGCACCCGGGAGGTGTCGGTCGCCAGCTGGGGGTGGCCCATGGCCGCCGCCTGCCGGTTGACCAGCCTCGCGAGTTCGCCCTTGGACCAGCCGGCCAGGCCGAACAGGTCCGAGAGCCGGGTGTTGGGTTGTCCGCTCACGTCAAGCCCCCAGGTTCTCGGCTGAGTTGACAGTAGCCCCGGGCGAGTTGCCGGGCGACTATTCGCCAGGGTTCGCCAGGGTTCGCCAGATGGTGTGCCAGGGGGCATCGGGTGTCGAGTAGGAACGCGCCACCACGACCCGGTCTCCGCCGGGGGCATTCCCCAGGGTGCGCCTGGGCCGGCCGGGCCGGGTGGCGCGATGACGTCGCAGGCACACGAAGGGATCTGTATCGCCCATGTACGCAGCATCGTCCTCCGTGTCCGCACCGCCCAGGCCACTGCGTCCGCGTCCGTCGGACAACGGCCCCTACCTCTCCCCCGCGCGCCCGGCGGCCACCGTGCCGGGGCCGGGCGCGGTGCGGCGCGCTCCGGGCGCCGGACCCCAGCCGCTCAGCGGCAGGCTCGACCTGTCCGGTCCCCAGGGCGCCCAGTTGCGCACGGCGATCGCGTCGGTGCACCGCATCTGTCCGGAGTTCGCACCGGTGCAGGTGCTGCGCCGCAGCGGCCGGTCCATCCTCCTGGTCGGGACGACCGGCCGGAGCACCGCGGTGGCCAAGTGCTTAACGGACCACTCCCCCGTCTGGTCCGAGCGGTTCCGGCACGAGATAGCGGCATACCGCTCGTTCGTCCGGCACCGCCCCCCCGTGCGGGCGCCCCGGCTGATCGCGGCGGACCCGGACAACTGCACCCTGGTGATCGAGCGGATGCCCGGCCGGGTGGCGGCCCTCCAGCGGCACCCGGTGGAGGCACCACCGCGAGCGGACATCAAGGCGGCACTCGGCGCGATCTGCCGGCTGAACGGATGGCGCCCGCCGGCCGGGACCTTCGACGCCCCGCTGGACTACGCGGCGCGGATCGCCCGCTACCACGAGCTGGGCCTGCTCACCGACCGGGACATGGGCGATCTGCAGAAACTGCTGCACGGCATCGCGCACGCGGCCGGGCGCCAGGGCATGGGCCAGTTCTGCCACGGCGACGCGCTGCTCTCCAACATCCTGATCTCACCGTCCGGTCCCGTGCTGGTGGACTGGGAGCACGCGGGCTGGTACCTGCCGGGCTACGACCTGGCGACCCTGTGGGCGGTGCTCGGGGACGCGCCGGGGGCCCGGCGGCAGATCAGCCAGATCGCGCAGTCGGCGGGCCACGCCTCGCGCGACGCGTTCCTGGTGAACCTGATGCTGGTGCTGACGCGTGAGATCCGTACCTACGAGACGGCCGTGCAGCGTTCGATGCGCGAGGGGGGCCCGGTGGGGCCGGGCCCGGCCCAGCAGGGCGTTCTGCCGTCCGGCGAGGAGCAGCGGCTGCTGCTGCGGCGCCTGCACGACGACTGCCAGCTGGCCCGCCGGGCCGTGCGCGCGGCGGTCGGCACTCGCTGACCGGGACGGGTGAGAGGTCCGCGGCGTCTTCCGAAGGGGAGCGCCGCGGACCTCTCACCCGTCCCCGCGCGTTCCCCGCGTTCCGAGCGCGCCGCGGCCCTGGCTCGCCGCCACGACCCGGATTGCCAGGGAATGTCACTTCTTCTGGGCATGATTGACGGATCATCGGCAGGCCGGTAACACCATCCGACCGTCGACCCCGCACGGTTCGTCCCGACCGATCGTCCCCAGGAGACTGTGTTGCGAGGCTCTCCCCCCACCGAACCCGGCCGTGCGGCGGCCGGGCATCGCCGTTCCCGTCGTACCACCGGCGCCCTGGCCGCCGCCGCGCTCATGCTGCCGCTGCTCGGCGCGGCCCCGTCCGGGGCCCGGCCCGGCCCGGCCCCACCGGACGCGACCCGGCTGCAGCAGGCGTTCAGTGCCGCGGCCGCCGCGTACGAGGTGCCGCGGAGCGTGCTGCTGGGCGTCTCCTACCTCCAGTCCCGCTGGGACACGCACACCGGAGCGCCGAGTGTGACCGGCGGCTACGGCCCGATGCACCTCACGGACGCGCGTACCGCGCTGGCGGCGGCGACGTCGCAGCACGACGAGGGGGCGGGGGATCCCCGGGCTGACGACGTCCGCCCCGTGCTGCGGCCCGGGAAACGGCGTGCCGAGGCGCTGCGCCTCGACGCGCGGCTGTCGCGCGCCGGTGCGGTCCCGGACCGTCTGGCCACCCTGCCGAGGGCGGCCGGGCTGACCGGGCTGAGCGCCGCGCGGCTGCGTGCGGACCCGGCCGCGAACGTGGCGGGCGGCGCCGCGCTGCTGGCCGAGGCCCAGCGGGAGCTGGGCCGGCCGCCGAGCGAGGACCCGGCCGACTGGTACGGCGCGGTGGCCCGTTTCTCCGGCGCGGACGACACGGCGTCGGCGGCGGCGTACGCGAACGACGTCTACGAGGTGATCCGCGCCGGTGCGCGGCGCGTCACGGACGCGGGACAAGAGGTCTCCCTGGCCGCCCGCGCGGGCCTCGTCCCGGACCGGTCCGTACTGGCCCGCGCCGGTCTGCGTACCGCCTCCACCACCGCGACGGAGTGTCCCGAGGCGGTGTCCTGCGAGTGGGTCCCGGCACCGTACGAGCAGTTCGGGGACGGCGACTACGGCAACCACGACCGGGGGAACCGGCCTGTCTCGCACCCTGTCCGGTACATCGTCGTCCATGACACCGAGGGTGCCTGGGAAGGCGTACTCGATATGGTGCGGGATCCCGCCTATGTGTCGTGGAACTACAGTCTGCGCTCGACCGACGGTCACATCGCCCAGCATGTGAAGGCCGAGGACATCGCCTGGCACGCGGGCAACTGGTACGTCAACGCCGGGTCGATCGGGCTGGAGCACGAGGGCTTCCTGGCGGAGCCCGACGCCTGGTACACCGAGGCGATGTACCGTTCCTCGGCCCGCCTGGTGCGGTATCTCGCCGAGAAGTACGACATCCCCCTGGACCGGCAGCACATCCTGGGTCACGACACCGTGCCCGGCCCGACCACGGAGGCCGTGTCCGGCATGCACACCGATCCGGGGCCCTACTGGGACTGGGCGCACTACTTCGCGCTGCTGGGCCGGCCCTTCGGGGCCACCGCCGGCGAGGACGGCGCACTGGTGACGATCCGTCCCGACCACGCCGCCCACGGCCCGGTGTTCACGGGCTGCGGGAGCGCCGGCGAGCCGTGCGCGGCGCACGGGTCCAGCGCGGTGCGCCTGTACTCCGACCACGACGAGAAGTCCGCCCTGATCAGGGACGGCGCTCTGGGTTCGACCCCGACGACCGGGGTGAACGACCTGTCCTCACGGGTGTCGGCCGGCCAGCAGTACGCGGTGGCCGACCGGTGGGGCGAGTGGACCGCCATCTGGTACCTGGGGCAGAAGGCCTGGTTCAGCAACCCTCGGGAGCGGCCCACCGCGGTGCCCGCCGCGGGCCGGGTCGTGACCCCGAGGCAGGGGCTGGACTCCGTGCCGGTGTACGGGCGTGCCTACCCGGAGGAGGCCGCCTATCCGGCGGAGGTGCCCGTGCAGAAGGTGTCCCCGCTGCCGTACCGGCTGCCGAAGGGCCAGGAGTACGTCACCGCGGGCGAGGTGCCCGGCGAGTACCTGTACGCGGTGACCTTCGACGAGGCCTCGCACCGGGTGGTCCGGGGCGAGGATCTGTACCACCAGATCCAGTACGGCCACCGGATCGCCTTCGTACGGGCGGCGGACGTGACGGTGAAGTCCTCGTAGCACCGGCCGGTCCTGGCCTCTTCCCCGGCCGGGGAAGGGCCGGGACCGGGGCGAAAACGCATCAGCCGGTCCGGGTCAGCCCTGCTGGAACAGTTCCGCGGGCAGCGGCTTGAGGAGGGTGTACAGGTCGTCGGTGATGGGACGGTCCCAGGCGGCGATGGTGACCAGGACGTTGTCGCTGCGGTCGAACTGCACGCAGGAGATCCGGCTCTCGGAGAGCTTCACGCGGCGCACGATCAGCAGGTTGTCGCCCTGCATGACGGGCACGTCCTCGGTGCCGACGACGGTCACCTCCTCGTCGTTCTCCAGCGCCAGCAGCAGCTGTGCCACCTCGAAGGGGACCTCGTCCTCGGCGACCTCCCGGGCAGCGGAGCCCTCCGGCAGATTTCCGATGATCATGGCGGGGCCACGACCGCCGAACAGGTCGTAGCGCAGGAAGACGCCCTGGCAGGTACCGTCGGGGGCGGGCAGCAGGCCGGCGCCCAGGTTCCCGGGCCAGTCGCCCGGGTCCATGGCCAGTACGTCGAAGTCGGGCCCGGCGGGAGTGGCGCTGCGGCGGCGGAGGAACGACATGCCGCAATGGTACGTGCCCGCACCCGCCGACGGGCGGCCGGGCGACGCCCGCCACTCCCCCGGGCGGGCACGCCCCGGGAGCTACTCCTCCGGGGGTGCCGGCGGCACGACCGCCACGGGGCCGGCCGCGTGCAGCAGGACGGCCTGGGTGACGGAACCCATCATGCGGGCCGGTGCCAGCAGGCGTCGCCGGTGGCGCCCCACGACGACCAGTTCGGCGTTCTCGGAGGCCGCGACCAGGTGTCCGGCGGCGTCACCGGGCAGTACCAGGAGCTCGGTGACGACTTCGGGGTGCCGTTCGCGGTGCGGGGCGAGGCATCCGCGGGCGAGGGTCCGGGACTCGTGCTCGACGGCGCCCTGGTCGATCTGCGGCGCCGGCATCTCCCCGGGCAGCATCCAGGTCTGCGGGGGCCACGGGTAGGCGGCGACGATCCGGAGCCGGGCGTCGCGCAGGGCGGCTTCGTCGAAGGCGTGGGCGAGGGTGGCCTCGTCGGGGCTGTCGACGTTCAGTCCGACGACCACGAACGGGCCGGCCTCGTCGGTGCCGGCGGGCCTGTCGGTGACGGCGGGCGTGTCGGTTCCGGTCCCGGCCCCCCGTCCGGGCCGGGGCACCACGACGACGGGGCATTCGGCGTCCCGGGCCGCGGCCAGGGAGTTGGAGCCGAGCAGCAGACTGGCGAACCCGCCGCGGCCCCGGGAGCCGAGCACCAGCAGCTGCGCGGTGGTGCCGAGTTCGGGGAGGAGGGCGCCGGGAGCCCCGTCCAGGGCGACGAACTCGACGGCGGGGAGCCCGGTCCGTCCCGCCAGCCGTGCGCGGACCAGATCGAGGACCGGGTCCTCCTCGGGGGCGGGCGGTCCGGCGGCCAGCACCTCGGGCTGGCCCCAGGCGGCGTACTGACGGACGTGCACCACCCTCAGCGGGGCCGCACGCCGGCGCGCGGCGTCGACGGCCCACTCCAGGGCGCGCAGACTGTCGTCCGAACCGTCGACCGCCGCGACGACCGGCTGGGTGCTCATGGGGTTCCTCACTTCCGGACCACGACCCGCATGTTCCCGGGCCGGCCTGGCTCGGGCCCGGTCCCGGAAGGGTACCCCCGGCCGTCCGTCCGGAAGGACCGACGGCCCCACCCGGCCCGCGGTCGTTCCGCTCCGCGGCGGGGCGTGCGCGCCCTGCTCACGTCAGGTCGAACTCCCCCTCCCGGGCCCCCGACACGAAAGCACCCCACTCGGCCGGGGTGAAGATCAGTGAAGGACTCTGCGGGCGGCCGCTGTTGCGCAGGGCGATGAAACCCTCCACGAAGGCGATCTGGACATCCCCCAGGCCTCGGCTGCCGGGCTGCCACTGCGCGTTGCTGAGGTCCAGGTCGGGCTTGTCCCAGCCGGTGAGCGGTCGCTGCTGGGTGGTGCTGTCGGCCACGTCCGTGCTCCTCCCGATGTCCGTCGTCCGCGGCCAGCCTAGCGACCGGTTCCGGCCCCCGACAGGTCACGTCGGCGTCCGTTTCCGGGGCGCGGCGGACGGGTGGGGCCGAGCGGGCGGAGCCGAGCGCGTGGATCCGGGCCGGTGCATGCACGCGGCGCGGTTGAACGCGGGGTGACGTGCGAACGTACTGATGGCGGCAGGCCCGTTCACCGGGCCCGGCTTGCCATGCCATCGCAGTACCGCACGGAAGGACCCCCGGGTGCAGCTCTTCACTCGCTCCCGTCAGCTGTCGGAGACCACCGGGAGCGGGGCGGACCCGGACGACGGCCCCACCGCCTCCGGCGAGGCGGCCGGGGAGGCGCCCGAGGGCGCGGCTCCCTCCCGGTGGGAGCGCCTGCGCGGGCGTCACCCGCGTGCGGCCCGCGGTATCGCGGTCGGGACGACCGTGCTGGCCGGGGCGCTGCTGGTCTTCGCCCTCCTCGTGCCGAACCGCGTGGAGCGGCTCACGTTCGAGGCGTTCCTCCGTCTCCCGGCCGAGGGGATCCTGCTGGCGACCCTGCTGCTCGCGCTGCCGCCGAAGCCCCGGCGGATCGCCGCGGTGGTCTCGGGTGTCCTCCTCGGGCTGCTCACCGTCCTGAAGATGGTGGACATGGGCTTCTACCAGGTACTGGCCCGGCCGTTCGACCTGGTGCTCGACTGGATCCTGCTCGAGCACGCGGCGGAGTTCGTCCGGGAGTCGTTCGGCCGGGGCGGGCAGATCCTCGCCGTGATCGGGCTGATCGTCCTGTTCATCATCCTGCTGGTGCTGATGACACTGGCAGCGGTGCGGATCACGGACCTGATGGCGCGCCACCGTCCCGCCGCCGTCCGCACCACGCTGGTCCTCGGCGTCGCGTGGATCACCTGCGTCACTCTGGGCGTGCAGATCACCGGCGTCCCGCTGGCCACCAAGGGCACCGCGGAGATGCTGGGCAACCGGGTGGAGCAGACGCGTGCGGGCATCAAGGACGGGCGGGTCTTCAGAGAGCAGGCCGCGGCCGACGCCTTCGCCGACACTCCGCCCGACCAGCTGTTCACGGGACTGCGCGGCAAGGACGTCCTGTTCACGTTCATCGAGAGCTACGGCCGGGTCGCGATCGACGACCCGGCGATGGCGGAGCCGATCGACGCGGTACTGAAGGAGGGCACCGGCACCCTGGAGGCCGCCGGTTTCGCGTCGCGCAGCGGCTGGCTCACGTCACCGGTGACGGGTGCGGGCAGCTGGCTCGCCCACTCCACCTTCCTGTCCGGCCTGTGGATCAAGAACCAGCAGCGCTACCGCAGCCTCACCACCAGCGACCGCATGACCCTCACCAGCTACTTCCGCAAGACCGGTGACTGGCGCACCGTCGGCATCGTGCCCGGGGTGCGGCGGGCCTGGCCGGAGGGCAAGTACTTCGGCCTGGACCACATCTACGACTCCGAGCACCTCGGCTACCAGGGGCCGTACTTCAGCTGGACGCCGGTGCCCGACCAGTTCAGCATGGAGGCCTTCGAGCGCCTGGAGCACGGTAAGAAGGACCGCGAGCCGATCATGGCGGAGATCATCCTCGCCTCCAGCCACAACCCGTGGTCCCCCAACGCCCGCATGATCGACTGGGACGACCTCGGCGACGGCTCCGTGTTCCACCGGATCAAGAAGGAGGGCACCGATCCCAAGGAGGTCTGGCAGGACCCGGAGAGGGTACGCACCGAGTACCGCAAGTCCATCGAGTACTCGCTGCGGAGCCTGATCGAGTGGATGGAGCGGTACGGCGACGAGGACACGGTCCTGGTCTTCCTCGGCGACCACCAGCCGGTCCCGACCGTCACCGCCGGGGACACCGGCAAGGACGTGCCGATCAGCATCGTCGCCAAGGATCCGGAGGTCCTGGACCGGGTGGCCGACTGGAACTGGACCGAGGGCCTCAAACCCGCCCCGGACGCACCGCGTTGGGGCATGGACACCTTCCGGGACCGTTTCATGACGGCGTACGGGCCCCAGGGCGGCGGCAGTGGTGCCGGCGCCAAAAGCGGCACCGCGCCGCGCCCCACCGGCTGAGCGGACCTCTCCGGTTCACGGCCCGCGCCGGCGCGGGCCGTGCCACGCTCATCCGGTGAAGCGGTGGCGCAGCTCCCGTTTGAGGATCTTCCCGCTGGCGTTGCGCGGCAGTTCGTCCACGAACAGGACCCTCTTCGGCGCCTTGAAGGACGAGAGCCGTTCGCGCGTGTGCGCGATCAGTTCCTCCTCGGTCGTCTCGCCGCGCGCGACGACGACCGCCGTGACGGCCTCCACCCAGCGGTCGTCGGGGAGGCCGATCACTGCGGCCTCGGCGACCGCCTCGTGCGTGTACAGCGCGTCCTCGACCTGCCGTGAGGCGACCAGGACGCCACCGGAGTTGATGACGTCCTTCACCCGGTCGACGATGGTGAAGTAGCCGTGGGCGTCGCGCACCGCGAGGTCCCCGGAGTGGAACCAGCCGTCGCGGAAGGCCTCGGCGGTCTCCTCGGGCTTGTCCCAGTACCCCTCGCACAGCTGCGGCGACCGGTAGACGATCTCACCGGGTGTCCCGTCGGGCACCTCCTTGCCGTCCTCGTCGACCACCCGTGCGTCCACGAACAGGACGGGCCGCCCGCAGGAGTCCATGCGCCCCTTGTGCTCGTCGGGGCCCAGGACGGTGGCCAGCGGGCCGATCTCGCTCTGCCCGAAGCAGTTGTAGACCGCCAGGTCCGGCAGCCGCCGCGTCAGCCGCTCCAGGACCGGCACCGGCATGACGGACGCCCCGTAGTACGCCTTGCGCAGTCCGCTCAGGTCGCGGGTGGCGAAGTCGGGGCGGTCGGACAGGGCGATCCAGACCGTGGGCGGGGCGAACAGGCTGTCCGCGCGGCCCGCCTCGATCAGGTCGAGGATCCGGTCGCCGTCGGGCGCGTCGAGAATGACGTTGGTCGCGCCGACCGCGAGGTAGGGCAGCAGGAAGACGTGCATCTGTGCCGAGTGGTAGAGCGGGAGCGCGTGCACGGGGAGGTCGCCCGCCAGGAAGTCGAGGGCGGCGATGGCGCTCAGGTACTCGTGCACCAGGGCGCGGTGCGTCATCATCGCGCCCTTGGGGCGGGCGGTGGTGCCGGAGGTGTACAGCAGCTGCACCAGGTCCTCGGAGCGCGGCCCGGGGCCGTCGTACGCGGGCGCCCCGGCCAGCAGGTCGAGCAGTGAACCGTCGGCGTCGCGCAGGGGCAGCGCCCGTACCCCGTCCGGGAGCCGTCCGGCGAGGTCGGGGTCGGTGAGGACGAGTGTGCTGCCCGACTGGCCGATCAGGTAGGCGAGGTCGTCGCCGGTCAGGTTCTGGTTGACCGGTACGTGCACCAGGCCCGCGCGGGCGCAGGCGAGGAAGCCGATCAGGTAGGCGTCGGAGTTGTGGCCGTAGGCGCCGACCCGGTCCCCGGGGGACAGCCCCTTCGCCAGCAGGACGCTCGCCGCCGCCGAGACGGCGGTGTCGAGCGCGTCGTAGGTCCAGGTGCGGTCGCCGTACTCGACGGCGGTACGCGCCGGAGTGCGCCGGGCGCTGCGCCGCAGGAGTCCGTCGACCGTGCTTCCGTGTCCGGGCGTCATGACAGACGATCCTCGGCCGACCGGCCGGGGAGGTCAAGGACTCCGGCTTCTCCCGCGACCGCGTACGCCCCATTGACACATCCCGTACCTGACAGGAAAGTTTCACCCCGCAAGGCGATCCCCGAAAGATTCTTTCAGGCCGCCCGCGGCCACGACACGGGAGGAACCCCCATGACGGACGCAGGGTCGAGCGGTCTCACTCGCCGGCAACTCGGCGGGCGCGCAATGGCTCTGGGCGGCGCCCTGGCCTTCGCCTCCCTCCCGGCCGGCCCCGCGGCGGCGGCCTCGCCGCCGGCGGCGTCGGACGGCGGGCGCCCGACCCTGCGGCACGGATCGGCCCGGCAGGCCGGCCTGCTCACGGAGCATCTGGACCGACTCGTCACCGACGCCGAGGCGTTCCTCGGTCCGTCCCCCGAACACCCCTGGTACGCGGGCGCCGTGCTGCTCGCCGGACGCGGCGGCACCGTCGCGCTCCACCGGCCCATCGGCATGGCCGTGCGCTACCGGGCGTACGACGAGAAGACCGACACCGGCGTCGAGTTCCCGGCGGACCGGCAGATCCCCATGGCCGAGGACACCGTCTTCGATCTGGCCTCGGTGTCGAAGCTGTTCACCTCCGTCCTCGCCGTGCAGCAGATCGAACGGGACACCCTGGAACTGGAGGCGGCCGTCGCCTCCTACCTGCCGGACTTCGGCCGCGCCGGCAAGGCTGACGTGACGGTCCGCCAACTGCTCACACACACCTCGGGTTTCCGCCCCTGGATCCCGCTCTACGGCGCACCCACGTACGAGGAGCGCATCCGGCTCGTCCTCGACGAGGCGCCGGTCAGCCCTCCGGGCACGGCGTACGCGTACTCGGACCTGAACCTGATCTCGCTCCAGCTGGTGCTGGAGCAGGTCACGGGCCGCACCCTGGACGTCCTGCTCCATGACGACATCACCGGCCCGCTGGGCATGCGGCGCACCCGCTACAACCCGCCCGCCTCCTGGAAGCCGCGGATCGCCGCCACCGAGGACGCCCGCCTGCCCTGGTCCGGTCTCGACCGGGGGCTGGTGTGGGGCGAGGTGCACGACGAGAACGCCCACAGCCTGGGCGGGGTCGCGGGCCACGCGGGCGTGTTCTCGTGCGCCTGGGACCTGGCCGTACTCGGGCGGACCCTGCTCAACGGCGGCCGCTACGGCCGGGCCCGCGTGCTGAGACCGGAGTCGGTGGACCTGATGTTCACCGACTTCAACACCGACTTCCCCGGGGACGAGCACGGACTGGGCTTCGAGCTGTACCAGCACTGGTACATGGGGGCGATGGCCACCCCGCGCACGGCGGGCCACACCGGCTTCACCGGCACCGCGCTGGTGCTCGATCCGACCACCGACTCCTTCCTCGTCGTGCTCGGCAACTCGGTGCACCCCGTACGCAGTTGGCGTTCGGGGTCGGCTCCCCGCGTGGCCGCCGCGAACCGGTTGGCCCGCGCGGTCCCGGTCCGTCCGGCGCGGGGAGGCACGGCCTGGTTCTCCGGGATGGCGAGTTCGGCGACGGCAGCCCTCACCCTGCCCGCGGTGGACACCTCGTCCGGCGGCGCGCGGCTGCGCTGCGCCCTGTGGTGGGACACCGAGCCGCGCTCCGACGTCCTCACCCTGGAGGCCACGGCGGACGGCGGCGCGACCTGGCAGCCGGTGCCGTTCACCACGCAACGCCGGGGCGGGGAGCCGCAGCGGCATCCCTCGGGCACCGCCACCGGCTGGTCGGGCCGTGTCTGGCACGCACTCACCGCCGGCCTGCCCGCCGCACGGAGCCTCACCCTGCGCTGGCGTTACGCGACGGACCGGCTGTACGTCGGACGCGGTGCGTACGTCGACGGGATGCGCGTCGCGACCGGTGACGGCGTGCTGTTCGACGAGGCCCGCCCGGCGGACGCGGCACGCGTCCGGGCCGTGGGGTGGAGCCGGTCGGCCGACTGACACCCGGCCGCCCTCCGCCGGTCCTTCCCTCCTCCTCCGGCTCCCCTCGGGTCTGTCCCGTCAGCCCGCCTCCAGGACCGCCATGGCCGCGTTGTGCCCCGGCACCCCGCTCACCCCGCCGCCGCGCACCGCGCCCGCACCGCACAGCAGGACGTTGGTGTGCCGGGTCTCCACGCCCCACCGGCCGGTGCCGTCCTGGGCGTAGGGCCAGGACAGCGTGCGGTGGAAGATGTTCCCGCCGGGCAGCCCGAGTTCGCGGTCCAGGTCCAGCGGGGTCTTCGCCTCCAGACACGGCCGCCCGTCCGCGTCGGTCGCCAGGCAGTCGGCGAGCGGTTCGGCCAGCTGGGCGTCGAGCTGGGCGAGCGTCGACTTCAGCAGCTCCTCCCGCACGGCGTCGTTGTCCCGTTCGAACAGCCGGGCCGGGGTGTGCAGGCCGAAGAGCGTGAGCGTCTGGTAGCCCTGTGCGGCGAGGTCCGGGCCGAGGATCGTCGGGTCGGTGAGCGAGTGGCAGTAGATCTCGGAGGGCGGCGCGGCGGGCAGTTCACCGGCGGCGGCCTGCGCGTGTGCGGCGGCCAGTTGCCCGTATCCCTCGGCGATGTGGAAGGTCCCGGCGAACGCCTCGCGCGGGTCGACGGAGCTGTCGCGCAGCCTGGGCAGCCGCTTGAGCAGCATGTTCACCTTGAGCTGGGCGCCCTCGGCCGGGGCGGGGGGTGTGTCGCCGGTCAGCGCCGCCAGCTCCCGCGGGGAGGCGTTCACCAGGACGTGCCGGGCGGCGGCGACCCCCTCGCCGTCGGCCGTGCGGTGGGTGACCTCGGCCGTGCGGCCGTCCGTGTCGATCCGTACCACCTCGTGACCGGTGGCGATGACGGCGCCCGCCTCGCGCGCGGCGGCGGCCAGCGCGTCGGTGAGGGCGCCCATGCCGCCGACCGGCACGTCCCAGTCGCCGGTGCCGCCGCCGATGACGTGGTAGAGGAAGCAGCGGTTCTGCTGGAGTGTGGGGTCGTGGGCGTCGGCGAAGGTGCCGATGAGGGCGTCGGTGAGGACCACGCCCCGCACGAGGTCGTCGGTGAAGCGCTCCTCGACGGCGACCCCGATCGGTTCCTCGAACAGGGTCCGCCAGGCCTCCTCGTCGTCGATCGCGTCACGCAGCTCCTCGCGGGTGGGCAGCGGTCCGGTGAGGGTGGGGAAGACCCGCTCGGCGACGCGGCCGGTCATGCCGTAGAAACGCTGCCAGGCCCGGTACTCGCGGTCGGATCCGGTCAGGCGGGCGAACGCCTCGCGGGTACGTCGCTCGCCGCCGCCGACGAGCAGCCCGGTGGGCCGCCCGTCGCGTTCGACCGGGGTGTAGGAGGAGATGGTGCGGGCGCGTACCCGGAAGTCGAGCCCCAGGTCCCGGACGATCTTCCGGGGCAGCAGGCTGACCAGGTACGAGTACCGGGACAGCCGTGCGTCGACACCGGCGAACGGCCGGGTGGACACCGCCGCCCCGCCCGTACGGTCCAGCCGCTCCAGCACCAGGACGGAGCGTCCCGCCCGGGCCAGGTAGGCGGCGGCGACGAGACCGTTGTGGCCTCCACCGACGATGACGGCGTCGTACGTCCGGGTTCCCTCGTCTGCGCTCATGTGGTTCTTCGTAGCACGTGCGGCTCCGCGCCGACCAGGCAGCGGGCCTCGTCGGCCACGGCGCCGCCCCGCCCTGCCCCGCCGTGCCGTGCCGTGCCGTGCCTGCCGTCAGGCTCCGCCCGCGGTCCGCCGCCGTCGCAGTCCCGCCACCTCGCGGTGCAGCGCGGCGGCCGCGGCGCCGTGGCCGAGCCGCTCCAGACAGCGGGCCTCGTCGTCGCGGGCGGTGAGGGTGTCGGGGTGGTCCGCGCCGAGGACGCGTTCCCGGCCGGCGGCCACCTTGCGGTACTCGGTGAGTGCTTCCGCCCAGCGGCCCAGCCAGCCCAGACCGACGGCGACCTCGCGGCGGCTGACCAGGGTGTCCGTGTGGTCGGCGCCGAGCGCCCCCTCACGCAGGGCGCACACCGCGCGGGACTCGGCGAGGGCCTCCGCCCAGCGGCCGAGCCGGCCGAGGTTGACGCCCAGACCGTGCCGGGCGCGCAGCGTCTCGGGGTGGGCGGGGCCCTGGACCCGGGTGCGGTCGTCGACCAGGCCGCGGTAGAGGTCGAGGGCCTGTGCGGTGTGGCCGAGCCGGCCCAGGCCGATGCCGGTCTCGTAGCGGGCGGCGAGCGTGTCGGGGTGGTCCGGTCCGAGGACCCGCGCGCGGGCCCCGGCGACCTCGCGGTAGGCCTCCAGGGCCTCCGTCCACCGGCCCAGCTGCCCGAGCGTGTAGGCGACCTCGTAGCGGGTGACCAGGGTGTCCGGATGGTCGGGGCCGAGCACCCGGGCGCGGGCGGCGGCCACTTCGCACGCCATGCTGTACGAGTCCTCCAGACGGCCGAGCCTGGAGAGGTTGAAGGCAAGGTTGTGCCGGCAGCGCAGGGTGTCGGGATGTTCGGCCCCCATGGTGCGCTCGCGGGCCGAGAGCACCGACAGATAGACCTGGTGGGCGTCGAAGGGCCGGCCCAACTGGGCCATGACGTACGCCATTTCCTGACGGGCGGCCAGGGTGTCGGGGTGGTCGGACCCGAGCGCGCGGATACGGGCCTCGGCCACGTGCTTGTACGCGCGCAGCGCGTCGGCGGCGCGGCCGGTGCGGCTGAGGGTGAAGGCGACCTCGTAGCGGCTGGCGAGGGTGTCGGGGTGGTCCGGGCCGAGGAGGTGTTCGCGCTCCGCGGCGACCGCGCGGTGCACCTCCCCCGCCTCCGTCCAGCGGCCGAGGCGGCCCAGGCTCAGGCCCGCGTTGTGCCGTCCGGCCAGGGTGGTCAGGGCTCCCGGCGACGGGGTGGGCCGCTCCTCCTGCGGGGACGGCTCGGCACGGCCGGTCGCGGGGCGGGCGATCCACTCGCCGGACAGCCCGGCCGCCGGGCCCGGGGGCGTGGTGCGCGCTCCGGTGACGACCGCCTTGCGGCCGCTGGTCATGCCGCTGGTCCAGGACGGCAGCCGGGGCGCGCCCGCCGCCGGCTCGGGCGCCTGGACCGCCGGAGGCGGCAGGGCCACCTGTCCGCCCGCACCGGTCGGGCCCGCGGGCTCCGGCCAGGCCGTCACCGCGGCCGGTACCGGCAGCCGGGCCGGCGCGGCCCGCAGTGCGCCGACCCGGCGGGCCAGTTCGCGTGCGCTGTCGGGGCGTCGGCCCGGTTCCTTGGCCAGCAGGTCGAGGATGATCCGCTCCAGCCGCTCGGGCAGTTCGGCGCGGTGGCCGCGCGGCGGCCGGGGCGGGGTGTCACGGTGGCCGACGAGGATCGCCCACGCGTCGTCGAGGTCGAACGGGGGCACCCCGGTGGCGATCTCGTAGAGCACGCAGCCGAAGGAGTACAGGTCGCTGCGCCGGTCGACCTCAGTGCCGCTGATCTGCTCCGGTGACATGTAGTGCGGCGTGCCCATCGCGACACCGGTGCCGGTCAGCCGGGACGTGAATCCGATGTCGTGGCCGAGGTGGGCTATGCCGAAGTCGCAGATCTTCACGGTGCCGTCGGCGAGCCGCACGATGTTGGCGGGCTTCAGGTCCCGGTGCACGATGCCCTGGTCATGGGTGTACGCGAGGGCGGCGGCGACCTGCTCGGCGATCTCCACGACCTCGTCGACCGGCAGCGGATGCTGCTTGTTGTCCTCCAGGAGCCGGCTGAGGTCACGTCCCTGCAGCAGCTCCATCACCAGATACAGCACTCCGTCGGACTCGCCGAAGTCGTGCACGACGGTGATCCCGCGGTGCTGCAGGGACGCCGCCACCCGGGCCTCCCGCCGGAACCGCTCACGCAGTACCCCGCTGAAGGCGTGGTCGTGGTGGGCGTTCAGTGGTTTGAGGCACTTCACGGCGACCTGTCTGCCCAGTGACTCGTCGCGTGCCCGCCACACCTCCCCCATGCCGCCCCGCCCGATCGGATCGAGCAGCCGGTACCGGCCGTGGATCAGCCTGCTGTCCCCCATCTCCCGCCCCCGTCGATGTCCAACGCGCCCTCCCCTGGCCCGTCCAGTATGGCGATGTCTCGCCCGATTTTGTACGGTGCCCGCCTCGTACGGTGCGCCCCTCCTCCGGGACGCCCGGTGCGGCGGCGGTCCCGGCGTCCCGCCGCACCGGGAACCGGGAGCCCGGCGACCGCCACGGCCACCGGGCTCCCGGCCTGTCCACATCCGTCCCGGCCCGCCCTTCCCGCGTCCGAGGGCGTCCGCGCCGTACCGGCGGTGCGCACCGGCATCCTGCCCGGGTCGCCGACCGTGGCGACGGCCTCCACCGTGGCCGCACCCGCCGGCACGACGGCGCCCGCCGGCAGCGCGGTCCCGTGCGGCCGGGCCGTCCGCTCGACCGCTTCCGGTTCCCGTTCCGGGTGACCGGGGATGCCGGCCGGCGAACCGGTCGCCACCACCTCGCCGTCCACGTACGGGCCGACCGCGAGATCGGCCGGATCCGCTCGGGGTTCCGGGCCCACAGCGGTCCACCGGGCGGGCCCGGTCCAGGAGCCCCTGTCCGTCCAGGAGCCCCTGCCCACTCGGCGAACGTCCCGCAGGCGTTGTCGTCGAGAGGGCCGGCTTCCTCGACCGGAGCACCGAGCAGCTCCGCCTCAGGGGAAACGCGCAGCGGTGCCCCTGAGGAGTGCCCCCGTCGTCAGTTCAGCGTGGTGAGGAAGTCCGTGCAGGCGCGCGCGCAGGCCCGGCACGCCTCGGCCGTGCGCTCCGCGCCGGGGTGCCCGTCGAAGACGTGCGCGCCCTCCAGGCACACCTGCCGGCACCACTCCACCTGGAGCCGGATGGTCGTCTCGTCCACCTGGCTGTCCTCGGACAGCACACGGCACGTCGCGTCGCACACCTCCGCGCACGTGATGCCCTTGCGGCGCACGAGTTCCTGGTCCCTGCCGCTGTCCGGGTCCACGAGACTCGCCCGCACCGCGCAGGCCCGTGCGCACTCCGTGCACGCCTGTGCACAGGCGAAACGGTCCTCGAGAAACCGGAACAGCTCCTGCTGCGATGTCGTCGTCACGCCGCGCGGGTAGCCCTGGCCGCGGGCGGTCAAACCCGCCGCACTCCGGGGTTCCTCGTCCGTCCCCCACGGCCGGTCCCCCAGGGGGGTGTCCCGTGGCCCGTCCACAGGGTTCGGCGGGCGTGTTCCGGGCACTCGGAAGCCATGCTGAGTACTGCGGTGAACACCCTGATGCACGCCTCCCGGACCGAGTCGGCCGACCTCGCCGCGAGCCGCGGCACCATCGGCATCGGACTGATCGTGGTGGCCGTGCTGGTCGTGGGCCTGCTGATCGGCCTGTTCACGGTCGGCAGCCGCCGGGTCGGGCGCGGGGACTCACCCAGGCCGCGCCCCGATGAACAGCCCCGGATGCCCGAGGGCGGCCCGGTACGTGAGACCCGTGAACGCCGGGAGCCCGACGAGATGCCCCGGAGCGACGACCGCCTGCTGCCGCACGACCTGCACGGCGGCAGCTCCGGCAGCCGCACCGGTGCCTCCCAGGACCGGCCCCGCTGGGAGGAGGGCGGCAGCGGCGGGTTCGGCAGCGGCGGGCCGGGCCGCCACTGACGGATCAGGTGCCGAGCCAGGCGAGGGCGGCCACGGTCAGGGCGCGGACGCCGGTGTCCAGGGTGGGCTGGAGGAGGGGGGCGAAGGCGGGACTGTGGTTGACGGGGATGTCCTGGTCGAGGGTGCCCCTGCGGGCGGCCTCGGCGTAGCGGTCGGGGTCGACGCATCCGATGCCCCAGTAGGTGAACGGCACCCCGAACGCCCCGGGGATCTCGCTCATGTCCTCGCTCGCGGTCTGCAGGTCGATGGTGTGCGCGTCGTCCCCGAAGTGCGCGGCGAAGGCCTCGGCGACCCGTCGGGTCGCCGCCTCGTCGTTGACGGTGGGCGGGAAGGAGGTGGTCCGCTCGATCTCGGGCTCCCGGGGCGAGCGGGACGCCTCGCACTCGGCACGGACGATCCGGGTGATCGCGTCCAGGACGTGGCTGCGGGTGGCGTCGTCGTAGGTGCGCACGTTGAGTTCGATGACGGCGCTGTCGGGAATGACGTTGGGGCCGGTGCCCGCGTGGATGCTGCCGACCGTGACCACGGCCGGGGTCGTGGCTGCCAGTTCCCGGGAGACGACGGTCTGCAGACGTACGACGATCATCGCGGCCATCACGACGGGGTCCACCGCGGCCTGGGGCATGGAACCGTGCGCTCCCCGTCCGTGGACGGTGATGCGCAGGCTGTCGGCCGCCGACAGGAACGGGCCGGGGCGGGTGCCGACGTATCCGGCCGGATAGGGCAGCACGTGCTGGGCCAGCACCACGTCGGGCCGGGGCGACCTGGACGTCAGCCCGTCGGCGATCATGGCCTTGGCTCCGTCGCCGTTCTCCTCCGAGGGCTGGAAGAGCGCCACGAAGGTGCCCCGCCAGGTGTCGCGGTTCTCGGCCAGCAGGTGCGCGCAGCCCAGCAGGCAGGTCACGTGCATGTCGTGTCCGCAGGCGTGCATGACGGGCTGCTCGGTGCCGTCCGGGGCGGTCACGGTCGCGGTGGAGGCGTAGGGCAGGCCGGTCTGTTCGCGCACCGGGAGGGCGTCCATGTCGGCACGCGCCATGACGGTCGGGCCGTCCCCGTTCTCCAGGACCCCGATCACGCCGGTCCCGCCGACGCCGTCGGTGACCTCGTGGCCGAACGACCTCAGGGCTTCGGCCACCTTTCCCGCGGTGCGGTGCTCCCGCAGTCCGAGTTCGGGGTGCCGGTGCAGGTCCCGGTAGACCTCCTCGAGACGGGTGCGGAGGCCGTCCGGCACGACGGGGGCGCGGTCGCTCATGGGGGGCTCCTTGACGCGGGGGGGGCACTGCTGTCACCGGCGACCGCCCGGAACCCGGCCACCGTGAGGCGGGCGCGGCGCACGGTCGGCTCCGGGCCCCTCCAGGGTTTGCTCTTCCCCCCACGGACGATTCGACCACACGGCGGCGAGTTGCGCGGGCCGGAAGCGCGCCACCGAAACGGCGACGGACAGCGCGCTGGACCTGGCGGGCGCGGCGGAGTCAACGGGTCGGCGCGAGGGCGCCGGCGCTCACGCGGATCTCCTACAGGTGGAGCCCCGCGTGGTCGGCCGGCGCCCTCGTGAGGCCGATGGAGACCGCGGGGACGGCGTCGGCGCCGGGCTCCGCCGACTCCGCCGGAGGAGTCTCCGGCCGCACCCCGATGCCGAGCTTCTCCAGGATCTTCTTCTCGATCTCGTCGGCGAGGTCGGGGTTGTCCTTGAGGAAGGCGCGGGCGTTCTCCTTGCCCTGGCCGAGCTGGTCGCCCTCGTAGGTGTACCAGGCACCGGCCTTGCGGACGAAGCCGTGTTCGATGCCCATGTCGATCAGCCCGCCCTCGCGGCTGATGCCCCGGCCGTAGAGGATGTCGAACTCGGCCTGCTTGAAGGGCGGTGCGATCTTGTTCTTGGCGATCTTGCAGCGGGTGCGGTTGCCGACCGCCTCGGTGCCGCTCTTGAGGGTCTCGATCCGGCGGATGTCGATGCGCACCGAGGCGTAGAACTTCAGCGCCCGGCCACCGGTGGTGGTCTCCGGGGAGCCGAACATCACACCGATCTTCTCGCGCAGCTGGTTGATGAAGATCATCGTGGTCCTCGACTGGCTGAGCGCGCCGGCGATCTTCCGCAGCGCCTGGCTCATCAGCCGGGCCTGCAGGCCCACGTGCGAGTCGCCCATCTCGCCCTCGATCTCCGCGCGCGGCACCAGCGCCGCCACGGAGTCGATCACGATGAGGTCGACGGCACCGGAGCGGATCAGCGTGTCGGCGATCTCCAGCGCCTGCTCGCCGGTGTCCGGCTGGGACAGGATCAGGTCGTCGATGTCGACGCCGAGCCTCTTCGCGTATTCGACGTCGAGGCCGTACTCGGCGTCGATGAACACCGCGGTCCCGCCGGCCCGCTGCACGTTGGCTATGGCGTGCAGCGCGATGGTGGTTTTCCCGCTCATCTCCGGGCCGTAGATCTCCACGACCCGCCCACGCGGCAGGCCTCCCATGCCGAGGGCCACGTCGAGGGCGAGGGAGCCGGTCGGGATGACCTCGATGGGGGTCCAGGGGTCGTCGCCGAGGCGCATGACCGAGCCCTGGCCGAACCGCTTCTCGATCTGGGCGAGGGCGAGTTCGAGCGCCTGCTCGCGGTCCTGTTCCTTCATGGTCGCCACCCTGGGGGTTCTGTGCGCCTTCCCTGCGCACATGTCGGATACGTGCTCTTCGATCGCGGCAGCTCTCGGTCCCCTTCTTCGAGTTCTTCGAGTTCTTCGAGCCCCTGGCCGGCACCGACGACCCGCCCCCACCTCGGGGCGGTCTCCCGGTATTCGGGATGGCAGTCGGTGCAGGTCAGGCCGATGGCGGCGGCCGGGGTCCAGTTCTCGAGCCGTGCCTGGCCGTTTGGCGGAAGGTCCTTCATGACGATCACCCGGCGGGGCTTCACCCGGGTCAGAAAGGGAACGTGGGGCTGTGGTGCTCGCGGGAGGCGCTTTCGTCCCCGTCGGGAGCGCCCGGCGCGTCGTTCGGTGCGGGCGGGACGGTGTCGAAGAGGGTGCCGTCGGGCACGCCCACGCGCGGAGTCCTGCTGACCGTCGCGGCGGCGTAGCGCAGGGAGGGGCCGATCTCCAGGGCCTCCAGTTCGATGACGGTCCGCTTCTCGCCTTCCCTGGTCTCGTACGTCCGCTGGTGCAGCCGCCCCTGGACGATGACGCGGGTGCCGCGTGCCAGGGACTGCGCGACGTGTTCCGCCGTCTGCCGCCAGGCCGAGCAGCGCAGGAACAGCGTGTCGGCGTCCCTCCACTCGTCGCTCTGCCGGTCGAAGGTGCGGGGCGTGGAGGCGACGGTGAAGTGTGTGACCGCGTCGCCGGACGGGGTGGTGCGGATTTCGGGGTCGTCGGTCAGGTTGCCGACGACGGTGACGACGGTCTCGCCGACCATGAGAGGTACTCCTAACGCACGAACGGACGGGGGGAGTTGACTGTCCGACGACAACGCTGCCGTTCCGGGGGCTCCCCGGGCGCACTGCCCGGCCCCTTCTCGCCTCGCTCTCCTTGTCCCTCTGGTTCTTCTGGTTCTTCTGGTTCCTCTGGTTCTCCTCGCTCTTCTCGTTCGTCAGGCCCCGCCGCGATGAGCCTCGACGCATGGGCCGGAGCGTTCTTCATCGGGATGCCGAGCCGGGGGACGGTACAGGGGCGGCCGGCGGCGGCCCGGCACCAGGGGCAGGGCACGCGAAGGGCGTGGGCACGGAGGTCGCGCCTCGAGCGTCCGACGGGGGCGGGCGACGACTGGGCCGGGACGGCGGGTGCCCGCTTGACACGCTGTCCCGAGGCGATCGCGGTCACGATCGCGAGGAGTTCCGCGCGGTAGCGGTGCGGGTCGTCCGGGTCGGCGTCCGGGAGCGGCAGTGGGTCGCGGGCGAGCCGCTCCTCCCGGATCGCGTGCACCTCGGCACGGATGTCGGCGGCGTCGATGGGGGACTGTCTGCGGCCCAGCCGGATCACGGCTTCCCGCGTGTCGGCGATGTCCAGGTCGGCGAGCAGGAGGTGCCAGGCGTCCGTCGCGGTCTCCTCCAGATGCATCGACGGGCACATCGCCGCGACCAGGGCGGCGAGTTCCGCGGTCTCGGTCGGCGTCATCTGTTCCTCCCTTCCGCGGGGTCGCGTCCCGGTGGGTGCCGGTACCCCGTCTCCCGACCCGTCCGCCGCCTGCCGGTACAGGTACAGGACGGTCCCGCAGGCGCAGCGCAGCCGCCCGTCGCTCTCGAGACTCCAGCGGCCGCAGCCGAGGTGACCGGCTTGTGAGATCAGGAACCACAGAGTGGCGGGCAGGTCCCTGTCGGAGCGCGCCGTGGCGGTGGTCATCACGTCTCGCCACCGCCGAGGGCGAGCAGCCGGCGCAGGTCGATCTCGCCGGTGTGCCAGGCACGGGCGACCCGTTCCGCTCCGCCGGGCACGGGCCGCAGGCTGAACGAACGCGGTTCGGAGGCCGGCTCCACCGCCAGTCCCGGGATCACCTCGCCGGTGTGCGGGTCGGCGACCGGGTCGAAGCAGGCGAGCCGGCCGAAGAACTCCCGCCTCCAGGCGGGGCGCACCCGGACCAGGGTCTCCACCTCGCCGGGGTGGTTCACGGCCACCCAGGCGGTGAAGGCGTCCTCGTCGGCGACCACGACCGTCGGCTGGGGGTCGATGAGCGTGAGGGTGGCGATCGGGATGTCGTCCGGCAGGGTCACCCGCATCGACTTGAGGGCGAGCTCGGCGCGAGCCGCGCGCAGCCCGTCGAGGACCGCGCGGCGCTCGGCCCGGTACTCGGCCTCCACCGCGTCGCGCAGCACCCTGAGCACGACGACCCGGGTGGCGCGGTCCCGGAGGTTCACGCTGCCTCACCCTTACGCTCGGTCCGCTCGGTCCGCTCGGTCCGCCCTGTCTGCTCGGTCTGCTTTCCCGCCTCTTTCTTCGCCTCGGTGCCGCGGCGCACGATGAGCTCGCCCAGCGTGGTCGAGCACCCGTCGGGGTCCAGGACGGCGGCGGCGAGCAGGTTGTGCCGGCGCACCTCCTCGTAGAGGCCGCGGAGCTCCTCGTAGGTGGTGTGCGGGGCGGTGGCGGTCATGAGGTAGTCGGACGCGCTCGGGGTGGGCTTGCCGGCGTTGAGCCAGTCCAGGACGGCCTCGGCGAACGCCGCATCCGGCTTGCGGACGACGAGCCCGGCGAGTGGCTTCGCCCGGGACTTGGAGATCACCAGGGTGTTCTCGTGGTCGAGGTCGCCGACGATGTCGAACTCGTACTCGATGCCCTCCCGCTGCTCGGGCTTGAGCCCGACCTTGCGCGGCACCTTGCGCCCGCGCTCGTCCGCCTCCACCACGTACTCGGTCTTGGTGCGCATGGTGGCGATGAGATGACCGGGGTAGGCGAGCAGGGCGTCGATCATCGCCCGCTCCAGGGGGCGGGCCTCCCGCCAGCCCGCGAAGGTGTTGCCTCCCGCGACGCGCTTCGCGGCGTTGTCGACCTGCTCCAGCATCCCGCCCGAGCCGGACCAGAAGTGCGTGAGCGAGTCGACGATCACGACGTCGTAGCCCTCGTGGGCGGCCACCGCGAGCGCCTCGACGAGCGCGGGGGGTTCGAACGTCGCGAGCGGGAGGGTGTCGAAAGCGAACTCGTCGGCGTACTTGGAAGCGCTGCCGTGCTCGGTGTCGATCAGGGCGATCCGGTCGCCGATCCCGGTGCCGATGACGAGCGCGCTGTAGGTCTTGCCCGACCCGGTGGGTCCGGTGAGCGCGATGCGGGCCTTGGCCTGCTCCTTGGTTGCGGGGGTGAAGGTGAAGCTGTTCACGCCGTTCTCCTCTGGCGCATCCGACGGCGGTTCGGGGTGGGCTTGGGGAGGGACGGAACACGGTCCTCACCCGGCAAGACGTGCACCCACACGGCCGACGCCTCAGTTCGAATACCTGTTCGAAACCGATGGGAATCCCACGCTAGGCGCGAACAGGGGGTGAAATCAACACTTTCCTCAGAAAAAGTGGACAGAAGGTCATCTATCGTCTTCAAGTGCCGGAACGAGCGCGCCCGCGTCAGCGCCCCGGTGGCACGAGACCGAAGTGCTCCCACGCGGCGGGCGTGGCGATCCGGCCGCGCAGGGTGCGGGCCAGCAGGCCCTCCCGGACCAGGAACGGCTCGGCCACCTCCGCGACGGTCTCCCGTTCCTCCCCCACCGCGACCGCGAGTGTGGACAGGCCGACCGGTCCCCCGCCGAACAGCCTGAGCAGCGCGCCGAGCACCGCCCGGTCGAGCCGGTCCAGGCCGCGGCCGTCGACCTCGTAGACCGCCAGGGCCGCCGTGGCGATCTCGCGGGTGACCACGCCGTCGGCCCTGACCTGGGCGTAGTCCCGGACCCGGCGCAGGAGGCGGTTGGCGATGCGGGGGGTGCCGCGCGAACGGCCGGCGATCTCGGCAACCCCCTCGGGCGTCGTCTCCACCTCCAGCAGTCGGGCGGAGCGGTGGATCACCCGCTCCAGCTCGGTGGGCTCGTAGAACTCCATGCGCGCGGTGAAGCCGAAGCGGTCGCGCAGCGGGGGCGGCAGCAGACCCGCCCGCACGGTGGCGCCGACCAGGGTGAACGGGGGCAGTTCGAGGGGGATGGCGGTCGCACCCAGCCCCTTGCCGACGATGACGTCGACGCGGAAGTCCTCCATCGCCATGTACAGCATCTCCTCGGCGGGCCGGGACATCCGGTGGATCTCGTCGAGGAAGAGCACCTCACCCTCCTGGAGGGAGGACAGGATCGCCGCGAGGTCGCCGGCGTGCTGGATGGCCGGGCCGGAGGTGATGCGGATGGGGGCTTCCATCTCGGCCGCGATGATCATGGAGAGGGTGGTCTTGCCGAGACCGGGGGCGCCGGACAGCAGCACGTGGTCGGCGGTGGCACCCCGCGCGCGGGCGGCGCGCAGCACCAGGTCGAGCTGCTCGCGGACCTTCTCCTGGCCGATGAACTCGTCCAGGTCCTTGGGCCGCAGGGCGGCCTCGACGGCCTGGTCCTCCCCGTCGGCGACAGACCCCACCAACCGCTCCGCGGCGGGGCTGACGAGCCGTCCGATGAGGGCGGCGGTTTCGGCTTCGTCCCGGGTCATGCGGTCCACTCCTCTCAGCGGGCGCGGTTCAGGGTGCGCAGGGCGGCACGCAGCAGCTGCGACACCCTCGGGGCGGCACCGTCGGCCGCGGCGGCCTCGGCGGCGGGGGTGACGGCCGCGATCGCCTCCTCGGCCTCGTGCGCGGAGTACCCGAGGCCGACGAGCGCCGCGCGCAGCTGTTCGCTCCAGGGCGCGGGAGCGGCGGCGCCGGCCGGGTGGCCGGTCTCGGCGGCCCCGGCCGGCTCGCCGAGCCGGCCGGCGAGCTCCAGCAGCAGCCGCTGGGCACCCCTCTTGCCGATGCCGGGCACGGCGGTGAGCGCCTTCTCGTCGCCTTGGGCGACCGCCCGGCGCAGCGCGTCCGGGGTGTGCACGGCGAGCATGGCCTGGGCCAGGCGCGGGCCCACGCCGCTGGCGGTCTGCAGCAGCTCGAAGACCTGCCGCTCGTCGTCGTCCGCGAAGCCGTACAGGGTGAGCGAGTCCTCGCGCACCACCAGGGAGACGGCCAGCCTGGCCTGCCTGCCGATGCGGAACGCGGACAGCGTGTTGGGCGTGCATTGGACGGCCATGCCGACGCCGCCGACCTCGACGACCGCGGCGTCGGGGGCGAGCGCGGCGACCGTGCCGCTGACGAAGGCGATCATCGGATCGTGCCCCTTTGAAGTCGTGCGGGTGCGGGACGGGCCCTCCGGGCGCATCGGGCTCCGCAGACGGACCCCGTCTGCGGAGCCCGATGCGGACACGGGAAGATCTTCCGCGGGCCCCGGCCCATGAAGTGCACATTTCCCCATATGTCCACTCTGGCCAGGATTTCATGGTAACTCGAACAGGTGTACGAGGAAAGGTCGTGGCCGCCAGGAACCGTCCGGACCGATCGCCTCGGAACCGGTCCGGTGGACTCGGGAAGGGCCCGGCGTAGGGTCGGAGTATGCCTCCGTCCGAGAGTTCCGCCGCATCGGACGCGGCCCCGCCCCCGACACCTCGGTCCGCCCCGAGGAGGCCGTCGTCGCTGTCGCCCTCGCGTGCGGACGACTTCATGACCTGCCCGCTGCGCTACCGGCTCCGGGTGATCGACAAGCTGCCGGAGCCACCGAACGAGGCGGCGGCCCGGGGCGCCGTGGTGCACGCGGTGCTGGAGCGGCTCTTCGACGTGCCGGCCGGGCAGCGCACCCCGGGCCGCGCCCGCGCGTTGCTGCGTCCGGAGTGGGAGCGGCTGCTGAGCAGACGGCCCGAGCTGGCCGGCCTCTTCCCGGAGGACGCGGACGGCGCGTCGCTGGCCGCCTGGCTGGCCGAGGCGGAACAGCTGCTCGACCGGTACTTCCGGATGGAGGACCCGAACCGGTTGGAGCCCGCCGGGCGCGAACTGCACGTGGAGACGGTGCTGGAGTCGGGTCTCGAACTGCGCGGGATCATCGACCGGGTGGACGTCGCCCCGACCGGTGAGATCCGCGTGGTGGACTACAAGACCGGCCGGGCGCCCCCACCGGACTTCGAGTACCGGGCCATGTTCCAGATGAAGTTCTACGCCCTGGTCCTGTGGAGGCGGCGCGGGGTGGTACCGCGCCGCCTCCAGTTGGTCTACCTGGGCAGCGGCGACGTGGTGACGTACGACCCGGACGAGGCGGACCTGCGGGCGGTGGAGCGGAAGCTGCAGGCGCTGTGGGCGGCGATCCAGCAGGCGGTGGCGACGGGCGAGTGGCAGCCCAGCCCGAGTCGGCTCTGCGACTGGTGCGGCTATCAGAGCTTCTGCCCGGCGTTCGGCGGCACCCCGCCGCCCTATCCCCTGGCGTGACGCTCTTCCCGCTGACGATCATCGGGAAGAGCGTGCGCCGGATCGGCGTACCCGGACACCGGACGGTCGAACCCTCCGGTCACACGAGCACCTGGTCGACGAAGCACCAGCGCCAGTTCTCTCCGGGCTCGTGGGTCCGTATCACGGGGTGACCCGTCGCCCGGTGGTGCCCCGTCGCGTGCCGTCCCAGCGACGAGTCGCAGCAGCCGATGTGACCGCAGCTGAGACACAGGCGCAACTGCACCGGATCCGTGCCGTCCCGCAGACACTCCGGACACGTCTCGGTGAGCGGGGCGGGTTCCGGGAGCGGCAGCGCGTCGGCGTGCGTGCACTGTTTCATGATGGCCAGATTACGACGGTTGCACGGATCGCTGCGCGGAGATTCGGAGGTGGGCACGGCATGGACGTGATGCCGCTGTTGCTGCTGGTGGCGGGCAGTGCCACGCTCTCCGCCGCCGCCAGACGCACTCCGGTGCCGGCCCCGCTGCTGGTGGTCGCCGCCGGCCTCGCGGTCAGCTACGTGCCCGGTGTGCCCGTCTACACGCTCGACCCGCACATCGTCCTTCCGCTCATCCTGCCCCCGCTGCTGTACACGGCTGCCACCGACAGCTCCTACCTCGGTCTGCGGGCGCAGTTGCGGCCGGTCGCGCTGCTGTCGGTGGGGTACGTGCTGTTCGCGACCCTCGTCGTCGGCTGGGCCCTGTACCTGCTCGTGCCGGGTCTGCCGCTCACCGCGGCTCTGGTGTTCGGTGCCGTGGTGGCCCCGCCGGACGCGGTCGCGGCGACGGCGGTGGCGCGCCGGGTCGGACTGCCGTCCCGGATCACCACGATCCTCCAGGGCGAGTCCCTGCTGAACGACGCCACCGCGATCACCGCGTTCCGGGTGGCCCTGGCGGCGGCCATCGGCGAGGGCACGACCTGGGCCGGGGGGATCGGCGAGTTCCTGCTCGCGGCGTTCGGCGGCCTCGTGGTCGGTCTGCTGCTGATGGTTCCGCTGCACTGGCTGCGCACCCATGTGAAGGAGGCGCTGCTGCAGAACACGCTCTCCCTGCTGATCCCGTTCGTCGCCTACGCCGCCGCCGAGCAGGTGCACGCCTCCGGGGTCATCGCGGTCGTGGTCGTCGCGCTCTACCTGGGACACCGTGCGTGGGAGGTCGATTTCGCCACCCGGCTCCAGGAGGAGGCGGTGTGGAAGATGGTGGCGTTCGTCCTGGAGGCCGCCGTGTTCGCGCTCATCGGGCTGCAACTGCCGATCGTCCTCAGGGGACTCGGGGAGTACGCGGGCGCCGAGGCCCTCTGGTACGCGCTGGCCGTCTTCGCAGTGGTCGTCGTCGCGCGGTTCGTGTGGGTGTACCCGGCCACCTTTCTGCCACCGCTGCTGTCGGCCCGGATCCGGGAACGCGAGGGGAGACCCGGCTGGAAGTCGCCGTTCGTCATCGCCTGGGCCGGCATGCGCGGCGTGGTCTCGCTGGCCATCGCCTTCTCGATCCCGCTCACCGCCGGCGGCACCGGCTTCCCGCAGCGCAACCTGCTGCTCTTCCTGACCTTCACCACGGTCATCGGCACGCTGGTGGTGCAGGGGCTGACGCTGCCCCCGCTGATCCGCCTGCTGAAGCTCCCCGGGCGCGACGTCCAGGCCGAGACCCTCGCGGAGGCCAACGCCCAGGCGCAGGCCTCGCGGATCGCCGAGCAGCGGCTGGACGAGCTCCTGTCCGACGAGCGCAACGCCCTTCCGGCCCCGCTCGCCGACCGGCTGCGCACCGTCCTGGAGCGCCGCCGCAACGCCGTCTGGGAACGTCTGGGCCAGACCAACCCGGTCACCGGGGAGTCCGTGGACGACACCTACCGGCGGCTGTCGCGGGAGATGATCAGCGCGGAGCGTGACGTGTTCGTCAGACTCCGCGACGCCCGCTACCTCGACGACGAGATGCTGCGCACCCTGCTGCGGCGGCTGGACCTGGAGGAGGCGGCGGCCTACCGGGAGACGGCATAGCACGGCTCCCCACAGAACGGCTCCCCGTGCTCACGGGAAAGGGTGCCCCTGCGGCAACCGCCGTGACCGCGCCCCGCGCGGAACGCGGTGGTCACGTCCGCTGGAGCGGTGTCTTCGACGGCCGCTCCGGTGGACATGACCCGATGCCCCCGCGTACGGACGGAAGGAGTGCGTACCTGACGAGGTCAGGCGATGCCGGTCGCCGCGACGGCCAGAGCGGTCCGTACGGTCGACACGAGGTCGGCCCGGGCGGCCGCGGAACCGGTGTCGGGCCCTGCCGTTCGGTAGGCGTGGTGTTCGACGGCCGCGCGCAGGGCGGCATTGAGCATCGCGGCCCACACGGCCGGCCGCACGTCATCGGCGGGCAGTCCGGCCCGCTCGGCGAGGGCGCGCGAGAAGACGGGTTCCGCCTCGTCGTGCGTCTGCAGCCAGACGGCGCGCAGACCCGGTTCGGTCCGGGCCAGGCGCAGCAGGGCGCCGACGTCCGGTCCGGGCAGAAGCACGTCGGTGGTCCACAGGTGGTCGAAGGCGTCCTGCAGAGGCCTGCCGGGGCTCCACCGCCGCAGGGCGGTGGCGATCGTGTCGACACCGGTCGTCAGCAGCGGCCGTACGCAGCTCTCCTTGGTGGGGAAGTAGCGCCAGACGGTCCGCGCCGAGACGCCGACCGCCTGCCCGATCTGCTCACCCGTGGTCGCGGCGACGCCCTGGGTGATGAACAGGTCGACCGCGGCACCGGCGATCTCCAGCCGGATGGCGGCCTTGCGTTCCTCGGTCAACGGGGGGCGCCCCGTCCGTCCACGGGATGCGGTCATCCGTCCCTCCGGCTGCGGTGGTCCATGGTGCGTCCATTCTCCACACAGACTTTATGTCACTCAGAGACATAAAGAAGTAGGCTGCTGCCGCGGTGCGACACCGGTCCACCGCGTCGGCACTTCACTGGACGGAGCACTTCATGACCGGCGAGCGGAACGGACGCAGCGTGATCGTCACCGGAGCGGGATCCGGCATAGGACGTGCGGCCGCGCTCGCGTTCGCCGCTCAGGGGGACCGCGTCGTGGTGGCGGACCTCAATGCCGAGGGGGCCGCCGCGGTCGTCGAGGAGATCGAGAAGGCCGGCCGCACGGCGGTGGCCGTCACGGGTGATCTGAGCGAACAGACCGTCGTCGATCGGGTGACGGCGACGGCCGCGGAACGGTTCGGCGGCGTCGACGTCCTGGTCAACAACGCCGGGATCATGGACGGCATGTCGGCACTGGCCGACGTGAGCGACGCCGAATGGGAACGGCTCATCCGGGTCAACCTCACCGCGCCCTTCATGCTGACCCGTGCCGTGCTGCCGCTCATGCTGGCCGCCGGACGCGGCGCCATCGTGAACACCGCCTCCGAGGCCTCCCTGCGCGGCAGCGCGGCGGGCGCCGCGTACACGGCCGCCAAGCACGGTGTGGTGGGGCTGACGAAGTCGCTGGCGGTGATGTACCGCAAGAACGGCATCCGTGCCAACGCGATCTGCCCGGGCGGCACCGCGACCGCCATCACGGTGGACGCCGATCGAACGGCACACGGTCCGGCGGCACTGGGCCCGCACTTCGTCAACCTCGGCCGTGTCTCGCAGCCCGAGGAGCAGGCGGCGGTGATCCTGTTCCTCGCCTCGGATGCCGCGAGCAACGTCAACGGCGCGATCCTTCCGGTCGACGACGGCTGGTCCGCCGTCTGAAACAGCACATCCGCAGCAGTTCTCCGCCGCTTCGCGCCGCATGGAGTGCTCCGGTTTCGTACAGAGGGACACGGGCGCGGTCCCGGGCATGCAGCTTGGCCATGGCTCGCTGGACGTGGCCGCGCCCCGTCGGGTCCTCGTCCGCGCCATGCCCGCCCCTTCCCCGGTTGGCTGCGCCAAGGGTTCCGTATCTTTTGACGGTGCTGTGGATGTCCGGCCACCAGCGGGCCGTCGCGGCCCTGGCGACGTTCCTCAGCCCGAGCGAAGTCAAGCCGGTATCACGGTAGTTGACCTACGGATGCACAGCTCTGTGTGAAGCTTTCCCCATGACTCACCCGCGTGAAGAAGTCAGGGACAGGCTGCAGACCGATCGTCCGCACTCCGCCCGTGTCTGGAACTACCTGCTGGGAGGCAAGGACAACTACCCCGTCGACAGCGAGGCCGGTGAGGTCATCCTGAAGACCTTTCCGGAGTTCGCCGCCGTCGCACGGCTGCAGCGGAGGTTCCTCGCGCGCGCCGTGCGCTTCCTCGCGGGCGAGGCCGGTGTCCGCCAGTTCCTCGACATCGGGAGCGGACTGCCCACCGCCGACAACACCCACGAACTGGCCCAGCGCATCGCGCCGGAGAGCCGCATCGTGTACGTCGACAACGACCCCCTCGTCCTGGTGCACGCCCACGCCCTGCTCACCAGCAGCACCGAGGGCGCCTGCGCCTACATCGACGCCGACGCCAGGGACCCGGAACACATCCTCGCCGAGGCGGCGAAGACCCTGGACCTCAGCCGCCCGGTCGCCCTGACCATGCTGGGCGTCATGGGGCAGCTCTCCGACGCCGAGCGCCCCGCCGATCTGGTGAGCACGCTGATGTCGGCCCTGCCCCCGGGCAGCTACCTGGCCCTGAGCGACGGCACGAACACCAACGAGGCGCTCAACACCGCGGTCGGGGTCTACAACGGGCAGTCGGCCAACACCTACCACCTGCGCTCGCCGCAGGAGATCGCCTCCTTCTTCGCCGGTCTGGATCCGGTGGAGCCGGGGGTCGTGTCCACGACCGCCTGGCGCCCGGACGCCGACCGGGCCGAGGAGGACACGGCCGACGTCTCCGTGTGCGGTGTCGCGGTCAAGAGGTGACCCGCCCCGCCGCTCGGTGGTCCCACGGAGGCACCCGGGCGACCGGCAGTCGGTCCCGCCCGGCCCGGGCGGTCGCGTACGCGGGCGACCTGCCCGTCGCCCTCCTCCGTGCGGGCGAGAGACACCCGCGCAGGACCCTGGTCCGGCCGACCCTGCCGGTCTGGAGGAAAGCCCGGCTCAACCACGCCCCCACCGGCCTGGCCCGGGTGAAGGAAGGTCGCTCCCCCGGGCGGCAGCCGGAAGCGGGATGTCCTCACCCCCGTCCGGGCCGGTCGGCCCGGGGTCGGTGGGCCTGGTCTCGGCTCCGTCGATCCGCAGCGTGGTCCCCTCGGCCTCGGTGCAGGCGAATCCGCCCGCCAGGGTGCGCGGCCGAACCCCGGGACGGTCGGGGACCGCGGAGCCGCGTGCCGCCGGCAGGGGGCGTCAGTCGACGGGTGCCACCCGGATCAGGTTGCCGTCGGGGTCGGCGACGACGAATGTACGGCCGAACACCTCGTCGTGGGGTTCCTCCACCGTCTTGACGCCCTTCGCCGTCCAGTCCCGGAACTGCTGGTCGATCTGTTCGGGACCGCCGTTCACGGTCACGCACAGTTCACTGGTGCGCGGCGCCGTCAGATGGCCCGAGACCCCGCTCCACAGGGCCAGGTCGAACCCGTCGGTGAGGGGGAACGAGATGAACCTGGGCGTTTCGAAGCTCGGCTCGATGTCGAACAGTTCCGCGTAGAAGCGGGCGGACGCCGGTGCGTCGGAGACGTGGACGATGACCATGTTCGGGACTGCCATGAGTGGCTCCTTCGGTTCTGCCGGTCGATCCGGACGATCCGGTCGGTCCGGGCGAGAGGAGCCTGCCGGTCATACATGACAGATCCTGTCGTGTTCCCGTGAGAACCTCGGCGTCATGACCCCGGATCGCTTCTTCTCCCTGTTGCTGGCCCTCCAGACCCGCGAGGTCATCACCACGGCCGTTCTCGCGGAGCGGGTCGGGGTCTCGGTGCGCACCGTGCTGCGGGACCTGCGATGGCTGCAGGAGGCGGGCTTTCCGATACTGGTCGAGCGCGGCCGCTGGGGCGGGGTGACGCTGCTGCCCGGTGGCGCGCTCGACACCTCGCGGCTCACCCCGACCGAGCGCGACCATCTCGTGCTCCACGGTCTGGACGACGAGCAGCGCCACCAGCTGGGCGCCGGTACCGAGAGCCGCCGGGCCCGAGCGAAGGTCGCGGCACGGCGACATCCGGCGTCGTCTCGACTGCCGATCAGCGCTGTCGTCACCACCGACAACAGGCCCTGGTTCGGCCGGGACGCCGAGGGGGCCGATCCGAGCGCCGTCGTCGGTGACGTACGCCGCGGTGTGCGGCTGCGCATCCGCTACCGGCGTTCCGAGGACGTCGAGCCGGCCTGGCAGGTCGTCGATCCGTACGGCCTGCTGGCCAAAGCGGGCCGGTGGTACCTCGTCGCCGATCGCTCGGGAGTTCCCCGGCTGTACGCCCTTGAACGGCTTGTCGAATGGCGACCGATGCGCGCCCCGCGCCGGTTGCGCCCCGGAACGGCCCTCGCCGACGTGGTGACGGAACTGACCTCGCGCTGGGAGACGAGCGATGCCGTCCGGATACACGCACGACTCGCCGCCCGCCAGCTCGATCGCGCCAGGCGCATCCTCGGTTCCCGTCTGACCGTGCGGTCCCACGAAGGCGAGGAAGCCACGATCACGGTGGCATGCCGGGAGATCGAGGACGTGCGCCAGTTGCTGCCCTTCGCGGACGACCTCACCGTGACCGATCCCCCCGAAGCCCGTGACCGGATCCGCGAGCTCGCGACACGGACCCTTCGCCGGTACGACTAGCCTCGCGCTTTCACGCGGCGGGCCGTCCACGGGTCGACGAAGTACTGGAGTCGACCGGAAGAGCGGGCGCCGCCGCAGGCTTCTCCCGGCCCGCGCGGTGGTCTGCTTCGTTCTGGCTCTCCGCCTGTTCGGCGGCTCCGACAGCGAAGGACCGCTGGGGCACCGGGCGGTTCTGCGAACCCTGGAGGAGGACTGTTTCTCCCTGGCTCCCTGACCGGTACGCCTTCCCACAAAGAAGCGTTCGCGCTGTCCCGGCCCGGCGGGGTGTCCGTGTCGGTCCGCGGTGCGGGGCTCCGTACCCACGGTGTCCGCCCCGTGATCGGCGTGGTCGGCGTCGCGTCCGTCCGAGTACGCCGCGCCCCTGCCGCCCGGCCGGCGGCGTGGGCTCCGGCGGCTCGTGAGGGCACCTCGGGCTTCTCCCGTCGGCGGCACCGATCAGCTCGGCGGCAGCTGGAGCGTGCAGGTCTCTCCGGGAGCGATGGTGACGGCTCGGTCGGCGAGCACCACGCGGACCGGCGATTCCTCCGAGTCCGGTACGCCGAGTTCCAGCTGCCCGCTGTGGCGCCGCAGGCTGATGCCCCAGTGACCGCGGTAGCGCAGGGAGAACCCGTACTCGGACAGCGCCGGAAGCGGCACCGGGTCGAGCCACAGGGCGTCCTCGCGGGTCTCCAGTCCGGTCAGGCAGCGCTGGACGAGGTCGAGGGTCCCCGCCATGGCGCCGAGGTGGACGCCTTCGCCGGTCGTGCCGCCCTGGACGTCGGCGACGTCCGACTCGAGGGCCTCATGGAAGTACTGCCACGCCTCCGCCCGTCTGGCCCGGGCGAGGACCCAGCCGTGGACGAGTTCGCTGAGGGTGGAGCCGTGGCTGGTGCGCCGGAGGTAGTAGTCGACGGTCCCGCGCCAGATCGCGTCGTCCATCGCGTACCCCAGCCGCCGGAACAACCGCTGCAGTTCCGTGGGCGAGAAGAGATAGCCGAGCATGAGGACGTCGGCCTGTTTGGAGGCCTTGTAGCGGTTGGCCGAGTCTCCCTCGGCCTCGAGGATCCGGTCCAGTCTGCGGATGCTGTCGTACCGGGCGCGGTAGCCGTCCCAGTCCAGCTCGGCGAGGTCGCCGTAGCCCTCGAACTGGCTGATCACGCCCTGGTGGTAGGGCACCCGCAACCGCCGGGACACCTCCTCCCACCTGGGGAGCTGGTCACGGTCCAGGCACACGTGCTCGAACAGCTCCTCCCTGCGCCACGCGGGAAGCCGCCGTACGAGGTCCAGGGCGCGGGTGATGACCCAGGCGGCGGTGACATTGGTGTACGTGTTGTCGTCCAGGCCGGGCCGGGAGGAGCCCGGGTAACCGTCGTGGTACTCGTCGGGGCCGACCACCCCACGAATGCGATAACGGTTCGACTCCGGGTCGTGGACCGCCGTGTCCGCCCAGAAGCGGGCGATCTGCAGCAGCATCTCCGCGCCCTTGGTGTGCAGGAACTCCGTGTCGCCGCTGGCCTCGCAGTACTGCCACACGTTGTACGCGATCGCCGAGCCCACATGGTGCTGGAGCCGGGAGTGATCCGGCAGCCAGCGGCCCGAGCGGGGGTTCAGATGCAGCTCCTGGGTCTCCTCACGGCCGTCGCTGCCGCTCTGCCACGGGTACATCGCCCCCGTCCGGCCGGCCGCGGCCGCCGCCCGGCACGCCTGCGGCAGGCGCCGGTGGCGGTAGGTCAGCAGTGCCCGGGAGACCTCCGGGAAGTGCAGGTTCAGATACGGCAGCACGAACAGTTCGTCCCAGAAGACGTGCCCGCGGTAGGCCTCGCCGTGCAGTCCCCGGGCCGGCACTCCCACGTCCAGGTCCGCGGTGTGCGGTGACAGCGTCTGCAGCACGTGGAACAGGTGCAGGCGCAGGATGCGGCCCGCCTCGCCGGGCACCCGGACCTCCGCGCGCCGCCACAGCCGCTTCCAGGCGGCGACGTGGGAGTGCAGCAGGGCGGCGAAGTCCGATGCCTCGGTCACCCGGTCGACGGCAGCCTCGAGCGGGTCGGCGATCGCCGTGTCGCGTGAGGTGTGCAGCGCCACGGTCTTCTCGACCTCGACGGGCCGGCCCGGACCGATCGGGATCACCAGGCGGTGGACCGCGCGGTGCCGGTCGGGACGCAGCTGTGAGGAGGACGCGGGCAGCCCCACGACGGCACTCCGGGCGGCCATGGCGATCCCGATGTCCGAGGTGCTGGTCCGGCAGCGCAGCCACACCGTCCCGGGCTCCCGCACGCCGGTCCGTACGCGGGCCAGGTGGTGCCGGTTGAGAGACCGGTAACGGTGGACGTTGGCGTTGATCACATCGCCGTCGAGGGCGGACTCGACCTCGACGTCTCCCGTCCAGTCCTCGGCGGTGAGTACCGTCCGCAGCGCCGCCAGATGCGGGTCCCCCATGTGCACCAGGCGGATCTGTTCCACCCGGAGCGCTCTCGCGGCGTCGTCCCGGTAGCGCGAGGTACGGATGAGCACGGCCCCGCGCAGATCCAGGACCTGCCGGTGGTCGAGCAGGGCTGTGGAGTCCGGGGTGAGCCACGGCCCCCATGTCCCTCCCCGGGAACGCAGACGAAAACGCAGCGGCAGCCAGTTCGGGAGGTTGACCATGTCCTCGTTGGCGACCTGGCGCCCCGCCACGGTCGACTCGAGGCGGTTGTAACACCCGGCCGCGTAGGTCCCCGGGCAGTGCACCAGGCCCGCCCTGCACTCGGGCACCGCGCCACGGGTGGCGAAGTAGCCGTTGCCGAGCGTGCAGAGCGATTCCCGCAACCGCTCGGCGGCGGGGTCGTACCCCTCGTACTCCCACGTCCACTCCGACATCGGCCGCCCTCGCATCTCTCCTTGCCGGACCGTGCAGGAGTACGACGCCCCTCGGGCTCAGCCCCGTTGCGGAACGACGGCGACCGGGCACTCGGCGTGGTGCAGCAAGGTGTGGGCGACCCTGCCGAGCTGGAGACCGAAGTGGCCGTGCCGCCGCAGGGCTCCGACGACGATCAGGTCGGCATCGGCCGATGCCTCCAGGAGGACCTTGTGGGCGGGACCTTCGACCGGTGTGCGGCGTACGTCGACGTCCGGGTGTTCCCGTGCCGCTTCACTCAACGCCTCGGCGAGGCCGGCCGACGCCCGTTCCTCGGGCGCGGGCCTGCCGTCGTCCGCGCGGTGGGGGTCCGCGTGCTCAGGAGCCGGACTGCGCCAGGCCCGCACGGCCTCCAGGGCCGAGCCGCGCACCTCGGCCTCGCGGAAGGCGAACCGCACCGCACCCGGACCGTGGGGCAGGTCGCCCACCCCGACCACCACCCGTCCGAAGGCTCCCTGCCGGTTCCGTTCCCCGCCACGGACCACGATGACCGGGCACATCGCGCGAGCGGCCACCGCGAGACCGACCGACCCCAGCGTCAGCCCGGCCAACTCACCGCGCCCGCGGGAGCCCGTGACCAGGGACCACGCCTCCTGTCCGGCCGCCAGCAGCGCCGACACGGGGTCGTCGGGGAGCACATCGCTCGACACCTTGACCTCCGGGCGGCGCTGCCGGGCCCGTTCCGCTCCGGAGGCGACGATGTGCTGGGCAAGGACGGCTTCGGCGGGACGCTCCCGTCCGAAGGACGGGACGCCTCCTTCGTACCGCTCCCACAGCGAGGCATGGACCAACCGCAGAGGAAGCTTGTGCCGCGCCGCCTCCTCCACCGCCCAGTCCACCGCCTCCAGGCTGGGATCCGAACCGTCGACCCCCACCACCAGCGAGAGTTCCATGGTCACCACCGCCTTCCCGTCCTGCCGCTCACGAGACTCCCTGCCCATACCGTCGCACTGCCCACGGCCCGCCGCGACCTCCGGACCCGGCACCCGGGGAATCAGGCCGTCCGCGAGGTCGTGCTCGGCGCCGCCCACCGGCGGTGTCGCGTTCACTTCCTGACTTCCTGACTTCCTGCGCGATGTCTTCGCGGTGATCCCGAAGGACTCCGGCGAGATGGTGGCCGCGACGATCCGCACGATGCGAGCCCCGAGGCGACCCGTTCCTCGCCGGGAGCGACGGCCCTCTCCTGGGTACTGTCCTCTGCGGCGGCGACCGGCTGGTCGTACCCGAGGGGGGTCGGCGATCCGTGGCCCGGGACGGGTTGCGCAGCCGCTGTGGACGACCCCCGGACGGTCTGCTCGGCCCAGTCGTGCCCGGTGCACGGCGCAGAGCCTCCCGGGCCACCCGGTGTGCGGCCGCCGGATTCCCGGAGGATCCGGCGACTCCCCCTACCCAGGTTGCGAGGCATCGTGCATCCCTCTCGGCCCCGGATCGCTTCCGGTGCTCCTGACGCCCTCGAACCTCTTCCCCGCCGAGGTGGATGCCCAGAGGCCGCACAGCCCTTGCACGGATCTTCGCCCGCCCCCTCCTTTTCGTCAGGGAGCACCGTCAGCGGGCGATGTCGGGGCCCAACGGCCCCCCTTGCCCGGGCCTGCCGGCACCTCCCACCAGGGGCCCCGCGGTCGGACGCTGGACACATCAGGCCCCTGACGGAGGAGGACGGTGTCATGGTCCGTTACGTGTACGACTTCACCGAGGGCGGTCGTGAGATGGTCGGCCTGCTCGGCGGCAAGGGCTCGAACCTGGCCGAGATGACACGGCTCGGGCTGCCGGTCCCGCCGGGTTTCGTCATCACCACCGAGGCCTGCCGGGCCTTCCTCACCACCGGGGGCGAGCCCATGGGCATGTCGCGGGAGGTCTCCGACTACTTGAAGGCCGTCGAGAAGGCCGCAGGCCGACGGCTGGGACAGCGGGACGACCCGCTGCTGCTGTCCGTCCGCTCAGGGGCCCGCTTCTCCATGCCCGGCATGATGGAGACGATCCTCGACATCGGGCTGAACGACGACTCCGTCCTGGGCCTGGCCAAGGTCTCCGGCAGCGAACGCTTCGCCTGGGACTCCTACCGCCGCCTCGTCCAGATGTTCGGCAGCACGGTCATGGGTGTCGACGCCGCCCTGTTCGAGCAGGCCATGGCCGAGCTCAAGGACCTGCGTGGCGCCCCGGACGACATGCACCTGGATGCCGGTGACCTCGCCGAGCTGGTGGAGACGTACAAGACCGTGATCCGTCGGGAAACCGGTGAGAGCTTCCCGCAGTCTCCCGCCGAGCAACTGCACCGGGCGATCCTGGCCGTCTTCGAGTCCTGGAACGGGGAGCGGGCACGCCTGTACCGCCGGCGCGAGCACATCCCCGACGATCTGGGCACCGCCGTCAGCGTGCAGCGCATGGTCTTCGGCAACCTCGGCTCCGACTCCGGCAGCGGCGTCGCCTTCACCCGTGACCCGGCCACCGGGCACCCCGGACCGTACGGCGACTACCTGTCCAACGCCCAGGGTGAGGATGTCGTCGCCGGCATCCGCAACACCGTGCCCCTGAGCGAGCTGGAGCGGCTGGACCCCACGTCGTACGCCCGGCTGTGCGCCCACATGCGGACGCTGGAGCGGCACTACCGCGATCTGTGCGACATCGAGTTCACCATCGAGCGCGGCACGCTGTGGATGCTCCAGACCCGGGTCGGCAAGCGCACCGCCGAGGCGTCCTTCGCCCTTGCCGCCGCCCTCACCGACGAGGGACTCATCACCCCGGACGAGAGCCTTGCCCGGGTGAGCGGCGAGGGACTGACCCGGCTCATGTTCCCACGCTTCGACACCTCGGGGAACGGAGATCCGCTCGCCCGCGGCCTCCCGGCGTCTCCGGGTGCCGCGGTCGGAGCGGCCGTCTTCCACTCGGCGGAGGCCGTACGACGTGCCGCGGCCGGCGAGAAGGTGATCCTGGTCCGCCAGGAGACGACCCCCGACGACCTGCCCGGCATGATCGCCGCCCAGGCCGTACTCACCAGCCGCGGCGGCAAGACCAGCCATGCGGCCGTGGTCGCCCGCGGCATGGGCAAAGTCTGCGTGTGCGGCGCCGAGGATCTCGAGGTGGACACGGAGGCCCAGCGCTTCACCGCCCCTGACGGCACCGTCGTCGAAGAGGGCACGGTCATCTCCGTGGACGGCTCCGCCGGTGCCGTGTATCCGGGGTCGGTGCCCCTCGTCGACTCGGCGGTCATGCGGTTCCTGGAGACCGGCGACACCGGCGACACCGGCGAGGGATCAGCCGGGGTGGTCGACGCGGTGGCGCGCGCCCTGGCCCGGGCCGACACCGTCCGGCGGCTGGAGGTGCGGGCCAACGCCGACACCCCTGAGGACGCCGTGCGAGCCCGCCGGTTCGGTGCTCAGGGCATCGGGCTGTGCCGCACCGAGCACATGTTCCTCGGCGAGCGCCGCAAGCTTGTCGAGGAGATGATCCTGGCGCGCTCGGACACCGAACGCCACGGGGCTCTGGCGGCGTTGCTGCCGCTCCAGCGTCAGGACTTCGTCGGCATCCTCGAGGCGATGGACGGCCTTCCGGTCACCATTCGCCTGCTGGACCCGCCGCTGCACGAGTTCCTGCCCGACCGGACAGAACTCGCGGTGCGGATCGCCGCGGCCGAGGCGCGCGGCGACCTGCCGGTCGCGCGCGACGTCGAACTGCTGGCCGCGGTGAACCGGATGCACGAGGAGAACCCGATGCTCGGGCTGCGGGGCGTGCGCCTCGGTCTGGTGGTTCCCGGCCTGGTCGCCATGCAGGTACGGGCCATCGGCGAGGCCGTCGCCGAACGCACCCGGGCCGACGGCGCTCCCCAGGCGGAGATCATGGTCCCGCTCGTCGGGGACGTGCGGGAACTGCGGATCGTGCGCGAGGAGGTGCAGCGGGTGCTCGCCGAGGTCTCCGAGGCGTCCGGCGTCCCCGTCACCTGCCCCGTCGGGACCATGATCGAGCTGCCCAGGGCGGCGCTGACGGCGGGCCGGATCGCCGAGGAGGCGGAGTTCTTCTCCTTCGGCACCAATGACCTGACCCAGACCACGTGGGGGTTCTCCCGCGACGACGTCGAGGCGGAGTTCTTCTCCGCCTATCTCGACAAGGGTGTCTTCCCCACCTCCCCGTTCGAGACGATCGACCAGGACGGCGTGGGCCGGCTCGTCGGGATCGCGGTCGCCGAGGGCCGCACCACCCGGCCGGAGCTGAAGATCGGTGTGTGCGGCGAACACGGCGGCGACCCCGAATCGGTTCACTTCTTCCACGCCGCCGGCCTGGACTACGTCTCCTGCTCGCCGTTCCGGGTTCCGGTGGCACGGTTGGAGGCCGGGCGGGCAGCGTTGGAGGAGGCCGATATAAGCGACAGCAGGTGAACCGGTGTGAAGTGTCTCGTCGGGCTGCAGCGCACCGGCCGCGCACCCGTGGTGCAGGTCGTGGGCCGATCGGCCCCTCACCGGGCCCTGCTGGGCCCGGTCAGGTGGTCATCACCCGCTGGGGCCTGTGGTGGCCGTCGGAGTTCTCCGTCGTCCGGGAGATCCGGGTCGAGAGCCGGGCGACGGTGCGGCGCCGACAGCGCGCAGGCACGTGCACGCCTCCTTCCACGGCACGGAGCAGACGCACAGCGAGCGGCACGAGGGGGCGGCGGGAACGTGGCCGGAGAGGATGACCACTTCGTCGTACACCTCCACACGGACCGGCTCCATCGGCACCGGGAACCGGTCGGCGACCACCTCGGCGCTGATCTCCCTGGAGATCTCCTCGTCGTCGCGGAGGAACACCTCCAGCAGACCGGTACGGCTGACGACGCCCTTCACCATGGCTTCGTCGTCGACCACCGGCAACGGCTCGACCCGCTGCCGGGTCATGACGCGGGCGGCCCCGGCGAGGGGGACGTCGGCGGTGACGGTCACGGCCGGGGTGATCACCGGTTCCTCCGCGGTGACCGCGGCGGCCGGCCCACGGTCCCCGGCCCCGAGGTGCGGTTGCTCCCCGGCGACGAGTTGCTGACCGTGTCCCGCGAAGCGAGCGAGCAGGAGGTCCACGCGGCGTTCCGGTGACCTGGGGCCCTGCACCGTACCGGGCCGCAGGTCACTGCTTCGGGGTCACTGCTTCTCGGAGCGCACGATCACCACCGGGCAGCTCGCGTGCTGGGACACGTGCTGGCTGACGGAGCCGAGCAGTGCGCGCGCGAATCCGCCCCTGCCCCGGCTGCCGACGACCAGGACCTCGGCTCCTTCGGCGGCCCGCAGCAGAACGTCGGCGGGATTGCCGTGCACCACACGGGTCCGGACCGAGTCGGCCGTGTCCGCGCCGAGCACGTCGGTCAGCTCCCGGCTCATCTTCTGCCGGGTCTCGTCCTCGTCGACGTCCATGTCCACGGCGGGCGCCGACCAGCCGTACAGGCCCGGCAGCTCCCACACCGCGATCGCGTCCACGGTGCCGCCGACGAGACCGGCGTAGCGCACGGCCCAGCGCAGAGCCTCGTACGAGGACTGCGACCCGTCGACACCGACCACCACCCGGCGTTCGGAGGCATCTTTGTCCATGCGTCCCACCTCTCCTTCAGCGTACGTGCCCACCGCGCCGGTCCGCCCCTGCTCTCCACGCTGCGGGAGCCGTCGCCACAGCGCCAGAGGTGCGCATCCGGCGGCATGACGGACGGCGGTGCGTCGCCGTACGCAAAGCGGGTCGTCCGGTCGGATCCCACGCCCTCACGCGTTCAGCCAAGAGCCGTCACCCGTCAGCCCTCAGATCGGAGCATGCCGCGACCTGCTCACTGCCGTTCGGGCACGGCTGCGGCCGGGCGCCGCGTTCGTCACGGGTCTCCTTCGGCTGGGGTGGGGGTGCGCTCGTGGTGCTGGTCGGGGGCGCGCCCTCCAGGAGACCTCCGGATCGAGGACGGAGATCGAGCGGAGCGCTGCCCCACGGCGTTCACGATGCACGACGGCGGTGGTACCTGCGGCACCCGCGGCGGCCGGCCTGCCGCCGCCCAGGCCCTGACCAGGCAGGTACGGGAGCCGGGCGGGGGGAGTGCTCTCCTCACCCGGGTCGCCCACCGCACCCACGCGTACCCGCCATCGCCCGATCCGGCCGACTGCACGCTGCCCCTGGCTTTCCGACGAGGAGCACCGTGACGGACCCTGGGCGTGGCGGGCCGGAGGCCAGGCGAGGAGCATGGGGCCATGCGGCCCTGGATCCGCCCGATGAATCGTCGGATCCTGGACGCGAGGAGAGGAGAGTACGCACGCGGCCGACCGGGCAGGTGGCGTCGTTGCCGGCTGCTCCACGCCGCGAGCCCGCCGACGGTGAGGACTGCCATGGGTCACGTCAACCGCGCCGGCCGTTCCCACCGGGCCGGCAGGGAGAAGCCGGTGCCCGGACCTGCCTCGGCGCAGACGGCGGCATCCTGGCTCGAACCCGCTCTCCTGGCCGTCACGGCCTCGGCGCTGACGGCGGGGGGCGTTCTCTGGCTGCTGGGCGACACCGACGCCGCCGATCTGTGCTGGGCTCTGGGCACGGCTTCCGCCGTCGTCCCCGCGGTCGGCTGGGTTCTGACCTCGCTGCGGCGCGGTCACGCCGGTGTGGACCTCATCGCGGTCCTGGCACTCGGCGGCACCCTGGCCGTCGGCGAGTACCTCGCCGGTGCGCTGATCGGTCTGATGCTGGCCACCGGCCGCGCACTGGAGGCCACCGCCCAGCGGCGTGCCTCCCGTGACCTGCGTGCGCTGCTCGCGCACGCGCCCCGCACCGCCCGCCGACGCACCGGCACCGAGGTCCGCCCGGTCCCCCTCGCCGAAGTCGCCGTGGGGGACCTGCTCGTCGTCGGCGCGGGCGAGGTCGTTCCGGTCGACGGGCAGGTGGTGGGCCCGGCGGCCGTCCTCGACGAGTCGGTACTCACGGGCGAGTCGGCGCCGGTGGAGCGGGGGTCCGGGCACACCGTGCGCAGCGGAGTCGTCAACGCGGGCGGGGCCTTCGAGTTGCGGGCCACCGCGACCGAGCAGGACAGCACCTATGCCGGGATCGTGCGGCTGGCCCGGCAGGCGGGTGCGGAGGCGGCCCCGGTCGTCCGCCTGGCCGACCGCTACGCGGCGTGGTTCCTGCCTCTCTCGGTGGCGGTCGCAGGGCTGGCCTGGCTGTTCAGCGGCTCCGCAGTGCGGGCCGTCGCGGTGCTGGTGGTCGCCACTCCCTGCCCGCTGCTGCTCGCCGCCCCGGTGGCGATCGTCTCCGGACTGTCCCGGGCGTCCCGGCTGGGTGTGGTGGTCCGGGACGGTGGCGCCCTGGAGCGCCTGGGACGGGCCCGAACGCTGCTGCTCGACAAGACCGGCACCCTGACCGGCGGTCGCCCGCGCGTTCTCGATGTGACCGCGGGCCCCGGCTGGAAACCCGCCGAGGTGTTGCGGCTGGCGGCCACCGTCGACCAGTACTCGCCACACGTCCTGGCCCACGCCATCGTCGACGCGGCCCATGAGCGCGAGCTGGAGCCGTCGGTGGCGACGGACGTGTCGGAGGAGGCCGGCCGGGGCGCGCACGGCGTGGTCGAGGGCCGCAGGGTGACCGTCGGCCGCCTGGAGCCCGGTACGCCGGTCCCGGACTGGGCGCGGGCGGCGGAGAACCGGGCGCTGTTGGACGGGGCCGCCGTCGCCTGGCTCACCGTCGACGGCCTCCCGGTGGGGGCCGTCCTGCTGCGTGATCCACTGCGCCACGACGCGCCGCGGACCCTGCGACGGCTGCGTACGGCGGGCATGGAGCGGATCGTGATGCTCACCGGCGACCGGCCCGAGCCCGCCCGCGAGCTCGCCGCCGTCCTCGGACTCGACGGCGTACGGGCCGAACTGACCCCGGCGGACAAGGTGGCCGAGGTCCGCGCGGAACGCCGGCGTGCCGTCACCGTCATGGTCGGCGACGGGGTGAACGACGCGCCCGCGCTCGCCGCCGCGGACGTCGGCGTGGCGATGGGGGCACGGGGTTCCACCGCCTCCTCCGAGGCCGCGGACATCGTCCTCACCACCGACCGCGTGGACCGGCTGGCCGACGCCACGTCGATCGCGGTACGGGCGCGCCGCATCGCCGTGCAGAGCGCCCTCGGAGGCATGCTGCTGTCCCTGGCTGCCATGGGCGCGGCCGCCATGGGACTGCTGCCGCCGACGGTGGGTGCCCTGTTGCAGGAGGCAATCGACGTGGCGGTCATCCTCAACGCGCTGCGCGCCCTGCGCGTGGACCAAGGGGCCCGGCCCGCCCTGGAACCCGCCGCCGAGGCCCTGATCCACCGTTTCGCGGCCGAGCACGAGGACCTGCAGGACGTGTTGCAGGCCGTGCGCGACGCGGCGGCCCGGCTCTCGGCTCCCGGCCAGGAAGCGCAGGCCCTGGAATTGGTACGCGAGGTGAACCGGCTGCTCATCGAGCGGCTGCTGCCGCACGAGTACGCCGAGGAGCACCAGCTCTATCCGGCTCTCGGACCCACACTCGGCGGCCCCGAGGCGACGGCGACCATGAGCCGCGCCCACGCCGAGATCGAACGGCTCTCCGGGCGGGTGGCCACCCACGTGGCACTCGCCGAAGCACAGGGCGCGCTGAAGTCCGAGCAGCTCGAGGACCTGCGCGCCTGCCTGTACGGTCTGCACACCGTGCTGCGGCTGCACTTCACGCAGGAGGAGGAGAACTACTTCTCCCTGGCTCCCTGACCGTGGGCATGCCCCCTCGGTCGACCCGTGGGCCGGCCCCCGTCAGTCGTGCGGCACGATCACCACCGGGCAGCCGACGTCGTGGATCACGGCGTGGGTGACCGGGCCGGTGCGCGAGACCTTCGGCCGGTCGGTGAGCCGGTGGCCGACGACCAGCAGTTCCGCTCCGGACGCCGCCTTCAGAAGGGCTCCGGACGGCTCGGCCTCCACCGTCGTCTCCACCACCTCGACCTCGGGGTACTTCTCGCGCCACACCTGGAGCACGGCGGACAGGAAGCCCAGCCACTCCTCGGCCCGCTGCGGACCGCCCACCAGGCCCACCTCGCCGGGGCCCAGGGTGAGCGGGCCGGGCACGCGCCAGGCGTGCAGGACCCTCAGCCGCGCGTGCCGCAGGCGGGCCGCCGCGAAGGCGAACGCGATCACCTCGTCGCACGGTTCCGTGACGTCGACGCCGAGGACCACGTCCCGCCGCCCGGTGCCGGCCGCCTGCTCTGCCCCGGCCGTACCGGCCCGTACCAGGACGACGGGCCGGGTGGCCTTCGCCACCACGCCGAGCGCGACCGACCCCAGGAGCAGACCGGTGACGCGCCCCAGCCCGCGCGAGCCCAGCACCAGCAGGTCGGCGCCGTCCGCCGCCTCCACCAGGGCGGCGGTCGCCGGTCCCGCGACCTGCTCGGCGTGCAACGGCACCTCGGGGCACACGGCGCGGACGCGGTCCTCCGCCTCCCGCAGGACCCGCCGCGCCAGGTGCCGCTCGCTCGCCTGCGCGCTCTCCGCCCGCTCCTGGTCCGGGTGCCAGCTGCGCGCGTGCAGCAGCCGCAGGGCCCGCCCGCGGCGCACGGCCTCGTGGGCCGCCCACTCGGCGGCTGCCAGGCTTTCGGCGGAACCGTCGACGCCGACGACAACGGGCGACAGCATGACATACACCTCCAGAACAAGGCCTTCCCCCTCGCCACCAGCGTCACGCGGGAAGCGACGTTCGGAACAGGGGCTACCGGGTGCGCCCGAGGGGCCATCAGACCCATGTCTCCTGCCCGCCCACGGGACGGCCACCCGGATCGTGCGGCACGACCGCCACCGGGCACTGCGCGTGGTGCAGCAGCGTGTGGCTCGCCCGGCCGAGCTGGAGGCCGAAGCGGCCCTGGTGGCGCCGCGCGCCGACGATCACCAGATCGGCGGCGGCCGACCGGAGCACGAGGACCTTCGAGGCCGGGCCTTCGACCGTCGCGCGGCGCACCCGGACGCCCGGGTGGGCGGCCATCGCGTCGCGCAGCAGCTCGTCGAGCAGGAGGGAAGCCTCCTCCTCGTGCTGACGCTCCGGTCCCCCGGCCGACGCCGGGTGGTCGGTGGTCTCGTACGCCGGGCAGCGCCAGGCGCGCACGACGTCCAGGACACACCCGCGGGCCTCCGCCTCGCGGAAGGCGAAATCCACCGCCTCACCGCTCGTGCCGGGGTCCCCCGCGCCGAGCAGAATCCGCTCGTGGGCGCCGGCCAGACCGGCCGTGTCGCCTCGCACGACGGCCACCGGGCAGTGCGCCCGCGCGGCCACGGCGAGCCCGACCGAGCCCAGGAGCAGTCCCTTCAACTCGCCGCGACCCCGCGATCCGGTCACCAGGAGCGAGGCGCTGTCGCCCTCGCGCAGTAGGACGTGGGCCGCCTCCTCAGGGAGGATCGCGGTGGAGACCTTGATCTGCGGATTGCGCCGGTGAGCACGTTCCGCGGCGGAGGCGACGATGTGCTCGGCCGACACACGCGCCGAGGGCCTTTCGCCCACCGGGGAAAAGGTGCCTTCGGAGCCCTCCCAGAGGGAGGCGTGCACCAGCCGCAGCGGCATTTTGTGCCGGGCCGCCTCGTCCACGGCCCAGTCGACCGCCAGGAGGCTGGGACCCGATCCGTCGACGCCCACGACCAAGGGCCATTGGGTCATGGTGTCCACCACCTTTCTTCACACTGCCGCAGGGCTGCCTCACGGGCGGCCCGATCGGCAGCGGTGAGGCTTTCGCACGAGCCGTCCGAACCGATGGTGACGGTGGGAAGCGTCATGGGCCTCCCGGTGAGGTGTGGCTCCCCTCTCGTGGCCCTCAACCCGTGACGGGAGGTGCCGTTGGTCCCTGAGCGGATCCGGCCGTTCCTGCTCTCCGCCGAGAGGGTCGGCCGGCCCTCTCGGCAGGGCCGTCCGGCCCTACAGCCGGCGGGCGGGCAGCGGTGTCATGGAAATGAGCCGAGGGCCACAAAAGACACGGAGGAGCGGAGCGAAACCGCGCACCGTGCAATGAGGGCCCGCAAGAAGCGGGCGGCCCTCGGCTCCATCGAGGCCGGCAGATGCCGCCCGTCCATTGGTCCGGGCGCTCCACGCGGGCCGACGTGCGACCGGCGCCATGCTCCGCGACCCTGGAGATCAAGGGCAGTGCCGCGAGGAGCACCCATGGACTGGGAAACGATCCACAAGGACACCGCACCGGTCGTTCCGCCTCGGCTCACCGACTACGAACGGGTCCGCTCGACGTTCACCTGGGCTCAGGCCCGCACTGCGCTGGCCGGGTTGCCCGGCGGCGGGCTGAACATCGCACACGAGGCAGTGGACCGGCATGCGGCCTCGGATCGGGCGGACAAGGTCGCGCTGCGGTGCATCGCCCGGGACAACGCCGTCGCCGATGTCACGTACGCCGAACTGGCCCGGCGTACGGCCCGCTTCGCGAACGTGCTGCGGACACTCGGCGTCGGCCACGGCGACCGGGTGTTCACGCTGCTCGGCCGCTGCCCCGAGCTCTACACCACGGTGCTGGGCGCGCTGAAGAACACCGGCGTGCTCTGCCCGCTGTTCTCCGCGTTCGGCCCCGACCCGGTGGAGCAGCGGCTGCGTCTCGGCGACGCCCGGGTGCTCGTGACCACGGCGGCCCTCTACCGGAAGAAGGTGGCCGACCGCCGGCACTCGCTGCCCGGCCTGGAACACGTCCTGATCGTCGGGCCGGGCGCCGAGGATCTGCCCGGCACCGTCTCCTTCGACGCGCTGCTGTCCGCCGCCGCGGACACCTTCACGATCCCGCCGACCTCGCCCGGAGACATGGCCCTGCTGCACTTCACCAGCGGCACCACGGGCACCCCCAAGGGCGCGGTCCATGTCCACGAGGCGGTGGTCGCCCACCATGCCACGGCCGCGTACGCGCTCGATCTGCACCCCGGGGACGTGTACTGGTGCACCGCCGACCCCGGCTGGGTCACGGGCATGTCGTACGGCATCGTCGCCCCGCTGGTGCACGGCGTGACGGTGGTCGTCGACGAGGGCGACTACGACGCCCGCCGCTGGTACCGGATCCTCGGCGAGCAGCGGGTCACCGTCTGGTACACGGCGCCCACCGCGCTGCGCATGCTCATGCGTGCGACACCACGTCAGGGCCCGTACGACCTGCCGCGCTCCTACGACCTGTCGGCCCTGCGCCTCATCGCCTCCGTCGGGGAACCCCTCAACCCCGAGGCCGTCGTGTGGGGCCGGGATGTGCTGGGCCTGCCGGTGCACGACAACTGGTGGCAGACGGAGACCGGCTGCATCATGATCGCGAACTACGCGGCCTGTGACATCCGGCCCGGCTCGATGGGCCGCCCGCTGCCCGGCGTCGAGGCGACCGTGCTGAGGACCGGCGAGGACGGCCGGACGCTGGTCAGCGACGGCCGGGTCACGGAAGTGCAGAGCCCCGACGAAAAGGGTGAGCTGGCGCTGCGCCCCGGCTGGCCGTCGATGTTCCGCGGCTATCTGCACGACAAGGAGCGCTACGACGCCGCCTTCACCGACGGCTGGTACCTGACCGGCGACCTGGTGCGACGGGACGCGGACGGCTGGTACTGGTTCGTGGGACGCGCCGACGACGTGATCAAGTCGGCGGGGCATCTGATCGGCCCGTTCGAGGTGGAGAGCGCTCTGATGGAGCACCCGGCGGTCGCGGAGGCCGGGGTGATCGGACGGCCGGACCCCGTGGCCGGGAACATCGTCAAGGCCTTCGTGTCGCTGCGCCCCGGCGTCGGCCCCTCCCCGGATCTGGAGCGCGAGTTGCTGGGCTTCGCCCGTCGGCGGCTGGGCCCGGCCGTCGCGCCCAGGGAGATCGCGTTCGACCAGAACCTGCCCAGGACCCGCAGCGGCAAGGTCATGCGCCGGCTGCTGCGTGCGCGTGAACTCGGTCTGCCTACCGGCGACTTGTCGACCTTGGAGGGATCCGCATGAGCGCGGCCCGACCCACCACCCGCACCGGCAAGGACTCGGCGCCCCCGAAGCCCGGCAGGAAGACCGCGACGGCCGAGCGGAAGGCGGACACCGGACCCCCACCGGTCGGCCGACCGGATGTCCGGCGCCGAACGGACCTGCTGACGGCCATGCTGCGCATCCGGCGCTTCGAGGAGCGATGCGTCGAGTTGTACAGCGCCGCGAAGATCCGCGGCTTCGTCCACCTCTACATCGGTGAGGAGGCCGTCGCCGTCGGCGTCAACGAGGCGCTGACCCCCGAGGACGCGGTCGTCTCCACCTACCGCGAACACGGCCACGCGCTGGCCCGTGGCCTCACGGCCGAGGCCGTCATGGCCGAGATGTACGGCAAGGCGACCGGCTGCAGCGGCGGCCGGGGCGGATCCATGCACCTGTTCGACGCGAGCCGCCGCTTCTACGGCGGCAGCGCGATCGTCGCCGGTGGTCTTCCCCTGGCCGCCGGTCTCGCCCTCGCCGACCGGATGCGCGGCATGCCCCGCGTCACCTGCTGTTTCTTCGGCGACGGCGCCTTCGCCGAGGGCGAGTTCCACGAGACGGCGAACCTCGCCGCCCTGTGGAACCTGCCCCTGCTACTGGTCTGCGAGAACAACCTGTACGCCATGGGAACGGCGCTCACGCGCGAACACGCCCAGACCGACCTGGCGATGCGCGCCGCCTCCTACGGCATGCCCGCCTGGGCCGTGGACGGCATGGACGTCGACGCCGTCGAACAGTCCGCCCGGCGGGCCGTCGAAGGCATCAGGGCAGGCACCGGACCACACTTCCTGGAGCTGCGCACCTACCGGTTCCGCGCCCATTCCATGTACGACCCGGACCGCTACCGCAAGAAGGCGGAGATCGAGGAGTGGAAGTCCCGGGACCCGATCGACCGGCTGACGCACCTCATGCGTGACAACGGCGAGCTCGACGACTCAGAACTCACCCGGATCGAGCAGCGGATCACCGACGAGATCGACCGCGCCGTGGATGCGGCCGAGCAAGCACCCGAGGAGCCGGTCGAGGACCTGCTCCGCCACGTCACCAGTACCTCGGCCGAGGAAGTGAGCCGACCGTGAACGCGGTCGCGACGGAGGGGACGAAGACGACGTACCGGGAGGCGATGCGCGAGGCCCTGCGGGAAGCCCTGCGCTCCGACGACCGGGTCTTCCTCATGGGCGAGGACGTCGGCAGGTACGGCGGCTGTTTCGGCGTCAGCCTCGGGCTGCTGGAGGAGTTCGGACCGGACCGCGTTCGCGACACCCCGCTCTCGGAGTCCGCGTTCGTGGGGGCCGGCATCGGCGCCGCTCTGGCCGGGATGCGGCCCGTCGTCGAGATCATGACCGTCAACTTCAGCCTGCTCGCCCTCGACCAGCTCCTCAACAACGCCGCCACCCTGCTGCACATGTCGGGTGGCCAGCTGCCCGTGCCGCTGGTCATCCGCATGACGACGGGCGCGGGGCGGCAGCTCGCGGCGCAGCACTCGCACAGCCTGGAAGGCTTCTACGCACACATTCCCGGCATCCGCGTGCTCGCCCCGGCCACGCTCGAGGACGCACGCCACATGCTCGCCCCCGCGCTCGCCGACCCCGACCCGGTGGTGGTCTTCGAGCACGGCAGCCTCTACAACGCCTCCGGCGAACTCCTCCCGCCGACGGCCCCCGTGGACCTGGACCATGCCGCGATCCGCAGACCCGGCACCGACATCTCCCTGATCACGTACGGCGGTTCGCTGCCCAAGGCACGCGCGGCGGCGGACGAGCTGGCCGCCGAGGGTATCGACGCCGAGGTGATCGACCTGCGCACGCTGCGGCCCCTCGACAGTGCGACCGTCACCGCGTCCGTGGCCCGTACCCACCGTGCGGTGATCGTCGACGAGGCATGGCGCACGGGGAGTCTCGCCGCCGAGGTGTCCGCCCGCATCGCCGAGGAGTCGTTCTACGACCTGGACGCCCCCGTCGAGCGGGTGTGCAGCGCCGAGGTGCCCATCCCGTACGCCCGGCAGTTGGAAGAGGCCGCCCTGCCACAGACCGCCGACATCGTCGCGGCCGCACACCGGGCGGTGGACTGATCATGGGCGAGTTCACCATGCCGTCACTCGGCGCCGACATGGACGAGGGCACGCTGGTGGAATGGCTGGTGGGACCCGGCGACCGCATCCGCAGAGGCGATCCGGTCGCGGTCATCGAAACCGCGAAGTCCACGATCGAGGTGGAGTGCTTCGAGAGCGGAGCGATGGGACGGCTGCTCGTCGAGCCGGGCACGACGGTACCGGTGGGCACGCCGCTCGCGCTGATCGAGTCGGCGGCAGAAGGGCGCGGGGAACCGGAGAGAGCCCGGAAGGCCCAGGGGAAACCACAGGCCCCGCCCGCCCCTGAGCACGCGAGGCCCGCCAGAACCTCCGAGCCCTCCCCTGCCCGCACGCCGGTGCCGTCCGGGGGCCGGGACCGCGGACACGTCGGGGCCGGCCCGTTGATCCGGCGCCTCGCGGAGCAGAGCGGCGTCGATCTCACGGCCCTCGACGGCTCCGGGCCGGCAGGGCGTGTCACCCGGGCCGACATCGAGCGGGCAGCGGCAGCCACGACCGCTGCCCGGCCCTCGCGCATACGGGCCACTCCCCTCGCCCGCCGACGCGCCGCCGAGCTGGGTGTCGACCTGTCCGCGGTGACCGGCACCGGCAAAGATTCCGCCATCCGCGCCGAAGACGTGAGCAAGGCGGCCTCCGGTCATGCTGCCGCGCCCCCACCGCCGCGCCGGACCACCGCTGCCGTGCGTGCTTCCCACCCTCCCGAGGACCAGGCGTCGGGCATGCGCCAGGTGATCGCACGCCTGATGACCCGCGCCAACCGGGACATCCCGCACTACTACCTGTCCACCACCGTCGACATGGCCACCGCGATGGACTGGCTGCACGACCACAACCGGCGCAGTCCGATGTCCGAACGACTGCTTCCGGCGGCCCTGTTGCTCAAGGCGGCCGCCCTCGCGGCACACGAGGTGCCCGAGCTCAACGGCTTCTGGACCGACGACCGCTTCGCCGCTGCTCAGGACATCCATCTCGGCGTGGCGGTGTCCCTTCGGGGCGGGGGACTCGTCGCACCCGCCCTGCACCGGGCAGACACCCTCGGACTGCCCGAGCTGATGACCGCCTTGAAAGACCTGGTGTCACGCGCCCGCACGGGCAGGCTGCGCGGTTCCGAAGTGTCCGACGCCACGATCACGGTCACCCACCTGGGCGACCAGGGCGTGGAAACCGTGTTCGGCGTGATTCATCCGCCGCAGGTGGCCCTGGTCGGCTTCGGGCGGGTGGTCGACCGGCCGTGCGCCGTCGACGGCCTGCTGGGCGTACGTCCCGTCGTCACGGCCACCCTCTCGGCGGACCACCGGGCGACGGACGGCGCCGTCGGGGCCCGCTATCTGACAACGCTCGACCGTCTCTTGCAGAATCCGGAGAAGCTGTGAACCGAACCGACGCGCTGAACGTGGTCAAGGAGTCGATCGCCCAGGTCATTCCTGACGCCGACCTGGCCACTCTGGGTCCCGACGAGGCGTTTCGGGACGCGCTCGAGATGGATTCGCTGGACTTCCTGACCTACATCGAGATCCTGGGCGAACGGACCGGCATGCGGATCGACGACGAGGACACACCGCAGCTCACCACGCTGTCCGGCAGCGCCGACTTCCTCGTCGCCCACGGGAGGTGAGAGCTGTCGTCGTCGGCCCAGTGCGGATCGGAGGACCGGTTACCGGGGTGGTTTTGGTGTCTCGCGGTGCAGCACGACCTTGAGGGCGCCGGTGTCCGGACCGTGCGCGAAGACCTCGTAGGCGTCCTCCATGCGCTCGAGGCGGAACCGGTGGGTGACCAGGGGGGCGGCCGCCAGCCGTTTGAAGAGCAGCAGGTCGCGCAGCCACGGGGTGGAGGAGGTGTCGACCTGGCCGGTGCTGATCGTCACGTTCTTGCGCCACAGGGCCTCCAGGTGCAGGGTGGCCGGCCTGCCGGGCATGCCGATGTTGGCGATGTGCCCTCCCGCGCGCACCACGCGGGTCGCCAGGACGAAGCCGTCCGGGGTGCCCGCGGCCTCGATGACCACGTCGGCGCCGGGCCCCTCGGACAGTTCGGCGACCATCCGGCCGGGCAGTTCGGCGGCGTCGGCCCCCAGCCGGGCGGCGGCCGCCAGCCGGGGGCGGGACAGGTCCACCGCGACGATCCGGCGCGGCGAGTAGAGCCGGGCGACCAGGACGGCGGCCAGCCCCACCGGTCCCGCGCCCACCACGACCACGGTGTCGCCCGGGCCCACGTGCCCGTTGCGCACCCCGACCTCGTAGGCGGTGGGCAGGAGCTCGGCGAGCAGGACCGCCTCGTCCAGGGGGAGGTCCAAGGGCCGCCGGTGTGTGGAGTGGTCGGCGAAGGGGACGCGGACGAACTCGGCCTGCGTGCCGTGGACGGTGTTGCCCAGGATCCACCCGCCGCCCCCGCGGCACTGCCCGTACAGGGTGTCGCGGCAGGACGGGCAGTGCCCGCAGGCCGAGACGGCCGACACGATCACCTGCTGTCCGGGGCGCCGGCTGTGCACCTTGCTGCCGGCCTCCACCACCTCGCCGACGGCCTCGTGGCCGAGGACCGTTCCCGGTTTCACCTCGGCGAGGTCGCCCTGCCGGATGTGCAGGTCGCTGCCGCAGACGGTGGTCGCGTCGACGCGCACGATCGCGTCGGTGTCGGCCTCGAGCACCGGGTCCGGCACCGTGTCCCAGGAGGTCCGGGCGGGACCGTGGTAGACGAGTCCTCGCATGCCCGCTGCCTCCCTCGTCCCCCTCGCCGGTTCCTCTCCACCGTCACCCCCCGAAGCCTCCCCGGCAACACGGGAACCACGTCGCCCATGTCCGTCAGTCCGGCCGCGGGTGGGGGCGGCGGAATACCGGGGCCTGGCCGGTGCCCCACGGGCGCAGGGCTGCCAGCGCCTGGACGACCGCCGCTTCCAGGGGGCCACGGGTGTCGACCGTGACGGCCTCGGGCCACGGTGGCTCCTTGTCGGCCATGGCGGTGGCCACGGCGATGCCCGCGTCGGATGCCGATGCTCCTGGGGCACGGGAGGTGAGGCGGGCCGCCGACACGTCGCCGGGGACCTGGCAGTGCAGGGCCACGAGGTCGGCGCCGGTGCGTTCGGCCGTGCGCAGGGCGGCTTCGCGTTGTCCCGCGTCGGACCATGTGGCGTCCAGGACGACGGATTCTCCCGAGGACAGCAGGGTGGAGGCACGGTCGAGCAGCGCGGCGTAGGTCCTGGCGGTCCACTCCGGTGTGTACAGGCCTTCGCCGTAGCCGGCCGCCGCGGGCTGCTCCGCGGGGAGGCCGGCCAGTTCCTTGCGGAGGCGGTCGCTGCTGAGCAGGCTCACCCCCAGGCGGTCGGCCAGTGCGCCGGCGAGCGTGGACTTCCCGCTGCCCGGAAGGCCGCCCACCAGCGTCAGACCGACGGCGGAGGTGCGCAGGTGGCGCAGCGTCGCCGTGACCAGTCGCCGGGACGCCGTCTCGGCACCGGGCGCGCCCTGGCCTGACTGGATCAGGGAGACCTTGGCGCGGACGAACGCGCGGTAGGCCACGTAGTGGTGCCACAGCGACGGGGGCGCGGGGTCTCCGGAGTACTCGCTGTACCGGGCGAGGAAGTGGGCCGCGGACTCCGGGGCGCCGAGCTGTTCCAGGTCCATGGCGAGGAAGGCGGCGTCGTCGAGGCCGTCGACGTGGCGAAGGCGGTCGTCGAACTCCAGGCAGTCCAGGATGCGGGGGCCGTCGTCGAGGCAGAAGACGTCCTCGGCCAGCAGGTCGCCGTGGCCGTCGACGATCCGTCCTTGCCGGATCCGCGTGTCGAACAGGTGCTCGCGGCCGGCCAGATAGCGGCGCGCCAGCCGCTCGACCTCGTCGATGCCGTCGGGCAAGGAGACGTCTTCGGCCAGGGCGTGGACCTGTGCGAAGCTCGCTTCCCACCTCGAGTACAGAGCGTCGCGGGTTCCCTGTACGTCCACTTCCGGGCTGCGGTGCGCGTCCGCGTGGCGTGCGGCGAGTTGCCGGGCCACGGCCCGCAGGACGTCGTCGACGGCGACTCCCTCTCGTACCAGCCGGGACAGTCGGCGGTCCGCCGGCATGCGGCGCATCACGACGAGCGGTTCGGCCACGTCCGTGTGCGGGGTGCGGATCTCGCCCAGGCCCAGGTAGACGTCCGCGGCGAAGCGGCGGTTGAGGGAGATCTCCTGTTCGCAGGCGGCCCGGCGGGCCGTCACCGTGGTGTAGTCCAGGAACTTCAGATCGACCGGTTTCTTGATCTTGTAGGCGTGATCGCCGAAGAGGAGCACGATCGCGGTGTGCGTCTCGTGCAGCTCCGCGCGCGGAAACGTCGCACCGTCGGGGCCGGAGCCCGACCGGAGTGCGGACGCGTCGATCCGGTGTGCGACCGGCCTCGCTCCCCTCGGGGCATCGGGCTCAGTCATGGGGGACGACGGCGACGGGGCAGCGTGCGTGATGGATGGCCGCCTGGGCGACGGGACCCAGGCGAGGTGCCAGAACGCGACGGTGCCGACGTCGGCCGACGACCAGCTGCCCGGCGCTCCCGGCGGACCGCAGGACCGCCCTGGCGGGGCTTTCCAGCCCGATGCTGTCGGCCACCTCCACCTGCGGGAACTTCTCACGCCAGGGGCGAAGGACCTGGTCCAGCTGCTTCCTCGCCTCCTGCGCGACGCCTTCGGCGACGTCGTGATCCACCCCCCAGGGAACATAGGCGTGCACGGGCAGGCTCCGGCCGTGCACGACCCGCAGCGGCACATTCCGCGCCGAGGCCGCGGCGAAGGCGAACCCGAGCAGGTCGTCGCAGGGGCCGTGCAGCTTCAACGCGACCACGACATCGCCTGTCCCGGCCGGTGCGGCCGGCGGGACTTCCGCGCGGGTTCCGGCACGGACCAGGACCACCGGCCGCTCGGCTTGTGCCGCGACGGACATGCCGGTGTCGCCGAGGAAGTAGCTCTCGACGAGTTCCAGCCCGCGCGAACCGAGCACGGTCATGGCGGACTCCGACGCCGCGTGCAACAGCGCGTCCTGGGCCTCGTCGGCAACCAGGTTGCCGACGATGGCGAGACCGGGATGGCGCCTTTGAAGTTCCGCCTGTGCGTTGTGCACCAGCCGCTTCGCCCAGTAGTTCTGGTCGATCTCGGAGGGCACCTTGGTGGGTTCCGGCGCGAGCATGGGCCACGCGTGCAACAGGCGCAGCGTCAGCTTGCGGTGCTCGGCCTCGTCCGCGGCCCAGCGGGCGGCGGAAAGACTCTCGGGTGAGCCGTCGAGACCAACGGTGATCACAGGCTCCATGGCGCCTGCCTCCGTCTCGTAGGAAGCTGGACATGACGATGACCGGGGTCGTCCTTCCGGGGCGTGGCGGGCCGCGCAGTGCCTGCCACTCATCCGAGAGTTACCGCAAACCCTTCTGCGGCGCACGCGGACCCGATGTGGGTCGGGGCTCGAAGGACGGAGTCCGGCGAGGGATGAGGTGTGGCTGTGGTGGTTCCCCTGGTGGTCGGGGTCGACGGGTCGGAGTCGAGCCTGGAGGCGGTGGACTGGGCGGTCGACGAGGCGGCCCGGCACGCGGTGCCGCTCCACCTGCTGCACGCGGCGGCGCCGGGCCAGGACTCGTCCGGTCTGATCACCGCCGCCTCAAAACGGGCCGGAGGGGGCGCCGCCGGCGTGCGGCTGTCGAGCGAGGTGCTGCGCGACGACGCGGCCTCCGCCCTGGTCGACGAGGGACACAAGGCCTTCGCGCTGGTGCTCGGGTCCAGAGGGCTCGGGGAACTCACCGGGCTGCTTTTGGGTTCGGTCAGCCTCGCCGTGGCGGCGCGGGCGGACTGCCCGGTCATCGTCGTGCGTGGCTCGCAGGAGCACCGGGCCGGCCGGTTCGGGAACGTCGTCGTGGGGGTCGAGGACGGTGAGGGAAGCGACACGGCCGTGGGGTTCGCCTTCCGCGAGGCTCATGTGCGGCGCTGCGAACTCGTAGCGGTCCACGCCTGGAGTGCGCCGCTTGGCGCACTCTCCGAACCTCTCCCCGGGCCGTGGTACGCCCTCGAGGCCCACCGTCGCCCACCGGCACAGGTGCTCGACGACGCTCTGCGCAACCCTGAGAAGCAGTACCCGGGGACCGACGTGACACGCCGGGTGGTCGAGGGATCAGCACGACAGGCGCTGTGGGAGGCCGCGACGGAAGCGGACCTGCTCGTTGTCGGTGCCGGTGAACGGCATGTC
>NZ_JBQQCR010000003.1:0-126646 GCF_052246875.1 Streptomyces sp. GDS52
CGTCACCGCCGACACCATCGCGCACACCGGGTATTGGGACAGCCCCGCCGGGACGTGAAATTGCACGTATGCGGCGCGGCGCCCGTCCGCACGCGGCAGGCTGTCGGCATGACCTGCGAAGACACTCCCGTCCGCCTCGCCTGGGAAATCCAGTGCTACGAACCGTACTCCCGCGTGTGGATCTGCAAGGGCTACGGCCGGGCCACCACCACCGCCGACCCCGCCGACGTCGCCGCCGCCGTCCTGGCCGGTCACCTGACCGTCCACCCGCCCCGGAGTGGGGAAACGTTCCGCGCCCTCGCCCGGCCCGACACCGGCCAGCCGGTCACCGTCACCTGCGACCAGCTCCCCGCCGACGGCTGGACCGCGGATGCGGCCGTCCGCCAGGCCCTGCCCCTGTACCTGCGGGAAGCCCTGGCCGCGGGCTGAGCTATGAGGTTGTCAGAAGGAGCGAGTGGTTCAGGCCCGTCGCCGCGCGTCGGTGCCTGTCGCGGGAACGACTCTACCGCGTCTGGCCGATGGCGGTCACCGACTGTTCGGGATACTGGCGCCGCAGTCCGGCGGCGGCACGGGCCAGATCGGCTGTCCAGGCGGGATCGGCCGTCATGTCGTGCAGGAGTTCGGTGGCTGCGGTCTCATGGGCGGTCGTCACAGGCCGATTCCTCTCATGGGGTTCTCTTCGCGGGCGTCCACGGGGCGGATGTACTCCAGGACCTGGGGGGAGCCTTCGGCCCAGCGGCCCTGCCCGCGGATGGCGGAGATGGGGTTGCGGGCCCGGTACGCCTCGCTGGCGGCGCCGGCCCGCAGGCCGTGGGCGGTGAAGACCAGGTTCTCGCCGGGCAGGGCTTCGGCGGCCCGGCGCTGGAGCATCTCGTTGATGGCGTCGCCGGACATCGAGTCGCGGCTGACGTTGTCCCAGCGGTTGATGGCGCGCAGGAGGCGGCCGGTGGTGATGCCGCGGGCGGCGAGGGCGGCGCGGTAGTCGCGGACGGCGCGGACGGGGTCGGTGTCGGGGTGGACGCCGTGGGGGACGACGACCTCGGCGCCGCGGCCCTCCTGGTCGGTCTTGGACGTGCGGAGGTAGACGAGGAGGTCGCCGTCGTCCTCGCGGATGTCCTCGAGGTGCAGGCCGGCGAGTTCGGAGCGGCGGGCCATCATGGCGAAGCCGAGGACGAGGATGGTGCGGTCGCGCAGCCCGGCGAGGGTGCCGGTGTCGCAGGTGGCGGCGAGGGCGCGCAGCCGGGCGAGGTTGATGGGCGGGGCCTTGCGTTTGCGGCGGCCGGCTTGGGCCTGCGTTTTCTTGTACGCCTTGAGGGCCTTGAGGGCGAGTGCGGTGTCCGGCTGGTCGCGGTGCCGGGCGGCGGTGTGGGCGGCGCGGATGACGGCGATGGCCTGTTCGATCGAGGCGGGCGCCGGGGTGCGGCCGGTGCGTTGGGAGACGGTGGCGGTGAGGTGGGTGACGTAGTCGGCGAGCGTCTCGGGGGTGGCGGGCAGCGCGGCGCGGCCCCGGTGGGCGCACCATCCGGTGAACAGGTCCCACTGGCGGGTGTAGGCGGCCCGGGTGTTGTCGGCGTCGGCTGCGGCCAGGAGCGCGCGGGTGGCGGGGGAGAGGTCGGTGTCGCGAGTGGCGGGAAGGCTTGTTCGGTCGTCGTCGATGAGTTCGGCGTCGATGACGTCCTCGGGGCGGCGGGCCGGGAGGTTGTCCATGATCCGAGTCTAGTGGATCTAACCGCTCATAAGGAAGGTTATGAGGGGCTAGGCTTCAGGCCGCCCTGACGACCCGCAAGTATGACAGCCCGTCAGATTCTTCGTCAGGAGCGATTCTCCGCTCGGGTGGCTCCGAGATGTCGAGCGTCTGCAAGGCCGACCCCTACGACGCGCACCTCCGCGCAAGGCGTCCCAACGGGACGTCATTTCGGCACCATCAAAGACGTCATAAAGGCGTCGCACCGACTACCGTCCGTGCCACCGTGGAAGCATGACGACAACGAACGAAACGCGACACACGCCGAACAGCGCACTACGGGCGGCCCGCCTCAGCCTGCACCTCAGCCAAGGCGACCTCGCCCGGGAGATCCAAAAAGCCGGAATCCGCGCCGGACAGCCCAACGACGCATCGAAACGCCTGATACAACGCTGGGAATCAGGCGACATCACCACCCCCCGCCCGGTATACGCACGCGCCCTGGAGCAGGTGACGGGCCTCCCGCTGTCCTCGCTCGGCTTCTCACCGGTCGACCCGTTGATAGCGGGCCAGGACCAAGGAAACGAAAGGACGCCGGACATGAGGAGGTCTACCGCCCCGTACACCGGTATCTGGCTGTCCCGGTACACCTACCCCAGCTCCGGCCGGGGCAGCGAACTCACCGGGCTCCACCACGTGGTGCTGCTCCAGCACCGGCACCGGCTCACCGTGAAGTCCCTGCCGAACGGGTCTACGAACCCCGACTCACCGCTGTCCATGGAGCTGACCGTGGACGGCACCGTGGTAACCGGTGCGTGGACCGAACGCACCGCACCCGGCGGCTACTACCGGGGCGCCGTCTACCACGGGGCGATCCAGTTGCTGATCGACCCCACCGGACGGCGCATGGCCGGCAAGTGGGTCGGGTTCGGCAAGCAGTTGGACGTCAACACCGGCCCGTGGGAGCTGACGTTCCTGGACGCCGACACCAGCAGGACGACGGTCGCCAAATACAACCGGCCGCCCGGCGACGAGTAAGACACACGAGACCGGGCCGCACCGCGCGGCCCCTACCCGAAGGACCACGCCATGACCGCCACGCTCACCCCGTTCGCTCTCCTCACCGAAGACCCGACACCGCCCGCCGACCGGACGCCGCCGCACACCTACGACCGGTTCCGCCAGCTCAACCTGACCCCGGCCGGTGACGCCGTGGTGGACGTCGCCGACGTCCAGGCCGAGACCATGACCCACAACCACAAGGGGTTCAAGCGCGACGACGACTTCGAGTACGCGCCCCACGCGCTGTTCGGGCCGTCCTACACGCACAACAGCGAGGGCCGCAAGAAGGACGACGACTGATGCCGCTGCTCCCGCCCACCGTGCTCATCGTCACCACACCCGGCGACCTCGGGGCCGACCTCGTGATACGGCAGATCCAGGAACGCGGGGTCACGATCCACCGCATCGACCCCGCCGACCTCGCACGCCCGGGGGTCCTGCGGATGACCGGCACCGCGGACGGGGAGCCGCTGCGGTTCACGATCGACGACGAACACCGGTGCACGCTCTCGCAGTCGGTCGTCTCGGTGCTCTGGTGGCACCCGGGCCCGCCCGGCGGGTGGGAGCAGCAGGAGTCCCGGGTCATCCTGGAGGACTTCCTGTTCGGGCTGGACGGGGTCTTATGGGTCAACCACCCCGAGCGGGCCCGAACGGCCAGGCCGGGCCCGCGGCAACTGAAGCTCGCCGCGTCGCTCGGTCTGCGGACCCCGCCCGCCCTGTTCACCAACGACCCCGACCAGGCTGCCGCGTTCGCCCGCGAGCAGGGCGGCCGGGTCGTGTGCAAGACACTCACCGCCCACCCCCACCGGTTCATCCAGGCCCGGCTGGTGTCCGCCGAGGAGATCAAGGAATCCGCCGACTGTGTGCGGCAGGCCGTCTGTTACTTCCAGCGGCCGGTGGACAAGGTGCACGACATCCGGCTGACGGTGATCGGCGACCGGATGTTCCCGTGCAAGGTCACGGCGAACGGTGCGTTCGACTGGCGGGCCGCACCCGAGGACGAGCTGGGCTTCGAGGCCGTGAGCGCCGGTCGGCCGCTGACGCACAAGGTCCAGCAGCTCATGGATCAGCTGGGTCTGGAGTACGCGGCCCTGGACTTCGCCGTCGACCGGGGCGGCACGTGGTGGTTTTTGGAGGCGAATCCGTTCGGCCAGTTCGGATTCGTCGAGGCCGCCACCGGCATGGTCATCGCGCGGGCCATCGCCGACCACCTCGTCCAGACGGCCCTCGCCACCCACGTCTACACCCCGGGCGGCGGCCACCGCGCCTCCTCCGGCGCCCCGTGGCAGCGGGCCGCCGGAACGTAAGGCGCCTGCGCTGACCACCCACCGAGCCCCGGGACCGTGAGGGTCCCGGGGCTCGCGTTCTCAGGCGTGCAGTTCCTTCCGGCACAGGACGCACAGCGGGTTCCCGCCGGGCCCGTACCGGTGACACGGATGCTGGCACGTCGCACACAGGCCGACCTGGGACGGGGCGCAGTCGGGCGTCGGCGGCTTCGGACGGGCAAGGGCGGGCGGCGTGCTCATACCGCCATCGTACGAGCGCGCCACTTGCCCCAGCAGGTCAGGGCGTCGTGTCGTCCACGATCAGCCCCAGACTGGCCAGCCCCGCCAGCAGCGACGCCAACGCCGCGTTCCCGCCCCGGGAGCCGTTCACCGTCGGCCGCGCCACCGCCGCCGCACCGTAGAACCCCAGCGTGCTGCCCAGATGCCGCAGCATCAGGGACACGATCAGCGCGTCATCGGTGGTCAGCTCGTTCGCCGCGGACCGGCGCAGGTTAGTATCCCGCGCGCCGGGTCCCGGACCCCACTCGATCCGGTCGACCAGCACCCGCACCCGGTCGAACGTCTCAGCGCCGACGTGCAGGGCGAGGAGCGCATCGCCCGCAGCCGCCGTGTTCACCGTGAGCCCACCCGACAGGGAGCCGCCCGCCTTGTCGAACTTCCCGCCCTCGAGGGCGCCGACTCTGTTCTCCACGCCGAACTGGCCGCCGACCCGGTTCTGTAGGTCGGTCACGAACGAGTTCAACGTGTTGCCGTCGGCGGCCGGGTAGGCGCCGATCGCGGCCGCCGTGAGCGGGTCCGTACCACCGGTGGCGTGGCTGGCGGCGTGCGCGGTGGGGGTGCGCGCGTCCGTGAGGGCCGGGTCGGTGGAGCGGAGTGCGACATCGGGGCCGGCGCCCGCGGAGCCGAGCGGCGGCTGCGGTCCTGGCTCGCCCCGGGGCCCGGTCAGCGAGGCCAGCCACTCCATCTCACTGCCGGTGAAACCCGCTGCGACGGCCACCTCGTAGGCGGACGCACCGTCCTCGCCGACGGCGCCGTTCTGCCCATCTGCGCCCGAGGTACCGGGTGTGCCGGGCTCCCCACGAAGCGAGCCAAGAAAGTCGGCCTCCGTACCGCTGTTCCCCGCGGCCAGCCAGACCTCGTACGCTGACGCCCCATCCGCGCCTGATTGCCCGTCGGCACCGTCCTCGCCCGCGGGGCCCGGCGCGTACACGACGCTGCCCTGCCCGGTGGGCGCGTCCGCGAGGTCGACGCGCAGCTCCCCCACCCACCATTCGCCGGACTCCGGGACCAGGATGTGGGTGATGATCGGGGCGCCGGACAGGGTGCGGCCCTCCTGTACCGCCCACAGCGTGTCCCCGGCGGCGGAGTCGATCAGTGTGTTCGGGGTGAGGTCCACCGTCCAGTCCCCGTCCGGCTCGGGCAGGATCGCCACCGGCCGCACCAACTCCCCCTCCAGGGAGGGCACGTAGCCGACCGCCGGCGCACCGGTCACGTCCACGAGCGTCGCCCGCATCTCCACCCGGCGGGTGTCCCCGCCCCCCAGGAGCGTCCCGTTCACCATGGTCATCGTCGTACTCCAGTTCAGGCCGTGGGCGGCGGGCCGGGCTGATCGTGCGGGGCGCGGGTGCCGAGGAGCGCCCCCTGGTGCTGCACGGTCACCACCATGCGGATCCGCTGCACCACCAGGCAGGCGATGACCACCAGCAGCGCCGTCCGAGCCGTGCGCAGCACCGACGCAGCCGCCCCGTCCGGCCAGATGGTGATGGCGATGGTGTAGGCGCCCAGCGCGCCGATCGCGGCGGTGAACCCCATCAGGTGACGGCCCACCACAGTGGACCGCCACGGGGCGTGCAGGTGGTAGGCGATCACGAACACGAGGCTGGCCAGGGCCACCAGGCCCGATGCTGCGAGGTTGGTTATCTGCGCCCAGTTCATCGTCGGCCTCCCTCTAAGGCAGAGCGGAAAAGTTCCGCGAAGTGGTTCCTCTGCCGCTCACGGGCCAGGCGTTCGGCGAGGTGGGTGACGGCCTGCCGGTGCGCTTCGACCTCCCGGCGGGCCTGCCGGGCACGGGACAGCGCAGACTTGGCCTCCCGATGCCCCGGCGTCTCCGAGTGCTGCGGGGCGGGCTCAGGACGGCGGCGCAGCAACCGTCTGGTCCATCGCATCCCCGGGCACCTCCCCTCGTATGGCGCGCAGCACGTGGTCGGCGATACGCGCGAGTTCCACCAGCTCGCCGACCTGGTTCTGCGCCTCGATCCGCGCAGCCTCGCTCTCCCGATGCGCCTCGCGCCACGCGTTCCGCTCCGCCACCAGTTCGGCGACGCGGGCGTCACGGTCTTTGCGGACGTCCTCGAGGACGGCGCGTGAGACGAGACTGCCTCGGAGGATGAGCAGCACGATGAGGGTGACGATGGCACCGGCCCCGCCCGGCAGTAGGACGGCGAGGGCCGACAGGTCACTCATCGGACCGCTCCTCATGGTGTGGGGGGATGTGGGGGCACGCCCGTGCCGCTGCCAGTCGACGGCGGACGTGCCGGAGGGTCACGGTCAGACGGCCCGCGGGCCGGGCGACTTGGTGAGCGGGCTGGACTGCTCGAGGCCGGTGGTGGCCAGAGGCGGGGTGACGATGAAGCGTTCCACCACGGCGAGCGTCGCGGCGATGGACGCCATCCACAGGGCCTGCCGGTCAGCACTCCACTCGAGGCCCAGGCCGACGAACAGCGCCATGACGGCCTGCGCGGTCTGGAGGATCGCCGCACCCCACGCACCGTTCTGCGCGACGAACGCGATGACGATGGCGACGACACCGGCGGCGACGGCGTTGATGGCGGTCTGGGTGCCGGCGGAGACGTTCAGTTCGTAGCCGATCAGCTTGACTCCGGCGGCGATCAGCCCCAGCAGGAGCGCGGGTTCACGGGCGAAGAGCTTCACGATGGTCTCGTTTCTGGTGGTAGGAGTTAGTCGACGATGGTGAAGCCGTAGCGGTCGCCCAGGCGCTTCAGGCTGGCCTTACCGGGGATGCCGTCGGCGTCCTTGCCGCGGTAGCCGCCGCCCGCCTTGGAGCGCTGCCATGCCGCGTAAGCGGTGACGGTGGTGGTGCCGTAGTGCCCGTCGGAGTACTTCTTGGCCAGCAGGCCCGCGTCGACCAGGGCGGCCTCCACGGTGCGCACGCCGGAGTAGGTGACCGGGGTGCCCTTCGCGGCGGGGTTGGACCGGGCGGCGGCGACCAGCCGGGACAGGTCCACGACCGGCTTGGCCGGCTTCGGCAGCGGCTTCGGGGCCGGGGCGGCGGGCTGCGGGGCCGGCTTGTCCCCGGCGAGCCGCTTGGTGACGCGGGCGAGGACGTCGTCCCAGTCCATGCCGGGCCCGCGCGGGTCCACCTTCCCCGGCTGCCAGTCCAGGTGCCGGAGCGCGGAGCGGGCACCCCACTTGTGGTGGCGGCAGATGGCGGTGACGACACGCACGATCGCCTCGATCTGCTCCGGCGGCCACGGGTCCTTGTTGTCGCCCAGGTTCTCGCACTCGAAGCCGTAGAAGTGCCGGTTCCCGTCCACCGTGGCCTCGTTGTCGGCTGGGGGCTTGCGTTCGGCGATGACCGCGGCGAGGACGTCCGGGTCGCCGAGCCCGGCGTGGTTGGCGCGGCCGTACCCGACGAGGTGCACGGTGCCGTCCTTGGCGATGACGCCGTGGCACAGCGGGCCGGGCAGGGCGGAGTGCCCGTCCTTGCACATGCGGACCGTGGTGGCGGTGCCCTTGGTGACGGTGTGGTGGATCATCACGCCGTGCACCGGGCCCCACGGGCCCTTGTGGTTGCGGTTGTGGGTGGCCCAGTTGCCGACCTCGACAACGGTGGCACCCTCGGATCTGAGGGCCTTGGCGAAGGTGGCGGCGGTTGGGGCGGTGGCCATGTCAGGTCTCCTGGGGAAGGGGGGTGACGCGCGGGATGCGGAGCTTGTCCCAGGCGGTCTGGTCGGGGATGCCGGAGGTGTCGCCGCCGCCCTTGGGCCGCAGGGTGCGCTGCCAGGCGGCGACGGCGTCGCGGTGGGCGCGGGTCCAGTCCGGGCCGAGGTGGCGGCCGTCGGTGGCACCTTCGGCCTCGAGGCGGCGGGCCATCGCGGTGAAGAGGGGGGAGTGGCGGCCGCCGTGGAAGAACTCCCGGCCGGGGTACGGCTCGTACCGGGCGGCGTCGCCGTCCGCGGGCGGCTCAGGGACGGGCTCGGGGGCCGGAGCGGGCTCCGTGGCGGGAGCGGTCTTCTTCCGGGCAGCCGTCTTCTCGTCCTGCGATGTGGTCGGATCGGGCATCGCCCGTGCTCCTGAACTCCCCGCGCCCAGAGCTGACTGGTGGTGGCGGACCGCTGCGTGCGGTCGTCCCTCGAGGGATGGAGCTGGGGCGGAGGGTCGCCCTATGTGGTCAGGCTAGACGCTCACGCGTCCGACGTTGCCCCCGCTCCCGGGTCCCCGTCCGGGCCCTCGGGCGGCCATTCGCCGCGGGCCGGGTCGGTGACGGTGTGCCCGCACTGCCCGCACGCGGTGGGCGGGTGGCTGCTGACAGGGGCCCCGCACTGGTCGCACAGGGCGGGCACGAGGTCGGTGATGGTCTGCCCGCACGGTCCGCACACACCGCGGTAGACCGGCGGGGCGGCGTTCGCGTAGTACGCGGCAGTGATCGACACGTCTTCGATCTTGCAGCCGTCGGTGTGGCAGGTCGCTATGAGCATGACGGGGGTCGGCTCTTCATCGATGGGCATGGGGGGCATGGACATGGCGGGTTACCTTCCTATGACTTGCCAGCTGACGCCGGTGGCGGTCAGGTTGGTGCGGGTGCACCACACGGTGGCGCTGGTGGGGCCGACGCCGGACATGGATACGCCGGTCACGGTCATGCCGGGCACGGCGGTGGACGCGCAGGCGTAGCCCTCGTAGTCGGTGCCGGACAGGCGCGGGTAGGTGACGGTGGCGCTGGTGGGGGCGTTCGCCGCGGACGGGGTGATGACGACCCGCCCGTAGGCCATGTTGCTGGCGGTCAGCATGCCGGTGACGTGGGTGTTGCCGGTGAGCTGTATCAGGTCCGGGCTGGCGCGCAGGTAGGCGTCCTGGCTGACGTCGGCGGCGTTGCGGTAGCCGAACGTCGCGGAGGTGGGGGTCAGGTAGATCCGGCCGCCGTTGTAGATCGCGTTGTTGTCGTCCCGGACGCGTTCGGCCGCCCAGAAGTCCAGGCCGCTGTCCATGCCGAACAGGTTTCGCCACTTCCAGGTGGCCCCGGACGCCGGGTAGGTTCCCGAGTTCATGCCGAGCACGGCGTTGTTGCCGGACACGTTGATGATGGCCGCGTTGGTGCGGGCGGGGTTGGTCAGCCGCAGGTTCGGATACGCATTGTTCGGGTCCAGCCACAGGGTCGCCCCGGTGGTGCCCTGCACGATGAGGCCCCGCGCGGACAGTTCACCGATCGCGGTCCCGGATGAGCCGGATGAGTTGTAGACGACGACCTTGTTCTGGCCCTGCTCGTTGAGGGTGATCCGCTCGCCGCTGGTGGCGGTCTGGATCAGTCCGCCGGTGACCGTGCTGCCGGTGATCGCCCCGGTGAAGGCGGCGGATCCGTCGGCGGCGTCGAAGCGGATCACGAGCTGTCCGCTGCTGTTGTAGACGCGCAGCCCGCCCTCGTTCAGCTCCACCCGTGCCCCGGTCGGGTCCCCGGCGACGAGCCGGGTGACGAGCTGGAGGATCGCCTCGAGCTTCTCCGCCGTCACCGCGCCGGCCTTGATGGCGCCCGCGGTGACCGACCCGGCCTCAAGGTCCGGGCCGTCGACCTTGATGGGGGTGGCGGTGGTCTCCTGCGACGGGTCCCCGGCGTTCCCGGAGGTGTTGACGGCGGTCAGCCGCACGTAGTGCGGGACGTAGGGGAGTGGCAGGGCGGGCAGCATGCCGCCGTCCCCGGCCTTGGTGATGGTGCCGACGTAGGTGGCCGCCGACGGGGTGAAGCCGCTGCTGGTGGAGATGTGGACAGCCGTGTGGTCGAAGTCCGCCGGAAGAGGCTGCCCGGAGGCGAGGGCGCCGTCCCACACGATGCGCAGCCCGCCGATGGTGGAGGTCACCACCGGCGCGGACGGGGCCCCGGGGGCGGGCCCGGCGTGGGCGATCAGCCCGGCGGTGCCGTCCGGCTGCATCCCGATCACGGCCCGGACCGTGCCCGCACCGTCCCGGACCTCGATCGCCGCGTCCTCGAGGCTGCCGCCGTGCGCGTACCGCTGCCCCTTCTGTATCTGCTTGAGCTGCTGCCCCAGGCGGGCGAGTTCACTGGCGTAGTCACGGGCCATCAGGGGGCCTCCACGGGTCCGTAGTGGTAGGAGTCGGCGCGCTTGAGGGACAGGACGGCCTGGTCGGGGCTGTCGGACGGCCGGTAGGAGTCGGCGGTGATCCGCGCCCAGCCGGTCCAGGACACCCACTGGTTGTGCACGGCGACGTGCACGTCGTCGCCGATCTGCCACGAGCCGAGCGGCGCGTTGGGGTGGTCCCGGACGGTGATCTGCTCCACCTGCCCCAGCGCCCGGCGCCGTTTCAGTTCGGCACCGGCCCGCTTGCCCAGGACGTCCACGCCGTTGACGGTCGGCAGGGCCAGCACGGACTCCATGCGCAGCCCGCCGTCCCGTGAGGGAGCTTCCGCCCGGCGGGTGGCGGTGCCCTCACCGGAGCCGGTGGCGATGATCACGTTGGCGAAGTCGTCGCCCGCGTACTGCACCGGGGGCGCCTCCACGATGTTCACACCGGTCGCGAAGCTGATGTCGGTGCGGCGGGCCCCGAGCCGCGGATAGCCCAGCCGCAGGCGTTTCTCCACGCTCCCGTTGGTCAGGTAGCGGCAGGTGCACGTGTACTGGGGGGCGCCCTCCTCCGAGACGAGGTCGTCCAGGTGGTCGCCCAGGTTGGGGGTCTCGTACCAGTAGGAGTGCCACAGCTCCGCCGGGGTGCCCACCGTCATCTGCGAGGCGGTCGCATCGACGACCACCCCGAGGTTGCCGTCGGGTTGCTCCTGCGCGTACGCCCACAGGTCGCGGATGATTTTGCACGGGTCGGTGTACACGTAGGGGCCACGCGCGTTGAGTTCGCCGTGCGTGTCGTGCCGGGCGGTCAGGTAGGACGACCAGGAGGCCGCCTCGATGCGGTACTCGCCGTCCTCGGCGGTGATGTCCCACACCAGGCCGCCCCAGCGGAGGAACCCGTCCGCTTCCGCGTAGACGAGCGCCTTCCCGGGCAGCAGGGACGCCACATGGGCCTTCACGAACCGCGGCGCGAGCGTGCCGGAGAACTGGCCCGGCCCGTTCAACTCGCTCCCGAAGTCGACATCCGACAACGGCAGCGCGGAGTGGAGTATCTCGCCGGTGAGGGCGTGCTGGGTGAAGTACCGCCACCGGCCGCCCATCAGAGCGGGCCCTCCGTGAACTCCACATCGATCTTGAAGGTGGTGGTGGCGTCCACCCCGATCCGCCCCGCGTTCGAGGACCGGGTCCGCATCCGGGAGCGGAACGCCTGGCTGGTGCCCCGCATCGCCGCACCCGCCGTGGTGGTCAGGTCGATCGTCTCCACCATCTCGACATACAGGCGGCGCGCGGTGGTGCCCTCGTCGTCGATGGCGACGTACTGGCCGGCCTCGATCGTGCCGAGCATGAAGCGGAAGTTGCCCCACACGTTGCCGCCGGCGGTGCGGATGCCACCGGCGCTGAACACGACCTTCGCGCTCGCCGCCCAGGCGGGGATTGCGATCGTCGCCATGGTCAGGTTGGGGAACGTGCGCCACGTCTCGGAGGTGCCGGAGATTTCCACCAGCGGGTCCTGCGCGTAGTACGGGTACAGGATCCGCTCCCGGCGCGGGTTGGCGATCCTGCGCAGGTCCTTGACCATCGCGTTGGTGATGGTGGCCGTGGACGCGGGGAGGTCGATCCGGGCCAGCGGGATCGCCGAATACCCGGCCGGGACCGCCGTCGCACTGGAGGACACGTTCGGGATGACCTCGAAGAACACGATCGGGTCCTTCTTCGGGTCGCGGGTTCCCTCGTACTCGGGGTCCTCCACCCGCAGCACCAGCATGTCGGAGCGGCCCACCCCGCCGGTCGCCGCGACCGACACAGTGTCCGTGCCGATGTTGTAGGCGTTGTAGTAGCCCTGGACCGGGGATTTCTTCCCGGCGATGACCGCGGACCCGTCGCCGATCTGCACCCCCGCGCCCGGCGTGGGCAGCGCCGTGACCTTCAGGTCGGTGCCGGTGGTGACGCCCTGGTTGTCCCGCGCCAAATCCTTGATCATCATGCGGAACTGCTGCGCGGAATGCTCTGCGCCCTTCGTGGCGATCGGAACGGGTGCCAGTGCCATCGGATCCTCACAGGGCCTTGTAGGCCGGCCACCAGGTGACGGCCAGAGTGCTGGTCAGGGTCGGGTCGGTCGCCGTCCAATGGAGCTCGTTCAGCCCCGGGGCGAGACGGAACAGGTCGATACGGGACCGCGCGGTCAGGGGCATGCCGCCCCCGTTGCTGCGGAGCACCGTGCGCCAGCCGGGCCGGGTGTCGATCTCCACCCACTCCCCGGCGGCCAGCGAGCCCTGCACCGTCAGGGTGCGGCCGGAGGCGACGTGGGTGACAGACGGGTTGGCGCACGGGCCGCTGATCCGCAGCACCGGCCACGTGGGGGCACTGCCGGTGACGGTGAGGAACCCGGGACGGCCCACCGCCCCGGCGGTGTCCTCGATCGTGAACGGGAACATCACCGGGAACGTCATGCCGCCCTGGGTGAGCGACCCCAGCGGCATCGACGTGGACTGCCGCTCGCCGTAGTACAGGTGGTCGTGGGCGGTGTACTCGATGTCCAGGGGGATCCAGCCGTGGACGGCCGTCGTCAGGTCGGCGTCCAGCAGGCGGATCCGGCCGCGGACGGTGCGGGCCGGGCGGCCGGGGAACTTCAGCCGCAGACTGGTGGTCGCCCCGCCGGCCAGGCGCACCGCCTCGTCGTCGGCGGCCTCCTGGAGCGCGGCGTGCACGGCCAGGGCCGCCACCTCATCCCCGGGCGTCCTGATACCGGCGTCGATGCGGATGGTGCGGCCGGCGAAGAAGTCCGGGCCCAGCCACAGGCCGTCCTCCCCCGGCGGCTCGATGTCGGCAGTGCGCTGCGGCGCCCTGCCCAGCCCCTCGATCGCCGCGACGACCACCGGCGTGCCGCGGCCGATCAGGATCCCGGCCAGATCGTGCTGGTGGTCGGCCAGCTCCACGGGTGTGCTCATCCTCTTGCCCCCACTCCCCCGCGCGCCAGGCGCCGAAGCTGGTAGGACTGGCGGGCCTCGATGGCGCGCGCCAGGTCGCGGTCGGACTGGCGGGCGCCGATGTGGAAATGGGAGGCGCCCACGAGGGGGCCCTGCTCGCGGATGATGACAACCCGCCCGGCCTGCCCGTTCGTGAGGCCGACCCCGAACCGCTGGGCGACATCGGCGAGGACCGGGAGCGCGGTGCGGCGTTTGTTCCCCCCGAGCGGGATGTAGGCCTCGCCGCCGGTCTCCGGCTCCGCCCAGCGGATCAGGCCCGCCCGGCTCGCGTAGATGCCCGCCCGGATACCGCCGTCCGCATACGCCAGGTGTTTGTTGGCCTTGCCCAGGTCCGCGAGGAACCGCGTCGCCCGCGTGCCGAGGCTGGAGCTGATCTGCTTCTTGGCCTTGTTGGCGATGGCGATGATGACGTCCTCACCCAGGCCGGTCGTCCCGGCCACGTCGTGGATGCCGGTCGACTTCGTCTTGATTGCGGCAATGATCTGCACCAGGTCCTGCACCTGATCCGACGTGAGGGCGTTGTTGGCCGCCTTGGCCTGGGTGTTGGCCTTGGACGCCTTGCCCTTGTCCTTCACCGCGGCGGCGGCAAGCTGCTGGGCGGCCTCGTCGTTCTGGTCGGCGAGCTGCGCGGCGAGGTCGCCGTACCCCTGCGCGGCGAGCTTGGCGAGGTTGTCAGCGAATGTCTTGTTCAGCTTGTTCGCGCCGGTCAGCTGCCGCGTGTAGTCCGTGAGGCTGGCCTTGGCGGTGGCCTGGAGGCCCCGAAGGGCCTTGGCCATCTCGTTGATGTACTTCGTCGACCCCTTGGCCATCTTCGCGGCGAGCTTGACGCCCTCCTCGCCCATCGACGCGAGCGCATCGGCGACGTCCCCGCCGACCCGGTCGGCGACCCGCTCGAGGTCCTTGTTCCACGCCTTGGTCGCCTTGGAGGCGCTCTTCAGCTTCCGTTCGACGGCGCCCAGGTCGAAATACTCGACTTCCTTCGTCTTGCCGCCCTTGACCTTGACCTTTTTCGTCTTGCGGCCCGCGGCCCCGGCGTCGGACGCGGAGTACAGGGAGCCGGAGGTGGGGTCGTAGCGCCAGTCGGTGATGCTGCCGGCGGCGTTCCACTGGATGGCGGCCGGGTCGCCTCCGAGGCGGCGGGCGGTTTCCTCGAGGATGGCGCGGGAGCGGGTGCGCTTGGCCGACGACAGGGGGATGTAGGCCTCGCCGCCGGTCTCCGGCTCCGCCCACACCCGCCACGATCCGGCGGGGGCGATCTGCGCGACGTGGTTCTCGGCTCCGGACGCGAACTTGTGCACGCGCGGGGTGCGGATGCCGCCGTCGGCGTAGTAGTCCCACACCCCGCCGCGGGCGTTGGCGAGCTGGGAGCCGTGCGCACCCGAGCGCCTCGCCTGGTTGCCGGTGATGACGTAGTTGGTGGTGATGGTGACGGTCTTGTTCCGCAGTCCGGCGATGGCGCCGGCGAGCGCGGCCACGTTGGCTCGCTGACTGCCGGTGGGCACGGTGATTTGGACGTTCTTGCCCTTGGTGTCCCGGATGCGGAAGCCCAGCAGCTCGAGCTGGTGGCGGGCCTCCGACGTGGGGGCCTTCATGGTGATGGTCTTGCCCTTGGTGGTGGCGACCTTGTCCTGCACGCCCTGGAGGCTGTTGATGGTGTCCTGGGTGCGGGCGTCGATGGTGATGGACTTGTCGGCCAGCCCGTCCCGCAGGGACTGCACGTCCGCGAGGGACGCCTCCGCGGTGGCCGTGTTCGCGGTGACCCGGAAGGAGCCGTCCTTGAGTTCGGTGACCTCGAACCCGAGTTCGCGCAGCATCGACTGCGCGTCCTCGGTCAACGCGCTGACCGTGACGCTCTTCTCGTCGGGGGTTTCCTCGATCGCGGCGATCACCGCGTCCAGTCCGGAGACGGCGTCCTCGGTGCGCATCTCCACGGACAGTTCCTTCTTGTCCGGGATGTTCAGGTAGGAGGCGGCGAGGAGTTCGGCCTGCTCCCGGGTCAGGCCCAGGGTGTCGGAGGCCCGGACGAACGCGTCCCGGCCCTCGTCGTAGATGCCGGAGACGTGCTCCCAGCTCTTGCCCTGCTCCCGGGCCGCCGTCGCCGCCGCGTCCGTGTTCGCGGCCAGATCGCTGAGGACCTTTTCGGCGTCGCGGGCCTTCTGCGTGCCCAGGTCCAACTCGCCGTCGCGCCACTTCAGGACCGCGCCGTGCTCCTTCACCGCCTTGCTGGTGTCGTCCAGCGACTGCTCGAACGCCGACATGGCGGATCCGGCGGCCCGGTTGACGTCGTTCAACGCGACGATCGCCTGCCGCAGCCCGTCCGCCGACTGCTTCTGCGCGTCCAGCTTCGCCGACGTCGCCTGCGCCGCCTCACCGAACAGGCCCATGCTCTGGGCGGCCAGCTCCGCCTCGAACGCCTGATCCGCGAGCTTCGACTTGTAGTCGTCCAGCTGGGCCTCGAGCTCCTTGCCGGACATGCCCTGCTCCCGCATGGCGGCGGCAATCCGCTCGAACGCGGCCGCTGCGAGGTCGCCCTTCCCGGACTGCACCAGGTTGGCGAGGGACTGGTCGACGGCGTCCAGGTCCTCCTTGGCGTTCTTGACCGGGGTGGAGTCCATCCCGATCAGGGAGGTGAGGAACTGCTGCGTCTTCTCCGTGTTCGACGGGCGGGCGAGGGTGCGCAGGCTGTCCGCGAGGCCGCCCAGGTCCTTCCCGAAGGCGCGGGCAGCCTCCCCGGCGACCTTCCCGGTCCGCCCGAGCTTGCCGAGTGACGTGGTCAGCTTGTCGACATCCGGCGGGGCCTCCTGCCCGATCTCCGACAGTTCCGACAGCACCACGACGATGGCGGCGACGGCCGCAACGATGATCGATGCCCGCGCGGCGACACCGAGGGACAGGAACGCGGCCCGCAGGCCGGCGATACCACCGCCGGCGGTGGCCGCGGTGGTGCCCAGGGCGGCGATGGCGGTACGGACGCGGCCCATCCCGGCGGCCAGCGCCGCCATGCCCGCCCCGGACAACTGGAGCAGCTTCAGCGCGGTGGCGACCTGAAGGATGATGCCGACCAGCTCCGGCGGCAGCGCGGCCACCAGCCGGGCGGCAGCGGTGACCAGGGTCAGCATGGTCGGCCCGGCTTCGGCGGCCCCTTCCACGAGGTTGCCGACCGCGTCCCCGATCGCGTCGAGGGCCTCCCGGGCGGCGGGCCCGTGCTGCCGCATGTAGTCGAGGATCTTGCCAAGTGCCCCGTCCGTGGCGCCGCCCTCGGACAGGACACGCATCAGGTGGATGACCGAGTCGGTGAACGAGTCCAGCTTCTGGTCGGTCAGCGCGGCGACCTTCTTGGAGAACGCGTCGAAGCCGGGCGTGCGCATGCCGCCGCCCGCCACGTCCATCAGCCGGTCCAACTGAGTGGAGAAGGATTTCACTTCCGGGCTCAGGTGCGGCAGCAGCTCCCGCAGCAGGGTGAAGGACTTGGTGACCGGCACCATCGTGAAGCCGGACATCTCGTCCGACCAGTCGGAGAACTCCTGCTTCAGCTGCGACAGTCCGATCGCGGCCTTCTGCGTCTCCGGCGGCATCTGCGCCAGCAGCTTCTGGTAGGCGACCTGCGCCTTGATGGCCTCAGCGGAGGATTTGCCGTGCTCGCTGACGGCCTCCTGATACTTCGTCTCCGCTTCGGCGACCTCGCCCAGCGGGCCGATCTGCCCGGCGAGGGCGACGCCGAATGCGGCGGCGGCCGTGCCGCCGATGGCCATGTTCCCGGCGAGGGCCAGCACGCTTGTGGACAGCCCCGCCACCAGCGGCACGACGGCGGTGGCGATGGGCAGCAGCCCGGCCAGGCCGATGTCCAGGCCCCCGCCGGAGGAGCCGCTGCCGCCTCCCAAGCCGCGGGTGAGGCCGCGCAGGGCGCTGGTGTCGGCGGTGACCCGCACCCGGATGGTCTGGTTCTGCTGGGCACGGCGCACCGCGGCGGACACGTCCCGGCGCAGTTGGTTGGGGTCGCGCAGCCCGATGGGGATCTCGATGCGGTGCCCCCATGCCGCCCAGCGCACCGCGGCTTCCACCTCACGCCGTAGCTGCATCGAGTTACCGAGGCGCAGGTTGACGGCCAGTGCGTCCTGCCCGGACCTGGCCGCGGTGATGGCACGCCGTGCATCAGCGCGCAGGAACCGGGCGTCGACCCCGAGGCGGACCCGCAGTTCCTGTCCGGCGCGGGCGGTGGTGACGGCGCGGCGGACGTCGGCGCGCAGGCTGCGGGCGTCGACCCGGACCCCGAGGCGGATGTCGCGGGAGGCCGCGGCGCGCAGCCGGCCGATGTCGCGGGTGAGGGCCTGCACGTCACGGGAGGCGGCACGGGCGTCACGGGAGGTGTTGCGCAGCGTGCGGGCGAGCCCGGAGCCCTGCCCGGTGAGGCGTACCGACAGGTTCCACTGGGGCACGGGCGGGCTCCTTCCTGGACTAGCGGTGCTGGTTATGGAGTTCGAGGGCGGCGGCGACGCTGGTGGGGATCAGGGCGACTTGCACGCCGTGCCCCTCGTCGCCGTCGGGGACGGTTTTCTGTTTGTCGGCGATGAGTTGGCAGCCGGTGCAGCGGTGGGTGGTGGCCCGGTAGGCGTCCTCGTCGCCGCCCGCGTTCTCGTCCCACTCCTCGGGCCGGGTGCCGCACTGGGGGCAGACCTGCTTGAGGTAGTGGGCGTAGGCCAGGGCCTTCCTGCGGTCCAGGTCGGTCCAGGTGCCGTCCCCGTGCCCGCGGAACTGGGAGTGGGGGATGCCCCACTTGTGGCAGAGCTCCATCTGGGTGCGGAAGTCGGCGTCATCGATCAGCCTTTTCCCAGGTCCGTGCGCTGCGTGTGCTGCACCGACCAGGCGGCCTGCCACAGGGCCTTCACGTCTGCCGGGATCCACGCCCTCATAAAGCGGGCGGCGGCCTCCTCGGGCATGCCGTCCAGGGACGCGGCGGAGATCAATACGGGCATGAAACTTTCGGCGAACTCGTTGCCGTTCTCCTCGTCCTGCTCGGTCGGCGGGTGCTTGGCCAGCAGGTCCTCGAGTTCCTGCCGCTCGAGCGCCTGGAAGCGGAGGGTGATGGTGTGCGCGTCGTACGCCTTCTGCGCCGCCATGAGCCTGCCCTGGGCGTCCTTGGCCTGCCGCTCCGCCACGGCCCGCACGTCGGGGTCCGTGTCCTTGGCGAGGCCGTCCAGGTAGGTGTCGGCCCGCTCGGCTTCCCTCCGCACGGTCAGGTAGCGGTCCCGGATGTCGGGGTCGTCGCACAGCCGGAACACACTGACGGGCTTCTTGACGCTGTTGAGGCGCTTCTCAAGCGCGTCCCATGCGGTGCTGCTGGTCATGTTCGGGTCCTTTGGGAAGGCCCGGCCGGGCGCACAGCGCCCTTCCCAGATACACCGGGGCCCGGCCGGGGGCTTGGAGGGGGTGGGTCAGCCGGCGCGGGTCACGGCCCGGTAGGGACCGTCCCGTTGAACAGCGGCCGCGCGGTGATCGTGAACTGGACGGCGATCCGGGCGGGCTCGTTGTCCGCGCTGTACTGCTTCGAGTTGGACACCACGGTCACCGGGAAGACATCCATCCCCTTGTTCCCGGCCGTGTTGCCCTTGGAGAAGATCACCACGTAGCCGGACGTGCCCTTGGCGAGCTCGGTCTCGATGTCGTCGGCGGTGCTGTCCTCGTAGAACGTGAGGGAGGAGTCGGCCGCACTGTCGTCGCCACCGATCTTGCTGACGAACGTGGACGCCATGTCCGGGGTTTCGATGGGCTGGTTCTCGAGGGACCAGCCGTCGATGGCGTTGATCTGCTGCGTGTAGTCGGTGCCGTCGGAGATCTCCGCAGAGGTCGGGATCAGCGTGTCGGCGGCAGCGATGGTCGGCAGGAAGAGAATCTTCGTGGTGCCCTTGCGGTTGAACCTCATGATTGGCCCCTCGCGGAAATGGGGCCGAGAAGTGGGGCCCCTGCTACACGTGTCTGGTGTGGCGGCCACCTGCGTGGTGGCGTCCGCGTGGGGTCCCGCCGCGGTGCGGTGATGCCCAACCCCCAGGGGGTCAGGCGGGCGGCTGCTCCTCGAGGAAGAGCCGGAATCGGATCACTGATGTGATGATGGCATCTCCTGCGTCGGATGTTCCCCCCGCCTCGGTCGCCTCCCGCCGCCAGCAGGTGACGCCGGGCCCGACACTGAGGGGGTGGGCGTAGCCGGGGGATCCGTTCGCGGGCCGTTCGACGACCTTCCAGGCGCGGTCGGTGAGCCACTGCGCCTGCTCATCCCCGCCCCGGCTGTCCGGTACGCCTGGGGTCGGTCCGGAGACGAACGTGGCCTGATAGTTCATGACGGCGGCTCGCTGGTTGTCGGCGAGGGTGCGGGTGTCGTCGATGCGGTCGAGGGGGTCCAGGATCGTGTACGGCGGCGCCACCGGCTGACCGGCGGCGGTCAGGGGGACGCTGCGCAGGCCGACGGGGCGTCCGGTGAGGGTGGCCAGCAGGGTTTGCAGGCCGAGGGTGACGGGCCGTCTCTCGATCATCAGGCACCCCCGAAGATGCGGTCCAGGGCGTCCTTGAACGCGTCCTCGTACTCCGCCGACAGTTCGGTCACGGCGGGCTCCACGTGCGGGTACGGGGGCTGCCGGAAGAACCGGCCCAGGCTGTCGTACATGTTCATGAAGCCGTACTCGAGGCGGCGCCCCTGCGGCCGGTCGGTGCCGAGGAGGGCCCCTCCGCCGTCGGGGACGGCGAATGGCTGCGCTGGCCCCCAGGAGTCGAAGTAGTCGCCGGTGATGATGTTCGGGCCCGGACGGCCGGATGCGTTGAAGCGGATCATCGCGCGGGCGAGGCGGGCCTGCTGCTGCACCGTCCGGTTCACCTCCGGCCCCACCCGGTCCGCCGCCTCCTCCAGCCGGGGCGCCAGGTCCTCGAGGTCCATCACGCGCCCCCGCCCGTTTGCTGGATCTGGTCCAGGCTGGTGACCCGGATGACACCGAGGGTGCCGCCCTGGGACGGGTCGTTGGCCCGCCACTGGCGGCCGATCAGCGACACGTCCCCGCCCGCATGGACCTGGACGACGGTGACGATGGTGTCCCGGACGGCGAGCGGCGCCGACAGCGGCGTGTAGGCGCGGTAGTTGGACGCGGTCTCATCCACCCACGGCTGGTTGGGGACCGGGATGTTGGCGACGGCGGAGGTGGAGCCGGGTTGCACGGCCCCGGGGCCCTCGTACAGGACAGCGCCCTCCGGCACCTCGTACTGGCCGGTGTCGGGGTTGAAGACGGGCGGGCCGCCGGCGGGGCTGGTGAAGCGGACGACGTCCAGCAGGATCAGGCCCTCCACGAGGGTGGTGATCGGTCCGAGGTCCAGGCCGGCCATCAGGTGCCTCCTCCGGTGTGGGCCCACTCGGACAGGGTGGCGAGCATGGCGCGGGCGGTCGCCCCCGGGCCGCCGCCGTAGTCGGCCCGGTTCAGCGCCTCCTGGTCGAGGAGGACGGGGTCGACCTCGCGCAGGAAGGTGGCGATGACGCTGGCCGGGGTCTGCGGGATACCGACGGCGACCCGGGCGAGGCCCTCGAAGGCGGTCCCGTCGGGTTGCCGGGTGTGCAGGATCAGCGTGGGCAGCCCTGCGGCGATGTCGTGCTGGACGACGTATCCGGTGACCGTGCCGGGGGGCAGGGGGGTGCCGCCGATGCTGATGGTGGCGTGGCCGGGCTGGGCGTCGATCCGGACACCGTGCGCCTGCGGCTCCGCGGGGGGCTCGGTCACTGGGCTACTTCTTCCTCTTCAGGCTTGGATACTTGCGGGTCACCGCCTTGCGAACGGCGGCTTTCTCCTTGGCTGATCCGTGCTGCCCGACCCTGGCCAGGGCATTTCTGGCGTGAGCAAGATCATCAATCCTGTAGCGCTTGCCCGGCAGGGCGAACTGCTTGCTGCTCATCCGCTTCCGCCCGCTCTTCGTGTTCCGGCGGGCGTTGCTCTTCTTCGACAGCTTCGACTTGCGGCTCTTCGCCACGGTCCTCTCCGTCCGGGAGGTCGGTCGGGAAGGGTTCTTGGAGCGGCACGGTCCGCTGGAACGCCACGGGGCGTCGGGTGAGCAGGTTCTGTTCGCGGACGCCGTACACGTTCCGGTGGTACTGGGTGAGGACGATGACCTGCACCAGCCACGGCTCGTCCGGGTCGGAGGGCGTGTGGGGCAGGGTGAGTACGGTGATCGGGTCGTCGGAGGACACGTCGGCGGGGTTGATGCCGTTGGTGGTGAGCCAGTCGACGATGAGGAGGCGGCGCCACTCCGGCGGGACACCGCCGCCGGGGTGCACGGTGAGGGCGATGGGGGCGTCGGTCATAGGGGCGCTCCGGTGCGGATTTCGGTGCGGCCGATGAGGTCCATGCGGGGCAGCAGCTCCCGTTGGCAGTGGGCGTGCGCCACGGGATGAGCGAGGGCGTCCTGGACGGTGCGCAGGGTGCGGTTGGCGCGGTCCGGGTCCTTGTGCTCCCGCCACCCACAATCAGCGCCGTCCCGGATCTCCACCCACTCGGTGCCGAGTTCGTCCAGGGCGGTGCGAGCCGCGCCCGTGTTGGCGGTGGTGACGGCCTGCCAGGTGACCGCCGCACTCGCCCACGCGTCCACGGGATGCCGGGAGTTGTTGGCGTACACGACGGTGTCGAGGGGGTGCTGCTGGCGCAGGGCTTCGGTGTCGAGGCGGGCCGCGTCGGGGTCGCGGGCGGCGTCCTGGGCGTCGCGGAGGAACGCCCTGGCCCGGCGCAGCGCCTCGGTGATCCGGGCGGTGAGGTCCGCGTAGTACTGCGCGGAGGCTTGGGTGATGGCCGCCCGGTGCCGGTCGGTCCAGGAGAAGCGGGTGGTGGGGCGCAGCGCGTTGTCCAGCAGCGTCCAGGCGCCCTCCCGGTAGATGAGGGGCAGATCGGTGGCCGCCCAGCGTTCCGTCCACGCCATGGCCGCCCGGTGGAACGCCGCGAGGGACGTGTTGAAGTCGGCGATGGCGGCGCGCAGCCGTGGCCCGCTGCCGGAGTGGCGGCCGGGCCGGATCGCCGCGAGCGCGGACAGCAGCCGGGTCTGTGCGCCGGTCAGGATCGCCCACGCCTGCCGCAGCCGGTCCACGGCGCCGGTGATGTAGCCGAGGAGGCGTTGGCGGAGGGTGCGGCCGCGGCGCCGGACGGGGGTGGTCATCGGCGGGGCCGTTCGACCAGGCGCAGCATGCCGATCCCGTCGCCGCCGGTGCTGCCGTCGTCCGGGTCGTCGGGGGCGGGCGGCTCCCCGTTCTCGAGGGCGGCGATCTGCCGTTCGTACGCCTTGATGTTCTCGCCGGTGCCGACGGAGACGACGCCGGACACGTTGACGGTGGCGGGCTGGGCGCGCAGCGCGGCAAGCCGCTCCCGGAGGACCTCGAGGGCGACGGCGCGGGCGGTGCCGAGCCGGGAGTAGCGGGCCTCGAGGTCCGCGAGGTCGGCGGTGGTGCCGAGTTCGCCGCGGAGCCATGCGGTGACGGCGGCGGTCAGGGCCATGACTGTCCTCCCGGGACTGAAGGGGGTGGGAAGGGGTGCGGGTGCGGGCCCGCCGGTTGGCGCCCCCACCACAGGGGCGGACCCGCACACCGCTAGTCGCCGCTGTCGCCCTCGCCAGCGGCGCTCCGGCCCCGAGCGGGCCGCTTGGCCGCGCGCTTCGCGGCCGGCTTGTCGCCGTCCCTCTCGCCGTCGTCGGACGACGGGGAGGAGTCGGCGGACTTGGTGGCGGCAGCCGGGAGCTTGCCGCCCTCCCACGCGGACGGGTTCGTCACCAGGGCCGCCAGACGCGGCTCCGGGGAGCTACCGGCCTCCAGGACCACCGTCTGGTGGGACTCCGGGTCCTTCACGTACACCGTGGATCGCAGGGTGGCCATGGCTTACCACACCGTCGCGGCGATGTGGATGTCCGGCACGTACATGACCGGCAGCGCGGCGGCGGAGCCCTTCGTCCACACCTGCGGCGGGTCGTCCTGGTAGCCGCGGGTGACGACGATGCCGGGGGCGTCCTCCCGCTCGATGGCGGGGTTGCCGCTGCGGGAGAGGAGGAGACCGTCGGCGGTGAGGCCGTACTGGGTCTCCGCCCACTGCTGCGGGTTCGGCGGCAGCAGGAAGAACATGTTCTCCGGCAGCACGCGGGCGTCGGAGCCGCCCTCCAGCTCGATCTTCACGTCGTACGTGGTGATCGGCGGGAGACCGTAGCGGGCCCGGACCACGTTGACCTCGTTGGGGGCGAGGACCGCAGTGGGAATGGTCGATGCGGAGTTCACCGACCCGTAGTAGGCGGCGCGGTAGGAGTCGTTGCCCATGGCCAGCGCCATCGTCTTGTACGAGGTGAGGGCGCGGGCCGGCGTGGGGGCTCCGGAGGAGCGCAGGACCTCGAGCCACCGCATCTCGTCACCGAGCATGTCGGCGGCGGGGTCGGTCCACGGGGTGGACGCGGTCGGCATGTTCGCCGCCGGCACCTTGTGGTCGGCCTCGATGGTGAGGCCGTTCTCGCCGACCAGGGAGAACTTGCCGTCGGCCAGCAGGTCACCGGCGGCGAGTTCCAGACGCTTCTTGATGGACAGCACGTGGTCGGCAACGTCCTGGTAGACGGTGTTGACCAGGTCCCGGCTGTCGATGCCGCGGTCCATGTTCTGGAGGATGGTCTCGAACTCACCGACGATGTACTTCTGGCCCAGCGGGAGGAGCTTGCCGGAGGTCGCGAACTGCGTGATCTCACGCGTGGCGACCTTCGTCTGCGCGTCCCACGCCCGGTAGGAGGCGGCGGCGACCCGGCGGCGGGTGCCGCGGTGCTCCCACTGCACGGAGTCGATGGTCCGCTCGGGGATGACGGACTGGGTGAGGAGGTAGTCGGCCGGGGTCTGGATTTCCCGGGCGAACACGTTGATCTCGGTCGGGGACAGGTCGCGGAGCAGGAGCTCCAGCATGTCGTTGGCCATGTCGGTGTCTCCTGCTCAGACCTTGTAGATGAACTGGGTGTTGGAGCCGTCCGCCACGGTGGCCGGGTCGAACGGGACGGGCAGCTTCTCCGGGTCGATCTGCCCGTGGACCATGAGCGGGGCGACGGCCCGGGTGCTGGTCGGGGCGTAGGAGATCTCGGTGAACAGGAACCCGACGAACGTCTGGGTGCCGTCGGTGGCCGCACTGTCGTACGGGCCGTACAGGCCGCTGGTGCTGTTCTTGCCGAGGGGGATGCCCGACTTCAGCTTGCGTTGCGGCTGGTGTCCGGTCGGCGGCAGCCAGTGGGTGTCCTCGTCGAACGCGGCGAGGTCGAGGGTGACGGACTGGTTGGCTTCGATGCCGAGCATGCTCATGAGCCACGGGCGGCCGACAGCGAGCGTCTCGGTGCTGGTGTACGGCTGGATGTCCACGCCGTAGCCCCTTTCGCGATGTACGCGGGTGTTCGTGTGATGACGTCTGCGTGACGCCGTCCACGGGGGTTAGGGCGTGGTCCCTGGTCTGGAGTTGTTCAGGCCGCTTCGTCGGTGCGCAGGCCCATGGCGCGGGCGCGGGCGCGGGCGGCTTCCCGGACGGCGTCCTTGCCCGCGGCGGGCTGCCGGGGGGCGTTGCCGCCGGCCGGTCCGCCGGACGGGGCCGGGGGGAGGGTCTGCGGGGCGGTCGCGCCGAAGAGGACGCCGCGGCGTTCCTTGAGTTCGGTGGCGGCCTGGGTGATCTGTTCGTCGGTGGCGTCGTCGGGGACGGTGAGGAGGCGGGTGGCGTCCTCGAGGTCGTCGCCGGTGGCTCCGAGGGAGACGAGGGCGGAGCGGATGCGGGTCTCGCGGTCGCGGCGGGCGGCTTCGGCGGCCTGCTGGGCGGCCTGGGCTTCCCGGTCGGCGAGAGCCTGTTCGCGGGCGGTGAGTTCCTCGATGCGGCGCTGCTCTTCGCTGAGCTGCGCCTTGCGGGCTTCCTCGGTCTCCTTGAACAGCTTCCCGAAGCGGTTGACGTCGAAGTCGTCCGGGTCGAAGGGCACACCGGCGGCTTCGGCGAGTTCACGGAGGATGTTGCGGCGGCCCTTGGCGTTCTCCCTGGCCATGATCTTCGCGAAGGCGGCTTGGGTCATGGGGGCGCCGGTGCGGTGGTCCAGGAGGACCTCGTCGTCGCCGGTCTGCGTGGCGGGCTGGTTGGCGGGCGGCTGCGGGGCCCGGTGGGCGAGGTCGGCCGGGGAGGGGGCGGGCTGGTTGCCGCCGTCACCCTGGCCTCCGTCGTTGTAGAAGACGGCGAGCGACTGGATGCCGGTGTAGGGGTGGGCCCAGCCGTGGGCGGCGGTGAGACCGGGGCGGTGCTGCGCGGGGCGACGCATTGAAGACAGTCCTCCCATGGACAGATCAGGCCCCGCGCCTAGATCCAAGTGCAGCACAGATCTCGTCACGTGTTCCCCCCGCTCCCCTGCGCCGGGTTCCCGTCGTCGCCCTCGGGGTCGTCGCCGGTACCGTCGTCGCCCCCGGCCGGGGGCAGGTTCACCGGCGGGGCCTCCGGCACATCCGGGGCCTGCCTGCCGAGGAACCGGGCGGTCTCCTCCGGGTTGTTCAGGGCGTCGGCGAGGAGACGGGCGTCCGCAAAGGAGCGGGCGTCGATCCGGCGGATCTCCTCTTCGGCGTCCTCGATGGGCCAGCCGATCTCCTGAAGACGCCGGATCCCGGTCTCCAGGCTGATGAGGCCGGCCTTGCGGGCGGTGGCGACTTCCTCGAGGGCGGCGGCCTTATCGGTCGGCGTGTACGCGCCCCGGGTCAGCTTGGCGGGCAGGACCGGCAGGTCGATCCAGTCGGGGTGCTGCCCGGCCTGGAACAGGCGCTGCACGAACTTCGGCAGCAGCCGGTCGGCGTGGTCGCGGGCGAGCCGCATCCCGGAGATGAGTGAGTCCAGCGGCCCGAGGGCAAGTTCGAGCTGGTAGCCGGAGGAGAACTGCGCGGGGTCGGAGGTACCGAGGGCGACGGCGGGCAGCCGGGCGGTGGTCGCGGCCCGGCCCTTGAGGTCGTGAACCTGGTTGCGGAGTTCGGCGAGGTTGGCGCTGGTGTCGACGGTGCTGAGCGCGCCGCCCTCGCCCAGGGTGAAGACCATGCCGGGGCCGGCGGTGTACTGCTGCTGACTGGTGACCGCCTTACCGGAGATGGCGAGGATGGGGGATCCGGTGGTGGCGGACGCCTTCCCGGAGTCGGTGTCCGCGCCGGCGAGTTCGTCGAACACCTGGAGCACCTTCGCCAGGGACGACTCCCCCCAGTGCTCGCCCGGTTCGGGCACAGTGTTGGGCACGTGGATGACCGGGATGAAGTCCTGGTACAGGTCCAGCCGGTCGAGGATCTCGCCCTGCCCGTTGGTCGCGAAGTGCGCCTTGTCCATCGGCAGGGAGTCGACGTCGACCGGGCCCTTCAGGTCGCCCAGCTCCCAGGTGGCGTCGGTGAGATACACCGTCTTGTAGGAGGGCCGCTCGGACCACGGGTACCGGCGGGTGATCGACCCGTTGCCATCCAGGGTGTCGCCGCGGCCGAGGACGGGCTGCGCCGCCTGCTCCTCGGTGGGCTCGGACATGACGGGGGCGCGCAGGGGGCGGCCCGTTTGGTCGACGCCGTTCGCGGTCTGCGGGCGGATCCAGTCCAGGTGGTAGGTGATGCGGCGCAGCCGGGCGGGCAGCCGGCGGGGCCTGTCCTCGGGGAGTTCCCACGCGAAGTGGATGCGGTCGGGGTAGTCGGAGCCGTCGTCGTCCTCGCCGATGATCGGGAAGTAGAGGCCGGGGTCGTAGGTGCGGACGCGGACGCGCTGCTTGTCGGGATCCCAGTGCAGCAGGTAGACGCCGTCCCCGAGCGTGACGGCCTTGCGTTCGGTCTGGAGCAGCCGCATCGCAAGGAGTTCCTCGTCGGCCCATGCGCGCAGCAGGCTCTGCACGCGGTCCGCGGTGGCCGCTTCGGGGGTGGCCTGCTCGCCGCCGGCCTTCTCCGCGCCGGGCACGGTGATGGTCTGTTCGTCGCCCAGGACGTGGCTGGTGATGGTGTCGATGAACATCGACGGGTCGCCGAACTCGCGGCCGTCGCGGGCCGCCTCGCCGTCGCGGAACGCGGTGAGTTCGGCGACCTGGTTGTGGTCGTAGGCGGTGAGGAGCTTGTACGCGGCGAGGCGGCGTTCGTCGTACGCGGGGACCCAGGTGGCGTGCGCTTCGGGGAACGCCCGCCGGTTGGGCATGCCCAGGGAGTCGCTGTACAGCGGCTTGTAGTTCAGCCATGACCAGCGGTCGATGATGACCGACTTGAGGCCGGAGATGAGGCCCACAGCATTCCTTCCCGCTGTTCCCAGGCCCCGCGCCTTGTGATCAGGGTACGGGCGCGGGGCGCGGGGCTTCCCCCGGCTACCGCCGACCGCGGAGCCGCTGGTCGGCGTAGCGCTGGGTGCCGAGTCCTTCCTGTGCCGGGTCGGCGAGCTCGGTGATGAGGTGGACGGCGGCGTCCAGGCGGTCCGGGGAGTCCATGCCGGGGATCCAGGACACGTACTGGACCTCGAGGCCGGGGAGCTCGCCCACGTGGTGGACGTGCCCGTTCTCGTAGAGCTGGGCGACGGGTTCGGCGCGCAGGCGTTTGCCGACCTTGGCGGTCACCTCGATGATGCGGGGCATCAGCAGGCGGTTGGTGGCGGCCTCGCGTTCGAGTTCCTGCCAGGCCTGGCGGAGGATCTGGGCGGCCATGTCTCCGCCGAAGTTCGCCTCCACCACGAAGGCGTCGGCCTGGAGTTCGATGGCCAGCAGGCAGGCTTCGCGGCCCCATTCGGCGGCGCCCATCTTCTTTGACCGGTCGGCCAGCAGGTACATGTCCCCGGCGGCGTCGCGTCCGCCGCCGATGAGGCCGACTTCGTCGCTGTCTTCGCGGCCGCCGGCGGTGTCGATGGCGACGAGGGTGCGGGTGAGGTCGACGCCGCGGAACGCTTGGGGGGTGATGCGGTGGTCGGTGATCCACGGCCATTTCCACACGCCGCCTTCGAGGGGGCGGGGTTCTTGCTGGTAGAGGGCCCACCAGCCGCGTTCGCCGACATCCTTTTTGAAGCGGTTGAGGTGCTTGCGGCGGAACCGTTCGGGCCACAGCGGTTCGCCGACGGCCCGGCCGAGGGGGTCGCCTTCGGTCATGGCGATGGCGGGCAGGTTGAGGACGGTCCAGCCGTCGGCGCCGTCTTGGAGGATGCGGCCGGCGAGGTCGTTCTGGGACCAGCGGGTCTGGATGACGACGATGGAGCCGTTGGGTTCCATGCGGGTGTTGATGACCTGCTGCCACCAGTCCCAGAGGTTGGCGAGTTTGACGGGACTGTCGGCTTCCTTGGCGTCTTTCAGGGGGTCGTCGACAATTGCGACATTTGCGCCCATGCCGGTCAAAGATCCACCGACGCCTGCGGTGACCAGACCGCCCTCGGTTCCGGCGAGGTCGAACCGGTTGGCGGCCTGCGAGCCGTACCGCAGCTCGATACCGATGTCCTGGCCGTGCTCCTTGATGCTGTCGCGGATCCACCGGCCGTGCCCTTCGGCGAGCTTGGCCGCATACGAGGCGATCATGATGCGGTGGTCGGGGTGCCGGGCCAGGTACCACAGCGGCGCCCACCGTGCGGCACGGGCGCTCTTCCCGTGCCTCGGAGGCATGTTCAGCAGGACGCGCATCCGCTCGCCGTTGGCGATCCGCACGAAGGCCTTGTCGATGAGGTCCAGGTGGCGGGCCTGCCATTCCCGGCCGCCGGTCAGCGCGGCGGCCATCGACCCGGGGGAGCGTTCGATGGCCATCTGCCGCTCCGCCCACGCCAGAGCCGCCCGGGTTTCGTCGTCCGCGAGCCGGGCGATCTGCTGGCGCTGCTGGACGGGGAGGGTCCGGTAGAGGGCTACCTGATCCTCAAGCGCCGTGGTCACTGCGCACGGTCCTCGTCTTCGTCGTCCTCGTCGGGGGTGGAGGTGGCCGTGTTGGCCGGCTGTTCGGAGTCGAGCCGGCTGGTGGCGGCGATCAGCGCGGCCAGCTTGTCCGGGTCGGCGGTGGACAGGGCCAGCGGTCCGCCGTCGGCTCCGGTGACTTCGGTCTTGACGGGCATGTCCAGGCCGTTGAGTTTCGCGCGGCGTTCACTGTTGCGGCGGCGGGCGTCTTCGATTTTCACGAGCCGGTCGATGGCCTGGAGGACGGGGGCGTCGTCTTCCATGGGCTGGTTGGTGTCGGGGTGGAGGATGACGCGCCCGTTGTTGACCATGATGTGGCGGTTGTTGAGGACGACGTGGGCGGCGGCTTCGAGTTTCTGGAGGCGGCTGAGTTCGTCGTCGAGGCGTTCGTTCTCCTGCTGCCGGTAGATGGACACTTCGGCGGCTTCGGCGTCGCGGTGGGCTTGGAGGGCGCGGCTGAGGTCCCGGCGGGCGCTGTCGGGGCTGGAGTAGCCGAGGGCTTCGACACGGGGATCGTCGTAGCGGACGCCTTGGCGGCGCAGTTTGAGGAGGTGGGTGCGGCGGACGGTGACTTCGTCCAGTTTGAGTTTTGACCATCCCATGGCGGTGGGGCTCCCGCTCGTGTGTGTGATTGTCGGCCCCGCGCCTTGTAGGGATGATCGCCGATTTTCGGTGTTCTGTTCCCCCTGGCCCGGGGGTGGGCAGGGAACGGCCCCGCCACCGGGGGATTGGTGGCGGGGCCGTGGCGCGCCCGGGATGGTCCGGGCGGGTCTGCTGGCACGGCCCGGGGACGGTAGGGCGCGGGGACACCGGTACCGGTCCGGGCCGTGCAGTTCTGAGTGTGGGGCATGGGAAGCGGTTTGTCTGAGCCGCTATCCCCCGGCGGCTACTGGCCGGGGTCGGGGTCGGGTCCGAGGCCGTAGGTGCCGCGCTCCGGGCCGCGGTGAATCTTCCCGGCCTTCACCAGCTCGGTGAGGGCGTTGTCGCGGGTGCGGCCTTCCACGCCGGCGGCGCGGCCGAGGTCGTCCTTGTGCAGGTAGTTGATGTCGATGCCTTCCGGGTCGGCGAACTCGGTGAGCGCCTTGAGGAGTTTCTCGTCGGCGCTGGCGGGCTTCTTCGGGGCGAAGCTGATCCCGCTCAGGAGGCTGGAGGCGCCGTCGGCGTCCGGGTCGGTGTGCTCGCCGTCTCCGAGGATGGAGGTGGCGGCGATCTCGTGCCGGTCGTCCCAGCCGGGCCAGTCGGCGGGGTAGGCGATGCGGGTGTGGTCGATGTGGGGGGCGGCGGACTCGAGGATGAAGGTGCGCATCATCTCGGCTGCCCCGCCGGGGCCGAGGGTGTAGCCGAGGCCGAAGGTGGCTTTGGGGTCCTTCATGGTGACGGTGTCGTCGTAGACGAGGGGCCGGTCGACGTCCCAGGCGGCGGGGATGTCGCCGGGGTCGACGCCTTCGAAGCCGGTGGTGACGAGGTGCTTCTGTGCGGAGTCGGAGCGGAGCATGGCGAGGGATCCGCCCTGGATGACGTTGGTGCGCAGGGTGGTGGACCCGCCGAGCTTGTCGGCGTTCACGGCCTGGTTGACGATCGTGAGGATGATGCCCTGGGAGCGCGCCTTGGCGGCGAGGGCTTCCACGATGATCGCGGCTTCCTTCTTGTGGTCCTCCATCTCGGAGAGGGGGACGTGGGCCTCGTCGAGGATGACGCGGACCCAGGGGCGGTCGGGGGTGGCCTGGAAGTTCTTCATGCGCAGGCGGGCGGACTCTTCCATGCGCCAGTTCATGAGGGCGTAGGCGACGCGGAGGGCGCCGATGACGTCGTCGACGAGGCCGCTGTAGCAGGCCATGGTTTCCACGTCGGGGTTGGAGGAGCCCTTGGGGTCGCCGTAGATGATGGCGTGGCCGTTGACGTGGTCGGCGAGGGCGACGATCTGGACGAGGCCGCCCTTGCCGGAGCCGGTGACGCCGGCGATGAACAGGTGGCGGGCTCCGAGGACGGGGTCGGTGAACTGGATGCGGGCGGGGAAGCCGGAGACGTGGCGGCCGATCTGGACGTAGCCGCCGTCGCTGATTTTCAGGACGTGGGTGCCGGGGAAGGGCACGCCGTTCTGGAGGGGGTTGTGTTTCATGAGGCGGATTTCGCCCTTGCGGGGGTCGCCGGGGACGGGGCTGTAGGAGCAGAGGAGGCTGTTGGTGCGCAGTGCTCCGGCGAGGCTGGCCCGGTCGGGGAGGGGGAGTTTGTCGAGGTCTTCGCCGGCGACGACGTAGGCGACTTCGCCGCCGGTGTTGGGGTCGGTCTGGGCGTTCTCGAGGTGGGTGCCGGCCATGACGCCGCCGCTCTTGGCGACCCACTTGCGCCAGGCTCCGGCGAGGGTGTTGGGGTCGAGCTCGGGCGGGGCCTGGAGGTTGACGGTGAGGTGGACCTCGCCGGCGTGGGCTCCCGGCTTGAAGTAGATCCATTCGATGGGGATCCGGTAGGCGGAGGAGACGGTGTCCTTGGTGACGGTGACGGACTGTCCCATGGGGACGGTGATGGTGCCGGTCCAGCGCATGGCGGTGAGGGTGCGGAGTTCCAGTTCCTGGTCCCTGTGGGTGCCGGTGTCCCGGTTGGAGATGACCTCGTACCAGCGGTAGGCGATCTTCTCTGCGGCGGTGGCCGGTACGTGGGCCGCGGTGGTGCCGGGCGGGGCGGTGGTGGTCGGCTTGGGCTTGCGAGGGCGGGCGAGGACCTTGCGGAGTTTGATGGGGACGAGGGCGACGGCGGCCCACCAGCCGAGGGAGACGATGCCGGGGAGGGGCTGGTCGGCGATGCCGAGCCAGCCGGCCATGAGGGCGTCGGCGCCTTCCGCTCCTTGGACGGTGCCCATGAGGAGGGCCATGCCGGTGGTGAGGGTGGAGCCGAACAGGGTGGAGCGGTGGGCGCGGATGATGTCCCCGGCGGGCAGCTGGTCGATGAGGTGGGGTGGGAGGCGGTTCATGTAGTTCGCGGCGAGGAAGCCGGCCGTACCGCCGTAGGCGACGGCTCCCAGGATGGCGGCGGAGCCGTCGAGGAAGGGGGTGGTGACGCCGGTGGCGATGGGGGCGAAGGTTTCGGCGTAGGCGATGGCGCGTTCGGTGGCGACGGGGCGGGCGGTGGTGGGGGTGGGCTGGCTCATCGGGGGCTCCTTGGGAGGGGTTCGGGGGGCGGCCGGGACCGTGGTGGTCCCGGCCGCAGGGGGAGGGGTGGCGGGGGGTTATTCCTGGGTGAACCAGCCGGAGTCGACGTCGTAGACCTCCCGGCCGACCGAGGAGCGGGCGGCGGCCTCCCCGATCCGGGCGTGGCTGGCCTGGTTCTGGTCGTGGGCGGCCTGCGCGGCGTGGGCGGTGGTGTCGGCGGCGGTCGCGTAGTCGACGACGGCGGTGGACACGCCGTCCATCAGGGCGGCGAGTTCGCGGGTTTCCGCGACGGTCGCGGCATCCACCTTGAGGGCGCCGATGGATTCGGCGGTGCGGCCGGTGTCCTGGGCTTCGGTGCTGATGCTGGTGGCGTGGCCGCGGATGGCTTCGCTGCTGCGGGCGATGTCCTTGGCCAGGGCGGCCGTCTGCTTGGCGAGCTGCGCGTAGGTCAGGTCAGACATTGGCGGTCTCCATGTCGCGGTAGTAGGTCATGCGCGCGGCCCTGGTTTCGGGCGAGTCCTGGACGGCCTGGTAGATGCCGCCGTAGCGGGTCTCGGTGTTGGTGTGGAGCACCGTGCAGGCTTCGCCGGCGCGGACGGCCCGCTGGTGGATCTCGGCTGCCTTGCCGGCCTGCACCTGGGCGGTGTCGGCGAGCCGGGTGAGGGCGGCGACGACCTTCTCGCCGCCTTCGACGCTGCGGGCCTGCTCGAGGAGGTCGGTGACCTGCTTGGCCTGCTCGAGGGCGTGCTGCTCGAGGACGCGGGTGGCCTCGCCGACGCGGGTCATGGTGTCGGTCTTGGCCTCGAGGCGCTGCTGGAACTGGCGGAGGGTGCGGACCTCGCCGCGGCTGATGGAGGGGCGGGCGGCGCCGTCTCCGAGGTGGACGTGGGTGGCGTCGATGGACGCGACCTGGACGGGCTGCGGGCCGGGGGCGTGGTCGGGCTTGGGCGGCACCGTCTGGTAGTCGGCGCTGGAGGCGGGTGCGGTCACGGGCGTGTCCTCGGGGTGGGTGCGGGCGTTCTTGCGGTCGGTGTGGGCCTTGTCCAGGCGGGTCTTCTCGCGGGCGGCGGCCTGGGTGGTGTCGGCGTATCCGTCGCGGGCGCCGTCGCGCCAGGCCTGGGTGTGGGCGACGGCCTTGGCGGCGCGGGTGCCGTCGCGGTAGCCGGCCTCGCGGGAGTTCTGGAGGTTGATGCGGGGGGCGGGCACGCGCGGGCCGGTCTGCTTGGTGGGCTCGGTGCCCTTTCCGTCCTTCGCGGTGCCGGTCTTCGCCGTCTGCTGCGTGCCGGTGCCGCCGTCCTGCGGCTTCCGGGGCTCCTGGCCGTCCTTCGTCGTCGGCTGCGCGTCACCGCGCTGCGGCTTCTTGGGGTCCGTGCCGGGCGTGCCGTCGGCGGTCTTGCCGTTGGTGCGGCCGGTCTTGTCCAGGCGGACCTTGCTCGCGTTGCCCTTGGAGTCGGGGCCCTTGGGTCGGGTCTCCGTGCCGGTCGGGGTGTTCTTGCCGGTGTCGGGGGCCGGGCCGGTCGTGGACGGCTTCGTGGCGTCCTGGGACTTGGTGGGGGTCTTCGGGCCGGAGCCGTCCTTGCCGGGCTTCCCGGCCGGGCCCTGCGTACCGGAGGACCCGGACTTGCCTGCCCCTCCCCCGGATCCGCCGCTGGTCTTCGGTCCCGGCCCGGTGGGCTTCGTGTCGTGCTTCGGCCCGGCGCCGCTGCCGCCGCCGGGCTTCCCGCCGGGCTGCTTCACGGGGCCGCTGTCCTTGCCTGTGCCGCGTCCGCTGCTGGAGTCCTTGCCGTTGCCCGTGCTGGTGCGCCCGGATCCGCCGGGCTTCGTCCCGGTGTTGCTGCCGCGGCTGCCGCCTCCGGCCGGGCCGCCGGACCCGCTGCGGCCTGTGCTGCCGGACTGGCCCCCGCCGGAACTGTTCGTGCCGCCGGGCCGGTTCTTCGGCCCCGTGCCGCCACCGTTTCCGGCCCCGTTGGACTTGCTGTTCAGGGACTTCCCGGCGGCATTGTTTTTGCTGCCGGTGCTGGAATTCGTCGACCCGCCCACCATTTTCTCGGCACGGTTCACGGTGACGGTTTCCTTCACCTGCCGGGCCTGCGCCTTCGCCTTTTGGATGTCGAGGCGCTTGTTGCGGGCGTCGGCGCCCTTCTTCCAGCGTTCGGCACCGGCCAGCATCCACGCCCGCAGGACGCTGCGCTCCTGCTTTCCCGCCGGGGCCTTTCCGGTGTTCCCCGGGGTGTCGTCGGGGGTGCTCTCGGTGCGGTAGGTGGCGCTGCTGGCGTCGGTCACGGCCTGGTCGCCGGGGGTGGCTTCCGCGGCCGGGTCGGGGTCCAGGGTGAAGGCGGTGCGGGTGGGTGTGACGGGGGCGAGCAGCCCGGCCATCCCGCCCGGCTGCTGCTGCGTGCCGCCGGCGGCGGCGGGGGTGGTGGGTGCGGTGCTGGGGGGCGGGTCGGTGGGGCCGGGGACGGCCGCGGGGACCGCGTTGCTCGCCATCAGGGTTCCTCACTGTGTGTGGTCATGGGGGTGGGTGGTTTCCTCCTCCTCCCTTCCTCCCGGCCCCGAATTCCCCTGATCAAGCCCTCGCGTGCGGGTATGAGGCGGGGGGTTTCGGGGCGGGAAGGAAGCGGAGGAGGAAGTCAGGCGGGGTGACTCTTCGTGCTCTTCTTCACGGCGACGGCCAGGCCGAGACCGAGGACGCCGGCACCCAGGAGGAGGCCGGGGTTGACGCCGCCGCCGGTGGGGTCGGCGGTGGTGGCGACGGCCTGCATGTCGGTGCTGCTGGTGGCCGGGTACTGGGCCTGGCAGTCCTCCACCACCGACCGGTAGGAGGCCCCGAGCTGCTTGCCGACCAGGCCCTTGTTGTCGGCCACGCAGGCGTCGATCTGCTTCTGGCGGGCCGCGTTCTCGGTGGCCTGGGTTTCCTGCTGCGCCGCGTTGACCTTGTTGAGCTCTTTCAGCTTCTCGAGTTCGAGTTGCTGCTTCTGGATGGCGAATTCCTGGGCGCGGACCTCGTTCGCGGCCTGCTGGGCGCTGTAGTGCTGCCAGCCGAAGAGGCTGGCGCAGGCGATGGCGACGGTTCCGACCCCGAGGGCGGCCTTTCCGCGCGGGGTGAGGCCGGTCTTCACCGGGGCCGCACCGGAATGCGTCTGAATTCCGTAGGGGGTGGGGTCGGTGAATTCGGGCTGGGCGGGAATGCCGTATCCGCCGTGGATGACGTTGTGGAATTCCGGGTCGTATTCGGGCTGGTTGGGGGTCATGTCATTCTCCGTTCGCTCGGGCCGCGCGGGAGGCGCTGACCAGCAGGTTTTCGACGGCGGGCAGGGTCTGGCCGGGCAGGTCGTTCCAGGTGAAGAAGCTCATCTGGATGCCGGCCTGGGTCAGGGTGTGCTGCATGTAGGCCACGGCCCGTTCGCGGGCGTGGGGGGTGACGTGGCCGGTCCTCTCGAGGAGGGTCTGGGCGCCGCGGATGCACATGCGGCCGGTGGGGGACACGTCGAGGGACTGGCACCAGCCGTAGCGGTGGAGGACGTCCAGGGTCTGTTCGAGGTGGGTGGAGGGGCGCTGGGGGGTGGGGTTCTGCCACCAGCCGAGGCCGGCCATGGTGCGCCGGAGGGGGGCGGGCAGGAGCCGGTGGGTCCAGCCGGGTGCCTGCGGTGCGGTGGGCAGGACCGGGAGCGGCCGGGCCGGGCGTACCGGTGTGGGGTGGACGCGGGCCGGGGCCGCGGCCGGGGTGGCCGTCCGCGGCTTCGGCTGGGTGCGGGTCTCGTTCACTCGTTCTCCTTTCGTCTCCATCCGGGGGAGGCGGTTACTTGTTGTCACCGGTGACCTTGGTGTGGATGTCCTTGTAGAGGGCGCGGATGTCGTCGGTCTTCAGTCCGTAGCCGGCCTTCCGCCAGGCCTGCTCGAAGGCGTTCTGCGAGGGGGCCGGGCCGGTGCCGCGGAGGTCGAAGTACAGGTCGAAGGCGAGCCTGCGGCGGTCGGTGTCGCCCCCGTCGGGCCTCTTGTTCGCCTGCGCCTCGCTGGGGGTTGCCTCGGGCGCGCCCGTGTCGGGCCCTGTGGTGCGCCCTGCTGCGCCCTCGCTGGTCAGGGCGCTGATGTCGTCGGGGGCGACGTCGGGTGCGCCCTGGGGGCCGGTGGTGGGGCGCAGGGACCGCAGGGCGTAGGTCTCGGACCGGTCCGGGAGGGATTTGAAGGCGCCCATGCGGTCGATGCGGGTGGTGATGGTCATCTCGGTGCCGAGCTGGTCGAGGGTGTCGTCCAGGCCGTGGAAGGAGGCGTCGCCGGCGCGCATGAGGGCCTTCTCGTAGGCGCGCTTGCTCATGAGCCGGGGCTTACCGAGCGTGGCGAGGGTGATGAGCTTGTCCTGGGCGTTGCGGCGGCTGATGGCCTGCGCGTCGGCGCCGCGGGAGCCGATGCCGAGCTGGCTCTCCAGGCGCTGGAGGCGGTCGCGCCACCAGCGGGCGAGGATCCCGTCGGACTTGATCTCGATCTTGCCGAGCTTGGCCTCGAGGCCGAGGAGCTTGTGCAGGCCGTAGGCGAGCATGACGGGGCCGACGATGCGGACCAGCGCGGTGCCGATGTCCTCGTTCTCCTGGCGGACGACCTCGATGGCGCCGACGGCCTGGGCGAAGACGAGGAAGTAGGCGGTGCGGGTGGCGCCCTTGTCGTTGAACGCCCACGCGTACAGGGACAGGCCGAGGACGATGGCCTCGAGGACGAGGCCGACCGTGATGTGCAGCGGCGAGTCCATGTGGAGCCGCTTCTCGGCGAAGCGGGCGGAGGTGTTGGTGGAGAGGGCGAGGCCGGCGACGACGACGAGGCCCATGCCGAGGAGGCCGGTGACGGTGCGCCGCTTCTGTTTGTCGGCGGGCTTGCGCTGGCTGGTGCGGGCGCGGGTCTTGGCGGCGATGCGGTAGCCGACGGCGAGGGTGGCCAGGGCGAGGAGGGCGGCCCATGCGTACACGGGCACCCGTCCGACTGTGGTGTGGATGTCGGTGAGCATGGGCGTGGGTCCTTCCGGTGTCGGTGGAGTGGGGGTCAGGCGTTGTTCGTGGTGGACTCGCCGCGGGCGACGCGGGCGGCGTCGAGGAACTTCTGGGCCTCGTCGAGGTCCAGTTCGATCTGGTGGCGGCCGAAGGCGTCGGCGGCGACGTCCTGGGCGGTGACGTCGGCGGGGCTGCGGGCGGCGCTGATGTAGGCGCTGTAGAGCAGGTTGTGGGCGACCTTCATGAGCTTGTTGTGGCGGCGGCTTTCCTTGTACGTGGCGAACATCGGGTTCGGTGTCCTTCCGGTGGTCAGGCGGTACAGGTTGCGGAGTGGGTGCCGTTCGGGATTCCGGCCAGGTCGGCGATGTGGCCGCCGGTCAGGTGCAGCCGGGTGGCCAGTACGTCGGCGACGGCGAGGACGGCACCCCAGTGCTGGCTCAGGAACTGGTCGGCGAGGTGGTGGACCACGAGATAGTCGTTGAGGCCGCCGTCGAACCCGATGTGGGGGTTGAGGTCGAGGACTTGGCGGCGGTCGGTGTAAGCCCCGAATTCGATACCGACGGCCCGGGTGTGGCTCCACAGCCCGTTCTCGCGCAGCCACCGGTCCTCCGCCCGCTCACCAGCGCCCATGAAGGCGGCGAAGCTCTGGCCGTCGGTGAGGTTGCAGCCGTGGACGTCACCACCGGCGACCATGCCCTGGCCGTCCGGAGTGCGGTCCCGCAGCTCGGCGGTGGTGGAGATCCGGGCGTAGTGGACAAAGGAGCCGGCGGCCAGTCCGGCGACCGCGTGAGCGGCCTCGTGGACGGCGCGCAGCGTGTCCCGCTGGCCGTCGGCGAGGTCGTCCAGGTAGGTGCCGCAGGCCACGGAGTCCGGGGCCCGGTGCCGCGTGTGGTAGGTCCGGCCGTTGATGAGCGTCTGGTCGTACCAGACGGACGTGGCCGGAGGGTTCCAGTGGACGGTGGCAGTGGCGGTGCCGGGCATGGTCGGTTCCTCCCTGGTGGTCAGGCGGCGGGCTGGTAGTCGCCGGGGGTGGTCTGGTCGGCGGTGAGGGCGAAGTAGGTGTCGTACTCGTCGTCGTCCCAGTCGGCGGGGTCGCCGTGGAGCGCGCGGAACTCGCGGCCGGTCATCGGGCGGTCTCCTTGGCCAGCGAGACGGTGGCCGGGGCGGTGTCCGCGGCGGGGAGGAGGGAGTCGAGGGCCTCGTCGATGAGGGTGCGGAGGATGCCTTCGACGGTGAGGGTGAAGACGAGGACGGCGACGATGCCGAGGGCGCTGGGCTGGTTCATGAGCTCGTAGAGGCCGATGCCGGCTCCGAGGGTGCCGCCGTAGTAGGTGATGTTGGCGGTGGTGTTGATGGCGTTGGTCTTGATGCGCTGCTTGTTCACGGTGGTCCTTCCGGGTCGGGGCGGGTGGTTCCGCTGGTGGTGCTGGGGCCCGCCCCGCATGGGGTCGGGGCGGACTCCGGCGCGGCCAGTGGGGTGGGGTCCGGCCGTCGTGGGGGTGTCGGCGGCCGGACCCCGGTCGGGGGTCAGGTTCGGCGCTGCTGCCGGCGGTCGGTGTCGGTCATCTCGCGGATGGTGTCCTCGAAGCTGCGGCCGGACTCGAGGACGGTCTCGGTGATGATCTGGGCGGAGCGGGTGCTGTCGCCGTTCTGGACGGCGGTGCGGAGTTCGGTGGTCTTGTCGGCGATGAATCCCATGGGGTGTCCTCTCGGATCGGTGGGGCCCGGCGGTGTCCGGGCCCCGGTCGGGGGTCAGCGGGGGCGGTTGGTGGACTTCTTGTTCGCGTCGGCGACCTTCTTCGACAGCTCCTTTCGCTGCTCGTCGGTCAGTCGGGTCATGGGGGGCACCTCCCTCCGGGTGTCGAGGGCGGCGCACGCGGTGGCGGCGGGTTCGCGGAGGGTGGGGTCGGTGAGGGCGTGCTGGGTGAGCCAGCCCTGGCGGGCGGTGTCCTTCCGGGTGTCGTCGTCCAGGGCGCGGACGGTGGGGGTGTGGGCGGTGAGGTGCTCGATGAGGTGGCCGACGGCGCCGATGACGTCCCAGCCGTCGGCGCTGCCGGCGAGTTGGGCGATCAGGAGCTGGAGGGCGGGCCGGTCGATGGCGGGGTCGGTGGCGAGGGCGCGGATACCGGCGGCGATCTGGTGGATACCTTCGTGGATGTTGCTGCCGTCGGTGAGGTCGTCCAGCAGGTCGTTCAGCTCGGTCCCGTCCAGCGGGGTGGGGCCGGGCATCACAGTTCGCCGTCCCATTCGCCGGTGACGATCTGCTCGTAGGCGGCGGCCGCCGCGTCGGGGTCGGTGGAGGTGAGGACGTCGTCCAGGTAGGACCACGGGTCGACGGCGTCGTACAGGTCGGTGACGTCGGCGTACAGGTGGGGGTGGTTGTGGGCGACCGCGGCCGGGGAGTACTCGCCGGTGGGGATGGTCTCGAGGGCGGGCTGCTGCATCACGCCACCTCTCCGCGCAGGACAGCCATGAGGAAGTCGTCCAGGACGACCGGGGCGACGTCGGGGCGGGTGGAGTCGTGGAGCTCGAGGTGGCCGCCGGCCTGGGCGGTGGCGCGGATGGCGTCGCCGTTCGGGGCGGACATGTCGATACGGGTCGGCGCGGCGGTGACCCGGCGCAGGGCCTCATCGGCCTGAGTGGTGGCGGTGCGGCCCGGGGCCGTCCGTCCGATACGGTTTTCCATGGCGGTCGCTCCTGTTGAGGCGGGTAGCGATGTGCCGGGTCCTTCGGGGCCACTGAGAGGCCCGGGTGTGCAACCACCCGGGTCTTTCGGCGCTTCTGAGGCCGCCGTCGTCACCGACAACCCCAATGTAGCGCCCTCGCGCTCGTATCGCTAGTGCTAGCGAACAGAGTTTCTTTCGACTACTCTCAGGGATGTACCGCTGCGCGCATGGAGCGCAGCACTAACGACAGAGAGGAGGTCGACCATGCGCGAAACGCCCGGATACCCGGAGATCGCTCAGCACTTCCGCCGACAGATCCGCGACGGGACGCTCAGGCCCGGTGACACCCTGCCGAGTTTCAAGGCGGCCAGCGAGCAATTCGGCGTGGCGCACACGACCGTGAACCGCGCCTACCGGGTTCTCAAGATGGAAGGGCTCACGCTCGCGAAGCCCGGCGTGGGAACGATCGTCGCTGGTCCTGCCAGCAACAACATCGGCACCAGGGTGGCTCTGTACGCAACTACCGGTAGCGCTCTGGATGGCGGCGAGGTCTCGCGCATCCTGGAAGTCGGGACGACCGGCGCCGACGAACTGGTGGCGTCACGGCTGGACGTAGTCCCTGGGACGCCGGTGCAGGTGCGTCGCCGGGTTGTCAGCAGGAACGGGCTTCCGATCCATCTGAGCAGCAGCTATTACCCGGCCTACGTGATCGCGGTGACTCCCGAGCTGACGGAGCCGGTGTCCACCGGCGCGTCGCGGGAGCTTGCGGCGGAACGGCTGGGGCTCGACCAGGATCAGGTGCTGGAGGAGGTGACGAGCCGGCACGCCACGACGGCTGAGAAGGAGGCGTTGGGGCTGACTGCGGGCGAGGTCGTCGTTACCCAGGTAGTTCGCACTGTGACGCTGGAAGATGGCCGCGTTGTCGAGGTGGCCGTCAAGGTCGCTGAGGGGTCCACGATCCTCCGCTGGACCACATCCCTGCGCCCCCAGGAGTAAGACGTAGTACGGCCGACCGCACCAGTGGCACGGCCGGCCGCCCCACATGCCGCAGCCCTGCGAAGACACGGCAGTGGGGAATCCCCACTAGGAGATCCACCCGTGAACCTACACGCAATGACGAGACTCGTAAAAAGTCTGCCGCGGATGGGAGCCCACCCGTGACCGCGGACTGGGGCGACCTGCCCGAAGACGTCACCTTCACCGAGGCAGCCGCCCTCGCCGACAAGAACGGTCTCTTCCCCGGCGCCACCGCGGACAAGCTCCGCCATCTGGCCAGGGCCCGCAAGGAGACCACCTGGCCCTTCGGGGACCCGGGCGAGGGCAAGCCCTACGAGTACGGCAAGGTCGCCAACGCCCGGAAGATGAAGACGCTGGTCCTGTTCGAGCACCTCCAGGACGAGCCGCCGAACCCGCACGGCCGCGGCCCGGACAGGAAGCCTCGGGCCCGAAGGACAGACCGGTGAGCACGTTACGGGCTCTGGGATCGCAGCCCCAGTGCCCCGACATGCAGAACGGCCAGCCCGTAAGAAAGGTCGCAGCTTCCTTGGGCCAGCCGTTCAAGCACACACAGCGGGATACCGCCCGCTGCATCGAACAAACCGTGATCATGAAGGCAGGTCGGTTCGTGACCAGAGTAGCGCGTCCCCCAAAGTCGACAAGCAGTGACCGGCAGATCCTCCGTGCGGAGGTGCGTGGTGAGCGTTGAGCACATGGCGATGGTGTTCGCCGCGGAGGGCCTGGCCGGCCCCGAGAAGCTGCTGCTCCTCGCGTACACGAACTACACCGACCCGAACGGGTACTGCTGGCCAAGTGAGCAGCGCCTAGCGGACGACTGCGGGACGTCGGTGAGCACGGTGGCGCGGCAGAAGCGCAGCCTGAAGGAGAAGAAGTTGCTGGCGTCGGTCCGGCGGATCAACCCGAGGACCGGCGAGCCGATCTCCAACCTGTCCCGGGTCAACCTGCCGCTGCTGGCGTCGATGCGCCGACGAGACCGCAGCTACGACGACAACCTGATGCAGCAGATCACGTTCGACGAGGCGCCGGATGCACCCGAGGGAACCGGGTCTGACCAGCTGAACTGTCATTCTGACAGCTACCCCCTGTCAGATCGACAGGTACCCCCCGTCAAAGTGACAGGTACCCCCTGTCAAAGTGACAGCCAATCCCTTAGTGATCCACCAAGAGAACCCGTAGAGATCCTTCTGGACGGGCGTAGCCCTGCAACCTCAGGTAGTAGGCGCTCGAGCTCGAGCGGCTCCGCCGCGTCCGGCAACAGCAAGCCCCCCTCCCTCACCCCAACCCAGCGGCAGCACGTCACCGCGTTCTTCCAGGCGCTCCCCAAGGAGCTCGCCGACCTGGTGCCGACGAACCCGCCCGGCAACCTGAAGGCGGCGGTCCTCGAGGCCCTGGCCGTCGACCGGCCGCAGGAGCGCACCGCGGGGCAGTTGGTCGAGTACCGGTTGCTGCCGAAGTGGCACGGGCACTACGCCTCGAGGGACACCGCCGGACTGATCGAGAAGCCAGTGGGCGCGCTGATCACGATGCTGCGTTGGGACCGTGAGTGCCAGGACGACCGCTGCGACGAGCGGACGAATGTCGACACCGGGCAGCCGTGCATCTCCTGTGAGCAGCGGGGTGTGGACCGGCGGGCCGAGCGGCAGGCGGAGAAGGCCCCGGAGCGGCCCCAGCAGCCGCAGGAGCGGCCCGTGAAGTCTCCGACGGCCCGGACGTACACGGCGCCGGCGTACGTGCCGGAGCAGGCCACTGTGACGCCGGGACTGCCGACGGACATCGTGGCCGAAGCCCGCGCCGCCGTCCTCGCCAACCGGGGCAAGAACCGCGTCTCCCGCATACCGTGACCGACTCTCACCTCCCTGCTGCGGGCCGTCTGACTGCGGCCCGCAGCGCCCACCACCCTGTACACGACTGCCGAGAGGACGTGACCGCATGATCTACGTCATCAGCCTGGACGACTCCCAAGTAGTGAAGATCGGGCGCGGCAGCGACCCGGAAAAGCGGGTCGCGCAACTCCAGATCGGAAGCCCGGCACCTCTGATCCTGCAATGGGTGCACGAGGGCGGCGAGGAGCTGGAGAACCACCTGCACGCGGTTTTCCAGGAGTACCGGCTGCGGGGCGAGTGGTTCGACCTGACGCCCCTCGGAGGCGCCGTCGCGGCAGTACGGGAGGCGGTTGAAGCCGCCGACGGCGCGCAGTTGCAGAAGCCGCGCCGGTTCCGCGGGCCGAAGGTAGTGCACCCCGCGGCGTCTGCCAGCACCATGCAGCCGGCCCCGACGGTCACCCCGCTCGAGGAGGGGCAGACATGGGAGGAGCGCTTCACTCCCTTCCGGTTCGAGGAAGGGAAGACGTGGGAGGAACTCTTCCCTCCCGTTTCCCCGACGGTCACGTGGGATGAACGCTTCCCTCCCGGCCGGTCGACAGCCGCTGCTGAGGGGGAGCCCCTTCGGCGGACGGCCGAGGGAGAGCCTGTGCGGCCCGGGTGCATCCGTGCCTGGCAGGGCAGATGCCGAAGGCCCGCGGGAACCACCTGCGACTGCTGACCGACCGCGCGGCGCTCCTGGGCTCGGGTCCAGGGGCGCCGCGGGGAACCAGCCCCGCAACCTGCTGCCAGACTCCCCGCAAGCCCCCGCGAGAGGACACGACCCATGACCGACCCCACCGCCCAGAGCGGGGACATCCTGACCTGGCTGTACGGCGCCATCCGCGTGCACGAGGACACCGCACGCGCCGCCGCCGCGTTGCAGGACGACCCGGAGAACGGGTGGGGCATCGTCGATGACTCCTCGTACGCCGTCCCGGGCAAGCAGCGGGCCATCGCCCCGCACATCGGCATCACGCACGAACCCGAGTCGGCGCAGCACATCGTGCTGAACAACCCGGCCGCCGTCCTGCGCCGCTGCGCCGCCGACCGGAAGCTGCTGGAGCTGCACGCCGGCCAGGGGCACTCCTGCCCCTCCTACGACTACGACGGGGACCTGGACTCCTTCGCCCGGTTCTACAACCACGAGGTGTGCCCCGTCGTGCAGACCCTGGCGGAGGGCTACGGCTGGGCGGAGGGCTGAGCGCGTTGACGTCGCCGGGCCTATGGGTTGCGAGTTACGTCGTCCGTCTCCAGCGAGAAGCCACCGACCGGAGGGCACACCATGGCTGAGCAGACCGCCTACGAGCGGCTCCAACAGGCAGCAGCGGAAGCGAGCGAGGGGGCACGGCTACTCGCCCTGCGCACCCTTAGAGACGTGCATCGGGAATGCGCCGCCCTCGAGGAAGAATGGCGTCACCGCCAGGACCCCGGTGCCGCCGACGTACGCGCCGCCCTCGCCCGTATCCGCACCAAACTGGCCCCAGCCACCACCATGCCCTGGGGGAACGGGTGAACGCTCCGATCCTGACCTGCACCGGCTGCGGACACACCAAGGACGCGCCCACCGGCGACCCCACCGACCTGTTCCCGTCCGAGCACTGCGGCGACTGCCCGCCCTGGACGTGCGCGGACTGTGGGCAGATCTGTTCGGCGCAGGCCCTGTGCGGCTGCTGGATCCGACTCGACACTATGGCCGCAGCCGACATCAAGGCTCTGTTTGCCGCCGATGGCGGTTTCCACATCACGCCGAAGGCGTAGCAAGGGAGATCGGCACCCCTGGGGGCCCTTCCACCCCCAACCCCACCTTACGCATTGCACTGCCATGCATGTCGCGGTACGGTGGAATCACTCCGCACGCACCGAAAGGAGACGCCCCCACCCACCCCCTCCGGCCCGGCCGCACCCCCTCTCGCGGCCGGGCCCCGTCATCCCCGGGGAACCTCCCGCCCACTCCGCGCCAGCCTGGAAGCCACCGCACCACCGAGGAGCACCACATGATCCGCACCACCTACCGTGGCCGCCCCATCAAGGTCCTCGCCGCCCGCGGCGAGCCCTTCCACCGCAAGCTCGTCATCAACGGCCACACCATCCACCACGGCTGGCAGGGCGACGACGCCCAGGCCCTCGACTGGTTCCGGCAGATCATCGACAACATCGAAAACTCCGGCGGCGCCGGCATGGTCGCCATGCTCATCCCCGGCCAGTACACCGAACCCCACTGGTACGAGCCCGGCACCATCGACATCAACCCGTCCCGGCACGCCACCCAGCCCGGCAGGGTGTGCATGTGCCCCGCCTGCCTCACCGACGACATGCCCCGGTACGAAACCCTGCCCGTGGGTGCCTGCCGCTACTGCCACCAGGGCCCGGACGGGCACAAGCACGACGTGGACTTCCTCAACCCGCACCGGTACACCGAGCCCACCACGGCGCAGCAGACCGGCCGGCGGGCCGTCAACGGCCAGCCCCGACAGGCCGCCTGATGGCCGCCCCGAACCCGATGGGCTGCGCCCGCTGCGGCATCGACCGGCGCGGCCACGGCATCCAGGCCGCCGCCGACGGCACCCACACCTGGCAGAAGCCCAGCCAGCAGCAGATCAAAGACCGCATGAACGCCCGGCGAGCCGAAGGGGAGCAGCCGTGACCGATCTGGAAGCCCTGCACGCCGCGCCCTCCGCCGACGTCGGGCCCACCAGCCCCCGGGCGGAACTCTTGGCCGCCGCCGAGGTTCTCCGTCGGCGCGGTGGCTGGTTCGAAGGCGAGCTGTGCATGTGGTTCGTCGACACCGCCACCCTTCACGGGCCCGACGACGACGGCCGCCACTGCTTCCGTGACGGCGATGAGTGGCCGTGCCACGACGTGCAGGCCGCGCAGAAGGCCGCGTTCGCCGTCGGCTACACGCCCGCCCACCCCTGACCCGTCCGGCCGCCCCCGACCGTGGGGCGGCCCCACCCCTGGAGACACCTGATGACCGACGCCACCGCCTATGTCGAAGTGCTCGCCCGCCTGCTGTGCGCCGCCGACGTCCACGTGCACGGCGGCGATCACCCGAGCTGGCAGCAGCTGCCCACCCGGTCCGGGCGCGGGCAGGACGACTACCGCAAGGCCGCCCGCTGGCTGGCCGACCGGCTGACCGTCACGCGGGACGCGCGCACCGCTGCTGCGCCCGTTACCCCGGAGCCCGCCGACCGGGCCGCCGTCCCCTCCGCTGCCGTCCGCAAGACGCTTCGCCGCTGGGCCTACGCCGCCGGACACATCGAGTCGGAGTTGGACGGCGCCGTGGACCGGATGTACGAGCTGGTCGCGCGAGACGTGCTGCGCCGCATGGCCGACGAGACACCGGCCGCCGAGGGGCAGCGTGAGCCCGACCAGGACTGCGACCGCTGTGACGGATCCGGGCTTGACCCCGACGCGTTCTTCAGGGAGGGCGATACCTGGACCCACGCGCCGTGCTCCGCGTGCCTTCCCGAGGAGGATGAGGCGGAGACCCCGGCCGAGCGCGTGAAGCACTCCGGCCCCGACACGAAGTTCTGCGTCCTCTGCCTGTCCGGCGAACACGAGCGCATCGAGGAGGAGTAGATCGTGCCGGACGGCCCCGAAGCCCCACCCGATCATCCTCGGGTGGGGCTTCACCGTTTCCACCCCGCCTGTCAGGCCTGGCTGGAACACTGGCCGCGTTGCCGACCAGCCGCCTGGAGCCCCCATGGACCGCAATCACGCCCCCGCTACCCAAGCTGACGAGAGCGACGGGACAGGCTGCGTCGCCGCCCGGTACGTCGGGGTTCCCGACAGCTATGACGGAAGCTCTTTCTGCGGCTGCCCCGACTGCATCGAGTACGTCGGGGAGCGGCAGTACGAGGACGAGGTCTGACGGTGGCACCCGCCGCCGATCCGTCATGATGGTCCCCCAACTCGCACCAGCCCCGGGGGAATCCATGCGCATCCGCACCACCACGGCCGCCGCCACCGCCGTCCTCGCCCTCACGCTCACCGCCTGCGGCAGCAGCAGCAGCGGCGACGCCAAGCCCGCGCCGGCCACCGCCACCGCCACGCCCACCACGGCGCCCTCGCTCAGCCAGGCCGAAACCGCCCGCCGGTGCAGCGAAGCCGTCGCCGAAGCCGCACCCGGATGGGACAACTGGTCCTACAGCCCCGGCAAGTGGCAGGACGACCCGCGCACCCCGGAGGTGTGCCAGGGCCTGGCGGACGAGGACAACCCGGCCCGCGGGAACCGGGCGTTCGCGGGCGCGCTGATCGACGGCCTGGAGATGGCGGACGACCCGCGCGCCCGGCAGTAGGTCCGCGCGGCAGGCCGGGTCACGTGTCGTCGTCGCCCGGCCGGCGCCACGGCTCCGTCTCGTCCAGCCCCCAGCAGTCCCGGCAGTCCACGCACCGGTACACCGGCCTGCCCGCCGTGACCGTGCCCGTCTCCCCGTGCGGGCAGCCACTGCCGTCCCCGCGCCCCGCGCACGCGTCCCAGGTGTCCCCCATGTGTCGACGGTGCCCCGCGCCCACGACGGCCGGGAGAGGGCCCGCAGGGGCGCACGGGCGCTCACCACCGGCACGACGCCCCAGTGCCCGCCAACCGCCCCACACGGGCCCCCGTGGGTGGAAGACTGGCCACCAGCCGACAACGCCCTGGAGCCCGCATGCCTCTGACACAGATGACCGTCACCAAGAACACGGATGGCAGCCACAGCCCCGCTTACAACGAGAACTGGCCGCACCCCACCCAACTGGAGTGGCACGCCGGGATCGTCGCTCTCGAAACCGGACTGCGTATCGAAGTCCGCAAGTCGTCCGACATCCGAACCGGCATCCAACCAGCGACTGAGAAACCGACCGAGGAGACCTACCATCTGAGGCTTCACGGACCCAGAACCAGCACCGGTATCGGCCCCATGAGCTTCCACGACGCGTGGAACTATCTGGACGGCGTGAAGGCCGGCGTAGCCGCGGCGCAGCCATGAGCCTCGAGCCCCGACCCGCCCGACCCGGCGACCTGTGCACGTGCGGCCGGCCCGCCGTGACCGTCATCCCCACCGACCACGGGGACGTCGGGTACTGCGGTGTCGAGGGCGCCGGATCCCGGCCGGTCCTGCCGTGCCCGTGGTGCGGGACCAGTACGCCGCACCTTGAGCCGTGGGGGGACCCGGGGGTCTGCCCCGACTACCGGCTGCGGCCGCCCGCCGGACAGTAGCCGGGGGAACGCCCGGCGCCGGAGCGGGCATGCTGGTCTTGCGGCCCGCACCTGTGGGGTCGCGCTCCAAGCGCCCCCGTGATCCGTCCGTTCTCCGGGGAGGGGAAGAGCTGGGGAAGCCCCCGGGCCTGGATGGTCCGGGGGTTTCTTCGCGTCCCGGGCACGTGGCTCCCTCCGGCCACCCCCAACCCCGCCATACGCATTGCACTGCCATGCGTATGGCGGTACGGTGGAATCCTTCCCAGCACCCCAGGAGACCGCCGATGCCCGAGCCCGCCGTCTTCCACCGCGTCATCGTCCGCGCCCCCAGCGAACACACCACCTCCGGCGCCCGCATGATCACCCCGCCCGCCGACGCCTTCGACCCCCTCCACCTCCGCATCACCCCCATCGCCCAGGTACAGGCCGGCGACACCCTCATCGGCACCGTGTCCCCCCACTACGACACGCTGCTCAACCCGCTCGACCGGGCCCAGTGGGTGTCCTACTTCTCCCACACCTCCAAGCCCCAGCAGCAGGACGCCCGCCCCTTCGACCCCCAGCACTGCCACTGGTGCACCCACAACGCCCACGTCCTCGGCGTCGGCGCCGGCTCCGGGCACTGGACCGTCGACGGCTGCACCACCTACCGCCCCGACAGCCTGCTGCTCGTCGTCCCGCGCGACCTCGCCACCCCGTAACCCCCGTTCCCCCGGCCCGCGCTTGTGGGCCGGGGGAACGCCCGCCCCGAAACCCGGCACCCTGACCACCACACCCCGAACCCGGGAGCCATCCATGGTCGACAGCCCCGAACGCCGCAAGGCGGACCGACTCCAGCAGCGCGCCGACCGCTTGGCCGAGACTGCCGAGCAGGCCAGTGAGCGAGCCCACGCCATGTACGGGAGGTTCGCCGGCGGCCAGCCGCTCCTCCAAGGCCACCACTCCTACCGTTCGGCTCGCCGGACGAGGGATCGTGCCGACGCCGCCTCCGAACGGGCCGTCGACGCCTATAAAGCTGCCGAGCGCACCCGGCAGCATGCCGAGTCAGCGCAGACCCATGCCGACGCCAAGGACGAGATCACCGCGATCACTGCGACCCGGTCCCGCCCGTGGGAGCCCACCGACTTCCAGGTGGGCGACATCGTCACCGTCCGGGTCTTCGAGACCAGCACCAGCACCTACAAGGTCAAGCGGGTCAACAAGAAGACCCTCACCCTGGACGGCGGCGGGGGCGGCTGGGACGACCCGAAGCGCGAGTACGACCGCGTCCTCTCCCGAACCCGAGACGGCCACACCATCACCAACCCCGCCGACGGAGACCCCGCATGATCCGTGAAGACCGGTTCCTCATCAGCCGCAAGCCCTACGCCGTCGACCTGACCAGCCTCCGCGGCAGCCGCACCGTGACCCCGCAGGGCCGGAACGAGTACTTCTTCGACGGCCGTATCGGCGCCGTCTGGTTCCGCCGTCGCAAGGGCGTCACTGTCGCCTGCATCGGCGAACTGTGGGACCTCCAGCACCCGGAGCCTGCCGACGGCCGCGAGTTCCTGGAGCAGCACGAGGACGGCCGGTACGGCGGCGACTGTCAGGGAAGGTGGGACGGCGAGTCGTACTGGGGCACCGGCACCCTCGCCGACCAGGAGCAGCACCTCGAGATCCTGCGGCCGATGCTCGCCAACTACCCGGCGATCCCCGACGGCTACGACGGGTGGTGGCGATTCTGACCCCGGCCCCCGACATACCCGCAGTACTGGCCGGCCCGCTCATCGCCGCCGTCATCATCGCGTTCGCCTACCTCGCCACCATCGACTGGACCCACCCCGACCACGACCAGGAGAAACCATGACCGCCCTCAACTTCCAGCCCGCCGACGAACCCGCCACCGACAACCCCGACTACGACGACACCGGATGCCAGTGCCCGCACGGCGACAACCAGTACCTCCTCGAGATCGACGAGGGTCAGGCCGTCCTCGTCCACGCCGCCTGCGGGAAGCAGCCCTCGTACACCTGGGGCGACTGGCAGGAGTTCGCCGTCATGGACCCGATCCCCGTCACCGTCGAGTGGGAGACCGACTGCGACGGCAACCGCTGGCACGGCCTCAACCCGTGCGACTGCGACCACTGGGTGCGGGTGACCGCCACCAGCGTCCCCGAGGACGTCCGGACGGACGCGCTCGAGCTGTCCCGCAAGCACGCCACCGAGAGGAACGCCCGGCGACCGGCCGGTTCGTTCCGAACGCCCGCATCCGTGCGGCCCTCCCCCTCGTACCGCCCGGCATCCTGCCCGACCGGCACCGGGCGGCATACCAGCGCGGCGGCACCCCCACCTCCGCCGACCTGCGGCTGATCGCCGACGCGGCCGGCACCAGCCCGAGGTGGCTGATGACCGGCCGGCCCGCACACCACGCCCCCACCCTCGAGAGGACCAGCCCGTGACCGAGCCCAGCGAGAACGTCCGCGAGCACGTCTACCGACTGCTCTTCGAGGACCTGAACCTGTGCTGCGGACTCCCCGAAGACTCCTACGACCTCGTCCGCGACCTACTGACCGCCTTCCGGACCAAGACCGACATCGACACGCTGCTCCCCGACCACGGCGCCCGCTACCTCGTCCTCGGCGCCCTGGACAACGCCGGCCTGATCGAGCACAGCAGCATCATCGACGCGGCCTGGCTGACCAGGAAGGGCGAGTGGTACTGGCAGGCCCTCACCCGGTTCGACTCCGACGACATCGACGGCGGCGCCGAAGGGATCGGATTGCCCCACGACGGCACCCCGTGCACGGACGCCTGCCTGAAGCCGTTCTGGGGGCTCTCATGACCCAGCCGACGGGGAGCCCCGAGGAGCAGTTGGAGCACTGGCGCAGCGAGCTCGCCCGCGTCGTCAAAGCCTCACCCGACATGCCCTGGCCCGTCCTCATCGAATGGGCCGAAGAGGACGAACTGGTCGCCATGAAGGCCGCCACCCGAGCCGGCCGCACCAAGCTCATCACCCAGGAACAGCGCCTCGCCGCGATGGAGAAGCTCGCCGCCGCGTGGCAGCAGGAAGCCGAACGCGCCCGCAAGGACCTGGCCGACCATGCCTACCCCGACGACAGCATCGAGTTCGTCGCCTGGTCCGCCCTGGAACGGCCCCTCGAGGAAGCCGACGTGGTCGCCATCCTCAAGACCCTCCGCCAGTCCCGGTTCCTCGCCGCCGAAGCCCTCCACGTCTGCGCCGACACCTGGAACGACGCCAGAAACCGCCTCAGGGCCCTTCACGCGCCCGTTCAGCACATGGGGCAGACCTGGTGCGGCGAATGCTCCGTCCGGCGCCGTACGGGCCCGCACACGGACGAATGGGTGGCGTACATCCCCCACCCCTGCCCGACGTTGGACACCCTCGAGAACAAGGAGCCCACCGAGTGATCCCGGTCCTCATCGTCCTGATCGTGGGAGTTGTCCTCCACGCGCTCGTCGGCGTCATCACCCGCACCCCCGAAGACGACCAGACCCCGCTCCACTGGCAGGCCTGGCTCACCTTCCTCGCCGGCCTCGCATCCACCGCGGCCCTCGTCGCCCTGGCCGTCGGCTACCGCCTGGCCACCGGCGTCATGCTGCCGTTCTGGACGCTCATCCTGGCGGCCGACCTGTTCACGCTCGCCTGGAAGCTGTGGAAGCACCGGCAGCGCGTCGCGGAACGCCGGTCCCTTCAGTCCCTGTTCGACCGGCCCTCGCTCGGGGAGGACACGTGAGGCGCCCGGTCTCGAAGCGGGAGTTGCTGCGCCGCCTGGAGCGCGTCGAGGCGCTCCTGGGCCTGCCGACCCCGCCGCCGCTCGCCGGACAGGAGACCATCCCCGACGCCCTGTTCAACACCCCGCACGGAACACACCGCGACGACCCCGAGCCCATCGACCCCACCGAGAAATGAGGACACCAACCATGCCGATCACCACCAGCTACCAGGTGAAGTGCGACGTCTGCTGGGGCGTCATGGACGGCGAGTACGACACCCGAGAGGAAGCCGAGAAGGCCCGCCAGGAACTCGGCTGGGAGGAGCCGGACGGCCGCACCGTCTGCCCGGAGCACAGCACCTCCACCGGGCGCTGACCGCCCGGAACATGACGCCGCCCCCGCCTGAGACAAGCAGGCGGGGGCATCGTCGTGTCAGCCTACGCGGCGGCCTCCCCGGCCGCGGCGCTGTCGTCGACCCGGAAATCCGGGGACCGCCCCCACTTGAAGGTCAGTTGAGGCAGCGACTCCGCGTCGAACAGGCTCTTCAGCTCGGCTATCTCCCCCGTCAGGGTGCGCAGGCTGATGCCCAGGCGCTGCGCGGTGGCCTGCTGGGCGCGTCCGGCGACGACGTCCCGCAGGATCTCCCGCTGCCGTCGGGTGGTGCGTACCGCGCCCGGCGCCGGGATCGCGTCCACCGCCGGGGTGCGGCCGCGGAGTTCCCCGTGCCACGGGTCGGCCAGTCTCCATTTCGCGTCGAATTCGGCGGCGGCGTAGGCGACCATCGCCCGGTCGGTGATCAGCCACGCCGCGTGCTCCGGTGCGCCCTCCACCAGATAGTTCTCCACGAACGCCACCCTGCGGTCCACGATGATCGCCCGTTCGAAGGGGCCCTCGAGGGTGCGGAACTCGGCGCGCCGGCCCGCCCGGGTGGCCATCGCCCGCGCGTACTGGGCCGTCACGGGCGTGTCCCGCACCGTCGCCCGATACAGGGTTCTTTTCGTCACCCCCCGGTCCAGGGCGGCGGTGTCCCGGGCGAGGGAACGAGCTAACTGCGCCTCCGTGCGGGGCCCGCCGGGCTGCGCGGCCAGGATCTCGCACTCCGCCGACCCGATCACGTCGTCCAGGCGGGCGTTGACCACGGCCGGGTCGTCCAGGTACTCCGAGCCGTCCCCGGCCCGCCACTGCGCCCGCGCGTACGGGCCGGCGAGCTGCTCCGTCATCCGCGGCAACGCACTCAGCACGGCGACGCGTTCGGCGGCCTCTTGCAGCATGGCGTCCATGCGGCGCCGGGCCACCTCACCGGGGTCGAGGGCGACCGGCCGGTCGTGGACCTCGTCCCGGACGACGAAGCCGAGCACAACCAGCTCGTCCACCACCGGCGCGTCCTCGGCGGGGACGGGTTCGCCGCCCGCGATCAGCCCGTAAACCCGCACCGCATTCGCCGACAACAACGCCTGATCACCGTTTATGAAAGGTATGGCCAAAGCTTGATCCCCCGTCAAAACCGACCACCGGCCTGCATATACACGCACTGCGCGCACACGCAGAAAGAACCCGTTGAAAGTGCGATCAGCCTAAGGCAAATTGGGGCCCGGGGCGTCCCCCGGCGCTCGTACACCCCATCCTCCCCACACCCGGTTACGCGTTGCACTGCCAGAACGCGCACCCGTCCTGGGGTTTCGCAGCAGGATGAGGAGACGAGAAACCGGATGGCGCCCCATTACGTTTTCTCCACAACAGGAAGGGACACACTGTGGCCCGACGCATCCGACTGTTCGCCGCCGGCCTGGCCCTGACGGCCGCCGCCGCCACCGGCCTCACCCTCACCGCGAGCGTGCCCCCGGACACCACGTGGGGGACGTCCGCCCCCGACGACACCACCTGGACCGCACCCACCGGTGACGGCGAGGACTGGGTCGGCCCGGGAGACACCACCTGATAACCCCGCCCCGCCCGAGACCGGCCCGGCAGGACGCCCCCAGCGCGCTGCCGGGCCTTCCCCATGCCGAGAACCGCCCCCGCCTGTCGGTGGGCCATGCCATGCTGGGGGCAGCAATCGGAGACCTGACGCGCCACGTGTGGTGCTCAGAGGCGCTGGCCCCCAGGGGCGCGACCGCCACCAGCCGCCGCCCTATCCCGCCCCCCGTCGGGATGGGGCGGTCGTGCGTCCGGCTACCGCCACGCCAAACGCCCGCCCCGTCTCTCACCCAGGGCGGGCGCTCGTGCACTCAGTCTCAGAACTCGGGCGCATCGCCCTTCCGGGAGTCGGCCCACCGACCGCGACCGGGACGATGCGTGCGCGCGGCCTCCACCTGGTCCGCCGCATACAGCGACTCCCCGCCCCGCCCCGGCGCCCGGCCCGCAGCGGTGATACCCCAGCGGGACAGTTGCTTCCGGGCACTGCCCGTCGCCGACTGGCCGCTGTAGCCGAGGACTTCCGCGACCCGACTGAGCGGCCACAGCTCCCGGTCCCGGGCCAGGTAGGCGTCGATCGTCTCCGGGCGCCACTGCGGGCGACGCAGCACGTACCGGTCCGGCTCGGGCAGGTGCCCGGTGCCGCGCAGGGTGTCCCACGCCTTCACGTCCATCGGCTGCCCGGCGTCCCGCATGTAGGCGAGGACTGCGTCACGGGTGAGGTACCGGTCGGCGGCCGCCAGGTCCGCGGACGGCACCCGGGCCGTGGCCTGCCCGACGCTGGAGGTGACGCCCGCGACCGGGTAGGCGTCCAGCGGCAGGGCGCCGGCCTCGCGCTCCAGCCACTCCTCTGCGGGGGTCGGGGAGTCGGCGGGGATCAGGCCGAAGTTCCGGATCGTCACCAGGTGCGGCTCGGCTGCGAGCCCGTCAGCCTCGGGGGTGTGGCCGTGGATGAGGCGGAAGCTGGGGTTGTCGCCCTTGGTCTGGCCGGTGGCGCACACGACCCCGATCGGCTGGTGGCCGGGGCAGGCGTGAATGGCTTCGGCGAGGGCGCGGGCCTTCGGGGTGAGGGTGTCGAGGTCGACCTCCTCGAGCTGGCCGCCCTTGCGCAGGTGGAGCTTGACGATGCTGGTCATCAGTAGTCCCCCTTCAGGGAGTCGATGCACCGGGTTGGTGGGGTGTCAGGCGGCGAGCTGGGCGCGGAGCTGCTCGGCGAGGTCGAGGACGTCGTCGACGGTGATGCCGGCCGCGCCGCCGCGGTAGCTGGTGCGGACCGTGCCAGCGTGGCGGGCGCCGGGCTCGCCGTCCCAGTCGGCGTCGGGGGTGTCGCTGAGGATGATGACGGTCTGGTCGAGGACGTTGGTGGCGTGGATGCGGTCGCCGGCGTCGGTGTGGTGGGCGAGCTTGTCGGCGAGGAGAGCGGAGTAGCCGGTGACCTTGGTGAGGGTTTCGCCGGTGGGCTTGGTGCGGGTCTTGATGGTGACGGCGGCGAGGTCGAGCATGGGCGTCTCCTGGCGGGCGGGGCGCTTCATGGCGCCGATGGCGATGCGGGCGGTGAGGGAGGCGCTGTCGATGACCCAGCGGCCGGCGACCTTGGTGGCGGCGACGACCCCGCGGCGGCACCAGGTGCGGACGGTGGCGACGGTGACCTGGGCTTCGGTGGCGGCGGCGGTGGTGTTCATCGGGTCCCCCTCGTGTGGCGTGACTCCATAATGCCTCACAGTGAGGCGTTGTGGCAAGGGGTTGGCCCAGAAACACGAAAAGAGGCCCGCCGCCCGGGGAAGTCCCCAAGCGGCGGGCCTCGTCGTCAACCACGGTGGGCGCCCCCCAATGTGGCGGGCCCACCCTACGGGCCGCCCGGATACTCCGGTAGACGTCGTGCGGCCAGCTTCCCCAGCCACGCCGCCCCCGCCTGCCGTGGCCCGTCGTTGCCCCGCAGCACCTCCACCAGCCGGTCCGCGGGCACCACCGGCACCCCCTCCACGAAGAACCCGCCGCCGTCCACCGGCGCATTGTGCACGGCGATCACCGGCTGCACGGTCACCCCCAACGCCCTCCCGATCAGCCCGGCCTCGTACCGCACGGCGCGCACCGACCGGTCCCGGGCGACCTTGCCGTGCCACAGCCGTCCGTCCATCCCGTGCACCGGGAACCGGCCCGACCACAGCTTCGAGTCGACCAGGAACACGAGCGCCCCGGGCGAGATGAGGACGTGGTCGGCGTTCGCGTGACGGGCGCCAGGGATGGCCCGGTCGTGCAACACGCGCCAGCCCTGCGCCTCGAGCGGCCGTAACAGGTCCGCGGTCCGCTGCTCACCGACCGCTCCGGCCTCGCAGTGGGCGGCACGGGCGTCCGCACGGCGTGCCGCACGGTTGAGGCCCAGCCAGGCCAAGACACGCCGCCACGGGCCCCTGCGGGCCGCCTGGCGCTGCTCCCGGCCCCACCGGGCCGCCGACCCACCCGCCGCGCTCACCGGTCGCCCCCGCTGCCCGCAATCAGCGCAGCCACAGCGATCCACCCCTTGTGCCACGCCTGGTCCATCAGGTAGCCGGCGTTCGGGTCCCGCTGAAGCCATCCAGCGTGCCCCGTCTCGGCGGCGAGGCGGACGATGCCCTTCGGGTCCTCGTCACGCCAGTGCCCGCCCTGCCGGTCGGCGACGTAGTGGGTGACGGCGGACACGGCGAGCCCGACCGCGGCCCGCTTCCACGACAGCCGGGCTCCGGTGACCCGGTGCACGGCGTGCAGGGCGACGGCCTGCGTGGCGGTGTAGGTGATGACGTGTTCGGCGCAGGCGATGACACCGTCACGGTCGGGGCGGCCCTTGGCGACGGCGAGCCGGTCCGTCTGCACCCAGTGGTCGGCGACCTCGTGCGCGGCGGCGAGGGCCGCGTAGGCGGCGGCGAAACGGGCTGCGGTCATCGTGCACTCCTCGTGGTGTTGTGGTGGGTTGGTGTGGTCGGGGGTTGTGTCTGCTCCAGCCACGCCCCCAGCGCCCGGTGCATCTCCGCGACCTGCGACCGGCCCAGCACCGTGTCCTCCGACCGCAGCGACAGGCGCAGCCACGGCCACGGCACCCCGTCCTCCGGCCGGTCGTCCCGGCCGTCCCGGGTGATGTGCGACGGCACCAGGGCGAGCTGCACCGCGTCGCCGTCGTCCCGCGGGTCGTCGTCGGCGGGCAGGACGTGGGAGCCCTGGTAGACGTAGGGCGGATCGTCCTCGAGGTCGAAGATGGTGGCCCAGATGCTCACGTGGTGGTCCTTCCGGCGTGGTGGGGTCGGGCGTGGGCGCGGCGGGGCCGACGGCTCCCGTGCCGGTGCTGCACTTCGGCCGCCACCCGCAGCACCAGCAGGGCCGTGGCCCCGGCTATCAGCATCAGCAGCCACCGGGGGCGGTCCGGTCCGAGGAGGCGCAGCCAGAGCAGGACACTGCCGGTCCCGGCGGCGGCCCCGGTGAGGGCGTAGGCGGTCAGGTGGAGGTGTGGGCGGATGCGACGCATGGGGGCCCCTTCCGGGCGTGATCGGTCTTGCCCGCCGGTGGCGGTGTGACGGTGAGTAGGCGCCCAACGGTGGGCAGAGGAGACTTTCGTTACGCTCTGTAGATCAGTCGTAGGACATGCCAACGTCTGTGAAGTCGCGGTAATGCGGGAACCGCTGGCGCAGCTTGGCGATGTGGTCGACGATCTCCTGCGTGTAGTCGAACAACTCCGTGCGCGGCTTCCGCAGGTTCGCGAATTGCTCATGGCGCAGCGCCTCTTGCGCGTAGCTTCCGGGCTCCGCCACGAGGAGCCGGATACGGTCCCCGGTTGGCCCGTTCAAGTCCTTGAAGCGGCGGCTCGCCGTTCGCGTCGTGCCGATCTTGACGAACCGGTCGTCACGTCTCCACGTGATGTAGTAGACGCAGCCCATCTCCTCAGCAGCGTCCGGAGCAACAGCACTCTGAGCAGGCGTTAAAGCCTCCCGGCTGCTGATGCACACCCTCGAGGCTTGCTGCGCCTTCTGAAGGCGGAAGATCTCCGCCATGTCGATTCGGGGTCCCGGCTTGGTTCGCTGAGTGAAGTAGCCATGGAGTGCCTTCCGGTGTTCCTCGCATACGGGGATGTCGGCGATGAACAACGCTGCCGGCGTGGAGCACTCCGTTGAGGCGCACGCGATGAATGCGGACATAGAGCCCTTCTCTGGAATGGTCGTGTTGCGTTTCTTCAGGTCAGGTGGTGGCGCGGTATCCGGCGTTCGCGCCCGGCGGCACCACGATGTCCTCGAGCGCGAGCACCCCCAGCGCGAGCGCCACCGCGACCGCCTGCGTCCGGTCCTGCGCCCGCAACTTCCTGCGGATCACCTGCATGCGGGACTTCACCGTCTCCTCGCTCAACCCGAGCGCCCGAGCTATGGCGCCGTTCGTCTTCCCGTTCGCAGCGAGCACGAGGGCCTGCCGTTCCCGGGCGGTGAGGTAGGTGCGGGGCACTGTGGTGAGGGCACGGGGGTGGATCCGCATGTGGTGCGCCGGGGCGGGCCCGCCACCGGTGGGGGTGGTCGGGCCCGGCCGGGCGGGGGCGGTCGTCACGAGCGGGCCCCGTCCCGGGACGCGTCGCCGGCGGCACTGTGGCCGGGGCACCAGAGGTGCGGCTTGTCGTGCCACTCGTGGGGGTCGTGGTAGTCGTCGTGGCCGCACTGCTGGACCCCGCTGGTCAGCTCCTCGCCGACCCGGGCGGCCGGCTCTTCGGGCCCGGCGAGGCTCTCCCGCAGTGCGGCGGCCCGCTCCGGCTCCAGCTCCAGCCAGTACGGCTCACCGGACGGCCCGGACAGCAGCACGGTGGTGGTGTCGTCGTCGCCGTGCATCACGTCGTCCAGGCCCCAGCGGAGGGGCGTGGGCTCCCCATCGGTGGCGGGCCGGTAGTCGTGCCGCTCGTCGTCCGGGCACGCCGTGCACTCGCCGGGCGTGACCGGGTCGTCGCCCTCCCGGTGCCCGGCACGGGAGTGACCGCACTCGGCGCACACGGCGGCCGGGGTCTTGTCGGCCATGCGGCGCCGCTCCTTATCCCCGGCCTCGGTGTTGGCCTTCGCCTCCTCCGCGAGACGCCGCGCCTCCGTGATCCACGCCTCCAGCAGGCCCACATCACCCCCCGCCACGGTCCGCTCGATCCAGTCCGTGTGCTCCTCCGGGTCCGGGCCCTCCTCGAACGGGCCCTGGAACCAGTCGGTGATCTCCGCCGCCTTGACGGGGGCGACCTCCATCAGGGCGTGCAGGGCGCGGGCGAACCCGGCCGCCTGGCATCCGGCGATGGCCTGCCATCCGAACGCGGACGGGTGCTTCGGGGACGGGGGGACGATGGTGCGGATGTGGAGCTGTGCGAGTTCGGTGAGGAGTTCTTCGGGGGTCTGGGTCTTCTCGGTGTCGGTGGTGTCGGTCATCGGGTCTCCAGGGTTGGGGGTCGCCCCACGGTCGGGGGCGGCTGGGCGGGTCAGGGCTGGGTGGTGCGGGCGGTGACGGCCCGCAGGGTGTGGGCGAGGAGGCGCGGCCCGAGCTCGAGCACGGCCAGCGGATACAGCAGAAACGCGGTCATCAGGCGGCCAACCCCTCGAGGTGGCCCTGGACCGGTTCGGGCGTCTCGGCTTCGGCGGCCTGGGCGGGCTCGTCTGCGCGCGGTGCCGGATCCCACTCGATGTGCGCGGTGGACCAGTTCCGCTCGCGCATCTCGTCGAAGGTCATGAAGTTCCGGCGCACCTCCCCGCCGATGGCGGCGGTCAGGGTCCCGTCCGGGTGCAGCACGCAGTCCTGGGTGCGGCCGTCGTGATGGACCCGGAACGGGCGCGGCCGGTCGGGGAGCTGCACCGGCTCGTGCACCGGCTCCACCACGGCCTGCACGGTCGGTGCGACGCAGTGCCGGCAGGTGCACTTCCGGCTCATGCCGCCCACCCCCGCGCCTTCCGGCCGAGGGCGATCAGCTGGGTGACGGTGTCCTCGCTGACGCACAGGTCCGCGGCGATGTCCGCGACGCCGTGCCCGAGGGCCGCCCGGTCCGCGCACATCTCGGCCCACGCGGCGACCCGCCGGTTCGAGGGCACGTAGTCGGCGCCGACCTTGATGTTCGGCTGCCGGGCGCGCTTCCTGCGGGCCGGCATGCGGGGCTCCGGCTCGGGTTTGCCTTCCCGCTCGGGCGGCATCCAGCCTGGCTCGAGCAGGAGCAGTTCGCTGGGGGCGGTGTCGGCGGTGACTTTCTGGTCGCACGGGACGGGGCAGGAGCCGCACAGGGCGGCGGCCCGGTGCACGGCCTGCTGGCGTTCCTGCGGGGTGCCGTCGCCGAACAGGACGATGTCGTACAGGGCCTCATGGCCCCGGCAGGGAAGTGCTCCGCTCATGGTCCTCTCCTGGGGGAGTTGTCGGACGAAGGGGGCGCCCCACCCCGCCGGGGGGGTGCGGGGTGGGGCGGGGTGCCGCGCCGGGGGTGCGCGGCCGGGAGCGGCCCCCGAGGGGTGGGGGCCGCGGGTCAGTGCACGGAGTGCGGGTAGTTCTTCGAGCCGTCCACGACGTAGCCCTTGCCGTCGCAGTGGCTGCACGCGGCGACCGAGGCGGCCTCCACAACGCCGGTCCAGTGCTCCACCTGCTGCTCCCACAGGGCCAGCGCCTGATCGTAGGTGTCGGCGGCCACCCGGTCCGGGATCGGCAGCGTCAGGGACCGGGACACCGTCACGTGCACGTTCCGGCCCGACTTGAGCGGCTGCCCCTTGCGGCCGGTGTACGCCCGCCACTCGGTGCGCGGCTCGTCGTACGGGACGCGCACGCTGACGTACACGCCCGGCCGGTCCTGGAAGTTGTGGAAGACGTGCTCCACCCGGGGCATGCCCTTGAAGACCCGCATCAGGTGAGAGAGCAGGCCCGGGATGTGGCCGGGAAACAGGTGCCGGTACTCGGGCCGCTCGGTGAGCACATGAGGGAGCTGGGCGACCCACTGCGGCTCGTTCGGGGCCGGCGGCTCCCGGCCCTCCAAGACCATGACCGGGCCGTCGTACACGTGCTCTAGCGGCGGCTGCTCCTCGGCGACGCTCGTGTAGAACGACCACAGGGAGTCCTCGTCGTCGTCCACACGGTCGTTGAACTGCTCCACGGTGAGGGTGGCCGGGTAGCGGACCGACTCCACGGACGAGTCCTTCAACCGGTACCCGGTGGTCTTCGGCCGGGGCTGCGCGGTGGCGGTGAGTCGGGTGGCCTCACGGTCGGTGGCCCACCAGTCGCCGTGTAGCGCGGTCATGGGCTGGCCGTCGGCGAAGACCGCGAAGTCGGTCGCGTACCGGAAGGTGTCGGGCTTGGGCAGGTGGTAGAGCCAGCGGCCGTCGGGGTGCTTGAGGGCGTACACGGTCACGGTGGTGGGGCCTTTCGTTCAGTGCTGGTAGTGGTCGGAGGGGCTACGGGTCAGGCGGTCGACGGGTGGGCCACCGGGCGGGACGCGCCGGGGGTGCCGACGGCCTCGCACAACCGCGCCCAGTGCGCGTCCTGCTCCGCTACGGTCCACGGGCCGGAGGACGGCGCCGACTCCGGGCGGGACGGGATCAGTTCGGCGTAGAGGGCGTCCAGGGGGCTCAGGGCAGTGGCCATGCGGGGCTCCTACTGGTGGTAGTGGTCGGACGGGGCAAGGTCAGGCGGCGGGCCGGTAGGGGCCCCAGGAGCCGCGCATCGTGTAGTTGAACTGGTGGTCCTCGATCTCGACCGGCAGGTCCGACCACACGAGGTGGGTGATGCCGAGCTCCTCGGCGGCGGCGACGCGGTGGTGGCCGTCGACCAGCCAGGGCTGCCCGTGGCTGGTGCGGATCATGATGGGGAGGGCCATGCCGTCCGCACGGATCTCCTCCAGGAGGCGGGCGTAGTGCTCGGACGTGCGCTTGTGGGGCAGGACGTCCCGCACGTACAGGCAGTCCGGGGTGTCGTCGTCGTCCGGGGTCAGCATGTCGAGGACGTCGGCGACGGCGATCATTCCGAGCATTGGGGGCCTCCTGCGGTCAGTGCTGGTAGTGGTCGGACGGGTCGTCGGCGGGGAGGTGGTGGCGGGTGCAGTCGGGTGCGTGGATGCTGGCGGCCGCCTCTTCGGGGGTGGCGCCGCAGTCGCAGGGCATGCGTGGGCCCTTCAGGAGGTGAGGTGGGCCCGGCCGGGGGAGGCCGGGCCCTGGGGCGGTCAGGCGGTGCGGGCGTAGGCGGCGGCCTTGGCGAGCATCCCGGGCACCTCGTCCGCGCCGGCACCGAGCCAGCCGGCCAGCGCGCACCAGATCTTCGGCGCCTCACCCGGCTCGTAGTCGCGGTCGGTGTCGTCGGCGGCGGGGACGCGGAAGGTCTCCACGGCGTAGGGGGCCCAGCGGTTGGTGGGCTCCTCGGTGGCGACGATGAACACGGTGCCGACGCGCTGGACGTCGAGGATGCGGGCGTCGGCCGGGGTGCCGGCGGCGGTGAGGGCGCGGCGGGCGATGGACTCGCGGAGCTGGGCGATGCGGGCGGTGGTGGTCATGGAGGCCTCGCAGGGTTGGGTGCGTGGGTGGGGCTGGGATGGGTTCCACCGTACCGCGCTACGCATGGCAGTGCAATGCGTAAGGCGGGATTGGGGGTACGGGCACACGAAAAGGGGCCCGACCCGCAGGCCAGACCCCTCACCGCACGCCGCTCGCCTCTAGAACGGCGGCTCCTCCCCCCACGCCCCCGCGTCCGACGTACCCGACGCCGGCGACGTACCCGGCACACCCGACGCCCACGGATCCTGACGCCCCTCCCGCGACGACTGACGCCGCGTCTCCTCGTACCGCTGACGCCCCTGCCCGGACCCGCCGGTCTTCTCCACCCGGGCCGTCGCGAACCGCAGAGACGGGCCGATCGAATCCACCAGCAGCGACGGACCCGACCGCTTCTCCCCCTCCCGCGTCTCCCACCGCTCCGTCTTCAACCGGCCCGACACCACCACCTCCATGCCCTTCTCCAGACTGTCGGCAATGTTCTGGGCGTGCTGCCCGAATAGCTTCCCGTCGATGAAGAACGAGTCACCGTCGACCCACTGGCCGCTGTCGTCCTTCTTCCTCGCGTTGAACGCCAGCCGCACCTTCACGACCGCCGTGCCCTGCGCAGAAAAACGCAGCTCAGGCGTGTCGATCAGCCGGGCCGTTCCGTTCAGCATCGGCAGACTCATGCCACTTCCTCCATCTCGTTCTGCTTCATTTCCGTACGAGCCGCACGCGAGTTCGCCGCATGCCCGGCCACCCACTCCCGAGACGTCTCCGTCGTCACACCGCTCCGGGCCGCCCGCAGCGGACCACCGAACTGCCGATAGCTCAGCCCCCGGCAAATCGACCGGATCGTCTCCCGGTTCACGTCGTACGACATCGCCAACGCGAGGTCCGTCGCCCCCGCACGCGACTTCTTCCGGATCGCCACGACCTCGGCCTCCGAGAACCGGCGCACCGACGGCTGCGCCAGCGACGGAAACTCCCGCCCGCCGCGCTTGTACCGCTTCCGCATCCGGTTCACCCGGTTCTCTGCGGTCCGCTCCTCCCACCCGTGCAGCCGGTCGACGTCCGCGAGCGTCATCCCCCGGCCGACACAGATCTGCACCCCGGCCAGGAAGTCCGCATCCTTGACCTCCGCAGTGAAGCCCTGCACGAACCGGTTCACCGCAGCGTGGTCCACCTCCTGCGCGGCGTCGTCGACCGGCTGCGCCAGCCGCTCCAAAACCTTCCGGACCGTCGTCATGTTCGTACCCAGGGCAGACGCGATCTCGTGCGCCGACGCGTTCCGGCCCACCAGCCGCTGCACCTCCTCCAGACGCGTACCGAGGATCCCGTCAGCCGCGGTCGCGTAACCCGGGTAGTTGTGCGACTTGCTCCTCGGGCTGCTCGGCTCCGGGATGACGATCGGCCGCACCGCTTTCCGCTTCATCGCACGCCGGTCGTCCTCAGCCAGGCCGCCCCACACGCCGGCCTCCTGCCCGGTCTCCAGCGCCCACCCCAGGCAGCGCTCGATCACCGGGCACCGGTAGCAGATCTTCTTGGCCTCGGCTTCCTGCGCGATGGCCTGAGGGCTGTGGCCGACCGGGAAGAAGAGCTCGGGGTCCGCGGTCCGGCAGGCGGCAGCGGTACGCCAGTCACCGGTGGCGGGCGTCAGGCCGGTCAACCTGAAAGATGTCGTCTTGAGAGTCACTGGGCTTCTCCAGGAAGGGTGAGGGCGGTGTCGTTGAACCGTCGAAGCTGCTCGGGCGTGAGGGGCCAGTTCTGGCGGCGAAGGTTGCAGATGTCGTGCGTCCAGCGGACGTTGTCGGCCGTGTCCGGCCCGCCTTGGGACTGGGGTATGACGTGGTCCACCCACGCTTCGGACTTCACCGTGATCTGGAGGCCGCACAGGTAGCAGACCTGGCCGACGGGCTCCCCGTAGGCCTCCAGGCAAGCGCGGCGCGCTCTCTTCCAGGCGTCCGAGCAATGGTTGCAACGACCGCGCAGACCGTCCTTCACCCCGCGGTTCAGACGGAACTCGGTCTCAGGAAGCATTTGCCCGCACTGGCCGCCGCAGCGCCGTAACACATTCGGGTCCTTCGCCCGGTGCTCGTTCGCGGTGACATAGCCGGCGCGACGCTTCCTGTTCTGCTCGCTTATGACCTCGCGCCTGACCGGGTAGCGCTTACGGGCCGACGTGCGGGCCGAATCGCGGTGCCTCTGGCTGTACGCGGGATCGTTGGCCTTGCGGTCGGCGTGCTTCGCGCTGTTACAGGCCCGGCAGTAAGGATCCAGGCCGTCAGAAGCCGTGCTCTTCCTGTTGAACAGGGATGTCGATTTGATGACCCAGCACACCGAGCACGCCTTGGCGGGGATCCCCTTGGCGCGCAGCGCGTAGTTCACCGGAGTCCGCTTCTCCCGGGTGTCCAGCGGGTGCCGCTTCGCCTGATCCGAGGCCGGTGTTCTACCGAGGCGGGTTGTCGTGCTCATCGCGGGTCTCCGGGAAGGGTCGGCCAGGTCGCCTTGTCGAGGGCGGCCCGGTGGGTTTTGGGCAGGTCGGTGATGGGGTGTCCGAGCCAGTCACGGCCGGCGGCCATCAACGCGACGGCGTCGGCGGCGTTGTCGTTGCCTTCGGTGGTCCAGGCGGGGAAGCGGCGGGTGACGGCTTCGATGACGGCGCCCTTGGCGGCGGTGCCCTTGCCGGTGGCGTAGAGGGCGCGGGCGTTGGGGGCGAGGAGTCCGACGGGGATCTCGTGTCGGGTGAGCTGGTTGTAGAGCTGCCACCAGAACCAGCCGCGTTCGTGGGCTCCGCCTCCGGAGCGGGAGACGGCGGGGAGTTCGAGGACGGCGAGGGCGGGGCGGCCGATCGATTCGAGGACCTGGCCGAGGAGGCTGCGCATGGCGGCGATGCGTTCGGCGTGCGGGAGCTGGGTGATGCCGGGGTCTTTGGCGCGGGCGCGCTTGTAGCCGATGACGTCGCACCAGCCGTTGCTGGAGGCGATGCCGGTTCCGGTGAGGCTGGGGTCGACGCCGACGACGATGGGTGGGGCGAGGGCGGCCGGGATCGGGGCCGGGTCGGGGGCGAGGGTGGTCACAGTGGGATCTCCTGGACGGGTGTGGGCCCGTGGGGGCCGGTGCGGAGGTGGGTGGCGAGTCCGGGCCGGTGGGCCAGGTGGAGGGACCTGCACCACCGGCAGCGGTACTGCTTGAAGCGGGGGCCGCCTTGGCCGCGTATCTGTCGGGCGCGGCGTCGGGCGGCTCTGCGGCTGGGGAAGCGGGTCTTGCCGTGGCAGCCGGCGAGGTAGGCGTTCACGCGGTGCGCGGGAACTGGTCCCAGGTCCGCCCGTCCAGTTCGCGGCCAGCCTTGGCCTTGCCGACGCGGGCGAGTTCGACGCGGTGTCCGAGGTCATCGACCGGGTCTCCGACGAGGAGTACGCCCTTGCTGGTGCCGCCGATGACGAGGTAGCCGGTGGGCGCGTACTCGCCCCACTGCTTGAAGAAGAACGGGACGTTGGCGGCGGCGCACTGGTCGCGGAGGCTGGTGGCCCACTGGGGGTGCATGGGGCGGGCCTTGCGGCCGGACTCTCCACCGGCGATAACCCAGTGCAGGTTTCCCCAGGCGGGGCCGGGGGTCAGGCCACAGTCCGGGGAGTGCGGGAAGTCCGGAGGGCCGAAGCCGCAGGTGCAGTCGTCGACCTCTTCGAAGAACGGCAGCTTGACAGGTCCGAGGAGCGGCTCGCAGGACAGGAAGCGGACGGCGGCCGGGGTGCCGAGGAGAGCGGGGATGCGGATGTCGGCCCACTTCTGGTTCTCCACGCTGACCCCCAGCCACACGTTGGGCAGCGGCCACGCGAAGTCACCGCACCCGGGCTGGAACCGTTCCCGGTCGTGGTCGACCCTCGCCAGGAACGTGCGGTCGCTCAGCAGCGTGCGCATGCGGGCGTGCCGCTTGGTAAGCACCTGGTAGGTGTGCTGCGGCGTCAGCGCCATGATCGCGAAGACCTGGGCGATGTACTCGTCGGGGATGCCCTTGTGGAACAGGTCGGACATGGAGTTGACGAACACACGCTTCGGCTTGCGCCACTTCAGCGGGATGGTCAGCCGCTCGGGGCGGAGGGTGACGTCGAAGCCGGTCTCGAAGTGGTGGCCGGGGGTGCCGCGCCACCGCTCGGCGAACGTCTCGGCATAGCAGTTGTCGCAGCCGGGCGAGACCTTGTCGCATCCGGTGACGACGTTCCAGGTCGCGTCGGTCCATTCGATCTTGCTGGTGTCAGCCATGGGTCTTCTCCGGGGTGGGTGCGGGGAGTCCGAGGTCGCGGGCGAGGTTGGTGCGGATGTCGTGGGCGATGGCGGGGTTGTGGATGAAGGCGGCGACGGTGGCCTTGAACGCGCGGAAGGCCTTCAGTTCGTCTTCGGCGAGGGCGAGGAGGTCGGGGCGTCGGGTGGCCATCTGGGTGGCGAGGTCGGCGACGTAGGCCGGGTCGGTCGTCACGGCTCGGGGTGCTCCTTCATCTGGTCGTGGTCGGCGCGGGCTTCGAGGCCAGCGCGGGCTTCGAGGCCGGCGGCTATCTCCTCGCGGGAGAGAGGCTGGGTGTCGGTGGTGTCGGCGTGGGAGTGGGTGAGCTGGTCGCCCAGGGCGCGCGGGGCCGGCTCCGGTTCGGGGGTGGGAAGGGGGACGACCTTGCTGGTGGTCTCGGGTTCGCCGGGGAGGGTGCGGTCCAGGGTGGGGCTGGTGTGGATGCCGTAGGTGGCGAGCTCGTCGGGGGTGAGGGCGGGGATGTGGGTGAGGTCGGCGTGGACGGTGGTGCAGCGGTCGGCGTGGACGCGGGCCGCCGCGTTGGTGGAGGGGGAGCCGAGGACGTACCGGTGGATGGCGCCCTGCGGGCAGACGGCGTGCCAGGTGAGGGTGCGGGTGGGCAGCGTGTAGTGGAGGTGGCTGCCGTCGGTGAGGGCGCGGGTGGCGGTGTTGTCGCGGTGGTCGCGCCAGTCGTGGATGCGGGGGGTGGTGATGCCGACCATGCGGGCGGCGAGGGTGGCGTAGCCCTGGGTGTCGGTCATCCAGTCCCGGTCGCGGGTGGGGAGTCCGGCGCGGAGGTCGGCGGGCTTGCGCAGGTTGACGGGCTTGACGAGGGACAGGCGGGGCGTGTCCGGCTTGGCGGTCGCGGTCTTGGCGGCGGCCGTCTTACGCGGGGTCCGGGCGGGGGCGGCCGTCTTCTTCGCGGCCGTGGTCTTCTTCGCCGGACTGCTGCTGGTCTTCTTCGCCGTGCTGGGGGTGCGGGCCATTGCGGTGCTCCGTCCTGCTGGTGTGCTGCTGGCTGGTGGTGCTCCGGTGCTGGTGCTGGTGGGTGAGGGTGAGGGCGGTGAGCCCGACGGCGATGGCGATGCCGTCGGGTCAGGTCACCGCTGGCCTGCCGTTGCGGTCTCCTCCGAGGCGACGTGGGCGTCCATGACGCGCTGCACCTCGGCCAAGTCGCCCTTGCGGAGCGCAACCCGGGTGGCGAGGGCGAGCGCGCGAAGCCGCTGAAGTTCGCCGGGGTACGTCTCGTCGTCGGGCTTCTGGTAGTCGGCGATCTCTTCCAGTTCGGTGATCGCTGCGTTCCAGCCGTCGCCGTACCAGACGGGCCCGGTGAGGGCCGTGCAGGTGACGGGGATGGCGCGGAGACGACCGATGGCCTTGGCGAGGACCTCGCGGCGGTAGGTGTCCAGGGCGTTCGATGCGGTTGTTGAGCAGACAACCGGCTTGTGCGTCATCGCCTTGGCGATGAAGTCGCGGGCGCTCATGCGGTCTGCTCCTTCTCGATGAGGGCGGCGTTGACGGCGATGGCGTGGAGGTAGCCGTCGATGAGGCCCTGCGCGTACAGGGGGTCGTGGGGGTCGGCCATGGCGGCGCGGGCGTGGACGCGGGCGGAGGACAGGTGGGTGATGGCGGCGAGTTCGCCGTCGAGGAGGCCGTCGTTGTAGGAGTCGCCGTTGGTGGCGGTCGGCTCGGGGGTCATGAGGCTCATGGCGTGGGGCTCCTTCGGGGTGTCAGGCGGCGTCGGTCTGGGGGCGGGCAGCGAGGTCGGCGGCGCGGTGGATGCGGTCGATGACCTCGCCGGTGGTGGGCGGCGCGATGTCGAACGGGGCGCGGGTGGCCGTCCAGTTGGAGACGTGCTCGATGTAGTCCGGTACGCCGTTCGTCTCGCACACATCGGAGCCGAGGGCGGCGGAGATGGCGCGGATCGCGGCCATGGCCGGCTCGCTGGACTCGATGAGGGTGAGGGAGGCGATCTCGTCGGTGTAGAACACGTCGGGCACCTGGCCTGTGGCGGCGGCGTAGACGGCTGCGCAGATGTCCAGTGGCGCTTCGAGGCTGGAGCGGCGACCGGTGTTGGTGGCGAACTGGGAGCCGGTGTGCAGCCCGCGGAAGTCGATGATGCGGGCGGTTTCACGGAGGATGAGGTCCGTGGCGTTCATGCTGGCCTCCTGGCGGGGGTGGTGCGTCCGGCCGCGCAGTGCGGTGGTCATGCGCGGCCGGACGGTTCTGGAGGGTGGCTCAGACTGCGAAAGGGCAGTCGGAGCGGGGGCAGGAGCAGCGCACCAGGGCGCCGGTGTCCATGCGTGAGACCCCCATGTACGGCTGTCCGAGGCGGGAGACCTTGACGTGGACGAAGGAGAACGTGACGCCGTTGATCGTCCGCTTCCAGAAGTGGTGCACGTTGTTCTCGAACTCGTCGATGCGCGGGCTGATCTTCACGAGGGTCTCCATGGTCAGGCGGTTTCGGGGTGCCGGTCGGTGCAGGTGGGGCACTGGACGCGGCCGAGGTTGTAGCCGCCGGTCCACTCGATGACGTGGGCGTCGGGGTCTTCGGCGTCGAAGATGTGGCCGCAGACGCAGGAGCAGCCGCAGCGGCGTATGTCGCCGCTGGCCGGGAGTCGCATGCCGGCGAGGTTGGCGGCGTGGGCCATGAGGGTGAGGAAGTGGTCGGTGGTGCCGGCGGTGTCGGCCTGCTCCATCAGCTGGTCGAAGCGGTCCTGCTGGTCCTCGGTGAGGGTGTTGTAGTCGGCTTCGGGGCGTGCGGGGGCGAGGGTCGTCGCGGCCACGGTGGCTCCAGGGAGGGCAGAACGGGGCAATCGGCCCTGGCGGGTGGGCTGTTGCCGTCTTGGCGCGTCCACCGTACCGCGCTACGCATGGCAGTGCAATGCGTATGACGGGATTGGGTTCGGCAGGGCATGCGAAAGCCCCCGGCTCCCGCACTGGGGGTGCAGAGAACCGGGGGCCGTCTCAGGGGGCGCCCAGGGTCAGGGCAGCGTGTCGCGGGCGTCCACCCACGCCGCGTGGACCGTCAGCAGGTCCGACCACGAGGCGAAGTTCGCCCGGCCGCGCCGCACCAGCGCGACGCCGCGCGCCCTGCTCTGCCGCTCCAGCGTGGTCAGAGAGATGGGGTGGCCCGTCTCGCGGAACAGTTCGACCGCGTCCTTCAGCTTGATCTCGTCGCGGGCGGTGTAGGGGCTGAGGAATGCTGTGGCCATGAGGAGGGCCTCCCGGGTTCGGCGGCGCCGCAGTTCGCAGCTGACAGCAACGCCGATACGGGTGTGGTGTGGGTGTGCAGTTGTGGGGCTGGCGCTGGGTACGACTCACATACCCCGGATCAGGTTGCGCTCACATGCCGGAGACTTTTCCGGGCCGCCACATGCTCGTGGGCGAGCCGAGCGAGGGTGACGGTGGTGGACATGCCGTCAGCGTCGACGCATTCGGATTTGGTACACAGGGCGCGCCCTTCCTTCCACATGAGACTGAAGGTGCGGCATTCGGGGCAGCGGTGGGGGCGTATGACCCTGCGCCAGTCGCCGGCGTGGATGGCGTGTTCCAGGTACTGCCGGTAGATGACCGTGTCGCGGCGCTGCTGGGTGGTTTCCGGGGCGTGTTCGGTGTTGGCGACGCACCAGGCGTACACGTCCTGGACATTCCGGGGCAGGGGGCTGGGCTCGGCATTCACGGCGTCGGTGAGGTCCGTGAGTTCTCGTACGCTCTGCGTGACGTGGTCGAGGGTGGCGAGGCTGAGCGGGGCGGGGGCGGCTCTGGTGGGGGCGCGTCCTTCGACGGGTCCGGTGACGGGGTGTTCTCTGAAGTAGGCGGAGAGCTGCCGCAGGAGTGCTGCTGCACTGTCCGTGTCGTCCGTGTGGTGCATGAGCGGGTCCCCGTCCCCTCTGCCGGCCGCCGGGGGCGCGGGGAGTCCGTACAGGGTGCGGGGCGCGCGCCGGGGGCCGGACGTTGTGCTCCGGGTCATTCCGGACGCCCCATGATGGCACGCGCGCCCCACAAGTTGTACGGGCGGCCACAAATGATCAACGGCCTGTTGCGGGAATGGGTGCTGGCCCTCATCCGCAACAGGCAAGAATCCCCGGCATATTCAGACAACCCGGAGGATCCCGGCGGTCACACCAGGCGGGGCGCCTCCCGCATGCCCTGGAGCACCGCGGTGAGCTCGGCGAGCTGCCCGGCGTCGATGATGCCGTTGGCGTGGGAGCCCTGGAGGGTGCGCTCCCAGATGTCCAGGGTCCGCAGGAACACGGCCGACGTCTCGGGGTTCGTGAGGGACCTGTCGACGTCGTTGAAGGACATCTCGAGGTCGTTCGCGAACTCCTCGAGCGCGCTGCGCCCCCCTTCCTCTGTCGGGCCCGTGTTGCCGGGTGGTGTGGTCATGGCCGGCCGCCGCCCCCTCGTCGCCTGGTGTTCGCCGCGCCGTCGGCGCTTGCTGAGGTGGATTACGGGCGCGGGCGGGCTGGCGTTCATGTAGGTGCGGTCTGAGGCGGCATGCTCTGCTGCGGACATAGGGGTAGCGCCCCGCTCCTCCGGCAGATGATGGGAAGGGTCTCGTACCCGCCGGACGGGTCCGGCGGGCCCCGGGTCCACGGTGCGGCTGCCAGTCCACACCGCGGGAGGCCACTGTCCCACCGATCGAAGTGGGTGGGTAATGCGGGGTGGGACTTTCACTCTGCTGTGACCGGTTTCTTTGCCTGGGTGGCAAGTTCGTCACGGGTGGTGCGCGCGGCGTGAAATTGTCCGTGGAATTGCAGAGGGTGGCCCCCGTGCCGGTTCGCGGGGCGGTTGTGCCGACAACGCTCCGGGCCTGGCACGAGGGCCTGAGACCTCACAGGCCTGCCCCGTGGGGCCCACCCGTCGGTTGACGCGAGTGTAGTCCCGGATGTCGGCGTGCTGGTAGGGGCGATGCCCCGCCGATTGAAGGGGCGTCGGTGTGCGGGGGGTGCGGGTCGGGGCGGTGGGGTGTCGCGGCCGGGGCGCGGGGTGCCGGGAGGGCTGCGAAAGAGCACCACGGCGCTCTCCTCACCGAACACCCCGGGGCCCTTGGCTGGACGGCCGACCGCCGGTGGATGGGGCGCCCCCAGCCAAAGACGGAACGATCACCTCGGGCAAGAGCCGGTAAAGAGAGTCATCCGAAAGGCTGACACCAGACCCCGACAACCAGCACTATTCGACAACGTGTCAACAATGGTTGGACCGCAGCGTGCAGCCCTGTCCGCAGCATTCACCCGCTCGGAATGCACCGGGTGCCGGGATCCAACGAGGGTGCCTGGTAATTTGCTCGCCATGACCACTCAAGACGCCGACACGCCGCGCGAAAAGTTGCTCGTCAACCTGACGCCTGAGCTCCGCAGAGACCTCCGCATCCGAGCCGCCGAACACGGCCTCAACATGCAGGACGCGGCCACCTCCGCGATCAGCCTATGGCTCGACACCCCGTCCGCTCCCGAAGCCGACACCAAGGGCTCCAGATCGTGGGGCGTGTTCCTCCCCGCCGGCACCCCCGCCCGGTTCACGCAGGAGTGCGAGGCCCGCGGCCTGACCAAGGTGCAGAGCATGGCGCAGGCCATCAGCCTGTGGCTGACCGCGCACCCCTCCCCTGCGCAGCGGCGGGTCTCGCAGCCGGTGAAGCGAATCCTGGTCGGCAACCAGAAGGGCGGCGTCGGCAAGACGTTCGTCGCCTCCGGGCTGGCGCAGGCGATGGCCGAAGCGGGCTTGCGGGTCCTCCTGGTCGACTACGACCCGCAGGGACACCTCACCAGCCGGCTCCAGATCCCCGGCCTGCCCGACGGCGCGGACAGTCTGCTCAAGCACATGCTCGGCGAGGCCGACAAGCACCTGGCCCGCTCCCTGGTGGCACTGCCGCACGAGCGGTTCGGTGGCCGGCTGCACGCGCTCCCCGCCTCCAAGGACGCCTTCCTGATGGACGCGAAGCTGGCGCTGCTCCAGGTCGGCCGGGACACCTGCCTGGCGCGGGCGCTCGGTCCGCTCGAGGAATCCTACGACGTCATCGTCCTGGACGGGCCGCCGAACCTGGGGCTGGCCATAGACCTGGCCATCAACTACGTGCAGCGCCGGCCGGGCGAGCTGATCGACCACTCGGGGATCCTGATGCCGGTGTGGTCGGACCGGTCGTCGTTCGACGCCTACGAGATGTTGAACGAGCAGATCGTGACGCACTGCCGGATGACGGGGGCGGTGGTGGACCAGCTGGGGTTCGTCGTGAACGCCTACGACGCCCGCAAGGGCGTGGTGACCCGCTCCTTCTACGACGGGTGGAACGAGCTCACCACGCCGGGGGTGCTGGCGACGCTGAAGGACGCGATCGAGGGCCGGGAGGCGTCGGACTATCAGGTGCCGCTGCTGGAGCATGCCCCGGAGTCGGGGCAGGCCGCGGTGATGCGGTCGCTGGCGAAGGAGCTGGCGGCATGAGCGCGAAGAGGAAGGTGCCGCCGCCGATCCCGGTCGTCGGCGGCGCGGCGGGGGCGGGGGATCCGTCCCGGGAGGAGCAGTTGCGGCAGTGGGAGGAGGGGCAGCGGCAGTTGCGGGCGCAGCAGGCTGCCGCGGCGACGCCCACCCCGACACCGGTTCCTGTCGCTGCCGTGCCCGCCCAGTCCGCTCCGGGGCGTGCTGAGCCCCTGACGCCTGCGGCTTCAGGCGGGGCCGTTACGTCGGCGCGGGTGGCGGCTGCCGGCTATCTGCCGATGCCGGAGTTCACCGAGCCGGACAGTAGCGACCCGGCGGAGCGGCTGGAGTTCTACTCCCGTGGCATCCTCGCCGTGCAGTACGCGGCCCGCGCCAATCATGAGCGGGCGGAGCAGCAGCGGCTGATCGGGCTCGGGCTGCGACTGCGTGCGGTGAAGGAGGAAGAGCTACACAAGACGGCCGGGTACGACACCTTCGGCGACCTGACCTTGGCCCGGTTCGGCATCAAGAAGCACCAGGCGAACAACGTCATCCGTGTACTCGGTGTCGCGCAGGCCCTCGAGGACATCACGACGCAGGAGTTGAAGGAACGCCCGCTGCGAGTGCTGGTGCCGATCCTGGACACGCACGGCCCGGAGGCGGTGCGGGAGACGTGGGTGGAGGCGGCCCGGCACGGCAACGTCGCCGACACGGCGCTGAGGGAGGCGGCGAACTTCCTCGGCTACGCCCCGCCGAAGGAACTGCCAGTCCTGGAGGAGAAGAGGGAAGCGGAGAAGTCGTCGGCCGGTGCGGGGGAGTCACTGAAGGCGGTGGAGCGGATCCGTGCTCTTGCTGCGAAGGATCCGGCTCTGGCGCGGCGGGAGGCTGAGCAGCTCGAGAGCGCGGTCCGTGAGCTGCTGGAGGAACTGGCCGGGAACCTGGAGCGGTAGGCCTGTCGGAGGCGACGCCTCGAGGTGGTGACCAAATGGTCACCACCTTGTCGTCTGTCTGACCCAAAGGTGGTGACCATTTGGTCACCACCTACTCGTCGTCCTCGAGGTCGTCGTCGGCCGCGTACGGCTGCCCGTCGGCGTAGGCGGGTTCGCGGAACAGGCTGGCGTGGTCGTGGACGAGCTGCGGGCGTGGCCACTCGCGGCGTGGCCCGGGTGGGCGGCGGAGGGTGCGGGCGGCGTCCCGGGCGGCCTCCGGGCCGGGGGTGGTGAGGGTGACCTGCTGGCCGGGGATGCGGCGGGCGCGGACGGTGGTGGTCATCGGGGGCTCCTGTCGTGCGTGCTGATCGCACATCACGGTGCCGCAGAAACCGCCGGGCGTTCCCCCGGCTCAGGCGGCGCCGAACAGCCGCCGGGGCACCTCGCCGCCGGCGCGTTCGTGGCGGGCGCGGGCGAGGGCGGCGCGGCGGATGGTGTCGGCCGGGCCGTCCTGGCCGGTGGTGAGCCGGTCGGTCTCCCACTCGCCGTCGCGGTGCTCGCCCTCGTCCTGCCGGTGGGCGCGCAGGGCGGTCTCCTGCCGGGCGAGGGCTTCGGCGATACGCGGGTCGGTGGGTTGCCGGTCCGGCCGGTGGGCGAAGACGGCCTCGAGGGTCGCCCGGTAGCCAGCGCTGGCGGTCTCCCTCGTCTTCACCGGCGCATCCGACGGCTTGGGCTGCTCCGGCTCCGGACCGGTGGTGGCGGCCGTCGCGGTGGCGCTGGGGGCGAGGACGCGGATGCTGCGCACGGCGGGCCGGCCCAACTGGGTGTTGAGGTGCTTGGCGAGCTGGTGCTGGAACAGCCGGACCTGGGTGGCGTAGGCGGGGCTGGACGGGCGGAGTTCGAGGATGCCGCGGTCGGGGTCGTAGGCGATGGGCTGCACGGTCGACGCGAGTTCGGTGGGGGCGATGGTGGGCCATTGGTCGAGGAGGTTGCCGCCACCGAGGCCGTCCTCCCAGCCCTGTTCGGCGGTGAGCTTGCCGAGGATGGTGCCGAGGCCCTGGGGGTCGCGGCCGGTGCCGCGGGCGGGCCGGGTGCGGCGGGGTTTCCGCGGGTCCTGGGTGGGCCGGGTGGTGGCGGCCTTGCGGGCGGCGGCGAGGGCCTGCCGGGCGAGGTCGGCACCGGAGGTGGGCGGGGTGGCGGTCACAGATGCTCCTCGGCAGGGACAGGTGCCGGTCAGTCGATGGCCCCGCACCGGATGTCCGGGCGGGGCACGCTTGGGGCAGGGCTCAGGCGGCTTCGCTGGTGTCGACGGGCTGGCCGGAGCGGCAGGCCCACGGGGAGCAGCCGTCGGGGTCGCCCTGCTCCAGCTCGGTGTCGGCGATCTGCCCGAAGACGTCGGTCTGCTTGCTCGCCCACTCGTGGGCGGTGACGCGGTCGATCGGGGCCCGGTCCAGCGGGAGGCGGGAGCGGTGCAGGTACGCCTCACCGAGCAGCGGCTTGCCGTTGGCGTTGCCGCGGGCGTTCCCGGATCGGATGGAGCGGTCGAAGTCGACGGCGTCGGCCCACTCGTCGGGGTGGTTGTCGCGCAGCTGGCGCCACTGGGCGTTGCCGTGGAACGGGCAGCCGATGCAGGCGCTCTTCGGGGTGGACGCCCAGCCGTTGGCGCGCAGGTAGCGCAGGCAGTCGTCGCGGGTCCAGCCTTCGCGGCCGTCGGCGGCACCGTCCAGGTACAGCAGCGGGTGCCAGGACTTGAGGTAGCCGATGCCGGAGTCCTTGGCGCGGCCGAACTCGTCGCGGGAGATGCCGATCCACTGTTCGGCGAACGTGCCGCGCGGTATCGGCTTGGGGTGCGGGCAGCCGAGGAGCTGCCGCACCTGCGCCTTGATCGGCTTCAGCTTGTACTCGGAGGTGCACTGGCGGCGGGTCATGCCGTCGCCGCCGTCGGGGTTCTTGATGAACAGGGGCATCGACGCGAACCGGTGGACCGGGTCGAGGGCGTCGTTGCGGATGTTCCCGGCGGACACCCGGTAGATCGGGATACCGGCGGGCCGGGCGATCTCGGCTTCGACGCGGTCCAGGTGCTCGTAGACGGCGCGGGGCTCCCAGCCGGTGTCGGAGAAGATCGCACCGTCCAGCTTGGGCAACCGGCCTTCGGCGGCGAGGAGCAGCAGGGTGGTGGACTGCACGCCGGCACCGAGGGACAGCAGGCGCAGGGCGGGTTCGGTGGTCATCGGGTCTCCTCGAGGCGGTATCCGCCCGCAGTGATGGCAGTTGGTTGGTGTCGTACGCGAATGCGGGAAGGGGCGTTGCCCCCTGCTGTGGTGCATGCGAAGGCCCCGGCGCCGCAGGGGGTTCGGCGTCCGGGGCCTGGTCGGTGCGCGGAATCTGCCGGAGAGCCACCTCCCCTCGGGAGGTTGGGTTGTGGGTGCGCTGGTCGGCGGGTCAGGCGGCACGGAGCGCGGTACGGGCCTCCTTGCCGGCGGGGGTGAGTCGGCTCGGGGCGAGGCAGTTCCACCGGGGGTAGGCGAGTCCGCGGTCGATGAGGGCGATGACGGTGCGCTCGGAGCCGATGGCGTCGTCGCCGGTCGGGTCGGCGAGCAGGGCGGTTTCCATGGCCTTGGTGAGCTTGTGCTGCTTGCGGGTGGCGGCGGCGGTCATGGTGGTCTCCTGTGTCCTGCTCGGCTGGGCGTGGTTCCACCGTACCGCGCTACGCATGGCAGTGCAATGCGTAAAGCGGGATTGGGCGCGGTTCATGCCCACGCCTCCTGCCACTCGCGACGGGCGGCCTTGCCGACCGCGTAGGTGCACAGGCGCTCGCCGTACAGGTCCAGGGCGTCGTCGGGTTCGTCGGCGTAGTGGGCGGCGACTTCCTCCCACTGGTCCCAGCCGTAGAGCTCAGCGCGCTTGCGGTCCTCAGCGGTGCGCTCCGGCTCCGGCTCAGCAGGCGCCCCGAAGAGGGCGGCGAGGGAGGCGCGGGCCGCGGCTGCACGGCCGGCGGTGCTCTCCTCCCACGACACGGCCTGCGCCAGGTCGTCCTGCATCTGCCGGTCCGCCTGCTGCTGCTCCTGGAGGGCGCGCAGCTCGGCAGCGATCAGCCGGTGCGGGCGGGCGGGCTCCCACGCGAAGCCGGCGCGGTGCTTGAAACCCGCTTCGACGGCGAACCGGACGGCCTGGTCCTCGGTCCACTGCTGCTCGCCCATGTCGGCGCACACCCAGCGGAGCTGGTCGTGGGAGGCGCGGCGGGCCCAGGACACGCGGCGGCCGATGGCGCGGGCGAGCTTGTCCCCGAGTTGCATTCCGGCGGCGGTGACGGCGGCTCCGAGGATGGTGGCCCGCCTCTTGCTGCTGCTCTTGCGGGTGTTGGGGGCGGGGGAGGTCTTTCGCTGCCGCGTCGCGGTAGTAGTAAAACCACCCACTATCTGAACCTGACTCTCTTCCTTAACCACCGTTAGGGAAGGGGGCGCACAAGATCCTTTAGCGGAGTTATCCACAGGCCCCTCGGAGCGGTTATCCACAGGGTTCGGCCGGTCCCGGAGGTCGACGACGATGCGCGCCTCGTAGCCGGTGCCGATGATCCGGTGGCCCATGGCGTGGTCGAACACGGCCGGGATGACCGCGGCATAGATGGTGGCAGTGCCCGCCCAGCCGTCCAGGCCCTGGGCGCGGCGGCTGTTGGTGCGGGTGCCGTGCTGGACCCAGGCGAGGGCGCCCAGCTCGCGCAGGTACTTCACGTGCCGCTTGACGTTGGACACGTCGATGTCGACGCGGGCCGCGGTCTCGTGCATCCGGTAGAGGACGTGCCCCGTGTCGTAGTCCATGCGCGCGGCGAGGTCGTCGGCGATGGCCTGGGTGGTCTGGTTGGCCTTGGGGTGGAGGCCGGCGCCGATGAGCCAGCGGACCGCCTTGAGCCACTTCCGCGGTCCGCTGCGGCGCGAGGCGGTGGTGGCGATCTCCTGTTCGGCGGGGGCGACAGGCCGGTGGGCGGGGGGCACGGTGGGACGGGGTTCGGGGCACTGGGTGCCGTCCGAAGGGGGGGAGATAAGCCGTGAATCACCCGGCGCGGGGTGGTCAAGCTGACAAGAGGGGGTGCGCTGAGGCACTATGTACCTGCCGTCCTGCGGACGTAAAAGCCCGCCTGGTGGTGAAAGTGGTTCGGCTCGAACCAGGAAGTCGCTCCGGGAAACCGGGGCCTTAGCTCGGAGCGCCAACTCCGGGCCGTTGCACGAAGGCCGCGCACGGTGCGCCAACACCAGCGGCCAGGCGGTAGAGGAAGTGGCCCCCGCCAAGGGGCCCGGGAACCTCCCGCCGGGAATCGACTAGGTCACTTGCTCCCCCTCAGTGGGTGGGGTCTTCCGCCTCGCAGGATTCGAGGCAAGCTGGAAATCGGCGATCCGTACCATCTGCGGACCGAACCGAAGCGCGTCATCAGCCGGTACCTGAACCTCGATCTCCCGGCCGGTTGCACCTGCCCCACCGTCGGTGATCTCGATGGTGAAGCACACGTGATGCTCCTTCGCCGCGTACTCGGCAGCGGCAGCCAGGTGCGCTTCCAGGTCCGGGTAGTCCTTGGCCATGGGCGGCGTCCCGACGGCGAAGGACCGCGGGAACGCGGCGCTCGTGAGCCTGGCCAGCCACCGCCGCTTACGTCCCGACTGCCTCGGGGGCCGGGAACGCCGCATCATGTCGATGCGGGCGATGGCCGACACGACGACGCCTCGGACGTCCTCCGGCGAGGCGCCGTTGGCCAGAAGATGGTTGATTTGACGGAGCGCGGTCTCTGCGGTCAAAGACGTCGGAGCGGCGAAGACGTCCTCGATGGCGCCTTCGCCCTGGCCGGTCACGCGACTGTGCGGGTAGAAGGGACAGGGGCGGCGAGCGTCGGCGGTGTGATGTTCACGCCGGATTCGCGGGTCCACCTGTCTACGGGGTTCGGTCCCCGGGTACTCTGTGCCATGTCGGCGCCTTCGGTTGTGTGTGGTGTCGGCCCGGCCCCTGTACCGGATGCGGCAAACATCCGGACCACTACGGGGGCCGTTCCTATTGTCTTGTCGGCCAGGACCACATCTGAGTGGTCGTCTGACGCTGGTACCAGACTACCGGTTGAAGCGTCCACTGTCCCAGGTCCTTCCCCTTGTGTCGTTGGTACTACTGGTCACACCGATGGCGACGGCCCGTCAGTGCCCGTCCGCCGCCTCGCCGTCCGCCGGATGCACCTCCGGGGCCACCAGCCGACGCGACCGCGCCACCATCCCCGCCATCGCGTGAAACCCCGCCTCCTCCAGCTGGCCCGCTATCCGGTCCAGCTCGTCCCGGTACAACCGCGGCGACGCCGACCGACGCCCCGCATGCAACCCCACCGCCAACGCCCGGTCCCAAATCGTCTGCACCACCACCGGGTCCACGCCCGGGAACAGATCCCGCGCGAGCTTGTCCGGACGGCCCACCGTCGCCAACTGCGCGTTCGCGATCAGCCCCGCCAGGAACTCCCCCGACGACATCGCCCGCCCGCCCAGCACCGCATCCGCGCGCATCGTCTCGAACGCCTCCCACTCCGCGGCATCGACCTGGGCGGGAACAGCGGGCGGGGTGGGAACGGTCTCGGTCATGCTGCTGCCTCCAACGGGCGATTCGTGAACAGGGGAGCGACAGGAGAAGGGGCGAGGGCGACGGCAAGGGCGTCATCGAGGGACAGCTGATCCGGCGACACGGACACCCGGCCGGGCAGCACCTGAACCCGGCTGCGACGCGAACGCCTCCCCGGCTTCGGCACCACGGGGGACGGCTCGGGCACGGCAGACGCTGCGGGCTCCGGCTCGGGCGCCTTCGACGCGGGCGGCACCGCGGGCACCGACCCGTCATCCGCCACCACGGACACGCCCTCGAGGAGACCCCGCGCCACCGCCACCTCCAGCAACTGGACGCGGGTCGCCTCCTGCGGCAGCGCCAGCATCGTCACCAACCGGCGCCGCTGCCAGTTCGCCGTCCGCACATCCACCCCGGACGCGGCCGCCACCGCCCGCGGATCCGCATGCACCGCCAACGCCCGCAGCACCGCCACCCGCTGCGCCGTCATCACCAGCCGGGCCGGCGCCGGCGCCGCCATCTCGTGCCGCCGCCGGATGAACGCCCGGTGCCGCTCCAGCGCCGTCCGACCGCCCCAGATCCCGTCCGGCTCCGCCAGACGGGCCGTGCCGTCCTCCACGACCACCGACGACGCGTACGCGTCGCAGGCCACCATCACCGGGCAGCCGAAACACACGTCGATCGCGGCCGACTGGCGGGCCTCGCGCTCCTTCTGCGGCTCGTTGCCGTCCCGGTCCTCGCCACCCGACCACGCGTCCAGCGTCAGGGACAGGTCCCCCGCCGCCCGGGTCGGCTCATCCACGTCCGGGGCACACCCCCGGTACCGGTAGCGCGGGTGCTCCTCCCACGCCTTCCTCAACGCCTTCGAACTGGTCACTGCGGCCCCCTTTCCGAGGACGGTTCTATTCGGGTACCGGCAGCCGCCGTTGGGGGCCGGGCCACCTCCTGGCCCAGGCGCCGCCGGAACCTCTCCACCTCGGCCCGCAGCACGACGTTGTCCCGCGCCGCACACCCGGCCATCAGCCGCTCCGACACCGCCTCACGCCGCAGCCGGCGGTCCCGCTCATGCAGCAGCGCGTAAACGGCGGCCGCCGCGGTGAGCACCGCGGCGGCCGACACAGACAGAACTCGAGCGCCCACGGCACTCACCTCCAATAAGGGGAAGGGGACAGGTCATCTCTCGGGTATCTCGGTGATCGTGCGCGCGTACTCCGCGAGCACGAGCGACTCCGCATTCCGCACCACCGGCGGCACCGCCCGCGCCGCGGCAGCCTCCGCCGCGTCCAGCACCGCCTCGTCGTGCGCGGCCTGCGCCCGGACGGACATCGACCGCCACGCCGCCACCCCGGCCAGAAACTCCGCACTCCGCGAGTACGCCGTGGGCCGGCGCCGCTCCCGGCGCACCAGCCACCACGTGCTGGCCAGGGACATGGCCAGCAGCGCCAGCACCCACACCTCCGGCGCGTTCAGCAGCGAGTGAACGATTTCAGGCATGACGAACCTCCACACGGCGACAGCCGGACAGGAATCGGGTGGTGCAGCGCCCCAGGACGGGGACTTCGGGGAGGCCGGAGCCTCGAAGGGGCCCGCACCATGGCGGGCCCCAGGGGCGGTTCAGGCGGCGAGCGGAGCCAGGATCCTGTCCACGGCCTGCCGCCCGACGAACTCGGTATACGCCGGCGGGATGCACTCGCGGATCCCGTCCCGCGACATCCACCCGACCCGCATATCCCGCCTCACATACGGCACGTTCGAGAAGTTCCCCACCGCGTGATACCAGTCGCCCTCACGCAGCGGACGGCCCATCTTCACCGTCGGGTGCAGATGCCGCGGATGGTGCGGCACCGCCAGCGGGAACGACGACTCGAACAGCCGGTGCCGGTAGGTGCGCAGCCCGAACGACGCACCGCACAACGTGATCGGATCCCGCATCTCCGGCCCGGCATCCTCCACGTTCTCGATGACCCACGGGCGGCCGGTGGCCTCCATCGCCTCCCGGGTGGGTCCGATCAGGTCCGGGTGCTCGCGGCCCTGGATCCGCTGCGCATTGCTGTACCGCTGGCACGGCGGCGACCCGACAATCAGGTCGAACTCGTGCCCGTGGGCGCGTATGTACGCGACCGCGTCGCCCTGGTGGAAGGCGAAGGGGTAGCGGGGCTGCGGGTGCAGGTCAACACCGACGACGTCGAACCCGGCCAGGTGGTAGCCCATGCTCGCGCCGCCCTGGCAGCAGTACACGTCCAGGACCCTGAGCCCGTTCGGCTCCCGCTCGGGCAGGACGGCCATCACGCGGCGCTCCTCTCCGTGTCGCCGCCCTGCGCGGCCTGTCCCGTCTGCGCGGCCGCCCGCGCCTTGCTCTGCACGAACGCGATGAGGTCACCGATCGCCGTCGGCTGCCCGTCCATGCCCGGCACCAGCGCACCCAGCCGGCCCGACTGCTCAAGCCGGTGCCGCAGCGACCGCAGCCCATCCGGGTCCGTCGCCGGGTCCTTCACCCGGGCTGCCGACCCCATCAGCTTGATCAGCTCGCCCAGGGACGTCGCCTGCCGGTCCAGCCCCAGCACCGCCGCACCCAGCAGGCCCCGGCCCTCCACCTCCGACAGCAGGTTCAGCAGCTGCTGCGGAGTCATGTCCGGGCCGGTCGCCAGGCGGTGGTAGTCCATCACCCCGAGCGCGTTGCCCTCGCCGTCGTCCAGCCAGCCGGCGATCGTCTGACCGAAGGAGAAGTCCGGCCGGTCGTGCGCCGACCCCACCTCGATCGTCGGGTACCGCGACTTGTCGACCGTCATCACGTGGTCCTGGTTCAGGGCCCCCACGAGGTCGAACTCGTAGTCGATGCCGTCGCGCTGGTCCAGCTTTGTACCGACCTTCGTCGGCTCCTTCTTCCCGCGGTCGTTCTCCTGGATGACCCACTCGGTCTTCACCCGCATCGTGCAGATCACGTGACCCGGGTAGGAGAGGATCGCGTCCAGCATGTCCAGCAGCAGCGGGGAGACGTCCTTCCACCCCGTGGTGAACGCGTTCTTCGACGAGGACGCCTTCGTCTTCTGGTCGACCTGCGCCAGCGCGCCACCCCGGCCGGACCAGAAGTGGGTGAGCGAGTCGATGATGACCACGTCGATCCCGCGGGCCGCCGCCACCGCCAGGGCGCGGATGAGGGCCTGCGGCTCGAAGCTGGGCAGCTTCATCGTCTTGAACGTGAACAGGCCCGCGTACTTCGACGCCGACCCCCGCTCCGTGTCGATCACCCCGAGCGTGCCGCCCTCCGGCAGCAGCCCCGTCCCGATCGACAGCGCGGTGTACGTCTTACCGCTTCCACTCGGGCCGGTCAGCGCGATCCGCGCCTTCTCCGCCGCCCGTACGGCGTCCTCGAAGTCCAGGCCGTCGTCCTGAATGAGGGTGTGCTGAGTGGGACCGCCCGCGGTCGCGGCGGCCTGCGTGGCAGAAGCCATGTGAGGTCTCTCCTATGAGGTTGTTCAGGTAGTGATGTGGGGCGGTGGCCGGTCTGGTTGTCGGCGTCCAGGCCGGCCCGCCCAGACGCGCGCTACTCGGTCGGCTCCGTGTCCACGGTCGCGACATCCACGCCCAGGTCCTCCGCCATCCACGCGATCGCGGCGGACGACTGCGTCACCCGGTAGCCGGCCTCCCGGGACAACCGCTCCTTCAGGGCGTCGACCTGCTTCCGCAGACTGTCGTCCACCCGCACGTTCAGTACGACCTTGCTCGCGGACGAGCGGGCCAGCTTCGGCGGCAGCCACTCACCGGCCACCACCTTCCGGAAGCCGTCCTCCACGACCGAGCTGAGCGTCACACCGAACTCGTCGGCCTTCGCCTTCAACGCGTCGCGCAGGTCCCGGTCGATCGTCAGCGGCAGGTTCGTGCCCGGGGTGCGCTCCGAGGTGTCCTTCGTGCGCAGCAGCGTCCACCCGCCCGGGGCGGCGACGGCGCGGACGTCGGCGGCGGAGTCCGGGTGGCCGGCGTCCTCGAGGTGCTGGGCGGCGGTGAGCAGGCGGTCGCGCATGGGGCGTGGCACGCGGCGGTGTCCTTTCGGCGGGCGCCGCCCGGCCGAATAGGTGGGCGGACGCGTGGGGGCGTTGGCCACCAGTTTCCTCCAATCTGCATTGCAACGCCATGCCCGACGGTTCCGGGCGGGGCGGCCGGGACGGCGTCCCAACAACCCCAACAGTACAGGCATACGCATTGCACTGCAATGCGTAGTCCGCTACGGTGGAACCATCACCACACAGCAGGGGGAGCCCACAATGCGGATCACGGCCAAGCAGACGACGACCAAGACCCTTGCCGACCTGTACCGCAGCATCGAGCGCAAGCACGCCGTCTCCGTCACCTACGTCGACCGTGACGGCGAGGAGACGATCCGCACGGTGGAGATCCACGAGCTGCGCACCACCGCCAGCGGCGGCATCGTCATCATCGCCATGTGCCGCAAGGCCCACGCCGAACTCGCCGCCAAGCAGGCCGCCGGCGAGGACACCAAGGGCGAGACCGCGGAGCGCCACCTGAACTTGTCCGGCGTCCGGACCTACACGCTGCACCGGATCGCGTTCGTCCTGGAGCGCCCGGAGCCCACCACCTACGAGCGCCCCGAGCCGGCCCCGGCCGACGACGCCACCGCGCTCATCTACTTCGAGCTGGAGCGGGACCCCGACGACGCCGACTACCGGCCCCGCCGCAAGTTGACCCTTGCCGTCTGAGAGGAACCACGTGCCCAAGAAGAATCTGACCGGTCAACGCTTCGGCCAGTTGGTCGTCCTTGGAGAAGGACAGAGACGAGCCAGCGGGGTCATCATGTGGCTCTGCCGCTGCGACTGTGGAACCGAGGTCGCCGTGCAGAGGACCAACCTGACGTCGAAGCGCAGCACGTCGTGCGGGTGCTCACGGAAGATCCGCGCGGCTGGCGAGACCTTCGGCCTGCTGACCGTCGTGAAAGAAGTGGGGCACGTCGCCAGTGGAGGCGTCGCCTGGTTGTGCCGCTGCCAGTGCGGCACGGAAGTCGTCCGGGCTGTGACCGACCTCAGGTCAGGGCGAGCCAAGTCGTGCGGGTGCGCTTGGCTTACCCGCACGCACGGGCAGACGGGAACACCGCTGTACTCGCGCTGGAATGGAATCATCCAGCGCACCACCAACCCCAACGACAGCCACTACAAGTGGTACGGAGGCCGCGGAATATCTGTGTGCCATCGCTGGCGCGAGTCCTTCGAGGCCTTTGCAGCCGACATGGGTCCCACCTTCTCTCCGGACCTCGAGATCGACCGGATCGACCCGAACGGGAACTACGAGCCATCGAACTGCCGATGGGCCACGCGCAGCGAGCAAGCGCGGAACACTCGCCGCAACAAGAGGCTCACCTTCCGCGGGCAGACGATGGTTCTGACCGACTGGGCCAACCTGCTTGGCATAAAGCCTGCCACTCTGAGCAGGCGGGTCAGCCAGCTCGGCTGGAGCGTGGAGCGGGCCCTGACTACTGGTGCCAGCCCCGAAGCACTCGCTCGTGTAGTCGAGACACCAACTAACGACTGACCACCGCGCACGTCGCCTGACCGCAGGCAACAACCCCCGCCGGACGCGGCATCGTGACCGGCAGCCCCGCACCGCCTGAACCCCGGAGGATCAGCAACCGTGACCACCAGCACCGTCGTCAGCCAGAAGACCACCCGCATCATCGAACTCGCCATCACCGGCGCCCCGCCCCTCAAGGCGGACTACGAGTACCACGACGTCACCGGCCTGCGGCTGACCTACGAGGGCGACCAGCTCACCAAGCTCACCGTCCTCGGCACCAGCGAGAACAGCGGAGAGGCCGAGGAGATCGGCACCCGCCTGGACTGCTACGACATGGTGCAGCCGTGGATCCGTGACGAGGTCGAGAAGCACCGGCCCTCCCGGCTCCAGAGCGCCTACCGCGCCACGGTCCTCCACGAGGCCGCCGACATCGCGGGCGAGCCCATCCCCGAGGGAGCCCCGACCGATGAGTGGGAGGACCTCATCGAGGCGATCGAAGCCATCCGCGAGAAGGCGACGGAAGCTGAACGGCACGCCGTTCCCGCCATGGACCCGAAGGAGTTCCTCGGCCTGTACTTCAACATCGGGTCGTAGGGACGACGAAGGCCACCTCCCGAACCGGGGGTGGCCTCAACAACTCGATCCTCACGGGTGTAAGCCCGATCAGAAGGACGCCAGTCTAACCACGGACCTCGGCACCGATCAAGACCCCCTCGCGACCTGGGAGAGCGCACAGCTCAACCGGTAGCAAGGCCAGCCCCGTTCAGGAAGACACTGGAGCCATGGACAGTCGGCAGCAGAAAGCCCTGCTCATCGACCCCGGCGCCCGCGATCGGATCTGGTGCGTCGACTGCGGCGCCGAATTGACGGACAAAATCTCGCGTCAGCGCCGGCGAGGACCGGAGTGCGATCCCGAGCCGCGCACCGGCTACGACCGCCACGACATCGACCAAGACCCCATACCGGGGCTCTGAGACAGGAGACATCTCGTGAACACCAGCCAGCCCGAAACCGTGCTCGCCGCCCTCGTGCGCCGCGCCACCGCCCACCTGCCGAGCCCGGCCGTCGCCGTCCAACTGCCCGCCGCCGGCTGGGGTTGTGACGACGTCCGGGCCTGGAACGTGGAGGACGCCCGCGTCATGTGCGCCGACGGCACCGAGACGGCCGTCGACCTCCACCAGGCCGCCCGCCCCGAGGAGGACGCCCTCTTCGGTCTCGTGCGTCGGCCCGCAGGCGAGTACGACGTCCTCTCCCTGGACGTGACCCCCGCGGCGGAGAGCCGGGAGCTGAGTTGGGAGGAGTACGAGGAGCTGCACCGGCCCGCCGATACCGCCCGCGCCGGGACCGCCTTCTGAGACTGCGGGGGGGGGGCGGGCCGCACCCCCCGCCACCATGATCGGGAAGGTTACAAAACTTCCGCCAGGCGCCACCCTCCAGCCCGCATGCGCGACCCCGCCCCGCACCCTCCCGCCCACCGAAACCACCCCGCCACTAGAGCTGAGGTAGCCCGGAAGTTTTGTAACCCGATCTTCAAACGGGGCAGACTAGGGGGCATGGACGCCGACGACCTGCTGCACGACTGGCTCGAGGGATCCGCCCTGCGCCCCTCCACCCGCGCCGAATACGCGCGCGAGATCGGCTCCTTCCTCACCTGGTGCCGCACCCAGCAGACCGACGCCTACACCGCCCGCCCCCAGGACATCGCCGCCTGGGCCCACGACTGCTTCCTCGCGCCCTACCTGGACGGCCGGCCCTTCAACGGACCCGACGCCCTCACCCACCTCGCCGACCACCACCCCGAAGCCGCCCGCTCCCACGACCGCCGCATCAGCGCCCTCACCCAATTCTTTGAGGCCGCCCACGACCGCCGCCTCATCACCATCCCCCCCGACCTGGTCGCCCTGCGCTCAGGCGTGACCCGACCGGCCGGCGCCAAGAACCGCCTGGACCGCATGGAACGCGCCGTCCTGTTCACCATCATCGGCTCCTGGGGCCCCCACCACTCCCGGCACTACCAGCGCGACCGGCTCGCCGTCTGGCTGCTGCTCGAGGGCCTGCGCCCCGCCCACGTCGTCCGCGTCGACAAACGCCACCTCTACCCCCAGCCCGACGGCACCTGGGAAATCCGCGCCCCCGACGACCACGAAGCGGTCGGCAAACAGTTCGTGTTGGAGCCACTCACCGGCGCCGCACTCAAGGCGTACCTGGAGGTCCGGCCCGAACCGGCCGACCCCAGCGAGTACGCGCTGCTGCTCAACGACAACCGGCAGGCGTTGCAGTCCCGCTGGGTGAACAAACTCGTCGGGCAGATGGCCGCCACCCACCCCCTGCTCGCCGACCGGCAGCCCCCCGTCACCGCCGACACCATCGCGCACACCGGGTATTGGGACAGCCCCGCCGGGACGTGAAATTGCACGTATGCGGCGCGGCGCCCGTCCGCACGCGGCAGGCTGTCGGCATGACCTGCGAAGACACTCCCGTCCGCCTCGCCTGGGAAATCCAGTGCTACGAACCGTACTCCCGCGTGTGGATCTGCAAGGGCTACGGCCGGGCCACCACCACCGCCGACCCCGCCGACGTCGCCGCCGCCGTCCTGGCCGGTCACCTGACCGTCCACCCGCCCCGGAGTGGGGAAACGTTCCGCGCCCTCGCCCGGCCCGACACCGGCCAGCCGGTCACCGTCACCTGCGACCAGCTCCCCGCCGACGGCTGGACCGCGGATGCGGCCGTCCGCCAGGCCCTGCCCCTGTACCTGCGGGAAGCCCTGGCCGCGGGCTGAGCTATGAGGTTGTCAGAAGGAGCGAGTGGTTCAGGCCCGTCGCCGCGCGTCGGTGCCTGTCGCGGGAACGACTCTACCCGGCATCCCTACAGGACCCGGACCATCTCGATGCCCGCGGGCAGGGGGCGTGCTGCCACGAACCCGCCGAGTCGCTCGATGTCGATGAGGAGGTCGATGTCGGTGCTGCCGTACGCCCACCGGGCCACCGCCCCTTCCTCGGTCAGGTGATGCAGCGTGCGGCTCGGTTTGGTGTAGCCGACCTCCAGCGGTGCGGAGAACGGCTTCAGGTCGAACGGCGCGTGGATGGTGCCGCGGTAGACGTGCGCGTTGAGGACGGGGGTTCCCGTGGCCCGCCAGGCCGTCGCAGGCGCGTCCCATGTCAGGGTGCCGTCACTGTCCGCGCCGTTCTGCTCCAGGTCCAGGCGGGCGGTGAACGGCGGGACCACGCGGGAGAGGCGTTCGGCGTTGCCTGCGCGGTCGGAGTCGGGGCGCGGCGTGGCGCCCACCCGGATGCGGCGTCGGGCGATGAGGCCGTGGGCGAGCCGGGACGCCACGTAGGTGAAGGCCGCGATCTGTTCGGGTGGCCAGTAGGCCGGCCGTTCCCGCGTCTGGCCGATGGCGGTCACCGACTGTTCGGGATACTGGCGCCGCAGTCCGGCGGCGGCACGGGCCAGATCGGCTGTCCAGGCGGGATCGGCCGTCATGTCGTGCAGGAGTTCGGTGGCTGCGGTCTCATGGGCGGTCGTCACAGGCCGATTCCTCTCATGGGGTTCTCTTCGCGGGCGTCCACGGGGCGGATGTACTCCAGGACCTGGGGGGAGCCTTCGGCCCAGCGGCCCTGCCCGCGGATGGCGGAGATGGGGTTGCGGGCCCGGTACGCCTCGCTGGCGGCGCCGGCCCGCAGGCCGTGGGCGGTGAAGACCAGGTTCTCGCCGGGCAGGGCTTCGGCGGCCCGGCGCTGGAGCATCTCGTTGATGGCGTCGCCGGACATCGAGTCGCGGCTGACGTTGTCCCAGCGGTTGATGGCGCGCAGGAGGCGGCCGGTGGTGATGCCGCGGGCGGCGAGGGCGGCGCGGTAGTCGCGGACGGCGCGGACGGGGTCGGTGTCGGGGTGGACGCCGTGGGGGACGACGACCTCGGCGCCGCGGCCCTCCTGGTCGGTCTTGGACGTGCGGAGGTAGACGAGGAGGTCGCCGTCGTCCTCGCGGATGTCCTCGAGGTGCAGGCCGGCGAGTTCGGAGCGGCGGGCCATCATGGCGAAGCCGAGGACGAGGATGGTGCGGTCGCGCAGCCCGGCGAGGGTGCCGGTGTCGCAGGTGGCGGCGAGGGCGCGCAGCCGGGCGAGGTTGATGGGCGGGGCCTTGCGTTTGCGGCGGCCGGCTTGGGCCTGCGTTTTCTTGTACGCCTTGAGGGCCTTGAGGGCGAGTGCGGTGTCCGGCTGGTCGCGGTGCCGGGCGGCGGTGTGGGCGGCGCGGATGACGGCGATGGCCTGTTCGATCGAGGCGGGCGCCGGGGTGCGGCCGGTGCGTTGGGAGACGGTGGCGGTGAGGTGGGTGACGTAGTCGGCGAGCGTCTCGGGGGTGGCGGGCAGCGCGGCGCGGCCCCGGTGGGCGCACCATCCGGTGAACAGGTCCCACTGGCGGGTGTAGGCGGCCCGGGTGTTGTCGGCGTCGGCTGCGGCCAGGAGCGCGCGGGTGGCGGGGGAGAGGTCGGTGTCGCGAGTGGCGGGAAGGCTTGTTCGGTCGTCGTCGATGAGTTCGGCGTCGATGACGTCCTCGGGGCGGCGGGCCGGGAGGTTGTCCATGATCCGAGTCTAGTGGATCTAACCGCTCATAAGGAAGGTTATGAGGGGCTAGGCTTCAGGCCGCCCTGACGACCCGCAAGTATGACAGCCCGTCAGATTCTTCGTCAGGAGCGATTCTCCGCTCGGGTGGCTCCGAGATGTCGAGCGTCTGCAAGGCCGACCCCTACGACGCGCACCTCCGCGCAAGGCGTCCCAACGGGACGTCATTTCGGCACCATCAAAGACGTCATAAAGGCGTCGCACCGACTACCGTCCGTGCCACCGTGGAAGCATGACGACAACGAACGAAACGCGACACACGCCGAACAGCGCACTACGGGCGGCCCGCCTCAGCCTGCACCTCAGCCAAGGCGACCTCGCCCGGGAGATCCAAAAAGCCGGAATCCGCGCCGGACAGCCCAACGACGCATCGAAACGCCTGATACAACGCTGGGAATCAGGCGACATCACCACCCCCCGCCCGGTATACGCACGCGCCCTGGAGCAGGTGACGGGCCTCCCGCTGTCCTCGCTCGGCTTCTCACCGGTCGACCCGTTGATAGCGGGCCAGGACCAAGGAAACGAAAGGACGCCGGACATGAGGAGGTCTACCGCCCCGTACACCGGTATCTGGCTGTCCCGGTACACCTACCCCAGCTCCGGCCGGGGCAGCGAACTCACCGGGCTCCACCACGTGGTGCTGCTCCAGCACCGGCACCGGCTCACCGTGAAGTCCCTGCCGAACGGGTCTACGAACCCCGACTCACCGCTGTCCATGGAGCTGACCGTGGACGGCACCGTGGTAACCGGTGCGTGGACCGAACGCACCGCACCCGGCGGCTACTACCGGGGCGCCGTCTACCACGGGGCGATCCAGTTGCTGATCGACCCCACCGGACGGCGCATGGCCGGCAAGTGGGTCGGGTTCGGCAAGCAGTTGGACGTCAACACCGGCCCGTGGGAGCTGACGTTCCTGGACGCCGACACCAGCAGGACGACGGTCGCCAAATACAACCGGCCGCCCGGCGACGAGTAAGACACACGAGACCGGGCCGCACCGCGCGGCCCCTACCCGAAGGACCACGCCATGACCGCCACGCTCACCCCGTTCGCTCTCCTCACCGAAGACCCGACACCGCCCGCCGACCGGACGCCGCCGCACACCTACGACCGGTTCCGCCAGCTCAACCTGACCCCGGCCGGTGACGCCGTGGTGGACGTCGCCGACGTCCAGGCCGAGACCATGACCCACAACCACAAGGGGTTCAAGCGCGACGACGACTTCGAGTACGCGCCCCACGCGCTGTTCGGGCCGTCCTACACGCACAACAGCGAGGGCCGCAAGAAGGACGACGACTGATGCCGCTGCTCCCGCCCACCGTGCTCATCGTCACCACACCCGGCGACCTCGGGGCCGACCTCGTGATACGGCAGATCCAGGAACGCGGGGTCACGATCCACCGCATCGACCCCGCCGACCTCGCACGCCCGGGGGTCCTGCGGATGACCGGCACCGCGGACGGGGAGCCGCTGCGGTTCACGATCGACGACGAACACCGGTGCACGCTCTCGCAGTCGGTCGTCTCGGTGCTCTGGTGGCACCCGGGCCCGCCCGGCGGGTGGGAGCAGCAGGAGTCCCGGGTCATCCTGGAGGACTTCCTGTTCGGGCTGGACGGGGTCTTATGGGTCAACCACCCCGAGCGGGCCCGAACGGCCAGGCCGGGCCCGCGGCAACTGAAGCTCGCCGCGTCGCTCGGTCTGCGGACCCCGCCCGCCCTGTTCACCAACGACCCCGACCAGGCTGCCGCGTTCGCCCGCGAGCAGGGCGGCCGGGTCGTGTGCAAGACACTCACCGCCCACCCCCACCGGTTCATCCAGGCCCGGCTGGTGTCCGCCGAGGAGATCAAGGAATCCGCCGACTGTGTGCGGCAGGCCGTCTGTTACTTCCAGCGGCCGGTGGACAAGGTGCACGACATCCGGCTGACGGTGATCGGCGACCGGATGTTCCCGTGCAAGGTCACGGCGAACGGTGCGTTCGACTGGCGGGCCGCACCCGAGGACGAGCTGGGCTTCGAGGCCGTGAGCGCCGGTCGGCCGCTGACGCACAAGGTCCAGCAGCTCATGGATCAGCTGGGTCTGGAGTACGCGGCCCTGGACTTCGCCGTCGACCGGGGCGGCACGTGGTGGTTTTTGGAGGCGAATCCGTTCGGCCAGTTCGGATTCGTCGAGGCCGCCACCGGCATGGTCATCGCGCGGGCCATCGCCGACCACCTCGTCCAGACGGCCCTCGCCACCCACGTCTACACCCCGGGCGGCGGCCACCGCGCCTCCTCCGGCGCCCCGTGGCAGCGGGCCGCCGGAACGTAAGGCGCCTGCGCTGACCACCCACCGAGCCCCGGGACCGTGAGGGTCCCGGGGCTCGCGTTCTCAGGCGTGCAGTTCCTTCCGGCACAGGACGCACAGCGGGTTCCCGCCGGGCCCGTACCGGTGACACGGATGCTGGCACGTCGCACACAGGCCGACCTGGGACGGGGCGCAGTCGGGCGTCGGCGGCTTCGGACGGGCAAGGGCGGGCGGCGTGCTCATACCGCCATCGTACGAGCGCGCCACTTGCCCCAGCAGGTCAGGGCGTCGTGTCGTCCACGATCAGCCCCAGACTGGCCAGCCCCGCCAGCAGCGACGCCAACGCCGCGTTCCCGCCCCGGGAGCCGTTCACCGTCGGCCGCGCCACCGCCGCCGCACCGTAGAACCCCAGCGTGCTGCCCAGATGCCGCAGCATCAGGGACACGATCAGCGCGTCATCGGTGGTCAGCTCGTTCGCCGCGGACCGGCGCAGGTTAGTATCCCGCGCGCCGGGTCCCGGACCCCACTCGATCCGGTCGACCAGCACCCGCACCCGGTCGAACGTCTCAGCGCCGACGTGCAGGGCGAGGAGCGCATCGCCCGCAGCCGCCGTGTTCACCGTGAGCCCACCCGACAGGGAGCCGCCCGCCTTGTCGAACTTCCCGCCCTCGAGGGCGCCGACTCTGTTCTCCACGCCGAACTGGCCGCCGACCCGGTTCTGTAGGTCGGTCACGAACGAGTTCAACGTGTTGCCGTCGGCGGCCGGGTAGGCGCCGATCGCGGCCGCCGTGAGCGGGTCCGTACCACCGGTGGCGTGGCTGGCGGCGTGCGCGGTGGGGGTGCGCGCGTCCGTGAGGGCCGGGTCGGTGGAGCGGAGTGCGACATCGGGGCCGGCGCCCGCGGAGCCGAGCGGCGGCTGCGGTCCTGGCTCGCCCCGGGGCCCGGTCAGCGAGGCCAGCCACTCCATCTCACTGCCGGTGAAACCCGCTGCGACGGCCACCTCGTAGGCGGACGCACCGTCCTCGCCGACGGCGCCGTTCTGCCCATCTGCGCCCGAGGTACCGGGTGTGCCGGGCTCCCCACGAAGCGAGCCAAGAAAGTCGGCCTCCGTACCGCTGTTCCCCGCGGCCAGCCAGACCTCGTACGCTGACGCCCCATCCGCGCCTGATTGCCCGTCGGCACCGTCCTCGCCCGCGGGGCCCGGCGCGTACACGACGCTGCCCTGCCCGGTGGGCGCGTCCGCGAGGTCGACGCGCAGCTCCCCCACCCACCATTCGCCGGACTCCGGGACCAGGATGTGGGTGATGATCGGGGCGCCGGACAGGGTGCGGCCCTCCTGTACCGCCCACAGCGTGTCCCCGGCGGCGGAGTCGATCAGTGTGTTCGGGGTGAGGTCCACCGTCCAGTCCCCGTCCGGCTCGGGCAGGATCGCCACCGGCCGCACCAACTCCCCCTCCAGGGAGGGCACGTAGCCGACCGCCGGCGCACCGGTCACGTCCACGAGCGTCGCCCGCATCTCCACCCGGCGGGTGTCCCCGCCCCCCAGGAGCGTCCCGTTCACCATGGTCATCGTCGTACTCCAGTTCAGGCCGTGGGCGGCGGGCCGGGCTGATCGTGCGGGGCGCGGGTGCCGAGGAGCGCCCCCTGGTGCTGCACGGTCACCACCATGCGGATCCGCTGCACCACCAGGCAGGCGATGACCACCAGCAGCGCCGTCCGAGCCGTGCGCAGCACCGACGCAGCCGCCCCGTCCGGCCAGATGGTGATGGCGATGGTGTAGGCGCCCAGCGCGCCGATCGCGGCGGTGAACCCCATCAGGTGACGGCCCACCACAGTGGACCGCCACGGGGCGTGCAGGTGGTAGGCGATCACGAACACGAGGCTGGCCAGGGCCACCAGGCCCGATGCTGCGAGGTTGGTTATCTGCGCCCAGTTCATCGTCGGCCTCCCTCTAAGGCAGAGCGGAAAAGTTCCGCGAAGTGGTTCCTCTGCCGCTCACGGGCCAGGCGTTCGGCGAGGTGGGTGACGGCCTGCCGGTGCGCTTCGACCTCCCGGCGGGCCTGCCGGGCACGGGACAGCGCAGACTTGGCCTCCCGATGCCCCGGCGTCTCCGAGTGCTGCGGGGCGGGCTCAGGACGGCGGCGCAGCAACCGTCTGGTCCATCGCATCCCCGGGCACCTCCCCTCGTATGGCGCGCAGCACGTGGTCGGCGATACGCGCGAGTTCCACCAGCTCGCCGACCTGGTTCTGCGCCTCGATCCGCGCAGCCTCGCTCTCCCGATGCGCCTCGCGCCACGCGTTCCGCTCCGCCACCAGTTCGGCGACGCGGGCGTCACGGTCTTTGCGGACGTCCTCGAGGACGGCGCGTGAGACGAGACTGCCTCGGAGGATGAGCAGCACGATGAGGGTGACGATGGCACCGGCCCCGCCCGGCAGTAGGACGGCGAGGGCCGACAGGTCACTCATCGGACCGCTCCTCATGGTGTGGGGGGATGTGGGGGCACGCCCGTGCCGCTGCCAGTCGACGGCGGACGTGCCGGAGGGTCACGGTCAGACGGCCCGCGGGCCGGGCGACTTGGTGAGCGGGCTGGACTGCTCGAGGCCGGTGGTGGCCAGAGGCGGGGTGACGATGAAGCGTTCCACCACGGCGAGCGTCGCGGCGATGGACGCCATCCACAGGGCCTGCCGGTCAGCACTCCACTCGAGGCCCAGGCCGACGAACAGCGCCATGACGGCCTGCGCGGTCTGGAGGATCGCCGCACCCCACGCACCGTTCTGCGCGACGAACGCGATGACGATGGCGACGACACCGGCGGCGACGGCGTTGATGGCGGTCTGGGTGCCGGCGGAGACGTTCAGTTCGTAGCCGATCAGCTTGACTCCGGCGGCGATCAGCCCCAGCAGGAGCGCGGGTTCACGGGCGAAGAGCTTCACGATGGTCTCGTTTCTGGTGGTAGGAGTTAGTCGACGATGGTGAAGCCGTAGCGGTCGCCCAGGCGCTTCAGGCTGGCCTTACCGGGGATGCCGTCGGCGTCCTTGCCGCGGTAGCCGCCGCCCGCCTTGGAGCGCTGCCATGCCGCGTAAGCGGTGACGGTGGTGGTGCCGTAGTGCCCGTCGGAGTACTTCTTGGCCAGCAGGCCCGCGTCGACCAGGGCGGCCTCCACGGTGCGCACGCCGGAGTAGGTGACCGGGGTGCCCTTCGCGGCGGGGTTGGACCGGGCGGCGGCGACCAGCCGGGACAGGTCCACGACCGGCTTGGCCGGCTTCGGCAGCGGCTTCGGGGCCGGGGCGGCGGGCTGCGGGGCCGGCTTGTCCCCGGCGAGCCGCTTGGTGACGCGGGCGAGGACGTCGTCCCAGTCCATGCCGGGCCCGCGCGGGTCCACCTTCCCCGGCTGCCAGTCCAGGTGCCGGAGCGCGGAGCGGGCACCCCACTTGTGGTGGCGGCAGATGGCGGTGACGACACGCACGATCGCCTCGATCTGCTCCGGCGGCCACGGGTCCTTGTTGTCGCCCAGGTTCTCGCACTCGAAGCCGTAGAAGTGCCGGTTCCCGTCCACCGTGGCCTCGTTGTCGGCTGGGGGCTTGCGTTCGGCGATGACCGCGGCGAGGACGTCCGGGTCGCCGAGCCCGGCGTGGTTGGCGCGGCCGTACCCGACGAGGTGCACGGTGCCGTCCTTGGCGATGACGCCGTGGCACAGCGGGCCGGGCAGGGCGGAGTGCCCGTCCTTGCACATGCGGACCGTGGTGGCGGTGCCCTTGGTGACGGTGTGGTGGATCATCACGCCGTGCACCGGGCCCCACGGGCCCTTGTGGTTGCGGTTGTGGGTGGCCCAGTTGCCGACCTCGACAACGGTGGCACCCTCGGATCTGAGGGCCTTGGCGAAGGTGGCGGCGGTTGGGGCGGTGGCCATGTCAGGTCTCCTGGGGAAGGGGGGTGACGCGCGGGATGCGGAGCTTGTCCCAGGCGGTCTGGTCGGGGATGCCGGAGGTGTCGCCGCCGCCCTTGGGCCGCAGGGTGCGCTGCCAGGCGGCGACGGCGTCGCGGTGGGCGCGGGTCCAGTCCGGGCCGAGGTGGCGGCCGTCGGTGGCACCTTCGGCCTCGAGGCGGCGGGCCATCGCGGTGAAGAGGGGGGAGTGGCGGCCGCCGTGGAAGAACTCCCGGCCGGGGTACGGCTCGTACCGGGCGGCGTCGCCGTCCGCGGGCGGCTCAGGGACGGGCTCGGGGGCCGGAGCGGGCTCCGTGGCGGGAGCGGTCTTCTTCCGGGCAGCCGTCTTCTCGTCCTGCGATGTGGTCGGATCGGGCATCGCCCGTGCTCCTGAACTCCCCGCGCCCAGAGCTGACTGGTGGTGGCGGACCGCTGCGTGCGGTCGTCCCTCGAGGGATGGAGCTGGGGCGGAGGGTCGCCCTATGTGGTCAGGCTAGACGCTCACGCGTCCGACGTTGCCCCCGCTCCCGGGTCCCCGTCCGGGCCCTCGGGCGGCCATTCGCCGCGGGCCGGGTCGGTGACGGTGTGCCCGCACTGCCCGCACGCGGTGGGCGGGTGGCTGCTGACAGGGGCCCCGCACTGGTCGCACAGGGCGGGCACGAGGTCGGTGATGGTCTGCCCGCACGGTCCGCACACACCGCGGTAGACCGGCGGGGCGGCGTTCGCGTAGTACGCGGCAGTGATCGACACGTCTTCGATCTTGCAGCCGTCGGTGTGGCAGGTCGCTATGAGCATGACGGGGGTCGGCTCTTCATCGATGGGCATGGGGGGCATGGACATGGCGGGTTACCTTCCTATGACTTGCCAGCTGACGCCGGTGGCGGTCAGGTTGGTGCGGGTGCACCACACGGTGGCGCTGGTGGGGCCGACGCCGGACATGGATACGCCGGTCACGGTCATGCCGGGCACGGCGGTGGACGCGCAGGCGTAGCCCTCGTAGTCGGTGCCGGACAGGCGCGGGTAGGTGACGGTGGCGCTGGTGGGGGCGTTCGCCGCGGACGGGGTGATGACGACCCGCCCGTAGGCCATGTTGCTGGCGGTCAGCATGCCGGTGACGTGGGTGTTGCCGGTGAGCTGTATCAGGTCCGGGCTGGCGCGCAGGTAGGCGTCCTGGCTGACGTCGGCGGCGTTGCGGTAGCCGAACGTCGCGGAGGTGGGGGTCAGGTAGATCCGGCCGCCGTTGTAGATCGCGTTGTTGTCGTCCCGGACGCGTTCGGCCGCCCAGAAGTCCAGGCCGCTGTCCATGCCGAACAGGTTTCGCCACTTCCAGGTGGCCCCGGACGCCGGGTAGGTTCCCGAGTTCATGCCGAGCACGGCGTTGTTGCCGGACACGTTGATGATGGCCGCGTTGGTGCGGGCGGGGTTGGTCAGCCGCAGGTTCGGATACGCATTGTTCGGGTCCAGCCACAGGGTCGCCCCGGTGGTGCCCTGCACGATGAGGCCCCGCGCGGACAGTTCACCGATCGCGGTCCCGGATGAGCCGGATGAGTTGTAGACGACGACCTTGTTCTGGCCCTGCTCGTTGAGGGTGATCCGCTCGCCGCTGGTGGCGGTCTGGATCAGTCCGCCGGTGACCGTGCTGCCGGTGATCGCCCCGGTGAAGGCGGCGGATCCGTCGGCGGCGTCGAAGCGGATCACGAGCTGTCCGCTGCTGTTGTAGACGCGCAGCCCGCCCTCGTTCAGCTCCACCCGTGCCCCGGTCGGGTCCCCGGCGACGAGCCGGGTGACGAGCTGGAGGATCGCCTCGAGCTTCTCCGCCGTCACCGCGCCGGCCTTGATGGCGCCCGCGGTGACCGACCCGGCCTCAAGGTCCGGGCCGTCGACCTTGATGGGGGTGGCGGTGGTCTCCTGCGACGGGTCCCCGGCGTTCCCGGAGGTGTTGACGGCGGTCAGCCGCACGTAGTGCGGGACGTAGGGGAGTGGCAGGGCGGGCAGCATGCCGCCGTCCCCGGCCTTGGTGATGGTGCCGACGTAGGTGGCCGCCGACGGGGTGAAGCCGCTGCTGGTGGAGATGTGGACAGCCGTGTGGTCGAAGTCCGCCGGAAGAGGCTGCCCGGAGGCGAGGGCGCCGTCCCACACGATGCGCAGCCCGCCGATGGTGGAGGTCACCACCGGCGCGGACGGGGCCCCGGGGGCGGGCCCGGCGTGGGCGATCAGCCCGGCGGTGCCGTCCGGCTGCATCCCGATCACGGCCCGGACCGTGCCCGCACCGTCCCGGACCTCGATCGCCGCGTCCTCGAGGCTGCCGCCGTGCGCGTACCGCTGCCCCTTCTGTATCTGCTTGAGCTGCTGCCCCAGGCGGGCGAGTTCACTGGCGTAGTCACGGGCCATCAGGGGGCCTCCACGGGTCCGTAGTGGTAGGAGTCGGCGCGCTTGAGGGACAGGACGGCCTGGTCGGGGCTGTCGGACGGCCGGTAGGAGTCGGCGGTGATCCGCGCCCAGCCGGTCCAGGACACCCACTGGTTGTGCACGGCGACGTGCACGTCGTCGCCGATCTGCCACGAGCCGAGCGGCGCGTTGGGGTGGTCCCGGACGGTGATCTGCTCCACCTGCCCCAGCGCCCGGCGCCGTTTCAGTTCGGCACCGGCCCGCTTGCCCAGGACGTCCACGCCGTTGACGGTCGGCAGGGCCAGCACGGACTCCATGCGCAGCCCGCCGTCCCGTGAGGGAGCTTCCGCCCGGCGGGTGGCGGTGCCCTCACCGGAGCCGGTGGCGATGATCACGTTGGCGAAGTCGTCGCCCGCGTACTGCACCGGGGGCGCCTCCACGATGTTCACACCGGTCGCGAAGCTGATGTCGGTGCGGCGGGCCCCGAGCCGCGGATAGCCCAGCCGCAGGCGTTTCTCCACGCTCCCGTTGGTCAGGTAGCGGCAGGTGCACGTGTACTGGGGGGCGCCCTCCTCCGAGACGAGGTCGTCCAGGTGGTCGCCCAGGTTGGGGGTCTCGTACCAGTAGGAGTGCCACAGCTCCGCCGGGGTGCCCACCGTCATCTGCGAGGCGGTCGCATCGACGACCACCCCGAGGTTGCCGTCGGGTTGCTCCTGCGCGTACGCCCACAGGTCGCGGATGATTTTGCACGGGTCGGTGTACACGTAGGGGCCACGCGCGTTGAGTTCGCCGTGCGTGTCGTGCCGGGCGGTCAGGTAGGACGACCAGGAGGCCGCCTCGATGCGGTACTCGCCGTCCTCGGCGGTGATGTCCCACACCAGGCCGCCCCAGCGGAGGAACCCGTCCGCTTCCGCGTAGACGAGCGCCTTCCCGGGCAGCAGGGACGCCACATGGGCCTTCACGAACCGCGGCGCGAGCGTGCCGGAGAACTGGCCCGGCCCGTTCAACTCGCTCCCGAAGTCGACATCCGACAACGGCAGCGCGGAGTGGAGTATCTCGCCGGTGAGGGCGTGCTGGGTGAAGTACCGCCACCGGCCGCCCATCAGAGCGGGCCCTCCGTGAACTCCACATCGATCTTGAAGGTGGTGGTGGCGTCCACCCCGATCCGCCCCGCGTTCGAGGACCGGGTCCGCATCCGGGAGCGGAACGCCTGGCTGGTGCCCCGCATCGCCGCACCCGCCGTGGTGGTCAGGTCGATCGTCTCCACCATCTCGACATACAGGCGGCGCGCGGTGGTGCCCTCGTCGTCGATGGCGACGTACTGGCCGGCCTCGATCGTGCCGAGCATGAAGCGGAAGTTGCCCCACACGTTGCCGCCGGCGGTGCGGATGCCACCGGCGCTGAACACGACCTTCGCGCTCGCCGCCCAGGCGGGGATTGCGATCGTCGCCATGGTCAGGTTGGGGAACGTGCGCCACGTCTCGGAGGTGCCGGAGATTTCCACCAGCGGGTCCTGCGCGTAGTACGGGTACAGGATCCGCTCCCGGCGCGGGTTGGCGATCCTGCGCAGGTCCTTGACCATCGCGTTGGTGATGGTGGCCGTGGACGCGGGGAGGTCGATCCGGGCCAGCGGGATCGCCGAATACCCGGCCGGGACCGCCGTCGCACTGGAGGACACGTTCGGGATGACCTCGAAGAACACGATCGGGTCCTTCTTCGGGTCGCGGGTTCCCTCGTACTCGGGGTCCTCCACCCGCAGCACCAGCATGTCGGAGCGGCCCACCCCGCCGGTCGCCGCGACCGACACAGTGTCCGTGCCGATGTTGTAGGCGTTGTAGTAGCCCTGGACCGGGGATTTCTTCCCGGCGATGACCGCGGACCCGTCGCCGATCTGCACCCCCGCGCCCGGCGTGGGCAGCGCCGTGACCTTCAGGTCGGTGCCGGTGGTGACGCCCTGGTTGTCCCGCGCCAAATCCTTGATCATCATGCGGAACTGCTGCGCGGAATGCTCTGCGCCCTTCGTGGCGATCGGAACGGGTGCCAGTGCCATCGGATCCTCACAGGGCCTTGTAGGCCGGCCACCAGGTGACGGCCAGAGTGCTGGTCAGGGTCGGGTCGGTCGCCGTCCAATGGAGCTCGTTCAGCCCCGGGGCGAGACGGAACAGGTCGATACGGGACCGCGCGGTCAGGGGCATGCCGCCCCCGTTGCTGCGGAGCACCGTGCGCCAGCCGGGCCGGGTGTCGATCTCCACCCACTCCCCGGCGGCCAGCGAGCCCTGCACCGTCAGGGTGCGGCCGGAGGCGACGTGGGTGACAGACGGGTTGGCGCACGGGCCGCTGATCCGCAGCACCGGCCACGTGGGGGCACTGCCGGTGACGGTGAGGAACCCGGGACGGCCCACCGCCCCGGCGGTGTCCTCGATCGTGAACGGGAACATCACCGGGAACGTCATGCCGCCCTGGGTGAGCGACCCCAGCGGCATCGACGTGGACTGCCGCTCGCCGTAGTACAGGTGGTCGTGGGCGGTGTACTCGATGTCCAGGGGGATCCAGCCGTGGACGGCCGTCGTCAGGTCGGCGTCCAGCAGGCGGATCCGGCCGCGGACGGTGCGGGCCGGGCGGCCGGGGAACTTCAGCCGCAGACTGGTGGTCGCCCCGCCGGCCAGGCGCACCGCCTCGTCGTCGGCGGCCTCCTGGAGCGCGGCGTGCACGGCCAGGGCCGCCACCTCATCCCCGGGCGTCCTGATACCGGCGTCGATGCGGATGGTGCGGCCGGCGAAGAAGTCCGGGCCCAGCCACAGGCCGTCCTCCCCCGGCGGCTCGATGTCGGCAGTGCGCTGCGGCGCCCTGCCCAGCCCCTCGATCGCCGCGACGACCACCGGCGTGCCGCGGCCGATCAGGATCCCGGCCAGATCGTGCTGGTGGTCGGCCAGCTCCACGGGTGTGCTCATCCTCTTGCCCCCACTCCCCCGCGCGCCAGGCGCCGAAGCTGGTAGGACTGGCGGGCCTCGATGGCGCGCGCCAGGTCGCGGTCGGACTGGCGGGCGCCGATGTGGAAATGGGAGGCGCCCACGAGGGGGCCCTGCTCGCGGATGATGACAACCCGCCCGGCCTGCCCGTTCGTGAGGCCGACCCCGAACCGCTGGGCGACATCGGCGAGGACCGGGAGCGCGGTGCGGCGTTTGTTCCCCCCGAGCGGGATGTAGGCCTCGCCGCCGGTCTCCGGCTCCGCCCAGCGGATCAGGCCCGCCCGGCTCGCGTAGATGCCCGCCCGGATACCGCCGTCCGCATACGCCAGGTGTTTGTTGGCCTTGCCCAGGTCCGCGAGGAACCGCGTCGCCCGCGTGCCGAGGCTGGAGCTGATCTGCTTCTTGGCCTTGTTGGCGATGGCGATGATGACGTCCTCACCCAGGCCGGTCGTCCCGGCCACGTCGTGGATGCCGGTCGACTTCGTCTTGATTGCGGCAATGATCTGCACCAGGTCCTGCACCTGATCCGACGTGAGGGCGTTGTTGGCCGCCTTGGCCTGGGTGTTGGCCTTGGACGCCTTGCCCTTGTCCTTCACCGCGGCGGCGGCAAGCTGCTGGGCGGCCTCGTCGTTCTGGTCGGCGAGCTGCGCGGCGAGGTCGCCGTACCCCTGCGCGGCGAGCTTGGCGAGGTTGTCAGCGAATGTCTTGTTCAGCTTGTTCGCGCCGGTCAGCTGCCGCGTGTAGTCCGTGAGGCTGGCCTTGGCGGTGGCCTGGAGGCCCCGAAGGGCCTTGGCCATCTCGTTGATGTACTTCGTCGACCCCTTGGCCATCTTCGCGGCGAGCTTGACGCCCTCCTCGCCCATCGACGCGAGCGCATCGGCGACGTCCCCGCCGACCCGGTCGGCGACCCGCTCGAGGTCCTTGTTCCACGCCTTGGTCGCCTTGGAGGCGCTCTTCAGCTTCCGTTCGACGGCGCCCAGGTCGAAATACTCGACTTCCTTCGTCTTGCCGCCCTTGACCTTGACCTTTTTCGTCTTGCGGCCCGCGGCCCCGGCGTCGGACGCGGAGTACAGGGAGCCGGAGGTGGGGTCGTAGCGCCAGTCGGTGATGCTGCCGGCGGCGTTCCACTGGATGGCGGCCGGGTCGCCTCCGAGGCGGCGGGCGGTTTCCTCGAGGATGGCGCGGGAGCGGGTGCGCTTGGCCGACGACAGGGGGATGTAGGCCTCGCCGCCGGTCTCCGGCTCCGCCCACACCCGCCACGATCCGGCGGGGGCGATCTGCGCGACGTGGTTCTCGGCTCCGGACGCGAACTTGTGCACGCGCGGGGTGCGGATGCCGCCGTCGGCGTAGTAGTCCCACACCCCGCCGCGGGCGTTGGCGAGCTGGGAGCCGTGCGCACCCGAGCGCCTCGCCTGGTTGCCGGTGATGACGTAGTTGGTGGTGATGGTGACGGTCTTGTTCCGCAGTCCGGCGATGGCGCCGGCGAGCGCGGCCACGTTGGCTCGCTGACTGCCGGTGGGCACGGTGATTTGGACGTTCTTGCCCTTGGTGTCCCGGATGCGGAAGCCCAGCAGCTCGAGCTGGTGGCGGGCCTCCGACGTGGGGGCCTTCATGGTGATGGTCTTGCCCTTGGTGGTGGCGACCTTGTCCTGCACGCCCTGGAGGCTGTTGATGGTGTCCTGGGTGCGGGCGTCGATGGTGATGGACTTGTCGGCCAGCCCGTCCCGCAGGGACTGCACGTCCGCGAGGGACGCCTCCGCGGTGGCCGTGTTCGCGGTGACCCGGAAGGAGCCGTCCTTGAGTTCGGTGACCTCGAACCCGAGTTCGCGCAGCATCGACTGCGCGTCCTCGGTCAACGCGCTGACCGTGACGCTCTTCTCGTCGGGGGTTTCCTCGATCGCGGCGATCACCGCGTCCAGTCCGGAGACGGCGTCCTCGGTGCGCATCTCCACGGACAGTTCCTTCTTGTCCGGGATGTTCAGGTAGGAGGCGGCGAGGAGTTCGGCCTGCTCCCGGGTCAGGCCCAGGGTGTCGGAGGCCCGGACGAACGCGTCCCGGCCCTCGTCGTAGATGCCGGAGACGTGCTCCCAGCTCTTGCCCTGCTCCCGGGCCGCCGTCGCCGCCGCGTCCGTGTTCGCGGCCAGATCGCTGAGGACCTTTTCGGCGTCGCGGGCCTTCTGCGTGCCCAGGTCCAACTCGCCGTCGCGCCACTTCAGGACCGCGCCGTGCTCCTTCACCGCCTTGCTGGTGTCGTCCAGCGACTGCTCGAACGCCGACATGGCGGATCCGGCGGCCCGGTTGACGTCGTTCAACGCGACGATCGCCTGCCGCAGCCCGTCCGCCGACTGCTTCTGCGCGTCCAGCTTCGCCGACGTCGCCTGCGCCGCCTCACCGAACAGGCCCATGCTCTGGGCGGCCAGCTCCGCCTCGAACGCCTGATCCGCGAGCTTCGACTTGTAGTCGTCCAGCTGGGCCTCGAGCTCCTTGCCGGACATGCCCTGCTCCCGCATGGCGGCGGCAATCCGCTCGAACGCGGCCGCTGCGAGGTCGCCCTTCCCGGACTGCACCAGGTTGGCGAGGGACTGGTCGACGGCGTCCAGGTCCTCCTTGGCGTTCTTGACCGGGGTGGAGTCCATCCCGATCAGGGAGGTGAGGAACTGCTGCGTCTTCTCCGTGTTCGACGGGCGGGCGAGGGTGCGCAGGCTGTCCGCGAGGCCGCCCAGGTCCTTCCCGAAGGCGCGGGCAGCCTCCCCGGCGACCTTCCCGGTCCGCCCGAGCTTGCCGAGTGACGTGGTCAGCTTGTCGACATCCGGCGGGGCCTCCTGCCCGATCTCCGACAGTTCCGACAGCACCACGACGATGGCGGCGACGGCCGCAACGATGATCGATGCCCGCGCGGCGACACCGAGGGACAGGAACGCGGCCCGCAGGCCGGCGATACCACCGCCGGCGGTGGCCGCGGTGGTGCCCAGGGCGGCGATGGCGGTACGGACGCGGCCCATCCCGGCGGCCAGCGCCGCCATGCCCGCCCCGGACAACTGGAGCAGCTTCAGCGCGGTGGCGACCTGAAGGATGATGCCGACCAGCTCCGGCGGCAGCGCGGCCACCAGCCGGGCGGCAGCGGTGACCAGGGTCAGCATGGTCGGCCCGGCTTCGGCGGCCCCTTCCACGAGGTTGCCGACCGCGTCCCCGATCGCGTCGAGGGCCTCCCGGGCGGCGGGCCCGTGCTGCCGCATGTAGTCGAGGATCTTGCCAAGTGCCCCGTCCGTGGCGCCGCCCTCGGACAGGACACGCATCAGGTGGATGACCGAGTCGGTGAACGAGTCCAGCTTCTGGTCGGTCAGCGCGGCGACCTTCTTGGAGAACGCGTCGAAGCCGGGCGTGCGCATGCCGCCGCCCGCCACGTCCATCAGCCGGTCCAACTGAGTGGAGAAGGATTTCACTTCCGGGCTCAGGTGCGGCAGCAGCTCCCGCAGCAGGGTGAAGGACTTGGTGACCGGCACCATCGTGAAGCCGGACATCTCGTCCGACCAGTCGGAGAACTCCTGCTTCAGCTGCGACAGTCCGATCGCGGCCTTCTGCGTCTCCGGCGGCATCTGCGCCAGCAGCTTCTGGTAGGCGACCTGCGCCTTGATGGCCTCAGCGGAGGATTTGCCGTGCTCGCTGACGGCCTCCTGATACTTCGTCTCCGCTTCGGCGACCTCGCCCAGCGGGCCGATCTGCCCGGCGAGGGCGACGCCGAATGCGGCGGCGGCCGTGCCGCCGATGGCCATGTTCCCGGCGAGGGCCAGCACGCTTGTGGACAGCCCCGCCACCAGCGGCACGACGGCGGTGGCGATGGGCAGCAGCCCGGCCAGGCCGATGTCCAGGCCCCCGCCGGAGGAGCCGCTGCCGCCTCCCAAGCCGCGGGTGAGGCCGCGCAGGGCGCTGGTGTCGGCGGTGACCCGCACCCGGATGGTCTGGTTCTGCTGGGCACGGCGCACCGCGGCGGACACGTCCCGGCGCAGTTGGTTGGGGTCGCGCAGCCCGATGGGGATCTCGATGCGGTGCCCCCATGCCGCCCAGCGCACCGCGGCTTCCACCTCACGCCGTAGCTGCATCGAGTTACCGAGGCGCAGGTTGACGGCCAGTGCGTCCTGCCCGGACCTGGCCGCGGTGATGGCACGCCGTGCATCAGCGCGCAGGAACCGGGCGTCGACCCCGAGGCGGACCCGCAGTTCCTGTCCGGCGCGGGCGGTGGTGACGGCGCGGCGGACGTCGGCGCGCAGGCTGCGGGCGTCGACCCGGACCCCGAGGCGGATGTCGCGGGAGGCCGCGGCGCGCAGCCGGCCGATGTCGCGGGTGAGGGCCTGCACGTCACGGGAGGCGGCACGGGCGTCACGGGAGGTGTTGCGCAGCGTGCGGGCGAGCCCGGAGCCCTGCCCGGTGAGGCGTACCGACAGGTTCCACTGGGGCACGGGCGGGCTCCTTCCTGGACTAGCGGTGCTGGTTATGGAGTTCGAGGGCGGCGGCGACGCTGGTGGGGATCAGGGCGACTTGCACGCCGTGCCCCTCGTCGCCGTCGGGGACGGTTTTCTGTTTGTCGGCGATGAGTTGGCAGCCGGTGCAGCGGTGGGTGGTGGCCCGGTAGGCGTCCTCGTCGCCGCCCGCGTTCTCGTCCCACTCCTCGGGCCGGGTGCCGCACTGGGGGCAGACCTGCTTGAGGTAGTGGGCGTAGGCCAGGGCCTTCCTGCGGTCCAGGTCGGTCCAGGTGCCGTCCCCGTGCCCGCGGAACTGGGAGTGGGGGATGCCCCACTTGTGGCAGAGCTCCATCTGGGTGCGGAAGTCGGCGTCATCGATCAGCCTTTTCCCAGGTCCGTGCGCTGCGTGTGCTGCACCGACCAGGCGGCCTGCCACAGGGCCTTCACGTCTGCCGGGATCCACGCCCTCATAAAGCGGGCGGCGGCCTCCTCGGGCATGCCGTCCAGGGACGCGGCGGAGATCAATACGGGCATGAAACTTTCGGCGAACTCGTTGCCGTTCTCCTCGTCCTGCTCGGTCGGCGGGTGCTTGGCCAGCAGGTCCTCGAGTTCCTGCCGCTCGAGCGCCTGGAAGCGGAGGGTGATGGTGTGCGCGTCGTACGCCTTCTGCGCCGCCATGAGCCTGCCCTGGGCGTCCTTGGCCTGCCGCTCCGCCACGGCCCGCACGTCGGGGTCCGTGTCCTTGGCGAGGCCGTCCAGGTAGGTGTCGGCCCGCTCGGCTTCCCTCCGCACGGTCAGGTAGCGGTCCCGGATGTCGGGGTCGTCGCACAGCCGGAACACACTGACGGGCTTCTTGACGCTGTTGAGGCGCTTCTCAAGCGCGTCCCATGCGGTGCTGCTGGTCATGTTCGGGTCCTTTGGGAAGGCCCGGCCGGGCGCACAGCGCCCTTCCCAGATACACCGGGGCCCGGCCGGGGGCTTGGAGGGGGTGGGTCAGCCGGCGCGGGTCACGGCCCGGTAGGGACCGTCCCGTTGAACAGCGGCCGCGCGGTGATCGTGAACTGGACGGCGATCCGGGCGGGCTCGTTGTCCGCGCTGTACTGCTTCGAGTTGGACACCACGGTCACCGGGAAGACATCCATCCCCTTGTTCCCGGCCGTGTTGCCCTTGGAGAAGATCACCACGTAGCCGGACGTGCCCTTGGCGAGCTCGGTCTCGATGTCGTCGGCGGTGCTGTCCTCGTAGAACGTGAGGGAGGAGTCGGCCGCACTGTCGTCGCCACCGATCTTGCTGACGAACGTGGACGCCATGTCCGGGGTTTCGATGGGCTGGTTCTCGAGGGACCAGCCGTCGATGGCGTTGATCTGCTGCGTGTAGTCGGTGCCGTCGGAGATCTCCGCAGAGGTCGGGATCAGCGTGTCGGCGGCAGCGATGGTCGGCAGGAAGAGAATCTTCGTGGTGCCCTTGCGGTTGAACCTCATGATTGGCCCCTCGCGGAAATGGGGCCGAGAAGTGGGGCCCCTGCTACACGTGTCTGGTGTGGCGGCCACCTGCGTGGTGGCGTCCGCGTGGGGTCCCGCCGCGGTGCGGTGATGCCCAACCCCCAGGGGGTCAGGCGGCCGGCTGCTCCTCGAGGAAGAGCCGGAATCGGATCACTGATGTGATGATGGCATCTCCTGCGTCGGATGTTCCCCCCGCCTCGGTCGCCTCCCGCCGCCAGCAGGTGACGCCGGGCCCGACACTGAGGGGGTGGGCGTAGCCGGGGGATCCGTTCGCGGGCCGTTCGACGACCTTCCAGGCGCGGTCGGTGAGCCACTGCGCCTGCTCATCCCCGCCCCGGCTGTCCGGTACGCCTGGGGTCGGTCCGGAGACGAACGTGGCCTGATAGTTCATGACGGCGGCTCGCTGGTTGTCGGCGAGGGTGCGGGTGTCGTCGATGCGGTCGAGGGGGTCCAGGATCGTGTACGGCGGCGCCACCGGCTGACCGGCGGCGGTCAGGGGGACGCTGCGCAGGCCGACGGGGCGTCCGGTGAGGGTGGCCAGCAGGGTTTGCAGGCCGAGGGTGACGGGCCGTCTCTCGATCATCAGGCACCCCCGAAGATGCGGTCCAGGGCGTCCTTGAACGCGTCCTCGTACTCCGCCGACAGTTCGGTCACGGCGGGCTCCACGTGCGGGTACGGGGGCTGCCGGAAGAACCGGCCCAGGCTGTCGTACATGTTCATGAAGCCGTACTCGAGGCGGCGCCCCTGCGGCCGGTCGGTGCCGAGGAGGGCCCCTCCGCCGTCGGGGACGGCGAATGGCTGCGCTGGCCCCCAGGAGTCGAAGTAGTCGCCGGTGATGATGTTCGGGCCCGGACGGCCGGATGCGTTGAAGCGGATCATCGCGCGGGCGAGGCGGGCCTGCTGCTGCACCGTCCGGTTCACCTCCGGCCCCACCCGGTCCGCCGCCTCCTCCAGCCGGGGCGCCAGGTCCTCGAGGTCCATCACGCGCCCCCGCCCGTTTGCTGGATCTGGTCCAGGCTGGTGACCCGGATGACACCGAGGGTGCCGCCCTGGGACGGGTCGTTGGCCCGCCACTGGCGGCCGATCAGCGACACGTCCCCGCCCGCATGGACCTGGACGACGGTGACGATGGTGTCCCGGACGGCGAGCGGCGCCGACAGCGGCGTGTAGGCGCGGTAGTTGGACGCGGTCTCATCCACCCACGGCTGGTTGGGGACCGGGATGTTGGCGACGGCGGAGGTGGAGCCGGGTTGCACGGCCCCGGGGCCCTCGTACAGGACAGCGCCCTCCGGCACCTCGTACTGGCCGGTGTCGGGGTTGAAGACGGGCGGGCCGCCGGCGGGGCTGGTGAAGCGGACGACGTCCAGCAGGATCAGGCCCTCCACGAGGGTGGTGATCGGTCCGAGGTCCAGGCCGGCCATCAGGTGCCTCCTCCGGTGTGGGCCCACTCGGACAGGGTGGCGAGCATGGCGCGGGCGGTCGCCCCCGGGCCGCCGCCGTAGTCGGCCCGGTTCAGCGCCTCCTGGTCGAGGAGGACGGGGTCGACCTCGCGCAGGAAGGTGGCGATGACGCTGGCCGGGGTCTGCGGGATACCGACGGCGACCCGGGCGAGGCCCTCGAAGGCGGTCCCGTCGGGTTGCCGGGTGTGCAGGATCAGCGTGGGCAGCCCTGCGGCGATGTCGTGCTGGACGACGTATCCGGTGACCGTGCCGGGGGGCAGGGGGGTGCCGCCGATGCTGATGGTGGCGTGGCCGGGCTGGGCGTCGATCCGGACACCGTGCGCCTGCGGCTCCGCGGGGGGCTCGGTCACTGGGCTACTTCTTCCTCTTCAGGCTTGGATACTTGCGGGTCACCGCCTTGCGAACGGCGGCTTTCTCCTTGGCTGATCCGTGCTGCCCGACCCTGGCCAGGGCATTTCTGGCGTGAGCAAGATCATCAATCCTGTAGCGCTTGCCCGGCAGGGCGAACTGCTTGCTGCTCATCCGCTTCCGCCCGCTCTTCGTGTTCCGGCGGGCGTTGCTCTTCTTCGACAGCTTCGACTTGCGGCTCTTCGCCACGGTCCTCTCCGTCCGGGAGGTCGGTCGGGAAGGGTTCTTGGAGCGGCACGGTCCGCTGGAACGCCACGGGGCGTCGGGTGAGCAGGTTCTGTTCGCGGACGCCGTACACGTTCCGGTGGTACTGGGTGAGGACGATGACCTGCACCAGCCACGGCTCGTCCGGGTCGGAGGGCGTGTGGGGCAGGGTGAGTACGGTGATCGGGTCGTCGGAGGACACGTCGGCGGGGTTGATGCCGTTGGTGGTGAGCCAGTCGACGATGAGGAGGCGGCGCCACTCCGGCGGGACACCGCCGCCGGGGTGCACGGTGAGGGCGATGGGGGCGTCGGTCATAGGGGCGCTCCGGTGCGGATTTCGGTGCGGCCGATGAGGTCCATGCGGGGCAGCAGCTCCCGTTGGCAGTGGGCGTGCGCCACGGGATGAGCGAGGGCGTCCTGGACGGTGCGCAGGGTGCGGTTGGCGCGGTCCGGGTCCTTGTGCTCCCGCCACCCACAATCAGCGCCGTCCCGGATCTCCACCCACTCGGTGCCGAGTTCGTCCAGGGCGGTGCGAGCCGCGCCCGTGTTGGCGGTGGTGACGGCCTGCCAGGTGACCGCCGCACTCGCCCACGCGTCCACGGGATGCCGGGAGTTGTTGGCGTACACGACGGTGTCGAGGGGGTGCTGCTGGCGCAGGGCTTCGGTGTCGAGGCGGGCCGCGTCGGGGTCGCGGGCGGCGTCCTGGGCGTCGCGGAGGAACGCCCTGGCCCGGCGCAGCGCCTCGGTGATCCGGGCGGTGAGGTCCGCGTAGTACTGCGCGGAGGCTTGGGTGATGGCCGCCCGGTGCCGGTCGGTCCAGGAGAAGCGGGTGGTGGGGCGCAGCGCGTTGTCCAGCAGCGTCCAGGCGCCCTCCCGGTAGATGAGGGGCAGATCGGTGGCCGCCCAGCGTTCCGTCCACGCCATGGCCGCCCGGTGGAACGCCGCGAGGGACGTGTTGAAGTCGGCGATGGCGGCGCGCAGCCGTGGCCCGCTGCCGGAGTGGCGGCCGGGCCGGATCGCCGCGAGCGCGGACAGCAGCCGGGTCTGTGCGCCGGTCAGGATCGCCCACGCCTGCCGCAGCCGGTCCACGGCGCCGGTGATGTAGCCGAGGAGGCGTTGGCGGAGGGTGCGGCCGCGGCGCCGGACGGGGGTGGTCATCGGCGGGGCCGTTCGACCAGGCGCAGCATGCCGATCCCGTCGCCGCCGGTGCTGCCGTCGTCCGGGTCGTCGGGGGCGGGCGGCTCCCCGTTCTCGAGGGCGGCGATCTGCCGTTCGTACGCCTTGATGTTCTCGCCGGTGCCGACGGAGACGACGCCGGACACGTTGACGGTGGCGGGCTGGGCGCGCAGCGCGGCAAGCCGCTCCCGGAGGACCTCGAGGGCGACGGCGCGGGCGGTGCCGAGCCGGGAGTAGCGGGCCTCGAGGTCCGCGAGGTCGGCGGTGGTGCCGAGTTCGCCGCGGAGCCATGCGGTGACGGCGGCGGTCAGGGCCATGACTGTCCTCCCGGGACTGAAGGGGGTGGGAAGGGGTGCGGGTGCGGGCCCGCCGGTTGGCGCCCCCACCACAGGGGCGGACCCGCACACCGCTAGTCGCCGCTGTCGCCCTCGCCAGCGGCGCTCCGGCCCCGAGCGGGCCGCTTGGCCGCGCGCTTCGCGGCCGGCTTGTCGCCGTCCCTCTCGCCGTCGTCGGACGACGGGGAGGAGTCGGCGGACTTGGTGGCGGCAGCCGGGAGCTTGCCGCCCTCCCACGCGGACGGGTTCGTCACCAGGGCCGCCAGACGCGGCTCCGGGGAGCTACCGGCCTCCAGGACCACCGTCTGGTGGGACTCCGGGTCCTTCACGTACACCGTGGATCGCAGGGTGGCCATGGCTTACCACACCGTCGCGGCGATGTGGATGTCCGGCACGTACATGACCGGCAGCGCGGCGGCGGAGCCCTTCGTCCACACCTGCGGCGGGTCGTCCTGGTAGCCGCGGGTGACGACGATGCCGGGGGCGTCCTCCCGCTCGATGGCGGGGTTGCCGCTGCGGGAGAGGAGGAGACCGTCGGCGGTGAGGCCGTACTGGGTCTCCGCCCACTGCTGCGGGTTCGGCGGCAGCAGGAAGAACATGTTCTCCGGCAGCACGCGGGCGTCGGAGCCGCCCTCCAGCTCGATCTTCACGTCGTACGTGGTGATCGGCGGGAGACCGTAGCGGGCCCGGACCACGTTGACCTCGTTGGGGGCGAGGACCGCAGTGGGAATGGTCGATGCGGAGTTCACCGACCCGTAGTAGGCGGCGCGGTAGGAGTCGTTGCCCATGGCCAGCGCCATCGTCTTGTACGAGGTGAGGGCGCGGGCCGGCGTGGGGGCTCCGGAGGAGCGCAGGACCTCGAGCCACCGCATCTCGTCACCGAGCATGTCGGCGGCGGGGTCGGTCCACGGGGTGGACGCGGTCGGCATGTTCGCCGCCGGCACCTTGTGGTCGGCCTCGATGGTGAGGCCGTTCTCGCCGACCAGGGAGAACTTGCCGTCGGCCAGCAGGTCACCGGCGGCGAGTTCCAGACGCTTCTTGATGGACAGCACGTGGTCGGCAACGTCCTGGTAGACGGTGTTGACCAGGTCCCGGCTGTCGATGCCGCGGTCCATGTTCTGGAGGATGGTCTCGAACTCACCGACGATGTACTTCTGGCCCAGCGGGAGGAGCTTGCCGGAGGTCGCGAACTGCGTGATCTCACGCGTGGCGACCTTCGTCTGCGCGTCCCACGCCCGGTAGGAGGCGGCGGCGACCCGGCGGCGGGTGCCGCGGTGCTCCCACTGCACGGAGTCGATGGTCCGCTCGGGGATGACGGACTGGGTGAGGAGGTAGTCGGCCGGGGTCTGGATTTCCCGGGCGAACACGTTGATCTCGGTCGGGGACAGGTCGCGGAGCAGGAGCTCCAGCATGTCGTTGGCCATGTCGGTGTCTCCTGCTCAGACCTTGTAGATGAACTGGGTGTTGGAGCCGTCCGCCACGGTGGCCGGGTCGAACGGGACGGGCAGCTTCTCCGGGTCGATCTGCCCGTGGACCATGAGCGGGGCGACGGCCCGGGTGCTGGTCGGGGCGTAGGAGATCTCGGTGAACAGGAACCCGACGAACGTCTGGGTGCCGTCGGTGGCCGCACTGTCGTACGGGCCGTACAGGCCGCTGGTGCTGTTCTTGCCGAGGGGGATGCCCGACTTCAGCTTGCGTTGCGGCTGGTGTCCGGTCGGCGGCAGCCAGTGGGTGTCCTCGTCGAACGCGGCGAGGTCGAGGGTGACGGACTGGTTGGCTTCGATGCCGAGCATGCTCATGAGCCACGGGCGGCCGACAGCGAGCGTCTCGGTGCTGGTGTACGGCTGGATGTCCACGCCGTAGCCCCTTTCGCGATGTACGCGGGTGTTCGTGTGATGACGTCTGCGTGACGCCGTCCACGGGGGTTAGGGCGTGGTCCCTGGTCTGGAGTTGTTCAGGCCGCTTCGTCGGTGCGCAGGCCCATGGCGCGGGCGCGGGCGCGGGCGGCTTCCCGGACGGCGTCCTTGCCCGCGGCGGGCTGCCGGGGGGCGTTGCCGCCGGCCGGTCCGCCGGACGGGGCCGGGGGGAGGGTCTGCGGGGCGGTCGCGCCGAAGAGGACGCCGCGGCGTTCCTTGAGTTCGGTGGCGGCCTGGGTGATCTGTTCGTCGGTGGCGTCGTCGGGGACGGTGAGGAGGCGGGTGGCGTCCTCGAGGTCGTCGCCGGTGGCTCCGAGGGAGACGAGGGCGGAGCGGATGCGGGTCTCGCGGTCGCGGCGGGCGGCTTCGGCGGCCTGCTGGGCGGCCTGGGCTTCCCGGTCGGCGAGAGCCTGTTCGCGGGCGGTGAGTTCCTCGATGCGGCGCTGCTCTTCGCTGAGCTGCGCCTTGCGGGCTTCCTCGGTCTCCTTGAACAGCTTCCCGAAGCGGTTGACGTCGAAGTCGTCCGGGTCGAAGGGCACACCGGCGGCTTCGGCGAGTTCACGGAGGATGTTGCGGCGGCCCTTGGCGTTCTCCCTGGCCATGATCTTCGCGAAGGCGGCTTGGGTCATGGGGGCGCCGGTGCGGTGGTCCAGGAGGACCTCGTCGTCGCCGGTCTGCGTGGCGGGCTGGTTGGCGGGCGGCTGCGGGGCCCGGTGGGCGAGGTCGGCCGGGGAGGGGGCGGGCTGGTTGCCGCCGTCACCCTGGCCTCCGTCGTTGTAGAAGACGGCGAGCGACTGGATGCCGGTGTAGGGGTGGGCCCAGCCGTGGGCGGCGGTGAGACCGGGGCGGTGCTGCGCGGGGCGACGCATTGAAGACAGTCCTCCCATGGACAGATCAGGCCCCGCGCCTAGATCCAAGTGCAGCACAGATCTCGTCACGTGTTCCCCCCGCTCCCCTGCGCCGGGTTCCCGTCGTCGCCCTCGGGGTCGTCGCCGGTACCGTCGTCGCCCCCGGCCGGGGGCAGGTTCACCGGCGGGGCCTCCGGCACATCCGGGGCCTGCCTGCCGAGGAACCGGGCGGTCTCCTCCGGGTTGTTCAGGGCGTCGGCGAGGAGACGGGCGTCCGCAAAGGAGCGGGCGTCGATCCGGCGGATCTCCTCTTCGGCGTCCTCGATGGGCCAGCCGATCTCCTGAAGACGCCGGATCCCGGTCTCCAGGCTGATGAGGCCGGCCTTGCGGGCGGTGGCGACTTCCTCGAGGGCGGCGGCCTTATCGGTCGGCGTGTACGCGCCCCGGGTCAGCTTGGCGGGCAGGACCGGCAGGTCGATCCAGTCGGGGTGCTGCCCGGCCTGGAACAGGCGCTGCACGAACTTCGGCAGCAGCCGGTCGGCGTGGTCGCGGGCGAGCCGCATCCCGGAGATGAGTGAGTCCAGCGGCCCGAGGGCAAGTTCGAGCTGGTAGCCGGAGGAGAACTGCGCGGGGTCGGAGGTACCGAGGGCGACGGCGGGCAGCCGGGCGGTGGTCGCGGCCCGGCCCTTGAGGTCGTGAACCTGGTTGCGGAGTTCGGCGAGGTTGGCGCTGGTGTCGACGGTGCTGAGCGCGCCGCCCTCGCCCAGGGTGAAGACCATGCCGGGGCCGGCGGTGTACTGCTGCTGACTGGTGACCGCCTTACCGGAGATGGCGAGGATGGGGGATCCGGTGGTGGCGGACGCCTTCCCGGAGTCGGTGTCCGCGCCGGCGAGTTCGTCGAACACCTGGAGCACCTTCGCCAGGGACGACTCCCCCCAGTGCTCGCCCGGTTCGGGCACAGTGTTGGGCACGTGGATGACCGGGATGAAGTCCTGGTACAGGTCCAGCCGGTCGAGGATCTCGCCCTGCCCGTTGGTCGCGAAGTGCGCCTTGTCCATCGGCAGGGAGTCGACGTCGACCGGGCCCTTCAGGTCGCCCAGCTCCCAGGTGGCGTCGGTGAGATACACCGTCTTGTAGGAGGGCCGCTCGGACCACGGGTACCGGCGGGTGATCGACCCGTTGCCATCCAGGGTGTCGCCGCGGCCGAGGACGGGCTGCGCCGCCTGCTCCTCGGTGGGCTCGGACATGACGGGGGCGCGCAGGGGGCGGCCCGTTTGGTCGACGCCGTTCGCGGTCTGCGGGCGGATCCAGTCCAGGTGGTAGGTGATGCGGCGCAGCCGGGCGGGCAGCCGGCGGGGCCTGTCCTCGGGGAGTTCCCACGCGAAGTGGATGCGGTCGGGGTAGTCGGAGCCGTCGTCGTCCTCGCCGATGATCGGGAAGTAGAGGCCGGGGTCGTAGGTGCGGACGCGGACGCGCTGCTTGTCGGGATCCCAGTGCAGCAGGTAGACGCCGTCCCCGAGCGTGACGGCCTTGCGTTCGGTCTGGAGCAGCCGCATCGCAAGGAGTTCCTCGTCGGCCCATGCGCGCAGCAGGCTCTGCACGCGGTCCGCGGTGGCCGCTTCGGGGGTGGCCTGCTCGCCGCCGGCCTTCTCCGCGCCGGGCACGGTGATGGTCTGTTCGTCGCCCAGGACGTGGCTGGTGATGGTGTCGATGAACATCGACGGGTCGCCGAACTCGCGGCCGTCGCGGGCCGCCTCGCCGTCGCGGAACGCGGTGAGTTCGGCGACCTGGTTGTGGTCGTAGGCGGTGAGGAGCTTGTACGCGGCGAGGCGGCGTTCGTCGTACGCGGGGACCCAGGTGGCGTGCGCTTCGGGGAACGCCCGCCGGTTGGGCATGCCCAGGGAGTCGCTGTACAGCGGCTTGTAGTTCAGCCATGACCAGCGGTCGATGATGACCGACTTGAGGCCGGAGATGAGGCCCACAGCATTCCTTCCCGCTGTTCCCAGGCCCCGCGCCTTGTGATCAGGGTACGGGCGCGGGGCGCGGGGCTTCCCCCGGCTACCGCCGACCGCGGAGCCGCTGGTCGGCGTAGCGCTGGGTGCCGAGTCCTTCCTGTGCCGGGTCGGCGAGCTCGGTGATGAGGTGGACGGCGGCGTCCAGGCGGTCCGGGGAGTCCATGCCGGGGATCCAGGACACGTACTGGACCTCGAGGCCGGGGAGCTCGCCCACGTGGTGGACGTGCCCGTTCTCGTAGAGCTGGGCGACGGGTTCGGCGCGCAGGCGTTTGCCGACCTTGGCGGTCACCTCGATGATGCGGGGCATCAGCAGGCGGTTGGTGGCGGCCTCGCGTTCGAGTTCCTGCCAGGCCTGGCGGAGGATCTGGGCGGCCATGTCTCCGCCGAAGTTCGCCTCCACCACGAAGGCGTCGGCCTGGAGTTCGATGGCCAGCAGGCAGGCTTCGCGGCCCCATTCGGCGGCGCCCATCTTCTTTGACCGGTCGGCCAGCAGGTACATGTCCCCGGCGGCGTCGCGTCCGCCGCCGATGAGGCCGACTTCGTCGCTGTCTTCGCGGCCGCCGGCGGTGTCGATGGCGACGAGGGTGCGGGTGAGGTCGACGCCGCGGAACGCTTGGGGGGTGATGCGGTGGTCGGTGATCCACGGCCATTTCCACACGCCGCCTTCGAGGGGGCGGGGTTCTTGCTGGTAGAGGGCCCACCAGCCGCGTTCGCCGACATCCTTTTTGAAGCGGTTGAGGTGCTTGCGGCGGAACCGTTCGGGCCACAGCGGTTCGCCGACGGCCCGGCCGAGGGGGTCGCCTTCGGTCATGGCGATGGCGGGCAGGTTGAGGACGGTCCAGCCGTCGGCGCCGTCTTGGAGGATGCGGCCGGCGAGGTCGTTCTGGGACCAGCGGGTCTGGATGACGACGATGGAGCCGTTGGGTTCCATGCGGGTGTTGATGACCTGCTGCCACCAGTCCCAGAGGTTGGCGAGTTTGACGGGACTGTCGGCTTCCTTGGCGTCTTTCAGGGGGTCGTCGACAATTGCGACATTTGCGCCCATGCCGGTCAAAGATCCACCGACGCCTGCGGTGACCAGACCGCCCTCGGTTCCGGCGAGGTCGAACCGGTTGGCGGCCTGCGAGCCGTACCGCAGCTCGATACCGATGTCCTGGCCGTGCTCCTTGATGCTGTCGCGGATCCACCGGCCGTGCCCTTCGGCGAGCTTGGCCGCATACGAGGCGATCATGATGCGGTGGTCGGGGTGCCGGGCCAGGTACCACAGCGGCGCCCACCGTGCGGCACGGGCGCTCTTCCCGTGCCTCGGAGGCATGTTCAGCAGGACGCGCATCCGCTCGCCGTTGGCGATCCGCACGAAGGCCTTGTCGATGAGGTCCAGGTGGCGGGCCTGCCATTCCCGGCCGCCGGTCAGCGCGGCGGCCATCGACCCGGGGGAGCGTTCGATGGCCATCTGCCGCTCCGCCCACGCCAGAGCCGCCCGGGTTTCGTCGTCCGCGAGCCGGGCGATCTGCTGGCGCTGCTGGACGGGGAGGGTCCGGTAGAGGGCTACCTGATCCTCAAGCGCCGTGGTCACTGCGCACGGTCCTCGTCTTCGTCGTCCTCGTCGGGGGTGGAGGTGGCCGTGTTGGCCGGCTGTTCGGAGTCGAGCCGGCTGGTGGCGGCGATCAGCGCGGCCAGCTTGTCCGGGTCGGCGGTGGACAGGGCCAGCGGTCCGCCGTCGGCTCCGGTGACTTCGGTCTTGACGGGCATGTCCAGGCCGTTGAGTTTCGCGCGGCGTTCACTGTTGCGGCGGCGGGCGTCTTCGATTTTCACGAGCCGGTCGATGGCCTGGAGGACGGGGGCGTCGTCTTCCATGGGCTGGTTGGTGTCGGGGTGGAGGATGACGCGCCCGTTGTTGACCATGATGTGGCGGTTGTTGAGGACGACGTGGGCGGCGGCTTCGAGTTTCTGGAGGCGGCTGAGTTCGTCGTCGAGGCGTTCGTTCTCCTGCTGCCGGTAGATGGACACTTCGGCGGCTTCGGCGTCGCGGTGGGCTTGGAGGGCGCGGCTGAGGTCCCGGCGGGCGCTGTCGGGGCTGGAGTAGCCGAGGGCTTCGACACGGGGATCGTCGTAGCGGACGCCTTGGCGGCGCAGTTTGAGGAGGTGGGTGCGGCGGACGGTGACTTCGTCCAGTTTGAGTTTTGACCATCCCATGGCGGTGGGGCTCCCGCTCGTGTGTGTGATTGTCGGCCCCGCGCCTTGTAGGGATGATCGCCGATTTTCGGTGTTCTGTTCCCCCTGGCCCGGGGGTGGGCAGGGAACGGCCCCGCCACCGGGGGATTGGTGGCGGGGCCGTGGCGCGCCCGGGATGGTCCGGGCGGGTCTGCTGGCACGGCCCGGGGACGGTAGGGCGCGGGGACACCGGTACCGGTCCGGGCCGTGCAGTTCTGAGTGTGGGGCATGGGAAGCGGTTTGTCTGAGCCGCTATCCCCCGGCGGCTACTGGCCGGGGTCGGGGTCGGGTCCGAGGCCGTAGGTGCCGCGCTCCGGGCCGCGGTGAATCTTCCCGGCCTTCACCAGCTCGGTGAGGGCGTTGTCGCGGGTGCGGCCTTCCACGCCGGCGGCGCGGCCGAGGTCGTCCTTGTGCAGGTAGTTGATGTCGATGCCTTCCGGGTCGGCGAACTCGGTGAGCGCCTTGAGGAGTTTCTCGTCGGCGCTGGCGGGCTTCTTCGGGGCGAAGCTGATCCCGCTCAGGAGGCTGGAGGCGCCGTCGGCGTCCGGGTCGGTGTGCTCGCCGTCTCCGAGGATGGAGGTGGCGGCGATCTCGTGCCGGTCGTCCCAGCCGGGCCAGTCGGCGGGGTAGGCGATGCGGGTGTGGTCGATGTGGGGGGCGGCGGACTCGAGGATGAAGGTGCGCATCATCTCGGCTGCCCCGCCGGGGCCGAGGGTGTAGCCGAGGCCGAAGGTGGCTTTGGGGTCCTTCATGGTGACGGTGTCGTCGTAGACGAGGGGCCGGTCGACGTCCCAGGCGGCGGGGATGTCGCCGGGGTCGACGCCTTCGAAGCCGGTGGTGACGAGGTGCTTCTGTGCGGAGTCGGAGCGGAGCATGGCGAGGGATCCGCCCTGGATGACGTTGGTGCGCAGGGTGGTGGACCCGCCGAGCTTGTCGGCGTTCACGGCCTGGTTGACGATCGTGAGGATGATGCCCTGGGAGCGCGCCTTGGCGGCGAGGGCTTCCACGATGATCGCGGCTTCCTTCTTGTGGTCCTCCATCTCGGAGAGGGGGACGTGGGCCTCGTCGAGGATGACGCGGACCCAGGGGCGGTCGGGGGTGGCCTGGAAGTTCTTCATGCGCAGGCGGGCGGACTCTTCCATGCGCCAGTTCATGAGGGCGTAGGCGACGCGGAGGGCGCCGATGACGTCGTCGACGAGGCCGCTGTAGCAGGCCATGGTTTCCACGTCGGGGTTGGAGGAGCCCTTGGGGTCGCCGTAGATGATGGCGTGGCCGTTGACGTGGTCGGCGAGGGCGACGATCTGGACGAGGCCGCCCTTGCCGGAGCCGGTGACGCCGGCGATGAACAGGTGGCGGGCTCCGAGGACGGGGTCGGTGAACTGGATGCGGGCGGGGAAGCCGGAGACGTGGCGGCCGATCTGGACGTAGCCGCCGTCGCTGATTTTCAGGACGTGGGTGCCGGGGAAGGGCACGCCGTTCTGGAGGGGGTTGTGTTTCATGAGGCGGATTTCGCCCTTGCGGGGGTCGCCGGGGACGGGGCTGTAGGAGCAGAGGAGGCTGTTGGTGCGCAGTGCTCCGGCGAGGCTGGCCCGGTCGGGGAGGGGGAGTTTGTCGAGGTCTTCGCCGGCGACGACGTAGGCGACTTCGCCGCCGGTGTTGGGGTCGGTCTGGGCGTTCTCGAGGTGGGTGCCGGCCATGACGCCGCCGCTCTTGGCGACCCACTTGCGCCAGGCTCCGGCGAGGGTGTTGGGGTCGAGCTCGGGCGGGGCCTGGAGGTTGACGGTGAGGTGGACCTCGCCGGCGTGGGCTCCCGGCTTGAAGTAGATCCATTCGATGGGGATCCGGTAGGCGGAGGAGACGGTGTCCTTGGTGACGGTGACGGACTGTCCCATGGGGACGGTGATGGTGCCGGTCCAGCGCATGGCGGTGAGGGTGCGGAGTTCCAGTTCCTGGTCCCTGTGGGTGCCGGTGTCCCGGTTGGAGATGACCTCGTACCAGCGGTAGGCGATCTTCTCTGCGGCGGTGGCCGGTACGTGGGCCGCGGTGGTGCCGGGCGGGGCGGTGGTGGTCGGCTTGGGCTTGCGAGGGCGGGCGAGGACCTTGCGGAGTTTGATGGGGACGAGGGCGACGGCGGCCCACCAGCCGAGGGAGACGATGCCGGGGAGGGGCTGGTCGGCGATGCCGAGCCAGCCGGCCATGAGGGCGTCGGCGCCTTCCGCTCCTTGGACGGTGCCCATGAGGAGGGCCATGCCGGTGGTGAGGGTGGAGCCGAACAGGGTGGAGCGGTGGGCGCGGATGATGTCCCCGGCGGGCAGCTGGTCGATGAGGTGGGGTGGGAGGCGGTTCATGTAGTTCGCGGCGAGGAAGCCGGCCGTACCGCCGTAGGCGACGGCTCCCAGGATGGCGGCGGAGCCGTCGAGGAAGGGGGTGGTGACGCCGGTGGCGATGGGGGCGAAGGTTTCGGCGTAGGCGATGGCGCGTTCGGTGGCGACGGGGCGGGCGGTGGTGGGGGTGGGCTGGCTCATCGGGGGCTCCTTGGGAGGGGTTCGGGGGGCGGCCGGGACCGTGGTGGTCCCGGCCGCAGGGGGAGGGGTGGCGGGGGGTTATTCCTGGGTGAACCAGCCGGAGTCGACGTCGTAGACCTCCCGGCCGACCGAGGAGCGGGCGGCGGCCTCCCCGATCCGGGCGTGGCTGGCCTGGTTCTGGTCGTGGGCGGCCTGCGCGGCGTGGGCGGTGGTGTCGGCGGCGGTCGCGTAGTCGACGACGGCGGTGGACACGCCGTCCATCAGGGCGGCGAGTTCGCGGGTTTCCGCGACGGTCGCGGCATCCACCTTGAGGGCGCCGATGGATTCGGCGGTGCGGCCGGTGTCCTGGGCTTCGGTGCTGATGCTGGTGGCGTGGCCGCGGATGGCTTCGCTGCTGCGGGCGATGTCCTTGGCCAGGGCGGCCGTCTGCTTGGCGAGCTGCGCGTAGGTCAGGTCAGACATTGGCGGTCTCCATGTCGCGGTAGTAGGTCATGCGCGCGGCCCTGGTTTCGGGCGAGTCCTGGACGGCCTGGTAGATGCCGCCGTAGCGGGTCTCGGTGTTGGTGTGGAGCACCGTGCAGGCTTCGCCGGCGCGGACGGCCCGCTGGTGGATCTCGGCTGCCTTGCCGGCCTGCACCTGGGCGGTGTCGGCGAGCCGGGTGAGGGCGGCGACGACCTTCTCGCCGCCTTCGACGCTGCGGGCCTGCTCGAGGAGGTCGGTGACCTGCTTGGCCTGCTCGAGGGCGTGCTGCTCGAGGACGCGGGTGGCCTCGCCGACGCGGGTCATGGTGTCGGTCTTGGCCTCGAGGCGCTGCTGGAACTGGCGGAGGGTGCGGACCTCGCCGCGGCTGATGGAGGGGCGGGCGGCGCCGTCTCCGAGGTGGACGTGGGTGGCGTCGATGGACGCGACCTGGACGGGCTGCGGGCCGGGGGCGTGGTCGGGCTTGGGCGGCACCGTCTGGTAGTCGGCGCTGGAGGCGGGTGCGGTCACGGGCGTGTCCTCGGGGTGGGTGCGGGCGTTCTTGCGGTCGGTGTGGGCCTTGTCCAGGCGGGTCTTCTCGCGGGCGGCGGCCTGGGTGGTGTCGGCGTATCCGTCGCGGGCGCCGTCGCGCCAGGCCTGGGTGTGGGCGACGGCCTTGGCGGCGCGGGTGCCGTCGCGGTAGCCGGCCTCGCGGGAGTTCTGGAGGTTGATGCGGGGGGCGGGCACGCGCGGGCCGGTCTGCTTGGTGGGCTCGGTGCCCTTTCCGTCCTTCGCGGTGCCGGTCTTCGCCGTCTGCTGCGTGCCGGTGCCGCCGTCCTGCGGCTTCCGGGGCTCCTGGCCGTCCTTCGTCGTCGGCTGCGCGTCACCGCGCTGCGGCTTCTTGGGGTCCGTGCCGGGCGTGCCGTCGGCGGTCTTGCCGTTGGTGCGGCCGGTCTTGTCCAGGCGGACCTTGCTCGCGTTGCCCTTGGAGTCGGGGCCCTTGGGTCGGGTCTCCGTGCCGGTCGGGGTGTTCTTGCCGGTGTCGGGGGCCGGGCCGGTCGTGGACGGCTTCGTGGCGTCCTGGGACTTGGTGGGGGTCTTCGGGCCGGAGCCGTCCTTGCCGGGCTTCCCGGCCGGGCCCTGCGTACCGGAGGACCCGGACTTGCCTGCCCCTCCCCCGGATCCGCCGCTGGTCTTCGGTCCCGGCCCGGTGGGCTTCGTGTCGTGCTTCGGCCCGGCGCCGCTGCCGCCGCCGGGCTTCCCGCCGGGCTGCTTCACGGGGCCGCTGTCCTTGCCTGTGCCGCGTCCGCTGCTGGAGTCCTTGCCGTTGCCCGTGCTGGTGCGCCCGGATCCGCCGGGCTTCGTCCCGGTGTTGCTGCCGCGGCTGCCGCCTCCGGCCGGGCCGCCGGACCCGCTGCGGCCTGTGCTGCCGGACTGGCCCCCGCCGGAACTGTTCGTGCCGCCGGGCCGGTTCTTCGGCCCCGTGCCGCCACCGTTTCCGGCCCCGTTGGACTTGCTGTTCAGGGACTTCCCGGCGGCATTGTTTTTGCTGCCGGTGCTGGAATTCGTCGACCCGCCCACCATTTTCTCGGCACGGTTCACGGTGACGGTTTCCTTCACCTGCCGGGCCTGCGCCTTCGCCTTTTGGATGTCGAGGCGCTTGTTGCGGGCGTCGGCGCCCTTCTTCCAGCGTTCGGCACCGGCCAGCATCCACGCCCGCAGGACGCTGCGCTCCTGCTTTCCCGCCGGGGCCTTTCCGGTGTTCCCCGGGGTGTCGTCGGGGGTGCTCTCGGTGCGGTAGGTGGCGCTGCTGGCGTCGGTCACGGCCTGGTCGCCGGGGGTGGCTTCCGCGGCCGGGTCGGGGTCCAGGGTGAAGGCGGTGCGGGTGGGTGTGACGGGGGCGAGCAGCCCGGCCATCCCGCCCGGCTGCTGCTGCGTGCCGCCGGCGGCGGCGGGGGTGGTGGGTGCGGTGCTGGGGGGCGGGTCGGTGGGGCCGGGGACGGCCGCGGGGACCGCGTTGCTCGCCATCAGGGTTCCTCACTGTGTGTGGTCATGGGGGTGGGTGGTTTCCTCCTCCTCCCTTCCTCCCGGCCCCGAATTCCCCTGATCAAGCCCTCGCGTGCGGGTATGAGGCGGGGGGTTTCGGGGCGGGAAGGAAGCGGAGGAGGAAGTCAGGCGGGGTGACTCTTCGTGCTCTTCTTCACGGCGACGGCCAGGCCGAGACCGAGGACGCCGGCACCCAGGAGGAGGCCGGGGTTGACGCCGCCGCCGGTGGGGTCGGCGGTGGTGGCGACGGCCTGCATGTCGGTGCTGCTGGTGGCCGGGTACTGGGCCTGGCAGTCCTCCACCACCGACCGGTAGGAGGCCCCGAGCTGCTTGCCGACCAGGCCCTTGTTGTCGGCCACGCAGGCGTCGATCTGCTTCTGGCGGGCCGCGTTCTCGGTGGCCTGGGTTTCCTGCTGCGCCGCGTTGACCTTGTTGAGCTCTTTCAGCTTCTCGAGTTCGAGTTGCTGCTTCTGGATGGCGAATTCCTGGGCGCGGACCTCGTTCGCGGCCTGCTGGGCGCTGTAGTGCTGCCAGCCGAAGAGGCTGGCGCAGGCGATGGCGACGGTTCCGACCCCGAGGGCGGCCTTTCCGCGCGGGGTGAGGCCGGTCTTCACCGGGGCCGCACCGGAATGCGTCTGAATTCCGTAGGGGGTGGGGTCGGTGAATTCGGGCTGGGCGGGAATGCCGTATCCGCCGTGGATGACGTTGTGGAATTCCGGGTCGTATTCGGGCTGGTTGGGGGTCATGTCATTCTCCGTTCGCTCGGGCCGCGCGGGAGGCGCTGACCAGCAGGTTTTCGACGGCGGGCAGGGTCTGGCCGGGCAGGTCGTTCCAGGTGAAGAAGCTCATCTGGATGCCGGCCTGGGTCAGGGTGTGCTGCATGTAGGCCACGGCCCGTTCGCGGGCGTGGGGGGTGACGTGGCCGGTCCTCTCGAGGAGGGTCTGGGCGCCGCGGATGCACATGCGGCCGGTGGGGGACACGTCGAGGGACTGGCACCAGCCGTAGCGGTGGAGGACGTCCAGGGTCTGTTCGAGGTGGGTGGAGGGGCGCTGGGGGGTGGGGTTCTGCCACCAGCCGAGGCCGGCCATGGTGCGCCGGAGGGGGGCGGGCAGGAGCCGGTGGGTCCAGCCGGGTGCCTGCGGTGCGGTGGGCAGGACCGGGAGCGGCCGGGCCGGGCGTACCGGTGTGGGGTGGACGCGGGCCGGGGCCGCGGCCGGGGTGGCCGTCCGCGGCTTCGGCTGGGTGCGGGTCTCGTTCACTCGTTCTCCTTTCGTCTCCATCCGGGGGAGGCGGTTACTTGTTGTCACCGGTGACCTTGGTGTGGATGTCCTTGTAGAGGGCGCGGATGTCGTCGGTCTTCAGTCCGTAGCCGGCCTTCCGCCAGGCCTGCTCGAAGGCGTTCTGCGAGGGGGCCGGGCCGGTGCCGCGGAGGTCGAAGTACAGGTCGAAGGCGAGCCTGCGGCGGTCGGTGTCGCCCCCGTCGGGCCTCTTGTTCGCCTGCGCCTCGCTGGGGGTTGCCTCGGGCGCGCCCGTGTCGGGCCCTGTGGTGCGCCCTGCTGCGCCCTCGCTGGTCAGGGCGCTGATGTCGTCGGGGGCGACGTCGGGTGCGCCCTGGGGGCCGGTGGTGGGGCGCAGGGACCGCAGGGCGTAGGTCTCGGACCGGTCCGGGAGGGATTTGAAGGCGCCCATGCGGTCGATGCGGGTGGTGATGGTCATCTCGGTGCCGAGCTGGTCGAGGGTGTCGTCCAGGCCGTGGAAGGAGGCGTCGCCGGCGCGCATGAGGGCCTTCTCGTAGGCGCGCTTGCTCATGAGCCGGGGCTTACCGAGCGTGGCGAGGGTGATGAGCTTGTCCTGGGCGTTGCGGCGGCTGATGGCCTGCGCGTCGGCGCCGCGGGAGCCGATGCCGAGCTGGCTCTCCAGGCGCTGGAGGCGGTCGCGCCACCAGCGGGCGAGGATCCCGTCGGACTTGATCTCGATCTTGCCGAGCTTGGCCTCGAGGCCGAGGAGCTTGTGCAGGCCGTAGGCGAGCATGACGGGGCCGACGATGCGGACCAGCGCGGTGCCGATGTCCTCGTTCTCCTGGCGGACGACCTCGATGGCGCCGACGGCCTGGGCGAAGACGAGGAAGTAGGCGGTGCGGGTGGCGCCCTTGTCGTTGAACGCCCACGCGTACAGGGACAGGCCGAGGACGATGGCCTCGAGGACGAGGCCGACCGTGATGTGCAGCGGCGAGTCCATGTGGAGCCGCTTCTCGGCGAAGCGGGCGGAGGTGTTGGTGGAGAGGGCGAGGCCGGCGACGACGACGAGGCCCATGCCGAGGAGGCCGGTGACGGTGCGCCGCTTCTGTTTGTCGGCGGGCTTGCGCTGGCTGGTGCGGGCGCGGGTCTTGGCGGCGATGCGGTAGCCGACGGCGAGGGTGGCCAGGGCGAGGAGGGCGGCCCATGCGTACACGGGCACCCGTCCGACTGTGGTGTGGATGTCGGTGAGCATGGGCGTGGGTCCTTCCGGTGTCGGTGGAGTGGGGGTCAGGCGTTGTTCGTGGTGGACTCGCCGCGGGCGACGCGGGCGGCGTCGAGGAACTTCTGGGCCTCGTCGAGGTCCAGTTCGATCTGGTGGCGGCCGAAGGCGTCGGCGGCGACGTCCTGGGCGGTGACGTCGGCGGGGCTGCGGGCGGCGCTGATGTAGGCGCTGTAGAGCAGGTTGTGGGCGACCTTCATGAGCTTGTTGTGGCGGCGGCTTTCCTTGTACGTGGCGAACATCGGGTTCGGTGTCCTTCCGGTGGTCAGGCGGTACAGGTTGCGGAGTGGGTGCCGTTCGGGATTCCGGCCAGGTCGGCGATGTGGCCGCCGGTCAGGTGCAGCCGGGTGGCCAGTACGTCGGCGACGGCGAGGACGGCACCCCAGTGCTGGCTCAGGAACTGGTCGGCGAGGTGGTGGACCACGAGATAGTAGGTCCGGCCGTTGATGAGCGTCTGGTCGTACCAGACGGACGTGGCCGGAGGGTTCCAGTGGACGGTGGCAGTGGCGGTGCCGGGCATGGTCGGTTCCTCCCTGGTGGTCAGGCGGCGGGCTGGTAGTCGCCGGGGGTGGTCTGGTCGGCGGTGAGGGCGAAGTAGGTGTCGTACTCGTCGTCGTCCCAGTCGGCGGGGTCGCCGTGGAGCGCGCGGAACTCGCGGCCGGTCATCGGGCGGTCTCCTTGGCCAGCGAGACGGTGGCCGGGGCGGTGTCCGCGGCGGGGAGGAGGGAGTCGAGGGCCTCGTCGATGAGGGTGCGGAGGATGCCTTCGACGGTGAGGGTGAAGACGAGGACGGCGACGATGCCGAGGGCGCTGGGCTGGTTCATGAGCTCGTAGAGGCCGATGCCGGCTCCGAGGGTGCCGCCGTAGTAGGTGATGTTGGCGGTGGTGTTGATGGCGTTGGTCTTGATGCGCTGCTTGTTCACGGTGGTCCTTCCGGGTCGGGGCGGGTGGTTCCGCTGGTGGTGCTGGGGCCCGCCCCGCATGGGGTCGGGGCGGACTCCGGCGCGGCCAGTGGGGTGGGGTCCGGCCGTCGTGGGGGTGTCGGCGGCCGGACCCCGGTCGGGGGTCAGGTTCGGCGCTGCTGCCGGCGGTCGGTGTCGGTCATCTCGCGGATGGTGTCCTCGAAGCTGCGGCCGGACTCGAGGACGGTCTCGGTGATGATCTGGGCGGAGCGGGTGCTGTCGCCGTTCTGGACGGCGGTGCGGAGTTCGGTGGTCTTGTCGGCGATGAATCCCATGGGGTGTCCTCTCGGATCGGTGGGGCCCGGCGGTGTCCGGGCCCCGGTCGGGGGTCAGCGGGGGCGGTTGGTGGACTTCTTGTTCGCGTCGGCGACCTTCTTCGACAGCTCCTTTCGCTGCTCGTCGGTCAGTCGGGTCATGGGGGGCACCTCCCTCCGGGTGTCGAGGGCGGCGCACGCGGTGGCGGCGGGTTCGCGGAGGGTGGGGTCGGTGAGGGCGTGCTG